>CAWFWW010000001.1:0-670235 GCA_963819615.1 uncultured Alphaproteobacteria bacterium
GAGAAATCACCGACAAAATCATAGCCGAACTGGAGCGCGGCATTGTGCCTTGGGTGCAGCCTTGGACCAGCACCCGGCAGCTTTGCCCCTTGGGGCTTCCGGTCAATGGCCTGACCCGCCGCAGCTATTCCGGCATCAATATTCTGTTGTTGTGGTCTGCCCTTGAAGAGCGCGGCTTTGCCTCGCCCTATTGGGTGACCTTCAAGCAATGCATCGCCATGGGTGGCAGTGTGCGGAAGGGCGAGAAGGGGACGCATGTCTATTTTGCCGACAAGTTTGTGCCGCAGAAAGAGAAGACCCGCGCCGCAGAAACGGGCGACGAACCCAACGCGATTGCCTTTCTCAAGCGCTACACGGTGTTCAATGCCGAGCAATGCGATGGCTTGCCCAAGGGGTTGATTGCGGCACCTGTTGCCAAGACGGAGCGGCAGATCGTGCCGGAGGCCGAGGCGCTGATTGCGGCCACGGGTGCGGATTTCCGCATTGGTGGCGATCAGGCCTTCTATGTGCCGTCAGAAGACTTTATCCGCATTCCCAACCAGACAGCCTACACCGACCAGATCAATTACTACCGCACGGCCTTCCATGAACTGGGTCACTGGACAGGCCACAAGACGCGGCTGGACCGCAATCTCACAACCAAATTCGGCACAGTAGATTATGCCCGCGAGGAACTGGTGGCCGAAATGGCGACCGCCTTTGTCTGTGCATCGCTTGGCATTGTGCCCACCGTCCGCCATGCCGATTACATCGGCAATTGGCTGCAAGTTCTGAAAGAAGATGCCAAGGCGATTGTCAGGGCGGCAAGCCTTGCCTCCAAGGCCTCAGACTTCATTCTGGCCTTCAAGGCCGAAGCACAATCATCCCCTGACTTGGAGCAGGCGGCATGACTGCCGCCACTCCCATCCCCTTCGAAACGGAAGCGACACCCATCGGACCGCAAGCGCTGGTTCCCGGGGTGCGCCCCGTGTCGATGAAGGCGCGGCTTGAGGCGCTGGCCGCGCATCCCCTCTGTTCCGACAGGCTGCAAAAGCCCTGTGACATCGGTCTCTTTGACGATGTGGCACGGAACCAGATGGACCTGTTCAGCGCCGAACTCCCAAACCAAACATGGAGTAAACATCATGGACCTCATGCATATCCCTTTGACCGAACTCAAGATCGCCAAGACCAATGTCCGCCACGGCGTAAGAAGGCCGACTACAAGGACCTCATTCCCTCGCATCAAGGAACGCGGCATCCTGCAACCGCTCTTGGTCCGCCCGAATGGCGCAGGGCTATGAGATTGTTGCAGGCAGACGCCGCTTCCTTGCCGCCTGCGAACTGGAAAAGACGGCACGGCCATCGAGGCCGTGCCTTGTGCTGTCATGGCCAAAGGCGATGATGCCGAAGCGGTGGAGGCCTCACTCATTGAGAATGTCGCCCATCTCCCCATGGACGAAATGGACCAGTTCGAAGCCTTCCAGCGACTGTTGAAGGAAGGTCGCAATTGATGATATCGCTCATATATTTGGTGTCACAGAACTCACGGTGAAGCGCCGTCTGGCCATTGCCAATCTGCACCCGAAGATCAGGAAACCTGTACCGTGCCGAGGACATCGATGCCGAAACCTTGCGGGCTTTGACCCTTGCCACAAAGCAGCAGCAGAAGGACTGGCTGGCCTTGTGGGAGGACGAGGACCAGCATGCGCCACGGGGCAACAGCCTCAAGAAATGGCTGCTGGGTGGCGAGAACATCCCCACCAGTGTGGCCCTGTTTGACCTTGGCCAGTACCAAGGCGAAATCATCACCGACCTGTTTGGCGAGGAACAGTTCTTCGCCAATGTGGACGGCTTCTGGGCCTTGCAGGATGCCGCCATCAACGCGAAGCGCGACGAATATTTGGCCCAAGGCTGGACCCGTGTGGAAGTCATGCCCCGTGGCACCCGCTTCTATGAATGGGAGTATCAGAAGACACCCAAGAAGAAGGGCGGGGCGGTCTGGATTGCTGTCTCCGAACGCGGTGAAGTCGAAACCCATGAAGGCTATGTCTCGCGGACGAGGCTCGCAAGCGGGAAAAGCAGGAGCGTGGCGAAACCGAAACACCCAAAGCCGCCAAGCCCGAACTGACGGCACCCATGCAGAACTATGTCGAACTGCACAGGTTGGCCAGCATCCGGCTGGAACTCTTGAACCACCCGCAAGTGGCCTTGCGATTGACGCTGGCCCACATGATTGTCGGGTCCGGCCTGTGGACCGTGAAGCCCGAACCGATGAAGCCCGCGAAGCCCGAAATCGGCGCATCACTCGCTGCCAATCCCGCAACTGACATACTTCGAGGAACGCCGCACGGAACTGCTGACGTTGCTTGGCTTTGAAGAAGATCGCGGCAGCTTGGTCCGGCCCAATGGTGATGACTACAGCTTGGCCAGCCTCTTTGCGCAGTTGCTGAAACTGTCCGATGAAGACGTGTTGCGGCTGCTGGCTTTGGCCATGGCGGAAACCCTTGCCGCTGGAACAGCCACCGCCGAACTGGCAGGAGCCGTGACCGGAGCAACGCTGAATGACTGGCGTCCCGATGACACCTTCTTTGACCTGTTGAACGGCAAAGACGTTGTCAATGCGTTGCTGTCGGATACTGGCTCACCGGCCATTGCCGAGGGCAACAAGGCCGAACCTGCCAAGGTGCAGAAGGGCATCATCAAGGACATCATGCTGGGGCAAAATGGCCGCGACCAGAATGCCGACTGGCTCCGGGCTATTTCCGCTTCCCAGCCACGGCGCATACCGACCGTGGTGGAATTGCAATTGTCGACAAGTGGGAGAGCGTGGCAGGGTTGTTCACATCCTGCAATTGAACATTCCCCTCCAACTCTTCTAGCAGGCCTTCGGGCCTGCTTTTCTTTGGCCCCGCAAGGGAGAGCATGCGCCAAAGTCGGGACGGGTCAGTCAGTCGGGCTCCAGATCATGGCGTAGAGGTCGTCATCATCCTGCCCTGCTGCCGTCCAGATTGGCGTAGAGTTCGCGCGGGCGAAGGCGGGAGCAGCAAGCGCAGTGCTTCACGTATTCCTTGCCAAGTTCGCCCGTCGTGACCAAGCCGACACGTCTCGATGACTTATTCATCACGCTGCCACTCAGGCTGCGCGCCTGCCGACTTGTTCACAGTGGCGATGATGTCGATGTGCGTGATGCCGGAATGCAGCAATCGACCAGTGTTACCGCCATCATCCTTGCGGACAGGACGTTCGCAGTCATCAGACGTCTCCACAGTGGACATCAGGCTCGTCCGAGCACCATTCCCGGCTCAGTGCGTTTGACCTATGGCCGTCCGTCCTCGCCTGAAACCCGTCTCCCCACGTATTTTCCCCGCCGCAAATGCGGCTTCCTCGCGGACGCTTGCGCTTCAAAATACTTGTGTTACGGGTCCTCCACTTTGTTGCGGCCTTGCAGGTTCAGGCTGCGGGCGGCGGCCATTTCCGGTCACGCATCGCCGGGAAATGGTTCCCGGACGAGACACCACATGGAGACTTCAAATGACTGCAATCGGTTATGTCCGCAAAGAAGATGATGGCCGCTACA
This sequence comes from uncultured Alphaproteobacteria bacterium, assembly GCA_963819615.1. Classification (GTDB taxonomy): domain Bacteria; phylum Pseudomonadota; class Alphaproteobacteria; order Rhizobiales; family Aestuariivirgaceae; genus Aestuariivirga. The sequence goes on from CAWFWW010000001.1 coordinate 3,560, forward strand.
CCGGCTCGATCCGCACCATCTCGATCTCGGCCGAGGTCGAAATCATCCCCAACCTGAACAAGTCCGCAGACACCCAACCCGACTACCGCGTGATGACGCAAGGCATCGAGATCGGTGCCGGCTGGACCAAGAAGGGCGAAACTTCCGGCAAGGAATATGTCAGCCTCGCCCTTGCCGCCCCTGAATTTGGCCCGCGCAAACTCTACGCCAATCTGGGTCGCGCCGCCGGCCAGGACGATGAAGACCTCTACGCCGTGATCTGGAATCCGAGCGACTGAACCCACGCACAAGACTTGGCCCCGCATGAGCTCCCATGCGGGGCCAACGTCAATGATTTCAATGGCCGCCACAATTCATTGAGGTGAAACGACCCTGGCACAACCGAACGACTCATGCCGCCACATTTTGCCTCTAGTCCATATGGGTCTGATTCGTCAGGCCAAAACCAAAACATACGCGTAAAACCCGTGTTTTGCCGCCGCACGCTCTTGCGGACGGCGGAGCTTTGTCATGCCCCATGTCCGGAGATCCGGGACGGCTTGGGAAAGAGATTGACGACTATGCTTACACGCGGGACTCGAAGCCACGGGCTGGGCATGGGAGTTTTTGCGGCGTAACGAGGACTATCAGTATGACTTCCGGACAAACCGCGCGGGTCATCCGGTGCCAATCAAACATGCCAGCGTGTCGTGCTGCGCTTGCGACGGCGCGTTTTTGCCGCAGAGAGGTGGGGGCTGCACTGTTTTGCCGACCCGGAAAAGTCAGCCCGTGAAGCCGTTGTGTTCTGGCTTGCGGACCAAGTGAAAGAACAGTGTCAGTTGTACCCTGCGCGTTGCCAATGACAATGAAGTCGGAGGCTTGAGTCTTGATCGTTTCTAGGTCAACGCCGTGTTTTGGTAACTCAATGACGAACATGTCGTCATCGCTTGCAATCGAGTGTCCGCTCACATGGTGGCTGATGGAACATCGACGTTCCTCGTCGGCGAAAGTCTTGTGACCTTCGAAATTATTGGTCTGGAAAATCCTGCAAATGCATTTGAAGCAGTGCGAACTTTGCGTCTTCTTCGATCAAATGCGATCACAGATAACCGTCTGCACGGCGAGTTTCGTTCAAAATATTTCGACTATCTTGTCGCCTTGGACGGCCGCCTTGCAGGTCGTTCCTATCGCGACATTGCCGAAGCTCTCTATGGTCCAGACCGCATTGGCCCCTATTGGACTGAAGACAGCCGTGGCTACAAATCGAAAGTCATACGCGCTGCGAAGTGTGGCCTTGCACTCATGAACGGCGGCTACCGCGATCTCCTCTAGGGGTGTCGAAAACGCGATTCTGATTTTCGACACTCCCGCACATCATGCAACGGCGTGACACTCCAAGCATCGAAATGAAATGCAGGAGTAATCACCATGATCGATATCCCGAAGTCACCGTTTCTGACAGTGGATGAAGCCGCCACTTATTTGCGCCTCAAGAAACGCACCCTCGACAACATGCGCTGGATGGGAACGGGTCCAAAGTTCCGCAAGCATGGCGGGCGCATCTATTACCACGAGGAAGAGCTGCGGGAGTGGTCACTGAACAGCCGTCGTAACTCCACGTCGGAGTACTGACATGGGTATTCAACATCGTAAATTAGTGCATGTCATATCAGCCTTGGCAGTTGCTGCGCTAGCCGTGAAACCGCTCATCAATCCAGTTCCGCTAGTCATATGGAATGCGTCAAACAGCGTTCCCATTGGATGGTACTTGGTAGCCAAGCGACAACCCAATTTGGGGGATATTGCTGTCATTCGGCCACCAGAATGGGTCGAAATCTATGCGTCAGTGCGGGGTTACTTGCCATTGCAAACCCCGCTTCTGAAGCCGGTTCGCGCCATTAAAGGTTCTTTCGTTTGCCGCTTCGGACGCTATGTGTTCATCGATGGAAACATGGTCGCAAGAGCAAAATATCTCGACACAAATCATCGGATTCTGCCTGTGTGGAAAGGCTGTCGAGCACTCAAATCCGATGAGATTTTTGTGCTCGGGATGCATCGTGATTCATTCGATAGTCGCTACTTCGGACCAGTCAATCGCACCTCAGTTCTGGGGACTGCTGTTCGTGTCGCTGATCTCTTCAAGTGAAGTTCTGTGAAGGTTCGAGTGTGTCAGTTCAGATTTTTTGGAGGGCAAGATAAAACCAGTGGGGACAGCGCGGATTCTTCGGGTCGAGAAAACAACAAAGTGCGCACCACCAACATCATACCCCATGGTGACATGAGTCTCAAAACCCGTTGAGAGCGCTGTGATCTTTGCTCATACCTTGAATTCAGAACACAAAGAACGATGTTCAAGCTTTGAGCAGCCCTTTAAATTTGCGAGGCTTCAATGGCAGACACATTCACGCCAAAGCTCGGACGCATCGGTTGGAAGCGCGACTTGCGACTTGATCGTTACGTCAATCAGGTCATGCGTGCCGCCCACGCGGCAGGGCATGTCCATGGCAAGACACGCAGCAACTTCACGGGTTCACGGATCGGGTGCGGAAGTGCCTTCGGAACTTTGGCAGGAGCTGGTCTCTATGTCGGCGGAAATCGCCGCGTCATTGTCAAGGCGCGGATCACCAAGTTCAAGGGAGGTCAGCTGGGCGCAGCCCGCGCCCATATCCGCTACATCCAACGCGATGGTGTGACACCTGAGGGTGATGAGGGCAAACTGTATGGTCGCGATATCGACGAAGCCGACGGCACCGCGTTCCTCAACAAATGCGAAGATGACCGCCACCAGTTCCGGCTGATCGTCTCGCCTGAGGATGGTGCAGAACTTGCTGACCTCAAGCCTTTCATCCGCGATCTCATGACCAAGGCCGAAGTTGACCTTGGCACCAAGCTCGATTGGGTCGCTGTCGACCACTACAACACCGGACATCCCCACACCCATATCGTCATCCGGGGCAAAGACGAACGGGGTGAAGACTTGATCATTGCCAAGGACTACATGGCGCACGGCTTCCGAACGCGGGCCCGGGAATTGCTGACGCTTGAGCTTGGTACTGAACTTGAAAGCGACATGGCCCAGAAATTAGCACGTGAGGTGGATGCTGATCGATTGACACGGCTTGACCGCGCCTTGCTCAAACATGCTGACAAGGGAATTTTGGTGATCAGTGCCATGCCGCCCACCGAACATAAGACCCATGCGGCCCACATGGGACGACTTCGCAAACTTGAGGACATGGGGCTTGCCAACGAGCGTCAGACTGGCGTTTGGCAGCTGGACCAGGACATGGCACGCAAGCTGCGTTCGTTGGGCATGCAGGGTGACATCATCAAGACCATGCACAAGGCCTTGAAAGAGGCAGGGATTGATCGCGCCTCCGGCAGCTATGCAGTCTTTGACACGGCAAAACCCAACAATCGCATTGTGGGTCGCATCGCAGGCATTGGGCTTGCCGACGAAATCAACGACAAGCATTTCCTCGTCGTCGATGGGATGGACGGCAAGGTTCACTATGCTGATGTTGGCCGCCTGCCATCGGAACTTGTCCCGGCCAAGGGCATGATCGTCGCCATCGAAAATGCGCCGCGCGGCGAAGATGAAAAGCAGAGGACACGGCTTCGCATTCTCTCCTACATGAATCTTGGCCGGCTCGTGGATGCTGAGGGGGCAACCTGGCTGGACCGCGAACTCCTGTCATCGCGGCACGAAGCCAAAAGCAGGGATGGCTTTGGTGCCATGGTCCAGACAGCCCTTGACCGTCGCAGGCAGTGGCTCGTGTCGCAAGGTCTCGGACAATTTGGGGCGGAGGGCGACTTCTCGCCAGCGCCCAATCTCCTGAACACTCTGCGGGCACGCGATCTTGTGGTTACAAGTGAACGCCTCTCGAAGGAACTGGGACTCAAAGCTTGGCAGCCGATGGAAGGAGAATCCGTCTCTGGTACTTATCTGCGGCCTGTGACGCTCGCCAGCGGCAAGTTTGCTGTTGTGCAGCGGGCGCATGAGTTCACGCTGGTGCCATGGCAGGCGCAACTTGAACCGAAGCTTGGCAAGTTCGTGCAGGGCATTGCCGACAGCAACGGCATCACTTGGGACTGGGGATCGCGGCAGAGGGGACTTGGCATTGGATAATTCGATTAAGACTTGACGGTCAGGGGCGTTCCGTTGAGGTTTGATATACTTTAACTGTTGTAATTCCCATTTTTCGGGAATTGAGACGATTTGAATTTGCAGCATGCACGAAATTGTTGTATTGAAGCTGCTGTAATTTGCAATTAGCGGGAATCAACGACAATGAATGTTGCGCATCAGACAGTCTCACTGCCGCAAAACCGCGTAACACTCGCAAAGGTCCTGTCGTCTGCCAAAGACGTGATCACCATCGCTGACGTCATGAAGGCCTTGGGCACATCGCGCCATGAATCGGCCCAACGCCTTTCACGATGGGTAGAGCAAGGGTGGCTGCATCGCGTTGGCCGTGGCACTTACGTTCCAGTAGCGCTGGATACGCTGGGCGCTGCACAGACGCTTGATGATCCATGGGTTCTCATCCCCCCGCTTTTTGATCCCGCCTATGTTGCAGGAAGGACGGCTGCCGAACACTGGGACCTCACCGAGCAAATCTTCAAGGACATTGTCGTCGTCACTGGCAGAGCGGTGCGGCAAAAAAATCAGTTACGTCACGGCACGCGCTTTCACTTGAAGCATATCGACGCCAAGAAAATATTTGGGACCAAAACAGTCTGGCGTAACCGCACAAAAGTCGCCGTGTCGGATGTTCACAGAACCATGATTGACATGCTCGATGACCCCGCTCTCGGCGGCGGCATTCAGCATGTCACGGACTGCCTGCAATCATATCTTAAACGCACTGATCGCGATGATCAGAAGCTGATTGAATATGCCGACCGCCTTGGCAACGGCGCGGTGTTCAAACGGCTGGGCTTTCTTGTGGAGCGGTTGAATGATGGCAAGCAGCTTGCGCAAATGTGCCAAGCGCGGCTGAGCACTGGCCTTGCCAAGCTCGACCCTGCCTTGCCCGCTCAGCGCATCAATACAAGATGGAAGCTCCGGCTGCCCGAATCGTGGGCGAAGGGATCGGCGCAATGATTGATCGCCGCGAGATACTTGACGCTGCTGCGCAAACGTCGCTCACTCCTCACGTTGTTGAAAAGGACTATGTCCTTGGCTGGCTGCTTGCCGGGATATCACGCCACCCCGAGCTTGCCGACAACTGGGTGTTCAAGGGCGGAACATGCCTCAAGAAATGCTTCTTCGAGACTTATCGCTTCTCGGAAGATCTTGATTTCACGCTGCGTGATGCAACGCAAATTGACGAAGCTTTCCTAAAACGGGTCTTTGCTGAAATTGGTGAGCGCATCTACGACGAGACTGGCATCGAAATACCGTCACAGCTTCAGGAATTTGAAATTCTCCAGAACCCACGTGGCAAGATCATGTGCCAGGGCAAGATCAGTTACAAAGGCCCTGTTTCGTCAAGCCACGGATTGCCAAGAATCAAGCTTGATCTGACGGCAGATGAACGGATCGTTCTGCCGCCTGTCCGTACGCAAATATTCCACCCATATTCCGATGCCCCTAAACAAGGAATCGCGGTCCTTGCCTATGACTATGTCGAAGCCTTTGCCGAAAAGTTCCGGGCGCTTGCCGAACGGACCCGTCCCCGCGACCTCTACGATGTCGTAAATCTCTATCGCAACACTGAAGCAAGACCTGAGCCTGGTCCATTTGTGGAAGTGCTTCGCGCCAAGTGCGCATTCAAGGGAATGAACCTGCCGCGATTGACTGACCTCGAACCACATCGCGCTGATTTAGAGGCAGGGTGGGTTCACATGCTCAATCACCAGCTACCAGCGCTGTTGCCTGTTTCGACGTTCTGGGACGCTTTACCTGAAATCTTTGCGTGGCTTTCCGGAGGCGTCTCGCCAGTATTGAACCCCATGCCCCTGGGTCGCGACGACGTTGTCGTCCGTGACAGGATCATTCCGTTGCCAACAGGAGCAAGAGGACAAACACTCATCGACCTGATCCGATTTGCGGCAACCAACCGCTTGCTTGTTGAGATCGACTATGTCGACAAACAAGGCATTCGCTCTACACGCGACATCGAAGCTTACTCTCTTCGCCGCTCCAAGGCAGGTGATGTCCTGCTGATGGCCGTGCGCGCAGACAACGGCCAAGCCCGAAGTTACCTCGTGGAAAAAATCTTGGGCGCAAAGCCCACGCCGAAATCCTTCACACCGAGATACCCAATTGAACTCACGCCATCAGGACTGCAAAATACAGTGTTGCCCCGCATAAAACGTCTGTGACGGGTGGGGGGTCAACTTGAGTCTCGAAGGTGCATACTTGGAACAGGCTCTGAATTGTCAGTATTCGAAACAAGAGCAGACGAAAAGTCGTGACGTCCGATTTACCTCTAAGGGCCACAAGCGGTCATATCCACTCAATCGGAAACTAACCACGCATCTGACTTCAAAATTTTCCGTCGCAAAGACTCAGAAGTAGTGGGCTAGTTGCTATTTTTTCGAAATCATTCAGGATAGAAATGGATTGGCTCAGCCTTCACAAACCAGTCCGGCATAGGCCAGCGATTTGGGATATGTGCTGTTGCCCAGTAGGCAAGCGCTTGTAGCACCGGCAAGAGATCAGCGCCCTTGCGAGTGAGTACATAGTCGTAGCGTTGAGGACGCATCTGGTAGGCGCGCTTCTCTACAAGAGCGTGATCTTCAAGCAACTGCAATCGATCCGCCAATATATTGGTGGAAATGCCTTCTGGAACATTCAGCAACTCGGAGAACTTGCGCCGACCCGCAAACATTGTGCGCAGGACGACCAGTGTCCATTTGTCCCCTAAAATATCAAGCGCTGATGCGACCGGGCATTGGGAGCGGTATTGAAAATCAGTCATCGCGGAACGTTACTTTCAACTTGCAAGTCACTCCAGTTTGTGTCACTTTCATTTTACAAGCAACAAGTATGAGAAGAAAATGCTTATGGCCGATGTTTTGATGGAGGGTGGCTGCCTGTGTGGTGCGGTCCGTTATGAGATTAGCGCCGAACCAGTCATAGCCGGTCATTGCCATTGCCTCGATTGCCGCAAGGCATCTGGTGCGCCACATGTCTCATTCGCAGGTTTCCCGGACACGGCAGTCAAACTGACTGGCGTTACCAAGACCTACAAGACCAAGGGCGATTCCGGCATGATGTCCGCACGCGGTTTTTGTCCTGAGTGCGGTAGCTGGATCACGGGGCATCCGGAAAGCGTCCCCGGCATTATCGCTATCACGATAGCGACACTCGACGACCCCGAACAGATCAAGCCGCAGATGCGCTTCTACGATAAACGGCGCATTAGCTGGGACTCAGTTGATCTCTCACTTCCCGCCTTTCCTACCATGCCACCACAGCCCGCGAGTTGATACCATGACAGCCAATACAACCACGATTGCAACCACTCCGATGAACAAAAAATTCTGGCTCGCCGCCGCAGCCTATATCCTGCCCACATTTCCACTTGGCTATTTCTGGCACTTGTCTACCTTCAAAGCCAGCTACGATGCCTTACAAATCTACCGACCGGACGTGATCATCCCGATGGGACTCTCATCGATGGTTATTCAGGGCATCGTCTTTGCCTGGGTCTATCCAAGACTGTTTAGCACAGCACGCCAAGATTGGCTGACCAGTGCTGCCAAGTTCTTTGTGGTGTTCGGTTTACTCGCCTGGTCGTTCTTGGTCCTGCCGACGGCCGCCAAAGTCAATATGACGTCTGTTGTGGACTTTCTGATGCTTGAAACGGGCTTTACAATTTTGCAATACTTGATTGCCGCGCCTCTGATCGCACTGGCGTGGCGCAATTCCAAATGAAACTCGAAGACCGTCTCGCTGCGGCGCTGTCCAAGTACAGACCTATCTCCAAAAAGATGTTCGGCGGTACTTGCTTCATGGTCAACGGCAATATGGTGATCGGTACATTCAAGGAAGGTATCCTGGCGCGCATTGGCAAGGATGCGCGTGAGGCCACGAAGATGCCAGGCGCCGCACCGTTCGAAATGCGCGGGCGGGTGATGGAAGGTTACGCGATGGTCGCCGAGTCTGCGCTTGCATCCGAAGCAGCACTCGCACGATGGATAGATCTCTGTCTGGCGTTCAACAAAACCCTGCCGGCCAAATCTGGAAGCGCAAAGAAAAAGCTTAAATAGACAAGCAAACGATTTCTCAAAGCTGCTCGCATTCAAAATGAAAACACTGGATGCGGTAAAGTGCCAAACAACTGTTTTTATGTGGTGCTTGATTTACGTTGATCATAGCTGACTGAAGAACGCGAATTCACTGAGACAAAAACGTCGTCATTTTGCAGGTGCCTATTGGTCGCGTAGGCACAGATTCTTCTTAAAGCGAAATGACTTCGACCGCCAGCTTCGCTGAGTTGGGCTCACCGAAGACCTTGTCGTGGCTCACAGCAAACCAGCGTTGTTGGCCGGAAAGTGGACGAAGCGACCATGCGCGACTTGCCGTTTTCAGAATCCCAATCTGGCATAGTTATGCTCAAGTCTTTGCGTGTGCAAACCAGGTCAAGAAAGCAGCAATAATGAGTGGCAAAACTGCATAAAGCGTCCATTGAGCCGGCCCGAAAGCGATGCCGCTACTTGCCATTCTAAAGTACGAAACCATATGCAAAGCAATGGCAGCAAACGAAACGGCAAGAACATGAAACGCGATGCGCTTGCGCAACAGCAGTAGCCCACATCCCGCAACACCCGCCAATACACCGATGACAAAGGCGAGCGTTGCCCAAGCCGGCCTTGCCTCAACAATGGCACGTTGCTCGGCGGGAATCGAGGCGAGCATGTTGGCATTGGTCTGCATGAACGCGTTCAGGACACCCGCCATGTTCCAGATCAACCCTAGTCCGGCAACGATCCAAAGCCAAACATTGCGAGGTTTCAAATGCGGTTTTGGCATCGTCATGTTCCCGGTCCTGACAGTTCGGCTTTGAGTTCTCGCAAGATTTCGTCCTGAATGACGTAGCCACTGCCCCAGCCACTGTCCATGCGGGCCATGAATTTGGCGAAGCAGGCGATTTCGTTGTCGGTCGGTTTCACTGGTGTTTGCGTCAGGTGTACTTTGGTTGAAAGACCATCGTCAGCGAATAGCACTGTGGTGAGCAACAAGCGCGGCCAATCCGGCATCATGGGGTTGCTGGCTGGTGACCAGTCCTTGTCAGTCGAAGCATGGTTCCACACCAGACGTTCCAGCGGCACGACTTCGACAAAATCCATCCGGCTGTAGTCGGCCTTGCCACCCCAGTTCATTTCATTTAGCCACACGCCGCCCGGTCTGAGATCATACTTGTGGATGGTGGTCACCGCATTGGGGCCATACCAACGGTGTATGAGCCCTGGATCCGTCCACGCTTTCCAGACTAAATTGCGCGGCGCATCAAACACACGATCAAGCACATAGGTGGGCAGGTCAGTCATATGTTGTTCCTTTTGTCTTTGCTACCTTCAACTCCTCCAAGATATCGTCTAGTTGATCAAAGCTCTTGGCCCAGAACCTTTTGAAATCTATCAGCCAATCAACCGCCGCTGTCATGGGTCCCGCTTTCAATCTGGCGGGCCTTCGTTGTTTGTCGATATCTCGTTCAATGAGGCCGGACCGCTCAAGTATCTTGAGATGTTTTGAGACTGCGGGCAGGCTCATGGCAAAAGGTTCCGCCAATTCGCCGACAGAAGCATCCCCGGACATCAATCGCGCGAGAATTGCCCGGCGCGTAGGGTCAGCAAGGGCAGCAAAGACTGCATCAAGCTCATTGTCTGACTTTCTGTAACCATATTGTTCCATAACCATATGGTTAAACAATATTCCGTGGCTGTCAAGTGCGATCCTGCCAAGCACTGAGACAGTCTCAGAGCCAACTCTGGTCGTAGTGCGCGGAGTCCGCTACGGGTCAACTCTCGGAAGCAAAAAAGTTTTCAGTTTTGTCCGCTTTCAAACTAACTAACAGCGGAAGTTCAAACTGACCCATCACCCGCTAACGCGACACACCACACTTCCCGCTTTTTCCCGCATATCCCAATTGAGCAAATCGACCCAAAGCTGCGATGATTGCATGATCTTGCGGCGCGCGACGATGCGCTTCAAGGCACACGCGGAGCTTAACCATGTCCGGACCTCGTCTGACCGTCTACCTTACCAACCCTGTCGCTGATCGTCTGGAGCTTGCCAGCGTCCGGAAGCGGAGTTCGAAGTCCGCTCTTGTCAATGAGGCGCTTGACCGGATGCTGAATGCCCAGCGAGACGAAACCCATGAAGCAGGGATGGCCCGCCGCCTTGACCGCATGGCCAAGCAGTTTGCGAGCTTCGAACGCAACCAGTCTGTGGTGTTGGAAAGTCTGGCAATGTTCATCCGCTACTATCTCACCCTCACTGCCCCAACACCCAAGGCAGAACAGGATGCCGCGCGGATTATCGGCAATCAGCGCTTCGAAGCTTTTGTCACGCAGGTGGGCAAACGGTTGGCGAGTGGCATCCCTTCGATGAGCGAAACCATGCAGAAAACGTCACAACAGTCCCCCGAAGTTCAGCGGCGCGATCCTGACAAGTCCGCCCTGGAAAAATCAACCAATGGTTCGTCGCAACCTTCCGCTCACTTTGCAGCGGGACCTAAGGAGCCTGGACTTGGAGAAGAAGCCCATGAACAGAAATGATATTGGCAAGATTGCGATGATAAGCAAAACAACTTGTGGAGGCCCGCGTTACAGCCGATCCCGCAATGACACCATTGCGTTGTCGACACTACGGAGCGCAGTAAGCAAGCGCGCACGAAGTTTCGAAAGCATTTCCGCAGCATTAGGTTCATCTTCAAGCATGTCCGGTGAAACATGCCGCGCAACAAGCGCATCAAGCCCGATCGACGCCAATTGAGCAGGTTCAGACATGTCCAAGCTGTCGATTGAAACTGTCCCGTCCAGAGACATCAACAATTCAATTCCGGCTGTGTCTCGCTGAATCTCATCCACAAATGACCGTGGCAAAGCAAACCGCATGATTTCCATTTTGTCCGTATTTAAAAGCACCAGTGAGTAAATGGTCTCAGGATCACCACGCGTGCTCTGTTCGCGCTTCTCAAGCGCGAGGCGCATTTCGCCGAGTTTTGATTCCAGCGAATCCACCAACGGAACATATCTCCAATTATCTGCTTTTAAGATAATCTGGAATTCAGATTATCTCAATTGTCCACTCAAAATCGGCGGACAATTTGGGAAAGACGCTTCAATCTCCACGGCACAAAGCTCTGATCGAGATGCTTGTAGCGAAGCGCGAGGCAGTCAATTTGACTCAGGCCGATCTTGCCGAACAATTAGGAGAATACCAATCGTTTGTTGCCCGCCTCGAAAGCGGACAGCGCCGTGTCGATGTCGTCGAGTTGATCCGAATTGCAGAAGTGCTAAAATTCAACCCTGCCAAAGCCGTATCAGTGCTTCAAACGAAATATGCCAAGTAGGCGAAGCTCCACCACAGAGAGATCTGGCGTGTCGTAAATCCTGTGGATATCCCGCAATTTCTTTTCCATCTGTTACCCAGGTGTTACCCAGCGCGATTTTGCGAGCCGTCTGGTACAAAAGGAAAACCCGCTATCTAATTGAGACAGCGGGCTTTATTTTGGTTGCGGGAGCCAGATTTGAACTGACGACCTTCAGGTTATGAGCCTGACGAGCTGAATCCCATCGATCAAACATACCACGAAACGGCGACTCGCTCGATTGGGAAAGCCGGGAAATCGGGTGAAATTCTTGTCGCCCCTGCCGAAATTCTTTGAGTCACCGCGTCTGCACATCAATGTGCTGATGGGTTCGTCTGAAATGCTGGATGCAAGAGAGTACGGATCCTGTGCTTCTTATGTTGTGCAGCTTTTCTTTAGCTATCGCTCGTCTGCAACGTCAATTCCAATTTGAAAAAAGCGAGCATCAACTCAAGTGCTTTTCGCCGACTTGACAGTAGGCGAACACTTCGCCGCTACACCTAGAATTACACTGCAATTTGCTTACATAGTGCTTACACGGCGGTGCATTAAATAGTCAGCTTCCACTGCACCAAATATAAAAACCAACAATATCAATTGGAAGAATGGCGCGCCCGAAAGGATTCGAACCTCTGACCCCTAAATTCGTAGACTGAATTCTGGGGTTTTTCATAGTTTCTCATTTCTGCTCATTAGCTATTTAATTTCAGTTATTTACGTGCTAAATATGGCGCATATCGGAACATAGAAAAACACTAGTTTTCCTACGATTTATGCGACTAGAAAGCGACTAAGAGCAATGAGATTGACAGACCTTCAGATCAAAAAGCTGTCCCTGCCGGTGGGTGCGACTAAGCAAAAAACCTTCTTTGATGATACGCTGAAGGGTTTCGGATTGCGTGTCTCCGTTGGTGGCGCAAAGAGCTTTGTCGTCATGTATGGCAAACGCCGCAAACTGAAAACGCTTGGGCGGTATCCCGACACGTCGTTGGCTGAGGCCCGCGTCAAGGCCCGCAAAGCCATTGGCGAGGTTGCTGACGGGATGGACGATGCACCAGGCCGGGGTGCTGATATGCTCTTCTCTGATGCTCGTGAGCAGTTTCTTGAAGACACGCGCCATCATACCAAGACTTCGACATTGAATGAGTATCGACGATTGCTGTGCAAGCATTTTGATTTCACCAAATCACTGGGTGAGATCAAACGGCAAGACGTGATGGAGATCGTCTCAGACCTCAGGGCGAAGCCAAGTGCTGCGCATCACGCATTTATCGCCATTCGCACCATCATGAATTGGGCAGTGCGGCGCGGCCTGTTGGAAGTGTCTCCGGTTCCTGCCTTGCGCTTCAAGGCAACGTCACGCGCCCGGATACTCACCGATGAAGAACTAAAAGCCGTCTGGAACCGTGCGGTGAAGATTGGCTACCCCTACGGCACAATGGTGCAGCTTTTGATCCTGACCGGTCAACGGCGCGGCGAAATTGCAGGCCTGCGTCGATCATGGGTCAAGGATGGCTGGTTGACCTTCCCCACCGGCTTTACCAAGAACAAGCGTGAGCATCACATTCCGATTGGCCAGGAAAGCAAACGGATTATTGAAGCGATCAAGGGCGGAACTGATCTGCTGTTCCCGGCGCGTGGCCAAATCGACCGACCATTTTCGGGATGGAGCAAAGCCAAGCGTGAATTTGACCAGCCACTTCCCTTTGGCGAATATACACTCCACGATTTGCGCCGCACCTACAGTTCAAACCTCGCCAAACTCGGGGTACCTATCCACGTCACCGAGAAGCTTTTGAACCACGTTTCGGGCACTGTTTCAGGCGTTGCCGCCGTCTACAATCGCCATAGTTATGCCGATGAAATGCGCCTTGCTGTGGACACGCACGAAAAAGACCTGCAACAGCAACTCGCTTTTTAACTCGCATTTAACAGCGCAATAACTGACATTTATCAGCGCATAAGCAAAAGAAAAGTTGCCAAAGTTTGCCAATTTCTCCCTCCCATGTTATCATGCTTCCATGACCACAAGCACCATAAATTTTTACGCTCCCGAAGCGACCAAATGGTTTGTGAAAGATGAGCTTCAATCAGACAAAGCGTGACCATTGGGCAACAATGTGTACCCTTTTACGTTGAGTAATTGACTTAGGTTCCACATGTTTCAATGATCTGAGCAGCAAAGAGGCGGCTGATATGATTAAAGTGATCGAAATTAGACTTTTGAGGGCGCTCAAACGTTCGGCACTTATTGTTCCGATTATCTCACTTACAAGCGGCCTAGCGCTGGCAGCTTCAGCCCCAACGATAGACAGGTTTGTCCAAATTCAGCCGATCCGAGTCTGCGATGATAACGGATTAAACTGCGCAAGCACGCCTCTTTCAAAGACATTTACTGAAAACACATATGCGCAGGCTGGTGTCGCCGTTGTTTACCTGCCAACTAAACAAATCAGCAATTCTTCATTGTTGGCTGTTGATGGAGTGAATGAGATAAATAAACCGGAAAATGGAAGGTCTTCGAACGCGCTAACATTGAATACTTGGTTTGTTGAAAAAATTATTTCCGCCCCGGATTCAGTTTTGTTTGGAGAAGCAAGACTTGGCGGCAATGGCGTCGTTATAAATTCCTCTGCAGTTACTGACTTTGAACGCGAAAGTACTGTCGCCCACGAAATTGGACACAATTTAGGCCTTTCACATTCCTCAAGATTTTTCATCTTTGATGGAGATCCCAACAATCTAATGACCGACGGGAATACTCGCGTCAGTTCAGCAGATGACCTTACTCAGTCTCAAATCAATCGAATACGAAACAGCCAATTTGTGCAAAGTGTACCCACAGTGACAGTTGATATGCGTGGTTCGACCCCTTTTGACTCAAACGATTTCTTTAATGTTTCGTTCAACACTGGGCCCAACAGCACAAGCCTCACGAAAATTACAGTAGATTTGTCGGCGGTGGGGGCATTCGTTGACCTAGCGGACACTCCGCCCGGGCTTTTTTCTTCGCCATTTGGCATTGGAGTTTTCAATGGTCTAAATTCTGCTGACATTGCTTTTCAAGGTCTGGCCGATGGTAGTAGTCGTTTCAGTCTAAATTTCAAGCCAGGGTCGTTTGAGGCCGGTGACTCAATTTCCTTTGGAAGTGACATTGATCTGTTCTCATTGATTGATCAGTTTGGTGCAACACCGCAGGAACTTGTGGGCGCGAAATTTGATTTTGAGTTTGACATTGGGTTGTCCATTAGTGCCCTTTTAGGTGCTGATCTGATAACGGCAACCACTTCGGCAACTCAAATTGGAAGTGTGTTTGGAACGCCCGTTCCGTTCGGGCCGCAACTTGGTCTTGGTCAACTTGGACCACTAGGACTTGACCCAGAAATTGACCCAGTAGCAGTTTCTGAAGTCCCTCTACCTGCAAGTCTTTGGATGATGATTTCCGGCATTGGATTGTTGCTCGTACGCCGTCGCGCTACCACTAATCAAAGTAGTTGACTGTTGCTTCTCAAAACTGAATTTGAGTGTATCATTGACTGAATGAAATATATCATATTGGCTTCACTTGCTTTGGTCGGGATATTTGCTCATTTTGCAAGTCCAGCGGTGTCTGGCGACAGAATGGTTCTGCCTCCGCTTGTGCGGGAAGCTTGCTCTGAAGATGGAATTCTTTGCACGCGTCTCACCCACAACGGATCACAGAGTACTGACCTGTTTCCGTCGCTCATTATCTACACACTTAAAGACACAGAGTTTCTGGCTAACATAAAACTTAGAATGCCGATTGGTCCTAGGTATTTGTTTGTAACAAACACAAGAAAGATTGTACTATTTGATGAGTGGCTGAGAAGGGGTTCAGAAACGCCGTTCGCAATTTCAGTTTATTCCGATTCAGGTCTTGAACTTGCAACTTTCTCACAAAGGCAGGTGAGGGAGCTTGCTGGCTTGACTGAAAAAGAAGTCGCAGACAACGCGGTGACATCTTTTGGCACTTGGCTATCGGGCGAACCGTACCCCGATGTTAATCAAGGTCAGTTCCATTTTTCGATTGGCAACATAGACATGTTGATTGATGCAAAAGTCGAGCCTCCGACGGTAAGGAAATTTCGTTGAATAAAGCCATAGTTCACTTGCTAATTGTGGCATCTTGTCTTGTGCTTGGGCGCGCTACAGTTCTTGCTGCAGATATCAATGGAAAGTTTGCCGTGCATGGTATTGGAAGAGCGCGTTGCGAGATACTGAACTCTTTTGTAAGAGACAGTCGCCCGGAACTTAATCAGTTTGGCGGCTGGGTTAGTGGTTACATTACCGCTCAAAACCAAACATCAAAAGATACTTACGATCTTGCAAAGTTTGAGGATGCAGACACGTTATTTCTCTACGTGCAGAAATTCTGTTCAAATAATCCAAGTGAAATATTTCTAGATGCGGTAAGGCGCGTAACGGACGAGTTAAAGCGCTCTAGGGTGAGTGTTTTTCTCGGTTTTACAGATTTTGGAAAACCAGTTTCTGTTTCAATCTATAAACAAACATTCAACGACGTCGCTCTGAAACTTAAGACATTAGGCTATCTCGCTGAAGTCACCAAAGAATACAACCCAGACGAAGTGACCCTGGCACTGCTTGAGTTTCAAAAGAGAATGAATCTGCAACTTACTGGACTGCCTGATCAAGCTACACTTGTTGAACTTCTCAGGAAGTAGATGCCGCCAAAGTTTGCCAATTTCGTACACCCGTGCTATCCTGTCCTCATGACCACTAGCACCATGAACATTTCCCTTCCCGAAACCCTCAAGCGCTTTGTGAAGGAGCGCACCAAGGGCGCGAATTATTCGAACCCGAGCGATTATGTGCGCTCACTTATTCGTGACGATCAGCGTAGGCTGGCGGCAGCTTCTCTGCTGGATGACATTTTGGCAAAGCATGTTGCGGCAAATCCGACAGCAACCCCGGCCAAGCTCGAAAAGCTGCGCGGCGAGTTCTGGGCCCGCTGGAATGAACTGAAGACCGACATTGATGCTGGTCTCGCCTCGCTAGATCGTGATGGTGGCAGGGAGCTGGACGTCACCCTGTTGTCAGACATCAAAACCCGAGCCCGAGAGAAGTTGGCCCGCGCCAAGGCCGTATGACTCAAGTCCACATTTCGGCGGAAGCGGAAGCCGATCTCGAAGCCATCTGGATGTACATCGCAAGCGACAGCCCGGCAAACGCGGATCGCTTTCTGGATCGACTGATCACGGCGATCACTACAACCCTGTCCACCGCTCCTCTCGCGGGCCGCACCCGCAACGAATTCGGCGAAGGCCTGCGCAGCTTTCCTTATGAGAATTACATCGCCTTCTACCGCATTACCAAAAGCACAGTTGAAATCATCCGCTTTGTCCACGGTGCCCTCGACCTAACCGCCATTTTTGACGCCTAACCATACACCCACACCCCTCTCGCCTAGCCCTAAATCCCCTGATAGGTTGTGCCCGTCCATGGGCGTCAACCCACGGGGCATCGCGATGCTTCCAAGCACAAAGGAAGTACTGCGATGAGGTTATTATCAAAGCGTCAACTCAAGGAGCTCGTGCTCTATTGCCCGCAACATATCCAGAGACTGGAGAACGCCAACCGATTTCCAAAGCGCGTGCGCCTCGGGAACGGGCCACGTTCGAGAGTTGGATGGATTGAGAGCGAAGTGATGGAATGGCTCCGTCAACGGATTGATGCGCGCGAACAACCCACCGACACCTCCGCGTGATCGGAGGCGGGCTGGCTCCCGTCGACAAGGGGCCAGCCCAACTTACTTGTGACACCAATGCGACACGCAAAGAGCATTTTTGCCGTGCTCGGCATAATTGTCGACTGGTTCAAGATTTTGCGAAATACCAATTGATATCTATCCATCAGACATTGCATTGGTCGCTTTGTTGCCTCATATAGCCGTAGTACCGCAAACATGCGTAAGATGCGTAAGTATGCATCGATGCACACAGAAGGACGGATTATGTCAGACGAGAAGTTTTATACAAAGGATGTTGCAAAAGCTCTCGGCGTGACCCCAACGACTGTTCGCAAATACTTCAAGGATAAGCGTTATCCGAGTGCAACCGTTGAGAAACGCGGCAAGCAACGGCTGTTGTGGATTGACGAGACTCGCCTGGAAAAACTAAAACGTGCAATTGAAAGTGATAATTGATACAATTACTTAAGATTGTATTTGGAGAAAGGCAATGAGCAAGGTTTATGCTGATGGAAGACTGGAGCCTCTTCGTCGAATGCTGCAGCGAAGGAAAATTTTACCGCACCCCCTGTTTGGGGATTACGGAGACTACATTGAAGCTAACGAATACAAGAAGGTCATTGGTGGGTTTCCAGACATCCTTCCCGAAGGAAGTATGCACCTTGCCTTGAGACGGACTGCCTCAACAAAAAAGTTTAGATGAGATAGTTCAAATGGTGGGGATAGAAGCGACAAGGGCTCGTGAAATTGTACGGGTCCTTTCTTTTTACGACGGTAGTCTCACACCGGCTCTTGCGCTGGTAATTTCCGAATCTGAGCGCCTTCCAGAAGAACTCAACAACCAAGTTCGAAATGCTTTCACTCATTTGGTTCGTATTCTTGCAGCTCAGTCAGAGAAAATCGCCACCAGCGAGGCCGATAAGTCCATAGGCCATTTGGATCGTGCCACGAGAGACTGCATCAAAATTGTAATCATTCAGTCGTCGCAGCAGCTAAGCGACAATATCATTGATGCCAAATACTTTGGTGGATCAATTACACCAGAGATTCAAGCTGAGCATCGAGAAATCCTCTCCAAGCGAAGACAAATCTATGTGGACGAAACTAAGGGGGACAATCACACTTCACCCAAGCTTTCGGAACTTGCAGAGCAAATTGAGCAGCTGAACTCAAAAATTGTAAATCAATATCTGCTTAAATCGGCAAAGGCGAGTTGGTTCAAACGATTTTATCGCAGACACCACAAATGGCTGTTCCTTGTACTGGGAGCCTTAGCCTACGCAGTTATCAGAAATTTGTTTGGTGATACGTTTGCTTTCATCGGAGCAACATTAGGTATGTGAAACAGTAACACACCCCACCCATACACGCCCCCATACCCTGTATCCCCCACCTGTACCCTACAGCAATCGCGGCAGAAACCGCGATTTCAGAGCGAATTATCGCCCTTTCTACTTTCCCGCCACACTGTCGTCGGCCCCTGACGGAGGCACGACCCAACCCGCATTTCTCTGTCTATCCGACAGAGTGTAAAATCGCGTGCAATATTAGCCCCGTGAGGGGTTAGCTTCGCTTCCAAATCTGACCCCTTCACTTATCGTGTAGCAGTGCCTTTTTGGCCCTTGGTGGCCGGGAAGGGCACTAGGGATGATTGGCGTGGATGTGATTGGGCAGATCAGGCGGGCGTATTTTGAGCGGCATCTTCCGATCAAGGAGATTGTGCGGCTGTTGTCTGTGTCGCGCACGACGGTGCGCAAGGTGATCCGCAGCCAGGAGACAGAGTTCAAATACGAACGAAGGTCACAGCCTGCGCCGAAGCTGGGGATTTGGATCGACGTATTGACCGGGATTTTGGAGGCAGAAGCCAAGCTTCCCCGTCGTGAGCGCCGCTCGACGCAGCGCCTGTTCGAGGAACTCAGAGGACAAGGATACGATGGGGCGCATGACAGCGTGCACCGCTTTGTGAAGGGCTGGCGCGACGAGCGCGCCCGCGTTCCGGTCCATGCCTTTGTGCCGCTGAGCTTTGCGCCGGGCGAGGCTTATCAGTTTGATTGGAGCCATGAGGCGATCACGCTGCAGGGCCTGCCGGTCACGATCAAGGCGGCGCACATGAAGCTGTCGCACAGCCGGATGCCGTTCGTGCGCGCCTATTCGCGCGAGACCCAGGAACTGGTCTTCGATGCGCATGACAAAGCGTTCCGGTTCTATGGCGGGGTTTGCAGGCGCGGCATCTACGACAACATGAAGACGGCGGTGGAAGCGATCTTCGTCGGCAAGGCGCGCCAGTACAATCGCCGCTTTTTGCAGATGTGCTCGCACCACCTGATCGAACCAGTGGCGTGCACGCCAGCGGCAGGTTGGGAGAAAGGGCAAGTGGAGAACCAGGTTGGCAATCTGCGTGACCGGCTGTTCCGGCCCAAGCCACGGGTGAAGAGTCTCTCCGAGCTCAACGCCTGGCTTGAGGATCAGTGCATGGCCTACGCCAAGCGGACCAAA
The DNA here is from genome assembly GCA_963819615.1 of uncultured Alphaproteobacteria bacterium. Lineage (GTDB taxonomy): Bacteria > Pseudomonadota > Alphaproteobacteria > Rhizobiales > Aestuariivirgaceae > Aestuariivirga. Next base: position 23,312 of record CAWFWW010000001.1, read on the forward strand.
CACCCGGAGTTCAGGGACCAGACCGTCTGGCAGGTGTTCGAGGCGGAGCGTGCGAGCCTCATGGCGCTGCGCGGCCCCTTCAACGGCTTCGTCGAAAAGGCGGTGAGAGCCAGCACGACGTGCCTGATCATGGCCGACCATAACCGTTACAGCGTTGATGCGAAGGCGGCCGGCCGGATGGTTTTGGTGCGCTCGCATGCCGAACGCATCGTCGTGCTCTTCAACGACGAGATCGTCGCCGATCATCCGCGCAGCTTCAAGCGCGACCAGATCATCTATGATCCGTGGCACTATCTGCCGGTTCTGCTGAAGAAGCCCGGTGCGTTGCGTAACGGGGCACCGTTCAAGAACTGGGACCTGCCGCCGAGCTTGGCCCAGGTCCGCGGCCTGCTTGCCAAGTATGACGACGGCGACCGCCAGTTTGTGAAGGTCTTGGGCGCGGTGCTCAAGCACGGGCTGGCCGCCGTTGAGGCCGCCTGCAGCGAAGCGCTCGATGCCGGGATCGCCGCAGGCGATGTGATCCTGACCATTCTCGCAAGGCAGTCTCAGCCCCCGCAGCCGCCCAGCATCACCACGCCAGACGCACTGCGCCTCGCCATTGAACCGGTGGCCGATTGTGGCCGCTATGACAGCATAAGGAGAGTTGCCTGATGGAACGTCATGAGATTCTCGACGCCATGAGCGCACTCAAGCTCTATGGCATGCGCGCCAGCTTCGACGAGATTGCGGGCAAGGGCTTGACCCGCCGCGATGAGTTCTACCCCCTGGTCGCGAGCCTGATCCGCGCCGAGCATACGCATCGCCAGGCACGGTCAGTGAGCTACCGCATTGGCGGGGCCAAGTTCCCGGTGCTGAAGGATCTCGACAGTTTCGTCTTCGCCGACACGCCCGTCGATGAAGGCGAGTTGCGCGAGATAGCCACCGGGGCCTTTCTGGATTCCAAACGCAATGTCATCTTCATCGGCGGCACCGGCACGGGCAAGACCCATCTCTGCATCGGCGTGGCCGCGAGCGTCATCCGCTCACGCGCGCGCGGCCGCTTCTTCAATCTCGTCGATCTCGTCAACCAGCTCGAGCAGGAGAAGAGCGCTGGCCGCAGCGGCCGTCTCGCCGAAAAGTTGTTGCGCTACGACCTCATCGTCATCGATGAACTGGGATACCTGCCCTTCAGCCAGTCCGGTGGCCAACTGCTCTTCCACCTGATCAGCAAGCTCTACGAGAACACATCCCTGCTGATCACCACCAACCTCGCCTTCGCCGACTGGCCGCAGGTCTTCGGCGACGCCAAGATGACAACCGCCATGCTCGACCGGCTCACGCATCACTGCGACATCATCGAGACCGGCAACACAAGCTGGCGCTTCAAAAACCGCAGCTGACGCCAACAAAAAACAAAGACCTCGCAGGCGCCCTCCGGCGATGCGCTGCGCATAAGCAAGGGCTTACGCGCATCACTCTCCGGGCGCTTCTTCCAACCACAAACAGGGGTCAGCTTTGCAAGCGAAAATGGGGTCACGGTTCAAAGCGAATTGACAGTCCACAAGGTTCACCATCAATTCCAAAATCTCAATTGCCACATGCCCAAGGGGGACCGTTGCGTGATCCGGCCTCAGGGGCGTCAGCTCGTAGCGTTTGGCGGCCAGCAGCATCTTGCGGGCCTCTTGGCGGGTGGTGGCCTTCCAGAACAGGCCCTCGCGTCCCTTGAGGCGTGATTGCCGCCACACGGACTGGCCGTAATGGGGGGCAAGGGCGGGTAGTTCGGATAAAGCTGTGGTCATAAATCGTCCTTTCGGTTGTGAACCGTCAGGGCGGCGGCCTCTCAAACCTTCGCTTTTCCTCAGAAATTTAGAAAAACAAAGCCGTGGCAAGATTTCACTTGCAAAGCCTTCGGCGATTTGAGAGAATTTGGTTGCTTAGACGAAATTCATCCGGTTCGCCGAAACTAGAGGCCCGCCACTGGCGGGCTTTTGTGTGTCTGGTCGGTACTCTCCATGTAAAAACAGGCGCGAAAATCAGCCGCGCAGTTCACCCTATGGTGACAGGCGGATTCGCGTCGTTCAAGAGTCAATGCAAATTGCGTCCACCAAATGGGTGGGCAACAGTCGTTATATGAAAACGGAGACGCTAAAAACTGCGGGAGGAATTGTCAGTGGCAGGCCACTTAGCAAGTGTTCCGACAGTAGTTGCCGTCATTTGTACACATGCAAACCCAACACTCCTCCTTGAACCACTCAACTGGTTTTGCAGAGGGGATAGTTTGGTTACTCCTGACAAAACCAATTTCACTGATTACCAAGTCTAGTTTGCTCTCATTAGCGGTTTCTCGGGATAAGTGATTTCAAGGACTTCCCAAGCGCAAAAGTCAGGCGCACAATGAAGTCATGAAAATCGGCTATGCCCGCGTCTCAACCATCGATCAAAAGACCGACTCCCAGCAGGACGCACTTCGTGCGGCGGGGTGCGAAAACATCATCATAGACAAGGCATCGGGAGCGAAGCCCTGCCCAAGACTGGAAAAGGTCTTGAAGGATTTGCAGGCGGGGGACGTGCTCACCGTCACGCGCATTGATCGCCTTGGCCGTTCGCTCCAGCACCTGATCGAAACCATGCAACGCATCGAGGCCAAAGGCGCGGACTTCCATTCGCTGACTGAAGGCATCGACACGCGCACAGCGCAAGGCCGCCTCGCGTTCCACCTCATGGGCGCACTGGCCGAATTCGAACGGGCCTTGCTCGTAGAGCGCACGAGAGAAGGCCAACGCGCGGCCATGCGGCGCGGCGTGAATTAAGAGGCCTGCAAGAGTCGCACAATTTTAGTTTCGCGACCCTTCGCCAAACGGAAGCTCAAAAAGACCATATTATCAGACCGTTTTCCTATTCGTGTCAAAATTGGATGACAGGTAAAGTTCGCTCCTGCGACCGCAACTGCGCAACAAACTCTTCGAAATCCAATTTGGTCGGCTCGAAAACGGTCTCTATTTCCCAAAGCTGTTGTTGAGCAGTTTCGTTCATATCCGCACATTTTATCACTTCACTCCGCCGATGGCGAAATTCCCTCGCAACGCGCCACATAACGAAACAATGTCAATACCGCTTCCTTATTTGAACGGTTGAACCTTTAAACACCCACCAAAAAAGCGACTAGAAAGCGACTAGCGGCTTTGGTCAATTCAGCTAAGTTATTGAAAAGATGGCGCGCCCGAAAGGATTCGAACCTCTGACCCCTAAATTCGTAGTCTAGTGCTCTGATCCAGCTGAGCTACGGGCGCCCGTGTCCGTTGAAGACGGGGCCTCATTAGTATGTCGCGCCGCATAAGGCAAGGCTTGTGAATTGGTTAATATTATCCAGTGGTTACCTGCGGTAGTTCTGCTGGCCGCTGCACTCGCATTGCTGTCAGATTCGGAACGACGATCCGGAATGTGGTGCCGCTCTCGTCCAATTCGGCGACTTCAATGCTGCCTCCGTGGGCCCGCACAAGTTCGGCGCAAATGGCCAGGCCAAGCCCTGTGCCGCCCTGCCTGTCGGCAGATTGGAAAGGCTCGAACAACTTGTTGCGGATGGCGGCAGGTATGCCGGGGCCATTGTCGGCAACGGTGATGGTGCATGCCACATGATCGGCTTGTGCTGAGACGGTGACGGACTTTGACACAGCAAAGGCGTGGCGCTCCGGCCCAAATGCCTCTGCAGCATTGCGGATAAGATTGGTCAGAATGCGGTTCAAATGTTCGCGGTCTGCATCAATCAACGTTCCTGGCTTCACTTGATTGTTGAGTACGGCGCGCCCGCGCAGCATCAACTGCATTTGCTCGCTGACCTCGCCAACAATTTCATTCAGCCTCAGCCTTTCGCGCCGGGGCGTCAGCTCCTGCGCCTTGCCATACTTGATTGTCTCGTTGAGGAAATTGATCGCGCGGTCAAGTGATGAAAAAAGTCTTGGCGCAAAGCGCTGAACTGTGGGATCTTCAACCTGGCCGAGACGGTCGGAAATGAGCTGCGCCGATGTCAGCATGTTGCGAAGGTCATGGCTCACTTTCGCAACCGCAAGCCCCAGCGAAGCCAGATGTGCCTTCTGGTTCAGGCTGCCTTGCAATTGTGTTTGCATCGACTTGAGCTCCAGCTCCGCCATTCCGATTTCGTCGTTGCGGCCGGATGGCGCGATCACCCGCGTCGGGTTTTCCGGTTCACTGCCAAAAGCCACCATGTTGGCGGAGAGGTCACGAATCGGCTTCACCAAAAACCGGTTGAGCGCTGCAAAGATCAATCCGGCAACAATGAAAGACAACGCCACCGAAAGTCCGAGGATGCGCAAGGCGAAGGCAACCATGGCGGCGCGCAGCGGCGCTTCATGCATGGAAACTTCAATGAGGTCGCCAGACATGTTTGGCGGAAAATCAACCGCACTGATGATGCGATCGCCCGAGCGGAACATCGTGGTCACCGCCTCACCCACCGTCGCGTAATACATGCCGGGCCGCAGGTCAAAACGCTGCTCCACCGGCATGTCCGCGGAACTGCGCAGCATCAGACGGCGCGTCTCGCCCTTCTGCAGCAGAACGGCGGTGACGCCAGCTCCTTTGAGGATTTCGGTCCGCAATTCATCGTTCAGGATTTGGTCAGGCGCAGCTTCTGCGGCAAGTGCCGCAATCTCCGCCTGCGCGATCCGCGACTTGATGAATTGAATGCGGAAGTTTGCAATTGACGGCAAGAAGATCAGCACTTCGCCCAGCATGACAAACAAGATGGTAAGCGCCAGCACTTTGCCGGAAAGTCCTTTGAACAAACCTGGTGCGGCAGTGGCCATATCAGCTGTTTACCCGAAAGCCTTGAGCAAGCCAATGATGCGCCTGGTCAATGGTTTCTGCGCCAATCCCGCATAATAGGTGACGGCCGCGCGTTTTCCCGCTTCTGCCAAGGTAGGATAGGGCAAAACCAAATTGGCGATTGCTGATATCCTGGTCTTCTGGGTGACGGCCAATGCCCACATCGCAATCAAGTCGCCAGCCTGCGGGCCGGCAATCGACGCGCCGAGAATGATGCCGCGCTTGCCGGTGATGACCTTGATCAATCCTTTGCCTTTGCCCTCAGCCACAGCACGGTCATTCTCCTTCAACTGCCAGCGCAGGATTTTGACAGCCCCGCCGTGCACCTTGCGTGCATCGCTCTCGTTGAGGCCGACATGGGCAAGTTCGGGATCAGTGTAGGTGACCCACGGAATGATGTCGGTCCGGTTTTTTACCGGTAAGCGAAACAACAAATTGCGAATGACGAGACCGGCTTGGTAGCCAGCGACATGCGTGAACTGCAAGCCGCCTGCAATATCGCCAGCGGCATAGACCTTCTTGTTCGTCGTGCTGCGCAGGGAGGAATCAACCGTGATTCCGCGCTTGGTATAAGCAACGCTTGCCGCCTCAAGATTGAGACCTTCGATGTTGGGTGCTCGGCCCGCCGCTACGAGAAGGTGGGAACCTTCGATGGCTGGCTTGTCATTGAGTTCGATGCGGATGCCGTCAGTTGTTTTCTTGATGTTAGCAATTGCAGTCTTCGCATGAACAACAACGCCCTCATCCGCAAGCGCTTCCAGAACGACAGCAGACAGTTCCGGATCGTCTTTCGCCAGAGGCTGAAAAGCCTCCAGAACGGTGACTTGCGATCCTAGCCGCCGGTGCGCCTGCGCCATTTCCAGGCCAATCGGCCCGCCGCCTATCACGATCAAGTGCGAAGGTAATTCGCGGTTCTTGAAAATGGTTTCATTGGTGAAGTAGGGAACGTCAATGATTCCCGGAATGGGAGGCACAGCGGCGCGCGATCCTGTTGCAATGACCACGCGCCGCGCATGATAAGCCTTGCCATCGGCTTCCAGACTTGTGGTCCCTGTGAACCGCGCCGCCGCCCGTACAACAGTCACTCCCAGTCCCTCAAACCGTTTCTGAGAATCATGCGGCTCAATTGCCGCGATCACACTTTCAACATGCGACATGACTGAATGAAAATTCACTTCAGGCTCATGCGCGCCGATGCCGAACTTGGCCGAACTGCGGTGCGCCTGCGCCTGTTTCGCCGCCGCCAGCAGTGCCTTGGACGGGACGCAGCCTGTATTGAGGCAATCTCCTCCCATTTCGCCTTTTTCAAACAGCACGACTTTCTCGCCGAACTGCGCCGCCGCTGCTGCAACGGAGAGGCCGGCAGACCCGGCCCCGATGACTGCAATGTCAAATGTCATGCTGCGGGTTTCCACCTTTTGAGCGCAACGGGAATGAGCGCAACGATGCCTAGCACAACAAGCGCGATCAGCAATTGCGGTGTTACAAGTGCTGACGGCGAGAATTCTATCGGGCACTCCGCAGCGCTTTTGGCCACAATGCAAGCATCATGTGCAGCGCCTTGCGCCTGAATGACGCTGTCAAGCCCGCGGCCAAGCCAGGCAAAGGCAAAAGAGCCAGGTATGATTCCAATGAATGTCGCGATGATGAACGTCTTGATATCGACACGGGCAAGGCCAGGCAACCGCATTGACCGCAAAGAACGGAAATGCCGGCACCAGCCGCAGAAACAGCAGATAGTTGAATGCATCTTCGGCAAAGCCGCTGGACAATTTTTTGACAAAAGGTCCGGCCCGCTCGGCAATGGCAGATCCCAGTGATGTCTTGACGACCTGGAACACGATCACAGCGCCAATCGTTGCGGCAACGACAGTAACCGGAGCGCTCAACATCCAACCAAAGGCAAATCCGCCAACTATGCTGAGAAGGCCCGCAGCTGGCAGCGATAAGGCAACGACAGCAACGTAAATCAGGGCATAGATCAACATTGCGCTGGCCAGATGCTGCTGCACGAAATTCTGCAGCAACGCACGGTTCTCAACCAGTGTTTCCAGGCTAAGATAGCGGTTCAGGCCCAGCCCATAAGCCAGCGCGATGAAGCCAGCGAGCAGCGCCAGCGGTATCCAGCGCAGGATCGTGGGCTTGGCATTCACTTTCGAAGCAGGCTCGCTATTCATGGACCATCACATGGCTGATCTGCCGTCATTTGAACAGGGGATGTCACCATCTCGTGAGAAAGGTTCAAACTGCGGCACATCTGCGTTACTAGTGAAGAAGTACCGAGTTTCAGTCCGCCAGCCTGGTCGCTCCAAGTTGACATTTCCAGCGTTTCTGACCATAAGCAGGCCAACTTTTACAAAACCTTTTGGTTCTGCCCCTGTCTTTTGGAATTTAAATCAATATTTTCAAAAACTTGTGCAGATTGTTGGAATCGGAACCATGCCTCAAAAACGTACCTATCAGCCCTCGAGGCTTGTCCGCAAGCGCCGCCATGGCTTCCGCTCGCGCATGGCCACAGTTGGTGGCCGCAGGGTCATCAGCCGCCGCCGCGCCCGCGGCCGCAAGCGCCTGAGCGCCTGATTATTGCAAAAGATGCAGCGCCTGAAGCTTCGGCGGGATTTCCTGTCCGCTGCCAAGGCGTTGTCGCAAGCCATGCCGGGGCTGGTCTTGCAGGGCCGTGCTCGGGGGGATGATGCGCCGCCGCGCATTGGATTTACCTGCACCAAAAAAATTGGCAATGCAGTGGTGCGCAATCGCGTGCGCCGCAGGCTTCGCGAAGCAGCCCGCCTCACCTTGCACCAGAATGGCCACTCCGGATTCGATTACGTATTGATCGGCCGCGCTGGCACTGAAACCCGCGCCTTTGAAGCGTTGCAAAAAGATATTATATCAGCGCTCCAGCGCATTCACGCACCAAGGCCAATTTAAGGCCAAGTTAAGGCCAAGTTAAGGCCAAGTTAAGGCCAAGTTAAGGCCAAGTTAAGGCCAAGTTAAGGCCAAGTTAAGGCCAAGTTAAGGCCAAGTTAAGGCCAAGTTAAGGCCAAGTTAAGGCCAAGTTAAGGCCAAGTTAAGGCCAAGTTAAGGCCAAGTTAAGGCCAAGTTAAGGCCAAGTTAAGGACTGAAACCAGATCATGAACCGCCAGCCGCCCGCCCTCGACAACAAGAATTTCCTCGCTGCAATCCTGATGTCGATGGCCATCATTTTCGGTTGGCAGTTTTTTTATATTAGCCCCCAGGTGCAGCAGCAGGAACAAGTTGCGCAACAACAGGCTGCGCAGAAACAAGCTGGAACAGCCCCTGCTGCTGCGATAGCCTCGGCAACGCAGCCACGCGACCAGGTCATCAGGGCCTCAACCCGCATCAAAATAGATACCGCCGATATTGATGGCACTATCAATCTCAAGGGTGCCGCCCTTGATGACCTCAAGCTCAAGAACTATCGCGAAACCATTAACCCGGCGAGCCCGGAAATCGTGCTTCTCTCACCATCAGGAACCAAGGACGCATATTTTGTTGAACATTTCCTGGTTCCGGCAATTGGATCAAAAGTCAAAGTGCCCGACCAGAACACGGTTTGGTCAGCGCCCGCTGACGCAACGCTTGCCACTGACAAGCCCGTGACGCTGACCTGGTACAATGGCGAAGGAGTCTCCTTCAGGCGCGAAATATCAATCAGCGACAAATACGTCTTTACTGTGCGGCAGACGGTCGAAAACAAGAGCCAGGAATCGATTGCCGTCTCAAACTATGCCCATGTCCAGCGCCAGGATACGCCACTGGTGGCTGGCTGGTATGTCTTCTTTGAGGGCATGCTTGGCATACAGAACGGCACGTTGATGGAAGTTGGCTATGCCGATGTCGCCAAAGAAGGCGGCGCCGTCAAGAATCAATCCGTGGGCGGATGGTTGGGCTTCACCGACAAATACTGGTCGACTGTCCTCATTCCGGGAAGTCAGACCCGCGTGGACAATGTCTATCAGCATGCCAAGCAGAATGGCCGGGACGTTTATCAGGCAAGCTATCAGGCAACGCAGCCAGTGACTGTGGCTCCAGGCGCGGCCATTGCCTTCGAAGATCATGTTTTCGCAGGTGCGAAGGTGGTGAATACGATCAATGCCGTGGGCGCGAAATATGAGGTGGATCGTTTTGACAAAATGATCGACTGGGGCTGGTTCGAATACCTCACCAAGCCGATGTTCATGCTGCTCGACTTTCTCAAAGGCATCGTTGGCAACTTCGGCGTTGCGATTTTGCTTGCAACCGTTCTGGTGAAGCTCGCGCTCTTCCCCTTGGCGAACAAGTCCTATGCCTCAATGAGCAAGATGAAAAAACTGCAGCCCGAAATGGAGCGCTTGAAGGCGCAGTATCCCGACGACAAGATGAAAATGCAGCAGGAGTTGATGGAGCTCTACAAAAAGGAAAAGGTCTCGCCATTGTCCGGCTGCTTGCCGGTTGTAATCCAGATTCCGATTTTCTTCGCGCTCTACAAGGTAATCCTGACGTCTATCGAGCTTCGCCACGCGCCATTCTTCGGCTGGGTGCAGGATCTTTCCGCGCCCGACCCAACAAGTCTCTTCAACCTCTTTGGACTTTTGCCGTTCGGAGTTCCGCACGCATTGTTGATCGGTGTATGGCCGCTCCTGATGGGCATGACAATGTGGGTCCAGATGCGCTTGAACCCGACGCCCGCTGATCCAATCCAGGCGAGCCTCTTCAATTGGATGCCAGTCATCTTTACATTCACGCTAGGCGGCTTCCCGGCTGGCTTGGTGATCTACTGGGCCTGGTCGAATTTCCTGTCTATTATCCAGCAAAGCTACATCATGAAGAAGAACGGCGTCGACGTGGACATTCTCGGCAACATCCGCGACAGCATCCCGTTCCTGAAAAAGAAACCAGCCGTATGACGGATCATCCGTATACAGACGAACAGCTGGCGGCGGGGCGGAAACTCTTTTCCGCCCCGAGCCGTTTTGTCATGGGCGTGGCGAAACTCGAGCAGCTTCCGGCGGTGAAGCGCGCCGAGATCGCCTTCGCTGGCCGCTCCAATGTCGGCAAGTCTTCGCTCATCAACGCTTTGACTGGCGTGCGCGACCTGGCCCGCGCCTCCAACACCCCGGGACGCACCCGTGAGCTCAATTTTTTCGACGTCGGTGGCCGCATGACGGCTGTTGACATGCCGGGCTACGGCTTCGCCAAAGCCAGCAAGGCCGACGTGAAGCAATGGCAGGCGGTATTGAAAGGTTATCTCAGGGGCCGTCCCGGCCTCACGCGTTGTTTCGTGCTGATTGACTCGCGCCACGGCATCACGGCCAATGACCGAGAGATGTTTGACCTGCTCGATGAAGCCGCCGTCGCATATCAGTTGGTTCTCACCAAATCCGACAAGATCAAGCCTTCTGAGCTGGGCGACGTGCTGGCCACCACCCAGAATGAAATTTCCAAGCGCGCCGCTGCCATGCCGCAAGTTTTTGTGACGTCTGCTGACAAGTTTACAGGATTTGACGAACTCCGCGCCGAGATTGCAAGCCTGAGTTAGAACCCGGGTTAAAGTCCTTCCCATCGTCCGAAAATCCCTTATAACGCGGCCCCGAAACACGAGGTTCCGCTCATGTCCGACATCGCCATTTCCGAAACCGCTCGCATCCTGTCCGAGGCGCTTCCCTTTCTCCAGCGTTATGACGATCAGATCATCGTGGTGAAATATGGCGGACACGCCATGATCGATCCTAAACTTTCGCACCAGTTTGCCCGCGATATGGTGATGCTGAAGGTCTGCGGCCTGAACCCGATCGTCGTTCACGGCGGTGGTCCCCAGATCAACAAGATGCTCGACAAGCTCGCAGTGAAAGCGGAGTTCCGCGAAGGCCTGCGCGTAACCGATCTCGAAACCATGTCGGTGGTGGAAATGGTTCTCTCTGGCTCGATCAACAAATCGATCGTGGCCTCGATCCAGCAGGCTGGCGGCCGCGCTGTCGGCATTTCCGGCAAGGACGGTAGCCTGATGATCGCCGAGCGTTTCACCAAGCAGAAAAAGAATGCCGAAACCGGCAAGATGGAAACCATCGACTTCGGTCAGGTCGGTGAACCTGCGCGCATCAACACCGAAATTCTGCATACAATAATGAAGAGCGACGCCATACCGGTTGTAGCTCCCGTTGGCATCGGCTGGGACGGCGACACATACAACGTCAATGCCGACACCGCCGCAGGCGCAATTGCCTCTGCTGTCAACGCCAAGCGCCTTCTGTTGCTGACGGATGTCGCTGGCGTTCTCGACAAGCAGAAGCAGATGATCAGCGAATTGAAGATCGGCGATGTGCAAGGCCTGATCGAAGACGGCACCATCACCGCCGGCATGATCCCCAAGATTGAAAGCGCTGTCTCGGTCGTTGAGGCAGGCGTCGAAGGCGTAATCATTCTCGATGGCCGCGTGCCGCATTCGGTGCTGCTCGAACTATTGACACCCCACGGCGTCGGCACGCGCATTTCCAGGGATGGTGTATGAGGGGGTTCACCCACATCGACACCTGGATTTTCGACCTGGACAACACGCTTTATCCGGCGAGCTGCCGTCTGTTCGACCAGATTCACCAACGCATGACCAGCTATCTCATGAACCGCTTCAGCTTGGCGCATGACGAGGCGCGCCAAATGCAGCGTGACATGTTCTACAAATACGGCACGACTTTGCGTGGACTCATGGTCGAACATGGCGAGAAGCCTGATGCGTTCTTGAATGACGTCCACAATATCGACTATTCCCCGGTCAACGAGGACAAGCTGCTGCAGGCCGCATTGCAAAATCTGCCGGGCCGCAAACTCGTATTCACTGCGGGAACGGTTGACCATGCAACGCGGGCAATGAACCGTTTGGGTGTCACCGAAATTTTCGAAGCCATCTTCGACATCACCGACGCCGGTCACATTCCGAAACCAGAACGCGCCCCTTACGACAAATTCATCTCGCAGCTCGGCGTAAATGGAACCCGTTCCGCATTCTTCGAAGACATCGCCCGCAATCTCGAAGTGCCGCATGCCATGGGCATGACCACGGTTCTTGTGACGGATGATGAAAACAACGACGCGCAACATTTGAATAAAGGCGTGATCGGCGAACACGTGCACCACACGACAAGCCACCTCGCTGGGTTTTTGCAGGGGTTGGTAGAAGAGGGCAATTAGGGGAACACCATGAAAAACGCACAATCCATCATTGAAGCCGCCTGGGACAACCGCGATGCGGTGAACCTCAAGACCAAAGGCGATATCCGCAAGGCAGTCGATTTTGCACTTGAGCAACTCGACTCCGGCAAACAACGCGTCGCGGAAAAACGCGATGGTGAATGGCAGGTCAATCAATGGCTCAAGAAAGCAGTCCTCATGTCATTCCGCCTGAATGACATGGAAATGATCGGCGGCGGCCCCGGCAAATCCAATTGGTGGGACAAGGTGCCGTCAAAGTTTGATGGCTGGACTGCAAGGAAATTCCGCGATGGCGGCTTTCGCGCTGTGCCCAATTGCGTAGTGCGAAAATCTGCTTACATCGCCCCCGGCGCAATCCTGATGCCAAGCTTCGTCAATCTCGGTGCCTATGTCGATGCCGGAACCATGGTGGATACCTGGGTGACAGTCGGAAGCTGTGCGCAGATCGGCAAGAACGTGCACCTCTCGGGCGGTGTTGGCATTGGCGGCGTGCTGGAGCCGATGCAGGCCAATCCAACGATCATCGAGGACAATTGTTTTGTCGGCGCGCGCTCCGAAGTGGTTGAAGGCGTCATCGTCGGCGAAGGCTCGGTGATTTCCATGGGTGTCTTCATCGGCCAGTCCACCAAGATCATCGACCGCACCACGGGCGAAGTTCACATGGGCAAGGTCCCGCCATATTCCGTCGTCGTTTCCGGCTCCCTGCCGCAGAAGCCTTTCGCTGATGGCTCGCCATCACCATCACTCTACTGCGCCGTGATCGTGAAACGCGTCGATGAAAAGACCCGGGCGAAGACCAGCATCAATGAGTTGCTGCGCGACTGATGAAAAACGCTGATCCCGTCACCATCCTGCAAGACCTGATCCGTTGCCCGTCGGTGACGCCGCATGAGGCAGGCGCTCTCACCTATTTGCAATCCTTGCTGACGGCGGCAGGCTTTCACTGCGAGCGCCTGAAATTTGAAGACGTCGACAATCTTTACGCCCGCATCGGCAGCACCAGCAGCAACGGACCGCATCTGTGTTTTGCCGGCCACACCGATGTGGTGCCGGCAGGCGATGAAACGATCTGGACGCATCAACCATTCGCCGCTGAAATCAGGGACGGTCAGATTTATGGCCGTGGCGCCACCGACATGAAAGGTTCCGTTGCTGCTTTCGCCGCGGCGGCCATCGACTATACAAATGAAAACGGCAGCCCGAACGGCATCATTTCCTTCTTGATCACCGGCGATGAAGAAGGCCCCGCCATCAACGGCACCGTGAAAGTTCTGCAATGGATGAAGGACAATGGCCACGTGCCGCATCATTGTCTTGTAGGCGAGCCATCCTGCGCTGAGAAACTTGGCGACACCATGAAGATCGGTCGCAGGGGCTCGCTCAGTTTCATTGTCACCTGCGAAGGCAAGCAAGGCCATGCCGCTTATCCGCTGAAGGCTGACAATCCGATTCCAAAACTTGCAAGTCTCGTCACTCGCATGGCGGCGGTGAAACTTGACGATGGCAACCGGCATTTCGATCCATCAACACTGGCCTTCACATCGATGGACGTCGGCAATCCCGCTGGCAATGTCATCCCGTCGAAAGCAACGCTGAAATTCAACATCCGTTTTTCCACCGAACATGATTTTCAGTCATTGAAAAACCTGGTCAACGCACAGATCGGAATGGTGAGGGAAGAGCAGGGCGGCAAGTGGAGTGTCACACATGTTGAGGGTGCCGACGCCTTCATCACCGAACCCGGCGCGTTTGTTGGCGTTGTTATCGACGCCATCCAGGAAGAAACCGGCCTCGTGCCAAAACTCTCGACCTCTGGCGGAACATCGGATGCGCGCTTCATCAAGGACTATTGCCCCGTCGTCGAATTCGGCCCGACCAATGCGACGATCCACCAAACCGACGAACGCATCTCCATCGCCGAACTCGAAGCCACCACGCGGATCTATCGCAACCTGATTGAGAAATATTTCAATAATTGACGTTCACCAGATAAAGTCCCTGCGGCGGTGCAACCGCGCCACAGGCCGCGCGGTTCTTCGCATCAAGCGCGCGCTTCATGTCATGTGGATTCCACTTGCCTTCGCCAACATGCTTGAGCGATCCCACCATCGAGCGCACCTGATGATGCAGGAATGACCGCGCCTCAGCCTCGATCTCGATGTCATCGCCGTAACGCGACACGCGCAAAATGTCCAAAGTCTTCTCCGCAGATTTCGCCTGGCAATCAGTGGCGCGAAATGTCGTGTAATCGTGATGCCCCACAAGATATTGCGCGGCCTCGTGCATCGCGTCAGAATCAAGCTCCGGCGCCACCCACCAAACTTTGCCATGCTCCAGTGACGGCGGTGCACGCCGGTTTGCAATGCGGTAGAGATAGCGCCGCTTGGTGGCCGAAAACCTCGCATGAAACTCATCGCTCACCGCTTCAGCCTCAAGCACTGAAACGCGATGCGGTCGCACATTGCCGTTGATCGCATTGCGCAACACGAAAGGATCCCACTCCTTCGGCAAGTCCACATGCGCCACCTGTTCTAGCGCGTGCACACCGGTATCCGTGCGGCCTGCGCCATAGACAAGTGAATGAACCCCATGAATGCGCTGCAACGCCTTTTCCAGCACGCCCTGCACGGTAGCACCGCCATTCTGGATTTGCCAGCCGAGAAACCCGGTGCCGTCATACTCGATTGTAAGTTTGTAGCGCGGCAAGTCAATAATCCCACATAATGTCCGTAATCCCGGCGAAAGCCGGGACCCAGACTTTCCACATCTCTGCTGGTCGAAAGCCTGGGTCCCGGCTTTCGCCGCGATGACGGTTGATGAGGATAGTCATTGAACTTTGCTTCCAGTGTTGACCGGAAATCCGCGCAGAAACTCATCGGCCCTCATGACGCCTTTACCCTCGCGCTGCAATTTGATGAGCTGCACTGCGCCCCGCCCGCACGCGACGGTCAAGGCATCGTCAATGAACATGCTAGCTTCACCAGCGCGATCAACAACGCGGCACGTGAGAACCTTGACGCGTGCGCCATTCACCATGAACCAAGCCCCCGGAAATGGCGACAACGCATGAATATGATTGCGCACTGCTTCAGCGTCGCGCGTGAAATCAATCTTCGCTTCGGCCTTGTCGATCTTCTTCGCATAGGTCACGCCACCAGATGGTTGAACGATTCCCGGCGCATCCGGCATCTTCAACGCTTCGACCATCGCCGCCGCCCCCACAACCATCAATTGATCATGCAGACATGCAGCCGTCATCTCCGGCGTGATCGCAACATGCACCACCTTCACCATCGGCCCCGTATCAAGCCCTTCTTCCATGCGCATGATGGTGACGCCGCTCTCGTGATCACCCGCCATGATCGCGCGCTGAATGGGAGCAGCCCCCCGCCAGCGCGGAAGCAGCGATGCATGGACATTGAAGCAGCCAAGACGCGGCGCATCCAGCACCGCTTTCGGCAACAGCAAGCCATAAGCCACCACAACCGCGGCATCTGCTGCAAGGGCCGCAAACTTTCTTTGCTCATCAGCGGATTTCAGTGACAGTGGCGTCCTGATGTCAATGCCCTGGCTTTCCGCAAACACCTGCACCGGTGATTTCTTCAATTCATATCCGCGCCCCGCAGGGCGTGGCGGCTGCGAATAGACGCAAACCACTTCATGCCCCGCATTGATCAGTCTACGGAGCGTTGTGACCGCAAACTCTGGCGTCCCCATGAATACGAGCTTCACAGCTTCCCCAGCTTCTGGGCCTTCTGGAATTTCTTGACGACCCGGTCGCGCTTCAGTTTTGAGATGTAGTCGATGAACAGCACGCCATTGAGGTGGTCATGCTCATGCTGGATCACGGTCGCGAGAATTCCCGCGGCATGCAGTTCCTTGGCCTCTCCATTGCGGTCAAGAAACCGCAGCTTGATCTCCTTTGGCCGCTGCACCATTTCGAAAAATTCTGGAATCGAAAGACAGCCTTCTTCATAGTCGCTCACCTCATCCGCCGACCAGATGATCTCCGGATTGGCAATAAACAGCGGCCGCGGCTCCTCGCCTTCCTTGGCGGTGTCTATGACGATCACCCGTTGCGCCACGCCTAGCTGGATCGCCGCAAGGCCAATGCCCGGCGCGTCATACATCGTCTCAAGCATGTCATCCATGAGCCTGCGCGCAGCCGCATCCACGCCCTTCAAGGGTTTGGAAACCTGCCGCAAAATCTTCTCATCCGGCAAAGTGATAATAGGTCGAACCGTCATGCCGCTCAGATAGGCGAGGCCGGGTTAAGGGTCAATTGTGGCCTGTGACAAACCCGACAGAAACCTTGCCTTTCCCCTCCAATCCCCCCATATAACGCTCCGGAAGGTTGGCGCAGGCGTTATGCTCGCCAACCGGGTCAGGACCGGAAGGTAGCAGCCCCAACGAGATTTTAGCGGGTTGCTGCCGGCCTTCCACTTTCAAAAGCTTTCCATTTTCTTTCTCGCAATGGCGGATGGCCTTGCGCTAAGACTGCATCCATGGCCGAACTTGTCCCGAACGCAGCACCCCAAGGCTACCGCGTTCTCGCCCGCAAATACCGACCCAAGACCTTTGCTGATCTGATCGGCCAGGATGCGCTGGTGCGCACCTTGACCAACGCGTTCTCCTCCGGCCGCATCGCCCAGGCCTATATGCTGACCGGCGTGCGCGGCGTCGGCAAAACCACAACCGCGCGGCTGATCGCCCGTGCCCTCAATTATCCCACCGGCGCAACTGTAGACATGCCCGAGATCACCCCGCAATGCGAGGCTATCCTCGAATCGCGCCACATTGACGTGATCGAGATGGACGCCGCCTCCAACACCGGCGTCGACAACATGCGCGAGATCATTGACTCAGTGCGTTATGCGCCTGTCCAGGCCCGCATCAAGGTCTACATCATCGACGAAGTCCACATGCTGTCGAAAAGCGCATTCAATGCACTTCTGAAAACGCTGGAAGAGCCGCCGCCGCATGTGAAGTTCATTTTTGCAACAACTGAAATCCGCAAGGTTCCGGTCACCATTCTCTCACGCTGCCAGCGTTTCGATTTGAAGCGGCTTGATGCATCACTGTTGACCCAGCACTACGCCAACATCTGCAAACTCGAAGATGTCGAAGCCGAGGATGAAGCCTTGCGCATGATCGCCCGCGCCGCCGAAGGTTCGGTGCGTGATGGCCTGTCACTCCTTGATCAGGCGATTGCCTATGGCAATGGTGCCGTCACCGCAGCAAATGCCATCTCGCTGCTCGGCCTTTCAAATCGCGGTTCCGTGATTGATCTCTTTGAAGCGATCATGGCCGGCGATGCCCAGCAGGCCTTGCAGCTCATTGCCGCAGCCTACGAAATTGGCGGCGAACCCGAAACCATCATTGTTGACCTCGCCGACTTCACTCATTGGGTCACGCGTCTGAAAGTGGCGAAAGACCTGGCTCTGCAGGATCACTCGCGCACCGAGGATGAAAAAAAACGCGGCGTGTTCTTTGCCGAAAAACTCGCCATGGCTCACTTGACTCGCACCTGGCAGATGCTGCTCAAGGGTCACGCGGAATCGCAGCAGGCTTCTCAACCCATGCAGGCTGCGGAAATGGTGATCATCCGCCTGGCCCACGCGGCCTTGCTGCCAAGCGGAGAAGAACTCGTGAAAATCGCAAGGGAAGTGACAAAGCAGGCAGTCTCGCCAAACCTCCGCCCGGCGGCCAACGTCACAGCGCAATTGGAATCCCTGCGCCGCGATTCAACCAAGCTGGAAACCAGCGGCCCGCTCGCGGTTGCCCCGAAGCCCGCGCTGCAAACTCCTCCCGTCGAAACTCCGCGCGCCTTCAATTCTTTCGCGGATGTTCTGGCGCTGGTGAATGAAAAACGCGACATCAAATTGAAGTCCGATCTCGAACGTCTCGTTCGCCCCATCAGCGTGAGCGACGGCAAGATCGAACTGGCATTGGAAAAAGACGCCCATCCCGGCCTCCCCGGTGAACTCACCCGCAAGCTTGAACAATGGACAGGTCGCCGCTGGATGGTGATGCTCGCCAATGCCGGTGGCGAAGCGCCTGTCGCGCGCCAGCGTCAGGATGCCCGCGACAAGGGCCGCAAGGATGCGCTAGACAATCCGGACGTCCAGGCGATCCTCAAGAAGTTCCCCGGCAGCATGGTGACCAACGTCCGCCTTGCGCCGCAACCCATTCAACAAGCGGAAGAGGCCGATGAAGAACCTGAGTGACATCATGAAAGAAGTCCAGTCCATGCAATCGCGCATGGCGGAGATGCAGGCAAAGCTCGATCAGCTGGCCGTCACCGGGCAATCCGGCGGCGGGCTTGTCAAAGTCAGCATGAACGGAAAATTCTCGGCCACCGCAATCGAGATTGATCCAGCCTTGATGAAGCCCGAGGAAAAGGAAGTGCTGGAGGATTTGCTTCTCGCAGCTCTCAGCGATGCAAAATCAAAGGCCGAAAACCTCGTCGCCGAAGAAATGAAATCAGTGACCGGCGGTTTGCCGTTGCCACCCGGAATGAAGCTGCCGTTTTAGCAATGAGTTTCACTTGTAGCATTCCTCTCCCGCTTGCGGGAGAGGTGGCGGAGCAAAGCGACGCCGGAGAGGGCGCGTCATGTTCAACACTTGCCATCTCCGTCATGTCGCGTGCCGCTCATGACACCTCTCCCGCAAGCGGGAGAGGAATGGGCTGCGTGAAGTTTCACCCCACTCTCTTCAGCGAGCGGGTGAGGAAAGTGACCTGATATGCGCCGCCAGGCCGGTCCCGAAATTGAGCGGCTGATCCAGCTGCTGGCCAAGCTTCCAGGCCTCGGCCCCCGTTCGGCCCGCCGTGCTGTGCTGCACCTCGTCAAGAACCGCGAAAAGCTTCTCGAGCCTTTGACCCGGGCCCTTGCTGATGCCCATGACACGGTTAAATCCTGCACCACCTGCGGCAACATCGACACCATTGACCCTTGCACTATCTGCAGCGATCCACGTCGCGACCAGTCAATCATTTGTGTCGTGGAAGAAGTAGGCGATCTCTGGGCGTTGGAGCGCGCCAACGCCTGGAGCGGATTATACCATGTGCTGGGCGGAACCCTGTCGGCCCTTGCTGGCATCCGGCCGGAGGATTTGAGTATCGGAAACCTGGTGGCCCGCGCCAGCAATGGCACAGTGAAGGAAGTGGTCCTTGCCACCAATGCCACGGTCGAAGGCCAGACCACGGCACATTATATTACAGAGCGCTTGAAAGAGAGGGGTCTTGCCACATCCCGTCTCGCCCACGGCGTGCCTGTGGGCGGTGAGCTGGATTACCTGGATGAGGGAACCCTCACCCAGGCAATCCGTGCAAGGCGGCCTTTCTAGCGACGGCGGAGTACGAAGAAGGCCGCTCCGCAGTATATTCTACTTAGTGAAACTGGTCAGGAAACCAGTTCCGCAATGCTGCCACAGTCAAACCTACGAGAAGCTGACTTTTACTATCAGTTAACTGTCAGTTTCGTTACCGGCCAAATGCCTTTCCAAACTGGAGCAGTAGCTTAACCCTTTGTAAACACTCATGGAACGGCAAAATATTTGGGTCAGCAAGTTGGACCGCCGCTTGCTCCTCTGTACTCAATCACCTGGCCTTCGTGCCGGATTGAGACAGGAGAGCCAAAATGTCCATTACCCGCCGCTTCGCAAGGTCGCTGAAATCTTTCGCATCGAACCAAAATGGTTCAATGTCGGTCATATTCGCGCTCGCCACGCTCCCTCTCTTTGCCGCTGTAGGTGCCGCAGTGGATTTCTCTCGCTACGCCTCAGTCCAGGCCGAGGTGCAAACCGCACTTGATGCGGCCACTCTCCAAGGTGCCGCTGCCCTCGGCGCTTCGAATGCCAAGCGCGAGACTATCGCCGCTGGCGTTTTCAAATCCAACCTCGATGCTGATCTTGTTGCGAGTGCCACATTCAAAGCCGAACACGGCGTTCTCGAAGGCGAAGCTGAAATCGAAGTTCCCACCAGTTTCATGCAGCTCGTCGGCATCAACACCATGACCGTCAAAGCCGACAACCAGGTGAACCTCAACAGCCCAAAGAAAGTCGAAATCGCATTGGTACTGGATTATTCTGGATCAATGACCGACGAAGTGCGCGGTGGCCCAAAATACAAGGCCATGGGAGCCGCAGCGATGAAACTCATGGACGACCTCGAGAAACTGGAAAAAGGCAAGTTCAAGGTGGGCCTGGTCCCGTTTTCACACCACGTTTACGTCTCGATGCCTGGCAAATATGTTCTGGGTGAAAATGCAAGCTCGTCATGGACCGGCTGCACCGTTGATCGTCTTGGACCTTACAACACAACAAATGCCGTGCCTCTCTCAAGCGATGATTCGACCAAATGGGGACAACCTCAGGCCACCAAGGCTCTTGATGGCAACAAGCAGGTCCAGGGCTGGATTGATGGCCAGACTTATTACGATTGCAATGGCCCGCATAACAATGATGGCTATGCCGCGCACAATCTGAAAATTCGCCCGCTGTCGACCGACATCGCCGGTGCCAAGAGCCAAATCGCACGGATGGTGCCTTATGCCTATACCCATATTTCTCTTGGCGTTGAATTCGGCTACCAGATGCTTTCGCCAAGCAACGCGTTGGACAGCGACGCCGCCAGCTTTGGCGACGACACCGTCGAAAAGTACCTTGTCGTGCTGACCGATGGTTCGCAAACAGTCCCCGCATACAACAACAAGACCAACAATCTGGGTCAAGCGTCGGTGGACCAGGGCGAATCCAATCTTGCAGCACTTTGCGCCAGCGCCAAGGGTGACGGCATCAAGGTCATCACCATGGCATTCGACTTGACTGACAAGAGCAAGGGAGAACAGGACATCAAGGACCGCCTCAAGGCCTGTGCTTCAAAGAACGAATACTATTTCGACGCCAAGGATGGCATTGACCTCACCCAAGCCTTCAAGACCATCACCAACGAAATCGCGCAAAATATTTTCCTCAGTAAGTAAAATTTGAAGCGATTTACAATCTGATTTTCAGCGAAACCAAAACGTCCCCTGCATAACCTCGAAACCTCTTCCGGAAACGGGGGAGGTTTTTTTGTGGAAGGTAAGTGGCAGTTGCATTTGTGGCAACTCCCGCCTCAAACGCACTCATCCCGATCCCACCAGCTTCGGCCGCGCTGCCTCAGCCGCCACCGCACCCTGTGGCTCTTCCAGCTCCATGCTTTCGATCCGCAATCCGCGCCGCGAAATCTGCTCGGTTGAAACCTGTATCTTTTCGATATCCGCACTTGCCTGGTCAAAATGCTTCTTCAAACTGCCAGTGCGCTCGCGCAACCGCCCCACATCATCCAGCAATTTGACTACCTCGCCTTTGATCACATGCGCCTGCTCGCGCATCATCGAATCCTTGACGATCGCCTGCATCGTCTGCACTAGAAGCATCAGCACATTGGGCGAGGCGAGGATCACGCGCGCCCGGTGCGCCTTCTGCACCACGTCCTCAAAGCGCTCGTTCAACTCGGCATAAATCGATTCCGACGGCACAAACATGATCGCCGTTGCATGCGTCTCGCCGCTGATAAGGTATTTCTCCGCAATGTCCTTCACATGCTTCAGCACATCGCCTTTCAACCGCTGTTCGGCCCCGCGCCGCTCAGCTTCATCTGGCGCATGCCGCATGGCATTGTAGCTTTCGAGCGGAAACTTCGCATCGACAACCAGCCGCAACGATGAGTCCGGCAATGTGATCACGCAATCCGGCCGCATCCCGTTTGACAGTGTGAACTGAAATGCAAATGCCTTCGCATGCAAGCCATCGCGGATGATCGCCTCCATCCGTCCCTGGCCAAAGGCGCCGCGCGTTTGCTTGTTGTTGAGAATATCCTTGAGGCTCAGCATTTCGCCTGAAAGCTGCGCGAGATTGGCCTGTGCGGCATCAATGACAGCAAGCCTCTCCTGCAATGCGCCAAGTGAATGCGCCGTGCGCTCGGTTTGCTCGTGCAAACCCACGCCGACGCGATGGCTCACCTGCTCCAGCCGCTCATCCACGGTGTTTTGCATTTGCATCTGCAAATTCTGGCTCTGCGCCGCAAAACCCGAAAGCGAGCCGGACAATTCCGCCAATCGGTATTCAAGGTCTTTTGTGCGCCGCTGTTGCTCCCATGCATCAAGTTTCCGCGCCCTTGCCGTGCGCCACATCAGGATGGTTACAGCGAGCAAAAGCAGCAAGCCGAGAGCGCCGCCAGCAAGCAGGATTTCAAGCAGCGTGATAGGACGGTCGCCAACCACCAAGAGCGTCTGGTTCAATGTCATGGCCCAAGCTTAAACCGATTCGGCCCATATGGAACGAAACGTGATCTATCTTTCGTCGTCATGGCGAAGACCAGTATGCCAACTTTCCGCAAGGTCGCAGATTGACAACAGCATCCCCCTGTTGCCGGGCAACAATGACAACGTCCATGCACTCAAAGTACTATGGGAAAGTGCCATCCAGAAATAAATTGGGGTCCACCTCTTAAGTGAGGTGGACCCCAGATCCGCAGAGGCTCGGGACGGCGACAGGAGCCCAAACGGATCATTCTTTTTACGAGACGTCGCTGTGTGACTTTTTTGTCTCGCTCTGTGATTATCTTTGTGAACCCCAATCAGGGCGATAAATCAACCACATTGTGGCAATCTCAGGGCAATTTCGCGGCAATTTCACAGCCAAAACCATTGGTTAACGCCCATAAACCATAATTACTCATTTAAATACAGATGCTTAAAAATATGGCACATGGTTTATGACAAATATTAATTTCCGTGAATCGACGAAATAATCTGAAATAATTTCCGGCTCACCGCTGTGCATAACCCGCCCCAAACCCCTGCGTAGCCCGCACCAGCGCATCCTGAATACCGGGCTCCGTCGCCGTGTGCCCTGCATCCGGCACGATTTCGAGCCGCGCTTGTGGCCAGGCGCGAGCGAGGTCAAAAGCTGAAACTGGCGGCGTCACCACGTCATAACGGCCCTGAACGATGACGCCGGGAACGTCGCTCAAAAGATGCATGTCGCGCAGCAATTGCCCATCCACCTCAAAGAATCCCTTGTTGATGAAGTAGTGGCATTCGATCCGCGCAAAAGCCAACGCAAACCCGTCCGACCCAAACCGCGCCACGCGTAACTGATCCGGATAAAGTGACAATGCGGAGCCCTCCCATTGGCTCCAGGCTTTTGCGCAAAGCTGCTGCATCGCCAAGTCATCACCCGTTAGCCGCTTGTGATAAGCGCCAACCATGTCATGCCGCTCACTTTCAGGGATCGGCGCGACAAAGTCCCGCCAGGCCTCAGGAAAAATCTCGCTCGCGCCAAACTGATAAAACCAGTCCACTTCCTTCTTTCGCAACGTAAAAATCCCGCGCAACACAAGTTCCATCACGCGTTCGCGATGCCGCTGCGCATAAGCCAGCGCCAGCGTTGAACCCCATGAGCCTCCGCACACTTGCCAGCGCTCGATGCCAAGCTTTTCGCGCAATGCCTCGATATCGGAAACCAGATCCCATGTCGTATTCTCGCGCAACTCCGCATGCGGCGTGGATGCACCGCATCCGCGCTGATCAAACAACACGATGCGGAAGACATCTGGATCATGCATCTGCCGCAGCATCGGCGAAATCCCGCCGCCTGGTCCGCCATGCAGAACAACAACTGGTTTCCCTGCAGGATTGCCGCTTTGCTCGTAATAGATTTCGTGCAGGGCGGAAACCTGCAGCCGGCCACGGTCAAAAGGCTGGATATCCCGGAAAAAGGCAAGTCGCTGCTGCATGTTTGGCTGTTGTGTCTTGGTTGTTCTAACCGCCATCTAGCACAAAGTTTTGCGCAGACAGGCCGTTAACCATATCTGGACGTGAAATAATTGACACTTTGTTTACCTTTGGTTTTGCTTTATTAACGTCCATTAACCGTGTCCGGATTTCCGGCAGCGGCACAACGTATCTGGGGTTCAATCCACAAAGGGGACTAATTTAATGTGGCAAGAGTTTAAAGACTTCGCATTCAAGGGCAACGCATTCGATCTCGCCATCGGCGTCATCATGGGCGGTGCTTTCGGCAAGATCGTCAATTCCATGGTCAAGGATTTGATCATGCCAATCGCCGGTTTCCTGACGGGCGGCATCGACTTTTCAAACAAGTTCGTGCAGCTCGCCGGCGATCCGGCCGGAACGCTGGTAAAGGCGCAGGAAAACGGTGCGACATTTGCCTATGGCAACTTCGTCACCATCCTGATCAACTTCCTCATCCTCGCCTTCGTGCTTCTGCAGCTGGTGAAGGTTTCCAACAAGATGAAAAAGGCGAACTCCGCCTGCACCTCCTCCTCCTCCGGCAAAATCGGAAATCCTCCTCGAGGAAATCCGCGACGCGCTCAAGAAGCGTTGATCTTTCGGACAGGTTGAAGAACCGGACCCGGGTGCACGTCACCCGGGTTTTTTGTTGTCAGCATTTTAGTCACACAAGTAGAGTTTCATTAACTTCGTGACGGCAGATTGGGGCGTGGCGCGAGTCGCGGGGTGTCCTGTTTTGGGTGTATCTGTCGCATGAATTTCCAGTCTGTGCTTGTGTTTCTGCACATCATGTCATTGTCGCTGGCCATGGCATCGTTCCTGATTTTGCTGCGCCAGCTCGGCACCCGCACCTTGAGTGAAGCCGGTCGCGCCAGCATCCGCTTCAATGTCCGCTTTACCTCTTATGCGATGCTGCTCGGCCTGCTTCTCGTATGTTTCAGCTCAGGCGCTTTGCTTTGCTACGATCTCCTGCTCACCTCGCAGCTCCCCAAACCCATGTTGCTCGGCATTCGTGGCGTTGCGCTGTTCGGCGCAACAGTGGCTTGCGTATTTCTGCACACCAAAACAACACCGTTGTTGCGCCAGTCAGCTGGCCGGAAAATCGTTGACTCCGCCTCGGCCGCCAGCATCCTCGCAGCGACACTATCGGCAAGTTTTGCAATTCTGTGCTGGGCCGTATTTCTTTTGTCGCTCACTTTGCCGCAAGAGCTGCAAAACTGGCACGCCGGCCTGGTCCTCCCGGCCTCGGCATTCATCATTCTGACACTGTGGATGACACTCTCCGCATGTTTGTTGGGCGAGCGCAGTATCAGGGAGTTGAAAGACTGGGCCATCCGCATCAAGAAAAGCTTGGAACCGCCCACGCAGATTGAAATTCAGCGCGCCAACCGCGCCCGCCGCATGCACAGCATGAACTTGCCCCTGGCCCCCCGCCGCCGCGCGGTTGTTTAGGTGTGGCAAGTACATAGTGCACTTGCCACAAACCAACCTTTGATCGTCATCCCGGCGAAAGCCGGGACCCAGGCTTTCCGCAACTCAGCTGGTCGAGAGTTCTGGTTCCCGGCTTTCGCCGGGATGACGAATTGGTTAAGGACAATATTTAATCGGCCACCCGTTGCTTCAAATCACCACGAAATCCGCGAAGCTCAAGGAAAGCCCTTTGTCGAGCGTCGCAAATTTGATCAACGCCTTTGAGCCGCTGCCGTCTGCATCATAACCGAGAACTCCCCGTAGCACTGTTGTAGATGATGCGATCGTTGCCGTCATGTGCGCCGCTTCCCTTGTAGAACTCCGAAGCCGTGAGCGTCGAGCCGATAGCGGTGAAGATCGTTTTCTTCACTCCGATCAAGTCTTCCGCCGTGTTGAATCCGCTGATTAAATCGGCATTCTGTGACGCCAGAACCGCGGTGAAATCAAATCTGTCATGTCCAGCTCCGCCAGACAGTGTGTCGCGCCCATTGCCGCCATTCAGCTTGTCATTTCCCGCCTGGCCCCACAGTGTGTCATTGCCTGACCCGCCGGAGATGACATCGTTGTCAGCCCCCGCAGCGATCCGGTCAGCTCCAGCATAGCCACTCATCGCATCTTTTTTTGCAGTGCCCGTGAGCACGTCATTCGCCGCGCTGCCACGGATGAGATTGAAAACCGGAGCGGGTGGAGGAGGTGGTGGAGGCTCAGGATCTGGCGTTGGATCTGGCGTTGGATCTGGCGTTGGATCAGGCGTCGGATCTGGCGCAGGTGGTGGACTCGTTGTCAGCGGCAACTGCGCAGCCTGCAATGTTACATCGGAAAACTGAAACCGCTCGACATTGTTAACGGTGTCAATGCTTCCATCCGCCGCCTTCAGTTGAAACGCGCCCGCTGCGGTTTGAGATATGTCATATGAACCAGAAGCGCCGCCAAACACCGCCGTATCGCTGCCGCCCGCACCGTCAAGCGTGTCGCTTCCGCCGCCGCCATTCAAAACGTTGTCGCCGCGGTTGCCCGTAAGCGTATTGCCCAGATTGTTCCCTGTGCCGTCAATGCTCTCAAGCCCAAGCAATAAAAGCCCGATGGCGGATCGCGTCAATGCCGCCGAAACATTGGTCTCAACGGTCGCAGCCCCAACCAGGTCAAACTTCACATTTTCAGCACCCATCGTGAATGAAGCGCCCGATGTGCTGCCGCCGCCGGAAAAGACAATCTCCAATGTTCCCGTCGCTGTCGTGGCAAGCGCAAACGCACCGGCAGTCTGCGTCGCAGTGGAAGCGAGAACGCTTGCGCCGCTCAGCAATTGCGCCGTGATGCCGCCGCGGCCTTCGCCGAT
The DNA here is from genome assembly GCA_963819615.1 of uncultured Alphaproteobacteria bacterium. GTDB lineage: Bacteria > Pseudomonadota > Alphaproteobacteria > Rhizobiales > Aestuariivirgaceae > Aestuariivirga. The sequence continues at coordinate 49,946 of CAWFWW010000001.1, forward strand.
CGAATAGAAATCATCGCCATTTGCATCGGCATAGGCAACGCCACCAATGAAATGCGAATCGCCCGCGGAAACAAAGTTGAACGCGGACATCATGCCAAAGAAATTGCCTTCAGGCTGCGCATAGAACCCAACATCGGTCCCGATCCCGATCTCCCGCAAGCCGCCGTTAAGTGTATTGTTGCGGTGCCCCGCACTCAGAAACAAGTTCTTGTGTTGCGCCAGCACCGCTGCATTGACGTCATAAGACGCTTGCGACGAAGACCCCGTCCAGGAAATATTCTCGGCCGTTTGCCAGTTCCCGGTGAATTGATAACCGGCATCCTGCATGCGCTGCGTCGGGCTCGTTCCGTTCGAACCAGTATGCGAAAACATGTCGGCAGAATTCATCCACGCCGCATGTGCAGAAGCCGCATCGCTCAATAATGCATTGCTGACCAGAATTTGTTTTGCATCAGCGCTGATGCTGCCTGCACCCAAACCCTGATTGAGATCACTCAATCCGTATCGCGCAGCTTCGCCCTGTGGATCAAAACGCGCACGGTTGATCAATTCAAGATACAACGTCTCGCGCGCATCCAATTCCGCCATGTTTGAATTCCCCCGGATTCAAGTGGCCGCCCCTGCCGGGTGCTAACAGAGTTTGCGCAAGCCTGTCCACCCCGCAATTATTAATTTTGCCCGCAATTGTCGCGGTGATTGATGAGAGTTGTCTCGGTCAACCTTCATTCAACTCACCAAATTGGGCAATTCGCGTTCCCGCCGTGCGACAAACTCCAGCAATCCCTCGGCCACGCCTTCATCCATCTTCGGTTTTTCATAGGAAGCCAGCATCGCCCGTGCCTTGTCGCGCCCACGCGTGTCGTGATCCTTCGCACCTTCCGCCGACCATTGCTCGAATGAATTGAAGTCCATCACGCTCGGAATGAAGAAAGCTTTTTCGAAATGCTCCAGCGTATGTGCCGTGCCTAGGAAATGCCCCGCAGGCCCCACTTCGCGCACCGCCGCCATCGCATCCTTGAAGTCATCAAACTTCAATCCGCCCGCATATTTATACCAGCCCACCAGCTGCTCGGCGTCAGTCACAAACTTTGAATAGCCACACGCCAACCCCGCCTCAAGCCAGCCCGCCACGTGCCACACATAATTTGCACCCGACAAAATCGCGGCATGCATCAGCATGTTCGATTCATACCCGGCTTGCGCATCATTCAATTTCGATCCCACATGAAAGCCTGAAGTCCGCCACGGCAATTTGTATTTCCGCGCCAGCTGCCCCATCACAAACATCATCTGTGCGGCTTCCGGCGTGCCACCCATCGGCGCACCGGTTTTCATGTCTACCGTCACCATGAACTGCCCATAGATCACCGGAGCGCCTGCGCGGATCAATTGCGTGAAAGCAACGCCCGCCAAAGCCTCGGCATTCACCTGCGCCACAGCGCCAATCGAAGAAGCAGATGTCGACGCCCCGCACAGCGCAAACGGTGCTACGATCACCGGCTGGTTATGCCGCGTGTAAACCCGCATCGCATCAAGCATCGTCTGGTCCCAGACCAAGGGCGAATTGCAGTTGGTGATCGACACGACAACCGTATTGTCCTTCACAAATTCATCGCCAAACACGATGCCTGCCATCGCCATCACATCCTGCGCCCGCTCTTTCGACGTGACGATTCCCATGAAGGGTTTGTCGGAATAGGTGAGTGCAGAATGAATGATGTGCAGGTGCCGTTTCGGCACTGCAATCTCCATGGGCTCGCAGCAGATTGAACTCGATGAATGCAAAGCCGGCAGCATATGGGCCAGCTTGTGAAAGTTGTTGAGATCAGCCAGCGATCCATACCGCCGGTTATTGTCAAGATCGCGCACATAGGGCGCGCCATACATCGGCACGAACACCGTGTTCTTGCCGCCCACTTTCACCGTGCGCTCCGGGTTGCGCGCATGCAGGGTAAACTCCGGCGGCGCTTTGGCAACCAGCGACATGAGCAGCACACGGTCAATCCGCACCCGCGTGCCCTTCACATCGGCGCCAGCCACCTTCCACATCGCAATCGCTTCGTCATCGCGGAATTCGCAGCCCACCTCTTCCAGGATTTTGAGCGACTCCTCGTGAATCAACTCCACCGCCTCATCCGGAAGCAACTCATAAGTCGGAATATTGCGCACCAATCCCGGAAACGCCGCCATCGGCGCCGCCCGCATCGCGCGCCGCCCTTCGCGCCCGCCGCCCGTCCGCCTTGCATGGATATGTGTATCGCTCATGTCACAGTCGTATCATGAAATTCTGTTCACGCCACGGGCCTTCCGACGCCAATCTGCAATCAAACGACGCATTTCGCGTTGTGAAACAGAATTAGATTCACAGGTTGACTGGTTAACGGATTCCTACCACACTGGGGCATGGGGACGTCCATCGCAATCTTTGAACTCCAGGGCTGGAGTGTCGCGAGGCAACATCTGATCAAACATTTTTGCGTTCCGCCCCGGAACCGTGGAGGGGCCACATGGCTGACAATAGGAATTTGACCGAGGACGAAAAAGTCCTCCACAATATGGGCTACGCCCAGGAATTGACGCGCCGGATGGGTGCGTTCCAGAATTTCGCGATTTCCTTCGCCATCATCTGCATCGTGGCAGGCGGTATCACCGCATTCCCGGTGGCGCTGAGCGCTGGCGGCGGCATGTCCGTCGGAATTGTCTGGGTCGTTGGTTCCATATTTGCACTTCTCGTGGCGGCAGCTATGGGTCAGGTGGCCTCTTCTTATCCAACTGCGGGCGGCATTTATCACTGGGCATCGATCCTTGGCGGGCGCGGCTTCGGTTGGGCAGCGGCGTGGTTCAACCTTTTGGGACTAATGTTTGTTGTGTCCTCGGTCAACTGGGGCCTGTTCAACCTGTTCCGCGATTTGTTCCTTGCGCAAGTATTGGGCATGGACGTTTCAGGCTGGGTGCCATCAGGTGAATTCTCAGGCGGCTGGTGGATCCAAACGATATTCATTGCAGCAGTCACAATTCTGCAGGCCATCATCAACCACCGTTACCTCAATCTGACGACGAAACTCACCGATTGGAGTGGCTACATCATTCTCGGAACGGCGATTATTTTGACGCTGTCGATGCTGGCCTATGCGCAGAGCTGGGATTTCGGGCGGCTGTTCCGTTTCACGAATTTCACCGGCGAGGCTGGCGGCAGTGTCTGGCCGGCATCCACGTCGTTCTTCTACATTTTCCTGATCGGCCTGTTGCACGTGGTTTACACCATCACCGGCTTTGACGCTTCGGCGCACACGTCCGAAGAAACGCGCAACGCGCAGGTGGAAGTGCCCAAGGGCATGTTGCGGTCGGTGTTCTGGTCGTTCCTGTTTGGCTACATCATGGTGGCGTCTTTTGTGCTGGCCTTGCCAGACCAAAAAGATGCCGCTGGTGCCGTTACAATGGATGGCGTCACTGCTGGCGCCGCCCAAGGCTGGAACGCGTTCAACTGGCTGATTGCGCAGGTGCAGATGCCTGGAATACTGCGGTCCCTCATCATCATCGGAATCATCTTATCCAACTTCCTTTGCGCGCTTGCTGGTCTCACATCCGCGTCGCGCATGATGTACGCCTTCGCGCGTGATGGCGGTTTGCCGGCATCAGATAAGCTCAGGCAGGTTGACCCGCAATTGCGCACGCCAGGTGCGTCAGTTTGGGTCGCTGGCATCTTGGCCTTCCTGGCCACGCTTTACGGCGGTGCTTTCCTTGTGCTGTCCACGGGCTGTGCCGTATTCCTCTACCTGTCATACCTGATGCCAATTGGTGCCGCCCTCAGGTCGGAACTCAGCGGCGACTGGACCAACAAGGGACCGTTCAATCTTGGCGGTTCATCCATTCTCGTGGCAGCACTGGCACTCATTGGCTGTGCCGTCCTCATTTATGTCGGTGTTCAACCGCCGCAGGAGAAGGTCGGCTATCTCATTGTCCTGATGATCCTTGCGCTGATTGCCTTCTGGCAATCGATGGAAGGCCGCCTGCCGCTGGGTCTGCTGTTCAGTGCGCTCACAGCAGCAGCAGTATACTACTTCTGGCATGTGCCCGGCGAAAGCTTCGGCACATTGGCTGCGGCAATCGTCGCTGTGATCATGGGCGTTCTGACCTTCATGCTCAATGGCAAACGCTTCAACGGCCCGCCTGTCGGCGATGAAATCAAGCGCCGCCAGGCAGAAATTGTAGCGCGTGAATCTGCGATTTCAGGCACGTCTTCTGCGGTCTCGTCATTCGCCGGTTCCAGTGGCGCAACGGCTGGCGCAGCCGCAGGCGCTGCTACGGGTGCCGTAGCAAGTGGCGTTGCCGCAGTCTCGCTCCGCGACGATGCGGCTCGTGCGAAAGCCGAAGCAGATCGCACCGCCACCGCCGCAGCAGCAGCCAGAGCAGAAGCCGACCGCCGTGCGCGCGCCCAGCGCGATGCTGATGAAGCACGTGCAGCTGCGGAGCGTTTACGCACCGCACCGCAAAACGCCGAACCAGCAAGGCTCATGTCCGGGGACGATGTTTCAGCCAAACGCATGCCAGCTGCAAAACGCAAGGCACCGGCCAAGAAATCCGCGGCCAAATCGGCAAGCGGAATTCAGGACGACATCTCCCTGATCAGCGGCATCGGCCCGAAGATCAAGGCGCAAATGACCAAGGCTGGTTTCCCAACTCTGCGGAGCATTGCCAGCATGACCAAGGCCGACATTGCCAAGGCTGAGGAAGTCCTGTCCTTTGACGGCCGCATCGAACGCGAGGAATGGATCGAGCAGGCGAAAGAACTTCTCGCCGGCAAAGCGCCTCGCGCCAAAACCGACAAGGCTCGTAAAAAGAGCTAAACGCCCCTGCCGCCTTCCAGCCCCGTCGCAGCAATGCGGCGGGGTTTTTGTTTTGCCGCAGGCCCGTGATAAGCCACAAATGATGTCCGCACTCCCTCCCACAATCGCAAACTGGTTCACCTCTCGCGGCTGGCAACCGCGAGGCCACCAGCTTGCCATGCTGGAGCAGGCCAAGGCCGGTAATTCAGCTCTTCTCATTTCGCCAACCGGTGGCGGCAAGACACTCGCGGGCTTTCTCCCCACTCTCGCCGCTCTCCACACCCCCCACAAACACGACGGCATTCACACACTCTATATTTCGCCCCTCAAAGCCCTCGCCGTTGACATCGCGCGCAACCTCGAAGCGCCAGTCAGCGAGATGGCGCTCCCCATATCAATCGAAACCAGAACCGGCGACACGCCGCATTCAAAACGCGTGCGCATCAGAACCAATCCGCCCGACATCCTCATCACTACACCAGAACAAGTCTCGCTCCTCGTCGCTGATCCACACGCTGAACACCTCTTGCGCAATCTCAACTGCGTCATCATCGATGAACTCCATTCCATCGTGAACTCAAAGCGCGGCGTGCTGCTCTCGCTCGCCTTGACCCGCCTCAGAACCCATGCACCCCACACTCGCTTCACCGGCTTGTCCGCCACCGTGGCCGATCCTGATGCCCTTCGCGCCTGGCTCGCCCCCACAGGCCAATCACCCGTCCCGCTCGTCACCGGAAATCCCGGTGCCACACCCAGCATCCGCATCCTCGAATCCGAAGAGCGCGTTCCCTGGTCCGGCCATTCCTCGCGCTACGCCACCAAGGAAATCTACGCCGAAATCAAAAAGGCCCGCATGTCGCTGGTCTTCGTCAACACCCGCAGCCAGGCCGAAATCCTCTTCAAGGAACTCTGGGATATCAATGACGACACACTGGCCATCGCCATCCACCACGGCTCGCTTGATGTGCAGCAGCGCCGCAAGGTCGAAGCCGCCATGGCCGCCAACAAATTGAAAGCCATCGTCTGCACCTCAACCCTCGACCTCGGCATTGATTGGGGTGACGTTGATCTCGTCATCCATGTCGGCGCACCCAAAGGTTCCAGCCGCCTCCTGCAACGCATTGGCCGCGCCAATCACCGCCTCGATGAAGCATCGAATGCTTTGCTCGTGCCCTCCAATCGCTTCGAAGTCCTCGAATGCGAGGCCGCCGTCGAGGCGGTCCGCGAAAACGCGCAAGACACCGAATATCCCGTCGTCATGAAACTCGATGTGTTGGCTCAGCACATTCTGGGCCGCGCCTGCGCCGGGCCATTTCATGCCGATGACCTGTACAAGGAAGTCACCTCAGCCTTCACCTTCCGCCACCTTGCACGCGACATCTTCGGCCAGGCTCTCGATTATGTCGCCACCGGCGGCTACGCCCTCAAATCCTACGAGCGCTACGCCAAACTCAAGCAGCAGCCGGATGGCGCATGGCGCATTTCCCATCCTCGCCTCATCATGCAATACCGCATGAATGTCGGCACCATCGTCGCGGAGGAAATGCTCAAGCTCCGCCTCGCCAAAATCCGCCGCGTGGCGGGAAAACGCATCGCAACCGGCGGCTTCGTGCTGGGCGAACTCGAAGAATGGTTCCTGACTCAACTCGCCATCGGCGACACATTTCTGTTCGGTGGCGATATCCTGCGTTTCGAAGGCATCGACGAATTCGGTGCCCTGGCCACAAAAGCGCCGGGCAGGGACCCCAAAATTCCGTCCTATCAAGGTGGAAAATTTCCGCTCTCGACTTATCTCGCCTCCCGCGTGCGCGGCATCCTCGCCGATCCAATCCAATGGAAAGCCTTGCCCAGCCAGGTCAGCGACTGGCTCCAGGTGCAGCGCTTCGCATCGATCCTGCCAAAATCAAATCAGATGCTCGTCGAAACCTTTCCCCGTGCCGACAAGCACTACATGGTCTGCTATCCCTTCGAAGGCCGCCTCGCGCAACAAACCCTTGGCATGCTCGTCACCCGCAGGCTCGAGCGCTGGGGTGCCAAGCCGCTTGGTTTTGTCGCATCCGAATATGCTCTCGTCGTCTGGATGCTGGGTGACATGTCCCACCTCATCACGTCGGGCCGCATTCCGCTCGCGAAACTCTTCGACGAAGACATGCTGGGCGATGACCTCGAAGCCTGGCTGGCGGAATCAACCTTGATGAAGCGCACCTTCCGCAACGTCGCCATCATTGCCGGCCTCATCGAACGCCGCGTTCAGGGCAAGGAGAAAACCGCGCGTCAAGTCACCGTCAACACCGACCTGATCTACGATGCCCTTCGCGCCCACCAGCCCGATCACATTCTGCTCCGTGCCGCCTGGGATGACGCCGCCGAAGGCTTGATCGATGTGCATCGTCTGGGCGCCATGCTGAAGCGCATCAAGAACCAGATCGTCCACCAGCCGCTTGATCAGGTCTCGCCGCTCGCCGTTCCCGTCATGTTGGATATCGGCCGCGAATCTGTCAAAGGCGAAGCCCATGATGCCCTTCTCGCCGAAGCCGCTGACCAGCTCATTGACGAAGCCATGTCCGTCAGGAGCAAACGGCTTGTCTAAAACGCACAGGATGGAATTGGACGGCATCACCTTCGTGCCTAGTCATTCCGGGGCACTCTACGTTCCCGATCTGAAAACGCTGCTCGTGGCCGATCTCCATCTCGAACAAGGCGCCAGCCTCGCCCGCCGTGGGCTCCACGTGCCGCCATTCGATACCGGAATGACCCTGTCATTGCTCGAAAGCGTGCTCGCCGAAACCAGCCCCTGGCGCCTGGTTCTGCTCGGCGATTCATTTCACGATGCAGGAGCCCATGCCAGCCTCGACGAACACCACCGGGAACGCCTGCTCCACATCACGTCAAAAATCGAAACAGTCTGGATCAGCGGCAATCACGATCCGGAACCATTGTTGGGTGTTGGCGGAATTTGTGTAAGCGAACACAAACTTGATCGTATCACCTTGCGTCATGAACCATCCCGAAAATTGAAGGCACCGGAAATCGCTGGCCACCTGCATCCCGGCGCAACAATCGTCCAGCGCGGCATTCCAACCCGCGGAAAATGTTTCATCGCTGACGGGAGCCGCCTCATCATGCCCGCCTTCGGCGCCTACACCGGAGCCCTCAACATAAGAACCCCCGCCATCGCCACACTATTCGATGAAGAACAAACCAACCTCTGGCTCATCGGCAACAAATCAATCCACCGTTTCCCAATGCGCCGGGCGTAAACATCCCATTCCTCTCCCGCTCGCGGGACGTTTCTCATTCCTCTCCCGCTTGCGGGACGTTTCTCATTCCTCTCCCGCTTGCGGGACGTTTCTCATTCCTCTCCCGCTTGCGGGAGAGGTGTCGCTTGCGCAGCAAGTGACGGAGAGGGGCTTTGGCTCAAGCGAAAAAGGCGCCCATTTTGCAGGCTGTGCGAAGCCCCTCTCCGTCTTTCGCGTCTTGCGACGCGAAATCCACCTCTCCCGATTCTCGGGCGAGGAAAGCCATATGCGATTGCCCTGCCATCAAGGGCGAGTGCGGTCACGTCACAGAGTACTCGAACTCAGAAGGGCAATGCCATCCACACCCACCTCTCTCGAATATACAAATCTATAGCCCATCCAGCGTACGCTGTCAAGAACAAAACATGAAAATATGAATGTAGTCCTGAAAAATCAGCCGGCTGTGTCCTGCCAAGCCGTTTCCGTCACTTGCACGGTATTGGCTGCATCCGGCGCTTTCTCCGGCGTCCAGTCCTTGATTTTCGACTTCACCTCGGCCACCGCGTCTGCGGGCATGGCCTTGCCCAGCGCATCGGCGCGCTTTTGCGCCTGCTCGTCATTCTGCCGCGCCGCCGCGAGATACCAGAACAGCGCTTCCGTCTTGTCAGGTTTCCCGGCAAGTCCGCGCTCAAACAATACGGCGAGATTATACTGGCTGTCCTTGAGCCCGTGATTGGCTGCTAGTGAGAACCACTTCAGCGCCTTTGCATAATCAGCTTTGCCAAGGTCCGTGCCCGCCGCAATCACCGCTGCATTATGCATCGAACGTACATTGCCAAGTGCCGCCGCCTTCTCATACCACTCCAGGGCCTTCGCCAGGTCGCGCGTAACGCCACGGCCGCGCTCAAACAATGTCGCCATGCGGTATTGCGCAGGCGCAAGACCCGATGCTGCAGCCTTCTCATACCAGACGGCCGCCTGTTCAAAATCACGCGTCACGCGATCACCGTCCATGAAGCGCGAAGCGATGATGAACTGAGCTTGTGGATTGCCCGCTGCCGCATCAGAACGGAGTTGCGAACTGCCGATGGATTCCGGTGGCAAAGGAAGAGCGGCAGTGGCAGTGCCCGCCACAATCGACTCAAGCTGTTCTGTGGCAGGCGCAACTGATCCCGTGAGAAGCTCATCGGCTGTTGCCACAACAGGGGACAACGAAGCGGTTTCTGGCGGAGCCTCAACGCTCACAGCCTGCGCCGCAACCGAAGTTCCTTGCACCACAGCGTCACTTTTCGTGGCCGCAGGCAACGTCCCATCCTGGAAGAACGGTTCAACCAGCGCCGACACCTTGCTCGGCATCGTCGATTTCAACACGCTCGAGATCTTGCTGTAGGACAGCGCCAGCGCCAGCCCGATCAGAGCCACTCCGACCAGCAGCAACGGCTTTCGGAATGCAGAAGTTTGAGCAGCCGGTGCATCGGAAATGCCTGGCATTGGCCGCGTGCGCGCCAATTCATCAGCGACGGTGCGCGGCGCTTTCTTTGCTTCGCCTGACCCGCGGCCCAGGAGCTTGCCAAGCAGCGATCCGGATTCTTTTTTCTTGGCGCGGGCGCCAATGCCGGGAATGCCGATTTTGGCCCCGCCACCTTGCGCTGCCTGTGCCGCACGCCGCGCCGCCGCGATGAAATCATCAGTTCCCTGATCAGTAGGCGAGGAAGGCGCAGCCAACACTGGCTCAGCAGGCGCAAGTTTCGGCTCCGCCTGTTCAACATAGGGCGCTGCGACGGCAGGTTCCGCCTTCAACGCCGGTTCGGTTTTCAGTTCGGGAAAATCAAAGGCCGATGCCGGAATGGAATCGCTGGTGAAAACCACTGAATCGCGCCGCGTGTCTTGCTGCATGGCCGGAGGAGCCGGAGGTGGTGCAACAGGAGCTGCCTGCACCGGCTCGGCAAAATGCGATCCCGTATGCGTCGCAATATGCGGTGCGCCCGCCGCAACGGCAATCCGCTGCCCGATTGCTACGGTCTCAAGCTCCGACAATTTGGTAACGATATGTTCCAGCGTTTCGTGCAGCGCCATCAACGTATCTTGATTGCGCTGGTCTGAAGCTTGTGCGTTCTCGCGAACCGTCTGCAATCCGTCTTCCAGCGCGCTCAAATCCTGCGGCACAGAAGCGGCTTGTGCAGGCATTTGGGCAAGCATCCGCTGCGCCGCCTGTGTCGCTGCATCCTCAGCCACCTGCTGGGCATTGTTGCGCGTCTGCTCCAGCCCGTCGTAGAGTTGGCTGATGGCTCGTTCGATCGTGGATAGATGCGTCAGCTGCTGTTCCGCGCGATCCATCCGCTCGCCAACCGCGGTAAGCTGCTCGCTCAAAGCCTGGTCGGCCTGTGCGCTCATCGTCTGGATGGCATAGTCAAGTTTTTGGTCAAGTTCACTGATGCGCTGGTTCAATTCACCAAAGGCAGGCGCAGGCGTTGCTTCCTGTTCATGAATGCGTTGCGCCAGTTCCGCAATCCGCCGGTCCATTTCGGCCAATGGCCGCAAATCGGGTCCCTGCGCCACGCGCGTCGAAAGCTGCTCAACCGCCGACTTCAGCGTCTGCACGTCGCGCTCAGCCGCAGGATTTTGCCGCGTCTGGTCAATCCGCTTGTTCAGCGCATCGACATCAGCCCGCACCCGCTGCATTTCCGCATCGGTCACAGTGCCTTTGGCGAAAGTTTGTTGCGTTTCGCTGAGGAGCCCAAGAATGCGCTGCTCGATTGCGCGCAATTCCTGTTGGCTGGTCTGCACCGCTTGCGTCTGCGCCCGCGTTGCCAGCGACTCAGCCGTCTCTCGCACCGTATCAATGCGCTTGGCCAGTTCGCGCAATTCATTGCGCAGCAATTCCGGCGCTGGCGATTGCACAGGAGCCTTCTCACTCACCTCAACCCGCTGCGAAAGATCATTCAGGCGCCGCTCAAGTTGCGAAAACGCTGGTGCCTGCCGCAACACTGCGTCGTTGGGCGCTGCCTGCGCGCGCCCCGCCATGTCAGCCACGCGGTCCTGCATCAGTTTCAAACTGTCGCGAGTCCGCTTTTCGCTCGAATTCAAGATGCTCGACGATGTTGCGCACCGCTTTTTCCAATGCTTGGAAACTCGGATTTTCCTCAGGCTTGAATGTGGTCGCAGCCTTCGCGGCTTGCGCGAATTGCCGTCCCAACGTGCCCAGCCGTTCATTGACCGCCGAGAAGGCGTCAACCGATTGCCTCTCGTTGGTCTCGATCCGGCTTAAGATGCGCGAAAAATGCTCGCTGCCTTCACTCCGCGCCTCTGGTTGGTAAACCCCATGGCCGCCTGCCGACTCGCGGTCGCGCTGAGTCATCTTGGCCAGCTGGTCCGCAATCATTTCAAGTTTCGATGTCGCACGCTCAAAATTGTCGGCTGAGGCATAGCCCCTCGAGCGTGCTGTGCGTGGGGCCCCCGTTGGCATTGGTTCTTGTTCTCCGCCGTCTGCTTTTTCGCTGATCACCGTGTTGAGCCATTCGCCCAGCGTCAGGCCCGAACGCCGCGCGGCATCCTTGGCCAGTTCACGTGCCGTAGGTTCGATCCCTTTGACACTCCAGGGGATGGCGGCTTTCATTGTGACGTTCTCCACTCCGGCCATTCTAAGGTGAACATGCGCTGCATGCACCAGCGCAAATCACTTGCTTGGCCTTCGATCTCCAAAAGAGATAAGTTAACTTTTTTGGTAAATATTCGGTTAAATTAGCGATTCCTAGATGCAAAACATATTGAACCAGCAACTTCCACTCGCCAAAATCGGGTTTGTCACGTCAGATATCGACCGGCGGTCCGATTTGCGGCCCAAATCGGAGGAAATATCCCGGCTCCGCCAGTCTGACTCAGCCCGTTTCATCGGGATTATTGGAGACGCGGTGCTGTCCCGGAGCAACAAACCCGATTATTCCAGCCCCGACCCGACAACCGAGGCAGTTTTCCTGGGCCTCGACGCACATCAGCATCCCTGGTTCGCTTATCGCGCCGACCCAGTATCACCAACGCTTGCCCTTCGTGCCATCCTGTTGAACGCACTTCTACCCGCGATAGAACTCTCTCGCTTTGCCCAGGCCCGCAGTCTCATCCATTGGCATGAGCATCACGGATTTTGCGCCAATTGCGGCTCGGCCACCGCAATGCAGGATGCAGGCTACCGCCGCCAATGCGCCGCCTGCAAGGCCGAACATTTCCCGCGCACCGATCCTGTCGTGATCATGGTTGCCATCCATGATGGCGCAATCCTGCTTGGGCGCCAGTCTGCCTGGCCCGAAGGCATGTATTCGGCACTCGCAGGCTTCATGGAACCGGGCGAAACCATCGAACAGGCTGTCGCCCGTGAAACTTTTGAAGAGGCAGGCGTCCGGGTGAAGGACGTCCGCTACATCACCAGCCAGCCCTGGCCTTTCCCGGCAAGCCTCATGATCGGCGTCCATGCCGAAGCTGAAGAGCGCAGCCTGCACATCGACGGCAACGAACTGCAGGACGCCCGCTGGTTTGAGGCATCAGAAGTGAAATTGATGCTGGCACGCAAACATCCACAAAACCTCTACGCCGCCAACCCCTATGCGATAGCGCATCATTTGATCAGCACGGCGATCTGAAATATTCACGCACTCGTCAAAATGGGACTTCTCCGACAGTAACGGTCAAACCCTCGCCTTCACCAGCCGCGCAAAAAACTGCTCGCACTTGCGCAACTGGTCTAAGGCAATGAACTCATCCGGCTTGTGCGCCTGTTCAATGCTGCCCGGCCCGCACACCACGGCAGGAATGCCGATCTCCTGAAACAACCCGGCCTCAGTGCAATAGGACACGGTATGCGTTCCATTGGAGTGCGAGCAATGCAGCGCCAGCGCTTCGGCTGGCGAATCTTTTTCAACAGCAAGCCCCGGAACCTCATTGTGCCTCACAGTTGCAATTCCAGCCGCTGCCGAAACCGCTTTCATTGCAGGCTCCAGCCTCTGCCGCAGCAATTCAATGCGGTCCGGCACAAAATCCCGGTCAGCTCCCGGCAACAACCGCGTCTCCCAGCCAAATCCGCATTTCAACGGCACGATATTCTGCGCCGTGCCACCGGTGATCATCCCAACGTGAATGGTGGAGTAGGGCGGATCAAACCGCCCCGTCGGATCGCCGATCTCGATCAGCTCCTCGCGTAGCCTGGAAATTTCATGCACGATTTCGCCCGCCACCATGATGGCATTGACCCCTTTATCGGTGAGCGCCGAATGCGATTCATGCCCCACCACATCTGTCGCAAACCGCACCGCACTTTTATGCGCATTGACCACCTGCATCGAAGTAGGCTCGCCAACGATTACGGCGGATGGTTTTTTCAAATGATCTCGCATGTGCTCAACCAGCGGCCGCACACCTCGGCAGCCAACTTCCTCATCGCAGGAAAACGCAAAATGAATGGGCGTCTTGAGTTTAGCTGCCTTGAACTGTGGCACCATCGCCAGTGCTGCGGCGATGAAACCCTTCATGTCGGCTGTGCCGCGCCCGTAGAGCAAGCCATTGCGTTCTTCCATGGCGAAAGGATCGCTCGACCAGTTCTGCCCATCAACCGGCACGACATCCGTATGGCCCGACAGCACGATGCCTCCCGCCACGTCAGGCCCGATCGTTGCGTAGAGATTGGTCTTGCGCCCGCCCTCATAATCCACCCGCAAATGCGAAATGGCGAATTGGTCGAGATAGTTCTCGATCCATGCAATCAGCGGAATGTTGGTTAAGCGCGATGTTGTGTCGAAAGCAATCAGCGCTTTCAAAATCTCTTCAGTAGTCATTCAGTTCACGCTGTGCCTGTCATGCGGGCTGTCCAGCGAAAACGCCGGGATGTCAATTTCGAACACCTCGCCATGTTTGGTCGTCATGCCGTACCGTCCAACCATGATGCCGGAAGGCGTCGCCAGCGGGCAGCCGGACGTATATTGAAAACTTTCACCGGGCCGCAGCGTTGGCGTTTCGCCGACGACGCCGTCGCCTTTGATTTCCTGCTTGATCCCATTGCCATCGGTGATGATCCAGTGCCGCGTCAGCAGCGTCACCGTATCTGCACCGAGATTCTCCAGCCTGATCGTATAGGCCCAGACATACTTGCTTTCATCCGGTCGCGATTGCCCGGCCAGGAACTGCGGCTCGACACGGACTTTGATATTGCGGGTGATTTTTTCGTACATCGCCTAATTCTAGCCAAGCTGCGCGGGTTTTCCACTGCCAAAATGCCAAATCGCAAAAGGAGCTTGAAATCGCCCTTAACCTTCACGCCAAAAGGCCCGAATGACCAGCTCCTCCCCAATCTCCTCGCAAGGCATACTCCCGGAACGTGCCATCTCGGCATTTTGCGCTTCCGGCCATATTCGATTGGCGCGGGCGCCTGATGCCGACCAGGTCCAGCCAGCAAGCCTTGACCTCAGGCTAGGCGCATTCGCCTATCGCGTCCGCGCCTCGTTCCTGCCTGGTCCGCGCTCGACCGTCGATGCAAAACTCAGGAACCTGGTCCTTCACCGCATCAGCCTCTCGGAGGGCGCAGTCCTCGAAACGGGCTGCGTCTACATTGTGCCTCTGCAGGAATCGCTGAGCCTGCCGCGAGGCGTCTCCGCTGCCGCCAATCCCAAGAGTTCAACTGGCCGTCTCGACATCTTCACTCGCGTCATTGCTGACTTTGCCCAGGAGTTCGACAAGGTGCCGGACGGCTATGAAGGCCCGCTCTACGCCGAAATCAGTCCCCGTACTTTCCCGATCCTGGTGCGCGAAGGCTCGAGGCTCTCGCAAATTCGCTTCCGCGCTGGCGCAACGCTTGCAACGGATGCCTTGATCCACGCGCTGCACAACAAGGAGCCGCTCATTGCCTCGGGCGAAGTCAACATTGATGGCGGCCTCGCCCTCACAGTAGATCTCACCGCAATGACCAAAAATGGTCCCGTAGGCTTCCGCGCCAAGCGTCATTCCGCTTTGGTTGATGTCGATAAGAAGGCGGCACTCGAAGTTCTCGATTACTGGGAACCCATCTGGCAAAAAGGCTCGCTCATCCTCGATCCCGACCAGTTCTATATTCTTGCGTCAAAGGAAGCCGTCCGCGTGCCGCCGACCCATGCTGCCGAGATGGTCCCCTTCAATCCTTTGGTCGGCGAATTCCGCGTGCATTACGCAGGCTTCTTCGATCCGGGTTTCGGCCATTCCTCAGGCGGCGGCGAAGGCGCCCGCGCCGTCCTTGAAGTCCGCAGCCATGAAGTCCCCTTCATTTTGGAGGATGGCCAGATCATCGGCCGCCTCGTCTACGAGCCGCTCACCGAAGCGCCAGGAAAAGTCTATGGCGAAGTCGGCTCGAACTACCAGAAGCAGGGCCTGAAGCTGTCCAAGCATTTCAAGCCATTTGTGCCATGAAAATCCGAATTCGGCGCGCCGGGAAAAAAGATGCCAAAGTCATTGGCGGACTTGCAGCCGAGTTCGAAACTTATTTGGGTGGCATTGAAGGAAAACAAAAGCGTGTCTCGCCCGCCAGGATCGCGGCAGATCTAGTTGCAGTTGGACTTGGCGACCGCAAATATGTTGACGCTGTGCTTGCCGAACGTGATGGCAAGGCCGTTGGCTACGCCCTTTTTTCGCGCGGACTGCACGGCGACAGCCGCAAGGCCCAGTTTCATGTCGTGGATATTTTCGTAACCAAATCCGCGCGCGATGAAAATATCGGCCGTGATATCATGTTGCATCTGCGCCAGTTGGCAAAGGCGGAAGGCTGCCAGCGCCTGGTCTGGAATGTCTGGAGCCGCAATCCGGGTGCGCTGAAATTCTATCTCTCACTCGGTGCAAAACCGCTCGAGGAAGAAAACATTCTGCTCTCTTGGCGGGTGTGATGCAGCTTGACGATTTCCTCTGCGTAGCTAAGTTCACACTGACGCGGGCGTAGTTCAATGGCAGAACGGCAGCTTCCCAAGCTGCATACGAGGGTTCGATTCCCTTCGCCCGCTCCAAAATCCCGAAGCGATTACGGCTGGTTGCCAGTCTACCGTTGAACTCGCGTTCCCCACGTTCCCCATGACGTTCCCCATGACGTTCCCTATGTCCGTTCTTTCTTCGTACGATGGGCCAATCTTTGCATGGCCACCGTTCGACTCTTGCCAATTGCACCACGTGAATAGCGGGCTGTTGTTGAGGCTTGTGTATGGACAACGGCACCACGGATGATGTCGAGTTCAACACCTGCATCTTCTGCTTCGGTAATAGCTCCTGCACGCGCATCCATGTTCCAGACACTGTCCGGAATTCCGGCCTTGCGAGCAACAGCTCGCCACTCACGGGCATAACCATGGGCTGCGTAAGGCAGACCGCTACTCTCATCGATGATGACCGGGCCAACCCTCTGATCAACAGGTACTTGCTGCAACAGGCTAAGGGTCAGAGGACAGAGTTTTAGGTCGTGCGAGACCATCGCACCTGTCTTCGTCGTGACCTTTGAAATCACAAAGTCTGCGCCGAGATCGGACCACGTCAAGCCATTCACCCAGCGATGGCACGGCTGGGAAGCCAGGTTAACGCGGGTATAGCATTGACGGAGCGTTGGTGATTCCATGAGGCCTTCTGATTCGGAGGCTTTTCTGATGGAAGACGCGTTTGATTTCTTCACTGATATCGACATGCCCCGGGCGCGGGTTGCCGTGCTTTTGAAGCACTTTTCCACGCTCGACGACGAACGAGAACCGTGGCGGGTGGTGTATCCCCTGCCTGAAGTGCTACTGCTGCTGACCTGCGCCACGATAGCATCCTGCGACGATTTCGACGACATTGCCGCCTGGGGCGAGCATCATCTGGACCTGTCGCGGCGCTTTGCCCCCTTTCACAACGGCATCCCTTGCGAGCGGTGGCTGCGCGCCCTCGTCAATCGTGTCGATCCCGTGCTTTTCGGGCGTTGCTTCGAAAGCTGGATCAAGGCGTTGTGGCCGCAACGGCACGATCTCATCGCCATTGATGGCAAAACCTCGCGCCGCACCCACGACAAGCGCAAGGGACTGAAGGCCCTGCACACGCTCAGCGCCTATGCGACCAACGCCCGTCTCACCTTGACCCAATTGAGTGTGCCGGAAAAAACCAATGAGATTACCGCCATTCCCGAACTGCTTGATCATCTTGCCGGGACCGGACAGCTCGAAGGAGCCCTCGTCACCATCGACGCCATGGGGTGTCAGGCCGGGATCGCCAACGTGATCGTTGATCACAAGGCAGATTTCCTGCTCGCCCTGAAAGGCAATCATCCTGTCTTCGAGGCCGAGACGGAAGCTTATTTCGATACCGCGCCAGCCTGCGAACTCATCACCAAAACCACAGTCGAGAAAGGCCATGGACGCATCGAAACCCGCGTCTACACGGCCTCAGGCAACATCGATTGGATCACATCCGGCCGATCCTGTCCGGGCCAGCCGCGGTTTCAGCACATCAAGTCGCTGGTGAAGGTTCTCAACCGCGTCGAACATGCCGACAAATGCACTTTCGAAAAGCACCTCTACATATCATCCGTCCCGCCCGACATTGACAGGCTCGCCATTGCCGTGCGCAGCCATTGGGGAATCGAGAGCATGCACTGGTTGCTTGATGTCGAGTTCAAGGATGACCTGTCGCGCTATCGCGCCGGCCACGGAGCCAAAAACATGGCCGTCATCCGCCGTTTCGCCCTCGGCCTTGTCCGCGCCAACAAAACCAAAAGCAGCGTCAAATCCAAAAGAAAACTCGCTGGATGGGACACCGCATTCCTCCTCGAAATCCTCCAGATCAAATGACCGTTAACCCGGATTCCCTGCCGTGCCAGCTGATCAGGGTCAAGCTGTTCAGAGCGGCGTCCAAATTGGTTGCGTTGCAACTGTTTGACGATCAAGCGGAGGCGTTCGATTTCGCCATCACGATGCTCAAGTTTACGCGCCATATCGCGCACCAAGCGATGCAATTGCTCTGTATCAGATGGTAGATTGGCGAGGTCCAGCTGCATGATTGATCATACACCAAATCACTGATTTGGAGAAGCGGAAAGACAAAATACATGCAGTTTTATTGACTTTTAGCCCGCTGCCGCAGGCCTCCATATCTTCTGCGGCGCACGCCAGTCGATGCCTTCGATCAACAGCGCCAACTGCACCGGCGTGAGATGAACAGTGCCACCGGGATCAGTCAACCTTGGCCAGACAAAACCGCCCTCATTGAGCTTTTTGGTGAACAGGCATAACCCGTTGCCATCCCAGAACAACACTTTCATGATAGATGCTTTCTTGCCCCGGAAAGCAAAAAGATGGCCTGAGAACAGGTCTTGTTTCAGGCTTTCCTGAACCAGCACGGCAAGCCCGTCGAGGCCTTTTCTCATATCCGTGTAACCCAGTGCGAGATGAACTTTTACACCGGAGGGAATGATCAGCATCACGCACCTGCCTTGACTGTTGCCTGTCTGCGCACCTCATCAACATCGCTGCCAACGGGTGCAAAGACACGCCGTCCATCGCCAAGATCAACCGTCATCATACCGTCCGGAACCGGGATCAGATCGTGCAGCACAAGTGGTTCATTTACAATGATCGACGTGTCATTTTTCATCGAGACCGTAGCCAGTCTTGCTTTGCCTTCACCGCCAAACCCAAACTGCACACGCCAGCGGAACAGCATGCTGGTGAAAATGCCGTGCCGTCGGCAAAGCTCGGCAGCACTCAAATTCCCTTCGACGGACTCTTGTGCAATGGCGCGTTTTTCCTCGTCAGTGAAGCGCCGTCGGTTCGATCTTCCATCGGGCGTTGGCTCAACGGCAAGTGCCGCTGTCAAGATCTTTTTGCTGCCCTTCACCTTAGCAGCGCTGCTTGAACCACTGCTTATGCCATACTTTACTACAGGCCTTGCACTGGGATGAAGATGGGCCCGCCAGTCGATATCTACCTCCCCGTCTTCGATCTTTATGCGCCATTTGCCCA
This sequence comes from uncultured Alphaproteobacteria bacterium, assembly GCA_963819615.1. Lineage (GTDB taxonomy): Bacteria > Pseudomonadota > Alphaproteobacteria > Rhizobiales > Aestuariivirgaceae > Aestuariivirga. The sequence goes on from CAWFWW010000001.1 coordinate 68,990, forward strand.
GACTGTCAGGAGAGAGATAGTGGTTCTTTGCATAGGCCCTCGTGCTCAATCCCGAACAGATCAGCGCCTCCACATGCATAGCCCAGAAGGCCTGCGCCGCCTTGTTCTTCCAGTTCCGGCGCAATGGAATATGACGGCGCATCCGCCGCTTTCGTCGCTCCTCGCGCATAGATTCAGCCCGTAATTCCACATCTTCCTTGCTCAGAAAATGCTCCAGCCAACGATTGAACGTGCACACGCTGAGCCGGTGTTCGCCGCAATATTTTCGTTTGCTCGCCTTGCAGCGCCGCCATGCCTCAACGTGCACCGACCAGAAGCTCTGCCGCGCTTTACCTTCAAAATATCTGATTGCCATTTCTCATTCTCCTCGACCTGAGAATGAGCGATTTGATCCGGCAGCGCAGGATGCAAAATGAGTGCAGAGACCGGACGCTTACCACATTGATGACAATTTTGAAGCCACTCCGAGAATCATTTCGGAGAGGTTTCAAGTGAGATTTATGATGTTTTTAAACGGTTTTGAGAGCAGAAATGTATCAATACAATCTGAAAAAACACCGAGGCAATTGCCTCTCTCAATGTCGTCCAAAGTTCGACAAAATTGGCGCGCAGATCCCTTGAATCTCAAATTATCTATGCTGACGCAATCCTGTCCGCCAGATATTTCGCGTCATTCCATACACCCCAAATGAATGACGAAGAACGGTTGGAGAGCCACGGCAGGCCGAGGAAATAGAGGCCGGATACGGGTGCCACACCACGTTCATGCTTGGGGTTGCCGCGTTCATCAAAGGCGTTGAGTTTGACCCAGCTGAAGTCTTGCGAAAAGCCTGTGGCCCAAATGATGGATGTGATGCCGGAAGCTTTCACGTCAAGCTGCAGAACGGGATTTTTCACGCAGTCAGGGTCCGGCAACATGTTGCGTGCTTCTGGCTCTTGGGGGAAATCCAGCTTGTGTTCGATAACATAAGCATCTGCTGCATCAAGTACCGACAGATAATCTTCGTCACCGCGCCGCAGATTTGTTTGCAGGTCACTGGCAATTTCAAGTGTGCCATTGTTGAAAGATTGTGTGCGGCCCAGCAACGTCATGCCGTCGTGTGCCAGCTTGCGGAAATCCACGGTGTGGCCGCCGTTGGCACCACTCACCGCAATCGTCACATGCTCCATGCCGGGGCGGGGCGTCACTGCACTCCATTGACCCAATACACCCAGCCACCAGACATTGTCTTTGCCACGATAGGCGCGTGGCGGTTTGTTGTGCGGGCCCATGGACAGAAAAACTTTTCGGCCAGCGCCTTGAAGCTCGGCAGCAATTTGAGAGCCTGAGGAACCACACCCCACCACAAGTACGGAACCTTCAGGCAATTGCGCGGGGTTGCGATAGTCGTGGGAGTGGATTTGAAACAGGCCAGCATCAGCCGGAACCAAAGGGGGAATGAGCGGTTTATGAAAAGCACCTGTGGCCAGCACAACGTGATCGGCTTCGACCATGCCAGCCGATGTTTCCGCTACAAAGCCTTTGCCATCGGGCTTGTGCGACAGTGACGTGACGTCAACGCCGCAACGGATGGGTGAATTGTTCATTTTGGCATATTCAACAAAATAATCGGCCACTTTTTCCTTGGGCGCAAATTCATGGGGTGCAACATCGGTAAATTCCATGCCGGGAAAGCGGTCGTGCCAAGCCGGACCATTGGCCACCAGTGAGTCCCAGCGGCCCGTGCGCCAGCGTTCAGCAATGCGGCTTTTCTCAAGCACCACATGGCGAATGCCTGCTTTGCCCAAATGCTCGCTCATGGCAACGCCTGCCTGTCCAGCGCCAATCACCAGCGTTCCGACATTCTCTACAGGCATGTTGTGTTCTCCCAGCAAACTTTTGAGCAAACTATGTCGATGACCTCCGTTGTGACAGAATGATTTGATTTTCCATTGCTTCACCTTTTCCGAAGCCGTGCTAAGAAAAGCCGTGCTTTGCGGAAATGCATTTGGAAAGCAAAATAACTGATCATGTTTCTCAGGAGTTCACTGTGACAACCCACACCCGCATTCGCAAATTCAACACAAAAGTCACATACCCTGAACAGAACCTGGACAATGATTTATGCCAAGCTGTGGTGACGCGTGGCGGGCGCACGGTTTATTTGCGCGGCCAATGCCCGCAGGATTTGGACACCGGCAAAAACATCAACAGCCATGATGCGGCGGAGCAAACCCACAAGGTGATGCAGAACATCAAGCAGCTGATTGAAGAGGCTGGAGGCTCCATGAAGCATCTGGTGAAGATCGTGGTTTACATCACAGACGTCAGAAACCGTGAGGCCGTCTATCGCACCATGGGCGAATATCTGAAAGGCGTGCACCCTGTTTCAACGGGCCTCACCGTGGTCGCCCTCGCGCGGCCTGATTGGTTGGTGGAGATTGATGGCACTGCTGTTATTCCTGATGAGGATTATACACTGTGACGTTTTCAATTGTGGGCCGCTGCGCCAAAACTGGCCAATTCGGCATGGCCATTTCATCATCATCCCCCGCTGTTGCGGCCCGTTGCGCCCATGTGCGTAGCGGTGTGGGCGTGGTGGCCAGCCAGAACATCACCGACCCTGAATTGGGCGTGCTGACATTGGACGCCATGGCCAAGGGGCTGTCATCGGCGGAAGCGATTGCGGCTGTGCTGAAAGACCGTCCGTATACTGATTATCGGCAATTGCTGGCGGTTGATCAAAACGGCATCGTCGCCATTCATTCCGGTGCGCAAGTGCTGGGCACATGGAGCGAGGCCAAGGGGGTGGATTGTGCGGCCGCTGGTAATCTTTTGGCCAATGCGGAAATTGCAAGCGTCATGGTCAAATGTTTTGAGACCGCACGAGGCCAATTGGCTGAGCGCTTGCTGGCCGCCTTAGAGGCTGCACACGCCGCAGGCGGCGAAGCAGGCCCCGTTCATTCTGCCGGATTAAAAGTGGCGGACAAGCTCAGCTGGCCCTACGTTGACCTCCGCAGCGACTGGTCCGAAACCCCAATCGCAGACATCCGCGCCGCGTGGGAGGTGTATAAACCCCAGGCGCAAGCCTATGTGCAACGGGCGATCAATCCAACCCAAGCACCGAGCTATGGAGTGCCGGGGGATTTGTGAAGGGCGACCTTTCCTATCCGAGTTGCTTAATGCAGTTTGCGCGTTAGAAAAGGTGCAGAGTTTGATTTTTTGCGCTGGGGGAAAGAAGATATGATTGATGTGGTTGCTACTCGAATTGCTGCACTTTCTCCCGACCAGATAGCAACAAGAATGGATTTAGCCACAACTACATCCAAAATATTTCAAGATGTCGGGCTTCAGCTTCACAATTTGGAAAAATCTGGGGAGACTGAAATCGAAAAGGGTCAATCTCTTTACGGTCAAGGCAAGGACGGGGTCGTCGCGGTGTCTATGCTATTGAGAATTGCTAGCGAACTCATTTCAGGTAGTGCTGACTTAATTTCGGGTGGACGACACTATGCTGGCTCTGCGTTAATTCGTCAGTTAGTCGAAGTGGAATACTTGTCTTGGGCCTTTGAAATGAACAACGAAGTGTCCTTGCAATGGCTGCGAAGTACTCATGAAGATCGAAAAAACTTTTTTACCCCAGCAAAACTGCGAAAAGCAGCAGGTGAAAGGTTTCGGAGCGTTGACTATAGTTACCATTGTGAACTTGGGGGCCACCCTGTTCCAGGGTCATGGGTCTTAATACATGGAGATGTCGCAATTGCGCAGCTAATGTTGTCTGACTGTTTGGGCCATTCCGGACGGATTTGGGATCATATTGTAGGTTGGGCAAAAGACAGTCCTGATGGAGCGGCCGTTCTGTCAAAATCTGAAGAAATGTTGAATAACTACACACATTGGAAAAGTGTCGACGTACTGACCAAACTACCACCACCGCCTGCAATCCTCCCAGATACTTGGTAATTTGCATATTTCTAAGTACTAGCTTAGCTTTTACCTTCTCAATCACGGTTTCAGCTTCGTCATGCCCTTACGATTTACTCTTCGCCAATTGGAATATTTTCTTGCTGTTGCAGAGCATGGCTCGATTGCGGCGGCGTCGGAGAGTGTGAGTGTGTCTTCGCCTTCCATTTCGGCGGCGATTTCGCAGTTGGAGGAGGAGTTTGGCATTCAGTTGTTTGTGCGGAAACACGCGCAAGGCCTTTCACTCACGCCGGGGGGTGCGCAGTTTCTCGGCCAAGTGCGGCGCATTTTACAGGAGTCAGCCAAGCTGATTGTGCTGGCCAATGACGTGACGCAAAAAGTGCGCGGGCCATTGAATGTGGGGTGCCTGTTGTCGGTGGCGCAAATTGTGCTGCCGCAGTTGCGGCGGAAATTTCAGGACAAATACCCTGACGTCGTGTTCCGGCAATATGAACGGTCGCAAACCGCGATTTTTGAAGGCTTGCGCAATGCATCCCTCGATATTGCGCTGACCTATGATCTCAACATTCCGGCTGACTTGAAGTTCAAACCCCTCGCGGTTTTGCCGCCTTACGCGCTTGTGGCTGCTGACCACAAGCTGGCCAAGAAAACCTCGGTTTCGCCTGAGGATTTGATTGATCACCCGATGGTGCTGCTCGACCTGCCGATCAGTGCTGACTACTTTCTGTCGTTCTTTGCTGAGTGCAAACAAAAGCCCCATGTGGTTGAACGCACGCATGATTTGGCGGTGATGCAGTCATTGGTGGCCAATGGTGTTGGGTTTTCCTTTGCCAATGTCCGCCTGACCACGGAGCGCTCACCCGATGGGAAGAAGCTGCGCTATATCCCCCTCACGGGCAATCTTCGCGCTTTGCAAATTGGCCTGTTACAGACAGACAATGCCAACCCGACCTTGACCATCGAACGGTTCGCAGACTTCTGTGCGCATATGATTGGCAATGAACCCGTGCCGGGCTTAGCCCGAGATGACGCATAAGCATTAGGTGCAGCCTAAGCACCGCTTATGGAATAGTTAGTTTACCCGAAGCCTGTTTTGTCTGAAATGAGGATATTGTGAGAGACCCGCGCTACGATATTCTTTTTGATCCTGTGGTGGTTGGCCCGCTCACGTCGAAGAACCGTTTCTACCAGGTTCCCCATTGCAATGGCGGCGGCTATCGCGACCCTTCGGCTGCCGCAGAAATGCGCGGCGTGAAGGCCGAGGGTGGATGGGGTGTCATCTTCACCGAACAAACGGAAATGCACCACACCTCGGAGATCACGCCTTTCATCGAATTGCGCTTGTGGGAAGATCAGGACATTCCCTCGCTGCGCCTGATGTCAGATAAAATGAAAACCCATGGGGCATTGGCTGGCATTCAGCTGGCTTACTCCGGCATCAACGGCCCCAACTTCTACACCAAGGAAGTGCCACTCGCTCCCACAGCACTTCCCATCCGCACCTTTACCAATGACCCCGTGCAAGCGCGCGCGCTGGACAAGACTGACATCGTAAACTTACGCCGCTGGTTTGTGAATGCCGCCAAACGTTCGCGCACGGCAGGCTTTGATTTGATCTGCCTTTATGGCGCCCACGGTTTTGGCATTTTCCAACACTTCCTCAGCCGTGCCACCAACCACCGCACCGATGAATATGGCGGCTCCCTTGAAAACCGCTCGCGCTTTGCCCGCGAGGTTGTTGGCGACATGCGCGATGCGGTGGGCGATACCATGGCGCTCACCTTGCGTGTGTCGCTTGATGAGCACATTGGCGAGCTTGGTTTTTCAAACGCCGAAGTGCGCGAATTTGTCGACATGAACCGCGACCTGCCGGACTGTTGGGATATGGCGCAGGGCTCATGGGATGAATGCTCAGGTCCGTCGCGCTTCAAGGAAGAAGCCGCTCAGGAAGTTCTGGTCAAGGGCATCAAGTCTCTGACCAGCAAACCTGTCGTGGGAGTTGGCCGCTTTACCAGCCCTGATGTCATGGCGCGGATGGTGAAACAGGGCGTGCTGGATTTCATTGGTGCCGCGCGGCCATCAATTGCTGATCCTTTCATTCCAAAGAAAATTGACGAAGGCCGCATCGAAGATATTCGTGAATGCATCGGCTGCAACATGTGCATCACCGGCGACATGACGCATGTCCATCTCCCGCTGCACGCAAAACCCAACATTCATGGAAGAGTGGCGCAAAGGCTGGCACCCAGAACGCATGAACTCCAAGGGGCCCAGCTCCAACGTTCTTATCGTTGGATCAGGCCCTGCGGGACTGGAAGCAGCCCGTGCCCTTTCTCTGCGTGGCTATGACGTAGCAATTGCTGAAGCGAAGGGGCTCATCGGCGGTCGCGTTGCAAGGGAACGGCTGCTTCCAGGTTTAACAGCGTGGGGCCGAGTGGTGGACTATCGGCAGTATCAGTTGAGCCAGCGCCCCAATGTTGAAACCTATTTGGAGAGTGGTCTCTCAGCCGAACAGATTCTGGAGTTCGGCTTTGAGAATGTGGCGATTGCAACAGGGTCTACTTGGCGGCGCGATGGCGTGGCGCGGCAGCATGTTGTGGCCATGCCAATGGACGCGTCCATGCCTATATTTTCACCAGACGACATTATGGACGGACAGCTGCCAAAGGGCCATGTCGTTGTCTATGACGACGACCATTATTACATGGGCGGCGTGATGGCCGAATTGCTGGTGCAGCATGGCTGCACCGTGACGCTCATCACGCCATCCGCCTTCGTGTCGGACTGGACACGCAACACGCTTGAACAGGGTGCCATCCATCGGCGGCTGGTGCAGGCTGGCGTGAAGATCATGCTGAACACCGGCGTTGCCAAAATCCATCAAGACCGCGTTGAAACAAATTGCAGCTACACCGACACGCGAGTCTCACGTGCCATGTGATGCTGTGGTGCTTGTGGCGTCGCGCCTCAGCAATGACCAAGTCTATCACGACCTTGTCGGCCTGCAGGATCAGTGGCAGGACCACGGCATTAAGTCGGTCAAACTGATTGGTGATGCTGCAGCCCCCGGCCCGATTGCCTGGGCCACCTATGCAGGCCATCGTTTTGCGCGCGAATTGGATGAGCCTGACGTGGAGACGCGCTCTCTTTCCGCCGCGAAGTCACGGCATTGGCGGAGCAATGACATTGGAACCGAACGCGCGCCGAAAAGCCATTGAAGTCAAGAATGTCTCAAAGATGTTTGCAGACTTTGTGGCCCTCTCGGATGTCTCGTTCGATATTTTCGACAATGAGTTTTTCACCATGCTGGGGCCGTCAGGCTGTGGCAAAACAACCTTGCTGCGCATGATGGCGGGTTTTGAAACACCAACAACCGGCTCCATCAAGCTCATGGCAAGGACATTGTTGGCCTGCCGCCGCACAAGCGCCGTGTGAACACGGTGTTCCAGTCCTACGCGCTGTTTCCGCATATGACGCTGGAACAGAACATCGCCTTTGGACTTGAAAACTGCAAGTGGGAGAAGGAGCGCATTCGCGCCCGTGTGGCGGATATGCTGAAACTTGTTCACATGTCGGACTTTGCAACCCGCAAGCCGCAGCAGCTTTCAGGCGGGCAGCGCCAACGCATCGCCCTCGCACGTGCGCTGGCACCAGAACCGGAAGTGTTGTTGCTTGACGAACCACTCTCGGCCCTTGATCTCAAATTGCGACAGGCCATGCGCGACGAGTTGCGCACATTGCAAAAACAAACCGGCATTACCTTCGTGTTTGTGACCCATGACCAGGAAGAAGCGCTCGACATGTCCGATCGCATTTGCGTGCTGGGAAAAGGCCATATCCAGCAGATCGGAACGCCCAACGATATTTACGAAGACCCGGTCAATCGCTTCGTCGCAGACTTTATTGGCGAGACAAATTTTTTCGACGTGAATGTCAAATCCGTCTCGGGCGATCAGGCAACCATCACAACGCCATTTGGTTTTGATCTGACGACGGCACATGAAGGTGTGTCTCAAGGTGCCAAGGCCAGCATGTCAGTGCGGCCGGAAAAAATCGGACTTGAAGATCAGGCGCTCGGCAATGTCATGCAGGGCAAGATCGCCGGGCGAAACTACATGGGCGGCTACACACATTATGTTGTGGCTGTCGGCAATGAAAACCTGCGGGTCTCCCGCCGCAACGATGTATCGCGTGGCAAAGGATTTGATATTGGCCAAAGCGTGAAAATCGGCTTCCGCAGCGACAGCGTCAGGGTTCTCAGCCAATGAAGCTGCAGCGACTCCAGACTGCTTGGCGTTTTGCCTGCCTGGGTCATCATGGTGACCACACTGATGGTCCCGATCCTGTTGGTGCTCGCGGTGTCTTTTGCCACGCGCGGTGCCTATGGCGGATTTGAGTGGCAATTGTCGGGCGCATCTTACAAGCAGCTCTTGTTTCAGGATGGCTGGAGCGGTGAACTTGAATTCAATCCGCAATACCTCTTCATCATTGGACGCACGCTTTATCTCGCCGCCCTCACCACATTGATCTGTGCTGTTATCAGTTTTCCCGTGGCTTATTTCATTTCGCAACGTGAGGCCCGCACCAAGGCCATCCTGATCTATCTCGTCACATTGCCATTCTGGGTCTCCATGATTGTGCGTGTCTATGCTTGGATCACCATTCTGGGCAACGACGGTGTGATCGAGCTTGGCTTGAAAAGCGCAGGCATCGTTGACGACATTGACAGTCTGCTTTTCAACGATGGCGCAATGCTGGTGGGACTGGTCTACAGCTACGTGCCATTGATGATCCTCCCGGTTTTTGCCTCGGTCGAAAAACTTGACGGGGCTTTCATCGAAGCCAGCCATGACCTTTATGGCAATGCCTGGGTGACGTTGAAGCGGGTCATTCTTCCCCTGACGTGGCCTGGCATTCTGGCTGGCAGCATTCTTGTGTTTGTGCCAAGCCTTGGCGCTGTGCTTGAGCCTGTTCTGTTGGGCGGCGGCAAAAACATGCTGATGGGCAACCTCATACAGTTGCAATTCGGTACGGCACGCAATTGGCCACTCGGCTCTGCCATCGCCATTGTGCTGCTGGTCATGGTTGTTCTGTTCTTGATTTATGATGCGCGCCGCGCCGCCCGAGCTGTGGAACAGCGCGCATGACGAGCAAATCCCACAACGTTAAAGACTACAGAGGGTCTGGCATTGTCACGCTACTGTTCTTTGCCTACCTCTATCTGCCGATCGCTGTTGTCATTTTTTATTCCTTCAACGCAAACCGTTTTGCTTCTGTTTGGGGTGGCTTTTCCCTGCGCTGGTATGAAAGTGCATTGCAAAATCGAAACCTGCTGGACGCGCTCAAGATTTCCTTGACAGTCGCCGCCGTTGCAACCGTGGTCGCAACCACAGTGGCCTTGCTTGCAGCCGTGGTGATGGTGCGATCAAAAGACATGCCGTACCGCAAGCTTTCGGAAACGGTGATCAATTTGCCATTGCTGCTGCCGGAAATTGTTCTTGCTGTCGCCGTACTCATCATCTTTTCAAGCATCGGACTGCAAAATGGCATGTTGAAGCTTTTCATCGCACACTCAACGTTTTGCATTCCTTTTGCATTCCTGCCCATTCGCGCAAGGTTGCAAGGCATGGAGCCGGACTTCGAAGAGGCAGCACAAGACCTCTATGCCACCAAATGGGTGGCGTTCCGTCGCGTCACACTTCCCTTGATCTTGCCCGGTGTATTTGCAGGAGCCATGCTGGCTTTCGTGATGTCGATGGATGATTTTATCACGTCGAACATGTTGAATTCCGGCGGCAGCACCACCCTGCCAGTCTACATTTTTGGCCTCATCAAGCAGGGAACGACGCCGGAATTGAACGCGATCTCGACACTCATCATCATTGGCTCACTTGTCATTGCGACGGCGGCCTTGCTGCTCACATTCCGAAACCAAAACACAAGACCAACTTAACCAGGGAGACTACAAATGACAAAAATACTGAAATCAATTTTGCTGGCGGGTGCGACGTTCGCACTTGCAACCGGGGCTCACGCAGCCGGTGAACTGAACCTTTATGTGTGGTCTGACTCTATTGCACCAGAACTGATCACAAAGTTTGAAGCGGAAACCGGCACGAAGGTCAAAGTAGACGGTTACAATTCAAACGAAGACCTGCTGACCAAATTGCAGGCTGGTGCCACCGGCTATGACGTGATGACGCCGTCACAGCATTTTGCAAAGATCATCATCGACAGTGGCCTTGCAGAAGACATCGACGCGAACCAGTTGCCGGCTTTCAAGCAAGTCAATGAAAAGTGGCGCGGCCAATGGTGGGATCCTACCAACGACTATTCCATTCCGGCAGCTTATGGATCAGCTGGCTTCACCGTTAACACCGACCAATACAAGGGCCCGGTAGACAGCTGGAAAGTACTGTTCGAACCCGGTGACGAGTTGAAGGGCAAGATTGCCATGTTGGGCGCACCGGACGAAGTGATCGGTGCAGCACAGCTCTACCTTGGCGTTCCCTACTGCTCAGAAGATGCCGCTGAAATGAAAAAGGTACTCGATCTTCTGTTGGCTCAGAAAGCCGCTGTGAAAGTTTACTCCAGCGACAACATTGAAAACCGCATTGGTGGCGGTGAAGTGGCGGCGCATTTCTGGTGGGACGGCAACTCGCTGAAAACCCGCCTTAACGACGGCGCCAAGATTGCCTATGCAGAACCCAAGGAAGGCCTTGTGGGCTGGCTTGACAGCTTCATGGTGCCAAAGGGTGCCAAGAACATCGACAATGCCAAGGCGTTCATCAACTTCATGAGTACGCCCGAAAACGCAACGATCCAATACAACTACTATGCGCACTCTTCACCCGTCGAACTGGATTTGAGCAAGGCCAAGTATACACCTGAAAATGCACCAGAACTTTTCCCGAAGGTGAAAGTGGAGTTTTCGCGCTCTTGCTCACCAGCAGCGCAGGAACTTGTTACCAAGGTGTGGACTCAGCTGACGCAATAACACGTCATGGCACAACCGGAGAAAACACGCTTCATCATCAACGCCCGCGTGCTTGATGCTGACGCCAATCCGGTTGATCAACCTTTCACCCTCGCTGTCGCGGGTGGAAAGATAACGGCAATAGAAGCGGAGGCAGAACGCCTCCGCTTGTCTCACTCTGAAGTCTATGACGCCAAGAGTGCAATCCTGCTGCCCGGCTTTGTCGAAAGCCACGTTCACTTGTTTACGGGTGGGGTCAGTCTCAACCAGCTCTTTGTCGGTCAGGTTGCGAATGAACATGACCTCCGCTCTTCCATACTGGACTTCGCAGTAAAGCAGCAGGGCCAACATATGCTCTGCGCCTTTGGCGCGAATTACACGATGCTGGGCAACGACCGCCGCATCACTCGGCATGATCTCGATGGGATCATCGCTGATCGCCCCCTTGTGATCACATCAACGGATTTTCACTGCGCTTGGGCCAACACAATTGCCTTGCAGAATGCTGGCGTGTTTTCAAAACCGGGGACGGAGGATCCCGACGGTGTGATGCGCGACGAGGCAGGCATGGCCACCGGCGAGTTGCGCGAGTTCGCGGCCATGAGCAGCGTAAAGATTCTCTCCTCCACAGGTGGCCGCGAAGAACTGGGCCTGAGCGGACTGGAGCCCGAAAACGTTTCTTCGGCCCAACGCGAAGCCGACAAGGCTGCATTGCGGCGAGCTTTTGAATATTGCCTGCAAAACGGCATCACCACAGCAGTCAACATGGATGGCAATCTCTATCTCGCTGACCTTCTGCAAGAGCTGGATGAGGCAGATGCGATCCCGCTGCGGGTGAGCCTTCCCATGACCATCACGCAAAGCCAGACAGCGGAAAGGCGCTCAGAACTATACCTTCGCGCACAATCGGCACCTGGGCGCATGTTGAGTTTCGGTCGTATCAAAATGTTTATGGATGGCGTGTTCGATTCATGGACTGCCCATGTTGTCGGTGATTTTCCTGACCGTCCCGGCTTTGCGGGTGCGGCGCTGTTCGTAACAGAGGATTTCAATGCCATCTGCGTTGAAGCTGACGCGCTTGGCTTGAATATCTGCGTGCATGCTGTGGGCGATGGGGCGGTGCGCCGTGTGCTCGACGGTTATGAAGCCGCATCCAGAGCGAATGGTCACCGCGACGCGCGCCACCGCATCGAACACATTGATACTTACCACCCGGATGATCTGTTTCGCATGCGCGACCTTGGCATTGTCGCCTCAATGCAGCCCGTGCATCCTCCGGGAAGTGCTGGCCTGCCACTTGAACCGACAATAAGCCTCATGGGAGAAAAACGCTGGCCCTATGCGTTCGCCTGGCGTGATATAACAGCGGCGGGCATTCCGCTGGCCTTCGGCACGGATTGGCCTGTGTCTCCACTGTCACCGCTGCACGCCATTCATTGTGCCCTCTCGCGCAAAACGTGGGCCAAACATATCCCTGATCAGCGTATAGCACTTGCAGAATGCTTGTGTGCCTATGCAAGTGGCGGCCATTATCCTCTGTTCATCGACAAAAGTCGGGGACAAATCCTCCCCGGTCAAGACGCCGATCTGGTTTTGCTCCGTGGCGATTTTAGCTCTTTGGCAGCAAACCCCGAGGCCCTGAAAGTTTCTGCCACCTTTGTGGCGGGGCGGCTTCGCTATGAGACGCCAGCATGACACCCCATGACAATGTTCCCGCAATTCTGGAGCGTCTGATTGCTTTTGAAAGCATCAGCACCTCGTCAAACCTGGACATCATCGGCTTTGCCAAAGCATGGCTGGAGTCTTGCGGCTTCAGAACCCATCTCCTGCCGGATGCAACAGGCACCAAAGCAGGCCTTGTTGCGCAAATCGGACCTGACAAGCCCGGTGGCCTTGTTCTGTCAGCCCATACGGATGTTGTGCCTGTTGAGGGTCAAAACTGGAGCCACAATCCTTTCAAGCTTGAGAAGCGTGGCAACCGCTTTTTTGGCCGGGGTACTGCTGACATGAAAGGCTTCATCGCCTGTGTTTTGGCCCTTGCATCGACATGTCCCCGAAAAGCCTTCAAGCACCCTCTCACCATTGTTCTGTCCTATGATGAGGAGCGGGGCTGCCTCGGGATCAGACAAATGGTCCCTCACTTGCCAGCGCTGTTGGGGCAACCCCGGCTGTGCATCGTCGGAGAGCCCACCAACATGGGCGTGGCCGTTGGCCATAAGGGCAAGGTCGTCTGGCAAGCCATCTGCCGTGGCCAAACCGGACATTCCGCCATGGCCCCCAACTACTGTAATGCGCTGCACCTTGCGGCAGACCTTGTAACGATCATACGCAATGAACAACAAACCCTAAAGCAAAGTGGCGCCAGGGATGACGACTATCTCATCCCTTATTCAACGCTGCATGTTGGATCTGTTCGCGGAGGTGGGCCGGTCAACATGGTTCCGGCAGAGGCATACGTAGAGTTTGAATTCCGGCATTTACCTGCGGATACACCAGATGTAGTGCTGAACAAGATTCAATTTGCTATGAAGAATGCTGTCGAGTGCATGCAACATGAAGCGGCTGGATGCAAGACCACCGAAATCAATGCCTATCCCGGCTTGCATATTGATCCGTCGCATGACGCCGTGAAATGCGTGCAAGCCCTCACCAGCAATCAACGCATATCCAAGGTGGACTATGGCACCGAAGCAGGCTTCTTCGCCGCCATGGGCATCCCCACGCTCGTCTGCGGGCCGGGCAACATGGCACAAGGACACCAACCTGACGAATTCATCGAAAGCGATGAACTCTTCGCCTGTTCCAAATTTCTGAAGCTTCTTATTGAACAAACTCAAAAGAGTTAAGTAAACTGAAATGCCTTTTGGACGCACATCAATCAAACCAAGGGCTATGCAACGGACTTGGTAGTCGGCCTTTCAGGCGTAATGCAGTTTGGAACTTGGTGTGAGGAACGCGGGACAACGATTTCAATACCTTGCCATAGCTTCCCAAGCTGCATACGAGGGTTCGATTCCCTTCGCCCGCTCCAGATTTGACGCGTTGTCGGCGCTTGACGGGTCAGCGTAACTTTCGCAAGTCGAAATGCCGAATATGTCAGAACTCAGCGCACGGCTTTTCCGGCCACGATGGCAAGTTCAGTCCGGCTTTGTACATTGTACCTCTTCAACAGCCGCGACACATAGTGTTTGACTGTTTTCTCACTGAGTCCAAATCGGTCGCCGATTTCCTTGTTCCTGCACCCTGCCACGATCAATGAAAGGACATCCTTCTCGCGCTTGCTGAGTTCATGTGCGGAATTTTCATTCTTGCCCTTCATCTGGATCAGCACTTTGACGCCAAGCGCCGATGAAAGGTAAGTATTGCCGTCATTGATGGAGTGCAATGCTGCAACCAACGCGCGGCCACTCGCCCCTTTGAGCAGGTAGCCAACCGCGCCCAAACTGAGAGCCTCCATGACGTCAGCGCTGTCATCTGAAACCGTCAGCATTGCAACTTTTGTTTTGGGATGCGAAGTGCGAACTGACTTCAAAGCAGTCAAACCGCCGCCAGGAATGCCGATGTCAAGGATCAGAATGTCGGGTTTATGAGTCTCCACGATGGAGATGGCATCCACCATTGTTGCTCCTGTTGCCACAATTTCGATATCCTGGCTCGCACTTAGCGCGGATAAGATCCCATCCATGAAAATTGGATGGTCATCTACGATGCCTACTCTCATTTAACCCTTCGCGTTCCTACGCAGTGCGACTCTCGATGGGCAGGATTGCCTTTAGAATTGTGCCGTTTCCGGGGCTGCTAATGACTTCAAATTTGCCACCGGTGCTTTCGATGCGGTTGCGCAAGCCTGCAAGTCCGAAACCGGGACTTTGACTGCCTTCCAGGTGCCAATCAAATCCATTTCCAGTATCCGAAACTTTCAGGAAGAGAGTGGCATCAGAACCACTCACCGAAACCTTCTGTCCCAGTCCACCGGCATGTTTAAATGCATTGCTGAGCGCCTCTTGCACCATTCTGCAGGCGCAAATCTTAATTGATTTTGGTGGCTCGGGATAGTCCCATTGTACTGACGATTTCACTGATGTCGAGGTGCGCCGTTCGTGCCTTGTGATGACGAGTCCGATGGCTTGCGATAGGGTGAATTTTTCGATTTCCGGCAAAGTCAGGCCCATCGAGATATGCCGGATTTCTGCCATCGCTTCAGTCAGCGCGCCTTTTACGAATTCGTATTCTTTCCGCTCGCCCTTTTTCGCGCCAAACAGCTTGTGCAGCCGTAACAATGCAACCGCCAGATACTGCGCAGCTCCGTTATGCAAATCAGATCCGATTTGCTGCAATTGCCGCTCGCGGATTTCAGCTGATTGCTCCACAACAGAATTGAGTTGTTGCTGGAGCCGATGATTTTCCGCAGCGAGATTGGCGAAAGTCTTGCTGTGCTCTTTGGCTTCGTTCTGCTGCTGCATGATTTGTCGGTTGCCTCCTTCTGCGAAAGTGCAGTGGACTGACTCATTAACCCAGCCCCACATTCTCCATAGCGTTGATTCGCAGGTTCCCAGGAAACCTGTCATTGCAATAGGACCGGACTTTAGTCGCATGCCAGCGTGACTGTTTATCTGAATACTGACATTTAGTTACAGCTTCTCTGAGCGATGTGTTTAGATAAGATCAAACTGTAGTAAAGCAGTAACATTAATTGATCGGCACGGTCCGATGCTGCCAAAACCACATCAGACCCGGATGTACCTGCCCATCATGGTAACGCCAAAAGGCAGAATTGTCAGCGGTTTGTCAGCGAATTGTCAGCTCTTTTACTGATTCAATTAGTCAATTCGCAGCGCATTTTTCGCTCTGATCATTCAACCTTGGTCCATGCCCATAGGGCCTTTCGCCCATCTTGGCGCGGTACCCCTTTTCAAAGTACGTTTGGATCAGATGTGGCGTAAACAAGTGAGTGTGAGTTTTTCACGGTTTCTTGTGTTTTAGTTAGTCACGATACCACGGCGGAAAGTCAAATGCGTAGGTGCGCCCGAGCCAGGAGCACCTCATGGGGATTGACTCGACCGCCTGCGCCGGGGACGGCGCTATCGTTCAATTTGTGAATGAGCCGGTTTGCAACGATTGAGTTCGTTTCAGGCCAAGAACAATTGTGCGCGTTTTTTCGGAAGGATTCCTCCCATGACCACCAGCTTCAACGTCAACGTCAACGACCTCCAGTTCATCCTCCGGCAGATCAAGATCGCCGAGGCGAGCTCGGCAGCTTACAGCGCCGCTCCAAAGTCGATCCTCCAGGCCATCATGGATGGCTATGGCGTGACCGCCGTCAACGCCGCCCAGCTGCCAGCGGGTCTGCGCACGGTGGATGGCACAATGAACAACCTGCTTCCCGGCCGCAGCGAAGTTGGTGCAGCCGATACGCTGTTTCCACGGTTGACCGACCCGGTATTCCGCAATGACGGCACAGTCACGGGCATCGATTTCAACGGCGACGGCCTCCTCGATGTCGTCAACACCAATTATGGCGATGCAGGCGCA
The DNA here is from genome assembly GCA_963819615.1 of uncultured Alphaproteobacteria bacterium. GTDB lineage: Bacteria > Pseudomonadota > Alphaproteobacteria > Rhizobiales > Aestuariivirgaceae > Aestuariivirga. Next base: position 85,402 of record CAWFWW010000001.1, read on the forward strand.
GCGCTAGGCACACAAATCCGCTCGGTTTCGGACTCCGATCCACGCGTCATTTCGAACCTGATCGTCGACATGACGGTCAACAACCCGTCGGCGATTGATGCGTTCCTCAACAATCCATTGTCGATGGATGCTTTCAGCGCATACTTCGCAGGGCTACCGATTCCGGAGTCAGTGCCTGCCGATCCCCAAGCATGGTTGACGAATCCAGCCAATGAAGCGGCCGCCAACGAGCTCCTGAAAACCATTCCCAACCAGTCACCCGACATCGGTCTGTCGCCGGGCTTCAACTCGTGGATGACGTTCTTTGGCCAGTTCTTCGACCACGGCCTCGACCTCGTCACCAAGGGCAAGAACGGCACTGTCTACATTCCCCTGAACGCTGACGACCCGCTTTACGACAAGGGTGCTGACCTCACCGCCAATAATGTTGTCGATGCATATTTTGTGTCAGATCCGACGGGCCTCGCGACGGCCGACTTGCCAGCAGTGTCAGGAGTTCCGACAGCTTGGCAGGCCTATTACGAAACCGACCCAACTGACCGCTCGCTTTATGCCCCAGGGGCATTTGCACCAGTTATCACCGCGACGCCGACTGCCTATGCTGTCCAATTCAACGATGATGGCGCTGGCGTTGATGGACTCTTCAGCACCACCGACGACCGTCCAAACTTCATGGCCTTGACCCGCGCCACAGCCACCATCGACGCCAATGGCGTCGCACAGCACGAAAACACCACGACATCGTGGATCGACCAGAACCAGACCTATACGTCACATTCTGCGCATCAAGTGTTCCTGCGCGAGTATGTTCGCGAAAGCGGTGTCACCTATTCCACCGGCAAGCTGCTGAGCGGCGACGGCACAAACAACACCGTTGTCGGTGGCATCGGCAACTGGGCCGACGTCAAGGCCAATGCCCTTGAATATCTGGGTATCAAGCTCAGCGATGTCGACGTTCATGACGTGCCGCTGCTGGTCACCGACCAGTATGGCAAATTCATCGCCGGCGCCAATGGCTATGCCCAGGTTGCGGTTAAGGTGACGATCACACCAGCTTCCGGTCCAGTCACGACTGTCGACACCTATATCGAGGGCACCGCCTCGGGTCTTGATATTCATGCACTGACATCGTCCAATCTGCCGACTGGTTTTCTCCCTGCGGGAGCGACCGCTACCGTCGCCGTCATGGGAACCGGTCACGCCTTCCTGAACGACATTGCTCACCACGCCGCGCCTGGCATGTATGACAGCGATGGAAACGGTACAAAGGATGCGGCGCAGGTCGCCGACAGCGATCAAGGCACGACCGACGACCTCGATATCAGCACCTATGACGACGAAATGCTCAATTCGCATTTCATCACGGGTGATGGTCGCGGCAATGAAAACATTGCACTCACCACAGTCCACAGCATTTTCCACAGCGAACATGATCGTCTGGTTGATGCCAACAAGGTATCGATCCTCGAGTCCGGCGATCTGGCCTTCATCAATGAATGGCTGCGCGTCGATATTGCGAGCCTTGCCGACATCGCCTCGCCGGCTCAGAAAGATGCCCTGATCGCCAACGTCTCCGCATGGGACGGCGAGCGCCTGTTCCAGGCCGCGCGCTTTGCCACCGAAATGCAGTATCAGCATCTCGTGTTCGAAGAATTCGCCCGCCGCATTCAGCCAATGGTCGACCCCTTCATCTTCAATAGCAGCCCCGATGTAGACCCAACGATTGTTGCCGAATTCGCGCATACAGTCTACCGCTTCGGCCACTCCATGTTGACCGGCACCGTCGATCGCCTCGAGAACGATCTGACCTTGATCGATGGCACGACGGATCAAAAGTCGCTCCTCGCCGTCTTCCTCAATCCGCAGCAATATTATGCCAGCGGCACCGATCTGGCGGCCATCAATGCCAACATCATCCGCGGCCTGTCGCGCGATGTCGGCAATGAAATCGACGAAATGATCGTCTCCGACGTGCGTGACAATCTTGTGGGTCTGCCGCTCGATCTCGGCGCGCTCAACATCGCCCGTGGCCGCGACACCGGCATTCCGTCGCTCAACGAAACCCGGGCACAATTGTATAATGATACCGGACTGGCCGACCTCAAGCCCTACACAAGCTGGGTCAATTTCGCCGAGCACATCAAGAATCCGCTGTCGGTCGTGAACTTCATCGCTGCCTATGGCACGCACTCCACGATCACGTCAGCAACGACCGTGGCCGACAAGCGCGCTGCGGCTGAAGAATTGGTCTTCGGTATTGACGGCCCGGACGCTGATGGAACTGTCCCGGCTGATCGCCTGGAATTCTTGGCTGGCACTGGCATCTACGCCACCAACCTCGGCGGCCTCAACGATGTCGATCTGTGGATCGGTGGTTTGGCCGAAGCGAAGAACGAGTTCGGCGGCATGCTGGGCTCCACCTTCAACTACGTGTTCGAAGCCCAGATGGAGAACCTCCAGAACGGCGACCGCATGTACTATCTCACCCGTACCCAAGGTACGAACTTCCTCAACAACCTCGAGCCGAACACCTTCTCGGACCTGGTCATGCGCAACACCGATCTGGGCGACGACTACGCGACCCACTTGAACGGCGCGCTGTTCGTCACGCCAGACCACATTCTCGAGCTTGATCAGGGAATCGCGCAGGAAGATTATCGCGAAGGCAATGCCAGTCTCGATCCGACCTGGGCTCTAGGCGAACCACACTCGGTCTTCGCCAGCAAGGTCACGCGTGACTATACCACGGCTGTCCGAGGCGAAACTCCGACTGTCGGATTGGATGGACACAACATCGGCGGCACGATCCAGTTCATCGGCGGCGAGCATGTCGTGCTCGGCGGCACCGAGGGTAATGACCGGTTGCTCAGCGACCGTGGCATCGACACCCTCTGGGGTGACGGCGGCAACGACTATCTCAACGCCGGCACCGAATCCGACGACGTGTTTGGCGGCGAAGGCGACGACATCATCGAAGATCCATTCGGTGACGACGTGCTGCGCGGCAACCAGGGCAACGACGTTATCACCAGTGCCCGCGGTGCTGATCTTCTCTTCGGCGACGAAGGCAAGGACTTCATCTCGCTCGGCCAGGACGCTGCCGAAGCCTTCGGTGGCGAAGGCGACGACTTCATCCTCGGCGGTGCCGGCAAGGATTTCATCCTTGGCAACGAAGGCGCTGACTGGATCGAAGGCGGTGCCGGCTTCGACACTCTTGCCGGCGACAACTCTGAACTGTTCTTCAACAGCCCGATCCAGGGCCACGACGTGATGTTCAACCAGGGCGACGAAGGCGATTACGACGCGGAATCGGGCGACGACATCATGGGCTCCGGCGCCAGTGTGTTCCGTTACGAAGGCATGTTCGGCTTCGACTGGGCCATCGGCAAGGGCGATAGTGGCGCTGTCGATTTCGACGCGGCCATTCCGATCTTCACGACCATCCCGAACGACATCCTCAAGGACCGCTTCGACCAGGTCGAAGGTTTCTCGGGCAACAAGTTCGACGACAAGCTGTCTGGCGATGATCGCGGCCACAAAGGCGGCGGTTCCTCGGCCCCAGACTCGGTCCCGACCGAACTCTTCGCCGACCACTTGCTGACCCAAGAAGGCATCAACCGCATTGATGGCTTTAATGCCTGGTTCGGCGGCTTTGATGGCACCGACGCACGCCAGACCCTGTTCGGCGGCGCATCGCCAGTCCCGGGATCAACCCCAGTCTCGACCTTCCGCGATGGCAACATCATCATGGGTGGCGACGGCAATGACAGCTTGCGCGGTCGTGGCGGCTATGACCTGCTCGATGGCGACGCCTATCTTAATGTGCGCATCAAGATCGATCGCGGCGGCACGATCTATTCAGCCGAATCGCTCAATACCGATACGACAGCGATGGGCCAATATGCCGGCAAGGTCTTCAACACCGACGCCAATGGCCAACCGGACTTCACCAGCCCAGCCTTCGGCGGCCGCTCGCTGCAGTCGCTCTTGCTCGACGGCACCGTAAATCCAGCTCAGATGAGCATCGTGCGTGAAATTCTCACGGACAATACAAACTTGAGCGGCACGGGTGTGAATGTTGACACTGCCTTCTTCCAGGGCACCTTCGCCGAGTACCACATCGAAGGTTCCACTGACCTGAATGGTGACGGTGACTACAACGATGCCGGTGAATTCACCAACGCCATTGACGTCAACAATGACGGCTTCATCTCGGTGCGCGACCGCGACACCGGTGCAGTTGGGGCTGTTGTCGATGGCGTCCAGCTCAGCAGCCGCGGCTTGCTGACAGACGATCACGACCTGCTCAAGAACGTTGAAATGCTTCAATTTGCTGATCGTCTGGTCCGCATTGCAGGCAACAACAATGCAGCAACCGGTGTTGTTACAATCGAAGATCCGACGCCATATGACGGCAAAGTCACGCCTTATGTGGGACAGGTGCTGAAGGCCAACCTTAGCAACTTTAGCGATCCTGATGGCTTGACGCTTGACAGCAACGGCATGCCTGTTGGGCTGCACTTCATCTGGCAGACAACAGAATTCGGCAGCAATTCCGGCTGGTCGGACATTCCGCTGGAATTCGGCACCTACGGCGAATCCTATACGGTTCGCTCCGTCGATCCGGGCCATGTGTTGCGCGCTGTCGCCGTGTTCAACGATGCAGCGGGCAATCCGGAACGCATCATCTCGGCGGAAACCGACAATCCAACGGCTGCGTTCAGTGTCAACGAAAACAGCTTTGCTGGTACAATCGTCGGCCTGCAAATACCGTTCAGCGTCGATTATGACTCGCAGTCCATCGGTGGCGCGCCTCCGGTCGATGTCGATGTGACAACGCTGTACCATGAAATCGATCCACTCAACAATGCCGATGGCCGCTTCAAGGTGATCCCGAATGGCGTCGACTTCAACAATCTGCCACGTTACTCGCTGGTTGTTGATCGTGGCGGGCCAGTGCGGCTTAACTACGAAGCTGTACAAACGCCTGTTGATAATCAGTATCAGGTTGTCGTAAACTCCTACTCCGACACGCCTGCCAATGGCGGTGTGCTGGTAGCTGTGCGGCAGTTCACCATCCTGCTCAACAACCTTGAGCCGGAAGGTGCGATTGTGTTGCCGACATTGGACTTGAACGCGTTCAATGTGACGACGACAAATGGAAATGTTGGCGACAATTTCGATACTGCAAATACCGCATGGACTGAAACCAATGATGGTGTAACTGGACTTAGCGCAGGTCAAATCCAGATCGATGGTGGCAATTCGAACCAGCTTCGTTTCCTGAATGGAGATGGTGCAGAAATTACCCGGTCGTTCAACCTGAGCGGTGTTACATCGGCAACTCTATCCTTCAACGTAACACAACTTGGACTTGATGCCGGGGAAACAGTATCGGTGCAGTTCGCAGCCGATGGCGTGAACTTTAACGAGGTTTCCCTCATCAATACCGGATCGAGCTTCCTTGGAGCACTGACTACAGTAAACCTGACCGGTTCATTCAGCGCCAATTCCGCAGTTCGCTTTGTTTCCACCGCGATCAATGGGACGGTCATTATTATTGGACAGGAACAAGTTCGCATCGATAATCTCAATATTGCGACTGTTACGACAACGACTGGTCCAGGTTCTCTCGGCAACGACTACGCCACAACCTTCAACGAAAATGGTGCAGCAGTCGCGATAGCCTCCCTGCCGGATGTTACCAGCATGGATTCTGTGATGGAATCTGCAACGGTCGTGTTGACCGACTGGCAGGCGGGTGACGTCATGTCCATCCTCGGTGCTCTGCCAGCTGGCATAACAGCTGCCCCGATCACCAACGTGGCAGGTGTCATGACGCTGACGTTGACGGGCGCCGCTTCACTTGCTGCTTATGAAACGGCAATTGGTCAGGTGCGCTTTGCAAACACGTTGGATAACCCAGGCGACAACCAAAGGATCATCCAGTCGACAGTCACCGACGTTATCGGCACAAGCGCCGTTGCCACTACAACGGTGACAGTCAGTGCTGTTGATGATCCAGGCGATCCAGACGCAGAACGTATCTATACGAATATCGTGACAAGCCCTAACCAGATTGTCATACCTGAGTGGGTATTCCTGGCAAATGACACCGACCCGGATTCAGTCCCTGACATTACGTCAGTGAGTGACACCCTGGCCACTCTTACTTCTTCGCTGACGACAAACGCAGGTGTGCCATCAGTAACGCTCGTGCAAACGAACGCCGCCGATAAGCAGTTCACCTACGCAATTCAAGGAGCTACACAGTCGGTAGACATTCGGAGCGATACCGTAGGGACCATTGGTGGGCGGGACGATAACCAGCCTGATATTCTGGTCGGCGATGCTGCAAACAGCACCTTCGATGCTGGTACTGGCAATGACTTCGTCTTTGCTGGCGCAGGTGATGACACCATCCAATGGAACGTGACTAATGCTGGAGTGACCGATGGCCGCGACTTTGTCGATGGTCAAGCTAACGGTGCAACTGGCGACCGCTTCGTGATCACTGGCAACAATACTGCGGAAGCATTCAATATCTACACCGCAGCGGCTGCTGGCACCGCAGGCATCACCGGCCTGCGTACAGGCACTGAGATTGTTGTCACGCGTAATGGAACTGTCATTGCCGAACTCGACAACATCGAGGAGATTACGATCAATACCCTTGATGTCACCGCCAACAATGGTAACGGCGGGCTTGATACGACTCCAAATGGCGATACGATCAATGTAATCGGTAACTTTGCTCCTCCGAACACCAGCCTCAACTACTCTACCATCACCGTCAACGGCGGTGCAGGTGCTGACAAGGTCGACATTACCGGCCTCACCTCAGACCACCGTGTGGTTCTGAACACCGGCGGCGGCACGGATGCCATCATCGGCGGCACCCGTCCGCAGGATGTCATCAATGTCACGGCGCCAGTTGTTGTCACCAACCCCGGCAACGGCAACCACCCCGGCCATCCAAAACCGCTTCGTTCCATCACCAATGGCAGCGAGGAGGAGAATGAGATCGACGGCGATGATGATGACAACACGCTGAACGGTCTGGGCGGCGATGACCTGATGCGCGGCGGCAGCGGTGATGACCATCTTAACGGCGGGTCCGGCAAGGATCGGCTCTACGGTCAGAATGGCGATGATCGCATGGTCGGTGGCAAGGGCGAAGATCGTGGCGTCGGCTCATCCGGCGACGATACCTTCGTCACCAAGACCAGGGATGGCGCTGACACCTACTTCGGCGGCAGCTCAACGGCAGACACTTCGGCCAATGACACGCTCGACATGTCGGCCATCTTGACCAACATCAAGGTCAATCTCGGCTCTGGCTCCCACTCCAAGGGCTTCGCCGAGACGGGTGGTGTCAAGGACGTGCTCTATGGCATCGAGAACTTTGTCGGCGGCTCAGGCAACGACACCATCGTCGCCTCGGCAGCGCACAACGTGATGGACGGCGGTGCTGGCAAGGACGTCTTCGTGTTCAAATCCGCAGCCAAAGCGGATGGCGACACGATCACGTCCTTCCAGGCCGGCGACAAGATTGATGTCTCAGCCTTCATGGGTCACCAAGTCACGCTGGTCAACGGCCAGGCAAGTGCAGGCCAGATCTCGGTGTCCTTCGAGCAAATCGACGGCCAGGAGTTCACCGTGCTGCATGGCAACACAGATAGCGACACTAACGACGAGTTCGCACTCTCAATCAAGGGTCATCATCTCCTGAACGGCTCGAACATCGTATAACAGAAGGGACTGGTTTCTCCCAAAGTCCTGAGGCACAGCCGCGGCAAGTCGGCTGTGCCTTTTTTCTTGCCGAGTCCAGTCGCGATTTTGACGCGAACCAAATTCTCCGGGTGAATAAATTAAGTAATCACAAATATCCTCATATCTCGCCCTATTTTCAACATACTTGCAAACGAAGTGGGCTCTACAAATCAATACTTCGTCGATTGACTCTTACTGATTTGGTTCAAACGAATTGCAAACGGGACGGCAACTCGTTCAATCGCGTGGTGACTCGCGCAGTTGAATTGTTTGAGGGGGACCCCCATGCACTTGTTGACTCTGATTAAAATTGCACACTTGATGGGGCTCGTTATGGGTCTCGGTGGCGCGTTGCTGCTCGATTTCACCATTCTCACCCGCGGCATCATAAAGCCCGTGAGCCACTACACGATCCACCAGTTGCATTTATTGTCGCGCGCGGTGTCGCTGGGACTCATCGTTCTTTGGGTAACCGGTATCGCGCTCATCTGGCTGAATTGGCAGATCAAGCCCGACTACATTGAAAACCCGAAGCTGTGGGCGAAGATCATCATCGTTATGATACTCACTTTGAACGGCATTCTCATTCATGCCGCCGTCATGCCGCATCTTGAAAAGCGGCTCGGGCACAGGTTGTTTGATGGCAAGCCAAACAGCCAGATCATGATGTTCACTTTTGTGGCCAGCCTCTCCGCAGTGTCGTGGTTCACGCCATTTGTCCTGGGCAAGGCAAGCGAACTGAATTTCGTCGTCCCGGCAACAACCATACTATTCGCCTATTGCTGCGCTGTCGTCTTCATGTGGGGCGGCATGCTGGTCTTGACCAGCGGCATTACCTCCATCCAGGCCAATGTCCGGCAAGAGTATGAAGGTGCAATGCCCAGTAACTCATACGGTGACTCTTACGGCGATTCATTTGGAGCGCCGCCGCGGTCACCCTATCCGGCGCAGGCGAGTTTGCTCATCGTCGAGCAAAGTGGTTTCAGAACCCCCCGCCACGTCCCAAATGCTGTGCGCAGCAATTGGCTGGCAAACCCTGAAGTCGTCGCAACCAGGGCTGAGTTTCAGTCGCGCCACAAACTGCGGGCGGCCTGACATGAAAACCGCCGCGCGCCTGAAGAAAATAGGGCGTGCGGCCAAACTTCTGGCCCAGTCAAATCCGCCAGTAAAATCCGCCAGTAAAATCCGCCATCACTAGCATCCGCGCGTTTGTCGCAACTCCATCAACTCTCCGTCGGCGTGGCTTGACCCGCCCAACCAGCATATACGCAATTATGCCCCCCGGTATTCCTTTCTTAAACCATTGAGAAGTCAGCGAAGCGTCAGCGGAAACAACTTATCTTGCGCATGGTAAGTTGGAGACTGAAGTGATAATATCGAAATTGCGTGAATTCCTGGGATTTGGTGGTGGGCCATCCTTTCGCCCGGTCCGGGCCTTTGCAGTATTAAGCTTCCTGTCGATTGCAGCAATCACTGCTTCCTCGGCCTACCTTCAATCCAGGTTCCTGACCAACCAGATACTTTTGCGCGACGCGACTGTCACGCACGAGTTTTTGCAAAGCATTGTCAATGCCGAAGGAACGGCGGAATATTTCAGCAGCACTGAACAGGAAGGGGCCAGTGAAAAACTCCAGTCATTCTTCAGGCACATCCTGAAAATGCCGGATGTGCTTGCGGCGAACGTCTATGATCCGGGCGGTCGCGTATTGTGGTCCTCCAATCCCGAAATTGCCGGAGCCCACTACGAAGATAACGACGAACTTAAGGAAGCCCTGACGGGAAAACTGGTTTTCGAAGCAGGCATCGTTGGAACAGCGGATAAGGAAGAGCACAACAACCTGGCGCCCAGCCACATTGGATCTCGCTTTGTTGAAACTTATGTCCCGATCGTTTCCACTGGCGACAACAGGGTCGTTGGCATCGTTGAAGTATACAAGGTGCCTTTGGCGCTTGATCGTGCGCTCTCAGGCTCTATGCAGCGCTTGTGGCTGGGCGCATTTCTGGGCGGCGGCTTGTTGTTCACGACTCTGTTTTGGATCGTGCGCCACGCAGCGAATGTAATTGCCGGCCAGAACCGGAAACTTACCGAAGTCCAGTCGATGGCAATGATCGGCGAAACGGCGGCGGCTGTTACCCACAGTATCCGCAACCCGCTGGCATCGATCCGTGCTGCGGCAGAAATTGCTCTGACCGACGATCTTGAGGGCGCCCGCGAAAGTGCCCGCGACATCATCACTGAAACGGACAGGTTGACGCGTTGGACAAAAGAGCTGTTGCTGTTCTCAAAACACCCGTTTCATGAATCGCAGACACTTGATCTCGATATGAACGAACTGGTGAACGAGGTGATGAAGGACTACGCCGAGCACGCCGGAAAATCGCATATCGCAATTTCCCTTGATCTGGCGGAAAGGCTTCCAAATGTTCAGGCGACAGCTGAACCCGCTCGTCATGTACTAACGTCCATTGTTGCAAATGCTGCCGACGCAATGCCCAAAGGCGGCAAAGTAACGGTGCGGACCCAAAAACGGCTGGATGGCAAAATACTTCTGACGGTTGAAGACACAGGCCCCGGACTCAACAGTGAAATGATGGAAAAGGTGATGAAGCCCTTCTTCTCCACAAAGTCTGGGGGCACGGGCCTGGGACTGCCATTATCCCAACAGATCATGGAACGCTTCGGAGGGTCGTTGAACTTGCGCAAAGGTGAAAAAGGCCTCGCAGTCGAAATGATTTTCCTTCCGGCAAAATCAGGTGACCGTCACTCACTGGTCTCTTTCTGAGGATTTGTAATACTCAGTGCTCTCGACACCAGGTCATGCGCAATTGCCGCCCAGCTGTCGATCTGGTGACTGATGGCATAAGTTGCCAATTTGAGATTGCTGAGTGCTGTCGCGGCTGCAAGCGTATCCGGCCCGACATTCAACGACAATTCTGCAAATTGTTCTGCCGCCTTGCTGCACACCGCCGGATCAATTCCCGCAAGCCAGGAAAGTGCTTCAATGCGGGCAATCATGTTGCCGATGTCGATTTCTGGAAGCCCAAGCGTTATGCCTTCCACATCTATCATGTGGCAACGGCCATCACGGACCAGCATGTGCTCAGGTTTCATGTCGTGGTGAATGGGCAGAAGCTGCCCGCCTTGCAGCGCACTTGAAATCCGGCCGGCGAGCGAAATGAGGGGACCCGCTTGTCCGGGCAAGAAAGTGCTGACAAAATCCGCGTGCCGCAGTGCATCACGTTGGGTCGCATTCACATTTGAAGTTTTAGTTGGGGATTGGGAAGATTCATGGAAACTTCGCAGGCCATCCGCTGCAACTTGCACTTCGACTTCAAAGGCGCCGCTGGCAATGGCGCGGTCGAGCGGCGTTCCCTGAATTTCCGGCCATAGGATGGCGTTGATGGAAGGCAAAACTCCGGCAGGGCGCAGCACAGAAATAGTTTCGCAGTCCTTCACCGCCGCATGGTCTTCGGCAATGCAGTGGACATTCTGACCGGCGTAAAATTTCAGGTAATGAGAGGCCTTGCCTTCAGCCCAACTCACGTCAATTTTCATGGTGGCGCTGATCCCCGGGCGGTAGCGCTTCAGGCAAACCGCCGTCACCTTGGCATCGTTGCCATGCAGCCGGTGAATGAGACCTGATAGCTCCAGGGAATTTCCCTGCAATACATTGGCGATGCCTAGAAGCTTTCGGTCAAAGGGAAACCGGCCCAGCAACATGCCCGTTCGCGGTGCAAATCCCAATGCCTTGTTGGATTGAAATTCCTTCCACCCCTTTTGTTTTGGCCAAAGTGAACCTGTGATCCATTCCCTTCCATTCCTGGTTTCCACTTCGTAAAGGAATACCGCGCGCTCGCACCTGCGGTAGCGGAAGCGGTCAATCCGGCATGTCTTCACGTCTGCGAGTTGCGGCATTGCTTCTTCAAGATCGTCACGCAACTGCGCCATGTCAAACGAACCGCGAAATCCGGGCAGCGCACTGTCTTCAGCAATGTCGATCATGAAGCGAGCGACGTTTCGGCGAGGGCTGCGCAAACAGCCCGTCCATTGCGCTTGTGGGCGTGAATGCAGGAAAGCCGGAGCAGTGTTGCCGCCCGGTGCGCCGCAACGCGTGCGTGGTGAATATCGGCATGCGTCAGCTCATAAGCAGTTATGAAAGCTGTTTCGTCATCCTGGGTCGCCGTTCCGCTCACCAGCCCTGAATAATCGAGATGCGCCAGAAAATTGCCGATATCCTGCGACGGCTCGCCATTGCAGACAGTATCAAAATCGATAAGGGTTGCAGATCCGTTCGAAACCAGCACTTGCCCTTCATGGAAATCCCGATGCACCATTGTGAATGTTTGCGGTGCGGAATCCGCCAACAGCCTGTCGACATGTGCTTGGGCCTTCGTCAGAAGCCGCGCTTGTTCGGGAAGAACAGCGCAGGTAAGGTGAACCCAGTTGCGCAGCAAGTCCTGCTCCTGCGCTGTTGTATGGTTCTCTTGCAGGCGCAGCGGCAGGCGGTGCAACCTCCCCAGCGCCGCACCGGCAAGACTGAAGCCAACATGCCGCAAATGAGATTGAAGTTGCGAAATGGGAACGCCATCGGCGCAAGCCATGACATAGCCGGGCCACCTGGGACAGCTGCCAAGAATCTTTGGCACCCGCACCGGCGATGCTGCCCCGAAAGCCGTGCGCTCCAGCAATGAAGAAGTTTCAATGGCACTTTGTGCCTTGCCGGATCCCTTTTTGTAGAGTTTGACGATTTGCTTTTCACCAGTTGCTGTCTCTGCCTCAAAGACAGCACGCCGGTTCAGGCGGTGCGCCAGAAGCCGCGTGGCGACGGCGCTCCCGGACATGCCCGCGTCGAAAGTCTCAGGACGATGCAGGGCAATGAGGCCATCAAGCAGCTCATCCTCTCCCTTGCGCCGCATCACAAGTCCAGCATCCGCATTGACGTGAATCCGCATTGGCACCGTTTCTCCAAGACGGTTGCCCTGCTTGAAGCGCCGGCGCATCAATCGTTCAGCATGTTCTGCCGCATCGCCAGCAACCACTTCAACAAAGAATCCTGTATCGGAAGCGGTTCCCGGTGTCTCAACATCAAGTACAAACCCGCCATCGTTTCGTGGATGAACCCGCGAGACATGCGCACCTTCGAATGCAGCGGTGTCAACGCCAAGACTTTGCGCATTGGTCATGAGAGCCTTGGTAAGGCGGTCTTCAGCTAGCACGTCGCGCAGCCGGTCAAGTGCGGCAGGTTGATCTACTTGCAACTGTTTTAACACGGAAGCTTCCATCATGATGCCATCCCGATCCGCGGCATGCCGCCTGCAGCGACTTCATAGATGCGGCCCTTTGAGATGCTGAAAATGCGTGACGCCATCCGCGCAACATCCGGGTCATGCGTAATAATGATGGTAGTCCGGCCGCGCATCAGGCGGCGCAAGGCATCGCGCACCATTGCCTCGTTTTCCTTGTCGAGGCCGGTGAGAGGTTCATCGAGAATGAGGATGCTGGCCTGTCGCACGAAGGCGCGGGCAACACAGATGCGTTGCCGCTGCCCGCCGGACAGCTTGCCGCCCCGCTCGCCCACGAAAGTGTTGTATCCTTCTGGAAGACCCATGATGAATTCATGCGCGCTCGCTGCACGGGCTGCCGCCACGATCTCTTCGTCAGAGGCATTCTGCCTGCCATAGCCGATGTTGTCGCGGATTGACGCGTTGAACAGCACGGCGTCCTGCAGCACGATGGCAGTTTGGTTGCGCACGGATTCAACAGTGAATTGACGGATGTCAGCGCCATCCAGCAGCACGTTTCCTTGTTGCGGATCGTAGAACCGCAACAGCAGGTTTGCGATAGTCGATTTTCCTGTTCCGCTACGGCTCATCAGTGCCACTGTCTCGCCTGGTGCGATCGTGAAATTGGCGTTGTTCAAGACGGCGTTTCCGCCAGCATAGGCGAACGACACACTTCGGAATGAAATGCCGCCACGCAGCAACGGCGCAGGTCCGGCATGTGGCAAATCTGAAACTTCTGGCTTGAGCTTGAGAATGTCGAGAATCCGCTCTCCGGAGACAGTCGCCTTCGCCATTCTTCCCGTGGTTGACGAAAGCTTGCGGATCGGCCGGTACAAGCCCGCCAGATATGCAGTGAACACCAGCAGATCGCCGGGGGTAAGAATGCCTGCCTGCACGCGCATGACGCCATATCCAATGACAGCGCAAGTTCCCAGCGCCAGAATGATCTGCACCAACCGTTCCATGTGTGACTCAAGCCGCACGGCCTTGATGGTTGCTTCGGACCCCGCTGATGTCTGCCGGGCGAAGCGCGCTTCCTCATGCGACTCCCGTGCGTAAGCTTGCACGAGCTTGATAGCCGAAATGCTCTCCGACATCACATTGGCGAGATTGCCTTCGCGTTTGCGCAGTTGCCGCGAGGCCAGTTTGATCCGGCCGCCGAAATACCACGAGACAAATGCGAGAAGTGGGGCAATAGCAATTCCTGCGAGCGCCAGTCGCCAATCCATCACGAACATGACCGAAAGGGAGCCGGCAACCACCAGGCTGCGCGCCAGCATGAGCATGCCGGTATTGACCAGGAACTCTCGCATCATCTGGACATCTTGAGTCAGTCGCGTCATGAGATCGCCGGTGCTGCGCTCGTCATGAAAACTCTGCGACAGCCGTTGGATGTGGCTGTAGAGTTGCAGCCGAATGGATGTGACGACGCCTTGTCCTGCGATCGACAGGAGATATGACTGCCCGAAGCCGAACAGGCCCCCGATGATGGCGAGCACAAGGATGGATGCGACCATGAGCCCAAGCAGCATGTCGGAACCAGGAGCCCACAATGCGATCTGTCCCATCAGCCAGCCTTGATTGTGGCCGGGCACAAGAATGCCGTCAAAGATCACTTTCAGGGGCCACGGCTTCAAGAGTTCCACAGCAGTGATTCCCACCATGCAAATGCCGGCGCCAGCCAGTTTCCAGCGCATAGGTTTTACATGATGTCCTAGCCGCCGGTACAAGCTGAAAACAGCCGTGGGCTTCAAACTATGCGGTTTCTTTTCTGCAACGTGCTTCAAAGTTATGCACTCCTTTTCACGGGCGCACATTGCAGCGAAGCGACATCTTCGATCACTTGGGCGGCGCAATCCACCCAGGAATGACCATGCATGGACTGGACTGCCCGCCCCGCCAATCGTTTCCTCATTGCCGGATCTGCAAGCAGCGACGCAATTCTGTCAGCTAGAATTGATGGATTCCCTGGTTCAGTCAAAATTCCATTTTCCCCGTGATTGATGACAGTCGAAATCTGCCCAATGTCACTCGCCACCACGGCCCTGCCGCATGCGAGATACTCAAACAGCTTGAGTGGCGAGAAATAAAAGTCCTGCAATTTCGGGTAAGGCGCCGCCGCCACATCCATGCTTCGAATGTAAGATGGAATTTCGTCATGCCTCGCCCATCCGGTAAGATGGACGAGATGCGCCATGCCAGCTCCCTTGGCGAAGCCTTCGATCCAGCCGCGCATGGGTCCGTCACCGACCAGCAGAAGTCCACAATCAATGTTGCTTTGGTGCAAAAGATGTACAGCCTGAATTAAATCTTCGAGCCCATGCCAAGGCTTGAGACTTCCCGCGAAGCCGACGACAGGAAGGCCAGCGCGGAATGGCGTGTCTGCGCTTCCACCGTGCGGATTGAAGATTTCAGTGTCCACGCCGTTCTCAAGGGTTGTGGTCCGCTTTGGATCAGCGCCTTTCGAAATGCAGTACTCGCGAACCTCGTGGGAAACCGCATAAATCTGGTCGGCAACGTGAAAGTTTTCGGCTTCGATCTTTTCTGCTTCCACAGAAAGCACCAGCTGACGGTACTTCTGTTGCTCGAGCAAAAGCGGCGCATTGACCTCAAGCACCAAAGGAATGCCAAGACGCTTCGCCGCCCGGGCGCCCGCCGCACTCCACAATGAATAGCGCTCATAGACGAAATCAAATTGTGTCTTGGCATGCTGCTCGATGATCGTCGCTTCAACCGAACGCCCTATCGCGAGGTTCCGGCGCTCCTTGAACACACGGTCGCTATGTTCGGCCAAAGCGAGATCGGCAGTGGAAATCTCAGGCAGCGCGGTTTTAGTGCGGTGCAGTTGTGCGCCAAATTTCAAAGGTGCCGATCCGAACTGGGGGGCAACCATGTTGACGGCGTGTCCAAGTGTCATGAACGACCGCGCCATGGACTGGATGTGGACTGAGGCCCCTTTGTCGCCAAAAACCGGAATGCCAAAATCAGCTGACGCGTAGCAAAGTCTCATTGCTTTCTTCCTTGCTGAAGTGTTGGCATTGTTCAAAAAGGCTCCGCAGCGTCGCCACATTGCGCGACAGGCTGAAGTCGCGTTCAGCCTTCATGCGGCCCGCGCGGGCGAATGCATCGCGCCGTTTAGGTGAGGCGAGCAGCGTTTCAATCGCATCTGCCATCTGGTCAGCCGAATCCGGCCTGGTCAACAGACCGCTTTCACCATCCTGGATGATTTCAGGAACGCCCGACACCGTAGTCGAAATGCAGGGCAAGCCTGAAGCCAGAGCTTCGAGCAATACCGTTGGCAATCCGTCCCGGTCTCCTGAATCAGTTACGATGCACGGCAGCACCATGAGCGTTGCGGTCTGCATCATGCCGATCAGTTCTTCTTGTTTGCGCGGTCCAAGCAAACGAACCTTCCCAATAAGGCCGCATGTTTCAATCTGTTGCGCAAGAAATTCCTGCAATGGCCCATCACCGGCAATGTCGCAGCGGAATTCAACGCTCCGTCTTGAGAGTTGCCCACATGCTTCGATCAGATGAGTGAAACCCTTCTTCTCGACCAGCCGCCCGACTGCCAGTATGGTTGCAGGTTCCCGGCTCAAACGTTGATCACGGAATCGGTCAAGATCAATGCCATTATAGAGGCGGTGAATGCGTCCAGAATCCGCCCGGTCCGCGATGCCAATGAGATGTTGGCGATTGAATTCCGAAACTGTTGCTACGAATGCAGCCTCGGAAATTTTGGCGCTGCGCATCCGGGCGTCAGTCACTTTGTCAATGTACGTGTGATAGATGTCCTTGGCATGGGCAGTGAATGAAAATGGCAGGTGGGACAGCCGCGAGGCCAACAGGGCGACAGTCGCAGCATCCGACCCAAAATGAGCGTGCAAATGCTGAAGTCCAAGTTCTTTTGCGAGCAGCGCTACTGTCGCCGCCTTGTAAATCACGTTGGCTTTTTCTACAGCCGATTTTCCCGGCATCGCATCGTCAAATGCGGCGTTGCTGACCAGAGACGCCACAGGCTTGCGTTCAGATTCAATCCCGTCAACCGTCTGCTTCAACGTGAGTTGTTCAATTGCAGGTGATGATGGAAGATAAGTCACGCGCGCCTTGAGTTCGGACAGCAGTGCGTGTTTGTCTTCCGCCGGTGGTTTGAACAGCGAGAAGACTTCGACTTCAACGCCCTGCCGCTCCAGCTCAAGCATCTCATTCAAGATGAAAGTTTCGCTGAGGCGCGGAAAGCGCTTGAGCACATAACCTACCCGCAAATTGGAGCCAGTCATGCTACTTCCTCCTTGTGAATCTGGGTGCGTCCATCGACGATCCGTTTGTTGGAGATCATTTTTGCAATCGCCTTCGCGGCATTGCCAATGCCGTCAAAGCTCAGCGCCGACGTTGCCCGCCGTGGCGTCGACAGCGCCGTTTCAAGTTCGGCGATCAAACGCGCGGCGTCATGCCATTCAAGGTCAACATACCGGACAAGATTGAGGTCGGAGAACAGTTGCGCACGGCAGCGTTGCTCGGCACTTGGCCCGGTACGGGGAATGACAATCGTCGGCACGCCAGCCGCGACCGATTCCATCACTGTATTGTAGCCGCCCATGGTGACGACGCTGTCGGCGGCGGCAAGATATGTTTGCAGTTTCGCAGTTGAGACGATGAACGTTGCCTTGAGTTCGTCCGCCATGCGTTCAATCTCGTTTCTTCCCTCTATGGGCATCAGGGGTCCCGCAACGACGATCAATTCAAACGGCAATGGTTTGCGCAAATCCATCAGCGCTTGCATCACAAATTGCATCATCGGAAACGCGTCATGCCCGCCGCCGGCAGTCATGACAACGGCAGGCTTGCCGCCAATTCCCAGTAACTTCCGTGCAGCATCCTGTTCCACGCGCTGCTGTCCAAAATGGATGAAGCCGCAATATCGGATGCGGTCCGCAAAGCGGCCGCTCAGCCCATAGGCATCGCCTGCCGCAAAAATATCGCGCGATCCATAGATCAGGATGCTGTCATAATACTCGTCGATGAGATCGTAAATCCGGTCTTCTTCCCACCGCGCCCGTATTTCATTTTCTGCGCCAAGAATATCGCGCAAGCCCAACACCAGTTGCGGTCTGTTGGCGCGGCTCTTCAAGGCTTTGAGTGCGGGTATCAACTCATCCCATATTCCGCTCGGCACATGGTCGACGACAAACACGTCAGGCTCAAGTGCGAGCGCGGTTTCCATGATGATGCCTGAGCGGATGTTGCGTGCGACATGGCTTGGAACATTGAGCGACTTTGGCGACCACTCGTTGCGCCCCGTTTTCAGGATTGAGGGCAACTTGATGCAGTCTGTACCGGACGGCAGGTCAAAATATGCGCCTGCCGAACTCCCGACCAAAAGGAGATTGCTGACATCCGGTTCAACGCGCGTGAGGCCTTCTGCAATCGCTGAATTGCGCCGCATATGCCCGAGGCCAACGCTGTCCGGTGAATACATCAGCACTGAAGGCTGTTGTCCTTCATGTATTTTATGTTCTGCAAGCGCACTCATTGCACACCCTCCCTGCAACTGCATTTGGCTGTTGCCTGTGAGATGGATTGCAACGCCTGTGCCAGATCGTGAAAGTTACGTGTGCGTATATCGTATTGTTATAATTGCTTGATTTTGAATGTTGCGGGGCTGACAGAGAGCTGACAGAACGGCTGGGTGAAATCCCCAATCACGTGGGTGAATTCACGCCGTCACTTGCCAGCGCGGTCCCGGCTGCGAGCATGTCGCTGACGCGGGCAAGATCGTCGCCACGCGCTGCGAACTTCAACGCACGCCGCAGGAAAGTCGTTGCGGCAAAAATGTTCAACTGGTGCCGGTCTGTTTTCGCGCCATATGCTGGAAGACAGGTTGCCGCCAGTTCATCAAAACAAGCGAGCATTCGCCCGGTGGATTGATGGCTGTGCGTTGCGATGTTGACGCAGAAATTGGCAATGTCGGACTCGCAATGCCCAAAAGCGGCATCGTCAAGATCGATGAGCCACCACTTTCCTGTTGCCTCTTCGAGGATGAGTTGGCCGGGATGAAAATCGCCGTGCACGATGCGCGTAGACTGTCCCATCGGCATCTGCATCTCAATGAGGATGCGCAGTCGCTTGGCGCCGAGCCGGATGTGGCATGGCAACGACTTGAATGCCGGATCGGAAACCCGCGAATCGCAATTCTTGAATGGCCTCAATTGTTCGAGCCCGGATTTGGGCACGTCAGATCCATGCAGGCGCCGCAGGACGGACATGGCCGAACGGAGATCTTCCGCCGCCCCGGCAAAGTTGTTGGACCCGCGCGCCTTGAACCGGTCCCGCATGGTTTCGCCTTCAATCCACGGCAATATTATGCCGTTCGATAGTGGGTCTTTGCGGGTTTCTGGGACCGGAACTCCGGACGCTCTCAAGCTGCCCGTCAAGCGGACCAACTTGCCGATGGTTGAGGCGCTCTGGTTGGCAAACGCCTTGAATGCAAAATCGCCGTCACGTGTGATCGCGGTTGTCACGGCAGCAGCTCCAGGATGCGCGCCGCGCATGTCGCGGCACCGCCGTCGTCGAGTTTGCAAGGCATCCGCCTCTTGCCATATTTCAGCGTGGAGCAAATCCATTGCGCCGAAGCGTTGAAATCGCTCTCCACATGCGCATAGCCGATCCTGCCAGCCCAGCCTTCAGCCCGTGCAATCTGGTCATCGAGGCTGCGGGCGATCGGCACAAGCAGAACCGGAACGTCAAGCTGCGCAAGCTCCAGTGCCGAATTGTAGCCGACGGTCGAAATTACCAGATCATGTCGCGGGAACTGTTCGTTGAGATGTGAACCCACGTCAATGTAGTCATCTGCTTCACTCAACAATGCATTGTCAGGCAAACGTGGCCCTGCAACCTGGATGACCCAAAAACTCTCGGTTGAAAGCGCTCTGGCCTGCTTGATTACGCCATCCATCTCGCGCTTGAACCAAGCGGACGTTTCGGCATTTCCGCCGCCGCCTGATGCCACAAGAATTGATCGTGCGCTGGAAACAATCCGGGGTCTGATCGTGTCACTCGCTGTGGTTTTGCGGAATATCCAGCCGACAGCCGCAATCCGTTTTGCGCCAATGGAACTGGCGTTTGGCAGCCAGTGGTCCGCAGGATTGGGCACGCACACAAGATCCCACTTCCGGCTCCCCGGCAATTTGAAGTCACGGATTCTTTCAGCGACTGTTTCCCTCAGTATCAAACAGAGCGGCGATCCCAGCGCTTCAAGGCCAGGCAGTATGGCGGTGTCGACGATGACTGGTGCCCGCCTCATGCTGGCAACGGCTGAAGCCATGTCTAATCTGGCGGCTGTGTGGACTGCTTCAAAATAATCCGCCTCATCCGCCGATAATCCTTCTATCGAAGCATTGGACACCAGGTGAAGGCTGAGGCCTGGCCGCAGTTTTGCAAGTGCTGTCACAATATTGGTGATGCGGCGCAGATGCCCAAGTCCCGATTTTCCGGTCGCGCAGAAAATCAGGTCAGGTTCTCTAGGTTCGGGCCTCCTGGCGGCGTGTGCTTTCATCATCCGGCCTCGTTGGTGCGTCGGTTTTGATTGTCCAGCTCTTCTTCGAAAATCTGCATCAGCGCTGAAAGTGGGAATGGCTTGATGAAAAATCCGGCGACGCCATTGCGCTCTGCCCGTGCGCGGTCTTCTTCCGTGCCGGTGCCGGTGATGATTACTGCAGGAACGTCGTCTCTTGCGGCGCGCACTTGATCCAGAAGTTCGAGTCCATTGCCATCTGGCAACTGCAAGTCGAGGCAGAGCGCTTCGTAATTTCTGGCGGCATAGACTTTGCGAAACGCCCGTGCTGTCGCCACGGTTTCAACGGCAAATCCAATTTGTCTTAAACGCCGGGCAATGCTTTTGGCGAGGATGGTGTTGTCTTCGGCAATGAGTATCGTCAATGGCTTGGCCTGTGGTTGGAGTTGCAAACAGGCCGTTACAATTTATGTGCCAGAAACAGAATGTCGCATTCGGAACCGCAAGCCATTGTTCAGTAGCCGCAATTTTTGATGATCGATGAACGCGATTGATTTCTGCCAGTGGAAAATTGGGCAAAACCCCCAATGCTTGTTGATATCACTCAAGGTGGAAGCAGCGCCAGTCTGACAGATTGCTGACAGGTCTGGTCAATTTTCTGTCACCGGGAATAATACAAATACATCCGGTGTAGATATACCAGCAAGGCGAGAATTAAATGGTGGCCGCAGTACTGATTGTTGAAGACGAAGCACTTCTGGCCAAGAACATCCAGCGTTCCCTTCAGCGGGAAAACCACGATGTCAGACTCGCTAGCTCAGCGCGCGAAGCCTTGGAAGCGATGGATTCTTTCCAGCCCGACGTCATGCTCCTCGACTATCACCTTCCTGATGGCAGCGGTCTCGAACTTCTCGGCCAGTTGACCAAAGATCACCCCGGCACGCGAGTCATCTTCATGACTGGCCATGGCAGCATTGAACTTGCAGTTGAGGCCATGAAGTCCGGGGCATCGGACTTCATCACCAAACCGCTCGTGCTTGAGGAACTCGTTCTGCTCATCAGCCGTCTTACAGGCCATGAGCGCAGGGAAAAAGCGCTGTCCTACTTCCATAACAAGCAAGCCAGGAAAGGCAGGCTCGACGCAATCATTGGCCAGTCAAAGCCGGTTGAGGAACTAAAATCGCAAATTACGGCACTTCTTGATGCCGAACAGAATCTTGATGCCGAAGTGCCGCCGCCCGTCCTTGTTTGCGGTGAAACGGGAACGGGAAAGCAACTCGTCGCGCGCGCCGTTCATTTTGGCAGCAGGCGCCATAAGGGCCCGTTCATCGAACTGAATTGCGCGGCCTTGCCCGAGCATCTCGTGGAATCCGAACTCTTCGGCCACGAGCGCGGCGCATTCACCGATGCGAAGGAACGCAAGCCAGGGCTTTTCGAGGCTGCTGATGGCGGCACTTTGTTTCTCGACGAAATTGGCGAACTGTCATTGACGACCCAGGCAAAACTTCTGAAGGCGCTGGAGGACGGCAAGGTCCGCCGCCTTGGCAGCGTACGTGACCACGCGATATCGGTCCGCGTCGTTGCCGCCACCAACCGCGGCATTCCGGCCATGATCGCGCAAGGCATGTTCCGGCCTGATCTTTACTTCCGCCTGCAAATGTTGGAATTCACCGTGCCGCCGCTACGTTCTCGCAATGGAGATGTCCTGCTTCTCGCCAGGCACTTTCTCAACTTGAGCGGCGAGAAATACAAACGCAAAAATCTACTCCTCTCCGAAGAAACCCAGCGCGCGCTTGCGCAACACAGTTGGCCCGGCAATGTCCGCGAGCTCCGCAATCTCATGGAGCGCGCCGTCCTGTTGACCAAAGGCAATGTGGTTGAAGCGACTGTGCTGTCGTTCCCGCAAGTCGTTGAGTCCGGCTCCGCCGCTGCAAGTACGGCATCAATCGACGGCCTGGGCCTGCTCGAGATTGAACGCCGGACCCTGATAAATGCGCTCACCAAAACCAACTGGAACGTCTCCGAAGCCTCCCGCATCCTAGGCGTCTCGCGCGACACCGTGCGTTACAGAATCGAAAAATTCGCGCTCAGGAAATCGCCTCCCCAAAATGATGCGGCGATGCAATAGCCTCCGCCCTAAAGCACAAAATCGCCAGCCGACAACGCGACCAGGCCCTTCAAATTGATCCGGAAATCCGCAACGCCATCGCCATTCACATCGCCCACGATGATGGTGCGGTCATTGGCCGAGCCATCGACATTCCATTGCCCAAACCGAACCTCGCCAGCCTTGTGATGAAAACCCTGGGTGCCAATGAACTTGAACGCATTGTTGCCAGCCGACTTGGTCGAAGCATCAATGGTGGCAAGATCAATGTGATCGCTGCCCCGCACGAAATCCATGATCCAGTCACGCTCCGCGAACGCAACGCCTGTTTCGGTGACACTGTTGAAGTCAAACACGTCCGTTCCCGCACCGCCACTCATGGTGTCAGCGCCAATCCCGCCGGTGATGTGGTTGAAACCTGCATTGCCCGTGAGCACGTTGTCGCCAGCATTGCCATTCAGCGCGAGATTGGCAGCGCCCGTCAACATGGCGCTTTCGATTTGCCTGAAGCCGCCGAGGTCGAGGTTGAATTTCGCCGATTTCAGCAAGTCCGTTCCGCCGCCTGCAACTTCAACTAAAGTGACTGCCAGAGAGCCCAGTTCATAAGTGTCGTTTCCTGCGCCGCCATAAAATGTGTTGGATGAAGAGCTGACGTCGCTGGCCTCAATGATGAGCGTGTCGTTGCCGACATTGCCATAAATCTTGGTGCCGCCGCCACTGGCGTGATACGAGATCACATCATTCCCATCTCCCGCCGTGATGGTATGTCCTGAACCCGCCGCGAATATCTGGTCGGATCCAATGCCGCCAATCACGCTGTTGTTTGCGCCAGTGATGGAAACAAACGATCCCTCAGCGGCAAGAGTGAAGCTGTTATTGTCGCCCCAGAATTCAATGTCCACTTGGCCTGAAGGAACACCGTCCTTGTTGAAATGTTCGATGATGTTGCCGCTGCCAACGCCCCAAAAATAGCCCGTGACATCAACTATGTTGAAGTCACCCTTGAGCATCGATGGCCAAATGCTGCCGTTGCCGGTTTCGACCGTGTTGTGGTTGCCGGTGATATCGACTGTCAGTGAGAGGTAGTTCGAACCGACCGTGACAACGTTCCCGTCGCCTTGCACCGTAACGTTAAGGCTGCTGTATTCATCATCCCCTGTTCTCAATACGGAGTTGCCATCGCCCACAATACGGATCGTATCATTGCCGGCATTGTCTTCGATCGAGTTATTGTCACCCGTGACGTTGATCGTATCGTCTCCCTCGCCGCCAAGGACTGTGTTCGAAGAACCGGTGAAAATGATAATATCGTCGCCTTCGCCTCCACTGATGTAAGCGAAGTCTCCCGCTGTTTCGAGTGAATCTGCTCCAAAGCCACCAGTGACTGCAGCGTGATCGCCAGTCCATTGGATGAAGTCATCGCCACCATTGCCGGAAATGTTGGCGCGGGCACCGTTTCCTTCGACAGTCTCACCGCTTTCGCTACCTGCGACGCTTGTATCATCCCCGATAACCCAAATAGTGTTTTCGACGTTGCCTGGGTTGATCGTGATGGAGTTGGCGTTGCCGGTAACGTTTATGTCGCCCGAGTATTGCAGCTGGTTGGAAGCACCATAAACATGAAGTCGGCCAGAACCGCTGCTCGCTGCAAGAGTGTTCGAACTTCCCTCAATGACAATGTCGGAGAAATCGCCAACTGAGATCGAGTTGTTGTCTCCATTCAAATGGATTTCAGAAAAATAGCCGTCGCTTCCATCAATCTTATTTCTATCACCAGTGACCTCAAAGTAATCGCTCCCGGTTTCCCCATACAGTTCGTTGTCGTTGCCGGTTGCGATGAGAAAGTCATCACCTTCACCACCAGCTAGCTGGTTGGAACTACCATTGACGATAAGAAAGTCATTTCCTGCTTCGCCATACAAACCGTTGCTGTCGCCTGTTGCTTCAATGACGTTGTCTAAGCTGTTTCCAACCAGGGTCTGGTTGCCGCCAGCACGCGTCCCGGTCAGGTTCTCGAAATTCTCCGGAAGCTCGAAATCAGCAATAGCGGAACGTACTTCATCAACTCCTCCATTGGCGTCCTCGTGGAGGTAGACGTAACTCCAAGCTGGTAAAGTCCCGGAATAGCCTCCGATGACGTAGACATCGTTTCCGCCACCGCCGTTCAAGTAGGCAGTTGCGGTGACATCTCCGGACAAAGACTGAAACAGGACAGTCAGCGTATCGTCACCAGCGCCTCCGTTCAGCGTGGCTATAGCTGTTGCGTCTATTGCAAAATTCGAGGCTGACAGTGCGTCATTTCCATCGCCTCCGTTCAATGTGACGTCGGGTCCAAAGAAACCGTATTCGTGGCTGCGAACCCCGATCGTGTCGTTTCCACCGCTTCCATTGATGGTGTCGCCTCCGTCGGCAACATAAACATCATCCCCATCCGTCAGATCAATCGTCGCCATGTTCGCCGCCCGCAAGTTGAAGCTGCGAGCATTATCGGAAACAGGTTGCAGCCACCTTGTGTTGAACCCCCGGTTTTCCTGCTATCGTTTTACGGATCGTTAACCGCGCGACAGTCGAGCACCCGCAAAGGGTGATTCAAACAGGATTAATATACTGCCAATTGAAATCAATTCTACGTCGTCAAATTTGCCCGTAGGAGCGGATCTTGGCTTTCGGGCAGGGGAGTACCGACCGACCTTGGCAAGCGGTTGTAGAGGCAAATTTGACGCCTCTAGGACTGTATTAGATGTTCATCCTCGATAATCAGTCTATAAACCCAGAAATTGTATAAATTCACACCAAATTCGGGCATCAAACCGGCTTTCGCAACTTATAGATGCCGACATCGATGATGCCCTCGGAAAACCCCGCCTCGCAATAACACAGATAGAGTTTCCACATCCGCCGGAAGCGCTCGTCAAAACCCAGTGGCTGGATTTTTGGCCAGGCCGCTTCAAACCGCACATGCCACTGCCGCAGCGTCTCGGCATAGGACTGCCCGAAGCATTCCATCCTCTCCAAAAGCAGTCCGGCGCGCGTTGCTTGATCGCGCATGATGTCCTTGGTCAGCAACATGCCGCCCGGAAAAATGTAGCGTTGGATGAAATCAACCCCGTTTTTGTAGGCGTCGAAATTCTTCTCAAGAATCGTGATGCCCTGAACCGCCGCGACACCGCCGGGCTTCAGCCGCTCAAACAGTGTCTTGAAATAAGAAGGCCAATGTGCTTCGCCCACCGCCTCGATCATCTCAACCGAGGCAATCCCGTCGAATAAGCCCTTGGTGTCGCGGTAATCCTCAAAATGAAACGTGCAGGCCTTCTCAAGTCCAACCCGTTGAATGCGCTCCTGTGCAAACGACAGCTGCTCCTTTGACAAGGTAATGCCGCGCACATTGGCGCCCGCAAGCCCTGCCTCTTCGGCAAACCCGCCCCAACCACACCCGATTTCGAGAATGTCCTTGCCTGACGCCACTTCCGCCGCATCCATGACATGCCTGAGTTTCAGGCGCTGCGCCGCTTCCAGGCTGTTGGTCGTATGGTCAAAGATCGCCGATGAATAGCTCATCGTGTCATCGAGCCACAATTTGTAGAACGCATTGCCAAGGTCATAATGCTCGGAAATATTCTCTTTCGAGCCGTCGCGGTCATTGTCGCGCGTCTTGTGCCACAGCTTGTCGAACAGGCTGGCGAAGAACACGCCTTCCGCCGCCTTGTCAAAGTCTTTGCGGTTACGCAGATAAAACTTGAAAAACTTGGTGGGATCAGAGCTTTCAACATCGCCCGTCATGTAATGGTCGAAGAACCCAAGTTGAGCGCGCCGTATGGAGGCCCAGACAACCTTGAAATTGCGCAGCGTCAAATCGGCGTCGATTCCCGTGCCGCGATTGCCCAGCATCAGCTTTCGTCCCGACGGCAACGTGACTTCCAGCGACCCGACGATCTTGTCAGGCAGCAGCCGCTTGGCGACGGCAAGAATTATATTACCAAACACGCCTTCACTCATGTCCCCAACCCCTGGAGTATCGACTTCCCAACTTGCGAGATTGGATGCATTCTTTCAAAGTTTCAAGACCTGCACCCGCATGTCGCAGTAGCCATCACAATGCGGTGACTTGGCTGCCCCGGCGGGCGAGGCGTCAGAAATAGAAATTGACGGCAAAGCCTTCGCATGCGAGGTTTGCACCAGTTCGCCGCCAAGGCGAAGCAGCAAAAAGAATCGAGAGGGAGCGCAGTGGCAGTGCAGCCGGCACAGGGTTCGCCGCAAGAGGCATTTGCCTGCAATCTTTCGCTAATGCCAATCACCCAGGTCTGAGGAGACATTTTGATGACTGAATTTGAACATAAACTCGCACAGGCCCAGATGGCCGTAAAGCGCGGCAAGCTTTCACGCCGCGATTTCATGCAATTTGCCATGGCATCAGGATTGACGATTGGTGCCGCCACCAGCCTGTTCGCAACCGCCGCCCGCGCCGAGCCCAAGAAAGGCGGCGACTTCAAGGCTGCCGTCGGCCACGGCCAGACGGTGGACTCACTGGATCCTGCAACCTGGTCAAACGGTTTCACTTTCCACTTCGGCAAGTCGCTGTTTGCAGCACCTTTGGTGCAGGTCAATTCGAAGAACGTGGCCGAACCCCACGTTGCCGAAAGCTTTGAACCGGCTGACGGCGCCAAGAAGTGGGTCTTCAAGATCCGCAAAGGCATCACCTATCATGACGGCCGCACAATGACGGCAGAAGATGTGGTGAACACCATCAACTACCACATCGGCAAGGACTCGAAGTCGCCCGCCAAGTCTGTTCTGTCATCAATCACCGGCATCAAGGCCGACGGCCCTGACACGGTGATCTTCGAACTCACCGGCGGCAATGCCGACTTCCCCTTCCTCCTGTCCGACTACCATCTCGGCATCTACCCGTCGAAGGACGGCAAGATCGATTGGGAAAAGGGCATCGGCGCCGGTCCTTACGCCATCGAAACCTTCGAGCCCGGCGTCAAGATCAAGGCCAAGCGCAACCCGAACTACTTCAAGGAAACTTATTTCGACAGCGTTGAAATGCTTTCCATCGTCGACGTTGCGGCCCGCACCAACGCTTTCCTTTCGGGCGAAGTGCATTACATCAACCGCGCCGATCTCAAGACCATCGACATGCTGAAGGCAGCTCCCGACACGGAACTCTACAACGTGTCAGGCTTTGCCCACTACACTGCGCCGATGCATTGCGATGCAAAACCATTTAACGACGTCAATGTGCGTCAAGCCCTGAAATGGGCGATCAACCGTCAGGAACTGGTTGACAAGATTTTGTTCGGCTACGGCTCGGCCGGAAACGACAACCCGATCTCGGCCTCCATGAAATACGCGATCAATCCTGAGCCGGTCTATTCATATGATCCAGACAAGGCCAAGTCACTGCTCAAGAAGGCAGGCTTGGAAAACTTGAAAGTTGACTTGTCGGCATCTGACGCGGCCTTCGCTGGTGGCGTTGACGCTGCCCTGCTCATGGCAGAACAAGCCAAGGCGGCCGGCATCGAAATCAACGTCATCCGCGAACCCAATGACAGCTACTGGGACAACGTCTGGCTCAAGAAGCCTTGGTGCCTGTGCTATTGGGGTGGCCGCCCCGTGGCCGACATGTTCTTGTCAATCTCGCTCGCAGCTGATGCTGCCTGGAACGACACGCATTGGAAGAACCCGAAGTTCAACGAACTGCTTCTCGCAGCCCGCGCTGAAACCGATGAAACCAAGCGCGCCGCGCAGTATGCCGAATGCCAGCAGCTTGTGCATGACGACGGCGGACAGGTTGTTCTCATGTACAACAACTTCGTCGGCGCTCTTTCGACCAAGATCGGCCACAACGCCTTCAACTCGGACTTCGACGACGACGGCGGCTACATGTGGGAACGCTGGTGGATGGCATAAACCGCCAGCAGCTGCCAAACATTTCCGAAACCCCGCCGCAATGGCGGGGTTTCTTTTTTGCTTCCATCGCAATGACTGTCTGCTAGGCTATGTCCCAAGGCACGCAAGATGCTGGTAAGGGTGATACCCTTGGGGGAATGCGCTGGATGAATTCCGTTCTGAAGACAGTGTTGCAAAGACTGGGGCTGGGCTTCCTCACGCTGTTTGCCGTGTCAGTCATCATTTTCTCGACCCTGGAATTCCTCCCCGGCGGCTATGCCGAAAACATCTTGGGGCAGGGTGCCACACCGGAGACCGTCGCCAACTTCAACAAGGAACTCGGCCTCGACCGCCCCGCACTTGTCCGCTACACCGAATGGATTGGCGGCGTCGTTCGCGGCGACTTCGGCAATTCCTATTCCGGCCTCGCGGGCAAGATCAAACGCAGCGTGACGGGCGTGATCGCACCGCGCTTCTATAACACATTCTTTCTTGCGGCGATGACAGCGGTAGTCGCCGTGCCAATAGCATTGGCGCTTGGGCTTTTGGCAGCGCTCTATCGCAACAGCTGGTTCGACCGCATCGTCAACGCGTTGACCCTCACCACCATTGCATCGCCGGAATTCTTTGTCGCTTATTTGCTGATGTATTTCCTCGCAATCAAGAATCGCTGGTTCTATTCACTCTCGACCGTTGATGTGAACACGCCCTTCTGGGAACATGTCTCACGTGGTGCTCTTCCAGCATTGACGCTGACACTTGTTATAATTGCCCACATGATGCGCATGACCAGAGCTTCCATCATTGCACTTCTGTCGAGTCCCTATGTTGAAATGGCCCGCCTCAAAGGACTGAGCCCGTCACAGATTATTTTGCGTCACGCATTGCCCAACGCCTGGGCACCCATCGCCACAGTTATCGCTTTCAACCTCGCATACCTCGTGGTTGGCGTTGTGGTGGTTGAAGTGGTCTTTGTCTATCCTGGCATCGGCCAGCTGATGGTCGACAGCGTTTCAACGCGCGACATGCCAGTGGTGCAAGCCTGCGCTCTCATCTTCGCAGCCACCTACATCCTGCTAAATCTCTTGGCTGATATCGTGGCCATCGTCACTAATCCAAGGCTGCTGCACCCCAAATGACCACAACTTCAACCAGCGTCCAGGCCCGCCGCAGCCGGCTAGAAAACGCCACGCGCTTTCTGAAAACCGCGCCACTGAGCGCTTGGTTCGGCATGATCGTCATCTTGATTTATGTTATTGCCGCTGTATTCGCGCCGTTGCTGGCACCTTTCGGCGAAGCGCAAATTATTGGTAAAGCCTATGAACAGCCATCAGCCCAGCACTGGTTCGGAACCGACCAGATTGGCCGCGACGTGCTGAGCCGGGTTCTGTATGGCGCGCGCAACACCATCGGAATTGCACTGCTGACCGTGATCATTTCATTCGCCATCGGTGGCGTGCTCGGTGTCTATGCCGCAGTCACCCGGGGTTGGCTGGATCAAATCCTGTCGCGCATCGTCGATGTGCTGATGTCCATTCCGGTTCTGATCTTCTCGCTGATGCTGCTGGCTATGTTCGGCAAGGACCTGATCAACATGATCATGATCCTGGCTGTGCTCGATTCAACCCGCGTCTTCCGCCTTGCCCGCAATACAGCACTCAGCGTGGCTGTGCAGGATTTCGTTGAGGCAGCCCGCTTGCGCGGCGAAGGAATGTGGTGGGTCGTGATCAAGGAAATTGTCCCCAACATCCTGCCACCGCTCATAGCCGAATTCGGCCTGCGCTTCTGCTTCGTGTTCTTGACGATCAGCGCCCTGTCATTCCTCGGCGTCGGCATCCAGCCGCCAACGGCTGACTGGGGGTCCATGGTGGCGGAAAGCAAAACGCTGATCACCTACGGCCGCGCCCAGCCGCTCATCCCCGCCGCAGCAATTGCGCTTCTCACTGTCGCGGTGAACTTCGTGGTCGACTGGTTCCTGCACAAGACATCGGGGTTGCGCGATGAGCAATGATCGCAAACGCGTCAGGGGAACGCATCTCGTCCAGATTCGCGGCCTCAAGATCGAAGGCTTTTCCGATGACAAGTGGCACCCGATCATCAACGGCATTGATCTTGATCTGAAGCGCGGCGAAGTGCTGGGTCTCATCGGCGAATCCGGTGCGGGAAAATCGACGCTTGGCCTTGCCGCCATGGGATACACCAAACCCGGTTGCCGGATTTCCGCAGGCTCAGTGAGCTTTGACGGCGTTGACCTGGTAAAGGCAAAACCTGCTTTTCTTCGTCAGTTCTGGGGCTCGCGCGTCACTTATGTTGCGCAGAGTGCGGCCGCATCATTCAATCCGGCGCATCGATTGATGGATCAAGTCGTTGAAGCATCCGTCAATCATGGGCTCATGGAAGAAGGCGCTGCCATCACCGACGCCAAGGATTTGTTCAAGCGCCTGCAACTCCCCAATCCCGACTCGATTGGTGACCGATATCCGCATCAGGTGTCAGGCGGGCAGTTGCAGCGCGCCATGACGGCAATGGCGATGTCATCGCGGCCTGATCTCATTGTATTCGACGAGCCGACGACAGCACTCGACGTGACGACGCAAGTCGAGGTCCTCGCCGCCATGCGCCGCATCGTGGAGGAGTTTGATACCGCCGCTATCTACATCACCCATGATCTCGCTGTCGTCGCGCAGATGGCCCATCGCATCATGGTGCTGCGCTATGGCAATCTCGTCGAAGAGGCCGACACGCGCACCATGTTGAAGACGCCAACGCAAACCTATACCCGGTCGCTCTGGGCCGTGCGCAAACTGGAAAAACCGGAAAGCAAGAGTGAAGATATCGTTTTGCGCGTAAAGAACGTCGACGCCAGCTATTCCGGTTTTGTCAAGGTATTGGACGATGTCTCCGTCAATGTTCCACGCGGTCGCACGGTGGCAGTGGTGGGCGAGTCAGGTTCCGGAAAATCAACGCTCGCCCGCGCCATCACCGGATTGTTGCCCGTAAGCAGGGGCGAGATTTCGTTCAACGGCAAACCTTTGCCGCCGCGCCTGCAAGACCGCGACCGCAAAACCCTGCAGCAAATCCAGATGATCTATCAGTCTGCCGACACAGCCCTCAATCCGCGCCAGAAAGTGCGCGACATCATCGGCAGGCCGGTTGAATTCTATCACGGCCTCAGGGGCCGCGAGCAAGACCAGCGCATCGAACAACTGCTGGAGGAAATCGAACTCGACGGCAGCTTTGCCGACCGTTTGCCGGGTGAATTGTCGGGCGGCCAGAAACAGCGTGTCTCGATTGCGCGTGCGCTTGCCGCAAAACCTGAACTGATCATTTGCGATGAAGTGACCTCAGCCTTGGACCAGATCGTGCAGGAGGAAATCCTCAAGCTTCTGATGAAACTGCAAAAGGACAACAGCGTCACCTATCTCTTCATAACCCACGACATCGCCACGGTCCGCGCCATCTCCGACGAAATCGTGGTGATGTACAAAGGCGCCGTCGTGCAGCAGGGTCTCAAGTCACAAGTGCTGAACCCGCCATATCCAGCCTATACTGAATTGCTTTTGTCATCAGTGCCTCAAATGGATCCCGACTGGCTGACAACCTTGTTGAAACAACGGTCAGTAAAAATTTAGGACCGGTCAGGTGGTGGACACTGAGCCCCTGATTTCAAACGAAACGCAAGTCCCGCCATGCGAACTCTGCTCGATCACGAGCGTCGAGCCATATGGAGCAATGAGGTCCGATACGATGGAAAGCCCGAGCCCGCTGCTTTCCGACTGATCAGTCAAGGCCTCGCCGCGTTCAAGCGCCTTCTCGCGAAGTTGCGGCGGTATCCCTGGGCCGTCGTCCGAGATAGCGATCCGCACATTGCCGTTGTCGAGAAGGAGTGCATCGGTATCGACGCGCGACCGCGCCCACTTCCGCGCATTGTCAAGTAGATTGCCCAAAACCTCGCCGCAATCGTCAGCATCCATGGCGGCAGATATGCCAGGTTCAGGCACGCGCCAGTCGATTTCCGGGCCACGCGGCATGCGCTGCATTAAATCAACGATGCGCCGCGCTGTAGCTGAAACATCTGCCTGCAAGCCAATTCCCGCACTCGCCCCGTGTGCCCGCGCCCGCGACAGCTCACGGTCAACCTGCTGGCGGATGTGATCAAGTTGTTCGCGCATGAATGAAGCGGCTTGCACCTGCCCCGCAAGTTCAAGTTTGCGCGCTTCGCCATAGAGTATCGTCATTGGCGTCTTGAATCCATGCGCCAAAGTTCCAGCGCGTTCGCGTGCGCGGGCGATCATTTGCTTCTGGTGCGCAAAGAGCCCATTGAGGTCATGTGTGAGCCCTTCAATTTCTTCCGGGAACGGACCGATTAATCGTTCCCGCTTACCCGAATGCAACTCACCAAGTTGCTGCCGTACCGAAGCGAGTGGCTGCAGGCCGTAGCGTGTTTGCAGCCAAGCGCCGACGAACAGTACCAGCCCAAGAGCGCCAAGCGCTGCCGCCGTTTCGGCACCGAGCGCGTTTGACAAGGCCTGCACTTCGGCTTGATCGATCGCAACTCCCAGCACAAGATTTCGCAGTGCGCTGCCTTCGCCAAGTGTCACGGATTTCTCCATCAGATAAACACTGTCGTCACCTGGTCCGCCGGCCGTCACGACGGCATCCATGGCGCTCAGATCTTTTGGCCTCGCAATGTCCGAATCCCACATAGATCGGGACCGCATGAGCACAATCGCGCCTTCCCGCACATACCAATATGCTCCGCCATAAGGATTGCGGTAGCGCGGGTCGGACGGCACGCGCGTCACTGCGGCTTGACCCTTTTCATTCAGCGTGATGGCCCCCGCGACATCGAGAACTCGCCCGCGCAATTCCTGCGCGACGCGCCGTTCGATGTAAGATTCAAATAGCAGAACGAGCCCGCTTCCCGCGATCGTAAGCGCCAGCGCAATCACCGCTGCCGATACCAGCGCAAGCCGGCCGCGAATGGAATTGAGCCAGTTCATGTATCGAGAAAATAGCCGTATCCGCGCTTTGTGCCAATCGCATCGGTGCCAAGTTTTTTCCGCAACCGGTTGACCAGGACTTCCAGCGCGTTCGATCCCGCATTGGCTTCGCTGGCGTAAATATGATCGAACAATTCCGCCTGTGGCACCACGCGGTCCTTGTTGTGAATCAGGAATCTGATCAGCCGGAACTCCAGCGGCGTCAATGTTACATGCCGCCCATTGCACATCACCGACATGCGCCGCGTATCGATGGATATAGGCCCCGCCGTGAGAAGCGCAGCGGAATGCCCTGCTGCCCGCCTAAGCACGGCGGCAAGCCGCGCCACCAGTTCTTCGCCATAAAAGGGTTTCGGAAGATAGTCATCCGCGCCCGCATCAATGCCCTCGACACGCTCCATCCAGGACGCGCGCGCTGTAACCATCAGCACCGGAGTCGTAACACCCGCCGCCCGCCAGCGCTTCAGGATCGACAGGCCATCAAGTTTTGGCAGGCCTAGGTCGAGTATGATGGCGGCGTACCCCTCCGTTTCGCCCCTGCACCATGCCTCTTCACCGTCAGAAGATGTTTCGACAAGGTAGCCGGCCCGCGTCAGTTCATCGGAAATTTGCGACAGTACGGAAGCATCATCTTCGACCGCAAGAATGCGCATCAACGGATCTTCTTCTTGAGCACCGCACCAGTCTGCGCATTGAGTGACAACTGTGTATAGCGGCCACGTGTGTCGAGCACCGTCACTTCATAAGTCCAAGATCCAGTGACACGTTTTAGCAGCCGGACCTTGACGACATCGCCAGGGGACGCCTGTTTCACCCTTTTGAGGACCTGGCCATAAGGCATCACCAGTCCCCGGCGTTTTGCATCCCATGCGTCTTCCTGATCGCTGGAGCTGCGGCCTGTGCCATCTATGCTGCTTGAATTGGCCGAAGGCAATACCCTGGTTTTGGGTCCCGCATCTTCGGTAATCGCAGTCGCGCTGATTGCCGTGTCGCCTACTTCGTCTTGCGCTGGAACAGGACAACTTCCCACTGAAATCACCAGCAGCGCCATTCCCAAAACCTGCGAAAAACCCTTGAAAATCATGGCTGATACTACTCCGGCCCAGATAACAAATGCCTTACAGTGCCTGAAAGCCTGCCGTGAACTCGAATATGCCAAAAACCTCGAAGTCGCGCTAGTGCGATGGTTATTGGAGGAACTCAGATGAAGGCAACGTCGTTAAGCGCAATTGGATGCGCATCAATATTGGCGATGAACTTGGCATTTGTTCACAACTCTGCTTATGCGGATGACGCGGAGACAGGCGTCACAACCGACGAACAGGTCGTAGACCCAATTGTAGATGACCCAATTGTAGATGACCCAATTGTCGATGAACCAGAGGTCGTCGTGACGGATGTGGAGCCGGACTACGATCCGATCATCGCGCAAAGTGGTGTCCCTACAGTGATGCCAAACCAGCGGAGCAAACCAGCTGGTCTGGATTCAATGGTCAGTCATTCGGACAATGGCAGCGAAGACTCGCTCAGCTTCACTGGCTCAAAGAAGAATTGGAATGGCAAGGGCGCAAGGCCCAGCCTTTTCGGCACCAATTCGCCCCTGCGGGACTGGTTCAAGAAGATGGCAGCCAAGTAGCCCCCGATAAGGCTTGCCACCACAGTGGAGAGAGGTGCTTTGCATCTCTCTCTTTTTTCATATCCTGCGATTGATCCCGGCACGCCTAAAGACGTAATATGAGGGACAACATTTCGGGAAATGCATGACGCAACCTGTCATCATGTGGTTCAGGCAGGATTTGCGGGTGACAGATCATCCGGCTTTGGCGGCGGCAGCTGCCACAGGCCCTGTGATACCGCTATGCATCTTGGACGACGAAACCCCGGGCGCATGGCGTTGGGGAGGTGCAAGCCGCTGGTGGCTGCACCATAGCCTTGCAAATCTCGCAGCAAAAATTCCGGTGGTGTTTCGTCAAGGCCGCGCGGAACGGGTGCTCGAGCAGGTGATTGCAGAAACTGGCGCGGCGTCAGTGTATTTCACGCGCGATTATGCGCCATGGTCTGGAAGCCTCGAAGCGCGGGTTAAAACGCTCTGCGAAAGAGCAGGCATTGCCTGCCATCGCTTCGGCGGCTTCTTGCTCCATGAACCAGAAAGCATTCGCAATGGATCAGGTGAATTCTTCAAGGTCTATACGCCATTTTCCAGGGCCTGCTTCGCCAAAGGCGAACCACGGGCGCCGAAGCCCGCTGTGAAGCCAGCGCTATGGAGCGGGACTGTGAAATCAGAAACACTCGGGAGTTTTTCGCTATTGCCAACCAACCCGGACTGGTCCGGCGGCCTGGACGCCGCCTGGAAGCCAGGCGAAGAAGGCGCGCAAAAATTGCTGCGAGGATTCCTTGACGAAGGCTTGGCAAACTATGCCAATGGCCGCGACTACCCGGATCAATCCAATACATCGCGCCTCTCGGCGCATCTGCATTGGGGCGAAATCAGCCCGCATCAGGTCTGGCACGCGGCACGGCAGGCAATGGATGCAGCAGGCGGAACGCTTGATCGTGGTGGCGAAAAATTTCTCAGGGAAATTCTGTGGCGCGAATTCTCCTACAGTCTTCTCCACCACGCGCCGGCACTTCCGGAGAAACCATTCAAGCCCGAATTCGGAGATTTTCCCTGGCTTGACGATTCAGCTGCACTGCGCCGCTGGCAACGGGGCGAAACTGGTTACCCCATCGTCGATGCAGGCATGCGTGAATTGTGGGCAACCGGCATCATGCACAATCGCGTGCGCATGATCGTCGCTTCATTCCTGGTCAAGGACCTTCTCATTCCATGGCAGCAGGGCGAAAGCTGGTTCTGGGATACGCTGGTCGATGCCGATATCGCTGCAAACTCCGCTAGCTGGCAATGGGTGGCCGGTAGTGGTGCGGATGCAGCGCCATATTTCCGGGTATTCAATCCCGTGCTCCAAGGCGAAAAATTTGATCCCGATGGAATCTATGTGAAGCGATGGCTGCCGGAATTGCGTGATGTCGTTTCGGAATTCATCCACAAACCGTGGCAGCTCGCAACACCGCCAGAAAATTATCCAAAGCCGATGATTGACCACGCAGTTGCACGTGATAGAGCTTTGGCAGCATTTCAGAAGATCAGGAAAGACCCATCATGAAGCTCATCGCCATCAGTGGCGCATTGCGAAAAGCATCAACCAACACAGGCCTGCTGCGAGCCTTGCGCGATCTGTCGCCAAATGGTGTTGAAATTGAAGTTGCTACGTTGCACGGCATTCCACTTTATGATGGCGACCTCGAAGCGGCGCAAGGCAAGCCTGAACTTGTGAAGGCACTTGACGCAAAGATCCGCGCTGCAGACGGCGCCATCATCGCAACGCCTGAATACAATTTTTCTATTCCGGGAGTTTTGAAAAACGCCACAGACTGGCTCTCACGCGGCGGCTCGCCATTCAAATGGAAACGGGTTGGTGTCATCGGTGCTGCCGACGGACCGCTGGGCACTGGGCGTTCGCAGTATCATCTCCGGCAAAATCTTCAGGCACTCGAAGCCATCGTCATGCCAAAGCCGGAGTATTTTTCTGGAAACAGTTCAAGAAAATCCGATGCCGAAGGCAACCTGACCGACGCAGATTCCCGCGAACGCCTTTCCAGTTGGCTGCAAGCCTTCTGCACTTGGGTCAAAGACAGGCCCTAACCCTGCTTGTCTGACAACTGCTGCCAGGTGTTTGGTTGCGCCAGCATCTGCTGCAGGTATGCAAGATTGGCTTCGACCTGGTCCGGCGGAAGGTCCTTGGCGGCAATGTCGCGCGCCTCGTCAAAGCGGCCTTGCAAGCCTACAACAAGCGCAAGGTTCTGGCGGATCCGCGGTGTTTCCTTTGCTCCGGGCTCCCCGAGAAGTTTCCGCAAGCGGCTCTCCGCATCTGGTAACCGTCCTTCAACGGCGTAGGACATCGCGAGATTGTTCTTCACCGAAAGCTGCGATGGATTGAGTTGCAAAGCTGCATCGTACTTCTGCCGCGCCTCGCTATGCCGGCCTTGCTGGTCATAAGCCGAGCCCAGTGCGTTAAGAGTCTGCCAGTCAGTGCCTGGCAATGAAGCGGATTGCTCAAGAATCTGCACGGCATCCCCGCCTTGTCCCGCCGCAAGCACTTGCTTCCCCGTCTTTGAGAGCAGCGCACCGTCATTTGGATTGTTGCGTGCCAGCGTCTTGAGCACTTCGAGTTGCGCGTCAGTTTCGCCAAGTGCTCCGAGATTTTCCGCATAGGAAAGGCCAACGGATTTGTCGCTCGGATTTGCAGTCCACTTCTGCTTCAATTCTTCCGTGCGCTTGAATGATGGCTCGGTTCCGCCAGTGCTCGCTGTCTCGACTGGGTCGGTAGGCGAGAGACCCGCCATTTTGGTTTGGCATGCCGCCAGCCCGGTGCCGAGCATGGCAAGAACGGCGAATGAAAGAGTGCGGCGTCCGGCGCGCAAGGCCATGGAAAATCCTCAAATGATTGCGTTAATCTTGGTTAAGACAAGATGAACCTCAATCGTAAACAGATCATTAACCGCCAGTCTGCCAGTGATAATGCATTGCTAGACGGAGACGCTTGATGCGTGATGCTAATCTGATTCTCTTGGCCCAGGGGCGCAAGCCCGCAGTGGCAATTCACGTCGTGCCGCCGTCCGGACTGGCGTCCCTTCCATCGCGGCTGCGCGACATCGCCAAAGGGCAGGGCTTTGAAGCAGTCCCACTGTCGGTAGTTTTGTGCCCTGACGCCCGTGGCAAACTGGCCGATGTCATTGTGGGGTCTCCTGCAAACGGCGCAGACATGTTCCAGCTCGGATCGCTTTCTGCAAAATTGCCGCCGGGTCACTACAGGTTTTCTGGCAAACAGCAGAACGGGCATCTCATGTGCTTGGGCTGGTGCCTTGA
Source organism: uncultured Alphaproteobacteria bacterium (assembly GCA_963819615.1). Lineage (GTDB taxonomy): Bacteria > Pseudomonadota > Alphaproteobacteria > Rhizobiales > Aestuariivirgaceae > Aestuariivirga. The sequence goes on from CAWFWW010000001.1 coordinate 123,900, forward strand.
ACTTTATCGCTACGATCCTTTCCGTGTCGCCGAAGCGCGCGCCGTCACTCTGGAAATTCCAAAGGGTGTGGACCGCAACTCGGTGATTGCCGAAGCGAACGCTGCCTGTCTCGTGCGCGACATGGTCAATGCGCCGTCGAATCTCATGGGCCCCACTGAGATTGAAGGCGCGGCCCGTTCCCTCGCCAAACGTCATCGCGCCAGGTTCACAGTCGTTCGTGGCGCAAGGTTGCAACGCGAATTCCCGCTTGTGCATGTCGTAGGAATGGCGTCGCCGCGCAGCCCCCGCCTCATTGATTTCACCTGGGGCAACAGCAGGCATCCCAAGGTTACGCTTGTTGGCAAAGGTGTCTGCTTCGACACTGGCGGCCTCGACATCAAACCTTCATCTGGCATGCTGCTGATGAAAAAAGACATGGGCGGTGCCGCAACCGTTTTGGGCCTTGCGCGTCTCATCATGGAGCGCAAGCTGCCAGTGCGCCTGCGCGTCATGATTCCTGCCGTCGAAAATTCTATTGCCGGATCAGCCTTCCGTCCCGGCGATGTTTTTAAAACCCGCAAAGGCCTGACCGTCGAAATCGGCAACACCGACGCCGAAGGCCGTCTCATCTTGTGCGAGGCGCTCGCTTGCGCCGATGAGGAAAAGCCCGACATGATCATCGACATGGCAACACTCACAGGTGCGGCACGCGTTGCACTAGGCCCCGATCTGCCGCCATTCTATGTCGATGACGATCAAATCGCAGCTGGGGTCATGAAGCATGGCTTCGCCGTCAACGATCCCCTCTGGCGTATGCCATTATGGCGGCCCTACATGCAGTTGATTGAGTCACCGGTGGCCGACATCAACAACGCTGGCGCCGGCGGTTTTGCGGGCTCAATCACCGCCGCACTTTTCCTGCGCCGCTTTGTTGAACACGCCAAGCACCACCTGCACTTTGACATATTCGCTTGGGTACCCAATGCAAAACCGGGCCGCCCGAAGGGCGGTGAAGCGCAAGGCATGCGTGCGTTGTATTCATTTCTTGCGGAGCGTTACGGGAAATAGCAGAATGGAACGGTTCCGAAATGAGTTTCACCCATGGTCCAGCGCCTCACAGTTGCACAATCCTTGCAGCTTCTGCATGATCTCAACCATGCGCAGGTCCTCGATGACGAACCCGATCTGTCGGTGCGGCAAATGGCGATACTATTGACCGTCTATATGGAAGCGCCGCCTCACACCGTGCGCGGTCTTGCAGCACGGTTGAAGGTGACAAAGCCTGTGATCACCCGGGCGCTCGACTCCATGGGCAAGCTCGGCCTCGTCAAGCGTCGCCGAGACGAAGAAGACAAGCGTAACGTGCTCATTCAGCGCACAGTTGATGGCTCACTTTATCTCGAACGCGTGGCTGATCTTGTGGTGGAGAAATCCGGCAATCTATGACCAAGCTAGACTCCCGCCTCCACGCCTATAAAACCTCCCGGGCTGACATCGCGCTCAAGGGCAAGGTCGACGCTGAGTATTTCGTCGTCGGCCAAAAGATGCAGGTCAAAGTTCCCGTTCTTAACATCCATAGGGAACCGTCGCATGAATCGACGCAGGTGACGCAGGCGTTGATCGGCGAAGTCGTCACGGTGTTTGAAACCGAGCAAGGCTGGGCCTGGCTGCAACTCGCAGAAGATGGTTATGTCGGCTATGCAGAAATGCCGAAACTTGGCAGCAATGTCTTCGTCACAACCCATCGCGTAGCCGTGCTCTCGACGGTGCATTATCCAAACCCCGATCTCAAATCGCAGCCGGTGAAGCATCTCTCGCTGCAATCGGCACTCGCCGTAAATGCAATTGAGGGCGACTATGCGTTGCTCGCGACAGGCGGCTATGTCTTCGCCAATCATCTTCGTCCTGAAGCTGAGCCAGCAGCTGACTATGTTTCAATCGCCGGCTTGTTTCTCGGCGTTCCATATCTCTGGGGCGGGAAAAGCGTTGCCGGGCTGGATTGCTCAGGCCTCGTGCAAATCGCATTGCAGGCAGCAGGCAAGGCGTGTCCGCGCGACGCCGACCTTCAGGAAAAAGCGCTCGGCGCGCCGCTTGGAATATCAGATCATGACAAATTGCAGCGCGGTGATTTCGTTTTCTGGGACGGCCATGTCGGCATCATGGCGAATGCCACTGATCTGCTGCACGCCAACGGCTATCACATGATGGTCATGATTGAACCGCTCGTCGGCGCCATCGCCCGCATCGGCGCAACCGGCAAACCGGTGACGTCAATCAGGCGCCTCTAATAGCCGCGCATCCGGTCAACCACATTCTCCAGAGGCAATCCAGACTCGAATCGCGAAATCTGCTGCGCCACATACCTGCAAATGACATCTGGCTCGGAATCTGCCGCAACATGCGGTGTCACGGTGACACGCGGATGCGACCAGAAACGGCTCTCCTTTGGCAATGGCTCGGTGCGGAATACATCCAGCGTCGCCGCGTGAAGTTCGCCTGCGTCAAGTGCGGCCTGAATGTCATCTTCATTATTCTGCCGCCCGCGCCCCGCATTGATCAGGATTGGCGCACCCAGAGGCCCATTCCGGGACAGCTTGCGAATGAGATCACGGTTGATGATCCCGTCTGTCTCTTCTGTTGCAGGCAGCAGTGAAACCAGAATGTCAGTCTCGCCAAGAAAAGCGTTGAACTCTTTGCGGCCGGCATAACATGTAATTCCGTCGATCCGCTTCGCACTGCGGCTCCAGCCAACGACATTGAATCCCATCACCTTGAGTTTCGACGCCGCATCTTGCCCCAGCACGCCGAGCCCCATGATGCCAACCGTCATCGCACCTGCGGCATGTTGCGCATATCCATGCCACGCCTTTCGGCGCTGTTGTTCATCAAGACGCCGCTGTTGCCGCATGTGCATGAGGCAGTGCATCACGATGTATTCGGACATCCGGTTGCTGAGATCAGGATCATTGACCCGCACGATTGGCACGTCCTTCGGCAATGTAGGGTCGCCAAGGATCGCATCCACGCCCGCGCCAAGTGAGAATATAACTTTGAGCTTCGGCAATGACCGGACAACATCAGGCGGCGGCAGCCACGCGGCAGCATAGGCAATGTCATCCACATGGCCCATCTCCGGCCACGTCCGGACGTCAAGCATGGGTGCAGCAATCTGCATCGCCGCAGTCCATGCTTTCGCATTCCATGTTGGCGCGATGAAAACGAACGCGGTCATTGCTTCACCGCAGTTTCATCGGCCTTCAAGTTAAACGACGCCGCCAACAACGCCCTGGTGTAATCCGTTTGCGGATCATTGAAAATTTTCTCGGAACTCCCGCGCTCAACGGCAACGCCATTGCGCATCACGATCACTTCATTGGCCAGCGCCCGCACCACGCGCAAGTCATGGCTGATGAACAAGTAAGCTAGATTATGCTTGGCCTGCAAAGCCCGCAGCAAGTCTACGACTTGCGCCTGCACCGACATGTCGAGGGCTGATGTCGGCTCATCCAGCATGATGAATTTAGGGTCCAGCGCCAGAGCCCGCGCAATGGCGATGCGCTGCCGCTGCCCACCGGAAAATTCATGCGGGTAACGATCCATCGTTTCTGGATCGAGGCCCACTTCCACCATCGACTGAGTCACGCGTTCGCGCCGCTCTCCGGCGGAAAGCAGCGGATTCTGGATTTGCAGTCCCTCTTCAACAATCTGCAAAATTGAAAGTCGTGGCGACAGCGATCCGAACGGATCCTGAAACACGATTTGCATGTCCCTGCGCAATGGCCGCATGGATTTTGAATTGTAGGCCTCGATGCGTTGCTTGCGAAAGGTGATCTCGCCTCGTGAAGAAATCAGGCGCAGAGTTGCAAGCCCGAGCGTCGTCTTGCCGGAACCAGATTCCCCCACAACGCCGAGGGTTTCACCGGCGCGGATCGAAAAATCAATCCCGTCAACGGCTTTGATATGCCCAATTGTCCGCCGCAATATGCCCCGGCGAATGGGAAACCATACTTTAAGATTGGCCGCAGCGACAACTTGCTCCGCATCAGGCGCAACAACTGGCGGCTTGCCTTTGGGCTCGGCCGCCAGCAGCATCTTGGTGTACTCATGTTGCGGTTTCGCAAACACAGTTTTGGCTGGCCCCGCTTCCACGATCTTCCCATGCCGCATCACGCACACCGTGTCCGCCATGTGTTTGACGATGCCAAGGTCATGCGTGATCAGCAGCAGCGCCATGCCGAATTCCTTTTGCAGGTCTTTCAGCAGTTTGAGAATCTGCGCCTGCACCGTCACGTCGAGTGCGGTCGTCGGCTCATCGGCAATCAGCAGGTCTGGATTGTTGGCAAGCGCCATTGCGATCATCACGCGCTGTCTCTGCCCGCCCGAAAGCTGGTGCGGATAATCCTGCAGCCGTGATTCAGGGTCGCGGATGCCGACCTTGCCGAGCATTTCGATCGTCCGTTCACGGATTTTCGCGCCGCGGAGCGCCGTATGCAGCTCGAGGATTTCGCCGATCTGCTTCTCGACGCTGTGCAGCGGATTGAGCGACGTCATCGGCTCCTGGAAGATCATCGTGATGTCAGCGCCGCGCACCCGCCGCAAATCGCGCTCGTCTGCATCCAGAAGGTTTTGCCCGTTGAACAGAATCTCGCCGGAAGGATGTGATGCAGCGGGATAGGGCAGCAGCTTCAGAATTGATAAAGCCGACACTGACTTGCCGGAGCCAGACTCGCCGACGAGAGCAAGCGTCTCGCCTTTCTTGATGGAGAATGACACATGGTCAACCGCGAGCGACTGATTTGCTCCCTGCTTGAAGGCGACCGACAGATCCTTCACCTCAAGCAAAGCGCTCATGCAAAAGTCTTCCGCGGATCAAGCGCATCCCGCACCGCTTCGCCCACAAAAACCAGAAGTGTCAGCATGATCGAGACAACGAAGAAAGCGGTGAAACCAAGCCAAGGCGCTTGCAGGTTGTTTTTGCCCTGTAAAACCAGTTCGCCAAGTGAAGGCGAGCCAGGCGGCAAGCCGAAACCCAGAAAATCCAGCGCAGTCAGCGTTGTCAGTGAACCCGACAGTATGAACGGCATGAACGTAACCGTAGAAACCAGCGCATTTGGCAACAAGTGTTTCACCATGATTTGCAGGTCGCCAAGGCCTAACGCCCGAGCCGCGCGCACATACTCGAAATTCCGTGCACGGAGGAATTCCGCCCGCACCACGCCAACAAGTCCGGTCCAGGAAAACAGCAACAATATGAATAGAAGAATCCAGAACGTCGGCGTTATGAAGGCCGCCAGAATTATCAATAGATAAAGCGTCGGCATCGCAGCCCAGATGTCGATGAAGCGCTGGAACAGCAGGTCTGTCCAGCCGCCAAAATATCCTTGCACAGCGCCTGCCGCCACGCCAATGATGGAAGAGAACAGCGTGAGGATCAAACCGAACGCGACCGATATGCGAAAACCATAAATCAGTCGCGCGATCACATCCCGCCCTTGATCATCTGTGCCAAGCCAGTTCATGTTGCCAAATACGCAACCGGGGTCGGAAACGCCCAGCACAAATTTTGCGCAACGTTCTTCAGGCGTCAGCCGCCACGCCGGTCGCGAAGGCGCAGGAAACGGGAGTTCGTTGTTGACGGAATTGTAAGAGTATCGGATCGGTGGCCAGATCATCCAGCCATTGGCGCTGATCTCGTCGAGATTGACCGGATCACGGAAATCCGTCTTCGCAAGAAATCCGCCAAATTTCTCTTCCGGATAATCAACGAAAGTTGGAAACAGCCATTCGCCCTTGTATCTGGCGAGGATCGGCCGGTCATTGGCAAGCAGCGGCGCTAACACTGAAATCAGAAACAATGCGAGAAAAATCCAGAATGACCAGTAACCCCGCCGGTTCGCCTTGAACAGTGACCAGCGTCGCTGGTTAAGCCCGCTGAGCCGCATCACACTTCACGCGCCTCGAAATCAATGCGGGGATCGATCCACGTGTAAGTAAGGTCGCTGATCAGCGCTACGACAAGTCCTACAAGTGTGAAGATGTAGAGATTGGCAAACACGATCGGATAGTCTCGGTTCAGCGCCGCCGTGTAAGTGAGATACCCCAACCCATCCAGCGAGAAGATGGTCTCGATAAGCAGTGACCCGGAAAAGAATGCGCCAAGAAACGCACCTGGAAATCCAGAGATCACCAGCAGCATCGCATTGCGGAATACGTGCCCGTAAAGCACCCCGCGTTCCGTTAGCCCCTTGGCGCGCGCCGTCGTCACATACTGCTTGCGGATTTCATCAAGAAACGAATTTTTGGTGAGCAATGTCATCGTCGCAAATCCGCTGATGCCAAGCGCAGCGAGAGGCAAAATGAGATGCCAGGCGTAGTCAGCGATTTTCCCGACGAAACTTAGTTGCTCGAAATTGTCCGATGTCAGTCCGCGTAACGGGAACCAGTTGTAATAGCTGCCACCGGCAAACAGCACGATGAGCAGGATCGCAAATATAAAACTCGGAATCGCATAGCCGACGATGATGACGGCGGATGTCCAGACGTCGAATGTCGAGCCATCCTTCACAGCCTTTTTGATGCCCAATGGAATCGACACCAGATATGTGATTAGCGTCAGCCATAATCCAAGTGAAATCGACACCGGCATCTTTTCAGCGATCAAGGACAGCACAGAACGGTCACGAAAATAGCTGTCGCCAAAATCAAATGTGGCGTAGCTCTTCATCATGTTGAGAAATCGGATATGAGCCGGCTGGTCGAAGCCAAATTGCTTCTCCAGCGATTTGATGAATTCCGGATCAAGCCCTTGGGCACCGCGGTATTTTGATGTTGATTCGTCGGTCCCGGCCGTCTCATTTCCAGTCCCTGATATGCGTGCCGTTGCATCCGTGTTCTGACCCTCAAGCTTGGCAATAATCTGCTCAATTGGCCCGCCGGGCACGAACTGGATCACGGCAAACGTCATCAGCATGATGCCGGCCAGTGTCGGAATCATCAGCAGCACGCGTTTCAGGATATAGTTCAGCATGAAATGAAGGGATCAACCCTTGAGCTTTGCGGCTTTCGCATCGTCCCACCACCAGGTCGAAGGAAATGCAAGATTGTATTCCGGCTGTTTTGCTGGCTTGCCGAAGCGGTCCCAATACGCAGTCCAGTCGACAGCATTGAACCACATGGGCACCACGTAGTTATGCGCCATGATGGCGCGGTCCAGCGCCTTGCAGGCAACGACCAGCGCTGCGCGATCCCCTGCAAAAATCAGTTTTTCGATCAAGGCATCAATGGCTCTATCCTTGATGCCGGCCATATTGTTGTTTCCCGGAACATCGGCAAATGCCGAGCCCCAGAAATACCGTTGCTCATTGCCAGGAGACAAGGATTGCCCCCACACATGCGAAATGATGTCATAGTCATAAGTCTCGGTCCGCCGCTCATACTGAGCCGCGTCAATCGTGCGAATGGTGACGCCAATGCCCAGCAATTCCAGTTGCTGCTGATAGGGTAGAGCAATCCGCTCGAACGTGGGCGAATCGAGAAGAAACTCTAGGTCAAGTTTTTCGCCTTTCTCGTTCTTCAGAATACTCTTGCCGCTGTCCTGCATCACCTTCCATCCCGCGTCACCAAGAAGTTTCTGCGCCTCGCGCAAATTCTTCCGCCGGTTCTGCGTCGTGTCGTTGACAGGATTGGTGTATTCCTGGGTGAACACGGTTTCCGGCAAATCGGCGCGCAATGGCTCAAGCAGCGCAAGCTCTTCAGGCGTCGGCAGACCCTTTGCTTCCATCTCCGAATTGTTGAAGATGGAGCGCGAGCGGCTATAGAGCCCGTAGAACAGGTTCTTGTTGGTCCACTCGAAATCAAAAGCAAGGTTGAGCGCGCGGCGCACGCGTTCATCCTGGAATTTCGGTTTGCGCAAATTCAGAACCCAGGCCTGCAAGCCTTCATTCTGTTTCAGCTTAACTTCTTCCTTGATGAGGCGGCCATCCTTGACAGCGGGAACGTCATAGCCAGTCGCCCAGCCTTTCGAACTGTTTTCGCGCCGCCAGTCATATTGATCGCCTTTGAACGCCTCGAAAGCAACTTGCGCATCCTTGAAGAAAATATATTCAATCTCGTCGAAATTGTTCTGGCCGACATTCACCGGAAGGTCCTTGCCCCAATAATCTTCCACCCGCTTGAGCTTGATCGATTGCCCAGCCTTCGCATCGATGAGCTTGTAAGGGCCTGAGCCAATCGGATACTCCATCGTCGTTGCGGTAATGTCGCGTTGCTTGCCATTGGCATCCTTGCCGGTCCACCAATGCTTCGGCAGAACTGCAAGCTCGCCCGCGATCAGCGGCAGCTCGCGATTGCCAGCCTTGTCGAAGATGAAAGTCACTTCGTGCTCACCGGTCTGTTCAAGCTTGGAAATGTTCTGGAAATATTGCTGGATGTTCGGCAGGTTTTTCTTCTGCACTTCCATCGACCAGATCAAGTCTTCAATGGTGACGGGCTTGCCATCGTGGAACCGCGCTTCCGGGCGCAAGCGGAAAACAACTCGCGAACGGTCTTCCGGGTGCCACACTTCTTTTGCGATCAAACCATATTTGGTGAACGGTTCATCGAGCGAGCTCGTCAGCAGCGTCTCGGAGCCTTCAACGCCAATCGAGTCGCCCTTGACGGTGTGCGCATTCAAACTGTCAAACGAAGTAACAGCTCCCAATCGAACCTTGCCGCCCTTGGGAGCCTCCGGGTTCACATAATCAAAATGCTTGAAGTCCGGCCCGTATTTGATGTCGCCGAAATTAGACATCGCATGGACAAACTTTTGGTCCTCCTCCGCCGCTATCGAAATGCCCACAATCTTCGCCGCAGGCACCAGGCTTGCCAGTTTCATCAGCGTGCGGCGGCTCAAACTCATTCGGCTGGCTCCTTCGATTCGCCCACCTGTTTAGGGGTGATGCACGGAAAACAAAACACCGGCCCTTTCGAGGCCGGTGAAACTTATCACATAGAATTTTGTCCTATTTAAGGCTAAATTCAAGGTGCTGGAAATGGTTTGGGAGAATCCGACAGCGAACCCAGATAGGCGAGGAGGTCAGCGCGCTTGGCGTCGCTGCCGATTTTAATCGCCATCTTTGTGCCCGGCGCCCACTTCTTTGGATCCTGCAGAAACGCATTCAAATTCTCATAAGTCCACTTGTCCGCCTTCTTGCCAACAAGCGCTTCGGAATAGCCAAATCCTTCGTGGCTCCCAATGTTGCGATCTACCAGTTCCCATAGTCCTGGCCCTGTCTTGTTCGCCCCGCCCTTCTCGAAGGCGTGGCAGCCTAGGCATGCTTTTGCAATTCCAGCGCCCTTCTCTGCACTGGCCGTTGCCAGCAGTGCGCCTATGGGCTTGGCTTCCGCATGGGCCTCTTCGGCGCCTTCCGTCGCCTCAGCCTCTGCAATCATAAACCCGGGTTTCTCTGGCGCTTCGGTGTGATAAATGATGCCGCCCAGCGTCTGCAAACCAAAAACCGCTAACGCCGTGCCCAGCAAAGCGCCCGCTATTTTATTGAATTCAAAACTGTCCATCGAAGGCCCGACCCCTTTTGTTTAGCGAACCGGCGCGGAAACTAATCGTTTGAAATCGTCCCTGCAATACCTATAAGGTCGCAGGTTAAGAATCCCGTTTATCGCCATAAGTTTATGATTGAACACCAGAATACTGTGATCGTGATTCCGGCACGCATGGCATCACGCCGGTTGCCGGGAAAACCTATGCTCGATCTTGGGGGTAAACCCCTGGTAATTCATGCCTGGACGCAAGCCCGCGAAGCCAAGCTCGGATCAGTCTTGGTCGCCGCCGCCGAGAATGAGATCGCAACGGCCATCCGCGCAGCAGGAGGTGATGCCATTGTAACACCTCCGCAACTCAAGACTCATCTCGACCGCACCGCCGCTGCATTGGACCTCCGCGATCAACTCAAGCAATTTCAAAATGTGGTGATAATGGCGGGCGACATGCCCTTCATTGATGCCAACGCCATCAGGCGCTGCCTCGCAGGCCTCACCAATGATCAGGTGGACGTCGCCACCCTCGCTGCCCCGCTGACGGACCAATCGCAACTCGAAGACCAGGACGTCACAAAAATCATCGCTCCCCTCAGTGACGCCCGCGAAGTCGCCTATGCCCGAGACTTCCGCCGCATCGTCGGTGCTGATAGCGCCGCCATGGCCTGGGCGCTCGTCGGTATCACTGCGTACCGCCGTGCGGCACTTGAAAAGCTGGCGGCCACAATGCCGAGTCAGAACGAATTTGCCCGCACCTTGGAGCACATGCGCGCCCTCGATCTCGGCCACAAGGTCGCCGCCGTCAGGATTGACGAGGCTCCGCTTCGCATTGATTCCCATGCGGCGCTGGAACGCGCCCGCAAAATGGCAAAGGCCCAAACCTCATGAAACGCGTGTCCTATCAGGGCGAACCCGGCGCCAATTCCCACATTGCCTGCCTTGAGGCCTTCCCGGATTGCACGCCGGTTCCGTGCCACACTTTCGAAGATGCATTTCAGGCCGTAAACGAAGGCAATGCCGATTATGCCATGATCGCCATCGACAACTCGCTTGCGGGCCGCGTCGCTGACGTTCATCACCTGCTGCCGCAATCTGACCTTTCAATTGTCGGCGAACATTTTCTGCCCATCCACTTTCATTTGATGGCCATTCCCGGCGTCAAGATTGGCGACATCAAAACCGTGCACTCACATGTCCATGCCTTGGGCCAGTGCCGCAAGGTCTTGCGCGCCCTGAAAGTGAGAACCGTCGTCGCCGCAGACACCGCAGGGGCCGCCCGCGAACTGTCCGAGTCAAAGGACAAGACCAGTGCTGCCATCGCGACCAAGCTCGCTTCCGAGATCTATGGCTTGGAAATCCTCAAATCCCGCATCGAAGATGAAGCCCACAACACCACGCGCTTCGTCATTCTTTCACGCGAGAAGAAAGAACCCGATCCCGGCAAGGGCCACATCATCACCAGTTTCATCTTCCGTGTGCGCAACGTTCCTGCAGCCCTCTACAAGGCCATGGGTGGGTTCGCCACCAACTCCGTCAACATGACGAAGCTCGAATCCTATCAGCTCGACGGCCAGTTCTCCGCCACGCAATTCTATGCCGAAATCGATGGTCACCCGAAGGATCGCAATGTGGACCTCGCTTTGGAGGAGCTCGCCTTCTTCACCAGCGATGTCCGCATCCTCGGCATCTACCCTGCACACCCGTTCCGCGACACAATCGCAGAACGTTTGGCGGGGAAATGATCAGTTCATGAATACGATCGAAAGATTCAACGCGGTCGCGAAGCTTACCCATAAAAGGTAAGGCACCATCAGCGTACCCGCGACATGGCTGTGCCGGAAGAAAGCAAATGCGGTAAGCAGGATTGCCGTCCACAAGGCAATGATGTCGAACAGCCCGAGAAGCGGCGACTGCAGCCCAAAAAACAGAAATGACCAAACCAGATTGAGCAGGAGCTGAACATAAAACAGCGTCATTGCCCGGCCTGATGCCGGTCGCTTCTGCCAAACCAGCCAAGCCGCTATTGCCATGATGACATAGAGTACCGTCCACACCGGTCCAAACAACCAGCCTGGCGGCGTCCAGTCTGGCTTGACCAGCGTCGGGTACCAGTCCAACACGGACTTCGCCGTAGCAAATCCGGCAAAGGCCGCAACCCCAAGGCAAAGCCCGATCAGGATAGCCAACATCAACCAGCGGTTCTGGATCATTGCGCCATCATAAACCAGGGACCAGTCTGCAACGCGCCTCGCCGAAAATCAGGGTTAAAAAACCTGAAACGATACACCAAGCCGTGATTTGCAAATTCCACACGTGAGTTGCCCACCGCGCGCCAAACTGCCAAATGAGACAAATGGAATTTGGCGTATCAACCGGCGCTGCAGTATTTGCAGGCGTCATCAGTTTCTTGAGCCCCTGCGTCCTGCCGCTGGTGCCGCCCTACCTCTGTTTCATCAGTGGCATGTCGATGGAGCAGCTGTCAAACAGCGCCGAAGGAAAAACACCGCAGCGCGCCAACGTGCTGCTGGCCGCTCTGGCATTTGTGCTTGGCTTCACCACAGTCTTTGTCCTCCTCGGCGCAACGGCCTCGTCTGCTGGTCAAGTCTTCCGGCAAAATTTGCCGCTCCTTGCCCAGGTCGCAGGCGTGTTCATCATACTCATGGGCCTGAATTTTCTCGGCGTATTCAAGATCGGCTTGTTGAGCCGTGAAGCCCGCTATCATCAGGACGCTCGTCCCGTAGGCCTGCTCGGTGCCTATGGTGTGGGCCTGGCCTTCGCCTTCGGCTGGACCCCCTGCATAGGCCCTGTGCTTGCCGCCATACTCTCGGTCGCCGCAACGGAAGAAAGCGTTACACGAGGCATGGGCCTTCTGGCCTTCTATTCACTGGGCCTCGGCATCCCATTTCTGCTGGCCGCCCTGAGCGTCGATGCCTTCCTGCGCTTCTTCAAAACCTTCCGCCGTCATCTGCTCGCTGTCGAACGTGTGATGGGCGTATTGCTCATCGCGACCGGCCTCATGTTCCTGACCGGCTCCATGCAAACCATGTCCTATTGGTTGCTCGAAAAATTTCCCGGCCTTGCAACGCTTGGCTAGGTGCGGCTAGTCTTTGCTCGCTAGCAGGAAAAGCCATGACGGGAGAAAAATTCGAAGGCATCCAGGCAGTCGTATTCGACGCCTACGGCACGCTGTTCAATACAGGCTCGGCGGTGCAAAAACTGGCGGCCGAAATTGGCGATAAGTCAGACGCCCTGATCAGGCTCTGGCGACAGAAGCAGCTTGAATACACCTGGCTCAGAAGTCTCATGGGAACCCATGCAGATTTCTGGACGGTCACCCGCGACGCACTCGACTACGCCCTCGCCGCACTTGAAATCAATGATGCTGGCCTCGCCGACGAGCTGATGACCTTCTATCTAAAACTCGATCCCTTCGACGATGCGAAGCCCGCGCTGGAAGCGCTGCGGGGCAGGGGCAAGCGTCTTGCCATCCTCTCGAACGGCAGTCCCTCGATGCTCGACTCCATGGTTCGCAATGCGGGCTTCGATGGCCTGTTCGAGCACGTGCTGTCTGTCGAAGACGTCGGCATCTACAAACCCAGCCGCCGCGTCTACCGCCTCGCCATGCAGAAACTCCACATCGCCGATGCACCCTCCATTGCTTTCGTCTCCGCCAATTCCTGGGACGCTCAAGGTGCAGCAACCTTCGGCTACCAGGTCGCCCGCATCGCCAGAACCCCGCTGCCCGACGACAACATTCCGGGAAAGCCGAAAGTGGTGATCAACTCGCTGCTGGAGTTGAACGGGTTGGTGTAAGAACTTCCCTCCCTGCAAGCCCACTTCTGTCCGGTTGACTCGAAATCCCCTATTATTGTCATCCCCGCACTTGTTGCGGGGACCTATCCATCACTTTGCGTGGAAGCCGCGTCGCGTGCTGTGCGCGCGCATCCACCGCATTTGACGCAGCGTTTGCGATGGTTTGAGCGAAACACACTGCGCTCACCTGAGCGGCTCATAAAGCGGTCCGATGGCTCCTCGCGACAAGTGCGAGGATGACAGTGGTTGAGGATTTCGAGTTATCCTGACAGCCCTGCGAAAGCAGGGCAGGGAAGTCAACGCAACCGGCCCAAATCGCCCTAGGCAATCCGCCGCGTAATGTAACTATCGCTTCGCCCGCGTGCAAAAGCCCGCACCGCGTCGCCAAACGCCGTGAACAGCTTCACCGAATCCGGATTGGTCACAGCCTTGTATTCCGGGTGCCATTGTGTGCCAAAGGCAAAGGCGCGCGCACCTTTCACCGAAACCGCCTCAATGATGCCATCAGGTGCGCTCGCTTCGACTGCGAGTTTCGAGGAAATTTTCTTGATGCCCTGCCGGTGAATGGAATTCACCATCGTCTCTTTTTTGCCGATGATGCGCTCAAGCATGCCGCCGGGCGTGATCGCAATTTTATGCGCAGGAGCATAGCGAACATCCGTATCGTGTGACTTCGTCGCGCGGTGGTCCAGCCGCCCCTCGCTGTTTTGCAATTCTGTTTCCAGCGTTCCGCCCAGCGCCACGTTCAATTCTTGAAATCCGCGGCAAATGCAGAACAGCGGAATGCCGCGCTCCACAACAGTGCGAATGAGCTTCAGTGTCATTGAATCGCGGTTGTGGTCAAACGGCTCATGATCAGCTGTTTCAGCTTCGCCATAATGCGGCGGATGCACATTCGAAACCGCACCTGTCATCAGCACCCCATCGAAATGATCGAGCAACGCATCAAGGTCGCGCTCGTCAAACATCGAAGGGATCATGACTGGAAATGCCTTTGAAACATCCATCAGCGCCCGGGCATATTTGTCGCCCAGCGAGTGAAACAGGAACCCGTCCTTTTCATGCGTATCGGCGGGAAGGCCCACCAGCGGCAGCGATTTCATCATCTTACCATTTTGGCGTTAAAGGGATTGCGGAATCGTAAACCACAATAGCCCAGCCAAACCCGCCAAGCCCAGCGTTTTGGGAATGCCCAGATGCCAGCGCAGCAAGCCTGCCCCGAGCAGCAGGCTTAAGCCTAGCAGCGGCAGGTTCAGCGTTTGCCAGTCTGGCCACCACACCGGAATGGCTCCATCCAGCCGCTTGGTATTTTGAAACAGGGCGTGCATGGCAAACCACAGCGAAAGATTGAGAATAACCCCCACAACCGCCGCTGAAATCCGCGCCAAAGCTGAGGAAACCCGGGGGCGCCCTTGCAGGTATTCAATCCACGGAGCACCAGCAAGAATCCACAGAAAGCAGGGAACAAATGTCATCCACAGAAAGATCAAGCTGGCGAAAATGCCGGCGCCTATTCCCATCGGCTTTGCCGCTGCCGTGAACGCCACGAATTGTCCTACAAGTATCAGCGGCCCTGGCGTCGTTTCGGCCAGCGCCAGGCCGTCCATCATTTCCGGCGCCGTTAACCATCCGAACAATTCAACCACATCCTGTCCCATATAGGTGAGCACTGCATATGCCCCGCCAAATGTAACAACCGCGAGCTTCGAGAAGAAAACCGCCAACGCCGGAAACATGCTGTCCCTGCCGAAGACCGCGTAAAGTCCGGCCAGCGGTGCGAGCCAAACAACAAGCCACGCAAGCACCGTCTTGAGCGTACCGCCAAAATCCGGCCGCCCTGTTTTTGGCGGAGCGCCACTGCTTGCAGGCACCATCATTCCAATTGCACCTGCAACCGCTATCACCAATGGAAACGGCAAACCGAATGCAAACAGCGCCGCAAACGCCGCCCCGGCAACCCACCAGTCAAGCCTCGTCTTCAGCGCCTTGTTGGCAACGCGAAGCAGGGCCTCGAGCACAATCACCAGAACCGCCGCCTTCAATCCCCAAAACAGCGACTCCACAAGCGGCAGTTTGCCGAACACGGCATAGAGCAATGACAGGGCCAGAATGACTGCCGCACCCGGCAACACAAACAGCGACCCCGCAATCAACCCGCCGCGAACCCCATGCAGTTTCCACCCTGCATATGTCGCAAGCTGCATTGCCTCAGGCCCCGGCAACAGCATGCAGAAATTCAAGGCACTCAGAAACTCTTTTTCCTCAAGCCACTTGCGTTCATCAACGAGTTCACGGTGCAACAATGCAATCTGCCCTGCAGGCCCGCCAAACGACAGGCATCCGATGCGCAACCACACCGTTGTCGCTTCTGTCAGTGAAATCATGACGGCTTCCCCTTGTTGGATGGCCAGTTATGCGTCTCATCTGTCGCATCCCGGCACCAGCGGTAAAGCGCATCATAAATCACCATGCCCGCATCAAGCTGCGGCAAGTCATCCGCAAACATCCGCGACAAGCCAAGCGAAACAGCCAGAAGTCCAGCGGCCTCCGGCGCAAGCTCAGGCTTTGCCGTGTCGGCGCCGCGCACGATCTTTGCGAGATGGAGCAGGGGCGCCGTCGCCAGCCCAAACTCCTCGATCATCACATCAAACGTGCAGGCTTCTCCGCGATGACTCCAGAACGTCTCTTCAATATCGAACGCGGTTCCCCCAAACCGGTCCGCAACCGCCAATACTTCAGATGGACTGACAAACAGAAACACGGCTGAGGGAGCAATGAATCGCCGGATCAGCCAGGGGCAGGCGATCCGGTCCACCTTGGGCCGTGCCCGTGTCACCCAGACAGACTTGCTATTGTAAGCGTTGGCTGGAATCTTTGCGGCGGGAACCAGCGGCAGCTTGGCCTCAGCCCAGCCAGCAAACCCACCTTCGAGTGAAACGGCATCAGCGCCGGCATGCCGGAGCCACGCGGCCGTTCCCTGGCTCAGCTTCGCCCCATGATGGCAAACCACCACGACGGTGCGATCCTTATACGCAGTGGCCCAGTCCGATACCGATTTGTGCGACCGCCTGACGGAAGCAGGAAGGATGCGCTGATCAATGAGATAATCGTCGTGCACGCGCACATCGACAATGTCAGGTGCGTTGGGCGTGCCCACAAGGCGCATTAGTTTGGTTGCGGAAATTTCATTGGGAGTGGCCATGGCTCAATATCTTTCGTGTTGAAGGGAACACGATGCTTCGGCCTGGCGCCTTGAGGGGAGATCGCTTTCCCCTGCCGGGCATTTAACTGCGGCGCGGCGGAGAAAGTCAAGTCCCGCCTCAATTCGAATGCTCTGGCTCGTCTACGAAACTTTGGCCCACTCGCGCTCCACCGCCGTGCCAATCTTGAGCACTTCGCTGACAAGCAGTTGCAAATCTTCTCGCCGTGTCCGGTGATTGGTGATCGCAACTCGCAGGCAGTGCTTGCCGTGGATTGTTGTATCAGTCAGCACCGCAAATCCGGATTCCTGCATGCGCAACATGATTTCGACATTGAGCGCTTTGATTCGATCTGCGGCATGGCTTTCGCCGCGGTATTTGAAACACACGATGTTGATGACAGTTGGAGCCATAAGCTCCAGTTTGGGTTCCCCCTTGATTAAATCGGTGAGATAAGCGCCTTGCGCGATATTCTGGTCAATGAGGCGTCCGAATTTTGCTGCACCGTGTTCTTTCAGCGACAACCAGATCTTCAGCGCCTTGAATCCGCGTGAAAGCTCGAACCCGTAGTCAAAAAGATACTCGCCTGAAGCAATGCCGCGCTGTTTTTCTTCCAGATACTCTGGATGCAGTGAAAACGTCGCATAGTGTCTCTTGGCGTCGCGCACCAAAGCGCATCCGGCTTCGAAGGGCGCGTGCAGCCATTTATGGGGATCAAGCGCCAGTGAATCGGCCAATTCTATTCCCTCCACCATGCCGCTGTTCGCGGGCGCAATCTTGATCAGTGCGCCGATGCACCCATCAACGTGGAACCACAGTTTCTCGCGGCGGCAGAGTTCGGCGATCGCACGCATGTCGTCGATTGAACCGGTATTTGTGGTGCCCGCTGTGCCGATCACACAGGCCGGAAGTAATCCCGCCGCGCGGTCTTCGGCAATTGCGCGGTTCAGCCCCGCGATGTCCATGCGGAAATCCGCGCCCGAAGGAATCTGGCGCAACGAGCGGCTCCCAAGCCCGATCGTTTCCATCGCTTTTTGGTGGCAACTGTGCACCTGGTCGGAGGCATAGAACCGCAACGGCTTCGGCAGGTTTGTAACCCCTTCAACACTCACATCGACGCCAGCCATCGCATTGCGGGCCACAGTCAACCCAACCATATTGGCCATAGACCCGCCGCTCGTGAGCGTCCCGCTGGCGCTGTCAGAAAACCCCACCATGGATTTGAGCCAATTCACGACTTGCCGGTCGAGCTGTGCCGCAGCCGTATTCCCTCCCCCGAGATTTGAACCATCAATGGCGGCGAGGAAATCCCCAAGCGCTCCGGTAAAATTTCCAGAACCCATGTACTATCCCCAGAACCGCGGATGGATATTGCCCATGGGATACGGAATCAAATTGCGGTTAAGTTCAATGTAGACTTGGGAAAGCGGCGTCGGACTGTCAGGACATGGCGCAAGATAACTCTCGCGCACTTCATCCGGCATCTCCTGCCAGACTGGCCGGTCGCGCACACCGCTCACATGTGCGACAGCATCATCAATGATTGTGTGGGCCAGGTCTTGAACGGCTGTCCAATTTTCCGGGTCGAGGGATTCTTCGCGGTTGTTTTGCATGAGGTCCACCATACGCCCCCTCATTGCATCTAACTTAACGCGAGCGCACTGCCAAATACAGCCAATCCTACATGCGTCTGTGAACCTGCCGCGCCACATGTCCCAGAACATGCGCCGCGATCCGCCCTGCCGTGAACGCAGCCGTGCCTTTCAAATCGCGCTTCGGCACGAACTCCACCATGGCAAAGCCCGCGATCTTGGCCTTCGCCGCAACGCCAGCGATCAGCTCTGTCACCTGCAAAAAACTCAATCCCCCCGGCGAAGGATAGGCAACCGCAGGCATCACGGATGAATCGAGCGCATCAAGGTCAAGGCAAATGACGCAATCCGATCCTTCATCGATATGCTCAAGCACAGCATCATTGCCGTCACGGTGAATGCGTTTCGCAGGCTCAATGCGTGCCCCCCAGTTCCGCGCATCCTCGACTTCCTGTGCCCGCGCCGAACCAATCCCCCGTGCGCCTGCCTGCACGATGCGCCAGACATGGTCCATTTCAGAAGCGCGCCGCATGGTCGATGAAAATCCGTTCCGCTCATTTTCGCGCTCGTCGCGCCAGTCGATATGAGCGTCAATCTGCAGGATTGTAACCGCTGGACCTTCATTGAAACCGGCAAGGAAAGGAATGGGAACCGAATCATCCCCGCCAAACATGATGGGAACGGCACCTGCAGAAACAATCGAACGCGTCATCGCCTCGATCTTTTTGCGATTGCCCGCGCCGTCTTTCGCCGCAGTCTTGAGATTGCCAAGGTCTAAAGCGCGAAACAGAGGATCAGGAAGTAGTTGGTCATCAAAGTCCCAGTCGAAATGCTGGAGCCACGCGCGGTCCTCTGCCATTGCCGCACGGAATGCATCAGGCGCTCCCCCATGCACGCGATTGTCGATGCTGCGGTAAGGCGTGCCATGCGGCGCCCCAAAGACGGCAGCATGCGCACCATCGGGGTTCCTGGCCGAAGTGGTTCCGAAAAAGCTTGAAAATTTGGATGGTTTTTTCATGCGGCGCTTATTGCCAGAAAACCGCCTCAGGCTGCAACGTCGCCTTTTTTGGCCGCAGATCTAGGCCAATTGATCCGTGAAGCGGGCAAAGTAAGCCTTGCCAACGTTCCCGTATTCTTGTTGCTGGTTAAAGTTATGTCGCCGCCATGCAACCGCGCTATTTTCCGGGCCAGGGCAAGCCCAAGTCCCAGTCCGCCATAACGCCTTGCGGTGCCTTCATCAGCCTGCACAAACGGATCAAATACGCGCTCTGCGTCTTCGCTCTTGATCCCGATGCCTGCGTCGCGCACTGCAAAGACGAACTCATTTGCAGGCCCACGCTCAAATTCCGCGTTGACCACGCCGCCCGTTGGCGAAAACTTGATGGCATTTGACAGCAAGTTGAACATGACCTGCTTCAGCCGTGATTGGTCGCCCAAAATGTTGACATTATCCGTGACCCGGACAATCACCGTGACGCTCGCATGGTCAGCCTGGTCGCGGCACAGCTTGGCCGCGGCTTCAACCACTTCGGCTGCGTCTACCTCCTGCTCCAACAGCCTGAGCGTGCCTTTTTCAATGCGTGTCGTGTCAAGCACGTCGTTGATCAGCGCCTGCAGCTGATGTGAACTCTCGGTGATGGTCTGCAGGAAATCACGCTTGGCCTTGTCACCCATTGCGTCGCTTTGCGGCGACATCAGCAGTTCTGCAAAGCCAACGATGGCGTTGAGCGGCGTGCGGATTTCATGTCCGACAATGCTCAGGAATTGTGACTTCGCGAGATTCGCCTGTTCGGCGGTTTCCTTGGCGCTCCGGATCGTCTGTTCCGACCGCCAGCGCTCTGAAACATCACGTCCGACGCCCCGGTAGCCGAGGAACCGGTTGTCATCGGAGAATAGCGGCCGCGCAGTCATTTGCCAATGTTGCCGCTGCCCGTTGGTCGTTAATGACAAAACCAGAGAGGGGATTTCCTCTTGTTTGCTCATGGCGCTGACAAAAGCAATCCAGCCTGCCGTGTCATCATCCGGTTGAATGAGGGTCGCAAATGTGGCCCCCAGTATATCGTCATCTTTGCGCCCAATGGCTTCCGCGAGGCGCGGCGAAAAATAACTGATCTTGCCGTCGCGGTCGGTTTCCCACAGCCAGTCGCTCGTGCCTTTTTCAAAGTCGTTGAGCAGCAACGCGATCACTTGCCGCTGCCGCGCCACTTCAAGTTCGGCCCGTGTGCCGCGCAGGAATTCCCAATGCATGCTGACCACGATCCCGACCAGCACAAAGCCATAGGTCGCGCACAGCATCGATGGCGCCAGGCTGCTGTCGTCGATGTACATGTAAACCGCGCGGCTTGCCGCTCCAATGGTGAGCCCTGACAGGATGATCGCTGCAACCGGCACCCGCGCCAGTGCCAATGCCCCGACGCCTGCAACTGCAAGCGACACGCCGATAATGACGGTTTGCGTCGCCGGAGGTGCGCCCTCCAGAAAGAATCCGAGTGGAACGGTCCATACGATGCCTTGCAAAAGAGCGGCGGCCTCGAAAATGCGGACCGATTTCTCATTGCCTCTGCGTCGCTTTGCCAGCCACCAGGCAGCAGCGTATGTCAGGATTGGCAGCAGGCTGAAACTCGCCCAAACCATGCGCGCCAGCGTCGATACACTGTTTTGACCGCTGACGGCAATGGTAATGGCCGAACACAGCAGAAAGAACACATGCAGCGGCACGCCTTGCGCCACTTGGTCGACTTGCCGTTGCCGGATTTCAATCGCTTCGGCGGCGCTGAGAACCCGGTTGGAATCTGCATTGGTGTTGAGATCGACCTGCAGGCCCGTTGGCCGGTCAGCGCCACGCGCACCCTTGGAACCAGAGCCGATTTTTGTGCTATTATGAATCAGTTTGCGCAGCACCGGCGAAGTTCTATCCAGTCAGATGGGGTTGCAACTTAAAAGTCTGTTTCATGTATAAGCAGTGATCTGTTATCAATGAGTTACAGTTGTATTTACCATCGGAAAACATGCAGTCACCTCCTTCAAATCTTCCCTTGCCGCCGGGCCATCCTCCTGTAAACATTGGAAAAACCGGAATTCTCCTGATCAACCTCGGCACCCCTGACGCGACTTCTTATTGGCCGATGCGCCGTTATTTGAAGGAATTTCTGTCGGATCGCCGCGTCATCGAAGCAAATCCCTTGCTCTGGTGGCCGATACTCAATCTCGTGATTCTCACAGTCAGGCCCACCCGTTCCGGCCATGCCTATGAGAAAATCTGGAACCGCGAGCGCAATGAATCTCCCTTGCGCACTTTCACCCGCGCCCAGTCGGACCTGATCGCCAAAGCCTATGCCGGCAACAACCGCATCCTCGCCGATTGGGCCATGCGTTATGGCACGCCGGCGATTGGCGATAAGCTTCAAGCGTTGAAAGACCAGGGCTGCAACCGCATCATCCTCTTTCCCCTCTATCCCCAATACAGCGCCGCAACCTCGGCAACCGCACTCGACAAGTCTTACGACACGCTAAAGACCATGCGCTGGCAACCCGCCATCCGCACTGTGCCGCCATATTTTGATCATCCCGCCTACATCGATGCCATCGCGCAATCGCTTGAGCGCCATATGAAGACACTGACTTGGAAACCGGATCGCATCCTCGTCGCCTTCCATGGCCTGCCCAAGGAATATCTCGACAAGGGCGATCCCTATCACTGCCACTGCCAGAAAACCCTGCGCCTGCTGCGCACCAAACTTGGCCTGCCCGAAAACAAACTGCAGCTCGTTTTCCAGTCCCGCTTCGGTAAAGCTGAATGGCTGCAACCCTACGCCCAGGAAACCGTCGAGGCACTCCCCAGGCAAAGCGTCAAAAACCTGCTCATGATCTCCCCCGGCTTCGCCTCCGACTGCGTCGAAACCCTGGAAGAACTCGCCATCGGCCTGAAAGAAACCTTCCATGAAAACGGCGGCCAGAATTTCGCAGTTGTGCCCTGTCTGAACGACAGCGAGGCATCGATCGCGCTTCTCAAGAAATTACTCGATGAAGAGATGCAAGGCTGGAGCTGACCACCCACATTCCTCTCCCGCAAGCGGGAGAGGTGGCGGAGCAGAGCGACGCCGGAGAGGGCAAGTCACGCCAACACCCGCCCTTGCCGACCCCGCGCATCCCCACTAAACTCTTCCAATGACAAAAACGCTCCGCAACGCTTTTGACCTAGCCAGCGCCTTGCCAGAAAATCGGCAGGACGAACTCGGGGAAATGTTGATCAGCCTGGTGGCGCAGGAAAACGCCGCATTGAAACTATCCAAAGAACAACTCTCCGAACTGGACGCACGCCTCGCCGCCCCCCCCAATCACGCCAGCGATGCCGAAGTTGACGCCTTTTTCAAACGCCTCGCCGGATGAAACTCAATTTCCGCCAGGGCGCGCTGGCGGATATTGAAGCCATCCATGATTTCATCGCCCAAAATAACCCCACCGCAGCAAGCCGCGTGGTGACGCGCATTCGCGCTGGCGTCAAACGCCTTGAAATGTTCCCACTCTCAGGCCGCTTGGGCGCACGTCAAGGTACGCGCGAAGTGGTTGTCACGGGATTGCCCTACATCGTCGTATATCAACCAACTGAAACCATCGTCGACATCATCGCCGTCTTCCATTGCGCAAAAAATATCGAACGCGGATAAACTTTCCATCGTTACTTGCACCACTTCCAACCTCCAACTCTCGTCATTCCAAACGCGACCGGCATCTGCGAAGCAGATGAGTAAGGGAGCGATTTGGAAACTGGCATTCGTATCGCAGCGCGTTTTACCAATCGTCGACTGGAGCGGTTGCCGGTTAGTTGGAATTGCCCTTGCCAATATACCGTCATGGACCGCTGCAGGCGGGCCACCTATGGCTTTCAATTGGACGAAGCACGCGAACATTGAAGAAGATCATGCAATATTGCGCGACTAGAGGAACTGCCCACCACTCATGGGTGACCCGCCTGAAGCGGGCCATGACCGGATTATGGATTTATGCAAACTAACCCGGGATCGATATTCAACGCCGCCCTCGCCAGCGAATCCTCGTGCGGCCACAAGCCTGAACACCGATTTACAATGGCGCTCAACCTTGCGGCATAATTGGTTCTCTCTCAAACACACTGGCAGCTAAGGATTGGGCTCCCGCAGCAAGTTCATTTGAAAATTTACAACGCAATTTGTCTGCTGGTCCCACTTCTTCACAGAACCGACGAGCCAGACGCGTTGCGTTGACTTAATAATTGTTGCTGGCGAGCGGGAAGTCACGCGCATGGACGCTGTATAGTTGCCATTGCGTGTATAAATGTGTGTCGCCTGGACGTTTTTATAGGTTGCGGTAAGAACCCCGCCATTAAGCTGAAATCCTTCACCACCGCCACCCGGAAACAGGAAATTGACCACGCTGTCAGGGCCATTGGTACTGCCGCTGACGGGGACCCAGTATGTGCCGATGAAAAACTGTTTGTCGGGATTCCAGCCGGTACAGCCGGATGTCGAAGTGACGGTCGCACCGCCTTTAAACACCACATCAGTTGAAGCGGCCTGAGCGACAGGCGTGTTGAGCAATGTAGCAGCGATACCGAGTCCGGCGAATGATGCGTTCCAGAATGCATGCCGTCCCATGAGAACCTCCATTTTTTCAGAGCCCCCACCGTCAAAAATATAGGGTCGTATCACCGAGTCAAGGTAGCGGCTCAGTTTTCACTCATGGAGGCTATTCCGATTGCTTCTTGCATCTTAACCCCACTGGAATATCTTCCCCGCCATACCTATGTAACCCGCAACGGAGGGGAATCTCATGGAAGGTTTTGGAATGTTTGCGGTCGTCATTTTGGCGGTCGTTGTGTTTTTCCTGCTGCGCGCCATACGCATGGTGCCGCAGGGCTATAACTACACGGTCGAGCGCTTCGGTCGATTTGTACGCACCCTGGAACCCGGCCTGAATTTTCTGGTGCCCTTCATTGATCGCATCGGCCACAAGGTCAACATGATGGAGCAGGTGCTGCCCGTGCCATCACAGGAAGTCATCACACGCGACAACGCCATGGTGACGGTGGATGGTGTCGCCTTCTATCAGGTGATGGATGCGGCCAAGGCGTCGTATGAAATCACCGATCTGCACAACGCTGTCATCAACATGACCATGACCAACATCCGCACCGTCATGGGCTCGATGGAACTTGACAATCTTTTGTCGCAGCGCGACCAGATCAATCACAGCCTGTTGGGCGTCGTTGATCAGGCGACCCAGCCCTGGGGCGTGAAAATGTCGCGCATCGAAATCAAGGACATCAACCCCCCGCGCGACCTCGTGGAATCCATGGGCCGCCAGATGAAGGCCGAACGCGACAAGCGCGCCGCCATCCTCGAAGCCGAAGGCCTGCGCTCAGCTGCCATTCTCAAAGCCGAGGGCGAAAAACAGTCGGTGATGTTGCAAGCCGAAGGCCGCAAGGAAGCCGCCTTCCGTGATGCCGAAGCGCGCGAGCGCTCGGCGCAAGCCGAAGCCACCGCCACGCAATTGGTGAGCGACGCCATCTCGCAAGGCAATGTGCAGGCGATCAACTATTTCGTCGCCAACAATTATGTGAAGGCCATTGAAGCGCTCGCTGCATCGCCGAACCAGAAGGTGCTGATGATGCCGGTAGATACAACTTCGATCATGGGTTCGATTGCAGGCATTGCCGAAATCGCCAAGGAAGCGTTCATGCAGCAGCCCACTGCAGCGCCGCCGCGCCCGCCACGTTCACCGGTTCCCACCACAACACCGCGGAGCTGACACGATGACCGAACTCATTCCGGGCTTGGGCCAATGGTTCTGGTGGATCATCGCTGCCGTGTTGTTGATCGGCGAGATGATTGCACCGGGATTCTTTCTGCTCTGGCTTGCAGCGGCGGCAGCCCTCACTGCCCTCATCGATCTTGCCATCAACTTCGGCTGGCAAGGCGAGATCGCAACCTTCGCCGCCTTGTCGCTCGCGCTCGTGCTGCTTACCTGGCGCATCGTCAGCGCGCAATGGCACCCCAAGTCGGATCAGCCCAACCTCAACAAGCGTGTGCAGGGCTTCGTGGGCCAAATTCATGTGCTTGAGAAACCGATCATCAATGGCCGCGGCAAACTCCGCATCCAGGATGCGCTGTGGGACGTTGAAGGCCCGGATCTGCCAACCGGAACCCGCGTCACCGTCACTGGTGCCAACGGCATGCAATTGACTGTGACCGCCGCCCAATAAGACCTCGTTAACCATAAACCCACTAATCACCCGTTTGGTGAGGAGTGTCGTGTGGTTGCGCGTTGCAGGTTAGGCATTGTTTGTATTGCTGCGGGTCTTCTGGTTGCTGCACCTGTCGCGGCACAGGAAGGCGCCGATCAACTCCGCGACACCATTGATAAATCAGCTGCGGATACATTGGGCGTTCCACCTGCCAACGCTTTGCCGCCGCAGCCTGACCTGGAACCCGAGCCACCGCGCCGCATTCCGCGCCGGACAATTGACCAGGAAGACGAAAAATTGGGGATGGGCATGGGGCCCGTCAAACTCTACGGCAAGATGGAAACAGGCATCGTCGCCTCAACCAATCCCGCAAAGAGCACCACCAACCGCAAAGCCGGAATTGGCTTGCGCGCAGCGCCCACCTTGCGTTTGCAAAGCGATTGGTCCCGCCACGACCTCCGCGCCGAAGCCTCTGGCGAGTTCATTGAGTATCCCGGCCAGTCATCAGCTTCGAGTCAACAGGCAACCTTGCAATCCAGCTTTCGCCTCGACATCCGCCGCACGACATTCGCCAACTTCGAGGCGGGTTATGATTTGAAGCGCGAGCGCGACACAACAACCCTCACCACCGAACCGCGCCTTGATCAGACATTTGCAGCGGTCGCTGCGGTCACCCACGATTTCGGCAATCTGCAAGGCAGCCTCGGCCTGCGCATAAAGCGCTTCATAGCCGATGACGTGCGTCTCGCAAATGGCACGACCGAGGACAATGGCGACCGCGACTACATCGCCCCCGAATTTTCTGCCCGCCTGTCGCTGCACCCACGCGCACCCCTCAGCCCCTTCATCGAAACCGCTATCGACCGCCGCTACTTTGACGACGCCCGCAATCGCTTCGGCAACAAGAGCAACTCATTGGGCCTCAGCACGTCATTGGGCGTCGCCTTCAACGACAGCCCGATCTGGGAAGGCTCGCTCGCCGCAACCTGGCTCTGGCGCGACTTCGTTGATTCAGATCTCGCAAGTGAAAGCACCCTCGGCCTGACCGGTGCCATGACCTGGCGTCCCACCGATTTTGCATTGCTGACATTCACGACAGGTGTCAGCCTCGACGACACGCGCGAAGCCAACCAGACTGTTACCCGCAAGTGGACCACAGGCCTCGCAGCCAACTACAGCCTGTCAGATGCCTTGAGCCTCAACGCCAACGCGTCCGTCGAAATCGCCGATGGCGCCGGCCCCTCTGACCTCACCACCGAAGTTGGTATCGGCGCAGAATGGCAAGCCAACACCTACGTGGCCTTTGCATTGCGCGGCGAAAACACCTGGTTTGCCGGGGGCGGCGCAGGCGACGACTACACCGACCAACGCCTCATCGCCTCGCTGATCCTGCAGAGGTGAATTAGAATAAATTCGCGAGAGCCCATGGGCAACCTGGGAGTACTGTGACGCGCCGGACATTGATTTGTCTCAAATTGCGCCAACATTTGGAAACGTATTTTCCAGCCAGTCAATATTGGCGACCCCCCTCACATCGGGTCATCCTTCGCCGGCAGAACCGGTCTCGGCAGGGGCATGAAATCCAGCGATTTGGATTGACCGCCGAGCTTGCTGGGATCGAGCAAACCGCCTGAAGCATCGCCACCGCTGCTCTCGACCTTGGGATCAATGCGCGGCTGCTTACGCCTCCTTACTCCAATCAAGGAGACCTCTCCGAAAGTGCGTGACCTTGCCGCCACTTGGTGGCCCTGGTTGATTTCTTCCTGCGCCGAGCTTGCATTCTGCGCAAGCTCAACCGAATAGGGCAGCACATAGGCGCGTGGTGTTCCACTTGGAATATTGGCGCATCCAGTTCCTCAAGCCAAACGTGAATGGCCCCTGGATCATTGCGCCGCGCATTGGGTTCAACAACGCGCGTCGCCAGAACCTTGAAACGTTCGGGCACGGCCACCGGTGCCGACCAGCCACGCAAGCCCTCTGCCGCATGAAACGTCACCACATAAAGTGCACTCATGAGGGCTGCGGCAAGCAGCTTGGATGGCCTGCTCCAGCCGAGCTTCGTGATCACGGCAAGATGCAGTGTGGCCAGCGCGGCGTAAGACGCGACGATGGCGATGATGGCAGCCTGGCCGCTCATCACTGCACGCCCACCAGGGTGGAACGGAAGAGCTCCTCAATGATTGATCGATTGGTGCGGCTGATTTTCGACACATTTCCCTTGTCATCCAGCGTGAAGCGGACCCCGGTCCTTTCTTCGCCGCCCTCAGCCATATCCATCGTTTCCCTTGCAACAATGGTGAGCGCCGGATTGAGTTTTTCGACGGTCACCGTGACCGGCACCGGAAGCCCCGTCTTGGCCACGAAGTGATAGGCGTTGACGATATACTCACCCGCAATAATGCCGCGCAAACTCACGACCTCCTGTCGCGTCGGTGAATAAGTCTTTTTGCCGTTGACCACGATGAAGTCATTGGCATTGCCGCGATTGTCGCGCTCCAGCGCCATGAACCCGATGTCGCGGCGGCGGTACCACGCCACATTCTGCAACGGATCTTCGACGAAAAGATCGAAATCATCGGGGTGGCTGTCAGGCCATGACAACGAGATGAGAAATTCCGCCTTGCTGTCCGCCTTGCCCTTGGACTTCTGCGCGGAAATCGCAATCAGCGCGATGAAGAAGAAAAATGCGACAACCTGCAGCGCCTTGAAGAGTACGACACTCAACGGATCGAACGGCGGCTCAGTGGGGCCAAAACGGAATTCATCAATCATGCGCCATGATCCCGCCGCTCCAGGCGTGGAATGACATGCACTTCGGTCAGGGCAACGGCATCCATGAAGATCGTATTCGTCGCCGTTTCAACGAAAGTGTATTGGATCTTGACCATAACCGAACACACCAGCCCGAGCAGCGTTGTGTACATGGCGACAGCCATGCCTTCGCTCATGACCGACATGGAAGATTTGACGGCGGCCTGGTTTTCGGTGTTGAGGCCGGCAATCGGCGCCAGCATGATGATGAATCCCACAATGGTGCCGAGCAGTCCAAGCTTCATCAGCGCATCACTCATGAACGCGCCGAAATCATTCGATCCACGCAGCCGACCAGCCAGAACCCGCAGCAACAGTGACTGATCAATGGTGCCGCTGCGCTGATGCTGCGCCTTGATGCGCAACTCATCGATATGCGCGCCAACAGCACCTTTTGAGTGCAGCGGAACCTCTCCGCCTTGTACTTTTCGCATCATGGCCGACATCAGCGCCGCTTCGTCGGAAACGCGCCAGGCGCGCCACAGGCAGTGCAGCGAGGCCAGCACGTAAAGGCCCAAAATGAAAAGTGAAATTCTGGTGCGGTCGGTTTCCACCATCTTTTCCGCAAGCCCGTAGTACCAACAGAGAAAAAAAGCAAAAAACGTGAGGCCAGAAAAGATCGCCCACAAGACCAGCGGATCCTGGTGCGACCGCTGTTCAACAGCGGCCATGTTCTGTGCCGTGTCTGCGCTCATCGCTGACAATGCCTCCCTCGCGGTAGGAGACATTGCGCGAGATGCATTGGCCGCGCAAGCAGCTTGTCATATGCAGGTGTGAGCGCCAGGCGCGATCAAATCTTTCCGGAAATATGGCAGCTGAATTCCTTGAAACTGCCGCCCAGAGGCTCGGCCTTCACTCGGAATTTTTGCCCGGCCGTGGCATAAACTGAAACGGCGTATTGACGACGCCAACGCCATCTGCGGTGGCTGTTCCCACGCAAAGAATCATTGGTGAGTTCAGCCGTCTTGCCGACAGCTACCGCGTTGCACGTAATCGTGCACGACGAAGCCGACCCGCAAACCCTCGCTTTGACTTGCTGATAGGTGCCGCCAAAGCCGCCCCCGCACCAAAAGCAACCAAGCCCAAAACACCAAGCCCGATAAAAAACTTGCTCATGCGATAGCCTTGTCAAAAATGACGACGATAAAGTCGAAGAAAAGCGTTGCCGAATGTCAGCTTTCAATTGGCATACAGGGAAAATTGCTGGACCCTGATTGTTCTTGGATAAGGCAGGGAAGTTCCCTCCCCACGAGGCGAAGACCCAGGTCTCCATGACCTGATGCGTTGCAAGTCGGAGGACAAATGTGCTTGACACCGTGTATGATCTCGCACTTGCACGTTTCAAGCAGATTTGAAGAAGTTTATCATGAAGTGACAGACATTCGACAATGAACATGAAGTCGGAATTGATGACGCTGATAGAAGAACCTGTCCCAAGCCGAAGCCGCCACCCGCCTGGGCCTCACCCGCGTGGCTCCTCAAATCTTTCACCAATCCAATCACGTTACAATTTCTCGCTTTTCGCAATCACTTCTGTAACCGGTAAATCAATGCACCTGTTGCTTTCGCTGCGCAGCCATGTGTTGCTCCCTGAGTAAACGTATCAATTAGAGCGGATCCTGGTTAAGTGGAATCGTCTCACCAATAACCCGTCATGGTCCGCTTCAGGCCTATCAGGTTCACACATTTTTTTGACCCCTCATCTTCTCTCTTGATGTATCGCAAATGATTCAACCCAATATTTGTTATAATGTTTTTATTCCGTCATCCCGGCAAAAGCCTTGACCCAGACTTTCAACCAGCTGAGACGCGGAAAGTCTGGGTTCCGGCTTTCGCCGGAATGACGGTATTGTAGGGAAATTCGTTCCACTTCTTTCATCTGACGGGACGCGCGGAAAGATGTGTGCATACGATGGGCCTGAAGCGGGCCATGACGGGCCTTTCAGATTTGTTAGTTCATTTCATCTTCCGCAGCACCAGAACAATCATCAACAGGGTTGCGAAGGCGAGGACTGCGCACAGGATGAACACGGCATTGACCCCATACCAAGTGGCAAGAATGCCCAACACCCACGGAAACACAAAGCGCGGGCCCCCTGACACTGTCCCCGCAAAGCTCATCGCTGCCGCGCGCCGCAACGGTGCTTGCCGCCCGGCGAAGGCGAATAGAAATGGAAACACAAATCCGAGCCCGACACCCACCGCCGCGAATGCTGCGACCGAAACAGCAAATCCAGGACGCATCCCCAGCACCGCAAATCCCGCCGTCGCCACCACCAGCGACACAATCACAATGGAAAAATCGTTGAAGTGTTTGCGCAACGTGTCGGAAACCAGGCGCATGGTGCCCCCGCACAGGCCGAAAAACGCCAACCCCAATCCGGAATAGGCAGCGAGCTGCGGTGCGAGTTCCGCCAGCAATTGCCCGGCCCACAGCATCGCTGCAATCTCGCACGAATTGCTGAAGCCGATGGCAAGGCCAATCAAAGCCAACCGTCCGCGCGGCAGCGGCACGGATGAATCAGCGTGCACCGCATGTGGCACACGGTGCGCAACGAAACGGTAAACCAGAACATACGCGAAAGCCAGAAACGCAGCCGCCAGCAACGCCGGAATCCACACGGCGTAATTCACCGACATGTAGCTGGAGAAAATGGCAGCAACCGCAACAATGATGGAGAGTGCCGCATGAAACGATGTGAAGATCGGCCGCTTCACGTCCTGCTCGATATCCGAGCCTTCGGCATTCATGTTGAGATCAAGGAACGATAGCGTCGTGGCCAATGCGAGATTCGAAATCAGATAGGCGGAAGGCGACGCAACCAGCAGTGCATAGATGAGTGCGCACAATACCAGCGGAATGGACAGGAGCATCATAGTGCGGTGTGAAAACCGCCGGCTGAAGTAACCAGCAACGCCCATTGCTATCAGCGCCGCCATCATGGCGAAAGCTTGGGTGCGCCCGAAGAATTCCTGGTTGACATCAGCCGTCTTCAGAATGACCGGAAGCGCTCCGATATGGCTGCCCACCACCGCGCCAAAAGCCGCGAAAGTGAGCATGATCGCCGCCCGTGGAGAATTGAACATGAATGAAGCTTAGCCGCGCCCCACGAAAGGCATCTTCGTCGCCATCACCGTCATCGTCAGCACATTTGAATCGAGAGACAACGAAGCCATGTAGACAATGGCATTTGCCACATCTTTCAAATCCATGCGCGGCTCGGGCTTCATGGCAAGATCGGCCTGGAGCACGCCACCCACCATGCGCGCTGTCATGTCAGATGCCGCATTGCCGATATCAATTTGCCCGACGGCGATATTGTACTTCCGACCGTCAAGATTGGCCGATTTCGTCAATCCGGTGATGGCATGTTTGGTTGATGTGTAAGGTGCTGAATTTGGCCGCGGCGTATGCGCCGAGATCGACCCATTGTTGATGATGCGACCGCCCATCGGCGTTTGCGCCTTCATGATCTTGAATGCTTCCTGCGTGCAATAGAACGGCCCGGAGAGATTGGTGTTCACAACCGACTGCCATTGCTCAAGCGTCAAATCTTCCAACAGCACGGTTCCAGGCGCACCCGTGCCCGCATTGTTGAGCAGCACATCCAGCCGCCCAAACTTTTTTTTCGTTTCGTTGAAGAGAGTTGCAACAGATTTCGCATCCGTCACATCGGTGGCCACACAAAGCCCTTCACCTTTCAGAAGCTTCAGCGTCTCATCCAGTTTTGCTGCCGTGCGCCCGGCAAGTACGAGCGCATATCCCGCCTCGCTCAACGCAATCGCACACGCCCGCCCGATGCCGGAACCTGCACCTGTCACCATCGCAACTTTATTTGCCATCAAATCAACCCCGCAATTTCGCCAATGTGCCGCAATCCGTGCACCACCGCCAGTGGATCACCATAGCGCGCCTGAACTCCCACGACCTCCAACGCCTTTGCATAGCGTCCACCGATTTTTGGGGAGGCAAGGATCATATACCCAGCCCGCTTTGATCGCGTTTGCAAGGCATGCGCCACTTCCGTGCCGATCACCAGACCGGAAAGATAAGACGACAGTGCTTCCGGCGGAATCTCATTGAACAATCCAAGGCTGCGCACCGAAAACAACGAATGCAGTAGCCCCGAAGGATCAGCCTGCGCCTTCACCACACCGCGCGCGAAAGCCTCTTCATTAATCTCGTCGGTAGTCATCAGCCGCCCGAGAATGGAATGCTGCCGCAGCAGCGAGAATGTTTCGCCCGTCATATAAGTGGCAAAGCGCGTGATCACCTCGCCATCCACATCGATCCATTTTGAATGCGTGCCGGGCGTGATGAAATGCGTGGCCCGAGCCAGCGAACCAAACACCTGGGTTT
This sequence comes from uncultured Alphaproteobacteria bacterium, assembly GCA_963819615.1. Lineage (GTDB taxonomy): Bacteria > Pseudomonadota > Alphaproteobacteria > Rhizobiales > Aestuariivirgaceae > Aestuariivirga. Next base: position 156,409 of record CAWFWW010000001.1, read on the forward strand.
CTTCGGAGCGCATCACATCATGACCCAGCGTATCACTGCGCAAATGCAGACCCGTGGCGAAATGGATGATGCGGCCGGATGTGGTTTGATGTTTGTGCAGCTTGGCCGCAAGATCCGCAGCACCTGCCGGACAATCAACATAAGGCAGTTCGATCCAGCCCTGCCGCGACGTAATCATCCCCGCAGCAAGAATGGGAAGGGATTTATCCCAGGCACCGATGTGGTTTTCGAGCGTGGATTCAAATTCATTGTTCTTGACTGAAAGAATGCCAGTGTCATCCGCGGCGTCACGGATCACCTTGCCATCGGTTCCCGCATGATAGGCACGAAACGATGTCGTACCCCAATCGAGCGCAATGAATTCCTTTGTCAAAGCGCCTTCACTCCGCCGGGCTTGAATGCCTGCTTCATCACCTTCAAGGGATTGCGCAGCGGCGCACCAAAGGGTGCCGCCTCAATTTCAAATACATCACCATCCTGCGCCGAAAATCCATCAACAAAAGACAATGTCGCTGTGCCGAAATAGTGAATGTGAATATCGCCGGGCACGCGGAACGGCTCATACTTGAAGTGGTGGTATTCGAGATTGGCCAAAGTGTGCGACATGTTGGCCTCACCCGTGAGAAATGGTTTTTCCCACACGACGGCCCCTTTGCGCACAATGCGGCTCATGCCGCGAATGTCGGGTGGAATGCCACCCACCACCATTTCCGGACCGATTGAAGAATGCCGCAACTTCGAATGCGCCAGCAGAAGATAATTCTGCCGCTCCGTCACATGATCCGAATATTCATTGCCCAAAGCGAACCCCAATCGCACCGGCCGTCCCTTGGCATCAATCAGATAGAGTCCGGCAAGCTCCGGTTCTTCACCGCCATCGAGCGCGAAGGATGGTTTGGGCAATGGTGCTCCTGGTGCAACGAGCCAGCGGCCATCGCCTTTGTAAAACCATTCAGGCTGAACTCCGGCTTTGCCTTTTTGGGGCTTGCCGCCTTCGAGGCCTGACTTGAACATTTTGAGCGAGTCAGTGAGTTCTACCGCGCCACCTTCGAGTTTCTTGTGCATGGAATCGCGCGCCGCAGCTGAACCTAAATGGGTGAGGCCTGTGCCGGTGACGATGCAATGGGCGGGGTCTTCGTGAGTGATGGGCGGGAGGATACGGCGCTCCTTGAGGATCGCTGCGTAGTTTTTTGTCTCCGAAGATGCGAGTGATTTGGCCATGGCGGCAAGTGATTTGCCTGTTTTTATCGCAAGTGTGGCCAGTGACACCGCGCTTGCAACTTTTTTGAGCGGATGAACGTCAGCACCATTGACCAATCCAACGCAGCGCTTTGCCTTGTTGTCAGTGAACTGAATGATATTCATTGGTCGCTCCGCCATTCCCCAAATACTTTTAAAAGCAACATGTTAGATTTACCCAGCGCATTATTGACCGTCAAAATCGTGTAGCAAGACATAACGGTTCTGATAGTTTTTGCACGATAATCGCAAAAAAGTCACAGGGAATTCCTGCTACAACTTGACTACGGCGCTGGCTCTACTAGTAACGCGCAGAACCGGGGGCACAAAATGTATAAGCTGGTCTGCAAGATAATCATGGCTGCGGTCTTGGGGGCTGCAAGTTTTTCGTCAAGTCAGGCAGAAGAACCTGATCAAAAATCCAAAACCCGGCTCCGTTATCTGACGACCAACCTTGGCTCTCAGGTATTCATCGCAGGCGACACGGGCGGCAACATAGTCAAATACGCGATGCAAGCGACTGCCTACCGCAATGCCGGATCAACATTGCACGTCAATGGCAATTGCGATTCAGCTTGCACGATTTATTTGTCGCTGCCTGCCAAACAGCTTTGCGTGACCCCTGGAGCGAATTTCCGCTTTCACGCGCCAATGGCAACCAACAAAAGGGCGGCTGCCGTGGCGCACGATTTCGTAACGGGCAAATACCCAAAATGGGTCCTGTCCTGGATCAAGAACAACGGCGGGCTTAACGCAAAGCTGATCACCATGGATTTCACTTTTGCGCGGCAGCACTTGCCGACCTGCGCCACGGATATCGCAGCGCGCTGATTGAAGCCTGACAGTCAGGCTAAACTTGCGGCGGAGAATTTTTCATCCCCCGCCGCACAATGCCATTAGTTCTGGGTCATTCGTTCGGGTTCTTCGAGATAGAATCGTTGCCGGTCGCACTCGTATCGTATTGACCGAAACCTAGATCACTCTCAGGGACGAGCCTGACGCCGCCACCACTTGGAGCAGTAGAAGCGGTGGCAGCGCAGGCCGTGCCACTTTCATCATAACTCCGCATGAATTGCCGCAAGGCACTCTGCGTGCCTATCCGCAATGCCCGCTCGCAAGCACAAGTCGTGCGCGACTCGCCAGAATTCAGGCATTCCTGATATGGTCCGGCTTGAGCCGATGTTGCGGGAACAAAAAGAATCGCACCCAATAAAAGTGCGCTGCTCATGAAAGACGTTTTCATTGACTACTCCTATTGTTTTATTACCCCTCGCGAACATATTTTTGCACGCGCTATTCCATTTTCAAGGAAAAATTTTCGAACCCATCGTTCACTTAATTGTGAAATCGTACATTGATCCAGCTCAATGACAACTGTTTCGTTTTAATCAGTTGAATTGCGATCAATAATTGGATGATTTTCGCCGCGCAATCTTTATGTGCATGCAATGCACAAAAATCGTTCAGTTGCGCGGGTGCAAATGTACGTCTGTGTACTGATTAATTTTTCAGCCAACCACGAATTTGTTCTTCAGCGCGCCTTTTGCACCGGGATAGAAACAGAAGACTCCGCCATTCATGGGACGCGCGGCAAGTTCGTCATGCGACAGATGGGCGCGAGACGAAGTGACGTAGGCTACGTCGAGATTTTTCCCGCCGAATACGATGCAAGTCGGGCGCTTTGCGGGCATCTCGATTATTCGGTCGATTCTTCCATCGGGGGTTATGCGGAGAATGCATGCAGCATCCCAACGCGCGCTCCAGATGCAGCCATCGGCGTCGACGGTTGCGCCGTCGGGATAACCGTGGTCCCTGGTGTCGTTCAACACGCGCTGGTTGGTGATCTCGCCATTTGCGGTATCAAAATCAAAGGCCCAGATGATTTGTCGCATCGAGTCAGAAAAATAGAACGTCTTGTCATCTGGCGACCAGCAGGGACCGTTGGAAACGCCGACGTTGTCCAACATGCGTTTCGAACGTCCTTGAGCATCGACCTTGTATAGCGCTCCTGTTTCAGACGGAATGGGCAGGTCTTCGCCGCGCGGGCCGATGTTTTCGTGCATTGTGCCGATCCACATCCGGCCAGCAGAATCGCACGCTCCGTCATTGGTGCGGTTTTGCGGCCGGTCAGTTTCGGGATTGCAGAATGGCTTCAGCGCGCCAGTTGCGGGGTCGAAAAAATAGAGTCCGCCTGAACCGGCTGCAATCATGGCGCCATTGTCGCAAGGTGAGATCGCTGTCAACATCAGTTCAGAATGCCACGAGCGTTGATGGCCTGAGACCATGTCAAGCCTGTGGATGCGGTTGGGACGGGCGATGTCGAGCCACCACAGGTTTTGGCCATCCCACAGGCAACCTTCGCCCAAACTGTCGTTGCTCTTTGCGATGCATGTCACAGGTGCTTTTGTCATCGAGATCCCCTGAGCGAGCATAGCGGTGCAATGATCAACCGCCAAGCGGGACTTGCCATTGGAGGCTGTTCGGGTATCTTTACGGAAACGGAATCAAACATGAAACAAATTGAACATGCAATTGAGAGCATCATTCTCGCATCACGCTGGCTGCTGGTAGTCTTTTATCTCGGACTGACTGTTGCACTCGGGCTCTATTGCATTTCGTTTGTGCGCAAGCTTTGGGAGTATTTCTCCAAAGTGATGGTTCTGGAAGAGACAGATGCCATCCTGAAAATGCTCAGTTTGATCGACGCCAGTTTGGTTGCGAGCCTGGTGGTGATGGTGATTATCTCGGGGTATGAGAATTTTGTGAGCCGCTTTGACAACGTGTCGGAAGGTGACGCCGAATTGACCTGGCTTGGCAAGATTGATGCGGGTTCCCTGAAAATCAAGGTGGCTTCAACCATTGTCGCCATTTCATCAATACATCTTTTGCAGATATTTCTGAATGCCAACCAATATACCAGTGACAAGATGATGTGGCTAACCATCATTCACATGGCATTCGTATTTTCAGCGCTGCTGTTGGCCTATATCGACAAGGTGATTGTCGGCAAGAGCAAACAGGCTACGAAAGAACTATAGGATCGCAAGGCTTTCACCGATGTCTGGGGCCACAAAATCCTGTGGTGATACCTCCAGTTTTTCCAGCGCGAAAGCCAGATCCTTGCGGGGCTGGTCAATTGGTTCGTTGGTGAGCTGAATGGTGCCGTGATGGATGGCGAAACTTGTGCGGCTTTCGAGATCGAGATGCGCCAGAACTGCATCCTCGGGATTCATGTGGACTGCTTTCATGAACCAGCGCGGTTCATACGCTCCAATTGGCAGCAATGACAGGCGCGGGCGGCCAAAGCGCTCACGGATTTCGCGAAAGGTCTGGCCCTGGCCATAACCGGTGTCGCCCGCAAAATAAATGACACCACCTGGCGTTTCGATGGCGAAGGCGCCCCAGAGTGAACGGTTGGCATCGTCCAGAGTGCGTTTTGACCAATGCAATGCCGGCATCACTGTGAAACGCATGCCGCCCAGTTCCATGTCCTGCCGCCAATCCAGCTCATGAATTTCCAGTCCTGACTGCAATGAGCGCAAGTGTTTGCGATTTCCGATAGGCGTCAAGAAAACCGGATTGTGATCCTTGAGCAGTTCCTTGAGTCCGATCTTGTCGAGGTGATCATAGTGATTGTGGCTGATCAGGACGATGTCGATGGGTGGCAATTCATGCGCTTCCAATGCGGGTTTGCGTACGCGTTTTGGCCCCGCCAATGTGAAGGGGCTCGCACGCATGGCAAGAAACGGATCGGTGAGAATGTTGATGCCTGCCGTTTGCAACAGCACCGTTGAATGACCAATCCAGGTGGCGCGCAGTGCATTGCCATAAACGTGAATGGGCGGCGGCGGATAGGTCTCGTTGTCTATGCGCTTTGGCCATCTGGCGGCGCGCGAGCCAAATTGCCACTTCATGATCTGAATAATTCCGCCGCCGCTGCGGTAACCTTTGATGCGATAGCGCTTGCGGCGGCGGGTGTATTCCATGGCGGATCAAATCGTGCGCAGATACCATTCAAAGTCGCGCTGGAACGGTTCCTGATAAAAGCGGTCCGCCTCGACTTCTTTCAAGGTACAATATGTGTCCACAAAAGGCTTGCCAAAATATTCTTTCAGTATTGATGCGCGCCAGAATGCATCGATGGCGGCGTACCAATTGCCGGGGATGTATTTTGCACGTTTTTCATAACCGTTGCCCGTGATGGGGCTACCGGGGTCTTCCTTTTCTGTGATGCCGTAATGCATGCCCGCAAGAATAGCGGCCATCACCAGATAAGGATTGGCATCGGCACCGGACGGGCGATGTTCGATGTGGCAGGCTTTTGCGGCTCCCGCAGGTACGCGCAGTGAAACGGTGCGGTTGTTGATGCCCCAGTTCGCGGCAACAGGCGCATAGGAATTGCGGCGGAAGCGGCGGTACGAGTTGGCATTGGGAGCGAAGATCAACATCGATTCCGCCATTGCTGCTTTCAATCCACCAATGGCGTTGAGCAGCAATGGATTTTGCGTTGGATCGTCGGCTGCAAAGACATTGTCGCCATTTTGATCCGCGAGGCTGACATGCACATGCATGCCGGACCCAGTCCATTCCGAGTAGGGCTTGGCCATGAAGGTGGCGACGAAGCCGTGTTTTTCCGCCGTGGCCTTGATCAGGCGCTTAAGCTTGATTGCCTCATCGCAAGCTTTCAACACATCATCGCGATGCCGTAACACGATTTCCATTTGGCCCGGCGCATATTCGCTGATCAGGGTTTTTGCGGGCAGCCCCTGCACGTCGCAGAAGGCGTAGAGATCCTTGAAGAAGGGTGCGAAGTCATCCACGTCCTGCAAATAATATGGCTGATAGTGCTGCTGGCGCGAGTCATTGGTTTGCGCAACTGGTGCCATGGGTTTTCCCTCCATGGCGGATTTGCGGTCCATCAGGAAAAATTCCAGTTCGACAGCGCCAACAGGCGTCAGTTTCAGTTCAGACTTGAAGCGTTCGACAATGCTTTCAAGGGCGTTGCGCGGATCGGCATAATGTTTTGTGCCATCAAGATCGTGGATGGCGGCTGTGTATTGTGCTGATGGCACATCCATCCACGGGATGCGCACCATGGAGCCAGGCACGGGCCACAACAACATGTCGCGGTCGCCTTCGTCAAACACCAGCCCGGTTTCCGGCACGTCTTGGCCCGTGGTGTCGAGCACGAGTGCCGATATCGGCATGAAGCGCCCATCCTTCCAGGCTGGCACAACTTCGTCACGACGCAGAACTTTGCCGCGGGCGACGCCGCAAAGATCGGTCCACACAACGTGGACTGACTGGATATCGGGATTGGCATCGAGGAAGGCTTGTGCCTCGGCACCGCATTTTGGCGTTACATAGGTAGACATTTCATTTCTCCCCACTTTTCAGTTCGGCGATGCAGCGATCAATTTCGCTGAGCAATTGATCTACATGGATTTGTGCCGTCGCCGGACAGATGAGCATCATGTTATGGAATGGCGTGATGATCACGCCGCGATTCAACAGGTAGAGATGGATGGCAAGGTCGATGGGCTGATGGATGACCTGTGATGCTTCGAAACCATTTTGAGGCGGTTTGGGGCAACACATGAATTCCACGCGTGCGCCAACGCGCGTGACATGCCATGGAACACCATGTTTGATGAAACACTGGGCGATGCCGGTTTCGAGGTTTTTTGCGAGGCTGATGAGGGGGCGGAATGTGTCCGCTGTCATGTATTTTTGCAATACTGTCTTGATCAATGCGAGCTGTATTTTTGATCCTGACAATGTGGTGCCGATGCCGGAGCGGCCTTCGCTGCGGGTCGCGAGATAATTGCGGATGCGGTCTGCGACAGCGTCAGTAAATCCATAAACTGCGGCAGGAATGCCGCCTGCGATGGGTTTGCCAAAAACCAGTCCATCCGGCTTGAGGCCAGTATCGCGGCAGTATCCGCCGGGACCGGAAGACAGCGTGTGGGTTTCATCGATGATCAAAAGTGTGCCCGTTGCATTCGTCAGCTCACGGAGCTTTTCGAGGAAACCGGGCGCTGGCAATACCATGCCGATGTTGGTCATGACGGGTTCGGCGAGAACGCAGGCCACGTTTTTTTCCGCGAGCGCGCTTTCGAGTGCGGCAATATCGTTGAACTCGACGACCTTGGTGTGTTCTGTCAGGTCACGCGGTTCGCCAACGAGACCTTCAACCATTGTGATCGTGCCCTGATCGGCAGTAACAAATGTATCGTCGACGCAGCCATGATAGCAGTGATTGAAGACAAGAATTTTATTTCGCCCGGTGATGGCACGGCACCAGCGCAGCACGGCGCGGTTGGCATCGGATGCTGTTGCAGTGATTTGCCACGCGGGCAATCCAAAACGGTCGTCCAGAAGTGCGCCCACTTCTGCGGCGTCTTCGGACGGCAACATGGTGGTGAAGCCGTTGGCGGCTTCCGCTTTTAATGTCTCAACGATTTCTGGCGGCGAGTGACCAAACATCGCGCCGGTGTCGCCAAGGCAGAAATCGACATAGGCGTTGCCGTCAACATCGGTGACATCAACACCCCGGGCTTTGGACACAAACAGCGGAAACTCTGTGCCCCAATCCACCATCCAATGCATGGGCACGCCACGGAGCCAGTTTCTGGCAGCCTTTTCCGACAAGCCCTGTGATTTCGGATTGCGCTGGGCGAACAGGCTGTTTTCGCGCTGGAGCATGGATTCAATCGCCATGCCCGTGATGGGTGACTGCAAGATGGACCAACTGTTGTTGACGTTGACCCACATTGTAGCTGGGGCTATTGCGCACAAACAACCCCTCTGGTTTGCACTGCACCATCTTTCAGGAGTTCACATGTCCCGCCCCGAATCGAGAATAGCTTACGTCAACGGCGAATATCTCCCCGAATCCGAAGCCAAGGTTTCGATCTTCGATCGCGGCTTTCTTTTCGCCGATGGCGTTTATGAAGTGACCCCGGTGGTGAATGGCAAGCTGGTCGACTACGACGCGCATATTGAACGGCTCGACCGCTCATTGAACGAATTGCAAATGGCATGGCCTTGCACCAAGCCGGAACTCCGCGCCATGCATGAGGAGTTGGTGAAGCGCAACAGCCTGAACGAAGGCATCATCTATATGCAGGTGACGCGCGGTGTGGCCGACCGCATGTTCAATTTTCCGAAAGACATCACGTCGTCCCTCGTCGCCTTCCCGCAGGTGATGACTCTCGTCGACAACACCAACGCACGCACCGGCGTGAAAATCGTGACCACGCCAGACATCCGCTGGCTCCGCCGCGACATCAAATCCGTGATGCTGCTCGCCCCCGTGCTGGGGAAGCAGGAGGCTTATGAAAAAGGCGCGCACGAAGCCTGGATGGTGGAAGAAGGTTACGTCACCGAAGGCACATCGTCGAACGCCTACATCGTTGTAGGCAACAAGATCATCACGCGCCCCCTCTCCAACCGCATCCTCGCCGGCTGCACCCGCCGCGCATTGTTCCGCCTGTCAAAAGACCATGGTGTGGAAATCGAAGAGCGCCTGTTTACGCCGGAGGAAGCCTATGCAGCGGATGAGGCCTTCCTCACATCAGCATCTCAATTCGTGATGCCGATCACCGAAATCGACGGCCACCGCATCGGCGGCGGCCAGCCGGGACCCGTGACAAGGAAACTGCGGGAGCTGTTTTTGGAAGAGGTGGCGGCTTAGCGCAGCTCCTTCCACATGAAGTACGTCGAACCATCCTTGCGTTCCTCATACTTCAAAGTCATGTAGCCCAATTTCACATAGAACGCCTGTGCCGTGATGGATGAATGCACATGCAACTCCGTCAATCCGCGCACGCGAGCCAGCGCTTCTACATGTTCCACAAGCAACCGGCCTAGCCTTCTCCCTTGAAGAGTCGGCGCAATGAATAGTGAATGAAGCTTGCCATCGCCGAAGCTCACAGTGCCCGCAAGTGTACCACCCACTTCAGCGCAGTAAACATTGCGCACCAACATCTTTTCACGCACCTTTGCCTCAGTAAACTGTAAACACGTCAGTTCAATCGAGTCCGGCGGATAGTCACGCGAATTGGTCGTGCGGATCGTATTCTGGCAAAGTTCGCTGATGGGTAGCGCGTCGGCTTCGGATGCCAAGCGGATGTTTGGCAACGTCACTCCGCCGCCACCGCAATCTTCACCTTTAACGCCCGCATCACGGCGGCGATGGTTTCGTAGCGCGGCTTCGAACCCGGAGCCAAGGCTTTGTACAAGCTTTCACGCCCCAACCCTGCATCCCTCGCAACCTGCGTCATGCCCCGTGCCTTGGCGACTTCAGCGAGTGCGCGCATGAAAATGGCGGGGTTTTCATCTTGTGCCGCTTCGGTCAGAAACGCCGCAATCACGTCTTCACTGTCGAGATAATCAGCGGCACTGAAGACCGTATGCGTCATCTTCTGCTTCTTCTTGGTTTTCTTCATTTCAATTCCCCGTTCAAGCGGATTTCCTGTGCAAGCAACTGAGGTCGGTTGATGATGATAATTCTTGATTAGGGCGGTTCCGGTCTGGTTGGCATGAATCAAAAAATTCCGTCATGGCCCGCTTCAGGCGGGCCACCCATGAGTGGTGGGCGGTTCGTCGAGGCGTTCAGTATCGGAAGTACTCATTTTTGATGTTCTCGTGCTTCATCCAATTGAAAGTCATAGGTGGCCCGCCTGAAGCTGGCCATGACGGGTTATAGGTAAGCCGACTCCATTCAACCAGCATCAGCACTAGTATCCAAATGAATACGTTCTGTCAAGCCTACCTCTGCCGCGTCTCCCACCCCGGATTGATCCACGGTTCTAGATTGCTCGCTGCCAGCGGTTCCCGCCCCAAAATCATGTCGCTCGCCTTTTCGCCGATCATCAGCGTCGGTGCGTTGAGATTGCCGTTGGTGACTTGCGGCATGATGGAGGAATCGACCACGCGCAAATTTTCTACGCCAATCACACGGCATTCATGATCAACCACCGCGCTTCGATCATCGCGTGATCCCATCTTGCATGTGCCACACGGGTGATAGGCACTCTCGCTATGTTCGCGAATGAATGCATCAATGTCAGTATCACTCACAACCGATTGACCCGGTTGGATTTCTTCCGCACGGAAAGGTGCCAGCGCTTTCTGCCCCATGATCTCCCGCGTCAGCCGCACGCACGCCCGGAACTCCGTCCAGTCATCAGCATGGCTCATATAGTTGAACAAAATCTTCGGCGGCTCCTCCGGCCTGTTGCTCCGTAGACGGACGAATCCGCGCGACTTCGTTCGCATCGGTCCCACATGTACCTGAAACCCGTGACCCGGAAACGCCACCTTGCCGTCATAGCGCACCGCCGCCGGCAGAAAGTGATACTGGATATCTGGATATTCAATCCCCGCCGCCGAACGGATGAACCCACAGGATTCAAAATGGTTGGTGGCACCAAGCCCCGAATGGAACAGCACCCATTCCGCCCCGATCATGCCTTTCGACAGCAAGTTCAGTTTTCCATTCAGTGTGATCGGCTGCGTGCATTTCACCTGAAAATAAACTTCGAGGTGATCATGCAAATTCTCGCCCACACCCGGAAGGTCATGCACCACGGGCACACCCATCTCCTGCAGCAACGCAGTTGGCCCCACGCCGGACAGTTGCAAAATCTTCGGCGAGTTGATGCTCGATGCCGCAAGGATCACCTCACGCGCAGCGAATGCCTTGTGCACAATGCGTCCGCGCGAATACTCAACGCCAACTGCACGCTTGCCCTCAAAGATCACCCGCCGCGCCATGGCACGCGTCACAAGCTTGACGCGCCCTGTCTTCCGCGCCGGTCGCAAATAGGCATTCGCCGCCGACCACCGGAAACCGCGATGCACGGTCATCTCCATGGCGCCGAAGCCCTCCTGCTGGCGCCCGTTGTAATCGTCAGTACACGGATAACCGGCTTCAGCACCCGCATCGATAAACGCCTGATACAGGGGATTAAGCCGCGTGCCCCGCTTTACATGCATGCGCCCGTCGGTGCCGCGCCAGCCCTCCTCGCCGCCCCCCTCTCGTGAATAGTGTGAGTGCTCCATGCGCTTGAAGTAAGGCAGCACGTGCCGATAGCCCCAACCCTTCGCCCCCATCTTCTCCCACGTGTCGAAATCGCGGGCATGCCCCCGCACATAAACCATGCCATTGATCGACGACGACCCGCCGACGACCTTGCCGCGCGGCGTGGCCAGCCGCCGCCCGCCCAGATGCGGCTCCGGCTCCGTCTCAAACCCCCAATTATATTGCGCCATGTTCATCGGGATCGACAGAGCGGAAGGCATCTGGATCAGCGGCCCGCGATCGGTCCCGCCATATTCCAGCAGCAGCACCGAATGCCCGGCCTCCGTCAGCCGGTAGGTCAGCACCGACCCAGCCGAACCGGAGCCCACAATGATATAGTCAAATGAAGTATCCAAAGCGCCCTCTGGGGAGGGAGGATAGCGCGGGGTGGAGCGAATTCATATCCGGGAGCGGCGTGAGGTGCGTGGTATGCGGCCCCCGAACAACCTATATCTCCCCACCAACGGTCATGGCTCGCTTCAGGCGGGCCACCCATGTGTAATACGCAATACGCTCACCTCGTTGAAACCCATAGGTGGCCCGCCTGAAGCGGGCCATGACGGTTTTTGGGTGGTGTAAAATTGCTCATCCATCCGGCCTCACCTTCCGCGATGCAAACTCCTCAACAAAATTGACTGTACCATCAATCTCATCATGCAGGTCCCGCCAATCAGGGTTGAAGGAATTAATCAGATTGAGCTTCCACACGCGTCGCCATTTCTTCAACCGGGTTTCGCGGTGAATGGCCGACGGCATGCTCGCATGATGCTCATACCAGACCAGCTTCCCTAATCCGTACTTCTTGCTGAAACCCTCGGACACACCATTCTTGTGATCACAAATCCGCAGCCACAATGCACTGGTCACACCGATATAGAGCGTGCCATAGCGCTTGTTGGTGATAATGTAGACCGCAGGCTGCTTCTCGTCACGCATAAGGGAAAGCTATGTGAATGATAGGCATTGCACAACGTATCTCCCCATTTCCCCAAATCCGTCATGGCCCGCTTCAGCAGGATCACCCATCCCTTAACCGTCATGGCCCGCTTTAGGCGGGCCACCTATGAGTGCTCAACAGTTTTCTCACAATCGCACACTTAACTTCACTTTTGATATCCATAGTTGGCCCGCCTGAAGCGGGCCATGACGGAATGTTTTCTGGTGGCGCGAGAGCCGTTGCTTTGCCCGTCGGTTCGGATCAAGTTAACGCCGAGTGCAGCATCGGAGTTCACATCAATTCTCAAACTCGACCACATCACCGTCATAGCTCCTACGCTGGCAGAAGGTGTATTGCATGTCAAAAATTGCCTCGACCTCGACGTGCCATTCGGAACCCGCCACGACTACATGGGCACTCACAATCACCGCCTGCAGCTCGGCAACAATGTCTATCTTGAAATCGTAGCCCTCGACCCGAAAGGAACAGCACCAACCCGACGGCGCTGGTTCGGTCTCGACAATCAAGTACAAGTGAGATCGGACTGGTGTGAGGGTCGACGCCTGCGCGGCTGGGTCGCCAATATCAATGCAATCGATTCTTTAGTTTCATCCCATCACGGCATCTTCGGCGACGCGGTTCCACTTCCAAGCACTGACCCGACTTTCACATTCTCCATCCCCAAAGATGGCTCACTTTGAACCGCCCCGGGATTGCCGGAGGCTTGTTGGTTTAAGTTATGCGGCCATGGGGACGTTGTCCATGGCTGCGGTTGCTGCGTAGTAGTTTTCTTCGGCCTCGGCAGGCGGGATATTGCCGATGGGTTCCAGCAGGCGTCTGTTGTTGAACCAGTCGACCCATTCCAGTGTTGCAAACTCAACAGCTTCGAACGAGCGCCAAGGCCCTCTTCTGTGGATCACTTCGGCTTTGTAGAGGCCGTTGATGGTTTCGGCTAACGCGTTGTCATAACTGTCACCAACGCTGCCAACCGAAGGTTCGATCCCCGCTTCTGCCAATCGTTCAGTGTATTTGATGGAGAGGTATTGGCTACCGCGGTCAGAGTGATGAATGAGGCCCCCTTTGTTCATGGGCCTTCGGTCATGAATGGCCTGTTCCAGGGCATCCAGCACAAAGCCGGCATGGGCGGTTCTGCTCACCCGCCAGCCCACGATGTAGCGGGCATAAACATCGATGACGAAGGCGACATAGATCATCCCTCCCCAAGTCGAGACATAGGTGAAGTCCGACACCCACAGCCTGTTGGGGGCTGGCGCATGGAACTGACGATTGACGTGATCAAGCGGGCAAGCTGCTGCTTTATCACTGAAGGTGGTGCGTATCGGCTTGCCGCGAATAACGCCCCGTAATCCCATCTCTTTCATAAGCCTCTCGACTGTACAGCGGGCCACATCAAGGTTATCGCGCTTCAATTGTCGCCAGACTTTGCGAACCCCATAGACCGCAAAGTTGTCCTCGAAGACACGTGTGATCTCAGGCTTCAAAGCCATGTCGCGCCTTGCCCGAACCGAAAGTTTTTCCGGATCAGCACGCTTGGCCACATGATCGTGATAGGTGGAAGGGGCGATCGGCAGTACCTTGCAGATCGGCTCGACCCCATGGTCTCCACGATGATCATCAATGAAGCTGATCATCTCTTGAACGGGCGGTCGAGCTCCGCCTGGGCAAAATAAGCTGACGCTTTGCGCAGGATCTCATTGGCCTGGCGCAGTTCTCGGTTCTCGCGTTCCAAGGCCTTCATCTTCTCGGCCATGTCGCTCGGAACACCAGCGCGTTTGCCACTGTCCACCTCGGTCTTCCTCACCCATTCGTGAAGCGACTGCGGTGCACAACCGATCTTTTTGGCAACGGAATCTATCGTCGCCCAGCGCGACGGGTAATCACATTGGTGATCCAGCACCATGCGAACCGCACGTTGGCGGACCTCAGGCGCATAGTTCGGACGTTTCTTTGGGGTTGTTGTATTGTTCATGATGGCTCCTTCTTCTCAAGAATTGGAGCCTCCGGCAATCCCGGGGCGGTTCACTTCCTCTCGAAGGTGGAGTCCCTTCGCTCATCGACCACCGGGGTGACACGACATTTCTTGACTCGATTCCTGATCTCGGTGCACGCCTTATTTCGCTCACGCTTGAACATCCGAATTTTGCGGTCATTGAGAAACTGTATTGCGACCTCTCGATCGCCAATCCACCAGCAATCACGATTGGTCCCATACTCCGCTGCACGGCGCTCATCAACACACCAAACGGCTTGAAAGTGCTGACTTGAACTCCGCACCCACCCTTTTGACAACCACCCCCAATCTCTGGAATGATGCACGCTCAACTCACAGGGTGTCATGAATTCACTGCTCGGCGCAAACGAACCTCATCCCGCACTTGTCATTAATGAGCATGGTTCCTCCCCCTTCGTCCTGATTTGCGAACACGCTTCCAACGCCATTCCGGCGCGCTTGAACAATCTCGGCCTGTCCGGTGAAGACCGCCAGCGCCACATCGCCTGGGACATCGGTGCGGAAGGGGTGTCACGCACCTTGTCGAAATTGCTGGATGCACCACTGTTCCTGCAGCGCTATTCCCGCCTGGTTTATGATTGCAACCGCCCGCCCCAGGCCGAAGGTGCCATGCCAGCACAAAGTGAAGTTTTCAAAATCCCAGGCAACCATAATCTGACACCAGAGGACCGCCTCGCCCGCACCACAGAAATCTATCGCCCCTTCATGGCGGCGATTGCCGGTCATCTGGATGTGCGCGCCGCCCACGCCAGGCCCGCACATGTCGTGTCGATCCATTCCTTCACGAAAAACTACATGGGCAAGGAGCGCAGCGTTGAACTTGGGCTGCTGTTTGACCGTTACGCCGATATCGCCAATCACCTCGTGCGCTGCTTTCCGCAATTCGACACGCGCCTCAACGAGCCCTATGGCCCGAAGGATGGCGTGATGCATTTGATGAACCAGATCGCCGCACCCCGCAATCTGCCGCATATCATGATTGAAATCAGGAACGATCTGATTGACACTGAAAAAACCCAGTTGGAATGGGGCCACTGCCTGTCTGTGCCGCTGCAACAGGTCGCGACAAAAATAAAGTAACCGGAGGAAACTATGGCCACAGGCATGCTCACCCTCGAAGAGCTGAAACACGAAGTGCAGATCGGCAACATCGACACCGTCGTCGCTGCCATGGTGGATTTGCAGGGCCGACTCATCGGCAAAAGATTCCACGCAGAGTTTTTCGTGAATGGAGGATACGAGGAAACCCACGGCTGCAATTATTTGCTCGGTGTTGACATCGAGATGGAACCGGTGCCGGGATACAAGGCCACGTCATGGGAAAAAGGCTACGGCGATTTCGTGCTGAAGCCGGACATGGCCACCTTGCGCAAAACGCCTTGGCTCGAAAAAACCGCCCTCGTTCTGTGCGATGTGCTTGATCACCACACCCACAAGGACACACCGCATTCTCCACGCGCAATCCTCAAAAAGCAGATCGCACGCCTCGAAGCGATGAAGGTGAAAGCCTACATGGCGTCCGAACTCGAGTTCTTCCTGTTCGATGATTCATTCGAGACCTGCAACACCAAGGGCTACCGGAATATGAAAACCTCCGGCTATTACATTGAGGACTATCACATTCTGCAAACCTCGAAGGAAGAAGTCTACATGCGAGCCCTGCGCAACGGCTTGCATGGTGCTGGCATCCAGGTTGAAAACTCCAAAGGCGAATGGGGACCGGGCCAGGAAGAAATCAACGTCAAATATTCCGATGCCCTCACCATGGCCGACAATCACGCCATCATCAAAAACGGTGCCAAGGAAATCGCCTATGGCTTGGGCAAGGCCATCACTTTCATGGCCAAATGGGATTACGGCATGGCCGGCAGTTCCTCGCACATCCATCAGTCACTGTGGTCGGCGGATGGCAAGACACCACACTTCTTCGACAAGCAAGGCCACCACGGCATGTCAGAGATGATGCAGCACTATCTCGCAGGCCAACTCACCCACGCCCGCGAGCTCACGTACTTTCTGGCGCCCTACATCAACTCCTACAAACGCTTCATGGTCGGAACCTTCGCACCCACCAAGGCCGTGTGGAGCTTCGACAACCGCACTGCGGGTTTCCGCCTGTGTGGTGCCGACACCAAAGCCATCCGCGTGGAATGCCGCATTGGTGGCGCTGACCTCAACCCTTATCTGGCCTTCGCCGCATTGATCGCGGCCGGCCTTGATGGCATCGAAAAGAAAATGAAACTCGAGCCCGTTTTTGCTGGCGACGCCTATTCAGCTGCGCAGAAGCTCCGCGAAATTCCAAAAACCCTGCGCGAAGGCATCGAGCTTCTCGATAAATCAAAATTCCTGCGCAACGCCCTGGGCGATGATGTCGTCGACCACTACGTCCACACTGGCAACTGGGAACAATTCGAATTCGACCGCCGCATCACCGATCTTGAATTGAAACGCGGCTTCGAACGGTATTGACTAAAAGTTACCAACGAGGTAACATTCGCAAATGAACGCAATCGCCAAATTTCGCCTGTCCAAAGGACTGACGCAGGAACAAGTTGCAAAGTTGCTCGGCACGACAAAAGCAACTGTGTCGCGCTGGGAATCTGAAAAGCGACACCCTGATCCGGCAATGGCAATTGAGATAGAAGGCAAACTGGGCATTCCACGCCATGAATTGCGGCCTGACCTCTATGCCCAGTCTGGCAATGATGGACCCCGGTTTGAAAAGGACAAGGGTAAACCCAAGTCAATTATGGGGCTGATGCAGGGCATGGTAACATTTCCAGCTGATTTCAATCCCGCTGAGCCGTTCTGGGAGTTGCACACAGAATGGGAGGATTTCGAGATTGGTGGAATGGACAACAGGAAGTGACAAGTCGCGGTCTGCTGCTGGATACCTGTGCCATTCTCTTTGTCACCAACAATAATATTGTCCCGCAAACTGCCGCGATGATTGATCACGCAAGCAACAACGGAACTTTGTTCCTCTCCCCAATATCATCGTGGGAGATCGGGAGAAACGTTGCAAGTCGCAGGCTTTCAATAGCAGGGGACCCGCTGCGCTTCTTCATTGATTTCTTGAAGGGTGCGTCAGCCAAACTCTGCGAAATGGGGCCCGACATACTTGTGGCTTCTTCATTCCTGCCCGGATCAATACACAAAGATCCATTCGACCGTATACTGGTCGAGACCGCCAGACGCCTTGACCTAAGTCTCGTCACAAGTGATCGCGCCATCCTGGCATACGGTGCTGAAGGCCACGTCAAAACCCTCTCCTGCTAACGGAAAAACCCATGATCCCCAACCGCAACATCAACTACCCCAATCCGATCAAGTTCGGCGCAGGTCGCATCACGGAACTGCCAGAGCATTGCAAGGCAAGCGGCATCACAAAACCACTTTTCGTGACAGACAAAGGTCTCGCCGCAACCGACATGGTGAGAGACGCCATTGCCAACTTGAAAAAATCTGGCTTGGACGTTGGCACCTTTTTTGATCTCCGCCCCAACCCCACAGAGGAAAACGTCCTCGAAGGTTGCAAGGTCTTCCGCAGCGGTGGCCATGATGGCGTCATCTGTTTCGGCGGCGGCTCAGCCCTCGACACCGGCAAGATGATCGCATTGATGCACGGCCAAACCATTTCCATCTTCGACCTCGAAGATGTCGATGACTGGTGGACGCGTGCCGACGCATCGAAGATAGCACCCAACATCTGCATTCCAACGACGGCAGGAACAGGCTCGGAAGTGGGCCGCGCCGGAGTGATCACCAACGCCAAACACGAAAAGAAAATCATCTTCCATCCAGCCATCATGCCGAAAGTGGCGATCCTCGATCCCGAACTTTCAGTCGGTCTCCCCGCCAAACTCACGGCAGCAACGGGTTTTGATGCCCTGGCCCACTGCCTCGAAAGCTACTCCTGCCCCAACTATCACCCCTTGTCGGATGGCGTGGCGCTGGAGGGCATGCGGCTGATCAAGGAAAATCTGGCGAAAGCTGTGAAGAGACCGAAAGACCTCGATGCACGGGGCAACATGCTGATGGCATCAGCTATGGGTGCCACGGCCTTTCAAAAAGGCATGGGCGCCATTCACGCTTTGTCCCATCCCTTCGGCGGTTTGTACGACGCCCACCACGGCATGTTGAACGGCATCATCATGCCCTATGTGCTGAAAGCCAACCGCAAGAAGATCGAAAAGAAGATCGAACGCGCCGCAGCCTATCTCGGCATCAAGGGCGGCTTCAACGGCTTCCTAAAATTCATCCTTGCACTGAGGAAAGAAACCGGCATCCCGAACAAGCTCGCTGACATCGGCATCGACACCAAACGGCTCGATGAAGTCGCTGAAACCGCCAAGCGCGATCCCAACGACAGCGGCAATCCGGTTATGTTGTCAGTCAAGGCTTACAAGGCGCTCGCCCGCAAGTGCGTGACGGGAGACTTGTGACACCCAATCTTCGCGGCATTGCCAGCATGGTGCTGGCAGGTGTTACGTTTGTCAGCTGCGACAGTTTTCTGAAACTGCTTCTGGATGATGTTCCACCGCTGCAAGCCCTCGTCTTGCGTGGCGCATGTGCAGCTATCTGCTGTTTCGTGCTGCTTGTTGCACTGGGCCAACTCAAGTATCTGCCGCGCGCTTTTGGATTCTGGACGATCATGCGTGCGATGTGCGAGGTGGTTGCGGTGACTGCATTCATTGTGGCGCTCGCGAAGGTGCCGCTTGCCGATATTTCCGCAATTTACCAGATTGCGCCGCTGCTGGTGCTTGGTGGCGCCAGCGTGATCTGGGGTGAACATGTGGGAGCATTGCGCTGGATACTGATCGGACTTGGACTTGCTGGTGCGTTGGTGGTTGCACAGCCTGGATCATCGGGTGCATCGCCTTATGCGCTGCTCGGATTTGTCACTGCAATCGGTTCCGCTGCGCGTGATTTGCTGTCACGCCGGGTGCCGGATGATGTGCCGGGGCCCGTCATCACCTTCACGGTTATTCTCACGGTGCTCGCGGTATCAGCAGTTTTTACTTTGATGTTTGAAAGCTGGGTTCCCGTGACAAGGTTGCATGTTGCCTATGCGATGGGGGCCGGTTTTTTTGTCATGCTTGGGCACCTGTTTGTGTTTCTGTCTTTCCGGCTGGCAAGTGCGCGGGCGGTGGCGCCGTTTTACTATACGATTACCTTGTGCGCCGTGCTGTTCGGGGCTGTCTTTTTCAAAGAGAATCCCAATATACTGGCCATTGTCGGCATCATCATGATCATCGCCTGCGGGCTTGGTGTTTTGATGCTGGAACGAAAGGGCAGCCCAACGTGAATTTTGCATCTGACAATGTTTATGGCGTGCATCCCAAAATCATGGATGCAATTGTTGAGGCCAATGCGCGGCTGACTGATGTGAGTTACTGCCACGACGAGGGTGCGAAGGAAGCGGAGGCTGCGCTTTCCAAAGTATTCGGGAAAGAGGTGCGGGCATTTCTGGTGATGAATGGCACTGGGGCAAACAGCTTGGCGTTATCTGCAATTGCGCCACCCTTTGGCGGAATTATCTGTCACGAGGGTGCGCACATCAACACAGATGAATGCAATGCGCCGGAATTGATTACAGGTGGTGCCAAGCTTGTCACTTTGGCTGGTGAGGGCAACAAAATATCGGCAGCTTCTATCGAAACGAAGCTCGCGCAACTTGTGCATGGCGAACACGGGTCAAAGATCACCGCTGTGTCGATTACCAACGCCACCGAGTTGGGCAATGTTTACAAACCGAAGGAGATTGCCGGCATATCAAAGCTCGCAAAATCACATGGAATGAAACTGCACATGGATGGCGCACGCTTTGCCAATGCTCTGGTCACAGCCGGATGTTCGCCTGCTGAACTTACCTGGAAGTCAGGCATAGACGTGCTGTCGTTTGGCGGCACAAAGAATGGCGGCATGATCATAGAGGCCGTTGTTTTTTTCGATCTTCAGCTGGCGGATGATTTTCTGTACCGGCGCAAGCGCGCGGGGCAATTGCTGTCCAAGGGACGCTACTTGTCGGCGCAGATGCTTGCCTACTTGAACGATGATTTATGGCTGGTGAATGCGCGCGCATCAAATTCCAGGGCGCAGGCATTGGCAAGAGGAATCAACCAGGTCAGGGGTGTTCGGCTTTCGCAACCGGTCGAAGCGAATGAAGTTTTCGCTTATATGCCGAAGACGCTTTACGATGCGCTGGAAACGAAGGGCGCACATTTTTATGGGTGGCCAGTCGATGGCATGGCGCCGGGTGAAACGCATGTCCGCTTTGTATTGAGTTACGCTACGCCGACAGAACATGTGAACCAGTTTGTGACACTGTTGCAGGAAATGGCCTGATGGTGAGCGGTGGCCTGCGCACAATTCTCCGGCTCGAAGGTGTTGCGTATCTTGCGATCTCGCTGGTTATTTTCGCCATGTTGCGCGGCTCATGGGCGACTTTTGCCGTCCTGTTTTTCGCGCCTGACCTTGCATTCCTGGGTTACCTCGCGGGCCCGCGTATTGGCGCCATCGCTTATAATATTCTGCATTCGACAATTGGTCCTATAGTACTGGCGATTGCCGCGAAGCTGGCCGACATGCCCGATCTTTGGTTCGTTGCTTCCATATGGCTGGCACATGTGGGGTTTGACCGGATGCTGGGCTATGGCTTGAAACATTCCAGCGGGTTCAAGGATACCCATCTCGGAAAATTATAAGCAAGCGATCACCAGGCTTTCGGCCATGTATCGCTGACCTTGTAACCTTCCGGCCAAGGATCATCCGCATCGAGCAAGAGCTGCGAAGTGCCGGTAATCCATGCACGGCCGGTGATTTCGGGAATGATCGCACGCTTGCCACCGACGAGAGTTTCCTCAAGAATGCGGCCTTCAAAACGCGAGTCAATGATTGAACGGCCGACATAGGAATCGCCAGATTTCATTTCGCCGCGCGCATGCAGTACGGCCATCAAGGCAGAACATCCCGTGCCGGTTGGCGAGCGGTCAAGTTTTCCGGGATTGATGACGCAAGCATTCTTGCTGGTCAGCACTCCGTCCTTGCGCTGCAACGGACCGCGCATGAAGCAGAAAGAAATATGCTCCCAGTCTGGCAATGCCGGATGTGAAAACGTGAGCTGCTCGTTGGCGGCTTTGACGATCTTTTTACCTGCTATTACCATATCACGCGCCTCACTTGCGGTCATGTTGAAGCCGAGGCCCGCAGCGTCAACCATCACAAAACTGTCGCCGCCAAAGGCTGTATCAACCTGGATCTTGCCAAGTCCTCGCACTTCGATCACTGAATCAAGTTTGTCGGCGAATGAGGGGACATTGCGGAAGCTGATGGATTCTGCCTTGCCGTTGCGGCAACGGGCACTGACATGCACCAATCCTGCAGGAGCTTCGAGCTTGATGAGAGTCAGCGGTTCAATCATCGGAATAATTCCGGTATCGAGCAGCACCGTAGCCACGCAGATGCAGTTTGAGCCGGACATCGGCGGCGTGTCTTCCGGCTCCATGATGATGAACGCCGCTTGTGCGTCAGGATGTTTGGGCGGCACCAGTAAATTGACATGACGGAAAACGCCGCCGCGCGGCTCGTTAAGCACAAATGCCCGCAACTTTCCGTCGCTCGCGATGAAGCGGGATTGCTCCCAAACCGTCTGCCCTGGGGGCGGCGGCACGCCTGCTATGATAACGTCGCCAACTTCGCCTTCCGCATGGCAGTTGACGATCTGGATGGCAGTCTTGGAGCGCATGTTATGGTCACCGAATTCTTAACAGTTGATAAGACAAATCATCACGGCAAGGTGAAGCTGTTTGATTTCCGTTTTTTGTCAAAATGGGTCAAAGACTGCTACACCAACATCATGGAGGACTAAATGGACCATTCGAAACGCACAACCCTTTTCGCCATTGCCGGAGCTGTAACCGTCGTCCTGGCTGGCGTACCTGCCGCCGTGGCTGAGGACGCCAAAGAGAAATGCTTCGGAATTTCGCTTGCTGGCCAGAATGACTGCGCTGCCGGCGAAGGCACAAGCTGCGCTGGCACGTCCACCATCGACTACCAGGGAAATTCCTGGAAACTGGTGCCCAAGGGAACATGCGTTTCAACTGAAACGCCGCTCGGACCTGGCTCGCTTGAGCCGATCAAGCGTCCTGCGTGAATTGATGAGGGCCGGGGCGGCTCAGAAAATCCTGCGCCGCCTTTCCCTTTTTTTCAAATGACCGTTACTTCAATTTTGTCAAATCGAGGCGGAATCGGGCTCAAAGCAGAGCACTATCGCGACCTGCTTGAAACGAAGCCTGACATTGGTTTTCTCGAAATCCATGCCGAGAACTATATGGGGGATGGCGGCGCCCCGCACCGGTACCTCACGGCCTTGCGTGAACATTACCCAATCTCGCTGCACGGCGTTGGCCTGTCCATCGGTGGGTCGCGGCCGCTTGATCATGATCATCTGCGGCGATTGAAAAGACTGGAAGACATTTATCAACCCGGATTGTTTTCAGAACACCTGGCGTGGTCCACTCATGAAGCGGGCTATCTCGCTGATCTCTTGCCGCTCCCTTATACCGAAATCACACTGGAGCGCGCCTGCAATCACATCGACGAAACGCAGCGCTTCATGAAGCGGCAGATGTTGCTGGAGAACCCGTCAAGCTATCTCGTGTTTGAGGAGAGCACCTATTCCGAAACTGACTTCATCCGCGAAATCGTGAAGCGCACGGGATGCGGATTGCTGTTCGACATCAGCAATGTTTATGTTTCCGTGCACAACCTGAAGACCGATGCGCGGAGTTACATTGCTGATTATCCGTTGCAGTTTGTGCAGGAAGTTCATCTCGCCGGTCACGACATTGCGATTGATGGTGACGGGGACACCGTACTAATTGATGCTCATGGCTCGCCAGTGGTTGATGATGTTTGGGATATCTACGCGGAAGTCATTGCGCGCACCGGGCCGCTGCCAACTTTGATCGAACGCGACAATAATCTGCCTGAACTTGCCTCGCTTGTGGCGGAAGCACACAAGGCTGATCACTACATGTCGCAAAGCCACTGGCTGGCTGCTTGATGCGGGAGGCGGATTTTCACCAAGCGATTTCGTCAGTGCATTTACCTGTGCCGCACAGGCGTTTTGCAATTTATCGCAACAACGTGGCATCGGGTCTGGTGACAGCGCTTGCAGTGCGATTTCCTGTGACACAGCAGCTGGTAGGCGAAGATTTTTTCCGGGCCATGGCTGCACTCTATGCAGAGGGAAACAAACCTGCATCCGCCGTGCTCATTGACTATGGCGAATCCCTTGTTGAATTCGTCGCGAACTTCGAACCTGCCAAGGCGGTTCCCTATCTTGCCGATGTGGCAAAGCTCGAAAATTTGTGGTGGAGGGCCTATCACGCGGGCGATGGGGCTTTTGCCGAGGCGAAAGTGCTCGGCGACTTTCCGCAAGATGCGCTGGAGGAGTTGCGTTTTAATCTGCATCCGTCTGTTGGCGTGATGACGTCGCCCTTTGCCATATCGAAAATCTGGCGCGCACATCACGGCGGTGACGCCATGGGCACGTTTGAACTTGAGACGGCAGACTATGTACTTGTATCGCGGCCCGCAGCTGATGTTCAAATAAAACCAATTTCAATGGGATTCGCCACTTTTATTGGCGCATTCCTTGGCGGAGTGGCATTGGCGGAGGGCGTCGCGCTCGCGGTGGAACGTGATGATGCTTTCGATTTGAGCGCTGCACTCAGCGACTTGTTCCAGCTTAAACTCGTTTCCGGAGTATTACATGACTAGACTGGTTTACTGGCTCGTTGGAATGTTCGAATGCATTCCGCAATCGATCATTGCGCTGATCGCGCGGTTTGCAATCGGCCTGGTGTTTTGGAATTCGGGCCGGACAAAGGTTTCCGGTTGGAACATTTTCAGCGTCAACGAGAATACGAAATTTCTGTTTGCCGAAGAATACAAGGTTCCTTTCCTGCCGCCTGAAACGGCGGCACTTATGGCGCAAATGGCTGAACACTTGCTTCCAGTTTTACTTGTCCTCGGTTTGGCAACACGGTTTTCGGCGCTCGGATTGCTCGCCATGACCGCAGTGATACAGGTCTTTGTCTATCCCAGTGCCTATGTACTCCACGGAACCTGGGCGGCGATCCTGTTGTTCTTGATGAAGTATGGCCCTGGTTCGATTGCGATTGATCATCTGCTGGCGCGTCGACGATGATCATCAAGCGGGCTGGGTGACCGGCTCTTTAAGGCAGTGGACAGAAATTTTGCACTGGCTTAAAACTAACCGACTGCCTTCACGTTGCCAAACATTGGAGCGCGCGCTTTGGCGAGTTTGGATTCGTCGTGACGCGCCTGAATGGCGGCTCGAACGACTGTAAAAGCAATATTGATCTGGCGGGTTTTCTCGGCTGCATAGCGGCTGATCTCAAATGGGATGTGCTCGCCGGTCCAGCGTTCTGGATTGTAGAGGCGCATCAGGTTCTGGAATGACGCCATCGCACGCTCCAAACTGTCGTCCGGCTTCAACCCGAGAACGCCAAAGGGGTCCAAGTCTTCCACAATGGTGGGGAGCGCTGGTTCGGCGACAGAGCCAATGGGTTCGATCGAAGCAATCTGGTGGCGGGCCACAAAACGTTGCTGACCATCTTTCGAAACGAATTCGATGAAGGCCACGTCACCGCCCAAAAGGCTGTCGAGTCTGCCGCTCATGCCGCAATTGATGGTGCCGAGGAGGATGGCGCCATCGTTCATGCGGATTGATGCTGGCACCGCAATGCCGTCGCTGCTGCGTCTGAACATCTTGGTCAATTCCCCACTGCCTTGTGCAACTTGTATAAGGTGCCGGTTTCAATGACGTTAAGGGGCTTGGTAAGAATGTTACTAACATTGGGTCAAGTTGAGTTTCACTTGGCGATAATTGGCGGCACCAAATTGTTAATGAGTGCGCTGTGAGCTGTTTGGTCAGTTACGCCGACTTTTGAGAAAGAATTCGACAAATGTGAGTTTACCGTGCTGACCGCTACGCCAAGGCCTTCGGCGATTTCTGCCGGTACCTGGCCAGCGGCGATCAGCGGAACGCCTATGCCGGAAATGCCTTTCGCTGTGTCTCCGTGTGCCGCGCGTCCATCGCGTCATCGAGTGCTTAGGTAAAATTTGGCGACAGGTGGTTCAGCAGCGGCGTGGTGTCAGCAAAACCAACCATAAGATATGGGGCTTTGAGGTGGTCGCGGATGTCGATGAGAGTTGACTCTCACAATGCCGGATTCGCGGCGCAGTCATAGATTGCGCCGACGAGCCGGTCATAGTCAAACATGCACTTCCCCAAAATTTGAAATGCCCCGGGATATTACCTACCAGAGACTTGCCTTCGAGCATCCTTCAAATAGAGGAGACTTCCTTCATTTGGAGTAGGCCAAGGGACTGCAAGGTTGCAGCTCTACGCAATAATATTTCGATTTTCAATACGAAGTCATTATTTCCTTGCGTATGCTGTTCAAAATGGCATTAATAGGACAGCTATACTGTCCTTTTTGCCTCTATTTGGCAGGAACGCAAGGAGATTCCCATGACCGGCCACGCATTCCACCCGGAAGGTCTTCCGCAACCGCATGGGCTTTATGACCCGCGCAACGAGCACGATGCCTGCGGCATCGGCTTGTTGGCCAATATTCACAACAAGAAGAGCCACAAGACAGTGGCAGACGGCCTGCGGATTCTGAAAAATCTTGAGCATCGTGGCGCAGTCGGCGCTGATCCCAAGGCTGGCGATGGCGCTGGCATTTTGCTGCAAATCCCGCACGACTTCTTTGTCGCTGAAGCGAAGCGGCTTGGTTTTGAGCTGCCTGCCGCCGGGCAATATGGCGTAGGCTTTTTGTTCATGCCGCGCGAACCGGTTTACCGGCAGGACATTGAGCGCGTCTGGTGGGAAGCGGCGCGCGAGGAAGGGCTGAAAGTTCTGGGTTGGCGCGATGTGCCGGTTGACCAGACAGTCCTTGGCTATTCGGTCAAAGGCACGGAGCCCATCCATCGGCAAGTATTCATCGGGCGAGGTCCCACCATCAAGAACGAAGCGCATTTCGAGCGCAAGCTATTCGTTTGCCGCAAGGTGGTTTCAAACCGCGTTGTCGAAGTGCTGGGTACAAAGGCCCGGGCTTATTATCCGGTGTCAGTCTCTTGCCGTACGGTGGTTTACAAAGGCCTGGTCCTGGGAGCGGAAATTCCGAACTACTATATTGATCTCAAGGATGAGCGCGTCGAGTCGGCTTTTGCACTTGTGCATCAGCGCTTTTCGACCAACACGTTTCCTTCGTGGCCATTGGCGCATCCCTATCGCTTTATCTGCCATAACGGCGAAATCAACACGGTGCGCGGCAACTACAACTGGATGGCAGCGCGCCAGGCCAACATGAAGTCGGATGTGCTGGGCGAAGATCTCTCCAAGCTGTGGCCCATTTCATATGAAGGTCAGTCCGACACCGCTTGTTTCGACAATGCGTTGGAGTTCCTCTACATGGGCGGCTACTCCCTGCCTCACGCCATGATGATGCTGATCCCGGAAGCCTGGGCTGGCAATCCCTTGATGGATGATGACCGCCGCGCGTTTTATGAGCATCACGCCGCAATGATGGAGCCTTGGGATGGGCCTGCGGCCATGGTGTTCACCGATGGCAAAGTGATTGGCGCAACGCTTGACCGCAACGGCTTGCGTCCATCGC
The DNA here is from genome assembly GCA_963819615.1 of uncultured Alphaproteobacteria bacterium. Classification (GTDB taxonomy): domain Bacteria; phylum Pseudomonadota; class Alphaproteobacteria; order Rhizobiales; family Aestuariivirgaceae; genus Aestuariivirga. The sequence goes on from CAWFWW010000001.1 coordinate 183,420, forward strand.
GTTATCTCATCACCGACGATGGCTTCGTGATGCTCGCTTCCGAAATGGGCTGCCTTGAGTTTGCCGAGGAGAAGATCACGCACAAATGGCGTTTGCAGCCCGGCAAGATGCTGCTCATCGATCTCGACAAGAAGAAGATTATTTCGGATGACGATCTGAAGAAGGAACTATCGACGCAGCATCCCTACAAGGAGTGGCTGAAGAAGACGCAGGTTGTTCTGCGCGACATGCCGAAGGCAAAGACGGCACGGCCCAAGATCGCGGTTCCGCTTCTCGACCGGCAGCAGGCCTTTGGATACACACAGGAAGATCTGAAAGTCCTGATGTCGCCCATGGCGACGACGGGGCAGGAAGCCATTGGGTCGATGGGCAATGACGCGCCAGTGTCGGCGCTGTCCGACCGGGCGAAAATGCTTGATACCTATTTCAAGCAAAACTTTGCGCAGGTCACAAACCCGCCGATCGATCCGATCCGCGAGGAACTGGTGATGTCGCTGGTGTCTTTCATCGGCCCGCGGCCGAATTTGCTCGACCTCAAGGGCACATCGAAGCACATGCGGCTGGAAGTTTCGCAGCCCATTCTCACCAATGAGGAGCTGGAGCGCATCCGCAATATCGGTTCGGTGCGCGAGAATCCGTTCCGCACGGTGACAATCGATATCACATATGATGTGGCGAATGGTTCCGAATACATGGAAGCGGCGCTTGATTCAGTTTGCGGGCAGGCAGAGCGGGCCGTGAATGACGGCTATAACATCATCATCCTGTCGGACCGTTCAATTTCAGCCGAGCGTGCGCCCATCCCTGCATTGCTTGCAACGTCGGCGACGCATCATCATTTGATCCGCAAGGGTTTGCGGACCTCAGTGGGTCTCGTCGTTGAGTCAGGCGAACCCCGCGAAGTGCACCAGTTCTGCGCGCTAGCGGGCTATGGGGCGGAAGCGATCAATCCTTATCTCGCCTTTGAAACACTTGAAGCATTGCTGCCGACGCTTGATGAGAAAGTGTCAGCCTATGAAGCCGTGAAGCGCTACATCAAGGCCATCGACAAGGGCATCCTCAAGGTCATGTCGAAGATGGGCATTTCCACTTACCAATCTTACTGCGGAGCGCAGATTTTCGATGCCGTCGGACTGTCATCCGGGTTCGTGAAGAAGTATTTCACCGGAACAGCGACAACTATCGAAGGCGTGGGATTGCGCGAAATTGCCGAAGAGGCTTTCACGCGGCACGAGGATGCATTCGGATTGAACCCAGTGCTCACGACGCAGCTTGATGTGGGCGGAGATTATGCACACCGCATCCGTGGGGAAGCGCATGTATGGACGGCTGAGACGGTGTCATCGCTGCAGCACGCGGTGCGCGGCAATTCGCAGGACAAATACAGGGAATATGCAAAGCTCATAAATGAACAGGGCGAAAAACTGAAGACGTTGCGCGGGCTGTTCCGCATCCGCTCGGCTGAAGAGATGGGCAAGCAGTCAGTCGCACTTGATGACGTTGAATCAGCCAAGGATATAGTGAAGCGCTTTGCGACAGGTGCGATGTCTTTCGGTTCGATTTCGCGTGAGGCACATACGACATTGGCTATTGCCATGAACCGGATCGGCGGCAAGTCGAATACGGGCGAAGGCGGGGAAGAAGCTGACAGATTTGTGGCATTGCCAAACGGCGACTCGATGCGCTCGGCGATCAAGCAGGTCGCTTCGGGACGTTTTGGCGTGACAACTGAGTATCTCGTCAATTCCGACATGATGCAGATCAAGATGGCGCAAGGTGCAAAGCCTGGCGAAGGCGGGCAATTGCCAGGACACAAGGTTGATGCGACAATTGCCAAGGTCAGGCATTCGACGCCGGGCGTTGGGCTCATTTCACCGCCGCCGCATCACGACATCTATTCGATCGAAGATCTGGCTCAGCTCATTTATGACCTGAAGAACGTCAATCCGGCAGGCCAGGTTTCGGTGAAGCTGGTGTCGGAAGTTGGCGTGGGCACGGTTGCCGCTGGCGTTTCCAAAGCACATGCGGACCATGTGACGATCTCCGGTTATGAGGGCGGCACGGGTGCATCGCCGTTGACGTCGATCAAGCATGCAGGATCGCCGTGGGAAATCGGCCTTGCGGAGACACAGCAGACGCTGGTTGCGAACGGTCTTCGCGGGCGCATCTGGGTGCAGGCCGATGGCGGCATTCGCACGGGTCGCGATGTGTTGATTGCCGCGTTGCTTGGCGCCGATGAAATTGGATTCGCAACGGCACCGCTCATCGCTGCCGGCTGCATCATGATGCGGAAGTGTCATTTGAACACGTGCCCGGTTGGCGTTGCGACGCAGGATCCTGAACTGCGCAAGCGCTTCAAGGGCCAGCCGGAACATGTGATCAATTTCTTCTTCTTCGTTGCCGAAGAACTGCGCGAGATGATGGCTGCAATGGGCATCCGCAAGTTTGAAGAACTCGTTGGGTGCACCGAATGGCTCGATATCAAGAAGGCAGTTTCACACTGGAAGGCGAAAGGCCTCGACTTTGGCAAGCTGTTTGCGAAGGCTGACGTGACGGGACCGGTGGCCACGCGGCGCATGATGGCGCAGGACCACGGGCTCGATCACATTCTGGATCGTGAATTGATCTCCAGAGCCGCACCTGCGCTAGAGAAGGGCGAAAAAGTGTTGATCGAAATGAAGATCAAGAACAACAATCGCACGGCTGGCGCCATGCTCTCCGGTGAAGTTGCCAAGCGCCATGGGCATGCGGGCCTGCCCGAAGATACAATCCAGGTAAAGTTCACCGGCGTTACAGGTCAAAGCTTTGGAGCATGGGCGGCGCATGGCGTCACCCTGGAAGTGACTGGCGAAGGAAATGACTATGTCGGCAAGGGATTGTCAGGCGGCAAGCTCATTGTTAAGCCGAATGACAACGTGGGCTTCAAGCCGGAAGAGTCAATCATCGTCGGCAACACAGTGCTCTATGGTGCCATTACCGGGGAGGCTTACTTCCGTGGTGTTGCAGGCGAACAATTCGCCGTGCGCAATTCAGGTGCCATTGCCGTTGTCGAAGGTACAGGCGACCATGGCTGCGAATACATGACCGGCGGTTGCGTCGTCGTCATCGGCAACACGGGCCGCAACTTTGCCGCGGGCATGTCGGGTGGCGTTGCTTACGTACTCGACGAAGACAAGACGTTTGAAAAGCGCTGCAATCTCGCCATGGTCGATCTGCAACCGGTGCCAGAGGAAGAAGAACTTCTCGAAAAGCATTCACACCACGGCGGCGATCTTGAAACCCATGGTCTGGTGGACATTACCACCGGCATGGACAAGCATGATGCAACACGCCTGCACGAATTGCTCACGCGCCACGTGAAATACACCGGTTCCACCAAAGCGAAGGTGATTCTCGACAACTGGGCAACCTATATGCCGAAGTTCGTGAAAGTCATGCCGGTGGAATATGCACGCGCGCTGGCTGAGTTGGAAAAGGCGCAGGAGACTTCAGACGGCATGACCGTCGGCGTCAAGAAGAGGGCGTGATGACCGCCTACTTGAAAGGATTTCTGATCTCCACCCGGCCAATGCGCTGGCAGTGGTTCAAATCCTCCGTATACAGAACATCGCAGCCTGCAAGCTCGGCTGCGGCGACGATGCAGGCGTCGTATATGCGGATGACGTGGCTGCAAGCGATATCGAATCCAAGCTCCTGGGTTGCCAAACTGACATCGACGACCTTGCAAGTGTTCCTAAACGATTCGATAAAGTCGGCTATTTCATCGAAACTGAGTTTGTATTTGCGCCGGGCCACATCTGTAAATTCATTTAGAACCTGGACGCTGATGACCCCGCCTTCGGCCAACAATCGTTCAGCAATTTTTCGTTTTGGATTTTGCTCTTCAGTTTTGTACACCAGCACATTGCTGTCGAAGAAGTTATTCATAGGGCTTCCAGCGGTTTTTCATGTGCTCGTCGTAAATTTCGTCGCGGTCAAACTTGAAGCCTTCAGGAACCTGCACCTTTTTGCGAATTTCGGCCAAGCGCGCTTCAAGTTCCTCAGGCGTGCGCTTTCGTTTCACAATCAGTTGTTGCTTTTCCTCGGCAAAGCCGGGCTGCTCAACAAGCTCATCACCTTCCTTGAGGCCCAGCTTTTCCACCAACTCCGCAGGCAGCCGGATCGCCAGGCTGTTGCCCCATTTCGAAACTTTCATCGCAATCACCATGGATATACATTTTTCCCAATGTATATCATAAACTGCTAGGGGTGTCTACATGGGCAAGATTACAGGTTTTCTTGAAATCGACCGGCAGGAGCGGAAGTATGCTCCGGCGGCGGATCGTATCCGGAACTACAGCGAGTTCTTCATTCCGCTGGGCGATGAGGGAACGAAGAAGCAGGCGGCGCGCTGCATGGATTGCGGCATTCCCTACTGCCACAATGGCTGCCCGGTGAATAACCAGATTCCGGATTGGAACGACCTCGTCTACAATGACTCGTGGGAAGAGGCGTCGCGCAATCTGCATTCAACGAACAACTTCCCGGAATTCACAGGCCGCGTCTGCCCTGCTCCGTGCGAGGCGTCGTGCACGCTCAATCTGGAAGATACGCCCGTTACAATAAAGACGATAGAGTGCGCGATTGTCGACAAGGCTTGGGAAAATGGCTGGTTGAAGCCCGCCAATTCTGAAAAAACCGGCAAGAAGGTTGCCATAGTCGGCTCTGGACCATCTGGCCTTGCCGCTGCCCAGCAACTCGCTCGCGCTGGCCACAGTGTGCATTTATTTGAAAAGAACGCCAAGGCCGGCGGATTGCTGCGCTATGGCATTCCTGACTTCAAGATGGAAAAACATCTCATCGACCGCCGCATCGCACAGATGGAAGCGGAAGGCGTCACCTTTCACTACGGTGCGCATATCGGGGTTACGCAAGATGCAAAGCAGCTTGCCGATTCTTTTGACGCCGTGCTCATTTGCGCAGGCTCGGAAAAATCCCGCGACCTCCCTATCCCCGGCCGCGAACTCAATGGCGTGCACTTTGCCATGGAATTCCTGCCGCAACAGAACCGCCGTGTCGGCAGAGAACCACAACTCGACAACCGCCCAATCTCTGCGCAGGGCAAGCATGTTGTCGTCGTTGGCGGCGGCGATACGGGTTCCGACTGCATCGGCACGTCGATACGCCAGGGCGCGCTTTCCGTGACCCAAATTGAGATCATGCCCAAGCCGCCAGAAAAGGAAAACAAGGAACTCACGTGGCCAAACTGGCCGATGAAGATGCGAACCTCCTCGTCCCAACAGGAAGGCGCTGAACGCGACTTTGCAGTCTCGACCAAATCGCTCGAAGGGAAGGACGGCGTCGTGTCCACCCTGAAATGCGCCCGTGCCGGATCAGACTTCAAACCAGTTCCGGGAACTGAATTCGACCTCAAGGCCGATCTTGTGCTTCTCGCCATGGGCTTTGTGCATCCGGTGCATGAAGGCATGCTGAAGTCGCTGGGCGTGAAGCTCGATCAACGCGGCAATGTTGAAGCCAATGTGAAGGACTACAGGACTTCATTGGAAAAAATCTTTGCCGCTGGCGATGCACGGCGCGGGCAATCGCTCGTTGTTTGGGCAATCCGCGAAGGGCGGCAGGCGGCGCGTGCGGTTGATGAATTCCTTATGGGGTCGACGGTGCTTCCACGCTGAAGTCATCTAAGCGGCCTTTGGGACCGGTAATCGGTTCGCCAGTGCTGAACAGGCGGTCTGCATCAGTCATTGGAGTCGCAACTGCTGGCGCTTTAATCTGAGCGGCTGATGTCGTTGCCGCGACTTGCTTCAGCGATGCGGCAATCCCCGTTGATTCGAGAATGACCGGTTCACCGTTGATGCCAGCGCGGCCCAGCAACGGCGTTTCTGGAAACTCCCCGGGCCTGGCATTCACGCCTTCAAATGCATCATCAGCGAGCCGCACCTGGATTGCGCCTAGCACGATCTGGGCCAGGCGATTGTTGCCCTGCTTGTAAAAGCCGACGCCATCGCGCGAGCGCAGCTTGCGGACGGTTCCAGTGTCATCGGCGCCCGTGTCAGAATACCGGCCATCTGCGCCGAGCAAGGGCGCGTAAAGATCAACAAAGTTCTCGCCGCGATCTCCCACAAGTTTTTTCTGCAGGCTGGTGATGAATTGCATGTCATCGTTCAGCTTGGCATCCGCAAATGGCGGATTGCTGGCCCAGAACGTTTTGACGCCTTGATTCTTCAGGACGTCCAGCAGCGCCTCCATGTTGGCTTTGTAGGATTCGCTCCATGGCGCGGATTTGAAAGGCTGGCCTGTAATATCCCGGCGGTCATTTGATCCGATCATTACGACGACGCCCCAATACTCATTCGCCTCAAGAATGCTGGGAAGCGCCGCTGCCCAATCATAAATTTCGGTACGGGCGAGACCTGAAGATTCATTGGGGCGGAAGGTGAATTCGAATTTCTGTTCACTCTGGGTCAAACGCACCAGGCCTGCGCCCAGACCGCCGCTCAAGGTGTCACCGATGACGAGAATGCGTTTTGGCGCATCCGCCATGATGGCAAGCTCAACCGGAGCCGGCACTTGCTGCGCGCTGGCCGCAACAATCATCAGTATACTGGCGATTATCGCCATGACTGACTTTCGCATGTCAGCCACCACGGCGAAGCTGCGCCAGGAGTTTCTCGCTGGGCTCGCCGTCCAGCGGCAGGCCCGCACTCTTCTGGAATGCGATGATGGCTTCGTAGGTTCTTGCGCCAAAGCGGCCATCACTGCCGCCGGTTTCGAAACCGCGCGCTGTCAGGCGGCGCTGGATTTCCACGCGCTGCGCGAAGCTCAGGCTTGAATTGACAGTTGGCCATGCGGCTTGAATGGCTGAACCGCCACGAATACGATCTGCAAGATGGCTCACGGCCAAAGCATAAGAGTGCGAGAAATTGTAATCCATGATGGCGAGAAAATTTTTGGTGACGAGGAAGGCCGGGCCTTCGATGCCTTGCGGGATCATCACGAAGGCATCGGCATTTGGGACGGTTAGTGTTGTGCCTCGCGCGGGTTTCACGCCAAGTTTGCCCCATTCGGCAACGCGGCGCCACTTGCCGCGGCCGATGAGGGCGCGGTTGAAATCTTGGGGCAAGGTCACTTCCCAACCCCATGGGCGATCTGATCGCCAACCGGCTTTCGCCAGATAGTTTGCGGTTGAGGCCAGCGCATCCTCTCTTGAATTCCAGATGTCGCGCTTGCCATCGCCGGTCCAGTCCACGGCATAGGAGAGATATGATGTGGGTATGAATTGCGTGTGGCCCATGGCTGCGGCCCAGGATCCAGTGAAATTGGTTGGCGTGCGCATGCCTTTCTGCAAGATGCGGAAGGCGGCAATGAGTTGGCCATTGGCGTATTTCTGTTTTTTTCCCGCGTAGACCAAGGTGGCCAGCGAGCGCATGACGCTCATCGAGCCCTTGTCCTTGCCGAAGTTGGATTCCATGCCCCAGATGCTGAGCAGGACGTGACGGTCAACGCCATATTTTTTCTCGATAGCGGCGAGCAATTCAGTGTCCAAAGACTTGTGGGTCTGGCCGCTCTCAATGCGGATGGGGGTTACTGCCTTGGCGAGATAGGCCGAAGTCGTTGAAGTGAATTCCGGCTGCTTTCGCGCCAGTTCCAGCACTTGCTGGTCAGGCTCGGTGATGCCGGCGAAAGCCTGATTGAACAGGGTGCGCGAAATGCCGGCCGATTTCACGCGCGGCCAAAGGCTCTGAATGAAGGCTTCGAATTTCTGGTCGGCGTGGGCTGAGCCAGGCAACAACAACGCAGCGACAATTACCAATCCAAAAAGCCGTTTCATCGAAATCTCCAATCGTTTGTGATTTAGCACAAAGACGATGATTGTGGAGATTTTCGGACAGGCTACATACAGGCTACATATTGCGCTTTTCGAGGTGTTTTTCCCAGCGGAAGGCCGTGTCGACGATGAAGTCGAGGGCGTCGTATTTGGGTTTCCAGCCGAGGATTTCGCGGGCGCGGTCGGCGCCTGCGACGATGGCTTCGGAATCGCCTTGGCGGCGCGGACCCAGCACCTTGTTGATCGGCGTGCCGCCATTGGCTTTTTCGACCGCCTTGATGACATCAAGCACCGAATAGCCACGGCCGTAACCGCAGTTGAACACACCACTTTCACCACCCTTGCGGAGATAGTTCAGGGCATCGACATGGGCTGCGATCAAATCGCTGACGTGGATGTAATCGCGCAGTGCGGTGCCATCCGGCGTGTTGTAGTCGGTGCCGAAGACTTCCATCCTTTCACGCTGACCGAGTGCTGTCTGGCAGGCCACCTTGATCAGGTGCGTGGCGCGCGGCGTGGATTGGCCAGAACGGCCTTGCGGATCAGCTCCTGCAACGTTGAAATAGCGAAGTGCGATGTAGTTCAAACCATAGGCGATGTGGCTGTCGCGCAGCATGTATTCGGTCATCAACTTTGATGTGCCGTAAGGCGAAATCGGCTTGGGCTCGGTGGTTTCGAAAGTTGGTGTGGATGGCGGATCGCCGTAGACTGCGGCGGTCGATGAGAAGATGAAGTTCTTCACCTTGTTGCGCACGGCACAGGCCATCAGCTGGCGCGACTTTACGGTGTTGTTGAGATAATAGGCGAGCGGATCGGTGACGGATTCGGGAACAACAATCGAGCCTGCGAAATGTATGACCGCTTCGATCCGGTTTTCGGCCAAGATTGAATCGACCAGCACTTCATCGCCGATATCGCCTTGCACCAGGCGGGCCGCCGGGTGAATGGCCCACTGAAATCCTGTCGAAAGATTGTCGAGAACCACGACATCCTCGCCGGCATCGGCCAGCGCCAGGACCATGTGGCTGCCGATATAGCCTGCGCCACCCGTTACAAGAACCGTCATCTTTGCCTCGTTATTCCTGTTGTCGAAATAATTTTGAAACGAAATACACTCAAGTGTACAACGCCCGCTAGCACGTGCAGTCAAAAAGGTTAAAATCAGGAGAAGAGCGATGCAACGCCCCATTCGCAAGGCCGTATTTCCCGTAGCCGGGTTGGGAACGCGGTTCCTTCCGGCCACCAAGGCCATGCCCAAAGAAATGTTGACGGTGGTCGACAGGCCACTCATCCAGATGGTTGTAGATGAGGCGCGCGAGGCAGGCATTGAGCACATGATTTTCGTCACGGGCCGCAACAAGGGCGTCATCGAGGATCACTTCGACAAGCAATATGAACTTGAATCAACGCTGAACAAGCGCGGCAAGACGCAGGAGCTGCAAAGCCTTTCACGCGACCTGCCGAGCGCTGGCCAGACCAGTTTCACGCGCCAGCAAGAACCGCTAGGTCTTGGGCACGCTGTGTGGTGCGCGCGCGAGATCGTGGGCAATGAGCCCTTCGCCGTCATCCTGCCCGACATGGTGATGAAGGCCGAGCCCGGCTGCATGGCACAGATGGTTGCCACATATAATGCGCGCGGCGGCGGCAACGTGATCGCCGTTGAAGAAGCACCGTGGGAACATGTGCATCGCTATGGCATCGTGGGGGCGGAAGGGTGGAAGGACAATCATTTCTCCATCAATGCGATGGTTGAAAAACCAAAGCGCGAGGACGCGCCGTCAAATCTCATCATCTCTGGCCGCTACATATTGCAGCCGGAAATCTTTGCCGAGATCGAAAACGTGAAACCCGGTGCCGGTGGTGAAATACAGGTCACCGATGCGATGAAATCACTGATGAACAAGCAGCCATTTTATGGCGTGAAATTCCACGGCAAGACCTACGACTGCGGCGACAAGATCGGCTTCCTCTCCGCCAACGTCGCCTATGGGCTGGACCGAAAGGATCTGGCACCGGGGTTCAGGGCGGCGCTCGAAGAAATCATTGGCGGCATGGGCGGCAAGGTGAGCTGGGCGGAGTAGTGTCCGCTACTCCCCGCCCTTAAAGGGTTGGGGCGCAGAGCCGTTTGAAAGGCGGATGTACTTGAGCAAGACGACTGGCGCATCGCAGGACTGGAGCCGGTTTGATGCCATGTCCGCAGCGGAACGTAAACGCGCAGCGGACACTGACCCGGATGCCCGACCGCTGACGGAAACTGATGCAAAGCGCATGAAGCGGACGCCGCAGGTCAAGGTGATGCGGCGCGCGCTTGGCCTGTCGCAGGAAGAGTTTGCGGACCGCTTCCGCATCCCCATCGGCACCTTGGGCGATTGGGAACAAGGCCGCAAAAAACCAGACGCTGCCGCCAAGGCCGATCTTGTCGTGATCGGCAGCAACCCTGATGCCGCGGGTGCGGCGCTGTAGGCGCAAGGGTGAGGTGTTGGCCGTCATCGTGATCCTAAAATAGGTGCAACACCACGCTCCCTCACCAGGTTCACCGCCTCAAGCTTGAACTCGCGCGAATACTTCTTTCTTTCCATCTGAAACCTCCAGTTCCATCAAAACACCTTAACTCAGTGTCCGTGAAACTGGCAGCAGCTCAGATTGTTCATTCGCTTGTGCAGTTGCTGATGATGACGTCGCCGCTAACACGTATACCTGCATTATGAGCAACAGTCCGATCACGGAGAGCGCGCTAAATAGTAGTGTCAGTTTTGGAGATGACGATCTTAGGTTATTCACAACACATCCCAAACCCAAGTTGTTATGAAACAAAGCAGTATACCTTAGGTGTTGTCTTGCGAGCCGATCTCAGAGCCAAGTCCAAGTTGAACTTTGCGCCATCTCACAAACCAAAAGGGCGCCAGCTCGCGCTGACGCCCTCGTGTAAAACCTAACTCTCGGTTAGGCGGCTTTGGCTTCGAGAACTTTCTGCTGCGAACCATTGCCCCCGGTTCCAATCGCAATCTGGCGCGGCTTCAGGGCCTCAGGTACATGGCGCTCCAAGGTGACGTGGAGCAGCCCGTTGTCAAGATCGGCACCTTTGACTTCGACATAGTCAGCCAACTGGAAGCGGCGTTCGAAGCTGCGGGCGGCGATGCCTTGGTGCAGATATTCGGTTTTGGTTTCGGCCTTCTCAGGCTTCTTGCCGGTGACGGTCAAAACATTGCCCTTCGATTCAATCGCAATCTCGTCAGACGAGAATCCGGCAACCGCCATGGTGATGCGGTAGGCGTTCTCGGAGAGGCGTTCGATATTGTAGGGCGGATAAGTTGTCGTCTCGCCATTGGCTGCACCTTCGAGCATTTCGAACAGGCGGTCAAAGCCGACGCTGGAACGGTAAAAGGGGGAATAGTCAAACATGGTCACATTCTCCATTAAGCAATGTGTGAGTTGAACAGGGCCGACATTGACCCTGCCTTTGCGTGGACCCTCAACAGGCATCCACAGAAAATCAGATGGGAAATCACTGCGAAGATTCAAGCCATAAATTATCTTTGCTCGGTCTTGAAGAAATTTTCGGGGGATTATTGTTATATATTTCAATGGCATGTGTACCGATTTGGGCGGCCGTCAGCCAAACTGAACGGAAAATGAATGGCGCCTTCGGAAACCGTTCAAGCCGCCGCCCCTAAACGTGGCTCCAACGATGACGGAGAAGGTCATCAGGAACGAAACTCAAAAGGAGAGTAACATGTTCAAGTCACTTATTGCCGCTTCTGCGATTGCCGCTTCAACAGTTGCTCTCAGCTCTGCCGAAGCCTCAGCCAAGACCAACTGGGATATTCACCTTGGCATCGGCGCACCATTCTATCCGGTTTACGAAGCTCCAGTCCATGTCGAGCGCCCAGTGCGTATTTATCGCCCTTATCGCCCTGAATATGTCTACCGCCCCCATGTTGAATATCGCTATGTTGATCGCGATATGAGCTGCCGCTACGGCAAGCAGATCGTGCGTGACGCAGGCTTCCGTGCTGTTGATGCCTATGACTGCAGCGCCCCGACTTACGGCTACACAGCCTGGAAGCGTGGCGGCTACTTCAAGGTGCGCGTCAACTACGAAGGTGAAATTGTTTCGGTCCGCAACATCGACTGAGACCTAACGCAACGTGAACACGATCATGGCAGAGCTTAAGGACGGCCCCCCAACTTTGCCATTGGTCTGGGCGGCGGAAGATACTCGAGATCGACCGCCGCCCTGCACGGTTTTGCCACTATTCAGTACAACAATCTAACGGGAGATCAGAACGGAGAACGGTCATGTTCATGAAATCGATTTTCACCGCAGCAGCACTTTTCCTCGCCGCAGGCACAATGCCTGATACTGCAGAAGCCAAGACCCGCGTCCATATCGGCATCGGCGTAGGCGATCCGTGGCTCTACCGCGATTGCGACTTCGGCTCGGTCTTTGACCGATGCGACGACGGAAGATTTGGGCACTTTTACGGCCCGCGCTTTTATCACCGCAGGCCGCAATTTTATTCATACCGCTACTTTGGCCGCCGCCACATCGACAGGATGAGCTGCACGCAAGCGCGAGTGAACCTGCGAGATCACGGCTACCGCAACATCGACGCCCGCGATTGCACCGGCCGTTTCTATTCGTTCAATGCCATGCGCAAAGGCCGTCTCTATCGCGTCTCGGTCAACGCGGTGACTGGCCATATCAGCCGCACCCGGCGCTAGGACTTGAAAGGTTGAGATCATGTTGAAATCATTTGCCCTGATGTCCGGTGCGGCAATGATGCTTATGGCATTGTCGCCATCAGCCGAAGCCAAGACCAGGTTTTCGGTTGATTACCTCTTCGATTCCTGGGCGCCGCATCCAGATGCTTATTTCTACGACGAAGATTATGCAGGCGAAGAAGACGTGATCGTCTATGAACGCCAGCCATCGCGCCTCTACGACCAATTCGATGAAAACTACTACGAACCTGATTACCTGGCCCCTGCAAAGCCGAAGCGCAAGCTGCAGGCGGATTCAACCCGCAAGCAGCTTGTTCCATCAAAGCCAGCGACTCCCAAACTTGCTCTGGCAAAACCAGATTTGCCTGCCGGTGCGCGAAAATCCAAGGCGGTAGCGGCAAGCGTAAGTTGCTCGAAGGCCACACAGCTTGTGTCTGGCTATGGTTTCTCCGATGTCAAGGTGAAGTCCTGCATCGGTAAAATCTTTGCCTTCACCGGCACCCGCAGCGGCAAATCCTACGAAATCAACGTTTCCTCCGGAAATGGTGAGCTGACCGAAGTCAAGCGCATCTGACTTTTCCTAAAGCTTAACCTTGTTGCCTGCATCGCGATTGGGTAACTGATCGCGATGCAGCTTCACCAGAGCTTCGAGCTCTATCCCCATCCCGCAAATCCATTGCCCCTCAATGCGAGGGTCCACGCCGTTGTTACCGAGGATGGCACCAGGCTGCGCGCCATGTCGGCCTTCCCGCCGCGCCCCAAAGCCACCATCATGCTGCTCGGCGGCCGCGCCGATTTCATCGAACGTTATTTCGAAACCATATCGGAGCTGATCGGTCGCGGTTTTGCCGTCGTCACCTTCGATTGGCGGGGCCAGGGGATGTCGCAGCGCCTGCACCACGACCGCATGCGCGGATACATCACGAGCTTCCGTGGATTCGATGATGACCTGCAATCGGTCCTGTCCCAGATCGCCGTTCAGACACTGCCTGGCCCTTATTACGCCTTGGCGCATTCAACCGGTGGCAATGTTCTGTTGCGCGCCTTGCGCTCGTCCGGCCTCTTTGAAAAAGCTGTCATCACCTCGCCCTTGCTGGGCTTCAACTATGGCAAGTGGCCAAAACCCGTGGCAGCGCTTCTGGCCCGCGCAGCCGTGATGACAGGCTTTGGCGGCGCCTATTTGCCAGGCCTTGCGCGAGGTCCATTTGGCCGCCACGAATTTGAAGGCAACCCGCTCACCTCGGACGCAAAACGCTGGGACCGTGATATCACAACGCTTGAGATCAATCCCGATCTTGGTACCGGTGGCCCGACTTACGCCTGGTTCAATGCAGCTCTTTCCAGCTTGCGCGAGCTGCATCGCTGGAAACGCAAGGCCCTGATCGCCTGCCCGACCCTTTTGGTGGCGTCTGGCCGTGAATGGGTGGTTGATGGCACGGCAACGCGCGATTTCGCCACCCGCGTGCCAGGAATATCCTACATGAAAATCACTGGCTCCCGCCACGAGGTCCTCATGGAGCGCGACGAATACAGGATTCAATTCTGGTCGGCTTTTGATAGCTTCCTGATCGGTTGAGATTCCGAAAAATCTTGCCCAGGCAACTTTTTTCTATTTTTCTACACTAGGACTATTGACATTTTCGATTTTCGTTCTATATTCGTTCTATAAACATAGGAAGAAAGGTAGAATGTTTAAAATACCAAAATATTTTCAGATGCTTAAGCCTCAGTTGCAAGTTTTTGTGGCGGCGTTTCTCAGCTTTGCCAGCGTTTTGCAGGCAGCCCATGCGCAGAGCAGGCAGCCGTTATTTGCTTCTTGCAGTGCAGCATGCTATGCGCCCAGCAATTCCGGCAACAACAGAAAGACTTTCGCGCCCATGGATTTGCGCAACATCGCCATTATTGCCCACGTCGACCATGGGAAAACCACGCTTATCGACCGCCTGCTCAGCCAGTCCGGCACGTTTCGCGACAACCAGAAGGTTGGCGAGCGCGTCATGGATTCGAACGATCTTGAGCGCGAACGCGGCATTACAATTTTGGCGAAAGTCACTTCGCTCGCCTGGAAGGAAACCCGCATCAACATTGTCGACACGCCAGGCCACGCCGATTTCGGCGGCGAAGTCGAACGCATTCTCAACATGGTGGATGGCGCAGTCCTGCTCGTGGACGCCGCCGAAGGCCCCATGCCGCAGACCAAATTCGTGCTGCAGAAGGCCCTGAAGTTGGGCCTCCGTCCCATCGTCTGCATCAACAAGATTGACCGTCCCGACGAGCGCCACATCGAAGTCGTCAACGAAGTCTTTGATCTTTTCGCCAATCTCGATGCATCGGAAGAGCAGCTCGATTTTCCGATTATATACGGCTCAGCCAAGCATGGCTGGATGGCAACAAAGCCCGAAGGCCCGCAAGAAAACATGGCACCGCTTTTCGATCTCGTGGTCAAGCATTTTGCGCCACCCGTCATCGAAGACGGCCCGTTCCGTATGTTGGCGACAACGCTGGAAGCCAACCCGTTTTTGGGCCGCGTCCTCACCGGCCGCATCCGCTCAGGTTCGGTCAAAGCCAATCAGCCGGTGAAGATTCTGTCCGTTGACGGCACCGTCGCCGAAACTGGCCGCGTGTCGAAAGTGCTTTCTTTCCGTGGCATCGACCGCGTCCCCGTGGAAGAAGCATTCGCCGGCGACATCGTTGCGATTTCGGGTCTGGTCAAGGCTACCGTGTCTGACACGTTCTGTGATCCCACGGTGACGGAACCGATCAAGGCCACGCCAATCGACCCGCCGACCCTTGCCATGGCGTTCCGCATCAATGATGGGCCACTTGCCGGCAAGGAGGGCGACAAGGTGCAAAGCCGCGTCATCCGCGACCGCCTGATGCGCGAGGCCGAAGGCAACATCGCACTCAAGGTGTCGATGTCAGAAACGGAGACCGACGCGTTTGAAGTTGCAGGCCGCGGCGAATTGCAGCTCGGCATTCTGATTGAAACCATGCGCCGCGAAGGCTTTGAGCTCACCGTCGGCCGTCCGCGCGTTGTGTTCCGGATCGATGAAAAGACTGGCGAAAAAATGGAGCCGGTCGAGGAAGTCATCATCGATGTCGATGAAGCCTATACCGGTGTTGTCGTCCAGAAAGTCTCGGAACGCAAAGGCGATCTCCGCGACATGCGCCCCTCAGGAGTTGGCCGTCAGCGCCTCGTTTTCCACGCGCCAACCCGTGGCCTCATTGGTTACCAGAGCGAACTGCTGTCAGACACGCGCGGCACCGCCATCATGAACCGCCTGTTCCACGCTTATGTGCCCCATGTCGGCAACATCCCGATGCGCCACACAGGAGCCCTCATCTCCAATGCCGAAGGCGAGGCTGTGGCTTATGCGATTTTCTACCTTCAGGATCGCGGCCCCATGTTCATCGATCCAGGCACCAAGGTCTACCAGGGCATGATCATCGGCGAACACACGCGCGGCAATGATCTGGAACTGAACGTCTTGAAGGAAAAGAAGCTCTCCAACGTGCGTTCGTCAGGCAAGGACGAAGCCATGATTCTGACGCCGCCGATCAGAATGTCGCTGGAAAAAGCCTTGGCCTATGTCGGCGAGGACGAATACGTCGAAGTCACCCCCAAATCCATCCGCCTGCGCAAAGCAGCCCTCGACCCTCACGAAAGAAAACGCTTGGCCCGTGCCAAGGAAGCGGCGGCTTAGAGCGGGCGATCAGTTAACGCTCATTCCCTAATCAGCGCCATCCTTGCGGTGAGCGCACTGCTGTTCCGTTAAATCAAACTCCTCCAAAACTCTCCATGGCCGGGCTTTGACCGGCCACCTAGAATTGATCCAGAGAAAATGCGGAAAGTCTGGTTCGGCGGGTCAAGCCACGCCGATGGAGAATTGATTGTATTGCTGCTACATGGAGGCAACAAGAGTACCGCTATCCGGTTAGCTAGTTATCCCCCGTCTTGGTCATCCCCGCACGTGTTGCGGGGAACCCATCCATCACCTTGCGTGGAAGTCGCGTCGCGAGCCGTGCGCGCGCATCTGCTGTATTCAACGACTGCGTTTGCGATGGTTGGAGCGAAACCCGCTTCGCTCACCTGAGTACCCTACCACGCGGATAAATGGTTCCTCGCGACGAGCGCGAGTAAGACAATTTCCTTTTTATATGTGAGCTTCAAATGAGAACTGAACTGATGTTCGAATTGAATTCCGCCACTTCCAGTCTACAGGGTCTCCCTTAACCGGACAGCAGTGCAACAAGTGCGGGGATGAATGTTTTTCGGAATTGTTTCCCTAACCGGACAGCAGTGGCCTGAAACGGTCCATGCCGGTTTATTGGTAAGGACGGTTCCAATTCACCAGGAACCAAGCCAGGCAATTGAAATCTGACACAAGCCGCATAATGTGCTGTTGGGTCGCAGGCCACTAAAGTTCAATCGGTCAATTTCAAGTAGCGCTGTCAGCGAACTGTAAGCGTGCTGTACTAAAACTGTTGTGACCATAATGCCAATTGAGACCTACGGAATGGTGAAAATCATGCGCCGCCTGCAACATGGTTGCCTTGCCCCAAGATGCGGCCCCAGGCCTGGCACGGTGCCGAATTGAGGCTGCTTCTTGTAGAAGACAGCGTTCGATTGACCGAGCTTCTGCAAGAGCGTGTTCATCATGCGGGATGGCGGCTGGACGCTTTTGACACAGCCGCAAATGCCACAGAGGCGATCCGCTCATGTGACTACGATCTGCTCCTCATCGACCTGGGCTTGCCCGACGGCGACGGAATCGAGCTCATCAAGTCAATCAGGGCCATGGGCAATACCGTTCCAATCATCATTGTGTCAGCCCGCGACACCATTGAGGACCGTGTTGCAGGTCTCGATGCCGGTGCCGACGACTATCTGACCAAACCGTTCAATCACCTGGAATTCCTTGCACGTTGCCGCGCACTTTTGCGGCGCGCACCGCTTTCCAGTCTGCCGGCATTGGCTGCCGGATCTTTGACCTACAATCCGACAACATCGGAAATCTCGGTTGAAGGGCAGGTGATAAACCTGACTTCCCGGGAACGCGCACTTCTTGAACTCTTGATGCGCGAGTCTGGCCGCGTCGTAAAGAAGCAGAAGCTGGAAGTTGCCATGTCGGAGTTTGGCGCAGAGATCACCACAAATGCGATTGAAGTGATGATATCGCGCATCCGGAAAAAACTGGACGAATGCACCAAGTCTTCCGAAATCGTGACAATCCGCGGCATTGGGTATCTCTTGCGCGACATTGAATCTGGCCCGGAATCTGGCCCGGAATCTGGCCCGGAATCTGGCCCGCCCACATGACCAAGCCGGCCCCACTGTTGCTGATTGTCGCACGCCGGGTGATTGCATTTTCCCTTTTGGCAATGCTTATCCAGTTTGCCATTGTGGTACACACCTATTGGTCCAACAGCGCCGATCTTGGCCGCAGCGTACTGGAAACTGAAGTATCTTCATTGGTTTCCAACTTTCACTCAGCGGAAGGAGAAACTGTATTTGAACCGAGCAGCAGAAGCCTCGCCATGTTTGCGCGGGATGCTGCAGCAGAAGGTGTGCCAACTGAATTTGGTGTGCCACAAGGCTACTACGCTCAAGTTCGAGACACCAAAGGCATAGTCCTGTTTTCAAATTGCGGCACATATTGCCAAAAGAGCTTTCTGCCCTATGCAAGAGACATGCCGGCTGACTGGCAGCGTACCATAAGGCCGGGCTGGCCCCTGACTTTCGCCGGTGGCCGGGTCGTCAACGTTTTTGGCCACGACATGTTGATTGAGTTCGCCAGCATCGGCGACCCGCAAGATTTGTCGCACACCGCCTTTATACATGAAGTTTATGACCATCTGGTCGTGCCGATGAGTTTGATGCTTTTTCTGGTGGTGGGGGCGACGATTATCTCCATTCGAAAGGCCCTTGAGCCGATTGAAAAAGCTGCGGAATTTGCTGCCCAACACAATCCCCAGCGCAGCCTCACCGACTTGCCGACCAGCGGCATGCCTTTGGAAGTGGTTCGTTTGACTGAAGCCACCAACCGCGTTCTCGGCCGGGCGCGCCAATTGATCCAGGCCCAGAAAGTTTTTGCTTCAGCACTGTCGCATGAAATCCGGACACCCGTCAGCATCGCACAGCTTGAGCTGGAATACATCGACCACCCCAGGGCGCGCAAAGCCATTCGCGAACTTGAATCATTGACCATTTCGCTTGAAACTCTGACAGCGCTCGCGCGCCTCGAATTGATCGAAACCATAACCGCCGAAGATTGCGATCTTGCTCAAATCGCGGGAAAAGTGGTCACGTCGATAGCACCCCTTGTCTATTCCGGAAGGAAAAGCATCGGCTTCGAGGACATGGGCAATGCGAAGGTTCGCAGTGCCGTGACGCTTGCTGAAATGATGATTAGAAGCCTCGTCGAAAACGCGATCAAACACTCTGTGCCAGGCACTGCCATCGAAGTGGTGGCAGGCCCCGGTCCACAAGTCATTGTCAGCAGCTACCCGCCACATGCGTCCGCAGACGCAGGACTGAAGGTTCCAAATTCGCCAAATTTGAACACGCCCGGACTGGGCTTGAGAATCCTCGACAAGATTTCCGACATACTCGGCGGAAAACTGATCCAGGGAAACAATGCCGCAGGCGGCTTCAGCACAAGCTACACCTTTGCAAACATGACCTGAGGCGATCCTGGTCGAATGCCAGGATCGCCATGCTCATTTCAGACTCTTCAGACGAACAGGAAATCAGCCGCCGTCAGGACCGAGCTGCTTGTAACCAGCATGCTACCGTCCGTCACGCCGTCGCCATTGTAGTCATACGACAAGGCACTCACATTGCCCACTCTATCAAACCTCACTTCCGCTGCACCTGCGGCGTGGAATGCGGTTGCGCCGATAAAGCTCGTCCCGGCAACCATCTTGATATGGTCGCCTTGGCCACGATTAAAATCAGTGACAGTATCAACGCCGGCACTGTTTACGTAATATGGAGGGGGGCGGATCCTGTCCACAATGGCTTCAAAAACGAATGAATCTGAGCCGCGCCCGCCGGTCAGAATGTCATCACCACGGCCGCCAACCAAAAGGTCATTGCCTCCAGCACCACTAATCGTATCAGCTCCATCTAGGCCATTGAGAACATTGGCGGCGGACGAACCCGTTATGGTGTCGTCCCCGACCGTGCCGACGACGTTTTCGATATTGCGGATCGTGTCAATTCCGTAAGCACCGACATCCTGTGCCGCCGTTAGCCCGAGATTCACTGTAATCTTGGCGTCGACGGTTTGATAGGGATCCGATGAATTGTAATCAAGCGTATCGTTGCCTGAACCACCGTCGATGTAATCATCGCCTTGGCCAGTCGCGATCAGAAGATCATTGCCATTTCCGCCATACATCCAGTTGCTGGCAGTTTTGGCGGCACCAAGTGTCTCGAAATCATAAAGAATCAGGGTATCATTGCCGCCGTCACCCCACATTTTATTGCCGCCGCCGATGCCCCAGATGTCAGCGACCACAAGATCACTGCCGTTGCCGCCATGCATTTCGTCATTGAGTGCTTCTGCAGGGCCAAAGGCAACCTGTGTCTGAAGCTCATGAATCCCACCTTCGACCGTGTCGTCACCATCGCCGCCGAAGACCTTGTCAGCTCCAGCGCCGCCTTGGACATAGTCACTGCCTGTGCCGCCGGACACATAGTCATCACCGTCGCCGCCATTGAGAATATCGTCCCCGCCGAAACCAAAGAGCCTGTCATTGCCTTCTTCGCCATCAACATTGTCCGTTGCCGCATTGCCATAGACGATGTCATTGCCCAGCCACGTTTCTACATAGTGAGGGTTTGGATCGGTGAGATGGATGATGTCGTCGAATTCGGTGCCGTAAACGAAGGCATCAGTTGTATAGATGATATTGGCTGGCATTGGGCTGCTCCTTGATTGACCGTCCATCTTGATCGGATTGATCATTCATCGCTTACGTTGCGCAACCTGTCGGACGCCTGACAGAAAATCGTTTAGTTTGACAATTGAAATTGCCCTGCCGAGTCACATCAAATAAAATGTGTCGAAGTGATGGCTCACGCCGCGAACCTGCTCCGCACCATCCAGTCCCCGATGGAGTTGATCAGGTGTTCGTCTCCCACGAGTTCGATTGTGCCCTTGTCCATTTCCGATGCAAGTGACGTATAGCCCATCCATGCGGACGTCATGGCGCGAAGTTCCGCCGTGACGTAGAGATCGACATTCTGGCCGGGGTCGATCATGCACATGTCAATGGGAAAGCCGGGACGCGCGATGACCCAGTAATTTCGTGTCGCTTCCGGCAATTCCGGATAGATGAACTGGATGACCGAGCGCCGCGTGCGGGGCAACACTGCCACATTCACCTTGCGCCGCATGTTCCACATCAATACGCGCGCATCGAGCCGCTCAAGCTTCACTTCCGTGTCAATGTTGCGGTGCGCCCAATCACCGAGCTGATCTATGATCGGCTGGAGTTCCATGGCGATGCGCGTGAGATGGTAGGTGTAGCCATTTCCGGCCTTTTCGGGAATGCGCGTGAGCAGGCCGTGCCCTTCGAGTTCTTTCAAACGCTTGGACAGAAGTGTCGGTGACATCGCAGGGACGCCGCGCCTGATATCGTTGAAATGCGTTGAGCCAGTCCACATTTCGCACAGGATGAGCAAGGTCCAGCGTGGTTCGAGTATCTCGCACACCTTTGCGGTTGGGCAGAATGAGATATAGCAGTCTTTGGTCATGACGGCCTCCATTAACGGGGCATTCAACAGGACTGAACCTCGTGGCCGCTAGTCCTGAAAGTGTACTGGGATCGCTCCAGTTCTTACACTTTATGTCGCCTGCATAACAGATGCAAACTGCGAAAACGGACCACAGGCCAGCTGACACGCGCCTGGGCGACACCTCAAATTCCAAGGATGATGACAATGGCACAAACCGCAACATTACCCCCGACTCCTGCCGATTTCACCGCCATCAAGCAGAAGCAGCAGGCCACCTGGGCCTCCGGCAATTACGCCGTGATTGGTTCAACCCTGCAAATCGTTGGCGAAACCTTGTGCGAAGCGCTCGACCTTTGCGCCGGAGAAACCGTGATCGACATCGCCGCAGGCAACGGCAATGTGAGCCTGGCAGCAGCCCGCCGTTACGCCAAAGTCACGGCAACTGATTATGTTCCGGAGCTTTTGGCGCAAACAAAAAAACGCGCCGAAGCCGATGGCCTGACCATCGAAACACGCGAGGCCGATGCTGAGAATCTGCCGTTCAAGGATGGAACCTTTGATGTCGGCGTTTCGACTTTTGGCATCATGTTCACGCCCAACCCCGCCAAGTCAGCGAGCGAGGTCGTGCGCGTTGTCAAGAAAGGTGGCCGCATCGGCATGGCCAACTGGACGCCTGAAAGCTACATCGGCCAGTTGTTCAAGCTTATCGGCAAGCATGTGCCGCCGCCAGCAGGCGTTCCATATCCGGCATTGTGGGGAACCGAAGCCAGGCTGAAGGAGCTTTTCCCGGGAAAACAGATGTCCACGGCCAAGCGCATCTTCAATTTCCGCTATGAATCGCCGGAGCATTGGCTGGAAACCTTCCGCACCTATTATGGACCAACCTACAAGGCCTTTGGTGCGTTGAACGCCGAAGGTCAGGCTGCCTTGCAGTCGGACATTTTGGGACTTCTCACAAAACTCAACCGGCGCAACGACGGCAAACTCGTCGTGCCCAGCGAATACCTCGAGGTTATCGTCCATATGTGAAGTTGATCGCGCGATGCAGGCAGCCTTGCGTGGAGATTCCGCGCAAGGTGCGCTTGAACTACAGGATCGGCGCAAGATACGAGACGACAAGCTGTTGCAGGAATTGCAGCCCGATGATCAGGATGATCGGTGATATATCAATGCCGCCAAGATCCGGCAGCATGCGCCTGATTGGCGTCAGCACTGGCTCCGTCATCCGCCTGAGCGCATAGCTGACTTGCCGCACATAAGGGTTGGTTGGGTTCATGATGTTGAAAGCCATCAGCCAGCTGATGATCACCGTCGCCAGGACGATCCAGAAATACAAGTTAAGAATTGTCAGAATCAGCCAGACAAACGGACTCATGCGTGCACACCCTTATTCATGCAGCCGATGTAATGGTTAATGCCGCGATGTGCAAGCGCCCGGCGGGTCTTGCTGCATGGACGATGATTTCAACTAAATTGTAGCGGCGCAGATCACCTCTCCTTCACTGCAAAATTCATCAATGGGTGCAATTTGCGCTCGCATTTGGCAGTAACGACCAGTGGAACAATACGGGGGATGACTATGCTGACAACCGAACAGATGATGTCGAAATCTTAAATCCTTGATCCTGGCAATTCCAAAGGATCCAGGGCTCAAGGCCAAAAACCCGATGTCACGCATCGAGATCGGCATGGAAGCCGGACGCACGCTCAATGAAATGTACGCGGCAATAATTAGTGAACAGGGCTTTAACGCGGACGGTGTCATTCGCCCTGGCGAAGTGCTTCGTTTGTCGGATGTGGTTCACACAACGCCGCTGCTCTATGTGACCTTGATCACCAACCATGGCGATGATGAAGCCGCGATTGAAACGGGCTTTCACAATGTTCAAAATGATGGCGGCACGCTCATGTTCCGCGGCCGCGCCTTCCTCGACACGGTTGCCGATGCAATCTACCATATCGGCTTCGCCTACAAGGCAGGCCGTTTTGTCAACGAAGACGGCACCGCAAATGAAAAAGCCACGGACATCAGCCGGCTGGCTCAACTATTTCCTTTATGGCAAGAGCATGGTGTTCGGCACTTCAGCCGGAGAAACGCTCGGCACGGGAAAATACGACGCAATATTCAAGAACGCCAACAATGAGACGTTCGATGCGGGTAGCGGCAACGACCATGTCTGGGCAGGCGCCGGACATGACAAGATTCTGGCTGGCAACGGCAACGACGAGGCAGGTGGTGGCATCGGGTCTGACAAGATGTATGGAGGTTTAGGAACCGACAAGTTGTGGGGCGAAGACGGCAATGACAGCGTCTATGGTGAAGACGGCGATGATAACCTTGCCGGCGGCAAGGGCAACGACACACTCGATGGTGGCGCGGGCAATGACCAGATATCCGGCGACGAAGGTGCTGACCTAATTGCTGGCGGTTCTGGAAATGACACCATTTATGCTGGCGCTGGCGTGAACACAGCCGATGGCGGCGAGGGTGACGATGGTATCCATGGCGGAGATGAAGTCGACAATGCCAAAGGGTCCGCAGGCAATGACATCATCAACGGATATGGCGGCAACGACAGGATCCATGGCGATGAAGGCAATGACCAATTGTCCGGCGGCAACGGCAACGATTTCCTCTATGGTGAAATTGGCAAGGACCAGATTACAGGCGGCGAAGGCAGGGATTACATCTATGCCGGCGCTGGAGCCGACAAAATTGAGGTTTGGGATAACGCCAAGGCTGCTGATACTGTCGTCATAGCAAAGGACGACAGCGGAAGGCTCCCGGGCGCTCTCGATATCATCACTGGCTTCGCGTCTGGTGAAGACAAGATTGACTTGCGGAAACTGGGCGACTTGACCTTGTCGTCAATTGATTTCCTGGGCAATGGCCGTGGTTCGCTTTACTACGACGGCCACTTTCTCCGCATCGATATTGATGGCGACCGTGCGGCCGACATGTTGATTGAGTTCACCTGGCTCGAAAAAATAACCTCAAACGATCTTCTGCTGGCCTGATCATGTCGGCCACCAGTCCTTTCACTGACGCGGAAGATTATGCAAGCCTTTACATCAATCTCGGCGGGGGCTTCGGCCTGCCTGGCGCAGAAAAATCTCTCTTCGTGAAAAACAAGAGTTTCGATGCGGGCAACGGCAGTGACACGCTTTACTTTAATGCGAGCGTCGCCAAGATCGGATCTTGGTTCACCATTGCCGGCAGTGATTCCGGCGTCATCACCGTGACCAACGCCTCTGGCGGAACTGTCAAGCTTGCTCACCTTGAGAAACTCGAATTCAAGGATGTAACCCTGAGCTTGGGCACAGCTGCCGACAACGCACTGAACGGCACTGCCAAAGGCGATGGCTTCCTGTTTGGCCTTGCTGGCAATGATACGATCAACGGCCTGGGCGGAAACGACATTCTCCGTGGCGGCGTTGACAATGACAAATTGAACGGCGGTGCCGGTGCCGACAAGATTATGGGTGGATCGGGAAAAGACATAATGTCTGGCGGCGCCGAAAAAGACACATTCGACTTCAACAGCATTGCGGAAACCTCAACGGTCGCAGCAACGCGTGACGTGATCAGGGATTTCAGACCCGGCTTGGACAAGATTGATCTCAAGACCATTGACGCCAATGCCAAGGCATCGGCCCCTGGCGATCAGTCGTTCAACTTCATCGGCGCTGTCAAATTCCACAAAGCCGCAGGTGAACTGAATATCTTCAAAACTGATGCGGCAGGCACAGTCAATGACAAGACCATCGTCCAAGGTGACGTCAACGGCGACGGCCTGGCCGACTTCCAGATTGAATTGACGGGCCTGAAGGCGCTCGCTTCAGCTGATTTTATCCTCTAACCTGCGGGACGCAGGTTCGCCCCCGCTTGACGCTCAAAATTCAACATCCTACAACTTGTCGTCAGGATTGGGGTGGTAGCTCAGTTGGGAGAGCGCGGCGTTCGCAATGCCGAGGTCAGGGGTTCGATCCCCCTTCACTCCACCAGAATTTGCGTACGCTAAAATGTTAGGAATTGGCTGGGGCGGGAGGGATCGAACCTCCGAATGCCGGAATCAAAATCCGGTGCCTTACCGCTTGGCGACGCCCCAGTATTCACGCAAGTATCGGCGCGGGGCCGTCCTATAGCGGCACTTCGCGGCAAGGGCAATCACCCCGGTTCTTGAACTGCTTTTAAACTGGCTTTAATCTTGACGAAAACCGCAGAACGTTCCAGAAAGCCGAAAATGCACAGGTTCGGAGTGTAGCGCAGTCTGGTAGCGCACCTGCTTCGGGAGCAGGGGGTCGGAGGTTCGAATCCTCTCACTCCGACCATTTTCATTCACCAGCCATTAAAATTTTTGTGTCCATCTTTGAATTCGGGCCGAAGCACCATATGTAGTAGTATGGGTCTGCGTGATTTGCCCATAATCGCGCTCCAAGAAGGCCCCGAGGGAGGACATCGACAGCACAAAATCTCCACAGGAATGAGTTTCAAATCCAGCAACAAGGAGCAGGACATGAAAATCCCGCCGGAAGTCAGCTACAAAGGATTTCAGCCAATGGAATCGCAGATGCTCGCAGTCGAAAAGCATATTGCGCAGTTCGAAAAGGCCTTCCCGCAAACCAATTCCATCTGTGTTGTCATCACCAGTCCCGGCAAGGTTCACCGTAATGGTGATCTATTTGGCGTCAGCATCCGCGCCCGTCTGCCCACCGGCAAGGAAATTGACGTGACACACACGCCAGCCAATGACGAACGTTACGAGGATTTTTATTTTGCGCTGAACGACGCCTTCAAGCGCGCCCGCCGCCAGCTCAAGGACAAGGCCATGCGCCTGCGCGGTGAAGTGAAAACCCACGTCAGCAAGCAAGACCAGCTGGATTTGGCCTGGTAAGCTAGATCGGATCCTGTTTAATCGGAATCGTCTCTACCAATAACCCGTCATGGCCCGCTTGAAGCCACTGCTGTCCGGTTAACTCGCAATCCCCCATCTTTGTCATCCCCGCACGTGTTGCGGGGACCTATCCATCACCTTGCGTGAACCTTGCGTCGCGTGCCGTGCATGCGCAACTACTGCATTTGACGCAGCGTTTGCAGCGTTCCTGAGCGAAACACGAAGCAGGCCATGACGGCGTTGTTGAATTATGCATACTATACCGGAACCGCTCCAAATAAGTTTATACTGGCCATCGTCACTCCGACTTTGGTAAAGCATGCAGGACAAATTCCCCGCATGAGCCCGGAGCAGGATGTGAAATGAAGAAAGTCTACGCGAATGCGACAGCAGCCTTGGATGGGCTGCTATTCGATGGCATGCTGATTGCCGCCGGTGGTTTTGGCCTGTGCGGCATACCGGAATTGTTGATCGCCGAAATCAAAACGCGCGGCACTAGAAACCTGACCATCGCATCGAACAATGCGGGCGTCGACGGTTTCGGCCTAGGCCAGCTTCTGGAAAACCGGCAGGTCAAGAAGATGATCTCGTCTTATGTTGGCGAGAATGCTGAGTTCATGCGCCAGTATCTGGCCAAGGAACTGGAAGTGGAATTCAATCCGCAAGGCACATTGGCCGAACGCATGCGCGCCGGTGGTGCAGGTATCCCCGGCTTTTATACCAAGACCGGAGTAGGAACCGTGATTGCTGAGGGCAAAGAACACAAGGACTTCGACGGCCAGACCTATGTGTTGGAGCGCGGCCTTGTCGCTGATCTCGCCATCGTCAAGGCCTGGAAGGCCGATCCGTCAGGCAATCTTGTATTCCGCAAAACCGCCCGCAACTTCAACCCGCCAGCAGCAACTTGCGGCAAGGTCTGCGTGGCCGAAGTGGAGGAGATAGTGCCTTTGGGCTCCCTCGATCCTGACACGATCCACACCCCCGGCATCTACGTCAACCGCCTCATTCAGGGGCAGCATGAAAAGCGAATTGAACAGCGCACAGTCAGAAAGAAGGTGGCGTGATGGCGTGGGACAGGAACCAGATGGCAGAACGTGCTGCCAAGGAATTGCAAGACGGTTGGTACGTCAACCTCGGCATCGGCATTCCGACACTTGTTTCGAACTACATTCCGAAAGGCGTGGAGGTAACACTGCAATCCGAAAACGGCATGCTCGGCATGGGGCCGTTTCCATTTGAAGGCGAAGAAGACGCCGACCTCATCAATGCCGGCAAGCAAACTGTAACGACACTGCCGCAAACGTCTTTTTTCGATTCCTCGCAAAGCTTCGCCATGATCCGCGGCGGCAAGATCAACATGGCGATTTTGGGAGCCATGGAAGTGTCAGAAACTGGCGACCTCGCCAACTGGATGATCCCGGGAAAACTCGTCAAAGGCATGGGCGGCGCCATGGATTTGGTGGCGGGCGTAAAGCGCGTTGTCGTGGTGATGGATCACACCAACAAGGCCGGCGAAAGCAAGGTTCTGAAATCATGCACCCTGCCACTCACCGGCAAAGCCGTCGTCAACCGCATCATCACCAATCTCGGCGTCCTTGATGTGGTGCCCGGCGGACTGAAAATCGTCGAACTGGCTGACGGCGTAACCAAAGCGGAACTGAGAGCGGCAACGGAAGCGGCGATTGTTGGGTGAGACTACGGCAGCGGAATGAACTCGTCTGTATCACCCGGCGGCAGTTGAAACCGGCCATGCGCCCAGTCGCCCTTGGACCAGGCCTCTTTAGCGGCCTCGATCTTGTCCTTCGAAGAAGCGACGAAATTCCACCAGATATGACGCGGCCCTCCAAGCGTTTCACCGCCAAGCAGCATGAGCCTCGCACCACGCGAACCCGCCTTCACTGAAATTCCGTCTCCTGGCTTGAAGACAATCATGCGGACTGCATCAAAATTGTCGCCTGCAACGTCAATGTCTCCGTCCAGAACATAAACACCTCGATCTTCGTGATCATCAGGCAAGGGCAAAGACGCACCCGCCGCCAAAACCGCATCGGCATAAAACATGTCCGAAAAAACTTTTACCGGAGCGCTGCTGCCATAGGCCCGGCCAAGGATCAGCGTGACCTCGGCCCCACCATCCGTAATCACCGGAAGTGCCGCCTTGTCATGATGCTCGAACGATGCCGCAGCATTTTCCTGATCCTCCGGCAGTGCTACCCATGTCTGTATGCCAAAGAGCGAATGCGGATTCTTCCGCGTCTCGATGCTGGTGCGTTCGGAATGTGTGACACCGTTGCCCGCAATCATCCAGTTCACTTCGCCGGGATAAATCATCTGGTTGGTGCCAAGTGAATCGCGGTGCTGGAATTCGCCGCGATATAAAAATGTGACAGTCGCCAACCCGATATGCGGATGAGGCCGCACATCAACACCTTTGCCTGAAATGAATTCAGCAGGCCCCGCCTGATCAAAAAAAATGAAAGGTCCTACCATCTGCCGCTCGGTTGAAGGCAAGGCTCGCCGCACTTCAAACCCGCCAAGGTCCCGCGCCCGCGGAACGATGACAGTATCAATCATGCCTTCAGGATTCCAGCTCATCGTCAATCCACAATTGGCTTCAGTTGCTTTTCCAGAATGTCCCGCAGATGTGCATGCTGCTTTGGCAATTTCAAGGCTTCGCCAAGATGCGCTGCGTCTTCGTCACGCGCAAACCCCGGCTCATTCGTCGCAACTTCAAACAGCACACCACCGGGCGTCCTGAAATAGATCGACCAGAAATAATCGCGGTCAATCACCGGCGTCACCTGATATCCGGTATCCACAATCGCCTGCCGCACCCGAAGCTGCGCTGCGCGATCCGCAACTGCAAATGCCACATGATGCACTGTGCCTGAACCCGGTTGCGCTGGAGCCACATCGGGCAAGGTTTCAATGTCGATCACATCAGCACCATTGCCATCGCCAATCACAAACCGCTTGATACCGTTTGAAGCTTCTGCGTGCTTGTATCCCATGAATCTCAAAAGCTCAGCCGTCGCACCATCATCGCGAAGACGCAGCGACGTCGAATGAAACCCGCGAATGGCATGATCACGTTCAACCCCACCTCTGGCCCACGGCACGCGGCTGTCATCGGCCTGTTCGCTCAAAGCAAAGCCATCGCCATCTCCGCCAACAAAATACAGCCGCTTCGTGCCGAACGATTCCTCTTCGCGCAAGCCATCCACATTTGCTTTCCCAAGATGTTCTTTCCAGAAACCGAGAGAACCCTTTGGGATTGAAAATACAGTAGTGCCTACTTCACCGGTCCCAGGCCGCGCGCGCCCAATATTGGCAAACGGAAAATACGTCATCACCGAACCCGGCGTGCCATGCTCATCGCCATAATACAGGTGATAAACATCCGGCGCATCGAAATTCACCGTCTTCTTTACCCGTCTTAAGCCCAGCACCTTGGTGTGAAAATCACTGTTCGCCTGTGGGTCACCGGCAAACGATGTAACGTGGTGCAAACCCTTGATATCTGTGATCATGCTTCAATCACTTTAATTCCAAACTTGCGCGCCGCTGAAATCATCGTCTTGTCGCGCGTTGCGAGGGGATACTCCATACGTAATGCAAGCTCTACATATGCTGCATCGTAAGCAGTCAGGTCGTGGGCACGCGCGATATCCAGGACGGCATCCCATGTCCGTCCAATCTGCGTTTCATCACCATGAATGACGAGCGAACGCAGCACATCCAGGCGATCTTTGGATTCAACAATTGTGATACGGCCCCGCTTCTCCGCCATCCGCATCAAGTTTGCGACCTCATAAATCCAAAGTGAAGGCACAACAAAACCGCCATCCGTCGCGCGTCGGAACCATACATCAGTCGAAACAGTTGCCTCATCATCAAAGCACCAAGACGCAGCAAAAGATGCATCAACAACGAACGTCAATATCTACGGCCTTCATCACGCAGATCTTTCCACGAGAGGCCGCCCAAACTTGAGCCCTTTCGCCGCTTGATGAAATCTTCCACTGCTGCTTTCCGGTCTTCTTTGGAAATCTGCTTTGCAGATTTCAGCCGCGCAACAACTTTGCCGTGGCGCGTAATAACCACTTCTTCACCCGCCTCAACCTTGTCCAAAAGACTGGAGAAATGCGTCTTGGCCTCGAATGCACCTACTGTAATCATTGGTAAAATTCCTGTTTCAACCAGTCTAAACCAGTTGAAATACAAGTTCAACTCACTCCGCCGCAATCAGGCTGAGGTTGGGTCGCGCAAAACTCTCGCGAATGTGTTGCGCCAGCGCTTCGGTGGCTTGTGTAAGTTTGCCACTGCGTTTGACCAGCCCGATTTCGATCATGCCAAGGTTTGGCATGCCCTCATTCTCGCCCAGCACCCGCATGCCAGGCTTGATGCAGATTTCCGGCATTGCAGCAATTGCGATCCCTGCGAGCACAGCCGAATCAATTGCAGCACGGTTGGCGCTTGTGAACGCCACGCGAAATTCTCGCTTCATATTCTCGAGACCACTCGTTGCTGCCTTGCGCCACGCGCAACCCAGTTCGGCTGCGGCAAGCGGAAGGACCATTTGGGTATGTGCCGAATGCCGTGCAGAACCAACCCAGCGCAATTGTTCGCGCCGCAACACTTCGCCATCACTGCATGGCCCGCAGAAAGTCACCATCGCAATATCAAGTTCGCCGCGATTGATCCGTTCGAGCAGATTTCCCGTGCTTAAGCATTCAACATCAATTGTGACCATCGGGTGCGTGCGCCAAAACCGCGCCAGCGCATCAGGCAGAAAAAACTCGGCATAATCATCAGGCGTTCCAAACCGCACCGTGCCCGACAGTTCAGGACGCGTATAAGAAGCGACAATCTCGTCATTGAGTGACACAATTTTGCGCGCATGGTCAACAAAACGCTCACCTTCAAGAGTGAGGCGGCTGCCGCGTCCATCGCGTTCGAACATGGCGCGCCCCAGTGCTTCCTCCAATCGCTTCATCTGCATGGAAACGGCAGACTGCGTCTTGTTCACCGCCTCTGCTGCTTTGGTGAAACTGCCTGACTCGGCAATCGCCAGAAACGTTTTCAACTGGTCAACATCAAGATTGGGGATCATGGCATCCATCCATCGTTTTTGCTGATCAATCCCATAACATACATTCGTTGGACTGATCAATGAAAAAAGCACATAATGCCAGCATCAGATAACGAATTGATCTGTGAATTTAATAACTTAACGCGGAAATCCCCTGATTCCGCGAACCCAGGAGTATTGCCATGCGAGACTATGCACTTCACCAGGCCGAATTTTCCAGCGCAGCAGGACAATCAGGCATCATCAGCAGAATCTGGCGGAATTGGCAGGCCCGGCGTGCCGTCGCCAGCCTCGACCGCCTCGACGATTTTCTGCTCCACGACATCGGCATTACGCGGGCTGATATCGCAAGTGCTGCAGCAGCACCTCTCAGCGAGAATGCCGCCCTGGTGCTCGAAGATATCAGCCGCAGTCGCCAACTGCGCTATGGCCGGGAACGCTTCACGAAGCCCGCTTCTGAACGTGGAAGTTTCTCGCCGGTGCGGGTGAGCTGAAAATGCTTAGCCGCCCCTGCGGACTGCCTTCTCGACGGAATTCAACATGTCATCGGCCATGTTGCCCGTGGACGTACCGCCGCCTGTTGCATCGTCAATAGTTCGGCGGCCACGGGTGACAGCTTTTTCTGAAGGCTGGCCCCATTGGCCCTGACTTCCACCCTGACTACCGCCAGTGCCGGGCACCTGCGCACCACCCGGAAAACCGCCGCCAAAAATATCCTTGAGAATTTCGCCCATCTGATCCGGCGGAATTTGCTTCCACACAACATTGCCGTTCTTGCCGCCAGCGCCACCTTTCAAAATTTCACCAAGAATGTCTTCCAGCGGATTGCCGCTGCCACCTGTTGGATTTGAAGTATCTGGCATAGGTGATGGAGCAGGGCGCTGCTGCGGAGTAGGCATCGATCCGCCACCGCCGAAAATATCCTTCAGGATATCGCCCAACCCGCCGCCCGCACCGCTGTTTCCTGTCGGCACCTGTGCTTGTGCGCTGCCGCCAAAACCTTTCGCGAGTTTTCCAAGCACCAGCGTTGCAACAATCGGCAGCAGCTTCTTCAGGATCGCAGCACCAATGCCCGACGTCGCAGAGAGTTGCTGCGCCACGCCACGGCTCACATCCTTGTCGCCAAAAATCTGTTTGAGGATTTCATCGCCCGCTGGCTTTGCCCGCTCCAGCGAAATTGCATCAGGGTCGCCCAGCGTTGCATCATGACCACCCGTGAAGATCGACTTCATGATGTCTTGCAAGCCTTCCGGCGACTGCGCGTTGCGCCTCACCCCGGCGGCAACGACCGGTCCCAGCGCTTCCATCGCCGCCCGTGTTTGCTCTTCATTCAAACCAAACTGCCGGCCGATTGCTGAAATATCCATTCTGACTTCTCCTGTTAATGTTTGGCACCCAGCACTTCGCGGAATATCCGTTCAAGTGGCGGGCGGGTTTTGCGCCGTCTGCGCTTTGGGCGCTGCACGCCCAAGCCATAGTAATAGCGTCGCCGTGGACTTCGCCGCTGCCTGATGCCCATGCTTTTCATCGCACCCGACATCAGTCCCTTCATGAGCGCCGCCATGATGACGCTCATGATGCCGCCAGTCGCAGCGCCGCTGGCGTTGCTCGCTTCTCCAGTGTCGGAGGCAAGCGTATTCGCATTGCTCGCGGCAAGGGCTGCAAGAACACTTGTGGCACTGATGGCCCCGATCTTTCCAAGTGCAGCGTCTGATGCCTTGGGTGCAATTTTGCCAAGTGTGGCTTCCGCAGCTTCAGAAGATCCATAAAGATCTTTCAGGATTGCAGCGCCATCTTCCAATGCTTCCGCACCCGTCGTGGCATCCACATCGTCAAGTCCATCGCCACCCTCTTCAAGCAGATCGAGAAGCTGGTCAAACGCGTCAGGATCAGCCGCAGCCTTGTCTTTCAATTTTTCGGCAATTGCTGGCGCAAGTGCCAATATCGCAGCCCGCGCATCGCTTTCAGAAAGCCCCGCAGTCTTCCCCGCATTCGCAAAAAATCCGCCATTCTGGGCGGAAGAAAGTAGATCGGTAATTGCCATGTCTCAGTCAGCTTTCAATTCCAGGTCGCCCACAATCTTAAAGGCCATGGCAGCGGATGCAATCCCGAAAATTACCGACCCCACGGCAATGCCAGCCATGATGCCTTCCGCACCATAGGCAGAACCGGCGATGGCCAACGGGATGGTCCCGATGGTCGCCTTGCCCCAGTTTGTCCATGTCGAAAGTGGCGCGCGCCCAAGATTGTTGAAGGCTGCATTGGCCACAAACTGCGCACCCGCAAAGGCCCAGCTCACCGCCACAAAAGTGCAGAAAAACAGGATCAGTTCTTTGGTGCGGCCCGACGCCAGAAACATGTCTGAAAGCTGGTGGCGAAAAACAAAAAGCAGGGCCGACGTGATCAGCGTATAGACTGCGGCGAATTTCAGCCCGTCGTAAAGCGCTTGCCTCACTCGCGCAAAATTCCGGGCACCAAAATTTTGCCCAATGATGGGACCGACTGATCCTGAAAGCGCGAAGATGATGCCAAAGGCAACCGGCACAATCCGCCCGATGATGGCTGATGCCGCCACTGCCTCATTGCCAAATGGCGAAACAGCATAGGTCGTATAGGCAGCAGCAAACGGCGTTGCCAGTTGCGTCGGTATGGATGGCAAAGCAATGGCGAAAATTTCGCGAAAGTCCCGTTTCAGTGCGCCAAAGGATATAGGCCCGATGAAATGGTGCACGCGGGCAACGCCATAAAATCCGATTGCCGAGGAGCAAACATAGGCAATCACATTTGCAATCGCCGCACCCTGAATGCCAAGCCCGAACCAGAAGATCAGGACGGGATCTAGGATCATGGTAATGATCGCCGTGGCCAGCGTGATGTACATCGCGCGTTTCGGGTCACCAAGTCCCCGCAGGCAGAATGAACAATTCACCGCCCCGGCAAGCAGGACAAATCCCGGCGTCAGTGTCCAGATAAATGTCTTGGCCAACGCCAACGCCTCACCCCTGGCCCCCAGCAGTGAAAGTATGGGCCCTGCAAAAATCGCGATGGCAATGGAATACGCAGCCGAAATAACAAGCGCGAAAACCAGCGTACTTGTCGCAAAATCCCGCGCCCGCTCTGGGTTGCGCGCACCCAGGTTCCGCGCCACCAGTGCTGCAGTGGCAATCCCGATGCCGATCCCCATCGACAGGTTGGCAAAAGAAATCGTTCCCGCAAAGCCAATGGCCGCCGTCACATTTGTGTCATTGAGCAGCGAAAGAAAATAGAGGTCAGCCAGGTCAACCGCAAACAGTGCCATCAAACCGATGGCACCCGTCAGCGTCATCGTCACAACATGCCGCATGATGGATCCGGTAACAAACCGTGGCTGTGCGAAAGGAGCAGGTGAACTCATTCAGCGGTCTTGCACATCAAACCCGCGAGAGGCAGCTTCTTCACGCAACAGACCTAGATTGCGGAAATGGTGTGCATGAAGCCCGGCGATGCGGGCACCCTCAACATTGGATTTCTTGTCATCAATGAACCAGCAGTCCTGCGCTGGTCGGCCAATCCTGGCAACGAGCCGCGTGAAACTTTCCGGGTCCGGCTTTTTCGTCCCGAATTCATAAGAGCAAAATCGCATGGAGAATAGCGGCGTTACATCCGGCAACAACTCTCCGAGGTGTTCTTTCACGATTGGCCCATTGTTCGTGTAGATCGCAAGCTCGGCTTTGGTGCCAATGGCGCGGGCAATCTCAAACACATCATCTTTCGGAATCA
Source organism: uncultured Alphaproteobacteria bacterium (assembly GCA_963819615.1). Taxonomy (GTDB): domain Bacteria; phylum Pseudomonadota; class Alphaproteobacteria; order Rhizobiales; family Aestuariivirgaceae; genus Aestuariivirga. The sequence goes on from CAWFWW010000001.1 coordinate 218,462, forward strand.
TCGCCTCGCGCCGCGCCGCGATCCATTGAGCCCGCGTGATAGGATAGCCCAGACGCTGTCCGAACTCCTTCAGATATTCATCAGGGTCGGGATATCCACCCGCATCTGCCTCGTCTTCAAAACCCGAATCCCAGATTGCTGCCCGCACATCCCGCGCCGTCGTATCCGCCAATGCCGCAATCGCCCGCAGCCGCCGCCCGAGATCGTAGTGGCACAGCACATCATCCATGTCGAAAATGACAAGCGACGGTCGCTGCATCACGCAGCTTTCGAGGCGGTGCCTCCAACTGTCAGCCCATTGATCCGCAAAGTCGGCTGCCCGACACCCACCGGAACGCCTTGCCCCTGTTTGCCGCAAGTGCCGATGCCCTTGTCGAGGGCCATGTCATTGCCAACCATGGAAATCCGTTTTAACGCATCAGCACCAGAGCCGATCAACGTGGCTCCTTTCACAGGCCGCCCCAGCTTTCCATTCTCGATGATGTAAGCCTCGGTCACTGTGAACACGAACTTGCCAGATGTGATGTCAACCTGTCCGCCGCCGAACGACTTGGCATAAATGCCCGTCTTCATTGAAGCGAGAATCTCTTCCGGAGTGTATTTGCCATTGAGCATGTAGGTATTGGTCATGCGCGGCATCGGTGCATGCGCAAATGATTGCCGCCGGCCATTGCCGGTAGGCCTGACCCCCATCAGCCGAGCATTGAGCCGGTCCTGCATGTAGCCAACAAGAATGCCATCCTCGATCAACGTGGTGCAGTTGGAAGCCGTACCCTCATCATCAATGGTGATGGACCCGCGCCGATTTGGGATCGTGCCATCATCGACAACTGTAACACCTTCCGCCGCAATCCGTTGCCCCATCAGCCCCGCAAAAGCAGAGGTGCCTTTACGGTTGAAGTCACCCTCAAGTCCATGGCCAATCGCCTCATGCAACAATATCCCGGGCCAGCCCGGCCCTAGCAGCACGTCCATTTCACCCGCCGGTGCCGGATCAGCCTCAAGGGCCACCAGCGCCTGCCGCAATGCCTCTTCAGTCGAAGCCTTCCATGCATCTTCAGTGAGATAACTCTGAAACGCGCCGCGCCCGCCAAACCCGTCATTGCCCTGACCTTGCGTCTTTCCATCGTCTGTCGTGATGCCGACATTGAACCGCATGAGCGGCCGCACATCTTTGTAGACCTGCCCGTCACCGCGAATGATCATCACCTCGCGAAAATCCGTCGCAATGGAAGCTGAGACTTGCTTCACCTTTGCATCCAGCCCGCGCGCGAATTTATCCACCGTTTCAAGAAGCGCGACCTTCTCTGAAAAACCAAGTGCCTCAGCCGGGTTCTTGTCGGGATAAAGTTTGGCATTGGTGCGCACCGGCGCGGCATCAACGGCGGAATTCCCGTGCCCCAGAATCGTGTCGCAGGTATCAGCCGCCCGTTTCAGCGCAGATATTGAAAGTTCTGTCGCATGGGCATATGCGGTAGTCTCGCCCGCAATCGTGCGCAGCCCAAAACCTTGCGCTTCGTCATAACTGGCAGAACGCAGTCGCCCATCGTCAAAACTGAAGCCTTCGCTGATCTGGTGTTCGACGAACAGTTCACCATCTTCGGCCTTGGCCAAAGCACGCTGGGCAAATGCTGCAAGGTCTTGGTCGGAAAGTTCTGTTGATAACTTGGCTGGTTGCGTCATCATGGGCTCCGGGATGAAGCCATTAGATAGGTGATCTGCGGCCGGTTCAAAAGCCCAAATTAGAGCGGTTCCGGTTTAGTTTGCACCAATTCAAAATGTCGTCATGGCCCGCTTCAGGCGGGCCACCTATGAGTGTTTGGCGGTTTCTCAAGACGTGCCATATTGGACGTGCTCTTCTTTGATGTTCGCAAGCTTCGTCCAACATTGATAGCCATCGGTGGCCCGCCTGAAGCGGGCCATGACGGTTTATTAGTGAAGGCTATTCCGACTAACCTGGAACCGCTCTAGTTCTACAGCTTGTCCAGCTCTCCAAGCGCCTTGGCAAATCCCTGCAAAGAAACTTTCAACGGATAGCCATTGCCGGGTCGGTCGTACAAATAGAATGTCGCAACGCCGCCCTTCATGAACTTGGTGAGCGATTCAGGCGATGCCTCGCCAAATCCCTCGCACACTCGCGGCAGGCAGCGGGTAAAGGTCAGGCGGTTTGGCAAAGCTGCGCCATCAATCTCAACGGGAATGCCGGTCGGCAGATAGACCCCAATCGGCGCCATCACGCGCATCAAGACGGCTGACTTGTCTCCGCGCTTCAGCTTGCTGATGATAACTGAAATGCCCACATTCTGGTTGGTTTCGTGCTTGACAGTTTGGATCATGCCGCAGGATTTCTGCCCCTCAGTTGCGCCATCCTGCCCTTTTGGCGCATCCGCACACTGCACTTCCCATGCGCCAAACTTGCCGATCGTCTCGGCTGGCGCACCTTGTTGACCTTGCGCCGCTGGCTTGCCGGCTCTCGGGCCAAATTGCTTGGTTTGTGGTGCAGGTGCCTGATCTTGGGCCAAAACAGGCGGTGCAACGAACGCAATGAAAGCCGCTGCCGAAAAGCCCAAAACCGCCGATTTTGCTGTCACGAAGTGATTCCCTGTTTACATGCCGCGGCTCTTAATCTTCAGGATCATCAATGACAAGCCACGAAATCGAGTCGCTAAACCCTGCAATTCCCAGCGAAATAAGGCGGAATTCCGGTTTCTGGAGTGCGCAATCTATCTGCTTATGACGCAACGACGTTTTGCCGCGCCGACTGGTGTTGCGGCCCGGCATGGATTATGGTTCACGGTAGGTGAGATTCTGGCTTTTTTGGGATGGCTGTGCCAACCCAAAGGCGGCGGTTGCGAGGGTGGTACAATGAAGTTTCAAACGAAGTCTATTGCTTTGGCCTTGATGGCAGCGGCAATTTTCGGTGCGCCCGCCGCAGCCTTTGCTGCTGCCGGTTATCCGGAGGATTGGCAGTTGGGCCTCCAGGAAATGGTGACACCCGTCGGCCATTTCATCAACACATTCCATAACTTCCTGCTGGTTGTGATCACGGTTATCACGCTCTTTGTGTTGGCGCTGCTGGTTTACGTAATGGTCAAATTCAACGCCAAGGCCAACCCGGTTCCATCCAAAACAACCCATCATGTGGGTCTGGAAGTGGCTTGGACAGTCATACCAGTTCTGATTCTCGTCGCCATCGCCATTCCGTCCTTCCGCCTTCTGTATCTTGAGCGCGATATCCCCAAAGCCGACATGACGATCAAAGCAATTGGCAATCCGGGCTGGAACTGGACCTATCAGTATCCAGACTTGGGACTTGATGACGCCAAGGAGCCCATCGTCAGCTTCACCGCTCAACTTTTGCCCGAGGCTGATGCCAAAGCGCAAAATCGGCCCTACCTTTTGGCTTCAGACACGCCAGTATTCGTCCCGGTCAACAAGACCATCAAGATGATCATCACTTCCGATCCCGCGGGCATGATCCATGCTTGGACCATACCGTCATTTGGCATGAAGATTGACGCAATTCCCGGCCGCCTCAACGAGGACTGGTTTCTTGCTGAAAAAGAAGGCGTCTATTACGGCCAGTGCTCAGAGCTTTGTGGCGTCAACCACTCATTCATGCCGATCGAAGTGCATGTCGTCTCCCAGGCCGATTTCGATGCCTGGGCATCCAAAGTCAAAACTGCTGGCGTCGAAGCCGCGCGCGATTTCATGGAAGCGCGCCTCAAGGCAAGACACGGCGCCAACCTGGCATCAAACTGATCAGAATTCGCGAGGCATAAGAACATGGCACAAGCACACGCCGCCCACGATCACAACGATCACCACGAGGACCATCCGACCGGTCTCAAGCGGTATCTCTATTCCACCAACCATAAGGACATCGGCACGATGTATCTGTGGTTCGCCATTGTTGCAGGCGTGATTGGTGGATTGTTGTCCATCGCGATTCGCATGGAGCTGCAGCAACCAGGTGTGCAGATTTTCTACGGCCTTGCTTCAATGCTCCATGGCACCGACATCGCTGATGAGAGCGCAGGCCGGCATCTCTATAACGTGTTTGTTACTGGCCACGCGCTTATCATGATCTTTTTCATGGTCATGCCCGCCATGATCGGCGGCTTTGGCAACTGGTTTGTGCCACTGATGATCGGCGCGCCGGACATGGCCTTTCCGCGCATGAACAATATTTCATTCTGGCTTCTCATTCCGGCGTTTTCATTGCTCCTGATTTCCATGTTCGTTCCAGGCGCAGGGGCGACCCAATATGGCGTTGGCGGCGGGTGGACATTGTACCCGCCACTTTCAACCGTGCATCACTCCGGAATGTCCGTCGATTTCGCAATTCTTTCGCTCCATTTGGCTGGCGCGTCATCAATCCTTGGCGCCATCAACTTCATCACCACGATCTTCAACATGCGCGCACCCGGCATGACGCTGCACCGCATGCCGCTATTTGTCTGGTCAGTGCTCGTCACGGTGTTCTTGCTGTTGTTGTCACTGCCGGTTCTGGCAGGTGCCATCACCATGCTCTTGACTGATCGCAACTTTGACACGGCCTTCTTCAAGCCCGACCGCGGCGGCGACCCGATCCTGTACCAGCATCTGTTCTGGTTCTTCGGCCATCCTGAAGTCTACATTCTCATTCTGCCGGGCTTTGGCATTGTTTCGCAGATCGTCTCGACCTTCTCGAAAAAGCCGGTGTTTGGTTATCTCGGCATGGCCTATGCAATGGTCGCGATCGGCGTAGTGGGCTTCATAGTCTGGGCGCATCACATGTACACCGTGGGCATGGATGCCGACACCCAGGCCTATTTTATTGCCGCGACGATGATCATTGCGGTGCCAACCGGCGTAAAGATATTCTCCTGGATTGCCACGATGTGGGGTGGCTCGATTGAATTCAAGGCGCCGATGGTCTGGGCCATTGGTTTCATTTTCTTGTTCACAATTGGTGGCGTCACGGGCGTTGTCCTTGCCAATGCCGGTGTTGATCGGTCGCTGCATGATACTTATTATGTCGTTGCCCATTTCCACTACGTTTTGTCGTTGGGTGCCGTGTTTGCGATTTTCGCTGGCTGGTACTTCTGGTTCCCGAAAATCACTGGCTACATGTATAACGAATTCATCGCCAAGCTGCATTTCTGGGTGACCTTCATCGGCGTTAATTTGGTCTTCTTCCCCCAGCACTTCTTGGGCCTTGCCGGCATGCCGCGTCGTTACATCGACTACCCCGCCGCATTTGAAGGCTGGAACCAGGTATCTTCGTACGGTTCATACATATCCGCTGCGGGCGTCCTGATATTCCTTTACGGCATGTTCTCAGCCTACGCGAAGAAAGTGCCCGCCGCCGACAATCCTTGGGGCGAAGGTGCCACCACTCTGGAATGGACCCTTCCTTCACCACCGCCCTTCCACCAGTTCAGCACACTTCCTGTAATTAAGGGTTCGGGGCATTGACCAGTTTCCAAAACCGTCATCCCGGCTTTTGCCGGAATGACGATTTGGGGGCGGTGAGACAAATATGACCAACATCGACACCATAGTCACAACAAGCGGCCAAGGCTCTGCCTCTGATTACTGGGCGCTGCTCAAGCCTCGGGTGATGTCGCTTGTAGTCTTCACGGCCATCGTTGGCCTGATTGCAGCGCCTGGGAATATTCATCCCTGGATCGGCTTCGTCGCCATCCTTTGCATCGCGACAGGTGCAGGAGCAGCGGGTGCGCTCAACATGTGGTACGACGCCGATATTGACGCAGTGATGAAGCGCACAGCCTCGCGCCCTGTGCCGTCAGGGGCAATTCAGCCAGGCGAGGCGTTGGGATTCGGACTTGCACTTGCTGCTGGTTCGGTCCTTATCCTCGGCCTCATCGTCAATATGATCTCAGCTGCATTGCTGGCCTTCACGATTTTCTTCTATGTCTGCGTTTATACAATGTGGCTCAAACGCTCGACGCCGCAAAACATTGTAATCGGCGGCGCGGCCGGAGCGTTTCCGCCCATGGTTGCCTGGTCCGCAGTCACTGGCGGAGTTGACCTTGGTTCGATTGCCCTGTTCCTGCTGATTTTCATGTGGACGCCCCCGCATTTCTGGGCCCTCGCGCTCTTCCGCGAAGGTGACTACGAAAAAGCCGGCGTGCCAATGTTGCCCAATGTTGCAGGCCGGGTCGAAACCAAAAAGCAGATTTTCATTTATGCCTTGCTGCTGGCACCCATAACGGTTCTGCCACTTCTCACAGGAACCGCAGGTTACCTTTACGCCGCCGCTGCTCCGTTGCTGACGGTCAAATTCATCTTCGATGCCTTTAATGTCTATCGTGCCCCAAAGCGCACCGTTGAAGACAGGTTTGCGAAGAAACTTTTTGGTTTCTCGATCATCTGGCTATTTTCTGTTTTCGCGCTGATCCTCATTGAGCGCGTGTTCCACGTTCCACTTGTGCCTGCGGTGCTGTGATGAACGAAAATCGCCCGCCAGCGCCATTTTCGCCTGAGGATATGGCCCGCCGCCGCAAGCGCAATATCATATTGGGCCTTGTGCTCGCTAGCCTGATGGCCCTGTTTTACATCACCACCATCGTTCGAGTTGGCGGACAATTGGCTGAGCGCGTGATCTGAAATGAACGCGCCGCAGCCAGTCGACACGCAAAAGAACCTGCGAACGGCGTTGGCCGCAGGTGCAGTGGCTCTTGGCATGGTGGGCATTGCTTACGCATCCGTCCCGCTTTATTCGCTTTTCTGCAAGGTAACAGGCTTTGGTGGCACGCCGCAAATTGCATCGTCAGCACCTGAAGCCAGCAGTGATGCGATGATCACCATTCGCTTTGACGCCAACGCTGCAAGCGAACTCGGTTGGCAGTTCGAGCCAGTGCAGCGCCAGATGACCGTGAAGATCGGTGAAGTGGTGCTAGCCGAATATCAAGCAATCAACCAGTCGAGCGTGATAGCCACCGGCACTGCCGTCTTCAACGTGACGCCCGCTGCGGCTGGCGCGTACTTCAACAAGATACAGTGTTTCTGCTTCACCGAGCAGACACTGAAGCCCGGCGAAAAAGTGGCGTTGCCCGTGCAGTATTTCGTCGATCCCGCTATTCTGGATAATCCCGATGCCGCTGGCATAAAGGAAATCACCTTGTCCTATACCTTCTACCCCGTGCAGCAAAAAGCGGCTGCTGCGAAAACGACCACGAATACGAATTGAGGAGACGCGCCATGGCTGACGCACATGCAAAAAATCACGATTATCATCTGGTCGATCCTTCGCCCTGGCCCGTCATTGGGGCCGGTGCAGCTTTCATGCTGGCAGTGGGGGCCGTGATCTGGATGCACAATCACGCTAACCCATGGCTGATGATTGTTGGTTTCGCGCTGGTTTTCTACACCATGTTCATGTGGTGGCGCGATGTGGTGAATGAAGCGCATAAAGGCGACCACACGCCTGTTGTCAGCCTGCATCTGCGCTACGGCATGTTGATGTTCATTGCGTCGGAAGTGATGTTCTTCGTCGCCTGGTTTTGGGCTTATTTTGACGCCTCTCTCTTTGCTGGCGAACACATTCAGGAAGCACGCAATATCGCAACCGGTGGCGTCTGGCCACCGGCCCCAGTGGTTGATGGCGTTGTCCATCACACAGGTATCTTTGACCCTTGGCACTTGCCTTTGGTCAATACCTTGATCCTCCTGACATCCGGCACCACTGTGACCTGGGCCCATCACGCGCTCCTCAACAACGATCGCAAAGGCCTTGTCCAGGGCCTAATTCTCACGATTATTCTTGGTGCGCTGTTCACCTGCGTTCAGGCCTATGAATACGGCCACGCCGCATTCAACTTCGTTGGCGGCGACATCTATTCATCGACCTTTTTCATGGCAACAGGTTTCCACGGTTTCCACGTCTTGATCGGCACCATTTTCCTGACAGTTTGCTTGTTCCGCGCCTTGAAAGGTCACTTCACGCCACAGCAACATTTCGGTTTCGAGGCTGCTGCCTGGTACTGGCACTTCGTTGACGTCGTCTGGCTGTTCCTTTTCGCCTGCGTCTACGTCTGGGGTTCAGTGGGCGCAGTCATTCCTGAACACTGATGGAAAATTACTATCCCCCGCTATCGCCGGTCTCCACTGGGACAGCGGGGAAATGCCCGCGCTGCGGTCGGGGCAAACTTTTTGATGGCTATCTCACCGTCGCCAAATCCTGCACTTCTTGTGGCCTGGATTTTTCCTTCGCCGATGCAGGTGATGGTGCAGCCTGGTTCGTTATGCTCTTTGCTTGTGTTGCAGGCGTGGGCTCAATTCTTGGGATTGATGTCGCCTATTCACCGCCCTGGTGGGCGCATGTATTGATCGCAATCCCTGTTCTCATCATCATTCCCATGATCCTTCTCCCTCGGATGAAGGGCGTGCTCATTTGCCAGCAATGGAAAACCGGAGCCAGCCCGGACATCCAGTTGTGAAGAACGCATCGGTCATCATTTCTTCAGGCTTGGGCCTCATGATCCTCTTGTCCCTCGGCACCTGGCAGGTGTTCCGGTTGCAAACCAAAACTGCTCAGATCGCCGCAATCGAAAAGCAAATCTCATCAGAACCCGTAACCTTGTCGCAAGCATCAAGCGACTTTCAAAAAGTCCGCGTCGCTGGCGAGTATCTTGGCGGCGCAGACTTGAAGAAACTCACCAGCCACGATGGCGGTCCTGGTTTCACCGTCATTACGCCGCTCAAAACAAGCGACAATACCGTGATCCTCGTTGACCGCGGCACCATGTCTGAAACCACGCAGGCCACAACCCCCGCTGGCCCCCAAACATTGACTGGCATCCTCAGACTCCACGATAAGGGGCAGGGGCTCTTCGATCCTGAAAATGATCCCGATGGCGGCCACTGGTACTGGTGGGATATCCCCGCCATGCAGGCCGCAGCCAAAGCGCCAGCCAATGCCAAGGTGTCGACTTTCATCCTGCAGCTCCTTCCTGATCCCGCCATAGTGACCCCGCCATTTCCAACGGTGCCCAAAGCCGAACTCCGCAACAACCATCTGGGGTACGCCATAACTTGGTATGGCCTCGCCGCAGCCCTTGCCGCCGTCACTTGGGCCTTCTTGCGCAAGCGGAAGCAGCTTGAAGAGCAAGGGATAAAAGGATAGTGCACAATTTCCCAATCATCCGTCATCCCGGCGAAAGCCGGGACCCAGTCTTTCCGGCACTCAACTGGTTGAAAGTCTGGGCCCCGGCTTTCACCGGGCTGACGGGCTTAACACTAAGATCAGTGCATTCATGAAGTACATTTCCACTCGAGGCGAAGCACCCATTGTCTCATTCGAAGACGCCATGCTCTCCGGCCTCGCACGTGATGGCGGATTATACGTCCCCGAATCCTGGCCGAAGCTCGACATCAAAAGCCTGCGCGGCAGATCCTACGCTGAAGTCGCCTACGAAGTATGCAAACGCTTTGTCGCCGGTTCCATTCCAGACGATCAACTTCACTCCATCGTGACGCAGGCTTATGCAACATTTTCACATGCCGCCGTCACGCCGCTGAAGCAGCTCGATTCCAATCACTTCCTGCTCGAACTTTTTCATGGACCCACCATAGCCTTCAAGGATGTGGCGATGCAGCTGATCGTCCGCCTCATGGACTGGTCGCTGGCAAGGCGGAAACACCGTCTGACCATCATCGTTGCAACTTCGGGCGATACGGGTGGCGCTGCCGTTGAGGCCTTTAGCCACAGTGGCCAGACAGACCTGTTTGTTTTGCACCCCAACAACCGCGTCTCCGATGTGCAGCGCCGCCAGATGACGACAGTGCATCAGCCCAACATTCACAACATCGCCATCGAAGGCACCTTTGATGATTGCCAGGCGATAGTGAAAGCGCTTTTCAACGATCTCAAATTCCGCGATGACGTGAAACTCGCAGGCGTCAACTCCATCAACTGGGCCCGCGTCATGGCCCAAATCCCCTATTACATATATGCAGGCCTGGCCCTGGGCGCACCCGACCGCGCCGTTTCATTCACCGTCCCCACCGGAAACTTCGGCAATATCTTCGCAGGTCTTTGCGCCAAGCGCATGGGCCTGCCCATTGATCGTTTGGTCATCGCAACCAATGCCAACGACATCCTCGATCGCACCCTGAAATCCGGCCGCTATGAAGTGACGGCAGTCCACGCCACCTCAAGCCCGTCAATGGACATTCAGGTCTCAAGCAATCTCGAGCGCCTTGTCTTTCTCGCAAACAATGGCGACGCGGCAACTGTCCGCCGCCTGATGGAAAGCCTGAAACAATCGGGCTCTTTCACTCTTGCCAGCGAGGCACTCAAATCCATCCGTCACGAATTCGACAGCGGCATGATTGACGAAGCCAAATGTAGCGCCACAATGAAGCACGTGCTGGAAACCACCGGTGAACTGATCGATCCCCATACCGCTGTGGGTGTGGCGATGGCCCAGTCACAACCCACCGCTTCGCCCATGGTGACGCTTGCCACCGCACATCCCGCCAAATTCCCCGACGCAGTGCAGCAAGCCACTGGAATAAGACCTGATTTACCCAACCGCTTGAAACACTTGCTCGATGCGAAAGAAAGTTTCACAGTGCTTCCCAATAGCGCCGAAGCGGTGAAATCGCACATCCTCGCACAGCGCTAATGGGTTAATGGGAGCGCGTATGTCTGTTGAGATTACCCGATTATCGAACGGTCTGCATGTCATCACGCATGCCATGCCATCGCTAGAGACAGTGGCGCTCGGAATCTGGGTTAAGGCAGGTGCGCGCGATGAACGGCCCGAAGAAAACGGAATAGCTCATTTCCTTGAACACATGGCCTTCAAGGGCACCGTCAAACGCACAGCGCAAGAAATTGCTGAAGAAATTGAAAGCGCTGGTGGTGAAATAAACGCGGCCACCGGAATGGAGACCACGACTTATTACGCCCGCGTATTGAAAGACGACTGGGCCCTCGCTCTCGATATCCTCGCCGACATTTTCAATAACTCGGTCTACGACACTGAGGAACTCGAACGCGAGCGTGAAGTCATCCTCCAGGAAATCGCCGCCGCCAAGGACCAGCCCGACGATCTGGTGTTCGATCTGGCGCAAGCCGCTAGTTATGGCGACCATCCTTTGGGCCGCTCGATACTTGGACCAGAGTCCATCGTTGCACAGGTCGACCGCGACCAGATACTCAATTGGCGCAACCGCAACTACTGGGCTTCGCGTATCGTTGTCTGCGCGGCAGGCAACATCGACCACCAGAGGTTTGTCGTTGAATCCGAAAAACTCTTCGGCCACCTGGAGCAGGGCCACGCCCCTCAACGCCAGCCGCCCAGCTTCGTCTCGCAATCCCAACTCGAACAAAAGCCGCTCGACCAGACCCACATCGTGTTGACTTTCCCAGCGCCCAACTACCGCGATCCGCGCATCTATCAGTTGCAGGTACTGTCCAACATTCTGGGTGGCGGCATGTCTTCGCGGTTGTTTCAGGAGGTGCGTGAAAAGCGTGGTCTTTGCTATTCGGTTTTTGCATTCGGCACGGCTTATGAAGATGCCGGCCAGCTTGGCATCTATGCTGCCACCTCGCCCGATAATACCGAGCAACTCATCGACGTCTCCGCCGAAGTCATGCTTTCCATGGGCCGCGAAGTCCTCAGCAACGAGGTTGCCCGCGCCAAGGCCCAGCTCAAAACGAGCCTGGTGATGAATCTCGAAAATGCATCGTCCCGCGCTGACCAGATAGCCCGCCAGTTTCTGGCCTTCAGCGAAATCCCCGACATGGCTCAGCTCTTGAGTCGCATCAATGCAGTGACGCCGGATGATGTTGTAAACCTCGCACAATCGATATTCAGCGCCAAGCAGCCCTCGTTGAGTGCAGTAGGCCAACTTTCGCAGCTCGCAAGTCATTCTGCCATAGCCAGCCGCTTCAAACCGTCATAGGTTCATATCATGAGGCTTCTGGCGAACTGGCTATCGGCAGCAAGAGAACAAAGCCTGGCAGGCGAGCATGTCATGTTGCGCCCGCCAAAGATGGAAGATTTCGAAGCTTGGGCGGCGCTGCGGCAGGCAAGCCGCAATTTCCTCGAACCTTGGGAGCCCAAATGGGACGATCGCGAACTCACCCGGGCTTCCTTTCGGGAGCGCGTCCGCCGCATTGCACAGCTTGCTGATGAGGACAGTGCCTATTCTTACCTGATCTTTGATCATGACAACACGATTTTGGGTGGCATCAACCTTTCAAACATCCGCCGCGGTGTCGCCCAGATGGGCGCACTTGGTTACTGGATCGGTGTACCCCATAGCCGAAAAGGCAACATGCGTGATGCAGTGCACACGCTTACTTCCTACGCCTTCAATGACTTGAGGCTACATCGGGTCGAAGCCGCCTGCCTCCCTCACAATCAGGCCTCCATCAGGCTTCTGAGGACTTGCCGTTTCCAACCCGAAGGCCAGGCCCGCCAGTACCTGAAAATCGCAGGCCAATGGGAAGACCACCTGCTCTTTGCACGACTGGCGGGGGATGTTTGATTGGCATCCCGGACCGGCGGCCGAATGGAATCCGCGGCCTTCGATGGGCCATCATCCGGATTTTCAATCTGCCGCATCGTAGACAGTCGGTAGTGGGTCAGTTGAAATCTGACCCTGTTGACTATTTTGGAAACTACTCCGGCAACATGTCATATTCAGGTGATGACGAAAAAGCCCAACGCCCGCGTGATGTTTCGCAGCTTGCAAAGATGATGGTGGATATTGCGAAGGGGCATTCGGCGGCGACGCCGCATCGAAGGCGAACCTGACTTGGCCCATGTCCGCACTTCTTATGTAGAGCGTAGCAACCTGACAATGCGGATGCACGTGCGCCGCTTCACTCGCTTGACGAATGGCTTCTCAAAGAATGTTGAAAACCACGCTTACGCCGCGGCCCTTTACATTATGTAGTACAACTTTGTGAAGCTACGTTCCAAGCTGCGCATGTCGCCTGCTATGGCCGCTGGTGTGTCAGCAAAGCTTTGGGAGATTGGCGACATTGTTGCACTTGTCGAAGATGAAGAATCTAAAAAAGACCGCAAGCGCGGGCCATATAAGAAAAAGGTTGTAGCCTTATACAAGAACAACCCTATAAAAAAACTGACCCCGGGAGCATACTTTTCAGCAGAGGCCGACCCGGGGTGTACGAACGGAATATGAGGACGCAATCTATTAAGGGCAAGTTAAATTTTGAGAACGCTTAACGTAAATGCTGCACTGCAAAAAACCATCTCACTCCCTAGATTGCAAACCTATCTCATTGAAAAAATAATGAATTAGATGCTGCGATTACGTTGTATGAGAAAAACATGAGGCTTTCAGAAGCGTTCTATATCTCTTTGCAATCGCTAGAGATTTGCCTTCGAAACACCGTAGATGACTGCATGTGCAATGCGTATGGTGTTGACTCGTTCCTCAACGGCAACGCACCATTGAATGGTGCCGCTAGAGAGGAAATTCAAGCGGCATACGATAAAATCAAGAAGCCATCCCAAATCTACCCTGGGGATGTGGTGGCAGAACTAAAATTTGCATTTTGGGTTGGCTTGCAGGGGCCAAAATATGACTCCACTCTTTGGCGGCGCAGTTTGAACAAAGGATTTCAAGTTGGGAAAGGCCAAAAAAGAAATGATGTTCACGGACGACTGAATGCACTCCGTAGATTTCGCAACCGAGTTGCTCACCATGAGCCAATCTTCAAAAAGAATATCGAAGAAGTTCACAGAGAAATCCTCGAATCTATAGGGTTGATGTGCCGTGATACAATGGCTTGGGCAACTCACCATAGCAGGGTTCTTGAAGTACTAAATTCAAACTGACCCACTACCAGACAGTCTGGACCCTCGCCTTTGGGCGGTTGCGGTTGCTAAATAGGGTGTTGATTCGATAGGTCATGGGCGTGCGCCACTTCTGGATGTTGATTCTGCTGTGTCTTGCCTTCGCCGCCGCCGTGCGCGCAGAGCCGATCTATGACTTGAAAGGCCTTGGCAACAACGCAAGCCTTGGCGCTTCCCGCGGTACGATCACCGCAGTGCAGTCTGCAATTGCTGTCGAAATCCCTTCAGGCACAGGCCAGGTTCTGTCGCTTGACCTCGATGCTGTCGGCAGTGGCCCCCAATTTCACTGGTCACTTTACACCCTGACCAATTCTTCCACCGAAGCCCGGGATTCCTTCCTGGTTTTTCCTCACCGGGCATTTCCCGGTTCTGGTCTGTTCCGTCCCGCACCGACTGGTTCGCTGGTGCTGACTGCGGTGCAAAAAAGTGGTGCCAAACCCCCGCTCAAAGGCCTCGTGCCACTGCGTGGTCCTGCAGAAGATGTTTTTCCTGTCCATTTGGAGCCGGGCCAAACGCAAACAATGGCCTTCCAGGGCGTTGAGGCTTTGCCCGACGCTGAAATCTGGGCCACCGGTGCATATGGCAAACGCCAATCACAGCTCACGGGATTGCAGGGCGCTGTCGCTGGCATAGCAGCACTTCTGACACTGGGCTTCCTTGTTCTCGCCGCCACGCGCCGCTCCGCGATAGCGTTGGCTTGTTCCGCTTTCGCGCTCGCAGCACTCACGTTTATTTTGCTTGAACTCGGATTCCTGCAGGCGATGATTGGCGCGCCATTGTCCTTTGGAGTGAGCCAGAATGTGCTCCGTGCCATTGTTGAAACGCTGCTCTTCGGTGGCTTTGTTGCCGCACTTGCCGGACTTCGTTCAGTCACGCGTGATCAGAAGGCGCTATTCTACAGCGCGTGTTTCGGCGCGGCATTGATCGTCGCCAACATTGTTTATGCATTCTTCAACGCACCGGTGGCAATTGGCTTTGCCCGCATCGCCATTGCGTTTGTGTCGATTGAGGGTGTCGTCTTGCTGTATCGCGCGCAACGCGCAAAAGAACCGCGCGGAAAAGAACCGATCGCCATCAGCGCCTTGCCTCTATGGCTGTTCACATTGGCCTGGGTGCTGTTCAGCGCTTATGCTTGCTTTGCCTATAGGGCTCTGCCGCAACTCTCGATGTTCATGTTGCTCGGCCTGTGTGGCGTGCTTGCCGCAATGGGTTACGTCCTGTTGCAAAACCTTTTTGAACGCATCGACATTGACGCCGATATTGCTGCATCTTCAACTGAACGTTCAAGTCTGGCGCTTGCAAGCGCTGATCATTTCGTCTGGGAATGGCGGCCGCAGCACGAAGAGATCACCATTGATCAGGAACTTTCACGCCAACTGGGTGACCGCGGGCCTGACCTCGAAAATGCATCGCAGCTCCGATTTTTCCAGCGTGTGCATCCTGAAGACTTGCAGGATTTGCTGGAGCAGTCTGGTGCTGTTGCTGCAGGTACCGCACGCCTCATCGAATGCGAGCTCCGCCTCAATAGTGCCGACGGAAGTTATCGCTGGTACTCGCTGAAAGCCCGCGCCCATGTTGATGAAGTGTTGGGTGATCTCGTCTGTCTTGGAACCCTGACCGACATTAACAAAACCAAAATCATCGAACAGCGCCTGCAGGAAGATGCAGTCCATGATCCAGTCAGTGGCTTGCCCAGCCGTGCGCTTTTCCTCGACCGCTTGCAGCGCGCCCTTGCCAACCGCGCTGCCCCGCCAGTGCGTGTGCTGATACTCGATGTTGATCGCTTCAAGACTTTCAATGACGGCTATGGCCCCGATATCGGCGATCATTTGCTGATGATCATGGCCCGCCGCATTCAGGATCAGCTGGGGCCCGAAGATTCAGCCACGCGCCTGACTGGCAGCCAGTTTGCCATCGTCTTCAACGAACCAGCCCATGGCCATGAGGATGCTTATGCCCGTGCCTTGATGCTCAACCTCCAGGCCCCGATCATGTTGAGCAACCAGGAGGTCGTCCTGTCAGTCTCAGGCGGCCTCTCGATGCGTGGTCTTCCCGGTGTTCCTGCAGATGAACTATTGGCGCAAGCCACCAACGCATTGCATGCAGCCAAAACTCAGGGCCTGGGTGCACTCGCAATCTATGACTATGGCATGCGCAATGATCGCGTCGCGCAAGTTGCCCTCGAATCCGATCTCCGGCTTGCCATCACGCGCGGCGAAATCGAAGTTCACTACCAACCCATAGTGAGATTCTCCGACGGAAAGACTGCGGGCTTTGAAGCGCTGGCCCGTTGGCGTCATCCAAAATTGGGCCTCGTTGCGCCTGAACAATTCATTAAGGCTGCCGAAGAGGCAGGTCTTATCAGCGAAGTTGGTGCGATCGTGATGGCCGATGCTGCGCGACAGCTTGGCATCTGGCAACGCACCATCGCCCGCAATCGCAAGATTTTCGTGACTGTAAATGCTTCGGCATCACAGCTCCTCGAAAAGGAATTCCTGCAAACCATCCAGCACATCATGCAGCGCGAAGTGCTTCTTCCCGGCACCCTTAAAATCGAAGTGACTGAAGCTGTCGTGATGCGTTACAGCGACCGCATCCTCACGCTCTTCGGCACATTGCGTCAGCTTGGCGTCGGCCTCGCCTGCGATGATTTCGGAACAGGTTTTTCGTCATTGTCAACGCTGCGCAATCTGCCGTTTGACACACTGAAACTGGACCGCAGTTTCATCAGCTCCGGCAAGGACCAGGACCGCGCTGCTCACGTGATCCGCACTGTGCTGGATCTTGCGCACGGCCTCGGCATGAACGTAGTTTGCGAAGGTGTCGAATCGCTGGAACAGGCTGAACGCCTCACCGAAATGGGTTGTGACTATGGCCAGGGCTTCCATTTTGGCGCAGCGGCCGTTGCCAAGCAAGTGGAAGACTTGATTGGCATAGCTCCGCTTGCCTCCCCCGAGCCATACAGGCCTGGTCTCGCCGAAGCCGCACTCGCGACCATCACCGCTGCTGCACAGCGCCCCGAGGAACTTCCATCCATCTATGCAGTCGCCAACCCTGACTTGCCCCCGCTGCGACCGGCGTCAGGCCCTGTCCTCACCCTGACCCCGCAGCGCAAACGCAAATCATCAAAGAGGAAACCCGCAAAGAAGTCGCGCAGGAAATCCTAGCCGTGTCCTACGTCGCTTGACAGCATCCGGGGATCGACGCCGAGTTTCTTGAGCGCGTTGGCGTGTTTTGCTTCGAGCATTTCTGAAAACAGCAAATCAGGATCAGCATCACAGTGCAGCCAGCCATTGTTCTGGATTTCGCTTTCAAGCTGCCCTGGCGCCCAACCTGAATAGCCAAGCGCTACAATCCGCTGCAAGGGCCCGCGGCCCTCTGCGATGGCGGCAAGTATGTCAATCGTCGCTGTCAACTTGTATCCGCCGCTGATGTTCAAGCTGCTTCCATTGGCATCATATTCGCCGCTATGCAGGACAAATCCGCGGAACTGCTCAACCGGCCCTCCCAGCCTGACCGGAAGCCGCAGCACATCGCCAGGAATCGCATCAAGCGGACGTTTCAATTCGACCTTCTCCAGCATGTCCGAAAAGAACATCAGCGGAGCCGCTTTGTTGACAATAAGGCCCATGGCGCCTTGCTTGCTATGCGCGCACAGGAACACAACCGATTGCACGAAATGCCCGCCTTGCAGGCTTGGCATCGCAATCAGCATCTTTCCCTCGAGAGAGGTAAACGTGGTCATGCCGCTGATCATAAACCTTTCAACACGTGAATGAAAAGCGATTGTGATTGGCAAGTGACCGCCGCGTCCACTAAGTTTGACAGCATGAACCGCCGCCTGCTTGTTGCCACTATTGCAGCTTTGGGATCATTCCCTGTTGCGCCCCGCCAGGCGTTGGCGGCAGCGCAATGGCAGTACCGTATTCGCAAGGGCGGTTTTGACGGAAAAATCCACCACCTCGGTTTTGAGCTCACATTGGGCAAAGGCTGGAAAACCTATTGGCGCGTGCCCGGCGATGGCGGCGTTCCGCCAACGCTAACCATGACCGGTGAAAATATCGCTTCGGTAAATTTCCTTCTGCCCGCACCCACCCGTTACCGCGACCAGAGCGGCGAAAGCATCGGTTACAAGGAGACCGTCATATTCGCAATTGAAGTCGAAGCCACAGATCCCGCCAAACCAGTTACAGGCAAGCTCGACGGATTTCTTGGTGTTTGCGAAAAGGTCTGCATTCCGGTGCAGTTTTCTGAACAGCTCACACTCTCGCCAACCGATGCAGCATTGCAGGCGGGCTGGCGCAACCAGATTCCGCAAGTCTCCGCCGGCCCGTTCCCGGTCATATCTGCAACTGCAACAGAAAATCCACTAGGCTTGGCTGTTAGTCTAGCCGCACCCGTTGCTGATATTTTCATCGAGCCGATGGATGGCCTTCCGCTGTACTTCCGGCAACCGCTATTTATCGCCAGCAAATCAGAAGCCGCGATCGAAGTCGCCGGTGCCAAATCCATTGCAGATCTGCGTGACCGTAAAATGCGCTTCACTTCCGTCACCCAAACCATGGCACTTGAGCAGGTCATCGCGGTCGTCTAGGAGATTGACCTGAACCAGGGAGAGCTTCATGATCAAGATTGGCGAAAAATTGCCCGCAGCAGAATTCATCACGCCAACCGCTGATGGCCCCCAGAAACTTTCCACCGAATCAGTATTCAAGGGCCAAAAGGTGGTGCTCATCGGTGTGCCCGGCGCATTCACGCCAACCTGTTCGATGAACCATCTTCCGGGATTTCTCACGCACCTTGACGAGTTCAAGGCGAAAGGTGTTGATACCGTGGCCTGCGTTGCGGTGAACGATGTGCACGTGATGAAAGCCTGGGCCAAGCATGCAGGTGCAGAGGGCAAGATCATGATGCTGGGCGACGGTAACGGCATTTTCGCCAGGGCAGCCGGGCTTGATGTGGACATTCCCGGCATGGGTCTGCGCAACAAGCGCTTCTCGATGATCGTCGATGATGGCGTGGTGAAGCAGCTCAACGTAGAAGACAAATCCGGCGTCAACGTCAGTGGTGCCGAAACCATACTCGAACAACTATAAGAACAAATACCTGAACCCTATGTAAGGAAAATAGTGCTTGACAGCGTACGCTGGTCAGGCTATAAATTGATACATTCGCCAGTGGTGAATATTTACTTGCCCCGCACCTCTGCAATTCCCATTCGCGCCAGTTCGTCGGCGCGTTCGTTTTCAGGATGTCCCGCATGGCCCTTTACCCAGTGCCATGAAATTTCGTGCCGCTGAATGGCTTCGTCCAGCGCGCGCCAAAGTTCTTCGTTCTTCACCGGTTTCTTGTCGGCGGTTTTCCATCCATTGCGCTTCCAGCCATGAATCCACTTGCCGATGCCATCTTTCACATAATTGGAGTCCACATGCATTTCAATCCTGCACGGCCGCTTGAGCGCATTAAGCGATTCAATTGCGGCTTTCAGTTCCATGCGGTTGTTCGTTGTATTTTTCTCGCCGCCGTAAATTTCCTTGCGCGTGCCATTGTAATCGAGAACGGCGCCCCAGCCGCCAGGCCCCGGATTGCCGGAACACGCGCCATCGGTGTGAATGACAATCGTGGACGAACTCATGTGGCCGATGCTGATTGTTCGCGCAATTCGCGCGGCAATTTGAACGACACGTTCTCCTCGCGCAAAGTGACCTTCTCCACCGACACGTCATAATGCGAGCGGAAAGCGTCAATGATCTCGTTGACCAGAACCTCCGGTGCAGAGGCACCAGCCGATAACCCGATGCTGCGCAAGCCTTGCAATGTATCCCACTGCAAGTCAGTCGCGCGCTGCACCAGAAGCCCACGCGGGCAGCCATTCTTCTCGCCGACTTCAACTAACCGTTTTGAATTGGAGGAGTTTGGCGCGCCCACCACAAGCAACAAATCAATCTGCGTGGCGATGGACTTCACCGCTTCCTGGCGATTTGTTGTGGCATAGCAGATGTCTTCCTTCACCGGCCCGCGAATGGCAGGAAACCGCTGGCGCAACACGGCGATCACATCTGCCGTGTCATCAACCGAAAGCGTGGTCTGTGTGATGTAAGCGAGTTTCGCTGGATCCTTGACGGCAAGGGTGCGCGCATCCTCCGGCGTTTCAATCAACGAGACAGCACCCTTTGGCAACTGCCCCATGGTGCCGATCACTTCGGGATGTCCGGCATGGCCAATGAGGACGATCTCAAGCCCATCGTCATGATGGCGCTGCGCTTCGAGATGCACTTTGGTCACCAGCGGGCACGTGGCATCAAGATGAAACATCTTGCGGCGCTGCGCCTCTGCCGGAATGGCCTTGGGCACGCCATGCGCCGAGAAGATCACGGGATGGTCACCCGGTGGTATTTCGCTAAGCTCTTTCACAAAGATCGCACCCTTGGCCTTCAGCCCGTCGACCACGAACTTGTTGTGCACAATTTCGTGGCGCACATAAACCGGGGCACCATAAACATCGAGCGCCCGCTCGACAATGTCGATGGCCCGCACCACGCCAGCGCAAAAACCGCGTGGCGCGGCAAGAAGGATTTTAAGAGGAGGAAGGGACATGACGTGGAAATGATCGCTGGGACCGGAGTTGTCAAGGTTGGAAGGGACGTTAACGCTTTGCCCTCCGAATCGACACAAACCGCGTCTACAACATTCTGAACAAGCGCTTGGGGATTGTGATGCTGAAACTTCTTGCACGACTGTTCACATCGGCGCTTCTGTTCTTCTTGCCTGTCATCGCCATGGCGCAAGAAACGCCAATCAAGCAGGTGGAGCAGGCGCTCAAAAAAGTTGAGCGCAGCATGTGCCAATCGCTTGACCTCAGGAACTGCAAAACAGCAAAATCACGAAAACAGCGCAAACAAATGGCGGTTGCGCCAGCGCCGCTTCCGCGTGAGCGTCCCGATGCGAAATCCAATCCGGCCAACACAAAAATTGCGACGTCTGACGCGCCGCTGCCAAAGCCAGTTCTGCGCCAGGCCAAAAAACCGCCTGCCGCAGCTCAGCCAGCAACTAAACCAGTGCCGAAACCGACGCCTGAAAAAACCGCTGCCCTGATCAGGCCGGAAAAACTGCAGCCAGAAAAACCAAAACTGGAAATCACGCCACAAACATCAGATTGCGCAGCAAGGCTCACTGAATTGGGCGCAACCTTCAAACCGCAAGCCACGCCAGCAAATCAGGGCCACTGTTCCATCACCAATGCTGTACAACTGATCTCTGTTATGACTTCAGGAAAACCGATCGAGTTTTCAGATGCGCCCGTGCTGTCCTGCGAATTCGCCGCAACTTTGTCCGGATGGACCCGCGACGTGGCGGGACCCTTGGTAAAGGCCACAACCAAGCAGCCGCTTGTTGCAGTGGCAACCGGCCCCGGATTTGATTGTCGTGGCCGCAATGGCGATGGCTCCGGCAAGATGAGCGAACATGCTTCGGGCAATGCAGTCGACATTGGCACACTCAAGCTTGGTGACGGCAAGGTGCTGAACGTGAAGGGCAGCAACGCAACACTCGTTGCCTTGCGCGCGGCGGCTTGCCAAAGCTTCACCACCGTCCTCGGCCCCGGCTCAAACAGCGCCCATGAAGAACATTTCCATTTCGATCTGGCGCGCCGGAAAAATGGTTACCGCGTCTGCAACTGACAGCCCTTGACTTGAATGCCACGCGCCCACTACTCTTGCGCGATCAAACCGCCGCTTGCGGGAGAGACTGGTTCATCCCAGCGCCGAAGGAGCAACCGCCCCGGAAACTCTCAGGCAAATGGACCGCAGCGCGGACTTAAGATCTGGAGAGAAGGGGCCAAAAGCCGCTCACCGAAGGAGAAAGTGGCCTGTGTCGGAGTGACAGGTCATGAAAACTCTCAGGTACCTGACAGATGGGGCACATGTGGATTTTTCCGCATGGTGCAACCTGTGTCAGGAGACCTGAAATGATCGAAACTGCGCTCCAGCGCACTCCCCTCTACGATGAACACGTCAGGCTTGGCGCAAAGCTCGTGCCTTTTGCAGGCTACGACATGCCCGTGCAATATCCCTCTGGCATCATGGCCGAACACAAATGGACCCGCGAACACGCAGGCCTGTTTGATGTGAGCCACATGGGGCAGTGCTTCGTCGAAAGCCCTGACTTTGAAACGACAGCCTCTGCGTTGGAACTGATTGTGCCTGCAGATATACGTGGATTGCCGCAAAAGCAGCAGCGCTATTCACAGCTGCTCGCGGCAGACGGAGGTGTTCTAGATGACCTGATGATTACGCGACCTGCCAATGCCATTCATGAGGGCCTGTTATGGATCGTCGTCAATGCAGGCAGAAAGCATGACGATTTTGCGCATTTTGAAAAGCATTTGCCATCTCAAGTAAAGTTCACGATTGCCCCTGAGTTGGCCTTGATCGCATTGCAGGGTCCAACGTCTGAGCGCGTGATGAACGATATTGCGCCCGCGTTTTCTGCGCTGAAGTTCATGGGGCATGAGACCGGCAAGATCAATGACATGCAAGTTCACGTATCACGCTCTGGCTACACAGGTGAAGACGGGTTTGAGATTTCCGTAAGTGCCAAAGACGCGCCAAAACTTTGGAACATGTTGCTCTCAAACTCCGAAGTGAAACCCATTGGCCTCGGTGCCCGGGATTCATTGAGACTCGAAGCAGGCCTGTGCCTTTACGGCCACGAACTCGATGAAACGATATCGCCTGTTGAAGCTGATCTCGTCTGGTCCATCGGCAAACGCCGCCGCACTGAAGGCGGTTTCATCGGTGCAGAGCGCGTGTTAAAGGAAATCGCCGACGGCCCTAAGCGCAAGCGTGTCGGCATCAAGCCCGATGGCAAGGCACCCGCCCGCGATGGCACAATCGTTCAAGATATGACGGGCCGGGAAATCGGCAAGATCACATCCGGCGGTTTTGGACCATCCGTGAACGGACCAATTGCCATGGGTTATGTGGAGACCGGTTCATCCGTACCCGGAACATCGGTGCAGCTCATCGTGCGTGGACAGGCAATGCCGGCAACAATCGTCAAACTTCCCTTTGTACCAGCGAGGTTCAAGCGGTGAGATTGGAAACTCCCCTCCCTGGAGGGAGGGGCAGGGGTGGGTGTCAGCCGAAAGCGACAATCCCCTTGAAACAGGCAACCACCCCCAACCCCGCCCCTAAGGGCGGGGAGCCAAAGTCAAAGTCATTTGAAAGGACAAACGATGACCACCAAATACACCAGGGAACACGAATGGATCACCATCAATGGTGACGTGGCAACCGTTGGCATCACGCAGCATGCCAGTGAGCAGTTGGGTGATGTCGTATTCGTCGACTTGCCGGCAATTGGCAAGAAGGTGGAGCAGGGCAAGGAAGCTGCCGTCGTTGAAAGCGTGAAAGCCGCAAGCGATGTCTTTGCGCCGATCAATGGTGAAATCGTCGAGGTCAATTCCGCGATTGTTGATGACCCTTCAAAAGTGAACAGCGATCCCGAAGGCGCTGCCTGGTTCATGAAAATCAGGATAGTCGACGAGAGCCAGCTTGACGGAATGCTGGACAAAGCCGGTTACGAAGCTTTCCT
This sequence comes from uncultured Alphaproteobacteria bacterium, assembly GCA_963819615.1. Lineage (GTDB taxonomy): Bacteria > Pseudomonadota > Alphaproteobacteria > Rhizobiales > Aestuariivirgaceae > Aestuariivirga. The sequence continues at coordinate 241,903 of CAWFWW010000001.1, forward strand.
GAAAACGGTATGACCACCATGCTGGACCACGAACCGGATTTTCTCCCGCGCCACATTGGCCCTGCTGAGCGCGATATTGCAGCGATGCTGAAGACAGTTGGCTCATCGTCTCTGGATGATTTCATCAGCAAGGCAGTGCCCGCCCGCATTCGCAGCAAGCGTCCGCTGCAATTGCGCGAGCCCTTGACGGAACAGGCAGCGCTTGACCACATGGCCTCGCTTGCCGCGAAGAACCAGGTGATGACTAGCATGATTGGGCAAGGCTATTACGGCACCATCACGCCCAAGGTCATCCTCCGCAACGTGCTGGAAAATCCCGGCTGGTACACGGCTTACACGCCATACCAAGCCGAAGTGAGCCAGGGCCGCCTTGAAGCGCTGCTCAATTTCCAGCAGATGATCGTCGACCTGACAGGCCTCGAAATCGCCAATGCGTCGCTGCTCGACGAGGCAACTGCCGCCGCTGAAGCCATGGCCATGGCCAAGCGCGTTGCGAAATCAACGAGCACCAAATTCTTCGTTGATGCGGACACGCATCCGCAAACCATCGCCGTGATTGAAACCCGCGCCAGGGGATTTGGTTTTGAAATTGTGATTGGCGATCCGGCAATTGACTTGAAGGCTAGTGACTGTTTCGCAGCATTGTTGTCTTATCCCGGTTCATCCGGTGTCATTCGCGATCATCGCGCTTCAATCGAAAAACTTCATGCCGCAGGTGCACTCGCCATCATGGCAACGGATTTGCTGGCGCTCACTTTGATCAAGTCTCCGGGCGAGTTTGGCGCAGACATTGCGATCGGATCATCACAACGCTTCGGCGTGCCAATGGGCTATGGCGGGCCGCATGCCGCTTTCTTCGCAACCAACGATGAATACAAGCGTGTCATGCCCGGCCGCCTGATCGGCGTTTCAGTTGATGCAAAAGGCAACCGGGCCTTGCGCATGGCATTGCAAACGCGCGAGCAGCACATCCGCCGCGACAAGGCAACCAGCAACATCTGCACCGCACAGGTCCTGCTCGCCGTCATGGCCTCGATGTATGCCTGCTACCACGGGCCATCAGGCCTGAAGGCAATCGCAACACGTGTTCATGCACAAGCATCATCTTTCGCAAGCTCGATGCGCAAGGTTGGCTTCACAACGAGCGAAGTGTTCTTCGACACGGTGAAAGTCAGCACGCCGACGCAGGCCGCCAAATATGTGAAAGCTGCAGCAAAGGCCGGCATCAATATCAGGCAGGTTGACAGCAACACAATCTCTGTTTCCTTCGATGAAACCACACGCCGCACTGATGTTGAACGTCTCCTTTCTGCGCTCGCACTGAGTTCGAAAGTCATTGAAACACCATCGGCGCTGCAAGTTGCGCTCAAGCGCACGACGCCATTTCTCACCCACAAGCTCTTCAACACGCATCACTCTGAAACCGAGATGCTGCGCTACCTGCGTCACTTGCAGGGCAAGGATATTGCTCTTGACCTTGCGATGATTCCGCTGGGCTCATGCACCATGAAACTGAATGCCACGAGTGAAATGATCCCGGTCACCTGGGGTTCGCTTGCCAACATGCACCCCTTCGCGCCGCGCAGCCAGGCTGATGGCTATCACAGCATGTTCGCCGATCTCGAAGCCATGCTGGCGGAGATCACAGGATTCGATGCCGTATCCTTGCAGCCCAACGCCGGAAGTCAGGGTGAATATGCAGGCCTTCTCGCCATCAAGCGATTTCACGAATCGCGCGGGGAGCATGCGCGCGATCTGTGCCTGATCCCGGTTTCGGCGCACGGCACCAATCCGGCTTCCGCCGTGATGGCAGGCATGAAAGTTGTCGTTGTTGCATGTGACGATAAAGGCAATGTCGACGTCGTGGACCTCGAGAATAAGGCATTGCAACATTCGGAAAATCTCGCCGCTCTCATGATCACCTATCCTTCAACCCATGGCGTGTTTGAAGAATCGATCACCGACATTTGCCGGATCATTCATGCCCATGGTGGCCAGGTCTATCTCGACGGCGCAAACCTGAATGCACAAGTGGGCCTGATGCGGCCCGGTGAATTGGGTGCTGATGTGTGCCACATGAATCTGCACAAGACCTTCTGTATTCCTCATGGAGGCGGAGGACCGGGAATGGGCCCGATTGGTGTTACAAAACACCTCGCACCATTCCTGCCTGGAAATGTGCTGGATAAATCGTCGGGCGCCGTGTCTGCGGCACCCTTCGGCTCGGCGTCCATCCTGCCGATCTCTTACATGTATATCTTGATGATGGGAGGTGTTGGCCTCACGCAGGCAACGCGCATAGCCATTCTCAACGCCAACTATATGGCAAAGCGCCTCAAACCTCACTTCCCGGTTCTCTACACCGGACCCGGTGGATACGTTGCGCATGAATGCATCATCGATCTGCGTAGCCTGAAAGAACGCACTGGCCTGAGTGTAGAAGACGTCGCAAAGCGCCTCGTGGACTATGGCTTCCACGCGCCCACCATGTCCTTCCCCGTGGTTGATACTTTGATGATCGAACCCACAGAGTCAGAACCAAAACACGAAATCGACCGCTTCTGCGATGCCATGATTGCCATTGCAGGCGAGATCAAGGCCGTGGAAGAAGGCAAAGCCGACCGCGCCGACAACCCCATGAAGAATGCACCTCACACCCACGCCGAATTGCTGGGCGACTGGACCCATCCCTACAGCAAGGAGCAGGCCTACTTCCCCCTGAAAGGTTATCCGCAAGCCAAATACTGGCCACCCGTGGCCCGCGTCGACAACGTCTACGGCGACCGCAATTTGATGTGCATCTGCCCGCCGATGGAGGACTACCTGGAGGCGGCGGAATAGCCGGGTTTGACAGTCCCGCCAATTCTGACTTGTCTGACTAGTCAGAATGAGAGATACGATGAACAAACATGAGCGCGTGTGGTCTCTCCAGGAGGCCAAGGCAAAATTCAGCGAAGTCGTCCGCCGCGCCCAAACCGAGGGCCCGCAGACTGTGACGTTGCATGGAGAGGTGGCCGTTGTCGTTACAGCTGCAAAAAAGCCGGCCGTTGATTTCAAAGGCAAGACTGGCGCTGACTTTGTCAGAGCACTTTCAGCAGGCCCGCCACTTGACTTAGAATTGCCAGAACGCCCGAAGGATGGACTCTTCCGAGACTTTTCGTTTGAGGACTGAGTCATCGTGGCCTTTCTCATTGATACGAACATCATTTCCGAAACGAGGAAAGCCGGCCGCTCACCTGCCGTGATGGATTGGCTGGCATCGAACGTCATTGATGATATTTGGACTTCAACAGCCAATCTCGCGGAACTTGAGTATGGCGCTGCGATGGCAACTGACGTTCTACATAGGGAGTCAATCGAAACCTGGATTGCAGACACTGTTCGGCCTTGGTTCGGCAATCGCGTTCTGCAGGTTGAGGAGAGCTCCCTTCGGCGATGGCTCATGCTCCTGAAACAAGCACAAAAGCACCAACTGCCCGCCCCTCACTTCGAATTGCTTGTGGCCGCCATTGCTTTGGACAAGAACATGAGCATCGCCACGCGGGACGTCGCCCCCTTTTTCGCCTGTGGCGTCCCACTCTTCAACCCGTGGACTGGTGACCGCTTCAACGGCGCATGAAAACCCGACCCAATGGCCGGGTTCTTCAATTCTTCAGTGGATGCTAATGTCAATTCAGCCGCGACTTCACAGCTGCAATCAATTCAGCAACCAGGTTTTCCCCGCCCTTGCCTTTGGCGCTGGTGGAGAAAATGTCGGCAGCGCGAGCAATCGCAAGATCGGATGCAGCATTGCGAACATCTTTCACCGCGGCAGCCTCAGCCTGCGCGATTTTCTGTTCGGCCTGCTTGGCCCGCCGATCCATGGTGTCTGCCAGTTTTTTCTTGCTGTCCGATGCAAAGGCTTGTGCATCCGCTCTCGCGCCAGCAATAATCTCGGCAGCTTCCTTTTCAGCCGTGGCGCGCTTCTTTTTGTATTCATCCAGAAGCGCCGCCGCTTCTTCGCGCAGCTTCCGCGCATCATCAAGCTCCTTGGCGATCTTTGACGCCCGGTCATCAAGCATCTTGCCAAGCATCGCGGGGACCTTGAGATAGGCAAGAAGCGCCAGGAACAGGATGAAGGAGACCAGCACCCAGTTTTCGGCGTGACGGAAAAATTCCATTTGAATTGGTCCTTACTTCTTGCGCTTTGCGGGCGCTTTAACGCCTGCTGTCGCCAAAACCGGCTCACCGCCGATCAATTCAGCAACGATTGACGACGACAAGTCAGCGGCAATGGTCTCAATGCCTTCCATGGCTTTGGCCTTGGCTGCGGAAATTGATTTCTCGGCTGCGGAAATCTTGGCCGACAGCTCGGCATTGACCTTGGCGATCACGGTATCAGCCTCTGCACTCAACGCGTTGCGGTTTTGCGCGGCATGCGCTCCTGCATCTGCTCGTGCCTTGGCAATCGACGCCTCATAGGCTTTGAGCGCCGCTTCAGCGTCGAGCTTGTGCTGTTGCGCTGATGCCAGATCATTGTCGATCGTCGATTTGCGTTTCTCGATCACGGCACCCGTGCGCGGAATAATCAGCCGCGAGACGACGAAATAGAGCAGGCCAAAAGTGATCGCGAGCCAAATGAGCTGCGAAGGCCAGGTTGATGTATCAAGTTGCGGCATGGCCAGCTCCCAATGTTGCAGGGCCGGGAACTAGCCCGGCGCTCGCAAAGTACAAGAGTGGATTAGCCAAACATGATGAGCATGGCGACGGCGAAGCCAATGAGGCCCGTCGCTTCGGCGAAAGCAAAGCCGAGGAACAGCGTGCCGCGCTGGCTGGCAGCCGCACCTGGATTGCGCAATGCGCCGGCCAGGTAATTGCCGAAAATCGTGCCGATGCCGATGCCAGCACCGCCGAGTGCAATCGCTGCAATGCCGGCGCCAATCATTTTTGCTGAAGCTAAATCCATCTGTGTTCTCCTGTTGGATGGGTTGAGTTAATGATCAACATGCATGGCATCGTTCAGATACATGCATGTCAAAAGTGCAAATACATAGGCTTGCAGCGCCGCCACAAGCAGTTCGAGTCCGGTCAGGCCCACCATGGCGAGCAGCGGCACAATCCCGAAATAGCCAAGCATCACAACAAAGCCAGCCATGACTTTCAGCATCATGTGGCCCGCCATCATGTTGGCGAAAAGCCGGATGGAAAGCGACATGGGCCGGATGAAATAGGATACGACCTCGATAAGCACCACCAGCGGCAAAAGCAGCGTCGGCACACCCGATGGCACAAAGAGTTTCAGATATTTGAAGCCATGCCGCCAGAACCCGATGACTGTGGCGCCTATGAACACGACCAGCGCCAGCGCAAGCGTAATGATAATGTGGCTTGTAACCGTAAAGGAATAGGGGATCAGCCCCAGCACATTGGCAAACAGGATGAAGAGAAACAGCGTCAACACAAACGGGAAATACGTGCGCGCGTTTTCGTGCAGCACTTCACGCGTCATGTTGTCGATGACTTCATAAAGACTTTCGGCGATTGATTGCAGGCGCGTTGGCACCAGGTTGGTCGGCGCAAGCCAGAAGAGCAAAGTCACCGCCGCAATCGCAATGCAGGCCCACAGCGATGAATTGGTGAATGAAAACCAGCCGAGGTCAATGATCTTTTGAATGAAGAACTGATGGATCGGATCAATGATCTTCTCGCCATGCGCAGCGCCCGCTTCGGCGGCGTGTTCAACAGTGCCTTCACTCGTCGTCGCTGCAGTTGCCAAAAAGGTCACGTCTCAATCCTCGTCGTCATCATCTTTGACGGAAGGTGGTGGTGGCCCCTTTCCGCCCATAATCGCTTCAGCCTCCTTGGACTTCCCCATCCGCAGGATATTCCAGATTCCCACTGCCTGGCCGAGAGGCATGAGAACGATCATCAACCAGGGCGTGGTGCCAAAATACCGGTCGAGATAATAGCCGCCGACCGTGCATATTGCGAGCGCCACAAGCAGTTCTGCGATCGCCCGCATGGCGAAACTCGCGGCCATGCCGTCTGTCGCGTCCACATCATCCTGGTTTTGCCTGGAAGAAACCGTGCTATCCAGCCTTTGCCCGAATTCCTTGAGCCGCTCCCCCTGATCTCCTGTCGGCTTGTCGCCGGAGTCTTTCATGTTCGCGCCCATGGATTCGTACAAGCTGAAAGCGCCATTCGCCTCCTTGCAAGCCGCGCTCTTCATAGTTTCGGGGCGGAACCGTGTCAAGATAAGGATGTTGGATATAAGTAGTTGAACTTACGTCATGAATCGCGAATTCCGCAAAATGCGGCAATGAGTCCTCTGGGGAAACTTGATTCCCTTCACATCAGGCCGCGTTCGGACAGATCTTTCCGCAGATTTTCGGGCGAAGTGAAATGATGTCCCTGCCAGCCCAGGGTCTTTGCTCCAAGTACATTCTTCATACTGTCATCTATGAACAGGCACTCCCTGGCCTTCAGGGCATGGCGTTTGGTGAGCAGCTTGTAGATGGCAGGATCAGGTTTCAGAAGTTTCTCATCGCCGGACACGATGATATCCTTGAACAATGACAAAAAGCCAAACCGCCCGCGCGTCGCCCGGAAAGTGTCCCCGTTCCAGTTGGTGATGGCGTAAAGTGCAGCGCCCTTGACATGCAGTTCATCAAGAATCTCGACGCTCCCGTGAATGGCTCCCGGAATCATCTCCATCCACCTGTCGCGCCACATCGCTATTTCTGCCGCAAACTCAGGAAAGCGGGAAGTCGCTTCAATCACGCCATTGTCAAGTGTGCGCCCGCGGTCCTGTTCAAGATTCCAGTCATGGTGGCAGACTTTGGCAAGAAACCATTCCATCTTGGCTTCATCACCAAACACCCCGCGATAGACATATCGAGGATCCCAGTCGATCAGCACCCTGCCAAGATCGAAGACAATGTTCATCGCGGGTCTAAGCCGCGTCCACCAGCTGTTCAGCCTCTTGCAGGTTGACCGACACCAGTTGCGATACGCCGCGTTCCATCATGGTGACGCCAAACAGCCGGTGCATGCGCGCCATCGTCAGCGGATGGTGGGTGATGATGAGGAAGCGCGTCTCGGTCTTCTCCAGCATCTTGTCGAGCAGGTTGCAGAAGCGTTCCACATTGTGGTCGTCAAGTGGCGCGTCAACTTCGTCGAGCACGCAGATGGGCGATGGATTGGTGAGGAACACTGCAAAGATCAACGCCATTGCAGTCAACGTCTGTTCACCCCCCGAAAGCAGCGACAATGTCGTCGGCTTCTTGCCCGGCGGATTGGCCATGATTTCAAGGCCAGCCTCAAGCGGATCATCAGACTCGATCAATTGCAGCTCGGCCTTGCCGCCGCCAAACAATGTAGTGAACAACTCCGTGAATTTTTCATTCACGGTCGCAAACGCATCAAGCAGCCGCTGCCGCCCCTCGCGGTTGAGCGATGATATCCCGCCGCGCAATTTGTTGATCGCCTGCGCAAGTTCATCTTTCTCGCTGCGCATCTTGTTCAACTGTTCGTCGACAGCTTGCGCTTCTTCATCGGCCCGTAGATTTACCGCGCCCAGTCGCTCGCGGTCCTCGCGCAATGACAGCAGTTTGCGCTCGATGTCGTCGCCTGCTTGCACATTGCCATCTTCGATTCCGGCCTGCGCCAGAACCTGCTCGGGTTCGCATTGCAAAGTCTCTGAAATCCGCCCAACGCAATGTTCTTGCCGCTGCCTGGAATTCTCAAGTCTTGCGCCTGACCGCGCATGATCCTCGCGCGATGTCGCCGCAAGTTCTTGCGCATCGCGCAAAGCTTGATCCGCCGCGCGCACGCTGTTTTCGCTTTGCTGCAAGGCGTCAGCTGCGATCTTTTTCTCGCGCTCGGCATCCGACAGCATTGACATCAGTTTCAGCCGCTTGTCGGCTAGTTGCTGTGGCAGCGCCTGCATTTCGGCAATGGTTGCGTCTGTTTCTTCAGCTCTCCGGTCAAGCGATTCAAGTTGTGTCCGCGCTTTCTCGGCGCGCGAATTCCATTGGTTGACCTCGCCCCCAATCGCCGTCAACCGCTCAGCCCGGATGCGGGCTTCTCGCTCAAGTCCCTCATGCTTGGCCCGTGCTTCGGCATAGACGGCACGCTCGCCATTCAGCGCATCACGCAGGCGTTGTGCGTCGACCTGCAAGCCGTCAAGTGCAGGCAATGCGGAAAATTCTTCGTTCACGCTGGAATGTATTGTCTGCAACTCGTCAAGCTGCGCCGCCGTCATGCGCCGGGCTTCTTCCAAGGCACTGGCTTGGCTCGCAGTCTCGGCAACCTTTCTCTCATGTGTCTGCAAGGCGCGGCGTGCCACTTCAACCGCAGCCGTCGCCATCCGCCACGCTTCGCGGCGTTCACGCTCTGACTTCACGCCATGCTCAACTGAAACGCGTGCCTCCTCAAACGCAGCGCGAGCTCCTTGCGCAGATTCAACAGCTCCGGCCATTTCAATTTCGAGCGACGCCAAACGATTGTGTTCCGCCAGGCGTTTGGCCGCCGCACGTGGCGCATCGGCAGCAGCCACAAAACCATCCCACCGCCATATGTCGCCTTCGCTAGTCACCAGCCGCTGGCCAGGTAGAAGCTGCGATTGCAACGCAGCGCCAGTTGCTTTTGACACAAGGCCGACATGCGCCAGTGTTCGTGTCAAGGCGGGAGGAGCTTCGACAAACTGCAATAAGGCCTCTGCATCGCCGGGCAATTGCGCCACATCCGAAAGCGGTGGCAGCCCGCGCCAATGCATTGGCGCACCTTCATCAGCCGAAGCCTCTATTTCATCGCCAAGCGCGGCTGCAATCGCCACTTCATATCCCGGCTGCACATTGAGTGCATCAATCAGTGAAGGCCACAGGTCATCGCCGCCGGACTTCAGCAAATTAGTCAGTGTACGGACTTCCGTCGTCAATTGGTCAGCCCGCCGCCGCGCCTCGTCATGCGCCTGCCGCTTGTCGGCTTCCACCTGCCGCGCCACGCGGATGGCGGTTTCCTGGTGCGATGCGTCCTGCTCTGCGGCTGTAGCTACCGAAAGTGCATGTTCAACCGCTTGGGTCAGCGTGGCGTGATCGCCAACATCTCCCAGAAGTGCCGAGAGTGCATTGCGTTTCTGGTCAAGTGACTGTGCTTCCGACGTCAGCCGCTCAAGACGGGATCGCTGCTCATGAATCGTTTTCTCAATCGCATTGCGTTGCGCTGCGAGCTCCGAAAGTTTCCTGCCTGCTTCGTCAGCGGCATCTTGCGCAAGCGCCAGCGCATCCGCTGCCTGCTTCACGGCGTCTCCGGCAATTGCCCGTGCTTCGCTGTCGGCACCCGCGGCGGATTCAAGCACCTGGCTTTCATCGCGCAGCTTCGCAATCACGCCGTCTGTATCAGCCAGCAATCCGTCTTCGCGCTGCCGGTCGTTCAGAATCTGCACGCGCCGCGCCTTGAGTTCGCCCAACCGGCCTTCGACGCGCTTTTCCTCATCATCAAGCTGCGAACGTTCAACCATTAGCCGCTGCAGCACGGCGCCGCGCACCGCTTCCTGCTCGCGCAAGCCAGGCAGGGTTTCGCCAAGCTCGTCGCGATGCCGCAGCTTCTCCGAAGCCGAACGCGTGTGCTCGGCGAGAATGCGCGTCGCGTCATTCAGCGCCTGTGTATCGCGTGTTGCAGCCTCGCTTGCCTCGCGCCATGCAACATAAAGGCCGGCAGCTTCCAGCTTGCGGATTTCTGCTGACACTTCCTTGTATTTCCGCGCTTGCCGCGCCTGCCGTTTCAGGCTGTTGAGCTGGCTGTCAAGCTGCGCCATCACATCATCGACGCGCGCCAAATTCTGCTCCGCTGCCTTCAGCTTGAGTTCAGCATCGTGCCGCCGCGTATGCAGGCCCGTAATGCCCGCCGCTTCTTCGAGAATGAGCCGCCGCGCTTGCGGCTTGGCGCGAATGATCTCGCCGATTTGCCCCTGCTGCACCAGGGCCGGCGAGCGCGCGCCTGTCGACACATCGGCAAAGAATAGCTGCACATCGCGCGCGCGCACTTCTTTTGCATTCACCCGGTAAGTCGATCCCGCATCGCGCTCAATCGTGCGCGACACCTCAAGCACTTCGTTTTCGTTGTAGGCAGGTGGCGCAGACTTGTCGTCATTTTCCAGCGTCAGCATGACTTCAGCCAAATTGCGCGCCGGGCGCTGTGTGGTGCCGGAGAAGATCACGTCTTCCATGCCGGACGCGCGCATGGACTTGTATGAGCTTTCTCCCATCACCCAGCGCAGCGCTTCCAGCAAATTGGATTTGCCGCAGCCGTTTGGCCCAACAACGCCAGTGAGGCCATGCGCGATATGAAGTTCAGTGGGTTCGACGAAGGATTTGAATCCGGTCAGTCTCAGCTTCGAAAACTTCATTTTCAGTCAGTGCCCCTTAAAAGTATCAGCCGAGAAGCGGATCGATCTTCGCCTTGACGCCGTCATAGGTCTGCTCTCCGCGCATCAATTCGCCGTTGATGAAGATCGTCGGAATGCCCTGGACGCCAAGGCTTTCACCTTTTTGCCGCACGCCATAAATGCCCTTCGCGACATCATTGTTCTTCAGGCATTTGTCGAAACTATCGGCAGTGAAACCGGCCTGCAGCGCAATGTTCTTTAACTCATTGAGAGGATCAGCCATCCACTTTTCCTGCGTCGCGAATAGCACGTCGATGATCGGGAAATACTTGTCCTTCGGCGCACAGCGCGCCAGCATGAAGCCCGCCATGCCAAGGTCATTATGCGGAAACTCGCGCAAGATGAAACGTATCTTGCCGGTGTCGATGTAGTCCGCTTTCAGCTTCAAGAACACGTCTTTGTAGAACGCCGCGCAATGCGGGCAGCTGGCCGAGGCGTATTCAATGATCGTCACCTTGGCTGTATCCGGCCCTAACGCCATCTCGCCGATGGCAGAGGGTTCGTTCAGCGCCTTCAAGTCAACCTTGGCATCTTGCGCTAATGCAAAAGGCGCAAAAGCCAAAGCCGCAGCACCAGTCAGCATCAATCGGCGAGTCGTTTTCATGTGTCGGTTCCTACAAGAGTCGGGGGTTGAGACAAAGGAGAATTTAACGGTTTGTTAACAGTGAATTACGGGCTGCAGTCACCTGAGCGCCCAGTCGCAACAGTGCATCCTTCAATGGTTCGTCGGTGATGTTGCCAACCTGTTCCTGAACGGCGGATGAAGGTGCCGGCGGCGGAATAGGCTTGGGTTTTGGCCGCGCGACATCATGCGCAGCCTGCATCACCTTGATCGAACCAATTGCGCCATAGCCGAGAAACTGGTTCAGCCGCTCCATCAATTGCGGGATTTGATACTGCACATCAAGCGCCCGGCCGGGATTGACTTTGAGCACCAAAGTTCCGCCTTGAATCCGCTCGCCGCCCACCCGCCGCGGCCACTTGATCCGGTCTGGGATGGCAAACCCGCTCACCTCACCCGCCACCGCATCCCAATTGGAAAGCAGGTCGGCCTGCGCAAAACCATGGCTTTGCAGTGCTGCCATTGCCAGTGCATTGAAGTGCTTGCCGAGCGTTTGCATGCCGTGTGATAAACCTTTCGTGGCGCATAGTTCCCTCAAAACCATGGCAGAAGCGAGGCCCGGCGAAAACCTCGCAATCCGGCTTCTCCACTGGTATGACACCAACGCCCGCGGGCTTCCCTGGCGCAAGAAGGGTGCCCGGCAGGAGCCATATAATGTATGGCTGAGCGAAATCATGCTGCAGCAAACCACCGTTGTTGCTGTGAAAGACTACTTCCTGAAGTTCATCGCACGCTGGCCTACGGTTCACGCACTTGCCGCTGCCGATCGCGAAGACGTCATGCGCGCCTGGGCGGGACTTGGCTATTACGCACGCGCGAGAAATTTGCACGCCTGCGCCAAAGTGGTGAGCGCCGAACTTTGTGGCAATTTTCCACAGACGATTGCAGAACTGCAGAAACTGCCGGGCATTGGCCCCTATACTGCTGGTGCCATTGCCGCCATCGCATTCGATGTGCCAGTCGCCGCCGTCGATGGCAATGTTGAGCGCGTGATCTCGAGGCTGCACGCCATAGAAGCGCCACTGCCGGAGAGCAAGCCACAGATCAAATCCATCACACAGTCACTTGTGCCGCAATTGCGCGCCGGTGACTTTGCCCAAGGCTTGATGGATTTGGGCGCCACCATCTGCACCCCAAAATCACCCAACTGCAATATTTGTCCGTGGACGGAGCAATGTGCCGCTCGCCAGCGCGGTATTGCCGAAATCTTGCCGAAAAAACGCGCCAGGCAGGCAATTCCCACGCGAAAAGGTTATGCCTTCTGGATTGAACAGCGAGGCAAACTTTTGCTGCGCCAGCGCCCCGACAGCGGATTGCTGGGCGGCATGCTGGAAGTTCCGACGACAGAATGGAGCAGCAAACTTCCACCGACGTACGAAGCACCTGTCAGTGCGAGTTGGCAAAAACTGAAACCGCCGGTTACCCACACCTTCACGCATTTTCATCTGGAGTTGACGGTGCTCACCGCAACCGAAGTGCAAAAGCAGCCCAGGCCCAAAGACAAATCATATCGCTGGGTCGCACTGGAAGATTTGCCAGGCGAAGCCTTGCCAACCGTGATGCGAAAAGTAGTTGCGAAGGTTTTGGGGAGTGGTTGATCCCTTTAACGCCGCCCGCCTACTTCATCAATATGCGCAAGCAAGTCCGCCGGGTCTTCATACACACGATAAGCCCCCGCCCGCTCCAGTTCTTCAGTTCCATAACCGCCTGAAAGCAACCCGATGCCCAAGGCGCGGGCCCTTTTCGAAGCCAGCATGTCCCAAATTGCATCGCCAACCACGCAAGAATCTTCGATGTCCACACCCAGTTTCTCTGCCGCCGCAATGAACAGGTCTGGATCTGGCTTGGCATAACGCACCATGTCGCGCGTGATCACCACATGCTTGTCCGGGTCAACGCCAAGTATTTTCAGCACCGGTCCCGCCGTCAGCATGCGGCCCGACGTGGCAATTGCCCATGGAATTTCGTTCGCCGAAAGATATTTAAGTAATTCTTTGGCTCCGGGCAGGGGCCGTGTGCGTGCCGAGATCGCATTGTAATGCTTGGCATGCAGTCCGCGCAGTTTCTCGCGCAACGGCTCATCAATCTCCATGCCGATTTCCCGCGCCAGTGAGGCGTTGAACAACCCGCCCGACATGCCGATGCGCCGGTGAATGCGCCATACCGAAACATCAAGCCCGGCCTCGTGCAAAGCAAGGTTCCAAGACATGACGTGGTCATAGACGCTGTCAATCAGCGTGCCATCAAGATCGAAAAGGAAGGAAGTTTGCGTGCGGGCTTTCATGCGCCAACCCTATACCGCAATCTCCGTCAATGCAAAGTCCGCAGCCGCATGGCCCGCTAAAGTCTGCAACCCATCAACTCTCCATCGGCATGGCTAGACCCGTCGAACCAGACTTTCCGGTTAACTCGTGATCCCCCATTATTGTCATCCTCGCGCTCGTCGCGAGGACCCATTTGTCCGCGTGACGGGACGTTAAGGTGAGCGAAGCGTGTTTCGTTCAAATCATCGCAAACGCCACTTTGAATGCATCAGATGCGCGTGCACGGCGCGCGACGCGACTTCCACGCAAGCCGACGGATGGGTCCTCGCGACAGCTGTGAGGATGACAATAATAGGGGATTTCGAACTAACCGGACAGAAGCGCACTATCGCGAGGATGACATTTTTGGGAGATATTGAGTGACCCGAGATCAGCCGCGCTGAGCGCACCATTGCGGATTTTCGATACTCGCAAATCCGCAAGTGCAAGATTTGATCTAGTTCGTGTCGCCCTGGTAATTGACCGACTTGAACAACCGGCCGCGCAGACCATCGCTGGAGTTATCGCCAAAGGACCAGCTAAGCCCGGTCCGCGCCACCCACCAGTCGCTGGATGTGCTGCCATCGTCGGCCTTCATGTACCCAACCGACCCCGAAAAAGCCAGTGGGATATCGGCGAACGCATACTGCGTTGTCGCCAGCAGGTTCCAGATGGCGAGATCACCCGCCCCTGAAATGAGATACTTCGTGTAATTGGCGTCGGCGCGGACGCTCCAGTTATCCGCAATGCCTGCGCGGTAGCCAACGCCGAGCTGCCAGCCGATGACATCTTGGCCCACGTCCGAGGTGCTGCCGGACACGGTCGAAGTGCCGTCAGAAGCGCTGGCTTTAATGGTCACCGGATCGATGACACCCGCTCGCACCTGAACCCAGGACGTCGAGTTCGATTGACAGCATGGCTTCAAGTCCCGCTTGATAGGCGTTGGCCGTGACCGAAGCTTCAACTGCGGCAGGATCAAGTGTCAGAATTCCAAGGGCCGAATCTGCAGAAAGTCCGTCAATTTTGACGGACAGATTCTCGAAGCCGCCGTAAACGCCAAGCTTGATGGCGTCATTGTAAAGCCATGTCGCGTGCGCCGTGCCAATCAAATTGTGTATGCCGCCGCCGGCGCCAATATCCGGCGCGATAAGCGACAGCGGTACCCCGCCATATTCGAGGTCAAGCTGCAACCCGAAATCGCTGTAGGCAGGCTCATAGGCGAGCTTCGTTCCAACGCGCAATTCTGGAATGAAGCCTGTCTCATCGCTTGATGTATCGATAAGGGCCTTGCTTCCAACATGGATATTGCCGCGCAAATCCATGAGGCCCGGAGGTGCGGGATAATCTTCATCCGCAGCATAAGCCGGTGTAGCCGCAATCATCAAAGCTGTTGAGGCAAGCAAATGCGCGTATTTCATGTGTTGATCCGTTGCAAAGGGAGTGAAACTCCCGAAATCAATTTGCAACCAGACCTAAAGTTTCATGGTTTAAAATGAGTTAACGAAAGCCCTTGTCACGTAATTTTTGCCATCTCGCCGCGCACCTGCTGACGCAGCAGGTCGATCGGCACCAGGTTCGGCCCGCGCTGCACGTGCCAGAAGGTCCAGCCATTGCAGGCTTCAGCCCCTTGCACATGTGCGCCAATCTTGTGGATGGATCCACTATTGTCCTTGCAGGCAATGGATCCATCCGCCCTGACTCGTGCTGCGATGCGGTGAGTTGGGTCGTAAAGTGTTTCTCCGGCTTTCACGATGCCGCGTTCAATCAGCGTGCCAAAAGGAATGCGAACTTCAGCGCGCTTGCTGACGGTCGTCTTGAGCGCGTCGGCCGGAAGCTGTTCTGTGTCGGCAATGCGCTTTTGCGCACCCTTGATGTAAGTTGCGTCACGTTCGATGCCGATGAAGTTCCGGCCGAGTTGCTTGGCAACGGCCCCCGTCGTGCCAGTTCCAAAAAACGGATCAAGCACAAGATCACCGGCTTTGGTGGTGGAGAGCATGACACGGTGCAGGAGCGACTCTGGCTTTTGTGTTGGATGCAGCTTGTCGCCGTCTTTGTTTTTGAGCCGCTCCCCACCCGTGCACAACGGCAGCGTCCAGTCCGACCGCATTTGCAGGTCGTCATTGAACACTTTCATCGCCTCATAATGGAAACAGTATTTTGATTCTGACGAACGCGAAGCCCAGATCAGCGTTTCATGCGCATTGGTGAAGCGCCGCCCGCGGAAGTTCGGCATCGGATTGGTCTTGCGCCAAACGATGTCATTCAGGATCCAGTAACCCAAATCCTGCAGGATTGAGCCGACGCGGAAAATGTTGTGATACGAACCGATCACCCACAATGCGCCGTTGGGCTTGAGCGCCCTGCGGCATTCCGAAAGCCATGCCCGGGTGAACGCGTCATACTCAGCGAAACTTGAAAACTTGTCCCATGCATCGTCAACCGCGTCGACCTTGCTCTGGTCAGGCCGCGTCAGATCACCGCCCAACTGAAGGTTATATGGAGGATCAGCAAAGACAAGATCAACTGATCCTGCGGGGATTTTCTTGAGCTCCGTCAGGCAATCGCCGGACAGGATCTGATTGTGCAACGGCCGCACATCCGGCTTCGTCTCGTACCCCATGGAACTCACTCACTCACAAACTGAATCAACTGCGATTCTTTATGAGTCTTCCCGGAGTCCCTGTGAATCAGCAAGTTAATACATGGTTAACGGCCGCTGGAAAAGATTGATCGAATTGGAGAAAATGAAACGCGGTGAATGGGGCAGGGGCCATGGGCGGCAAGTGCGGCTTGGTGTTCTGCCGTTCCATAGCCTTTATGCGATGCAAATCCGTAAGCCGGATAGGCTGCATCGAACTCCATCATGATTCTGTCGCGCGTGACTTTCGCGATGATCGAAGCCGCAGCGACAGACAGTGATTTTGCATCTCCGCCAACAATGGTCTGCACGTTGCACATAAGCGGTGGTGCGCGATTGCCATCCACAAGCGCTAATGTCGGCGCAACAGCAAGCGCCGCAATCGCCTCCTGCATTGCCTTGTAGGTGGCTTGCAGGATGTTGATCTCGTCAATCATCCGTGCACTGACGATTCCGGTGCCGACTTGCGCGGCGTTCATGATCGGGTCGAACAGAGCCTCGCGTTTGGCGGAGGTCAACTTCTTGGAGTCATTCAGTCCCGTTGGAACGTTGTTGGGATCGAGAACGACCGCCGCCGCCACCACCGGCCCAGCCCAAGGTCCGCGCCCCGCTTCATCAATTCCGCAGACGACATGGCCTTGCGCGATGGCGGCATTTTCAAGGTAAAAATCAGGAAGCGCCATGACAAGCTCAAAATGGGCATTTTAATACTTGTCATTGCGCAAAACCAATTCCTCCCCCGTTAGCTGGCGGACAGGAATTATGGGAACTTCAAATCAAGCTGAGCTGTTCCCCCACTGCCACAGGTTTCGCAAACAAGTCAGCCCGCAACTTCACCCGCGCAACATTAAGCCCCAGCCGCTGGCATGCAAGTTGGAACCGCCGCCCAATTTGCCAGGCATATGGACCCGTGCCCACTTGGCGCACGCCAAATTGCGGGTCATTCTCTTTGCCACCGCGCACCGAGCGCACCAGTGACATCACCTTGCCCGCCCGGTCCGGTTGCTCACGCTCCAGCCAGTCCTTGAATATCTCTTTCACTTCATGAGGCAGCCGCAGCATTGTATAGCCCGCCTCCTTTGCGCCTGCATTGCGCGAAGCCTTCAGCACTGTTTCCAGCTCGCTGTCATTGAGGCCCGGAATGACAGGCCCCATCATCACCACAACCGGAATGCCAGCCTTAGCCAAAGCCTCGATTGCAGCCAGCCGCTTCGATGGCGTCGAAGCGCGTGGTTCCATCGACCGCGCCAGTTTTGCGTCAAGCGTCGTCACCGAAACCGCAACCTTCACTAAACCGTCAGCCGCCATCGGTGCCAGCACATCAATATCGCGCGTCACCAGCGCCGACTTCGTCACAATGCCAAACGGATGCTTGAACTCTGCCAAAACCTCGATCACCGCGCGCGTAATGCGATGCGTTCGCTCGATCGGCTGATAGCAATCCGTATTCGCCCCCAGCGCAATTGTGCGCGGCGCATAATTTGGCGCGGACAGTTCTGCCCGCAACAATTCAGCCGCATTGGGCTTGGCAAAAATCTTCGATTCAAAGTCCCGCCCCGGTGACAGCCCCATATAGGCATGCGCTGGCCGCGCATAACAATAAACGCAGCCATGCTCGCAGCCGCGATAGGGATTGATCGACCGGTCAAATGAAATGTCCGGCGAATCATTCCGCGTGATGATTGTCTTCGGCGTCTCGATGAAAACTTCGGTCTTGAGTGCAGGAAGCTCCGCCAGGCTGTCCCAGCCATCATCAAACAATTCAGGCGCAAAAGTCTCGAACCGGCCAACCGGATTGACCGCCGCTCCCCGCCCGCGCGTGAACTGCGGCAAGGACGCCAGCTTCCCGGTTCCGAGAGCCGATATATCGAGGCCCGAAGTGGCCCGCATGTCGAGTAGCGTTGGCATGGAGGGACCATACCACATCCAAGGAACAATACAAGAACAAAATGTCAGACAAGGCTTTCGCGCTGAACTTTATCCACAACCTGTTTCTTGCTCACGCCAATCCTGTCGCGCTTCCGGAACTGCACCAGCAGGATGCCGAGGAAGATCAGCATGGCGCCAAACAAGGCGACAGGCGTCAACATTTCGCCCAAAATTGCGTAGCCGGCAATCGCACCGAATATCGCTTCCGCGCTCGTGATCACCGCCGCCTCCGATGCATTTGCCACTTTCTGCGCCGTAGCCATCAGCAGATATGCAAAGCCTGTTGAAAGTCCGCCCAGCATGCAAAGTTCAGGCGCTGCATCTGCGATGGCCGCAAATGAAACCGGCTCTAGCGCCAGTCCTGCTGCGAGGCACAATGTGCCTGTCACGTTGAATTGCATCAGCGTCAGCATCGTGGCGCTGCCGCAGCGCGTGACAAATTCGCCAACCGCGATGATCCACAGCGCATAACAAAATGCCGACACCAGGATTCCTGCGTCGCCAGCGTTGAAGCCATGCAGTGAACCGCCGCTCATCAATGCGGCTCCGCAAAACGTCATTGCCGCCGCAACGCAAACCGCGCGCGATGAGTTTAATCCGGTCAACAACCGCAACAAGATCGGCGTCATGACCGTGCACGTATTCACAAGAAAGCCTGCATTGGTAACGGTTGTGTAGCCGTAACTCACCTGCTGCAATGTGATGCCGGCGGCAAAGCTGAGCACGGCGATGGCGCCCCAGATGGTTCCGTTGCCATTGGCGCGGCGCATGCGCGTGTCCGAAGAACTGAGCAGCGGCCAGATTACAATTGCGCCGATAAGGCAGCGCAAGCCAACGGCAGTCAGGGGACCAAGATCATCGAGAATTGTTTTTTGCGCCACATTGCCGGTGCCCCATAAAAACGCGGCTAACAGCAGCAGGCCATTTGCCTGCATGCGTGATATATTTGACATGGGATCAATCTCACTTCACCCCCTCCAGGGGTCAGTCGAGAAAAACACCAGCACGTGCAAAGCGTGTGTCTTGTGACTGCGAATACCGCGAGTCCTTGAATCGCTTCATCCCCCAATTGGGGTAGACCGCACGTTTTTTTTTACATTTACATTTGAGAAACGTGTTGAGCGAACTCAATGCTGCCGCCGGAAGAACCTCACGCCGTCTAGTCGCCTGTCAATCTCAGCCACAAGTTGCTCATAGGCAGCGCTTTCAACGTCTTTATAGATGCGTTCGAAATCTTCACGCGCCATGCCGGTTGGCAAGGCCTCGATGCTTGGAAAAAAATCACTCTCGTCTTCCGCCATCGAAGCCAGGGCAGAGAGTTCTTCTGGCGTGGCTTCAAGCAATCGCGTGGCGAATCTTATTCCGGCGCGGTCTGCGGCAAGATCGTCGAAACTGAACCCGCTTCCGCCCTTGTTGCTGTCCAAGAGTTCTTTGATTTCTCCAACGGCAAATGCGGCGCCGCTATTGCTCAGGGTTTGCAGCCCCGCTGAAACCACCAGATGAAGCCGAAGATCAATGCGCTCGTTGAGCCTGGCGCCAACGCATCCATTTGGCTTGTCCTGCAAGTCCGGCGGCAATGCATCGCCGACGAAA
Source organism: uncultured Alphaproteobacteria bacterium (assembly GCA_963819615.1). Taxonomy (GTDB): domain Bacteria; phylum Pseudomonadota; class Alphaproteobacteria; order Rhizobiales; family Aestuariivirgaceae; genus Aestuariivirga. The sequence goes on from CAWFWW010000001.1 coordinate 261,414, forward strand.
TCCTCGAACCGTTGGTTCCCGCAGTAAACCGCAAGCGCCAGCAACGCCGCTTGCGCTTCGTTGCGGGTGGACCCTGCGGCAATTTTATCTGCAACATTGCGGACGGTATGCGCCAGGAACGGGGCAATCGACTCAGCTGGCTGTAAGCGTCCGCTCTTCACTGCGTCATCAAGCGCTATAATGTAATCATGCACCGCTTCAGTCGTGCTCAAGTCATTGAAGCCACGTGCGGCGATTTTGGCGCGCTTGGCGATCTTGTTGCGCTCCGAACTTGCAAGCCCTGTTTCAATCTTCACAGCGCCGCCGCCAATGAGCACCGTACCGATGCTGTCGAAAAGCTGCGTTCCGAGATTGTCCTGCAAAAAACGGTCCATCAATTTGCGCCCGGCCCAAAGCGCCAGCGGAGCTGGGATCGGGATTGATCCAAGGCGCAAGCCCGATACTTCAAGTCCATGATCCGTTTCGTCCAATGTGGCGCTGATATTCATCCATTTCAACCCGGGTACAAATGGCACGCGCACGGAACCCTGAATGGTCAACGCATCTTCAGTCGCCATGGCCCGCGCCAGCACGTTCGGCCGTGCATGCGATCCAACAATAAACAGGCTGTTGAGTTCCTGCTCCGTAAGTTCAAAGCTGCCGCTCGGCGAAGTTGGCGCCGTAAAGAGAATGACCCGGCGATAGATGTTTTTCGCGCGCAGCACGTCATCGGCGTTCGGCGGTGCGACCTGCTCAATCATTGGTGTGCGGTCAAATGCCAGCGCAAACAGCAACGCTGAAGCTAGCAAAATTGCAGCAGTTAATAACAGGAGAGACTTTGCCCAATTGCGCCGCTGCTTTTTCGGCGGCAGATACTCAAAGCCGAAATCTCCGCTGTCCTGGAATGCCATCACTTAACTCTTCTTGCGCCGCATGTGCTCGTCAAGGCGCGGCATGATCTCGATGAAATTGCAGGGTTGGTGCCGGTAGTCCAGCTGGCGTCGCAAAATCTCGTCCCATCCGTCGCGGCAAGCGCCGGGCGAACCCGGCAGGCAGAACACATATTTTCCGTTGATCACACCGGCCGTCGCGCGCGACTGCATCGTTGAAGTCCCAATTTTCTGAAACGAGATCATGTGGAACACGGTGCCGAACCCTTCGATCTCCTTGTCGAACAGCGGCCGCAACGCTTCAATCGTCACATCGCGTCCTGTGAGGCCCGTGCCGCCTGTCGTGATGATTGCATCGACATCCACGCGTTTCGTCAGTACACGGACCTTTGCGCGGATTTGCCTGATTTCATCTTTCACGATCAATCGTTCCGCAACGCGGTGCCCGTCGCCGGCGATGCGCTCCGCCAGCGTCTGCCCCGACTTGTCATCGGCAAGCGTACGCGTATCCGAAATCGTGACCACGGCGATGTTGACCGGCACAAACGCGCGTTCATTGTTCATGCGCAGTGCAGCCGTTCATTCAATTTGTCCCGGAACATCTTCAAGTCACCCCAAGCCAGTTTCTTCAATGTTTGTGTCCGCATCAAGTCATCAGGATGAAACGTCGAAATCATCGGCACGCCGGCAATGTCCATCCACTTGCCGCGCTGCTTGGCGATGGATTGATCGCCGCCAGCCAGCCACTGTCCCGGCAATCCGCCCAGCATCAGAACAGCGGCGGGTTTCACAATCTCGAGGAGCCGCGCGACAAATGGCAAGCAGGCCTTCGCTTCCGCCTCAGTGACCGGCCGGTTGCCCGGCGGCCGCCACGGCGCAAAATTCGCAAGCATCACATCTTCCGAAATCGAAAGCCCGATTGCTTGCAGCATCGCTTCCAGCAGTGCCGCATTTTTCCCGGCAAATACCAGCCCCTCCTTGTCTTCAGATGTCCTCGGCCTGTCCCCCAAAACCAAAACCCGCGCCGCCGGATTCCCTCCCAAAAAACAAAAATTCATCGCTGACTTGCGCAGCGCGCAACCCTCAAACGCCGCAAAAGCCGCAGCAAGCTCTGCAACGCTGTCAGCATTGGCACTTTCCTCCCCCGCTTGCCCAGTTTTTTCCTCCCCCGCATGCGGGGCCGACCCAAATCTTTCCTCCCCCGCATGCGGGGGAGGTGGATGGCGTGGCGAAGCCACGACAGACGGAGAGGGTCTTTCCCTTTTTTCAGCCGCCAGCGGCGCCATCTCGAACCGGTTGCACGCCGCATCGCCCATGACCTCGTCTGCTCCCATGGCAATCAGCCAATCAAGCATCGCGGCAGCCTGTAGAGGCGATATGTCGGTCGTGGTTTGAACCATGTCACTTTCGCAACTTGTCAGTTTTGCCCGACCTTCTATAACATGCCGCAAAATTTCAAAAGGCCCGAGAATCGTGAGCGAACCCACCCGCGAAACCATGGAATATGACGTCGTGATAATAGGCGCTGGCCCCGCAGGCCTGTCCGCCGCCATCCGCATTAAGCAGCTGTCGCCCGAAACCACAGTTTGCGTGCTGGAAAAAGGCTCGGAAGTCGGCGCCCACATTCTCTCCGGCGCCGTCATCGATCCAATTGCCCTCAACGAACTGTTCCCCGATTGGCAAAACCAGGGGGCGCCGCTCAAAACCGCCGTCACCGATGATCGCTTTTACATCATCGGCGAAAAAGGTGCCGTCAAAATCCCTAACATCTTGATGCCGCCTTTGATGAACAATCACGGCAACTACGCCGCCTCCCTCGGCAATCTCTGCCGCTGGCTGGCGCAACAGGCCGAAGCCCTGGGCGTTGAAATTTATCCCGGCTTTGCCGCTTCCGAACCGCTTTACCGTGAAGATGGCTCCCTCAAAGGCGCCGTCGCTGGCGTCATGGGCCTCGACAAGAGCGGCAACCAAAAACCCGATTACCAGCCAGGCATGGAACTCATCGGCAAATATGTCTTTATTGCCGAGGGTGTCCGCGGTTCAATCGCCAAGCAGGTCATCGAAAAGTACAAGCTTTCGGAAGGCAAGGACCCGCAGAAATTCGGCCTCGGCATGAAGGAACTCTGGGAGGTCAAACCCGAGAACCACAGGCAGGGCCAGGTAACCCACACCATGGGCTGGCCCCTGGGTCTCAAGGCTGGCGGCGGCAGCTTCATGTACCATCTGGAGGACAATCTCGTTTCCATCGGCTTCGTGGTGCACCTGAACTACACCAACCCGCATCTCTTCCCCTATATGGAGTTCCAGCGCTTCAAGCATCACCCGTTGATTGCACCCGTTCTGAAAGGCGGCCGCCGCATTGCCTATGGAGCCCGCGCCATCACCGAAGGCGGCCTGCAATCCGTGCCGAAACTGGCCTTCCCCGGCGGCGCATTGATCGGCTGCAGCGCAGGCTTCGTCAATGTGCCGCGCATTAAGGGATCGCATAACGCCATGAAGACCGGCATGCTCGCCGCAGAAGCCGCCATTTCGGCACTGACAGAGGGCAGGGCAGGCGACACCCTTGCGGATTATCAATACGCTTTCGAAAACTCCTGGGTCTATGCAGACCTCGACCGCGTCAAGAACGTCAAACCCATGTGGTCAAAGCTCGGCCTCGCCGGTGGCGTCGCGCTCGGTGCCGCCGATATGTGGCTCCGCACTCTCACGGGCTTTGGCTTCGGCACCTGGAGACACAGCAAGCCAGATTCGCAAACACTCATCCCCGCAAGCGCTGCAAAACCAATTCATTACCCCAAGCCAGATGGCGTCATTTCCTTCGACCGCCTCACCAACATCGCTTTTTCCGGAACTAACCACGAGGAGGACCAGCCGGTTCATCTGCAGCTCAAGGACCCCAAGATTCCCGTGGCGACAAACCTCCCCACATGGGATGAACCCGCGCAACGCTATTGTCCGGCCGGCGTCTATGAAATTGTCTGTGAAAATGGCAAGGAACCGCGCTTCCAGATCAACCACCAGAACTGCGTCCACTGCAAAACCTGCGATATCAAGGACCCGTCACAGAACATCAACTGGCAGGTTCCCCAAGGTGGTGAAGGCCCGAATTACCCGAACATGTAAATTAAAGCGGTGGCGATTCACTGCTCATTAAGGCCGCCAGCGAAGAACGCCCCGGCAGCGCCACAACCGTTAAAATTAGAACAGCGCCAGCAAGCACGCCTTTATTGCCGCCGCCCTATCACATCCCAAAGTTACTTCCTTGGAGTGTGCCATGTTGAACAAATCTGCCGGAGACAAGCGCTCGACGTTTCAAAAGATGCGCGAGTTTTTCAAGGATTCTTGCGGCAACGTTTCCATTTTCTTCGCACTCAGCTTGCCCGTCATGCTCGTTGCCATAGGCTCTGGCCTGGATTCTGCCCGCATCACCCGCGAATATTCAACATTTCACGCAGCCGTGGATTCAGCGGTTGTGGCCTTGGCAAAAGACACCCGGGCGTCAGTGCTGACAGGATCTGTCTCGCAAGCCAACATGACGGCACTCACCAGCCTGGCCAAGACATATATTTCGACAAACTATTCCCCCGATCAGGCATTCACCGGCGAAGTTACTGTCGATCTCACCGTTACAGGCCAAAAGATTGTCATCGATGCCGGACTGGAATTCCCCACGACCTTGATGAAACTTGTCGGCATTGAAACGGTTTCAATGCACGCGACTTCTGAAGTCGCGCTGGCAGCCCGTCCCATAGAGCTCGTCATGGTATTGGACTCGACAACGTCCCTCGGCAGCAGTGGTTTGGCCGCAGTTAAGGCCGCAGCCAAGGAACTTCTCACCAAACTCTACGCCAGTAGTACAGCTAACTACAGCAAATACATCCGCGTCGGGCTGGTGCCCTTTGCGGCTGTTACCAAGTCCAACCCGGCGACTGTCGTTGCCAATGAATGGTTTGATCCGCGCCTGGTTCCAGGTGCAACTCTTGCAGATAAGAAAGCCTATTTGTTGGTCCCGGCAAACTGGAATGGCTGCATGGGTGCGCGAGCTCGCCACGCGACCAATGATGCCTTGGATTACCTGACCAATGATACTCCACCCACAACGGACGAAACAAAGTTTCCGCCATTGTACCTGGGGAGCAACTCCAACGTCGCATATATAGATAATAGAGGCAGAACGAGATATCGTGATGATCGCTACGATTCATGCGCAACCATCTCGAAAATGGTCCCTTTGACCTATAAGCGCCAGGATGTGGATGCCGGAATTACGGCCATGGCGCTTACAGACAACACCAACATTTCCGAAGGTATTGCCTGGGGCATGCGGGCAATTTCGAGCGGCCAGCCTTATACCACAGTTGACGCGCCGGGTGTCGGCGATCCCAACGCGATTTCACCCTACAATGACGTGGAGTGGCAAAAAATTGTCGTCCTGATGTCTGACGGAGAAAATACCCAGCCCGCAAAAACTACTGATACAACTGCTCCCAGTCTCACGATGGCTCAAATGGACGCCGACACCCTCAAGATGTGCAGTCGATTGAAAACCAACGGCGTCATCGTCTACACAGTGGGCTTCACGACAGACAGCACCTTGTTGAAGGACTGCGCGACTGTCCCGTCTTCAAAATATTACAAATATGCAGCGACCACCAGTGACCTGACAGCCTTCTTCAACAACATCGGCCAGACCGTCAACAAGATGATCTACGTCTCGAAATAACCAGATACAAGGTGCCAACAGGGCGGCAAACGGGGCTGGCGGGGTAAAATCCGCCGGTCCTTTTTTCTTGCGCCAGCCTTCAATTGGCCCCACATTTGCGGCAGTGATTCATTCCCAACCCCATTTCAGCGTGATTTATGGCCAACACCCGCACACTTTTGTCCGCATTCTTTCTCGCGGTCCTCGCCGAACCCCTTGCCTTGCAGGCGGCAACTCCTCCAGGCGAACCCTCCCTGTCCGGCACTTACCTCGCAGGCCGTTCTGCCGGCCGCCAGCGTGATGTTGAGGAAGCTGCCGATTATCTGACCGCAGCCCTCAGGCTTGATCCCGGCAATCCGCAAATCGTCGAGCGCCTGTTCCAGTTCCGCCTGGCCGAAGGTGCCATGCCCGAAGCCGAAACGCTCGCCGACGAGGTCATCCAGTTCAATAGCCAGCAGCGCATGGCGCGCGTTGTCCTCGGCCTCAAGGACATGCGCGCCAGCCAGTTTGCCGCAGCCCGCCAGAATTTCGCCGAAGCCGCCTACACACCCGTAGGCGAACTCACGGCGGCACTCCTCACCGCCTGGACCTATGCCGGCGAAGGCCAGCTCAACCCGGCGCTCAAGGAACTCGACAAACTGTCGGCCAATGAATCCTTCGCCAACTTTCGCCAGTTTCACGAAGCCCTGATGGCCGACCTGTTGAATTCAAAACTCCGCGCCGAAACCGCATACAAAAAGGCCTATGAACAAGCGAGCGGCAACATGCGCGTGGCCCAGGCCTATGCTGGTTATCTCCATCGCATCGGCAAATCTGCCGAAGCCCGCAACATCCTGCAAACCTATGTGAAAGACATTGGCAAAAACGTCATCATCATGCGGATGCTGGACGATGTGACGGCTAATAAGCGCATTGAACCCTTCATCGCATCATCAATGGCGGGCGCTGGCGAAGCGCTGTTCTCCATCGCAGCCGCCATGAACGACGAGGAAAGTGCCGATGTGGCGCTGCTCTATGCTCGTCTCGCCGCCGCAACCGGAACCGACAAACCCGTCATTCAAACCTTGCTCGGAGATATCTATGCCGGCATGGACCGCTACCAGCTGTCCAACGAAATGTATGAGCAGATTGCATCCGACTCTCCCTTGCGCCCCAGTGCCGACATTCAGATCGCCCTCAACCTGCAGCGCATGGAGCGCACCGCCGATGCCCAGTCGCGCCTCAAGGCGCTGACCGCCAGGGACCCAGATGACATCGTGGCATGGTCCACCCTCGGCAATATCTATCGCAACAACTCCGACTACGCCAATGCCGTGCCAGCCTATGATCACGCCGTCGATATCGCGGCGAAATTCGGCAAGCCCGATTGGCAGCTGTATTATTATCGCGCCATTGCCTTCGAACGTCAGAAGCAATGGCCCAAAGCCGAAGCCGATTTCAAGCAAGCCCTCAAACTCGCGCCGGAAGAATCTTCAATTCTGAACTACTACGGTTATTCGCTCATCGACCGCCGCGAGCAGCTGCCCAAAGCCATGGAGATGGTGAAAAAGGCCGTCGAGTTGAAGCCCAATGACGGTTACATCGTCGACAGCCTCGGCTGGGCCTATTATCAACTCGCCAATTACGAGGAAGCGCTGACCCACATGGAGCGCGCTGTCGATCTCCGCGCCGGCGATCCGATCATCGCTGAACATCTGGGTGATGTGTATTGGCGCGTAGGCCGCAAGCTCGAAGCGAAATTCCAGTGGCAGCACGCCAAGGACAACGAACCCGAACCGGATGACCTGAAGCGCATCGAAGGAAAACTGAAGGACGGCCTCACCGAAGAAGCCCCTGTCAAACCAGCCGAAAGCGAGCTGCCAAAACAAAACAAGGGCTGAGAATTTTTCCGCGCGCATGTAGCGCTGCTCCTTGCCGCGACATAATTTCGGTGACAGTGCACTTAATAGCTGGCTGGCAGGTCTGACTGTGTCGTCCATGGATCGGCCACGCGGTTGTCTGGTTATCCCCAACACTGACATCCCGGCACCCGTTGCCCAGCTTCCGGACGCAACCCCTGCGACTCTCCATCGGCGTGGCTTGACCCGCCGAACCAGGCTTTCCGACTGTTCACATGGTCAAGTCTGGGTAACCGGGTCAATGCGCGGCCATGGAGTTTTTGAGCTTCGGTGATATGGAAGTTCCGCCTCAACCATGTAGCAGCGCGACAAGCACAAGGACGACAGCCTTCCAACGGATCACGTCACGCGCGGTGCAATTGGACTTTTCAACGCCGCGTTCAAAACGCTTTCCGCGAATTTCGCAGTCGCCAGAAGTTTTGCATCCTGGCGGCTTGGCGCGATGATTTGCAGGCCGACAGGCAAGCCCGCTTTGGTGAAGCCGCAGGGAATTGAGATTGCAGGGCAAGCGCACAGCGTTGCCACGGCAACGATGAGGAGCCAGTCAACATAGGTTTCGAACTGCACGCCGTTGCAGCTCTCGACGAAACGTTTCTCAACCGGGAATGGCGGCACGATGGTGGCGGGGCAGAGCAGCGCGTCATGGATATCGAGAAACTGGTGCATGCGCCGGAACAAGGTGCCGCGCTGGCTTTCCGCACGCGCGATGTCATCGCCGTTCAGGGCCAACCCCTTCTCGATGTTCCAGATTACCTCCGGCTTCAGCTTGTCGCGATGGTCTTTCAACAGTTGGCGCATGCCTGTCGCAAAGCTCAGTGCACGGAGGGTATGGAAACATTCAAGCGCTTCGCCCATGTCAGGATGCGCTTCTTCGACGATCACGCCGGCGTTTTGCAATTGCCGGGCGGCGGCGGCAACGAGATCGGCGACTTCAGGATCAACCGGCGTGATGCCGAGGTTGCGGCTTACGGCGACGCGTTTTGGCTTCCATCCGGATTGTACAGCCGAAAGAAAACTGCTTTGCGGCCTTGGCAGCGAGCGTGGATCGCCCGCTTCTTCGCCGCACATCGCGTCAAACAGCAGCGCCAGGTCAGTGACATTGCGGGCCATCGGCCCTTCCACGCCAAGCGTTCCGTCGACTTTGGAAAACACCGTCGATGCAACGCGTCCCGGTGACGGACGCAAACCGACAACGCCGCAGAAACTTGCCGGATTTCGCAAGCTTCCGCCCATGTCTGAGCCATGGGCCAGCCACGCCATTCCTGTTGCAAGCGCAACAGCCGCACCGCCTGAAGAGCCGGAAGCCGAGAGGCGCGTGTCCCAAGGGTTGCGGGTTGCGCCGAAGACTTCGTTGAAGGTGTGGCCGCCTGCGCCAAATTCTGGCGTGTTCGACATGGCGTAGACAATGCCGCCTTCGGATTCGAGATGGCGCACCAGGATATCGGATTGCGCTGCGATCCTGTCCTTGAAGATCAGCGAGCCCTGGGTTGAACGGACACCTGCTACGTCGGTGAGATCCTTGATGGGTAACGGCATGCCGCAGAGAATTCCGCGCCCAGCGATCGGCCTTTGCATGAGAAGTTTCGCATTGGCGCGGGCGCGATCGAAACACAGGGTTACGAGCGCGTTTACCGGCACATTGACATCTGAAATAATCTTCTCCAGCGCGTCGAGGCAATCGAGCGGCGCAATCTCGCCGGACTGCAACCGGGCGCGTATTTCAAGGGCAGTTTGGCTGGTCAAATGGCTCATTGGTGCCCGTTTTCACTGTGAAATCGTTGGTAAACTGGATCAAACTTTATGCGCTGGCAAGTTTGCCTCGAAACAATTTCAATTCCGAGCATGTTTTTTGCGAAGCGTTATACCGCGTTTCTGAACCCTGCCTTAATTCCCGTCATGTATCACCTGCCCATGTCGACGGTAGCCGGGGGTCAGGCCCAAGGAAATTGTCGGTCAGAAAAAAACTGGGTCTGAAGTCAAACAAAGGGAATTCTCAAAATGCGTAAATTTGCTGTCCTCGCTGCTGCTGCAGCTGCCATCGCCGCTTCATCGGCTGCTTTCGGCGCAACCAAGACCGACACATTCGATGTCAAGATCAAGATCACGGGCACCTGCGCCTCGGTTGTTTCCGGTGACGTGTTGTTCGCTGACGCTGCTGAAGTTCTCGGCACGGAAACAAAGACGGCAACGGTTGCCGTGAAGTGCTCGAAGAATATGCCATACACATTGTCGCTCGACGCTGCGACTTCGGAAATGACCGGTTTGGTTGACGGCGAAAAGATCCCATATTCCGCTGCTTTCGACACGACCTCCGGCGTCGGTGCTGGCGCTGCAACGGCAGTGAACCACACTCTCACGATCGGCTTGACCACGCCTTCGCAGCCTGCGGTTGACGATTACGCCCAGACACGCACGGTCACCTTGACCTACTAATTCTGGTTGAACTCAATTGAAAATGGGTGGCGGTGCCGCCCATTTTTCGTTGTCCAGAGTCAGCAAATCCACATTGCTTCAAATTGCGATGTCCGCGTTTACGCCACGTTATCCGCGTTCCTGAACGGCACCTTAAACGCCGGACCTTAATCTCTAAAGTCCGCTGACCAGCGTCAGCCATCATTTTCGCAATCAGCCGTGGGGGTATTGAATGAACACATTTTTCCGGGGCCTTTTGACGGCTTCCTTTCTGGCACTTTCGGCCGCTTCGGCAAGTGCTACGTCGCTTGCGGTGTCGCCAATCAGCGTTGAAGTGACGGCGCCTGGCGCGTCGTCGCGCGTCACGCTTGAGAATGGCGGCGACGAGCCGCTCGCGGCACAGGTCCGTATCTTCAAATGGGTGCAGAAAAACGGCCGCGATGAGTTGGTCGCCACGCGTGATGTTGTGGCCAGCCCGCCGATTGTGAAAATCCAGCCAGGCAGCAAGAATGTCGTGCGTGTGGTGCGCATCAGCAAGCAGCCTGTGGCGGTTGAAGAAACATATCGCCTGCTGGTCAGTGAAGTGCCAACGCCGGACCAGGCCGCCAAGCGCTCCATTTCACTCGCCATCCAGCATTCAATCCCGGTTTTCTTTGTGCCCAACAAGGGCGCACCGCAGCTGAGCTGGAATGCGCGGCTGGTGAAAGGCAGGCTTGTTGTCGAAGCGGCCAACGCCGGCACGCGCCGCGCCAAGCTTACGAATATGAGCATTGGGTTGCCGGGCGGCAAGCAAATCCAGGTAGCGGAAGGACTGGCCGGCTATGTGCTTCCGGACTCGCGCAAGTACTGGGTGGCACGGCCGGGCAACCTGAAGACAGGAAACCAGATCTCCATCATCGCCAAGAGCGAACAAGGACCGGTGAATGCAACGGCATCGGTTGCGGGCCAATAAGACCAGGCTTTTCGTGACTTGCATAACCCTCGGGCTGTCCTGGTCCGGGGGCGTTTTCGCGCAAGAAGACGGGAGTGCTCCAGACGAAGTTGGCAAATCCGATCTCGGGGCAGCTGCTCCAGAACAAGTTGTGGACGATGGTCCCAGAGTTGAGGTCGCCAAGCTTGTCGATCCACCAATTGGGGACGATGTGATTGGCGATGAAGACCTGACAGCAGAAGATCTGGTGAATGGCATGTCTACGCCCCCACCTGAAGCTGAAACTGTTGCAGATGCACCGCCTGAGTCACTTTACGGAAATTCTGCGGAACCTGAGACTTCCTTTGAAGCGTCAGTGCCACCGGGGTTTGTGCCGCTGCAACTTGACGTCAAGATCAACGGAAACAAAACCAATTATGTCTCGGCTTTCTACATGCGTGACGATGGCGCGCTGGCATCGCGGAGGGATGAGCTTGAGCAGCTCAGAATTCTGGTACCGGGATCAGGTGAACCTGCGCAAGTGGTCATGCTCGCGGAGGTCCCATCGGTCACTTATGACTACAATGAAATAGAACAATCCATCGACATCCACATTGATCCAAACCAGCGCGGTGTCCAGGACATCAACACCAGAGCGCAAAAACAAGCCATCGAAGCGTCCTCGGGCAATGGCGTGTTGCTCAACTACTCGCTGTTTTCCTCGCTCAACTCCGATTACGGATTGAAGCATCCTTCGGTCAGCGGGCTGTCATCGCAACTTGAGGGACGGGTCTTCACCAATTGGGGGACGCTCGAAATGTCGGGCATCATAGCGACGCCGGATTTTGAAGTTGCCGAAACGACACGGTTGAATACAACCGTTTACATCGATGACCCAAAGCGCATGATGGAGTATCAGCTTGGCGATGTGATCAGCGGCGGCACCAACTGGTCGCGCCCGGTGCGCCTCGGTGGTGCCCAGGCGCGGCGGAATTTCGCCATGCGGCCCGACCTTGTCACAATGCCGCTTCCGGAATTATCCGGCACGGCTGGCGTTCCCTCGTCGCTTGATGTTTATGTGGGTGGCGTGAAGGCTTATTCCGGCGAAGTCGATGAGGGGCCGTTCCTGGCGCGGGACCTTCCTGTTTTTACCAATGAAGGCACAACGCGCGTGGTTCTGACCGATGCGATTGGCCGCGAAGTTGAAACCGAATCCGAATTCTTCACCTCACCCGACCTGTTGCGGCGCGGACTGTTTGATTTTTCGCTTGAAGGCGGATTTCTCCGCGAAGGGTTTGGCAGAACCTCGTTTGACTATTCGGAATATCCCGTGGCGCTGGCCAGCATGCGCTACGGCATGACCAGCCAGCTGACCGCCGAAGCGCATGCCGAAGTGAGCGAGGACCTGCAGAATGGCGGCGCGGGCGCGTTGATGGCCGTGCCCTATTTCGGCACGTGGAACGCAGCCGTGGCAGGCAGCCTGCATGACGGCGACACGGGGCTTCTGTTTTATGCCTCGGTTGACAAGCGCTGGAACAATTTTTGGCTGACGGCTGCAACCAGCCGCACCATTGGCGACTACCAAGACCTGGCGTCGGTCAATTCGTTTGAATTGACGCGAACGCATAATGGCGACGTGCCCAAGGCGCTTGACCGGATCAGCATTGGCTATGCCATTCCGGATTACGATGTGGGCGCCGGCCTCAGTCTGGTGCACTCGTTGTCGCGCAAAGACGAGCGCCGCCTGATCTTGTCCGGCTCGCTTTCAAAATCGTTCGGCGACATTGACGTGACCGGCAGCAGCTACGCGGATTTCGGCGATGAATCCGAATATGGCGTCCTGGTCGGATTCTCCATGCCGCTGGGCAAGGACATGACCGCTTCCGGCGGCGCTTCGCATTCAAGCAGCGGCCATGAGTTCGGCACCGGCATTTCAAAGGGGCACACTGAAAAGAAATATAGCACGGCCTGGAGCGTCAACTACGACAACAACAGCCAGCATAGGGCCACTGCCAGAGGCGAACTGCGCACGCCGGTGGGCACCGCCAATGCCGATGTAAATGCCCGTGAAAATGGTGCCGGCGGCACACTGGCCTATAGAGGAGCTGCCGTTGCCACGAAGGGTGGAATACTTTTCGGAAACTACATCGGCGACTCGTTTGCCATCGTTGATGTCGGCGCGCCAAACGTGAATGTGAAACACGAAAACCATGTCATCGGGACCACTGGACGCAACGGCCAGGTGCTGGTTCCCAACGTTGCTGCCTACACGCCAAACAAGTTTGAAATTGACCTCGATACCTTGCCGCTGACGGCGGAAACTCCGGAAACCGAGAAAAACATCCTGCCGCGCGGGCGCAGCGGTGCGGTCGTCAACTTTAAGGTAACGAGCGAGACGCAGGCCGCAATCGTGAAAATCCAGGACAGTGACGGAAATTTCATACCCTTGAGCACAGAAGTGCTGCTCGACGGCACTGCGGAGCCGCTGGTGATGGGTTATGACGGCGAAGTTTACGTCACGGGGCTTGCCGCCAAAAACGTGCTTACGGTGAACATGCCAACAGGACCCTGCAAGGTGGAATTCGAATACACGGGCTCGGCCCAAGCACAGGAACTCATAGGACCACTGACATGCGGCTGATCTTGACGGCAGTTTCTCTCGGACTTCTCGCTGCGCCCGCAGCCGCGCAGGTGTGCACATTCAGCAATACCGGCATCAATTTCGGAACGCTGACGGCGAGTTCAGCACCCACAACGTCTTCGACTGGCACCATTACGGCAAGCTGCACTGGCAGGCGCAACCGGACGATCAACATCTGCGCCAATATTGGCAGCGGAACCGGCGGCAATGATGCTACAGCTGGCCGCCGCTACATGACGCTTGGCACGGAACGCATTGAATATAATCTTTACCAGAATAACGGCGCCAATACCGTCTGGGGGTCTTATGTATGGCCCTATCCGCCACGACCGCCTGCCTGGAGCATTTCGCTCAGCAACACTGGAACCGGCACAGCGCAAACAACCTTGTTTGGACGGATGTATGCCGCAACTGTTTCGCCTGGTATCTTCATTTCAAATTTTTCAGGCGGCAACACATCCTTTGACTATGGTTATTCAAACCGGTTCCAATGTGGCGTGAACTCGTCGGGCCGCGCGGTTCAGGTTCCATTTTCCGTTCAGGTCAACAGTGTCGGAGATTGCCAGACAACTACGACGCCGATGGATTTCGGGACGCTGCAAAACCTGAACGCAGCGGTTGATGCGACGAACACGCTGACAGTGACGTGCACGAGAAACGTCAATTACACGCTAGGCCTCAACAATGGCACATCAGGCGCCACAGCGCCTGCAGCACGGAAAATGAAAGCAGCGGGAATTACAGATACAGTTGCTTATGGCATTTACACCAATGCTGCACGCACGACCCATTTTGGCACAGCGGCATTCTCGGCGCGCGGCACTGGCAATCCGCAAACATACACCGGCTTTGGCCGCATACCTGTGCAGACAACGCCCGGCGTTGCGAATTATGCGGACACCTTGACGGTGACAATCACTTATTGAGTGGTGCCGAAAATTGGCAAGGCACCCACCACCGCTTTTGGACCTGAAGCGATTCCCCTGAAGTGACTCCCCTGAAGCTTTCCTCCCGGCACATGTCAAATCAGTGTGGCGCTGCTTTAGGTGGTGCAACCACAAATAGCCGAGAGGTGCCAATTGTCGATTATCCAGGCTGTTTATCTCCGGGTTCGCTCTGATATCATTTTTGGTAAATTGCCTCCGGGTGCGAGCCTTGATCTTCAGCGCCTCGAAGCCAATTATGACGCGCCCGAATCCGTGCTGCGTGAGGTGCTGGCCCGCCTTGCCACCGAGCGTTTCGTGGTGTCGTCTGAAGCCCAACGGGGATTTGCGACCGCAGAAGTTTCAGCCGAGAACCTGCTTGAAATCGCGGACCTGCGCAAGGTGATCGAGCTGGATGCCATGGCCAAGTCATTCAAGAATGGCGGCAAGGCCTGGGAGGATGACGTCGCCACGGCCCACCAGAAATTGGTCAGACTCGAAAATTTGGTGAAGGATGGCATGACGACAGAACGGTCAGACTGGCGGCGCCATGATTTTGGTTTTCACCAAACCCTGATCAAGGGCTGCAATTCCATGGAACTGTTGAGCGTCTACACCACGGTGATGGACAAATATCTGCGCTATCAAATGCTGTTCCTGACATTTCGCGGCGATATAGCAGCAGCCGAGCACCGCGAGCTGAAAGACGCAGCCCTCGCCCGCGACATCGGCCGGGCACAAGCCGCCCTCATCCGCCACATCGATGGCGGTGTCGCCCACGCCCTCGAAGCCCACAGCCTCGGACGCTACCGCACCGCCTGACGCAGGCATTTTGGAGACCGTGCTGGATTGTCACCGAAATGACCCTCAGCGCAAGGCAACGCAATTGACATGCCCAAAAGCGCTTGCCACACTTTGCAAACATGGGGCTGGGGAGATCGTTATTGGACAATGCAAAGTCTGGGCGCAACGCGCCAAATCACGCTCAATTCTCTGAAACCGTCGGGCTCATCTATGATGCCGCGATAGATGTAAGTCGCTGGCCGGACGCGATGCGCAGCATTTGCGCTCATCTCAACTCATCAATTGGCGCAATCAACGTGGTTGATCTAACGACTTTCGACCTGCGCATCGCCGTGCAAGTGGGGCTTGACCAGCATTGGCTTGATCTCCTCTACCAAAAATACTTCGCCATGAACCCTTTCCAGAAAAGCATGGCGCGGGCGCAGGTGGAACTTTCGTACAACACCGAGTCGATGATAGAAACGCTGAACCCTGAGGATCGCGCAACCGTCCTCAATTCGCCATTCTTCACCGAATGGGCAATTCCAGCTGGCCTCTGCGACAACGCCGCCACTGTCGTGTGGCGCGAACCCACACGCATGGCCTGGTACTCGGTATTCTCGTCCTTCGAATATGGCGTAATGACCAGCCACGACCTGGACCTGGTCAGCCTTTTCACGCCACATGTAAAGCGCTCCATTCTCATCAGCGATCTGCTCGGTCTGAAAGCGTCCGGTGCCGCAGATTTTGAAACGCGCCTTGCAGGGCTCGGCCATGCGGCAGTTGTGGTCAACAGCAGCGCCCGCATCGTCTATCAAAATGCCTTGGCGAAAAAAATGACCGCCGAAGGGGATATCATCAAATCAGTTGCGGGCATGCTGGAACCCGCAAGCCCGCTGGCGCATGCCGCATTGAAACGCATGTTGCAACAGGCCCAACATGATGAGTCAACCATCGGCCATTATGGCATCGGCATTCCCTTGCCCGGTGGCAAGCGCCCTGCCGTTGCCTATGTCATGCCGCTCGCCAAGCGCGTAGCACTCAATGGCTGGAATCCTGAATCTGAAGCCATCATTCTCGTCAAAACCGATTTGGCCGGAACCCCAACCGCTCCGGAATCCCTGACCGCCCTCTTTGCGCTGACCCAAGCCGAAGCGCGCGTCGCAATCGAAGTCTGCGCCCATGAATCGCGCCAACAGGCCGCCGACAAGCTGGGCATTACCATGCACACCATGAAAACCCACATGGCCCGCATCTTCGAAAAAACCCAGACTGCCGACAAGGCAGCGCTTGCAATCCTGCTCGAGCGGCTATCGGCCCCCCGCTAAAAAAAGACTCTCGCATCCCCCAAAAGGGTGACGCCGAACGCGGATGGCCGCGCGACAAATCACGCCACAAGTTTCGGCCAGGTCCAGTGAGCGGTCCATTCGCCCCCTCCGACCACATTGCAGGACCTGGCCGGAAGCACATTGTAAGGATCGCGCCAATGGCTCAGGTTTTCGCAAACATGCCCGTCAATTTTCAATCCTTGAAACTCAACCCGTTCTTGTCGGGGGTCAGGTTCATGCAGGACAACGTCAACGTCCAATTGACAGGCGTGACACAGGCTTTTCAGTATGCAGACATTTATTCCATGCACAAGACCGATAGTTATGGATACTCAACGATCGGCATCGACTTGTTTGGTTCCAGTCTCAAATACAACGCCGCTTCTAAAACGTTGACAGGTGGCTACGTAAATGCGCTTAGCTTTTTTCAATACGGACTGGAATGGGACATTACTGGCTTCAGTATCAGGGCAACAGAGTTCATGGCGGCGTTCAAGACGCGCTCTGTATCAGACGATCAAAAGCTGTATCAGAAAATGTTCTCGGGCAATGATCTATTCTCGCTCAATAGTCCGGACAACGTGGTTCATGGTTTCAAGGGAAACGACACCATTAACGGTTCCGGAGGAACAGACAGGCTGTTCGGCGACGAAGGCACCGATACCTTGGACGGCAGGCTTGGAAATGACTCGCTGAACGGTGGCACGGGCAACGATATCCTGAATGGCGGCGATGGCAACGACTCCCTGCGCGGAAGCACGGGGCTGGACACGCTGAACGGCGGTGCCGACAACGACAAATTTCTCTACATGGCGCCGAAGGAGCGCGGCGACTCCATCATTGACTTCGCCCAAGGCGACAAATTCGTTTTCGAAGGCAGCGCCTTCAGCCTCGGTCAATACAAGGGCGCACTCGACGCCGCCAACTTCCTCTCCACCGACACCAACCAGGCAGGCGATGCCGATGACTACTTCATCTACCGCACCACTGACGACACCCTGTGGTTCAATGCCGGCGGCAACGGCGCAACCGCCCCAATCAAGATCGCCGACCTCACCAACGACTACGACCTGCAAGCCAATGGCATCTTGATCTTCTAACGAAGAGCGAAACATCATTGAAATACAATTGCCGCACAAAATGGAAACCTGTCAAATGGTGAAATTCGTTTCAAACGTCGAAACCGATCTGGATTTTGTAGACTTGAACGCGTTCCTGCAGTTTGAAGTCAGCCGGAGCTTCCAGAACAACGCAAATGTGCAATTGCTTGGTCAAACCTTTGCCGATGCCTTGACCATCAACGCCGACGGCGGAGACGGGATCATTAAAATGATCATGTATGGACCAAGCCTGTCGCATAACGCGGCAACGAAAACCCTGTCAGGCACCGTTACAGGATTTCAGCAACTGGACACCAGCACGGGTGACTTTTGGCGGGTCACGGGTCTCAATGTCGATGCATCACTCTTTATGACTGCCCTGCGAACGCCCGGAACTGCTGATGATTTTAATCTGATCAGGCACATGTTCCGGGGCAATGACACATTTTTCCTGTCGAATTTTGAAGACAACTGGCACGGCTATAATGGCAATGACCGTCTGGACGGCAAGATGGACATTGATCACCTCTATGGCGACGCTGGCAACGACACGCTGAATGGCGGCGCCGGTGGAGATTTTCTGTATGGTGGAGCCAACAACGACATTCTCAGGGGCGGTTTCGACAAGGATGTACTTTATGGCGGCGCAGGCAATGATACCTTCGTCTTCAATTCTGTTAATGACTCGGGCGGCGGAGCGACCAACGACCGCATCAAGGACTTCATCCTTGCCAGCAATGACAGGATTGACCTCTCGGCAATGGATGCGAAATCCGGCATCGTCGGCGTGCAGCACTTCAAGTACATCGGTACTGCCGCATTCACCGGTCACTCCGGCGAGTTGCGCTACCAGGCCGGAACGAACACCATCGTATTGACCGACACCAACGGTGACAAGCGCGCAGACTTTCAGGTCACGCTGGATGGACATCTTGATATGACGGTGATGGATTTTATTTTGATCTAAGTGCAAAGTGAGAAACGCAAAATGGCAAAGGTCACGGGCAATTCCAAAAAGAACACTCTTGGCGCGCCATTGGACGCGTGAAATCACAAAGCTCGGCCAAGTCGTGAAGCTCATTCCGGCGCAGCGTGTGAAGGCATTTCTGCCGCGCATGAAGAATGATGCGGCGGATGCCAAGGCTATTACATTAAGGGAAACGTCCCCTATTTTCTGAAAAATCCGAAAGGGACATTCTCATTTTGCGCTAACAGTTTTGTAGACGGCGTTGTCGTCGCAGCGAAATCATGTTAGCATCTTTGTATCCATTAGTGCTGTTTCCCTTGTTTCCCATGGGAGTCGTAAAATGCGCAAATTGTTGATTTTCATTTTTCTTGCCTTTGCCCAAGTTCCGAATGCAAATTCAGCAGCCATTCATGAGGCCGCCAAAAAAGGCGACCTCGCCGCACTTGCTGCGGCTTTGAACGCCAGAACCGATGTCAACGAGGTCGATGGCGGTGCAACGCCGCTTTGTTTTGCGGCGATAAGGGGGCGCCTGGAAGCGGCAAAGCTTCTCATTGCGCGCGGTGCCGACGTCAACGCCAAGACGAAAATCGGTTCGCCCCTGATGGCGGCTGCGGCGAAAGGCGGGCCCGAGCTAGTAAAATTGTTGTTGGCCAACGGCGCAAATCCAAACGCGAAGCCAGAAAGCCAGACGGCGCTTCATCTTGCTGCGGAGCACGGCTGCCTCGCGTGTGTCAAGGCACTAGTCGAAGCGGGCGCAAATGTGAATGCGCAACACAAGTATACCCCCCGACAAGAAACGCTGGTCACAACCCCCCTCCATCTCGCCATCACTTACGATCATGGTGAGGTCGCGGACTATCTCATCTCGCACGGCGTCATCTTTCCAAAACCCGCCCTGATTGGGGCCAAACTCACCTCCGCTGATCCCGGCAAAGGGTGGAAGTTCTTTGAAAAAGAATGTCAATCTTGCCATACCTTCAGTCGGGTACACGGCGACAACTATGGTCCTGGCCTATGGAATGTTGTAGGTCGCAACAAGGCGTCTCTCAACTATAGGGGATACTCCAAGACGCTGCGGGCATTGGACGGTGATTGGACTTACGAGGATTTGAATATTTTTCTTTCTGGACCAACCGTCACCACGCCCGGCGTGAACATGCAAATGCAAGGTGCACCCAACGAGGATGATCGTGTGAATGTGATCGCCTATCTGCGCTCGCTCAGCGACAATCCTGTTCCGCTGCCGTAATCCAAACAAGGAGAAGCGCCATGAACTTCAAGCTGGTTCTGTTTTCTGCGATCCTCTTTTTTGGTCCAGCGGTTTCCCGTGCCGCCGAAATTCATGAGGCCGCCAAAATCGGTGATCTCGCCACGCTGACTGCGACCTTGAACGCTGGAACCGATGTCAACAAGTTGGCTGGCGGCGCAACGCCACTCTATTTTGCGGCGATCAGGGGGCAACTCGAAGCGGCGAAGCTTCTCATCGCGCACGGTGCCGATGTTAATGCCAAGGCGAACTTCGGTTCACCCCTGATGGGTGCTGCGGCAAGAGACACGGCGGAGCTGGTCAATTTGTTGCTGGCCAATGGCGCTGATCCAAATGCAGACCTGGACGGCAAGACCGCGCTTCATGTTGCGGCTGAGCGTGGCTGCCTCGGCTGCGTCAAGGCACTGGTCGATGCGGGCGCAAATGTGAATGCGCAACACAGGAAAGTCGGCGGACAGTACATTCTGGTTACGACCCCCCTTCACCTCGCCATCCTTTACGAACATGGCGATGTCGCTCACTACCTTCTCGCGCACGGTGTCATTTTGCCGACGCCCGACCCGATCGCTGCCAAACTTGCCTCCGCCGATCCCGGCAAAGGGCGTGAATTTTTTGAAAATGAATGCGGCAAGTGCCACTCTATCATTTTGGGACTAGATGATACGCTCGGCCCCAACCTTTGGAATATTGTCGGGCGCGACAAGGCGTCTCTCGACTTTGCTGAATATTCCAAGACTTTACTGGCATTGAAGGGGGACTGGACTTACGAGGATCTCAATACGTTTCTCTCGGGACCAGCCATCACCACGCCCGGCGTAGACATGCAAACGGAAGGTGCGCCCAACGAGGATGATCGTGTGAACGTGATCGCCTATCTCCGCACCCTCAGCAAAAATCCTGTTCCGCTGCCGTGATCCAAACAAGGAGAAGCGCCATGAACTTCAAGCTGGTTCTGTTTTCTGCGATCCTCTTTTTTGGTCCAGCGGTTTCCCGTGCCGCCGAAATTCATGAGGCCGCCAAAATCGGTGATCTCGCCACGCTGACTGCGACCTTGAACGCTGGAACCGATGTCAACAAGTTGGCTGGCGGCGCAACGCCACTCTATTTTGCGGCGATCAGGGGGCAACTCGAAGCGGCGAAGCTTCTCATCGCGCACGGTGCCGATGTTAATGCCAAGGCGAACTTCGGTTCACCCCTGATGGGTGCTGCGGCAAGAGACACGGCGGAGCTGGTCAATTTGTTGCTGGCCAATGGCGCTGATCCAAATGCAGACCTGGACGGCAAGACCGCGCTTCATGTTGCGGCTGAGCGTGGCTGCCTCGGCTGCGTCAAGGCACTGGTCGATGCGGGCGCAAATGTGAATGCGCAACACAGGAAAGTCGGCGGACAGTACATTCTGGTTACGACCCCCCTTCACCTCGCCATCCTTTACGAACATGGCGATGTCGCGGCTTACCTCAAGGCGCACGGCGTCATCATACCGAAGCCCGCGCCCATCACAGCCAAGCTAGCCTTCGCCGATCTCGACAAAGGAAAAACAGTTCTCGAAAACAAATGCCGCCATTGCCATATCGTCATTCCAGTCAAAGGGGACGCTTCCCATAGGCGCTAACTTAAGGGATTCCGCTTGGCGTGAGAACGTGATTCACACTGGCGATGGAAACAAATCAGACTGATTCTTGGGGCTGGGATGAAGCGCTGGGCCTGTTTGGCGGCGAGGCCGCACTTCTGGCTTCGGCTTTGCAGCACAAGGCCCTGCTGCGCAAGCGAGAGGTAAGACGGGCTGGCGATCTGCTGCGGCTGGCCTTGATGTACGGACCGAGCGGGCATTCGCTTCGCATGGCAGCGGCATTGGCAGAAGCCGCTGCTGTGGCGAGGCTTTCAGATGTGGCCCTGATGAAGCGGATTTCGGGATCTGCTGACTGGCTTGAGGCCCTGTGCAATGACAGGCTTTTGCAGTTGAACCAGTCTGCGCCGTTGCGGCATCAAGTCAATGTACCGCCTGACGGCGCACCCCATGACGGCACCACACGCCACATCCGCATCCGCGATGCGACAGTGATACCGGCTCAGGGCCAGGGCTTAAGTTACATGGTGCACCTGAGCTATGATCCGGGTTCCTCACGCATCGTGGATTTGACGGTGACGCCACGACCTCTGGCGGAAGACCTGACGCGGCTTGAGCCTGAAAGCGGCGATCTGGTGATTGCTGACCGGGCCTATCCAACACCCGGCTCAATCAGGAGCTTGCGCGAGAAAGGCTGCGAGTTGCTGCTCAGGTTGAGCTGGAGACGCTTGCGGCTTCAGGACGCCGATGGCCAGGTCATCGACTGGCATGAACTGCTCAGGCAGGCGAAAACAGAAGTGGTCGACAAACCCGTCTTCATTGTCAGGCCAAAGGGCACGTTCCAGCCTGTGCCCATGCGCCTCGTGCTTCTGCCCAAGCCCGAGAAAGCGGCGATCAAGGCCCGCGAGAAAGTCAGACGTGAGGCCGCGCGGCGTCAATCCAAGCGGCAAGACCCGCGCACAAAGGATGCAGCCGATTGCCTGATTTTGCTCACCTCATTGTCACCTGAACAGGCTTCGCCCGAACGTCTCAGGCACCTCTATGGCGTGCGTTGGCAGATCGAACTGGCCTTCAAGCGCATGAAGTCCATTCTCGACATGGCAAAGCTTCCCGTCAAAAATCCAAAACTGGCCCGCGCCTGGCTCTATGCCCATCTGCTGCTGGCCCTTCTGGCCGATGACATCCGCACCGCTGCGGATGCCATTCCCCCCTGAGCCCCAATATGCAAACCGCGCGTCATCCGTCTGGCGCATGACGATCTATGTCTTCACCGTCATCAAAAGCGCAATCCTATCATTCCCTTCAATCGCAGCTACAATCGCAATCTGTCCAAAACTCGCCAGACTGCTGCGTGAGCCGCCGCGAAAACGAAAACTACAGGGCTTAAGTTAGCGCCTATGGGAAGCGTCCCCTTATCGTCAGACTGCTGCGTGAGCCGCCGCGAAAACGAAAACTACAGGGCTTAAGTTAGCGCCTATGGGAAGCGTCCCCTTTACGTACGGCCACCGGCAATCCCGGTGCGGTTCACGTCCACCACATCACCGAATCGTCTTGGTGTGGTACTCAAAACTGAACACCATCGGGAATGCACCTGCCTCACAAACCAATTTTTCACCAGCCTGACTTGAAATTGCCAATCCGACGTCTACTTGGACTGATTCAGATAGAACGGATTCTGAAGTCAACCTGACAGACTCCATTGTATCCATTGGCGAACGTGGCACCGCATCAGTAGGGTCCAATTCAATCCATTCCAGCTTCTGTACGATGTCAACAGTTGCAACTTCGAAATTGTGAAATTGAAACTCGTCAGAACCAAATGTCCATTTTGTTTCGACTTCCTGCAGCATTCGGACGTGCACCACAAAAACTTCAAATTTGAACCGGATGCTATGAGATCTTAGCGCGACTGAAAGAAGAGGAATTTCGGTGACAGTGCATTTAATTATCTGGATGCCCAATCCCGTGAGTCACTTGCGGGTATCTGCATCCATCTGCGGATTGCTTAAAATGACCCGGGCCGCAATTGCACGATATGGTGACAGGCGGCCAAAATTCGGGCGCCCCGCCTTTCCAGTCGAAGCGGGATTTCCAATTCGCCGGGCGTCAAAATTCGAGACTTGAAACCGTAGGAACAGAATCATGAACACTCACTTGATTTGTCAATCAGATTGACAAAACTCGAACTCAGCGCGAGATTTTGCGAGATTCTGGTTTTAGACCTACTGTCTGTAGTATGCCAGACCGACGAAAAATCACAACATATGTACAATCTTCCATAATATTTTGAACTCGCAACTGATGTTTCTCCGTCAAACCTTCGACTTTCCTCCGTGACAAACTAAAGCCGTTTCTCGACTCGACTCCGTGCATTTTACAGTCGAACGTCGACTCGTTTTCGTGCATTTTGCGGCAATGCGTCACTCTTGCGGTTACGCGCTGAGGCGGTCAATCTGGGGCGAGAAAGAGCAGGTCAGATGGGTGTTGTGATTCCCTTTGGGGGCGCGCAGGAAAAGGTTCCGCCGACGCTGGATGCGCTGGTGGCGCTCACCAAGCCAGACATGGAGCAGGTCAATCGCTTGGTCCTCGAAAAGGCCGAAAGCCATGTCGAGCTGATCCCGGAGTTGGCTCGCCATCTCATTGATTCTGGAGGGAAAAGGATCCGCCCGATGATGACGATCGCAGCCGCGCGAATGTGCGGCTACAGCGCGTCCCTGCATCTCAAACTGGCGATGGCGGTGGAGTTTATGCACACCGCCACCTTGCTCCATGATGATGTTGTCGATGAAAGCGACCAGCGCCGCGGCAAGGAGGCGGCCCGCGTCATCTGGGGCAATCAGGCGAGCGTGCTGGTCGGTGACTATCTTTTGGGCCAAGCCTTTAAAATGATGGTGGAAACTGGCTCGCTCGAGGCCTTGCGCATCCTTTCCAACGCGGCCTGCGTCATCGCCGAGGGCGAGGTTTTGCAGCTTTCCGTGTCGCAAGACGTTTCGACGACAGAAGATCAATATTTACAAGTAGTTGGTGCAAAGACCGCCGCCCTTTTTTCGGCCGCTGCGGAAGTCGGCGGCGTCATCGCGTCGCGCCCAAAAGATGAGCAGCTGGCGCTGCAATCCTATGGCCGAAATCTCGGCATCGCCTTCCAACTCGTTGATGATGCTCTGGATTATTCCGGCACATCGGAAAAACTGGGCAAGAGCACCGGCGACGATTTCCGCGAGCGCAAGATCACCTTGCCGGTGGTCCTGTCTTATCGCCGCGGCTCGGAAACCGAGCGCAAGTTTTGGACCAGGGTGCTTCAACTTGGCGAACAGACGGCGGATGATCTTGTTTATGCAAGGAAATTAATGGACAAACACGGCGCGATAGCCAAGACCATGGAGCGCGCCCGCCACTACGGCGACATCGCCTGCGATGCCCTGGCAATCTTCCCCGATAGCGAGTGGAAAACCGCGCTGCTCGAGGCGGTGGAGTTTTGCATCGCGCGATCTAACTGATCAGTAAAATCAATGTGTTATCCGTCATCCCGGCGAAAGCCGGGACCCAGACAGTCCGACACTCCACTGGTTGAAAGCCTGGGTCCCGGCTTTCGCCGCGATGACGGTAATAGTGACGGGGATATAATGCGAAATCGACGCCATGGCCGAATTTTTGCCTCTACGGCGCTTTCCCGGAGTTTGGCTACTCCCCTACCTGAAACATGAACGCGTTGCCGTAAGGCACCTTTTTGCGCGCTCTAAGGCTATCCTAGGCCTATAATCTTTCCCAGGCGAAGCCACCACTCCGGGTGCGCGGCCTGGACGCGGGCGGCGGCAGAATGCGCCGCAGCTGCATCATCTGCGAGGCCAAAGCAGGTGCCGCCTGACCCTGACATGTTACTGATTTTAAACGCGGATTCGGAACGGATCGCGCCCAGAACCGTAGCGATTTCAGGCACCAGCTGTATCGCCGCATCCCGCATGTCATTGCGCCAGGTCGCCGGATCATCGGGAACGAGCCCGGTGAATCCTTCGTAACCATCTGGTTTCATTAATGAAAAAACTGACTTCGTCAATAAAGGGCGGCCAGGGTTGATGAGCAGAATGGTGGCCGGCAGCAGCAAATTGACCGGCGTAATGATGTCGCCCACGCCTCGCATCCGGCACGGCATTTGACGCAGGCAAACCGGCACATCAGATCCAAGTGAAAGCGCTATCTTTTCAATATCTTGGGAGAGCTTTGGTGGCGCATTCCCAATAAATCTTGCAATCGCCCGCAACGCCGCCGCCGCATCCGCT
Organism: uncultured Alphaproteobacteria bacterium; assembly: GCA_963819615.1. Taxonomy (GTDB): domain Bacteria; phylum Pseudomonadota; class Alphaproteobacteria; order Rhizobiales; family Aestuariivirgaceae; genus Aestuariivirga. The sequence continues at coordinate 287,058 of CAWFWW010000001.1, forward strand.
GATCCCCCGCCGATACCCGATGCGACAGGCAGGTTCTTCTCGAGCGTAATCGCAAGAGCCGGCAGGATGATCCCGTAAGTCATTGCCAAAGAACGGAATTTCGCTTCAGCCTTGAGCACGATGTTGTTTTCCTCCGCCGTGAGGTCCGCAGCGAAGGGCCCGGTTATGGCAAAAGACGCCGTTTCCGCCGCCTCGATCATGATCTGGTCCGCTACATCGGCAAAAACCACAATAGAATCAAGAAGATGATAGCCATCGGCGCGGCGGCCCAAGATGTGCAGGGCGAGATTGACCTTGGCCGGGGCGATTTCAACGATCTTCACCGCCCCAGCGCTATCGCATCGCCCGCCATTTTCACAGCAAAAAGCGCATTTTTGAGTCGGCAAAACCACATGAATGAGACGCAAAAAGCACATGGTTTGTCATTTGCAATAGTCAGGAATTCCACGCAAAATCTCACGCGCGAGTTCAAAATATTATGGAAGAATGTACATATGTTGTGGTTTTTCGGATCAACCAACCACTATTACCAGTAGGTCAAAAACCAGAATCTCGCAAAATCTCGCGCTGAACCCAAAAATCAATATTGCTAAAGTTGTATGCATCGACGGCTACCAAATGGTAGTTGCCGGAATTTTGTGACTGGCCGAAACTCCAAAACTGACAGCTCGAAAACGGGCCGGATGGGGGCATGCAAAGTTGGAAACGGCGCATGCAAACGATCAAACAAATTTTGTGCGGCGCACTCAGTATCGCGCTCATCCTGCAAGTTTCAGGTGTGCAAAGTGCAGCGCAAACCGAAAGCCGCCGTACGCCGAGATATGTCGATGATGAGCCGTCCGCAGCTCCTCCGCCAAGGAATTCGCGGACCAACGCCATTCCCCAAAAACCGGAATTTTGCTTCGCCAATGATTTCGGCTGCGAGGCAAACGGCTCGCATTGCCGAAGATACGAGCGATCCAGAATGACGCCGGAAAAATGCGTCGCCGACGAGGCATGCCGAAATTTGTCCCCATGTTCATGAAGCTTTCCAATGTCGAAACCATGAGAATCCTCAATGCCTAAGCGCCCGCCAAAGGACAACAAGGAATCTTCCGTTGAAACTGCGGTGGAAGTGCCACGCCAGCAGCAATCATCCGGCGAAACGCTGCAAACATCAGAATCGTCAGCCAAATCGTTTTTGCTTTCAAAGACTCGCTTATGGTCAGTCGCATTGTTCGCCCTGGTTACTGTCGTGACTTGGAACGCTTTGGGTCTGGGCTCTCTGCGCGACATTCTTCCCTACGCTGATACAGGTGGCTTCATCTTCGTGGACAGCCCCGAAGTCTACACCCGCGAACGCCTCGTCAACGAACGTTTCAAGGAAGATGCCTGGCTGAATCAGAAGCTGGAGGAAGCAGACCAGCCAGAAAATCTCGTGGGCGTTTTGCGCAAGATTGAACAGGTGAGAGCAGCCGGAAAAGCGGCGGTACAGGCGCAAGTCGGCGGATCATCAAGTCAAGACCAAACACCCACCGACAATGAAGTGTTGAACAACAAGCTCACATTCAATGAAAAAATCAGCATCCAGTCTTCCAACCGGGATCTGATTACTCAAAAAATCATAGAGAACCGGCTCGATGACCGGCATGATCTCGACAACAATTCTCTTTACATACTGAAATTTGACACCGCAGTCGTTGTGAATGAACGGTCTGACAAGAGTGCGATGGTCGGGATAGAACTGGTTCCACCAGTCAAGCAGCAATCATCTGGCTCAAGCCGAAAAGACCGCGTGGCAGCGCTTTTTGCCGATCAATCCGACGCGCAAATGTTGAGAGAGACATTTCAATCGTTCCTGAAAACTGTGAAACGGCAGGTCAACAACGCAGTGCTGCAGGTCGACTTTTCGGAACCTAGCGTGCCCATTCTTGCAAAGCAGATTGAGATTGCGATTGCCAACAGGTTTACGGTCGATCTTGCCGCGACTCCTATAATTACAAATTACATGACAAGTAAAGTCTCCGAAACATTTGAAGAAAATGAGTTATATGAATTACGAATCTACCTCGGAGATGTAAGTCGATTTTTTGATTTTCAAACCTTGTTCAAGTATTCCGCCAGATCTTCAGGAGGGAAAAAGGACCCGCCAACATTTGATACCATGGCGCGGCAACTCAATTTCTATGTCGCCTCTCCTGAATGTAAGGCAGCGGGAGCAGCAGATGTTAATAACACGACACTTTTAAAAAGTGCAGTTCCGGTTGGCGGATTGGACCAGTTAGAAGAGGAGGCACTGAAACCCTACATTTCTGAAGAATCCACAGATACCAAGGCATTGTATATCAGTACGACCCTGGAAGATCGTCAACTGATAGCTCCAACCGAGGCGCGCGAGACATTCCTGAAACTGCTATCTTTACTAATCATTGAGACCCGACGAGTTCCAACAGAAAAGGCAAATACATATAGCAACGTATTTGACTTGGTTCAGTTTACCGATGGACCTGGTGGGTGCCGCGAAATTCACGGAAACTATAATTTTGGCTTTGTCGAATTCGTAGGCAGAGTTTCAGCCTATACCAGCTACGCGTATTCTGCCTTGCCCAAGCAAAGCTCGAGTTCAGTTGTCGAACAGATTGTCGAGACCAACACAGCCGATCTCAGCGCACCAGACGTTGCCGGTTCTCAGGGATTTGGCGGAATATTCGCCAGCAACAAGGTAAACCAGTCGTCCAGTAGTTTGCGTTCACGGGTCGCTGCCTTTGGCAGCGCACAGCCGCCATTAGACGGAGTTTCGGAAAATGTCCTTGTGGGCTGGATTATCAATCCCAACGCCAGCAGCACGGAAAGACACGGCAAGAACCTCAGAACCATTTCGGAATCAGTTCAAGCCATCGTGTCGGTTCCGGCCTGGTGGCCGCACATCCATGTTCGAATTTGCAAGCAGTGGCTCAATAGTTCAGGCACGCCACTAACGCAGCCCGTCAATGGCCAACTCTTTGTACAGGGAGCAAATCCTGAGAAAGACCGTTGTTTCCAGACAGGTCCCGCAGGCGAAAGCGCAGCGATAAAGGTGGTCCTGCCCAACACCCAACAGGACATCGAAAATGTCGCCTTCGACCAGGACCAGCGCCTGCCGATCATCCGCAAAATAACCTGCGAGAATACCCTCGAGGCGGGATTGCCCGGCAAGATTTCATGCCTGATTGCGGGCCGCAGACTGTGGCGTAATACTGTGGTCACCGCAGGCGTCGTGGAAAACCTGAAAATCAGGATTCTTCCGAACATGGACGGGTTGATCGCTGAATTTCCCTACATGTCAAAAATACCGGACGACTGCTCAATCCGTGTTTGGACAAGCGAGGGCGTCGCTGATCGATTGGAAAATTGTAATCCGGAAAGTGAAACTCCCTGACAGAACAAAGGACACGAATATGAAAAACATTTCAATGAAATGGGGGCTGGGGCTATTGGTGCTGGCAGCCGCTGCCACTGCGCAATCTTCGTTGCGGGCGGCCTCGCTCGATACATTTCAAGTCGCGCAAGCGCTTGGCGCATTTTGCCAGACAAGGACTCAAGTTTGCCCGCTCCCGCTGACCAATGGCAATCCGACATTCCTGCCAGTGGGAACGCCATGCAATTGCAATGGTGACCCAGGATTCGTCAGGCAGTAGCCTAAAAGTGGCCACTGGTCCGTTGGCATATTTACCAAACACCATCGTGGCCCGCATAAAACTGCTATCCGGTTAAGGTGAACTACCCCAAATCACACCATGACCGTGCTTGACCCGGCCACCCAAGCTTGACCCAGAGAACAGGCGGAAAGTCTGGTTCGACGGGTAAAGCCACGCCGATGGAGAGTTGATGGAGTTGCAGCGGGGAATCAGTGCGACGAGCGCAGGAATGAAGGTGGTGGATATTTCGACTTAACCCGGTGCCAGAGCTGGGCGAATTAATTAAGTGCACTGTCACCGAATTGTCACCGAATTGTCTTGTGCAAAGGGATGATTCCTTTGCTCCTTTGCCGGACAGCAGAAGCTCTCATCACATTGTATTGCCCATCACCCAATTGTCTCCAATTTTAACTAATTCCCCCGGCACCCGTTAACAGCGGAACAAGGTATTTCCGGCACCGTCTTTTCCACATTTCCGCCCCACAGATCGCGTTTAAGTTTCAGGGGGCAGCTTGTTGACCGGGGGATTTTGATGGGCATCGCAGAACGCATCTTGCATGCGTTGATCTTTGCAACAGTGGCGGCGTCGCCAGCTGCGGCAGCGACAAACTGGTCCGCCAGTGGCTTGCCGTCGACGGGCAGCGTCACAATTCCTGCTGGCCAAAGCATTGTCCTCGACCAGAATCTGAATCTCACCGATCTGACGATCAACGGCGAGCTGGCCTGCGCTGACAAAAATCTGGCGCTTTCATCCAACTGGATCATGGTTCATGGCAAGTTTACCTGCGGCACCAAGGCGGCGCCCTTCACCAAGAGCCTGATCGTGACCCTGACCGGCGCAAATCAGACAGCCAACCACATGGACATGGGCACGAAATTTCTCGGCGCCATGGGCGGCGGCGCGATCGAGCTTCATGGCGAAGCGAGGAAAGGCTGGGCCCGTCTTGCGAAAACCGCACCGCGTGGCACACGCGCCATCACCCTGAATGAAACATTACCCTGGCGCGTAGGCGACAAGATCGTTCTTGTCTCAACAGATTTCCATTTCAATCACGCTGAAGAACGCACCATCACCGCCATCACCGGAAAATCCGTAACGCTCAACGCCGCGCTGAAATACGAGCACTATTGCGGCACGTCCACCTTCGGAGCCAAATCCATCACCGAATGCGGCGAGGTTGGTCTCGCCACGCGCAACATAGTCATCAAAGGCGACGCGTCATCTCAAACATCTTCATTCGGCGGCCATGTGATGGTGATGAAAAATTCTTCCGCCAAAATTGACGGTGTCGAATTTCTCAACATGGGCCAGAAGGACGCACTGGCGCGCTATCCATTTCACTGGCATCTCACAGGCGACGCAACGGGACAATACATCGCCAACTCGTCCATCATTCACTCCTACAATCGCTTCATTTCGGTCCACGGCACGCACAACGCCCGTGTCGCAGGAAATTTCGCTTACGACACAATCGGCCACGGATTTTATGTTGAGGACGGCATCGAAACCGGCAACGTCATCGAAGACAATCTCGGAGCCCTTGTCCGCAATGGCGTCAATGAATTGCCCACGCCATCCGACAGCCAGGCCTCGGTGTTCTGGATCAGCAACCCGGATAACACCATCCGCCGCAATGTATCGGCAGGGTCTGAACACACTGGTTTCTGGTTGGGCTTTCCGGATCATCCGATTGGATTGTCAGCGACCACCGCAATATGGCCGCGCCGCACTCCATTAAAGGATTTCTCGAATAACGTCAGCCATTCCAACGGCGGCCGCGGGCTTTTTGTGGATGGCGCGGAAGACAAGAACCGCCGCACGCAAGTGACCTGGTTTGAACCGCTTGCCGATCCTGCCAATGAAAAATCGGCCAAGGTGCCGCCCTATCTCAAAAATTTCACCGCTTACAAAAACCGCTCCGAAGGCGTGTGGATGCGGGGTGCCTCATATCCCGTGCTGCAATCACCGCGCCTCGCCAACAATGTGATGGGTGCCTATTTTGCCACCTATGGCGAGAAATTCGGCTACATCCAGGATGGCTTGATCGTCGGCGAAACGGCCAACAAGGGCAATCCTGAGCCTTGGGAAGCCAAGGGTGTTGATGGCCGCGAACTGCCATTGCCCTGGGCGCCCAAAAGCTCTGTCCGCGGCCTGGAATTCTATGATGGCCCGATGTTCATCAGGCGCACAACTTTTGCAAATTTCAAGACCAACACTTTGCGCAAAGCGGGCGGCCTCACCAACCTGTCGCCAAATCCGTTCTCGATCAGCTCAAGAAACGCCGTATCGGAAGTCAAATTCACCAACGCCAACAAGGTCTGGCTCGATCCCCTGAAATACCGCAATGACGGCGATGCCTTCAGCGTCTTCCGCGATCTCGATGGTTCTGTGACCGGCATCAAGAACCGCATGGTGGTGCCGCCCAACCCGCTGCTTCTGACATCAAGCTGCACCCGAATGGCTGCATGGAATGCCTATATCTGCCCGAATTCATATGCCGGGCTGCAAATCGAAACCGCAGAGAATTTGACTGGATCAGTGCTGACCCGCGATGACGGAAAATATCGCAAACTCGGCAGCGCGGAAATATACCCCGGCAGCATGCATTTTCATCTGCTGGCCAATCGCGCCCATCACCTGAAACTGTCTCGCACCGCTCCCAAGCGCATCCAGTTCGCACGCAACGAACAGGCGGGCAAGGCCGTGCGCCTGTCCCTCGATTATCCATACCCGAACTTCACATTCAACCTCTGGGGCTGGCAACCCGTGCTAAAAGCAACCAGCCTCTCCGCCCTCAGCACCGGCGACACCAAATATTTCTACGACACCAAGACCAAACGCCTCCACCTCCGCCTTGTCTCGATTGACGGCCAGTGGAAGGGATATGATCTGGTCCGGCCATAGAGCGGCCCGCAACCTTCTTTTTACCATTCGTGAACGTGGTTAAACCATGGTAACCTCTCACTAACCATGAACCACTAGGCTTGGCCCCCAAATGCAGGTTGCCCAGGAACTTTCGCCAGCACCAGTGCCGCACGGCGCTGTGACCGGAGGCGCGTCATCGTCTCTGAGCGAAGACGCATTTCTTGATGGCAAGATCCGTTTGCAGCAACCGGAAAAGGGCTATCGCGCCGGCATAGATGCGGTGTTCGTGGCCGCCTCCATTCCCGTTTCACCCGGCGAGCAGGTCTTTGAAGCTGGCATTGGCGCTGGTGCCGCAGCCCTCTGCCTTGTCGCCCGCAATCCGGCGATCCAGGTCACCGGTATCGAAAACGGTCAGCGTTACGCCATGTTGTGCGAGGAAAACGCCAAGCGCAATGGCTTTGCGCACAGCATCAAGGCCATTCATGCCGACGTGAAGGACTGTCTGCGCAAAGATCTCGCACACCTCCCGCAGCACGGCACTTTTCAGCACGCATTCGCCAACCCTCCTTATTATGAGGACGGCAAGGTCACGCCATCGCCCAGCTTGCTGAAAGCCCAGGCCCACGCCTTCGGTCCCGATGACCTCGAAATCTGGATCAAGGTTATGCATTCGATGGTAGGATTGCGCGGCACGGTAACGGTAATCCACAAGGCCGAAACGCTCGCCAAGATTCTCGGTGCGATGGACGACAAGTTTGGCGACATCCGTGTTGCACCACTTTATGCAAGGGAAGGCCACGCCGCCTCGCGCATCATCGTGCAAGGCATCAAGGGCTCGCGCGCACCCTTGCAACTTTTGCCGGGCCTGATCCTGCATCACGACGACAACAATTACACGCCCGACGCCGAAGCCGTGCTTCGTACCGGCGTGGCCTGGCGGCTGCGGTAGTCCACCAATAATCGGCCCGGTGCATCGACAGCTTGTGAATCCTGTCCTCGCATCCTATCTATGGGCGCAATGTTGAAACGCATCCTCAAACTTCTCCCACCCTCCTGGCGCAAGAAAACCGCAATTATCCACGTCGTAAGGCTGGAAGGCACAATCGCCCCCGGCCGCGGCGGTTTGCGTGGTGGCGGCATCAACGCCAGGGACCTCGAGCCGATTCTGAGAAAAGCATTCCGCAAGGGCATCTCTGGCGTCGCCCTGCAAATCAATTCGCCCGGCGGCTCGCCGGTGCAATCAGCCCTCATCGGCGACCGCATCCGCGCCCTTGCCGCTGAAACCAAAGTCCCGGTCTACGCTTTTTGTGAGGACGTGGCAGCCTCCGGCGGCTATTGGCTCGCCTGTGCTGCGGACGAAATCTATGCCGACGAAAGCTCGATCATCGGCTCCATCGGTGTGATCATGGCAAGCTTCGGCTTCGTCGGCACGATGAAGAAGTTCGGTGTCGAACGCCGCGTCCACACCGCCGGCGACAACAAGAGCATGCTCGATCCCTTCCAGCCCGAAAAGAAGGAAGACGTGACGCGCGTCAAAAACTTGCAACTGGAAATCCACGAGCATTTCAAGCGCTGGGTGCGCGAACGCCGCGCCGGAAAGCTCAAGGAAACGAACAAGGAACTTTTCACCGGCGCCTTCTGGGCGGGTGCCAAAGCCAAGGAAATCGGCCTGATCGACGATTTGGGTCACATGCACGCGGTCCTCAAACGCAAATTTGGCGAAAAAGTTGAGCTTTTAGCCATCGAAGCACCGAAGGGATGGAACCCCATAAGCCGTCTAGGTTTAGGCCAGGACTTGGGGAAAGTCGCAGACTTGCCCGATGCCACAGTTTCGACGCTGGAAGAGCGTTCATTGTGGCAGCGTTTTGGTCTATGATGCGGGAAGCAAAGGAGGCGTCGGCATGGGCGCATTGTTGAGAACGATAGGCGTCAGCATCGTCACGATGGTGGCAGGCTACGCCATGAAGAAACTGATGGCTTCGGTTGAGAAACAGGCTGAAGCAGCACAGCAGCAGGCCGAGAAGGCCAGTCAGCCGCAAAATCCAAAAGAGCTGAAAACCCTGAAACAGGACCCCGTGACCGGCGTCTATTACGCCGAGGATTGAAGGGCGAAACCACACGTCTTTTGGTTGATACTCAATGTTCTAATATGACCGTCATCCCGGCGAACGCCGGGACCCAGGCTTTCCGCATCTCGACTGGTCGAAAACCTGGTGCCCCACTTTCGCCGGGATCTGATGCACACATCTTTTTTAATCGGCTTCAACACTCCAATAATACCAACAGTCATAAATACTGACTCTTCGGGCTTCAAACGAGTCTCTCTGGTATTCCCTCCCCCTGGTGGGCAGGGCTATCGCATATGGACATTTTTCCTCTCCCGCTGGCGGGTCATTCTTCATTCCTCTCCCGCTGGCGGGAGAGGTGTCGCTTGCGAAGCAAGTGACGGAGAGGGGCTTTGGCTCAAGCGGAAAAAATTTGCCCATTTTCCAAACTTTGCGAAGCCCCTCTCCGTCTTTCGCGTCTTGCGACGCGAAATCCACCTCTCCCGATTCTCGGGCGAGGAAAGCCATATGCGATTGCCCTCCCCACAAGGGGGAGGGAGAAGAATGGGTCAATTCTTGTGAGGATTGGTATCACTTCTTTCATCTGACGGGATGCGCGGAAAGATGTGTGAATCCGATAGCGGCATTCGCCGGGATGACGGGTTCTGGTTGGTGACTGCAAGTTATGTGTATCGGGTAGGGAGTATTGAGGGGCTGCCGCAACCAGGCAGCCACCTCGCTAGAATAATTGCATTTACACGATCAAGATATCCGCTGCCTTCAAGGCGAAGTCATTGGTAAGGTCGGCGATTTTGACGATGTCTCCACCAGCCGCATTGCCATTTGAATCGTACAACAGCGTGTCATCCGTGGTGTTGTAGATGAAGCGGTCGCTTGCGTCATGGGCAAGGCCCGTGGTGTTGGACCAGAAATTGCCAGCCTTGAGCGTGCCCACCGCGAGGTTTCCAAAGGCAGCGCCCTTGAAGTTGAACACGTCCGCATCGTCAAAATTGACGATTGTATCCGCGCCCTCGTTTGTCGCGTTGTAGATAAAACGATCTGCATCCGCCCCGCCATCCAGCCGGTCTGCACCGGCCCCACCTGTCACCTTGTCTTTGCCCGCTCCCAGCAACAGGTTATCAGCAGCAGAAGAGCCTGTGACGACATCATCGCCCACGCCGGTATCCAGTTTCTCGATGTTCCTGAAGTTGAGACGGCCTTCGGCTGCCTTGTAAAATGCGAACACTCCTGTGCCTGACAGGATCGTTGTGGCGGTCGCAACCGACCCGGAGTTGTCTCCGGAAAATGTCACCACATCATCAGCCGTGCGGCCCAGCACCGAGACCGCAGAAGTTATTGTTGGTGAAAGCGTAAGCGTGTCGACGCCTTCACTGCCGTCAATTGACGGCGAACTACCGAGTACGATTACATCCGTCGCGACGATCCTGCCTTCCGCGGACTGAATCCTGTCATTTCCTTTTGACGCTATGACACTCTCGATACCAAACAACGTGTCGGTTTCCGTTGAGAACAGAAGCCCTGAGCCCGGACGTCCATTGAACTGGGTTCTTGCAGTCCCGGCGATCAGGTCAATAGTCCAGCCTCTACTCCATGCGCCGAAGTGATCATCAAACTCTGCAGTATCTAAACCAGCGCCTCCATTCAAGGTATCATTGCTGCCTCCACCACGCAGTCGGTCATTGCCCGCATCGCCGATCAGATGGTCCAATCCACTTCCGCCATTTAACGAATCCCTGCCATTCTGGCCCTGCAAGCGGTCATTGCCGTTATCACCCCAGATCAGGTCTGCACCTCCGCCGCCAATGATAAAGTCGATCCCAGCACCTCCAACAATGCTGAACGGCGTGAGGAAGCTATTGTTCATCACGAGCGTGTCGGCGTCAGCCGTCAGTTCGTATCTTTCAAAAAGCGTCGGATCCCAGTTGTCATTGGCTAGATCACTGAGCCAGGAGCCGCTGATCCAGTCCGCTGAGGCGACATTGGCAAACTGGATCGTATCATAACCGCTGTCATCGGTGATGATATCAGCGCCATTGCCTAGAATATATCGGTCATTGCCAGCACCACCGTTGACGGTGTTGGTGCCGTTCTCAAAGCTGTGGAAGGTGTCGTCACCATTCCCGCCAGTTATGGTGTTGCTGTCTTCATGCCCCCACAGGTCGTCATTTCCATCTCCGCCATAAACGAAGTCATTGCCACGTCCTCCCATGACGAGGTCATTGCCTTCTTCCCCACTTACGACGTCATTTCCAGAATCGCCAAACATGGTGTCGTTGCCTTTGCCGCCAACCATGTAATCGTAGTCTGCCCCACCATCCATGTTGTCATCACCGCCGCCACCAGCAAGATAGTCCTCTCCGCCGTTGCCGCGAAGTGTGTCATTCTTTGCATGACCGAAAATCGTGTTTGCTACACTTGTGCCGCTAACGTTCCAGGAATCAAGGTCAAGCAAGGCTTCAAGTGCCGAACCATTTCCATTGCGAAGGGCTTTGGCAGCTTCCAGGAATGCGTAAGATGTCCATATGCCAATTGGAAGCGAAAGTGTACTATTTGCTGGATCACCACCGGCAATGCCTATTCCATAGTAGATGTTACCGGGCGAACCTCCTGTGCTGACCTCTGTAAGCTTGATGTCAAATAGCCCATTGTCGCGAACAGCCAAGCCGCCATCTTCATAATAATGGGCCGTGCCATATTTTAGTTCGCCAATGCTGTTGCTGAGATTTCCAAACAAATAAAGTCCGGTGACGTCGTAGTCATCCCAGTATGAGTCGGTGCTACCGATACCGGATGCCATAACGCCAATTTGCCTGTACGCTCCAGCTGGATTGTAGAGACGTAGTTGATCAGTGTAAGCACCAGCAGTATTGTCGTCCAACTCGATCGCGGTGGTAACAAAATTGTACCCGGTAACTGACCAATGATCTTCATAGTCCGCAGGATTTATGGCTCCCCCTATTTTTGCTGCTGAAATCCAGTTGTGGATGTCATTGCTTCCAGAGACATTGATCGTCATAACGATTCCTCAGTTGCCTGTTCAACCTTCAGACTGTGGGAGTTGATGGGACCTCACAACCCCAATTTGGGGGAGACGCAAAAAATTGACTTGCCGGTGCGAGCTGCCACCACGTCTTGACTTGTGCCGTAGCTGTCTGGTCAACTGCGGCAAACGAGGTCATCCAATGGCATCCGGTTCCGGCGACTTCATCGACAGGGTCTTCGCTGCAAAGTCACGTGTCGAACTTGAAGACGCCTATCGTCAGTGGGCGGATCAATATGATGCCGACATGATGGCGACAGGCTATCTCAACATCCCTGTGATCATCGGCCTTGTATCGCGCTACGTGCCGCGCATGGATGCTGCCATTCTGGACGCTGGCGTCGGCACGGGGCAGGTGGGCGCGATCCTGTCAATCCTTGGCTACAATAATCTAAACGGACTCGACATGTCTAAGGCCATGCTCGCCAAGGCCAACGCACGCAAAGTCTACGCAGAACTGAAACAGGGCGTGCTCGGCGAAAAACTCGACTACAGCGACAAGAGTTTCGACGCGATCATTTCGACTGGCACGTTTACCACAGGCCACGCGCCCGCTTCGGCTTTTGACGAACTGGTTCGCATTCTGGAACCGGGTGGTATCCTGATGGCAACATTCGGAACCGTGGTCTGGGAAGAGCAGGGCTTCAAGGCAAAGCTCGAAAGCTTGATAGGGCAGGGCGCACTGGAACAACTCGAAACCACGCCAATCTACCGCCCCATGCCGTTTTCGAAAACCGAAAGCGGTTTCACGACGAGAGCGCATGTCTATCGCAAGAGGTGATCCTGCGCCAAACGGTGTTGCGTGATCGGGGCGCCCTCGCAAGGCGCGGTTAACGTTTAGGCGGGTGCTATCAACGCGTGCGCGAGCTCATTTGCAGGGCTTTGACATTTCCGTTTCAAGGCCTAATATCGCCTTGATCCGGGTTGACAGGTTTTTGGAAAACCATGTTAGTTTGAATCAGTTGGGGGCCTTTCGTCCACGAGTGAGTGGAAGCTTTGGAAGGTTAGGGACTATGGCCATGTCACAAAAATCACGTAGCTCTATTGTTGCTCGGCGGCAGCGCCGCATTGGGTTTGTTCTCGGTTTTGCCTTGTTGATGGCGACGTCAGCAAGTGCTGCGACAGTAACGGATCCGGACGACCTCAGGAGCTGGCAAGGCGCTACTGTCGGCACATTCGCGCAGCTCTTTTACGGCGCCAATACGCTTGCCAATCGGCAGCTGGTCGTGAACAACCAGTTGTTGGATGACGGCATCTTCAATCTGGCAGGTGCAACGGCAGCCGCAATGATTCAGGGCGGCGGCGCAACCGGGCAGTCACTCGATACCACGGGCACTGGAAGCTATGGCTACACCACGCCGGGCGGTACATCGGCTTTCGCAGGTGGCACTGTTGATGATTTCTGGGTTCAAACCAGCGGTATTGTTGGCAACAACATCTGGGATCTTGGCGCTCCTGCAACCAAGGCCGCGATCTTCAACACGATTGATCACGGTCCTTTGCCATTGGAGGCCATCGAGTCGACTGTTTACCTGTCCAACGACAAGGTGACCTGGAAAGCTGCCGTGACGCAGAAAGTCTGGCTCGAAGGATTCAAACTGAACACCGGAATTCTGTGGGATGGCTATGTCTATGCTGTCGGCACCGACACGCTTGACGCCTTCCGCTATGCATCAATCATCTGGGGCGGACCAGGCGGATTGCAGGCAGATGGCGACAACGAGATCAACGGTATCCTGGGACTTGATGCGGATTTTACGCCAGTTTCCAGCGACACGCCCATCCCGGCAGCTTTACCCCTGCTCGCTTCGGGTTTTGCGGCATTGGGATTTGCCGGAAGAAAGCTTCGGCGAACCAAAGCCACGGGCAAGAAATAACCTACTATCGGCAAAGCGGATTTCCACCCGTCACCGGACGGGAATTGGAAAGCAAAGCAAAAGGTGAAGTTCGGGATCGCTCAGTTCAGACCGAACTTCACTCCAGCTTTTGCTGACGCCTCAAACGTTCCCGCAGCACCCGACTCCTTTGTCCACTCACCGCCGGCGCCTGCAATCAGCGAGATATTTTTCTGCGGCGACCACGTGACCGAAACTTCCGGTGCAATCGTCAGCGTGCCGCCGCGCCCTGCAAAATCCTCATATTTGAAATCAATGGTCGAACCGAGCTCAACCGCATCGCTGGGCGCAGTCTTGGCTTCGATATGCATGGCATGCACAGGATGGACAGAAACGGCGCCGTTGCTTTCTTGCGCCAGACTGCTGGCCGCAGCAAAGATGAATTCGCTTTCTGCATTTAGATGCCATGTCAGATCAACATAGGGCCCAAGAATTAACTGCCGCTCCACGCCATCTTCTGCGTGGTTGCGCCACGCAAGGATTGCGGCAACCTGGCCTGAGAGTGTTGCCGACTCAATTTCGAATCCTGCAATGAACTCTGGTCCTGCAAAATCCCGCCGGCTTCCCTGAATGTCCCGGGTTTCAAAATAATGTCGTCCCGCATAAGCGACCTCAACAAATGGATTGATCTCTTTGTCCGTGAGCAAGGTGAGGTGCGCTGCGAATTCTGGCTGAACATAATCTTGCGCTGAGCGGTCAAAATCACTGATGCCGATGCGCTGCAAGTCCTGATGCAGGGTCGTGCTGGCTCCGGCGTCAAGCGTGATCCGCATGACATCAAGTGACGTCTCAAGACTGAGGCTTCCTGATATGGAGTGCTTGGTATCAATCGCGGCAAAGTCAGGTGAAAACGTCTCGTCATAATCACGATCAAGAACATGTGCGGCATCTGCAGCCAACGAAACGCGCGGCGAAAGCGTCACCATTGCATTGGCTTGTAAATCAATCAGCGCGTCATTGAAATGGTCACCGGCGGCGACAAACTCAAGCGATGCCTTGCTGTCGAATTCAACCTTGATGCCTTCGACGTTGCCTTTTAAAGAATACTGCGGCTCTATCGCAAGCGCCGGCTCAGATCCTTCTGTCGCTTCCACAAAAACACCGAGACTGGTCTCGCCAGCTTGCGCGCCGGACGTCAGCAGCAAGAAGCATGAAATGAAAATACGCCTGCTCATGCGTCCTCTATATGCTATCAAACAAAAAACAACACAGCCAACTGGGGAGACGGCGGCCTCCGGGTTGGCTGTGCCTTTCAATCGCTGATCCGGTTGCGACCAGCGACTGTTGTTATGCGCGGCATTCAGGATGTTCGCGGCGGTCACGAGCTGAATCACAGCCGCTGCCGCCAGGAATGCGTGGCTTGCGGCGCTTTGCTTCCAGCGTGTCAATTGCAGGCTTGACCGAAATCGGCAGGAACTCACCCGCATCAGCGCGGCACTCTGGATGTTCGCGGCGGTCACGAGCTGAATCACAGCCGCTGCCGCCAGGAATGCGTGGCTTGCGGCGCTTTGCTTCCATGTCGCCAAGGGTAGTCGTGGTCTTCGCGCTGTAACCCGTGTCCTGGGCCGGCGATGATGCGAATGATGCTGTTGACAGGATGAAAAGGGCGGCAGCCGATGCAAAAATTGTCGTTTTCATGATTGGTACTCCTCGTTGATTTGCGTTTCATGCGTTGAACTCGGAACGGCCCAACGCCTGAATGTTTCGCGCAGTTTGGATGACAGATGGATGACGGAATTCGTCAGTGAAACGTCAGAAAAAGCCTGAAATTGCGCGTTTTCTGGCGACTACGTGTTGGCCCCTGAATTATTCCAGAGATTTTTTTTAAAAGATTTTTGGGAAATCGGCCTCGCATATGCCAACCAGCAGCACCGCTGTACTTTGGCTTGACCTCGCCCGCAGCCACCCCTAATCGGCTTCCATGCCGCTGCATCCCACCAAATCCTTCCAGGACCTGATCCTAACGCTGCACAATTACTGGGCCGAAAAAGGCTGTGTGATCTTGCAGCCCTACGACATGGAAGTGGGCGCTGGCACCTTCCACCCTGCCACCACCTTGCGTTCCGTTGGACCGAAGCATTGGAGTGCGGCCTATGTGCAGCCCTCGCGCCGCCCCAAGGATGGCCGCTACGGCGAGAATCCAAATCGCCTTCAGCATTATTATCAGTATCAAGTCATCATGAAACCAAGCCCGCCGGATTTGCAGGAGCTCTATCTCGGTTCGCTCAAAGCCATCGGTCTGGATTCAAGTGTACACGATATTCGCTTCGTCGAAGATGATTGGGAAAGCCCCACGCTCGGTGCCTGGGGCCTCGGCTGGGAAGTCTGGTGCGACGGCATGGAAGTCTCGCAATTCACCTACTTCCAGCAAGTCGGCGGCCTCGATTGTGCGCCGGTCTCCGGCGAACTCACTTACGGGCTTGAGCGCCTCGCCATGTATGTGCAAAACGTCGACAATGTTTATGATCTCAACTTCAACGGCAAGGATATTTCCTATGGCGACGTCTTCCTGCAAGCCGAACAGGAATTCTCCCGCTACAATTTCGAGGAAGCCGACACGGATATTCTATTGAAGCGCTTCGTCGATTGCGAAAACGAGTGCAAGTCACTGCTCGAAAAATCCAACAACGGCAACAAGCACACGCTGGCACTTCCCGCCTACGACCAGTGCATAAAAGCCAGCCACACCTTCAACCTCTTGGACGCGCGCGGAGTAATCTCCGTAACCGAACGCCAAGCCTACATCGGCCGCGTCCGCGATCTCGCCAAGGCGTGTTGTGAAGCCTGGACAAATTCAGCAGGAGGCCAAGGATGAACAATGTCATGACCAAAGGTGCAATTGCCGGCCGCGAGCCCATTCCGGTGCAAGTCGAAAAAGGCAAGGACTACTGGTGGTGCGCCTGTGGCCTGTCCAAGAACCAGCCCTTCTGCGATGGTTCCCACAAGGCCGAAGGTAAATTCACCCCTATCCAATGGACCGCCCCCAAGTCCGGCGAACGCTGGTTCTGCACCTGCAAGCAAACCAACAATGCACCGTTTTGTGACTCGAGTCACAAGATACTGTGATGAAGAAAAAGCCCTCATCCGGCCTTCGGCCACCTTCTCCCATCCTTCGGACGGGAGAAGGGGAAATCTTCCTTCTCCCGTCCGAAGGATGGGAGAAGGTGCCCGATAGGGCGGATGAGGGCCCTTTAAACCGAGTCCCCAATGCCTGAACTCCTCCTCGAACTCTTTTCCGAAGAAATCCCCGCCCGCATGCAGGCCAAGGCGGCGGAAGACCTTCGCGCGCTCATCACCAACGGCTTGGTCGAAGCCGGCCTCACTTATGAAGGTGCCCAAGCACACGCCACGCCACGCCGTCTCGTGCTGTCGATTGAGGGCCTCACCGCCCAATCGAAAGACACAAGAGAAGAACGCAAGGGCCCCAAGGTCGATGCACCGCAAGCCGCCATTGATGGCTTCCTGAAATCGACGGGCCTAACGCTTGATCAACTGCAAAAGCAGGATGACAAGAAGGGCGCTTTCTATCTCGCCGTCATCAAGCGCAATGGCCGCCTCGCAACCAATGTAATCGCCGACCTGGTGCCTGACGTAATCCGCAAATTCCCCTGGCCCAAATCCATGCGCTGGGGCTCAGGCACCTTGCGCTGGGTGCGCCCGCTCCATTCCATCCTCTGCTGCTTCGACGGCGAAGTGGTGCCCTTCGAAGTCGATGGCATCAAGAGCGGCCACACCACGCGCGGTCACCGTTTCTTGGCACCGGCGGAAATCAGCGCGAGGCGCTTCGAGGACTACAGCCTCAAACTTCACAAAGCCCATGTGATTGTCGATGCAAGTGCCCGTGCTGAAACGATAAAAGCTGAAGCAAAAAACCTCGTCTTCGCCCAAGGCCTGGAAGTCGTCGAAGACGAAACATTGTTCAAGGAAGTCGCAGGCCTCGTCGAATGGCCCGTCGTGTTGATGGGTTCCTTCGACGAAAAATTTCTCGATGTCCCGCCCGAAGTCATCATCACCACCATCAAGAACAATCAGAAATGTTTTTGCGTGCGCGATGCCAAGGGCAAGCTCGCCAACAAATATATATTGATCGCCAACACAGTGCCGAAAGATGGCGGCACCGAAATCATCCGCGGCAACAACAAGGTCATCGCCGCAAGATTGAGCGACGCGAAATTCTTCTGGGATCAGGACCGCAAGACCAAACTCGAAGACCTGGTGCCCAAACTCGATTCAATTACCTTCCACGCCAAACTCGGCACCCAAGGCGAACGCGTCAAACGCATCGAAGCACTGGCGGCAGAAATCGCCAAGACCATCGGTGCCGATGTCGAAAAAACCAAACTCGCCGCCCGCCTGTGCAAGGCCGACCTCGTCACCAACATGGTCGGCGAATTCCCCGAACTGCAAGGTGCGATGGGCCGCTACTACGCCCTCGATCAGAAGATCGACCCCAAAGTGGCCGACGCCATCCGTGACCACTGGAAGCCACAAGGCCCGAGTGACTCGCTGCCGGTGTCGAAGATTGGTCAGGCGGTAGCGCTGGCGGACAAGCTGGATACGCTGGCATGTTTTTGGGAAATAAATGAGAAGCCCACTGGCTCAAGAGACCCTTTTGCGCTTCGTCGCGCAGCAATCGGAGTCACAAAAGCGATACTAGATTTAGGACTTAGATTGGACTTGCTGAATGTCCTAACGAGTGCATTCTATCGTGTGCAAGTAGTTCAGCCACCTGCGGACCAGTTGCCAAATGCGAATTATCGGATTCAAGCGACAGGAAATACTACCCTTCGTGTTGCTACGCCGCATCCGCGCACAGGCAACATGGTGGCCAAAGAGGGTTTCGACCTCCTCTCATTCGTCGCCGATCGCCTGAAAGTCTACCTCAAAGACCAGGGCAAGCGTCACGATCTCATCGATGCCGTCTTCGCCCTCGGTGGTCAGGATGACCTGCTGATGATCGTCCGCCGCGTCGAAGCCTTGTCAACATTCCTCGCCACCGACGACGGCAAGAATCTCCTCGCCGGTGTCAAGCGCGCCTCCAACATTTTGCGCATCGAAGAGAAGAAGGACGGCAAGGCGCATGATGGGGCGGTGGATGAAAAACTCCTCACGCTCGCCGAAGAAAAAACCCTCAACAACGCCAGCGCCGAAGCCGCAAGCTTCGCCAAGAAAGCGATTGCGCAAGAAGACTTCGAAGCCGCCATGAAAGCCATCGCCAAACTGCGCGCGCCCGTCGATGCCTTCTTCGACAAAGTCACGGTCAACGACACCAACCCGGAAATCCGCGCCAACCGCCTCGCCCTGCTAAACCGCATCCGCGCAGCGACAGCGGAAGTGGCCGACTTCTCGAAAATCGAAGGCTAGCTGACACCCGCCCCGTCAGCGCATGCGCGCTGCCACCCCGCCCTCAAGGGCGGGAAGAGGTAAGTGACACTCCCCGCCCTTGAGGGCTAGGACAAGAATGTGAACACTCCCCGCCCTCGAGGGCGGGGTGGATGCGCGGCACGCGCAGACGGGGCGGGTGTCAGCCGCAACCTCGACAACTCGCATCAATAGTTCAGATAAATCGTAACCGTGCGGGAATAGGTGTCAACCATTGCACCAGGCGTCGCCGTAAGTGTGCCAGCGATTGGAAATGTCAGTGCACTCAATGCGCCATGGCCAAGTCCTGTGCCGCTCGATCCCGTTCGCCTGAGACGAAACGGAATTGTAGTCGTGTTGCCTGGCGTTTGACCAACAAGCGTGCCGTTGAAAGTTGGGATGCGGCCAGTTGGAGCAAACGACAGTGAAAACGGCACGCCAGTGCTGCACCAGACTGACACGGTTGACGTCGCGGTTTCCGCTCCGGTCACTGCCAAGGTTGTGCCAAAATCAACATCACTGGCGACAATGCGGCAAATCGTGGATATCTTGATGCCAATTTTAATCGCATCGCTTTTCTGCGCCGCGCCCACAACTGTGGAGCCGACGAAGGCGCAGGCAACAACCCACGCGATGACTTTCAGGATACGAACCACAAATGTCCTCGGAAATTTCCTGAAGTCATACAGAACTTGCTTTAACGCCCTGTTCATTTTCGTCGTATCGGCGGAATTAATATGGTCCCTCAACATCAATTCAATCGCGATCAGTGCTGGCATGAGCATTTGACATTGGCATGCAACAACAACTTCCCGTAATACGTGCCGATGCAATCCACCCATACCCACGCGCCCGACAGCGCCTATTCCTGGTTCCGCCTCGCCATTTCGCTGGCGTTGTCGACGATTGCAGGCGTGGGCCTTTGGGCAGGGGTTGTCATTCTTCCCACCATCCAGCAGGAGTTCGGCGTCGACCGCGCCGGTGCATCATTGCCTTACACGATTACCATGATTGGCTTTGCGCTTGGCGGCGTGGCTATGGGAAAAATGGCGGACCGCTTCGGCATTATGGTGCCGATGATCATCGGCACGCTTTTTCTTGGAGCAGGTTTTGTCGCCGCAGCTTACGCGCCAACCTATTGGACATTTGTCGCGGCCCAGGCAGGTCTCATCGGCCTGTTCGGCGTGGCCACCACTTTTGGTCCGCTGGTCGCTGATGTCTCGCTCTGGTTTCAAAAGCGCCGCGGCCTTGCTGTTTCGCTTGTTGCTGCCGGCAATTATCTTGCAGGCGCCATATGGCCGCCCATCCTCACCTGGGGCGTTGCGAATTATGGCTGGCGAAACTCATATATCGGCATTGGAATCTTGTGCGTGGTGTTGATGCTGCCGCTCACATTTTTCCTGCGCCAGCGTGCGTCGCTCGAAGAGCGCATCAGCCCCACCGCGCAAACCGCGAAGCTCGACGGCACCAATGGCTTGCTCGCAATGATCATGTTGGCGGGACTGTCTTGCTGTGTGGCGATGTCGATGCCGCAAGTTCACATCGTCGCATATTGCGGCGACCTCGGCTTTTCTGCCGCTGCAGGCGCCACCATGCTTTCTTTGATGCTGGGCTTCGGGGTGGCGTCACGCATCATCTCGGGCTTTCTCTCAGACAAGATCGGCGGTCTCGGCACGCTGCTCATTGGTTCGACGCTGCAATGCGCGGCCCTTCTTCTCTATATTCCATTCGACGGCCTGACATCGCTTTACGTCGTTTCATCCGTCTTCGGCCTGGCGCAAGGCGGCATCGTGCCAAGCTATGCGATGATCGTGCGTGACAATTTCCCCGCCCGCGAAGCAGGCTTCCGCATTTCGCTCGTCCTCACCTGCACGGTTCTCGGCATGGCATTGGGCGGCTGGCTCTCCGGCGAAATCTACGATTATACCGGCAACTACACTGCCGCCTTCCTCCACGGCGCCGCATGGAATCTCCTCAACTTGGCGATAGCAGTTTGGCTGCTGGGGCGGAGGCGGATCATCATTTCGCCGGAGGCTGCGGTTTAGCCTCGGCATCGTCAGTTGATTGAGGTCTTTTGGGCAGCCGGGCCGTAGGAAGCGTTTTCAATCCAAGGATATCGCGGATGGCTGCGACGCCGAAGCCGCGTGCGTTTGCGTCACGCAACGAAACGAGCCCTTGCGACGTCTGCACCAGGTCCTCGCCGCCAAAAACGCCGTTCGCCGCATGAAACCCAAGCGCCCGATACACTTCGAACTGCTCTTCGTTGAAGAACTGGTCGCTGGTGTTTTCATGCGGGAAGTCGCGGTAACGCCGATTGTAGTCGCGGACATAGTCATTCTCGTCGCCGGTAACGGATGATTTGATATAGACCAGAATGCCTGTCCCCTTGTGGTCATAATCAATGCGGCCAATGGCGCAATGTGGTCCGTCCTGGCATTTTGCATTGCCCATTTGCGCCGTCAGCGAAACCTTTCGAATCCCCGACCAGTCAAGAGTTATGCGGGCACCGAGGTCAATGCGGGCATATCGTTGCAACTTGATAAGCGAGGAAAAGTTCATGCCCTTGTCGGCTTCCGCATCGACGATGATGATCAGGCGGCAGCGTCTGCGCAAAAGCTCATAAGCCCCAAGATTTTCAATATGCCCGCCATCCGTCAAATAGACATCCCCGCTCTTGAGGTCGAGTGCACCAAAAACCTCATAGGCAAAGTAAAGCGGGTTGAATGTGCTTTTGAGGATCATTTTGGTGCGCTCAACGAGTGTGAGCGGATTTGGAAACCAGTATCCAAGCCTTACATTGAGCAAGGCAAGTGTCGCAGAAAACAGTTTGATCGTTTCCGAACCCATGTTCGACGAAGCAGCTGCCCCAGATATGGCGGTCGCCGTCGCCAGGTCGGTTTTGTATCCGGTGAGATTCGAAATCACGGTTTCATATCCCGGCGTCGCTACGTACCCAGTCGATTTGCTGCCGATGTAACAGGGAGAAAAAAGGAAAAAGTCGGCATTTCTACCGTGCTTGTTGACGGATTCTTGCCGCTGGATATTGAGCGCGGAGTTGATCAACTGATAGGGGCGATTGCCCGACAGCGTTGACAGCTTGACGTCCTTTAACTCGCCGTCGTTATCACGTGGTGCGGCAAAGCAGAAAGCGTTGTTGAGCCTGTCGCGATAGAGCCTGTGAAGCGAGTTGCCGTTGGCCGTGAGGAAAATCCAGAGAAACAATCCAAAGCCTGAAACCAATAAGTAAAGGGTCGCAAATCTGTGACCGCTATTGGCGGTTTCATAGGGGATAAAGTCGCTTAGCCATTTAAGGGCCAACGGCGGGTTGCGTCCAAACCAATGGTCACTGACGACAAGATCGACGCCCCAATAGACAAGCCGCAAATAGACGAGCCAGAGCAAGGCTGGCAATGCGAGGCCGACAACGATCATGATAACCTGGCTTGTCAGTTTTTTGACGAAGGACCGCCAGCCAGAACCTTCTTCGCTGACCTTTAGGACATCGCCCAGATATTTCGCTGCGAATGACATGATGGCCAAAAATGGCGCAAGAAAAGTCATCCAGCGATTGAGAAAGGCTGAATAACTTGATTGTGCATTGCTGGTCTCCAGCATTTTGTTGACGAGGAGCGGTTGAATTTCCAGAAACAGAATTGTCGCAAGCACCACGAGCGACCAACGTCCTAGCCACAGGAAACGGCCGCGCAACTCACTGCCATTTGTGGTAGACCGAAAGAGCGACCAGAGTACGTAAAGTACTGAAGCCAGCACAAGCATGATCAACGAGAACGCTAGCGGGCCGAGTTGCGCGAACCAACTGATGTACTCGGAAATGTTTCTGAACGGTGTCTCAGCCTTCGTCAACGACTCGCGGTCTGGATTCCAGAACAGTGTGATTGACGCAAGAAAGAAAATAAGCGGCACGACCCACAGGCAGTTGGCGACGAGTCCACGCAAATAAATCGCAAAGTTTTTGAGCATTTCGATGGGATGGCCGAATTTTAGATAATTTGCGTTCGCCCGCAGTTGCTGCATCGCTGGCGTATCGGTTTTTTCGTCTCTGGAATCGCTCAGAAACGGAAATTTACCTGAATTGAGCAGCGAAACACTGTAGGCGGCACCGACATATCCGCCGCCGGAGACGGTCGACATGTAGTCAATTTTGTCGAGAACGCCGTGGGTTTCCATGCCTTGCAGCGCTCCCGTGCAAAACGCTGCTGACCTGATGCCTCCGCCTGAAAGGGCAATTCCCACAGTATTGAAGCAGCCGCCGGGCAGATCATCATCAGATTGATTTTGTCGGGAAACCGGGTCGAGATATGTGATGGGCGTTGACCTCTTGCTGCCTTCAGACGGATCAATACTGTGATGTTCAGCGTCAATGACAAAGGCGTAGGGACCTTCACGGACGTCTGACCTTACGTTTGCGCCGGACAACTCTTTCGCCGCCTGTTCGTATTTCTTGGGATCATCAAACAAGACCGGTGCAAGTCCCAGTTTTTCGGTGCCGTCGGCTTCCGCCATCTCACAACTCCAGTTTGCCGTCGCGGCAGCGTAACACCGGTCGGCAAGGCCCGATAACTACCAAGTGAGGAATGCGCGAGCCAGTAAACTGAACCTTCCGGAACACCTTGACCCGCCACTCATTTCCCTGTTTGCTGCGCTGCAACAATGTCAGCGGTGAGATCCCAAGCGTCTAAGCTCATTTACCTTTTTGGCGGCACTGCCACCGAAGGCGGGCTGGCTGAACGCGATGTGCTGGGCAGCCGCGGCGGGTATCTCGCGGAACTGGCCAAAACCGGGCTTCCGACACCGCCCGGATTTACCATCACCGCCGAAGCCTGCCGCGCCCTTGCCACTGGCCGCATGCCGCCAGCGCTGAAATCAGCAATAGCCGATGCGCTGGCCGCCATCGCC
Organism: uncultured Alphaproteobacteria bacterium; assembly: GCA_963819615.1. Classification (GTDB taxonomy): domain Bacteria; phylum Pseudomonadota; class Alphaproteobacteria; order Rhizobiales; family Aestuariivirgaceae; genus Aestuariivirga. Next base: position 310,859 of record CAWFWW010000001.1, read on the forward strand.
ATCGACGCGGGCAAATCGCTTGGCGATTCCTCAGCGCCACTCTTCCTCGCCGTCCGTCCCTCCGCCGCCAATGGTGCATCAGGCGTCATGGAAGCGGTCCTCAATATTGGCCTCAACGATAAGCTCGTTGAAAGCCTAGCGCGAAGCTCGAACGATCCGCGCTTCGCCTATGAATGCTACCGCCGCCTGATCCAGAATTACGCCCATGTCGTCTTGGGTGACGATCCGTCGGCCTTCGATGACATCGTGCATCTCTATCGCGACGAAAGAAACCTTGTGAGCGATGCTGAATTCTCAACGCAAGACGCGCGTGAACTCATCACCCGTTTCAAGGCGCAAGTGGAATCAACCGGCGAACCGTTTCCCCAGGATTCGTTTGCGCAGCTCCATGCTGCGATTTCAGCACTGGTGAAAGCCTGGGCTGCACCCCGCGCCAAGGCACAGCGCAAACTTCACAACGTGCCGGAAACTTCCGGCCTTGCAGTGACCGTGCAAATGATGGTCTTCGGCAATCACGCCGAAGAGTCAGGCGCCGGTCTCGCGGCATTACGCGATGATGCAACTGGCGAAGTGGGACTCCATGGAATTTATATGCCGGCGGCCCAAGGCCCGGATTTGCTTGCCAGGATAACACCGGCGTCTGCCATCACCTTGCTCCAGCAACAGTCGCCAGCCCGGAGCATCGAGCTTCATCAGGCATTGGAAAAAGCAGAGAAACATTTCCGTGATGCCATCGAACTCGACTTCACGCTCGATGCAGGAAAGCTCTGGTTTCTCGACGCCCGCCCCGCACCTCGGTCCACCCGCGCCGCATTGAAGCTCGCCGTCGAACTGTCCAACGCCAATGTAATTACGAGAAACGAGGCGCTGCTCCGCATTGATCCCATGTCTCTGGGCCACATGCTGCACGCAACCATCGATCCCGCTGCGAAAAAGCAAATTGTGGCGACCGGCCTTGCTGCATCGCCGGGTGCTGCCACTGGCGTCATAGTCTTTAACATCGAAGAAGCCCGCACGCGCTCCGCTGCAGGTGAAAGCGTCATCCTTGTCCGCCCCGAAACTTTGCCCGAAGATATCCGGGCGCTTCATGTCGCCGAAGGCGTACTCACGACACGCGGCGGCATGACCTCGCACGCAGCGGTAATTGCGCGCGGCATGGGCAAGCCTTGTGTGTCTGGTGTCGGATCATTGCGCATTGATCTCGGCGAAGAGACGCTGAGCTCCCATCAAATCACGCTGCAAAAAGGCGAAATCATCACTATCGATGGCTCGTCGGGCCAGGTGATGCGTGGCGCAGTCCCCACCATCAAGCCGTCCGTCTCCGGCGATTTCGCAACACTCCTCTCCTGGGCGGATGAAGTGAGCCGCATGAAAGTGCGCGCCAATGCCGAAACGCCGCAAGAGGTGCGCATCGCCCGCGACTTCGGCGCCGATGGCATCGGCCTTTGCCGCACCGAGCACATGTTCTTCGAAGGTGACCGCATAATCGCCATGCGTGAGATGATCCTCGCTGACCGCGAAAAGGACCGCCGCGCCGCGCTCGATAAAATCCTGCCCGTCATGCGCGCGGATCTCGTCGAACTGTTCGAGATCATGGCGGGTAAGCCCGTCACCGTGCGCCTGCTTGATCCACCCTTGCATGAGTTTCTCCCCGAAGGCGGCGCTGATCTTGAAGAAGTGGCAAAGGCGTTGGGCACAGGCGTCACTACCTTGCGCAAGCGCGTTGTCGAACTCTCCGAACAAAACCCGATGCTGGGTCATCGCGGCGTGCGCCTGCTGTTGTCATATCCCGAAATCACCGACATGCAGGCCCGCGCAATATTCGAAGCCGCAGCAGTCGTCGAAAAATCGCTTGGCGCCGCACCCCGCCTTGAAATCATGGTCCCGCTCGTTGTCTCGCGCCAGGAACTCGATTTGGTGAAACAACGCATTGTCAGCGTCGCCAGCGACGTGGAGCGCGAGCAGGGCGTCAAGCTGGCCTATCTGGTGGGCACCATGATCGAGCTTCCGCGCGCTGCCTTGCAAGCCGCCGAAATCGCCAGATCCGCCGAATTCTTCTCTTTCGGCACCAACGACCTGACCCAGACCGCTTTCGGCATCAGCCGTGACGACAGCGCCCGCTTTATCGGCGAGTACACTTCCAAAGGCATCTTCGCCCGTGACCCATTTGTCACACTCGACATCGAAGGTGTCGGCGAACTCATCGCCTTTGCCGTCCAGCGCGGCCGCAAAACCCGCAAAGACATCTCCCTTGGCATCTGCGGCGAACATGGCGGGGACCCTGATTCGATTGCATTTTGTGAGGAAAAAGGCCTTGACTACGTCTCATGTTCGCCATTTCGCGTTCCGATTGCAAGGCTCGCCGCAGCCCAGGCGGGACTGCGAAAAATCAAGTAAAATTAAGCGCTTAACTACACCTAAAGTCGCCGGGTGCGCACGGCAAAAAGAGACTTTACAATGGCAATTGGATGAGGTTAACCCATCCTAAACGATCTGTAACCAAACAGGTCATGCAGGAACGGCACCTGTTTGACCCGAATTTGACCCAGTAACAGAGGACTTGGACCTTGGGGAAGCGGCCACAAGCCCATCATAGGCCATCTTGGCCACAGCCGTCTGTACCGCGCCGAAGCCGTGCGAAGCGCAGTTTCATGTCGGAACACGGGCCAGCAATTTTCGGTGCGGCGATCCTGATCGCCTCATTTGGATTCGCCGGCCACATCATCGGCAAGAACGCCGTCGCCCATAATGCTGAAGTCGAAGACTTGCAATTGCTCCCGGATCCCAACCCGGAAAGCAACATCGCCACCAAGGGTTCGCTTCTGCCCGAAGGCATGAGTTTTGAGATCGTCAACCTGAAGGTTGCCCGTGAGCAATCGATCCAGCACGAAGGCAAGGGCGACCTCGCCATGGAAAAGCCGATTGAGGAAGTGCCGCCGCCGCTCGACGCGCCTTCTGAAAAGCTTTTCGCCAAGGCTCCTGCGCAAACATTTCGGATTGAGCCCGCCGCCCTTAATCTCAAGGACGAAAACAACAAAGCCGTGAAGCGTCTGGCGCTTACGCCCAAGCCAAGCAAGATCGAAACGGAATTCTCGCTCAGCAAGCCCGAAAAGCAAAAAGTTGTCGCTCAGCGCCGTATGCGCTTGGCCGAAGAAAATTGCCTGGCCCGCGCCGTTTATTTCGAGGCGCGTTCCGAAACCGAGCTCGGCCAAATGGCGGTTGCGAAAGTCATTCTGAACCGCACCCGCACTGAGGGTTTCCCGAAAACAATTTGCGGCGTGGTCTATCAAGGTTCCAACCGCCGCAATTCCTGCCAGTTCTCATTTGCCTGCGACGGCCTGCCCGATGATGTGCGCCAGCCCGCCGCCTGGACCCAGTCCCGCCGCATCGCCCAGAAAGCCATCGCCGGCGACACCCAAATGGGCAAGGTAATGAACGGTGCCACCAACTATCACGCTGACTACGTCAAGCCCAAATGGTCCAAAACCATGCGCCGCCTCGTCAAGATCGGCCGCCACATATTCTACGCTGACGGCTAATGCGCCTTCTCGCTACAATATAAAATCTCCAGCCGCGACTTGCGCTGACCTGAGCAGCAATGTGAATTCAAGCGTCGCATCGCTGTCAACGTTGGCCGAAATCACTGTATTGCCATTGCTGTAGCTGAACTTGATTTCACCGGCTTTCAGCACGCCATCATTATCCACTTTGAAGGCATTGTTGATGGCGGTGGACGCAACTGCATCGATTGATTTCAGGTTGATGACGTCGCCATCACGGAAATCCGCAATGACATCGCGTTTCGACGACGAGCCAAAACTGTCTGTTGCCCTGAGAAACACAAACTTGTCGTTGTTCGCACCGCCTTGCAGATTGTCCCCGCCAGCGCCGCCGGTCAATGTGTCGAAACCCTTGCCGCCGACCAGCTGATCCCTGCCATTGCCGCCGCTAAGTTTGTCATCGCCAGCTTGGCCAAGCAGCACGTCATCCTTGGCCGATCCCGTCAGGCTGTTGTCGCCCGACGTTCCATATTTGACGATGCCAGACTGCCCGAAATCCGAGACCGCTGCACCAGCCATGGTTTGCACGTCGTAAGCTGCGACCAGCGAATGCGCGCCTGTGACGGCATTAAGCTTGTAAAGGCTGCCATCGGCGACGCCATAGAGCGAGTTGCCCACGGTCACGATGCCGAACAGGTTTGATATGCCGTGGTCAACCGAGGAAAGAGTAGCTCCTGTTTGCGCGTCAACGCGAACAAATTTTGCGTCAGAAGTCGCAATCACCAACTCGCCGTTCAGCATGGTGATGTCGCCTGCCGAATAAAAATTGGAAGCGCTCTGCGGCAGCTTCACCGCATGGCCGGTGGCGAGATTGATCTGGTAGATGCCGCTGTTCGAAAAACTTGCGGCATAAGCCGTCCCGTTAGGTGCGATGAACAAAGCATTAGCGCCAGGCAAGTCATGGCTGTTGACCAAAGTCGATGCCGCCGTGTTTTTATCAATCTTGTAAACTGCGCCAAAACTGATTCCGTAAAGCTGCCCTGCCGAAGTCAGCGCCATGTCAGTCATGAAGACCGGCAATGTGCCGATCTTGGTTGCATCGAGGGTCGAAGACGCGGGATTGACCTTGTAGAGATCGTTGAGCGCGTCAGAGAAGTAAATTTGCGAGGCCATGATTTGCACCGTCTCCTGCTATAGAGTGATCTGGAATAGGGCACTTTCCAACGTTGCCCGGATTACAGATTGCTTGTGGATGATAGTCAAGAGGCCTGCTGGCAGAGCTAAACTCTGAGCTGAAACGGCGCACCCTCATACGCATCCTGGCCGCGGCCGATTGCTTTGATCGCCTCGGTCATCCGCCCGCCCCGCCCGAGAATGGCGTCGACATGCGAGATCAATAACTGGTTGGGCGTTGCCGATGCCGATGCATCGCGAAGTTCCTGCGCGAGTTCCACCTCGTCATCATCGGGCCGCATCATGCACATCGCTGTGAAAGCCGAAGCCGTTGAGCGGCTGATGCCCGCCCAGCAATGAATGAGCATCGGTGATGACGCATCCCATTCCCTGATGAAATCAATGAGCCGCTGCGCATCATTCGCACCCGGCGGTTTCAACCCCGGCGAATGCGCGGTGATATCATGCAACGACAGCTTCAAGTGCCGGGCCGCTTTGAGCGAAGGAAATTCGGGCCAGTTTGATTCCGGCGAAAGCAGGCTGATGGCGTGGCTCGCCTTGCTGGACAAAACCAGCGCTGGCGCTGCATGCAGGGGACAGACAATGATCAACTGTGCAACTTTCTGAATAGGTCAAGATATTGCCGCTCCGCATGCTTCGGTGCAAGGCCATTGAGCGCGCGGAACATCTCGGTGCCTTCGCCAGACAGTCCCTTGGGCCGCCCGAAAAATTTCTCGGCTTCAGTCAGCGAAAATCCAGCTAACTGTGTCGCCTCAAGATAAGCCGCTATCGTGTCAGCTTGCTTGATCAATGTTGTCGTTGCAGGCGGCGTCTGCGCCGGCAAGCCGAACCGCACGTGAATGGCCGACAAAAGTCGCAGCTCGAACGCCTTGTAATCCAGCCCGATCGCCGCCTTGAACGGCGAGATCATGTCACCGACAACATATTCCGGCGCGTCATGCAAAAGCGCCATTAGTCGTTGTTGTGGGCTGAACTCATTCAGGTGCGATGCAATCGCTTCGACCAGAACGCTGTGCTGCGCAACTGAAAATGCATGGTCGCCGCTCGTCTGCCCATTCCACCGGGCCACCCGCGCCAGCCCATGCGCGATGTCTTCAATCTCCACATCAAGGGGCGAAGGATCAAGCAAATCGAGCCGGCGCCCGGAAAGCATCCGCTGCCACGCACGCGCCATCACATTCCTCTCCCGCTTGCGGAAGAGGTGCCGAGCCCTTGCGAGGCGGAGAGGGCAAGTAATCGCCCGACATGCCCTCTCCGTCGCTTCGCGCCACCTCTCCCGCAAGCGGGAGAGGAATGGGAGTGAAACTTCACCGCGCCAGTCTCTTGACTGCCTCATGCCGGTGGCAATCGACCATGTGGTCATTCACCAGCCCGCAGGCTTGCATGAAGGCATAGACTATCGTTGGCCCCACAAATCGAAATCCGCGCTTCTTCAGGTCCTTCGAAATCTTCTCGGCCAAGGGCGTGGCGGCGGGTACTGTCTTGCCCGTCTTGTGCGCATTCTGCACCACCTTGCCATCAAGAAATCCCCACAGGTATCCGGAAAAATCGTCCATCTCAAGATAGGCTTGCGCATTGGTGATCGTCGCTTCCACCTTCAGCTTGTTGCGCACAATGCCGGCGTCATTCATCAGTGTGTTGACTTTCTTGGCGTCGTAGCGCGCGATCACCTCAGGGTCAAAGCGGTCAAATGCCGCGCGGAAATTCTCGCGCTTCTTGAGAATGGTGATCCACGAAAGCCCCGCCTGAAACCCGTCAAGGATCAGCTTCTCCCACAACGCCCGCGAATCATATTCCGGAACCCCCCAATCCGTATCGTGATAGTGAACATAAATGGGCTCGGACCCGCACCACGAACAGCGTTGAATTCCATCTTGGTGTTTGATTGCTGTCATGCGCGACTTCCCTTGTTTCCGTCGTCCCGGCGAAAGCCGGAACCCAGACTTTCCTCATGTGAGCGTGTTGAAAGCCTGGGTACCGGCTTTCGCCGCAATGACGGCAATAGTTGTGAACTACACGGCGACATCAATCTTGATCCACTCCGGCTTTTCGACATGAACAACTGTTGCCCCCGCCATCAATGGCCTCGCAGCTTCCGCCAGACGGTCAAGGCGGATCAGCGCGAGACCGCAATGATCAGTACACGAATGAATTTCACCAATCACCTTGCCTCCCGCCATGATCGTTTTGGCATCGGGCCGGTCGTCAAACTTCACTGGCAGCATGCGGTTGCGCGCCGTGCCGCGATGCTGCATGCGTGAGACAACCTCTTGCCCGACATAGCAGCCCTTCTTGAAGTCCACGCCGCCAAACTGGTCGAAATTCACTTCATGCGGAAACACCTTGTCGCTGCCGATGTCATGGACCGAATCGGCCAACCCGAGAACGATCCGCCGCTCATCGCATTTGGCGTTTCCAATCGCATTGATCAGCGAGCCAGTGGGCACAATACTGCGCCAACCCATGTCAGAATGCCGCGGATCGACGTAACGCAATCCATCGTCGGGCTTGTTCAGGTGAACGCCAACTTCAAGGTTGTTATTGATCTCGATCATGAGTTTCGCGCGCAACCGGTACGTCGAAAGTTTTTGCAATAATGCCGCCCGCTGTCCCGCCGCGCAATCAATCAGCACCTGCCTTTCGTCCCGAAATACAAAAATGTCGTGCAGAATTTTTCCCTGTGGGCTTAGCAACGCGCCATAAGCAGCAGATCCAACGCCAAGCGTGCTGACATCGCATGTCAGCAGATTATTCAGCCATGCCAGCGCAACCTCGCCGGTGATCGCAATCACCGCTCGGTCGGGCCGGTTTTGGTCAGGAAAAGTGGGCAGACTCATCATGGTTGCGAAACTTCGTTGATATCACTACGTAATGTAAAATCCATGTGTTTGGAAGCCGAATGACGCGCCAAGTAGACCTGATCCTGAAACATGCCACCGTCGTCAACCACGACGGCACGGGCCAGCGCGATATTGCGGTAAATGATGGCCAGATCGTCGCAATCGGCCGGCTGGAAGGCATTGGCGCCGCAGAAACCGTGGACTGCAAGAACCTCCACATCCTGCCCGGCGTCATCGACAGTCAGGTCCATTTCCGCGAACCCGGCCTGGAGCACAAGGAGGACCTCGAAAGCGGAAGCCGTGCCGCCGTAATGGGTGGAGTCACGGCAGTCTTTGAAATGCCCAACACCAAACCGCTGACAACTTCTGTTGAGGCGCTGGCGGACAAAGTCAGCCGCGCCAAAAACCGCATGTTCTGCGATTTCGCGTTTTACGTCGGCGGCACGCATCAAAATTTCTCGCTCGTGCCGCATTTTGAGAAGCTCGAAGGCTCGGCCGGCATCAAGGTTTTCGCCGGATCGTCGACCGGTGATTTGTTGGTGGAGGATGACGCAGGGTTGGAAGCCGTGATCTCAAAACTCTCGCGCCGCGCGGCATTTCATAGTGAGGACGAACCGCGCCTGCGTTCGCGTATGTCGCATCAGGTTCCAGGCGATCCCTCCAGCCACCCCATATGGCGCGATGTTGAAGCAGCACGCCTTTGCACTGAACGCATCCTCCGCATCGCGAGAAAATACGGCAAGCGCGTTCACATCCTTCACGTTTCAACGGCGGATGAATTGCCTTTGCTGGCGGAACATCGCGACATCGCGACCGTCGAGGTGACGCCGCATCACCTCACCTTGTCGTCGGATGATTACGCATCTCTCGGAACAAGATTACAGATGAATCCGCCGGTGCGAGGGAAGGAACACCGTGACGCCTTGTGGCGCGCAATCCAGTCTGGCCTCGTGGACGTGCTGGGCTCAGATCATGCTCCACACACCTTGGAGGAAAAGTCCAAGCCCTATCCGCAATCACCTTCCGGCATGACTGGCGTGCAGACGCTTGTGCCAATTATGCTCGATCATGTGAACAATGGAAAACTCTCGCTCGAACGTTTCGTCGATCTCACTTCGCATGGCCCCAATCGCATTTTCGGCATCGCCAGCAAAGGCCGCATCGCCGAAGGTTATGATGCCGATTTCACCATCGTCGACATGAAGCGCAGCGAAACCATCGCCAATCGCTGGATCGAAAGCAAATGCGGCTGGACGCCTTATGATGGCTGCAAGGTCAGGGGCTGGCCCGTCGGTACAATGGTGCGTGGAAACTTCGCCATGTGGCAAGGTGAACTCGCAAAAACTGCGCACGGTCAACCCGTAAAGTTTCTCGAAGCGACCAAACACTGAGGTTCAAGATGGGCACATTCCGCGCATTGCAGGTTGTGAAGGACGGCGACAAGCAGCGCGCCGAATTTGTCACGCTGACCGAGAGTTCCTTGATGGATGGCGATGTCACGATTGACGTCACGCATTCATCGGTAAACTACAAGGACGGCCTCGCTGTCACCGGCAAAGCGCCGGTCATCCGGTCCTTCCCGCTTATCCCCGGCATCGACTTCGTCGGAACCGTTCGCGAATCTTCGCATCCCAAATGGAAAAAGGGTGACGCCGTCGTGCTCGGCGGCTGGGGCGTGGGCGAAGGCCATCACGGCGGCTACTCAGAAGTGGCCCGCGTCAAAGGCGAATGGCTGGTGTCGCTGCCCAAACAATTCACGCCGTCCGATGCCATGTCGATAGGCGTTGCCGGTTTCACGGCAATGCTTTGCGTCATGGCGTTGGAAGAGCAGGGGATCACACCTGATCGCGGCGAGATTGTCGTGACTGGTGCCGCAGGCGGCGTCGGCTCAACCTCAATCGTTCTCCTGTCGAGACTCGGTTACAAGGTCGTGGCCTCAACCGGCCGCATCGAAGAAGAAGCGTTCCTCAAGGAACTGGGCGCGGGCTCGGTGATCAACCGCGAGGAATTCAACACGCCCGTCAAGCCACTCGCCAAAATCCGCTGGGCCGGCGCCATCGACAGCGTCGGCTCAACAACCCTCGCCAACGTCATCTCGCAAATTCAGAACGAAGGTGCCGTCGCCGCTTGCGGATTGGCGCAAGGCATGGACTTGCCGACATCCGTTGCTCCGTTCATCCTGCGCGGCGTGCGCTTGATTGGCGTCAACTCCGTAACCGTGCCGGAACCGCGCCGCAGTCAGGTCTGGGCGAGGCTCGTGCGCGATCTCGATGTCGAAAAGCTCCGTGCACTGACGACCCACGTCAAGCTGGACGATGTGCCGCGCATTGCCGCCGATATCGTTGCCGGAAAAGTGCGTGGTCGTGTTGTCGTGGATATAAGGTAAGGCTTACTGGCGGGTCTTCATCACGGTAAATTCGCCCGTGCGGATGCGCTCCGGCAGTCGCTCGCACATGAGGGCCACCGGCTCTTCGCCATAGGAAGCGATCATGTCCGAAAGCGCTGCGAAAATCGCCGCAGTCGCAATCGAGTCCGGCTCAAGCCCGTCATAGACGGCCTCTTCCCAGGCATCGAGAATATAGCGCAGCGCGGCCTGTTTGGCCTCTTGCGACTGCTTTTTGGATTGGGATACCGGGATTGTTTTGAGCATAATTCTTCTTTGTGATGAGGGATTGGGTCCGCTCTTTCGCCACCTTAGCAAACGCGCGTTGCTCCAAAAGCTGAATCTTAAACGAAGGTTAATTCCGCGTAGCTGTTTTAAATCAAAGCCTTGGAAAGGGCATGGCGGCAGTGATTACATCCTTGACGTGCGGCCCCAGCGGCAGGCCAAGGGCCTCTTTCAGGCTCGCCCAAAGCACATCAATCGCATCCGTTGCCGCAATTGCTTCCCCGCTGATCCACCGCCCCATGTGGCATGTTAAGAAATAGCGTTGGCCGGTTTTGCGGTTCAGAATATCGAATGTCCCCAGAACTTCCAATGCCTCCGCAACAATTCCGGTCTCTTCCAGAACCTCGCGCGCCGCCGCCTGCGCCGTCGTCTCGCCCGGCTCAATCTTGCCGCCGGGCAGCGCCCAAACACCCTCAGGCCTTTTGACCAGCAATACCTTGTCGTGCCGCCACAGGCACATGGAAGCAGCAGCAATTGCATCGGCAGGCATTGTTGTCATAAGTTGGTGTGATGTGCGGTCTTTACAGTTTTCGCAAGGCCCCGGAAGAAACCCGGAACCTGTTCAGCTATCTCGAAACGCCGGATTTTCCGCCGCGCCAATACGTAACGCCGGGCGGCCCCATCGCCATCGTCACCGCCAACCGCACCGGCAACCATAATAGCCGCCATTATCTGCTGGTCCGCTGGGGCCTGATCCCAAGCTGGGTGAAGGAAGTGAAACCCGGAAAACCGCTGATCAACGCGCGCAGCGAAACCATTCTCGAAAAACCATCTTTCCGCAACGCCATGAAGCGCCGCCGCTGCCTCATCCCGGCGGATGGCTTTTACGAATGGGAGGGCGACATCCCCGGCCAGAAGCGCCCATTTTTCATCCACCGCGAAGACGATGGCCTTTTCGCCTTCGCAGGCATCTGGGAACACTGGCAGGGCGCTGATGGCTCTGAATTGGAAAGTGCGGCCATCATCACCGCGGCCCCCAACGCCGAAATCTCCCGCATCCACGACCGCTCGCCCGTTGTTATCCATCCGCAAGACTTCGAAAAATGGCTCGACCACGAAAACACCAGCGAAAAACAGGCCGCCGAACTTCTGGTGCCACCGCCTGATGACTACTTCGTCCTCGAACAAACCCGCATAGAGCGTAAATCGCCGCCTCCCAAGATCAAGTCGCCAGTAGCAGAAACAAGACAGGGAAAACTGCTGTGAACATTTCCACGCTTCGGCACAGCATGCTCCCCGCCCACCAGGGAGGGGCAATCGCATGTGGCATTCCTCTCCCGTTTGCGGGAGAGGTGTCGCTTGCAAAGCAAGTGACGGAGAGGGGTTTTGGCTCAAGCGGAAAAAATTTGCCCATTTTGCAGGCTGTGCGAAGCCCCTCTCCGTCTTTCGCGTCTTGCGACGCGAAATCCACCTCTCCCGATTCTCGGGCGAGGAAAGCCAAATGCGATTGCCCTGCCCTCTAGGGAGGGGAGAAAGTTTACTGCACAGGTCAGCGGCTGCATCGCGCGACAGCGGATGCATGGTATGACGCCGGGCATGGTTGCGGCAAGACATCAGGATGTATTCGGCACTTTTTCATAATTAAGCGGCTTGAATGGGAAAGCCAAAACCGCCCGTGCGTAATCGTGGCACTCCGCCAGAATGTAGTCGACATCGTCGACCGGAACTTTCCGATGCCCCGGCGGCTTGCCAAGCCGAAGCGGCGAGAAGAATGATTTTCTGTGCTCACGCCAAGCCCGCAACCGCGCCAGCCGTTTGGCCTGACGCGGCACATCTTCAAGCGCTGCGACAAGCGCATGGATACGCTGGCAAATCCGCCTCGCTCCGGCCAGATTTTCAGGCTCCTGCAATGGCGGTGAAACAGGTATCTGCGACAGCGGGCTGAAGGGTGCTGCGGCCTCCACCACGAAAACCCGGGGGTTGGAACTTGTGTAAGCAACGTGCCGCTGCCCGGACCGCCTGCGCGGATCAATGAGCTGGAACGGCATGCGCGATGGCACGCGAGGGGTGGATGTTCTTGATAAACCTTCCCCTGTAACAGATTGTAAAGGCTTCGTTTTACGCGGCAAAAAATCAACACGCACATCACGCGCCGCAATCACGATCAACCGCCGCAGCGCTGCCTCCGCCGGCCGCAACACCCGCAACATGATGCTGCGCACAACACGCGGCACCCTGACCGCCTCCATCCCGCCATAGGCACCAAGCAACCCCACAAGCTCCGCAACAACAACCCTGAGCGCCGCCGTGTTGCGCTCAACCGAAGCATCCCAGATATGTTGGGCCGAAGTGAACATATCAGGAACATAAATTTGGAATGAGCCCCTGTCAAGCCCCAAATCCTCACCTCGGTGCGAAGGGACCTCTCCCGCCCTTCGGGCACCCTCTCCAGAGGAGAGGGACGAGTTCTGAGACATCCCGCTTTTTATTCCCCTCTCCAGAGGAGAGGGACGGGCTTTTTATTCCCCTCCCCCTTGGGGAGGGTGCCCGAAGGGCGGGAGAGGTCCCTTTCAGCGGGTTCCGCTCTCAAGCAATTCCAAAATTCCTTCCAGCACCCCATCCATGGTGGTGAAGACGTCGAGATTTGGCACGCGATGAACACGCAAACCGCGCTGTTGCAGGAAAGCAGTACGACGCTGATCGTATTCCATCTCGTGGTCGCCGCCATGCGTGGCGCCGTCAACTTCAATGACCAACGCATGCCGATGGCAAATGAAATCCACGATGTAAGGCCCGACCGGAACCTGTCGGTAAAATTTGTAGCCGTTGAGATGCTTGCCACGCAGGTGAAACCAAAGCCGCCGCTCGGCTTCGGTTGGTTCTCTGCGCATGCGCTTGGCGCGGGCATAGGTGAGTGGAGTGGGCATGGTGGTAAGACGGTTGAGAGGGCAGAATCCGTCGGCGAAGGGACCTCTCCCGCCCTTCGGGCACCCTCCCCAAAGGGGAGGGACGAACTTGGAACGATCCCGCTTTTTATTCCCCTCTCCAGAGGAGAGGGACGGGCTTTTTATTCCCCTCCCCCTTGGGGAGGGTGCCCGAAGGGCGGGAGAGGTCCCTTTCAGCGGGCGGGGAAAGGTTACAGCCGTTTGATATTCTTGCCGAGAGACACAACAGCATTGAGTGCAAAGCCCATCTTCTCGTAAAACCCGCGCGCACCGGCATTGTCTTCGCGCACCATGAGATTGACCTTCCACACGCCCAAATCGGAAAGCCACTTCTCGGCAGCAAACACAACCTCGCGGCCCAGACCCTCCTTTTGCCGCGAAGGATCAACCGCAAGATAATACATCACCCCGCGATGCCCATCATGCCCGACCATCACGGAAGCGATGATCTCGCCCTTGTCGTCCCACACCAGCACAGCTGAAGAGGGACCCCGCCGCGCAAAGCCGATATCGGTGACGGGATCATTCCACGCCCGCGTCAGATTGCAACGCTCCCACAGCGCAATGACCTTCTGCACATCGCGATCCTCAATCAACCGCCAGCGTTTCATGAAGGCAAAACCTTCCCAGGATTGAGAATGCCCTTGGGGTCCAGCATGTGTTTCAACCCACGCATCAGCTGCAACTCAACCGGCGACTTGATCTTGCGCATCTCGTCGCGCTTTAAAACGCCGATGCCATGTTCGGCACTGATCGATCCACCTAGCGCGATGACGATGTCGTGAACCACATCGCTCATCGCACTCCATTTCGAAAGATAAAGCTGCTTGTCCATGCCGACGGGCTGCGACACGTTGAAATGCATGTTGCCATCACCCAGATGCCCGAAGCACACCACGCGACTCCCTGGCACCACGGAATGAACCGCGCTCGTCGCCTCGCGGATGAATTCCGGCACCTTCGATATCGGCACTGAAACATCATGCTTGATCGATCCGCCTTCGAACTTCTGCGACTCCGACATGTTCTCGCGCAGCGCCCAGAACTCAGCTCGCTGCGCCGCAGACTGGGCAATCACAGCATCGGTCGCTTCTTCACGCGTGAGTGCCGCTGCAATCGCATCGCTCAACCCGCCGTCGCCGGCATCGGCAAGTTCGCAAAGCAAATTCCACGGCGACCGCGTGGCGAATGGATCACGCGTTCCCATGTGTGTCGTGGTGAATTGCAATCCGATTTCCGGAATGAGTTCGCACGCCACAAGATGCTGCCCGGCCTCCTGCTTCAAAATGTTGAGAACGGCAAGTGCCGCATCGGGCGAATTTATGGCAACCAGCGCCGTATCATATCGCCGGGGCAGGGGATGGAGCTTGAGAACAGCTGCGGTGATAACACCAAGTGTTCCTTCGGAACCGATGAACAGGTTCTTGAGGTCATAACCTGTATTGTCTTTGCGCAAGCTCCTGAGTCCGTTCCAAATGCGGCCATCTGCCAGCACCACCTCAAGCCCAAGGCACAAGTCGCGTGCATTGCCATAGGCCAGCATGTTGACCCCTCCGGCATTGGTCGCAAGATTGCCGCCAATCCGGCACGATCCTTCTGAGGCCAGCGACAGCGAAAACTGCCGTCCCGCAATTTCGGCCGCCTGCTTTACTTGCAACAATGTGCAGCCGGCCTCCACGGTCATGGTAAAATTCGCAGCATCTATGTCGATAATCTTCGTCATCCTGTCGAGCGACAGCAGAACCTCGCCTTGGGGAATGCTCCCACCCACAAGTCCGGTATTTCCAGATTGCGGCACGATCTTTGTGTCAGACTCATGCGCAAGCTTCAGGATATCCGACACTTGCTGTGTGGACGAGGGCCGCAGGATCAGCGGCGAAGTGCCAACCCACTTGTCGCGCCATTCGCGCAGATAGGCCGTCATGCCAGCAGGGTCAGCGATCGCATACGCCGCGCCAACGATGGCGATGAATTTGTCGATGTCAGTCATGTGAACCACATTCCTCTCCCGCAAGCGGGAGAGAAATGCCACTTTCCTCATCCCTTCCCCCGTGGAGCCGCAGCCCGCTTTAACCGGTCATTGATCGCTTCGCCAAGCCCCAGCATGGGGATGGGTGCAACGGCGATGCCCGCAGGAGCGTGCGCATCCACCTCATGCAAGACTCGAAACAGGTTGGCAGCAGCCTCCACCACATCGCCTTTCGGTGAAAGTGAAAACGAACCATGTGCCAGCGCACCAAATCCGATGAAGATTTCACCTTCCTCAGGTGCCGCCGCGTTGAGCCGCAAATCCGCATGCGGCGCATAATGACTCTCGAGCTGCCCCGGAGAATGCAACTCGTCATCAGTATGTGCCGGAACTCTCAAAGCCTGCCCAAGAACCTTTTCGATATCCGCCCGCGCAACACCGCCAGCGCGCAAAAGATATGCGCCATCTTCCATCACCCGTACCACAGTTGATTCAACTCCAACTGCACAAGGGCCACCATCCAGAACCGCATCGACCTTGCCACTCAAACCATCACGCACATGTTGCGCTGTCGTTGGTGAAATGCGCCCCGATGGATTGGCACTGGGTGCCACAATGGGTCGCCCGAATTCACGCAACAAGGCGAGTGCAACGTCATGCTTGGGCACGCGCAACGCAATCGTATCCAACCCGGCTGACGCAAGCATCGAAATCGGTGAGGAGGATTTTCGCGGCACAACCAGAGTTAACGAACCAGGCCAGAAAACCCGCGCAAGTGATTCAGACAATTGATCAAATTCACCCAGCGCTTTCGCCTCGTCAAGCGCAGTGACATGCACAATCAGCGGATTGAATTGCGGCCGGCCTTTCGCGGCATAGACTTTGGCGACGGCAATATCGCTGGTGGCATCAGCGCCAACCCCGTAAACCGTTTCGGTCGGAAACGCCACAAGTCCGCCCGCCCGCAAGAGGTCAGCAGCTTTCGATATTTCGTTTGAAGAAGTCATTCACTGCGGCCTATAGCACACAAATGGCCACCCTGATCTATACCCACGCGTCGTCCCTGCAACACGTTACTCCTCCCGGCCACCCAGAGCGCGTTGATCGCATGAAGGCGATTATGCAGGTCCTCAAATCTCCTCCCTTCAAGGGTGCCGCAATTCTCGAAGCACCGCAGGGCAGGGCAGAGGATATCCTCCGCGCCCATTCGCAAGAGCACTACCACCGCATTACCTCAATGGCACCTGAAAGTGATTTCGAATATCTTGACCCGGATACCGTGATGTCACCGGGTTCACTGGAAGCTGCACTTCGCGCCGTGGGTGCGGCCACTTCAGCAGTCGATGCCGTGTTCCAGGGGGATGCTGCCAACGCCTTCTGTGCCATGCGCCCGCCCGGCCATCACGCTGAGCGTAACCGCCCCATGGGATTCTGCTTCTTCAATCAGGCCGCCATCGCCGCACTTTATGCCCGCGAAAAATATGGCGCCGAACGCGTGGCGGTAGTGGATTTCGACGTGCACCACGGCAACGGCACGCAGGATATTTTCTGGTCTGATCCCGATATGTTTTACGGCTCAACCCACCAGATGCCGCTGTATCCGGGTTCAGGCGCTGCAAGCGAAACCGGCGTCGGCAACATTTTCAACGCACCCCTGAAAGCGGGCGATGGCAGCATCGAATTCCGGGCCGCAATGCGTGACCTGATCTTGCCCGCGCTCAATCTGCATGCACCTGACATCATCATCATATCAGCGGGCTTCGACGCACACGAGCGCGATCCGCTGGGATCATTGCAACTGACCGAGGAAGACTTCGCCTGGGCCACCTTGCAGCTCATGGAAGTGGCGGAAACACACTGTGAAAGCCGCGTTGTTTCAGTGCTCGAGGGCGGCTATGATTTGCAAGGGCTGGCGGCAAGTGTCGCCGTGCACATTCAGACATTGATGCATGGCTCCGCCATGTTCGACGAAATCGACGAGGACGAAAATGAGTGAGACCGACATCAAGGGCCTGAGTTTCGAAAAGGCGCTCGCCCAACTCGAAGACATCGTCGCGCGCCTCGAAGGCGGCAAGGTCGATCTTGAGGATTCAATCAAGCTCTACGAAAAGGGCGAGGCCCTGAAAAAACACTGCGAAACCAAACTGAAAGAAGCCGAAGTTCGCATCGAAAAAATCACGCTCGATCCGTCAGGCAAGCCATCAGGTCTTGAGCCACTGGATGTGGAGTAACGTTTCCGCAAGCGGGCGGGGAATGTGGTGGTGAAACTGCGCCTCGACGAAACCCTTGTTGCCCGCAATCTCGCGCTATCTCGCAGCCGGGCGCGCGACATGGTGTTGCGCGGCAGTGTTGCAGTGAACGGAACTGTCAGCACCAAACCATCCAGGTCAATATTCGAAACAGACATCATCGACGTCACCGACACAGCCAAGGCCTACGTCTCCCGCGCCGCATTGAAACTCATCCACGCATTGGATTGCTTCAAGCTCTCGCCACAAGGCAAGCACTGCCTCGACATTGGCGCTTCAACCGGGGGCTTCACGCAAGTGCTGCTGGAACGTGGTGCAAAACACGTTGATGCAATTGATGTGGGCCACGGCCAGCTTGTGCCGATACTGGCGCAAGACCCCCGCGTTACTTCGATCGAAGGCCAGAATGCCCGCGATCTTTCAAATTTGGAACTGGAAGCGCCGGAACTCATCACGGCCGACGTGAGCT
The DNA here is from genome assembly GCA_963819615.1 of uncultured Alphaproteobacteria bacterium. Taxonomy (GTDB): domain Bacteria; phylum Pseudomonadota; class Alphaproteobacteria; order Rhizobiales; family Aestuariivirgaceae; genus Aestuariivirga. The sequence continues at coordinate 328,633 of CAWFWW010000001.1, forward strand.
TCATTTCATTGAAATTGGCGCTTCCTCCTGCCCTTGCCATGTCGCGGTCGCGGGGCGAACTTGTAGCCCTCGTCAAGCCGCAATTCGAAGTGGGCAAGGATCGCCTCCCCAGGGATGGCGTGGTGAAAGACCCCGATTTGCATCAAGCGGTTTGTGACGATATCAGTCGCTTTCTCGCCAGCGAAGCCTGGCAGGTTATGGGCATCATCGCTTCGCCGATAGCAGGCGGTGACGGCAACCGCGAATTTCTCATCGCCGCGAGAAAGAAATGACCTCAACCGACCCGCTCCTCCAGCCTTACAAGCTGAAACACCTGACACTGAAGAACCGGATCATGATCACCTCGCATGAACCGGCTTATCCTGAAGACGGCATGCCCAAGGACAAATACCGCGCCTATCACGTGGAGCGCGCCAAGGGCGGCATTGCCCTCACCATGACGGCAGGCTCCGCCGCCGTCTCAAAAAACTCGCCCCCCGTTTTCAACAATGTATTGGCTTACCGTGATGAAGTCGTCGGCTGGCTGAAAAAGCTCACCACTGAAGTGCATGATCAGGGCTGTGCCGTGATGATCCAGCTGACTCATCTGGGCCGCCGCACGGGATGGAGCAAGGGTGACTGGCTGCCGGTCGTCGCTCCTTCACATCACCGCGAAGCCTCGCACCGGGCTTTTCCGAAAGTGATCGAAGACTGGGACATCACGCGCATCATCAAGGATTTTGGCGATGCCGCCGAACGCATGAAGGCGGGCGGCATGGATGGCATCGAACTCGAATGCTACGGCCATCTGCTCGACCAGTTCATTTCTCCAGCGACCAATGAACTGCCGCCGCCCTATGGCGGTTCGCTCGAAAACCGCTTGCGTTTCCTCTTCGACACCTTGCGTGAAATCCGCAATCGAGTAGGCAATGAATTTCTGGTTGGCGTACGTTACACCGCCGACGAAGTGATGGAGGGCGGCACCACAAAGGCAGACGGATTCGAAATTTCCCGCCGCCTGAAATCCTCTGGCCTGGTGGATTTCCTCAACATCATTCGCGGCCACATCGATACCGATGCAGCGCTGACGGATGTGATACCTCTGCAGGGCATGAAGGCCTCGCCTCACCTGGATTTTGCTGGCGAGATCAGGGCCGAAACCAGCTTCCCCACTTTCCACGCCGCACGTATCGCTGATGTGGCAACCGCCCGCCACGCCATTGCCAATGGCAAGGTCGACATGATTGGCATGACCAGGGCACATCTCGCCGATCCATACTTGGTGCAGAAAATCCGTGATGGCCGCGAGCACGACATCCGCCCTTGCGTGGGTGCTACTTATTGTCTCGACCGCATTTATCAAGGTGGCGAAGCCTATTGCATTCACAACGCCGCGACCGGCCGCGAACTCAGGATGCCGCAGATCATTTCGGCAGCGAATCGAAAGCGCAACATCGTGATCGTGGGTGCCGGACCTGCCGGCATGGAAGCAGCCCGCGTTGCATCTGAACGCGGTCACAAGGTCACGGTCTTTGAAGCTGCAGCCGAAGCAGGTGGGCAAATCCGCCTCACCGCGCGCACCAGACGCAAGGCCGAAATGATCGGCATCATTGACTGGCGCTTGGCGCAATGCCAGCAGAAAAACGTCACATTCCGGTTCAACACACTTGCAGAAGCTGCTGATGTGACTCATGAAAATCCTGACGTGGTTGTGATCGCAACAGGCGGCCTTCCGCACACCGACGTTCTGAAAACCGGCAACGAACTCGTTTCATCAACCTGGGACATTCTCACTGGCGATGTGAAGCCCGCAAGCAACGTTTTGCTATTTGATGATGCTGGTGATCACGCAGCGATGCAGGCCGCTGAAGTCATCGCGCAGTCTGGCGCGAAGCTCGAAATCATGACGCCGGACCGTTCATTCGCCCCCGATGTCATGGGCATGAATCTAACGCCTTACATGCGCTCCTTGCAAAAACATGACGTAACCTTCACCGTCACCTTCCGTCTTGAGGATGTCGTGCGCGAAGGCAACCAGCTTCGCGCCATCATCGGCAGCGATTATGGTGACGTGAGAAAGGAACGCCTCTTTGATCAAGTCATCGTCAATCACGGCACACGGCCAATTGACGATCTCTATTTTGAACTGAAGCCATTGTCTTCAAATCTCGGTGCCGTGGACTACGAAGCGCTGATAGCCGGCAAGTCGCAAACTTTGGCCAGCAACGTCGCAGGGAAATTCCAGCTCTTCCGCATTGGTGACGCAGTCTCCGCCCGCAACACCCACGCCGCCATCTATGACGCGCTCCGTCTTGTAAAGGATCTGTAATGCCCAAGGTTCTGGCGATAGGCGAATGCATGGTCGAACTGCGCCAGGACAAGAAGGGCGGCTACACCCGTGGCTTTGGCGGCGACACACTGAACACCGCAATATACCTCTCGCGTCTCGGCATCGACACATCATACATGACAGCCCTCGGCGACGATAATTTCAGCTCCGAAATGATCGCAGCATGGGAAGCAGAGGGCATCGACACGCGTTTTGTCACCCGCGTGCCGGGCCGCATGCCAGGCCTTTACATGATCGAGACCGATGCAGCAGGTGAGCGCTCGTTCTCCTACTGGCGTGACCATTCACCCGCCCGCGAAATCTTCGCCACCGATAACCAGCACGTCCGCGAGGCTTTGTTGCAGTTCGAGTGGATCTATTTTTCCGGCATCTCACTGTCACTCTATGGACCCGAAGGCCGCGAGCGCCTGTTCGACTATTTGCAGCGCGCCAATGACGCAGGCGCATGGATCGTGTTCGACACCAACTACCGCCGCAGCGGCTGGCCCGATCGCCGCGAAGCCGACACGGTATTCCGCCGCGCCCTCGAAATGGCTGACATCTTGTTCGCATCACACGATGACATGGCAGGCATATTTGACAGGGCAGGGACCGCTTTGTTCGAAAATTCGCCAGCTGTTGAGAAAATCCTCAAACTGCCCGATGCATCGGCCCGCCTGATCTGGCACGGTAAAGATGAAATGGTGGCCCCTCTGCCCGTAAAAAAAGTGGTCGACACAACAGCCGCAGGCGATAGTTTTGCCGCCGCCTATCTCTCGTCGCGCATCAAGAAAGAATCCCCGCTGATGGCGACAGGCCGGGGCCACCGGCTCGCCAATCGCGTCATCCAGCAGCCGGGCGCCATCATCCCGCGTGACAAAATGCCGAGGTGGAAATAGTGTCCGCACTTTCAGGAGAATGAAATGCTCAAACTTGTCGATCCACTATTGAATGCAGACCTCTTGCACGCCTTGCGTTCCATGGGCCACGGCGATGATCTTGTCATGTGCGACACGAATTTTCCGGCGGATTCGGTGGCGCGGCAGACGTCATATGGAAAGCTGCTGCGCATCGATGCCGACGCCGCCCGCGCGGCCCGTGCGTTGTTTAATGTCATGCCGCTCGATTCCTTCGTAGAACATCCGGCCAACCGCATGGAAGTTTCAGGCAAGCCCAAGGAACTCCTCAATGTGCACAAAGATGTGCAGGCTGAAATCGACCGAGCCGAAGGCAAATCCTGGCCCATGGGATCGATCGAACGCTTCGCCTTTTATGAAGCAGCCAAAAAATCGTATTGTGTTGTGCAGACGCACGAGCGACGTTTCTATGGCTGCTTCATCTTCAAGATGGGCGTCATAGCGCCTGACGCAAAGCTGGGCGCTTAAAATGTCAGAGGTCGTCATCCTCGGAATCTTCGCCGCTGATCTTGGGTTTCACGCCAAGCGTTTGCCAGTGATGGGCGAAACCTTGATCGGTTCGCAATTCGGCATTGGACCCGGCGGCAAAGGTTCGAACCAGGCAGTCGCCGCAGCGCGTGCAGGCGCAAAGACCACATTCATTTCCAAGCTCGGCCGTGACCAGTTCGGCGACATGGCGCGCAGCATGTACCAGAAGGAAGGCATCGCCATGCGCATCGGCGAGAGCAATGCATCTTCCGGCGCGGCGTTTATTTTTGTTGATGAGAACACCGGCAACAATGCGATTATCGTGGTGCCGGGTGCAGCTGGTGAGTTGAGTATTGAAGATGTTGACGCCAATGCGGATGTCATCAAATCCTGCAAGATATTCATGACCCAGCTCGAGCAGCCGGTTGACGCCGCCAGGCATGCGCTGGCAATCGCCAAAGCCGCAGGTGCCCGCACCATACTCAACACAGCGCCCGCCGCTCCGCTGGATGACGCGATTTATGGCCTGTGTGATTTCGTGACGCCAAATGAAAGCGAAGCTTCGATGCTCACGGGGGTCGCTGTGAACGACGTCAAGAGTGCGAAGCAGGCCGCCAAGATATTAGTGAAGAAAGGCGTTGGAACAGCGTTGATCACCATGGGTGAGCAGGGTGTTTACCTCCACAACACTGCAAAATCGGTTCATATCCCGGCCTACAAAGTGGGAAAAATTGCCGAAACGACAGGCGCTGGGGATGCATTCAATGGTGGCCTTGCAGCAGCGCTCGCAAGCGGCATGGACCCGGTAAGCGCGGCAAGATTTGGCTGCGCCACTGCAGGCATTTCGGTGACCAGGCCCGGGACCGCTCCTTCCATGCCGACGCGCGCCGAAGTCGAAGCAATGCTTGCCAAATCGTGATCGAGTACCTATTTCGATCTCGACAAACAGGATTGGCGCGTGCTTGAAAGTCTTTTGAGTTCTGAAGCCCTCTTGGCTCTTGGTCAGGTCATCATGATCGACTTGGTGCTGGCAGGCGACAATGCGATTGTGATTGGCCTTGCAGCGGCAGGCCTGCCCAAGGAACAGCGCACCAAGGCAATTCTCATCGGCATAATCGCAGCGACGGTGTTGCGCATCATTTTCGCTTTGACGACCACATGGCTCCTGGAACTCGGCCCCGGCCTGCTGGTCGCAGGTGGTTTGCTGCTGTTCTGGGTTTGCTGGAAAATGTGGCGCGAGTTGCGCGATGGCGGGATGCATAACGAAGCAGCCGAAGCAATGACGGGCGAGGACCTCGACAAGGATGGTCAGGTTGCCGACGATGCGCCAAGAAAGACGCTGTCGCAGGCTGCCTGGCAAATCATCATCGCGGATGTTTCCATGTCACTCGACAATGTCCTCGCAGTTGCAGGTGCCGCCAAGGAACATCCAAACGTCCTCATCATTGGCCTGGTCCTGTCAATTGCCTTGATGGGCATTGCAGCGACTTTTATCGCAAGGCTGTTGAACCAGCATCGCTGGATTGCCTATGTCGGCCTTTTGATAATTCTCTATGTCGCCTTGGAAATGGTCTGGGAAGGTTCGCACCAGGTATGGCCGGGGAACGTGCCAGCCATGCCATCGGTCAAGGCAATGCTTTGGGGTTAGGCCGAAGCGCGCGCCTGAGCCACGGCACATCCGGCGCTTCCCAATTGGGCTCTGTGCCGCATACAATGTCGAAGAATGCGACAGCAGTGGCGGGTGACTCCGCCACATTCTCGCGGAACGAATCCCAGAATTTTGGATCGTCCGCTGCATGGTCAGGGCCAGGTCCCTCTTCGCCCATCTCCCGCAAAATGGCGGCGGCAACAGCGAGGCAAAAGCTCGTATAGGCATACCCCTCGGGCCAGCGCGCCAATTGGTGATCGGGTACCACGCTGGCAACATCATTGCCTTTGAGTTCACGCTGCGCTGCCTTAAGCGGCTTGGCTTCGACCAGCTCCTTCAGCATCAGTCCGGCGGCAAAGATCACGAAATCATGCCTGTTGATGTTCGCCAGATGTTTGCTTTCGTCAAACTTCTGCCGCCAGTTGGCAAAGGCCTTCGCAAGCGCCGCGTGATCCACTTCCGCGGCAATATTTGTGCCCTTGAATAGAAGCTCAAGATTGCGTTCGAATGACTTCAAGATCGTACGGAACCGCCTCGCCTCATGCGCGAGATCGCTGACTGAACCGACTTCCTTTTTGAGAGGTGTGAGCATCAACTCAATTTAGCATCATGCGTGGCGAAACACAAAAATTGCCCACGCCACGGCAATTGCCAGCCCGCCCCACAGCGGCAAGCCGTAAAGCCCGAGCCATGCCAGAAAAATGAAGCATGACCCAAGATGCATCATGAACAGCCGGTCGCCGCGCGTCGTATCAAGTCCGAAAATGCCGTGCCGCGGATTGCCCCCGGGCGAGAAGTACTCCCACACGCCCATCGCCGCGATGGAGCCAAAGATGTAGAGAAAGAACGCGATTGAAACGCGGTTCCACGCCATCCACGTGCCAAGCGGCTGCTGCCACCAGTCAGATGAAAACATCGTTGGAGCATCCATGGCCTCTCCTCACACTCGGCCCAGGGCAAAGCCCTTGGCGATATAGTTGCGCACGAAATAGATGACGATGGCGCCAGGAATGAGCGTCAACACGCCGGCCGCTGCCAGGAGACCCAGTTCATAGCCGGCGGAACTCGCGGTTTTCGTCATCGCGGCAACGATTGGTTTCGCCGCCACCGACGTCAGGTTCTTCGCTAAAAGCATTTCAACCCAGGAAAACATGAAGCAGAAGAACGCCGCAACGCCGATCCCTGCTGAAATCGTCGGAATGAAGATGCGCAGGAAGAAGCGCGGGAATGAATAGCCATCGACATAAGCCGTTTCATCAAGTTCCTTGGGCACGCCCGACATGAAGCCCTCGAGAATCCACACTGCCAGCGGCACGTTGAACAAGGTATGCGCCAAAGCCACGGCCCATGGCGTATCGAACAGCCCGACAGCCGAATAGAGATTGACGAAGGGCAAGACGAACACGGCGGGTGGCGCCATGCGGTTTGACAGCAGCCAGAAGAACAAGTGCTTGTCGCCGAGGAACCGGTAGCGCGAGAAGGCATAGGCCGCAGGCAGCGCCACCAATATCGAAATCACTGTGTTGATCAAAACGTAAGTTATCGAATTGAGATACGCATTGTACCATGATGGATCGGTAAATATTGTGCGGTAACTTGCCAAGGTGAATTCATGTGGATACGCGCTGAACCCGCCGAGGATCTCATTTGTCGTCTTGAACGACATGTTGAGCAGCCAATAGATCGGCAGCATCAGGAAGATGATGTAGATCAGCGGCACAAAACGGGAAAAACCGGTACGCGGATTCATGTCATTGCCCATGTTCTTCATTTTGCATCATGAGCGTATAGAACAGCCACGACAAGAAGAGGATGATGAGGAAGTAGATGATGGACATTGCCGCCGCGTGGCCGAGATCGAATTGGCCAAGCGCATATTTAACGAGATCAATGGAGAGGAATGTCGTGGCGTTCCCAGGGCCGCCGCCAGTGAGCACCACGACTTCGGTGTAAATCATGAATGAATCCATGAAGCGCAGCAGCACGGCAATGGTGAGCACATGCTTGAGCTTGGGTAATTGGATGTAGCGAAAGACGGCCCAAGGCCTCGCGCCATCGATTTTCGCAGCCTGATAATACGCATCAGGAATGGAGACGAGTCCCGCATAGCACAAAAGCACAACCAGCGACGTCCAGTGCCAGACGTCCATCAGCAGGATCGTGAACCAGGCGGCAGCGGGTTGCCGCGTATAATTGTAGTTGATGCCAAGCGAATTGATGGCCTTTCCTAGAAGCCCGATATCCGGCAGCGCCATGATGTTCCACATCGAACCGACGACGTTCCATGGAATGAGCAGCGGTAGCGACATCAGGATGAGGCACACCGGAACCCACGGGCCTTTTCGCGGCATCGTGAGCGCGATCGCGAGTCCCAAGGGAATTTCGATTAGCAACACCAATGCCGTAAACAGGCTCTGCCGTCCCAGTGCTGCATGAAATCGGTCTGAACGCAGGATATCTGAGAACCAGTTGGAGCCCGACCAGAAGAATTCGTTATTGCCGAAAGTTTCCTGGATCGAATAATTGACCACCGTCATCAATGGCAACAGCGCATTGAACGCAACCATCACGAAAACCGGAAGCACAAACCACCACGCCTTGTTGTTCCAGGTCTTGTTCATCGCACGGCCCCGGCAATCCAGCCATCGGCATAGACTTGCGAATGCGCCCGATCGAATGCAAGCTTGGCTTTCCCCGTTGGGATGTCTTCGCCCTCGCTGACAATCAACTTGACCTTGGTGCCAGCGACTTGCGTTTCGACAACGCGGTATCGCCCGATATCTGTTACGCGCACGACCTCTGCATCGAGTCCTTTTTTCGCAAAGCTGACAAATTCCGGCCGCACGCCCAACTCAAGTTTTCCGCCACGCGCTTCATTTGCATTGGCTGAAGGCACTTCCATTCCGCCGACAAAGGCCTTGCCGCCCTTCACTTCACAGGGAATCAAATTCATGCCGGGCGAACCGATGAAATGCCCGACAAAAGTGTGCATGGGTTTTTCAAACAGCTCAATCGGCGTGCCGGTTTGCACCACTTCGCCGTTGTTCATGACCACCACCTGATCGGCGAAAGTCAACGCTTCCGTCTGGTCATGCGTGACATAAATCATCGTGCGCTTGATGCGCTGCTGCAGCTCCTTCAGCTTCGATCGCAACTGCCATTTGAGATGCGGATCAATTACCGTCAGCGGTTCATCAAACATGATGACGTTGACATCCGACCGCACCAATCCGCGCCCCAGCGAAATCTTCTGCTTGCCGTCAGCCGTCAATCCCGACGCGCGCTTGTTCAACGTGGACGAAAGTTCCAGCATCTCGCCGATCGAAGTCACCCGTTTCTTGATCTCAGCTTCATCAACCCCGCGATTGCGCAGCGGAAAGGCGAGATTGTCATAAACCGTCATGGTGTCGTAAATCACCGGAAACTGGAAAACCTGCGCGATGTTGCGTTCTTCCGGCGTGGCGCGCGTCACATCCTTGTCGTTGAACAGGATGCGGCCTTGGCTTGGATGCAATAATCCTGAGATGAGATTGAGCAATGTCGTCTTGCCGCAGCCCGATGGACCGAGCAGCGCATAGGCCCCGCCATCCGCCCAGTCGAGATCCACCCGCTTCAAGGCATAGTCATCATCACCCGACGGATCCGGCATGTAGGAATGACGCAAATTGTCGATGGTGATCTTGGCCATCTACTCTTCTTTCCCCCTCCCCCTTGTGGGGAGGGTCGGGGTGGGGGTCTGCAGGTGGAGCAGATTGGATAAGAACCAAGATTGGACAGGCCGGAGCGACCCCCACCCTGACCCTCCCCACAAGGGGGAGGGAACAACATCGCCTGGAAATATCCGCATCACAACACAAGACTCCCGTCGCTACGGAAGAACAACGCATGCGAAACATCGGCATGGAGTGTCGCCTGTTCGCCAACCTTTTGGGGATGCACACCATGCGATTGTGAAACCCATGTGTGTCCGCCAGCATGAATATGGATCACACTTTCCGATCCGGAAATCTCCGTCACCAACACGCGGCCCTCGATTGTGCCGCTTGTCTCAACGCTCTTCGCTGTCATCACGTGATGTGGACGAATGCCGATGTCATATGTTCCATCTGGAAGTTTTGCTTGTTGCTCATTCAGTGGCCAGGTTACACCGCCGAAAACGGTCAGTTTCTTGCCCTTCTTCTGGACGCGGGCAGTATTGATCGGCGGGTCCGAAAATACCTGGGCAGACAACAGTGAGTTCGGGTTTCTGTAAATCTGCGATGTCTTGCCGAATTGCGTGACCTTGCCTTCGTGCAATGTCGCCGTATTCCCGCCAAACAGAAGCGCCTCATGTGGCTCCGTCGTTGCGTAAAATACGATGGCATTGCGCCCCGCCAGCATGCGCGGCAGTTCATCGCGCAGTTCTTCGCGCAACTTATAGTCAAGATTGGCCAGCGGTTCGTCCAGGAAAATCACGTCGCTGTCCTTGACGATGGCGCGCGCTATCGCCGTGCGCTGCTGCTGTCCGCCCGACAGTTCAGACGGTTTGCGGTTCAGCATTGGCGATAGCCGCAAAATTTCCGCGGCTTTTCCGACGCGCGCTTTGATTTCGTTTTCCGCGAGCCCGATGACCCTGAGCGGCGACGCAATGTTCTCGTAAACCGAAAGCATCGGATAGTTGATGAACTGTTGATACACCATCGACACATTGCGCTTCTGCACCGAAACGCCAGTCACGTTTTTCCCGCGATGCCAGATTTCACCCGAGGTCGGCGCTTGAATTCCCGCCATCAACTGCATCAGTGTGGTTTTGCCTGAGCGCGTGGCGCCAAGCAGGATGTTGAATGACCCATCTTCAAACACAAGGCTCGTGTCGTGGATCTGCATGTCCGCGCCAGAACGTTTCTTCAGGCCTCTGATTTCAAGCGACATCGCGTATGACTTTACCATGAAAAAGGCCGGGAAACACATAAGTGTCTCCCGGCCCGGGGAGGATCAATCGCAGGCTTATTTCTGCCAGCGCTTGATGATGTCTTCATAGGCGACGGTGACACCTTGCTCTTTTTCGTTTTCGATCTTGGCCTTGGGTCCGTCAGCTTTGCCAAGCCATTCCTTCGGATCCTTTGGCTCGCTCAAGCGCGGGCCGCAACCACCATAGGTCTTGTTGGCCTTGTCAGCAGCTTCCATGCGGGACATGGTGATTTCCATTTCCTCCGCGAGGCGGTCCATGGCTTGCTGCGGGGTAAAGGCGCCGGAGTTCACGTCACCGATCTGCTGCCACCAGATTTGCGCCAGCTTCGGATAATCAGGAACGTTGATGCCGGTTGGCGACCACCGCACCCGGTCAGGCGAGCGATAGAACTCGACGAGACCGCCAAGCTTCGGCGCACGATCCGTGAAGTGCTGCAGATTGACGGTTGAATTGCGGATGAAGGTCAGACCCACATCGCTCTTTTTGCCATCAACTGTCTTCGACACGGCGAACTGGGCGAACAGCCAGGCGGCTTTCGCGCGGTCAGCAGGCGTGGACTTGAGGAATGTCCAGGAGCCTACGTCCTGATAGCCGATCTTCTGGCCTTCCTTGTAGTAAACGCCGTGTGGTGAAGGAGCCATGCGCCACAGCGGATTGCCCTGATCGTCAACCGTGTTGTTGCCATCAGCCTTAGGCGCCACCATTGATGCGGTGAAGGCGGTGTACCAGAAAATCTGCTGGGCCACGTTGCCTTGGGCAAGCGCTGGCAATGACTGATAGAAGTCATAGTCAGCAGCACCTGGAGGCGCATACTTCCTGAGCCATTCATCCCACTTCGCAATGGCATAAACCGAAGCCGGACCGTTGGTTTCGCCGCCGCGCGCGACAGATGCACCCGATGGGTTGCATGAACCCTTTTCCATGCGAATGCCCCATTCATCGATGGGAACACCATTTGGCTCGCCAGCAGAGCCAGCGCCGGCCATGGAGAGCCAGGCGTCGGTCATGCGCCAGCCCAAGTCAGGAGCGCGCTTGCCGTAATCCATGTGGCCATAGACTTTGACGCCATCGATTTCCTTCACGTCATCCGTGAAGAACTGCGCGATGTCTTCATAGGCCGACCAGTTCACCGGCACGCCAAGGTCATAGCCATATTTGGCTTTGAACTTTTCCTTGAGATCGGCGCGGTCAAACCAGTCCTTGCGGAACCAGTACAGGTTCGCAAATTGCTGGTCGGGCAACTGATAGAGTTTGCCATCAGGCCCGGTGGTGAATGACGCGCCAATGAAATCGGGAAGATCAAGGCCAGGGTTGGTGGCGTCTTTCCATTCGCCAGCCATCATGTCGGAGAGATTGTATGCCAACTGCAGCCGCGAATGCGTGCCGATCAGGTCGGAATCGTTGACATAGCCGTCATAGAGATTGCGGTTTGTCTGCATCTGCGTCTGCACAGCCTGCACAACTTCGCCTTCGCCAAGAATCTGGTGGTTCACCTTGATGCCGGTGATTTCTTCAAACGCCTTGGTGAGCACGGTCGATTCATAAGTGTGGGTCGGAATGCCTTCCGACAGCACGTTGATTTCCATGCCCTTGAACGGCTCAGCAGCCTTGATGAACCATTCCATTTCCTTGAGCTGCTCTTCCTTGCTCAAAGCCGAGATCGTGAATTCTGAGTCAATCCATTTTTGTGCGGCTGCCGTGTCGGCGAGGCTGGGGGCAGCCATCGCGGCAAGTGCCGATACTGCCGCCGTAGCCAACAGTTTCAATTTCATTGGTATCCTCCCTAAAATATGCGCCCCATTATTCGAGGCTGGCTTAACCATCATCCGAAGAAAAGCGAAAGTCAATAGTGAAAAAACGAAAAATTTTGACTCATTTTCCTTTCGTTATTGCAGCAAACCGAAAAAAATGGAAAAGATAATGTGCATGCTCGCACTTTCACCGCGCCAACAACAGATTCTCAACCTCGCTCGCCAAATCGGCAGCGTCGGTGTCGATGACTTGTCAGTGCGCTTCGATGTGACGCCGCAAACCATCCGCAAGGACCTGAACGAACTGTGCGATGGCAGACTGCTCGCCCGCACGCACGGCGGGGCAATGTTGAGTTCAGGCGTGGAAAACATGGCCTATGACGCGCGCCGCCAGCTTGCGGCAATCGAGAAGCGTGCGATCGGCGATTTCGCCGCCAGCCTGATCCCCAACAACTGCTCGCTCTTCATCAACATCGGCACCACGACTGAAGAAGTTGCTCGCGCCCTGATTCACCACGAAGGCTTGCTCGTCATAACCAACAACATCCATGTCGCCTCGATGTTGTCGCCATTGCCAAAGATCGAAGTCATCATAATTGGTGGAACCGTGAGAAAGACTGACGGCGGCATTGTCGGCGAGCAATCCGTGGAGACCATCAGCCAATTCAAGGTCGATCACGCCGTGATGGGTGTTTCAGCGATCGACGAAGATGGTGCGCTGCTCGATTTCGACGTGCGCGAAGTGCGCGCCGCCCAGGCCATCATGAAACACTCGCGCAGCGTGATCCTCGTGTCCGACGGCATGAAATTTTCGCGCTCTGCGCCGGTTCGCATCGGTCACATCTCGCAGGTGGATGTTTTTGTCACCGACCAAAAGCCGCCGGAAGCCATCGTCGATCTTTGCCGCCACAATGGCGTTCGCCTCGAAGTTGTCGATGCCGCAAGGGAATCAAATGTCGTGGAACTGAAGCCATGATCTACGGCTTGTTCGTCATTGGCGGCGGGATAAACGGCACGTCAATCGCGCGCGACGCGCAAGGCCGCGGCATCGGCACATTCCTGGCGGAGCAGAATGATCTCGCTTCCGGCACGTCGTCAGCCTCGACGAAATTGATTCATGGTGGACTGCGCTACCTTGAACACTATGAATTCAAACTGGTGCGGCACGCATTGATGGAGCGCGAGGTGCTTTTGAATTCAGCGCCGCATATCATCTGGCCGTTGCGGTTTGTCCTGCCGCATCATTCAGGCCTGCGCCCCCGCGCATTGATAAGGCTTGGCCTGTTCCTCTATGATCACCTGGGCGGGCGCAAAATTCTTCCGCCAACGCGAAGCATAGATTTTCGTCATGATGTGACTGGCCAGCCCCTTAAGCCGGAGTTTTCGCGGGGCTATGAATATTCCGATTGTTGGGTGGAAGATGCGCGGCTCGTGGTGCTTTACGCGCGGGACGCTGCCAATCGCGGCGCAGTCATCCGTACACGGACCAAGGTTGTCTCTGCCCGCCGCGAAAGCGGTCTCTGGGCAATCGAAATCGACAGCAACGGCAAGCGCGAACAAGTGAAAGCGCGCGTTATCGTCAATGCTGCTGGACCGTGGGTAAGCCAGGTGCTGTCTGGCGTCATTGGCCGCAACGACCCGGACAGAATCCGCATGGTCAAGGGCAGCCACCTGGTTGTCGACAAACTCTATGATCACGACCGCAGTTATATTTTCCAGAATTCCGATGGCCGCATCTGCTTTGCCATTCCTTATGAGTACAACTACACGCTCATCGGTACGACCGACGAAGACTATAACGGCGACCCCGGCAATCCGCAGATGTCTCAAGGCGAGGCTGACTACATGCTGAAGTCGGTCAGCGAATATTTCAGGAAACCGGTGACGCGCGAGCAGGTGCGCTGGTCATACTCCGGCATCCGCCCGCTCTATGATGACGGCGCCAGCAAGGCGCAGGAAGCAACCCGCGACTATGTGTTGAAACTGGATCATCCCGCAGGACAAGCGCCGGTAATGTCGGTGTTCGGCGGCAAGATCACGACGTCCCGTGTGCTCGGCGAAACCGTGGTTCAGCAGTTGAAACATTTCTTCCCCGGGGCTGGCGGCGACTGGACCTCAACCTCGAAACTTCCCGGCGGACAGCTTGAATTTGTGGATGTGGGCAAGAACATTGCCGAACTGCAAAGGAAATATTCTTTCCTCAAACCGTACGATATGCTGCGCCTCTTCCGCGCATATGGCAGTGAAACCGATGGACTTTTGTCGGGCGCGCGTTTCCAGAGTGAAATGGGAAAAATGTTTGGTCCCTTGTCGGAGCGCGAAATCAACTATCTGAAGTCAAGGGAATGGGCGCAAACGGCTGATGACATCATGTGGCGGCGTTCAAAGCTGGGCCTGCACATGAGTGCGGCCGAACAAGCCTCTTTGCGCACCTACCTTGACGAAACAGCTCAACCCGCCGAAAAAGCGTCCGCATGACATTTGGGGAGCAAAATGCCGGATTTCATCCTTGCCATCGATCAAGGCACGACGTCTTCGCGGGCCATCGTCTTCGATAAAAACCTCAATCCAAAAGGCTCTGGCCAGCAGGAGTTCAGGCAATACTATCCTGCCTCTGGCTGGGTCGAACATGATGCCGAAGAAATCTGGAAATCGGTCCTTGCTGTGGGCAAAACCGCGATTAAGAAAGCCAGGGCCAAGCCTTCTGACATTCGCGCCATCGGCATCACCAACCAGCGCGAGACGGTCGTCATCTGGGACCGCAAGACTGGCAAGCCAATTCACAAAGCCATCGTCTGGCAAGACCGCCGCACCGCTGATTTTTGCAAGGAGTTGAAGGAGCGAGGGTTGGAGTCCAAGGTCCGCGCCAAAACTGGACTGCTGCTTGATCCATACTTTTCCGGCACCAAGATCGTCTGGCTCCTGGATAACGTCAAAGGCGCGCGCCAGCGTGCAGAGGCAGGTGAGCTCGCATTCGGCACCATCGACACGTTCCTGATTTGGCGGCTGACCGGAGGCAAGGTGCATGCGACCGATGCCACCAATGCCTCGCGCACCTTGATCTACAACATCATCGCGGGCAAATGGGACGAGGAATTGCTCCGTGAACTGAACATTCCGGCGTCACTGCTGCCCGAAGTCAAAGACTGTTCCGCTGACTATGGTTCAACCGATTCCAGATTGCTGGGCGCGGCAATCAAGATCGGCGGCGTCGCGGGAGATCAACAGGCGGCGGCCATTGGCCAGGCTTGCTTCGAGCCCGGCATGATGAAATCAACCTATGGCACGGGCTGCTTTGCACTGCTCAACACCGGTGCCCGCGCTGTCACGTCGCGGAACCGCCTGCTGACCACCATAGCATATCAGCTCAATGGCAAGCCAACTTACGCGCTGGAAGGAGCAATCTTCATCGCCGGTGCAGCCGTCCAGTGGCTGCGCGACGGCCTCAACCTTGTGAAAACAGCTTCGGAAACCGGCGCACTGGCTGAAAAATCAGATCCAAGGCAAAGCGTTTATTTGGTGCCGGCTTTTGTGGGCCTCGGTGCACCCTATTGGAACGCCGATGCAAGGGGAGCGCTCTTCGGCCTGACCCGCGCAACAACCAAAAAAGAGTTGGCCCGCGCAGCACTTGAATCAGTCTGCTATCAAACCCGGGATTTGCTTGACGCAATGCAAAAAGATTGGGAAAGCACGGGGGATACCGTGCTCCGCGTCGATGGCGGCATGACCGCATCGGATTGGACCATGCAGTGTCTTGCAGACATCCTCGATGCGCCGGTTGATCGTCCCAAGGTTCTTGAAACGACTGCTGTCGGCGCAGCATATCTCGCGGGCCTCCATGCAGGATTGCTTCCTCCTCCCGAACAATTCGCCAAATCCTGGAAACGCGACAAGCGCTTCACTTCAAAAATGAAGCCGGATGAGCGCGAAGCAAAATATGCAGGCTGGAAGGAAGCAGTCAGAAAGCTTCTCGCCTGATGCCGGAATTCAGCGCACTCAGAAAATTGTCGGCGGAAGTGGGCAGCAATCCGCTCTTGGTCCAGGGGGCTGGCGGAAACACCTCCATCAAACAGGATGGCGTGATGTGGATCAAGGCGTCAGGGACATGGTTGAAGGATGCTGCGGCAAAGGACATCTTCGTGCCTCTCAACTTCCAGGCGTTGGTGGACGCGCTTGAGCGTGATGACCCCGCATGCGAGTCCTGCACAGGTTTTGTCCATGCCGGTCTCAACGCCAACTCACTGCGCCCTTCGATAGAAACCTCCGTACACGGATTGATGCCACAGAATGTCGTCGTGCATGTCCATTGCGTGTCCACCATTGCCTGGGCAATTCAGCAGGACGCCGAAAAGAACCTCGCTGGCGTGCTGAAAGGTTTTAACTGGTCGTGGGTTCCTTATGCGAGGCCGGGACTCCAGCTTTCACGCGCCATCCGCCAAAACATGAAACCGGGCAGTGATGTCCTGGTCCTCGGCAATCACGGCCTCGCAGTCGCGGCACGCACGGTTGCCTCCTGCGCCCGCCTGCTTGAAAGCGTCACCTCGGCACTCCGTCTTCCTGAACGGAGCGTGCCAGCGCCGGACAAGCTTCATCTCCAAGTGGCCGCGGCCAACACGGACTATCGTCTCCCGCACGATGATGCATGTCATGCTGCAGCACTGGATGCGATGGCCTTCAACCAAGGCACCCGGCAAGTTTATTATCCTGATCATGTTGTGTTTCTCGGCCTCAAACTGCCAAATGCAACTGAAGCAAATGCACCAGCTGTCGCGATCCGCGACAAGGGCGTCCTCATCCACAAGGACGCCAAACCGGCCATTGAACCCATGGTCCGTTGCATTGGAGACGTCTTCCGTCGTGTTCCGGTCCAAGCTGAATTGCATGCCCTCAGCGCCAGCCAGATTGACGCGCTGCTCAATTGGGATGCCGAGAAATATCGGCAAAATTTGAAGGCGTGATTTCTGGCGCCCTGCATCGTAAGCTGAATCATCGTGGAATCGGTCACTCACTATAAGGACATCCTGTTGGTTCTTGGCACTGCCGGGATCATTGTGCCCTTGCTCATGCGCTGGGGCGTCAGTTCAATCCTTGGTTACCTGATCGTCGGCATTCTTCTCGGGCCTGACATTGTCGGCGCACTCGCCGAAAGGCTTCCCGCCCTGAATGCGATCGCATTTTCGCGCAATGCGGATTTCAGCTCGCTCGCAGAACTTGGCGTCGTATTCCTGCTGTTCCTCATCGGCCTCGAACTTTCCCTCGAGCGGCTCAACACAATGAAGCGCCTGGTCTTTGGCCTGGGTGGCCTGCAGGTAATCATCAGTATACTGATCATCGGCGCAGCAGCCGTTTACCTGGGTTATGACAGCCGGCAAGCCATTATCCTCGGCATGGCGCTGTCTCTCTCGTCGACGGCCATTGTCATCCAGCTTCTGTCCGAGCAAAAGCGCCTGGGCTCGCAGTCGGGCCGCGTCAGCTTTTCAATATTGCTGATGCAGGACCTTGCCGTCATCCCGATGTTGATGCTCTTGGGCCTGATGTCGGGGAACGCATCAGGAAATCTTGCCGCCGGAATTGTGCAAGCCATTGCCCAGGCGCTGGCGGCCATATTGGTGATAGTCATAGTCGGCCGCTATGCGTTGCGCCCATTGCTCAAGATGGTCGCAAGCACCCAGAGCACCGACCTCTTCATGGCCGCCGTGCTCTTTATCACCATTGGTACGGGTGCACTGGCGCTGCAAGCCGGGCTGTCGATGTCGCTCGGTGCTTTCATCGCAGGGCTGATGCTCGCCGAAACGGAATACCGCCGCGCCATCGAGGCCATCATTGAGCCATTCAAGGGAATCTTGCTTGGCGCTTTCTTTTTGCTCGTTGGACTGGGCCTCGATCTCCATGCGTTCGTCGAGCAACCCTCCAGAATCATCGGTACCGCTCTGGTGCTGGTAGCCCTCAAGGCACTCGTCATCTATTTGTTGGCTCGCATTTACAGTATTCAGCGAACGGCAGCGCTCGAAGCGGCATTGCTCCTCGGCCCTTGCGGCGAATTTGCATTTGTCCTCATTGCGGCGGCATTGGCTTCAGGCGCCATGCCGCAAAGTGCAGAAACGAGTCCTTTGCTGATCGTGACCCTTACGATGATGCTGATTCCACTAATGTCGCGGCTCGCAACCTGGCTTCGCCCCCGCCTCACGCCTAAAATACAAATGGCGGACATAGAAGCGCCGCCCGGTGAGCTGTCAGGTCACGTCATTATCGCTGGCTTCGGTCGCGTCGGCACGTTGATCGCTTCAATGCTCGACGAACACAAGATCAGCTATATCGCCGCTGATGGCGACGCCGCCGTAGTTGCCCGCGAACGCAAAAACGCGATGCCCGTCTACTTTGGCGATGCGACCAATATCGAATTCCTGAAAAAATGTGGTCTGGCTGGCGCAAAGGCGCTCGCCGTCACCATGGACAGCCCCGTGCGCGCCGATGACATCGTGAAAGTGGCGCGCGCTGAAAATCCCGATCTGAAGATCATCGTGCGCGCCCGTGATGAACGCCATGCCATGCGTCTTTATCTCGAAGGCGCAACCGAGGCCGTTCCCGAAACCATCGAGTCCAGTTTGCAGCTGGGCGAAGCGCTGCTGGTGGAAACTGGCGTGCCCATGGGCCTCGCCATCGCATCCATCCACGAACGCCGCGACGCCTTCCGCAAGCTTCTGGGGCGTCCCAATCGCAGGAAGCAGGTGAAGACTGCACGCGAACGCCTGAAACAGCGCATGCCATGAAGACATCACCAAGGGTGATATTTCTGGCGCTTTTCCCCTTCGCTTGCGGCTACTTTCTCTCTTATCTCTTGCGTGCCGTGAACGCCGTCGTCGCACCCGAGCTGGTTCATGACTTCGCCATCGGACCGGCTGAACTGGGCCTCCTCACTTCCGCATATCTTCTGGCCTTCTCGATTTTTCAACTGCCACTCGGCGTGCTCCTGGATCGCTATGGCCCGCGCCGCGTGCAAACAGCGCTGCTTTGCATCGCAGGCGCAGGCTGCCTGGCCTTTGCGGCATCCCCAGGATTTGCTAGCCTCGTCGCCGCACGCGCCGTCATTGGCCTCGGCTTTTCTGCGGGCCTTATGGCAAGCTACAAGTCCAGCGCCGATTGGGTGCCAATGGAAAGACGGTCACTGGCAAATACGGCGATCATGTCGATGGGAGCGCTCGGCATCGTCGTGGCGACGGAACCCACCGCCTATCTCGTGCAGTGGCTCGGCTGGCGCGGATTGTTTGTTCTGTTCGCAGTCATGATCTTTGTCGCCGCCGCTTTCATATATTTCGCGGCGCCGGATAAACCGCGCCAGCAAAACGCCGCTCCGTTTGCGGCGCAATTCGCTGAACTCGTGGCCATCATGAAGCTTCCGCTTTTCTGGCGCATTGCACCTTTGCTGGCTCTCACCGCAGGCATTCCGATTGCTCTTCAAACCCTGTGGGCCGGCCCCTGGTTTCGCGATGTGATGGGATTGGAAAAATTCGATGTCGCCCGCAGCCTGCTCTGGATGGCGACTGCTTTCATGATTGGCATTCTCACCATCGGCGTTATCGCCGACCGTTTGCAGAAAATCGGCATCGGCCCCATGCAAACCTTGCTCGGTTGCCTCGCACTTCACACGTCAGCGCAACTCGTCATCACACTTCAGATCAAGCCGCTCGCCTTCGCCGCATGGCTCACACTGTCTGCCGTCGGCCAGGTTGCCATACTCGCATTTCCGTGGTTCGCAGCCCGTGTGGGAGAAACGCTTTCTGGCCGCGCTAACGCAACGATTAATTTCGCGATGTTCGTCGTCGCTTTCGTCGCACAATATGCAATCGGACTGATCCTTGGTGCGTTCTCTGAGAGTCAGACAGCCTACGCACCCGTTGCTTACGCCTATGCAACCGGTCTCTTTCTTGCATTGCAGATAGCTGCACTCATCTGGTATTTCGCAGCACCCATTGGCAAATTGAAAGACGGAACATGACCAATCCAGTCATCGCAGAAGTGACGCGTGGCACGACGGTTGAAAGCGTCCACCGCGGCGCATTCTGCGTCAGCGATGCCAAGGGCAACCTGGTGGCTTCATCCGGCGACATCAATCACCCTGTGTTTCCGCGCTCGGCGATCAAGGCATTCCAATGCGTACCCCTGATCGAAAGCGGCGCAGCAGATCACTATGGCTTGACTGACGAAGAAATCGCGCTGTGCTGTTCCTCCCACAACGGCGAACCTGAGCATGTCAAGGTGGCGCTGAACATACTTTCAAAGTCCGCTTCAACAGAAGACCACCTTGAATGCGGCGCGCATTTGCCTGGTGGCAAGGCAGCGCAAATCGATCTGATCAGAAGTGGCGGCGGCGCGCGGTCTATCCACAACAATTGTTCGGGAAAACACGCAGGCATGTTGGCGCTCGCAACTCATCTTGGAGCGCCGCGCAGCGGCTACACGGGCTTGCACCACGCCGTGCAACGAAATATCGCCGAAACAATCGCAGGACTTTGCGAAACCGATATTGCCGCTGCACCCGTCGGCATTGACGGTTGTTCAGTGCCGAACTGGGCAATTCCGCTGAAAAACCTCGCGCAGGGTTTCGCGAAGCTGACTGAGGAAGTTCACCCGGCAGGTCAGCGCATTATCAAAGCCGTGCGCGCCAATCCCTTCATGATCGCTGGCAGCAAGAGCTTCGACACCAATATCATGCGCGAAATTCCCCGGCTCTTCATCAAGGTTGGCGCCGAGGGCGTCTACTGTGGTTGCATTCCACATGCCAAACTCGGCTTTGCGCTGAAATGCGATGACGGGGCCTCCCGCGCCGCCGAAGTCGCCATTGCGGCAGTCCTGTTGAGGCGAAAATGCTGGACAGAAGCCGAACGCCAAACACTGGCAAAATTCGCAACCGACAAACTCATCAACTGGCGAAAAATCGAAGTCGGCCAGCGACGCGGCCTCAGCGTGTGACGTTGTTTGTGATTGTAAGGTGACGCGGAACCGCCGCCTGTTTCAATGCGAGGTTGCTGGTTTTCGATTCGGCATGATCGAATCCCTGAATGTCAACGCTGGCGTTTTCAATGACGTTGTTCGCAATCATCATCGCTCCAGCACCTTCTGAAACCGATGGCGCAATGCCGATTCTGCAATCGCGGATCAGATTGCCTGTCGCGGAAAGATTGCGGCATTTGCCGCCCCAACCCATGCTGATGCCTTTGTCTGCATGTTCGACAATATTGCTGCTGATCACCGTGTCTGCTTCTGCGTGAATGCCTACAGCCTCCGTGCGGTTGCCGCCGGCATTTCCGCCTTTCACATTGCGCACGATGTTCCCCGTGCACGTCACCATCCGCCCGCCTTGGTCAAAATTCGTCAGCGAGATTCCGAATGCCACATCTTCAATCAGGTTGTTGGCGACGACAGCGCCTTCGAATGCGAACTCGACATAGAGCGCTGCTTCGCCTGCCCTTGCGATTGAGTTGCCGATGATTTGCGTGTTGCTCCCGGAGTTATTGCGGATGCCGGAAAATGCGCAATCTGTGATCCGGTTGTTGGACACAGCGACACTGCCTGCGCGATAGACATTGATGCCATTGCCGTTCTGTCCCGTGCCGCCAGCACGGTCAGCGATTTTGGATACCCGATTTCCGGTGACAATCGTGCCATCTTCGCCAATTTCGCTGCGCCACACGAGTATTCCATTGTTGCCAATGTCCGTCACGACATTGCCCGTGATTTGCAACCCGCTCGCGTCAATGGAAAACAGTCCGCTCGATTCCTGTGCTTCAAACCGGGTGGCTGAAACTACGCCGCTGCATCGTTCCAGCGTAAGTCCGCTGTCGCCCCCGATGAAGGTGCAATGTTCAATCGCAAGATTTTCACAGCCGCGGGCAACCGCAAGTTTGGATTTCTGGGACGCCGTCTTGAAAGTGACTCCTTCAATCGAAACATCCTTGGCGGTGATGACGGCGATTTCATCTGCCTCACCTTCAATCACAGTCTGCCCCGCGACGCCACGGATGCTGATGGTTTGATCAATCCGGATCGACGAAACTTTAAATGTGCCAGCGCCCAATTCAACCGCCCCGCCTTTTTGGATTGCGGCATTCAACGATTCAGTCTGGTCACGGTTTCCCTTCGGGTTCAAAACTGTCTGCGCCATGGCCGGCGACGCTATCACTACGGCCATCCCCGCCAGAATGCCGCGCCTCGCGATCATCACAGATACCCGCTCAATCCCGGCACATTGGCCGCCGCAGCAGCAAGGAGCTTTGCGCCACCTTGGTCCCGCGCGTAGCTTACAACGGTGGAGATAACCATCTTCTGTTGATCAGACGAAATCCCTTCTGATTGTAATCGCGAGATCGCTGCCAGCGGCCCGCCCATCATGCCGCCCGCGAGTTTACCCGCTAGTCCGCCATTGGCTTGCGCCAACGCATCGGCACCCGGCATCTTTGCGAACAACGCCGAAACTTGCTTCCTGTTGCCTTGGGTATGCATCAAATTGAGGACTATCCCCGCCAGCCGTCCTGCCTTCTCTGCATTGACGCCTGTATTGCGTGATATTTTTGTAATGAGGTCGTCCATCAGGGCCAATCGCGAATTTGCATTGTCCCCGCATTTATAGCACAAGCGCCGCAAAGCAAACCGCAAAGGACTGAACCATGGCCGACAATTCCATTTTCCTGGGCAAGAGCGACAAGGACGAAGTCCTCTATCTGGCGCTCGCCAATCGCCACGGCCTGGTGACCGGAGCAACCGGAACCGGCAAGACAGTAACGTTGCAGATCATGGCAGAAGGCTTTTGCGCCGCCGGCGTTCCGGTTTTTGCAGCCGACGTCAAGGGCGATCTCTCTGGCATTTCGATGAAAGGCGAGCCAAGGGATTTCATTGCGGAACGCGCCAGGAAAGTCGGTCTCGACAAGCTTGAGTTTGCCGAAACGCCCGCCATTTTTTGGGACCTGTTCGGTGAACAGGGACATCCCATCCGCACGACCATAAGCGAGATGGGGCCGCTCATGTTGTCGCGTCTCATGGGTCTGACTGAGGCGCAGGAGGGCGCTCTCAACATCGCCTTCAAGATCGCCGATGAAGAAGGCCTGGCGCTACTCGACATGAAAGATCTGCGGGCCCTTCTGAAAGACCTCGGCGACCGTGGCAAGGAACTGACGACCGAATACGGCAACATCAACGACGCCACGATTGGCGCCATTCAGCGCCGTCTTGTCGTCATTGATGAGCAGGGCGGCGACAAGTTTTTTGGCGAACCAGCGCTCGACATCAAGGACTTGATGCGCACCACCCGCGATGGCCGGGGCTATATGAACGTCCTTGCCGCCGACAAGCTCATCAACAGCCCGCAACTCTATGCAACATTCCTCTTGTGGCTGATGTCCGAACTCTTCGAGGACATGCCGGAGGTCGGCGACCAGGAAAAACCGAAGATGGTGTTCTTCTTCGACGAAGCGCATTTGCTCTTTGCCGACGCGCCTCCAGGGTTATTGCAAAAGATCGAGCAGACAGTGAAGCTCATCCGCTCCAAAGGCATCGGCATCTATTTCGTCACGCAGAACCCGCTCGACATTCCTGAAGCGGTATTGGCGCAAATGGGCAACCGTGTGCAGCATGCGCTGCGTGCTTACACGCCGCGCGAACAAAAGGCCGTGCAAGTTGCCGCGACGACATTCAGGCCGAATCCAAAGTTCAAGACTGAAACGGCGATCACGGAACTTGGCAAGGGCGAAGCCCTGGTCTCGGTGCTGGATCCAAAGGGCGTGCCGACAATGGTGGAGCGCACGCTGATCCGCCCGCCGTCATCGCGCCTTGGCCCGATCACGCCGGATGAACGCGCAAAGCTCATCGCAAATTCGCCCGTTGCAGGCGAGTACGAAAAGGCCGTTGACCGCGAATCCGCATACGAAAAACTCGCAGGCAGGGCCGAGAAGCGCGCCGCCGGTGTTGAAGAGGCAAAGGCTTCCAAAGCAGAGGTAAAATCAGCCCGCGCCACACCCCGTGAACGTGAAAGTGCCACCGACCGTTTTGTGAAAAACGCGGCATCAAGCGTCGGCCGCACGTTGGGTTCGCAGGTGGCGCGCTCAATCGGCACCGCACTTGTGCGCGGCATCCTGGGAAGCTTAACCCGCCGTTAACTCACGTAAGCTCACGCAACTGTCACCACTGTTGAATGGGCTTCAGCCCATTGTAGGCCTATATGGACCCAACAGGAGTTCATCATGCGCACATTTCTTTTCGCCGCCGCCCTCGCCACATTGGCCGCCATGCCGGCCAAAGCCGAAACCGCAATTTTCGCAGGCGGCTGTTTCTGGTGCGTTGAAAAAGACATGGATCACGTGAAGGGCGTGACCTCAACCATTTCGGGTTATGCGGGCGGAACCAAGGCTGAAGCGACCTACAGTGACCATGAAGGAAATCAGGAAGCCGTCAAGGTCGAGTTCGATCCTGCCATCGTAAGCTATGACACGTTGGTCAACCATTTTCTCCGCACCATCGACGTCACGGATTCGGGCGGTCAGTTCTGTGACCGTGGCGAAAGTTACACAACTGCGATCTTTACAATGGGCGATGCCCAGCAGAAATCCGCGGAGGCCGCAATCAAGCGCGCTGAAAAGGACTTGGGCCAACCCGTCGTAACGCCAGCCAAGCCATACACGACCTTCACCGATGCCGAAGATTATCACCAGAACTATTACCTTGGCGAAAACCGGGTGCTGACGCGCTTCGGCTGGATCAAGCAATCCGACGCCTATGCCCGCTACCGCAAGGCTTGTGGCCGTGATGCGAGAGTCAAAGACCTATGGGGCGAGGCAGCCAACAGCTATCCAATTCCAGAAAAGAGCGGTTCATAAGCCTCAGATAATCTCGTCCTCGTCCGGCGTCGATTGCGCCGCGCCCTTCGAGCGCGTTTTGATCCTGGCTATGTGAAACAGCGCGTCACCACGGTTGACGATGGGCAAATTCGTCCGTCCAATGATGATCCCGTCATCTTCAGCGACAACCGACACCATTTCTGCGCCGAGCGGATCGGAAATCACGCCGATGGGCTCCATCACGCCAACCCGGTCGCCGCTGCGCCGCGCCGAATGCAGAATGCCGCCTTCCGGCGCCCGCACCCAGGTGCTTGACGTGGAATGAACGACTGCGGCATGCGCTGGCGAAGGCGGCGCGTCGTCAATCATCTTCAGTGACTTCATCACCCGCAATATGCCCTTGACGCCCATCTCAATGGCGCTCTCCTCAAATCGCAACGCCTCGCCGCCTTCGTAAAGCAGCACCTTCACTCCTGCTTCTTTGGCGCTGAGTCTCAGCGATCCTTCCCGGAGCTTTGACGTCAAGACCACCGGAGGCGCGAAAGCATTGGCCAAAGATGTCAGTTCATCGTCATCAGGCGCAATGCGGACCTGCGGCAAGTTCGTCCGGTGTAAAGCGGCTGTATGGATATCAACTCCATATTCAGAGCGCTTCACCACTTCCTGGAAAAACAGGTCCGCGAGAAGGCTCGCCAGCGATCCTTGGTCAGAACCCGGAAAGGAGCGGTTGAGATCGCGCCGGTCAGGCATATAGCGCGAGTGATTGAGGAAGCCAAAACTGTTGACGATGGGCACGGCCAGCAGCGTGCCGCGCAGTTTCACGTTTTTGAGCGCCGACAGAACGCGGCGCACGATCTCCACGCCTTGAATCTCATCGCCATGAACCACGGCGGAAATGAAAAACACCGGACCATTTGAAACGCCATGAAAAACTTGGACCGGCAGTTTCATCGGCGTGTTGTTGGCGAGAACAGAAACCTGAAGATTAATCGTTTCGCGCGTGCCGGCAGGAATTTTCTGGCCGCCAATTTCAAACGCCTTCATCCTTTGCCCCGCGTTTTGGTGCGCCCCGGCCGAGCGTTTTTTTCCAGAAATTCAATGATCGTTTTCGCCACATTGAGGCCGGTCGCCTGTTCAATG
Organism: uncultured Alphaproteobacteria bacterium; assembly: GCA_963819615.1. GTDB lineage: Bacteria > Pseudomonadota > Alphaproteobacteria > Rhizobiales > Aestuariivirgaceae > Aestuariivirga. Next base: position 354,643 of record CAWFWW010000001.1, read on the forward strand.
CCTTCGAGCCCCGGCGAAGAATTCACCTCCATCACCACAGGCCCGCGCTTCGAGCGCAGCAGATCAACGCCCGCTACGTTCAAACCCATGGCCTTCGCAGCTTTGAGCGCCGCGACTTTTTCGGCGGAGGAAAGTTCCGCTCTGGCCGCGGTGCCGCCGCGGTGCAAATTGGAGCGGAACTCGCCTTCCGGACCTGAGCGCTCCATCGTCGCAACTATCTTGCGTCCCACGACGAAGGCGCGGAGATCCCGGCCTTCCGCTTCGGAGATGAACTCCTGCACCAGGATGTTGATGTCAGCGCCGTGAAATGCGTCGATCACCGATTTCGCCGATTTCGTCGTCTCGCCCAGCACGACGCCGATGCCTTGCGTGCCTTCCAGCAGCTTGATGACCACGGGAGTGCCTCCGACCATCTTGATGATTTCGTCGCTGTTGCCGGTGTAATTCGCAAATGCCGTATGCGGCAGTCCGACGCCTTCGCGCGAAAGAATTTGCAATGAGCGCAGCTTGTCCCGCGACCGCCCGATCGCCACCGATTCATTCAGCGGATAGACGCCCATCATTTCGAATTGCCGCAACACCGCGAGGCCGTAAAACGTGTGCGACGCCGCGATGCGCGGGATCACCGCATCAAAGCCTTCCAGCTTCTCGCCCATGTAGCGCAGCTCCGGCTTCCGCGACGTGATGTTCATGTAGCAGCGCAAATAGTCAATGGGAGCGATCTCATGCCCGCGCTCCATCGCCATCTGGATGATGCGTTGGTGCGAATACAGTTTGGCATTTCGGGTCAGAAGCGCGATTCTCATGGCCGTTTCTTCTTTTGCTTGCTTTGGATGAATGTTTTTCCGGGGTGGACAAGAAACTTGCCCCGCACCGTCGCCCGCCCCAGCAGCATCGGCACGCCCATGTCAGTGCGGTCGGTGAGCGTAATCTCCGCTGTGATCGTGTGCCGCCCGATCACGATGTCGCTTTCGATTACGGCGCGAGTTTCAACATGCCCGCTCGAACTCTTGACGCGCTTCAGCATGATCAGCGGCGCGAAATGAATGTGCCTCTTGCCGTGTTCGTGAATCACAAAACGCACCCGCTCGCCCCGCACATCAATCTCATCGGCATGCAGCGCTGCCGTGCGTGCACCCGTATCGATCTTGGCGATCAAGGGACCGATATTGAGCTTCGGCAAACTGACGTGTTCTTTCCAGCCCACCATCGGCAGGGGAAACAAGGTAGGGCGGATGTTCAGCGGCATGGCAAGCCGTGTTTAAGTCAATTGCCCCCGCGCCGCTACCACCCAAGGAATCACCGGAAAATCCATATTTGTGATTCTCACCGGTGAATTGATTTCCCTGCTTGAACTAAAATAGGAAGAAAACGGCGGCAAAAGTACCTAAGAATAGGAAATACAACAGATTTCCAGAATGCAGTGAGGTTGCCAGAAAATCAAAAAAGTTTTACAAAACGCTATATTCAGAACTAAGTTCTTGTAATGTTCTTTCAAGTGGTTGATTTGAAACAAGAATAAAAACAATATAATAGGCTTGACATCCTAGGAACAAACACGCACATTAGCCAAATGAAAGGAGGCCGTCACATGCCGAACACAGACGAAACGACCCAAAAGGCGGCAAATGTGGCAGTTGATCGGCCTTCCTCCCTGGCCATCAACCGATGAGCCTCCTTTCATTTCCCAACCTGAATCAACGCAAGGAACGAACAGATGCCAGAATATGTAACTCTCAATGCGGGCAGCAACGGCGATAAAATCGCGGCTGACGAAGTCACCATCGCCAATGAACTGGTCAAAGCCCAGCGCGTAAAACTGATCCACGGCGGTGACGGCGTTTTTGACGGTGACGTCGCCAGGGCCAATCCGCTTCCAGTGCAAGTCATCAACACCAGCCGCAGCGAAGTTCGCATCTATGGCGTAGGTCTTGCAGTAACGGCGACTGATACGCTTCTATCCCTGACGAAGCAGGTCGGCACAGCTGCCGCCAGTGCCGCAACAACGTCAATTGCAATCACTAACGGCAAGCGCCTCAAGATCACACATTTGTCTTTTGCATCGCGAGGCCACGCAACCACGACGTTACAGGCTACGACCTTTAATCTGCGCGTTAACACGGCAGGCGCAGTTGCTGTGGGTTCACCGCTCATCCTATCTGCCCGTTCAGCAACACCGTTGGTGGCCGGCGCATGGGATCGCTACGTTGTGGACCTGGGCGCCGACGGAATTGAAATCCCCGGCAATTCGTCCGGAACGCAAGCCACCATCGGCGTCAGCGCAATATCGGCATTCGCGGCAAACGCCCCGACCATCGACGTCACCATCCTCGGCTACGAATACTAGGGAGAACCGGCCGTGCTATTATCCCTTCAAAACAGAATCAACAACTTGCCCGATTGGTTGCAGGTAGATGGTTTCAAAAAGTCCGTCTACGACGGACTCAAGCAAATCCTGTTGGCGGGGCCTGGCATGGCCATCTCCGCTGATGATCTGGCGCAGACGCTGACTGTCATCACGGCCAGCACTCCCCCAGCGACTTTGGCTGCCCCCGAACTGGCCATAACGTCTGGGCCATCCTCAAATTCTCCGCTCGCCGAATTTGACTTCCCGGGCAACTATGCGCTTGTTGCGGGGACTGTCATGACGGTACGGCATGCAAACAGTCCGAACATGGCTTCGGCCGTGCCGTTCACTTACACTTTGACGCAACAGGATATCGACAATCAATCAGCGAGTGGCAACGGCATCATTTGCCTGAATTTGCCAAATTTCACATTCGCGAATGGAGATCACTATTTTGATGCAGGCTATCAGGAACCTTACGATGGCCAGATGAGTTTCAATAGCGCTGTTGTTGGCCCGCACATCATCGACAGCTCCACAGCTGAAACAATTTCAGTGACAACTGGCGGAAGCGACCTGACTCCTGCGTTGCGTCTAACGGCAGGCGGAACTGACTTTGCGGAAAATGAAGCGCTGCAATTCCGCGTCGCCAGCGACGAGGCGATGTCTTCCAACCTCATAGTTGAAAACGCCACGGCAATTGCCGGTGCGACTTTTGATCATGAGTTTAGTTCGGCTTGGACACCAGCGTTGCACCGCTGGGTGCAGGGTCGAAGAGTAGGCCATGCATGGTCAAAAGCTGTGCAGCATCAAACTTACAGCCCGATTTCAATCGGTCCTGCTGGCGGCGCTGGGTTGAACAATGCTGCGCCCAACCTCACAAACCAGGACATTGGTCCCTCTCCGACAGGAGAAACCAAGCGTTATGTCATGGTAACGGCGCTCATCAATGAGTTTGGCGCTGTTGGATACAGCGCCAGCATCAATGGCATTGACACCCCCATGACTATTATTGAACTGGGCGCCAATCACTACGCCATGTACGCGCTTGTGGAAGTTCCGGCAGGAACGACAATGAGCCTCAATCTCACTAAGGCAGGTGGCATATCGTACTACAACGGCGAGCTCAATTACCTGGTTTACTCCGGTTCCTCTGTATCGCTGGGCACGATCTCAACAGGCACCTGGGAAACGCCTACCGGGTTGGTTCGGCAACTCACAAAGCCGGTTGCCCCAGTGCCTGGAGGCCATGTTCTTGCGGCCTGTCTGCAGGGTTGGACCGGCTCATTTCGCTCGGCTGATCCATTCACGGTTTCAGGAGCTACGAAACAGTTTCACGCATCAAGCAACCAGCTCGAAGCCGTATTTGCTGACGCAACTGCCATTGGCGACGTCACTGTCACCTCTACTCTTTCACCCGGCGAATCTTACACTGTAAATGTCCCCGGTGTTTTCTTTTCAATTCAAGGAATTTAGCCCATGCCAACCATCAAAAACATTTACGTCGTCACGCCTGCATTATTGCACCTTGTTGTAGATGACGACTTGCCGCCGCTGAAACCCCCAACTCCAGTGTCCGATCCCCCGTTGGGAGATGGCATATTTTCAATCACAAATGTCTCGAATAACGGTTCTGGCAATGTACGGCTGACAATATCCGCAGGTGGGCTCGCATTTTGGTCGGCGCAAGACAGCAGTCAAATGCCATATGTCATCTCAATCTGCACGGCTTCAGGGATCAATGGTTTCCTCGCAGGCTCTCACCAGTTCACCTATGTAGACGCTACGACCATCGACCTCCCCAAGATTGCCCTTCCCGGCGGTTATTCATTTCAGTCTGGCGTCAAGTGCTTTTTTGTTTCCGAGTACAAACATTCCAACTTCACCTTCCAGGCGGAGCGCGCTCCGGGAAGTGGGCTCGAATACTTCCGCTGGATTGGAGATGGACAACCGGCACTGCGCGATTGGAACCGTGGGACACCAAGCAGGTTGGGTTCCGCATGGTCAACAGCAACTCAATATGGTGTCGGTCCTTTGACCGTCACGAACGTTCACCGCGTGAGCGAACCAATTGATGGCTGGGAGTCGAAACCGGTCATTGGTGATTGGGGCCGGCTGGTCTGCTGGCGGCATAACCTGTATCTGTCGCTTTCTTCTCCAATGACGCAAGGTGCCACCTATCCGGTAACGCTTCCCCCTTCGCTTGGCGTTACAGCGGGCAACATCAAGTTCGATGATTTTCACTCCGTCAATAGCGCCATTCACGTCGGCCCGCGCATGCGGCCAAACGCGTCAATAAAAACTGCTTACCTGTCCAAATGGGTTCACGGCCTCAACGCCAACAATGGCAGCGTGCCATTTGGCCCGCTGATTTCATCGAACTTGTTTCAGATCATAACGGACGGCGGTGCGGTTGAATACACTGGCACCATCAGCGCACCGAAGCCTTGGAACGAAGGTGCGCCGAGTTACCCTGTCCAAAACACGCAAAAAGGCATCAGCAACTCAGGCGCGACGCCTTGGAACATCGCCAATATGGTTCCGGTTGCCTTGCAGAGCTATGACTACGGCGCTGCCACTTGGGTTCCCAAAAACGGCTGGCAAATTACTTGCACGGGCACCACTCCCCTGGTCGAAAATCAGACCGTAGCTATTGGTGAATTGCCGGGATGCAGGGCCGGTGCGGAAAACCCACGGTCCGATTTGCAATGCTACTACCACATTCGAAACGTGAACAATTCGAATCCCAATGCGCGAACCTGTACTTTGCACTTTTACGCCTTCGCCAATGTCGCCGAATCTTTGAACGGGATTCCAGTGGGATCAGACAATGCGACACCCTACGCAGGTGGCGGCAAGATGTGGCCCTGCGTGGACAACAATCCAGCCGGCGTGGACGTTTGGCAAATGGACTTCTCAGGCTGGACCCCAACCCGCAACGGAATCTATCGGGTAAGGATTCCAGGGCTCGGCACATCTCTGCCGTTCCTTTGCGACCAGGCAGCAGCTTTCGATTTCACCAAGGCCTATCTTGGCGCTGAATTTCTGCAACGCCATGGTCAGGACTTCAGTGGAAATGCCTTTGGTGTGCAAAAGTCCCGTTCACCTCGTGTTGAAAAGACAATCCACAAGTCCAAGATGCCAGCGGTGCTTTCCTCGGAATGTTTTGCCGGGCTTTTCATCAGATCAATGGGGCTGCCAGAAGCGCGGCACAATTTAGGGACCGTTGTGGGCAGTTGGTATGAGGGAGTGTACACGCCGCCGCCAGGAACCCAAATGGCAACTTACGCAGATGCTGGCGACCCCGACTCATTCCCGGGAATGTATCACCACGAGGCTTCGAACGGCCACTTCCTGACTTGGCTTCAGTCACCTTCTGCGACGCGAAATGCGAAGTTCGGTCTTCCGACAATGGAGGCCACGTTTGGCAGTGCGTGGGCCGGAACCGACGCGCTCGGCGACCTTCTTGTCGCTGGTCTGTATCAGGTCATTGGACTGCGTTACCTCAAGAATCCAACGACTAAACTTGTTGCCGGCGGCATCCAGCAAACGGGAACCTCTCTTTGGTCGCCTTGGGCGCAAAATCCCTCTGACTGGTACGTCTATGACTATGAGCATCTTGCAACATTCAATAGTGCGCAGGTGAAGTTCCTCGCCGCCAAATGCCTGAAAGACGCGGCAACGCAATTTGGCGGAGCCGCAGCAATGACGCTGAACGCGCGCGCAGTTGAGTTGGACATTGAAGCCGCCGAAGAATACAACGCGGCAAATGAAATATTCATAAATCTGACCGCTGCGCGCGCTCGTTACGACGCAGCCTTCGCAATTGCCGGGTATTCCCAGTTGCAGAAAGACGCGTTTTTCAGCACTTCAAACGCAAGCAGCTACGTTGGACTCTGCAAGGATGCCAAAGTCGCTGCGGCAGCTTCAGGGTATCTCAGCACCGGGACTGTGAGTTACCGGACGGATTTCGACGCTATTTACAATTCGGGAACCGTCAACTTCTCCAACGGTGCCGCTTTTGTCACCGCCCGGGTGTGTTATGCACTTTCGTCCAGTCCTACGCCCTCGATCAAAACAGAAATTGATTCAACGACCAAAACCCTGATTGAGGGTAGTTGGGCGCCTTCTGTGGAGAACACAGGCGCAACAGGCGAGCACTACCGCACGCCGCGCTATTCGGGCCTTGGTGACAACTTCGGTGACGCAAGTTTTGGAGCGGATGCGGCGTACTTTAACATTCTTTGCATCTACTATTGCGAACACATCAACAAGTCGCGCGGCCTGAAACTCATTGAAGCCAAATTTGCCTATCAGCACGGCGGCAACCAGGCAAATCAGTCATACGCGACGGGAATTGGGCACAATCCGTTTGTCGGCGTGTTACATGTCGATTTGCACGCAAATGGAATGGATCCCCTCAAATACAGGGGAATCGGCGTTTATGGCCCGAACAACCTGCCAACGCTTGGTTTGCAGATCAGCGCCACGAACAATTGGAATGCGATAGCGTCTGAACTTGAAACGGTCCCGCGGCCCGGAATATCTGCAGCCTATCTCTCAGAGTTAATGACGATCAAGGGGCCCGATGTCATCGTTCCGCCGATACACTCAAGGCCAACTGTAGAGAAATTATTTCCGGTGCGCGACCAGGCAATAGAAATGATGGAGTTCACAGTGAACGAAACTATCGGCCAAAATGCAGATCTTTTCTTCTACCTGCATATGCATGACGCAAATACGCAAACGGCGCTTTATGGTGGAAGGAAACGCTTCCAGATGAAGCTGGCGGCATAGCTGGACCTTTGAGACCAACAATATAGTCACCCTTGCAAGTTGACGCGTCATCTGAAAAAAACCCCGGCCTTACAGTCGGGGTTTCATTCGTTTAAATGTCCTCACGCTCCCGCGAGCATCTTCTCGACATATTCCCAGTTCACCAGATTATCCATGAACGCTTCGAGATATGCCTGCCGTTTGTTGCGGTAGTCGATGTAATAGCTGTGCTCCCACACGTCGCATCCCAATATGGGAGATGCGCCGTGCATCAGCGGATTCTCGCCGTTGGGTGTTTTCATGATGGCGAGCTTGCCGTCTTTGACGGCGATCCAGCACCAGCCGGAACCAAACTGTGTGAGACCGGCCTGCACAAAATCATTCCGCATCTTGTCGTAGCCGCCGAGATCAGCATCAATGGCTTTCTGCAACGCGCCAGGCAGCTTCTTGCCGCCGCCATTGGGCTTCATCCAGTTCCAGAAATGATTGTGATTGTAGTGCTGGCCGACATTGTTGACCAGACCCTGTGCCTTTTCGGCAAAGGCCGCTTTGCAGATGTTCTCGATCGACGCGGAGGCCAGCGGCGAATCCTTCAGCAGGTTGTTGCCGTTGGTCACATAGGCCATGTGATGCTTGTCGTGATGAAACTCAAGCGTTTCCTTGGACATGTAAGAGCCAAGTGCGTCGTATGCATAGGGCAGGGCGGGCAGTTCCAGGGCCATGGGGGTTCTCCTCGTTTGACGTGAAACCCCTGTCTAGTAGCACCGCCTGCGAAGTGCAAGGAACTAGGCCGACATGCGCATTTCAGTCTTCTTGGCGAATAGTTGCGGCACGTCGCGCATCGGAACCGCGCGCGAGAAATGAAAACCTTGTCCGTAATTGCAGCCGATGGAGCGGATCGCATCCATGGTTTTCTGGTCTTCAATGCCTTCGGCGACGGTTTTGAGATTGAGCGTGTCGGCAAGCGTCTGCATGATCCACACGATCTTGGCGCTCTCTTCTTGCCGGAGCAGCGTCATGACGAATGAACGGTCAATCTTGATGCTGTCGAACTTCAACTCGCGCAAATATCCGAGCCCTGCATAGCCTGCGCCAAAATCATCGAGCATCACATGGACACCAGCATTGCGGAACGCCGTGATCACCTGTTTTGCAGTGAACAGATCATCCATCAAGGCTTGCTCCGTCACTTCGATCTTCAGGCGTGAGCAGGGAATGCCGTGGCTCGCCAGCACGTCAAGCATGCGAATCGGCGTGGAAAGATCGCACACTTCTTTTGACGTGAGATTGATCGAGAACGCGATGCTCTCCGGCCATGTCTTGGCGGCGGCGCATGTCTGGCGCAGCATCGACAAGGTGAATTGCGGCATCAGGTTGAACTGATCGATGATGCCGATGAACTTGTCCGGCGGCACGCTGCCCAGCGTCTTGCTGTTCCACCGGGCCAGAACTTCAAGCGCGATGATGTCGCCGCTCTTGAGATCGATGATCGGCTGGAAGTATGGCTCGATCTCGTCATGCATCACGGCCTGGCGCGTGGCCGCGTCAAGCACGGCTTTGGCTTCGGCATCGCGCCCCAGCGACGGGGAATAGAACTTGAATCTTCCGCGGCCCGATTGCTTGACGTCATAGAGCGCCATATCGCCGTTGCGGAACAGCGACTTCGCATCCACTCCATGGTCGGGATAAACCGCAATGCCGACGCTTGCGCCAATTTCGACTTGAAACCCGCCGATGGAAATGGGTTCGCTCAGGGTTTTTATGATGCGCTTGGCGCAAGTCTCGGCCTTGAGCGCAAGAACATCCGCATCCGCTTCGATGATGACCCCGAACTCGTCGCCGCCAAGCCGCGCCGTCGTGCCTGTGGGGCCAACCACGTCAACCAGCCGTTCTGCTGCGGTGCGGATGATGTAGTCTCCCGTCGCATGGCCATAAAGGTCGTTGACTGGCTTGAAGTGATCAAGATCAACCAGCATCACCGCGAACGGCTTGCGCTCTCCTTCAACCGGCAGCAGCCGCCCGATCTCTTCCGAAAACACGCGCCGGTTTGGCAGTTGCGTCAGCGGGTCCTGCCGTGACAGGACATGCGCGACTTTCCGTGCGGCTTCAGTCTGCTTGTACTCTTTTTCAAGCTCGACGACATGGCGTTGATGCATCGCGGTGGTTTCTTCGGCGCGGCGCAGTTCTTCATTCTTGAGCGCTGTGATGTCGATGTCTGAACCGATCAACCGCGTCGGATTGCCGATCGGGTCCCATGCGACAGCGCGCCCGCGCGCCAGAATCCAGACATAGTGGCCAGAAGTGTGGCGCTCGCGGTACTCAAACGAAAACTCGTCGACCTCGCCGGCATTATGCTTGCGCACTTCCTCGCGCACCATCTCAAGATCATCGGGATGCAGCCGCGCTTCCCATTTCTCAAGCGAGTCATCGACGGGTTGGTCAACCGGAAAGCCACGCAGCCGTTTCCAGCCCGCAGAATAGAATTGCGCCTCGTTGTTTGCGTTGTAATCCCAAACGCCATGGCCTGCGGCTTCAATGGCGTGCCGCCATGTGCTTTCTTGATAGGCAAGGGCTGAATATCTTTCACCGACATGATCAGCGGGAACAAGTTGAACGACCTTGCCATCTGGCGTTTCGCTGATTGATAGCGTGGCCCAGAAGTTCGAACCCGACGCCCTTCGCATTTCCTTGAGTTCGCTGGTGAACTTGAAATTCTCGTTGCGCTTGAACCAGCTCTTGAACGATTGTGAAACGACGGAAGTGCCATCGGGATCCAGCAGTTTGTTGGCTGCTTCATTGGCCCAGATGATCTTCCACGAAACATTGCATATGAGGACGCCGTTCGGACCTTCCAGCAAATGTCTTGCCAGCGGCGCCAAATCTTCCGTGTTGCATATTCCTGTTTCGCTGCCCCCAGCCATGGAATGCCCGTCCCTTGCTACCCGGCCAAGCCTAGCGGTGCGGCATTAATGCATGCTAATCCTGCTGCCAGAAACTGTGGTCTGACATGCATAATGAAGGATTGTGCTTTGTCAGTCCTTGCCCGGATTGCAAGAATTTTACGGAACGTAGCTTCCCATGAGCCATACCCACCATCTCGCGCTCTACACTTACGGCGCGTTCATTGGCCGTTCTGCTGATCCGCACAATGACGGCTTTCACCAGCGTAATGATCCCGTTTTGGCGTGTGTTGATGTTGCCCCTGGCTTGATTGCGCGCTCTGGCTACGACAGCGATCCCGGCCCGCCATGCTGGGGCAAACAGGTCTATCCGCGGTATTGGAAGGACAATGGCGATGGCTTTTCGCCGTCAACGCTCTCCCTTTGGTGCAACATGGAATCAGCGATTGCGTTTGCTTATTACGGCCTTCACGCCGACGCGCTGAAACACGGCCGTGAATGGTTCCAGAAACCACAATGGCCGCCATATGTAGCGTGGTGGATTGCTGCAGGCAATCGACCCGATTGGACCGAGGGCGTCGCCCGCATCGAGCATTTGCAAGACAACGGACCAACGCCATTCGCATTCTCCTTCACGCAGGCGTTTGATGCGGAGGGCGAACCAGTTTCGGTCGACCACGAACGTGTCAAACTGATCGTCGGCCGGAAGAGGGAAGCGTGATGGAACTTGAGATCACGGCGCTGCTGCTCCTGGCTGCCGTTGCATTCGTGGCAGGCTTCGTCGACTCAATTGCGGGCGGCGGCGGCCTCCTCGCATTGCCTTCACTGCTGCTCGCAGGTCTCGACCCCGTATCAGCGCTTGCCACAAACAAGTTGCAAGGCACCTTCGGAACAGCATCAGCGGCCTACACCTTCTGGAAAAAGGGAAGGCTCAACCCGCGATCCCATATCAATGAAATAATTCTGGTGTTCATTGGCGCAAGCCTCGGTGTGCTCGCAATCGCTTACGCCCCAACCCGCCTTCTCAACGCGGCGATGCCAGTCCTTTTGATCGCAATTGCAATCTATTTTGCGCTCTCGCCCCGCCTCACGGATGAATCTTCACATCCAAGATTTGATCCGGCGACTTTCACTTTTGGCTTGGCGCCCGTGATCGGATTTTACGATGGAATTTTCGGACCCGGCACCGGGTCATTTTTCATGCTGGCGCTCGTTTCACTATTCGGCTGCGGCGTCATCGACGCAACGGGCCGCACAAAACTTTTGAACTTCACCTCAAACATTGCATCGCTCATCATGTTCGCATTCGGCGGAAAAATAATCTGGGGCGTCGGACTTGTCATGGGACTGGCGCAATTCGCGGGCGCACAGTTTGGCGCAAGGCTTGCGATCCGCGACGGTGCGTCAATCATTCGCCCATTGTTGGTGATCGTCTGCATCGCCATGGCCGTCCGGCTGCTGTGGAATTTTGGTTAGGAAATACAATGACATGAAAGCCGAACATGAATCAGAATATCAACCGGTCCCATTGCCGGACTACAATGAATATCCCCCGACCGAAATGCAATCTCGCGCCGATGCATTTCTCGCAATGATCCGCACCCGCCACTCCTTGCGCGAATTCTCACCGCGCGAAGTGCCGCAAAAGTTGATCGAAACTTGTTTGCAGGCTGCGATGACAGCGCCCAGCGGCGCAAACCTGCAGCCATGGCATTTCAGTGTCATCGGCGATGCAAAATTGAAATCAAGAATCCGCTGTGAAGCTGAAATCGAAGAACAGGCATTCTACCAAGGCAAGGCGGGTGAGGAATGGCTCGGCGCGTTGAAACCACTCGGCACCGATCCTGAAAAACCATTCCTCGAAATCGCTCCCTGGCTCATCGTCATTTTCGGCGCACGCAGATCACTCTGCTCTGACGGCGTCATCCGCAAGAATTATTACGTGCCAGAATCAGTCTCGATCGCCACCGGCTTCCTCATAGCCGCCCTGCACAACGCCGGCCTCGCAACCCTGACCCACACCCCAAGCCCGATGGGCTTTCTCAATGAGATTTGCGGAAGGCCAACAGGCGAGAAGCCTTACATTCTCCTGGTCACAGGTTATCCTGCGGAAAATGCGACAATCCCAAAGGCGGCAATGGTGAAGAAAACTTTGGAACAGGCTGCGACGTTCTTGTCTTGATATTCAATCCGGCATTTGCGGCATGACGCGTTTCATATAATGGTAAAACAGCTGAACCGTGAATGCCGTATCCCCAAGTGCCGGACTGAAGGTCATGCTCTTTCTGAATAACCCTTTGCACGAAAGGGTTTTCGATCAGACCCCCAATTCAGTTATTAGGAGTTTATCAACTTTATAAAGTTTATCTCGCAGGCAGATAAACTTCTTATAACTCCTTCTCCATGAACACGCTCAGCGGGTCATCTCGGTAGTTTCCAAACGGCCCGCACTGCACGTAACCCAATGATCGATAGAGCCCCAGAGCGGCAGGCTGCGAAATGCCTGTCTCCAGCCGCGCGACGGAAAACCCGAGTTCCCGTGCCTCGCTTTCCAGATGCATCATCAAGAGTTTCGAAAGACCAGCCCCACGCGCAGAAGGATCAATGAAAACGCTCTTGATCTCGACGCAATCAGAATGCCTCCAAAATCCACCACAACCCTTCACGACATTGCCGACGGTGACCCCATAGAAATGCATCTGTGAATTTAGCAAGGCATCCAAATCAAGGTTGTGATTGCTCTCCGCAGGATACAGCGAAGCGGAATGGTCATGGCTCGCTTGCACAAGCGCCACATAGGCAACCTCGCGCGGATCAGCGCGCCGGATTTCAGTCCTCACTGAAACGCCTGTATTCCCGTTTGAGCACGGCCCAGGATCAGCGCATGCACATCATGCGTGCCTTCATAGGTGTTCACTGTTTCCAGATTCACCATGTGGCGGATCACATGATACTCGTCCGAAATGCCATTGCCGCCATGCATGTCCCGCGCCATTCGAGCGATATCCAAAGCCTTGCCGCAATTGTTGCGCTTCATCAACGAAATTGCAGGCGGTGCAACAGTGCCGCGCTCCAGCCCGCGTCCGAGTGCCAGGCAACCTTGCAAACCAAGCGCAATTTCGGTTTGCATGTCGGCAAGCTTTTTCTGCACCAATTGGTTTGCAGCGAGTGGCTTGCCAAACTGTTTGCGTTCCATCGTATATTGCCGCGCCCGGTGCCAGCAGTCTTCCGCTGCACCCATGGTGCCCCAGGCAATGCCGAACCGCGCCTTGTTCAAGCACGAAAACGGCCCGCCAAGACCTTTCGCCAGCGGCAGCAAGGCGTCTTCGCCAACCTCGACATTATCGAGAACAATCTCTCCGGTGATCGATGCCCGCAGCGAGACTTTGCCTTTGATCTCGGGTGTTGAGAAACCTTTTGCCCCGCGCTCGACCACAAAGCCGCGAATGTCCTTGTCGAATTTCGCCCACACGATTGCTAAGTCCGCAATCGGCGAGTTGGTGATCCACATCTTGGCGCCATTCAGCACATAGCCATTCGAGGTCTTGGCCGCTCGCGTCTTCATGCCACCCGGATCAGAGCCCGCATCGGGCTCAGTCAATCCGAAACACCCTGCCCACTCGCCGGTCGCCAGCTTCGGCAGATATTTTTTCTTCTGCGCCTCACTGCCAAAGGTTTCAATCGGATGCATGACAAGCGAGTTCTGCACGCTCATCGCCGACCGGTAGCCAGAGTCAACGCGCTCAACCTCGCGCGCCGCCAACCCATAGGCAACGTAGCCAAGCCCCGACCCGCCATAGGTCTCAGACGTCATGACACCGAGAAATCCCATGCTGCCCATCTCGGTCATGATCTCGCGGTCGAATCTTTCGTTGCGAAACGCGTCCTTCACGCGCGGCAACAATTTGTCCTGCGCGAAGGCGCGAGCGCTGTCGCGGATCATCTTCTCTTCGTCCGTGAGCCAGCTCTCCAAATCAAGCGCGTCTTCCCAGTTGTAAGCCGCAATTTTTCCGCTTCCGTCAGCCATGGCAACACCTCAAATCAATCCCTAAAAAGCGCTTCTCCGTCGCAAAAGTCAAATCACTACCTGATCAGTGCCGACAGCGTTTTAAACTGCGCAGTCCCAGCTTTTTCCAGCAGCTCAAACAGCGCCATTTCAGTGTTGACCACCTGCACGCCATTCATCCGCATGCGTTCATATGCAAGTTCAGCGCTTTCGGATTTGCGCGATGACATCGCGTCTGCAACGGCAAACACGCCAAACCCGGCTTGCGCCATGTCAATGCAAGTCTGCATCGCGCAAACATGCGCCTCAATACCCGCCGCCACGACCAGGGGCCGCCCGCCATCATGGTGCCTGATGAAATGCGCCTTGATCCCATCGTCGCGCCAGCATGAAAACGCGTTCTTTTCAAAAACACTGGCGATGTTGTTGTGGAGCGCTGAAACAGTAGCGCCAAGCCCCTTCGGATACTGTTCAGAAAACGTCACCGGCAATGAAAGTTCTTCCGCCGCCTTCAGCAAGATTTTGCATTTCGACAATACGCGCTCAGGCTCTTCCATTGCCGGCAATAGTCTTTCCTGCACATCAATGAGGAGCAAGGAAGACTTCGCGGCATCAAGCAGCATCAATCATCCCGCTGACCTTCAAACCGAAAGCGTAATTGAGAGCCACTTCCTTCAGCCGGTCAAACCGGCCCGATGCGCCGCCATGGCCAGCGCTCATGTTGATTTTGAGCATGATGATGTTGTCGGAAGTATTGTACTCCCGCAACTTCGCCACCCATTTTGCCGGTTCCCAATAAGTCACTCTGGGATCGGTCAGTCCGCCTTCCGCAAAAATATGCGGATAGGCTTGGGCCTTTACATTTTCGTAAGGCGCATAGGATGCAATCGTTTCATACGCTATCTTGTCTGTGATTGGATTGCCCCACTCGGGCCATTCCGGTGGCGTCAAAGGCAATGTGTCATCAAGAATTGTCGTCAGCGCATCAACAAAAGGCACTTCAGCAACGATGCCTTTGAACAGGTCAGGCGCCATGTTTGCTATGGCTCCCATCAGCAATCCGCCAGCGCTCCCGCCTTGTGCAATGATCCTGCCTCTGCTCGTAAAGTTCTTGGCGACAAGATGCTCGGCGCACGAAATGAAATCCTTGAAGGTATTCACTTTATGCGAGAGCTTTCCGTTCGTGTACCACCGCCGTCCCTTTTCTTGCCCGCCGCGCACATG
Organism: uncultured Alphaproteobacteria bacterium; assembly: GCA_963819615.1. Taxonomy (GTDB): domain Bacteria; phylum Pseudomonadota; class Alphaproteobacteria; order Rhizobiales; family Aestuariivirgaceae; genus Aestuariivirga. The sequence goes on from CAWFWW010000001.1 coordinate 369,896, forward strand.
CGCTGTGGCATAAATGAATCCGCGATCGACCAGCGACAGAATGTTTGTGTTGAAACCGGCAGGCATCGACATGCCGTAAGACCCGTAACCATAGAGCCACAACGGCTCGGTTCCATCCAGCTTGGCACTTGCGCGGTACAGCAGGGTCACCGGAATCTGTTCGCCATCATGTGATGGCGCCAAAATCCGGCGGGTGACATAGTCGGATGGATTGTGCCCCGAAGGCACGTCCTGCATCTTGCGCAGGCACCGGTCGCGCGTGCGCATGTTGTAGTCAAACACTTGCACCGGCGTTGTCGGCGAAGAATATGTGAAGCGCAAAACATCAGTGTCAAACTCGCGCATGTCGCCAAAGCCCAGCGAATAGGCCTCTTCTTCGAAAGCAATTGAATGATCCGCGCCGGATTCGAAGTTGCGGATCATGATGCGCGGCAACGCATTCTCGCGCTCCATCCACACCAGCCAATTCTTGAACGTAAAAAACCCGACGATGAAGATGCCGGGCCGGTGCGGAAGAATTTCAACCCAGTTGGCGGGCGACGGATCATGCACCGGCGCACTCACCAGCTTGTAGTCTTCAGCGCCGTCCATATTTGTCTTGATGATGAATTGATCCCCGTGATGGTCAATTTCATATTCAACGCCTGCTTCCCGCTTCAACATGCAGCGCGGCTCCACATCTGGCTTGTCTGCATCGATCAGCCAGCATTCCGTTGTGTCGTGATCATGGACGGAAATAACGATGTAATCATCCGATTGAGTTGTGCCAACCGAAGTGAACATGCCGGTGTCCAGTTCCTCATGCACCAACGTGTCGGCTTCTTGCGACGTGCCAAGCACATGCCGGAACGTTTTCAGCGGACGGTGATTGTCATCTTGCAGCGTATAAAAAAAGCTTTTTCCGTCTTTTGCCCATACAGCTCCGCCGCTGGTGTTTTGAAGCAAATCGGCGCGGTCCTGCGCATTCTCATTGTCTCGGACCCGCATCTCATAGAATTCAGAGCCTTTGTCATCGAAAGACCATGCAGTCAGCGAGTGGTCGGATGATATTGCAGCGCCGCCAAAACTGAAATAGTCTTTGCCTTTTGCAAGTTCATTGCCGTCCGCCAGCAACTGTTCCTTGCCCATGCAGTCGCGCCGCTTGCGGTGAAACAGCGGATACTGCCCCCCTTTCACAAATGATGAATAATACAAATAGGGCCCATGCGGCACCGGCACTGACTGGTCGTCTTCCTTGATGCGGCCTTTGATTTCGGCAAACAATTTTTCCTGTAGCGGTTTTGTGTCAGCCATCACCGCCTCATGATAATCGTTCTCGCCTTCAAGATAGCTTCTGATGTCCGCAGGCAAGGCTGATGCATCTTGCATCACATCCTGCCAGTTGTCGGCCTTGAGCCAGAAATAGTCGTCAAGTTTTTCACGCCCGTGCCAGTGCGTAACATGCGCACGTTTCTCAGGTGGTTTTGGTGCGGGCGGAAAGCGCATGTTTATCCTCTAGGCATCCTGCTTGAACTTGAGTGATACGCCATTGATGCAATATCTTAACCCGGTGGGATTGGGCCCGTCGGGAAAAACATGACCAAGATGGGCCTCGCAATCCGCGCAATGTACCTCAGTTCGTTTCATGAAAAGTGAACGGTCCGAGGTTGTGCCTATTACAGCTGGATCGGCTGGCTCATAAAAGCTTGGCCAGCCTGTGCCTGAGTCAAACTTCGCGGCAGAGGTAAACAAGTCCTTGCCGCAACCAATGCAAATGAACATTCCCTTGCGTTTTTCGTCATTGAGCGGGCTGGTGAAGGCCCGTTCCGTGCCGTGTTCGCGTGTGACACGGTAACTCTCTGGGCTCAGCATGGTGCGCCACTCGGCCTCATTTTTGGTGATTTTGCTCATCTAAATCTCTCCTAACCTACTGTCTTTGGGGCGAGTTACGGCAAAAACGCGGCGGCTTCATGAATTATTTACCTCCACTTAACCATAACACCTGTGGCGGATACTCGTTGTCATCCGCAAGTTTAGGAAATTGCAATGCTTCTACAGCACAAGAGGGGCAGGGAGCAGTTGAGGGTTTATGTCGGATCGAGTTATGTGGCAGGGGGATGATCCTGTGACATCGGCCTCGCAACGCGCTGAAGCAGTTCAGCAGCGGCGCGTCACGGCTGACTCGTTCCGCATGTTGACGGAGCGTCTGAAAAAGCCCGCGCCAACTATTCCCGACATCACACCACAAGTCACTTCCGCTCCCGTACAATCTCCTTCGCAAGTCGATCAGAACATATCCCGCCGCGTAACAGAAGTTGCAACACCTCCGGTTATTGAGCCAATGGTTGTCGCACCGCTGCTCCCGGATCCTGTAACAAGTCCTGAAATCGTCATTGAACCAGTCGTAGCTGTTGAAGTTGCGCCTGAAATTGTCTCATCCGTGGCTTCGGAGCCTCCGGTTCGGGAGCCGGAATTGGCTCGCAACGCATGGACTGAACAGATAAACCTTCCCGTTCAACCCGCTCCAGTTCTTCGGCCAGCACCACCGCCGATTGTGGAGCCGTCAACTGGTCAGATTCCGCAATCTCTTGTAATCGGCGCAGATCGCATTTCATCAATTTTGCTGCGCAATGAACCAGCAGACCTTTCTTCGCTGAAACTGCCGCCAATACTGCCGCCGCCAGAGCCACCGCCGCCAAAGCCGCCGGTACTTCCAAAAGCTGCAATTGAGACGCTCCAAACCGACCACCCAATACAGGCTCATCCTCGCCGCAAACTCGCTCCTTCCGACCCCGAGCTCGACACGGTAATGCGTATGATTGCGTCTTTGCCCAGTCTGGAAGAGCGCGCTGCCTATCTTGAAGAAGCTGCCTTGTTTGAGCAGCAGGCAGCGATGGCCCCCGCGATTTCACAACCGGTTGAGGACCTGGAAGCGCTCGCCATGCCGCACGTGGCCGAGTACGAGCAAAACGTCGCCGCCGGATCAGGGCAGATGGAAAGCGGCGAGGTTCCAGAATCCCCGACTGAGGCCATTCATGCGTCACAAGAATTGATGCAACTTGAATCTCATGTCTCAGACACCCCGCGAACCGTTCACGGCATTCCCGATCTCGATGCAGAAATATTCGTAGAATCTGCCGAAGTGAATGTAGTCCCGGTCGAACTGGACGAGACTGCGATTGTCCAACTTGACCATGCAGCTCTGCGCGAAGAGCCAGAAACAAAAAAAAACTCTAGTGAGTCCTTTTCCGTAGAATCTTCTGAGCCATTTGTTTCGCCTGTTGCAGAAGCTCAGGCAGCGTTGGCCGCGGCAACTCACACGGCTTCTGAACCCCGAACGTCGCGGTTGCGAAAATCCAGTGCACCTGTTTCACGCCCGAAAATGCAAGCGGAAATGCCGAGCTCGGTTGCGGAACTCAGTGATTCGCAAGTTGAGGATCTTGCAAGATCACTGCTTGACATGATGGCCTCCGGAGTGAACGCAGGTCTGCCACAGGAACGCGCGCTTGCAGCAGACACCTTGTTGCGAATAGTTCCAAAACTGCCGCTGCGCCCATTGGTGCACATGTCCGAGCGCATGGCGATGATGGAAGCGCCGCCACACATGATCGTCGCAAAATTGCTGATGGACAGTCGTCTGGAGGTTGCTGGCCCGTTGCTTGAAAATGCGACGTCAGTGCCGGACCAGGAACTGTTCCAGGTCATTGAGGAAGGCAATCACCAGAAACTGCGGCTGCTGGCGCGCCGACGCAAGCTGTCGCGCACGCTTACCGACATGTTGGTGACAGTCGACAATAACTCGGTTTTGCTCACGCTGGTGCGCAACGCCCATGCCGAGATTTCCCGTGACGGGTTCTTGTCGCTGACCGAATCCGCGATCAATGAACCTGAAATTCTAGCGCCACTTTGCACGCGTGCCGATCTCCCGGCACCTCAGGCGTTTGAATTGTTCTGGCTCGCACCTGCGCAACTTCGGCGGTACTTGCTGTCGCGCTTTCTAACAGACTCGCAAACACTGACCAAAATTCTGAAGATCACAATGGCCACGCAAGGTGAAACGCTTTCAACCGAGAATTTCCCGGAAGCGGCCCGGGTCACAGCGGCGTTGGCCGACATTCTCAACGGCAAGTCCGAAGAGGCTAGCGAGAAACTTGCGCAAATGGCGCAAATCGACGTGCAAACTGTACGGCGAATCATTGGTGATTCACTTGGTGAGCCACTGGTCGCTCTCCTTAAATCCTTGGGCTATCCGCGCGCCGAATTGGATGAAGCACTTTTGTCGTTGCAGCAAAGTGACAATGGGACCATTGACCCGACGCGCGAGAGATCAGAATTGTCCGGCCTGTTTGACACTTTGTCGTTCAACAAAGCACGAATTTTATTGACCTATTGGGATTGGTCGACGCAGCGATCAGGCCCATACGCACCTGTACATTGAAATGAGGAAGAGCAACCGCGCAACACTTCTGCGGAAATCGCCATTTGATCACGGTATCGAATTAATTCTCCATTGATCTTTCCGTGAACTAGACTAGAGTTTTAACCGTGGTGAGAGTTGCATCACGACAATTGGGGCCAAGGGCAACATGGATACAAGGCTGTCTGTCGTTGAGCAAACGACACAGATCGTGTCAGCTTATGTTTCGCGGAATGATGTTCCGCGCAGCGAGCTGTCAAAATTGATAGCGGACGTGTTTGGCGCGCTTGTGAATGCGTCAGATGGAGGTTCGTTCGCGAACCCGCTTGCGCCAGTGACAGCGGGCAATGCCAGCGAGAAACAAACTATTTTCCCTGATTATATCCTCTGTCTGGAGGACGGTAAGCGCTTCAAATCGCTGAAACGCCACCTTCGCGTGAAATATTCGATGACGCCCGAGCAATATCGAGAGCGTTGGGGATTGCCTGTGGATTATCCCATGGTCGCGCCGAACTATGCTGAAACCCGCTCGTCGCTCGCCAAGAGCATGGGTCTGGGAAAGCGCGCTCGCGGCAAAGCCTGATCCTGAACTGACTAAAAAACTGCCATTAACCTTTCGTTCACATTTCGGACTCTTGCGGCGCAGGGGTAGCAGATTCATACACAAGTCATCCGCGAGCGGATGGTGATTCGAAATTTGGGGGGGCAGTCTTGAAACAGCGAACTGATCGCATGGCTTTTCGTGCGCAACTCATGTTACCTGAACAGCGTCAGTTGTTCGATTATTGGTACGAACGGCTGTCCGATGCTGCTTTGCCCATGCGCTGCGACATAAATCCGGTGCATTTCCCGCGCCTGCTGCCGGGCATCAGTTTGATCGACATTGCGGGCGACATGACTCGAAGCCGTGTGCGCCTCGCTGGAACGCGTTTGCGCGACATTTACGACCGCGAAATTACCGGCTTGCAGATCAATGAAATTGGCTGGGGCGACCGGCACGATTACTGGATGAAGGCATACGAGCATACCGTCATCAATCGCGTGCCGACCCAAGGCATTCTCCGGGGCCCTGTCGTCCACAAAGAGCACCTGGTGCAATATTGGCTGAAGCTTCCGCTGACGAAATTTGGGGGAACCAGCGTCGATATGGTTCTTTGTCTCGACAGCTTTGTACCAGCACCATCTGAGATTGCGGAAGAAATGACCATTTTGTTTGCGTAATTAATTGTTGTTTCTATTTTGTTCGCATGTTAGGACTGTCATCCTTAACAAGGAGGATGGCATGTCTCTCACGGAACCCTCAGAAAACTATGAAACAAAGGAAAAGCCTCGTTTCAACGAAGCCGAAAGCCCTGTATTGCGTTTGTTTTTTCTGCGTGATCGCAACGGAAAATCTTACATTGACTTGGCACAACTTGCAGCCGCAGAGCGGTTGCGAGGTGACTTCGAGCGTTCGAATCTGCAACCACGCCTGACCATGGGCTACAATGAACCTGATACATTGAACGGTGGTTATTGGTCGTCAAGTGACAATTACATTTCCAACTTGACAGACAGCGCAATTGCCGCACGTCATCAATTCGCTGCCGCCCTGGAGATTTTAGGTCCGGAATTGAGTGGTGTGGCCTATCACGTCTGCTGCCTCGCTTCCGGCATGGAGTTCGCCGAGCGTGTCCTTGCCCTGCCGCCACGCAGCGGCAAAGCAATACTTTCGATTGCGCTGAACAAGCTCGCGCGCCACTACGGCATTAAGAAGCAATCCAATCACGCCAAGGTCGAACACTGGGGAGCCGAGGGTTTCCGCCCGGATTTTATCCTGCCGCCAATCGAACCGCGTCAGCCTTGATGCGTTTGACCATGGCAGCCAGCCCGTTGGAGCGTTGCGGCGTGAGGTGTTCTTTGAGCCCCAGCGAGTCAAACATCGCTGCTGCATCAATCGCCGCAACATCTTTGAGTTTCTGCCCGCCGAAAATCATGATTGCAACTGCAACCAGTCCCTTGACGATCAAGGCATCGCTGTCCCCGGTGAGCGAAAGTCGTCCATTGGAGTTTCGCGAATAGATCCAGACTTGGCTTGCGCAACCACTGACTTTCGTTGCTGGCGATTTCAGTTCGAAAGGCATCTCAGCAAGCTCCTTGCCGAGCTCGATCAAATATTTGTAGCGCTCTTCCCAATCGTCGAGCAGCGCAAAGTTTTCAATGAGTGTGTCGATAGTTTGGGTCAAGATTGATGGGCCATGTTGCAGGTATCCCCGCAACAGCAAAATTACCGTGCGCCGTCAAGTTAACCCTTATGCGCGGTCGTCAGGAAGCCCTGTGATATTGCCGAGGCTTGCATGCAGCGCCCAGTCGTAAATGCGCTGCAGGCTTTGGCTGGCCGTATCGCCTACGCGGATTGCAAGTCCGGCAGCCGATGTGCATAGCTCAGGCCGTTGCCCGCAAAGAATGCTGATGTCCGAAAACGAGCGCGCCGCCGCATCCACGAGTTTCACATCACTGACGCCAAATGCACTCTTTGATGGCGCCTGTACAGGCGCCAAGAGCAGATAAAGGCAGGCAAGAATCAAAAACTTGCTGGCTGTGCTGGTATGTGTCGCGGTCATGATCCCATGATATTCCCGCCATATTTCCACATTCTCAACGGATTTGGTCAAATACAACCGTTTGCACCCAGTCTATTGCGCTTCGTGTGGCGGATGGAAAGATTCTGTTAACTACCGGGCCTGCAAAATTGAAGTTCACTTCTAAATCTGGCGCGGCACATTTTGGCAAGAAAACGAACAACAAAACCTGATGACGAAGCGGCAGGCCACGGCTGGCCACGCCCGCGTGTCTTGATCATCGCAAGCCTATACGGCGCGATGAGCCTCGCCGTCATCGCCAACGCAACCATGTTCCAGCCCGTCAAGCCGTTGGGCCTCGCCAAGGCTGGGGAAAATATTGAGCGCCCGGATCTCGTATCAGAAAATCCCCACGCCAACACGGTGATTATCAAGTATGATCCGGCAGTCGAGGAAGTTCAGCGCGAGTTGCTTGCCGCAGGTGAGTATGATGGGCTTGTTGATGGCATATTTGGTGACCGCACCGAGGTCGGCAATCATTGCCTACCAAAAATCAAGCGACGTGGAACCTGACGGAAAGATCACGACCGAGCTGGTAGAAGGTTTGCGCTACCGCAGGACGCTCGCGGCTGCAGCAGAATATACGGCGACCACTGCAGCACCCGGACCTCCCAAGCCAAGAGACCCAAAGAACCGGATACTCAATGTGGAATCCGCACTGTCTGACTTGGGTTACGATCCTGGCGATATCGACGGCCGCATGTCAGATGCCTTGCACGCAGCACTCCGCAAATTCGAGATCGCGCGCAAACTGCCCGTGACCGGTGAGGTGAACGACGCTGTGTTGGGAGAACTCGCCAAAACCACGGGTTATGAGGACATTGCCACGCGGTGAGTGCAACGCCTCCGCGCTTGAAATCCGCTATCTGGGTCTCGGCATTTCTGAGGCGCTGTGAAGTAGGCGGCCAGTTCGGCGCGGTGCTACATAAAGGAGCGGAAGAAGCGGGCGCAGTTTATGTGGTCATCAATCATCTCGACGGCACCCATGACTTGCTGGGGCCGCCGCCCGGCCCTTCAATGAACGATGATGGCGAACGTCTGTTCGCGAAGGAATTTTCATCACCTGTCGACTGGCCCACTTTGCGCGACAAGCTCGACTGCAGGCGCAAACACGATCCCGATGTCTGGGTGGTTGAAGTGGAAGACAGGCACGGTCTGGCGGGCCTTACGCCTTCTTCACTTTGAGACCGCAGCTTCCGGCCTTGAGAGCTTTTTCGCCTTCGCTGACCAGCAACGCATCGGCGTAAGGGACCCACATCACGGCATAGGCTTGAACATCGTTGAGCTGCACTGTCCACGCCGCATTCTCGATCAGGCTGCCTCCATCGTCGTCGCCGCCGCCGGTTACTTGCTCAATCAGGCTCGGCGCACGCTTGAAATCAATCGCGATTTCTTCGGCATCTGCCTGCCGTTCATTCAGCGCATAGAGCTGTCGCCCGGTTTGTGAAAATACAGCGAGTGACCAGTAGGTTTTAGGCGGCCGCATGGTGATCGTGACGGGTCCCTTTGAAAGGTCGATGTCTGCAGTAGGCTGCAACTCCAGGTCCCCGCAATGACGGCAACATGTTGTGCCGCACCTCAGGTGGCAGGACCACCAGCTTGTTTGACGCAGTGATCGAATTGCCAAAAGAAGAATACGCGCGGAACAACTCCAACGGCGCAAACAAGACAAAACAAATATGCACCAGTGCCGCGCCAACCAATCCCATCAAAGTCCAGTAAATGCGCCCCATCATCAACACCCAACTTGATGAACTTGCGGAAGGTTCAAATCCGCGGCGCGGACTTCTTCTGCCTCATGCACCGCAATCGCGATCATGTAGCGGCCAGCCGACGGCGGTTTGATCCAGTTGCCCGGTCTGCGGCGAACTGGCGATGCGCAACGACCAGCGAACTGTCAGCTTCTAAAATGGCCGTGCCCGCAGTCAAAGTGTTGCTGTCGCTGTTGGCGGCTGCATTGCTGTTGACTGCCGACAATGTCCACCATCTTGCTGCTGGAATTTGGCCTTTGACTTCGATGATGCAATCCCCATCAAGAGCCTGGCCTTCATCGTCAAATTGTCTCAGGTAGTCTTGCACGGCCAGATGGCGGCGGAAGTTGTCCTTGCGGCAAGATAGTGTCCGAGAACATAGGGAATTGCCTTGTCTTGCGAACTTAACAAGCGGCTCGTCCACCTGGAATTGTTGGCGATTGCCCGGTTTCCAAAATCCGCAAACCCCACATAGGCGGAGCCCACACCCAAGATGACCGCACCTGCAATCGCTGCAAGTCTGATCGCAAGTCGGCTTGTAAGGCTGCCTTTCACCTGGTCATGGTCCTGTCAGAAATCAAAGAAGAGCTTCTTCTTTTTCTTCTTGGGCTTTGACGGCTCGTTGTCGCCGCCAAATATGCGGTCAAGAAATGACCGGTTGCCGCTGGATCGCGCATTGGCGCTTGGAACATTGTAAGTTTCCTGTGCATCGCGCTTGTTGCGCAGCTTCGACTTGCCAACCCGTTTCGGCCGGACGACGTTGGTTTTAGGTTCAAATGCATTGAACATGCCAGTCAGAACATCAGTGCTGGTTTGTTGCTGCGGCACGATGTCAGGCGTGGCTGCAGGTGATTCATCTGCAACCCCCGAAACAAAGATGGCCGGTTGGGTCGTGTCTGGCGGCAACGCGGCCACTTGCGTCTCCGCTTTGGCCTTCTCCAAATCGGCGGCGAATTTCAGGTGCTCCTCGGTAATCGGCAAACCAGCAAGCGCTTCGGCCGGCTTCCCGGCTTCCGCCACTTCCATGATGCGTTTCCAGATGGGGGCGGGAATTCTGCCGCCCGTAATGTCATTCATCGGCATAAAGTCATCATTGCCAACCCACACACCCGTCACGAAGTGTTTTGTGAAACCGACATACCAGGCGTCGCGGTAACTCTGGTTTGTGCCAGTCTTCCCACCTTGCGGTACATAACCAAGGCTTGCGCCTTTGCCAGTCCCCGCAGTGACGACCGCTCCCAACATCATATTGAGTTCAGCAATTTTTTCTTCCGGAACAACTTGCGGCGCAGGCGCAACAACTTTCGCCCGGTCATAGATCAAGTCCCCGTTGGGCCTGCGAATTTCGAGCACCGCATAAGGTTTGGCCAGCTTGCCGCCAGCCGCGAATGTCGCATAACCGGTGGAAAGATCCATCAATGTGATGGCGCTGGTGCCAAGAACCATTGTCACATAAGTATCAAGTTCGCCTTGGACGCCAACTCGATGCGTCAGTTCAGTGATTTTCTTGACGCCGGCGCGGCCGCCCATTTCCAGCATCAGCTTGACTGGAATGGAATTCAATGACTTCGCCAGCGCTGTGGTCAGCGTCACGGAACCGCTGTACTTGTCTTTGTAGTTGCCAGGCGACCAGCCGCCAACGGAAACCGGGCCGTCCACCATCACATCCGTTGGCGAGTGTCCCTCCAGCAGTGCCGTAAGATAGACATACGGTTTGAATGAAGAGCCAGACTGCCGCACTGCCTTTGTTGCCCGGTTGAACTGGCTTGTTTCATAATCGCGACCGCCGACAATGGCTGTCGACCGCGCCATCGGGGCGCATGGTTACAGAAGCGCCTTGCGAGAAATTTCCCTGGATCCCTTCGGTGACCAGCACATCATTGACGATCGCCTGCGCTTCAGTTTGCAGTTTGCGGTCAATTGGCGTTTTCACTTCGATCACAAACTCTTTTTGCAATCCTTGTTCCTCGAGTACATCAAGCGTGTTTTCATAGGCATAGTCGAGGTACCAGTCGGGACTGGTGGAATCCTTCGCCGCAACGATGCGTGGTGGATTGCGCCGCGCCTGGATCAACTCGCCTTGCGAGATAAAGCCGGCATCCAGCATGCGGAACAATACGACATTGGAACGGCCAAGCGCCGCTTCCGGATTCTTGTGCGGCGCGTAGCTTGTCGGCGCCTTGAAAAGCCCGGCGATTATGGCGGCCTCTTGCAGGTTCACATCGCGGATTGACTTGCCAAAGTAAAACTGCGCTGCCGCTTCCACGCCATAAGTTCCGCCGCCCATATACGAGCGGTCGAGATAAAGTTTGAGGATTTCTTCTTTCGTCAGCCGCGCTTCGATCCACATCGAGAGGAACGCTTCGTGGATTTTGCGCTGGATGGTCCGTTCCGGCGACAGAAACAGGTTTTTCGCTACCTGCTGCGTAATTGATGATCCGCCCTGCACCTTGTCACTTCGCGCATTGCGCACCACGGCGCGCATCGTGCCGATGACATCGACGCCGAAGTGATCGAAGAACCGCGCGTCTTCAGTCGCCAAGACAGCCTTGATCACATGCGGCGGAATGTCTTCAAGCGGGATTGCATCATCTTGCCGAATGCCGCGGCGGCCGATGAGGGCACCCGAATAATCCGTGAATGTCACGGCATATTCGCGGCCCCTGTTCCACACATCGCCAGTGCCTGAAAACGGTGGCAACGCATAGGCGAGCAGCCCAAATGCGAACAACGTGCCGAACGTCACGCCATCATCAATAAGTCCGAAGAATGCCCGCCTCAGCCCGCGAACCGCAAACCACTTGTAGATGAATGATGAATAAGCCGAACCTGTGCGCCTGAGAAACGCCCATATCTCAAACAGCGTACTGCTGACATAGGAGTCTGCAGTCCAAAGCGCCCGGAACAGGCGGAAGCGGGTAGGGAGGCGGGCCACTGGTCAATCTTTGTTTCGCGGTCGAATCTAAAGCATATGTGAGAGGTTGCAAGTTGACTTATGAGATGGGGCGTTGTCATTTAAATTCCAATCAGATGTGATCATAATTTAAGCAATTGCAGCCAAAATCAGCGCCCAATCAGGATGACTGCCCAATCATTCGCCAATTGCCCGAATGGGATCAAATGCCGGGCAATTTAAACTTATATTTCAATACCTTGCAATGGCGATATTTGGTACAGAAGTTGCTCGCGCAATGCTGGGGTTGATTAAATTAGGGGCAAACCATGCTGAAGACCAAGGTTCTCGCTGTTGCGGCAGCGATTTTTGCACTCACATCCAGGGCCTTGGCGCAAGACGCAACGCTCAATGCTGCCGATACCAGCTGGATTCTCGGCGCCACCTGCCTTGTCCTGATGATGACCGTCCCTGGCCTTGCCCTGTTTTATGCAGGTCTTGTCCGCAAGAAGAATGTGCTTTCCACCATGATGCAAAGCTTCGCGGCCTGCAGTTTGGTGTCGCTCCTCTGGATTATCGCAGGTTATTCCATCGCCTTCTCAGGTGATGCGCCCTACCTCGGTGATTTCAACAAATTCTTTCTCGTCGGCATGACCGCAGAAAGTCTCACCGGCACAATTCCGGAATCGCTCTTTATGGTTTTCCAGATGACCTTCGCGATTCTGACTCCCGCCGTGATCTGCGGCGCATTCGCTGACCGCATGAAGTTTTCGGCATTGCTCTGGTTCCTCGGAGCCTGGTTGTTGCTGGTCTATGCACCTGTTGCGCATTGGGTATGGGGCGGTGGTTTCCTTGCCGACATGGGCCTCAAGGATTTTGCCGGCGGCACCGTGGTCGAAATCAACTCCGGCATAGCAGGGCTCGTTGCCGCCATCATGTTGGGAAAACGCCGCGGCTTCCCGCAGGAACCCATGATCCCGCATAATCTTGTCTTGTCCGTCACCGGTGCCTCGCTCCTCTGGGTTGGTTGGCTCGCCTTTAACGGCGGCTCAGCCCTTGCCGCCAATGCCACAGCAGCATACGCAATGATGAACACCCAGATCGCCGGTGCTGCAGGTGCGCTCGCCTGGATGTTCGTCGAATGGTACAAGCACGGCAAGGCTTCCGTCCTCGGCATCATTTCAGGTGCGGTCGCAGGACTTGTCGCCATCACGCCGGCATGCGGCTTCGTGTCACCCATGGGAGCACTCGCCATCGGCATCATCGCAGGCGTCGCCTGTCTCTTCGCAGCGACATCGTTGAAACGCAAATTCGGCTATGACGATTCACTCGATGTCTTCGGCGTGCACGGCATCGGCGGTTATGTCGGCACCATAGGCATCGGCATCTTCGGTTCTTCTGCATGGGGTGGCACATCCGGTCTCTTGGAAGGCAACGCCAGCCAGCTCGGCATCCAGCTCGCGGGCTGCGTCATCGTCACTATCTGGTGCGCACTTGCCAGCTTCGTGATCCTGTACGCCATCGAAAAAACCATCGGCCTGCGCGTTGACAGGCAAACCGAAATCGAAGGCCTCGACTACGGCCTTCACGGAGAAGTGGTTCCCTGAAATTCACTTGCCAAATTCGGGTGGATGATTTGAAACCAGTTCCGCTGCGGCGTAGAAAATCAGAAGCACGACCACTGTTTCGATCCTGATGGAGCGTGCCAGCTTTAACCCGGCCCCTGGCTGTTCCTTGATGACCCGGTCAGTCAAAGACAGCTTGTGATAGGCAGCAACGCCAAGTGCAGTGCAAAACAGGACAACCTTTGCAATCATCGTCCTGCCATAACCAGTGATGAACAATTGCTGCGGTTCACGCAGCAGCAACACGGCAAACAGCGCGCCGGAAATTGCAATCACTGGCACAAGAACCATGGCGGCCTTCGACCAGTCCCTGATGAGCAGTGCGGCCTGCCTGTCATTTCGTTCAGCTACCCAGCTCAACGGCACAAGACTGCCAGACCAGAACGCAACAGCGCCGGCGTGAATGACAATAAGGCTTGCGAGTTCCTGGCGTGGTTCATATTTCGTCGAATGGCCCATCAGGGCAAAAGAAAGCAGCACCATGAAAATTCCCGCACCCGCAATGCCCTGACCGCCGCGCATTTTGAAGGTGAGAGGCAGCAGGATCATCAGCAAGCCGATGTGCCGCGCATAGAACGCATCCCCCTGCCGCGAGGTCAGCAACGCCGTCCAGACATTGAGGTTGAACAAGTGCCCTGCAGACATGATCTGCACACGGATCAATCCGGATGCAACTGTCACCGCAAAGGCTGCGGCAATTACAAGGCAGGTCAAGGTCTCGATGCGTTGACGCTCGTTATGCGTCAGGTCGCGCCCGAACCCCAGCGCAAACATCGCAAGGCCCGCCGCCCCCAACGAAGTGACGTAATAGCCAGCTTTGAGAACAATGGCGATGCCGTCCCAAAACGTCGCTTCTGGATCAAGCCAGGCAAAGAATATTACTGGCCGACCGAGAACTTGATCTTTCCACCAATGTCGTGCCCATCGTCCGATATGGCTCGCCATTCCAGCACATACGCTCCCGCAGCAAGCGGCGGCAGCGGCGCACGATATTCCGTGATGCCTTCACTCATGTCTGGCGCTCGCAGCTCTACGCCACCGCCAGCAGCATCAGTGAGTTGAGTAACAGTAATCTGAACAGGCGCCTTGAACTTCAGAATGAATTCGGATGGTGTCTCGGAGAGTTGCGCTCCATTTTGCGGTGCCGACGTCGCTAGAGCGGAATGTGCGAAGGCTTGCAGCTGGCCAAGAAAGAGTGCAGCGATCAGAACAGCAACGAACCGCAAAGCCATGGATAATCCCCAAATTTGAAATGCCCAAGGCCCCTCTTTGGCAGCGTCTTTGTCAAAATTGTGGTGCTTTGCTTCACTTTGTGCCATTCGGAGCCATGACCGCCCAACCATTCTGGAAAACCAAGTCCCTCGAAGACATGTCGAAAGACGAATGGGAGTCGCTCTGTGATGGCTGCGGCCGCTGCTGCATGAACAAGCTGGAAGATGAGGACACCGGCAGGTTCATATATACCAAAGCCGCCTGCCGCCTGCTTGACCTCAACACCTGCCAATGCAGCGACTACAAGAACCGCGCCAAACGCGTGTCAGATTGCGTGACACTCACCCCCGACGTCATCGACGGTCTAGGCTGGCTGCCACCCACATGCGCCTATCGCCTGCTGGATGAGGGTAAGTCCCTTCCCTGGTGGCACCCGCTCGTATCCGGCCGCACCGAAACCGTCGAGGAAGCGGGCATCTCGGTCAAAGGCCACGCCTACTCAGAAAAAGGCATCTCCACCGATGAACTCTGGCTCCACATGTGGACCCTGCCCAAGGCGAAGCGGAAGAAGCTGCCCTGAGCCCACGCCTCATCGCACCATCACCGCATCAACAATAAAGCGTTGCGGGCCATGCGTGATCGCATCAAACGGAAAACATGTCGACAGCACCAGATTGAACCCCGCCGCGTGCCGGTCTATGCCGCTGGCGTTCCACTCCGCCACGCGCGTGTTCGTCACGCGGTAGCGAAAGCGCAACCCGTCTGTGCGCGTAATGTCGATCACGTCGCCAATCTGCACATCTTTCAAAAAACGGAAATGCGTGTCGCGATGCGCCGCAATGACGGATGTGCCGCGCTCGCCCGGCGGAGCCGTTTCATTAAGCAGCGCAGGGCCAAAGGCCAGCGCTTCGCCCGATGCCCCTTGCAAGACAATCGCCTCCGAAGACAACCGCTCAACACGCACTTTCGCCACCGGCCAGGTATCAGCCCAATTCCAGGCCTTGACGGGCGCGCCCGAGATCATCGACTGTGTGAACGCGCGCTCAAGAAAAACTTGCGCAACTTCGGCCTTGAGATAAATCCAGCACGATTTTCCCAGCATGACAGCAGCGCCAGCAAAGAAGAGAACGGAAAGTAGTTTGAGAATGAACCGGCGCATGTTTCGCGCCGGCTCACCCACATGAGGAAAAGTGATCGCCGTCATCGTGACGCTTCCCGCGATGAATTGCGCGAGGAGAAGATGCGCAATGCAGTTCCAATCCCTGCCATTAGCAGGGAGATGATCGCCATCAGCGCGGCGGGCGTCGCCGTTTGCGGCAACATCACTTGCTGTGCGTTGCTGGCTGCCGGAGCAGGGGCTTTCAAGGCGGCAAGCTGCAGGAACTCTTTCTGCATCATCGCGTCACGCTCAAAATTCTGCGGCCCAGGCGTATCCCGTTCACCAAAAACTTTGTCGTAGTTCCATCCCGCCGGAAGATTGAGTGGAACATCGGCCCGCGTCAGCCTCTCGCCAGCAGGCCGCCTCGGAGTATTGTCCACTGCAATCAGCGATGTCTGCGAAGACACGATCTGATGCGCCAGCGCCACATCAAGCACCGCCTTGTTCGCAACATCAGGCGCCATTTCACCAAGTGTCGAAGCCATTTCAAAGTCTTCAATCTTGCGGCGTGCCCACAGCTTGTCGATGCCCTTGCCTTGCGCCGCAGCAGCAACTGGCAACTTCACCTCCCACGGCGTTTCGCCGATATTGCCTGTCACCTTGATCGTGCCGGAAAGTCCTTTCGCATGCGCCATCATCAGCACGGGTTCCCCGCGATAAAGATCAGGCAGCGTTCCCGGCGTCAGTAGCGCCGAAGAGCCGGATAACTCGGCCTTCAATGTTGTCACCACCGGCTGCCCGATTTTCGCGAACAGGTCCTGCATGCGCGTCTTCACCTGCCCGACATCGCCAATGTAGGTGAACGTGCCGCGGCCCAACTCTGCCGCACGCGTCATCAGATAAGAATTTGGCGCGGAACCGATGCCCACCATGAACACGCGGCTGCGTCCGCGCATCTTGGTCAATGCGGCGAACAGTTCCTGCTCATTGCCAATGGCGCCGTCCGTGATGAACACAACTTGCCGCAAATGCGTCATGTCGGAAGGCGTGTCGTCAATCAACGCTTCCTTGAGTGCCGGAACCATTTCAGTGCCGCCGTCAGCCGTCAGTCCACTGACAAAGGCCTTTGCCGTATCGAGATTCTGCTGGTCCGCAATGACCGGCGTCGCGAACAGCTCGGTATGGGTGTCGTCAAACCGGATGACATTGAAACGGTCGCCTGGCCGCAATGTATCAAGCCCCAGAATAAGAGCATCTTTCGCCTGAACCATCGACGGCCCATCCATCGAGCCGGAATTGTCGATCACAAACACCGTTTCGCGTGCCTGTCGCTTGCCGCTCGTTTCAACCGATGGCGGCGTGACTGTGGCCAGCAGATAATCCGTGCCATTGATCGTTTCCTTGAACAAACCGACTTGCGGCGCAATGCCCTTCGCAGTCCAGGTCAGTTCGAAATCCTTGTCGGCGGGAACTTCGGCATCCGCCAGCCCGATGACCTGCGAGTCAGCATCCACAACCTTGTCAACGATTTTGTGATACGAACTATTCACATCACCGAGATCAAACCCGGCATTGAGCTGAACGGAAATGCTCACCGGATTGACGGCAGCATCCACGCGCGGGTCCAGCACCGGCGGCGAGATGCGTGTTCGATCCGCTACGGGATCATTGGGTTTTAGAACGCCAGTGCCATCGGCGCGCAGATCAACGGTCTGCAAGATCGGTTCTGGATTGTAGCGCGGCGCCACCACCAGCGGCAGCCGCAGATTGTAAGTTCCAGCCGTCTGCTTGATCGCTTCTTGATATTCGATCTGCACGATCACTGTTTCATGCGGTCCGATATTGGCAACCGAATTGGTGAAAATATTTGGACGCTCTTGCTCCAGCAGCGATGCAGTTTGCCCGGCATCTTTCGCCGTTTCATACATGATTTTGGCTTCCTGCTTCTCTTTCACTTTGCCCACAATCACCCGGTTGCCCGCGATGATCTTAAGCGTGTCAACGGCAGCGCCTTCAGGCAAAGGAAATACATAGACACCCTCCACCCAGCCTTCGGCCGGATTTTCAAATCGCTGTGTCAGCACGGTGCGTCCCGTCGGCCCGGAAATCGTGACATTGTAGTCAGACCCCTGACGCGGTGCCTCAAGGTAAGTCCCATCCTTCGCCTTCAACAACAGCGAACCGGACGTCATGTCATTGGGCGTGGCGGCGTCGGCAACGGTTGCCAGTGCAAGAAAGGAAACCGGGAGCAAGGCGAGTGATTTCATTTTTCTCCTCCAGATGCGCGGCCAAAATGCCGTCCATCTGGCGCTATTGATTACGGCATCGAAGGTTTACGCCGCCAACGTGATCTCCATCTTTCTTCCGCCCAAATCCGCCAGCATCATGTTGTGGAATGCGGTTTTGTGTGGGAATGTGCGGTCTTGTACGGGGAAGCAATGTCGGACGAAGATCGCACGCCGGAAGAGAACCGGACCATCAGCGCCGCCATCCGCGAGGAACTGGCGCGCCGAAGGCTGACCCGCCAGCATCTGGCTGATCTCGCCAAGCTCAGTCTTTCAACATTGGAAAAGGCCCTGTCTGGCCAGCGCGAATTCACTCTCGCCACTGTCGTGCGGCTTGAGGAAGCGCTGCAAAAACCATTGCGCAAAACCAGGGCAAATGGCGACGGCGGGTTGGCGCCCGAAACCCTGGGCTCCTATTCCCGCCCCGCCGTGAAATGGCTGGAAGGCAGCTACCTCACGCTGCGCCCATCCTTCAGCATCAGCAAAGGCGTCTACGCCTACCGCACCGAAATATCCTGGGACCGCGAACTGGCGCATCTCGTCTTCAAGGAAAGCGACCGCCTCGACACGGCCTACAAACAGGAAGGCGTCGTCAGCGTCCCCCACCAATCCGGCTACATCTATCTGGTGACCAACAAACTCGGCCAGCACCGCATGGCCACGCTCTCACGCCCGATGATCGGCGGCGAAATGTTTGGGCTCCTGGCGACGCTGCAATCTGGCAAAGGCGCAACCCTGATGCCAATCGCTGTTCCCATCGTTCTCGCCCCGATCAGGAATTTCACCGAAGCCCGCTTCGGCCTCATCAAGCCTGACGACGAACCCTATGCATCCTACGAAAAACTCTTGCGCCGCTGCGTGAATGAACCATTTGTTGTTTTGCAGAGCGAATAATCTCTCCGCCGTTTGCGGGGAGGCTGTCAGTTGCAAAGCAACTGATGGGTGGGGCTAAACCGTCTCCTTTGGTCGTTTGACAGCAATGGCTGCAGCAACAACGAGCGGATTCAGCCCTGCACCGCCCTTGTCGACAAGTGAGAAAAATTCGCGCCGCATGCGCGGCTCCCAGAATTTGTTGATGTGCTCGGCAATGCCTTCAAGCGCTTCCTTCTCGCTGTATGGTTTGTAAAAATCCGCAATCTGGTTTGCCATGCGCACGATTTCACTCGATTCCATTGCCTATTCCCCCAAACATCATGACCCCTAGCTTCGAAAGCGCCGCCAATTTCAGCCCGGCCTGCTTTGCCAATTTGTAAGCCAAGGCCGTCGGCGCTGAAACCGTGGCCAATGCGCCAATGCCAGCGACAGCGCACTTCTGCACCAGTTCATGGGAACACCGCGACGACATCAAGGCGAATCCATCTGGCCTCAATTGCTGGAGCGCCATCGCCCCAATCAGCTTGTCCAGCGCATTATGCCGCCCCACATCTTCCCGCGCCAGTACAATTGCTCCGTCCACGGAGCACCAGGCCGCCGCATGAACCGTCCGGTTCACAGCATTCATCGGTTGGTGATTCGGCAATGCATCATAGGCACGCCCTACGGCCATCTCGCTCATCGCTACATCCGGAACGCTCGCCGCAGGCATGCGGATCGCATCCGCCAGTTCCTCAATCCCGCAAAGCCCGCAGCCAACCCGTCCCTCCATTGACCGCGTTACCATCCGTTCACGGACGATATTTGCTTCATGAATCGCAAGATCAACCGCGAAGCCATCGCCCGATGGCATCACCAAAACATTGGCAATATGCGACCAGTGCCGTACCAATCCTTCTGACAAGGCAAAGCCCACGGCAAAGTCACGAAGATCAGCAGGTGTGGCCATCATCACGGCATAGGATTGCGAATTGATCAGAATGGCAACGGGAACTTCTTCGGGGAGGAGCCATGTGGTCCGCTCACCATCAAGTGTACCTTGAACTTCCACGCTACAGCCGTCACCCCGGCGAATGCCGGGACCCAGACTTTCAACGGACTCAAATTCGGACATTCTGGGTCCCGGCTTTAGAAGGATTGACGGTTTAACAGATCTCACTCCGCCGCAATCCGCTTGTTCTGTTCGTCGCGCGTTTCCCATTCGTCCTGCCAGTCCGATTGCCGGTTGGATTTCGTCACCTGCACCGCCGTCACCTTATATTCGGGACAATTCGTCGCCCAATCAGAAAACTCCGTGGTGATGACATTGGCCCCCGACACCGGATGATGAAACGTGGTGTAGACCACGCCCTGCGGCATGCGCTCCGTCACATCAGCCCGCAACGTGGTTGCTCCCATGCGGCTGGCAATCGAAACCATCTGTCCATGTTGAACGCCGCGCACCTCGGCATCATGCGGATGAATCTCAAGAACATCTTCCGCATGCCAAATAACGTTATCCGTGCGCCGCGTTTGCGCACCCACATTATACTGTGACAGAATGCGCCCCGTGGTGAGGATCAGCGGAAACTCCCGTGTCGTGCGTTCATCCGTCGGCACATATTCGGTGATCATGAAGCGCCCAAGCCCGCGCACGAAACCACCCACATGCATGATTGGCGTGCCATGCGGTGCTTTCTCGTTTACCGGCCATTGCAACGAACCTTCAGCATCAAGCCGCGCAAACGAAACACCCGCAAATGTCGGGGTCACTTCAGCGATTTCATCCATGATGGCCGCAGATGATTCATAGCGCATGTCATATCCCATGGCCTGCGCCAGCTCGCACGCTACTTCCCACTCCTGCTTGCCCGGTACCGGCGCTTTCACTTGCCGCACGCGGTTGATGCGCCGCTCGGCATTGGTGAACGTGCCGTCCTTTTCAAGGAACGATGTGCCCGGCAAAAACACATGCGCAAACGCCGCCGTCTCATTGAGGAACAGGTCCTGCACGACGATGCACTCCATCGCTTCCAACGCCGCCGTCACGTGATGCGTGTTGGGATCAGACTGCGCAATGTCTTCGCCCTGCACGAACAATCCCTTGAACGAACCCTCAATCGCTGCCGCAAACATGTTGGGTATGCGAAGCCCCGGCTCCGGATCAAGCGTTGCATTCCATTTGTGCTCAAACAACTGCCGCACATCTTCGCCACTCACATGGCGGTAGCCTGGATATTCATGCGGGAACGAACCCATGTCGCACGAGCCCTGCACATTGTTCTGACCGCGCAACGGATTGACGCCAACGCCTCGCCGCCCGATGTTTCCGGTCAGCATCGCGAGATTCGCCATGCCCATCACCATGGTGGAACCCTGGCTGTGTTCCGTAACACCCAGTCCATAATAGATCGCCCCATTGCCGCCCGTGGCATAAAGCCGGGCAGCACCGCGAATGACTTCAGGATCGACACCGGCAATGGGGCCGAGTACCTCCGGAGAATTCCTCTGTTCACGGATGAAATCGCGCCACCGCGAAAATTCTTCCGTTTCACAACGTTCCGCAATGAAGGCCTTGTTCTCCAATGCTTCCGTTACAATCACATGGGCTATGGCATTTATGATCGCCACATTGGTGCCGGGCATCAGCGGCAGATGAAACGCCGCTTCCATGTGCGGTGAGCGTACTGAATCCGTTTTGCGCGGATCGCACACGATGAGTTTTGCACCCTGGCGCAAGCGCTTCTTCATGCGCGATGCAAAAACCGGATGGCCATCCGTCGGGTTGGCACCAATCACCATGATCACATCAGCATCGTCGACGGACTTGAAATCCTGGGTGCCCGCCGATGTGCCGAATGTTTTCGATAAACCATAGCCCGTGGGCGAATGACATACGCGCGCGCACGTATCCGTATTGTTGTTCTTGAACGCCGCGCGGATCATTTTCTGCACAACATAGACTTCTTCATTGGTGCAGCGCGACGAGGTGATGCCGCCAATCGACGTGCGGCCAAATTTCTTTTGAATGTCTTTGAAACGCCCAGCCGCATAGTGAATGGCTTCGTCCCACGGCACTTCTTTCCACGGATCAGTAATCCGTTCACGGATCATCGGAGAGGTGATGCGGTCTTTGTGCGTGGCGTACCCCCAGGCGAACCGGCCTTTGACGCATGAGTGCCCTTCATTGGCACCGCCATCCTTATAAGGCACCATGCGGACGACATCTTCACCCTTCATCTCCGCCTTGAACGAGCAGCCCACACCGCAATAGGCGCACGTAGTGAGAACGGAATGCTCGGCCTGACCTTTTTGAATGACGGACTTCTCCGTGAGTGTCGCTGTCGGGCAAGCTTGCACACAGGCGCCGCACGACACGCATTCGGAATTGAGGAACCCTTCATCCATGCCTGCCGAAACGTGTGACGCAAATCCGCGCCCATCAATCGTCAACGCGAACGTGCCTTGCACCTCTTCGCAAGCGCGAACGCAACGTGAGCAGACGATGCACTTTGCTGGATCAAAGGTGAAATAAGGATTGCTTTCGTCCTTCGCCTTGAAGCGGAAATTGTCTCCCCCTTCGCGGGCTTTGAAAACATGATTGTCGCCATCATAACCGTAACGCACATCGCGCAAGCCCACAGCACCCGCCATGTCCTGCAATTCACAATCGCCGTTCGCTGCGCAAGTCAGGCAATCCAGCGGATGATCGGAGATGTAGAGCTCCATCACGCCCTTGCGCAGCTTGTTCAGCCGGTCATTTTCTGTCTTCACTTTCATGCCGGCCGCAACTGGCGTCGTGCAGGACGCAGGCGTTCCCTTGCGGCCTTCGATTTCCACAAGACACAGGCGGCATGAACCAAACGCATTCACCGAATCCGTGGCACAAAGTTTTGGAATCTTCGTCCCCAGCTCCATCGCCGCCCGCATGATGGATGTACCTTCCGGCACTGTCACCGCAAGCCCATCAATCTCCAGCGTCACCAACTTTTCAGACTTGGCAACAGGTGTTCCGTAATCGGTTTCTTTGATCAGTGTCATGGAGCCACTCCTATTCCGCCGCCAGTTTCTTCTGTTTCTTCAACCCGAAATCTTCCGGGAAATATTTCAAAGCACTCATCACCGGCATCGGCGTCAAACCGCCCATGGCGCACAGGGAACCATCGGTCATCGTCTGGCACAAATCTTCGAGCAATTCAGCATTGGCGGCGCGGTCTTCACCAGCAACAATTCTGTCGATCACTTCCACACCACGTGTCGAGCCAATCCGGCACGGTGTGCATTTGCCGCAACTTTCTATCGCGCAGAACTCCATTGCAAACCGGGCCTGTTCCGCCATGTCCACGGTTTGATCGAACACCACGATGCCACCATGTCCAACCATCGCGCCATTGGCGGCGAAAGTTTCGTAATCCATTTTCATATCGAGTTGTTCAGCAGGAACATAGGACCCCAATGGCCCCCCAACTTGCACTGCGCGAACTTTCTTGCCGGAAAAAGTACCGCCACCGAAATCATTGATCAGTACACGCAACGTTACGCCAAACGCCTTCTCAACCAGACCGCCGCGCTTGACGTTACCCGCAAGCTGGAACGGCAAAGTTCCGCGCGAGCGGCCCATGCCATAATCCTGATAGGCCTTCGCACCCTTGGCCATGATGAACGGCACTGCGGCGAACGACAGCACATTGTTGATGATGGTCGGTTTGCCGAACAACCCCACAAGGGCAGGGATAGGAGGTTTGGCGCGAACCATGCCGCGTTTGCCTTCCAGCGACTCCAGCATCGCGGTTTCTTCACCGCAGATATAGGCACCAGCCCCGCGGCGAATCTCAAGGTGAAAAGAATGCTCCGTACCCTGAATATTGGAACCCAGCCAGTTGGCCTTCTCCAGTATTCCAATAGCTTCCTTCATCACAGAAATCGCATCCGGATATTCCGAGCGGATATAGACATATCCTTTCGTGGCACCACCCGCGATCCCTGCGATGGTCATGCCCTCGATCAGCATGAAGGGATCACCTTCCATCACCATGCGGTCCGCGAAGGTGCCAGAATCACCTTCGTCGGCATTGCAGCAGATATATTTCTGGTCAGACTTGGTTTCGTTGACCGTCTTCCACTTGATGCCGGTTGGAAATGCAGCACCACCGCGCCCGCGCAATCCGGAGTCTGTAACTTCTTTGACGATGGCCGCACTGTCCATCGTGAGTGCTTTTTTCAAACCAACGAAACCGTCATGTTGAATGTAATCGTCGAGTGACAGCGGATCAGTAATGCCGGCGCGCGCGAAAGTCAGGCGCTCCTGATTCTTGAGATAGGGAATATCATCCACCAATCCATGGGACAGCTTGTGTTTTGCGCCTTGATAAAATTTTGCCTTGAACAGCGTTTTCACATCGGCAACATCAATCGGACCATAGCCGACGCGGCCTTTTGCTGTTTCAACTTCGACAAAAGGCTCGGCAAAGGCCATTCCGCGCGATGAGTTGCGAATGATCTGTACGCTGATCTTCTGTGCCTTGGCTTCCTTTGCAATGGCGGCGGCAACGTCATCAGCGCCAACTGCCGTGGCCGATGAATCGCGCGGGACATAAATCTTGATCATGTCAGCGCTCCAACAACAGACTTCAGTTTCTTCACGTCAACCCGCGCCACAACTCTCTCGTTGACCATCATCGCAGGTGACGACGCGCAAAGGCCCAGGCAATAGGTTTTCTCAAGCGTCACCTTCTTGCCTTTGGTCAGTTTCTCGGCAACAGCGATCAACTCTCGCGCTCCCATCGATTGGCATGCTTCCGCCGCGCAGATCTTGATCACATGCTTGGCAGGCTTCTTGGTGTGGAAATCGTGATAGAACGTCACAACGCCATAAACTTCGGCGCGTGACAGGTTCAAAGCCTTGGCAATCACCGGCAGAGAACTTTCCGGCACATGCCCAACCTCATGCTGCAAATCATGCAGGATTTCGATCAGCTGGTCCGGCTTGTTGCCATAACGCGCACAAACCGCAACCGCAGGGTCGGGCATCGGTGTCTTGAATTCAAGAATGGTGGTTTTGGCCATGGACGATCATAGCAGAACACGGCGGAATAATCCAATTGCGCCCAACTATGACCCCATAGAATCCGTCAATGATGATCCGGTGACCGGACATAAGGAATGAGAAACACCAGATTGGCCAGCAGGAAGAACACGCTGCCCACCATGCTCCAGAAATCTCCCCAGCTGGCGACGATGAAACCGAGGGCCGAAGCAACAAACAGGAGCCAACCCAGAATATTGATGTTTCGAGTCTTCATACTCAATCCTTGCCAAAATTCTTCGCCGCCGTAAACAGCGCCGCAATTAGAGGTGACTGCGGGTCGCGGTCCACCGCAACGAGGCCGACTTTGTGAGAAACCGCAGGTTCAACCAGCGGCACGGCGGCAACGCCTTCAAGATTGCCCAGCGCATTCTTGAAATATTCCGGCATGATCGAGCAAAGGCCCATGGAGCGCACCGATGAAATCAGGTTCATGATGGAATTGGTTTCAAGTCGCGGGGTAGGGTGAGCCTTGGCGGCAGCAAAGGCGCGGTCGATGATCCGGCGGTTCTGCATATTGGGCGTGAGCAAACACAAGGGCTGCTGCGCCGCTTCGAACCAGGTGACAGTCCTTGATTTCGCAATATCATTGGCGGCGGAAACAAACAGGCAGTAGTTCTCCGCATAAAGTTCAGCCGCCCGCAATCCTTCCACCGGCTCATTGTCGAGATAGGTGATGCCGGCCTCAATCGAGAAATCATTCAGTGCACGGATGATTTCTTCCGACGAATGCGACAGTATGGTGAAATCAACCGACGGATGAACCGCATTCATCGCCTTGGTGAGAAACGACGCCATCGGCAGGGCCGACGGAATGACGCCCAGCACCAGCCGCCCGACGAGTTCACCCTTTTTCGACTTGATCTGCGTGAGCTCGCTTTGCAGCGAATGCCAATTGTCCAGGATGAGATGGGCCCATTTGAGAACCCGCTCACCTTCGGATGTCAATCCGATATAGCGCTGCCCGCGTTCCAGCAGCGGCACGCCGAGCTCCTGCTCGAGCTGCCGAATCCGCCCCGACAACGTGGGCTGAGTGATGCCACAAGCCACCGCCGCCCGGGTAAAATGCTTTTCCCGGGCGAGTGCTGCAAGATATTGCAACTGCCTGATGTCCATTTAGTTCCTGTGAAGCCCGCGCGGTATTGGCCTGGGCGCAGCAACAGTCACAGGAGGCCGGGGAGGTGGGGCAATTCGACCTTCGCCTAGAGTTGGCGCAATAGGTGCAGGCGACGGAACCGCAGCGGGAGCCGCGTTCGCCAGCATGATGCGGCTTGCCAGCAAGCCGAGGACAATGGCGAGAAAATACTGCGCACTGGCGCCCATGAGCAGCCACTCATACATGCTATGGAAGTAGCAAACCAGAAGCGCAATTGATAGCCCGCCTGCAATTTCGCCGTTGCGCTGGCCGCGGTGCTTGTACGCTGTAGTAAATCCTTTGAAGATTGGAACGAAAAACAGCGCCAACAGGGCGATAATTCCTGGATACCCAAGTTCGGCAAGTGTCAACCAATAGACGTTGTGGACATGACCACTACGGCTGTAAAACGATGGTGTAACCCTTGCTCTTGCATAATATCCGCCCACATTGGCAACCAGCACGAAATTATTGGCGCCAAAGCCAAACGGCCGGTCGGCCAACATCATCTGCGCGGCTTCGATGTAGCGCGCACGTTCATCGGATTCGCCGTCATCCAATTGGAAGCTGGTGTTTTGCCTTTGAAACCGTTCCTGCAATTGCAATGCGGCGATTGGCACCAGCACCGCTGCAGCCAATAGGCCGACAAATCCAATCCTCATTTTTCGGCTTGTCGCCCCGTGGTACAGAGACTGAAAATATGTGGCTACAACGCCAAATAAGGCGAATACTGTGACGCCGCGCGATCCTGTGAGAGCGGAAATGACTAGCGAAGGTCCGAGGACAAGCCAACGGCTCTTTGACGTCTGGCCCGAAAGCACCATGCTCATAGCAGAGATGAGCAATAGATTGGTTACAAGACCAAGGCTGTTTTGATGCCCGAAGGTTCCCTCCGGCTGGATGTCATGTCCGATGATCCGTTGATTGAGGACGATGAACAATTCGCCGACGACCCCAATCGAAAGTCCTCTTACGAACGCACCATTGTTTGTTTCGTCAGTTGTGGCAATTGCAACAGCGCGAAATACTGCGTACATGCGCAGCAACTGAACTGCATAAAAAAGCGATGCGCGCCAATGCAGCGCACCTGGAATTGAAAGCACCACCAGGATAAAATAGAACATCATGACGAATTTGAACGGCACCTTGAGCCCCGGTTTGCCGCGCTGCGCGATCAGGTAACTGCAAATAGCGACATCAATGATCGTGATCTCAACCCCTTTGGCGTAGCCGGGATAAGTCGCTTCGCTCAAGAGGGTGAAGCCAAATTGTGGGATCAGGGAGTAGAGCAGGACGCTGACGCCCATGACCAGCCAAAAGGTCTTGTGTGACTGTGGTGAATCCTTCAACCAGGACGACAGCACTAAGACCAGAACAATACTGACTGCAAAGGCTACCAGAGCCATGTCACGGCGTGCTTTCTTTAGTGGTCATGTTCAAGTTGCCAAGGCGTTCCGATACTATCATGATTTTCAAAACGGAAAGCCATGAATTGCTGTGAATTGCCAGGTCTTTCGTCTGTTTGTGACTCATCGTGTTCCAGTTGATCGGCAAAAGAGCATGTAACATATTGTAAATAAATATAAAAATAAGAAAAACTGACATCAATGAAAAATTCTGGGTTGGGCCTGTAGTCAATTTTCATCTACATGGCGGATTGCGGCAACTCACGCGACAGTTTTTTGAACATAGTAAAATTAAGGTAAAAGTTGAATTGAAGCCGTGTTTCGCTACAACTTCTTGTCTCAAATGGCCGTACATAATAGAAGACTTTGATCGGGCACGGCAGCTGCCTTACTTATACCTGTTAAACGGCGTTATCATAGCTTAACAATGCAAGAACAACCAGAGTCGACAGCTGACCCATTTTCCCCGGACAGCACCTTGAAACAGATAAACTCCAACGAGGCTGCAACGCGGTGGCGCATGCCTCCCATTTCAGCGACGACGGTTGCGGCAATCCTCGTTTTGTCTGATTCATTGGCATTGCTGGTGTGCGGCTTTCTGTTTTACGATCGTGTCGTAGTTTATTCGCCTTTGCAGAATTACTACTGGACTGCGACCGCCTTTGTTTGGCTTGTCACACTTTCAATCCTGAATTTTGGCCGCCTGTATCTGTACGATGTTGCCATAAATCCGCTGCCGCGGGTGAAGATGTTTGTAATTGTTGTGGCAACTGCATTCTTGTTCTTGCTCGCTGTGGCGTTCTCGATCGACTTTTCAGAAAGCCTGTCCCGCAGGTGGGTGGGTTATTTCGCCGTTGGAAGCACATTTTTCATTGTCGCAAACCGGCTGCTGATTGCGCAAATTCTCCGTCGCGCTCATTTGATGGCGAAGTCCCGGCGCAACATGGTTGTAGTTGGAATGGGTGAACAGGCAAAACGGCTCTTATGCGCCATCGAAGAAACCAAACACCAGCCCATCAACATTTCTGGCGTATATGGCGCAGAAGAAAGCACCGTGGCTCAATATAAAAAGCAAAGCAAGGCATGGGGTGAACTCGCAAGGCCGGGCGGCATTGCCGCACTCAAGCAAAGCGCGCGGGCAGGCCAGGTTGACGATGTCCTTATTGCCTTGCCATGGTCAAATGACGAGCAGATTGTAGGATTGCTGGATGAACTGCGGGAGTTGCCAGTCAACGTCTACCTTGCCAGTGATCTCGTTGGTTTCAGGACGGAGTTCAAGAATCCTCCCAGCCATTTTGGGCGCTTGCCGATTCTCCAGGTGGTTGGAAAGCCCTTGGCGGGTTGGGATTCAATCATCAAGGCCTTGGAAGATTTCATATTGGCCATCGTGACCGTCGTAATCTTGACGCCTGTCATGCTCTTGATTGCAATATGCGTAAAGCTGGACAGTCCTGGCCCAATTTTGTTTCGCCAGAAGCGGTTGGGATTTAATAATCAGATATTCAACGTCTACAAGTTCCGGACGATGCATCACGGGCATCAGGCAACGCCGCAGCGCACGGTTCAGGCGCGAAAAAGTGACGCCCGCGTCACCCGTGTCGGCTGGTTTTTGCGCCGGTCGAGCCTGGATGAGTTGCCGCAGATTTTCAATGTCCTGAACGGCACCATGTCCCTTGTTGGTCCGCGTCCCCACGCCCTGGATCACAATGAAGAGTTTGCCAAGCGCACCAAAGGGTATTTTGCCCGCCATCGGGTTAAACCAGGCATCACCGGCTTGGCTCAGGTCAAGGGCTACCGCGGCGAAACTGATACGCCGGAAAAGCTTGAAGGCCGCATCCGCAACGACAATTTCTACGCCGAGAACTGGTCCTTGTCGCTCGATATTTGGATTTTGCTCCAGACAGTTGTGATCACCATTTGGGGAAAGAACGCGTATTGAGCTTGCCTGCAGGCAGCTGCCTTCTGAACGCTGCAGTATGACCTCTTCTCAACTCAAGGTGCCAGCGGGAAATGCACCCGCCGCGAACGGCAAAATTGGAATTGTGCTCATTGGTCGCAACGAGGGTGATCGCCTGAAGGCATGCCTGAATGCGTTGGATGGCGTTGCTGTCCCTTTGGTTTACGTCGATTCCGGTTCAATTGATGGCAGCGTTGATTTCGTAATGGAACGCGGCGCGGAAGTAGTGATGCTCGATCCTTCGATCCCCTTCACTGCGGCCCGGGCGCGCAACGCAGGTTTTGAGAAGTTGATCGCGCAAACGCCCGGTTTGGAATTCGTGCATTTTATTGATGGTGATTGCATCTTGGAGACAGGCTGGCTTGCAAAAGCGGGCCAGTTCCTGTCTGACCATCCTGATGTGGCGGTCGTTTGTGGATTGAGGCGCGAAATCCATCCCGACCGGTCTATCTATAACTGGATTTGCAACGTCGAATGGAATCAGCCAACCGGCAAAACGACCGACTTCGGCGGTGATGCACTTTTTCGGGTTACGGCGTTTCAGCAGGCGGGTGGCTTCGATCCAGCTCTGCTAGCAAGTGAGGAAACAGAACTGTGGCTGCGCATGCGCAAGCACGGATGGCAAGTTTGGCGGTTGCCGGAAAGCATGACCCGTCATGATGCTGCGATGTTGCATTTTTGGCAATTCTGGAAACGGGCCGTGCGCTCCGGTTACGGCAATTCAAGAGCAACCCTTATGAATTGGAACGGTGGCATAAGCGACTGGAAAATTCACATCATTAGGCCAATGTTGTATGTCTTGATCGCCCTGTCCATTATGCCGGTGACGATCTGGTTTGGCGCCTGGGGTGCACTGCCACTCGCATTTTTCGCAGTGCAGATTGCGAGAGTTGGGCTCCGCATGGGGCCATTTGACCTGAGATCATGGAAATATGCCGCGCTTGTGACGTTGACAAAAGGTGCGGAAGTTCAGGGCATCGTTACCATGCTTTATGACTTGCTCGCAGGCCGCACCCGGAAAATCATCGAATACAAGTAACAGGAAAACCTTGTACGAATAATTATTATACCAATCGTCACAAGAATTGACCCATTCTTTTCCCTCCCTCTTGTGGGCAGGGCAATCGCATATGGCTTTCCTCGCCCGAGAATCGGGAGAGGTGGATTTCGCGTCGC
Organism: uncultured Alphaproteobacteria bacterium; assembly: GCA_963819615.1. Classification (GTDB taxonomy): domain Bacteria; phylum Pseudomonadota; class Alphaproteobacteria; order Rhizobiales; family Aestuariivirgaceae; genus Aestuariivirga. The sequence goes on from CAWFWW010000001.1 coordinate 400,389, forward strand.
AAGACGCGAAAGACGGAGAGGGGCTTCGCACAGCCTGATAAAATGGGCAACCTTTCCCGCTTGAGCCCAAGCCCCTCTCCGTCACTTGCTTCGCATGCGACACCTCTCCCGCAACGCGCACTGCTGTCCGGTTAAGGAAGGCCCTTTGGGCCGGAAGTCGAGGAATTCAATTCGAATATCAGTTCATTTCTCATTCGAGGCTCGGGTTTGAATAATTTACTGTCATCCCCGCGCTTGTCGCGGGGAACCATCGGTCCGCTTGATGAGGTGCTCAGGTGAGCGAAGCGTATTTCGCTCGAAACACTGCAAACGCTGCGTCAAATGTTGTACATGCGCGTGCACGGCACGCGACGTGACTTCCACACAAGCCGACGGATTGGTCCCCGCAACAAGTGCGGGGATGACAATTTTGGGAGATTTCGGGATAACTGGACAACAGTGCGACAAGCGGGAGAGGAAAAATGCCCACATGCGATAGCCCTCTCCACAAAGGGCGAAGGAGAAGAATGCGTCGATTCTTGTGGTGGTTGGTATTAGCTGCAAAGCCGACTACTGCCAAACCTGGACCAATCTATCGGCGCGGCAAATAAAAAAGGGCGCCAAAATCTGGCGCCCTTCTTGAACTCTATGAACCCAGGCTTACGCCTTCTTGGTGCGGCGCGAGCGGCCCATATAACCAAGACCAGCAAGACCGGACATCAGCAGCATGACGCCGCCTGGAATCGGGGTCTCTGTAACATCACTCTTCGGGGTGCTAGCTTCAATCTGAATGACCATGTCGTCATAATCGGTGTCAGCTCCAGGATCGTTCAGGAGAACCAGGACTTTGACGTAGGTCAAAGTGTCCGTGAGAACTTTGAAGGCGATCGACGCGTTTGTATAAGCGCCACCGTTGGTTGCGACCAATGTGCCATCTGATTTGAACGTGAACGGCAAGAAACCACCGCTGCCAGCCACATTAGCCATTGTGAAAAAATCGCCACCTGCAGCACCCATGGTCGAGAAAATCTGAGCACCGTCGAGGAGAATGTTGGTGTTACCGGCTTCCTTGCCGATATAGGTGAACTTGATGTCTGCATTAGCATTCAAAACAAGGCCGGAACCTGCAGCAGTTGCTACACCGCCAGCGCCACTAACATCATTGCCGAGGAATGTTCCAGCCCCAATTCCACCCGTGCCGGGAACTGGGTTGTAGTTTGCATCAAGCGTGGCCGTATTATCCGTAACAATGCTCAAAATATTCGCCGCCGATGCTGCACCCGCCATAAAAGCGAGCGAGAGGCAGGACGCCGCTAAAAGCTTCTTCATATTGTATTACTCCTACTTGATCCCAATCATAAGTTCTAGTTTTAGTATTTTAGCCCGCCAGCTTTTTTGTATGGCAGGTAATTAATGCAGAGTCAAGTTAGACTTGAAACTTGGCCGAATTGCATTAACCGATTGAAATCATGGTTAATGAAGCCAAAACATTGATCAATTTTATGAGTTTTACTCGGCATGGATTCGCTTCAGCAGCCTACATTGTAAGTATTTGATAGTGAAAATCAATTGGGCTTATTTGACCGGCCGGTTGCAATGCAGCCACTGCGCTCGACTTGGGTTGTGCACAGGCAGAGTCGCTTGTCCTGAAATATTTCAATAGGACTTGCGCGATTAAGTTTAACTGTGGATTAGTCTGACGTATCTTGTTGGTACACTTGCCGGCTTGTACTGGCACAACAATAAATTGCATCATTGTGATTCTGAACGTATTCTATCAATGAATTGCGCTTCGGCGAACCAAGTGCTATGTTACAATTGAAATGTTCAATCTATGATTGACCGCTGATGGGTCCAGATGCGGACTTCGCCCTAGCGCCGACAAAATTATGTCGGACATGGAATTTGGACATGGGAATTTGGCATAATTACACAAAGATTAAAACAATAACCATTAAGCCAGAAAGCGGTTTGTCCCGCACCTTCGGCGTTATAAACGCCAGCCAAAGAGTGCAGGGATAGAGCGAGGCTAGCGCTGCCTGCATAACGCGGCTGCCAGATTGACGGATCGGTGAATTGAATTGAACGACGACCTTAGATTTTATCTTGGAATTCTGAAGCGCAGGTTTTTGCCGTTTCTCGCAGTCACGGGGACAGTTGCAGCACTTGCAACCATCATTGTATTTGCCATTCCTCCTCTCTACCGGTCAGAGGCGACAATCCTGGTGGAATCGCAGCAGATTCCGGATGATTTGGTGCGCTCAACCGTCACCGGCTTTGCCGACGAACGGGTAGAGCTCACGCGTCAGCGAATAACTTCGCGCGAGGAGTTGTTGTCGATTGCGGATAAATACGGCCTGTTTGAAAACAGCCGCCGGGAAATGTCGACAACCGCCCTCGTAAAACTGTTGCGTGAACGCATCCTGATCGAACCATTCGATCTCAAATTGAAAAACTCGCGCGACGACCCAAAAGGTTCGCTGGCCATCGCCTTCAAGGTTGGCTTTGACTATGAACGCCCGGAAACTGCCTCCAAGGTCGCCAACGAATTGGTCACCTTGATTCTCGAGGCAGACCAACGGGTCAGGAGCACCAAGGCCGCCGAAACAACGCTGTTCCTGGAGCGCGAATCTCAGCGTCTCTCACAGGAGCTTTCACGGCTGGAAGAAACGCTGACCAAGTTCAAGCTCGAAAACCGCGAAGCCTTGCCGGAGCGCGTGCCGTTCCAGCTGGCAGCCCTGGAGCGCGCCGAAACAAACCGCAAGGAGATTGACCGAGAGATCAATACGCTCACAGAAAACCTTCGCCTTGTTGATCTCGAAGCAACCATCCGGGGAGCCGACGGGCCAAATGGCGCGCCCAACCCGACAACTCTGCAAGGTCAGCTTGATCTCGCCAAAGCGGAGTATTCCAGCAAGCAGGTCGTGCTTGCGCCAAGTCACCCCGACATCAAGGTGCTGAAGAACGCCATCAAGAATCTTGAAGCGCAAATCGAAGAATCTGCGACGCTTTCCTCCAAGGCGACCAACCAGGCGACTTCGGAAGCAGCCAAACGCAAGATGAGCATAGATTCGCGCGTTGCCACGGAGAAAAAGGAAGCCATCAATCGCCAGATCACGCTTTACGAATCTCAGAAGGACTCGATCGAGGAAACCATCCGCAGCATCACCCGTCTGCTCAGCAATTCGCCCGAAGTGCAGAACAAGCTTGGCCTGCTGGAGCGTCAGCGCGACGGATTTGAAAAAGCGATGAACGACGTGGCGGGCAAGCTGACGACGGCGCGTCTTGGCCAGAAACTTGAGGATGGCCAGCAAGCCGAACGCTTCGAAGTCATCGAGCAGCCGATTACGCCGCAAGAACCTGTATGGCCGCAAATTCCCAAACTCTTGGCCATGGGCGCCGGCGTGGCGGGCGTTTCGGGTGCCGTGGTCGTTGGCCTGCTGGAGTTGATCAATCGGAGCATTCGCACAAGCACCGATGTCCTGCGCGCCGTTAACCGGCATCCAATTGTGGTGGTCCCCTACATCATGACCAAGGAAGAAAACCGCAGGCGCATCCGGCGCTTGATGGTCATGATCTTGGGCTCGATTCTGGCCGTCGCTCTCGTGCTCTTGGCGACGCACTTTCTCTTCATGCCGCTCAATGACCTCTACTACAAACTGCTCAATCGAATGGGCGGGTAGTCAAGATCGCAAAGCTGCATAACAGGACAATGAAAATCTGATGGAACGAATAAAGAAAGCCGTGGAAATTGCGAAAGCAAACCGCGCACGCATGCTTGGCAGCGAAAGTCTGGCGCCGCCAATGCGCCAGCAGCCAAGGCCGGGAGAAGTCCCTTCGATTGACACCACAGGGCCGCAAGTCGCCAAGCCCATTGAAGGCGGCTCGGTCATTCGCCTCAACAAATGGCAATTGCAGAGCAACCGCATAGTTGCCGATGACGGCACCGATGCCCGCGGCCGCTGCTTTGAAATGCTGCGCACCCAATTGATTCAGAAGATGCAGGACACCAACTTGCAGTCTGTCGGCGTCACTTCGCCGACGTCTGGATGTGGAAAAACGGTCTGTGCCATCAATTTGGCCTTTTCGATTGCCAGATTGCCCGAGCGCACTGTGACTTTGGTGGACCTCGATTTGCGCAAACCCCAAATCGCTGGCTATCTCGGCCTCAAGAACGGTCCCAGTGTTGAAAATCTCCTGCGTGGCGAAGCCAAACTCAGCGATGTGGCCGTCATGCCCGAAGGCGTGCAGGGCCGCTTGCGAATACTCCCGACCTTCCGCTCGTCGCGTGATGCCGCAGAGCACATGAGCTCAACCCGGCTGCGTGACCTGATCTATTACCTCAAGTCACAGGACCCGCGCACATTCGTCCTAGTAGATCTTCCGCCTGTGCTGGTCGTTGATGACGTCCTCTCATTCTTGCCGAATGTTGATACGCTTCTGGTGATTGCGGCCTCAGGCCAGACAACGATGACCGACCTGGTCAATACCGAGCGCATCATTGGCTCCGAAAAGATCATGGGTGTGGTCCTCAACAAGTCTGAAGATACCGCGGGCAGGGAAGATTATTATTAATATCAATCACGTGGTGCAACTCCACGTTACTTCTAGCATATAGTGACACCCATGGAATGGCGACATGTCAGTTGCAGTTGATACCGGTCGGGACATTGTCCCGAATACTCTCGGCTATGAGCAGTCCTCTCTGATCAGGCGTACTGGTTTTCGCGAGTATGATGCGCGCTGGCTGTTCGGCAAGGACGTAAATCTTGCCGGCATGCAGTCGTTGGGCCTTGCCATCGGCACGCTTGTCCACCGTCGCAATGTCCGGCCCGATATTGTCGTGGGTCATGACTATCGCAGCTATTCATCGGCAATCAAATACGCGCTCACCTCCGGCCTTCTCGCATCCGGCTGCAATGTCCATGACATTGGCCTCTGCACCACGCCAATGGCTTACTTCGCGCAATTCGCTCTGGATTGCCCGGCCATCGCGATGGTGACGGCGTCCCACAACGAAAATGGCTGGACCGGCATAAAGATGGGCATTGAGCGCCCATTGACCTTCGGCCCGGATGACATGGCTGAATTGCGCGATATTGTGCTCGGAAATCAGCAGCAGTCGCGCAGTGGCGGCAGCCTCAGGCGCGTCGAAGACATCTATGAAAAATATGCCGCCGACCTGCTTGCTCGCGGATCAATCAAGCGCCCGTTGAAAGTAGCAGCAGTTTGCGGCAACGGCACAGCCGGAGCATTTGCTCCCGAAGTCCTCCGTCGCGCAGGCTGCGAAGTCGTCGAAATCGACTGCGCACTCGACTACAATTTCCCCAACTACAATCCCAATCCCGAAGATTTGAAGATGTTGAACGTGATGCGCGATGCCGTGTCGCGCCACAAGTTGGACGTCGCATTCGGCTTTGACGGTGACGGTGATCGTTGCGGCGTCGTCGACAACAAGGGGCAAATGATCTTCTCCGACAAGATCGGCCTCATGCTTGCCCGCGACATGGCAGCGATTGTGCCCAACGCAAAATTTGTCATCGACGTGAAATCGACAGGGCTGTTTGAAAGCGATGCCGTGCTGAAGAGCTATGGCGCAACGATTGACATATGGAAAACCGGCCACTCATACATCAAGCGCCGCACCAAGGAACTTGGTGCTATAGCCGGGTTCGAAAAATCCGGTCATTTCTTTTTCCAGCCGCCGTTTGGCTTGGGCTATGATGACGGAATTTCCTCAGCTCTCGCAATCTGCCGCATGCTGGATCGCGCGCCCGGCAAATCGCTGGCTGATCTCTATGCGGCTTTGCCGGTGAGTTACTCTTCGCCCACCATGTCGCCGCATTGTGCAGATGAAGAGAAATATGGCGTCGTCGATCAACTGTCCGGCAAGATCACGGATATGTCAAACTCCGGAGCTCCAATCTGCGGCAAACCGATTTCAGCAGTGAACACCGTCAATGGCGTCCGTTTCAGCTTTGCGGACGGCAGCTGGGGCCTCGTCCGTGCGTCTTCCAACAAGCCCGAATTGGTAGTTGTGTGCGAAAGCATGTCCTCTTCAGATCACATGAAAGGCATCTTCGGTTTTATCTCTGGTGAACTGTCGAAATTCAAGAGCGTTGGCGGGTTCAACCAGACAGTATGAGTAAAGCGGCAACCAATGCTTCGAATATCATTCCGCTGGTTTTGAGCGGTGGTGCTGGAACGCGTCTTTGGCCGATCTCGCAAGATGACATGCCAAAGCAGTTCCTGGCGTTTGGCGGCGAGCATTCTCTCTTGCAGGACACGCTTCTGCGCTGCTCTGGCGCGCCTTTTGCTCTACGCCCCATCATTGTTGCCTTGGATAATCAGGCTGGGATCATCGCGGCACAGGCTGCGGAAATTGGCGTCAAAGCCGATGTAGTCCTCGAACCGGCCCGCCGCGATTCCTGTGCCGCCGTTCTTGCTGGCACCTGTCACGCGTTGCAGCGTGACCCAAATGCTTTGGTGCTGATCTTGGCTGCGGACCATCATATTGACGATGCCAGGGCTTTCCGCGCCGCTGTGACGGAGGCTGCTGCTGCCGCAGAACTGGGATCCATCGTGACCTTTGGCATTACGCCATCATTTCCGGCCACGGGCTATGGCTATATTTTGCCCGGTGAAATTCTGGCGGGAACAACATGCTCGAATGTCGCGCGCTTTCGCGAAAAACCGGCGAAGGACATCGCGGAAACCTACATCTCTGAAGGCTGCCTTTGGAACAGTGGAAATTTCCTGGCGCGTGCTGATGTCTTGGCAGCCCATGCCCGCGAACATGCGCCGCAAATCTGGGACGCAGTCTCATCAGCCTATGCATCGTCGCGGCAAGATGGCTTGGTCTGGCGTCCAGATCGCGCGAAATACGAATCCGCGCCAAAAATTTCCTTCGACTACGCCATCATGGAAAAGACTGGTCAAGCTGCGGTGAAGCCCGTGGCATATGCCTGGAGCGACATCGGCACCTGGGACTCGGTTGCGAAGATTTTGGAGCAGGACAGCCAGGGAAATGCCACGAATGGGCCGGCCGCGGTTGTGAATGGGAACGGCAACGTCATATTTTCAAATGGGCCATTGACCGTCATCCAGGACCTGGATGACATTATTGTCATAGCGACACGGGATACCGTTCTCGTCACCCGCAAAGGGTCGTCCGAAAAAGTTAAACAACTCGCTGAGGAATTGCCAAGGCGCGGGATTGCAGTGAGAACCAGTAATGTATGAATCCTATTATGGCTTGCAAAGCAAGCCGTTCTCCATGCTGCCCGATCCGCATTATATATACTGGGGCAAGAACCACAGCCTCGCATACAGCATGCTGGAATTCGGAATATTGAGTCAGGCAGGCTTCACCGTCATCTCCGGAGAAATCGGCTGCGGCAAAACCACCTTGCTGCGCCAGCTCCTGCAGAACATGGACGGCCAGATCACCGTCGGCCTTGTCTCGAACACGCTGATTGCACAGGGCACCTTGCTGGAATGGGTGCTCCTGTCGCTTAACCAGCCATTTGACAGCGTCAAATACGTGCAACTCTTCAGGCAATTCCAGCAGTTTCTCATTGGCGAATACGAACAGGGCAAGCATACCGTCCTGATCATCGACGAAGCGCAGAACCTCGATATCCAGTCGCTTGAAGAATTGCGCATGCTGTCGAACATCAACGCCGATGGCATTCAGCTGCTGCAGATCATCCTGGTGGGCCAGCCGGAGCTGCGCGCCAAATTGCAGCGCCCTGAGCTCGTGCAGTTTGCCCAGCGCATCTCGTCGGATTTCCATCTTGGCCCGCTCGAGTTTGAGGAAGCCATAGCCTACATCTATCACCGCCTCGCCATGGCCGGCGCCACGCAGCACCTCTTTGCGCGCAGCGCCGCCGAAACCATCGCGCACGCAAGCAAGGGCGTGCCCCGCATCATCAACTATCTCTGCGAAGCATCGATGGTTTATGGCATTGCCGCTGGCGCAAAGAAGATCACCAATTCAATCGTGCATGAAGTCCTTGAGGACCGCCGGAAGAACAGTCTTGTCCCGCTGCATCTGCGCCAAAAGGGGATTCCCTGAGTCATGGGCGGTGTAGTAACATTATTCTGTTTGGCGGGTTGCAATCTGACCCGCTGCCTGGATTGGCGGGCCTGACATGGCGTTGAATGCCGCTCTATCCTGGACGCTTCTTACGATGTCGCTGCAAACCGTAGTGCGGATGGGAGGCAACATTGCCCTCACGCACATTTTGCTGCCGCATGATTTCGGCCTGGTAGCGATCGTCTACGCTGTAATTTTCGGCATAGAAATGATGACCGATGGCGGCGCCACGGTGTCCTTGATGCGCAGCAAACGCACCGACGATGCATGGCTCGACACCGTCTGGAGCTTCGAAGTTTCGCGATCCCTCCTGATTTCAGCCGTTGCAATTGTCGTCGCCTATCCTGTAGCTGCAATATTCAATGAACCCCAGCTTGCGCCGATGTTGATGTTCATCGGAATCGTGCCCGTGTCCGCAGCATTGACCAGCACCAGCAAGCACATGGCGTTGCGCAATCTCAGTTTGAAGCGGTATTCAATCGCCGAGTTGACAATGCTGGCGGTGAGCTATGCTGTGAGTTTGCCTTTGGCCTGGTATACAAAATCGGCCTGGGCTCTGCTCTTCGGAGGTGTCGCATATGTGGCGATGCTGTCAGCTTCGAGCTACTTCATTTTTCCGCACCGCCGTCATCGCTACCGTTTTGAAAAAGAAGCGCTCCGCGAGGTCCTTGGCTTTGGCATTTGGCTGACGGTGACATCGACTATCGCGTTTGTCATCGTGCAAGGGGACAAATTCATCATTGGCAAGGCGCTGGGCGTATCGGCTTTGGGGGTGTATTCGGTAGCTGCTGCCTGGTCAGCGGCCCTCGGTGACATCGCGGGGCGCTTCATCATGCGCATCTTCGTGCCGGTTTTTTCGGCGATGTACCGGGAAGACGGCAACTCCGGCCGGATACGGCGCATACGCATCAACATGCTTCTCTCGGGAATGCTTCCGGTGGCGGCATTCTCTGGCCTCGGAAATCCGATCGTTCACTTCCTTTATCCCGACACGATGAGCGATGCTGCGCCAATTCTTGGTGTCCTCGTCATTGGAGTGTGGTTTGCAGTTTTTGACATGCTTTACCATCACCAGTTCCTTGCTGAGGGAAAGTCTGATCGCAGGCTCTATGCGCAAATTGTGTCTTTGGTCTTTTTGGGAATAACATTGGCTGTGACCTGGTCGCATCTGACGACACTGTCGCTGTCAACTGTTTTTGTTGCTGGCATCGCAGTGCGCGCCTCTGTGATGGGGCTCATGGCGTATTCGCAAAATCTGAAGGACGGGCTGGTGGATATTTTGTTGACACTGATGTTCCTGATCCTTGCTTACCTGTTTTCAATGTCTGCAAATTGGCTCGCGCGAATGACGACTGATCTCGGGGTGATCATTTTGCAGATGGCTGCCGTAGCGCTCCCGACTGTAGCGGTCTGCCTGTTTGCGCTTCGTCGCTCAAACCGCCTGATGGCGCATCTGATCAAGGTTTAAGCTAGCGCTGCCATTAAATTCGTTTCAAACTTCATTCATCGCCAGCAAGGTTAATGGGTGAATTTGCGCAAAATTTTACCCACGCCAAAAAACTCCCGGATTTCATTGGTTTTTGCAGCAATCCCGCGAAACGCGCCAGCGTAAGGTAAAGCGTTCATTAAGCGGATCACTAGAATGCCTGGTCCCGGACAAACCTTATCCTCACATCCCGCCGCTATCACCACCGCAAGAGTTGGCGGTCAGAAGTGGGCGAATGCCCCGGTCCGCCTTGACTGACAGGGGGCAATACACATGTGCATTCTTTGCGCCAGCAATCCTTTGGTTGCTTGGCATTCAATCGATTTCGCGTCATCGCAACCGTTGCAAATGGGAACCGCCGCTGGCGGAGCCAGCAATGGCGGCTCGCTGGCCATCAACAATGGACTGGTTGACCAGCTCAATTCAGGAGTCTTCTGGGAAACAAGTGCGCGAGTGACCGCGAGCAGCATCTCCTTTGGCATTCCAACATCTGCAACTTTCGCCACTTCGTCATCTGAAGGGCCAGGCTGGTCACCGCTAACCCCGACCCAGGCATCGGTGGTACGCATGATCCTGGGCTTGTGGGATGACTTGATCAACGCGTCGATCATCGAAGCGGGCAATCCGAATGCCGCTGACATAAAAGTTTCGAACTCCTCAACTGGCGTGGGCTACGCCCAGGCGCATTTCCCGGGCATTACAGGCGCAGAGGCATCAAGTTATGACCAGATGTCGGGATCCGTGTGGCTCAACAGCGGGTCGGGCGCATTGCAAAACCCGGCGCTTGGCACATATGGCTTCACCACTCTCGTGCACGAAATTGGCCACGCGCTCGGTCTTGACCATGCCGGCAAGTACAATGGCGCTGGCGCAGCATATGGCAACGCAAGCGGTGGCTGGCTCTTCACAGAAGACTCGCGCCAATACACGGTGATGTCCTACTTCAATGCAAGCAGCACCGGCGCGAATTGGGGCGGCGCCAATGCGCAAACCCCGATGGTCTACGACATTCTTGCGATCCAGCAGATGTACGGCGCCGACAATTCGACGCGCGCCGGCAACACCGTTTATGGTTTCAATGCGAATGCCGGGAACAGGATCTATGACTTCTCGCAAAATAGCGCGCCGGTCCTCACGATTTGGGATGGCGCTGGCAACGACACCATCAATCTGTCGGGTTGGTCGTCCGGCTCGGTCCTGTCGCTCGTCGCCGGTTCCTATTCCAACGTCAACAACATGGCCAAGAACTTCGCCATTGCCTACAATGTCGACATTGAAAATGCCGAAACGGGATCGGGCAACGACGCGATCACGGGCAACGACCTTGATAACACGCTGCTCAGCAATGGCGGCGATGACACCGTCAACGGTGCCGGCGGCGACGACGTGATCGATGGCGGCGCAGGCCGCGATGTTCTGATCGGCGGCGCAGGCAACGATACGGTCTACTATGACGCGAATGACGACCTCGGCCAATTGAACGGTGGTGCAGGCGCCGACACCCTGGTGCAATCGGGTTTTCACGCCGATTTCGATTTCGCGGCTCATGGCTTTGAAGTGATGCAATCGGTCTATCACGATAACGCAGGCGCAAATTGGCGCGAGCGCATCGACACCTACAACGCTTCAAATCAGCTGGTGAAGTCTGAAACCATTCTTGATGATGGCACAAGGACCAACGCCAACACAGTGCCAGGCGGCAGCGGAACCACCAATTCAGGCGGCAGCGGAACCACCAACTCCGGCGGCAGCGGAACCACAAATTCAGGCGGCAGCGGAACCACCAACTCAGGCGGCAGCGGAACCACAAATTCAGGCGGCAGCGGAACTGCGAATTCTGCACCTGTTTTCACCAACAAAAGCTATGTGCAAATGCAGGAGAACAAGAGCGCTGTCACCAAGGTGAAAGCCTCGGATAAAGATGCGCTGACATATTCGGTTGCAGGCGGCGATGACGCGGAACTTTTTCGCATCGACCCTGCAACCGGCCTGTTGTCGTTTTTGTCACCTCCAGATTATGAGAAAGCCAAAGACGCAAATCACGACAACCGTTACAACGTGATTGTCCGCGCCTCTGATGGCAAGGCCGCGGCGAACCAGAGCCTGTATGTCGACATCGCCAACGGACATGACAATACGGTCACGGACAGCGTTGTCATCACATCGCATCGGTCAGCTGAAAAGGCGCGGGTGAATGTCGCCGATGGCTCTACCGAAGTCACTTCTGTAAAAGCTAAAGCTGGCAGCGCGGATTCAAAGCCGGTGTTTTCGATCATCGGCGGCGTTGACGCAGCAAAATTCAAGATCGATGAAAACACGGGCGTCTTGAGCTTCATCAAAGCCGCCGATTTTGCCAATGCTGAAGATTCAAATCACAACAACTTGTACAATGTCCGCATCAAGGCGTCGTCCGGCAATGCTTCTGACGTCCAGCGGATGGCGGTAAAAGTCGTGGCACCAGGAGACGCGCCTGACCTCTGGATCAAATCGTATGTCCGCGATAATTTGGTGTCGACCCGCGAAGACAGGCTGATTGCCCTGAGATTGGGTGCCGATGACCCTGACAACAGCGGCAAGTTGACCTTCTCGATTGTCGGCGGCGCTGATGCCGCTGATTTCATCATGAACAAGCACACCGGCAAACTGTACTTTAACGAAAGGACCGACTTCGAAGCCTATCGCGACGCCGACAAGGACAACATTTTTGAGGTCGTTGTGAAAGTCAGTGACGGCACCCATGACGTTGTGAAAGCCGTGGGCATCAAAATCATCGACAAGCTGGAAGCTGCGCAGCCCCATATGCAGACGATGCAGGCGGTGAATGAATTCGACTTCAATGCCTTCGGCCCCGCAACAGCGCCGGGCGATTTTGGTGGCGAAGTAGTGGATAACAACCCTAGGGTGGTTGAAAATACTCAAGCAGAGCATATATTCTCAAATGACTGGATGTTATCTTAGAAAAATCACACAAATGAAAAATAGTCCTTGACAGCGTACGCTCTTAAGGCTATAAATTGATACATTCGACAGAGGTGGGAGCAGAAATGGCCCGCCTCTTTTCTTTTCAATGACATAGAATAAAAAACATATCAAGGCAAAATAGTCCTTGACAGCGTACGCTCCATCGGCTATAGATTGATACATTCGAGAGAGGTGGGAGCAGAAATGCAGACCCGCCTTTTTCATTTGCAAACACAGACCCCCACCCGTCGCGCGTTCCGCGGCACCACCCTCCACGCAAGCGGAGGAGGGAAAAGTTTAGCGCTGATTTCTTATCCCTCCTCCGCTTGCGGGGAGTGTGGCGCGCAGCGCCGGGTGGGGGCCGCCACACACAACAGGACACACCATGACCAATGAACCCAATCCCGACTGGGAAGCCATTCGTGCGCGCTACGAACTGGGCGAAGAGCCCGTGAAGGACATCGCAGCCTCGATTGGCGTCAAGCCGATGGCGCTTTCGTTGAAGGCCAAGACGCTCGGCTGGATATTGCGCGGCACCGCAAGGCGCAGCGTCAAATCTGAATCAACCCGCGCCACATTGAAGCGCTTGAAGGATCTGCTGCAACAGCGCGTCGCCAATCTTGAGCGCGAGATCAATGAAATCGGCAAGGACGTTGATGCCCTGAGCAGCGAGCGCGACATCCGCTCCATGAACACGCTTGTGCGCACTTTGGATAAGGTTTTGGAACTTGAACGCAAAGACAAAAACAGCCGCCACCGCACCAACAACGAGTTCAAGCGTTTTAGTGACGAAGAACGTGGCGCGCTTGCGGACAAGCTTGAAAGGCTTCAGCGTCAATACGAGGCCGAAGAAACTCACAAGGGACCTGAAGCTTGCTGAAGCCGTGGAGCTGAATCGTAACTGGCTCTTGTGGGCCAGGCTTAACCAGCAGCTTCCGCCAGAAGGTTCAGCGTTTCGCAACTGGCTTGTACTTGGTGGCCGTGGGTCCGGCAAAACCCGCGCCGGCGCTGAATGGGTGAAGGCGCTTGCCTTCGGCCACTACGAGCCAATGATCCGCCGTTGCAAACGCATCGCCATTATCGCACCGACATTTGATGAGGCGCGCATGGTGATGATCGAAGGTGAATCAGGCCTGCTCGCCGTGCACCATTGGTGGGAGCGCCCGAAGTTTGAGCGCTCCAGCCGCCGCATCACCTGGGATAACGGCTCGATTGCGGAAATTTTTTCCGCTGAAGAACCCGAAAGCCTGCGCGGGCCGCAATTCGATGCAGTCTGGTGTGATGAACTGGCCAAATGGCGAAAAGGTGCTGATGCATGGTCCAACTTGCAACTCGCACTTCGCCTGGGCGACGTGCCACATGCGGTGATCACCACAACGCCGCGCCCGACGAAATTGATGCGTGAGATCATCGCGGATGCAACAACACTCGTGACACGCTCGCGCACCATTGAGAACCAGCACAGCCTTGCACCAAGATTCCTGGATGACATGATGAAACGCTACGGCGGATCGACACTGGCCCGCCAGGAACTCGAAGGTGAGATGATCCTCGATGATCCCGATGCATTGTTCTCGCGTGCGCATATTGATCGCGACCGTGTTTACGTGATGCCCGAAATGAAACGCATTGTCGTCGCCATCGATCCGCCGGCCAGCGACACGGCCAAGGCCAATGCCTGCGGCATCGTCGCAGTGGGATTAGGCAAGGATGAGAGGTGTTATGTGCTCGCCGACCGCAGCGCCAAACGCCTGTCGCCCTTGCGCTGGGCCGAACGCGCCGTGAAGCTGTTCCACGAGCTGAACGCCGACCGCATTGTCGCCGAAATCAACCAGGGCGGCCTGATGGTTGAGAGCGTACTGCGCCAGGCCGACAAGGACGTGCCCCTGAAACTCGTCCGCGCCAAACACGGAAAACGCCTGCGCGCCGAACCGGTCGCAGCATTATACGAACAGGGCAGGGTCTCGCATCTGGGAGCATTGCCGGAACTGGAGGACGAAATGTGCTCGGTCATCGAAGAAGGCGCAAGCCCCGACAGACTGGATGCAATGGTTTGGGCGGTGACGGAGCTGATGCTGCGGAAGCGGGCGGAACCAAGGGTGAGGGGGGTGTAGCCAGCTAGACCTGCCCATCGATTCTATGTATTTACCTATGGTTGATTCTAAGGATTGAGGAACAATCATGACGGTTTGCGTGAGCGTAGTGGTCAATGACTGCATGGTATTCGCCGCTGATAGCGCGGCCACGCTTGTGAATACAAATATTGAAACGGGCGCAAGCGAGGTGCTCAATGTTTATCAAAATGGAGATAAAGTATTCAATCTATTCAAAGGGCTGCCTATTTGCGCGATGACTTGTGGAATGGGTAATATTGGACAAATGTCCATCGCAACCCTGGCAAAGGAGTTAAGAAGACGCATGATGAATGGCCATGAGAACTGGTCATTGGACTGCAAGAACTATACCTTAGAACAAGTTGCAATACTTGCCCGGAAATTGATCTTTGAAGAGAAGTTTTCTTCGCTGCAACCGGCCCCACCAGCTCCACATTCAATGGAGTTCTGGATCGGCGGGTATTCGTCAGATTTTGACGCCGGTCATGAACTATGGAAAATAAGCATAATCAACGGGGAATGTCCTGAGCCTGAGTTGTTAGCTGGCGGCGAAGTGATTGGCTTGTTCTACGGAGGGCAACCGGGACCAATTCACCGCCTATTGCATGGTTTTGATCACTCTCTTCCTAGCCATTTTCTAGAGGCAGGAATGTCAGAAGACAACGCAAGAGGATTGATTAACTTCCTTGGTACAAAATTGAGTACTCAGCTGGCGCAGCCAACAATGCCTGTAAGGGACGCCATAGAATTGGCGGATTTTTTGGTTGAAACAACAAAACGCTACTTTCGTTTTCTGCCGGGTGCGGATATCGTTGGAGGAGAAGTCGACATTGCCGTTGTAACCAAGTACGAAGGCTTCAAGTGGATTAAGAGAAAGCATTTTTACTCCACCGAGCTAAATCCAAGGGAGACGGGACATGCCTAAGACAAAGCAATCAGAGCGAATGCAGCAGATACCCAAAGATCTGCCGATGCCAAAATATGAATACCAAAAACCTTCAACTGAACCAAGTTCCCAGCGACTAATTAGGTCAGAACCGGTGTCCCGGACGTCAGAACCTGAGTTTGTCCTCAATAACATCAAGCTCGCCATTTAGTATTCAGTTCCAAATTTTTACAGAAACGCTTCCTTTTTGGGGGCGTTTTTTTTGTTCCACTGTCAACAAGGAGAACCCAGTGTTCGGACTCCAAAATCTCAAATCTCTCCTCACCACCAAATCCTCGGCCACCGGCGCCATCGTCGCGTTGCATACCGCAGGCCGGCCCGTCTGGACGCCGCGCAATTATGCGTCACTCGCCAAGGAAGGCTTTGCCGGAAATGTCGTGGGTTACGCCTGCATCAGGCGCATTGCCGAGGCGGCGGCATCGGTGCCGCTTCTCACTTATAGCAATGGGAACGAAACAGAAACACACCCGCTGAAAATGCTGCTGTCGCATCCCAATCCATCGCAAACCGGGCGCGAGTTGCTCGAACAGCTCTTTGCCTATCTGATGGTCGCGGGCAACGCTTATGCCGAGCTCGTAACGCTTGACGGTCGCCCACGCGAAATCTTCGCTCTCCGCCCTGATCGCATGACCGTGGTGCCGTCGCGCCAGGGCTGGCCTGAGGCCTATGAATACTCCGTCCACGGATCAACTGTCCGGTTGCCACGCGAGAATGTGCTGCATCTGAAACTGTTCAACCCAACGGATGACTATTACGGCCTCTCGCCGCTAGAAGCCGCAGGCCGCGCCATTGACACGCATAACGCAGCATCGGGCTGGAACAAGGCCATGCTGGACAACGCCGCACGGCCTTCGGGCGCACTGGTCTTCGCCGGCGGTGACGGCACACTGACCGGAGAGCAATTCGAACGCCTCAAGGCCGAATTGCAGAACACCTACCAAGGTGCCGCCAATGCCGGCCGCCCGATGATTCTTGAAGGCGGCCTCGACTGGAAGGAGATGGGCTTCTCTCCGAAGGAAATGGATTTCATCGAAGCCAAGAATGCAGCCGCCCGCGAAGTGGCACTGGCTTTCGGCGTACCACCCATGCTGCTCGGCATTCCCGGCGACAACACTTATGCTAACTTCGCCGAAGCCAACCGCACCTTCTGGCGCCAGACAATCATACCGCTTGTCGTGCGCGTCGCTGACTCAATGGCGAAGTTTCTGTCTCCACACGCCGAAGACTTGGAAATCAAACCCGACCTCGACGCCATCGACGCGCTTTCAGCAGACCGCGACGCGCTGTGGAAACGCATCAATGACGCTACATTCCTGACCGAAGCGGAAAAGCGCGCGATGGTGGGGTTCACCTGAGCGTCCCCCACCCGTCGTCGCTGCGCGCCGCCACCCTCCCCGCAAGCGGCAGGGCTGTCCGGGGAAACTCAGAGGTTGGTGATGGCGTTGTGACATGGCGTGCTCTGAAGTTTGGGTTTGGTTCGGGTTCTGCATGGCGGCCCTGTAATTGCAGTGATGGGTCTTTGCTCGAAGAGGCAGAGGGTGATGAGTTCGGTGAATCGCAGGGCTTGCAGTTTGATGCGGCAGTTGCATGCTGCGCGTTTGATCAGGACATAAGCGATCATGGCGGCGAGGATTTGCAGGTGGATGGCGTTTTCGCTGCGGCCAAGAAAGGTTCGTAGCTTGAGATGCTGTTTGAGCCAGCGGAACAGAAGTTCGATTTGCCAGCGGTGTTTGTAGAGAGCGGCGATTGTGGCGGCGGAGCGCTGCATGTTGTTGGTGAGGACGGTAAAGGCCTTGGCCGTATCCGGCTTGATGGTGATGAGGCGCAGCCGCATGGGCAGTCTGGAATCGCCCTTGCTGGCCAGTTGCACTTCAACATCGGCCAACACGGTGAAGCCGTCACCGAGAGGCCGCTTCACAGGCCGTGTTTCAAGGGTCTTCCAGCACATGCTGGTTTTCGGACGAGTGATGAAGAAAGCGCCGTTTTGCGCGATGTTTGTCCACCAGTCGAAGCTGCAATAGCCCTTGTCGAAGACATGCAACACGCCTTGTTCAATGGCTGCCAGGCGCGCCGGCGTGATGTCGTTGACGGTAGCTTGTGTGATGGCGAGAACCTGCGGGCGATCGCAAACCGGATCATAGGCCAAGTGCAGCTTGAAGCCCTTGATGCGTCCATTCCAAGTGGCGCAGCTGCACATCTGGCTGAGCGGGATCGGGGTCGAATCGAGAATGCGGATGATGGCGCGGCCTTGCGCCCGCAGCTTGCGGCCAAGGTCACAGGCCAAGGCGGCGAAGATATCGGCAAATACCGCCACCGGACGGCGGCTGTTGGCATCGGCCAGCGTCGAGCGATGAACCGGCACAGCTCCCAATTGGCGGTGCAAGTGGGAATGTGCGTTGAAGCCCGCCGCCACACCACGCAGGCTGGATGCGCCCGACAGCTGCGCGTAAATCATCGTCACCAGATGGGTCCGGCTGTCAAATGTCTTGTCATAGGCATCGCCATTATGGCGGGCCACGATCATCTTGAAAGACTTCCAGTGAAGCGGTTGGAGAAGGTTCGCAAAAATGCTAAGGATAGTGCGCATGCCCGTTCCTCGTTCTGAGTGTCAACAACCCAGAAATGAACGGCAATTGCCGCAAAGAACGGGCATGCAGCTGCGACAAATTGATTCACATAAAACTTTCCCCGGACAGCCCTGCGCAAGCGGAGGAGGGAAAAGCGCGTGCGTAATCTTGTCCCTCCTCCGCTTGCGGGGAGGTTGGCGCGTAGCGCCGGGTGGGGCCGCATCAACAACAAAGGAAACCACACCATGCACTCTGCTCCCTCACGGCGCGGACTTGGCAAGCCATTGCAGGCGCTCAAGGACCACGGCGTGTTTACTGGTTACGCGAGCCTCTTCGGCAAGCGCGACGCAACTGGCGACATCGTCATGCCCGGCGCGTTCGGCGCCAGCCTCAAACAACGTGGGCCGCAAAACATCCGCATGCTCTTCCAGCATGACCCCGCTGAACCCGTCGGCACCTGGCTCGACATACGTGAAACCGAACGCGGGCTTTACGTGCGCGGCCGCCTTGATGCCAACGTCCAGCGCGGCCGCGAATTGCTTTCGCTTTTGAACAATGGCGGCATTGATGGTCTTTCCATCGGCTTCAAGACCGTGCTCGCGCAACGCGACCGAGCGTTGAACGCACGGCGTCTCATCGCCATCGATCTCTGGGAGATTTCGCTTGTCACCTTCCCGATGCTGGAAGGTGCCCGCGTCTCCGAAACCAAACTCCGCGCGAGGGCTCTCGCGGATTCTCTTTTTGCCAAGAGCCCTCAACCTCAAAACACAGGACTATAGAATGGAACTCAACACTCCGCTTGAAACCAAGGTGGCGGGTGCAGCGTCTTATGATGACGTGCTCTCCGCATTCGAAAACTTCAAGGATGCCAATGACGAGCGCTTGTCGCAGATCGAAAAGCGCCACGCCGCCGACGTCGTGACGACTGAAAAGGTCGAGCGCATCAGCCGCGCCATTGACGAACTCACGCTGAGGGCCAAACGCCCCGCCATCGGCGGCGAGATCAAGGCGCAAGCCTCCGAGCACAAGCAGGCTTTCGACGCCTATGTGCGCAAAGGCGAAGCCCATGGCCTCTTCGACATCGAACAGAAAGCCATGTCGATTTCGTCGAATCCCGACGGCGGCTATCTCGTGCCGAATGAAACCGAAGCTGAGATCGGCCGCATCCTGTCGAAAGCCTCGCCGATCCGCGCCATCGCCGATGTACGCCAGATTTCAAGCAACGTTTACAAAAAGCCCTTTGCAACTGTTGGCGCTGCCGTCGGCTGGGTCGGTGAAACCGCAGCCCGCCCGCAGACCAACTCGCCAACGCTCGCCGAACTGCAGTTCAACGCCTTCGAGATTTATGCGCAGCCTGCCGCGACGCAACAGCTGCTTGATGATTCAATCGTCAATCTCGATGAGTGGTTGGCCCGTGAAGTGGAAATGGTATTCGCCGAACAGGAAACCGACGCCTTCATCAATGGCGATGGCGCAACCAAACCCAAGGGCTTCATGGCTTACACCAAAGTGGCCAATGCATCCTGGAGCTGGGGCAACACCGGTTACATCGCAACTGGAACCGCTGGCGCATTTGCTGCGACCAATCCGACCGACAAGCTTGTCGATACGATCTACGCATTGCGCGCCGGCTATCGCCAGAATGCCCGCTGGGTCATGAACCGCGCCACGCAAGCAGCGATCCGCAAGTTCAAGGACGCGCAAGGCAACTATCTCTGGCAGCCCGCCGCAACAGCCGACGGCAACGCCACGCTGCTGACGTTCCCCGTGGTCGAAACCGAATACATGCCCGACATCGCAACCGACACGCATACAGTTGCCTTCGGTGATTTCCGCCGCGGCTATCTCGTCGTCGACCGCGTCGGCGTGCGCATCCTCCGCGATCCGTTCTCATCGAAACCCTACGTGCTGTTCTACACCACAAAACGCGTGGGCGGCGGCATCCAGGACTTCGACGCCATCAAGACGCTGAAATTCGGCGTGTCGTAACAACAGGCAAGTCCCCAACCGTCTCGCTTCGCTCGCCACCCTCCTCCGCTTGCGGGGAAGGTGGCGCCGCGAAGCGGTGACGGTGGGGACCATCCAATCCGAAAGCCACGCATGTCCCTCATCCTCACCACGCCACCCGCCATCGAACCCATCTCACTCGCCGAGGCAAAATCGCACTTGCGCATTTCGCACACCGATGATGATACCTACATCACGCGCATCATCACCGCTGCACGCCGCCAAATCGAGCATCGCCTCGACACGGGATTGATCCAGCAATCCTGGTCCTACTTCATCAACCGCTGGCCCGATTGCCGCGCCATAACGTTGCCGCTGTCGCCGGTGATTGAAGTGACGGATGTCGTCACCTACGGCGATGACGACACACCAGCTACTCTCGATCCCGCGCATTATTACATTGATCGCCGCAGCAAGCCCCCGCTTCTGGCGTTGCGCAACGACAGGCCACCGCCCGTTGCGGGCCGCCACGTCGCCGGCATCGAGGTGAAGATGACTGTGGGCTACGGCGCAACTGCTGCCTCGGTGCCAGAAGACATCCGCCAGGCGCTTCTGCTTTCCGTTGCCGCCTGGTTTGCCGATCGCGGTGAAAACCAGTCCGGCTTCCTGCCGCTGATGGCGCGCGAACTCATAGCCCCCTACCGCCAAGCGAGGCTCACATGAATGCTGCCCTGACGCTGCAGCAGTCAATGCGCGCCGCACTGCTGGTCCATGCGCCGCTCACATCACTGCTCGGCGGCGCGCGCATCTTCGATGAAGTGCCGCGCGGCGAACACGCACCTTACGCTGTCTTCACTGACATCGAAACCCGCGATTGGAGCGTCGTCGCTCAGAAGGCCCACGAACACTTCATCACCATCGAAGTCGCAACCAATGAGCGCGGCCGCGCCTTGGCGCAAAAGATCGCGCAGGAAATCGAAACCGCGCTCGACATGGCGAACCTCACGCTCGCCGATCATCGTTTGATCAATCTGCGCGCCGTCTTCTGGAGCGTTTCGCGCCGCAAATCCACTGACACATTCGGCGCCACGCTCCGCTTCCGCGCCGCCACCGAACCTCTATAGGAGATCACAATGGCTGCCCAAAAAGGCCGCGATATGCTGCTGAAACTAGACAACAGCGGTTTCGCAACTGTCGCAGGATTGCGCGCCACGACGCTGTCCTTCAACGCCGACACCGTCGACGCCACATCGCAGGAAAGTCCCAGCGCCTGGCGCGAATTGCTCGCCGGTGCGGGATTGAAGACCGCTCGCATCCGCGGCACTGGAATTTTCAAGGACGCCGCCAGCGATGCGCTGGTGCGCGGCCACTTCTTCAACGCCACGATCCCGCTCTGGCAGATCATTATTCCGGATTTCGGCGTCATCGAAGGAAAGTTCCAGATCGCCGCCCTCGAATTCTCCGCCCGCCACGATGGCGAAGTCGCCTTTGACCTGAGCCTCGAAAGCGCAGGCCTCCTCACATTCACGGCGGTGTAATCATGGCCAACACACACCGGGGCGAAATCGAAGCGCAGCTTGGCGATCAAACCTGCAAGCTGGTCTTGACATTAGGCGCGCTCGCCGAACTCGAACACGCCTACGGCGGCGAAGACCTTCTCGCGATCGCCCAGCGCTTCGAGCAAGGCCGCATCCGCGCCACTGACGCAATCAAAGTGATTGGCGCCGGCCTTCGCGGCGCGGGCAATAATGTGACCGATGAAGATGTCGCCAAACTGACTAGCAGAGAGGGTGCCGTCGGCTACATGCGGATCGTCGCCGATCTGCTGAAAGCAACTTTTGCAGTCGTAACATGACACATTCGAAATTCCCTTGGGCTGGGCTCATGCGCCTCGGCCTTCACGATCTCAAGCTCACTCCCACCGAATTCTGGCGCAGCACGCTGCGTGAGCTCGGCTCCGCGGCTGGTCCCAACGCCCCTCCCGCCAGCCTCCGCGGGCTGCGCCAGAACCTTGACGCCATGATGGAGAAACACCCCGATGCCCGCAATTGATCTGCACACAGACGAACTCCGCCGCGAAATGGAAGGCCTCAACCGCCTCGCCGATAGTTTCGGCCAGAAACTCGTGACCTCGCTCGCAGGTGCTGTGATTCACGGCCGCAAACTTTCCGACGTCTTCCAATCGCTCGCACTCTCATTGTCGAACCAGGCGCTGTCCGCGGCACTGCGCCCGCTTGGCAATCTCGCAGGCGATGCGATCTCATCCGCACTGGCGCCGATCGCCGGCGCCGCGCTTGGCGGCAGCTCCGCAGCCAGCAAGCGCGCCCGCGCTCCCGCCGGCGTGATCGTCAACATCTCAACCCCCGATATCCAGTCCTTCCACCAGTCGCAAGGCCAGGTCGCCGCTCACATCGCCCGCGCCGTGGCGAAGGGCCAGAGAAATTTGTAATCTGGAATTTATGAAATGCCATTCGACAATGTAAGATTTCCAACCGCCATCGCCCGCGGCCGCAGCGGCGGGCCTGAGCGCCGCACCGATGTGGTCTTGACCGCCTCGGGCCGTGAACACCGCAACAGCCGCTGGGCCGACTCCCGCCGCAAATATAATGTCGGTTACGGAGTGAAATCGCTCGCCGACATCGAACAGGTGATTGCCTTCTTCGAGGAACGCCGCGGCCGCCTGCACGCCTTCCGCTTCAAGGATCACGCCGATTACAAATCCTGCGCCGCCAACCTGACGCCTTCAAGCACCGATCAAATTGTCGGCACAGGCGATGGCGCGAGAGCAGCGTTCCAGCTTGTCAAAACATATGGCGGCGGCGCGCGCAAATATGCGCGTGACATCACAGCACCTGTCGTTGGATCAGTGCTTGTCGCCGTCAATGGGTCTCTGACCACGGCATTCACGCTCGACAGCGCAACCGGCACAATCACATTCATGACAGCGCCAGTGGCTGGCGCAAGCGTGACGGCAGGGTTTGAATTTGATGTGCCGGTGCGCTTCGACACCGACGAGCTCGCGATCAACCTCTCGCATTTTGAAGCCGGTGATATTCCTGACATTCCATTGATCGAGGTGCGCGGATGAGAACGCTTCCCGTCGCCTTGGCAGCCCATCTCGCCGAAGACACCACGACGCTCTGTTCATGCTGGCGGATCACCAAAGCCAGTGGTGCAAAGCTGGGCTTCACTGACCATGATCGCGCCTTGACATTCGAAGGCACAACCTTCGAAGCGCAGTCGGGCTACACCGGCAGCGAGATTGAATCATCGCTGGGCCTGTCCATCGATAATCTTGAAGCGACGGGTGCGCTTGAATCCGCGCGGCTCGACGAACAGCAATTGAAAGCAGGTGATTTTGACCACGCAGAAATCGAAATCTGGCGCGTCAACTGGCAGGATGAAACGCAGCGTCTGCTCGTGCGCAAGGGCCATCTCGGCGAAGTCACCTATGGCGCAGGGCGCTTCACGGCAGAAGTGCGCGGCCTCGCGCATCTCTTCAACCAGCCGAAAGGCAGGCTCTATCAATTTGGCTGTGACGCTGAGCTGGGTGATGCGCGCTGCCAAATTGATCTCGATCTTCCGGAGTTCCGCGCGATTGGCGCGATCATCACTGCAAGCGGCGCATCGCTTGAGGCATCAGGCGTCATGGGTTTTGGTGATGATTGGTTCACGCGCGGGCTGGTGGAATTTACCTCTGGCCTGAACAACGGACGCAAGTTCCGCATCAAGCGCCACCATGCGATTGGCGCGGTGACGCGCGTGGATGTCTGGCAACCTCCGCCACAGGCCGTCGCGCCAGGCGATACATTTGTCATCCGCGCCGGCTGTGACAAGCAGTTCGCAACCTGCCGCGAAAAATTCTCAAACGCCGAAAACTATCGCGGCTTCCCCCACATGCCCGGCAACGATTTCGTCATGCAGGTCGCAAGTGCTGAGGATGCGGGCAATGATGGCGGGAGGAGGACGTGATTATCTCCCCGCGTCTCATCACCACCATCGCCCGCAGCTGGATCGGCACGCCCTACCAGCATCAGGCAAGTCTCAAAGGTGCAGGCTGCGATTGCCTTGGCCTCGTGCGCGGTGTGTGGCGAGAGCTCTATGGCGAAGAGCCAGAAACGCCGCCGCCTTATTCGCCTGATTGGGCCGAAGCCGGTGGCAGCGAAACGCTCGCTGAGGCAGGCAAACGCCACTTGCGGAATGTTCCGTGTACGGAGGTTCAGGCAGGCGACGTGCTGCTCTTCCGCTGGCGCGCGCATTTGCCGGCCAAGCATGCGGGAATCGCAACAAGCGCAACAACCATGGTGCATGCCCAGGACGGCGTCGCCGTATCCGAGATTGCGCTCTCGCCCTGGTGGCTGAAGCGCATCGCATTTGCCTTCCGGTTTCCGCCTAACAGGAACGAGTGAGAAATACATGGCAACAGTCGTACTCCAATATGCAGGCGCTGCCCTCGGCACGCTGGTGGGCGGACCCATTGGCGGTATCATTGGGCGCGCCGCCGGCGCCGTTGCCGGCAGCCTGATTGATCAGCAGCTGTTCGGCGGCGGCAAACGCCGCATCGAAGGCCCGCGCCTCAACGACCTCCGCGTCATGGCCTCGGAGGAGGGCGCACCCGTGCCCGATGTCTATGGCCGCATGCGCATCGCAGGCCAGGTGATCTGGGCCACCAATCTGGAAGAGGTTGTCGAAACTTCAACCGAAAAAACCTCGTCAAAAGGTGCGGGTTCAAAATCCAGCATCATCCAATATGCATACTTTGCAAATTTCGCCGTGGGCCTGTGTGAAGGCGAAGCGGATTATGTTGGCCGCGTCTGGGCCGACGGCAAGGAAATTGACCTCGCCGCCTACACCCACCGCTTCTATCGCGGCACCGAAACACAGGCGCCCGACAGCCTGCTCACGGCGATCGAAGGCGCAAGCGCAGCCCCCGCTTATCGCGGGCTGGCTTACATCGTTTTTGAGAGAATGCCGCTGGCGAAGTTCGGCAACCGCATTCCGCAGCTCGCATTCGAAGTTTACCGTCACGGCAATGGCGCCGCCTCATTGGTCCGTGGACTGACGATTATTCCAGGCAGCACCGAATTTGGCTATGCCAACACGGTTGTGACGCGCAATGTGTCGGATGGCGTCACAGCGAGTGAAAACGCCCATGCCTCAGCGCTCCGCAGTGACTGGGACGTGTCCATGGACGAAATGCAGGGCCTCTGCCGCAATCTCGATGCCGCCTCGCTTGTTGTCTCGTGGTTCGGCACGGACCTGCGCTGCGGATCTTGTGAAGTAAAACCCGGCGTCGAAGTCGCGGACAAAACCACCGAGCCACTGTCCTGGCAAGTAAACGGCGTATCGCGCGCAACCGCTCACGTCGTGAGTAAGGTCGATGGCGGCCCCGCTTATGGCGGAACCCCGTCCGATCAATCCGTCATCGCCGCCATCCAGGATTTGCGCGCCCGCGGACTGAAAGTCGTCTTCTATCCATTTTTGCTGATGGACGTGGCCGCGGGCAACAGCCTGCCCGATCCCTATGGCGGAACCGGCCAGCCGCCTTACCCCTGGCGCGGCCGCATCACTTCAAGCATCGCACCGGGGATGCCGGGGACACCTGACAAAACTGCAGCCGCAGCAGCGCAGATCGACGCCTTCGTCAACGGCACATGGGGTTATCGCCGCATGATTCTGCACTACGCCAATCTCTGCGCATCAGCCGGAGGCGTCGATGCATTCCTGATCGGCAGCGAACTGCGCGGCCTGACGACGCTGCGCTCAGCAGCGGGAACATTCCCGTTTGTCGCGGCGCTCCAGCAACTGGCCGCCGATGTGAAAGCCATTCTTCCGTCCGCAGGAGTTTCCTATGCCGCTGACTGGTCCGAGTATTTTGGCTACCAGCCGCCGGACGGATCAAACGATGTCTATTTCCATCTCGATTCGCTGTGGTCGTCATCATCAATCGATTTCATCGGCATCGACAATTACATGCCGATGTCCGACTGGCGCGATGGCCGCGCCCATCTCGACTTCACTGATGATCATCGCTCCATCTACGATCTCGATTATCTCAGTTCGAATGTCGGCGGTGGCGAAGGCTTCGATTGGTATTATGCATCAGGTGCGAACCGCAACGCGCAAACGCGGTCCCCAATCAGTGACGGAGCTTACGGCAAGCCATGGGTCTATCGCTTCAAGGACATCAAGTCATGGTGGCTGAACCCGCATTGCCATCGCCCCGGCGGCGTAGAAAACGCAACTGAAACCAGCTGGCTGCCGCAGTCAAAACCAATTTGGCTGACCGAGGCGGGCTGTCCCGCGATTGACAAGGGAACCAACTCTCCCAACTTGTTTTATGATGCGAAGTCTTCTGAAAGCGCATTCCCGCCATTCTCGGGCGGCCAGCGCGACGACTTGATTCAGAACAGGTATATTCGGGCCCTGCAGGGCTATTGGAACGCCAGCGGAGCGCACAATCCGGTTTCGTCCGTCTACGGACAAAAAATGCTGGATGCATCGCGCATCTTTTACTGGACCTGGGATTCGCGGCCTTTCCCGGCGTTTCCAGCACTGGGCGATGTGTGGTCCGACGGGCCCAATTATGAAAAGGGCCACTGGCTCACTGGCCGCCTCGCCGCAGTTGATCTCGGTGATCTGATCAAGGCCATCGCCTTGAAATTCGGTTTCACCGATGTTGATGTGGCAGGCGTTGAGGGATTGGTTGACGGCTTCGTCATCGACCGCCCCATGTCAGGCCGCGAAGCGCTGGAGGCGATACTCCACGCTTTCTCAGTTGATGCATTCGAGTCAGGCAGCACGTTGAAATTCGTCTCGCGCCGCGCGGCACCGGACATTTCCCTGGGCGAAGGCGGCTATGTCGACGTCGCCAATGAATCATTGTTCGACGTCACGCGCCGCCAGGAAACCGAATTGCCGCGCAGCCTGCAACTGCTCTACGCTGAAGCGGGCATGGACTATCGCAATGCCGCCGTGTCGCAAACCCGCGCGGATGTTTCCAGCGCGCGCGAAACGGTGGTAGCGCTGCCGGCCGCGGTGTCGCAGCATCTGGCGCAAGCCCGCGCCGACATCATGCTGGAGGAAGTCTGGGCCAGCCGCGAAACGGCTGCACTGTCATTGCCGCTTCAGCATATGGCGATTGAACCTGGTGATGTGTTGGTTGCGGCCGATCATCGGCGCTGGCGTGTGTCGGCGATTGCCGACGGCGACGCGCGCAAGATCACCGCGCTGCGTGATGTGCCGGAACTTTATGAGCCGGCCTCCGCCGCCAACCGCATCGCATCGCAATCGCGTCCCGCGATTTATGGCCCGCCTTCCGTGATCATGATGGACCTCGCGACGGTGACGGCTTCATCCGCCAACGCGCCATGGATCGCGGCCTTCGCCAAACCATGGCCCGGCGCCTTGGCGCTTTATCGCAAGACCGGTGATGCGAGCTTCGCCTTCAACCGCACGCTTGAAGCGCGCGCCACGCTTGGCAAAACCTTGACCGCACTGCCGCAAGGCATCACCCATCGCCTCGATTTCACCAATGCGTTCGAAGTCGAACTCAGTCACGGCGCATTGGCGTCAGTCAGCCAGGCGCAATTGCTGGATGGCGAAAACGCAGCGCTCATTGGAACTGCGGCGACCGGTTTCGAAATCATCCAGTTCAAATTCGCCGAACTCATTGCGCCGAACCGCTATCGCTTGCGCGGGCTTTTGCGCGCGCAAAGCGGATCGCGCCATGAAATGCTCGCCCTTCGCGCCAGTGGCGAGAATTTCATTCTGTTCAAGAAAGCGGTTGTGCAGCCGTTGCTGGCGACAGCACAGCAGGGCTTGCAGCAAACCTGGCGCATCGGTCCTGTTTCGAAAGACTACGCCGACCCAGCTTATCGCGAAGTGACGTTTGATCCGGATCTTTTGCCACTGCGCCCGCTGCCGCCCGCGCAACTGCGCGCGACGAGAAACGCATCCGGCATCGCGCTGAGCTGGATCAGGCAGACACGCGTCGATGGCGACATCTGGGAAACCGTTGACGTGCCGCTAGGCGAGGACACTGAAAGCTACGTCATCGACATTCTCGATGGCACGGCAGTTATGCGCAGCATCATCTCCACCACGCCGCTGCATCTTTACGCCACCGCCGATGTCATCGCCGACTTCGGCTCCATTCCATCGTCCCTCACCTACCGTGTCGCGCAAGCAAGCGCGGCCTATGGCAACGGCACTTTCGCTCAAAGGACCATCAATGTCTGATTCAATCCATCTCGCGCTGCCCTATCTCGCGGCGGCGCAAGCGCAGAAACATGTCACCGTCAATGAAGGACTGTCTTTGCTTGACGGCCTCATTCACCTCGCAGTGATCTCACGCGCTCTCGCAACACCGCCCGCAACACCGGCTGATGGAGACCGCTATCTTGTCGCCGCATCGCCGACGGGTGAATGGACTGGCCATGCTGGCCAACTAGTTTTGCGCATGGAAGGTGCCTGGCGTTTCCTGGCTCCTCGAGAAGGCTGGCGCATGTGGGTGGCCGATGAAAACTCTTTCCTCATCTATGACGGCGCTGCGTGGATTGCATCCGGCGGCGGCGGCGGCGCAAGCTGGGGCGCAATCACCGGCCCGCTTACCGCGCAGACTGATTTGCAATCGGCATTGAACGCCAAGGCCGCGGCATCCCACACGCACCCCTCAAGCCAGATCACCGATTTCCAGAATCTTCCTCTGGTCGGCGTCAACGCAACGGCGGACGCCACCAACAAGCTGTCGGTGAATTCGAGTGCTGCTCTGTTCAACAATGTCGGCTCCGGCGTGCAGATCAAGCTCAACAAGAACGCCACAGCCGATACCGCAAGCTTCCTGTTCCAGACCGGCTTCTCGGGCCGCGCAGAAATCGGAACCACTGGCGATGATAACTTCCACATCAAGGTCAGCGGCAACGGATCAGCCTATTTTGAATCGCTCTGGATCACCGGAACGTCAGGGCTGGTGACGGTGAAAAACGGCTTCGTGCTCGATCCCGCCGCCAGCGATCCCGCATCGCCGGTTAACGGCCAGCTCTGGTACAACTCAACCCTCGGAAAATTCCGTAAGCGCGAGGGCGGCACCACATCGGACCTCGATGCCACGGGCGGCGGCGGCGCTGCCTGGGGATCAATCACCGGCACGCTATCGGGGCAAGCCGATTTGCAGTCCGCCCTCAATGCCAAGCTTGATGACAGTCAGGCGAGCGTCTTCGGCCTGTCGCTTCTCGATGATGCCGATGCAGCAACGGCCCGCGCCACACTTGGCCTTGGCACGGCAGCGACGTTTGCATCGGCCGCGTTCGCAACAGCGGCGCACAATCAATTGCTCGCCACCATCACCGATGTGACGATGTCGGTGGCAAACCTCAATGCGCTCGATGACGGTGCTGACACAACGCTCCACTTCCACGCCAGCGATCGCAGCCGCGCCAATCACACAGGGACACAAGTTTCTACTACCATTTCTGATTTTGCAGCCGCGGCAGATGCAAGAATTTCCGCCGCATCCGTCAATGCACTTTCGGACGTAGTGATTTCAGCGCCTTCTGCCGGACAGATCATCAAGTACAACGGCACAAACTGGATCAATGACACCGACGCGACATCCGCAGGCGGCGGCGGACAAGCGGCGATCCAGTTTCAGCACGAAGGCATTGGCCTTGGCGCTGCTGGCGCGGTCGACACGGTCAACATCAAGGGCAGCGGCCTGGCTGCGAGTTTGACAGGCAATGTCCTCACCATTGAACAGAAAGTTTATCTCAGGGAAGTTCAAATCACCCCGATTGTTGCGAGTACAACAGCAACGGCAATCGGCACAACAGTCACGGCCACCGGCACAACTACGGCGGCTACGCCAGCTGTCACGAGCATTGCGGCGCAGCAGGCAAAAGTTGAATATCTTGTCACAACGGCGGCGGCGGCGGCTGTTGCGGGCTTCCGGCTTGGTTCGCTATCAGCTTGGCGCGGCAACGGCGCAGGTCTCGGCGGGTTTCGCTTGCGTTGCCGCTGGGGCAATGCGACGGGCGCTGCGACGGCAACCAACCGCGCCTTTGTCGGTCTGCTGAACAGCACTGCCGCCCCAACTGATGTTGAACCATCGACTTTGTTGAACATGATTGGCATGGGGTGGGACGCAGCCGATGCCAACATTCAATTGATGAGCAACGACGGCACTGGAGTCGCGAGCAAAATTGATCTTGGCGCAAGCTTTCCCGTGCCGGCAACGGACCGCTCCGCTGTCTATGATATGGAATTGGCCTGCGAACCAAATGGCGTATCGATCAGCTACAAGATCACCAATGTTGTGACCGGCGCAGTGGCGCAGGGCACCGATTCCGTGGATTTGCCCGCCAGCACGTCGATGCTGGCGCCTCGTGGCTGGATCAGCGTCGGCGGCACGTCGAGCGTCATCGGCTTCGCGCTGATGAGCTTGCTGCTCGAAACCGACTACTGAAAAAAGGAAATCATCATGAACACGATTGAGCGCGAGGTGGGAAACCTCGAAGCGCGGATGGAGACTGTCGAGCACGAAATTCGCGCATTGCGCCAGGATGTGCGCGAAATTCGCGATGCACTTGTCGGCGTGAAAGGCGGCTGGCGCTTGGTGATGCTCACCATCACGCTGGCCACGACCTTTGGCGCATTCGTCGGGCAATACCTGCCGATGCTGACCGGAGGCAAGCCATGAGCGCCTTCTCAAACACGGCGAAGATGTCCGCGCAAGGCCTTGCCATGATTCAGGAATTCGAAGGCCTCCGAACCCGCGCCTATCGCGATGCAGTGGGTGTGTTGACGATTGGTTATGGCCACACCAGTGCTGCAGGCGCGCCGCACGTGACACCCGGAATGCAGATTTCCATTGAGGAAGCGCAAGCCATTCTTGCGCGCGACATTGCGATGTTCGTCAAAGGTGTTGCGCGACTCGTAAATGCTCCGTTGACGGATGATCAGTTTTCAGCGCTCGTCTCGTTCGCCTACAATGTGGGCCTGGGAAATTTCGAACGCTCAAGCGTTTTGAAATCCGTCAATGCCGGTGATTTCGGCGCGGTGCCAAGACGCCTGTCACTCTGGACCAAGGCGGGCGGCCGGGCATTGCCTGGTCTCATCCGCCGCCGCGCTGCCGAAGCAGCGCTCTTTTCGTCACGCAATGACGGACTGCAAGGCAAACCTGACCGTCAGGAATCCGGAAAGCCGGCATTGCAAAGCCGGACCATTGCCGCTGCCATCGTCGCAGCTATAGCTGCAATCCTGCACGGCCTGCTCACGGCGGCCGAAACCATTCTGCCCTGGTTGCTGCTGGCGCTTATCGTCGCCTCGGCGGCCATCATCATTCACCAACGCATTATGAAAATCAAACAGGAGGGACTCTGATGGCCTTGCCCATTGCACTCATTTCCGGCGCCGTCTCATCGCTGATGAACGGCCCCATCAACAAGATCATCGACTCCTATGTGAGCGACCTTGAGCTCCGCCGCAAACTCGCCGCTGAACTCGAAACCAATATGATAGCGCACTTGGGCAAGAGCCTTGAATTGCAGCAGGCCATCGTGTTGGCGGAAGTGAAATCCGAACACTGGCTCACCCGCTCTTGGCGCCCCATCCTGATGATGGTGCTCATGTTTTTCCTCATCCTCGTCGGCCTCCTGATCCCCCTCGCTGACTTGGCGGCAGGTCACCAAATACCCTTCAACCCCCGCTGGAGCGCACTGCCGGAAGGTTTCTGGAATTTCCTGTCGGTGGGCGTGGGCGGCTATATCGGAGGCCGGAGCTTGGAGAAGGTGGTGGGGCAGGCGCTGCCGCCTGCAAGAAAATTGCTGAAGCGGTAGCTGCCTCAAACCGTCCACAGCATTGATACCGGCCCCGCGCTGAGTTTTGACCCAAAAGGAGTTGATCGATCATGGTCATGAAGCACGAGACCACGAATGAAGTTTTCGCCAGCTGCTTCTTCTAACTTGCGCAAACCACTCAAATCCTTCGGCCTGAGAGTGGCGGAACTCTTGACTTCGATTCCAACGATCCCGCCGCGCCGGTCTTCGATCACAAAGTCAACTTCATCGCCTTCCCGGGTTCGAAAGTGCGAAAGCCTGTATTGATTGCCGCTCCACGAATTGTGCTTGACGAGTTCAGCGAATACAAAGCTTTCAAGAAGCGGGCCAAAGGTTTGACGGTCGCTGCGGATCGTTTCGATGTTCGCGTTGCGTAACGACGCAAGCAGCCCTCCATCGAGGAAGTGCAGCTTGGGCGATTTTATCAAGCGAGAAATTGCGTTTGTGGACCAGGGCGCGAGCGTCTGCATGAGGAACAGCCGCTCCAGCAACCCGACATATTTTTGGGTTGTGACATGCGAAAGTCCAAGTGCCGCTCCCAACGTGCTGTAGTTGACAAGTTGACCTGAATGCTCGGCAAGAAGATTGAGAAGGCGCGGCAAACGGTCGAGCTGATCGATGCGTGCAATATCGCGGACGTCGCGATCAAGTATGAGGTTGATATAGGAGTCAAACCATGCTTGCCTGCGTACCCCCAATTTTCGCTGAAGGACTTCGGGGTAACCTCCCTGCAACACGGTTTGCACCAGTTCGGTGCCATAAGTCGGGGTTCCCTGCTGATTGATGTTTCCGCCTTCGAAGAGCCAATTCAGTAACTGTCCCGGTCCATTCCTGATTTCAGTTTGCGCAAGGGGAAATAGCCGAATGACTTCCATGCGCCCTGCCAGTGAATCGGCAACGAGGGGAATGGTGGTGAGGTTGGCTGATCCTGTGAGCAGAAATTGCCCGGCTTTGCCTTCCCGGTCCACGCGTTCCTTGATGGCAAGCATCAATTCTGGCGCGCGCTGCACTTCATCGATGACCATACGATCCGTTCCACGAATGAAACCAACGGGATCAGCAAGCGCTGCCTTAAGGGTCGCGTTGTCATCAAGGGTGACAAACAATCGAGATGCACTCGTATAAGTGCGGGCCAGCGTTGTCTTGCCTGATTGCCTTGGCCCGCTGATGAGCACGACCCTGGTATCTTCCAGTGCAGCGTCAATCTGCGCCTTGGCGCGCCTGGGCAGTAGTCCAGTTTTCGCGGATTGTAATTCTGTCATCCGCAGATTTATAAGTCATCTTGCCGCGAATTGAAAGTACAATTGCTTTAACAGTTTCTTAAGCATGCTGAATAGCTACTTCGCTATCCCCGGCACCTCCGCCACATCAAAATACACTGGTATCCCCCGTTCCTGCGCGATCTTCACGTCATTGTCCGCACCCCTTGAGACGCCCGGCAGGCGCAGCACGGCATCGCAATGCTGCAACAGGCGGTGCGCTGTTGGATGCAGGATCTCTCCATAAAGCGCATCGCCAACCGCCTTGCCCCCGGCGTTCGACCAGATCGGCAGCGCCACCCATTCGCCGATCATCGGCACATGGCCCATTTGGAAGATTGGCCAGGCAGCACTTTCTAGATGTTTCAGGTTGGCCGCCATTTTGACGGGATCATCGCCCGAGCCCGAACGATAGGGGCCGGCAATCAGGATCATCATCGGTTTTGTCATCGCGTACTCCAATGCCATTCACGCATGAACCAAAGCATGTCGTGACAAAACATGCAAGAGCGTGTAAAAACGTGCAATGCTGACATCCGAACGAAAAGCGCTGCTGCTGGCACATCTCAGGAAACACGGCCGCATCCTCGCCAAGGACTTCAGTGAAAAGCTGGAACTCTCGGAGGACACAATACGCCGCGATCTGCGCGAACTTGCTGCCGAGGGGCTGCTGACGCGCGTTCATGGCGGCGCACTTCCGGCATCGCCAACGATCGTCAATCTGGAATCGCGGCGCTCACTCTCGACAGGCGAAAAGCAGCGTCTCGCGCATTTGGGCGCAACCCTCGTCGCCAAGGTCAAGACCGCGTTCATTGACGGCGGCACCACCAATCTCGAACTTGTCCGCGCACTCCCGCGATCTGCGAAGACCCATATCTTCACCCACAGCCCCACGATTGCAGCGGCCCTCGAGGGTCATGAGTCAGTGGTAACGATCATCGGCGGCCGCCTGTACAAACACTCCATGGTCGCAACCGGCGCAGTAACGCTGAACGCCATCGCCGCATTGCGCATCGATCTCTTCATGCTCGGCGTGACCGGCATTCACCCCGATGAAGGCCTGACCACCGGCGACGAAGAAGAAGCCGCCATCAAACGCGCCATCATCGGGCGCTCTGCGGAAACCATAACTCTCGCCACCAGCGACAAGCTCGGCGCGGTGTCGCAGCATCACGTTGCCGGTTTGTCGTCTCTCACCGCGTTAGCAGTGACCCGCGAAGCCAAATTGCCAAAATTCCGCGGCAAGAAGTTCCGCATCAAGCGAGCAGTTTGAGAGGCACTGGCGATGACAGAACATGATGGTACACATCGTGTGCCAGCAACGTCAGCGCACGCAAACCGGCACTACTCCGTATCATCCCACTGAACGATTTTTGGCGGTGTTCCGTAGAGCGCCCTTACATTGACGCCAATGTCATCAAGGATGCGTCGATCAAGATAGCGATAGTATTGGACGTTGCGCGCATGGCGCCGACGTTGGCGGCGCGCCTCCAGCATCTCCGCAAGAATAGCAGAAGATGCCACGAAGAGACCGAGAGGATGAATAGTTATTTGGGTGGTGATGCTGGTCATGACCGCACTCCATTGTTCCGATGCGAGCGATATTGTGCTAAGCTCAATCCAATGTCCTGAAATCAGCCTGAAAAGGTTCTGAAATCCTGTGGCCATGACTCAAACCGGCAGCATGACTTACCGTTTCGCTGGCTACTCTCTTGATCCCGGGAGTGGCCTCATGCGCGGGACCGAAGAAGTGACTTTGCGCGCTAAATCGTTCGAGCTTCTCGTTCACCTTGCGCGAAATGCTGGGCGCGTGGTCCCAAAGGATGAGCTTCTCGCCAACGTTTGGAACGGCCTCACCGTTACCGAGGACTCGCTGACCCAGTCGATTCACGATGTGCGCCGCGCACTTTGCGACACCGAGCAGAAGCTGATCCGCACTGTGCCGCGCCGCGGCTACCTGTTTCCAGCCGAAGCACTCGATGCAACTGAAAAGGAA
This sequence comes from uncultured Alphaproteobacteria bacterium, assembly GCA_963819615.1. Lineage (GTDB taxonomy): Bacteria > Pseudomonadota > Alphaproteobacteria > Rhizobiales > Aestuariivirgaceae > Aestuariivirga. The sequence goes on from CAWFWW010000001.1 coordinate 435,576, forward strand.
GAGCAGAGGGAGCTTCCCGATATGCCTTCGATTGCCGTGCTTCCATTTCAAAATTTGGGTGGTGTTCCAGCACAAGAGCAGTTCGCCGACGGTTTGACTGAGGACCTGATCACAGATATGTCGCGCATTGCCGGGCTGTTCGTGATAGCGCGCAATTCCACATTCGCGCTTAAAGGCACGCCGATGGACGAGCGCGCCATTGCCGAAAGCCTGGGTGTCCGCTACCTGCTCGAAGGCAGCGTTCGCCACACCGGAACGCGCCTACGCATCAACGTGCAGCTTATCGATGCGGTTGCTGGCGGCCATCTCTGGGCCGAGCGTTTTGATAGCGAGTTGGAGGACATCTTCGCCGTCCAGGATCAAGTCACCGCGAAAATAGTTGAAGCCCTGATCGGAAGGCTCCATGCCGCGCCGCCGCGAAATCGTCCGAAGAATCTCGAAGCGTTTGAACTGTGCAGGCGCGCGCGTTTGTTAAAAGATGTTTCGCCGCAGGCCGCGCGAGAGGCGACTTTGCTTCTGCGCCGCGCGATCGAGCTTGATCCCGGCTACGCCGAAGCACACCGCATGCTGGGCATGAATTTGTGGGTCGCCTGGGTCCATTGGGGCGAACCCCAGGAGCCAAACAGGGCGCTGGCGATTTCCGAAGCCGAAGCTGCAGTGGCCCTTGATCCAAATGATTCCACGGCGCATGCGCTGCTCGGCCATGTATTGGCATATGAGCGCCGCTTTGAGGAAGCCGATCGCGTTTTTGCTGAATCGCTTCGCCTCAATCCATACAATGCGGAAGCCTGGGCTGATCTTTCCGACATCTCTGCGCTCGCTGGAAAGCCGCAACAGGCTCTCGACGAAATTCGCAAGGCGCTCCGTCTCAATCCTTCGCCTGAATGTTGGTATTGGTTGCAGCTTGGCCAGGCGCATTACGGCGCGCGCCAATATGAGGCTGCTGTTGCTTCGCTCCGCCGCGAAGAAACCTACCGCACCATGTCCCGCCGCCTGCTTGCCGCAAGCCTCGCGCAATTGGGCCGTATGGAAGAGGCCCGCCGCGAAGCCGAAATGTTCCTGCTGACCAGCCCCCACTTCACCATTACGCATTGGGCGGATACCCAGCCCTTCCGCGACGACGCCACTCGCGCCCATTTCGTGGAGGGACTGCGGTTGGCAGGGCTGCCGGATTGAGCGCTGGCCGGACGTAAGTCCAGACTGCAATCCAGGGCTTGATCAGTGCCGCGCAGGCTCAGCGCGGGTGTTGCGCACGGTTTGGGGAGCCAGGTCTTTGGCCAAACAATCCGATCAAACGATCAGAATATCCGCCGCCGTGACTGCAAAATTGGTGTTGAGGTCGGCCATCAGGATTGCAGCGGTGGCGCCGTTGCCGTCTTGGTCGAACCAAAGCGTGCCGTTGGAGCGCCGGAAGATGAAATGATCATCCGCATCGAGCGCCAGATTGTTGTTAGCACTGGATCGGAAGTTGGTGGCATTGAGTGTGCCGAGAGCAAGATTGCCAAATGCCGCCGAGCTGAAGCCAAAGATATCGGACGCGCCAAAGCCGATGACCTGGTCACCACCTTCGTTGGTTTCGTCATAAACAATCTGGTCAGCGCCTGCGCCTCCGGTGATGCGGTCCGCGCCGTTTCCGCCGGCTAGCCAGTCGTTGCCAACGCCGCCATCCAGCCGGTCTTCACCGCCGCCGCCAGACAGGGTATCAATGCCAGAACCGCCAATGATCGTATCGGCGCCGTTGCCGCCAGTTGCGAAGTCACCGCCAGCCCCGAGATTGATTTGGAGATTGACTGGACCGTTTGGCCCGCCATCCTGCACGTTGACCAGGTCAACACCTGCTCCCGTATTGAGCGCTTCGACGCCATTGAAGAACATCTGCGCAGTGCCGCCTGATCTGCCATTGAAGGTGATGGCGCCAAACACGCCGCCATCGCCGAAGCTGACCAGGTCATCGCCACTGCCAAGGGTCAGCGCATCATTGCCCGCTCCGCCATTAAATGTTGTCACCGTGCCGGGGCTGGCCGTGATCCTGTCATTGCCGCTGCTGCCCGTAATTGTTTCGATGCCAACAAGTTGGTCGGTTTCAGTTCCGGCGGCTGACGTCGTTGTGGCCGTTCCGGCAGCGATGTTGAAAATCCACCCGCCTGTTAACTCGCCAAAGTGATCGCTGAAATCGGCGATGTCAGTATCAGCGCCGCCGTCCAGCACGTCATTGCCGCGTCCGCCCTGAAGAATGTCATCACCCTCACGGCCCCAGGTCTGGTCATTGCCTGATCCGAGATAGGCCTGGTCATTGCCGGAACCGAGGTCGATCTCGATGTTGGATGTCGCCGCTCGCGCGTCAACAATATCGCCGCCGGCCTTGGTCACCACCCTTTCCATTGTGTCGAACGCAAACACAAGGGAGCCATCGACGCTGACTTCGGCCCGACCCTGAAATAGCGAGGAGTACGTCACGACTTCATTCACCGCCACGGCATCATCGCTTGCAAGCTCAAGCGTGTCGAACCCGGAGTCGCCTGAGAAGAAGTCTGGATTTCCGGCTAATGCAGCGATGAAGTGGTCATTGCCCAGACTGCCGCCGAGGCTTTCGATATTTGTCCATGTGTCCGTCTCCGACAAGATGGAAAATCCGCTGAGGCTGAGTGTCGTCGCCGTCTGCGTTGTGGCGTCAAACGTCCAACCGCCTGACAGATTGCCGAAGTGATCTGAATAATCTGCGACGTCGAAATCATTGAATGCATCTGGCCCTTCCCCACCGTCAAGGAAGTCGTTGCCTGTACCGCCCATAAGTCGGTCATTGTACTCGCCGCCTGAAATCTGGTCTGCGCCAGAATCGCCGAACAACCAGTCAATGCCGCCGTTTCCATTCAGAATGTCATTGCCTGTGCCGCCATAGATGTAGTCTTCATGCAGGCTGCCGCCGAGGACATCATCGCCGCCTTCTCCTCGCAGCACCCATCCCGTGATGACAATGTCGCGATCAGGAAACACATACGCTTCATTGAACGCTCCGGAGTTTGGCAGCGCAATGATGTCTGCAAATTCCGAGCCGATGATGTGTTCGATGTCGAGCGCATTGAAATCGAACGGGCCAACTCCGATGAGTATGTCGCCGCCTCCCTCCGGCACTATCAGCCTGGAAAACGCTTGATCGAGGTAGCGCACCGTATCCAGCCCGAAGAGGCCAGCCTCGTCGACCTCAGTGATGTTGTTGACTGTCGCGTCGGAGAACCGCAGGACATATGTGTCACGGCCTTCGCCGCCAAGCATGCTATTTGAGCCAAATCCGCCGACGAGTGTATCATCTCCGGCAAGTGCTTCCAAAAAATCGTTGCCATCTGTGCCTTGGAGAAAATCGTTGCCGTTCGTTCCAGTGATGTTAACCATGGGGTTGCTCCGCAAATTGAGATTTCTATGCCGGAAAGGCACCGCCGCTCCCCGTCACAAGCCGAAGCCTGCGAACCGCGATGACCGCAACCCAAAATCAGGGGTTGCTTAAGGGTTGCGATGATTCTTGGTAAGCAGCCGCTAAAACTCTTTCAACCCCCATTTGGGGGAGAACCGCTTTCAAAACTGATAAATTTTTACTGATTTCTCAGTCATGGTGGGGATAGATTGAAGGCTGAAAACAGCCACATCTCACCATTCATCCCCCATTCAGTTATGTCCATTTATACGGCCTCAGGATCGGAGAACTTGGACGTGCGTGCGGTTTTTGCCTTGGTGATGGTTGCGATGTTGGGACTGGGATGCCAGGGCCCCGTGCAGGCGCGCGATCTTGGCCTCGATGTTTTTGTTGATGTCGAACAAATCGACCGTTCCGCTGATCTCGAACAGCTCGCCCAGGACCAGGATGTTGGCATCCCGCCGTCCGAAGCCGCCGCCATCGCCCGCGATCAAGTGCCGGGTGCAAAGGTAGTCGGCGTAAAACTCTTGTCCAATGGCTGGTATGCTGTCACCTTGCGCTCGAAAGGCAGTGTGACTCGCGTGATGGTAAACGCCACTGACGGGTCAGTGCGCTAACGCACTACAACTGAGATATTGCATGCGGCTCCTCGTCGTTGAAGATGATCCGAACCTCAACCGCCAGCTCGTCACTGCGCTGACGGACGCAGGCTACGTCGTCGACAAGGCAATGGACGGTGAGGAGGGGCATTACCTCGGTGACACCAATCCATACGACGCAGTGATCCTCGATCTCGGCCTGCCCGTGATGGATGGCGTCAGCATTCTCGAAAAATGGCGAAGAGCCGGTCGCAAGATGCCGGTCCTCATTCTCACCGCGCGTGACCGTTGGAGCGACAAAGTGTCAGGCTTTGACGCTGGTGCGGATGATTACGTCACCAAGCCCTTCAACATGGAAGAAATCCTTGCCCGCATTCGCGCTCTCGTGCGCCGCGCTGCCGGGCAGGTGACAAGCGAACTCACCTGCGGTCCCGTCGTTCTTGATTCCAAAGGCGCTCGCGTAACTGTGGATGGCATGCCAATCAAGCTCACCTCGCTTGAATACAAGGTGCTTGAATATCTGATGATGCATATGGGCAAGGTCATTTCGCGCACCGAACTGGTCGAGCATCTATATGACCAGGATTTCGACCGTGACTCCAACACAATTGAAGTTTTCATCGGGCGGTTGCGAAAAAAACTCGGCGTCGGCGTGCTGCACACCATTCGCGGGATGGGCTATTGCGTGCAAGAACCCGGAAAAGATGACGCGTAACTCGCTGGCCTTCCGGCTTATCGCATCATCGGCGGCGATCGCCCTGGTATTACTGCTGGCTGCGGCCGTCCTCCTCAACAGTCTTTTCCATCAGGCGCTCGAGCGCAATTTCGATCAGCGCCTGCGCGCTGTGCTCGATGGCATCATCGCCAATGTTGAAGTCAATGCCGAGGGCATGCCTTCATTGTCCTCGCCGATTGCCGACACGCGCTTCAGCCTGCCTCAATCTGGCTGGTACTGGCAGGTGGCGAAGCCGGATGGCGACGAAACCCAGGTCATTACGTCTGAATCGCTGCTCGAAAAGCGCTTGCGCCCGGCGGCATCCGATCTCGCAAAACGCGACGCCGACGGCATCGCGACATTCTCCATGGTCGATGATCAGGGCAGGCAGCTGCGCGCCATAGAACAGAAGTTCAAATTGTTTGGCAATAGAGACGACTACGCTTTCATCGTCGCCGGCAACTTCGACGAACTCCGGTCAGAAGTCGCCGCCTTCCGCCGCATACTCTTTGGCGCTTTGGCGCTGCTGGGGTTTGGGCTTCTGCTCGCGACATTTTTCCAGGTTCGCTTCGGTCTGAAACCCATGCAGGAGATGCGGGAAAAACTCAACGCCATCCGCAGCGGCAGGGCGGAATTTCTCGAAGGGAAGTTTCCGGAGGAAATGCAGCCCGTCGCCGATGAGATGAATCTTGTGATCAAGACGGGTTTTGAAATCCTTGAACGCGCCCGCACGCAAGTCGGCAATCTCGCCCACGCGCTGAAGACGCCACTGAGCGTATTGAGCAACGAAGCCGCCGCCAATCCATCGCCGCTCGCGAACAGGATAGCAGAGCAAACCGCCATCATGCGCGATCACGTAAATCTGTATCTTGATCGCGCCCGCCGCGCCGCCCAGGCCGGAGCACTTGGAACAACGACCGAAGTTTCACCTGTGATCGCGGACATTGCACGCACCCTCCAGCGCATCCACCGGGACAAAAACATCAGTATACGGATGAATGTGCCGGACGGCATCCGTTTTCGCGGCGAAAAGCAGGACTTCGAGGAAATGGTCGGCAATCTCATGGAGAATGCCAGCAAGTGGTGCGCGTCAAAAGTCGAGGTGTCCGTCTCGTCGATCGAGCCGCGCAATGGCAGGCCTTTTTTTGAGGTCATTGTTGCAGATGACGGCCCGGGAATTCCTGCAAGGAAGCGCGCACTAGCCTTGAAGCGAGGCAAGCGCCTCGACGAAACCAAGCCAGGTTCGGGACTTGGCCTCAACATCGTTGCGGAAACAGCGGCGATGTATGGCGGCGGTTTGACGCTCGATTCGTCAGGCTTGGGCGGATTGTCAGTTCGCCTTGCACTGCCTGCAGTGGTGGACTAACGCCCAAGCTGCAATTTCTTCACGCCAAAGTAGATTGCTGCAATCGCTTTTCGAGTTAACCATGTTGGTGCTGGTTCAAACTCAACTCTGTCTTGCTATTTGGCAACATTTCACATTACCGTGACATTCAGGGTCATTGAGTTCCCCGCATTTGAAATAGCAGCCGACTGTGCCGTGGCGGCACGGCCAACGTTCGGCATGTGGCGCGTTAACTGCCCCCGGTCGCGTGACGCATGCCGTGGGAGCGGATTGAAAAATCCGCTCCCTAATTTGTTAAATCGCAGGTGCGCCGCGTTCGCGATAGGGCGTGCGATTGTAATGCGAGCGGTAACATTTTGAAAAATGCGAGGGCGAAGAAAAGCCGCAGGCCAATGCTACGTTGATCACTGATAAATCGGTTTGCAGCAGAAGTGATCGCGCCTTCTTCAAACGCAGCTCGAGGTAATAGCGCTTTGGCGACCGGTCGAGATAGCGCCGGAACAGCCGCTCCAGCTGCCGTGTCGACAGCCCCGCCTGTTTTGCCAGCGTGCTGGGGGACAATGGATCCTCGAGATTTTCCTCCATTTTCTCGATGATCGAAACGAGTTTGGGATGTCTTGCGCCAATGCGCGCCGGCAGCGACATGCGCTGGTTCTCGCTGTGATGCCGGATTGGCGAATGCAGAATGGCTTCCGCTGCGGAAGAAGCCAGTTCCTGCCCGTGCTGGCCTGCGATCATCGTCAGCATCATGTCAAGCGACGTCGTTCCGCCTGCGCTGGTAAATCGGTTGTTGTCAATTTCAAACAATCCCCCTGTCGCGTCGAGATCAGGGAATGCTTCTGAAAATCCTGGCAGGTTTTCCCAGTGTATCGTGCATTTGAAGCCATCCAGCAGTCCGGCTTCTGCGAGAACATGCGCCCCCGTGCACACAGCGCCGATGTCAACGCCGCGCCGCGACACTTTCCGGAGCCAGCTCAGGATTCTCTTGTCCGTGTGCCGCTGTACGTTCAATCCGGCGCAGACAATGATGGTCGCGTCGCCAGGGATCGAATCAAGATCGCCATTGACGCCTGTAAGCAATCCATTGGACGCGGCGACGGATTGTCCGTTGACGGAGTAAATCGTCCATTTGTAGAGTTCTTTTTCCGAAAGCCTGTTGGCGATCCGCAATGGTTCAATCGCGGATGTCACTGGCATCATGGTGAATTCCGGAAGCAGCACCAACGCTACATGCTGTGGAAGTGATTTCGGAGGATCGCCAAACATGGAAATTCGCTTTCTGCAATTTGCGACACTATGCACCAAAAGCGACACGCTGTCCAACAACGCCATTGTGCAGTGCAAAAGCGACAAATCGAGACAGGTTTCGTCGTAATCCGGCAACCAGTGTCGTAAACGTTTATGCTTCTGCAACCCCTCCACCACTAAAAAATAGCGCCATGACCACCTCACTCGGCTCCTTCCTCCGCCAGGCTTCAATCGAAATCACCGGCAAGCAAATCGACAAGATTCCTTTGCTGCAACAGAACTTGAAGCCCGGCACACGCGTGTATGTGGCATTGATCGAAGCGGGACATCTTGATGCACAGATTGCTGCATGTGCGGCTTTGCGCGCCGCAGGTTTCAATCCCGTGCCACATGTTCCAGCCCGTTTCGTAATCGATGAAACCGATCTCGACCGCCGCATCGCATCGCTGGTATCGCGCGCGCAAGTCGAGACCGCACTTGTTTTGGGCGGCGGTGCGCCAGATCCCGTCGGAAAATTTCACTGTGCCATGCAGCTGTTGGAGACTGGCGCATTTCAGAAGCACGGCATCAAGCGCATCGGCATTGCCGGCCACCCGGAAGGCAACCCGGACATCACCAAAGTGCACGGCGAAGCCATGTTGCTCCGTACACTGATCGAAAAAAGCGCATGGATCAGGGAATCTGGATTGCAAGGCTTCATCGCCACCCAATTCCTCTTCAACGCCGAGCCCGTTGTGCACTGGGCCATGGAACTCAAGGACAACGGCATCAATCTGCCAATACACGTCGGCGTGCCTGGCCCGGCCAGCATCAAGACACTGATCCGCTATGCAGCCCTCTGCGGCGTCGGCAACTCAGCCCGCTTCATCCGCAAGCAGGCGCTCAACATCACAAAATTGTTGACCGTTTCAGAGCCAACCGAATTCGTCGAACAGCTGGCGAAAGATCATTACGGCCACCCCGAACACAACATCGCCGGTGCCCACCTCTATCCGTTCGGCGGCTTCGACAAATTGTTTGAATGGATCGCACGGCAAACAGCTTGAACTGATTCAGTCCCGCGCGCGCCGCACCACAGCCCACGCTAGTGGAATGGATGGCAATGCAGCAACGGCTGCAATCAGGAACACCTGTGCCAGAATGGTTTGAATGTCCGCAGGCGACGATGCCCCGGCAATTCCAAGCAGATTTCCTGTCAATCCACTCAGCGAAGCACCGAGTGCAAATCCACCCGATTGCGATGTAGGCAGTAAACTCGATGCCAGTGCGCGCTCGTTTTCTGGTGCTGCATGCATCAGCAATTCTGAGATGCTCCCCCAGTTGATTCCAAACGCCGTGCCTATGCAAGCTTGCGCGAGAATGATCAGCGCCAGTGACTGAGAAGCAATGCCAGCGCTGGTGATGAACAATCCGCCCGCCAGCAAAATGGGTCCAACCCAGATCAATTCCCGCCGCATGCGTGAAGAAACAAATGTCGCGATGAACAGCTGCGAAAAGCTCCAGCCCAGCGCCAAAACTGAATGCACTGCTCCGGCAAACGCCGGTGAATAACCCCAGGCATGCTGAATGCTGTAGGGCAGGAATGCCGAAACGGACAACTCCGGGATAGCCATCAGCACCACCACCCAAAGGCCGAGACCAAAAGGCAATGAAAAGGTGAACGACTTGCGCGGGAACAGCCGGTCTTTGGACATGCGGTCCGCAATGAACCCGCACACAATCAAGACCACTGCTCCGGCATTGAGCTGCAATGCCTGCATTGCTGGAAAAACCGACGACAGCATGACCAGCAGAAGACCGGCGGCGATGAAGCCCAGCCGCAACCCGGGAAACCGGGTCGCACCAAGTGACGGAATTTCTTTGGGCACAACACGCAATACAAGAATTAGAAAAATCACTGCAAGCGGCAGACTCGACATCAGCGCAGCACGCCAACTCAAATGTACCGTGAGCACTCCCGCGACCGCAGGTCCGCCAAATGCCGCCAGCACCCACATCACCGCTTCGACGCCAAAAACCTTGGGCACCAGCCTCGCGGGAAACAGCACCGGAATCATCGCATAAGACAACCCTCCAATCATGCCGGCGCCAGCGCCTTGCAACCCGCGCCCTGCCAAAAGAACCGGCATGCTCGGAGCAAGGCCAGTCAGGATTGTTCCGGCAATGAACGCCAATGTTGCAATCACGAAAACCGGACGCGCGCCAAACCTCACTTTCGCAAGCCCCGCAGCGGCACCTGAGACAATTGCAAAAATGAGATAAAGGCTCGAAGCCCAGGTGATCGTGGCAACGCCCTCGAGATCCTCAACTGCTGTCGGCAATGCCGTTGAGATGAAAAATACGTTGAACGCAAACAATGCTTCGCCAAGCGCCAGGGTGGCGAGGGGAAGGAAATAACGTGCGTGAAGAACCACGCCCCATCGGCTGTCTTCTGAGGGTGTTGTCGATATCATGGGACAGGCGTACAACCTCACCCATGATTGAGGTCAAGAAGAAAATATCAAACGAGCTGACAGCGGGAGAATTGGCTCGCCGCAGCGGCGTTTCCGTAGCTGCAATCCACTTCTATGAGCGCAAGGGCCTGATTGCATCAAGCCGAACCTCAGGAAACCAGCGCCGCTTCGCCCGCGCAACATTGCGCCGCGTAGCCTTGATCCAAGTGGCAAAAAACGTTGGCATGCCGCTGGCCGAACTGAAAGCACTGTTCTTTGATCTGCCCGATAGCCGCACGCCAAACCATCGCGACTGGCAGAAAATCGCTGCACGGTGGCAGCAGGACATAATTCACCGTATCCATACACTGCAGTCCTTACGCAAGAATCTGTTGGGGTGCATTGGCTGTGGGTGTCTATCCATGACGCGCTGCAAATTGTTGAACCAAGGCGATCGGCTTGCGCTGAAAGGCAAAGGTGCAGTGCGCGTCAAACCTTGACAAATTCGTATTCAAGAGGTACTCGATAAATCTGAACTCATGCCGCTGATGTTCAACGGCACCGACTTCTCCCACACGGACGTCGAATGTGCGGCGTGATTAGCTGAAAACGCGGATCTCACTTCCCTTGCGCGCGGCCTTCTCCAGGAACAACCAGGCATATTGCGCATAGGAGCGGAACACATAGACATCGAGCACATTGTTTTCTACGACATGCAGCAATGCGGCGATTTCAGCAAAACGCATGCGCTTCACGGCACCTGGCGTGAATGATCCATCCAGCAAATCTGTCGATGTGCCCTTCATCATGACCTCGCGGCAGCCTTCGCCTTCGAGCCGGATAACCGTGCGCATGTCGGAAACATTGACGGCGAGTGAATGAACGCCGCGCAGCGCATCTTGCAACTCCGCAATCAGTGCATCTGCCTTGGCACGTGGACAAAGAATGAGCCACTGGTCAACTGAAAGCCACAGGGCCTTGACCTCGCCCCATGCAGCGGAGGAGCGCGGTGCCTTCGGCAATTCAACTTCAAGCACCTTCTTGACAGCCGCCATGAACTTGCGGTCACCCGCCAACCCGCGCACATCAATCATGCCGCGATCACCGATCTCACGCAGGGAAATGAAAGTATTCTGCGCTTCAGCATGCGAAAGCGCAGTTTCCGAACGAAGCTCAAGCATTGATGCGTCCTCCGTCCTTGTCATAAAACACCGTGTCGGTGACCTTTGCCTTCATCACCTTTCCGCCTTCCAGCGGAAATGACAGGGTTTGCCCCATCAATGCGCGGCCATTTTCGATCAGCGCCAGCGCAATCGAGCGGCCCAGCGTTGGCGACATGTAAGTGGACGTCACCTGTCCGATCATCTCCATCGGCGGTTTGTCCTTCACCATGCGCACGGCATAAGCCCCGTCCGGAAGAACGTCACTCGGGATTTCGGTCAGCAGTCCAACAAGCTGTTTGCGGTCTGCTTTTTTCAGATAGCTCTGTTCCAGTGAGCGCTTGCCGATGAAATCCGCTTTCTTCTTCGACACCATGCCCCCAAGTCCCACATCATTCGGCGTTGTCGTGCCATCTGTTTCATCGCCAATGACGATGTAACCTTTTTCAGCGCGCAACACGTGAAGCGCTTCCGTGCCATAGACTGTGATGTTGAATTCGGCGCCGGCATCCATGATCGCGTCCCACAATCCGCGGCCAAGGTTAGAAGGCGTTGCTACTTCGTATGACAATTCGCCCGAAAAACTGATGCGATAAATGCGAACAGGGTAGGGGCCAAGCTTGCCGGTCTTGAACGACATGTGCGGGAACGCTTCATTCGCAATGTCAAAATCAGGTTCAAGTTTCGCCAGCACGTCCCGTGCCTTCGGACCCGCGATTGCAAACTGCGCCCACTGCTCGGTCACAGGTGTGACAAACACCTTGTACTGCGTCCACTCCGTCTGCAGCCACTCTTCAAGCCAGGCCGCAATGCGGTCTGCACCACCCGATGTCGTGTGCATCAGGAAATGGTCATCAGTCAGACGCACCGTAACCCCATCGTCCGTGAGGAAACCCAGCTCGTTCATCATCAGGCCATAGCGGCAGCGCCCGGTCTTCAGTGTACTGAACATGTTGGTATAGATGCGGTCAAGGAATTCCGCCGCATCCGGCCCCTTGATTTCAATCTTGCCCAAGGTGGATGCATCAAGAAGTCCAACATTGTTGCGCACTGCCAGAATCTCGCGGGTAATCGATGCGTTCTTGTCTTCACCGGCGGAGGGATAAGTATATGCGCGCCGCCACTGGCCAACGGGTTCAAACACGGCGCCCTTGTCAGTATGCCATTTGAAAATAGGTGTGCGCCGCACCGGCAGGAACAGGTCCCTCGTCAACGCACCTGCAATCGAACCAAAGGAAAATGGTGTGTAGGGAGGGCGAAATGTCGTGATGCCAATTTCTGGAATCGTCTTGCCCATGGCTTCGGCCAAAACACCAAGCCCGTTGATGTTCGACGTCTTGCCCTGGTCTGTCGCCATGCCAAAAGTCGTGTAACGCTTGGTGTGTTCGACACTTTCATAACCCTCGCGCTGCGCCAGTTCGAGGTCCGCCACCGTCACGTCATTCTGAAAATCAATGAAGTGTTTGTTACCTTCGTTATATTTGCCAGTCGCCGGCGCAAACCAGATGGGCAGCATCGCACCGCGCTTTGGTTCCTTCACAACAGCAGACTTGGCCTTTCCAAACTTCGCTTTGGGATTGGAAGCTTTGGCAGCTGCTTCTCCGGCCGCCTGCGCTTCTGCAACAGTTTCCGCAACACTCATCGTGCCGTTGCATGCGCCAACCGCAGTGATCGCATCATGATGTGTATTGGGCCGGTAGCTCGCCAGCGCATCATCGAACTTGATCTTGCCGCCATTATGTGCCCAAAGATGCAACACCGGATTCCACCCGCCCGACATGGCGATGAAATCACATTCAATCCGCGTTTCGTTGACGACGCGGCCCGTTCCCTTGTGATAGGGCGCAACCTTGATCGCAGTCACGCCAAGCTTGCCTTCAGTGGCGCAAATCGCGTGGCCCCTCATCACCTCAATACCATCAGCAATGGCCCGCTGCGGAAGGTCACCATCCAGAGTCTGGCGTACATCAATCACGCGCACGCCAACGCCAGCCTTCTTCAACGCAAAGGCAGTGAGATAAGCATCATCATTGTTGGTGAACACAACTCCGCGGTTGCCTGGCGACACGCCATAACGCCCGACCATTGCACGAACCGCGGACGCGAGCATGATGTTGGGCCGGTCGTTGTTGGCAAATGCAATCGGCCGCTCCAAAGCACCCGTTGCGAGGATCACTTGGCCGGCGCGGATTTTCCACAGGCGATGCCGCGGTGCGCCGCTCCGCAACAAGCTTGGATCATGATCGGCAACACGTTCCGCCGCCATCAAGTAGTTGTGGTGGAAATGACCAACGACTGTGGCGCACGAAAGAATATGCACATTGGGCAGCGCGGAAAGTCGCGCAACAATGGCAGTTGTGGCATCGGCGATGCACTGCTCGCCAATCATGCCCGCCGTCAGGTCATCAATGCCGCCAAGCACCGGGTTCTCATCGCACAGCAGAATTTTGGCGCCAGCAATTGCCGCCGCTTCTGCCGCAACAAGCCCCGCAAGACCTCCGCCAACCACGACGACATCTGCATGGATGTGCATATGCTCGTATGTATCAGGATCGCGTTCCGTCGCGGCGTTGCCAAGCCCCGCCGCACGGCGGATGAATGGCTCATACACATGTTTCCAGAAACTCTTCGGCCACATGAAAGTCTTGTAGTAAAACCCGCCGGGGAAAAACCGCGACAATGAATTGTTGATCGCGCCAATGTCAAAATTGAGCGACGGCCAGCGGTTTTGTGAAACAGCAGTCAGGCCGTCGAACAGCTCGATCTGTGTGGCGCGTAAATTCGGTTCATGCCGAGCACCCGTGCCAACGCCGATGAGCGCATTCATTTCTTCCGAACCCAGGCCCACGATCCCGCGCGGACGATGATACTTGAACGAGCGGCCAAATACCTTTTGCCCGTTGGCCATGGCCGCAGACGCCAACGTATCACCAGCAAACCCGCGCATGTCCTTGCCATCGAAAGTGAAGGCAACAGCTTTGCTGCGGTCAATGCGAGTGCCGCCAGTTGGAAGGCGGTATGGTGAGCTCATGCTATACCTTCTCCGCATCGTGCAGTGAACATCATTTCTTCTTCCGCATCTTGAAATACTCAGCCCACGGACCTTTTGCCTGTTTCTGCAAATCGTCGGGTGGCAATTCGGTGACGCCATAAAACGCCTTGAACTCCATCGTCACGGTGTCCCGCGCTGCATGAAACCACTTTCCGCACCCACGGTCACAGCGAATGCGCTCGAAGTGCAACCCCTTCGGATTGTGCCGGGCAAACAGATAATCGCGCTGCTGGTCATCGGTGATGCTTCCAGGATCAGCCGTCGCAGGCCGCGCAACATGTGCCTGGCCACCCCAGTGAAAATCCGTTTCATCTCCCTTGGCGCCACACACGGGGCAGGTGACAACTAGCATGAAAAACCTCGCATCTAATGCGCCACCGCAGCTGCAACGCTTTCATCGATCAACCGGCCTTCGGCAAATCTGTTCAGCGAAAACGGCGCCGCAATCGGATGTGGCCTGTCATTGGCAATCGTATCAGCGAACACAAAACCGGAACCCGGAATGGCCTTGAACCCGCCAGTGCCCCAACCGCAATTCACATACAGTCCTTCAACATCGGTTTTCGACAAGATCGGTGAACGGTCGCCTGTCATGTCAACAATGCCACCCCATTGCCGCAACATGCGAAGCCGCGAGATGATCGGAAATGTTTCGACCAGCGCCGTCACCGTGTGTTCCAGCGCCGGGAACGATCCACGCTGCGAATAATTGTTGTAAGGATCAGTGCCGCCACCAACCACAAGCTCACCCTTGTCCGATTGCGAAACATAACCATGCACGGTGTTGGCCATGACGACGCAATCGATGACCGGCTTGATCGGCTCAGACACCAGCGCCTGCAAACACAGCAATTCAATCGGCATGCGCACACCCGCCATATCCATGATGGTGGACACATGCCCCGCCGTCACAACGCCGATCTTCTTCGTCTTGATCACGCCACGTGTCGTCTGCAATCCGGTCACGGCGCCACCATCACGCATGATGCCCGTGACTTCGCAGTTCTGGACAATGTCCACACCCATCTGGTCGGCACCCCGCGCATAACCCCAGGCCACCGCATCATGCCGCCCCGTGCCCCCGCGCGGCTGGTAATAGGCCCCCAGAATGGGATAGCGGCAATTCGGATCATCATTGATGATCGGCACAATCTCTTTCACTTCCGCAGGCATGATCATGCGGCAGTCAAGTCCCGCCAGGCGATTGGCATGGGCCGTGCGCTGGAAAGCCCGCAGCTCGTGCTGCGTCTGGCACAGCATCATCACGCCGCGAGGCGAGAACATCATGTTGTAGTTCAATTCCTGCGACAGCGTTTCATAAAGCGACCGCGCCAGTTCATAAATAGCAATCGACGGGTCCTGCAAATAGTTGGACCGGATAATAGTTGTGTTGCGCCCCGTATTGCCGCCGCCGAGCCAGCCCTTTTCGACCACAGCAATGTTTGTCATCTTGTGGTTTTTGGCCAGGTAATAAGCCGTCGCCAGCCCGTGCCCGCCAGCCCCGACGATCACGGCATCATATTCGGCCTTGGGGTTTGGCGAACGCCAGGCGCGCTCCCAATCCTTGTGGTAGTTCATCGCGTTGCGTGCGAGGGAAAAAATGGAATACCGCGGCTGCATCAACTATATCCTGAGACGTTCCGCCTTCTAACAAACCGCCACCTGCACCGCCAACCATTTCCGACATAGGTTTTTGACCATGCGACAATCAGACATGCGTTATTGCCCAACTTCGGCTATAGCTTGGCCGCACATGAATGGTGTTAAGGCGTAATGGCGATATACTTCATACTGGCACTGGCGCTCGGTGCCGTCACCGCACTTATTTTGTGGCAGACACTTCAGAGGCGAGATGCGGAAATGCCAACGGCAACCCTGAAGGTGTACCGCCAACAGCTGGCCGAACTTGCGCAGGATGTGTCCCTGGGAAAAGTGCCGGAAGCTGAAGCCTCGGGCATCCGCGCTGAAATCGGACGCCGTCTTCTGGCCGAAAGCGCTTCGGTCGCCCTGCCTGCGACGAAATCACTGAGCCCGTTGCCTTCGATTTTTTTCGCGCTCATCGTGCCCGTGATCGCGATCCCGCTTTACCTCGTGCATGGCAAACCCCAGTCGCAAGATGCGCCATTGGACTCTCGTCTCGAAAACGCCATTGCAAATAACGATCTTGCAGCCATGGTGGCGCAAGTCGAAAAACGTCTCGGTGAAAAACCCGGTGATGCACAAGGCTGGACCATCCTGGCACCCATCTATTCCGGGATGGGCCGCTTTGCCGATGCCGCCAAGTCCTACGATAATCTACTGCGCCTTGAGCCGCGCACAGCAGACCGCTACGCCTCACTCGGAGAAGCTTTGACATTCGCAGGCGAAGGCATCGTGAGCGCAGAAGCCGCCAGGGCATTCGATCAGGCGCTGAAACTGGACCCACAGCATTCCAAATCCAATTTCTTCATGGCGATTACGCTGAAGCAGGAAGGTCGTATCCAAGAGGCGCGTGCTCGCTTCGAGAAACTTCTTGCGGATGCACCCTCCGATGCTCCCTGGCGCAGCGCCGTGGAAAATCAGATCGCCTCGCTCGCCAAGGTTCCAGCGCTGACTGATGGGCAGATGCAGCAAGGCGCAAAAATGACGCCAGCCGGTCAAAATGAAATGATCGCCAGCATGGTCAACGGGCTGGAAGAAAAACTGTCCGCCAATGGTGACAACATCGAAGGCTGGCTCCGATTAATCCGTGCACGGATGGTTCTGGGCGAAGCTGAAAAAGCCAAAGCCTCGCTCGTCAAAGCCACGGATATCTTCAAATCAGATCCTGAAAAACTGGCCTCAATCAATGCCTTGGCAGAAGAATTGAAATTATAATGACAAGAAAACAAACCCGCCTGACCATCATCCTTGCAAGCCTCGGCGTCCTTGCCGTCGCCGGTGGACTTGTCCTTTACGCGATCCGCGACACAATCGTGTTTTTCTACACGCCTAGCGAAATCGCCGAAAAGGGGGTGAAGCCCGGAACCCGCATCCGCCTCGGCGGCATGGTAGAGCAAGGCAGCTGGAAAAAATCCGGCGACGCCATCAACCTGTTCACAATTACAGACACGTTGCAGAGCATCAATGTGACCTACAAAGGTGTCGTTCCCGATCTCTTCCGCGAGGGCCAGGGCGTCGTCACCGAAGGCATCCTCGATACAGCTGGCGCCTTTACCGCAGACACAGTTCTGGCCAAGCACGACGAAAACTACATGCCCAAGGAAATCGCTGATAGCCTTAAAGCGAAAGGCGTGAAGCTGGGGCAGGGGGCGGAAAAATGACGTGCCCTCTCCGTCTCGCTACGCTCGCCACCTCTCCCGCAAGCGGGCGAGGAATGATTGGCAGCTTTCCTCTCCCGCTTGCGGGAGAGGTGTCACGCGCGTCAGCGCCGTGACGGAGAGGGCTAGCCCATGATCACCGAACTCGGCCACTTCGCGCTCATCCTGGCGCTCGCGGTTGCCGCCTACCAAACCACAGCTCCACTATACGGTGCCTGGAAAAACGATGCCCGCCTCATGGCCGCGGGCTCAACCGCAGCGATCCTGCAACTCACCCTGATCGCCATCGCTTTCATGGCGCTCACCCACGCCTATCTCGTGTCTGATTTTTCAGTCCTCAATGTCGCTGAAAATTCGCATTCCGCCAAACCGCTTCTCTACAAAATCTCCGGCGTCTGGGGCAATCACGAAGGCTCCATGCTGCTCTGGGTGCTGATCCTCGCCATCTTTGGCAGCTCCGTCGCCCACTTCGGCAACAACTTGCCGCAAACCTTCAAGGCCCGCGTTCTCGCTGTGCAAGGCTCAATTGGCGCGGCCTTTCTGCTCTTCATCGTCGCCGCGTCAAATCCCTTCATCCGCCTTGCCAATCCGCCGATAGAAGGAAACGGCCTGAATCCCATCTTGCAGGACCCCGCACTCGCCTTTCATCCGCCATTTCTCTACGCTGGCTATGTCGGCTGCTCGATGGCCTTCTCCTTCGCCGTCGCCGCCTTGGTTGAAGGCAAAGTCGATCCCGCTTGGGCCCGTTGGGTCAGGCCGTGGACGCTCGCCAGCTGGGCCTTCCTCACCATCGGCATCGCCATGGGAAGCTGGTGGGCCTATTATGAATTGGGCTGGGGCGGCTGGTGGTTCTGGGACCCGGTTGAAAACGCCAGCTTCATGCCCTGGCTCATCGCCACGGCTTTGCTGCATTCCGCCATCGTCGTCGAAAAACGAGGTGCGCTAAAAATCTGGACCATACTTCTCTCGATCCTCGCCTTTTCCCTGTCGCTGATGGGCACATTCCTCGTCCGCTCCGGAGTCCTGACCTCGGTCCACGCCTTCGCCGTTGATCCGCAGCGCGGCTTTTATATCCTGATGATCCTGTTGTTTTTCATCGGCGGAAGTCTTTCCCTTTTTGCATGGCGTGCACCGCAATTGAAAACCGGTGGCCTTTTCGCGCCAATGAGCCGCGAAGGCGGCCTCGTTTTGAACAACCTGTTCCTCTGCGTCGCCTGCGCCGCCGTCCTCATTGGTACGCTTTATCCCCTGGCGCTCGAAACCATTACGGGTGAAAAAATCTCCGTAGGCCCGCCCTTCTTCAACCTCACCTTCGGCCCCATCATTCTCGCATTATTGTTGCTCGTGCCGTTCGGCCCCATGCTCGCCTGGAAACGCGGCGATCTCAAAGGCGTCATTCAGCGACTCTGGCTTGCAGCCGCCTCAGCAGTTGCTTGCGCAGCAATTGTTCTTGTGTTGACACGCCGTGGACCGTGGCTCGCACCGGTCGGTTTCGCCATCGGCTTCTGGTTGATCTTTGGCAGCCTCCGGGAACTGGGTGAGCGCATTGCATTCGGTCGCACCACGGTCACCAACTCGCTCAACCGTTTCGCAGGCCTGCCGCGCTCGGCAATTGGCGCGACGCTGGCCCATGCAGGTTTGGGCATCGCGATTCTCGGCATAATCGCCATCTCGCTGTGGAAGGTCGAACACATCGTCTCGCTCAAGCCCGGTAAGTCAACGCAAGTCAGCAGCTACAAAATCACCTTCCTTGGCGAATCTCCGCTGACAGGCCCGAACTACACAGGCTCAACCGGTCAATTTCGCATCGAAGAGGGTGACAGGGAAGTCGCCACCGTCAGTTCCGAAAAACGCATCTTCAAACCCGGAAATATCCCGACGACTGAAGTGGGCCTGCATCAAACCCCGCTGGGCGACGTCTACATCGTCATGGGCGACCAGGGCGAAGCAGGCTCACGCGCCGTCCGCGCCTATTTCAATCCACTTGTATCTTTGATTTGGCTCGGTGCCTTGACAATGTTCGCCGGTGGCTTGTTGTCCCTGAGCGACCGCCGTTTCCGCATTGGCGTTGCGCACCGCGCAACAGCAAAACAGGTGGCGGCGGAGTAATGTTCAGGTCGACAATTTTTATCCGTCATTCCAGCCAAGCCGTAGCAGAGCGAAGGCGCGAGCTGGAACCCAGCTACCTACTCGCACGGTTCCAGAGCCGGGTTCCAGCTCGCGCTCCGCTAACGCTGCGCTTGGCTGGAATGACGGCATTATTATTGTCCGCACTGGCTCTCATCACCCCCGCCTTCGCCGTCCAGCCCGACGAAATCCTGAAAAACTCAATCCTCGAATCCCGCGCCCGCAATCTCAGCCAGCACTTCCGTTGCCTCGTCTGCCAGAACCAGTCGATAGATGAATCAGACGCTCCCCTGGCCCGCGACCTCCGCATTCTCATCCGTGAACAATTGACCAAAGGCAAAACTGACACGGAGGTCACCGACTTCGTAGTCACAAGATATGGCGATTACGTTCTGCTCAAACCGCCACTCCGCATCGACACCCTTTTTCTCTGGCTGACACCATTCGCGCTGCTACTGGCGGGAGCCGCTTTTCTCTGGACCCGCCGCAAACCTGCGGCCACAAATCCGGATCAACTCACGTCCGAGGATGAAGCCAAACTGGCAGAAATTCTGCAGGAGATTTAACGCGTCGCCCTATCGCCACGGATTGACGATTTCCAATCCCAGCCCGGCAAAATCTTTCTCATTTCGGGTGGCTAGAGCAGCGCCATGGCGCAGCGCAATGGCAGCAATCATGCCGTCTGGCGTCGACAAAGTCTTGCCGTTTCGCACGGCCTGTCCCAACAAAGGTCCGTAAACAAGCGCGGATTGCTCATCGAAAGCCGCAATTCGCCCTGCAAAATGCCTGCAAAAATCTGCCAGTTTTTCGTCCAGCCTGGGTGACCGCTCATCGGGCCGAATGCGTTCGATGCCGAATGATATTTCAGCGATGACTACGGTACTGAGCCAGATTTCGCTGTCATTCGCTCGAAACCACTTTTCAACCCGGCCGTCGGCTCTCGGCCGCATCGTTTCAGAAAGGACGTTGGTGTCTACGAAAATCAAAAAATGGGATCCGAATGATCAATTCGGCCTTCGCGAATAATGGCGTCAAGATCAATATCAGGTTCGCCACCATAATCCCTGTGCATTCGATCCCAGAACTCGGCGGCCGTTTCTTTCCGTGGACCCTGCTGCAATTTTGCATATGCCTCAAGCGCACGCTCAACGACCTGCGAAACGGTGCGCTGCTCCTTCTTGGCCAGCTTGTGCGCCAAACTCCGCGCACGCGCCGACCGGACCGATAACTGGGGTTCTGCCATCAACTCAACATACGTCAGCTGGCAGCTGCTGGCAAGTGCTGGCAGAAAATCTGTTGATTGGTCACACCTCCGCAATCCTTCCGCCGCAATCCCGTCCTAAACATTACATAGATTTCACCCAGCCGACATCATGGCGTAACGCGCAGTGTCCCATATCATCACCATCTCATTCCCAAAGGAGCGACGCAATGTCCGCACTCTTCACATTCACCCGCAAAACCGCCCGGTCCCTGGCCATCGCAGGTTTGCTGTCAACCACGGCAGTGGTCGGAACCTTGACACTTGTGCCCCCTTTGACGGTCCAGGCCGGCTCAGCCCAGCCAATTGATCCTACCAAGGGCTTTTCACAACTTGTTGATCAGGTCATGCCTTCGGTCGTCAGCGTCACGGTTAAAATCCAGAACGCCTCCAACGATAACGAGGATGGCACCCAAATGCCGAACCTCGATCAGCTCCCGCCGCAGTTCCGCGACTTCTTCCAGAACATGCCGCAGTTCCGTGACCGCATGCGCCCAGGCCGCCAGCAACCCAGCATGGCGCAAGGCTCGGGCTTCGTGATTTCCGCTGATGGCTATGTCATCACCAATAACCACGTCGTGGACAAGGCATCCGAAGTCTCGCTGCAATTCAACGGCGGCGAGGAATATGCCGCCAAGGTGATTGGCACCGATCCAAAGACTGACATCGCTCTCCTGAAAATCAATTCGGACAAGACCTTCCCCTTCGTTTCACTCGCAAAAGATGAGGCGAAAGTCGGTGACTGGGTCATGGCAGTAGGCAATCCTTTTGGCCTCGGCGGCACCGTCACTTCCGGCATCATTTCAGCCCGTGGCCGCGACATCGGCAACGGCCCCTATGATGACTTCCTGCAGATCGACGCCTCGATTAACCACGGCAATTCCGGGGGGCCTGCTTTCAACCTGAACGGCGATGTCGTCGGCGTGAATACGGCGATTTATTCGCCATCTGGCGGCTCGGTCGGCATCGGCTTTGCCATCCCGGCCTCGACCGTCAAGGATGTGGTTGAAAGCCTGAAGGCCAATGGCGCAGTAACCCGCGGCTGGCTAGGTGTCCGCATCCAGCCGATCACCGACGAGCTCGCCCAGGGTCTCGGCATGGAGAAAACCCAGGGTGCCATCGTCACGGAAGTGACAGAAGGCTCGCCAGCCCTGGCGGGCGGCGTCAAGCAGGGGGACACCATCTTGAAAGTCGACGGCACCGACATCAAGGACGCCCGCGACTTGTCACGCAAGGTTGCCAAAGTCGCGCCAGGCAAATCCGTTGAAATTTCAATCATCCGCGACGGCAAGCCGGAAACCGTAAATGTTACTCTTGGCAAGATGCCCGACGACTTGTCCAAGCTGGCGTCTGCCACGCCCTCTGAAACCAAGGCTGGCAAAATGGACACCCTCGGCCTCAAGGTTGAACCCGCCGAAGATGGCGCCGGTGTCAGGGTTGTGGAAGTTGCCCCCAATTCGCCTGCCGCCGAACGTGGCATAAGTGTTGGCGACGTCATACTTGAAGTTGCCGGCAGCGAAATCAATTCGCCCGCTGATATTGACAAGGCGCTTGCCGCCGATAACAACAAGCGTGTGCTCGTTTTGGTTAAGCAGGGCGATAACCAGCGTTTTGTCGCACTGCCCAAAAAGGAAGGTTGAAATCCGGCAAAGCCGTTACCAACTATGCCATTGGATGCCTGATTGCTTCCCCCGCTCACACGGGCATCCACTAGGCGCGGAGGCTCGTTGATCCCCGACGTTCCCCCAAAGACGTAAGTCTCCGCGCCACCCCTCTTCTCAGGACCAGGAAACCATGTCACATGTCGGCCAAGAAAATATGGACAATGACGCATCCATATTTGCCCATCCCCATTCCGGAAGCCATATGCGCATACTGATAGTCGAAGATGATAAAGACGCAGCCCTGTGGCTCGCCAATGGCTTGCGCGAAAGTGGCCATGTGGTCGATGTTGCCTATGATGGCGAGCAGGGTCTGGGCCTCGCTCTGGCCAATCCGCACGACGTGCTGATCGTTGATCGCATGTTGCCAAAGCTGGATGGCCTGTCCATGATTCGCAGCATCCGCACCGAAGGCAATTCCACGCCGGTGCTGATCCTAAGCGCCTTGAGCGATGTCGACGAACGCGTTCGCGGGCTTCGCGCTGGTGGCGATGACTATCTCCCGAAACCCTATGCCTTTGCCGAACTCCTGGCCCGTGTTGAGGGTTTGCGCCGCCGCACCCCGACCGAAGTCAACGATACCAGATTGCGTGCCGCCGACCTTGAGATAGACTTGCTCACCCGCACAGTCTCCCGTGCTGGTAAAACCATCATGATTCAGCCGCGCGAATTCAAACTGCTCGAATATCTGGTCCGCAATGCCGGCCATATTGTAACCCGCACCATGTTGTTGGAGAATGTCTGGGATTATCACTTCGACCCTCAAACCAATGTCATTGATGTGCACATTTCCAGGCTCCGTTCCAAGATCGACAAGGGATTCGATCAGCCTCTGCTGCAAACAGTGCGCGGCGCAGGCTATATGATCCGTGCTGATTAACCCCAAGCTTTTCAGAACCTCAACCTTCCGCCTGGCCGCCGTCTATCTGGCGGTCTTCGCGCTTTCTGTCGGTGCGATCCTTGCTTACCTTTATTGGTCAACGGTCCGACTCCTCGAAAGCCAGACCGACGAAACCATTCGCGCTGAGGTGCTGGGGCTTGCCGATCAATATCGCATTCTTGGTCTCAAAGGTGTCGCCGATGTGATCCGCCGCCGCAGCAACAGCCAAACCGACACGCTTTACGTTCTGGTCAATCCGCAGGGCAATTACATTGCCGGAAACTTGAAGGGCTTGCCCCCGGGAATGGAGGACAAGCCTGGTTGGACCGATTTCCCGATTGTCCGCAATCGCAATGGCATTGTTGTTAATCACACGGCCCGCGGCTTTCACTCCGATCTTCAAGGTGACTACGAAGTCCTCGTCGGCCGCGATGTCCAGGAACTGCGCCAGTTTGCTGATCTCATCCGCCGCACTCTGTTCATTTCGCTCGGCCTGGCCCTTTTATTGGGCCTCGGCGGCGGCCTTCTCACCAGCCGAAACTTCCTCCGCCGTATCGATGCGATCACCGGAACTTCGCGCAACATCATGGAAGGCGACCTTGCCCAGCGCATGCCGGTGAAAGGCACCAACGATGAACTCGACCGTCTCTCGGTTTCGCTCAATGAAATGCTCGACCAAATCGAGCGCCTGATGACTGGCATGAAGGACGTAACGACCAATATTGCCCATGACCTCAAGACACCACTCACCCGCATGCGCGCCCGTGTCGAGGCCGCTCTTCGCTCCGGCAAGCCCGAAGAATATCGCGCCGCCCTCAACCAGTCTCTTGAAGAAAGTGACAGCCTCTTGCGCACGTTCAACGCGCTCATGTCAATCGCCCGCGCCGAAAGCGGCAACGCCCGCGAAGGCTTGGAATCCCTCAACCTCGCAGGCACTTTGAACGACGTGATCGAACTCTACGAACCTATCATCGAAGAAGCAGGCGGCACCCTCAATCATCAAATTGACAATGACTTGGCCATGAAAGGCGACCGCCAGCTTCTGGCCCAAGCCGTCAGCAACCTCATCGACAACGCCATAAAGTATGGCGCTGAAGTTGCTCCCGAAATTTCCGTGACTGCAAAGCGAAATGGCACAGCAATAGAGGTCATCGTATCCGACAATGGCCCAGGCATCCCCGCGGCCGACCGCGAACGCGTCAAGGAACGCTTCACCCGCCTCGACGCCAGCCGAAGCAAACCCGGCAACGGCCTGGGGCTACCGCTCGTCGCCAGCATCATGCATCTGCATGGTGGGGAACTGATACTGGAGGACAATGCGCCGGGATTGAAGGCGAAATTGGTTCTGCCAACCCGCACCTGACCAACCCTCTCCATCACATCGCTGTCGCTCGTGACACCTCCCCCGATTGCGGGGGAGGAATGCACGCTCCCTTTCCTCGCCCGCTTGCGGGAGAGGTGGCGAGCGCAGCGAGACGGAGAGGGCCAGTTAACGCGCCTTCACAAACCGAACTTCCGCAGAAACAACATCCTCACGAAACTCGCCACGCAACACCCTCAGGATAGTCTCACAGACCGTCTCGCGGTCACGCAACACGTCACCACTCCACACCCGCAACACCGAATACCCACGCTCCCGCATATACTCATCGCGCCGTCGGTCGCTGCTGCTATCAACGTGTTGGCTGCCGTCAACTTCGACGACGAGACGCATTTGTCTTTGAGCGAAATCCGCAAAGTATGGCCCCATGGGAAACTGACGGACAAACTTGTAGCCGCCAAGTTGTTTGCCTTTAAGCATGTTCCACAAGGCCCCCTCTGCCGGGTTATCGCCCTGTCGAAGGAGTCGAGCCCGTGCAATTTGTTCCTTTGTCCGTGAGTAGACTGGCAGCATGATTTTTCATCCCGAAAGGTAAGACGCTGGGGGGCGGGATTTCCGTCGCTGAATTTTGCCAGACTTGCCCTCTCCGTCTCGCTTCGCTCGCCACCTCTCCCGCAAGCGGGCGAGGAATGTCAGCTTCTTTCCTCCCCCGCTCGCGGGGGAGGTGTCACGCGCGTCAGCGCCGTGACGGAGAGGGCAAGTCAAAAAAAACATGCTATCAGCTCAGCATGTTCCCATTTTCCCCCTTCCTCTCCCGCCTCGCCACCGACCACGCAGACTGGATCGCCAACCACTCCCCTGACCAGGGATTGGCCGATCTCATCGCCCAATGCGCCGCAGCAGCCAAAGCCGATGAACCAACAACAAGACAACTCCTCCGTGACGCCCGCAACAAGGCCGCACTTCTCATCGCCAAAGCCGAAATCGAAAACACCTGGACAACCGAACAATCCTGCAGCACCCTGACGCAATTTGCCGATGCGGCCACAGAAGCCGCGACCTGCGCCGCCCTTCTCGCATTCCACGAACAGGGCCGCCTCACCCTCCCTGATCCGGCTAACCCACAGAAAGATTCCGGCTACGTCATCCTCGCCATGGGCAAGCACGGTGCCCACGAACTGAACTACTCCTCCGACATCGACCTCATCGTGCTCTACGATGCCGAAACCCCGACCGTCAGTTCCGACAAAGACGCAGGCACCGTCTTCGTCCGCCTCACCCAGAAAATCGTCAGCCTGCTGCAGGATATGACAGAGGACGGCTACGTGTTCCGAACAGACTTGCGGCTCCGCCCTGATCCCCGCGCCACGCAAGTTGCAATCGGCATTGAAGCGGCGGCAATTTATTACGAAAACCTCGGGCAGAACTGGGAACGCGCGGCGATGATCAAGGCCCGGGCGGTGGCAGGCGATATCCCACTTGGTGAGGAATTCCTTGCGCGTCTCCAGCCCTATATCTGGCGAAAATATCTCGACTTCGCAGCGGTCGCCGACATCCAGTCCCTCAAGCGGCAAATTCACGCCCATAAAGGCCACGGCGAAATTGCCACCAAAGGCCATAACCTCAAACTCGGCCGCGGCGGCATCCGGGAAATTGAACTCTTCGTCCAGACTCAGCAGCTCATCGCAGGCGGCAGAAACCCGGCATTGCGCGGCCGACGCACCGTCGACATGCTGGCAGAACTTGCAAGATCAAACTGGATCAGCGAGGCCACATCAGCAGCTTTGACCGACGCTTACTGGACGCTCAGAAAATACGAACACCGCGTGCAGATGATCGATGACCAACAGGACCATTGCGTGCCATCTTCGCCAGAGGCCTTTGAAAGATACGCCCGCTTCTGCGGCTTCACCTCCGGCGAAGAGTTTTCGCAAAGCCTGCGCGCCACACTTGAGACCGTCGTCAAACATTCTGAAAGCCTGTTCCAGCAATCCGAAACACTCGGCGGAGAAGAAGGCAGTCTGGTTTTCACGGGCGGCGAAGACGACCCCGAAACCATTGCAACACTTTCGGGCCTCGGCTTCACGTCAGCGTCAGAAGTTGCAGCCACGATCAGGGGCTGGCACTTCGGCCGATATAACGCGACACGCTCCAAGAAATCCCGCGAACTTTTGACTGAACTCATGCCGCACCTCTTGCATGCTCTGGCCAACACAGGAGATGCAGATCAGGCCTTCATCGCCTTTGACCGCTTCCTCGCAGGCCTTCCCGCCGGCGTGCAGCTTTTCTCCATGTTGAAGGTCAATCCGCATCTGCTGGACTTGCTCTGCCGCACCATGGGCACAGCGCCCAAATTGGCCCAGCAACTCAGCCGCCAGCCGCGCACGCTCGAAGCGGTCCTTGACCGCAATTTTTTCGGCCCATTTCCAACACTCGACGAGCTCGGGAAAAATCTGGCACCACTCCTCGAAACCCACCCGGATTTTCAGGACACCATCGACCAGCTCAGAATATTCGTCCGTGAGCAAATGTTCCGCGTCGGTGTGCGCATCTTGTCTGAAACCGTGTCAGCCGAAGAAGCAGGCCTGGCCTATTCCAACATCGCCGACACCGCCATCCAGGCCCTGCACCACGCTGTCACCAGTGAAATCGAAAAGGCCCACGGCACATTCGAAGGCGGCAACATCGCCATCGTTGCACTGGGCAAATGGGGTGGCCACGAAATGACGGCAACATCGGATCTTGATTTGATGTTGATCTATGACGCCCCCATTCCTCCCCCGCTTGCGGGGGAGGTGGCAGCGCGCAGCTCTGACGGAGAGGGAAAGTCGGCTACGAGCTCCGGCCCGCGCCCTTTGAGCCCCGCGCAATACTACGCCAAACTCACCCAGCGCCTCGTCACATCAATCACTTCGCCAACGGCCGAAGGCATCCTCTACGACGCCGACATGCGCTTGCGGCCCTCCGGCAACAAGGGCCCCGTCGCTGTCTCCCTCGAAGCCTTCGAATCCTACCAGCGCGACGAAGCCTGGACCTGGGAGAAAATGGCGCTCACCCGCGCCCGCGTCGTATCGGCATCGCCTGATTTCGCCGAAACTGTGAACGCTGCGATCAACAGCGCTCTCCCCCACATTCCTCCCCCGCTTGCGGGGGAGGCGGCACAAGCGCAGCGCAGTGACGGAGAGGGCAAGTCAGCGACCCTCGCCGACATCCGCAACATGCGCTCCCTCATGCTGAAAGAACAAAAACCGACCCACCGCTGGGATTTGAAACGCAAACGCGGCGGCTTGGTCGAAATCGAATTTGTAGCGCAAGCCCTGCAGCTCACTTCGGCAATCTACGACACTAATACCCCAGCCGCACTCACCTCCTTGCAGAATGCCGGGCACCTGCCGCCAGCAGATGCCGACACCCTGCGCAAAGCCTG
This sequence comes from uncultured Alphaproteobacteria bacterium, assembly GCA_963819615.1. Classification (GTDB taxonomy): domain Bacteria; phylum Pseudomonadota; class Alphaproteobacteria; order Rhizobiales; family Aestuariivirgaceae; genus Aestuariivirga. Next base: position 463,512 of record CAWFWW010000001.1, read on the forward strand.
GGCGCTCTACACCCGCCTCACGCAAATCCTCCGCCTCGCCATTGAAGGTGATGCTACACCAGAAACAGCACCGAAAGGCCTCACCCAACTCCTCCTCAACGCCACATCAATGCCCGACACAAAGACTGCTGAAGCCATGCTGGATGAGGTGGCAAAGGATGTTCAAGACATTTTTGATCGGAAAATCGGTAAGCCAGAAAACTGAAAAGTACTTAATCCACCAAGACTTTCAGTGAGCTTACAGGCGCATAGAGTCTCAGCACGACTGCGGGATCCTGCCGAAAACCATGATGTAGACAAAACGCTGCGGCTTTTGAATCCTTCGCATCCACCACAATCAAATGTGCCGCAACATCGGATTTCAGAACGCGCCCGACCGCATTTGCCAGGAGTGCTGCACCAAGTTTTCGCCCCTGAAATTTCAAGTCGATGGCTAGTCGACCGAGCCGCGCAGCTGGCGCTGTTGGATAGCGGGGCAACTTGCGCCGCCAGGAGTCGTCAAGAATCCTCAAATCAACATGACATGCTGCGAGCGTGTAGAATCCGGCAACATTTCCGTTTCTGTTATCAATCGCAACAAAACAAGCGGCAACATTCCGTTTCATGTCTTGGCTGGCTTGCGCAATCAGATAAGTATTGAGTGCAGCGGTTCCGCAATCAAAATTTTTCCGGTCTTGGCCCGCCAGCAATTCGACCGAGAATGGCGTCTGCTCCGGCATGATCGGCTACAATGAGCCTATGAGCTTCTCGTGTTGTTTTGCAGCGCGTCGCATTTCTGGTGCAATCTGGGCGTTGCCACTCAGAAGTTCGGCAACAAATTCTGCACTCTCCCGTGAAAGCTTGATAACATTTGATTGTTCAATTGTTTGGTGCGCAGCGGCACGGGCAGCGGCAATAACAAAATCAGAAAGGCTGCGGCCCTCAATTTCTGCCGCCCGTTTCAGGACGGCATGAATTTCAGGCGCAATTCGCGCTTCAAGCCGGGCTTGAGGTCTGGATTCTCGCGGTGTCGTTGGCATGTCTGTTTCCTGCCTTATTGTACGGCAAATTGCCGGACAACGCAATATGGTAAATTCCTGAGTAACCCGCGACGGAATCCTCCTCCCCAGCCGTCATATCTGTGCAACCCCAAACGGAGGAACAAAAAATGATCGGCAAGACCAACCAAATCATCGCCCTGGCGCTCGTGGCGCTGGCAGCAACCGCTACAGCAACCCTGGCCAACGAACCCTATTTCCCCAAGCGCGAAAAAGGCTTCACCCGCCTCGACGCCAACAAGGATGGCAAGGTCGCGCGCGCTGAATTTGAACCCGTCGTCAATCGCCGCTTCAACCGCATGGATACCAACGCTGACAAATCGATTACATCATCGGAACTGACCGAAGCCATGCAAAAAGCCATCGAGCGCCGCCGCGCCCGTATCATGGCAATGCTCGACCGCGACAAGAATGGTTCCATCACTGAATCCGAACTCGACAACATCGTCGATTCCATGTTCACTGGCGCCGACACAGATAGCGATGGCGCTTTGACGTTGGCGGAAATGCAAAACTTCAAGCGGGCCGATTGGCGCAAACGCATGATGGGTCAAGAGGTACAATAGGAGCGATGACAGCATTGGCGCTGCACCTGGCGGGCGGGACGGATATCGACTCATCCCATGAGTCCGCCGATGCACGCCTGCTGGATGCCGCAAGCAGGGGAGACCAGAATGCGTTTTCCCAGCTGGTAAAGCGCCACTACCCTGTCGTCTATCGTGTCGTCTGGCGCATGATGTCAGGCCACGTCGACGCACAAGATGTAACCCAGGAAGCGTTTTTGCGCCTCTGGAACAATCCTGGACAGCTGCGCGAAGCCCATGCTTTGCGCGGCTGGCTCATTCGCGTGGCAACCAATCTCGTCAATGATCGCTTCCGCGCCAAACCCATGGTGATGCTGGACGACGCCAATGAACCACAAGACAGCCGCGCCATTGCCCCGCAGCAGCTTGAAAAGGCCCGCGTCAGCCAGCGCATGGACCGGGCCATTGCCTGCCTGCCTGATCGTCAGCGCCTCGCCTTGACGCTGGTGCATTTTGAACAGTTTTCGAATATCAAGGCCGCTGAAGTGATGGAACTCAGCGTCGGGGCGCTTGAATCGCTGCTCTCCCGCGCCCGCAGGGCGCTCAAACAGGATTTAACCGGCGAATGGCAGGACATGCTCCAGGCCATCGCCGAAGGACATTGAAATGAACGACAAAGAACTTGATCGACTGCTGAACTTCGCATCGGCGCCCGAAGGTACGGACCAGGGCATGAATGCCTTGCTCCGGCGCATCAACGCGCCAGCGCGGCAGCCGCTGAAGAAACCGGCCTACTGGCTTTCCGCTGTGCCGCTTGCAGCATCGCTGGCGCTGGGCCTCTATCTCGGCGCAACAGGTTTGGATTTGCTCAATGCCGACGTTGGCGATTTTGTTTCCGGCATTGAAGACGCCGAAACTTACGCCACGGAAAGCCAGTCATGACTGACGAACCCGTAAAATCCTGGCACCGCTATGTGCCGCAGCTCAGGTCTCGCTGGTGGACAGCGCTGCTCGGACTGTCGCTGATGGCCAATCTTCTGATTGCGGGGCTGGTGCTGGGCAATCGCTACAACGCTGATGAACGCATCATCGGCGCAAATGCCGTCCAGATTTTTCCCCGCAGTTTCCTGCGAGACATGCCGCGCGACCGCCGCTTTGAACTGATGGGCGTCGTCCGCCGCGACATGCGCGGGCTTCGTGACATGCGCGATGGCTCGTCCGAGCAAATCCTCAATCTCGCCGATGCCCTTGAGAAAGATCCGGGCGACTTGTCCCTCATCCGCCCCGCAGTCGAAAGCTACGCCACCGGCCCCGACAGCCTCGCGTCTAAAACCGTGACCCTTGTCACCGGCGTCATCGCAAAAATGACCCCAGAGGAACGCAAATCCCTCGCCGCAGCGATCCGCGAGAGGGCGAGCAGGGTGGACAACAGGAAAAAGAATTAGCGCGGTTCCCGGTTAGTCGAAATCGCCCTTGCCAGGTGCGCTCACATGCCACAACCCCAGCGCGATTAGCAATTCGTCGGCGAATTTGCCCGTAGGGCTGAATCTTGCTCTTCAGGCTATCGGGTGCCAAAAAATCCAATTGACCTTCCCACGGTCAAATTCAGCGGCAATTTGCGCATCTCAGGCAGGTAAATATCTTTGGACCCAACTTAGGACGAAATTCTCGGCAATTCAATCGTTACAGTTGTTCCTTTTTCCAAAACACTCGCAATGGTAAGCGTTCCGCCATGCAACTCCACCAGCGACTTGGAAATCGCCAACCCCAGCCCCGAGCCGCCCCGCGATTTGGTGAATTGGTTCTCGACCTGCTCAAACGGCCGCCCGAGTTTGTCGATGTCACTCTGCGGAATGCCAATGCCCGTATCCGCGATCACGATCTTGATTGTCGCGCCATCTTCGAACCCGCGCAGATCAACTTCACCGCCTTCCGGCGTGAACTTGATCGCATTGGCCAGCAAGTTCAGCAGCACCTGTTTCAACGCGCGGCGATCCACCATGAACGGCGCAAGCACGCTGTTATCCTGATGCAGCGCGATTCTCCCCTCGGTGGCGCGTGGACCCACAATCCGCATCACGTCATCGATCACCAATTGCAGGTCAGTGAGTTCCGGCTCAACCTCGGTGCGGCCTGCTTCAATCTTCGACATGTCGAGCACGTCATTGATCACGTCGAGCAGGAACTGCCCGCTCTTGTGAATGTCAGCGCAATATTCGCCATACTTCGGTGCGCCCAAAGGCCCAAACATCTGCGCCGCCATCATTTCGGAAAATCCCAGGATCGCATTGAGCGGGGTGCGCAATTCATGGCTCATATTGGCGAGAAATTCCGATTTCGCCCGGCTCGCGGATTCTGCCCGCCCCTTTTCCCGCGCATAATTGTCTGCCAGTTCAGCCAGCCGGGACGATTGCTCATCCGCTGTCTGCCGCTCTTTTTGCAGATCGCGCACCGTCACCATCAAAGTGCGCTCGGATTCGAGCAGCCGCTCTTCCTGCTTCTTCAGCGCTGTAATGTCGGTGCCCACCGAAACGAAGCCGCCATCCTTGGTGCGCCGCTCGTTGATGTGCAGCCACCGTCCATCCGCCAACTGCACTTCCATGGATCGCGAATCCTGCATCTCAATCGCGTTGTCTTCGACATATTGCTTGACCCGCGGCTCCTTTGACGCCGCTGCCACCACGCCATAGGGCGTGCCCGGCTGGCATACCGAATGCGGCAATGAATGAAACTGCTGATATTTGGAATTGCACAGCACCAGCTTGCTCTCCGTGTCCCACAACACGAAAGCTTCCGATATGTTTTCAACCGCATCCTTCAGCCGCAATTCTGCAACTGCATTCATCCGGTCCAATTGCTTTTGCCGCGAAATGTCAAACACCACGCCGATCAGATGCGGCTGCTCGCTGGAATGTTCCGCCGAAAGCGCGGCGCGCGCCCGCAGCCAAACCCAGTGTCCATCTTCGTGCTTCATCCGGAATTCATGGTCGAAAGCGGTGCGGTGACCCTTGAGCAATTCTTCCACGATGTCATCAAGCCGCGCATCGTCAGGGTGAACGCGCCGGGAAATCTCGCCAAACCCCAGCAATTCGCCGCGCGCTTTCAAACCCAGGATTTCAAACATCGAGCGCGACCAGAAAATCTGCCCCTTGGCGAGGTCCCAGTCCCACAACCCGCATTCCCCGCCATCAAGCGCATCATCAAGACGGCCAGTAGCGAGGTTCAAAATCGAATCCGCTTCCTGCGCTTTGCCCGATTGCCAGAAAAACGCGCCGGTCAGCAGCAGCAGCACCAGGAACGTGACCGCAAACAGCGACGCCAATTGCACCACGCGCTGCCGCCAAAGATTTAGAATGTCGCTCTGTTTTTGCAGCGCGATCAACCGCCCGCCATACGGCGCCAGCGGACCAGCAGCAATCATGACAGTTTCATTATTGATCGCGCCGCGGAATGTCTTGATGCCATTGCCAGAGAATTTCGGTGGTTGGTCGAGAATGCTCGCCAGCGATGTTTTGTAAGGCATGGCACCGATCGGCGCCGACGCGACTACATCACCGTCGGAATCAATGATCAGATAGCTGCGCTTCTCGTCAAGCGCGGCCGGTGACAGAAACTCCAGCAGCAATTGGTCTGTGATCGGTGAAATTGTCCGGTTGCTCGTCAGATCTTCCAGCAACCGGTTCTGAATGCCGCGCGCCGCCGCCTCAACGTGCAAAAGTGTGGCCTGCGCCTGATCCGCCACGTGTTGCTTGCGGTTGTCGAGCAGTTGGGAAACCAGCGCTGAGGCAAGTGCAATCAGAAACAAGGAAGCGAGTGCGGTTATCAGCCACCGGAGCACGCGTTCCGAAATCTGGATGCCTGGAAACCGCGACCACGGCAGCCCCAGCCGCATCGATTTGTCGCGAAAATACAGATCGCTGATTTGCGCCTTGTTCAAAACCGGCCCTGTCATTAAGTTGATTACACAAACCGCATTCCTTCTCCGCAAGCGGGCAAGGAGAGTTCAACGATGTAACGCGCTGTCAACTGATTTGCCAACCGTTGAATTTCCTGATTCCAGGGGAATCTATTGCGCCTGGGTGGTTCCAGCGATTCGGCCTATAATCTCGCTGACATCTCGCGATAGTCCAGGTTTCGCGAGGATGCGTTGCAAAGCCGATGCTGCTGCATCGCGTCGCTGCCGGTCATAAACCGCAATGCTGCGAAATCCTGTCGCAATCCGCGCCGCTACCTGCGGATTGATTGCATCAAGCGCCATCACGGCATCGGCAATCAGGTTATAACCCTCGCCATGAGCCGCATTGAACCCCGTCGAGTTCCCGCCGGTGAATCCACCCAGCAGCGAATACACCCGGTTCGGCGTCGTCAGCTTGAACTGGGAATGCTTCATCAACCTGGCAATGCGCTCCCATGCATCAGCGCCGGGAATAGCGGCATTCAGCATGAACCACTTGTCCACCAGCAGCGGATCATTGCCATGGCGTCTATAAAACGCGTCAAGCATGTGTCCACGCCGTGGATCATCGATTTGCAGCACGGCATTCAGCGCGCCGATCTCCGCAGTCATGCAGGAAGCTTGGGCAAGTTCAGCATCCGCCAGTGTCATCGCCTTGAGCGGCGCCGCCGGAGCCATCATCGCCAATGCTGCAAAATGCAGTGCCCGCCGCGATGTTCCCAACGTATCTGGCAAATAGGGCCCCTGATCAATTGTTGCATGATAGGCGTTCTCCAGTTCAGAGCCGATTGCCGTGGCAACGGCTCTCCGCACATTCTCCCGCGCTGCGAATACCTTGTCGGCATCCGCATTTCCTCCGAGCGATGCTGCGATTTCCGCTTCCATCGGCAAGGCCAGCATTTGCGCCTTGAAGGCGTTGTCCAATCGATGATCCTTCAATGTGCGGCCCAACGCATCCGCAAACGCGTCGACGTGGCGGGGCAAGAAACCTTGGGCTATCGTCTCGATGATCAACACCCGCCCCAGCGTCTGCGCCGCTTCCCAACGATTGAAAGGGTCGCTGTCGCGCCCCATCAGAAACAACAGATCCTTCGCAGGCGCATCAAGGTGCAGCGCGACAGGCGCAGAGGCTCCGCGATTGATCGACAACACAGGCCGCTCCTTGACGTCAAGAAAGCGGAATATCTGGCGCTCCTTGGTGAGTTCGATCACTGGATCGTTGAGGTGGCCTTTTCCTTCAAGATGAAGCGCCAGGTCCTGGCCATCATTGCCGATAAGCCCGATGCGCAGTGGCATATGCAGTGGTTTCTTCGCATCTTGTCCGGGAGTAGGCGGTGTCACTTGCGAAACGGTCACTTCATAGATGTCATTCGCGGCATGATGCACGCCTCTGACGTCGAGCCGTGGCGTGCCTGCCTGTTCATACCAGGTGAAGAACTGCGACAAGTCTCGCCCCGACGCTTCCGCCATGCACGAAACAAAATCTTCAACAGTCGCCGCCGTGCCATCAAACCGTTCGAAGTAAATATCCATCGCCTTGCGAAACGCGGCATCGCCAATCAGCGTATGCATCATGCGGCATAGCTCGGCGCCTTTTTCGTAAACCGTCGGCGTGTAGAAATTGTTGATCTCGATGTATGACGTTGGCCGCACCGGATGCGCCAACGGCCCTTGGTCTTCAGGATATTGCCTCGCACGAAGCGTTTTGATGTCCGAAATCCGTTTCACCGCGCGCGACCGCAAGTCCGAGGTGAATTCCTGGTCGCGAAAAACCGTAAGACCTTCCTTCAGGCAAAGTTGAAACCAGTCGCGGCAGGTGATGCGGTTTCCCGTCCAGTTGTGGAAATACTCATGCGCAATGATCGCTTCAATATTCGTGTAATCGGTATCCGTCGCCGTATCCGGCCGTGCCAGCACATATTTGTCGTTGAAGATGTTGAGCCCCTTGTTCTCCATCGCTCCCATGTTGAAATCAGAAACGGCTACGATATTGAACACGTCGAGATCATATTCCCGGCCAAAGCGGTTTTCATCCCACGTCATTGATGCCTTGAGTGATTGCATCGCCCAGGCGCACCGGTCTTCCTTGCCTGTTTCAACATAAATGCCGAGGTTGACGTTTCGTCCCGACATCGTCGTGAACGTGTCATGCACAGAGGCAAGATCGCCGCCGACCAAGGCAAATAAATAAGTTGGCTTTGGATGAGGATCATCCCAAACAGCAAAATGACGGTCCGTCCCCGGAACATCGCCACGCTCCATCGGGTTGCCATTGCCCAAGAGCACTGGCAGGAATTTCGGCGCTTCAATCCGCACCCTGTATGTCGCCATGACATCAGGCCTGTCATACATGAAGGCAAAGCGGCGGAATCCTTCCGCCTCCATCTGCGTGCAGAACATGCCGTTGGACAGATAAAGCCCGGACAGGGCGCTGTTCTTGGCCGGATTGCAACTTTGAACGATTGTAAGAGTGAAGGGCTGCTGCGGCGGCGAATGCAGGGTGAGGAATTGTTCATCCAGGGAATAATCTGATACTTGCAACGCCTTGCCATCGACGCTGACTGAATGCAGCGCGAGCTCCTCGCCATGAAATTGCAACGGCTTGCCGATGGTCCTGGGGGAAACAGAAATCCGCGAAGTGACCATGCTCGCCATCGCATGCAATTCAACGGTCAAATCAACATGCGAAACAATGTAGTCGGTCGGGGCGTAGTCCTTCAGGTGGATAGTCGCAGGTGAATGCTTCTGCATGTCGTGCCCAGCCTCCATTTTCCACTGTTCTTAATACTGAACGCCTGAAAACGGTAGCTGCTTTGCAATGCGCCAAATTAAAGCGGTTCCCGGTGAGTTGGAATAGCACTTACCAATAAACCCGTCATTCCGGCGAACGCCGGAACCCGGACTTTTCGCATCTCAACGGGTTGCAAGCCTGGGTCCCGGCTTTCGCCGGGATGACGGAACTAAATAATTAAAACAGTTGTTTATGTCGAGTTCTTCCGAAATCTCCGGTTCGAAAATGAGCGGGAAAAAAGTTGTGTGAATCTGATAGGCGTCAGGCGGGCCATGGCAGGTTTTTGGATTTATGCAAACTAACCCGGAACCATTCTAAGTCCCCATTTCAATCAGGAATGGACCATTCCTCTTGAACGAAGCCTGCATCAGTGCCGCGCATGCCTCAAGGGTATCTGCCTTGGCGGCCTCGACGCCCATTGAATTCGCCATCTTGACGAAATCCATGTCAGGACTTCCAAGATTGAGCATGTTGAGCGCCGTCGGCCCCGGATTTGCCCCGACATTGGCATATTCGCCCATCAAGATCCTGTAGCTCTTGTTGTTGAAAATGATTGTCGTCACCGGCAGATTTTCCCGCGCCTGCGTCCACAGCGACTGGATAGTGTACATCGCCGATCCGTCAGCCTGCGGATTGATCACGCGTCGCCCTCCACCAGCAACAGCAGCGCCGGTTGCGCACGGCATGCCGTAACCAATTGATCCGCCAGTCACCATCATCCAGTCATGTGGTGCTGCAGCATGCGAATGTGTCCAGAATTCTGGTCCGAAGGTAATTGATTCATCCGCGACAATGGCTTGGTCTGGCATGATTGCAGCCAGCATTTTCCCGAACCCTGCCGATGTCGGTTCCCCTCTTGGAATCCCGGGTCGAGGGCCAGCCGAAGCAATCGCAACCTTTGGCGCATTCAATTCATCTGCCAATGCCTCGAGCGCAATCTCGCTGTCCTGGTCAATCCGCGACAGCACATGTACTGTGGCATCAGCACGATGATGCAAGCTTGGCTTGTTGGGATAAGCAAAGAACCCGACTGCACCTTTGCTGCCTGCAAGGATCACGCAATCAAAGCCTTTCAGCATCTCAATTGAGGCGTCCGTCGAATACGGAATGCGCTCGAGCCCCAGCCGGCCTTGCCCGCGTTGCGTGAGGCCATTCATCTGGTTCGCGATCACTTTGCACCCGGTTGCAGCGGCAATGCGGTAGGCTTGCCCTTGCGCTGCCGCACGCAGCGCAGAAGCTCCAAGTATGATCACGGGTTTCTTCTTTTCCCGCAACAGCCGCGCGGCTTGCGTGATCGCTTGCGGATCAATGGCGGCGGGTTGTGGCACTGGCAAAGCTTCCGCAGGAATGCCGCCTTCGGTCCACGATGCGTCCGAAGGCATGATCAGCGTCGCGATCTGCCCTGGCGAAGACCGCGCCGCTTGCACCGCTGCGGCCCCGTCACGCCCAACATGCGCGGCCTCATAGGATGTACGAACCCAATGCGACGTGCCCCGCGCAAAAGCATCGGTATCGGCAGACAGTGGCGGATCAAACTTGCCGTGATAGGTCGCTTGATCGCCAACGACATTCACAATGGGCGACTGCGCCTTGCGGGCATTCAAAAGATTGGCGATGCCATTGGTAAGGCCCGCCGCGCAATGCAAAAGCGTGACAGCAGGATTCCGCGCGATGCGCCCATAGCCATCCGCCATGCCGGTGACGACATTTTCCTGCAATCCTGGAATGCAGCGCAGTCCCGGAATGCGGTCAAGAGCGGCAACAAAATGCATTTCGCTGGTGCCCGGATTGGCAAAACAGACCTTGAGTCCGTTCTTGATGAACGTATGGACGAGACTTTCAGCGCCGTTCATCCCAGCACCATCATCGCCCGCAGTACAGCTAACGTGTAGCCCTGCACGCCGCAACCGACGATGATCCCGTCGGCCCGCTTCGACACATAGGAGTGGTGCCGGAATTCCTCGCGCTTGTGAATGTTCGAAATATGAACTTCAAACACCTTGCCCTCATAGGCGCAAAGCGCATCGTAAATCGCAATCGATGTATGCGTGAAAGCTCCCGGATTGATGATGATCGCCTGCGCCTTGCCGCGCGCTGCCTGAATCCAGTCGATGATCTGCGCCTCGGAATTGCTTTGCATGAACGCAACGTCAAGCCCCTTGGCGGCAGCGCGGCATTGTTTCTCGACATCAGCCAGTGTCTCGCGGCCATAAATGTCCGGTTCCCTCTGCCCCAGCAGGTTGAGATTGGGCCCGTTGATGATGTGAACTGTCTTTGTCATGGTGATGTCCATAATACCTGACCGTCAATTGAATGTTAACCCTTGCCCAAGTCCGGAATTTTGCTTCATATCCGCATTCTGGCGCACAGCCGCTGTAATCAGGGGTAGGACAAGCTCATGGCAAACAAGGTCATTATCTCCGTCGCCATCACCGGCGGCATTCACACACCGACCATGTCGGATCATCTTCCCATCACGCCGGATGAAATAGCAACTCAGGCAATTGAAGCCGCGAAGGCTGGAGCCGCCATCCTGCATTTGCATGCCCGCGATCCGAAAGACGGCAGGCCAACGCCTGACCCTGATGTCTTCATGCAATTCCTGCCGCGCATCAAGCAGAGTTGCGATGCGGTAGTGAACATCACCACAGGCGGTGGACTTGGCATGACCGTTGATCAACGCCTCGCCGCACCATTGCGTGCCGCGCCAGAAATGTGCTCGCTCAACATGGGCTCCATGAATTTCGCAATCTTTCCTCTCGCCGAACGCTACAAGGCCTGGAAACACGACTGGGAAAAGCCCTATTTGCAATCCACGGATGACTACATCTTTCGCAATACATTCAGGGATATAGCGCGAATTCTGAAAGACCTGGGCGAACAGCACGGCACCCGCTTTGAGCATGAATGTTACGATATCGGCCACCTCTACAATCTTGCCCATTTCGTCGACAAGGGCGCAGTGAAACCGCCATTCTTTGTGCAGATGATTTTCGGAATCCTCGGCGGCATCGGTGCCGACATGCGCAATCTGATGTTCATGAAGGAAACCGCCGACAAGCTATTTGGCAATGACTATCGCTGGTCTGTGCTGGCTGCCGGCCGCAATCAAATGCCCTTCTGCACGCAGGCCGCAATGATGGGCGGCAACGTCCGCGTCGGCCTTGAGGATTCACTCTATATCGGCAAGGGCAAACTCGCGGCTTCGAATGCGGAACAGGTGCGAAAGATCCGGACCATCATAGAAGAGTTGGGACTCGAGATAGCAACGCCGAATGAGGCGCGCGAGATTTTGGCATTGAAAGGCGGGGACCGGGTAGGGTTTTAGTTTTTCGTGTCGTATTCCACCACCTTGACCTTCGCGATCCTGTACGCATCAAGGATCGACATCCCATAGATGAAAATCCCGCCCGCATGCCGCGAGAAGAAGCTCATCTCTGGCGGTATGATTTTGGTGCTGACCCACCCAAGGATGATCGTGAAGAACAGGAACATCAAACCGCGCTGCGGCAATCCCAGCAGCACATGGCCAGCGCCAGGGATAACCGACGCCGCAAGCACAGCGTAAGGCGGTCTAGGTTTTTCTTGCATCGATCGGGCCATTTTTCATTTCAATGAGCGCTTCCATCACGCGTTGCGCAAGACTTGGATCAATGACCGGAGCTCCAAAATTTGCCTCGCGCAACACGCCATAGCGCGCACGGTCCGCTTCGGCAATCTGCACCACAATCCGCAGTCCATTGGGTGACATCAAAAGTTCCTTCGCCCGCAAATGTGTGAAGAGATCAAGATGCGGTCTGATCGCCCCGGTTGGGACAATCACATGCTCGGCATCTGAACGGATGACGGCGTTTTCGGGAAAATCGTCTGGCAATCGCAACGTATGCGGCAGAAAATCGAAATTCGAAAACGTTGTCGGCCCTGATGGCCGCATCATCATGTCAATTGTCGCTGGTACCAAATTCGCTTCGGGCATCGTAACCATCAGCCAAAGGCTCGGCAGTTTGCGGGTGGAAAGCGTGTCGACGACTGATTGCAGTTGGATTGTTTCGCCCCGGTATTTTCCTGTGACTTTCCAGGTGCCTATCGCTTCGCCCGGCGAAAGCTTTGCGTCACCCAGCAATTGAAGCACGCCGCCAAACATCAAGGGCCCGGCCTCCGCCCTTCTTCGCTGAACAACCTGATAGCGCCTGAAGAGAAGCGTCGCCAGCGCCAGCGCAACGAGAACGCCAATGATATATTGAATCGTCTGCATCTAAAAACATGGCCCGCCAAACCGGCGGGCCACAGCCCTCAAAAAATGATGGATCAATAACCCTTCGGCTTCGGCCACGGCATCGTGAACTGTTCGCCACGCCGTACATATTGGTACCGGTAGAAGTGGAACCACAGCGACATGATGATGTAGAACACCACCATCGCCGTCAGCTGCGCGCCATATCCGAGGAAGATCGCGAAGAACGTCACCACGCACAGGATGAACAGAACGATGGCAGGCAATGGGTGGAACGGATGCGTATACCCGCGCCGGATCGTCCCCAGCGGCCACTTGTTCCGGAACATGATGATGTTGACCGACATGAAAGTGTAATGCAGCACGCCAGACAGGATCGAGAAGGTGATTGCCTGCCCAAGGTTCGCAATGAACGCAAATGCCAACGCAATCGGGACAAGAAACACGATAGACCTGTAGGGCGTCCGGTATTTTGGATGCACCGCAGAGAACCACGTTGGCAGATAGCGGTCGCGGCCGAGCGAGAACCACGCACGTGCCGCATCGTTGATGCAGCCATTTGCCGATGCCACTGCAGCCAGAATGGTCGCAGCGAACATCAGCGTTTCCAGCGTTTTGCTTCCCGTCAGCTTGCCCGCATCCAGAAGCGGATAATAGGTGAAGCCGAGATATTGCCATGGCATCAGCGACGCGCAGACATACCAAGTTAGCGATGCACCGATGAGCAGCGTAATCATTCCCGCCATCGTTCCGTATGGAAGCGAACGGGCAGGGGAGCGCACTTCTTCCGCTGCTTGTGTTGTGCCCTCAATGCCAAGATAATACCAGATGCCCCAATGGAAAGCGGCAATGACGCCGATCCAGCCATAAGGCAACGCATTCTCAGGCGTCACCATATCGCCAAGTTTCAGTACGGCTCCCTGGCTCCAGGGCTGCACCGAGAAGAACAGAATGACAATTGCAAGATAGGCGATCGCCGTGATCACGAAGTTGACGTTGAGCGTCATCAACACGCCGCGATAGTTGAGCGCGGCCAGAACAATGATCGTCGTCGCAATGGCCCCCCTGTAATGCCAGGGGCCAAATCCTTCCCCCGCCCAGGACTTGATGGTGTCGGCGATCAGGATCGCATTGGATACCTCAAGCATGGTGTAAGCAAAGACGAGATAGAGCGCGACGTTGAAGGCCATGAGCGGGCCAACGATGTGTTTGGCTTGCGCATACTGGCCGCCAGCTGCGGCAACTGTCGAAGTCACCTCGGAGTCGATCATGGCCACAGATGTGTAAAGCAGGCCGATCACCCAGCAGATGATCAACGCCGCGAGTGTGCCGCCTTTGTCCGCTGCAAAATTCCAGCCTGTATATTCGCCAACGAGCACAATGCCGACGCCGAGGGCCCAGACATGCGCAGGGCCGAGTACGCGCGACAGTGAAACCCTTTGCGGTGCCGACCCGGCGATTGTTGTGTTTGCCATCTCCGCCCCCTTAGACCTTATGTTTTTCAGTGACAGCTTCGATCTCGCCTTCGCGCGATGATGTCAGCGTCTCTTCGGAATATGTCGTGTCGGTCTTGAACCAGTCATACAGCATCCACACAGCAAGGATTGCGGATATGGCCCAGCCGATGTTCATGAGTGTCATCCACATGATCGCTGTTCCTTATTTGCCGTTGAATTTTTCGTCGATCACTTCGCGGTATTCCTTGTCGGAAGCCATGAAGAGAAAAACGAAATAGCCAATGAGAACGGCCGACATGATGATCAGCTGCAGCCAGTCGATCGTGTAGTCAAACTTGTTTTGAATTATGTCATGTGCCGCCGCCGCATCTGCGTAGCCCAGCTTGACCCATTGTTCGACCTGAGCAGGCGTTTGCTTCAACGCTTCCCAGGTAGGATTGTCGATCTTTTCAATGGCGCGTGAAACGCCTGCCCAGCCCGCTTGCAACGGTAGCCAAAGCGCCAGAAAAATGGCGGCGACGACAAAAATAATGTCGACCCACTGCATGCCTTTTGATTGTTCTGGTGGAGTATACTTTGCCATGTCAGTTCCCCTGATTCCGCTTGGCTTCGTCCAGCAGCTTGATGTCGAGGCCGTAAATGAAGTGCTTGTCGGAGGCGTAGTTTTTCACCATTGCAGCTATTGAGGCTGTATTGAAAATCAACACCAGTGCTGCCGCAATCAGCGCAACTATCCGTACAGTCGCGTCTGGAATATGCGGCCAGGACATGAACAGCACGAAAAGAATTACGATCCAAAGAACGACGATAAAGGCCCAGGCACCGCGCACATCAGAGCGGTACATGGCCTCAATCCTTTGATTGAGGTCAGACATTCACATTCCTCCTGCAGGCACAGCGAATCCCCGTCGCAGCCAGCCCGCCCCTTGTGTTTTGTTTTGCTACGGGGCAACTTTGTTATCTGGCACGAAACAGCCAACGTTAACCGATGTCAAGGATTCGACGCGCTGCACTGCACCAATGGTGCGAATATGCAACGCATGTTTTCAGGGTTGTATCAATGCTGGACGAGAAGAAACCATCAGCGAATTTTCAGAATCCGCATCGATCAGCGACGAACGACACGCGTTTTCTCGAGGAGGCCATTGGGCGCGAAGTGAAACGCTATCGCGAAAAACTTGGCCTCACCATTTCTGAATTGGCCAAGGCAGCGGAAATGTCCGCCGGCATGCTCTCCAAGATCGAAAACGGCGCGACATCGCCATCGCTCACCTCGCTGCAGGCATTGGCAAGCGCGTTGCAAATTCCATTCACAGCATTGTTCAAGTCTTACGAAGAAATCCGCGACGCTACTTTTGTGAAAGCGGGTCAGGGCCTCACCATCGAACGCCGCGGCACCAGAGCTGGCCACCAATACCAACTCCTCGGCCACAGCACACATGGCCCGGTGATGGTAGAACCCTACCTGATCACCCTCACGCAAGAGACCGACGTCTTCCCGGCCTTTCAGCATCCCGGAATGGAGTTTCTCTACATGCTGGAAGGCAATGTCGTGTACCGCCACGGCGAAAAAACCTACGACATGCACCCCGGCGACGCCCTCTTCTTCGACGCCGAAGCCCCGCACGGGCCAGATGAACTGCGGAAATTGCCGGCGCGGTATATTTCGGTGATCAGTTACCGGCGAGAGGAGTGATGGACTTGTTCTTCTTTCAGTTGGCAATGGTTTTTTTACCAGGCCTCATCTGGGCAAGGCTGGATGCCCGATATGCAATGAAAGAGAAGCCCAATGAAACGGAGCTTTTGGTTAGAGCTTTGATGTATGGACTCGCAACCTACACGGCAGTCTACCTTGTATATCAGCTGCTGGGCCGACCATTTTCGGCAGTAGAAGTTTCGGGAACTGACAAGCCAACTTTAATGCTTGGGCAGTTCGTCGACGAAATCCTAGTGTCGATACCGGTTTCAATAGTTCTGGCAACACTCTGGGTGGCGGCGACCAGTCACAAACTGTTAACCCGGATGCTACAGCGGGTTGGTGCCACAAAGAAATATGGCGATGAAGATGTGTGGGATTTCATGTTTAATTCATCAAACGTCGCTGCAAAATTTGTTCACTTTCGAGATTTTGACAAAATGCTTGTCTACGCTGGTTAGGTCCAGACCTTTTCTGAATCAGGCAAGTTGCGTGAACTTGTTTTGCGCGACGTCGTGATCTATGATTTCAGTGGCAAGGAAGTCACCAAGGCCCCCAAAATTTACCTTGCTCGGGATCCTTCGGATATTCATATTGAACTTCCGATTGGAGATAATCCTTCTGTTGGCATGTGATATGGAAAAACGCGATGGATAGCTACGACAAGAACTCACTTAAGGAAGGTACCTTCGAAAAAGGGGGGCAAAATGACTTGTCAAAAGATGTTCCGCCGCGTCCAGCTCCGCCAACCGCATTTGTGGTAACAAAACCGTTTGAAAAGCCAAGTGCAATGGCCAGAAAATAAAGTTTGGGACAAAGTCGTTTATCGCCACGGCGAAAAAACCTACGACATGCACCCCGGCGACGCGCTGTTCTTCGACGCCGAAGCCCCGCACGGGCCAGATGAACTGCGGAAATTGCCGGCGCGGTATATTTCGGTGATCAGTTACCGGCGGGAGGAGTAGACCTTGACTTGGTAGCTACCGGTAGCTACCATAGCCAAATGAAAATCGGCGTCAAAGAAGCCAAGAACCAGCTGACCGAACTCCTCCGTCGTGTTGAGGCGGGAGAGAAGGTAACGATTACGCGCGATGGTGAACCTGTCGCGGACATCACCAAACACGTCCCGAGAAAACCTGGCCTGAACTGGGAGGCTGTGCGCGAATACAAAAAGAAGCATGGCTTGGGTAGAATAGTTGATTACATTCCCGACGATTTTGATGACCCGCTGCCGGAAGATTTTTTGTTGCGTCCGCTGCCGGACTTGCCCGAAAAATCATGAAACTCCTCCTGGACTCGCATTTTGTCCTCGAGGCTGTCGCTGATTTGGCGCATGGGCTTTCAGAACCGAGTATACTGGAAATGGCAATGGAGGCGGGTGAGGTTTATGCCAGTGTCGTGAGCCTGTGGGAATGCGCAATCAAGGCGCGGACGGGAAGACTACCTTTGCGTAAGGGTGTGCACCACTGGCCCGCAATTCTTGAAATGCACAGCATTGAACTTCTGGCCCTGGAGCATCGCCACATTTCTCAGGATATTGGCATGGAACCACGGACTAAGGATCCGTTTGACCGTTTGCTGCTTTCGATTGCAGTTGCAGAAGAATGTCAGCTAGTGACTAAAGATCAGGCTCTGCAATTCCATCCGACTTCTTGGACACCTTTCATCACCTGACGTTCCCCACGTGAAATAATTGTTCCTGCCAGTTGAAAGCCACCATTTTGCCTGTTAGGCTGTCCTCTGAAAGAGGTGTCCCATGTGTGGCATTGTTGGATTGTACCTGAAAAATCCGAAGCTTAAGTCGAAGCTGGGCGCGATGTTCAAGCCCATGATCATCGAGATGACCAATCGCGGGCCGGACTCTGCGGGTGTCGCCATCTATCGCAACCCGGTGAAGAAATCCCAGACCAAGTTCTCGCTGGCGCATGATGATGCGAGCTACGACTGGAAAAAACTCGATGTCGGTTTGGAACGCGCGCTGCGCTGCGACTGCACCACCAGGAAAATCGGCAATCATTGCATCATGGTGACGACGGCGAAGGAAGCGGCTGTGGTCAAATGGCTGAAGGAGCATCACCCGAAAGTGCGCGTTGTCGGCTCCGGCCACACGATTGAAATTTTCAAGGAAGTGGGCTTGCCCGCCAATGTCTATGACAAGTTCAATCTGGATGAAGCGCAAGGCACCCACATCATCGGCCACACCCGCATGGCAACGGAGAGTGCGGTAACCACGGCGGGCTCGCACCCCTTTGCAACAGGTGCTGATCTGTGCCTCGTGCACAACGGCTCGCTGTCCAATCACAATCGCCTGCGTGAAAACCTGCGCAAGGAGGGGATAGAATTCCAGACGGAGAATGATACGGAAGTCGCCGCCGCCTACATGACATCGAAGCTGCGCAAGGGAGTTCCGCTGAAGCAGGCAATGCATGATGCGTTGAAAGACCTTGACGGATTTTTCACTTTCCTCGTCGGCACAGAAGATGGTTTTGCGGTGGTGCGCGATCCGATTGCGTGCAAGCATGCAGTCATTGCCGAAACAGATGACTGGGTTGCGATGGCTACGGAATATCGCGCCATCGCGCATTTGCCGGGTGCTGACAAAGCCAAGATTTGGGAACCGGAACCTTCGATTGTTTACAGCTGGGGTGGCGAAGGGAAGGCCGCAGCATGAGTGGAAGTGAGCTTGATTTGAAAAAGGTCGGTGTTCGCGGCATCAACGCCGCACTTCAGTCCTTGCCAAAAAACACCAATGAAAAACATTGGGTGGTGCGCAATCCGATGGGGCAGCATTCGATTGCCGTTGGCCTCGATGGTCCGCTGCAAGTTGAAATCAAGGGCCATGTTGGTTTTTATTGCGGTGGCATGAACAAGGACGCAGAGATCTTCATTGATGGCCATGCTGGTGTTGGCACGGCTGAGAACATGATGTCCGGTCTCATCTGGGTCAAAGGCAACACATCTGAATCCGCTGGTGCCACGGGCAATGGCGGATTGCTCGTCGTCGATGGCGATGCATCATCACGCTGCGGCATTTCGATGAAGGGCATTGATATCGTCGTCGGCGGCAATGTCGGCCACATGTCGGCCTTCATGGCGCAGCGCGGTAATTTAGTTGTCTGCGGAAATGCCGGTGAAGCTCTGGGCGATTCCATTTACGAGGCGCGGCTTTATGTGAAGGGCAAGGTTGCCAATCTTGGGGCCGACTGCATCGAAAAAGAAATGCGCGCGGAGCACTTGGACGATCTGGCCAAACTTCTGGAACGCGCCAGGCGCAAGGAAAAGCCGGAACAATTCCGCCGTTATGGCTCGGCCCGCAAGCTTTACACATTCAGCGTCGACCACGCAGACTCGTATTGAGAGACACCATGGATCCCAACATTCCACGCACACTGCCGCGCAAATCAGCGACGTTCGACGATTACACACTCTCCGAAATCCGCCGCGCGGCAACGACCGGCATCTATGACATTCGTGGCGCTGGAGCAAAACGCAAGCTCCCGCATTTTGATGATCTCCTGTTTCTTGGTGCATCCATCTCGCGCTATCCGCTGGAAGGCTACCGCGAGAAATGCGGGACGGATGTTGTGCTCGGCACGCGCTATGCGAAGAAGCCGATTGAACTCAAGATCCCGATCACCATTGCCGGCATGAGTTTTGGTTCACTTTCTGCAAACGCCAAGGAAGCTTTGGGACGTGGTGCATCGGCGGCGGGTACTTCGACCACTACCGGCGATGGTGGCATGACGCCGGAAGAACGCGGTCAATCAAAATATCTGGTCTACCAATATCTGCCATCGCGCTACGGGATGAATCCGGATGATCTGCGCAAAGCCGACGCCATTGAAGTGGTCGTTGGCCAAGGTGCCAAACCCGGCGGTGGCGGTATGCTGCTCGGCCAGAAAATTTCAGATCGCGTGGCCGCCATGCGCTGTCTGCCGAAAGGCATCGACCAGCGCTCCGCCTGCCGTCACCCGGACTGGACGGGGCCCGATGATCTTGAAATAAAGATCCAGGAACTGCGCGAAATTACCAATTGGGAAAAGCCGATCTATGTGAAGATCGGTGGTGCGCGGCCTTATTATGATACGGCTCTTGCGGTGAAATCCGGCGCCGACGTCGTAGTTGTCGACGGCATGCAAGGTGGAACCGCTGCCACACAGGAGGTTTTCATCGAACATGTGGGCATGCCAACGCTGGCCTGCATTCGCCCTGCGGTGAAAGCGCTGCAAGAACTCAACATGCATCGCAAGGTGCAACTCATCGTATCCGGCGGCATTCGCAATGGTGCTGATGTTGCAAAGGCGCTGGCGTTGGGCGCAGATGCAGTATCAATTGGCACGGCGGCCCTTGTGGCGCTGGGCGACAACGATCCGCGCTACGAAGAAGAATACAACAAGCTCGGCACGACCGCTGGTGCCTATGATGACTGGCACGAGGGCCGCGATCCCGCTGGCATCACCACGCAAGATCCGGAACTGATGAAGCGGCTTGATCCGGTGAAGGCTGGCAAGCGCCTGTACAACTATCTAAAGGTCATGACGCTGGAAGCCCAGACCATCGCCCGCGCCAATGGCAAGTCGCACGTGCACAATCTTGAGCCAGAAGACCTTTGCGCTTTGACCATTGAAGCTGCAGCCATGGCTGGCGTACCATTGGCTGGAACCAGCTGGATTCCGGGCCATGGTAATTACTGATCAGAAAACAAAAGGGGAGCTAAACAATCATGGCGGGTGAACTCGAAGCTTATGCGAAGAAGAACAAGATCAAGTTCTTCCTTTTCAACTTCACCGACATTTTTGGCACTCAGCGCGCTAAGCTGGTGCCGGCGGAAGCAGCAGGACGCATGCAAAAGTCCGGCGCTGGATTTGCAGGTTTTGCAACCTGGCTTGATCAGACGCCTGCCAACTCGGATGTCATGGTGATGCCAGATCCCAGCACGATCACACAGTTGCCGTGGAGGCCGGAAGTTGCCTGGGTTGCTGGCGACCCATGGATGGATGGCAAGCCCCTGGCGCAGGCGCCAAGATTGGCGCTGAAGCGCTTGATGGATTCATCTGCCAAGAAAAACATGAAACTGATGGCGGGCGTAGAACCTGAGTTTCATCTGATCAATCCAGACGGATCAGCTCCGTCTGATGAAAAGGATACCCAGGAAAAACCCTGCTACGATCAATCCGCCATCATGCGCAGGCTCGATGTGATTGCGGAAATTTGCAACACCATGACGGCGCTTGGCTGGGGGCCTTATCAAAACGACCATGAAGACGCCAACGGTCAATTCGAAATAAACTGGAACTTCAACGACGCGCTGACCACGGCGGATCAACTATGCTTCTTCAAGTTCATGGTGAAGTCGATCGCCGAAAAGCACAATATGCGCGCAACCTTCATGCCCAAGCCATTCATCAACTTGACGGGCAATGGGTGTCACGTTCATCTGTCGGTTTGGGACAACGCCAGAAAGAAGAATCTCTTTCTTGATGACAAGGACGAGATGGGCCTTTCCAAAACTGCATACTGCTTCATGGGCGGCCTGATCAATCACGCCGACTCGCTTGTCGCCATCACCAATCCAACGGTGAATTCTTACAAGCGCATCAACGCGCCGCGCACCACCTCAGGCTCCACCTGGTCTCCAAACACGGTGACCTATGGCGGCAACAACCGCACGCACATGGTCCGCATTCCCGATGCAGGCCGCGCCGAATTCCGCCTGCCCGATGGCGCCGCAAATCCTTACCTCATGATGGCGGGCATTCTCGCTGCAGGCATGGATGGCATTGAAAAGAAAACCGATCCTGGCAAGCGCCTCGATATCGACATGTACACCCAGGGCCACACGGTGAAGAATGCCAAGAAGCTGCCATTGAATTTGCTCGACGCGCTGCGCAACTTCTCCCGCAACACATTCCTCCGCGAGGCGCTCGGCAAGGAAACCAGCGATGCGTTTCTCAAGCTCAAAAACGCAGAATGGAACCAGTATTGCCGTCACCTGACGCAGTGGGAGCGTGATGCGACGCTGGACTGTTGATGAGATATTCCGCCTTCTCGATTTTCAAGAACGCTTTCTCCGGTCACAAGAATTGGCAGCCCGCATGGCGAGAGCCTGAGCCAAAGCCGGAGTATGACATCATCATCGTGGGCGGCGGTGGGCATGGGCTGGCGACGGCCTACTATCTGGCCAAAGAACACGGCATCGCCAATGTGGCTGTTCTCGAAAAGAGCTGGCTCGGTTCCGGCAACATCGGGCGCAACACTACTATAATTCGTTCCAACTATCTGCTTCCAGGCAACAACCCCTTCTACGAGCTCTCGATGAAGCTCTGGGAAGGCCTGGAGCAGGATTTCAATTTCAACGCCATGGTTTCGCAGCGCGGTGTGCTCAATCTTTGTCACACCGACGCGCAACGCGATGCCTTCGCACGGCGCGGCAATGGCATGCGGATTGATGGCGTCGATGCCGAATTGCTTGACCGTGATGACGTCAGAATGATGTATCCGTATTTCGATTACGAAAACGCAAGATTCCCCATCAAGGGCGGACTGTTGCAACGGCGTGGTGGCACGGTGCGGCACGATGCTGTTGCCTGGGGGTATGCGCGCGGTGCCGATTCACGCGGCGTGGACATCATCCAGAATTGTGAAGTTAAGGGTATTTCGATTTCGAACGGCAAGGTGACAGGTGTTGAAACGACGCGCGGCGCCATCAGATGCAAAAAGCTGGCGCTGGCCGCAGCGGGGCACTCGTCGGAAGTGGCTGGCATGGCAGGCTTGAAGCTGCCGATTGAAAGCCACGTGCTGCAGGCATTTGTCTCAGAAGGCCTGAAGCCATTCATCGATGGCGTGGTGACATTTGGGGCGGGACATTTTTACGTATCTCAGTCTGACAAGGGCGGCCTCGTGTTCGGTGGCGACCTCGACGGCTACAACTCCTATGCGCGGCGCGGCAATTTGCCGATGGTTGAACATGTTGTGGAAGCGGGTGTCGCCATGATCCCGTCTTTGTCTCGCGTGCGATTGCTTCGCTCCTGGGGTGGTGTCATGGACATGTCGATGGATGGTTCGCCCATCATCGACAAAACATCCGTACACGGATTATATCTGAATGCAGGCTGGTGCTATGGCGGCTTCAAGGCCACGCCAGCGTCGGGTTATTGCTTTGCACACCTGCTTGCACGCGATGAACCACAAGCCACGGCCACAGCTTATCGGTTGGACCGTTTCCGCCGCGGATACATGATCGATGAAAAGGGACAGGGTGCCACGCCCAATTTGCATTGATGTTGATCCCATGCCCCCATTGCGGAACGCGGCCCGTTGAGGAATTCACATTCCTTGGCGATGCAAAGCCGACGCGGCCTGAAAGCAACGATCCATCGTCAATGGAACAATGGTTCGACTATGTTTATCTGCGCGACAATCCGCGTGGGGCTCATGCTGAATATGTGCACCATTCTGGCGGTTGCCGGCAATGGCTGGTGGTGACGCGCAATACCGAGACACACGAGGTGAGCGGCGCTATTCCGGCAAAGGACTACGTGAAATGACCGGCTTTCGCCTCCCATCCGGTGGATTGATTGACCGCGGCAGCGTGGTGAATTTCACGTTTGATGGCAAACGCTACACAGGCCATCGCGGTGACACATTGGCATCTGCACTGATTGCCAATGGCGTTCATTTGATGGGGCGTTCGTTCAAGTATCACCGCCCGCGCGGCGTGATCACGGCGGGCGCTGCGGAGCCCAATGCATTGGTTGAGCTGCGTTCCGGTGGCCGCAAGGAAGCGAACACCCGCGCTACGATGATCGAACTGTATGATGGACTTGAAGCGCGCAGCCAGAACCGCTGGCCATCGCTGGATTTCGATATTGGAGCGATCAATGCGCTGGCGTCGCATTTTTTCGTGGCCGGATTCTACTATAAGACATTTATGTGGCCGAAGAGTTTCTGGGAAAAAATCTACGAGCCATTGATCCGCAAAGCAGCCGGTCTTGGCACGGCATCAAAAGAAGCGGATCCTGACAGTTACGAGAAAGCCTGCGCCCATTGCGAATTGTTGGTCATCGGTTCTGGTCCGGCAGGCCTGGTGGCAGCACTTGCAGGCGCACGTTCTGGTGCCCGAGTGATCCTCGCGGACGAGCAGGCGCAACTCGGCGGCTCCCTGTTGTTCGAAACAGAAGAGATCGCCGATCAATCCGGCCTCGATTGGGCAAGCGGCGTGATTGCCGAACTTGCATCCATGTCCAATGTCACTCTCATGCCGCGCACTACGATCTTCGGCTGGTTCGATGGCAACACGTTTGGTGCAGTGGAACGTGTCAATGATCACGTCGCAGTTCCACTGCAACATGAACCGCGCCAACGTTACTGGCGCATCTTCGCCAAGAAGGCCGTCCTCGCGGCAGGTGCGGAAGAACGGC
The DNA here is from genome assembly GCA_963819615.1 of uncultured Alphaproteobacteria bacterium. Classification (GTDB taxonomy): domain Bacteria; phylum Pseudomonadota; class Alphaproteobacteria; order Rhizobiales; family Aestuariivirgaceae; genus Aestuariivirga. Next base: position 487,626 of record CAWFWW010000001.1, read on the forward strand.
CTATTGTGTTTGGCGGCAATGATGTGCCCGGCGTGATGGCCGCATCTGCCATGCGCAAATACGCCAATCAATATGCTGTTGCGGCAGGCCAAGACATTGCCGTCTTCTTCAACAATTCATCCGGTGTGCGTACGATTGCGAATCTGAAGTCACATGGCCTCAATGCGTTTGCTGCAAGCATAGTCGACGTGAAAGGTGGCAAAGGCGTGTCGTCCGCCAATCTATCGGATGGTTCGAATGTGACTTGCGATGCCGTTGCCATGTCAGGCGGTTGGTCACCGATCGTGAACCTCATGTGTCATCGTGGAGCGAAGCCCGTTTGGAACGAAGCCATCTCAGCATTCGCGCCGCCAGACGTTGGCGAACACTTTGTCGCTGCGGGAAGTGCCGCCGGGCATATGTTGCTCTCAGAAGCTTTGGCCGATGGCATTGCTGCTGGCACGCTCAAGGGCAAAGCCATGGCAGTGCCGGAATGCCGGGATGAAGCATTCAGCATTTCGCCCTTATGGTGGGTAAAGGAATCAACGGGCAAGGCTTTCGTTGATTATCAGAACGACGCGACGGTGAAAGACCTGCCGCTGGCGGCGCGCGAAGGTTACACCGACATCGAACTCGCCAAGCGCTACACCACCACGGGCATGGCGACAGATCAGGGCAAGCTTGGCAACGTCAATGCCATCGCCATTCTTGCGGAAGCCACGGGCAAATCCATCGCGCAAGTTGGTGCCACAACCTTCCGGCCATTCTACACGCCCGTGTCCTTCGGTGCTTTTGTTGGTGCGCATGTGGGCCACCACTTTCAGCCAGTGCGCAAAACGCCTTTGCATGAATGGGCGCAAGAAATTGGAGCGGTGTTTGTTGAAACCGGTTTGTGGATGCGATCGTCGTGGTTTCCGCGTGAAGGCGAAGACTGGCTCGCCGCCGCATCGCGCGAAGTGCTGGCAACACGAAAAGGTGTTGGTCTCTGTGATGTGTCAACACTCGGCAAGATCGATATTCAGGGTAAGGATGCCGGGGTATTTCTTGACAAGCTCTATTGCAACACCTTCTCCACACTGGCCATCGGCAAGGCGCGCTATGGGTTGATGTTGCGTGAAGACGGCATGGTCATGGATGACGGCACAACGTCGCGGCTGGCCGAAGACCACTTCATCATGACGACGACAACGGCCAATGCGGCCAAGGTCATGTCGCACATTGAATTCTGTCATCAGGCTCTGTGGCCCAACCTTGATGTGACTTGCACTTCCGTGACGGAACAGTGGGCGCAGATGGCCATTGCAGGCCCCAAGGCCCGCGCCACGTTGCAGAGACTTGTCGACAAGCTGACACTGAATGATGAAACGTGTCCGTACCTTGCGGCCTTGCCAATCACCATTCGGGGCGGCATGGAGGCGCGGTTGTTCCGCATCTCATTCTCCGGCGAACATGCGTATGAATTGGCCGTGCCCGCGGATTTCGGTAGTGCTGTTGCGTGCACGTTGATGCAGGCTGGAGAAGAATTCGGCATCACGCCTTATGGTGTTGAAGCGCTCTCGATCATGCGCATCGAAAAAGGCCATGTGGCGGGTGGTGAGCTGAATGGTACCACGACTGCGGGTGATCTTGGCCTTGGCAAGATGATGTCGACCAAAAAAGACTATATTGGCCGCATGATGGCGCAACGTGAAGGACTGGTTGACGTCAACCGGCAGTGCGTTGTCGGCATTCAACCTGTGAACTCAACCGACAAGATTCGTTCCGGTTCGCATCTGTTGAGGCGCGGGGACAAGCCATCCATGGCGAGTGATCAGGGTTACATTTCGTCCGTCGCGTGGTCGCCGATGTTGAACATGTGGGTTGGATTGGCGCTGCTGTCAAATGGCCGCGCACGGCATGGTGAAATAATGCATGTGTTTGATGGCCTGCGCAACATTCACATGCTGGCTGAAGTATGTGATCCCGTCCATTTCGACCCCAGGAATGAGAGGCTGCATGTCTGAGGTTCGCAGCCTTCCGCTTTGTGGCATCGCCACACCGGGCCGTCATGGTGCAGACAGGGGTGCGCCCGGGGTCACGTTGTCGATCATCCATCCGGTCTCGCTGTACACAGTAATCTCGCGCAAGGGACAATCGAAAATTGTTGCCAGTGCCTTGAACAAGTTGCGATCCGCTACAGTCATGTCGGCAGGACCGGACCAGTACTATGTACAATCTGACAAACCGCTCGACCTGAAGTCAAAACTCAGCGCGGCTGCTTCCGTCATCGACCAAAGCCATGGCCGTGTGATCATCCGCATCTCCGGCCCGAAGGTTCGGGCTGTTCTTGCGAAGGGAACACCAGTCGATCTGCACGCCGGCCATTTCCCACTTGGCAAATCCGCCATGACGCAAATGGCCCATATCGGCGTGCACATCACGCGGACCGGAGATGATGAGTTCGCGCTTTCAGTGTTCCGGGGATTCTCGGAGAGTTTGTGGGAATGGCTAAAAATGTCTTCCGCAGAATATGGCTATCAGGTCAACTGAACCATTCGGTTTCCACGATCATCAAAGTAGTGGAGATTTTTTGGGGAAAACGACACGGCAATCGCCTCTCCGGAGCCGAAAGCTGGTTCGCCCCTGATTTCACCCACGACTGCCTGGCCCTCCGGAAGTTTAACATGAGCGTAGCCCAAGTCGCCAAGCCGCTCGACATGCTCCAAAACGCCTTCAGCGCCGCCGTATTTCGGGTTCAAGAGTGAAACATGTTCGGGCCTGCATCCTAGCGTCAGTTTACTGCCGGTTGCAAGTTTGACGTCGGCAGGAAGTTTCATTCTGTTTCCTTCGCCGATGTCGAGCTCTCCGCCGTCTGTGACGGTTCCAATCAACAAATTCATGGCAGGTGAGCCAATGAAACTCGCGACAAATGTGTTGACCGGTTGGTGATACAAATCCATCGGCCTTCCAGCTTGTTCAATTCTGCCATTGTTCATGACGACGATTTTATCGGCGAGTGTCATCGCCTCTACTTGGTCATGCGTGACGTAAACGATAGTGGCCTTGAGCAGCTTGTGCAGCTTCGCAATCTCTACCCGCGTATTGACGCGCAATGCGGCATCAAGATTTGACAGTGGCTCGTCGAACAAAAACACCTGCGGCTTGCGCACAATAGCCCGGCCAATCGCAACGCGTTGCTTCTGCCCGCCGGAAAGTTCGCGGGGTTTTCTCTTGAGGTACTGTTCAAGCTGAAGTATGCGCGTCGCTTCGCTCACGCGCCGCCCAATCTCGTCTTTCGGCACCTTGGCGAACTTAAGTCCAAACGCCATGTTGTCAAAAACATTGAGATGCGGATATAGCGCATAAGACTGAAAGACCATCGCGATCTCGCGCTTGGCGGGTGGAAGATCATTCACTTTCATTCCGCCAATTGTAATCGTGCCAGATGAAATTGGTTCCAGTCCAGCAATGGTGCGCAGAAGTGTCGACTTTCCACAGCCCGAAGGGCCAACCAACACAACAAACTGCCCATCTTCAACCGTAAGACTGATGTCCATCAGCACTTTGGTCGCGCCAAAAGACTTGTTGAGGTTTTCGATGACGACTTGCGACATTACTTCACCGCACCAGATGTAAGGCCACGGATCAGCTGCCGGGAAAACAAGACATAAAAAACAAGAACGGGAACAATGGCGGCAGAAAGTGCGGCCAGTACTGCGTTCCAGTCGGTGATGTATTGTCCCAGAAATTGCTGAACGCCGAGCGTAATCGTTTGCTTGCCTCCTGTCGGCGCGAGCAATAGCGGAAACCACAAATCATTCCACACTGGAATCATGGTGAATACGGCGACTGTCGCCATCGCCGGCCTGAGCAATGGCAGGATGATGAAGCCGAAAATATTGTATTCTGAAAGTCCGTCACATCGCGCCGCTTCGCGCAAGTCCTTGGGAATTTGTTGCATGAATTCTGACAATATGAATATTGCAAGCGGTAGGTTCTGCGCCACATATACCAGCACCAACGCAGTGAGAGTATTGATCAGGTTCATGCCCGAAACCAACTGGATGATGGCAACCGAACCGAGCCTGATCGGCACCATGATCCCAATTGAAAGAAACAGCGCCAGCGCCGTATTCCACCTGAATTTATATTCCGACAAGGCCCATGCCGCCATTGCACCAAACAACAGCGTCAGAAGTATGGTTCCCACAGTGACGATGATGGAGTTTAGATAGTAGCTGCCGATGAGCGAATCTGAAAAGACACGATGATAGCCGGCAAGGTCAAATGTCGATGGCATGGGCGGTTTGAGCGGCGACAAAAAAATCGCTTTCTTTGCCTTGAACGAGTTCATGACCACCAGAATGATCGGGAACAACGCCAGCAAAGTGTAGAGGCCGAGAACGGCATGAACCGCAAATGCTGAAACCGGCTTACGCATGATCGTATTCAGAACGCATAGCGTTGTATCCGTCGCTGTATGAAGAACAGGTATGTCATGACGCCAATCAGGATGATCACGAACATCATTGTTGCAATCGTAGACCCCATGGTCGCGTCGCCCAGCTGCAATTGATTGCCGAAGAATGTGCGGTAGAACAGCGTGCCCATGATGTCGGCGGAGAAATTCGGTCCCGCCAGCGCGCCTTTCATCGCATAGATCAAATCAAACGCATTGAAGTTGTTGACGAAGGTCAGGACCGATACCAGACCGATGGTTGGCCACACCAAAGGCAATTTGACCCAGAAAAATGTCTGCCACTGATTGAGGCCGTCAACGGTGGCCGCATCAGACAACTCATCTGGAATGGCGAGTAGCGCAGTGTAAATCAGGATCATCGGTATGCCGACAAATTGCCAAACCGAAATCAGCGAAATGGTGATCAAAGCCGAAGACTCTTCGCCAAGCCACGGCCTGAAAAAAAATCCCAGGCCAAAAGTGGAAAGTAGCAGTTTTGCAACGCCCCACAGAGGAGAAAGTATGAGCTGCCAGATGAAACCTATGACGACGACCGACAGCATCGTCGGCATGAAAATCAGCGTGCGATAAGCTGCTCTGAATCGCAACACAGGCAGGCTCAGCAATGCAGCAAGCGCCAGTCCGATCGGGTTCTGCACGAACATGTGGATGAGAAAGAATTTTATGTTGTTCCAGAAAGCGTTCCAGAACGGCTTGGACCATGTCTCGTCGCCCAGCAAAGTCGCGAAATTGCCCAACCCGTTCCACGTGGTTCCGCCATCGGCGGTCCTGGCGTAAAGCGAATTGATGACCGTAGCGCCAAGGGGATAAACGGAAAAAATCGAATAGATCAAAACAGCCGGCGCCAAAAAAACCGTCAGCATGCGGAGGAAAGCGCCTCGCTCCATGCCGACGATTTGGCTGACATTTTGGTTGGTGGGAGTGGGCATCGCAAAGCGGCATCCCCCACCCGTCTCGTTTCCAGCGTCCCCCTGGCCAAAAGGAGCAGGTGGCGCGGCACGAGATGGATAGGGGACCCTGACTACTTCGCTGGCTTATACCATTTGTCCAACCCGTCCTGCAGCTGTTTTGCCGCAGCATCTGGCGTCATGGCACTGTTGATCACTTGCGCGGAAACATTCCACATTTCATTCTCAAGGTTCGGCGTTCCACGCGACAGGATTTGATATGAATTGCGGATTGTCGACTTGCACTGTCCGCGCCAGCTGACAAATTCCTGCGCCACATCATCCGTAATCTTCACTGGCGCTGATGACAACGGGAAGAATCCCGGCAGTGCGTTTGCGAAAATGTTGGCGAACTCTTCCGAACCAACCCAGTCGAGGAAAACTTTTGCATCAGCCGCATTCGCAGTTTTTGCATTCATCCCAATGCCGATATCGGTGTGATCCGAAATGTAGCAGTCAGAACCGGCAGGCGGCGGAGCCTTAAAGGCGCCCATATTCACATTCTGGCCGCGGAATGTGGAAATATCCCACGAACCTGCGGCATAGATTGCGCCCTTTCCGAGTCCGAATAGATTCTGGCTGTCTGGATAGGTCTGCGCCTTGTAACCTTCGCCCAAATATGGCGCCCACTTGGCCAGCGCCGCAAACGTGTCGACATAGGCCTTGTCTGTGAGCTTGCCAGTTCCAGCGATCAACGCCTTCCGGCCCTCTTCACCTTTCCAGTAGTTCGGGCCAATGTTCTGGAAGCCCATGGTCGCGGCTTCCCACTGATCGTTGGTGCCGAGGACCAATGGCGTATAGGTTCCATTGGCCTTGATTTTTTCGAGCACAGCAAGGAATTCTTCCTCGGTCTTTGGCGGTTCGACACCAACTTCCTTGAAGATGTCCTTGTTGTAGATGAACCCGTGAATCACCGATGCCATCGGCACGCAGAATGTCGACTTGCCGTCATCAGTCGTCCATGCCGACTTTGCAACATCGGAGAAAGTCGCCATTGATGGCAAATCGTTCAACGAAGCGAGATGGCCCTTGTTGAATAATTCAAGCGAGGCATCAAACGGACGGCACGTAATGATATCGCCGGCCGTGCCGCCTTCGAAGCGGGCATTAAGCGCCGCGTTGTATTCCTTCGGTGCGGTCGGATTGAACTCAACGGTGATGTCCGGGTGTTTCGCCTGGAATGCCGGAATGATTTTTTCTTTCCAGATTGTGGCATCGTCATTGCGCCAGCTCTCGATTGTGAGCTTGCCAGCAGATGCAGCGCCAGCGATTGCCAAGCTGGCGATGCCTGCCAACAGCACTGTTCTGAATGTCGTTTTCAACATGTGTTTCTCCCTTGGAATTGATTTCTGTTGAACCAATCCGCCATTATTGACTCCGAACGCGCGATAAAGCCAGACGCAAATTTCCACCGGCAGAGTCCAGGATTTTGCATGCTTCCCCGGGCGACTTCGCACCTGCACATATGAGTATGGCTAGCTTCGCCTGGCCTCCCGCTTCCGAGAGCGCCGCTGCCGCCGCAGGCAAATCACAGCCAGCGATTTTCGAAACGATTTGTGTGACCCGTCCAATGAGCTTTTGGTTGCCCGCCTGCACATTGACCATCATTCCGTCGTGAACCGCCCCGAGTTTGATGTGCACCAAAGTAGAGAGCAAATTGAGCGCCGCCTTCTGTGCCGTACCCGCACCCATGCGGGTGGAGCCGGAAATGACCTCCGGCCCGCTTTCGAGTAAAATTTCAACATCGGCGATCAGCGCCAGCGCAGACCCGGGACTGTTCACCACGGCCACGACGAAACTCTGTCGTTCCTTTGCAGTTTTCGCAGCTGCCACCGTGAATGGTGTTGCCCCTGATGCCGCGATCGCAATCACAACATCGCCCGGCTCGCAAATCGCCGCTTGCCGGCGCGCATCTTCGGTATCATCCTCGGCAGCAGCAAGCGTTTCGAACATCGCGTCCCGGTTGCCTGCGATCAGATACCCAATTTGCTCTTCCCGCATGCCAAAGGTCGCGGGCAATTCTGAACCATCTTGAACCGCTATCCGTATGGAAGTGCCAGCACCAGCATAAATCAATTTCCCGCCATTGCGCAGGCGGTCAGCAACGACATCAGCTGTTGCGCCAATTTTGGGAAGCGCCCGGCGCACCGCGTCAACTGCCCTTTGTTGTCCACTCCACAGCGCCTCAAGAATGCGTTCATCATCCCACGTGTCAATGCCAGCCACATCAGGCAAGTTCAATTCGGTTTGGGGCAGGGTGCTGGTCATGATGGCGCTTCTCCTGCTACTATAGGCAATGCAGCCCGATCAGCAAATCTTCCTCGGCATTGACGGTGGCGGCAGCCGCTGCCGTGCGCGCATTCGTGGTGTGTCAGGAAAAATTCTCGGCGAAGCAACCGGCGGTGCGTCGAACATGTATCAAGACTTTGATGGCGCAGCCGCCACAATCGTCCAAACAGCAAAGACAGCCGCAGCCCAGGCCGGACTGCAAACGGAAGCGCTCCACGCCGGATTAGGTATCGCGGGGATCATCACTTCTGTCGGTATCGAAAAACTTGTCGACGCTCATCTTCCTTTCGGCTCAATCATTGCCAATAATGATGCCCACATCGCGTGCATCGGCGCATACTGTGGCGGCGATGGTGGCATTATAATCGTTGGCACGGGTTCGATCGGCTACGCGATACAGGCAGGGAAACCGACAATGCTTGGCGGCTGGGGATTTCAGATCGGCGATCACGGGTCAGGCGCGTGGCTCGGCCATCATGCGGTGCGCCGCTCTGCCCTCGCCATCGACGGTTTGATTCAACCCACCGGTCTCATCAAGGAAATCTGGAGCGAAATAGGCGGCACAAGATTAGAGTTGTCGCAATGGTCTGAACAGGCCAGACCCAAGGACTACGCCAAGTTTGCCCCGGCCGTGTTTGGTGCAGCGAAAAACGGCGATGTTGTCGGCATGAGCATCATCGTCGAAGGAGCTGCTGCGATTTCGTCACTAGGTCATGCGTTGCTCGCGCGCGGAGCAGGAAAGCTTTGCCTTCTCGGCGGCATGTCAGAAGTCTATCCGCCATATCTCGATGCCGATGTCAAGGCAGCGCTGGTCCCCCCGATGGCCGACGCATTGGACGGCGCAATCATGATGGCCCGTCTCGCGCATGGATTGAAAGCAACATGGCAATGAGCCTGATGCGCGAGGAAGCGATGCAGGCACCGGATGTTGTCGCCCGGTTTTTGGATCGCAATGCACCGACACTTGCGAAACTTGGCGCAACCCTGCGCGAGCTCAATCCGCCTGTCGTCATCACGTCCGCGCGCGGCAGCTCCGACCATGCGGCAACCTACCACAACTATCTTGCCGAAATTCTGTTGGGCGTGCCCTGTGCTTCAATCGGCGCATCCGTCGTTTCAATTTATGGTGCGAAGCTCCAGGTAAAGAATGCAGTGTGCATCACAATATCGCAATCCGGAAAAAGCCCCGACATCGTCGCATTTCAAAAATCTGCACGTGACGGCGGAGCTCTGACCGTCGCACTGGTGAATGATGTATCATCGCCAATAGCGCAAGACGCTGACATCGTATTGCCGCTCTGCGCCGGTAGTGAGCAGAGCATCGCCGCCACAAAAAGCTTCATAGCCTCCCTTGTGGGTGTTGCCGCAATTGCTGCTCACTGGTCAAATGATACAAATCTTTTCAATGCGTTACAGGCGCTTCCTGACTCACTGCGCGAAGCGCTGAAAATTGAATGGAACGAATTCATCAGCACGATGCCCGGCAACGATGAACTCTATGTCCTGGGCCGCGGTCCCTCGCTTCCCGTAGCTCAAGAAATCGCGCTGAAACTGAAAGAGACTTGCGCCATCCATGCTGAAGCCTATTCGACGGCGGAGGTCATGCATGGCCCTCTCGAACTTGTTGGTCGCGGTTTCAATGTCCTTTCGCTCATCCCGGATGACGCAGCCGCAGTGCATTCGCTACGGGCGGCTGCGAAGATACGGCAAGCGGGAGGCAACGTCTTTGAAGTCGGAATTGGATTGTCCTATGCAAGAACGGCCAACCCGCTTTTGGATCCTGTGTCCATCGTGCAAACTGCCTACATGAACATCGAAAGCCTCGCCATTGCGCGTGGCCGTGATCCCGACAGGCCGCAGCTTCTTAACAAGGTCACGGAGACTATGTGATGGTTCTGACGCTGACAGGTGCCGCTGTTTTCGACGGGAACAGTTTCATCGAGAATGGGGCGGTTATGATCGAGGGCGACAGCATCAGTTCCGTTGGCCCAAAGGTCGATCATCGAACGGGGTCGAAGACTGTCAATCTCAATGGCGGCTACCTTGTCCCGGGCTTCATTGATGTGCAGGTCAATGGCGGCGGCGGCGCACTTTTGAATGGCAACCCCACGCTTTCTACCGTGAAGAGAATTTCAGATTCGCATCGCAATTTTGGCACTGTGGGCATGTTGCCGACAGTGATCACTGACGCACCCGATGTGATGTCGGCTGCAATCAACGCGGTCTCACAAGCTGTCAAAGAAGGCGTTCCTGGTGTTCTCGGAATCCACATTGAGGGACCCTTCCTCGATATGGCGCGCAAAGGTGCGCACGACGCACGCTTCATCCGCAAAATGACCGCGCAAGACGTTCGCCAACTCTCTTCTGCCGGTATCCCGACCGTCATGCTGACTGTCGCTCCCAATTGCGTTTCCACGAAGCAGATCGCTGCTCTGACCAAGCGCGGCATCCGCATCAGTCTTGGCCACAGCGACGCCACCTGCGAAGAAGCACTGGCCGCGCTCAATGCCGGAGCCACAGCATTCACCCATCTGTTCAACGCGATGAGCCAAATGTCAGTCCGCGAAGCCGGTATCGTGGGAGCCGCAATGTCAACTGACTCATTCGCCGGTCTCATCGCGGACGGCCATCACGTTCATCCCGCGTCGCTGAGAGCAGCGATCAGGGCTAAAGGCATTGACCGGTGCATGTTGATCACCGACGCCATGCCGGCAGCAGCCGGCGGTCCCTCTTCGTTCAATCTTCAAGGCCGCAAAGTCGCTAGGAAACGCGGCAAACTCACGCTCGCAGATGGGACACTCGCTGGCTCCGATCTCACCATGGATAAAGCTGTTCGCTATTGTGTGCACTCGCTTGGTCTCGAACTGGGAGAAGCATTGCGTATGGCATCACGCACACCGGCCGCGTTTCTCGGTCGCGATAGTGACCTCGGCCGCATTGAACCCGGCTGCCTTGCAAGCCTCGTTCATCTCGATAAAAATCTCATGGTCAAGCAAACATGGATCAACGGAAAATGAAGAAAATCAGGGTTCTAGTTGTCGGCGTCGGAAACATGGGTCTGTCGCACGCACGGGCCTATCAATCAATCAAGGGATTTGAAATTGCAGGCCTGTGCAGCCGCAACATCGATGAACGCAAGGATGTTCGCCAGGAGTTTCCCGGTGTTCCTTTGTTCAACGACTATGCCGAAGCTCTGGCAAAATCCAAACCTGACGCGGTGTCGATCAACACCTGGCCGGACACCCATGCTGACTATGCCAACAAGGCTTTGAATGCCGGCTGTCACCTTTTCATTGAGAAACCGTTGGCGGAGACTGTTGCTGAAGCGGAAGACATCATCGCGCTTGCCAGGTCAAAAAATCTGAAACTCGTCATTGGATACATCCTCCGCGTCCATCCGTCCTGGACGAAGTTTGTCGAAATCGGAAAGACCTTGGGCAAGCCGCTCGTCATGCGCATGAATCTCAATCAGCAATCATCTGGCGCTCAATGGCAAGTCCACAAACACCTGATGAATTCAATTTCGCCCATCGTCGATTGCGGTGTGCATTATGTCGATGTGATGTGCCAGGTGACAGGCGCAAAACCGTCAAGAGTCCATGCCATCGGTGTGCGCTTGACCGATGAAGTGCACGAGAAAATGTACAATTACGGGCACTTGCACGTCACCTTTGATGACGGCTCCGTCGGTTGGTACGAAGCTGGCTGGGGCCCGATGATGAGCGAAACTGCCTACTTCGTGAAGGACATGATCGGCCCCAAAGGCTGCGTCTCGATCATGATGAATGAATCAAATTCTGATTCAGCGGACGTCGATGCTCACACCAAAACTTCTGCGCTCCGTGTTCATCACAGCCAACTCAAACCCGACGGAACTTTTGCAGTGCCAGACGAAATCAAAAGGATGGACGATGAGCCTGGTCACCAAGACCTTTGCAATCGCGAGCAGGAGCTCTTCCTCGATGCGACCATCAACGACCGTGACATGACGGAACATGTTCAAGGTGCCGTTGATTCCCTGCGCATCGTGCTCGCCGCCGATGAAAGCGTGAGAACTGGAAAAGTCGTTCAGTTTTAGGGTTTTGCGTGCGCCCGCCAATCGCTGAAGCGCAAAACAAGTATCATGATCAATCGGTGTGGTCTTCTACTGCCCGCGGTCCGCATGATCCGCCCAATACGCCACCAACTCCTTGAGCGCAGCGACAACATTTCGGTCCGATGGTTCACGCTCGCGGAAGGCCAGTTCCAGGCACAGTTCATTGTTATGGCCACCACCGGCCCGAACAGCTCCAAGCAGTTTGTCAGGCGTAATCCGGCCATCCGCATTATACTGCGTCGTGAATGGCCAATGTCCTCCCTTGTTCATCGTTGATTGTTTGATGTGGATGATCGGCGATCGCGCTGCGAAATCCTTGGCCCAGGCGTAAGGATCGACATCGCGCGGATTGGATGATGAGACATCGCCATGATCAATATCAATCATGGGCACGAGAGGAATGGGAAGTTCCGCGGCGTTGATCCAGTCCTGCAATTCCCGCGTCGCTTGAAGCGTATGTCCGAGCTCGCGCGCAACTGACATGGGTTCCCAAAAGAGATGGGACAACCCGCGTTTTGCAGCATGCTCCGCGACGTCGCGCCAGCATGCCAGCGCGAAGTCCATGATTGTCCGGTAGCGTATCGGGTCGTCATGGTCGCGGTAGGTTAAAACCGCAAACTGCGTGCCGATGGCAGGGCAATTGAGATCAGCTGCAATATCGGCGAATGACTTGAACCATTTCACATAATAGTCCCGCACTCCGGCATCAGGGTGGCCGAAGTGATTGAGCCTTCCGTAGGGTCCTGTCATCGCCGAAGTGATCTTTGCCTTCTTGGCGGCAAGCGCTTTTCCCATGCGTGCCGTCAGCCGTGCAACGGTCTTGGCGTCCCAGGATGGATTGATGAATTCATGGACCAGCTGAATGTGCCCGATGCCAATTTCATCCGTCAGAACATCGACGAGTTCCTCTGGTTCCGCAAACCTGTTGACCAGTGGATTGGTGTTGACAGAAAGGCTGAAAGTCATGCGCACAAACCCCAAAACTATCCCTTGGGTGGTAGAATAGAGTATTTTGGCCGTCGGACCAATATCCTCGTTGACCATCCACCCTTCAAACCATTAAATCGCGATCAGTCCAAAGGAAAATCACCATGACAACCATCGCACTTTTCGGCGCAGGCGGCAAAATGGGTCAAAGACTGTCGCAGAACCTCGTGGGATCTCCTTATGTCGTCCGCCATGTTGAGGTAAGCGATGCCGGAAAGGCGCGCATCAAGGAACGCTTCGGCGCTGATTGTTGGACGCCCGCCGATGCCATCAAAAGCGCTGGCATCGTGGTCCTCGCCGTTCCCGACACCGCGATTGGCAAAGTCGCTTCGGGCATCATCAAAGACCTTGCCTCCGGTACCATGGTAGTGATCCTCGATGCCGCAGCCCCTTTTGCTGGGCACCTTCCTGAACGAAGTGACATCACATACTTCGTGACCCACCCTTGCCATCCGCCGATCTACAATGATGAAACCGAAATGGCCGCCAAGCGTGATTTCTTCGGCGGCATAGCAGCCAAGCAGCATATCGTTTGCGCGCTGATGCAGGGACCCGAAGCCGACTATGCCAAGGGAGAGCAAGTCGCAAAAACGATCTGGGCACCGGTCATGCGCTCACATCGTGTGACCGTCGAGCAAATGGCGCTGCTCGAACCTGGCCTGTCAGAAACCCTTTGCGCGTCGTTGCTTGATGTGATGCGTGAGGCCCTCGACGAAGTCGTGCGGCGCGGCGTTCCCCGCGAAGCCGCGCGCGACTTTCTGCTGGGTCATATGAACGTGCTCGGCGCTGTGATCTTCAAGGAAACTGAAGGCGTGTTCTCGGACGCCTGCAACAAGGCCATTCAGTTCGGCAAGCCGATGCTGATGCGCGACGACTGGAAAAAAATATTCGAGAGCGATGAAATCGCAGCCAGCATCAAAAGGATCACTTGATCAATGGCCGAACTGCGCGGCGCTCTGATAGGATGCGGCTTCTTCGCGGTAAACCATTTGCATGGCTGGCGCGATGTTCGGGACGCATCGATCATATCAATTTGCGATACCAATCTTGATCGCCTTGCATCCGTTGGCAATGAGTTTGGCGTCACCGCCCGCTACAACGACGCGCGTAAAATGCTGGAACAGGAAAAACCCGATTTCGTCGATATCGCGACAACGGTCAAGACCCACAAGCCACTGGTGGAGCTTGCAGCAGAACTCGGAATCCCGGTCATCTGCCAAAAACCATTTGCGCTCAATCTCGCCGATGCGAAGGCCATGGTCGCTGCATGTGCGAAAGCGCAAGTGCACCTGATGGTGCACGAAAATTTCCGCTGGCAATCACCCATTATAAGGGTGAAACAAGCGATAGCTTCTGGCGCAATCGGAAAACCCTTTTGGGGCAGGGTGTCGTTCCGCTCGGCATACGATGTTTGCTCCGGCCAGCCTTACCTGGCAGAAGGTGAGCGATTCATCATCGAAGATCTCGGAATTCATGCGCTTGACGTAGCCCGCTTCCTACTGGGGGATGCGCATTCGGTCACAGCCCGGACGACGCGCATCAATCCGAATATCAAGGGCGAAGATGTCGCCACAATGCTTCTCGATCATGGCGGCGGTGTCGCTTCGGTCGTCGATTGTTCATACGCAACAAAGCTCGAGACCGAAGCATTTCCCGAAACGCTCGTTGAGATCGACGGTGATCAGGGAACTTTGCGCCTCGCCCAGGGTTACAAACTCGCTGTCACAACAAGACAGGGGACAATCCACGCCGACATTTCCCCGGCACTTTTGCCATGGGCATCGCCGCCTTGGCACAACATCCAGGAAAGCGTGGCGCTCATCCAGCAGCACTGGATCAACTGCCTTCGCGAAAACAGGGAACCGGATACCTCTGGCCGTGACAATCTTCAAACATTCGCCCTCGTCGAAGCCGCATATAAAAGCGCAAGCAGCGGCAACGCCATAAGAGTAGCTGAGCTCATCTCATGAGTCGCGACATCGTCAGCCTGACTTACAGGATCGAAACCGCTGGCAGCGTTGAAAAGCTCGCGGCCAAAATTGCCAGTGATCAATCCAGCGGCACCTTTGTTGCAGTGCCCGGTGAAACCGAAGAACTGCAAAACCGTGTCGCCGCCCGCGTCGTCGCAATCCGCCATCTTGAGCCGCTCAAAACTCCTTCCATTCCCACGCAAGAGTCCGGCCCCTTCAATCGCGCCGAAGCCGATATCGAATTCCCGCTCGAAGCAATTGGCACGGATCTGTCTGCGCTCATGACCATCGCAATCGGCGGCGTGTACTCAATCAAGGGCCTCACCGGCATCCGCGTCATCGGCATGAAATTGCCGCCAGCCTTCAAAGGCATGTATCCCGGCCCGCAATTCGGCGTCGCTGGCAGCCGCAAACTCACTTCCGTTAATGACAGGCCAATCATTGGCACGATCATCAAGCCAGCGGTCGGATTGCGCCCGATGGAAGCGGCGGAACTTGTCCGCGAAGTTGTCGAAGCAGGAACGGATTTCGTCAAGGATGACGAGAAGTTGATGTCGCCATCCTATTCGCCGCTGGCTGAGCGGGTGAACGCCATTATGCCGATCATTCTCGATCACGAGCAGAGAACCGGCAAGAAATGCATGTACGCTTGGGGCATTTCAGCAGTCGATCCCGACGAGATGATGCGCAATCACGATCTCGTGTTGAAAGCGGGTGGCAATTGCGCCGTCATCAACATCAACTCAATTGGCATGGGAGCGATGCATTTTCTGCGCAAGCGATCCGGCCTCGTTCTTCACGCACATCGCAATGGTTGGGACATTCTCACGCGGCATCCCGGCCTTGGCATGGAATTCCATGTCTATCAGCAATTCTGGCGTCTGCTCGGCGCTGACCAGTTCCAGATCAACGGCATCCGCGTAAAATATTGGGAACCTGACGAAAGTTTTGTCGCTTCCTTCAAGTCAATCAGTACACCGATTTTTTCCCCTGGAGACTGTCCGCTTCCCGTTGCAGGATCGGGCCAGTGGGGCGGCCAGGCGCCAGAAACCTATGAACGCATCGGGCGCACGCAGGACCTCATGTATCTCTGCGGCGGAGCAATTGCGTCGCATCCTTCCGGTCCTGCTGGCGGTGTCCGCGCCATCAAGCAAGCCTGGGAAGCTGCCGTTGCTGGCGTGCCGCTGGAAGTGTACGCTAGGGATCATCTGGAGCTCGCCCAATCCATCGCCAGGTTTGCGGATGGGAAGGGCGCATGAGTTTGCTGCTGTCTTACTATGGCGATGATTTCACTGGTTCAACCGATGTCATGGAAGCAATGGCAGTTCACGGCGTGAAAACTGTGCTCTTCACCCGCATTCCTGAACCCGGGCACATGCAGCAATTCGCAGGTTGCAATGCAATGGGCCTTGCAGGAACTAGCCGCAGCCAATCGCCGCAATGGATGGAACAAAACTTGCCGGTAGCTTTCGAGTGGCTGAAATCACTGGGCGCACGGTTTTGCCACTACAAGGTCTGTTCAACCTTTGATTCGAGCCCGGCAACAGGCAGCATCGGCAAAGCAATTGAGATAGCGTTGCGCACATTCCCGCAATCATCGGTTCCGTTGATTGTCGGCGCCCCTCAGTTGAAGCGATATACCTTCGCAGGCCATCTTTTCGCAGCATATCAGGACGAAATCTTTCGCATCGACCGGCATCCGGTCATGAGTCGCCACCCTGTGACTCCGATGCATGAAAGCGATCTCCGCCTGCATCTAGTGCAGCAAGCCGATGTCCCCGTCAAAGTCATTGACGTCTTCAACGCCCAATCCCAGCTCGAAGCCGGTCAACAGCTTCTTGAGTGCTTGCCTGAAGTGCACTGCTTTCTTGCAGGCTCTTCAGGTGTCGAATATGCCTTGATGAAAGCTCTCGCTGACAAAGGTGAAATTCATGGTGAAGCTGCGTTTGAAAACATGGCGCCTTGTGAAAGGCTCCTTGTCGTGTCCGGCAGCGTTTCGCCCACAACTGAAAGGCAAATCCGCTTTGCCCTGGCGTCCGGTTTCACTGGCGTGGAAGCTGATCCTCTTGCACTCGCCAGCGGCATCGAATCCGAACCCCTCCGCATAGCCGAAATGGCGAATCGCATTCTGGAACAAGGCGGAAGCCCGCTTGTTTACGCCGCCCTGGGACCATCGTCAGACAAGAGCAATACTCTTGACAATATTGCGTCCGCACGTCCCGCCATCGGACAGGCACTTGGTCGCATCGCCAAATCATGCATCGAACGTCACGGCTTGAAGCGGCTCGTGCTGGCAGGCGGTGATACATCAAGCCATGCCTTGGGCGAGCTGGACATCTACGCCCTTACAACGCGAAAACCTCTGGCCCAAAGTCCGGGCAGTCCGCTTTGCAGCGCTCACAGCGCCAACCCGGTTTTTGCCGATCTCGAAATAGCCATGAAAGGCGGCCAGATTGGCGCTGATGAATATTTCGTAATGCTGAGGGATGGCGCTTGAGCGAGATTTCCTGTTCATTTCACTTTTTCGCAATGCCAGGCTAAGTACAGCAGGTGCAGCAATTTTTGGACCATTTGCGAGAGCGCGGCCTCCTGAATCCGGAGCAATCAGCTAGGCTGTCGCGCAGTCAATCGCAGGACAATGATGGCCTCGTGCGTTCAATCAATCGCCTCGGAATCATTGACCAGCAGGCATTGGCCGCCGAACTCTCGCGCTTTTACAACATCGTCCCGATTGGCGAGGCCGAATGGCCGGAAGCACTGGTTATGCCGGAGCGGATTTCACCCCGGTTCATGCGTGAAAATCATGTGTTGCCACTCAAAGCCGATGCGCGGTCAATTACGATTGCAGTCGCTGATCCCGAGGATCATGCAACGCTGAATGCGATCCGCATTTCCAGTGAGCGCAATCTGGACATCCGGATTGCCACCGAAAGCCAGATTGCATCCCGGATTGAACGCTTGGTTGACGGCAAACAGGACAAGCCGGCTGTCACGCCAAATGGACAACTTGATGAAGATGAGCAGGTTAAGGATTTGGCGCTCGACGCACCCGTCATTGATCTCGTCAATCGCCTCTTCCGCGACGCATCGTCAGCTCGCGCCACTGATTTGCACATTGAACCCGCGCGCGGCCGCGTTGTGGTCCGTCGCCGGATCGATGGCATGCTGCAGGAAGCGGACGTTCTTGACCCAGGAATTGGCCGTGCAGCCGTCTCGCGCATCAAGATACTCACGCAGCTCAACATTGCCGAACGGAGACTGCCGCAGGATGGCCGCGCCCGCATCAGGATTGCTGACCGTGAGTTTGACATCCGCGTTGCCACCATGCCAACCATTCATGGCGAGAGCATCGCCATTCGTTTCCTCAGCGCCACCAATCAGGTGCCGGACATTTCCCGCATTGGCCTGACCGAGGAAAACCGTGAAATTCTGAAACGTCAATCCGCGCATGCCCATGGCTTGATTGTTGTGACCGGCCCGACAGGCAGCGGAAAAACAACCACACTCGCAGCCGTGCTCGACCACCTCAACGATCCAACCAGAAAAATTCTGACTATAGAAGACCCGGTCGAATATCAGGTCGAAGGCGTGAACCAAATTCAAGTGCGCCCTGAAATAGGCTTGTCCTTCGCTTCCACATTGCGTTCCATGCTGCGCGTCGATCCTGACATCATCATGGTCGGCGAAATGCGCGACAAGGAAACCGCAACAATCGGCGTTAACGCAGCTCTTACCGGCCATCTTGTATTGACGACGCTGCACACAAATTCAGCTGCTGGCGCTGTCACGCGCTTGCTTGATCTCGGCGTGCCCGCATTCCTGATCGCTTCGACATTGCGCTGCGTGGTCGCACAGCGCCTGCTGCGAAAACTTTGCGCCAACTGCCGGGAGCCTTGCCAAGCGGACTCAGATGTATTGGACCAGGTTGCACCTGCATCTGCGCCGAAACGCGGCAAACAGATAAAGTTGTGGCGGCCCAAGGGTTGCGATCATTGCGGCGGTTCAGGATATCTTGGCCGTATGGCAATCTTCGAACTGCTGGTGATTGACGAAACAATCCGCAAGCACATCAAGCCCGACGTCAGCACCGATGTCATCATCAGCGAGGCCCGCGCGGCAGGTGTCGCTTCGATGGTCGATGATGGAATTGCGAAATGCCAGGAAGGCCTGACCACGCTGGAGGAACTGGCCCGCGTCGTGTCGGAAGATTGAGATGGCGCGATTTCAATACGTCGCAATCCGCAATAGCGGTGAACGTGTGTCAGGCTCCATGGAAGGCCGCGACCGCGCACTGGTGATCGGTCGCTTGAGCGAGCAAGGTCTGCATCCGGTAGACGTGCGTGAGCAGGGCGCACAGATCGCCGCCGGCCGTGCCTTCTCGCTCCGCAGCAGTGCCGCCAGTTTTCGCGACATCACGATTTTCACCCGCGAACTTTCATGGCTCCTGAAGTCCGGCATGAGTCTCAACCAGGCCTTGGAGATATTGTCGAAGGACGGTTCCGCCTCGGCCTTCGGTTCTATCATTGCCCACATGCGCAATGACATCAGAAAGGGCCGCAGTTTCCACGAAACCCTCGCTTCATCCGGCGCGTTCACGCCTTACTACGTCAGCATGGTCGAGGTCGGCGAAGTTTCAGGAACGCTGTCCAACGTGCTGGAGAAGATCGTGTTGACCCGCGACAAGGAGCAAAAGGTCCGCAGCAAGCTTACATCTTCCCTGCTCTATCCGATTTTGCTGACCTGTCTCGCCTTCTTCGCCGTGATATTCATCATGACGTCAGTGGTGCCCAACATCAAAGACATGATCTTGAATTCTGGAGCCCCCGTTCCTGAATCAGCGCAATTCGTCATCGGCATTTCCGATTGGCTCATCGCGAATGGCAAAATAGCCGCAGTCGCAGTGCCGATAATTCTTCTGTTGCTGGCGTTGCTCGCGCGAAATCGGCAAGTGCAGCACATTCTGTTTGCAATTGCTTCGCGGATGCCACTGATCGGCCTGCTCTTCCGAAAATCCGCTGTCTTGCAATTCTGCCGCGTCCTTGGCGCGTTGTTGTCGGGTGGCGTCAGTCTTCCTGAAAGCCTCAGGCTCATGCGGCCGAGCACCAGTAACCGCGAAGTGGCGACCGTCCTCGGCGAAATGGAAACAGCGCTGCGCAAAGGCGACGACTTTCTTGCGCCAATCGAGCGTTCGCAGTTCTTTCCGCCTTTGCTCGCCCGCATGTTGCGCGTGGGCCATGAAACCGGCAACCTCACGCCAAGTGTAGTGCAGGTGACCGACATTCTGGATGAGGAACTGGATACCTCGATTGGCAGGGCGTTAACCCTGCTGGAGCCGATGATCATCCTTTTTCTCAGCGTAATTATCGCCTTTATCATCACGTCTTTGATGGGCGCGATTATTAGTATAAACGATTTGGCGATATGATGATCATGGCACGCCTCAAAAACCTCCGGACACCGCTCAAAACGAAAATCGCCGAAAAGGGCTTCACGCTGGTGGAACTGTTGGTGGTGCTCGTAATCCTTGTCCTGTTGGCCAGCGTCATCGGTCCGCGCGTCATAAATTATCTCAGCTCGTCCCGCAGCAAGACGGCCCAGATTCAGATTGAGAGCCTTAACACGTCATTGGAGCTCTTCCACATCGACGTCGGCCGCTATCCGACGACAACTGAAGGCTTGCAATCCCTGGTCCAGGTCAACGGTGCAATTCCAGGCTGGAACGGTCCATACTTGCGCAAGAATGATCTCCCGCCGGATCCTTGGGGTAAACCCTACCTCTACGAATCACCGGGCAAGGAACGGCCATTTGATCTCATGACCTTGGGACACGACGGCAAGGAAGGTGGCGCAGGTGAGGATGCCGATATCCGCAACTGAGAAAGGCTTCACGCTTGTTGAGCTGCTTGCGGTTCTCGCAATCATCAGTATTGCGCTCGCGGCTTTCACCTTGAATGGACGCGGCGGAACAGACACCGCGAAGTTCCGTGCAACCCTGGTCAATGCCGCAGCTGCAATCACCGATGCCCGGGTCCGCGCCATGAAAGATGCGAAGGAAACGGTCTTTCTGGTGGACGTCAAAGCGCGCGTTCTGGGCAGCGAAAGTCAACGCATTGAATTGCCCCAAGGCGTAGCGCTCAGCGCGACATTGGCCCAGTCCGGACTCCAGCGTGGCGGTTCCGCCGGCATCAGGTTTTTCCCGGAGGGCACCTCTTCAGGCGGCACGCTTGCTTTCACGCATCGCGGCAAAACTTTCGAAATCCGCGTGAATTGGTTGACTGGCAATGTCTCGATCCAGGCCATCTGACAAAAATGGTTTCTCGCTCGTCGAAGTCCTGTGCGCCATGGCCATTGCTTCCATTGCGCTCGTGGCATTGTTTCGCGGGCTTGGCCAATCGCAATCCGCTGCCCTCTATATGGAATCGCATCTCGGCGCCCGCATTTTGGCGCAGTCGATTCTTGAAGATGAGCGCATGGCGCCCACGGCCGATTCCGATCAACGCAACGGTGAATCCGGAAATTACAAATGGCAACTCAATATCGAGCCGGTCGCAATTGACGGCGTCGGTACCCTGCCGTCATCGCATCGTCTCTACCGCCTGGTAGCCGAGATCAAATGGTCGCCGCGCGGAGCACTCCGTCTCGAAACGCTTAAACTTGGCAGGTGACCGGTGAACTCGCCCCAACATGAGCAAGGTTTTACGCTGATTGAAATTCTCATCGGTCTCACGATATCGGCGCTGATTTTGGTGGGCCTCAATCAATCCATGGCAGTCATCAACCGGGGGTTCGATCAGGCGGCTGCATCAATCGGGCGGCAGGCCACCATCGCCAACGGACTGCATGTCCTCTCTGGCGACATCTCGCGCATAATGCGCCGCGTTGACGACCCGGAAAATCCCCGTCGCTTCCTGTTCAGTGGCAGCAATCTGGAAATGACTTATTTGGAGGAAGAACGCCTGCAAGGAAGCAACGGTGAGATTTATTGGGTGCGATTGTTCACGCGGCAAAACAATTCCGCAAACGAACTTGTCCGCGCACGCAAGCCATACGCAAAAGGCGAGACGGCGCCCTCCGATGGTGAATGGCCAGACGAAGTCGTTTTGATCAGCGCCGATGTGGACTACGCATTGTTCTATCGTGCGCCCCGCAGCGGCAACCGCGATTGGTCAGCTGACTGGACTTCACCAAACCTGATGCCTGAACAGGTGCGCATCGACGTCAGGGATGTTAAAACCGGACGGACGCGCGTTCCTTCCTTTGTGCAAACGCTGAAAATCTCTGCGGAGGCCGATTGCGCTAATCCCAATGCCCCCTCTTGCACATTGCAAACGGCGGGCCTGCTTGAAGGGCGTCGATAGATGGCGAATGCCACCCACAATCAACGCGGCATGATCCTTGTGGTCGTGCTTTGGGTGGTCGCAATGATGACCGCCATCATCGTCGCGCTCAGTGCATTCACGCAGAAAAATTTGTCCCTCGCCAGCGCTGAAGCGGAGCAGCTTCGCAGCGAGCAGCTTTTGTACTCAGGCCTCGAAGCGGCAAAAGCGTCCATTCTTGCAACATCGCCGGAGAACCGGGTCTTTCTGGATGGCGAGCGTAAGCGCATCAACCTTGGCAACGGCAACATTGTTGAAGTGAGCGCCCAGGACACGGCCGGACTGATTGACGTCAACCGGACGCCAATTGCTGTTCTTGAGTCGCTGGCAAATGTCATCGCGCCGGGGAACATCGAAGCCGTGCCTTTGATTCATGAAATAATCCGCCTGCGCAATATGCCGGAACCAAAATCCGAATCCAAACCGAAGGAAAAAACAGGGACAGAGCAAGTCAAGCCCGTCATTTTGAGTACCGCAGGAGAACTGCGTGCGCTGGCTGGCGGCTCCGCAATGAACATCACCGAATTTCTGAAGCTCGCGACATTCCACACTGTCGATGGCAAAATCAATCCATTTGCGGCGCCAGATAATGCCCTGTTGGCAGTGCCCGGTCTCAAACTGGGAGACATAGCTATTTTCAAGTCAGCAAAATCGCAAAAACGCTGGCAGCAGCCGCAGGTCGAGAATGCGCTGGCAAAGTATGGAGATTTTCTGGCTGCGCATGAAAGCCGGATTTTTAACATAGAAGTAACGATTGTCACGGATCATGACAGTCCCTCCGGTCGGAAACTGGCAGCCACGGTCATCCTCGATCAGGAAGCAGACGTCCCTTTTCAAACCCTTTCGCTGTCGTGGTAGACTGCTTCGCATGACCTATTCGGAAAGTTCGGCAACGCGTTATGTACTGTCCCGCAGCGGTGGCCTCCTGCAGGGCGTCGGCAGAAGCTTGGACGCCTTCATCACAGATGTTGCCGGCATTGCTGAAAGCGGCGTGAAATCCCGTGCGACTGTTCTTTTGAAGCAGGGTGGAGTTGAAATTCATCACCTAAATAAAACTGAAACTGCCATCTACCAAGGCGAAGCGGACGGCCTTGCAAACTTCATCCGCAGCAATCTCGCTCGAAATGCCCGCAAGAATGTCCGCCTGAGTTATTCAAGCGACCGCGCCATCGTCAAACACATCCGGTTGCCTGCCGCCGCAGGCGAGGTCCTTCCTGCCATCCTGCGCAACAAGGTCGAGAGTTTGGCACCCTGGCCGCTGGAAGAATCACTGTGGGGTTATTGCATCGCCAGCAATCCTCCGCCAGGCGAGATAGCCGTGGATGTCGGCATCGTCAGCCGGACAAATGCGCTCACGGCGATTTCGGCGCTTCACTCGGCTGGTGCGCAAGTCAGGCAATTGGATATTTCTCCCGATGCGGAAGATCGCAAGCCACTCTCCATTGATTTTGATTTCGATCGCCGAATGAACCGCGTCGCGAGCATTGTCAAATCTGGCATTGCTTCACTCGCGCTTTGCGCCGCTATGGTTTCTTCATTCGGACTGTATCTGGCGTTCAGCAACGATGTGCGGAACCGCGCCATTCGGGCGGAGATCGCCAGCGTTCAACAATCCTTCCAAGGCGCCGCAGCGCCTCAGACTGATTCAATTCTTGCGGCGTCCAATGAGATTTACGAAGACAAGCGCGGCACCCCGCCATTTGTCATGGTGATCGACGCATTGACCAAAGCGATTCCCGATGGCGCTTGGCTCGAAAGCATTGATCTTCGCGGCCGGAAACTTGTGGTAACGGGGCGGGGAATCGACACGTCAAGAGTTGTCGAAGGCCTGGAAGCATCGCCAGCCTTTGCGAAAGCCGGCTTTGCGTCGGCCATCCAGCGCGATCCTGAAAACGGCGTCGATCTCTTCACGGTTTCTGCAGAGCTCGAAAAAAGCGGAACGAAGCCGTGAGGAAAAAGCTATCCCCCCAAGGCCGCAACGGTTTCGCCATACTGGCCATGATTGGTTGCACTTTGCTCGCCGCAGCCATCGCTCCGTTTTTTTGGAGCGCCGCAGTGGAACGTGAACTGGCGGAGAACCGCAGCGAACTCGGTTTCCTCAAGAACAAGTTGGAGAACCGCAAGCCCGCGCGAAATAGCGAACTGACGAATGCGGATAATATCGGTTCAATGTACTTTGACGCAAAGACCGAAGGCCTATCGCTTGCCGCTTTCCAAACGTTGGTCGGAAAACTGGCCGTCGAAAACAATATGCGCATAGAGCGGGTGCAGCCCCTGCAATCGGATCGCCGTGAAAGCCTCCAGACATTGAAGCTCGACGTAGTATCGCAAGGAACCACCGAAGGCTTGCGTGGTTTTGCCTTGATGCTGGAACAGGCCCGGCCGTTCATCTTCGTGCGCGAGGCCAGGATTGGCATTGAAACGGAAACGGAAATCACCGCTTCACCGCAGCTGACAATTTCGTTGCATCTTGAGGCCTATGCAAGGCCAATGGTGACGCAATGAGCAAGAACCGTCTCCCCCTACTTGTGCTCGTTGCCGCGGCACTTGGTGGTTACATTTATTGGGCAGGACTTGATGGTTCCGAAAAGTCTGTCACGTCAGAAAATATTGCCCCCGTCGCGGAAACGCGCGGTGAAATTCAATCGCAGCAGCGCCCTGTCGCGAATCCATTGTCGAAGTTGAAACCGGATGACTTCATTGAAATGGTGGAACGTCCGCTCTTTAGCGCCACACGAAAGCCGCCATCGGTTCTTGCTCCGCCACCCGAAACAGTTGTTGTCCAGCCACAGCCCGGACTGGAAACTGTGGTGGAAGAAACCCCGCTGGATGCGAGTGACTTCAGCTTGTTGGCAGTCTCGGGCAACACTGTGGACAACATCGCCGTCATCCGGCAGGCATCTTCGGATCAGATTTTTCATCTCCGCAAAGGCGATCAGATTGCCGGGTTGGAAGTGCTCGAAGTCGATCCCAAAACCGTGACAATTGGAAAGGGCGAAGAGACAATCACGCTCGCCATGTTCCAGTCTGAAACCCGGGACGAAGCGCCAGCGCCAACTGAAACAGAAGAAGCTCCTCCGCCGGAAACGAAAGAGCAGTAGGCAATATCCTCACTCCAGCCCTTGCAGCTGCAGCTTGGAGCGCAACTCCTTGGACACCCGGCTGGCATCCTGCGCATCCTGCACAATTTGCGGCGTGATGAAGACGATGAGTTCGCTTCGCTTTCCCTTGTTGTCGGTTTTCCCAACCAGGTCGCCGAGAATGGGGATCTTGTTGATGCCTGGAACCGAACTCTTCTCGCGCGTATCCTGCCCGCTGATCAACCCGCCCAGGACGACGGTTTGCGTGCTGTAAACCGAAACCCGACTGGTGATGGCGCGTTGCGAAATTGTCGGATTGCCGCCTGCACTTGCGCCGGAACTGACAACTGATGACAGCTCCTGGCCCAGATCCATCGTCACCAGGCCATCGTGATTGACCCGCGGTTTCACTTTCAAAATGACGCCTGTGTCCTGGTATTCAAACGAGTCGACATTCGAGTTGTCGCGGATGACAGTCTGCACCTTGATCGGCACGCGGTCGCCGACCTTGATCGTCGCGACTTCGTTTTCGAGAACAAGTATCGACGGTGAAGAGACCACGCGCACGCGCGTGACAGCGGACAGCGCATCGAGTACCACGCGCGGGTCCGATACGCTGCCAATCAGAAAGTTGAGACCGGGAAAACTCGGTTTGATAGTGAGCGCTGAACCCGTTGAAACGCCACCGGCAACCTCATTGTTGCTCTTCAGGAACGCCTGCACGCCGTAGCGCAAATCATCATTGAGCGTCACTTCTGCAATGGTCGTGTTGATCAGCACCTGAACGCTGGGCGTATCGATGCTTCGCAGCGCCTGAAGTATTTTGCGGTAGTCCCGCTGTGTCGCGCGGATGACGATTGAGTTGTTCGCTGGGTTCGCAGTGATGCGAATGCCGCTTGTCAAGTTGGGCGCGTCTGCTTGCTGCGCACCAGGCGTTTCCGGCCCGCCTTCAATGGCCGGCGCGGCGGCGTCGGCAGCGTCCTGAGCCGCTGCCTGGTCGGCATTGCCTGATTGTTGTGGTGTTTGCGCTCCGGTGTCGACCTGCACCTGAGTTTGATCAGGAGCAACTTCAGCTGTGCGTCCAGCGTCCTCGCTCTTGTCGACAAATGTCGCAATCAGTATCTTTGACAGCGCTTCCGCATTGCCGTTTTCGACGGCATAAACGTAATAATTCGTGTCAGACTCGCCGCGTTTGTCGAAACGCTGCACCCATTGCAACGCGCGCCGCACCTTGTCCCTGCTGTTGCCAATGACCACAACGCCATTCAATCGTTCCAGCGGCACCACGCGCAATCTGTTGTTGCCGGAGGTCGATGTATCCTGCGCAAACACTGCTTCCAGCTTCGAGGTCATTTCTTCAGGTGTGCTGTTCGAAAGTATGGCGATGCTCGCAGTCTGTTTCTTCATCCAGTCGACATCGAACGAACGAATGACCTCAACCAGCGAACGCCGCTCTTCCGACGTGCCGCGCACCAGGATCATGTTGCCGATCACCGAAGCGCGCACACTCCCTGCCCGCGCAATGAAGCTGTCAAGCAGTTCCAGCATGTTGTTCGGGCCGATGTATTTAAGTGGCACGGCGCTCAATCCAAAACCAAAAGACTGCGCGTCGCTTTTGTCGGCGGAGCCCAGCTCACCCTCAAGAAGTTCCTGCAGCGCGACAACTTTTGCCGCCCCGTCGGACTGAACCAGTGCAGCGCCATTTAGCCGCAACGCCGCCTCGAAAACTTCCAGCACCTCTTGCCCCGTAAGCGGCCGCGCCGTTGACAATGTGATGGTGCCCTGCACGCGCGGGTCGACCAGATAGTTGAGCCCCAATGTCTCGCCAAGGATCAGCTTCGCCGCTTCATTGATCGCAGCCTTGTCGATATTGATCGTGTACTTTCCACCCGTGTCGACAACGCCCGGCGGCGGTTCGGCTTCTTCGTCAGCAGCCTGCAATCCCGAGCCTTCGAACAGTTGATAACCAGCACGCCCCGCAGCAGGTGGCGCGGCACTCGAATGATGTGACTGCAACATCGTGCCGGGCCGTTTCGGAGATAAATCCACGTCGCGGGGCTCAAGCAGGCGCGAACCCAGATTTTGCGAACAGGCCGTGATTAATGACGCCAGCAGCCCTAGCGCAATCCAGCGTAAGCGCCCGGTCCCCGCCAGCAAGTTTGATAACAAAGACCAGTACTGCCTCACCAACCCACCACTTTCAAACAAGCGCAATATTCCCGCCAATCGGGCGGGCAATCTCATGCTTGTCACAACACAGTCCTTAATATCTCAAAGCTGCGGCGCGATGCACCAAAGTTTGTGTTTTGAGAAAGGCGTGGAAAACTTCACAACATTGTTGATTCCACAAAACAATGTAATCGCCCGGCTTTCCTGAAAAAAGGGCCGCCATGGCCTGTTGCGATGGCGGCCTCAAACTGTTTTTGTGGATTAGCGTTGCAGGTGACTGCCCTTGTAGTCCCAGTTGCGCTTCGAATCAGTGGCGCTCACAGCGCTCCGGGCTATCGCAGTAACACCAGTTGGCCGTGGCCTGTTGGCGAATGTCCAGATGGCGTCAGCAGCAGCATCAGCCATCTCTTCGAACACAACTTCGTTGTTGTTGTCATAGGTGTCGCAGGCTTTGTGATAGCACGGATCAAGTTGCACACCGGCCGTGCCGCCATAAATCGCCTGCTGTTCCGCCGTCTTCAGGTCCTCAGCACCTGTGAACAATCCGCCCGCCGGAATGCCGGCGTCAATGAATGGTCCATAATCCGAGCGGCCATCAAATGCCGTTGGTTCGAAAGGCAAGCCTTCGTCAGAAAAATGCTCGGCAAATACCTGTTCGATTTCAGCTGAACCCGGAGGACCAGCGGCAGCAGGATCACCAGGCGAAATTGATCCATCGCCATCATAAGCAAACCGCACGAAATTCGGCGAGGCGATCATGTCGAAATTCAGATTGAGTCCAATTTTCGCTTTGTCAGCATCGCTCAGACTTGCAACATAGTCTTCCGATCCCAACAGCCCCGATTCTTCTGCGCCAAACCACATGAATCTCACTTTGTTGCGGGTCCTGAATTTTTCCTTTTCCATTTGTTTGGCAATCTCAAGGATTGCGGAACTCCCCGATCCATTGTCTTCAATGCCTGGTCCTTCCAGGACGCTGTCAAGATGCGCCCCAACGACAACAACATTGTCCGGATCGCCGCTGGTCTCGGCCAGCAGATTATATGTTGTTCTGTCCTCAGCCGTAATGTCCGTCACGATTTTCAAAGTAGGCAAACCAGTGCGCAATTCAACACCGAGGGCGTGCGCAACCGAAATTACGGGTATCAGCTTGGTCCCTCCCAATGTGCCACCACCAATGAGCCCGGTACGCCCTGGATTGCCTTCATTAAAAATGATAACCGCAGATGCCCCGGCCGCCGCCGCATTGTCGACCTTGTCGGAGAAAGTACAGAATCCGCGCTGGATCACAGCGATGTTTCCTGGCGTAAAACCACCAAAATCAGCAGGATTGCACCCGTTTTTGCTTCCGCCAACGGGAGGCAGCACCAAGCCGCCATCAACACCTTGTGCAACCGCAGTCACGTTGCCTGATCCCGAATACTGCATGGTTTCAAAATCACCATTTCCGTCCGTATCAGCTTCAGCGAATGCCCTTATGACAGGTTGCGTTTGCTCAAGGACCGAAGGCACATTCTGTTGATAGAACGGAAAGACAAATGCTAGCGTCTGCACCCTGTAACCAGCCTCGCGCAGCTCGTGCCTCACATAGGCCACTGAGCGTTCAAACCCGGATGTGCCGGACGCCCGTGTGCCATTGTTTCTATCAGCAATCCTCTGCAGGGCTTTTTGGTGCTCGCGGATATTCTTGACTTTGACCGCCTTTTGCAGCTGCTCGGAACGGTGATCGACCCTGACCTTGGAGTCGGCAACAGTTGTGAATGCCCCGCTGGCTGCAATTGCGATGGAAGCGGCGGCTAATGCAATTCTTTTCATGACATTTCCTCTCAAGAGCATTGAAGTGAGTTGAAGTTTCATCAGTTCAGTCACAAACTGGATTTCACGAGGCCGTTGAAATCCGCTCGCCGTGCAGCCAAACTTGCGCAGCTCGGGGACTATGGCAAGTAGAATTTTACCAATGCGATATTCGCGATCCAGATGATTGCAATCGCAGGTGCAATGAAACTGCCAAAGGGAACGGCAGTCTTCATGTCCGGTTTGTCTGTGCTGGTCAGACTCTTGATCATGACAGCGGCCAGTGCACCGCACGTCGCGAGCAGGCAAGCAAGCGGCAACATCTCAAGTCCTGTCCACGCGCCCGCAGCGCCGGCAAGCTTCACATCGCCAAGCCCCAGCCCTTCCATCCCACGAACGCGTCGGTAAATCACCCGCAATGCCAGCAACGCGCCTGCGGCAACAAGGGCTGCAACTCCATTGTCGGCAAACACGGCGGCGACATCTTTCTGCTCAACAAAATGCGCCGCTGCAAAACCAGCAGGAATTGCAGGCAACGACAACGCATCCGGTATCAACATCACCCGGCTGTCAATGACCGTGATGAGTAACATCGCGAAAATCAGATAGGCGCCGAATCCAGCGGTCAAGGCATCTGTCGCAATCATCCCCACCGCAGAAATGGCGGCGGCAACAACAGCGCACCAAAAAACGTCCCGCCGCGCAATGCAATAGCGTTCATCAAGCCAGCCCGATAAAACCAAATCCCACCTCGCAATCACATCTTGCCCGCCAGCTTGGCATCGGTCTAGCGCAAACATGTCTGCGGCGTTTGCCGCACGCCCTGCTGCGCCTTAGTCTTTTCCCGGAGTCCCAATTCCCCGGAACATTGGAGCAGCGTCATGAAAACCGTCATCAAGAACATCGGGCTCATTCTGAGCGGTAAACTCGAACTCCCCATTCTTGAGGGCGATTGCATAGTCTCCATTGATGGCCGGATCACAGCAGTGGGACGCGCCAAAGACCTCGACACCGATCAGCCGGACACCCTGATCGACGCCCGTGGCAGCGCCCTCGCGCCAGGTCTTATCGACAGCCATGTCCACCCCGTCGCAGGAGACTGGACCCCGCGCCAAAATCAAATGGGCTGGATCGATTCCAACTTGAATGGCGGCGTCACCACCATGATTTCCGCAGGCGAAGTCCACACCCCCGGTCGCCCGCGCGACATTGTCGGATTGAAAGCGCTGGCGATTTCCGCCCAGCGCCAGTTTGCAAATTTCCGCCCCTCCGGCGTGAAAGTCCATGCCGGCGCACCCTGCATTGAGCCCGGCATGACTGAGCAGGATTTCAAGGACTTGGCCGACGCCGGGGTCAAACTCCTGGGCGAAGTCGGCCTCGGCGGCGTCAAGGACGGCCCAACCGCGAGAAAAATGGTCGCCTGGGCAAGGGCATACGGCATCCAAAGCACCATCCACACAGGCGGCCCCTCAATTCCCGGTTCCGGCCTCATCGACAAGGACGTCGTCCTCGAAGCTGATACGGATATAATTGGCCACATCAATGGCGGCCACACCGCACTTCCCGACACCCAAATCCGCTGCATCTGCGAAGGTTGCAAGCGCGGCCTCGAGATTGTCCACAACGGCAATGAGCGCGCCGCACTCTATGCTTTGCGCACCGCCCGTGAGATCGGCGAACTCCACCGCGTCATTCTCGGCACTGACGCGCCAGCCGGATCGGGCGTCCAGCCCCTCGGAATTGCCCGCATGATTTCAATGCTTTCCAGCCTTGGCGATCTGCCCGCCGAGCAAGCTATATGCCTGGCAACAGGAAACACCGCCGGAATGCGAAAGCTCGATACCGGCATCATCAATGTAGGCCTTGCCGCCGATTTCGTCCTCATGGACAAGGCCCAGCATTCCGCCGGAAAGAACCTGCTCGCAAGCATCGAACTCGGCGACCTCCCGGGCATCGGCATGGTCATCATCGATGGATCAGTCAAATGCCAGCGCAGCCGCAACACCCCGCCCGCCGAAAACCTCCCCGAACTCCTCAAATCCCCGCCAGCCGGAGCAGGGGGCGGTCACTAAGCTAAAATTCTTAATCTAAGATAGAGTTAAATCCTTCTCGGTGAATTTGCCCGTAGGACAACGATTCAAGTTCAGGCTACTCCCCCTACCTGGTAACCCAAGATACCGTCCATAAGCCAAAAAACCCGCCTTCTTGGGTCTGCCTGGCTGGGGACCCTCCCGAAAGTCGCAATGACCTGAATCGGTAACTGCTTCTGTAACCATGATCTCGTTCGCGCCTGGCTCGGGAAACGATGTCATGGATGGCGACGACGGAAACAACACGATTAACGGTGGAGCCGACGCTGATTCCTTGACTGGCGGCAAGGACAGAGCCACCGTCTTTGACGGGCTGGGGAAAGACACAATTGCCGTCGGAGAGGAGCACATCGAAAAGCTGGTCTACTATGCCAAAGCAGAATGCCGTGATGCCGGTTCCGAATTTTTTTGGCGCTTAAATCAAGTTCGTGGTCGAAGGAGGTGCAATTAGAGGGTTGAATACCGGTGCGATCAAAATTGCGGCCGCGGCCTAATCGCAATTCACCCCCGCAATTCGCTTTGGCATGCTTCAGCACGCAGACATTGTTAGCCGCGCACTACGCTTTTTTCTCTTCAGCAAAGTAATTGGCGGCGTTCTTCGCGATGCACGCCATCACCCTTGGTTCCACCGCTAGATATCGGTTCTGGAGTTTCTGGAAATCCGGATTCAGCGCCTTCATGCGGTCATCAAATTCTTCGAACTGATCCCGCTCAACAACATAGGACCGGTCCGCTGCCAAGCTGAGTCTTTCATTATCTATCTGTTCGCGCGTCGCGTTGTCACCCGCAATCGACATTGCCGCAACAACGTCGTCCGTAACTTCGGCAGCCATTTTGACCAACTCCTTCGGCCAGGAAATATCGACAGCTGCCTTGAGGCAAACCGGGGCATTCTGGTTGATGAGTGATTTGATTTTTGACTTATGGGCTTTGTAGTTGTGCGCAAGGGTCAGCATATCCGTGTTGCTGATGAACGGTCCGGAAAACACGACATATCCTGCAATGACGCCAATCAGGCAAAGTAGGAATGCAATATTGCCCGCCTTCATGATCATTACTCCAGTTCTGAAGCCCGAAGTTTACGTGCAGCAGTGCAATTTTGCTTTGCCAATTTGCCTAAAGTTTTATCCAAATAGTTTACCAAACCGCGACCCCTGATGTGCATCATCGCTGCGGGGCAGAGAGTGATGTCATCATGAAGCGCCGCGTTTTCCTGTCTGCAGGCCTTGTCGTCGCAAGCGGATTTTATCCTTTCCAATTACTGGCCCAAAATGCGGCAAATCGAGCCGCAGTCATTATCGGAGTCGACAAGAGTGGCGATCTTCCAAGACTCAGCGCCGCGAGCTCCGGTGCAAGACAATTCGCCGCCTGGCTGAGCGCCGAAGGTTTTGACGTCAGGCTGATTGAAGATTCGCATTCGCCCGTCACGGCGCACGACGTCTTCGAGGCCATCAACTTGTTTGTTCAGCGCGGCAATGTCGACCAGCTGGTGGTCTATTTTTCCGGGCACGGCTTTCTTGTTGGGCAAACCGAGATGTGGATGTTCTCAGACGCGCCCGGCAACCCCAATGAAGGCGCAAGCCTCTTCGAGAGTGTAGAATATGCCAAGGATTCCGGCATTCCAAATGTCGTCTTCATTTCCGATGCATGCCGGTCACGGTCCAATGATGCAGTGATTTCACGGGTAAGGGGGCAGGTCGTCTTTCCCTCTTCAGGCTCTGCAACCTTCAGGTCGAAAATCGACAAATTTTACGCCGCGCGTCCTGGCAACCCGGCTTTCGAATTGCCAATTGCCGAAAGCGCGGGCCGGTTTGAAGGTATCTACACATCGGTTTTCATGCAGGCCTTCAAGAAACCGGATCCAACCATGGTTAAAGTCTTGCCGGACGGAATCAAGGTTGTTCCGAACCGGATGCTCAGTGACTACCTGGTCCGCGAAGTCGAAAAGCGCGTGCAGGCAGTAGCCATCGGCAAGAACCAGACCCCCGATGCAGAAGTGCTGTCGGACGACACGGCATATATTGCAAGAATTGCGCCGGATTCTGCTTTGCTACTGCCAGCGGGCACAGAGGACACTGGCGATATCACGACATCCAGTACGACGGCCATATCCCGTGAATCCATTGCGCCGGCGGAACTATCGCAGGCAACCGTGCAATTTGTCGCCAAGGGCGAGGAGTTCGTCGAATCCAAGATGCAGGTTCTTGCTGCGGTCACGGTACCTTCACAAATTTTGGCGGAAATTGCATCGGGCTTCGTAATATCTGGCCGCGATGTCGCGTCAGTGCATGTGAACCCGCGCAACACGGTGAAAATATCGAAGAGCAACGGCGCGACGATTGTTTCGGTTGATTTCGACCGTGACCCCGGTTGCAGCGTTGCCGTCCGCTTTGCTGATGGAACGGGCACAGTACTGGGCGCCATCCGGGAGTTTGTTGGAACTGTCACCGTTGCCAATGGCGGGGTCAACAATGTGAGCTACGATCCTGCGCGCGAAAACTGGCGGTTTGCCGAATATGAGCATAGTAAAAAACGCCTCGCGGACTTGCGGTCTACAGTTGCAGCACTTGCCCTGAATGGCGTGTTCCGCATCGAAGGCAGCGGTGACGAAAAGGACAAGTCCGCAGAGTCGATCGCCAACAAGATCAGGATGATGAAAGGCTATGATCCGACGCTCGGAATCTACGCGGCCTATGCCTATGACGAAGCTGAGCTCGAGGACAAGGCCAACTCGGTCTTCTCATTCATGCGAGACGATCTGAATGTGCCGATTTTTGATGTCGCAGTTCTGGCGCGGAAAAAACTGAAATGGTCCCAGGACGATCCGGATTATCCCGTGCCCTGTTGCCCCATGTTGACGCAAGGCTGGAATTATTTGCGCGTGAGGGGCGTCAATCATCCGCGGGCCGTTGATGCGGCCCACGATCATTTGCTGCCGGCGCTTTGGACGACGTTCGACCGCGAGGGAGTTGATATCTTGGTGGCCGCACTTGAGTCCGGTGAAATTCGATAAAGGTCCAACACCCATGATCAATCGTAGACTTGCATTGACGATGGGCGGGGCAACAGCGCTCTCTGCCGTCCTCCAGACAAGACCTGCATTTGCTTCCGCTAGGCGTATCGTTTTCATCCACGGTCGCAGCCAGCAAGGCCGCGATCCCCGTGAAATCAAGGCAGAGTGGCTGGCGGCATTGCAGGCTGGGGCGGTCGCATGTGGCAAACCAATGCCTCATGAAATCGACATCAGGCTTCCGTTTTATGGCGACGTGCTGGATGCGTTCACCAGGCAACTCGATGCGCCTCTTGTGTCCGAAATCCATGCGCGCGGCGACGGCAGCAATGATGAGTATCTTCTGTTTCAGGCCCAGCTTGCCGAAGAGGTGCGCAATGCTGCAGGCGTGACTGACGAGCAGATCGCCGCGGAATACGGCGACAACCCAAAGGAAAGGGGGCCGTTAAACTGGGAGTGGGTGCAGGCCATCATCAATGCCGTGGACAAACATGCAACAGGCATCAGCAAGGCATCGCTGGAGCTCTTTACACGCGATGTGTTTCTCTACACGACGCGGTCAACCGTGCGCAATGAAATCGACCGCATCGTTGCCGAAGCGCTGACTGAAGAGCCGACGGTCGTTGTCGCGCATTCGCTGGGAACGGTCGTGGCCTACAATCTACTTGCCGCCGACCGCCGCAATCTGAAAGTGCCGCTGCTTGCAACAGTGGGAAGCCCGCTCGGCATCCGCGCCATCAACAAATCGCTCCGGCCCTTGCATTTCCCAAAGCCGGTTGCAGCCTGGCAAAATGCCTTCGACAAGCGCGATGTTGTGGCCCTCAACCCGCTCGACCAGAAAAACTTCCCCGTTACCCCGGCAATCGAGAACTACTCGGATGTGCGCAACGGCACAGACAACAGGCATGGGATTTCAGGCTACCTCAATGACAAGAACGTGGCGGAACGCATTCTTGGCGGCTTGGGTGGCTGATCGGGAGTTCAGCGAAGGGGCAACATGACAACGCAAATAGGTGAGGGATGTCCCTCACCTCAACCCGTCCTCGCCCTTTACTTCGCTTTTCTTCAACCCGCCAACCCGTGCCAGCGGCCGACCTGAAATCGGTGACTGCAACCGCCACCATGATCTCGTTCGCACGTGGCGCGTCGTTGATGCGCACCTCCATGCCGTCGAAATGCGAGCGCACGAAAGCTGCATCTTTGTGACCCAGTGGAATATCAAGCGGCGAACCCATGCCGCCGCGTTTTTTCGCTGACGGCACAAGCGCCGCTCCTTTTTCGACGGCAACGCGCAAGGGCTTGCCGAGTTTGGGATGCAAGATTGCGGCAGCATGTTCAAGCTCGCCGTTCTCGCCAACCAGTGCGGCCTTGCCATAGCTTTCGATCTTCGACGGCGAAACGCCAAGCGCCGAAACCGCGCGTTCACCAAGCAGGGCGCCCAGCTCTTCGCCAATGTCCATAAGCTCGTCGAGATTTTCGGAATACCTCCCGGCAAAGGGATTGGCGATTACTGCTACGGCAGCAGCCCGCCGCGTCGGCGGTGAAATGGACTGCTCCATCTCGCGATGCACCTCATCAACGATAACGACAATTTTGCGAATTTGCACTTTGCTCATTTCTGACCGTCTCTCGCTTTGATGCCTGAAACTTCGAGTCCCCCCGAGCGGCTGTGAATGCGCGGGCCAGATGTCATGACCAATGCCAGCAGCATCTCATTGGCCCGCGGTGAATCATCAATGCCAACTTCCACCGAGTCAAAATGCGAGCGCACATAGGATGCCGTGATATGAGTGACCGGAACATCAAGCCGCGCTCCCGGTCCGCCAACTTTTTTCGTTGAAGGAACTATCGCCAGCGAATCCGCAATATGCTCACGCATCGAATATCCGCCCGGCTGATGCCACAATGCGGCATGCTCCAACTCGCCCGCCTCGCCAACAATGATGCCCTTGCCATAGCCGTCCACAGGCTGCTGCATCGCATCAAGCAGAGTTTTTGCCATGCGCATGCCGAGCGGTTTCAGATCTTCCATGAAGGGCTGGATGTTTTCGGCATAGCGCCCCGCAAAGGGATTGGCGATGACTGCGAGGCACCATCCCCGCCGCCGCGGAATCTTTGCAACGGGTCCGCCTTCGTGAAAAATATCTTCGATGCCAGTGACAAGTTTGCGAAGGGTGATGTCTGTCACTGCGATCTCCTTTTGTCGTCAACGCATCCACTTGAGTTTGCCGTCCATGTCAAGTTCCTCATCCTCAACCATCGGCGGCTCGCACTTCAGTGAAATGACTTCATTGCTCAGCATCAGCGAAACCGCAACCAGTTGCCGCTCTTTCAACAGGCTCTGCATGCAGACGACGCCATTGCCAAGCGCCTCAAAAATTTCATCAGGCGTCAGTTCATCAACCGCGACTGTGACGGGACGGTCCCTGAGATCGCTGTCGGGTGAGAGCTCGCAAGCTGCTTGCCGCATGATCTTTGGTGAAAACGGCAGGTCAACTGCATTGGCAATCAGCGTCGCCGCCACATCGGCATGCGATGCCGTATCGGCAAGCACAGTCACGGCATCGGCTATGCCCAGTGAATAGCTCCGGCCCCGCCAGCCTGATGTCGCAATGCCGCGCACATTGTCCTCCGCCGTGATCACAATCTCGCCTGAAGGCGCCGCAACTGTGAAAGTTTCATCGCCGGAAAGATGCAACGCGATATCCCCGCCATTGTTCACATAGGCGCGCGTCAGCGAAGCTGAAGCCAGCATCGCCTCGAGAATGTGCTCAGCCACGGCGCCCGCAACTGCCGCCATGGGCGTCACATGCCGTTTCCAATGTGGCATCACGGCGCGTTCCATTGTCCTCGCTATATTTCCCTGCAAGCCAATGCCATGCGCCTTCACATCCTGCCGCAACAGGTCAAGCTCGTCGGCAAGCTCCTCTAGCACCGTTTCAAACCGCGCCATCGCAGCGCTGTAAGCGGCGTTGACGTTGTTCACCGTTCCATCCGCTTCGATGATCAAGTCAATCGGTCCGTGTTGCAGGTGCAGTCGCTTGCCATCCGGCAACAGGGCTGCGATGGGCCGCTCCATCACTCAGCCTTCCATGAGAAATTCCGCGCTTCCGTAGGCCAACTGGTTTTTGCCTCAACTGATTTGTGGCCTTTCAACACGTGATCATTTTGCTCGCCGAAACTGCCGCTGCGTGCGTCGGACAGCGGCACCACATGCCGCATGTGCCCGCCCAGCGCTTCATAGTCTTGCCGCCGCATGGTGAATTCAATTGGCGCAACAAGGGCAGGGGTTGGCACATGGCCAAACGCGTTCTCTGGCAACTTCGTCACATCGACCATGATGGTAATGCCGCCGCCCGGCCACACATATGCGGGTGCGCCGCCGCATGTGATATGCGTGAGCCTGTCCTTCACAGAGCGCGTGAGCTTGACCGGATTTTCGGTGACGCCAGCGCGCAAGCTGCCGCCAGCGCCACCCATGAACAACACGGTGCACAACGCAAGCTCGCAATTTTCTCCGATGCGCTTCACTGACGGCAACAATCGCGCAGGCATATCCTGCTGCACGGGCCGCAGATTTTCATCGAGTTCATAATAAGCAAACTGCTCACCCGTCGTTGACACCATCAACAGCGATAGCCCGGGCCGTGCAACCTTTGCATCAAAGCCGTTCAGGATGGCAAGTGGATCACTGATATTGGTTCCGCCCCACCCAGTGCCGGGTTCGGCGACTTTGAAATAACGGCCCGGCGTTGAACGGCGTCCTTTGATCTTGATGCCGGTTGGCGGCCAACCTATGACTTTTCCAGCTTGATGTTCGGAAATCACGCCAGTGATGTGATCATCAACGACGACAACTTCATCAACCAGCCCGTGCCATTGCGACGCAAACATGCCGACGGTCGCCGAACCGCAGCCAACCCGCATGCGCTCCTCGGCAATCCCATTTACAATCGGCGCAGCGCCGGCTTGGATGACAACCGTCGCTCCGTCGTCAATCACAACATCAACAGCCTTGCCATTGCACAATGCAAGCAACGTTTCGCAAGTAACGCGCCCTTCTTTCTTGCCGCCGCCCGTCAGATGACTCACGCCTCCCAGGGAAAGCATCTGCGATCCATATTCCGCCGTCGTAACGTGGCCGATGGGCTCTCCGTCAACCCGCACCAATGCGCGCTCCGGTCCCAGATGCCGGTCGGTATCGATTTTCACTTTCACGCCGCAGTAACTGAAGATGCCTTCCGTCACCACGGTGATCATGTCGACGCCTTCGACCTCGCGCGAGATGATGAAGGGCGCTGGTTTGTAGTCAGGATAAGTCGTGCCAGCGCCAATTGCCGTGATGAAGCTATCGTCTTGCGTGATGATTTCACCGCTCCATTTTTCCGTCGCACCAAGAAATGAAACCAGTTGCCCTCCGCTTTCCTTGCGCCGCTCGATGATCACCAGCGGGTCAACTCGAACCAGTTTTCCGTCTTCATTCGCATAGCGGTCACAAGCACCCGCGCGTCCCGCAGCGATGTAACACATCACAGGGCAGGCATCGCAGCGGATCTTGCCGCTGGCATCAACGTGTGCGGTCACGGCGCGCCCATTCCTCTCCCGCTTGCGGGAGAGGTGTCATGCGCGGCACGCGCCATGACGGAGAGGTCAAGTCACGCGAACACTTGCCCTCTCCGGCGTCGCTTCGCCCCGCCACCTCTCCCGCACGCGGGAGAGGAATGCACATAAAACACTTCAACGCCTCACCTCTTTCAGCGCAGCATAGACCTTGTCCGGCGTTGCGGGAAGATTGCGGATGACGGCACCCGTGGCATGCCGGATGGCGTTGAGAATTGCAGGTGCTGTGGGAATGAGAACATGCTCGCCAAGTCCCTTCGCGCCATAAGGACCGTGCGGATCTTCGACTTCGACGATGATGCTCTTGATTTCAGGAACGTCGCCAATCGTCGGGATCAAATAATCGTGCAGATTCTCGGTCCGTCCCGGAATGTAGTCCTCCATCAACGCCATCCCAATTCCTTGCGCAATGCCGCCTTCAATCTGCCCTTCGACCAACATTGGGTTGATCGCCTTGCCCACATCATGCGCGGCCGTGATGCGATTGAGCTTGACTGTACCAAGCTGCGTGTTGACAGAAAGCTCGCACACCTGCGCACCATATCCATAAACGGCATAAGGCTCACCCTGGCCCTGATGGTCAAGTGGCCGCGTCGGCGGATCATAGGTTTCTTCTGCCGAAAAAACATAGCCTCTCGCATCCAGCGGCAATTCAGAAAGTTTTAGCGGGGTTTTCACCTGCGCATCGGCGATCATCGCCAAGCCATTCCCAAAACCGAGCCGCGCATTGGAGCCCACATTTGCATGTTGTAAAATAATCCGCCGCAGCGATTCACCTGCGCGCTTGGCAGCGTTGCCAGTCACGAAAGTCTGCCGCGATGCCGATGTCTTCCCGGCATCAGGCGTGAAATCCGTGTCGGGACCAACAAGCGTTATCGCACCTACCGCAACGCCGAGCGCGTCCGCCGCAATTTGTGCGATGACAGTATTCGATCCTTGCCCGATGTCGGTCGCACCTTGATGCAGCGTCACCCGGCCATCTTGCGTGACGCCCATGCGGATCGTCGACGGGTTGGGAAGCGAAGTGTTTCCACATCCATACCAGCACGATGCAATGCCAACGCCATGGCGCACATGTGGGTTCGCATGATTTAGTCGAGCCGCGTTCTGCAATGCTTTGACCCAAGTCGGCTTGAGCGCCGTAAGACACTCGACGATGCCGACGCTTGTTTGGAACACCTGTCCTGTCACTGTCGGCTCGCCATTGCGCAAGGCGTTGTGCAACCGGAACTCAAGCCGGTCCATGCTGACCTTGTCTGCCAGCTGATCGTAGACAAATTCCAGCGCGATCAAGGCTTGCGGCACGCCAAACCCCCGAAACGCGCCCGACGGCACCGAATGTGTCAGCACCGCCCTGCTGCGCGCTCGGTAATGCGGCGTGAAGTAAGGGCCTGATGCATGCACAGGCACGCGGTTGGCAACTGTGGGTCCCCAGCTCGAATAAGCGCCAGTATTGAACACGCCGTGGAAATCAACCGCAGTGATCTTGCCGGTGAAATCGCAGCCTGCCTTGATCGTGATGTCAGACGGATGCCGCTTGGTCGTCGATTGCATGGACTCCGTTCGCGTATAGGCGATTGATGCAGGCCGGTTCAGTTTCCACGCAGCCAGCGCAATGTAAGGCTGGAACGATAGATCGAGCTTTGAACCAAACCCGCCGCCGCAAGCCGATGGCACAACGCGAACCTGGTGATGTCGCAACCCCATGATTCCTGCGATTGCTTCCATGTCCATGTGCGGGGCCTGTGTGCAACCAAACACCGTGAGCCTGTCGCCCTCTCGCAGGGCATATCCCGCTTCAGGTTCGATATAGGCATGTTCCACAAACGGCGTGGTGAATCGTTCCTCAACAATGGCTGCTGATTGCATGAAGCCCGTGGCAATGTCACCGCGCTCGACATGGCCTTTGACCAGCACATTGCCGGGGCGATGATCATGCACAAGTTCTCGCGAGCGCTCGGCCACATGTACATCGCGCACGTCATTCAGCACTTGCCAACTCACCGGTATTCTCGAAAGATCAAGCGCCTTGATCACATCGGGTTCGCCAGCAACGGCGGCAATTGCTTCGCCCAGAAACTTCGCAATGCCGGGCGCCAGCGCTGGCTGGTCAGCATAAGCAGGGATTACGCCGAAAACATTCTTTCCGGGAATGTCATTGGCTGTAAACACTGCCAATACGCCGGGATGCGCCGCGACAAATGCCTTGAGGTCGCCAAACGAAAACCTTGCTGCGTGGTGCGGGCTGCGCAACACGCGCACCAGCACGGCATTGTCCGGCACGACATCCGCGCCAAAGGCGTCTTGGCCCAGAACTTTCGGCATGCCGTCGACCCGCGTGATTGAACTGCCGACTGACCGCCCGGATGCTGGTGTGAGCTTTGCAGGTCCCACTACCTTCATCACCGCGTCGATGATTTTGGAATAGCCAGTGCAGCGGCACAGCACGCCACCTAGCGCGTCCTGCACCTGTTGCCGCGTTACGATCTTGTGCGTTTTCAGCAATTGCGTCGCCGCCATCAGCATGCCCGGGGTGCAAATGCCACATTGTGCGGCGCCATGCCGGAGGAATGATTGCTGCAGCTGGTTCGCCAGCCCGTCCTTGCTTGCAAGTCCTTCGACCGTCGTGACTCTGCAACCTTCGACTTGCGCAACCGCCGTGAGGCAGCTGCACGCCATCGCGCCATTGATGAGCACAGTGCAAGCCCCGCAGTCACCAGCGTCACACCCGGTTTTCGTGCCCTTCAATTTTAACGGACCGCGCAGCACATCCGAAAGGCGATCCGAAGGCCGCACCTTCGCAACGACAGACTTTCCGTTGACATGGAATGCGATGCTCACAGGCGTGCTCCCATCGCCGCAAGCAAGGTTGAGCGGACAAGCGCATTCGCTGCCCCATGTCGGTAGGCAGCAGGTGCGCGGACGTCATCGATTGGCGCAAGCTCCGAAGCAAGTTCAGGAGAAATGTCCAAGTCGCTGATTTGACTCGCAGATCGCCCAAGCACTTGCACTTCCATCGCCCGCAGTCTTTGCGCAACTTCCGAGCACGATCCAACTGCAATCGTTGCATCAGTGATCACCTTGCGCGTGATCACAAGTCGCACCGCGACCATCGCAATCGAGATCACCAGATATTTTCGCGCACCGAGTTTTTGGAACGACGAAACGCCAAGTGTTGACAACTCTGGAATGAGGACGCGCGTCACAATTTCATCGGCAGCCAATGACGTCCTTCGGTTTCCAAGGATGAAACTGGAAAGTGGCTCCCGCCTGATGTCACGCTCGGATGCAAGCTCAATTTCGGCATCAAGCGTGAGCAGGGGCGGCACGCCGTCTGCCGCAGGCGACGCATTGCAAAGATTGCCTGCAACTGTGCCGCGATTTTAAATCTGCAATGAGCCAATCTCGCGCGCCGCAAGTTTCAACCCGTCAAATGCCTTGGGCAACTTGGCGCGCACGACATCCGTCCAGGTCGCATTGGCGCCAATGGAAACATAGCCGCCCTCGCGTTCGATGTGCCGGAGATCGTTGATTGCAGTTACATCCAGCACCGGAAAGGTCACAG
Source organism: uncultured Alphaproteobacteria bacterium (assembly GCA_963819615.1). Lineage (GTDB taxonomy): Bacteria > Pseudomonadota > Alphaproteobacteria > Rhizobiales > Aestuariivirgaceae > Aestuariivirga. The sequence continues at coordinate 530,057 of CAWFWW010000001.1, forward strand.
GCCTGTCGCGCAGCGACGGATAGAAATCGGTGCCACCTGCCAAAATCTTGACAGGCTCCGAAGCCCGGATTGTCAAGGCTTCGGCCAGCGAAGTCGGTCGGTAAAAGGTCATCGCCCCAGCTTCTCACCTGCTTGGCCCCAAGGCAAGCGCCGGAACCAAATGACGGTTACCGCTAGTGGCACCCGGCGGGCACTTCGGCGGATCGCTACAGGTGCCTGGTTTCAACACCTGGCGGCCACTTGACGGGCAACTCATTTGCAGTCAGTTGTAAAAGCTGCGAACAATGGGAAACGATGAATTTGCCTGCGTGCAAGCCTGCGATGAGGTTGCGATGAGAGTTGTCGTCATCCATGCCGCCAAGGACCTGCGAGTTGAAGAACGCGCAGTCGAATCTCCCGGCCCCGGAGAAGTTCAAGTCAAACTAGCGACGGGTGGCATCTGCGGTTCGGACTTGCACTATTTCAATCATGGCGGTTTCGGCGCCATTCGCCTGAAGGAACCCATGATCCTCGGCCACGAAGTCTCGGGGCACATAACAAGCTTGGGCGAGGGTGTTGAAGGTTTGAGCGTCGGGCAGCTGGTGTCTGTTTCACCGTCGCGCCCCTGCTACGCTTGCAAGTTTTGCCAGCAGGGCCAGCATAACCAGTGCCTCAACATGCGCTTCTATGGCTCTGCCATGCCGTTTCCTCACATTCAAGGAGCTTTTCGCGAAATACTGGTAGCAGACCAGCGCCAATGCGTGCCCGCTGACGGGCTTTCGACAGGCGAGGCAGCAATGGCCGAACCGCTCGCCGTAACCCTGCACGCCACGCGTCGCGCTGGAGATATGTTGGGAAAATCGGTGCTGGTCACAGGATGTGGCCCAATCGGCGTATTGGCAATCCTTGCCGCAAGACGCGCTGGCGCTGATCTCGTTGTCGCAACCGACTTGAGCGATTTCACGCTTGCCGTTGCCCGGCAAGCTGGCGCTGACAAGACTCTCAATGTTTCAAGTGATCCCGCAGCACTTGAGCCATACACCAAAGACAAGGGCACGTTTGACATTCTCTATGAGTGTTCAGGTGCCGCTGCAGCTTTGGCGGCTGCCATTCCAGCCATGCGCCCGCAATCTACAATTCTGCAACTTGGTTTGGGCGGCGACATGACAGTGCCCATGATGTCCATCACCGCCAAGGAACTTGTGCTCAAGGGCTCTTTCAGGTTTCACTCGGAATTCGCAACCGCCGTAAGCCTGATGCGCAAAGGCCTCATTGACGTGAAGCCGCTCATCACGCATTCAGTTGGACTGGACGAAGCGCAGCGTGGATTTGAACTTGCCAATGATCGCGGCAAGGCGATGAAGGTACACATCCAGTTCTCCGGGGGATAAGATGAACGCATGAACAAGATATTCGATTTGAGCGGAAAGCTAGCCCTGGTCACAGGTTCCAGTCAGGGAATTGGACTGGCCATTGCGGATGGCCTCGCCTCAGCGGGAGCCAAAGTCATGCTCAACGGCCGTGACGAGGCAAAACTCGCCGCCGCTCACAAAGTGCTGGCAAGTAAAGGGTACACTGTTTCAATTGCCGCCTTTGACGTTACCGATGAAAACGCTGTTGACCACGGTGTGGCGGCGATTGAAAAAACCCAAGGCCCAATCTCCATCCTTTTCAACAACGCCGGCATGCAATTCCGCACGCCACTTGAAGACTACCCAGCCGACAAGTTCCGCGAACTCATGCGCGTCAATGTGGAAAGCGCATTTTTGGTAGGCAAGGCCGTGGCCAAGGGCATGATCGCGCGCAAAGCCGGAAAAATCATCAACATCAGCTCGGTGCAAAGCGAGTTGGGTCGCCAGACGATAGCGCCTTATACGGCGACAAAAGGCGCGATAAAAATGCTGACCAAAGGCATGTGTGCCGACTGGGCGAAGCACAATATACAGGTCAACGCCATCGGGCCCGGTTATTTCAAGACCCCACTGAACCAGGCCCTGGTGGACAATCCCGAGTTCTCGTCATGGCTCGAGAAACGCACCCCGGCCGGTCGCTGGGGAACTGTAGACGAATTGGTAGGTGCGGCCATTTTCCTGGCATCGGACGCGTCATCCTTCATCAACGGTCACATCCTGTATGTCGATGGCGGCATTACTTCAGTCTTGTGATGTTCAATGGCGCAGCAATAGTCATGGGCGTTACAAGCTGTGGCAAAACCACCGTCGGCGAAGCCATTGCGGCTGCACTAGGTGCGCCCTTCATCGAAGGTGACAGGCTTCATCCCAAGGCAAACATCGACAAGATGTCCAGCGGCGTGGCGCTGACCGATGATGACCGGTGGCCATGGCTGGATCAGATTGGTGCTGCAATGAAGGGTGATAAAGCTATCATAGCATCCTGTTCTGCCTTGAAAAAATCATATCGCTTGCGCCTTCAATTTGCCGCCCAGAGGCCAGTATCATTCATATTCCTCCACGGTTCGCGCGAGAAACTTGCCGAACGTATTGCCGCGCGCAAGAACCATTTCATGCCGCCTTCGCTGCTCGACAGCCAACTGGCGATACTTGAGCCGCCCACGGTCGATGAGCTTGCGGTCGCCTTTGATGTCAGCCTGCCAGTGAAACAAATTGTTGGAGGTGCAGTTGATTGCCTGACACGTGGCTTTTCCGTCAAAAAATTGCCGGATGTGCAGTGACTGAAATTCATGTAGCATTGCGGGAAGCAAAAAAATTATGCCGCAGCTGCTGGACATGAAGGGAGAGCGAAACATGTCCGTACACCTTCTCGACTTTGAGGGGATCACCAAGCGCTTTGGCGGCACGACAGCATTGCGCGACGTCACTTTGCATTTGAATGCTGGGGAAGTCCTGGCGCTCCTGGGCGAAAATGGTGCGGGAAAATCCACCCTGATCAAGGCTCTTGCAGGCATCCATGTCCCGGATGAAGGTCGTATTCTATTCAAAGGCGAACCCTATCGCCATGCCCCGCCAAAGCCAAACGTTAAGCAGCGCGTCGTTTTCATCCATCAGGATTTGGGCCTTGTGGAATGGATGACAGTTGCCGAAAACATGGGACTTGCACAGGGATTTTCACGCCGAGGGCGTTTGATCAACTGGGACGAGACGGAGAACCGCGCCGAACGCGCTTTGCGAAAAGTAGGTTGCGAATTCGACCCGACCCGCCGGGTTCAGGATTTGAGCCGGACTGAAAAGTCTCTGGTCGCAATTGCCCGCGCCTTGGCAGTCGAAGCGGACGTCCTGGTTCTTGACGAACCAACGGCAAGCCTTCCAGCCAACGAAGTTGGGCGTATGTTCGCAGTGTTGCGCGATTTGCGCAGCCGTGGTGTGGCCATGATCTATGTCTCGCATCGGCTCGACGAGATTTTCCGCATTGCCGACCGCGTTGCAGTTTTGCGCGATGGAAAACTGGTTGGACTGCAGAACGTTGCTTCCACCTCGCCCCAGGAGTTGGTGAACCTCATCGTTGGTCGCGAAGTAAAGGACCTCTACATTAGGGCCAAGATGGCTGATGGGCGCAAAACATTGCAGGTGAATGATCTCGCAAGCAGCGGAGCCGGACCGGTAACCTTTTCGGCGCGCAAAGGTGAGGTCCTCGGACTGGTCGGATTGCGAGGAGCTGGCCAGGAAGCCATCGGGCGTGCCTTATTCGGCGCAGAACCGTCAAGTGGTTCCGTCACCTTGGACGGGAAGCTGCTGGACCTGTCATCGCCAATGGTGGCGCTTGGCCAGGGGATCGAACTCGTGGCCCGTGACCGGACTGAGGAAAGCGTGGCGCTTTCGCTGTCGGTGCGTGAGAATATGTTTTTCAATCCTCTGGCTATCGGCCGGTCGCTGATGTCGTTTCTGTCGCCGTCCGAGGAGGCGGGCCGGGCTGCAAGAATTGGCGAAGACGTAGGCCTGCGGCCAAACGAACCGGCATTGCCGGTAGAAGCCCTTTCAGGCGGCAACCAGCAAAAAGTTGTCGTAGGCCGCTGGCTCGCAACTGGTCGCAAGCTGCTGATTGCCGAGGACCCAACGGCAGGCGTCGATGTTGGTGCAAAATCTGAAATCTATCGCTTGATCGCAAAGGCGCTTGAGCAGGGACTTACGGTTATTGTCGTATCAACGGATTTTGAGGAAGTCGCCCACATTTGCCATCGCGCCCTGGTGTTTTCCCGTGGGCAAATTGTGTCTGAAATTTCGCAAGACAGGCTCACGACCCAATCCCTGATTCACGCCGCATCGGCGTCTGAGGCAGCATAATGAATTCGATCCAGTCTAACGCTCTTGAACCAACGCGCAGTGAACTGACAGGCCTCAGCACAGGCCAGAAAATCTTCAGGCTGCTGCCCGTTTACGGGCTGGTTCTGCTGACGGTATTTCTGATCATCTTGTTTTCCGTTCTGCTGCCCTCGACATTTCCGACCCTTCTCAATCTGCGCTCCATTATCTCCGACAAAGCCATTATCTTGCTCCTGTCCTTGGGCGTGATGATTCCGATGTCCGCTGGCCGCATCGATTTGACGGTAGGATATGGCATTGTGCTTTGGCACATACTGGCAATCTCGCTGCAAACGATGTTCGGCGTGCCTTGGATCGCAGCAGTCCTCATCGTCCTGGCGCTCGGCGCAATCATGGGAGTTCTCAACGGCTTGCTTGTTGAAGTGGCGAAGATTGACAGTTTCATCGCCACGCTCGGCACCGGGACAATCCTCTATGCGCTGGCCTTGTGGCATTCTGGCGGGCGTCAGATAGTGGGCGTCGTATCGAATAATTTCTATGCGCTGAACTCCACCATGATTTTCGGGCTGCCGATTACAGGGTATTACGTCATCCTCATCGCCGTGGTGATGTGGGTGGTGTACGAATACCTGCCAATCGGGCGCTATCTTTACGCCATCGGCGCAAGCCCCAAGGCAGCGGCACTGAATGGTATTCCTGTCCGCCGCTATGTGATGGCATCGTTCGTGGCCTCAGGACTGTTCACCGCACTGGCGGGCGTGCTGCTGGCGGCCAAACTCCGCATCGGCCAAGCCAGTGTCGGCCTCGAATACTTGCTGCCGGCCCTTGTTGGCGCATTCCTGGGATCGACGACCATAAAGCCGGGCCGGGTAAATGTCTGGGGCACCATGGTTGGCGTCATCATCCTGGCAGTAGGCATCTCTGGAATTCAACAATTCGGCGGATCGTTCTGGGTGGAGCCCATGTTCAATGGTGCCACTTTACTTATCGCCATCGGCATTGCAGGTTATGCCCAACGTCGCCGTGGCGCGGCGCAAAAAACCACAAAAACACCGTCATCATGACGGCAAGACAATTCAAAAGGGAGAAAACCATGGATCGTAGACAATTACTGCTTCAAGGCATTGCATTGGGCATGTCGGTTCCAGCGCTGACCCGTGTTGCATTCGCGGACTCGATGGCAGAAGCCCAGGCCATCGTTGACAAGTATGCGATGAAGGTCGACAAATGGGATGGCCCCACGACTGGTCCAAAAGCCCAGGAAGGCAAGACCATCGTCGTGCTGGGTGGCGATATGAAGAATGGCGGAATCCTGGGTGCCACCAAAGGTGTTGAAGAAGCTGCCGCAGCCATCGGCTGGACTGTCAAGGTCATCGACGGTGCAGGTTCAGTAGCAGGCCGCACAGCTGCGTTTGGCCAGGCTATGGCGCTGAACCCGCAAGGTATCATCATCAACGGATTTGACTCGGTTGAGCAGGCGCCGGCAATGGAAGCCGCCAAGGCTGCCAAAATCGCTATTGTGTCTTGGCATTCGTCACCCAACATCGGGCCGGTGCCGGAACTCGGCATTTTCGCAAACGTGACAACCGACCCGATGCAGGTTTCAACTGCCGCCGCCATGTGGGTGTTCATCGACGCCAAGGGCAAGCCGGGCTGCTGCTACTTCACCGACTCAACCTACGCCATCGCTATCGCCAAGGCAAAGAAGATGCAGGAAGTCATCGAGAAACTCGGTGGCACAACGGTTGAATGGGTGGACACGCCGATTGCCGAAACCTCGCAACGCATGCCGCAGCTGACCACGACACTGTTGCAAAAGCACGGCGCAGCATGGACGCATTCGCTGGCGATCAATGATCTGTACTTCGACTTCATGGGTCCATCGCTTGCTGCCGCTGGCATTGCCGGTGAAGGCCAGGCACCTGTAAACGTCTCGGCTGGTGACGGCTCCGAGTCCGCCTATCAGCGCGTCCATGCTGGCCAATATCAGGCAGCAACCGTGGCCGAACCGCTGAATCTGCAGGGCTGGCAACTGGTCGATGAACTCAACCGCGCATTTGCCGGTGAACAATGGTCAGGCTATGTCTCGCCTCTGCACGTCGTGACCAAAGCCAACGTTGAATTCGATGGCGGGCCAAAGAACACTTTCGATCCAGGCAATGGCTATCAAGATGCCTACAAGAAAATCTGGGGCAAGATGTAAGATCCAGACCAAGTTGATGAGCGCGGCCCAGGTCGCGCTCCTTTCTTTTTGAAGTGCGGAGACCGGAACCAAATGAATGCAGAAATCGGCCTTGTTGGCCTCGGCGTCATGGGCGCAAGTCTCGCGCTTAACATTGCTGAGAAAGGCCATGCGATTGCCGTTTACAATCGAACCTGGGCGGCAACCGAAAAATTTGTTGCTGAAGCAGGGAGCCTTCGTGAAAAGCTTGTTCCTTGCCGCACCATGCAGGAATTTGCCGACGCCATCAAACCGCCGCGCCCAGTGATCATCATGGTCAAGGCGGGCGAAGCTGTCGATGAGCAGATATCAAACCTGAAAGAAGTATTGCAGACTAATGACATCATCATTGATGCCGGCAATGCGAATTTCCGCGACTCCATCAGGCGTGAAAACGCCCTGAAAGGAACTGGTCTGAATTTTATAGGGATGGGTGTGTCGGGCGGAGAAGAAGGCGCAAGACACGGTCCGTCCATCATGGTGGGCGGGCCGGAAGCTTGCTACCGCCGGGTCGAACAAGTGCTGACCGCCATTTCGGCCAAATACAAGAAGCAGCCGTGCTGCGCCTGGATGGGCAACGATGGAGCGGGGCACTTTGTCAAGATGGTGCATAACGGCATCGAATATGCAGACATGCAGATGATCGCAGAAGTCTACGGCATCATGCGCGACGGCCTCGGCATGAAGGCCCCGGATATTGCCAAGATATTTGCAGTCTGGAACAAGGGCAAACTCAACTCATATTTGATCGAGATTACAGCCAAGGTTCTGGCCCGCAAGGACGAATTGACAAAGAAGCCGTTGGTCGACCTGATCCTTGATAAGGCTGGCCAAAAAGGCACCGGCAAATGGTCGGTCATTGAGGCGCAGGAACTGGCAATCCCTGCCACTACGATTGAAGCGGCCGTCGCTGCGCGCATCTTGTCTTCGATGAAAGATGAGCGCGTCGCAGCAGAAAAAGCCTATGCAATTCCCCGGCGCAAAATCACCCCAAAATCTCATGCGATTTACCTTCGTCAGCTCGAATCCGGCCTTTATGCCGCAAAGATCGCGGCCTACGCGCAGGGTTTTGCAGTATTGCAGCAAGCCTCAACCCAATATGGCTGGAACCTTCCATTGGGAACTATTGCCAGCATCTGGCGCGAGGGCTGCATCATTCGTTCGCAGTTCCTCGATCTCATAACCCGGACCTTTTCCAAGGCCGGCGAAAACCGCAACCTGCTCATGGCCGCCGCATTCCGCAAGATGATGAAAGACAATCATGCGGCACTGCGCAAGACTGTCATTGACGCCGCCGCGTCAGGATCGCCTGCCCTCGCTTTGTCATCGGCTCTGGCCTATTTCGACGCTTACCGCCAGGCAAGAGGAACCGCCAACCTCATCCAGGGCCAGCGCGACTTTTTCGGAGCGCACCAGTTTGAGCGCACCGACTGCAAAGGCAGCTTTCATGAGCGCTGGGAAGGTGCTTGAGGCAAACATGCTCAAGGCAGAACAAGGGAACTCGTTGACTCGCATTGGCGGCCACCATACAACTAACCGCCGACAGCAAAAAAAGTGGCTTAAATCCGCCGCGAAATTGAAGAATCCAATACCTCTGGGAGGAGTCCATGAACATGTTTAAGACAATTCTTGCAGCAGCAGCTGCAACCACAATGATGGCAGGCGTTGCTTTCGCCCAGCCAAAAACCCTCATGCTGCACCAATGGGCGACAGGCTCAGATGCCGCATCCATCGCCAAGTTGGGCGAAATGTTTGAGGCAAAAGGCGGCAAGTGGGAACAGAACGCCATCGCCGGCCACACTGCCAATACACTTGCAAAGTTGCGTGCTGACGTTCTTTCCGGGAATGCTCCTGCTGCTGTGCAGTTGAAGGGCCCTGAAATTGCTGAATGGAATGAAACCGGCAAGACTGCGAACCTTGATGAACTTGCAGCTGCCGAAGGGTGGGAAAAAGTTGTTGCTCCTGAACTGTTCCCGGTGATGAAACCGAAAGGTTCATGGGTTGCGGCACCGATGAACATTCACCGGATCAACTGGATCTGGGGGTCAGTGCCTGCGATGAAAGCGGCGGGTGTTGATGCCTTGCCGAAGACCTGGGCCGAATTCAACGCCGACTGTGACAAGGCGATTGCCGCTGGAAAAATTTGCCTTGCTCATTTGTCGGCCGACTGGACCGATGCCACGACATTTGAAGTGGTGGTCTATGGCACCGACCCGGAGTTGTTTCGCAAGGCCTTTGTTGAAGGTGATGTGGAAGCGCTGCGCTCTCCTGGCATGGTCAAGGCCTTTGAGCAGATGCGCCTGATGGTGTCGAAGTACATGGACCCGGGCATTGCGGGGCGCGACTATGACACGGCCTCCAACATGATGGCCAATGGCGATGCGCTGTTCTTCATCATGGGCGACTGGGAAATCGGTGTGCTCAAGGCCGTCGGCAAAGAAGAGGGCAAGGATTATGTCTGCGCCCAGGCGCCGACCGACTGGGGCAAGCCCGGCTTCATTCTCAATTCTGACTCGGTGGTGTTCTTCCAGCAGTCTGACCCGGACTACATCGAAGGACAGAAACTCCTGGCGTCAACAATCCTGTCGCCAGAATTCCAGACTGTGTTCAACATCTCGAAGGGTTCAATACCGGCACGTCTTGATGTGGACCTGAGCAAGGGCTTCAACCCCTGCCAGCAGTTGTCGCAAAAGGACCTTGCGGCCTCCATCAAGGAAGGAACGCTGGTTCGCTCCATGGCGCATAACATGACGGTTCTGCAGAAATACCGCGGCGCGATGATGGAAACGATCACGGAATTCGTGAACACGCCGGATCAATCGGCTGCTGACGCTGCCAACGCCATGGCCGATGCCGTGGAAGCGCAGAAGTAAGACTTACAACACCAAGTAACGTGAAGCGGGCGTCCGGTGCCCGCTTCATAACACTCGCACAGAGAGCGGCACTCAATGTCGATGCAAGCCACGCAGGGCGACGCACCATCAACGTATGAACGTTGGAGCGCCCGCTTGCCAATTCTGCTGCTTGTACCCTCGCTGATCGCGAGTTTCATTTACATTTTCGTGTTCACGGGCTGGACGCTGTACCTTTCGCTCTCCGATTCCTCACAACTGCCAACCTATGGCTTCGTTGGGTTTGAGAATTATGTGAAGCTGTGGGCCAACAAGCGCTGGAACATCGCCTACACCAACCTGTTCTTCTTCAGCGGGTTTTATGTGCTTGGCACCATGGCCGTCGGGTTGATGCTAGCCATCTTGATCGACCAGCGGGTGCGCGGCGAAAGCGGCTGGCGTACTATTTTCCTCTATCCGCTTGCCGTTTCTTTCGTTGTCACCGGCACTGTGTGGAACTGGCTTTACGATCCAACTGTCGGGATTGAGCATTTCGTCAAGGCCTTGGGCTGGGACGATTTCAAGTTCGCCATCATCAAGGACCGCAAGACCGCGATTTACGCTGTCATTCTCACCGGCATCTGGCAGGCGTCGGGCTTTGCCATGGCGCTGTTTCTTGCAGGCCTCAGATCAATCGATCCCGATTTGGTGAAGGCGGCGCAGATTGACGGTGCGGGCACGTTCCGCACCTATCGCAGGGTGCTGCTTCCCGTCATCGGACCGATATTCATTGCCGTTGCCGTCATCATGCTGCAATTCGCGATCAAGACTTATGATCTTGTAGCAGCACTTACACTTGGCGGGCCGGGTATCTCCACGACGTTTCCGGCGATCTACGTGTATGACCTCATGTTCCAGCGCGGGCAAATTGCTGAAGGTGCTGCGGCAGCGATCATGATGTTGCTGGCGCTTGCGGTCGTGCTCGTGCCCTATGGACTCTATAGTGCGTGGCAAACGCGGAAAGTTTCCAGCAATGGCTGACGCTGCCACCGTATACGACGCCGAAGCTGCCAGTGCGGCGCGCAAGCATCTGCTCACGCGCATAGTCATTTATGGAATCCTGTGCATATTCGCGTTCATCTATCTGATGCCGCTGTGCGTGGTGATCCTGAATTCATTCCGCACCAATCCTGAGATCGGTGCCAAGGGCCTGATCGCCTGGCCCGACACATTGCGCTTCGATGCATGGCCCGCCGCCTGGGGAACGTATTGCCTGAATGGCCGCTGCGAAGGCATGGCGCAGAATTTCTGGAATTCTGTCTACATGACTATCCCGGCGACGATCATCTCAACCATGCTCGGCATGCTGAACGGCTACATACTTTCGAAGTGGCGTTTCAAAGGTTCAGAACTGCTTTTTACTCTCATGTTGTTCGGCGTGTTCATGCCAGGCCAGATCGCTCTCATGCCATGGGCCTATATCCTCGGAACAACTGGCCTCAACAAAACCATGTGGGGCCTGGCTCTCGTCCATGTGGTGCAAGGCATTTCCTTCACCACGCTGTTCGCACGCAACTTCTATGTCAACATTCCGGATGATCTGATCAAGGCGGCGCGCATTGATGGCGCTGGCTTCTGGCGCATTTTCCGGAAAATCATTCTGCCGTTGTCACCGCCCATCCTCATCGTCACCGTCATCTGGCAATTCACCGGAATCTGGAACGAATTTTTGTATGGCGTGGTGCTGACCACAGGCAAGACACAACCTGTCACCGCAGCGTTGGTTGCGTTCTCACAATCCGGACAGACGGTACGCGAATTTGACATCATGAGTGCGGGCGTTCTCATCGGTGCATTGCCGCCATTGCTGGTTTATTTCTTTGGTGGCAAATATTTCGTGCGCGGACTGACGCAAGGAGCAATCAAGTAATGGCCGAGTTGAAGATCAACGATATCCGCAAGAGCTTCGGCAGTGTTGAAGTTCTGAAAGGCGTCAATATCGATGTACGCTCCGGCGAATTCATAGCCCTTGTCGGGCCATCTGGTTGTGGCAAGTCGACGTTGCTCGCCATTATTGCCGGACTGGAAAAGGCGACGTCGGGCACAATTGCCATTGGCAGCCGCATCGTCAGCAACGTCGCGCCAAAGGACCGCGACATCGCCATGGTGTTCCAGTCATACGCGCTGTACCCGACGATGACAGTGCGCGAGAACATGATGTTCGGCATGGAAGCGCGCGGTGTGCCCAAATCCGAGCGCGAGGCAGCACTGAAGCGCGTTGCCGGGTTGCTGCAGATTGATCAACTCCTGCACCGTAAACCGGGCCAGCTTTCAGGCGGACAGCGCCAGCGCGTGGCCATGGGCCGAGCATTGGTGCGCGATCCGGCGCTGTTCCTGTTTGACGAACCGCTTTCCAATCTCGATGCCAAGCTGCGCGTGGAGATGCGCGGTGAGATCAAGAAACTGCATCAAACCATCGGCAAGACGACTGTCTATGTCACCCATGATCAGGTTGAAGCGATGACTTTGTCATCGCGCATTGCGGTGCTGAACAAGGGTGAGCTGCAGCAATTCGACGAGCCTCAAAAAATATATGATCATCCGGCCAACATGTTTGTTGCAGGCTTTATGGGATCACCGGCCATGAATTTTCTACCTGCCAAAGTGTCAGGCGAGAGAAAATCACAGATAATTGACCTTGGCCAAGGCGCAACGCTGCGACTGCCCCGCAGCCTGGATGCCGCCGATGGCGCTTCTGTCGTCATCGGCATCCGGCCAGAACATTTGTCGCGCAGCACAGGCAAAGTTGCCGACGCTTTGGACACCGTCGTTTCACTTGTCGAACCCACGGGCTCCGAGACACATGTGGTCAGCCGCTTCGGGGCCAAGGAAATCACGTCTTCTTTCGCGCCCAATCAGTCACCCAAGCTTGGTGAAACGGTGCGGCTTGCCGTGGACATGGACCGTGCCTGCATCTTTGACGCGGAAACTGAACGCGCACTTTGATGGCGAACAATTTTGCAATCTATCCCAGTTTGAAGGATGCCGTGTTTCTTGTTTCCGGCGGTGCGTCCGGCATTGGCGCAGAAATTGTCCACGCAGCTTACGCACAGAAGGCCAAGGTCGCTTTCCTCGATATCCAGAAGGAAGCGGGCACGGAACTGGCTGAGACTCTGCCGGGCACGTTTTTTGTACAATGTGATCTCACTAAGCCTGACAATATTGTGCGTGCAGTCGCCGATGTGACGTCAAAATTGGGCAATATCCGCGTGCTGGTCAACAATGCAGCAAATGATGACAGGCGGTCGGCTGAGCACACTGACGCAGATTATTGGGACTGGTCGATGAATGTAAACTTGCGCCACCAATTCCTGCTGGCAAAGGAAGTTGTGCCGCAGATGAAAGAGCTCGGTGGCGGGTCGATCATCAATTTTTCCTCAATTGCCTGGCGCTATGGCGCTGACATCATGACGGCTTATTCAACGGCGAAGTCGGCGGTGATTGGTTTGACCCGGGCGCTGTCGCGAAGCTACGGACCGTTCAACATCCGCGTCAACGCCATTGAGCCCGGTGCCGTTATCACGGCAAAACAGCGCGAGCTGTGGTACCCAAAACAGGAGCAGGTTGACGCAATGGTCTCGCGCCAACGCATTAAGCATGAATTATTGCCGGATGAACTGGCGCGCGCCGTCTTGTTCCTCGCATCGGAAGACAGCCGCATGATCACGGGCCAGACTCTTGTCGTTGATGCAGGTGCATCGTGAAGCTCGATGTCGGCCTCAATCCCTATGGTTTGACCTATCATCTGGGCTCGCAGGGACGTGGCACGCCGCGCGCCAATCCACAAGGCAAAGGGCTGGAAGGCTTCATTGCCATCGCCACGGAATTAAACGCGAAGGTGCTGGAGATTTTTGATCCCTGGCTTGCGGCGTTGAGTGATGCGCAACTCCGCGAATTGAAAACGAGGCTCAATGATCTCGGCATGACACCCGTTGTCAGCGCTGGCCTCAACATGATGGGGCCGATCGAAAGTGCTTTTCGTTCGGCGCGTCTGCTTGACGCGAAGGTCATCCGATTGGGTTTGTCGCCCGTGCTTGAAGGCAGCCGCGATGCATGGGGTGAAAAGTGGCAGGAGTTGCAACACGCCATTCGTGAAGGCCTTGGGAAATATGCGCCGATGGCGGAGGCTGAGGCCCGTGTGCTCGCCATCGAAAACCATCAGGATTTCGGCAGTGCTGAACTCGTCGATTTCTGCGGTGAATTTGGTCCCGCCATTCGTATCACACTGGATACCGGCAACACATATCCGGTTGGTGAAGCGCCGATGGATTTTGTGCGGCGTGTAGCCCCATACGTTCGCCACGTGCATTTCAAGGATTACCGTGTGCAGTTTACGGATGAAGGTTATCGCCTCATTCGTTGCGCCATTGGCGATGGTGCCGTGCCATTGAAAGGCATGATGGCGGAAATTGCCAAACATCACACACATATGAATGCTGTGCTGGAACCCGGCGCATTGGAGGCCCGTCACATTCGATTCCTTCAGCCGGAGTGGTGGAACGGTTATCGCGCCATGGAGGCGAGGGATTTTGCCGCGACGCTGGCGGCAGCGCAGGTCAACCGGCTGGACCCTGATGCGGATTACCGTACGCCGTGGGAACACAATATGGATGACGAACTTGTTGATTATGAATTGGCGATGATCCGCCGCAGTGCTGCGAACATGCGCGCCATTGGATTGATGACGTGAGAGGATGACATGACAAAAGAACTAGCAGGGAAAATCGCTTTCGTGACGGGTTCCGGCCGTGGGCTTGGCAGTTTCATGGCGAGGCGTTTGGCTGAAATGGGTGCGCATGTGGCGGTGCATGATCTGTCCCCGACAGAATCCGCGAAATATGGCGAATCGCCGACGCTGGATGAGATGGTGAAAGCAATCGAGAGTTATGGTGTGAAAAGTGTTGGTGTCACAGGCAATATCGGTGACCGAGACGCCGTGGCGCAGATGAAGAAGACCATCGAAAGCAAACTGGGCGAAGTTGAAATTTTGGTGAACTGTGCTGGCGGTGATATTGGTGCCACAGGCAACAAGCCGAAGCCGAACAATGCTCTCGATATTTCATTCGAAGACATCAAGGTGCTGACCGAGAACAATCTCATTGGCACGATGCTGGTGTGCCAGGCATTCGTTCCGCCCATGGTGAAAAAAGGCGCAGGCTCGGTCATCAATGTCGCCTCGGCGGCGGCGCATATGGGGTGTTCGCCGGAAGTGGTTTATTCCACATTGAAAGCCGCCGTTGTGCATTACACACGCTGTCTCGCCAAAGAGCTCTATCATGAAGGGGTGCGTATCAACGCGGTGAGTCCCGGCCCTTCAAAGACCGCGCGGTTTCAGGCAACGCGCATCGTTGATCCGGAAAAAATGAAGTCGGACAAAAAGTCATTTGAACGCTATGCCGAGCCTGAAGAAGTCGCAGATGCCGTTGGTTTCCTCGCAAGCGCACGCTCAAAGTTCATCAACGGTCAAGTCATTCGCGTTGATGGCGGATTGACGCTGTTTCCAGGATAGGCTCAGTCAAGCAGGCTGGCCAAGAGCCTGTGGCGGTCGCCATGCGTATCATGTGAGATGCTTGTCTCGATATCAATATGCAAGCAAAGCTTCCTGTCATCTCGGTATGACGGCCAAGTCGGTAATCCTGAGCCGTTCGGGTTCCCTGATTTTACAAAGTTGACGAAGTATTCTGCTGCTAGATCAGCAACAGATTGGTCGTCTGCGTCAACCAACCAGGGGAATGCATCAAGATTGTCCAGCACATAAGGAATTTCGCAGGAGTGAAACGCTCCAGCCTTGGCGCCTCCCTTGATCCAGCCTCGGGGCGTTTTTGGTGCGCGGTCAAATCGGTAACGGAAAACATCGGACGTCGCAGATTTGCAATGTGACTCAAGCCATGCCCAGGTTCCGTGGTTGATCACCAGATCGCCCCCGAGCGCCCTTGCAGAAGCGGCGGATTTTCTCCCTCCAGGGTAGAGGCTCAAGATTTCCTTCATCTTCGATCCAAAAAGAGTTTTGATCAGATGCTCGTAACCCTTCTTGGCGGGAGGCCAATTCATCACCGTGAAGATATGTCCTTCATCCTTGTTCCAGCCCGCCAGCAAAGGCACGTCGGCCTGTTGGCCCTTGGTAAAAATCTTGATCGGTTGTTCGGCGAGGAATGCACCATCTACGATTGGCCAGAATCCAAGCCCCGGACTGGCATCAAGAATGGCATCGACCGGCAATGCCCGCAGGTCTTCCGCAGTTTTGGCTTTTAGTTTCTTGGCAAAAGCCGAACCCTTCTGCTCTGCCTCTTTAAGCGATGACATGGGACGCTCGGGTGAAGGAAACTGCGCACCACTTTCGCCGATGGCCCGGTGAAACAATCCGCGTGACAAAGGTGATGCCATGAGCATGCTGACATACATAGACCCCGCCGACTCGCCTGCAATCGTCACCGCAGCCGGATCGCCGCCAAAGTTCACGATGTTGCGTTTCACCCATTGCAACGCTGCGACAAGATCAAGCATGGCAAAATTGCCGGACGATCCGGTCTCGGCGCTAAGGGCTGGATGGGCCAGAAGACCAAGAGCATTCAGCCGGTAATTCATTGTGACCACAACAATGCCGCGAGCTGCAAGACGCGAACCATCGTAACGCGGCTCGGACCCGGCGCCCACCGCAAATCCGCCGCCATGAATGTAGAACAAGACAGGCAAGACGCCACTCGCCCCTGGCTCGTTTGGCGTCCACACATTGAGATAAAGGCAATCTTCGGACACCCCCGCGACGAATGGATCAATGTCAGGAAACAAAATGCGTTGCGGAGCATTCTTTCCAAATATGCCCATTTCACGAACTTCGGTCCAAGGTGAGACTGGCTGGGGCGGCTTCCATCGCAAGGCGCCGATCGGCGGAGCTGCATAGGGCATGCCCTTGTAGCTCCGGACATTCGACAAGTTGGGAGGGTTGACCTGAAGCAAACCATGTTCAGTTTGTAATGTGCTTGTCGGCATCGGAGCCTCAGTTTTGTGTTTTTGACGGGAATTTGCTATTCATCTCCATGATATGGGCGGGCAGCATGTTTGACTATAAGAATTTCCGTTTTGAATCGAAACAGGAAGTGCTGGACAAGGCGATCCAGTATTGGAACCCAGAAAAGACGCGGTTTTGGAAATCCGTCGGCGTTGATTTGGTGATCGGCCGGCGCGAAGGATATTTCCTCTATGACATGTCGGGCAAACGCCTGATTGATCTTCACCTCAACGGCGGCACCTACAACTTCGGCCATCGTCATCCTGAACTGGTTGAGACACTGAAACAAGCGCTCGATTACTTTGACATTGGCAATCACTGGTTCCCGTCCGTCGCACGGACTGCCCTGGCTGAAGCATTGGTGAAAATCTCGCCCGGCATGAGCTATGCAGTATTCGCGGCAGGCGGCGCGGAAGCAGTCGACATTGCGTTGAAATCGGCGCGCTACGCCACCAGGCGCCGCAAGATAGTTTCAATCGTCAAAGGTTACCACGGCCATTCCGGTCTCTCAGTGGCTACGGGAGATGATCGCTTCACAAGAATATTTCTGTCAGATAGGCCAGATGAATTTTCCTCTGTGCCGTTTAACGACATTGACGCGATGGAGCAGGCTCTGCGCGGTGATGACATTGCGGCCCTGATCATGGAAACCATTCCGGCGACCTATGGTTTCCCGATGCCCAAGGAAGGATATCTCAAGGCGTGTCGCGATCTCTGCACCCGCCACGGCACGATGTACATTGCAGACGAAGTGCAAACCGGCCTGATGCGCACCGGCTCCATGTGGGGATGGCAGGCCTTTGGAATTCAGCCCGACATCATGGTTGTTGCAAAAGGCATCGGTGGTGGGCTCTATCCAATCAGCGCGGCGTTGCTGAACGATCGCGCTGGCGGCTGGCTGCACGTGGATGGCGCAGCGCATATCTCGACAACGGGTGGCGCGGAACTCGGCTGCATTGTTGCCCACAAGGTGATCGAAATGTTGCAGCGGCCCGAATTGCAAGCCAACGTCTTGACCGTCGCCGAGTTCATGCGCGGCGCGATGACGATATTGATGCAAAAGCACGGCGATATATTCTCTGGCGTAAGACAGAAGGGTGTAATCCTCGGCCTGGAATTTGGAAGCACAGGTGAAAACGCCGTAGCGGTGTCGCGCGCGCTTTATGAGAACGGGATTTGGGCGATCTTCTCGTCGCTCGACAAACGGGTGCTGCAGTGGAAACCAGGATTGCTGCTGACTCCAGAGTTGTGTGCAGAAATCATCGAGCGCTTTGATGCTGCGATGCCGCGTGCGCGTGAACTCATCGCCGCGTAATTGCCATGACTGATTTCGACGCGCTCACATACGGCCAGCAATTGCCAATTCTGCTCGAACTCGCGGTGACCGCAACCAAGCTCTACGATTTGCCAGAGCAACTCACAGTCAATTTGATCAACCTGTCGGAGAACGCGACTTACAAAATTGGAGCGCCCAACGGCTGTCGCTGGGCTATGCGCATCCATCGCGATGGTTACCATTCACGCGCTGCAATCGCATCGGAGTTGGCTTGGCTCATGGACTTGAGAAGCAGTGGAGTCGTAACGACGCCTCTGCCAGTCAAAGGCAAGGACGGAGAAATTATTCAGCAGGCCATGCACCGCCGAATGGACCGGCCACGCAATGTTGTGCTCGCTGAATGGGAAATCGGACTTGAGCCAGGAATCGGCCAGGACCTGACCGGTCCATTCAAGGTTTTGGGTGAAGTAACTGCACGCATGCACAAGCATGCGAAAAACTGGAAGCGCCCGCCTTGGTTTGAGCGTTTGACTTGGAATTTCGAAACCAGTCTTGGCGAAAAAAACCCGCATTGGGGCCGCTGGCGCGACGGCATAGGTGTGGATGCAAAGATGAGGGAACTCTTTGGCCGCACTGTTGAGCTGGTAGGCGCGCGTCTCGCTGCCTATGGCAAGAGCGATGAACGCTTCGGGCTCATCCATTGCGATATGCGGCTGGCCAATCTTTTGATTGATGAGCGAGCCGTAAAAGTGATCGACTTCGACGACTGCGGTTTCGGCTGGTACATGTATGACGCGGCAACCCCAGTCTCGTTCTACGAACACGAACCACAAGTGCCCGGACTAGTCGAGGCCTGGAAAGAAGGCTACCGCCGAGTGGTGCCGCTCTCAAAAGCAGACGAGGCCGAAATTCCGACCTTCATCATGCTGCGCCGTCTCCTGCTTGTTGCTTGGATCGGATCGCATCACGAAACTGAGCTAGCCAAATCCATGGGCCTTCCGTACACGGAGGGAACAGTCGGATTATGCGAAGACTATCTCCGCCGTCACGCCTGATTAAGCGCGTCGAGACTTTCCGGCACGATCTGCCCGCCATCAACAACGATGGTCTGGCCCGTTACATAGCCCGCTTCCTTTGATGCAAAATACAGCGCTGCGTGACCGATATCCTCCACTGTACCCAGTCTTTTTAGCGGAATCGATGCAGCCATTGATGCTTGATAGTCTTCGCCCAACCCAATCAAGCCCTCAGTCAGGATATTGCCCGGCATGACGGCATTGATTGTGATGCCATATTTCGCAAGCTCCATGCAGGCAGTGCGCATGAAGCCAAGTTGGCCTGCTTTGGATGCGCCATAATGCGTCCAGCCGGGAAAGCCGGTGATTGGTCCGGTGATTGACGACGTAACGACGATCCGGCCTTGACCAGATTTCTTGAGATATGGAATCGCCGCTTGAACAGTGAAAAACGTTCCCTTGAGGTTGGTATCCACAACTTCATCCCACTGCGCCTCGGTCATCTCTTCGAGCCGTGCACTTGGAAATATGCCGGCATTTGCGCAGATCACATCAAGCCCGCCGCTGCGGTTTGCGATTTCCGCGCAAGCTTTCTGCATCGCATCGAGGGAGGTCACATCGCCCGCAATGCCAATCGAACCATGGCCAATCTCTCGTGCCGCCTCAGCTGCTTGATCGCCATGTCGCGCCATGATCGCAACCTTCGCGCCAACGCCAGCAAACACCCTCGCTATGCCCTTGCCAATTCCCTTTGATCCGCCAGTGACCAAAACCGATTTACCGCTGACCGTATGCGTCATTGATCTGCTCCAAATAAGAAGGGGACAGCCAAGGCTGTCCCCTCGATTTCATGTTGGCATATCAGCCTTCATTCACCATGTGGCCGATGTTGTTGTAGGCGGTGGGATTCATCGACCTCAGCAGGAAACCCCAACCCAGACCGACCAGAATAATGGCAAGCCCAACATAGGGAATGCTCTGTGCAAAACCATTGGTGCCGCCGAGAGTCGCAAGGTTTGCGATCAGTGTGTAGACCAGCCATATCTGGACCAGGAACGAGATTGCCGGAGCGACAAGCGTCGTGATCGCATTGCCGCCGCCGTTCTTCCGGAACCACATGATGATGGCGACCGACACGATGGCTTGGAGCACCAGCAAGAGGCCGGTTCCGAGAACCGCAAACAACGTGTACACGCCGAGCCAGGCTTGCGCTGATGGATCATCAAAACCGTAGCCCAGGCCGTAAAGTATGACCCAAATTGCCGCCAGCACCGACTGGACGCTTGAGGCCGTATGCGGGCTGCGATACTCTTCATGAGTGTTGCCAAGTGCAGTCGGCAATACGCCTTCGCGGCCAAGAGAGTACATGTAGCGCGCAGCCGTGTTGTGAAACGCCATGCCACAGGCAAAAGAACTGGTCAGGATCAGCAGGAACATCAGTTCATAGGCCCAACCGCCAACAAAATTCTGAATTGGAGTGAGGAAGAAATTGACTCCGTCGGAAAACGCCTTGGCCGCCATGTCGCCCTCTGTAGGATACGAAGCAATCGCGCACCAGCTGACCAGCGTGTAAAAGACGCCAAGCCCGATCACCGAAATGTAAAGTGACTGCGGAATGATGCGCTTTGGATCGCGCGATTCTTCAGCATAGTTGGGAGCCATTTCAAAGCCGACCCACGACCAGAAGGCCATGAATATGCCGACTGCGGCGGCACCCGCTGGAATGGCGAGGTCACCCACCTTTTGTTCGGCAAGCGGTGTGTAGACTTTGAATATGTTGAGCGACTCTCCGGTGAAATTGGTGCCCGACTTCGCGGACAGGACCCCCAGCACAAAAATCACGAGAATGGCGACTTCCGCGATCAGGGCCGCGCCAAGAATCTTGGCCGAAAGCTTTACATCGCGATAGGACAGCAGCGCGATGCCAGCGATCATCAGCAGCGCCAGCACGATCCACGGCACATTAATTCCGAAATGGTCGTTCAGCCACTTGTTGCCGAAGAACGCAAAGAGTCCAGTTAACGACGCTTCAAAAAGCGAATAACAGGCAAGTGAAGTAAAGCCTGCAGACATTCCGATTTCGCGGCCGAGCCCTTGGCTTATGAATGAATAGAACCCGCCGACTGAAGACACGCGTTTCGCCATTGCCGCATAGCCAATCGAAAAAATCGTCAGCACGATTGTCGCCAGCAGGAATGCGGCAGGTGTGTAGCTCCCAATTCCATAACCCGCCGCAAACGGCACATTCCCCAGCATGGCCGACATTGGCGCTGCTCCGGTGACTGCGAGGAACAAGACGCCGATCAGTCCTACCGCCTTTCCTTGCAACTTGTTTATTCGCTTGTCTCCTGCGACATCGATCACTGACCCGCGTACATTGACATCAGTCATTGTAATCCCCTTTGGTATTGCCTCATGGCGAAGTCCCGTCTTCGCGGGATCTTCGCCTGATACTTAAGTCTAATTTTCAGGACTTGCCAAGCCCGGAAGAGCCATCAGTTCATCGCTCGCCATGACGTGGCAGTAGATCAAGTTGATGATCTCCAGCTCTTTGAGGTGCAGCTCATCTGTTGCCGCAGCGCAGCAATCTTCCAAAACGATGACTTGATAACTTTCATCGGCAAGGCTTCGCACGGTTGATGACACGCACTGATCAGTGAAAATGCCAACGCAAACGACAGTCTTCACGCCGAGATTATGCAGTATAAGGCGCAGATTGGTGCCGGTGAGCGCTGAGTCAGTTGTCTTGGTGATGACGATCTCGTCGCCAACAGGCGCAAGTTCCGGAATAATTTGTGATGGCTGGTCATTCTTCGGCAAGAGCAGGTTATTCCAGCCCGGCATCTTTTGCGACAGCGAACGGTCACGGCCATCACTCGTGTGGCAAGCAATCCGCGCAAAAATACATTCAATTCCCTTGTTGCGTGCAAATTGGAGAGTATTGACTGCATTGGGAATGACTGTCCCATGCATGCGTTGGAAAAACGGTGTCCACAAATCAAAACGCTTTTGTTCTTCTGCTGAAAGCGTGGCGCGATCCAGACGTTCCAAATATGTGTTCTGGATGTCAATGACGAGCAGTGCAGTTTCCTTGGGATTGATCTCAGGGTCATCTGGAGCAGGCGCACCGAGATAATAAAGCGAACGAAAATCTGTTTTCCAGTTCATCGACACCTCAATAGCGTTTTGAGAAAAGCCCCCGCGCCTCATAGACATCAGCCGCTACTGTAATGAAGGCGGCAATGCGGTACGCTTTGTATGTTGCGCTCATGAGTTTAGCGGCATCATCGAGTTCGGTTCGCGATTTCGCGCGGCCAGGCCGGAGCAATTCATAGATGCGCATCACCACATCTTGCGGCGCAGCGACGAGTTCCGACGCGCGCTCGAAATTTTCCGCAAGCCGGGGGCGTCCTGCCGAACGGGCAATATCAGCCTGCGCGTACAATGCATCAGGTGTTATCCGCAAGTCTTCTATGTTCACCGCGTCCGAAAGTATGCCATCTAGTGTAACGTCGCTCAAAGCTTTGCCGCGCAGTCCTTTGATCCGGCTCGGATGATTTTCAGCGAGTGGGTAATCCTTGCGCGTGAATTTCATGGCAAAAACCTTGCCAAAATTTCGACAGGTGCAGCGCCCTCGCTCGTCAACTCGGTTTCAATTGCATGGATCATCGCTGTGCGCGCGTGAAACCGTGAACCCATGGCCTCACCGCGCGTTGGAACCACAATGGGCTCCGGCATTTCGCCAACGGCATATGCTGCAGCATTGGCGCCCATCCCGCGATAATGTTCAAGCTTCGTGATCGGAGCGTTTGAGAACAGTTCAAGATTATGGTGCGGCAGCCGGTCCTTTTGGTGAATGATGGCTGTTCCCTTGGCCTGCAAACCAATGCCGATGCCGCTGCCTGCAAGCCGAGCCGCCGACAGGCCAAGGAAAGATGTATCGGCAGTATGCCTGAAGCGAACAATGCGCGGGCGCATACCGCGCCCCGAGATGGCGTCCGTTAACACGCGCAGGACATCGGACAATCGGTGGCCTGCAGTGGTTTGGAAAAGTTTGATCCCGAACGCTGGGCTGATCCCGATCACGACATCGTCGGCTTGATCGCTGGGGCGCGCTTCGCCGTCTTCAACATATCGTATGCGTAGTGCTTCTTCTGCAGCGTGTTGCCCTTCCGAGCGCAGCACTTCCTTCTGGTCAAGCACGTCGCGAATCTCAGTGATTTCACGGCGCCGATCGTCGCTGAGTTGATAGCCCGAACCAGGCCCTCGATAGCTGTTGGGGTCGTTGACAGCACTGACAACTTTTCCGTTTCTCACCATTGCGGATGTTTGCAGGTAATCGCCCGATAGCCGCAACTTCACGACATTGAGCAAGTTCTCCGCTTCAACGCGGTATCCGGTCACGGCAAGCGCCTTGATGACATCTATGACAGTGATGCCGCGGGCCTTGATGTCTTCGCTGATCATCGCAACATCACGCGGGCTGAAACTGGCAGTCTCGTCCGATCCCGATGCCGCAACCACGCTCGCTTTCATCGCGCCAGTCGCATCGGCAAGACGAAGATGCTTGAAAACCGCGGCCAGCGCGTCGACCCCACGCTGGCGAACGTCAATCGCAGTCCCTTCGGAAATTGGAGTCAAACCGCCATCGGCTTCGAAGTCGCGTTGCAATACAAGAAAGTCTTCAAGCTCTTCACCGTTCAACAGGGAAGGATTGAATGAATTGTCATATTTCAGAATGGTCCCAAATCCCGAGCAAATGAGATCCGATCCCGCTATCAGATATGGCATGATCTTTGCGCCAACCCTGATCTCGGATTCAGTGGCGCGAGCATCGTTGCCTGAGGCGCATTCAAGGTCGAGCCATACCGCCAGCAAATTTTCTGCCATCAATTCGCGCATTCCGCCAGGAACAGTCGCAGTAATCGGAGCGCCATCAATGCCGCCGTTTTGCGTGCCTTGCACACCCATGCCACGCTGCATGCACAAACACCGCGCCTCAAGATAGAGCAACGACTTCTGTTCGTGAAATCCCATCAACAATTCCGAGCCCGCACCCGATGTGCATCGCATCTTGATGCCGCGCGAAGCGTAGGCTGCCGCAAGAAACGCCTTCGACCATGGCGTGTCATCGCCATCAATGAAGGTCTTCTCGGTGCCATAAACGGAAACCGTCTCGGCATAGGACGTGAAACCCGCCATTCCGATCTGCAATTCTTCGGCTTCTTCGCTAGAACATTGAAACAAAGTCCCCCATCGCCCGACAGCTGCGCCCACGGCACATGCCACTGCATTGGACCAGGCATTGCGTGCCACCCGCATTGTGGTCTCGATCTCATCAAACCCGAGCGCAACGGCAATTGCCGCATCTGCTGCGAGTTGCAGCGGATCATCCTTGGCGTTCGTCACATGGCCCTGATTGCCGGGTGTCTTGCGGGCGCGCATTTTTGAATATGCAAAAGCAATCTCCAGCGCATTGAGCCGCGACACAACATCCGCCAGTTTTGCCGGCGTCATGCCATGCGCGAGCCTCGCCAGCTTCTCGCGCGGCACATCAATATCCACCAGCATTCGGGCAACAGCGCCGGAGTCCATCGCCATCGCTTCGACCGCGATCTCGGGATCCAAGTGGTAGGTTGCGATGAAGCGGTCGATCATGTCGAACTCATGCTCGAGAACTCCGTCAAGGCTCACGATCCTGCCGCCGCTCGCCTTGAATTCAGGCTTGGGATCAGCCGGACTTTTGAACGCGGCAAACCCGTGAACCCAATCCTCCGCAGCAAATTTGTCGAGCCGCAAAGGCCGGTCATCCCAATCAGCAAATCTCTTCCAGCGGTTTGGCATATCCGGCATCCAAACAGGCTAATCGGGCCGCTCGAATAATGCAACGCTTGCACTCCAGGTTTTGTCGCGGCATCAAGTAGGGATGGCAGCAAATGTGGAACTGTGGATAGAAGCGGAACACCGATTGGGTGAATCAATAATTTGGCACGTTGCATCACGCTCATTGATGTGGGTTGACCTTTTGGACCCAGCATTGTTCGTGCATGACATTATGCGGCAAACAACCCGCAAATGCGATTTGCAATTGCAGCCGCCTATCGGTTCTATCGTGGCGACGACCGATCCGCAGCAGTTGATCGTCGCTCATCGTTGCGGCCTGTCATTGCTCGCTCATGCAACGGGGGTCCTTGAACCGTACTGCGATCCTGAAGCTGGTCGCGCCGATGTCATGTACAACGACATGAAGGTTGACCGCTGGGGCAGGCTGTGGGTCGGCACTTCCCATGTAAAAGAAATTGAAGCGCGTGGCGCACTTTGGTGCATCAAGGATCGAGGAACATTCGCGCTTGCCGATGCGGGCTTCGCTATCTCCAACGGCCCCGCATTCTCGCCCGATGGCGCCACCATGTATTTTAATGACAGCGCTTGCCGTCAGACACTTGCATACGATATTTCCAAAGACTCCATTTTGGCAAGAAACCGAAGGGTGCTGCGCCGTTATAGTGATGGCGAAGGACTTCCTGACGGCGTCGTTGTTGATTCAGAAGGCGTAATTTGGTCAGCGCAATGGGGAGGTGCGTCAATATTGAGACTGTCACATCACGGAGACCTGCAGGAAAAAATCGAAGTGCCGGCCTTCAATGTCACCGCACTTTGTTTCGCTGGTGAGGACTTGCGTGATGCGTATGTCACTACAGCTACGGACAGCGTTGACGCTGGCAACCTGTCTCGTTTTCCCTTAACGGGAAGTCTTTTCAAACTGAGAACCAATGCCCCGGGCCTGTTGGAACCCTTGTTCGAACTTCCAGGTTGAGAATTGCCTGTCGAAGGCGCCAAAAATTTGAACCCAGCTCTATGCTGTCGGCAATCGGTAATCCTTGAATGTCTCGCGCAACTGCAATTTGGAGATCTTTCCCGCTGCGGTATGTGGAATCTCTTCCACAAAAGTCACATCGTCAGGCATCCACCACTTTGCGACTTTGTCCCTCAAGTGCGCGAGCACCTGCTCCTTCGAAACGTCGGCTCCTGGTTTCTTGACGACAATGAGCAATGGCCGTTCATCCCATTTTGGATGCGGCAGCCCAATCGCGGCGGCTTCGGCAACGCCAGCACAGCTGACCGCAATATTCTCAAGTTCAATCGACGAAATCCATTCACCGCCAGATTTGATGACGTCTTTTGATCTGTCAGTGATTTGCATGTAGCCCAACTCGTCAACAGTCGCGACATCGCCGGTCTGGAACCAGCCGTCCGCTTCGAATGCGTCGCCTTCCGCTGCTTTGAAATAGGACGATGAGACCCACGGGCCTTTGACCTTCAGATGTCCGAATGTTGAACCGTCATGGCTGAGTTCAGAATTTTCATCATTTGTAATTTTCATTTCGACGCCAAATGGCGGACGGCCTTGCTTAACTTTCTTCGACCACTTCTGTGCTGAAGGCAAATGAGCCATGGAAGCTTTTGGGCGGTTGACTGCGCCAAGTGGGCTCATTTCTGTCATGCCCCAGCCATGGACGACGTCTACGTCATACCTTTCGGCAAATGCCCGCATGAGATATTCGGGGCATGACGAACCGCCAATGATGACACGGTCAAGGTCCGGCAGCTTCAATTCCGGGTTCTGTTCCAGAAACTGCAAAAGCGTGAGCCAGATCGTCGGGACAGCGGCTGACATCGTCACGTTTTCGGCGGTAAGCAATTCATACACTGAAGCGCCATCAAGTTTAGGGCCTGGCATGACCATCCCTGCTCCTGCCATCGGGCAGCCAAAAGAAAGGCCCCAGGCGTTCGCGTGAAACATGGGGACAATGGGAAGCACTGTGTCGCTCGCATCGACTGCCAAGGTATTGGCGGAACCAACCGTCATCGCATGCAGCACGTTGGAGCGGTGAGAATACAAGACACCCTTAGGCTTGCCGGTCGTGCCACTGGTGTAACAAAGGCCGCATGCGGTATCTTCATCGATCTCTGGCCATTGAAATGACGGATCACCCTCTGCGATGAGTTCTTCATAACAAACGGGATTCCTGAGTGTCGTGCCCTGCGGCATATGGCTGGCATCCGTCATGATGACGTAGCCCTTCACGCTTGGGAGTTTGGCCTGCAGTTTTTCGAACAGCGGCACGAAAGTGAGATCAGTGAATATCCACTGATCTTCCGCGTGATTGATGATGTAGTCCAGCTGTTCCACAAAAAGCCGGGGATTCAGTGTATGGACAATCGCGCCAAGGCCCATGACCCCATACCAGATCTCAAGGTGCCGATAGCCGTTCCACGCCATGGTTGCGACAATTGTGCCTTCTTCGACTTGAAGCCTGCGTTGGGCAGCGTCGGCGAGCGCACGTGCGCGCCGGTCAAGATCGCGGTACGTCTCGCGATGCACGGGGCCTTCGACGGTGCGGGACACAACCTCCCGCTCGCCATGCCAACGCGCCGCGTGATCGAGCACACGATGCACCAGCAGTGGCCAGTCTTGCATAAGTCCTTTCATGGCTCTCTCCCTTTGATTTTGCGTTGGCGCGTTTTCAGCGCGCCTTTCGATCATTATTGGACCAGTCCGCGGGCATCAACACGGGCTGCCCCCAGCACGGTTTTTCCTTGGACAAAAATCACTTCGTTAAACAGATTTGTGACCGGGCAGACATGATTGGGAGTGATGCGCACAAGATCGCCAACGGCAGGCTTCTGTGTCAGATGTGAAGTGTCGAGATATCCATGTTCTTCATTGGCAGCATAGACTTTGGCATCGCCAAGGTCATGTGCAACGCCATACCCGTCGAGCCCCAGGAGATCGCTGGTCAGAGACTTCGTGCCGGCATCAATTATCGCGCGTTCAGAGGTGGGACGGCTCACCACGGTGGCCAGAACTGTAAGTGCGCAATCCTCGAAACTACAGGTCCCCCGCGCGACCAGTGAGCGGTCAAAATAAACATAGGTGCCGGCCCGGTATTCTGTCAGCGCCGCCAGTCCATCATCTTTCCACATGTCAGGCGACCCGCCCGAAGTGATTGCTTCAACTGCGAGACCGGAGCCTTCGCAAAGCAGTTTGGCTTCTCCCAGAAATGAATCCGCTTGCATGCGCTGCCCTGCGCCAGGGTAAGTCATGAGTCCGCCAAGGCGGATGCCTTTCGAACTGTCGATTGCTTGAGCCAGCGTCAGTGCCGCTTCTGCCGACTGAACCCCATTGCGCCCCGCGCCAGTATCACATTCAACCAGCACGGCGATGTCACGGCCCGCTGCGATGCCAGCCGCAGTCAGTCCGTCCAGCATCTCGTGATTGTCTGCAACGACAGAGATCAATGAGCGCCGCGCCAGTGCAGCAAGTCGGTCAATTTTCTTTCGCCCGACAGCATTAAAGGTCAGCAGCATGTCGCTGATGCCTGCATCCGCCATAACTTCCGCTTCGCCGAGTTTTTGCACCGTGATGCCCTTGGCACCTTGCGCCAACTGGTATTGCGCAAGCTCCACAAGTTTATGTGTCTTGATGTGAGGCCGGTTGGCAATTCCTATGGCGTCGCATCGCGCTTGCCAGCGCAAGACATTGCGCTCCACCACATCGACATCAATGATGGGAACAGGGGTCTCAAGGTCTTCAATGCGCAATCCGGCGGGACGAAGTTTCAGATGATCAAGAAGCGTCATGCGAGTTTTTGCCTTATCGCGAGTTTGACAGTGTCGAGCAGCACCGCCGCAAGCACAAGGCTGCCGAGGATCATTTGCGTGTAGTGAGCAGGGAGTCCCATGAGATTGATCGCAGTTTGGATTGAATGCAGCAACAGCACGCCGGCATAGACACCTGGCAACTGTCCCACACCACCTTTAAGGCTCACGCCGCCGATCACCACAGCAGCAAACGCCTGAAACAGCATGCCAACGCCAAGCCCAGCCGATGCGCCGGACGTGCGTATGGCAAGAAGCCAGCCCGCCAAACCAGCGATTGCGCCGGCCAACACGAATGAAATCCAGATCAGCTTGTCAACCGCTATGCCCGCGCGAAAGGTCGCTGCACGATTGCCGCCGATCATGGTGATGTGGCGTCCAAACGGCGTCTTTGCCATGATAAAGGTGAAAACGGCAAATCCCGCCATTGCGATCCAGGCAATCAGTGGAATTGAAAACATGGTGTCAATTCCGACAAAGCGAATGCTGGGCGCAAGATCTTGCGCGGATCGGCCGCCAGAAACCGCCACGACCACGCCCCGCACCCAGATGTAAGACGCCAGCGTGACGATGAACGCATCCATCTTGAGCCGAACGACGAGGAACCCGTTGAGAATGCCGACAGCCGCGCCAACTGCCAGGGCAAGCGCCAATGATACAGGCAATGCGAGCCATTCCGGCGTCAATGTCCAGCCAACGCCAATGCCATGCGAGCAGAACAGGATTCCGGTTACCATCGCAGAAAGTGCGGCCACGGATTCAACAGACAGGTCCATGTTGCCCGTGATGATGACGATTGCGAGCCCAATGGCCATCACGCCCACCATGGTTGAGCTCTCGATGATGTTGACGAAAATGCCGGGCTGGAAGAAATTTGGCACGGTCAAAGAGAATATGGCCAGCACAATGACCAATAGAAACCAGACCAGATTGTCGAGCGCGAACTCAACAAGCGCTCTTTGGCGTGAGCCAATCATGTGAACTTGTCCTGAAATGAACCCGGGCCGCCATGGCCCGGGCTGTGCGTGGTCAAAGTTATTCTACCGGCGTGATCTTGTCAGTCGGAGCTTTCAAATTCCCCCAGAATCGTGGTTCATCAACATTGGTTTTGGTGATTGCGGCTCCCGGAATCTTGATGTTCGGTCCCCACTTTTCGATCGTCAGGGTGGAGTCAAGGCCAAGAACTTTATAAGAGCCTGCCTTGATCTCCTGCTTGTTCACGACCTTGTCGACGAACATCGCAATGGCAGCGGCCTGCGCATAAAGCGGTTGTTCCACCTCGACATTAAGCCAGCCTTTGCGGATCAGGTCGAGGCCAACGGGCGCGCCGTTGGAAGACATCAACATCACGTCGCCCGGCTTCTTGCCCTTGGCTTCAAGTGCTGCAACGGCTGCAACAGACAAGTGGGCGGCATGGAGGAAGATCAAGTCAATGTCCGGATTGGCGACGATCTGGTCTGACACAATCGTGCCCGCATTTGAAGCCTCCCACGCCATCGCCGGAAGCGAAATGATCTGCACGCCGGTAAAATCTTTCATCTTAGCTTCGAATCCTTTTTGAATGTCGAGCGAATAAGGATCAGCCGGATCGCCGAGCACCTGCAAGACTTTGCCTTTCACGCCGCCATTTTTTTCTTTCAACAAACGCTGCGCCTCGCCCGCAGCAACTTCACCAATCTCAATTGTTCCCGCAACGGACGTGAAGTCAGATGGTGTTGCGGTGATTTGCCTGTCAAATTCCATCACAGGAATGCCAGCTGCGCGAGCCTTTTCAATAGATGGCTGGAGCGCGTTGAAGTCAACAGCTGCCAGCACAATGGCGGCAGGCTTCAACAGTATCGTGTCATTCATCTGGCTTTGCTGCAGGTCGGTTTTGTTGTCGGCATTGAGTGTGACGACATCATACCCGACATCCTTCAGGAACTTTTCAATGGCTGAAACGGACTCGGTTTGGAATTCATCGAGTAACGTCGGCACCATATAATAGATGGTGCCTTTTGAGGCAGCCAATGCCGGTGCAGCAATGCCCATCGCCGTCATTGTGATTGTTGCTATGAGGAATCTTCGTATTCTGTTCATGGGGCGTCTCCTTCAGTTTTTGTTGCAGTTAAAGGGCCATTTGCCCTCAATTCTCCGGCTCTGTATTCGAGAGCCTCTCCAGTGATCATGCGAACGACTTCATCGGGACTGGTATCCTCTCGCCTGATGTCGCCAGCAACCAGTCCTTGCCTGATAACGACAATCCGGTCGGCGACCTGAAAAGCTTGGGCCATAATGTGCGTAATGACAACAACCCCGATGCCTTGATCAGCGATGCGCTTGATCATCCCAAGTCCGCGCCGCGTCTGCTCCACGCCTAGTGCTGCAAACGGTTCATCAAGCAAGACAAGTTTTCCGCCCCAGTGGACAAAGCGATTGAGTTCAATGGCCTGGCGCTGCCCGCCGGAAAGATGTTCGACTTTGGTGCGCAGCGAAGGAATTTTGGTTCCTGCATCGGCAATGGCCTTGGCAGTTATGGCGAACATTTCTGCTTCCTGCAAAACCGGAATCCCGAAATAGCGCTTCACAATCTCCCGTCCCATGAAGAAATTCGCGACGACATCAACGTTGGTGCACAAAGACAAGTCTTGGTAGACCGTTTCAATGCCCGCAGACTTGGCTTCTTTCGGCGATCTGAAGTTTCGTTCAACGCCTTCAAACATAATTGAGCCTGAACTCGCTTCAAGGCCACCTGCGATGATCTTGACGAGCGTCGATTTGCCCGCACCATTGTCGCCGAGCAGCGCTACGACTTCACCACGCCCGATGTCAAAACTGATGCCGCGCAATGCCTCTATTGCACCAAACTTGCGCGTGATGCCGCGAAGACTGAGCAGGGGACCGCTTGGGTTCAATCAGAGCCCTCAATATGTTGCGTCAGGGCAATCGGCAAGATTTGCTCTCCATGCACGCGGAGTTAAACACAGGAAAATCGCGATTGCAAACCGCCCGCCAGGCATGCCGCATTCGACTCTAAAGATTTTCCGGCGTATAGATATCAAACGGCAGTGAAACGGATTCTGGCGGAAAATCCGGCCCGCCATCAAAGCAGCGGATCATTGCTGCGATGGCTTCTTTCGCCATGTTCTGCAGTGGTAGAGAAAGCAGCATGTTGATTGTTCCATCCAGCAAGTAGGTGCGCGTGACTTCCGTCAGTTCAACGCCCACGAGGGCAATATCCTGCGCCCTTCCGCTGGCCTGCAAGGCCGTGCAGACACCGGGTAGGCCGCCCCCCGCAACATAGATGCCCACGAGGTCAGGCACTCTCTCCAACAATTCTTCTGTAAGATCCTGCGCAATATTTTCCATTTCAAAAGTCGAACCGGCATCCAGCAACTCGAGGCCACACGGATGCTCGCGGATATAGGACCGGAACCCGCTCTCGCACGTTTCCTGGCAGCGATAACGGTGATTGCCGACAAGGATGCCGACTTTGCCCGCACGTTTGCAGATATTGGCAAAGGCCCAGCCGGCGGTGCGCCCGACTTTCCAGTTGTCATGACCGACATAGCCGACCGCGCAGCGCGCCGTGAGTTCTGACAACACCGCGAATGTGCGGATATTGCGCTTGTTCAGGTCTTCAATGGCGGCGGCAACGGTCGGGTGTTCGGTGGAGACAACGCCGATAAGGTCCGAAGTCTTCGCCAGCCGGGCAAGTCCTTCTGCGACGTTTTGAGGTGAAAGCTCGTCAATGTGATCAATTCGTATCACAACTTCATGGTCGCGCACAGCCTGTGCCTCTTGGGCCAGTGCAGAATTGAGATCACGGTAGTATTTTCTGCTGGCGTGCAGGAGCAGAAAGCCGAGCCTGATTTTTGGCCGGGCGGATCGCAGACTGTCCCGTATCAGGCCATGTCCATAAAACCCAACCGATTCAGCGGCGTGGAGCACTGCTCTGATTGTTTCCTCGCGCACTTTGTCAGGTTCATGCAGGGCGCGGTTGACGGTTGAAACTGAAAGCCCAGCTTGTACTGCAACATCCTTGATGGTCGCTCTTGGCACCGTAAACTCCCGGTTCAATTCAACTCATGGCGCACACACAGAAATGACATTGTGTGAGATGAAATGACTAATATTATATCATGTAGTATTGCATTGAACCTGCGCCCCTGCAACCATCTCCATCAACAGAATACCTAAGGCAAGGCATCCCGGAGCACAGGAAACGCCAAGGATACCCAAGGATACCCAGGGATACCCAGGAATACGATGGACGATCTCGCATACGGCACACGCAACAAGCGCGGCGATTGGACACCCAACGCCAAACCGGAAATCCCGTTTTTCTGGTCAAAGCCGTTTGACCTGAAAAAATGGATGGGCTTCCTCATCGGCTATGTGTGGCCGTGGAATATCTTCCACTTCGCAGTCACACTTCTTTACTGGCATCACATTCTTCCAGACTGGGAGACGATGAAAACACTGAGCTGGAGCTGGGCGCTCTATCTCTATGCCGTC
This sequence comes from uncultured Alphaproteobacteria bacterium, assembly GCA_963819615.1. Taxonomy (GTDB): domain Bacteria; phylum Pseudomonadota; class Alphaproteobacteria; order Rhizobiales; family Aestuariivirgaceae; genus Aestuariivirga. The sequence goes on from CAWFWW010000001.1 coordinate 562,847, forward strand.
AACGGTCTTGGCATTTTCCTGATGTATGGCGCCATTGAGTTTTTCTATTACTGGAAGCGCAAACAGGGCACGCGCTTCAAGTTCAACGGCAAGTTTCCGTCCGAACAGCCATCCGATGTATTCTTCTTCAAGAACCAGAACATCGATAATTTCCTGCGCACCTATCTCTCTGGCATCACCATGTGGACGCTGGTCGAAGTGCTCATGCTGTGGTGCTATGCCAACAACTATGTCACTTGGCTGAACTGGTCTGAGCATCCCTATTGGCTGGCTTTCCTGATGTTCATGACACCGGTCATTCACGAAGTCAGTTTCTTCCTCATCCACCGGACCATCCACATTCCAATCCTCTACAAGTGGATTCATTCGGTGCACCACAATTCGGTAAACCCGTCGCCCTGGTCATCACTGTCGATGCACCCGGTGGAAACTTTCCTCTATCACGGAGTAGCGTTCTGGCACTTGCTGCTGCCATCCAATCCGCTGCTCGCATTGTTGCAAATCAACATGGCAGGGTATGGCGCCATCAACGGGCACATCGGCTTTGAGAAACTTGAACTCACTGAAAGTGCAACACTCGATAGCCATGCATACTTGCATTACCTGCATCACAAACACTTCGAAGTGAACTACGGCGGCGATGGCCTGGTCCCGCTCGATAAGTGGTTTGGCACTTGGCACGACGGATCGAAAGAGGGCGAGGAGATGATGAACGCCCGCTATCAGAAAAAAGTTGCGCGGATGAATGCCGCGAAAACGTGAGTATTGAAAACCCGTCATGGTGACGGATTAATGGGAGGAAGTAAAACATGTTAAAGAAACTTTTGGGCGCAGCTGCCATTCTGGCAGTCACGGCCACCGCATCGCTGTCAGCAAACATTGCTGTCGTTGGTGGGTCGAACGATGACGCGTTCTGGAACTTGATCAAGAAGGGTCTCGACGATGCAACGCCCGGCATCGTTGCGAACGGTGGTTCGGTGAATTATCTCCGCCTTGTGAATTACGACAACTTCGCACCGGACGTTGTGGGTTTGATCCGCACCGCAATCAGCCAGAAGGTTGACGGTCTGGTCATTCCAAACTGGGTTCCTGAAGCTGAAGATCCAGCCATCAAGGACGCCATGGCCGCAGGCATCAAGGTGATCTTGATGAACGCAGGTGGCGCTGAGAAGGCCCGCGAACTTGGCGCCATCAACTACGTTGGTTCGGATGAATACATTGCCGGCGTTTCCGGTGGTGAAACATTCGCTGCCAAGGGCTCCAAGAACGTGCTCTGCGTCAACACCATTCCGGGTGCAGCAAACCTTGAAGCACGTTGCAAAGGTGTGATGGATGGCATCACGGCGAAGGGCGGCAAAGCAACCCAGCTGCCGCTGCCTTCAACGGCCTTCGGCAACGCAACTGCTGTTGCAGAAGCCATCAAGGCCGAACTGATCAAGGACGGCACCATCGACGGCATCATCACCATCTCGGCAGGTGATGCTGACTCGGCCGCCATTGGCATCCAGCAGGCTGACAAGGTTGCCGGTGTGAAGCTCGGCTCGTTCGACTTGAACAAGGCTGGCCTTGACCGCATCAAGGGCGGCACGCAAGCTTTCGCCATTGACCAGCAGCCTTACCTGCAAGGTTATCTTGCGGTTTCGCTTCTGGCGTCTGCGATCGACTTTGGTACCAGCTTGCCGACATTCCCTGTTCTCACAGGCCCCGGTATCGTAGATGCGTCAAACATTGATGCGACACTCGCGGGCGTTACCAAGGGCGCACGCTAAGACTTGACGGAAACAAGGGTCCGGCCTCAAGTTGCATTGGGGCCGGGGGATTTTACTTCTCCCCGCCCTTGAGGGCGGGGCAGGGGTGGGTGTCAGCCACAAGACGGCTTTCGAACAAACCCGTCATGGTCCGCAAAAGCGGACCATCCACTGGCCATTTGATAATTGGCGCAGTGGATACGAGGGCGGAGAGTATTGCCTGCGGCTGACACCCGCCCCTGACCCCGCCATCAAGGGCGGGGAACGACTGCAAAAATGGGGAACAACAGTGCAATGAACAGCAATCTCTCACTCGGCAATCTCCTCCGCCGTCCTGAAGCGGGTGCGTTTCTGGGGCTTATCGCTGTGCTCATCTTCTTTGTGATCTTTGGCGGCATCGACTTTCTTGACATAAAAGGTGGGCTTTCGAGCTGGCTCAATGTGGCGGCCAGCCTTGGCATCATAGCAATTCCAGTCGGCTTGTTGATGATCGCAGGTGAACTCGATATTTCCGTCGGTGCCATGGTGCCCGCAGGCGCCATGCTCACTGCTGTTATAGGTGGGCACTATGGTTTGCCAGTCTGGTGGGGCATCGCCGCGACTTTGGCTTTTGGATTGATTGTCGGTCTGGTGAATGGTCTCATTGTCGTGCGCACTGCCGTGCCTTCGCTGATCATCACCTTGGGATCATTGTTCGCTGTTCAAGGCATCTTGCTGGGGATGACGGTACTTGTGACCAAATCCACCAACGTCGCCATCAAAACTGAAGGTGCAGCAAAATCGATGTTCGGTGACTTCGTGCAGCTAGGGGGCTTGTTTCCGCCCGGCCAGTTGCAGGTTGTCGTGCTGTGGTGGATATTGTTCGCGGCGTGTTATGTGTTCTTTATCCACTACTCGCGCTTCGGCAACTGGATATTCGCCATGGGCGGCGACAAGACAAGTGCCCGCAACGCCGGCATTCCCACGGACCGGATGACAATTCTCTTGTTCGTTCTGTCAGCGGTATCCGCCGCATTCGTTGGCATGTGCCAGGCTATTCTATTCAACTCAGCGCAAGTGGGCGGTGGCCAATCGTTTATTTTCAACTCCATCATCGCCGTGGTCGTTGGTGGTGTTCTGCTGACTGGGGGATTTGGTTCGGTGATTGGCATCTTCTTCGGCACCATTACCTTTGCCATCGTCAATCAGGGCATCTACTATACGAACTTTGACCGCAACTGGTCTTCCCTCATCATTGGCGTTCTGCTGCTGGCCGCCGTGTTGATGAACAACACGTTTCGCCAAATGGCGTTGACCTACTCACCGAAAAAGAAAGCCGGATCATGACCGCCCCCATCCTTGAACTGGAACACATCAACAAATTCTTCGGACCCATCGAAGTGCTGAACGACATCACCCTGCAAGTGCGCGGCGGCGAAGTGTTGTGCCTTCTCGGTGATAATGGCGCTGGCAAGTCCACCCTGATCAAAATTCTCTCGGGCGTTTACATTCCATCTTCCGGAACAGTGAAAATGGATGGCAACGCAATCGCTTTCAAAAACCCGCGTGAGGCATCGGACCGCGGCATTGCCACGGTGCACCAATTCGGCGGCACGTTTCCACTGATGAGCATCGGGCGCTCGTTCTTTGTCGGCGTCGAACCCACAAAAGGCTGGGGGCCATTCAAAATCTTCGACCGCCAGAAGGCCAATGAAATTGCCGTGAAAGCCGTTCAGGATTTCGGCATCACCCGCATTGATGATGGCGACCGCCTGGTTGGCGGCTTGTCCGGTGGTGAGCGGCAATCGCTGGCCATTGCGCGCGCGGTGTATTTCGGTGCCCGCGTTCTGATCCTCGATGAGCCAACGGCAGCACTTGGTGTGAAACAGGCGGCCCACGTGCTGCGCATCGTCAACCAGGCGAAAAAACGCGGCCTTGCCGTCATATTCATCACGCACCAGGTGATGCATGCCATGGCCGTCGGCGATCACTTCGCCGTGCTGATCCGTGGTTCCATTGCCGCTGATTTCAAGAAGGGTGAACGCACACGCGAGGAGATCACCGATCTCATGGCTGGCGGAGAGACCATGGTCGGGCTAGAAGCCGAGATCGAATCGCACGCCGCACACTGACATCCGGAGAACAGCACATGACGTTCCAACTTGCCGCTTGCGCCGAAATGCTGTGGCGCGACAAACCCATTGAATGGCGCTGTTCGCGCCTGAAGGACATGGGCTTCGGTGTCGGCCTGTGGAACTGGCCAGCGCATGATCTGGCCAAACTCGAAAAAACCGGCGCCAGCTTCACCATCATGAACGGCTATCTCGAAGGCCGCCTTGCCGACGATGAAGGCGCTGACATGCTGCTCAAGTCATTGCGCGAAACGGCGCAAGTTGGAAAGCGGCTTGGTATTGCGCGATTGAATCTGCACGGCACCGGCCTCGGCGATGGCGGAATTCCAATTGCGCAGTCGGAAGTCGTGAGCGGCAAAATGTGGCTCAAGGCTCGTGACACTTTGAACCGCATCTGTGATTTTGCCGAAAAAGAAGGCGTCACATACACTCTCGAGAATCTCAATCTGCTTGATCACCCCGGCTGCCCATTCGGCTCGACCGCCGACGTTCTGGCATTGGTCTCATCCGTCGATCGTCCGCAACTGAAAATCAATCTCGATCTCTATCACACGCAAATCGGCGAGGGCGATCTCATCCGCTGGTGCGAAAAATGCCTGCCCTGGATCGGCGAAGTTCAGGTGGCTGACAATCCCGGACGATTTGAACCTGGCACGGGCGAAGTCAATTACAAGGGCGTGGCGATGGCACTGAAGAAAATGGGCTACACAGGCGCTGTCGGCCTGGAATCCTTCGCCTTGGGCGATGCAGAAAAAGCATTGAATTCCTTCCGCGTCGCTTTCACGGTCTAGTCGCTCACCCGTTCCGGTACGTATAGCTATACCCGTTGATCGCCGGAACACCGCCCAGATGGGCATAAAGAATGCGCGAGCCTTTCGGAAAAAATCCCTTCCTGATCAAATCAAGCATGCCCTGCATTGACTTGCCCTCATAAACCGGATCGGTGATCATCGCTTCGGTGCGCGCCGCAAGCCTGATCGCGTCGTTGGTTTCAGCCGAAGGAATGCCATAGGCGGGATAGGCATAATCAGGATTGATCACGATTTCATCCTCGTGCACTGTTCGCCCGAGCCCGACCAGTTCGGCGGTGTTGTCCACGATCTGCCGCACCTGCGCACGTGTTTGCTCAAGTGTGCCGGACGCATCTATGCCAATCACCTTCTGCGCCCGGCCATCCGCGGCAAAACCCACGATCATGCCGGCCTGCGTCGATCCCGTGACGACACACACGATGATGTAATCGAATGCAAAGCCAAGTTGCTTCTCCTGGTCCCGCACTTCTTCTGCAAATCCGACGTACCCTAATCCTCCAAGCTTGTGCACCGATGCACCCGCCGGAATGGCATACGGTTTGCCTCCATTGCGCTTCACGTCTTCAATAGCGTCTTCCCAACTTTTTCTGATGCCGATGTCAAAACCATCCTCAACAATCCGGCTGTCAGCGCCCATCAATCGAGTGAGTAGAATGTTGCCGACGCGGTCGTAAACCGCATCCTCATGCGGTACCCAGCTCTCCTGAACGATCCTGCATTTAAGGCCGAGTTTCGCCGCAGTCGCCGCCACCATGCGCGTATGGTTGGACTGCACGCCCCCGATCGAAACCAGCGTGTCCGCATTTGATGCGATGATATCGGGCACGATATATTCCAGTTTTCGCAACTTGTTGCCGCCAAACGCCAGCCCCGAATTGCAGTCATCCCGCTTCGCCCATATCTCGACTTCTCCGCCAGCCGCAGAAGACAATCGTGACAGTTTTTCTATTGGAGTAGGGCCGAATGTGAGCGTGTAACGGGGAAATTTACTGAGATTCATGCTGTTCATTCTGCCTGATGTTATTCACCCTGCGTTACTGGGCCAGGGTCGCAAATGCAACACCCCCAATAGCTCCCTCACTGTTGTTGAAATGGTCTGTTGAAATCGTTTGCCTTCGCAAGTGCCGTCAAAAATCTTCATTGATCCACACCCGCATGGCGTTTGGCCCGCGATTGTTCCAGGCGTAATAGGGAACGGCGGTGATCTCGGCAGGTTGGGTGACGGGTGGCAGGTTGAGATAGAGTGAACCCTCCCAGCCTTTGCGCGACAGGGCCTTGCCCTTCGCCTTCAACACGGTGATGCCGCCGAACAATCCCTTTTTGGCACCGGTTACTTTCGCCTTGCGCGGCAGCAGCAAAGTCGCTACCGGCGTTTTGCCATTGTCTTTCTGTTCAACACAGTAAACCAGCGGTCCGCGCGCGATTGCGACTTTGCCCTGATCGGCCTTCACCAAGGGGTTCGCGTAAATGCGTCGCACACCCATCGGCAGGTCGAGCGTGATGACATCGCCCTGTCGCCACTCACGTTTGATGGTGAGATAGCCCTTCTGCAGATTGCGCGACACCTGCGCAGCCTTGCCATTCACGGCAGCCTTCGCCTTCTTCTCGGCCCAGGCCGGAATGCGCAGTTTGATCGCGAAGGATGCAGGCTTGGCAGGTGAAACAGCAACTGCAATCTTTCCATCCCAGGGATAGTTGCTGGTTTCGGATATGTCGACCTTGTTGCTGCCGAGATTCAATGTCGTCGTGGCACCGCCATAAAGATGGATGGCGATGAGGTCTTTGCCGGTTGAATAGTAGTACCCGCCGATAGACGCCACGAGCCGCGCTACATTCATGGTGCAGCATGGGCACACATGCCAGGCCCAGCGGGAGTCTTTGCCGCTGCTCTCCAGCTTGTTCTCGTAGAAATAATTCGTGCCATCACGGGACAGGCCCGATAGTCCGCCATTGTAGAGACCCAGTTCCATAACGTCCGCATACTGACGATCCAGGTCGAGGTTGAGCATGCGCTGTGCAAAGAAGATCATGGCCACTGTGGCGCACGTCTCGGCATAAGCCGTGTCGTTGGGCAGGTCATAGTCTGAGGTGAAGCCTTCATTCGATGCCGAGGGGCCAAAACCTCCCGTCACATACATTTTTGTTTCAATTGCATCGCGCCACAACACCTCGCAGCCTTTCTTCAGCGCCTTGTCATCTAGTTCGGCCGCGAGATCGGCCATGGCCGTGAACATGTAGAAAGCCCGCACTGCATGGCCGACAACCTTGTTCTGCTCACGCACTGGCGCGTGCGACTGGCTGTATTCGTGCGTTTTCTGCACAAAGGTTTTGGGATCGGCACCGCGCGCCCGGGCTTCGGCGTCAAAATAATGCGGCTGCTTGCCGCGTTCATTGATGAAATAGATGCACAGATCGAGCCAGCGCTTCTCATTCGTCAGGTGATAGAGTTTGATCAAGGCAATTTCAATTTCCTGATGCCCGCAATAGCCGTGCTTCTGCTCAGCACCGGGTCCAAGTGTCTTTTCAATATGTCCCAGATATTTTTCCATCAACCCAAGCAGCTTGCGTTTTCCGGTGGACTGGAAATAGGCAATCGCTCCTTCCAGCATATGGCCTGCATTGTAGAGTTCATGGTTGTCGCGCAAATTGCTCCAGCGCTTGTCAATCTCGCGGCCAATGTACCAGGTGTTGAGATAACCGTCCGGCAACTGCGCCTTTTCATAGAGTTCGGTAATGTCATCGATCTTCTTTTCGATTGCGGCATCTGGTCCGTGGGCGAGCGCATAACTTGCCGCTTCAATCCATTTACCGATATCCGAGTCCCAAAAGATCTGCGTTGTGAAATTATGATTGTTGCGCGGGATCGTGAGCGGGGGCGGTGGCTGCACAACTTTCAGCGATTCGATCATGTGGTATTCAACCAGCTTGTCATATTGGCTCGGTATGGTTTTTTCGAGCACCGTGTCGAGACGCTCCGTCCAGAATTCTCCTGTCAGTTTCACGTCCTTGAAATTGACAGTCTCGAATTGCCGCAGAGCCATGGTCATTTCCTTTCAAGATTATTTGACGGCTCCGCTGAGGAAGCCGGAGACATAGTGCCGTTGCAGTGACAGGTAAACCAGAATGCAGGGAATGATGGACAGGATGACGCCCGCTTGCAATGCGCCCCAATCAACGGCGCCAAAGCGACCGGTGCGCACACTCACCAGCATGATCGGCACCGTGAAGGATTTTTCATTGTTCATGAAAATCAGCGCTGCGATGAATTCGTTCCATGAAGTGATAAAAGCAAACAGCGCCACCGTGATGATGCCTGGCTTGACCAGCGGAATGAATATCCTGAACAGCATCCGCATCGGCGAACAATTGTCGACAAGAGCGGCTTCTTCAATCTCTTTCGGCACACCCTCAAAACTGTTGCGCATGAGATAGATGCTGAATGGCAGTTGGATCACGGTGTGCACGATGGCGAGGCCCACATGGGTGTTGGCGATGCCCAGTTTGGCGAACATCAAGTAAAGCGGAATCAACAAGGCCTGAAACGGAATCATCATGGTGGCGATCAGCGCCAGGAACCACGCTTCCTTGAAACGGAACGAAAACCGCGCCAGACCATATCCCGCAGGCACGCTGAGGCACAGGCACAGTGCAATCGTGAGCACTGCCGTAAACAAACTGTTCCATACATAGCTCCACAAGCCCGCCTGAAACGTGAACACCTTCGCGTAGTTTGCAAGGCTCGGCACCATCGGCAAATAGTTTGGCGGCACCAGATTGGCTTCAGCGGGTGACTTGATCGACGCAAAGAAGGACAAGAGCAGCGGTAGCAGCATGAGTGCCGGGATCACCACGCACAGAATTTTAACCCATGGTGTTGTCGCGCGGTTCATGTGGCGCTGCCCCGGCGGGACAGCCAGAACTGCAAGGCCGATATCAAGAAGACGAATGTCCCCACGATGATTGACAAGGCAGCACCATAACCCAATTTGAAGAATACAAAACTGGTCTGATAAACGTGATAGACAGATGTGAAGGTTTGCCCGCGTGGGCCGCCGCCTGTCATGATGTAGAATTGGTCGAAGGCCAGCATGGAGCCGATGGCCGAGATCATCGCCGCCAGCAGAATCGTGCGGCGCGACAGTGGCAAAAGAATAGACCACACGCGCCGCGCCCAGGATGCATTGTCGAGCAATGCGGCCTCGTGAATCTCCTGGCCAATGGACTGCAGTGCCGCCACAAACAAAATCATGCCGAAGCCCACCACTTTCCACGTCACGGAAATGCACACCGCCCAGTATCCGGTGCTGACCTTGGTAAACCAGGCGATGGGCTTTGAGATCAAGTTGAGATCCATCAGCAGTTGGTTGATCAGGCCTACCTGTTGATCAAACAACCACACCCACAGCAAGCTGGAACTGCCAAGCCCGATCACCACGGGAAGAAAAATGATGGCGCGGGCGAATTTTGGCATGGGCTGGTTGCTGGATGTCAGCAAAGCCAGCAGGAAACCGAGGATCATCAGAATCGGCGTCAGAATAATCGTGTAAACCGCTGTAAATCTCAGGGCGCGCCAGAAATTGGTGTCGCCCAATGCCCGCGAGTAATTTGCCAGTCCAACATATTTTCCAGCGCCAATCAGCGATGTGTCAGTGAACGACAGCCAGAACAGATGCAGCAACGGGAACAGCACAAAGAGACCCGTGAAAATAATGGCGGGCAGCAGGAATGCGAATCCGGTGCGTGGACTATGAGTAAGGTTCACCATACGACCACCCTGCCGTCATGGCCCGCTTCAGGCGGGCCACCCATGTACGTCAACATATGCGCGCGAGGTGCAAAGAATCGTGTGATCACTTGAACGGTTCATGGGTGGCCCGCCTGAAGCGGGCCATGACAGTTAAAATGAGTGAGGGTAAGGTATCAATTCGCCGCAATCGTTTTCAGCGCTTCACGGGCCGTTGCCATTGCACCATCGATATCGCCGTCAAAAATCGCCGTCTGCATCATCTGCAGCCAAGGGCTCGAGTCTGCATTGACCATGTCGTTGAAGTGGAACACCCAAGGTGTTTGCCCGATGCCCACAGCCTTTGCCGTGGTAATGTAACGAGGTTCCGCCTTGAAGAACTCGTTGTCTGCCAAATCCGCGCGCGAAGGCAGAATGTTGTTCTTGGCCAAGGCCTGCAATTGCGCTTCATCGGACAACTGCCAGACAATGAATTTTTTGGCAATGTCAGCGTGCTTGGCGCCTTTTGGAATGGCAATAATGTCTCCACCCACAAACGAAGACGCATTCTCCGGCTTGATGCCGGGCAGATGCGCAATGCCGAAATCAATCTCGGGATGCTTGTCTTTCAAAGCCGCAATGGCAAACCCGCCGGATCCCTGCATGCCGATCTTTCCAGTTTCGAATGTGGCCTGGAAATTCGCACCCGTATCAGCCTGCGCACTTTCAGGAATCACGCCCGCTTTCCACATGTCGTGGAACATCTGCAAAACTTCCTTGACACCGGGGCCGTCCATCGCCTTGTCATCGCCATTGGCTGGCAGCACATGGGCACCCGAACCCCACATCATGGGGGCGACAGTGAAAATATTGCAGCCGCCGCAGGAGCCGGAAAAATAATAGCCATAGGTATCCGGCCCAATGGCGCGGATTTTCGTGGCGTAGTCTTGCAACTCGGCCAGAGTTGTCGGCGGCTTCTCAGGATCAAGTCCGGCCTGCTTGAACAGGCCCTTGTTGTAGAGCAGGATCGACACATCAGGCGTAAATCCCGTGCCATAAATCTTGCCATTATATGTCGCCAGGTTCTGGAAAGCTTTGGCCACTTTTGCTGCGTTTGGATCGGCCGACAATTCGGCCGTCATGTCCACCAAATAATCCGCCTTCATGAAGTCCGGCATGAATATGAGGTCGAAGGAAATGAGGTCCGGCACATCGCCCGCAGTCACGCCCGTCGCCAGCTTTGTCACCATCTGATTGTCGGTGATCACCGTCACTTCAATCTTGTCGGCATTCTTGCTGTTCCACAAATCCACAATGTGCTGCGCTGCATTGGCCGCACTTGAGCGCACCCAGATACTGAGTGTTTCGGCAAAAGCGCTGCCGGACATCAGACCCAGCATGGCGGTGGCGATGAGACCTTTTTTCAAGGCGGATCGAATGCGTTTCGTCATAAATTCCTCCCTTAATAATGGCGCAGTTCTCGCGTCTGTATTTACCCATCAAGGTAATCATGCTTTGCGTAAAAAGTAAACCTTGACTTCCGGTTCATATCGGAAATGATGGTATATAGACGCACAGGAACGGAGTTTGATGCATGGCGGAAATCGTCCTCGACAATGTGTCCAAGTCCTTTGGAACGGTCTCGGTCATTCATGATGTGTCACTGTCCATCAAGGATGGTGAGTTTGTTGTGTTCTTGGGGCCATCGGGTTCCGGCAAGACAACGTTGCTGCGCATGATCGCCGGACTGGAAACCATTGACCAGGGAACACTCACCATTGGTGGCGCGCGCTGCGATCATCTGCCACCGGGCCAACGCAATGTCGCCATGGTGTTCCAGAACTACGCGCTCTATCCGCATATGTCGGTGCAGCAGAACATGGCGTTTGGGCTGGAAAACGTGAACCTTGCCAAAGCGGAAATCGACCGCCGCGTGATAGACGCCGCCCGCATTCTCGAAATCGAAGCGCTGATGGCGCGAAAACCCTCGCAGCTCTCTGGAGGTCAGCGCCAACGCGTCGCCATTGGCCGCGCCATCGTGAAAGAACCAAAAGCGTTTCTGTTTGACGAGCCGCTGTCAAATCTCGATGCAGCTTTGCGCGTGCGCACCCGCGTGGAACTGGCCGAACTGCACCAGCGCATGAAATCCACCATGGTTTACGTGACGCATGATCAGACCGAGGCGATGACTCTGGCTGATCGTATCGTTGTTTTGAATGACCGCAAGATTGAGCAGATTGGCACGCCGATGGAGGTCTATTCAAGACCGGCTTCCCGTTTTGTGGCAGGCTTCGTCGGCTCGCCCGCGATGAATTTCATCAAGGTGAATGTGGCCAAAGGCATTACCGCCAATGACGGCACCAAACTTCCCGCCGCCACGACCAAGCTGGCAGCGGGCGCTTACGAACTCGGCATTCGCCCGGAAGCTCTGCGCGTCGTGCCGAAAGGCGGTGACGCCAAAGGCCAAGTGAAAGTCGTGGAACGCCTCGGCGACCGAACCCTAGTCTACACAAGAATGGGCGACGGCGCCTTGTTGACAGCACAAGACATCGGCAATTCATCCGTGCAGCCCAACGACACAGTGCAGCTTTCGTTCGATATGACACAGAGTCATTTCTTTGACACAACTGGCAAGGCGCATCACGCGTAAGCGTCCCCCACCCCCACCCTTCGGGCACCTCCTCCCCGCCACGGTGGCGGGTTGGAGGGTAAGACAACATCACCCTCCAACCCGCGTCTTTCGCGGGGAGATGGGGGGCGCGAGTAAGCTACCCCTTGATCCCCGCCGACAATGCAATCGCCCGCGTCACTTGCCGCTGAAACAGCAGTTACACAATCGCCACCGGCAAACCAACCCGGAACCGCTCTAAGAAATCGGAAAACAGTTCAGACAAATGGGGCTAGCCCAGATATCATATTCAAAAATCAATTACCCTCAAAATGGACGCTATACTGATGTTTGAATATTCGATGTTGCATTGGGCCACATTTCTTTCAACTGCTTTTCTTCTCACGATTTCTCCTGGTCCCGATATGGCTTTTATACTTGGCCAAACACTCACTGGGGGTCGCAAATCTGGTTTCGCCGCGATGCTGGGAATATGGGGTGGCACCTTCGGTCACATTGTTTTGGCTGTAGTCGGCCTGTCAGCACTTATTGCGGCTTCCTCAATCGCGTTTACCGCTATCAAATGGGTTGGTGTTTGTTATCTTGTTTGGCTGGGACTGAATGCGCTGAGATCTACCGGGAGTTCATTTTCTACCGACACTCAACAACAACATAAAACTGTTGGGCAAATTTTTTGGCAAGGAGTCTTTGTTACTCTTCTCAATCCAAAAGTGGCCATATTTTTTCTGGCTTTCTTTCCTCAGTTTGTAGTTTTGGGTGCCGGCCCAACTTGGGCGCAATTGTTGCTACACGGACTCCTCATGATATTTGTGGCAGCCTTGATCGAGCCGCTAATAGTTCTTGCGGGCGAAAGATTTACCGCGAAGCTGCGAGACAACCAACGCTTCGGTCTATGGTTGGATCGAAGTTTGGGTACAATCTTTATCGCTTTAGGCGCGCGACTGGCCCTTGAAACAAGGTGAGGGGGACACGTTCTCCACTATCCCTTGATCCCCGCTGACAGTGTGAACGCACGCGTCACCTGGCGTTGAAACAGCAGATACACGATCGCTACTGGCAGGCCCGCCAAAATCGCTGCTGCCAATTGCCGCGCATAGAACACGCCGAAATTGTCATTCACCTGCGTGATCCCGACAGGCACGGTCATCATCTCGGATTTCGACACAGCCAGAAACGGCCACAAAAATGCATTCCACGTCCAGATGAAAACCACGATCGACAATGCGGTGGTGATGCCCCAGTTCATCGGCATGAACACCTTGGTGAGAATGCGCAGCTCTGAAGCATTGTCCATCACCGCCGCCTCGCGGAAATCCTTCGGCACATTGTCGAAGAATTGCTTGTAGACGATGATGATGACGGGATGGATGAGCTGCGGCAGGATCATGCCCGCCCAGGTGTTGAGCAGCTTCATGCCCGCCATCAATTGGAAGTGATTGATGATGAGAGTTTGCGTCGGCACCATGAAACTGGCGAGGATCAGCCACCACAGCAATTTGCGGCCCGGAAAATTCAGCTGTGAAATCGCGTAGCCACAGAGCATCGCCGAAACAATGGTGATGACTGTTGCGCCAATCGCCACTGCCACGGAATTCAGATACCAGATTCCAATCTGCGTTTTGGTGAGCGCGTTGATGTAATGCTCGAAGGTCAGGTGCTGCGGCCATAATTCGACATATGGCCGGATCACTTCATCCTCGGGCTTCAACGAAGAGATGACACCCCAATAAAGCGGAAAGGCCCAGATCACCGCGAAGGCAACCGTCAGAACCGTGGCGATGCCGCCAAACAGATTCCAGCGCTGGGCCGTGGCGTAGTTCATTTGCGCTCAGTGCCTCCAGCCATTCGCAGGAGCTGGGATTGAAAAACCGTGATGACGATGACGATGAGGAACAGCGTGACAGCAATTGCCGCCGCCCGCCCGCCCTGATTGTTCACGAAGGCTCTTGTGTAGATATATTGCACCATCACCATGGTGTCGTTCGGCCTGCTGCCGATTGAGAACAAATAGACCTGGTCGAAAATTTTTAGCTGCAGGATCAGCTGCACTGTCAGCACCAAGGCGGTCACCGGCCACAACAACGGCCAGGTGATTTTGCGGAACGTGCGCCACGGGCCGGAATTATCGAGCGCTGCGGCTTCATAGATTTCCGGCGGAATGGCACGAATGCCGGCGAGAAACAACAAGAGCGAAAAACCCGCCGTCCACCAGATGGTCACCAATGCCACGGCGGGCATGAACCAGGTAATGGTCTTGAAAATGGGCGAGCGTGGGATTCCGAAGAAATCCAGAATGTGCATGCCGACGCCGAACTGGTAATTCAACAGCCAGTCCCACACGAAGTAGACAACTGATACCGGCAGAATGAAAGGCAGGAAGAACAGCGCCAGCACGGCGGACTGCAGCCAGCCGGAAAGCCTGCTCACGCCAAGTGCTATGAGCAACGCGATGAAGGCCCCGGGAACGACTGAAAGCAAAACGAAATACCCCGTGTTCCACAGCGCCACCATGAACAATCGGTCTCTCGGCAGCCGTGCGTAATTTTCAACGCCGATCCATTTTCCGTCACCCACAAGGGGAGCATCGGTGAAGGACGTGATGAACATCTGGATGGTGGGATAGACAAAGATCAGCCCATAGACCGCGATGAACGGAACCAGCAAAAGCAGGGCAATCAGGGTTTCAGTGCGAACGTTGCGCAGCATGGGTCAATCACAAATACGGGCTGCCCACCATGTTCAAAATTGGGAGGCAGCAGGCAGCCCGATTGTGGCAGGCTTTTACATGTTGTCCAGATCGGCCTTGATCTTTTCAACCGCCGCCGCAGGTTCCATTTCACCGTTAAGCGTGGGCACGAAATGCGTCGACATCACATCGAACACAGGCCCGGCCACGCCAAACACGGTGGACTTTGGATCAAAAATCATGTTGGCCGTCAGCGGCGAGTATGTCGCGTTCGGCTCCATCTTTTTGTATTCGTCCATGGCCGAGATTGGACCATAGGCTGGAATGTGGCCAGCAGTGGCCCAGAACAAAGAATTCTTGTTCATCCAGCTCATCACTTCAAGAGCAGCTGCATGTTTTTCGGCAGTCATATCCTTGCCCTTGTTGGCGGGCAACGCGAAGACGTGACTGTCGGCATAGGTTGATGGATGCGCGAAGATCACCGGCAGTTCGATGGCACCCCAATTGAACAGTTTGCCGTTCTTGTGCAGGTCGGCCATTGTGGGCACTTCCCACACACCATTGATCATCATCGCGGCTGAGCCTGAGGTAAACAGCGCCACAGCTGACGGATAGTCAGTGTACGGAGATTGCAGGCCGCTCTTGGTCCAGTCAGCGAGAACGCCGAGAGCGTTTTCCAGTTTCTTGCCGTTGTCCCCGGTCAAAAACTTGCCGTCAGTCATCAACTCGCCATCCTGCTGGCCCATCAGCGAATAGATCGTGCGGTACATGAAGTTGCCGTCGGCGGTCACGCCGGCAATACCCCATTTGGCGCCGGCATCTTTGGCTTTTTGCATGGCGGCTTTGAAATTTTCTGCGCCATTGAAGCCCTTGGGCTTGCCCGCATCATCCAGCAAACCGGCTTTGCCGAGAATGTCCTTGTTGTAATAGAGCACGATCGGATGCGTATCGAGCGGCACTGCATACTGCTTGCCATCATTGGTGATCGCGTCCCAAATCGCTGGCGCGTAATCAGCTTGCTTCAATCCCATTGCAGTCCAGTCAGCTGGTGTAATCTCTTGCAGGATGCCTTGCGATACAGCCAAAGGAATACGGCTGGCATGATAGGTGATAATGTCAGCGGCCTCTCCAACTGACGCCGACGTCTGCACCTTGGTGTAGAACGGAACACCCCATTCCAAAGTCGTCGCCTGAATCTCAATTTTGTCGGCGTGGGCCGCGTTGAAGTCGGAAATCAGCTGCTTCATGCGCACGCCGTCGCCGCCGCCAAGAAAATCCCACCACACCACGGTTTCTTTGGCAAAGGCACTGGATACGAATAGCGCCGTGGAAAGCACGGCGGCCGACAATAGTTTCTTGATCATTGGTTCCTCCCGAGGGTTTGCGCCAAGGCCCAATCGTCAATTCCTCACGAGCCTGGCTCATTTACTCTAACCCACACGTGCGAACTGTCAACGGCATCTGAGATATATATCAGGGCGATGGATTTGAATGCCATTGACTGTACCGTGAGTGCTGATACACAACCCCCAAACAATCAACTTCAGGAATATCCAGTGAGCCGCGAATTTCTTGTCATTGATCCGGAAGATGGCCTCGACGTGTTGAAGGCACTGGCTTCGGATGCCCGCATCAAGGTGTTGAAGCTGTTGCACTTGAAAGGCGGCATGAACGTCAACGACATTGCCGCCGCCTTGTCACTGCCGCAATCCACCATCTCGTCCAACATTCAGGTGCTGGAAGATGCGGGCCTCATTCGCACGGAATCGCAACGCGCCAAAAAGGGCAACCAGAAAATCTGCCACTCCACCTTTGATCAGGTGCTGGTGATGTTCAAGGAAGACACGGAAAATCTCCGTGCCGACGCAATTGAAGTCGCCATGCCGCTGGGACTCTACACCAGTTGCGAAGTCGCCGGTCCCTGCGGCTTGTGTTCGCCGCAAGGCATCATCGGATTGCTTGATGTGCCAAACGCATTCCTCGATCCCGACCGCATGCATGCAGGCCTCATCTGGTTCACGCGCGGTTTCCTCGAATACCAGTTCCCCAACAATGCAAAACTCGGAAACCGAAAAGTCAACGGCCTCGAATTCGGCATGGAGCTGTCTTCCGAAGTTCCGGGCACGGCAGCGGACTGGCCGTCCGACATCACGCTGTCGGTGAACGGCATCGAAATCGGCACATGGACTTCCCCTGGCGATTTCGGCGACAAGCGCGGCGTCTACACGCCCGCCTGGTGGAAACTCAAAGGCAGCCAATACGGCATGCTGAAATCCTGGCGGGTGATGGCCGACGGCACCTACGTCGACGGCACAAAAATCTCGCCTGTGTCGCTGAAGGAACTCGACCTCGACAACCACCGCAGCATCCGCCTGCGCATCGAAGTGAAAGACGACGCCAAGCATCGCGGAGGCATCAACATCTTCGGACGGGGATTTGGGAATTACGATCAGGATATCGTCATGCGGTTGCATGCGGCGCGGGGGTGAGGGGCCCTGCGTCCCCCACCTCCATCGCTACGCCCCCGCGCCCAAAAAAAAGTCTTTTGCGGGGAAGGGGAGGTGAAAGATCAAGCCAAAAAAGGATCAGTATTTGTGAACGTGAAATCAGCGGCGGTGACCGGTGACCCGTAGACATCAATGAAGAGCGTCGCGACGCCGCCATGGCCGGCGAACACGAAGCCCGCACGCTGCCCGCCATCGCCAAGATCGGTGATCGACTGCAACGTCGGGGGCTGTTCCCAACTGTAAGTGAAGATTTGGATATCATCCTCGGCGGCATTGTAGTCGCGGATGACATCGGCAGACAAGCCGTTCAGAGAGAAGGAATCGCCATCCCTGAACCAGAACAGATCAGCGCCAGCGCCGCCCTCCATCACGTCATGGTCGCTGCTTGCCCGGAAGCGGTCATTGCCCGCGCCGCCGAACATCGTGTCCGCGCCGCCCGAACCTTCAATGGTATCGTTGCCGTTTCCACCGTCGAGGTAGTTGGTGGTCCCGCCATCGCCAAAGCCTGCGTAGATCGAGTCGTTGCCGTTGCCGCCGTAAACGGTGTCGTTGCCGGCGCCGGCAGAAAAGACATTGTCACCCACATTGCCAATCAGCACGTCGGCAAAATCCGTGCCTTCGACGCGTTCGATATTGCGAATTGTGTCGATGCCGCCGCCGCCGGTGTTCTGAGCGGTAGTGATGTTGAGGTCGATGGTCACGCCACTGGCCAGTCCAACGCCATAATAGCTTACACTGTCTAAGCCGATGCCACCGTCCAGCGTATCGTTTCCGGCGCCGCCGGAATCGGCATAGAACCAGTCGTTGCCGCTGCCGCCATTCATCGTATCGTTGCCGGCGCCGCCAACCAGCACATCATTGCCGGCCATGCCGTTCAGCGTGTCGCTGCCATTGGCCCCGTCAAGCCAGTTGTCCGCCGAGTTGCCTGTCAAGCTGTCGCCAAAGACGGTTCCGGCGACATTTTCGATGTTGATGATCGTGTCGCGTCCCGCTCCGAGCGTGTCTTGGGACGATGTTTTGCCCAAATCGACGCGGACACCGCGGGTCACGGGGGCGGAGGAGTAACTCAAAGTATCGACACCCAAGCTGCCATCAATGTAGTCCGACCCGATGGCATCCAAATCCGGCATGATGGTGTCATTGCCGTCTCCGCCATAGAGACGGTCATTGCCCGCCCCGCCCTGCAAGGTATCATTTCCGGTGCCGCCATAGAGTAGGTCGTTGCCGGAGCCGCCAAAAATTTGATCATGGCCGCCGAGGCCATAGATCGTGTCACGGCCATCGCCGCCGATCAGCGTATCGCTGCCTGTGGGGCCAAAGGGCCCGGCGCGGCCTTCGCTGCCATAGATGATGTCATCGCCAGCCAATCCGTCGATCAGATCACCGTCAAGATACTGGGCGTAAATGATGTCGTTGCCAGCCGTTCCGAATGTGAATGTCGTTGCTCTTCCAGGAATTGCCATTTTCAAGTTCTCCTCTGTTGTTGTCGCAAATAAATATCAATTGTTGAGCACATATCCAATGACAATTGGCTGACAGAACTCCACAAAAGACAGCGAGCGGCATTGAGCCGCAGATTGCAACAGTTTGATCTGGATCTTTGAAAAACAGAATCTCAGACACGATCCAACTCATCCAATTGATTAAGTCCTGTTTTGTTCTATTTGGAAATTGAAGGAGCCAAGCGCCTCGCGAAGGAGTGGAGCAATGCCAACTAAATCAACCTTGAAAACAAGTGCGTGGGATTCCGCCGAATTGCTCGACAGTCCGGAGGCCATCGCAGCCTATATCGAAGCCGCATTCGAAGATGGCGACCCTTCCCTGATCACACATGCTTTGGGCGTTGTGGCCCGCGCGCGCGGCATGACGCAACCGGCGAAAGAAGCAGGCCTCAGCCGCGACGCTATGTATAAAGCCTTCCAACCCGATGGAAACCCAACGCTGCAAACACTCACCAGCGTGATGAAGGCGCTGGGCATGAAGCTCAGTGTACAGACGAATGTACCGCCGCATGGGTGATTGACAGTAGTTGTAACACGCTGACTTCCCCTCCCTTGAGGGAGGGGCAGGGGTGGGTGTCAGCCACATCCACGGACCTCAACGAATTTGCAAAGCCAAAAATCGCGGCTCATGTCGCTGAACCTGCGGCTGACACCCGCCCCCGGCCCCGCCCTCGGAGGGCGGGGAGAAGGAAGACGATGCACCGCCAACAGTCACACAGGAATCGTGCGAAGAACTCTGTCTGTAACCCTGTTTTTTCAGCGGGTTCGTTACGCAAAAAATCAGTGATCGTTCAAAAATGCAACAATTGCAGTTCAATGATTATGTATTCATAGAGAGCAGTATTTTGGAGTCAATGATGGACAATAAACAACATGGATTTGCATTTGATGCAGAAGAGATCAGGGAATCTGGCCGGTGGTCAGCGATAAACCGGAAGATCAGAATCTCTTTGCGCAAAGCCCGTCTCCGGAAACGAATGGCAGGTGCAATTATTCGGCGGACTGTGCTTTCAAGTCTTGAGGGAATACCAGAATTTGCACTACGCATATGCAATACCAAACAGTGAACCTTCGCTCTTGGCCTGGAGAGCCAGAAATCTTCTTGAGCTTTCGGTTTGGTCCGTCTTTTTCGCGATGAACCGGGACAACGCCCTCAAATTGTACAAGGACGCTGGTCGTGATGTAAAAAACATTTTGGATGGCTTTGAGAAATGGGGCCAAACGAACGGGCCTCAGGAGAGTTGGCTTGGTCAAATCGCCAATGCGAGGATCGAACTCGAGCTTCGAGCAGCGGCAGAAGGAATTAATGACCTCGAAAAACCTTTCATGCGCGTTGCCAAAGCCGCCGTTGAATGTGGACTTACGGGCTACCCTACAATGAACAAGTTTCTTTCTAAATTTGTGCACCCTACTGCCATGCAAATTCTTGATGTCATTGATAACCGCAGAAAGGCGCTGCAGAGAGGCAGATTTTACGAAATAGGTTGTTGTTCCTTCCTTGGTGCATTCAACGCATTAGAAGGCAGTGTGGCTCGTATTGAGCAAGATACAATCGCGTCGTGACGGGGAACAGTCGGCATCAGCATCTCCCCACCTTTACATACCCAATTCCCCGATATAAACCCGAATCCCTGTATTTCACGTGAACCCCACGCCGCCTAGGGAGACTGCCCATGAAAGCCACCGTAACCGCGCATAAAGATTACACAATTGCCAAGATCGATGACCGTGTCTACGGCGCCTTCCTCGAACATCTGGGCCGCGCGGTTTACACCGGCATTCACGAACCAACCCACAAGACCGCTGACAAAGACGGCATGCGCGGCGATGTCGCAAAACTCGTCCGTGAACTGAACATTCCCTGCGTGCGCTATCCCGGCGGCAATTTCGTTTCGGCTTATAATTGGGAAGATGGCATTGGCCCAGTCGAGCAACGCCCGGTGCGCCTCGACCTCGCCTGGCACACCTCCGAAAGCAATCACGTCGGCATCCACGAGTTTGCGAACTGGTGCAAGACTGTCAACACCGAAATGATGCTGGCAATCAATCTCGGCTCGCGCGGCCTCGATGAGGCGCGGAATTTCGTGGAATATGTGAACGGACCCACCGGATCTTATTGGGGTGATCTGCGCAAAAAGAACGGCCAAAAAGATCCCTTCAATGTGAAAATGTGGTGTCTCGGCAACGAGCTCGACGGGCCATGGCAAGTGGGCCACAAAACCGCTGATGAATATGGCCGCCTCGCCAATGAAACGGCAAAAACCTTGCGCGCCTTCGACAAGTCGCTGGAGCTCATTGTCTGCGGCTCGTCTAATTCCGACATGAAGACCTATCCGGAATGGGAGCGCACCGTGCTCGAACATTCGTATGAATCGGTCGATCACATTTCGCTGCATATGTATTTCGCGAACAATGCCAAGCACACCGGGAATTTTTTGGCGCTGAGCCACAAGCTTGATGCCTACATCGGCACCATCGCCAGCACCATCAGTGTGGTCAAGGCCAACAAGCGCTCGAAACACAATGTGCATATTTCATTCGATGAATGGAACGTGTGGTATCACTCGCGCGCCGGTGACCGCGACATTCTTGGCGGCAATGCCGGCTGGCCACATGCGCCGCGCCTGCTCGAAGATGCCTATAATTTCGAAGACGTGTTGCAGGTGGGCTGCATCCTCAACACGTTTATCAGGCGTTCCAACATTGTGAAGATCGCCTGCATCGCGCAACTGGTCAACGTCATCGCTCCGATCATGACCGAACCTGGCGGGGCCGCCTGGCGTCAGACGATCTACTATCCGTACTATTTCGCCTCTATCTATGGCCGTGGCACGGCATTGCAACTCTCAGTGAATTGCGCCGGCTACGATGCCGACGTCGCCGACAACGTGCCCTATCTCGATGTGTCGGGTGTCCACAATGAATCGGAAGGTGCCATTACTTTCTTCATTGTCAACCGCCACGGCGCGGAGACGCTTGATCTCGCCGTAAGTCTCGAAGGCTTCGGCAAGGCAACACTGCTGGACCACCAGGTGATCAAACATGACAATCTCGAAGCGGTGAACGATCTCAAAAACCAGAACACTGTTGTGCCGCAAAATGGCAAGGGCGCAAAAGTGGAGGACGGCAAACTGCGCGCATCAATAGCGCCGCACTCCTATCACATGCTGCGTGTGAAAGTGTAGGTCGGGGCCATCACGACGACTTGTCAAGCCAGGACAGTTGCGCCGGCATCACGCCAGCAGCTTCACCCTTCAGGGTCATGACGTGGTGTGCAAGGTCTTGCACATCTGCAATTTGATGCGTGACCATAAGAACGGTCGTTGGATGTTTCTGGAAAACAGCTTTCAACAGATTCTTGACTTGGGCTGCGGTCTCGCCATCCAGCGAAGCGAAGGGCTCATCCAGGATCAATAACTGCGGCTTGATCGCCAGCGCCCGCGCAATCGCTACGCGCCTCGCCATCCCAAGCGACAATTGCCTCGGATGAAGATTGCTTGCTTCTTCAAGCCCCAGCTTGGTGAGCCAGCCATTTTCCGGTCCGACAAGTTCGATGTTCTCGGTGACGGTCAGCCAGGGCAACAAGCGCGGTTCCTGAAACACCATGCCGATTTTTGCCGAAGTCTGCGTGAAGCCGCTGTCGTCCGCTTCCAGCCCCGCGATCATCCGCAACAATGTCGTCTTGCCGATGCCCGATGGTCCGGTCAGCGCTGTCACCTGTCCTTCGGGCAGTGAAAGCGAGATCTGCTGCAGCACCTGCTTGTCGCCAAATGATTTTGCGGCAAAGCGGAACTCCATCACGCTTCTCCCCGCCACGCCCGCGCCCGCCGTTCCCATGGCTTTATGAGCAGGGCCTCAATGAGCCACACCACTGCCATGAAGCTCAGCGCATAGGCGAGAATGCGCGCCAGATCGAACAAACCAAAGAACAGGTTGATCTGAAACCCGACGCCATTGCTGCGCCCCAGCAGTTCAACCACCAGAACAATTTTCCAGATCAACGCCAAACCGTTGCGAATGGCCCCCGCAACGAACGGCTCAAGCTGCGGCCATACGATTTGCGAAAACCGTTTCCACGGCGAAAACCGGAAAACCTTGGCGACATGATCAAGGGCAGGGTCAAGTGCGCGCGCTGCTTCTCGCATGGTGACGGCGACATTGGGAATCTTGTTGAGCGCGACCGCAGTGATCGCCGCCGTTTCCGTAAGGCCGATCCACAAATAGCAGAAAACGATCGTCACGAGCGCAGGAAGGTTCAACGCAAACAGCAGCCATGGATCAAAAAACGTGTTTGCCTTGCCTTGCCGGCCAAGGAACAGTCCAATTGCCGTGCCGATGAGCATCGCAACCACAAATGCTCCCGCCACCCGCATCATCGTTGCAGTGAGGTGCCTTAGCAGCGCACCCGATAGCAGCTCGCTCCACCAAACGGTGGCGACTTCGGAAGGCGATGGCAAAAGGCGCGATTGCAGCAGCGCTGCAACTCCCCACCAAAGAGACAGGAGTGCCAGAATTGAAATCAGTGAAATGAACCAGCGCGGCCTCATGCTGCTTCTCTAGCTGGTTTTATGAAAGCCTCAAGGCTTTGCAAATGTCCCCGCCGCAAGCGTTGGCTTGTCGCCAACCAGCTCTGTGCCGCCGATTTTCGCGAGAAGCGCAAACAGCCCGGCGGCGGCATCTGCATTCACATCAGAACTCTTCGGAATGCCCGCCCGGAATCCGGCCTTGAGGGCCTCAAATTCGGCATCGGTCTTGGCGTTCATCTTTGGCCGCAAGCGGTCCCATTCCTTTTCATCCGATGCGAGCAATGCCTTGGCATCGGCGGAAGCCTTGGCCAGTGCCAATGCCGCATCGCCATTGTCCTTCGACCATTTTTCAGAATACACATAGCCGAGCAGCGGCGTTTCTGTATCAAGCCCCAGAGACTTCGCTGCATCGACGACTGTTGCAATGTCACGTCCGCCATTGGCGCGGAGTTTGGCGGCAAAGTGCCAGAAGGTAATAACTGCATCAATTTCGCCCGAGCCCAGTTTTTCGCTGAGCAACGGCGGCGCTGCAAAGACCGGCTCTGCTTGCGTGGCCAGGTCGAAATCGAAATCCTTCCGCGCCAGGGCCTGGAACAGGACCCAGCTTTTGTCCGTGGGTCCGCCCGCAACGCCGATCTTCTTGCCTTTGAGGTCAGCCAGTCCCTTGATTGCTGAATCTCCCTTGACCACAATCGAGCCCACCTGGCGTGAATACGGCGTGAATGTATAATCCGCTCCCGCATTGCGTTGCCGCGACACCCATATCCAGTCCGACACGATCACATCAGCCTCGCCGCCCGCCAGCATGACGTCGGCACTCTGTTTGCCGCCGACTGGAACAAGCGTCAGGGCAATGCCATGCTTTTTGTCGAACCCATTGTGGATGATTGAATCAACTTCCCAGGCGACAGTGCCAGTCTGAAGTGTGGCAATTCGCACCGGAGTTTCGGCATACGCTGGATGCGCCGCAGCAAATACAAGGGCGGCGCTGCACAAAATCATTTGACGGCGATTGAACATTTGAACTCTCCCGGATAACATCTTTTTTACTTCGATATTCCCCAATCGCGGCTGAGTCCACCAATCTTTGTCCAGCCAGCACCAAGGTCCAGTTGCCACAACAAGCGGCCGCCATTTTCGCGCCGCATTGGTCGCCGGAGAAAAGGAGAAAACGGCGGAAAACCCCCGCTCACTTCGTGTCGCTAAGGTTGCCCTTTATCGTCAACCTGGCAAACAATGAATCATCGCAATCCGTATAAGCCTGAGTTCCGCACTCGGCGTCCGAAAGGTTGTTGCCGTGATACGCAGCGCCCAGAACAATGTGGTCATTGATACTGTAGTTCAAGCCCGCTTCATACCAGACGTAAGAGGCAGTGCTTGCATTGTCTTCGTATCCTTCATATCCAACCTTGCCGACGGCCTCGAATTTTTCCATGAAGGGAACTGTCAGCGTGCCGTAGACCGCATAATAAGCGTTGTTGACGCCGTCGGAATCTGGTTCCCAGTAAAACTCGCCGGTGAAATTGGTTCCACTTGAATGCGTCACAGTGGCGCCAAGGTATAGCTCCCAGAAATCCGCCGTGGCTTTGTCGTCATAGAGATAGTAGCCGCTGCCGATGGAAGCATTGAATGCATCGCTGAAAGTGTAGGTGGCGGTGACATAGGGCAGCCACCGGTCGGCGGAAGGATCGTCGAACTTGATCCTCCGTGCAAGGTTGAGGTCAACGGCGAGACTGCCAAATTCTGGTGTGGCGCCAATGGCAATCTTGGTCTCCAGTTTGGGCTCCGGCGTTCCATACTCAATCGTCGCGGCATAGATTTCGCCGTAGAAAATTCCGTAGCTCGGAGACAGCTTGATGCTTCCAGAAGGATTGTGATCGGAGTTTGTCAATCCGGAATCCATGTAGTCGCTGGCAATCGAAACTTCAGCGCCCAGGTCAAATGCTGCATCATCCGCCAACGCATGATGTGCGCTTGTTCCCGCGACAACCGATAAACCGGCAATCAAATGTCCGAGTTTCATCTTCCCCACTCCCGCTTTGTGAATTCCTAGCACGTTGATGTTTGCCCGGCAATCCCGCAGGAGCATCGCGCAGGTCGCCCAGCGCAATGTCACTTTCTAAATCCCGCATTTCCGGCAAGGCCAGGGAATCAAGGGTGTCAGACCCCAGTGTCGTAGGCCACTTCCCCCCGGAACCTGGTCTGCAATACTTGCGTGTCAACGATGTCATAGGGATCACAGGTAAAGATATCGCGGTCGAGGATGATGAGATCCGCCGATTTTCCGCGCGACAATGATCCGGTATCCGCACTGCGCCAGGCCGCTGCTGCTGCGTGGGTAGTGTAGCCTTTCACGCACTCTTCAATTGTCATGCGTTGCTCCGGCAGAAACACCGGATGGTTTCCGTTTTTGCGCGGTGGCTGGCGGGTAATTGCTGTTTCGATAATCGGAAATGGATTGAAAGTTGACACTCCCCAATCACTCGACAGGCAATAGGAAGCCCCCGCATCGATCAGGCTGCGGAATGCATACATCCACTGGCCGCGTGTCTCACCAACCATGGGCAAGGCAACATCGGTGACGGAGGGTTCATGCCGCGCCCATAACGGCTGGATGTTGGCCATGGCGCCAAGCGAATGGAAACGCGGCAGATCAGCGGGATCAAGGCATTGCACATGCGCCAGTTGATGCAGGCTCGGCCACGCGCCATTGGTGAAACGCGCCGCTTCCAGCCCATCCAGTGCTGCACGCAACGCGCCATCGCCGATCACATGCACATGAATCTGGAAACGCGCCGCATCAAAGGCAGTGAACAATTCTTTCACCTGGTTGTGGCCGAACATCAAAGGTGCATTGCCGCCGATCTCGTCGGAATAGGGTTCGAGCATGACGCCCGTGCGGTTCTCGAGCACGCCATCAAGAAAAAACTTTGCCGAATGAATCTTGAACAACTCGCCTTGGCACGCGGAGCGCAGCGCGGTGATACGTGCAACGGCCTGCGCGGTGACTTCATGTGGTTCGACCTTGGCTGTTGCGGCGACACGAAGTGTCAGTTGATCCTGATCCGCCAGCCGTTGATAAACGCGCGCATGCCTTTCATTCACCGAAGCATCCAGCACACCAGTGATGCCATGCCTGTTGCACAGCGCCTGGGCAAAACGCACGCCATCTGCATAGTCTGCTTCAGTGGGTGTTGGCATGCGCGCTCGAGCCCAGTCAATGGCGTCCTCATGCAGCATGCCGGTGGGGTGGCCATGTGCTTCGCGCACGAAATGTCCGTTGGGCGGATCGTCAACGCCCTTGCGCAATCCAATCGCTTCGCAGGCCTTGGAATTCAAACAGGCATTGTGGCCGTCAGACGCGAGAATATGGCATGGCCGATCCGGCACAGCCTGATCCAGCACCTGCCGCGTGAGGTTGGCGTCGGTGAAAATGCCGGTATACCAGCCGACCCCGTTGACCCACGAACCATTGTGGCGCGCAGCAAAACTGCGCAGCGCGTTCTGCAACTCGGCTATATTGCGGCATTCATCAAGCACTGCTTTGGACCCATAGTCGTGCCCTGAATCCTGTAAATGTATATGCGTGTCCTGAAAGCCCGGCAGAACCAGCTTGCCCTTGGCGTCGATGACCTCGGCATTCTCATTTGCCAGCGCTGATATCTCTTGCGTCGTCCCGAGTGCTGCAACTTTTCCATTTGCAATTGCCAGCGCCTGCACCCTGGACTGCAGCGGATCCATTGTGACGATGTCAGAATTGATGACAATTGTGTCTGGTTTCATGGCCGCGAGCCCGGTGGAATGATCTTCGCTGGAATATTCACGTCTTTCGTCCAGCCAAAAATACACAGGAACGGCACGGCCCCCGTCTGAGTTGCGTGCGGTGCCCATGGTTCATTCCAAACGGGAACATCCGCATCCAACCACTTGAAAGTTTCCTCTGGCAGAAATCGCCAGCCATGGGGACCAGTCAGCGGCGCATAAAGTTCTGGTGCGGCATGGTGATGATCGGAATAAAGCGTGTTGGGTGCAATGATGAACAGCCCGAGATCAAAATCACCCGCGTGAAAAAATCCTTCACCACCGATCAAGGAACAATAGGCATGGCCATCAGCAAAAGCCTCACCAATCTCCGCGCGCGGATATGAATTGTATGAAATCCATTCGAGATGGGGTGATGCCGCTGCAATGGCATCTGCCAAGCCTCGGTCTTTCATGGCCCTCAATGCGGTTTCGAGATGAGAGCAGGCGGGAAGCCCAGTCGGTTCCAGACTGGTAAATGCCGACGATGACCAGCGGGCAATTCCGTTGCGCACATCTTGCGCACCACCAAGGTCAAACGCGCTGAGGTAACGGTCAATCTGTTGGATCAAATGAGCGATGACATTCACTTGTTCTGAAATTACCCGGTTCACAAATGCAAGGTCAGTTTTGCGACCAGCTTTGGTCAGTAATGCAAGCGGATCGGCGACATCGTCCTTCGCCAGTGTTCGGTACAGTTCCAGCGCTTCACTGCCCAACTCGCCACGCTGGTGGAAGAACATGGCAGCGGCGTACCGTGCGTTTCCCGAGCCTTTCTGTCCAAGCGGCGCGATCAAATGTGCCCGTTGCATGGAATCAACTGAGTTCATCACTTGTTTGCTGCAATCGCCATCTGGATATCGCGCTCGCGGCGGCGCTCCGCTCGCGTCAAGATGATGGCAGAAACTGTGACGCCCGCAGCAACCGCAAGCACAATGACTGTCGCCAGTGCGTTGATGTCTGGCGTCACGCCAAGCTTCACCTTGCTCCAGATCAACATGGGCAATGTTGTATACCCCGGCCCGGTGGTGAAGCTGGTGATCACCACATCATCCAGCGAAATGGTGAAGGCCAGCAGCCACCCGGAGACAATTGCGGGCGAAATGATCGGCAGCGTGACATCCTTCAATACCTGCCACGGCTTCGATCCCAAATCCATGGCCGCTTCCTCAATCGACATGTCCATGGAGGCGAGGCGCGATTGCACGACCGTCGTGACATAGGTCATGGAGAATGTGATATGGGCAATGGTGATGGTGGTGAAGCCGCGTTGCCCCGGCCAGCCGATCCATTGCGCCATCATGATGAAGAGCAGAAGCGAAGATATGCCGGTGATCACTTCCGGCATGATCAACGGCGCCGTGACCAGTCCCGAAAATGTCGTCCGTCCACGGAATGTTTTGAAACGTGCCAGGGCAATGCCGGCGAATGTTCCGAGGATCGTGGCGAAGGTCGCGCTCAGCACCGCAATTTCAAGCGACAGCACAGCGGCATCCAGCACCTGCTTGTTGCTGAACAATTTGCCATACCATTGCGTGGAAAATCCGCCCCACACCGTGGCGAGGCGGGACTTGTTGAACGAGAAAAAAATCATGGAAAGGATTGGCACATAGAAAAATGCCAGGCCGAAACACAATATCGACAAGAGGAATGCCGGGCGGCGCTGCATCTATTTCGCTCCCGCCGCTTGCGCCTTGGCTTCAAAGTGATTGTAGATCATCAGCGGCACGACCAGCAGGAAAAGCAGCGCAACGGCGACGGCGGATGCCATCGGCCAGTCACGGTTTGAGCCGAACTCTTGCTGAATGACGCGGCCCAGCATCGGGTCTGCGGCATCGCCAACAAGACCCGGAATGATCAACTCGCCCGATGCCGGAATGAACACCAGCATGCCGCCTGCGATGACGCCGGGTATCGAAAGTGGCAGTGTCACATCCTTGAACACCTGCCACGGCCGAGATCCCAAATCCATGGCGGCTTCGTTGAGCGTGGCGTCGAGTTTTTCGAGATTGGCATAGAGCGGCAAAATCATGAATGGCAAGTAGGAATAGACCAGCACCAGCACCACTGCAAAATTGGTGTTCATCATCTGTATGCCGGCGACCTCCCAACTTGCAGGCACCACCGCATTGTATGCAGACGTCATGAGCTTGTTGAACCAGCTGTTCTTCCCCATCAGCCCAATCCACGCATAGACGCGCAGCAAAAACGACGTCCAAAATGGCAGGATGATCAACATCAGCAGCAGGCGCTGCATGGACTTGTTCACGCGCGTAATGGCCAACGCCATGGGGTAACCAATGAGCAGGCACAGCACAGTTGCGATCAGCGCATTGTAAAGTGAAATGCCGGTGGAGCGGATGTAAAGTGAAGTCAGTTACCAGCCGGTGATAAGTCTCAAACCGCACATAGGGCCATTCGGGGAGGAATGCGAAGGGCGGCGATTGCGTCGCTGTCTTGGCGAAACTCATCACAATGACGATGACAAATGGAATGACGAAAAAGGCGATCAGCCAAAGATAAGGTGCGGCGATGATGATGTCGCGCCAGCCCCGGCGGTTGAACCAGCTGGCGCCTGGGCGTTCCGTCATGCGTCAGCCCTGAAAATCATGGCCGCTGAGGGATTGATCGAAAGATAAACCTCATCCTCCCACGTTGCAGTTGCTTCCTCACCGGACAGGCGTTGCGCATTGACCGTGTTCACGGAAAGCAAATGTCCTGTGGGCAGCTTGATGCGGTACAGCGAGTCCTTTCCGAAATAGCCGAAATCCTGCACCGTGCCCTTGATGAGATTGGGCGTGGCGGCAGGTTTCTTCCGGGATATGCCCACTTTTTCGGGCCGTACTGCAAAAGAAACCTTCTCTCCAACAGCGAATGATTTTTGGGACTGGATCTGCATCTTGTGACCGAGGGCAGAGCAGAGCACCTCAACCATACCACCACTGGCTTTCACAACTTCTCCATCGGTCATATTGATGGAACCGATAAAACCTGCAACAAATTTGCTGGTTGGGTGTTCGTAGACATCGGACGGCGAACCAATCTGGCGGATGACACCTTGATCCATCACGGCAATGCGTGATGCCAGCGTCATCGCCTCTTCCTGATCATGCGTGACCACGACAAAGGTGATGCCGGTCTTGTATTGAATGTTGGAAATCTCAAACTGCGTGTGTTCGCGCAATTTCTTGTCAAGCGCTCCCAATGGCTCATCAAGCAGAAGAAGCTTCGGCTGCTTGGCCAATGACCGCGCCAGCGCCACGCGCTGCTTCTGCCCACCGGAAAGTTGGTGCGGCTTTCGGTCCGCCAGATGCGAAAGCTGCACCAGGCCAAGCATTTCCTTGACACGGTCCTGCCGTTGCGCCGGCGTCATGTTTTCATGTTTCAAACCGTAGCCAACATTGGCGGCAACGGTCATATGCGGAAACAGCGCGTAGGACTGGAACATCATGTTGACGGGCCGGTCATAGGGCTGAACGCCGGTCATGTCCTGCCCGTCGATGAAGATGCTGCCAACTGTCGGCGTTTCAAAACCTGCCAGCATCCGCAGCAACGTCGTCTTGCCGCAGCCGGAACCGCCGAGCAGGGCGAAGAGTTCGCCCTTGTTGATGTCGAGAGAGACATTGTTCACGGCAACGAAGTCACCGAATTTCTTGGTGACCCCCTGAATGCTGATAAAATCTGCCTGCTTGCCTGCGGGGCCAGCGACTGCCGTTTCCACGCCGAACCCCTAATTGGTTTTCATCGCGGTAAACGTTTCCGTGAGCGCGCGATCTTCTGCTTCGCTTAATGGTTTGGACGTATAGAGCCGCGACATGGTATCGGCATCTGGATAGACGGCGGTGTTGGCGACGATGGCCGGATCAACAAACGCCTTTGAGGCCAGATTGCCATTGGCATAATTTGTGTAGTTGGTGCACTTGGCAATGACTTCCGGCTCCATCAGGTAATTGAGGAATTTGTGCGCGTTTTCCGCGCGGGCGGAATCTGCAGGAATGCACATCATGTCCAGCCACGCCGGTGCGCCGGTTTTGGGAACGAAATATCCGAGGTTGATCTCAACTCCGGCTTCAACTGCGCGTGCTTTGGCGGTTGAATAATCGCCGGACCAGTTGTTGACGACGCACAGTTCCTTGTTGGGAATGGCATTGAGATAATTGGTGCTGTCGAATGTGCGCACATATTCACGCACCTGCTTGAATGCAGCTTTGACTTTTTCCAGGTCTTCCGCTTTGTACGAATTTGGCGGGCTGCCGACATAACGCAACATCATCATGACGACGTCAGTAGGCTCATCGAGCAACGATATGCCGCAATCCGCCAGCTTGGCGGCATTTTCCGGCTTCATCAAAACATCGAGCGAATTCAGGTCAACATCGGGCAACCGTTCCCTGACCATGTCGAGATTGTAGGTGAAACCAACTGAACCCCACATGTAAGGCATTCCGTAAGCGTTGCCTGGATCATATGAGTCGGCCATCTTCAATATAGCCGGGTCAAGATTCTTCCAGTTCGGCAGCTTGCCCTTGTCCAGCTTCGCGTAAATCTTTGCAGCTATAAATCGTTCCATGCTGATGCCTGCCATGTCAACGACGTCATAGCCGGTGCTTCCGGCCAGCATCTTGGCCTGCATTTCGTCAGTCGAGCTGTAGGTGTCATAGGTTACTGCAATGCCCGACGCCTTCTGGAAATCCTCGAGCGTGGTCTCGCCAATATAGTCCGCCCAGTTATAGACATTGAGGATGGCATCTTCAGCCTTGGCACGGTGAACGAAGGGCATGGCGAGAACAGCGGAACTGCCTGCCAGTTGCAGTGCCTTGCGGCGATTGAGTTTCATGTGTTCTCTCTCCCAGTTTTTAATTCGCTCAAACAGTGTATGCTTGCGACCTTCTCAGGCCCAAGTTGACGTCTTTCATTGCAGCAGGTGGTGGTGGCGCATCAAGATTCATGACGGGCAAAATGGCGCGCAAGTCATCATGGTGCGCGCGCACGAAACGTTCATGATCTGACAGATGAAAATTCTCGAAGGCCGAAGACTTCATGGATTCATTGGACCAGATTGAAAGTTGAGTATCTTCCGCATAGGTGGCGCGGTCAATACGATAAGAAAGATAACGCGCCACCCGTTGTCTCCGGCTCTCATTGGCATATCGATATGTCATTCCACGGACGACTGATTTGTTGATGCCCACCGGCAGTTCCTGATAGAACTGGATGGTTTCAGGCGTGGTGATGAAAACACTGTTGGGAAACAGTCCATAATAGGCCCACAGATTGCGCCGTTCTTCCGGCAGGGCTTCATGGGGCGTTGAAAAATTCACATACTTGCGCACACTCCACAAGCGGCCCGCGTCTGGCTTGAAAGTGCCCTTCGAAACCCGCAGTCCCGGACCGTAGTCTATGTCGTGATAGGTGAAGCCATAGAGATCCTGAAGTGCCGGATGCGCCATGGCCACGTGATAACCCTCATTGTCCACATCACGCACCGATTTCCAGTTCACCGGAATCTCGCTCGCCCAAACTTTACCCGCTGGAACCATATCTTCGGGGCGATGCTGCCCGATCTCTTGAACATAGGGTGTCAGATAAGCGCCGACAGAGGGTTGTGGACCCGGCTTGAAACGAATGAAAATGAATCCCATCCAGACATTCATTTCAACGCTGCGAAGGCCGAATTCGTGCTTGGCGAGGTCGGGGTAACCATTGGGCTGGGCAGGCCCCCGCAATGTGCCGTCCAGATTGTAGACCCAGCCATGGAACGGGCAGACAAGCGCGTTTCTGCAATGGCCCATGTCGCCGGTGACGACGCGCGATCCGCGGTGGCGGCACAAATTATTGAACGCGCGAAGTTCACCATCAGCACCTCGAACGACGAAAGCGCGTTCGGGACCGAGATCAAAAGTCATATAGTCGCCACGCTTTGGCACGTTGCTGACATGCCCCACGATTTGCCAATGGCTGAGGAAAATCTCTTCCATCTCCAGTTCATGCAAGGCTTCATTGTGATAGGTCCAGCCCGGAAGTCCCCGGCGATCCCAGTCGTTTTTTCCAGTTGAAGCCATCATGGCACTCCCGGCACATAAAGTGGCTCGCCCAGTTTCCGGCGCAGCCATTGGTGAAAATTGAACACATCGAATTCCTGCGGCATCAATGTGCCATGGGTGTAGCGGGCACTGCGAAGTCCACGCTGGTTCAATTCACACGCTGCACCATCTTCCAGCATCACCGTTGTGGCGAAATCAACAACATTGGCGAGATCAAATTCCGCCGCACCCAAAGTCTCCCGCGGGAACAGCCATTCTGCCGTCAATTCAGTTTCCCCTGGTCCAAGGGGACGCAAGGAAACGGCGCGGACATAATCCACGTGAGCGACAACAAACATCGTTGGCATGACAGTGACGAAAAGGAAACCGGCTTGCCGTTGCGCATCGGTGAGGTTAGGAAATTCGCGACCACAGGGCAATCCATTCATCGTCCATGTGCGCGCTCCTTTCCGAAGAGGCGAGGTGATAGCGTCTTCGGGAGTCCAACCCGGCGCTTCCGCAGCATTCATCACACCTTTCCGGTATACCGGAACCAAGTCGCACAGCGAAGCGTGAATGCCCGGGCAGTGTAGGCATTCATTGTAGTTCTCCCAGAAAATTTTCCAGTTGCATGAAATGGTTTTCACCAGACGGTGCCCGGTGATCAACTCCGTCATCGGCCAATTGTTCAATGCGTCCATGCCCAGATCAGGAGCGAGTGCAAAGTCCGGTGCATCATCGGCGAGGCACACAAACACAAAACCATTCCACAGCTTCACATGCGCCTGGAAAAGGCCGTTGTCATTTTTGTCAAAGCCCGGCGCCTCCGTGGCATGGGGCGTGCGCATCAGTTTGCCGGAGAGGTCATAGGCCCATTCATGATAGGGGCAGGTTATGAGCTTGGACTTCAGCTTTACATCTTGATGCTGGCACAGTTCAGAACCGCGATGCCGGCATGTGTTATGAAAACAGCGGATGGTGCCTTTTTCATCCTTGATCAAAAACAGGTTTTGTCCCGCAATGGCCACGCGATGCATGGTGTGTGCGGGAAGTTCACTTGCGCGGCCTGCATAAATCCAGCACGTGCCGTGGATCGCAGCAAGTTCCCTTTCATGATGGGCCGCATCCAGATACCAAAACGCAGGCAGCGTCGGCGGGCAGAAATTCAAGACAGGAGACGCGGGATGGAATTTCGGCGTCTGGTCCATGCTCAGGCCTCCTTGGCTTTTTCGGTCTCCACCTGCTCCTGCGTCAGGTCAACGGAGATTTCGATGGAGCGCAACGTGTCGTCAAGACAACTCTGGTCATGGGCCTCGCACATAAAGAGAGGCTCGCGTGAATCCGGTTCGCAGATAATGCCGTGATCTTGCATGTGCCGCGCCAGTTTGTCGTAGAAACTGTAATCTGATGTTTTCCAGGCGCGATAGTCAATCGGTGGTCTCGGTGCAAAGAACAAACCGAACATCGACGAGTGACCGGAAAAAGAATGCACAATTCCGCGCCGGTCCAGAATGGCTTTGATCCCCGCCTTGAGTTTTTCACCATACTCAGCAATCGTTTCCAGGGCGGGCGTTTCATCCAGAATTTGCAGGCAGCGCTCCGCCGCCGCCAGCGAAACGGAATGCGCCGTATAGGTGCCGCCATGGGCAGCGCCGCCATAGCGGAACATGCGCATGACATCTTCGCGCCCGCCAATGGCGGAGATGGGGTAGCCATTGGCCATGGCCTTGGCGAAAGTGCAAATGTCGGGCCGCAAATCATACAGGGATTGCACACCGCCCTTGGCCACGCGGAATCCGGTTTTCACTTCGTCGATGATCAGCAACACGCCGTGCTTGTCGCAAAGCTGGCGCGCCAGTTGCACAAATTCCGTGGTGGCTGAAATGGCGCAGCAATTGCCCATCATCGGCTCGATCAACATGGCGGCAATTGTGCCGCCGTGTTTCTTGAAAACATCCTCCAGCCGGTTGGCATTGTTCATTGGCGTGAGGTGCACAAGGCTTTTGATGCCTGGCAGGAATGCCGCGGGAGTAGGGCACCACGCTCGGCTCCAACCCGCTATTCGGATCCCACTGATCCATATTCGCCATCCACATGGCGGCATCGAACAGGCCATGATAACCGCCTTCGATGAGAATGTAACTTTCGCGGCCTGTAAAGGCGCGCGCCAACCGCAGAGCAGACATCACGGCTTCCGTGCCACTGTTGGAATATCGCACCAGTTCGACCGCCGGCACCATCTTGGCCATGCGGTCCGCCACGATCAATTCTCGCTCGGTCGACAACGCAAACACGCCACCAACCTCCATGCCCAAGCGCGCCGCTTCGTCAACGCGGTCATCCGCATAGCCGAGAATGGCCGGGCCATAACCCAGGCGGTAATCAACGTAACAATTGTCGTCGATGTCCCAGGTGCGCCCGCCCTTGCCATGCTTCACATAGATCGTGCGGTCATCGCCCCAATACCGAAACGTCGAAGCGACGCCGAGCGGCAGACGCTTCAACGCCTTCTTGAAATGGGCGTTTGATTCCGTCAGGTCTCGCGCATTGCGCAACGTCATATGAGCATCCCTTCAATGGTGCCACATTCTTTGACCCGGTTGCGCCATCCGGGTCTGGCAGCTTATCGAAAAGCTTGGCATAATTCTGATTGAACTGTCAATCAACGGGATATTACTGTTGTAAAACAATCAAGTAATGCTATTCTGTGGCATTAAAAGGCTGAAACGGAGAGCCATGCGAGCCCAGTTTAAAACCGCAAACGTCGTGCCCTTGCAGCGTAAGTTCAGCCGCGAGCAGCGCCGCCAGCAATTGATAGACGCGACCATGCACGTGCTGTCGCGCAATGGTTATTCGCAAACCACGCTGTCGGATGTTGCTGCGGAAGCTGGCGTGTCGCATGGCCTGGTGAATTTCCATTTCGAGTCCAAGGAAAAATTATTGACGGCGACATTGTTGTTTATGTCGGATGAATATCGCCGCAACTGGCACGCTGCACTCGAGGCAGCAGGCAGCGCTCCATCCGATAAACTTGGCGCCATTCTCGCCGCCGACTTCAATGCTTCGATCTGCACAGCCGAACGTCTCGCCTGCTGGTGCGCGTTCTGGGGTGAAGTGCAAAGCCGCCCGCTCTATCAACAGCAATGCTCGGCCAATGACGATAGATACATTCATCAGCTGGAGGACATTTGCGCCGCGATCGTCAGGCAGGGAAACTACGCGGTTGATCACGTGCGCGTTGCCCGCGTCTTGCGCCACTCCAGCGAAGGTCTGTGGAACGACATGCTGTCCATGACCAAACCCTACACCCGTGATGAAGCTCTCAAGACGCTATACTCATGCGCCGCCGGATTTTTCCCGCGGCATTTTTCAGCAGATGGCCCAACGTAAAGGCATCGCACGCGCGGCTTGCTGCTCGATGCCGTCGCAATTGAAATTCATTAATCCGTATACGGAGCAATGAGTTTTCTGGCGTTTTGGCAAAAGGCGGGTAATAAAAACACATGCTATAAGGGTATTAAATTTACGAATAACCCTTAAACGGGCGTTTTTTGTCTTCACATTCCTATATTTCTCACAAATCGTCCATTGCCTCCGACTTAAAGCACAGAATAGGCCTAGCACGCGTTAGGAAGGCGTTGGGAGCGCATCGACCCCTGGTCAGGTAGGGGAGCACCGGACAAATAAAGAACGCGTCCTATGGCCCTCCTCGGTGCCCTGGCGGCGATCTCGCTTTATGCGGGCAATCAAGCTCAAAAATCGACCCAAGAGTGAATAAAAGTCCTGATGACGGTATTTAAGCATAAACCGTCGCAAAACAGCGGTGCTCAGTATGCTGATCGTATTAATCAGTGCACGGAACAATATGATCTGTACACTGAGCGATTGATCTCGGGTAAATCATCTCCCCGGCAAGGGGCAAACCCAAAATGTTCATCCCAGTGCCTGTCGCAACTCTATCGACTCTCCATCGGCGTGGCTTGACCCGCCGAACCAGACTTGTCCGCTTGTTCTCTGGGCCAAGCCTGGGTGGCTTGGGTCAAAGCCCGGCCATGGAGAGCGTTGGGTAATTTAGCATTAGCCGGACAGCACTGGTTTCAGAAAAAGTACAGCGTATCCGAATTGATGAGCAGCTTGTCGATCGTCATGTTCTGCAGGGTGATCACATCATTGGTGGTCACCGCGATTTTAACGTCATTGCCGACCTGGGTCACCGCAGCACTTTTCAGGAATTCTGCTTCCGTCAAATATCCCGGAACCAAATTGGCGGCAATAGACAAGCTGTCATGTTCGAGGATCGAGAAATCCGTGATCACGTCCTTCCCGAAACCAGTCATGAATTCAAACGTATCGG
Organism: uncultured Alphaproteobacteria bacterium; assembly: GCA_963819615.1. Taxonomy (GTDB): domain Bacteria; phylum Pseudomonadota; class Alphaproteobacteria; order Rhizobiales; family Aestuariivirgaceae; genus Aestuariivirga. The sequence continues at coordinate 600,269 of CAWFWW010000001.1, forward strand.
AACCCGGCCCGCCGGTCAGCGTGTCATTTCCGGCATCGCCTGCGACGTGATCGTTTCCAGCGCCTGCTTTGATGGTGTCTCTGCCGCCTGCGCCCGAAATATCATCATCGCCGTCGCCGCCATTGAGATTGTTCGCGCCGCCATTTCCGGTCAGATGCTTGCCAGCGGTTGATTTCACGTTGAAGACCGCATCGTTGAAATCGCCATCACCAGGCAGGGTCAATCCGTCCTTCTTGATGGTGGTACCAACAATGTCTTCCCACGCCATGCGCCCCGTCGGCCCGTCCTTGGTGTCATCGGCAAGCGACCGATTTGACTGGTCCTTTCCAACAGAACCGGAAACATGATCAAGTCCATCGGCATTGCGGAACACTTCTGTGAAGATGGCGTTGGCGCCCGCGCCCTTTAGAATTGTCTGGGTTCCATCCAAGGTCTGGATTTCCCATTTCCCAGAGGAATTCTGCACAAGTTTTATTCCGCCTGCAAGAAGCGCTGGATTGTTGAGGCTGTTGCCATCAGGAATCATGAAAAAGTTGATGTCTGCAACATCAGCCGTGTTCACCGCAAAGCTTGCCGTTGACTGGCCGGGCGTAAGCGGCGGCACATCAACATTCGCAAAGAGGAATCCGCCCTCCAGTGTTTTTGCGTTGTACCAGCCCATGCTGCTCCTGTAGCCGGCTGACTCGCTCTGGAACTTGACCTCAAGCCGCGTCGTGTCCGCAGCATCGCCAACTTTGACTTTGACATTCTGCGTATCCGCCATGGAAGGCGCGCCATCGTCGCGTGCTTCGACGACGATATCATAAATGTTGTCACGGCCCGCATCGAGTGGACGCTCGTAATCCGGCGCGGATTTGAATGTCAGCAAGCCCGTCGCAGCGTCGATCTTGAACAGGTCTTTGTCAGCCCCTCCGCTGATGGAATAGGTCAGTGTCTGGCCAGCATCGGTGTCGACGGCAACCACAGTAGCAACTGCCGTGGTGTTTTCCCTTGTGTGAACCAACGTCAAAGGTGCCGTAATATCGGGAGCGTGATTGGTCGCTGCCGGGAGAATGTCGATGTCGGTTGGCGCAATCGGCAAGCCATCCCAGTTGGGATCGTCACTGTGAACAGTGTAGTCGATGGAGCCATCATGGTTTGGATCGGCGCCACCGGCACCAGTGACTGGCACGTGAATTGTTCCTGGCCCGCCAGGGTTAAACGTCACGTCAACAGGGTTCCCCGGACCATTGCCCAGATCAAGATCGCCGCTTGGATCAATCGTCACTTTGACGGGATCGGTCAGATTGGTACCATCTGGCAGTGACAGCTCAAGATCAAGAGGACCACCGCCGGGTGTTACGCTACCATTGCCAACGTCAATATTGAAATCGGGTAGCTTGAACGTCTTGAGCGAGCCCGTCTTCACCAGAATGCCGCTGTCGAGGAAAGCATCGCGCCCGTCCCTGACGTCAACGGTCAACACGTTTTCCTGACCCGCCAGCAAATGGCCGCCAATGGTCAGAGTCTTTGTATAGGCGTCGGCTTTGATCGCGTCGGCAAGCGGGCCAGTTCCAACTGCATTGGCAATGAGATCGCCCGAGAAGGAATAGTTCAGGCTCTTCATGTCAAGCCCAGCACCATTCGACAATGCGCCAATTTCAACACCGTTCAATTTGATGCTGAAAATGTCTGTCGGCGAGCGCCCGTCATATTCCGGGAATTCCTCCGTGAACAGAACAACGTCCATCGAGAACCCGGTATCACCAGTCTTCGGAGTGAACCGGTACGTCATCGAAGTGTCGTCGCCAGCAAGTCCCTGCGCCCCCATATCGCTGGAGAGATCGCCGGTTGGCTCGATGGTGTCGGTAGAAATGTTTATTGCCCCCGTCACAACTTCGCCGGTCCCTCCGGATTCTGCGATATAGAGGTAAAGTGGGCCTTCCGCCGAAACGGGCGCTTTCAAATCAAAACCTACAGTTCCGCCGTCGCCTAGTGTCAAGGTTCCGGGCAAGCTAGGATCGTTGTAGAGAGGGCCATTGAAGAGATCGAAGCGAACGCGGTCCGCATCAACCAGGCTATTTACAGAGCCTGGAAAATTCTCGCCATAAGGGAAAGTTCCACCAGGTGTGTGTTGCGTTCCAGGTGTAAAGTGCATGCTCGCATTCGTGAAGTCGAATGCATCAATTCGCGGAAGCGTTCCCGCAGTATCTAAATCAGTTCCATCAGAGATTGGGCCGAGAAGCGTTCGAACTCAAGGCAATCGCGCCAATGTCAAAACCACTTGCAAGACCGCCAAGGCCGCCAATCCGGGATCCACTATCGGTTAGAGATATGGAACGAATGTCGATATTGAGGTCGGAAATATCTGCAACAAAAATATCGTTGTTTCCTGTGCGGCCGAGAAGGTTAAAGTTAATAGGAATCGGAGAACTATTGGCAGTGACTCCACCCGACGTATTCGCCCCAGGCAAATCCTCAACATAGCCTGTCGACAAAATGACACCTGTGCCAAGGCCAAAGGGATCGCCGTCAAACGTTCCAAAGGATTCGGCTGAACCGCTCAATTCCAGCGTCGAACCGGGCAATGCACCTGATGCGCCATCAAGCATGGTCTTGAGATCGGCAGCATCATTGTCCTGCGTCACCCAACCTGGGCCCACAAGCGGCAGCGCCAGATCGGCAGGTGCTGCGAGGTCCGCAACAGCCGCCCTCATCAGTGGACTGTCGATCAAAAACTCCGGCGCAGCCGAAAGCGAAAGATCGGCAATGGCTGGTGTAATGGAAGCAAACGGACTGGTGATCGAGGCACTGATCGCGGCAACAGCAGCCACCGCCCCCGGCAAATAACGCACATAACCCTCGTCGAGATCAAAAGCCGCTGTATTCAACAATGTCGCAATGGTGAATTCACCATCTTGCCCCGGCGGTGTTGTCATGACGATATCTGTGCTTCCGTCTGCACCTGCACGTGCCTCGTACATACTGGAATCGCCAAACAGCTGGACGATATCACCGTCGCCCACATTGAAGTCTGCGATGATCGCCTTGCCATAGGTGCCGATGCCATCTTCATCGGTATCGCCAACATAATAAGCGCCCACTGTATCTCCGAGCCAAAACTCGTCCGCACCGCTGCCTCCAGTCAATTCATCGAGTTCCGTATCATCTAATGTCTGGTCGCTTCCGCCATCGCCGCCAAACGGATCAAACGTGTTGATCTCGGTTCCAATGAGAACATCATTGCCCGCATCGCCCTTGAGAGTGTCATCACCGCTGTAACCAATCAGGAAATCCGTGCCATCGCCACCAGCCAGAACGTCATCGCCACCACGCGCTTCTGGGATACTTCCTGCGGGGTCGAATGCAGCGGAAAATACGGCATGGGTCCCGCTGAAAAAATCATTTCCACTTGTCCCAGTGATTGTAACCCCTTCAATATTGTCGAAACTGACCTCATCAGTGAGCACCGTGTTGCCATTGGCGAAGGCCTGATATCGGCCGCTGTTGGTGCGCAGCAGGGCACCGGTCGCTCCGATATTCATATTGGTAGAATGGAGTGAACCGCCGCCGAATACGGCAACATCCCCCGTCAATGACGAGTAGTCCAGCACCAGCCTGTCGCCGCGCGCATTGTTGAAATCTGAAACATTGGAAATCGCAAATGAGTCGAATGAAATTCCAAAAGAAGGAATTGCTATTCCCGCCAAGTCCAACCCGCCATCAACAGTATCCGTGCCAAGGCCAGGCCGCAAAATGTCCTCGCCTGCGCCGGAGCGGAAATCGTTGTTGATCGAGCCAAGCTGCGTGATTTCATCGTCTCCCGATCCGGTCCACACATCCTTGAATATCTCGAAGTTCTTGACAGCCGCTCCGTTGTCATAGGTAAAATTGACGCCGCGGAAATCTCCAAAGCCATTATACCCAGCGATCACCACGTCCCTTGTCGCATGAGCGAGGGAAATGGAGAGCGTGTCCCTTCCGCGTCCGCCATCGATCAGTTGCGGTGTTGACGTAGTCAAATCAGTGAGCGCGAAGTTGGTGTCCGTGCCCACATAAACAGTGTCCGTGCCGCGGCCGGCATCGACATTGTCCGCACCTGTCCCGGAATAAATTGTATCAGCACCACTGCCAGTGGAAATGTTGTCATTGCCGGATTTGGCGCGCACCGTGTCGTCACTCTTGGTGCCGGTAAAGTCCATGGCCTCGACGTCGAAAAACGTGATTTCATGCAATGTGGCACTTGCTGCATTGCTGTGAATGAACACGCCATTCTGAACGCCAGCGCCAAAGCCGCCAATGACACCGGTTCCAACGTCAATGTCGGGCGACGAGAAATTGAGCACCATGCGGTCAGTGCCGCCGCGGCCTTCGATGAGTTCCAGCGCGCCACCCGGAGAAAGATTGGGATCAATGATGTTGTCTGATGCATCGCCCAACAGCCGGTCCGCAAACCGCGATCCCAGTATGTTTTCAACATTGGCGTAAGTGTCGTCCTGTGCAGTGCCGCCAACGCCAACACTTTGCAGGTCTACGGTGACGCCTGCACCTGAATCGCCATATTCAACCCAGTCGAATCCATCGCCGCCATTCAGCGCATCTGCGCCATTGCCGCCGATGAGGCGATCATTGCCCCCGTCAGCGCTGATGACGTCAGCTCCGTCAAAACCGCGAATCGTGTTGTAGTAAAGATCACCCGTGAGGTTGTCGCTGAAATCAGAGCCGTCAAGATCTTCGAAGGTGCTGTAACCCCGCGTTGTCGCAGTGGCCTTGATGTCCATGACGATGTTGTCTGGCGCATTGGTGAAATTCCCCGCACCGATCTCGCTGTTGCCCAGATCGATTGAAACCGGTCCGGTGTGATACACATAGGAGAGCAAGTCGCCTAATCCTTCTCCACCATCGAGCTTGCTGCCGTTGGCATGGCCATAAATCCAGTCATCGCCAGAACCGCCCGTGATGTCGTCAGCCCCACCGCGCCCATCAATGGAGTCATTGCCAGCAGTGCCGTCCAGAACGTTCTGGCTGTTATCGCCATACAACACATCATTGCTGCCCGATCCCTGGACATATTCAATCGACTCCAGAACATCGCCCTCGGCATCGCCCCGCCGTTGCACGGATCTTTCGAGGTCAACGTCGACACCAGCCCAACTGGTGGCATATGTTGTTGCATCACTGCCGATGCCGCCAACCATTTTATCAGCACCCACCCCGCCAATCAGCAGATCATTGCCATCGCCGCTGATCAACACATCATTGCCGTAACCGCCGATCAGGCGTGCATCTGCCACAATGTGTACTTCGATCAGATCATTGTAATCTGTGCCGGTGATGTGTTCGATTGCCTCCAGCTGGTCGCCTTCGGCGTCGCCGCCATGTCCTGTTGAATTGTAGAAACCAAGGATCAATTCTTCCTGGTGAATTTCCACGCCGGTTCCAATGTCGCGGTTGGATTGGCTGTAATCAACGCTGTCAATGTCGTCGCCGCCATCAAGCGTATCCGCCCCTTTGCCGCCATCCAGCTTGTCGTTGCCTGATCCGCCAATGAGGATGTCGTCGCCGATGCCGCCCACCAGCGAGTCGCGCCCGCTTTCGCCATTGAAATTATCTATCCCGGCACCGCCCGTCAGTGAATCATCGCCAGCACCCGATGCAATTTCAGAATTCACGGTGACATCGTTCTGAATGATCAGACTATCGTCGCCATCCTTGAAATCAGCCTTGATCAGTTTGGGTATGTCGGCGCGCTGTGTGAAGCCAAAAGCATGGATGTCAAGAAAACCGGGAACGATCTCCGTCGCGACTGCGCCAAACGTCGATTTGAACGCCCCGTCAACTTCCTTCCGTGCATTTGCAATCAGGTAATGCTCATTGAGAGACTCGTTTTGCGTGGTCGTCTTGGGGTCGTCAGGTGCGCTCACTAGCGTCGGCGAGTTCGTATCTTCGTCAATGACTTTCCGGAAACTGGCGCGGTCACCAACATTGAGCAGCAGGTCCGTCCCGGAAGGACTAGCAAGCCCCTCCGCCACGACAGGAACATGCGCGATGTCCGGGGGCGGACATTTGAATCCATTGAAATCTGCCAGCACGCCGCCAGCCAGTGGCAGGTCAAAATCGAATGAGAATGGACCCGCACCCACTTCGATGAAAAGCTTTACATTATAGCCCAGTGCGCCTTTGGCGTCGAAGATGCAGTTGTAGTCGCCGGTACCAGGACGGAATTTTGGATTGCGGAAAAATGCTTCCAGGTCACCGGTGAACTCCAGCCCGCCGCCAATACGTGCCACACGTACATTCGCTTCCACACCAGCGTTTACTCCTGTGTGGATTGTCGCGACAGGTTGGCGAACCCCGCCAATGACCGGCGTGTCAAGGTAGAAACCATCAAAGAAATTTCCAGTTGCAACGCCTTTCAAATCATATCCGACATTGGCATCGAGGACGCCTCTGAAATCACCTCCAAAACCAATGCCTATGGGGCCCAATATGGGGATGAAGCCCTGAGCCTTTGCTTCAAATACCAGGGAGGGGATGTCATATTTTATGACATCAATGTAGTTTTCACCAACTGGTTTGGTGAATAGCGCCTCAAAGATTTTTTCAGGATGTTCCAGCAGGTCAAACGAAAAGCCACTGCTAGCAGTCCCGCCGCCGGTTGCACCGCCTGAGAGACCTTTGGTGACGCCGTTCAACATGTCCAGCGCCGCATTTTTCAATTCCGGGGGCAAGCCCAAATCGTTCAGCGCGGTCGTCGCCAGCGTTTCGAGGTCATCAAGGATTTTTGCAGGATCAACAATGAGGCTCTTGTCCTGCGTGCCACTTGCAATATCAGTAATAGTGCTGCTGCCAATCGCAATCTTTCCGTCTGCACCAGCAGCGCTCAATTTGCGAATGGCGTCAATGATGACGATGGCTTTGTACCAAACATCAATTGTCGGCTTCAGTTCCGGTTTCCAGTCGACCAGCAAATCGAGTGCCGTGATGACCTCGTCACCGCCGCCGGAGAAACTGCCCACCGTGTCAAATGCCGCCAAGGCCGCTGCGCGAACCGGTCCTGGCAAATAGTTGATGACGGCGTCCAGGCCCGGGAATGGATCAACCGACGCATCAACAATAGCGCCGAGCGCGCCGGAATTGAACAAGTCGCCGATTTCGCTGAAATTGGCGCCTGCAATGTTCATATAGGACTTGAGGTCGAGCGTGACGTTTTCGAACTTCACCGTCGGCTGAGCAAGTGTTCCGGGATCGAGCGGGAAATCAACTTTGAAATGTCCGCCAATATCAGGGAACAACCCCAGCAGCGTGTTTGATGTGGCAAAGTTCAGGTCTATACCAACATTGCCGCCGAACTTTGTATCCACGCTGATGTCGCCGGTCGTTGTATCGGTGACGAGATTGAATTCAACATTTGCGTCTAGCTCCTTCAGGGTTGGATCCCCATCTGTCAATATTACATCGACAATTCCCAATTCCGCACCTGCCTTGAGATTGGCAATGTCACCCTCGACGCTTATTGTGAGTTCGGGCGTTGCGTTGTTTTGAATAGACAACTCGCCGTTTTCATTAATGTTGAGGACGAGATTGAGATCAGCTTTGATGCCGGCTGCCACATCGGCCTCGAAAGTGAAAACATCCGCAATTTCCTTGCCAATGTCGATGTTGACTGGAGAAGTGGATACCGTAACGGATTTTGCCAGTGTCAGGTCAATGCCCGTTTCTGCGGCGTCTTTGGCGGCGGAAATCCCCGTAATTGCAAGGTTGTTGATAGCGAGGATGATGGCATCAATGCTGGTATCCGGTGCTGCATCCAGGGCGCTTAATATCTTGATCTTGATTTCAGTAAACGCCTGCAATGCACCATTGCCTTGAGGCAAGTCGGCGATCTTGTCGACAATGGGCAGGGCGAGCGTGGCGACTTGATTGATAATGGAATTGTCAAGAAACGACGAAATGTCGGTCTTCAGAGTTGCGATTGTAATGGGCATGGGAACTCCCGACCTGCTGTCGCACAGATCTGATGTTGACGCACTTTAGCCCCCGTCAGTATTCAAGCTACAGCCATCACAGGCTTGCCGCCTCCCCCATATTGGGGAGATGATGAAATTAAATGTTCTTCTTGGCCATTCGTTAATGGCACCTGGGCATGCCGCACGCTCTGAACACTGCGCCGCGCCATCTCTGCTTTTGCAAAATACACTTCATCTGCCAGCCGCTGCTTGTCCCAGCCCAATATTGGCGCGGCTATACCAGCGGTTTCCACAATTGCCGCGTCTGTCAACAAGCCTTCCATGGTGATGGCAGTGCGACGCAAGAGAAGGTCAGCGAGTCTTGTCACGTTCTCATGATTGCAGATGTAGGCAATTTCGCCGATGCTGTAGCCGGGGAGAGAGTTCAATGGGCGATCCTGTGACTTTGCCGCGAATGACTGCACGTCGCGGGCTTTGGTGCCATAGCGATCAAGCAAGGCGTTGCCGCGCGGACCAAGCCTCGCAACAAAAGCCTCACGAGCTCTTTCATCCCTCGGATAATCTCGTCCGCCACCAATCGGTAAATCAATTGTAGAAACCATGCGTGATTTTCCAAGCAGCGCCAGCACCGCGTCGCACGTCTGTTCCGAAAAAGCGCGGAACGTCGTCCACTTGCCGCCAATCAGCGACAACACAGGCACATCAGTTCCAGGCAAGGCATTTCGTCCGATGCTGTGGTCACGCGACACATCACCGATATCCTTGCCATTGGCGCGGGGCAGGGGCCTGACGCCGCAATAGGTTGATGTCACGTCATCGCGCGTGAGTTTTATTTGAGGAAAAATTTCGCTGACCATGGCAAGAAGATAATCTGTTTCCTCGGCAGTGGTGCGGGCTTCGTCGGCATCCGGTTGCGCAAGATCAGTGGAACCCACCAGCGCATTGCCAAAGAGTGGATAGATAAGATTGAAGCGCCCGTCCCTGCAGCCGAAATACATCATGCGGCCGCGCAGTGCCTCCATCAGGCCTTGATGCCTGACGATGAGATGTGATCCTTTCGATCCGCCAATATAGTGCGAGGCAATGCCAAGTCCGTGATTCACCTTGTCGATCCAAGCACCACCGGCATTGATGACAATATCAGTCGTCACCTCGCGCGTTTCGCCGGTGATCAAGTTTTCCAGAACCACTGCCCCATTTTTCGAAATGCTCTTAACTTGCGTATAGGTGCTGAGTCCGCTCGCGGGATTTGCCGCCTGTCCGTCCAGCACAAGTTCCAACCCCAATCGTTCCGCATGGGTGACACGGCCTTCGTAATATGTCCCGGCGGCCACCGCTTCATGCGTGATCGCCGGAAAATCTTCACGCAAGGCGCTTCTGTTGTAAAAGCGATGATCGGGAAGTGCGTGAACCTTGCGATTGTAAAAATCATAAATCCGCAAACCGATTTCAATCAGCAAAGCGCCACGTTCCTTGATCCGCGCCTTGAATCCGAGATTGCCAATAACGGCATCCTGCAACCCCGCCAGCCATGACTTCGCCGGAAACACCACTTCCAATGCTTTTACATAATGCGGCGCATTGAGCAGCAGGCGGTTGCGCTCAATGGCGGATTCCCGGACCAAACGGAATTCGTTGGTCTCAAGATATTTGATCCCGCCATGAATGAGCCGCGACGCAGCCGCACTGGCGCCGCTGCAAATATCGCCACGGTCGATCAGCAGGCAGCCAACCCCTTGCAGGCAAAGATCGCGGAACGTGCCGCAGCCATTGATCCCGGCGCCGATGATCAGAACTGAAAAGTGGTCGCGATTTGGAGCGGCGGATTTCACAGGCATTGGCTCACAGGGTGCTCACGGCTCAAGAAACAAGTCTCAAGAAAGGGTTCGGTAGATGCGTCATCAACACTCGATTTTCAATGCCCCATGTCCGGCGCCCAGTTATTAACACGATGTTACGAAATCCATATCTAGTGTAAGCTTGGATTACGGCTCGGTAACTTTGTCTTTCACAATGAATGGCAGACAGTCCGATAATGACTAAGGTTCGCATTGTGCCGCAAGAGACCCCCAAGGCAGCCGGGCACGCGCCCGAATGGGCGTGGCTCAAGAGCTATGAAAAGGACACCGTTCAATCGCCGGTGTTTCCTGAGAAGCCGCTTTATGCGCTGCTGGACGATGCCGCGAAGATTCACGCGCGCCAGCCATGCGTCGAATTCAAGGGCCGGGTCTTCACCTATTCCGAAGTCAAACAGTTCAGCGACAAGCTGGCGAAAGGGCTGACGCAAGCTGGTTTTAGGCGAGGAATGAAGCTGGGCCTGTTTTTACCGAATTGCCCCTATTTTGTGGCGTTCTATTTCGCAGGGCTGAAGGCAGGCGGGACAATCGTCAATTTCAATCCGCTGTATGCGGAAGATGAAGTGGTGCGGCAGATTGATGATTCCGGAACCGACTTCATGGTGACGCTGGATCTCAATGCGCTGCTCGGCAAATTCGCCAGGGTTTTCGAGCGGACAAAGCTCCAGAAGATCGTTGTGTGTTCGCTCGCCGACCAATTGCCAACGATGAAGAGTCTGTTGTTCCGTGCCATGAAGCGCAACGAGATTGCCGTGGTGCCGTCTGACACGCACTACATTTCGGCACGTTCGCTTCTGGACAATGACGGAAAGTTTGCTCCCGTTGCGGTTAAGCCAAGAACTGATATTGCAGTTCTGCAATATACCGGCGGTACGACCGGTGAACCGAAAGGTGCAGCTCTCACCCATTTCAATCTCTATGCCAACGCGATGCAGTGTAAGGCCTGGTTCAGGGTCGCCGACTCGCCCGAGAGCAAATCAGTTGGCATCATCCCGTTGTTCCATGCCTTCGCGATGACCTGCGTCATGAATTGGTCGATCGCGGTTGGCGGGTGCATGCTGCTGGAACCGCGGCTGGATGTGTCGAAGCTGCTGGCACTCATCGACAAGCGCAAGCCCAACATTTTCATCGGAGTGCCGACGCTTTATACGGCGCTGCTCAGCCATCCGGATTTCGACCGTTTTGACTTGTCGTCGATCAAATTCGCGATTGCGGGTGGTGCTACGCTGCCCTTGGCGCTGGCCGGGGAATTCACGCGGCGGACAGGCGTTACGATCTGGGAAGGCTATGGATTAAGCGAAGCCTCGCCCGTCGCTTGCATCAATCCGGTTCATCTTGCCAACAGGCCAGGTGCTGTGGGTTTGCCAATTCCTGGGACTATTTGCGAAATCATTTCAATTGAAGATCACAAGACCTTGCTGAAGCCGGGCGAGCAGGGGGAAATTTGCTTCCGTGGGCCACAAATCATGCAAGGCTATTGGCAGAAGCCAGAAGCGACCGCGGAAGTGCTGGTTGATGGACTGCTGCACACTGGCGATGTCGGCTATTTGGATGAAGATGGATATGTGTTCATCACCGACCGCTTGAAGGAGATGATTGTAACGTCAGGCTACAAGGTTTATCCGCGGCAGGTGGAAGAAGCGATCTACCAGCATCCGATGGTGAAGGAATGCGCCGTCTATGGCGTCGATGATGCCTATCGCGGGCAAGCCATTCGCGCGGCGGTGTGTTTGAAAGAAAGTGCAAAGCTGACGAAAGAGGAACTCGATGAGTTCCTTGAAAAGCCGGCTTTCACATGTCGAGAAACCGCGCTCCTATGATTTCAGGAGCGAATTGCCGAAAACGGCGGTGGGAAAGATTCACAAGAAAGTGCTGGCGGACGAGTATCGCGCAGCAACCAGGGAGAAAGTTTCATGACTGAGGCCGTGATTGCGGGTTATGTCCGCTCGCCATTTCATTTTGCGAACAAGGGCGCGTTGACGAAAACGCGGCCCGATGATCTCGCTGCTGCGGTGGTGAAAGGACTGATCGGCAAGACGGGCCTGAAGGCGGAGGACATCGAGGATGTGCTGCTGGGCTGCGCTTTTCCGGAGGGCGAGCAGGGTCTGAATGTAGCGCGGCTGATTTCCTTCATTGCAGGCGTGCCGCAATCAGCAGGTGCCGCAACGATCAACCGGTTTTGCGGGTCATCCATGCAGGCCATTCACGCCGCTGCGGGAGCTATAGCACTTGGTGCTGGTGATGTGTTTATTTGCGCGGGCATCGAAAGCATGAGCCGCGTGCCGATGATGGGGTTCAATCCGATGCCCAATCCACAACTCGCGGAAAAAATGCCGGCGGCCTATGTGTCCATGGGAATTACCGCGGAAAATCTGGCGAAGAAATACGGAGTTACCCGGCTCGCGCAAGAGGAATTCGCAGTTGCGAGCCATGCCAAGGCGGCGAAGGCGCGTGAGGCTGGCAAGTTCACCGATGAAATTATCGCTGTGCCGGCGGCAAAAGAAGATGGCTGCATACGGCCCGACACGACTCTAGAAGCACTGTCGGGATTGAAACCGGCGTTTGATCAGAATGGCGTAGTGACTGCGGGAACGTCTTCGCCGCTTACCGATGGTGCGTCGGCAGTGTTGGTAGTCTCGGCGGCTTATGCGAAGAAGCACAAGTTGCCAGTGCTGGCGAAAATTAAGAGCGTTGCCATCGCGGGGTGTGCGCCTGACATCATGGGTATTGGACCGGTGGCTGCCACACGGAAAGCATTGGAACGCGCGGGGTTGTCGATCAACGATATCGACATCATCGAAATGAATGAAGCATTTGCCGCGCAGGCGATGGCGTGTTTGCGGGATCTGAACACCGACATGGCGCGCGTGAATATCGACGGTGGAGCACTGGCGATCGGACATCCGCTGGGTGCCACTGGTGCCAGGATCACGGGCAAGGCGGCGTCGCTGTTGAAACGTGAGAAAATGAAATACGCGCTCGCCACCCAATGCATTGGCGGCGGACAAGGGATCGCCACGATTCTTGAGGCGGTGTGATGACGATTTCCAAAGTCTGCGTCATTGGCGCCGGGGTCATGGGCAGCGGCATTGCCGCACAGGTGGCGAATGCGGGTTTTCCCGCGTTGCTGCTCGATATCGTTCCTCAAGGTGCGAGTGACCGGAATGTCCTGGCAAAGTCGGCACTCGACAAATTGCAGAAAACCGAGCCCGCGCCATTGATGTCCAGGGCAGCGGCGAAACTGATCGATATTGGAAATATCGAGGACGATCTTGCGAAACTCGGCGAATGCGACTGGATCATCGAGGCGGTGACGGAGAGGCTCGACGTCAAGCATTCGCTTTACAAAAAACTCGATGCCGCGCGGAAGAATGGTTCGATCCTGTCGTCAAACACATCAACGCTTCCCCTGAAGATGTTGATGGACGGAATGCCGGCTGCAATGAAGCGTGATTTTTGCATCACGCATTTCTTCAATCCGCCGCGTTACATGCGATTGCTGGAAGTGGTCGCTGGACCTGAGACACGGGCCGATGCGATTTCTGCCGTCAGCGAATTCTCCGATATGAAACTCGGCAAGTCGGTGGTGAAAGCCAAGGATACGCCAGGATTCATTGCGAACCGGATTGGCGTGTTCTGGGTTCAGTGTGCGGTCAATGCGACGCTGGAATTTGGTCTAACCGTCGAAGAGGCTGATGCGGTGATGGGCAAGCCCATCGGCGTTCCGAAATCCGGCGTGTTCGATTTGCTCGATATCATCGGGCTGGATCTGCAGCCGCACATCGATGCATCGTTGCGCTTTGCGTTGCCGAAGACGGATCCTTACGTGCAGATGCCCGCCGACTTTCCTTTGATGAAAAGAATGATCGCGGATGGATTGACAGGGCGGAAGGGCAAGGGCGGATTCTACCGGCTCAATCGCGAAGGTGGAAAGAAGGAAAAACAGGTCATTGATCTCAAGACTGGCGCCTATCGCGCGGTCGGCAAAGTGTCGCTGGAGTCAGTTGAAGTGGCGAAATCGGGCATGCAGGCGCTGGTTTCGCATCCAGACCGTGGCGGACAATTTGCTTGGAAAGTGTTGGCGCAAACACTTTCCTATGCCGCCTCGCTTGTGCCCGGGATTGCGGATGACATCGCTGATGTCGATTTGGCGATGCGCACTGGCTTCAACTGGAAGCGCGGTCCTTTCGAGATGATTGACCAGCTTGGCGCTGCGTGGTTCGCAGAAAAGTTGACGGCAGGGAAAATGCCCGTGCCGACGCTGCTCAGTGTGGCTGCAAAGCAAGGCGCATTTTACAGCGGCGACATGCAACTCGAGCAGTCCGGCGCATACAAACCGGTTCCACGTCCACCAGGCTCGCTTCTGCTGTCTGACATCAAGGCCAGGTCAGCGCCGCTGGCGAAGAATGCGTCAGCCAGTGTGTGGGACATTGGCGATGGCGTGGCGTGCCTCGAGTTCCACAGCAAGATGAACAGCATCGATCCTGACACGTTGACGCTGGTGGCCAAAGCCGTCGAGATCGTCTCGAAGGGAATGAAAGCGCTCGTCATCCACAACGAGGCAGATAATTTTTCGGTCGGCGCCAATCTCGGGCTGGCGCTTTTTGCGGCGAATGTCGGTGTGTGGCCAGTGATTGAAGAATTGGTGACGCAGGGGCAGGCGGTGATGAAGGCGATCAAGTCCGCGCCGTTTCCGGTTGTTGCAGCACCTGCCGGTCTGGCGCTGGGTGGAGGATGCGAATTCTTGCTGCATTGCGCCGGTGTGCAGGCGCATGCGGAATTGTACATGGGACTGGTGGAAGTGGGAGTCGGCATCATTCCAGGCTGGGGTGGTTGCAAGGAAATGTTGATCCGCAAGCAACCTGGAACCCATGAGCCAAAAGGCCCGATGCCTGCCGTGATGGGTGCCTTCGAGCAGATTTCATTGGCAAAAGTTTCGAAGTCGGCAGCGGATGCGAAGGAGTTGCGTTACTTGCGCAAAAACGATGGCATCACGATGAACAAGGACCGGCTGCTGGCGGATGCAAAAGCATTGGCGTTGAAGCTTGCAGAGAATTACAAGCCGCCGCAGCCAGTCGAGTTACGTTTGCCAGGTGCCAGCGGAATGGCAGCGTTGGAAATGGCGATCCAGTCTTACGCTCAACAAGGCATGGCTCTGCCTCATGATGTGACGGTGTCGACACATCTTGCGAAAGTACTGTCGGGCGATGGCGCTGACATGACGGACGTTGTGAGCGAGGATCGCATCATGGAACTGGAGCGGCAGGAATTCATGAAATTGGTCAAAACGGAACCAACACTTTCACGCATGGAAGTGATGCTGGCCACTGGCAAGCCGCTTAGAAACTGAGTTGGGGAATTGGGGACGACACATGCATAGCTACAAAGCACCGCTGCGCGACATGCAGTTTCTGCTCTACGATATCCTGAAGGTGCAGGATCAGGGCAACGCCATTCAGGCATATTCGGAGGCGACACAGGATGTCGTTTCAGCCGTTCTCGAAGAAGCCGCGAAATTCTGCGAGAACGAGTTGCATCCCATCAATCGCAGCAGCGACGAAGAGGGCTGCACTTTCGACAAGGGCAATGTCAAAACCGCCAAGGGTTTCAAAGAGGCTTACGGCAAATTTGTCGAAGGTGGCTGGCCCGGCCTTGGCTGTGACCCTGCATTTGGCGGTCAAGGCTTGATCACGCCAGTCAATTTCCTGTTTGATGAAATGATCAGTGCAAGCAATCTCTCGTTCGGTCTGTTTCCGCTGCTGACGCAAGGCGTTTACGCAGCGCTGAGGGCGCACGGCACCGATGAACAGAAAAACACATACCTGCCGAAAATGGTTCAAGGCCTTTGGACAGGCACCATGAACCTCACAGAACCTCATTGCGGCACTGACCTCGGTTTGATGAAAACCCGGGCCGAGCCGCAAGGCGACGGATCTTTCAAGATTTTCGGTACCAAGATTTTCATTTCGGCAGGGGAACACGATCTCACCGAAAACATCATTCATCTGGTGCTGGCGCGCCTGCCCGATGCACCAGCAGGCGTGAAAGGCATATCCCTTTTCCTCTGTCCGAAATTCCTTGTGAACAAAGACGGCACGCTTGGTGCCCGTAACCAGCTTGCCTGTGGTTCTCTCGAAAAGAAGATGGGCATCAAGGCCTCGCCCACATGTGTGATGAATTATGATGGAGCATCTGCCTGGATGGTCGGACAGCCCCATAAGGGTCTCTTCGCCATGTTCACGATGATGAATGCAGCACGACTGGCAGTCGGCATCCAGGGACTGGGTGTTGGGGATGCCGCATATCAGGGAGCGGTTGAATATGCGAAGTCGCGTTTGCAAATGCGGTCGGTCACAGGCACGAAGCACCCCGACAAGGCGGCCGATCCGATCATCGTGCACCCGGATGTGCGGCGTATGTTGATGCGGACGCGCGCGATGACCGAAGGCTGCCGGGCCCTTGCCCTGTGGATCGGGCAGGAACTTGATATTTCATTGCTGCATCCCGATGCGGCGCGCCGCAAGGAAGCTGATGATCTTGTGCAGTTGATGACGCCAATCGTAAAAGTGATGTTGACAGATACAGGTTTTGCCGCGGCCAATGATGCCGTGCAAGTGCATGGCGGGCACGGCTACATTCGCGAATGGGGCATGGAGCAATTGGTGCGCGATGCGCGCATTACACAAATTTACGAAGGCACCAACGGCATTCAGGCGCTTGATCTCGTGGGCCGCAAGATGCCCATGGGCATGGGCCGTCTGGCGCGGCGGTTTTTTCATCCCGTGCAGACCTATATCGACAAGCGCATGGCCAATCCTTTTACGGCACAGGCAATCGGGCCATTGGCGAAAGCATTCGGGCGTTTGCAGCAGACGACCTTGTGGCTGGGCAAAGCTGGTGTTTCCAACCCTGAGGAAGGGGCGGCGGCGGCCACCGAATATTTGCGCATGTTCGGGCTCGTCGCCATCGGTTTCATGTGGGCGCGTATGGCGGAAAAGGCCTTTAAATTGAGAATGATCAAGGCTGATCCGTTTTATGATGCCAAGATTGCATCTGCAACATTTTACATGACCAAAATTCTGCCAGAGACGGGTAGTCTGATGGCCGGAATCATGGCGGGCGCCGGGCCTGTCATGGGGATGAAGGAAGAGGCGTTCTAAACGTGCTGCCAAAGCAATGGTGCGTTAGCATTATAGTAGTAGACTGCCAGGCACAGCAGGCGTTACTTTTCAGTTTAGAGTCCGCCGGGAGGTGAAGCGTATGGCCGCCAGCCGGGATTTTTCGATTAACGTGCCATTTTATCAATGGGCGGTGCGGGCGTTTTCGATTGTTCACAAACGAGTCGGCATGAAAATTGCCGTGCATGCTGAACAGGACGTTCTCGAAAACGGCCAAATTTTCCTTTTCAATCACTTCGCGCGTTTCGAGACCATCATCCCGCAGTATTTTATCTACCAGGCGACGGGTGCCTATTGCCGCTGCGTCGCGGCGCAAGAGCTGTTCGAGAGCAGCGACCGTTTTGCGAAAGTGCTGTGGGGAGCAGGCGCAGTGCCCAGCAATCACCCTGGGCTTTTGGCGTTCCTGGCTGCCGAGATTTTGCGCGGGCAGAAGGTGATCATCTTTCCGGAAGGATCGATGATGAAAGACAGAAGCATTGCAGCGCCGCCGCCGGAAGGGTTTCTTGACTCGTTCAAAGTACGGAATGGCCATCGGCAAGGTGCCGCAGCGCTTGCGGTGGTCCTCGAGCTTTTCAAGAAGCGCATTCTTTCAGTTGATGAAGCGGGCGATCATGAAAGGCTTGACCGCTGGGTCGCAGCGCTTGGGCTTGCCGATCGCGATGCGCTGCTTGCGGCTGCGCGCAAACCGACGCTCATGGTTCCATCCAACATCACGTTTCATCCGATCCATCGTGGTGAGAATTTTCTGCTGAAGGCGGCGGAGTTCCTCAAATTTGATTTGGGGAAGCGTGGACGTGAAGAGTTGATGGTGGAAGGCAATCTGCTCTTGCGCAAGACGGACATGGACATCCGCTTCGGCAAGGCTGTGCATCCTGATATTGCTTTGAACATGGCTGACCGGATGGTGCTGGCGCGGATATTTGAGCAGATCGACAGCCTGAATGATCTGTTCGGGTTGAAAGACAAATCGGATCACTGGATCGACAAGCTTGCGGCGGCGACGATGAAGCGCACGACGCGGCGGCTGCGTGATCACTGCATGGTCGAGATGTACGCCAATGTGACGCTCAACATCAGCCATCTGGCGGCGCGATTGATGATGCGGCTTGCGGCACAAGGGGTTGCTCAGGTTGAGAAAGCCAGGTTCCATTCAC
Organism: uncultured Alphaproteobacteria bacterium; assembly: GCA_963819615.1. Lineage (GTDB taxonomy): Bacteria > Pseudomonadota > Alphaproteobacteria > Rhizobiales > Aestuariivirgaceae > Aestuariivirga. Next base: position 618,406 of record CAWFWW010000001.1, read on the forward strand.
TTCTCTATTCGGTGATCAAGGCTGTTCAAAAAGAACATGGGCTGCACCTGCACCGTACCCTCACCGATCCCAACATTTACGGCGCTTTGCCGGGCGAACCCTGTGCTGCGCTCCAGCAATTTTATGCCACAGCTGCCGAAGCCGGATTGATTGCGATTGGCGAAACGCACATCACACTTCTGACTTCGCTGCTGGCTGAAACGGCCGAAGGCGATCCACGGCTGGCCAATGTGGTCCGGGTCTATGCGAATGAAATCCAGTCGCTGACAAACGTATTGCGCGTCGTCGAAGACGCTGTCCCATTGTCGGGACCTGAGCTCGCGAAGGCCCTGTTCGATGATGAACTGCGCTCGCATGAAAGCGATCTTGTCAGTACTTCAGCGCAATCAAAATTACGCGAACCGGGGAAAAGGGAGGGAAAGGCGTTTCTACTCGTGCCGGAGGTTGCGACCAAGGCAGGAGTTGTGTTGGTCCATGGTTTTCTGGCGTCGCCCGCGGAAGTCAAGGCGTTTGGCGAGCGGCTGGTGGCTGAAGGACATCCAGTGCTTGGGGTCCGGCTGAAAGGTCATGGCACATCGCCGCATGACTTGCGCACGCGAAGTCACCAAGAGTGGCGGGATTCCGTGCGGCGCGGATATGAGATCATGTCGCACATGTCGCCGGAGGTGCTGGTCGTTGGGTTCGCAACTGGCGCATCGCTTGCACTGCTCTTGGCGGCTGAGCGGCCAAAACAGCTGGCATTTGTCGCGGCTGTTTCAGCACCGATCGAATTTCGGATGCAAAGCGTGCGCTTTGCGCCACTGTTTCACCGCATCAATCAGCTGAGCCAGTGGGTTTACGTGCAGAACGGAATCAAGCCGTTCCATGAGGCTGAACCTGAGAATCCTGAGATTCAATACCGCAACATGCCGGTGCAGGCCTTGGTGGAGTTGCGCAAAGTCGCAGACCAGTTGGGAAGCCGATTAGAGAATGTCGCCTGTCCAGTGATGATTTTACATGGCTCGGACGATCCAATTGTTGATCCAGCGAGCGCCAAGATCATTGAGGCGCGAATAGGGTCGATGAACAAAAGCCTCCATATCATCAAGTCCAATCGGCACAGCATCCTGCATGACAACGCAAGCGGCGTGCAGGAATTGATCATCGCGCGTATGGCCAGTTTTGCTTTGCCCCAATTACCTTCCAGGCCGGCGCCGGTCAGGCTCATGCCAAGGATTGGGGTGAACATCGCGAACATATTCGCCAAGTTAAATGGCCGCGCCGCCATAGCCAGGCAAGATTAGCCAGAACTCTGGATTCACGGGCGCTTGCAGCGCAAGGCTTTCGGGCATGAAACATATGTTCCGCAAAGGATTGTAGTTTCGGTTTTCTGCTGAACATGAGAAGTGCCAATGATCAGGAATGGAAAGAAATTTTCACCAACCGTCAATTCGCTCTGGTGGCCGTACCGGAATCTGCGGGCACGCTCAATGAATGTCCTTTGATTTTGCCAAAGCAGCCCGCAGCGCCAGTGTTGTAAATTCTTTCGAGTTGCATAAATCCAGAATGACCTTCTCACGCCGCGACACCAGATCAATTTTCTCCGGCAACAGTTTCACGCAATGTGCCGGAATGACTACGGCGCCGTGAACGTCGGCATGGATCACATCATCATGGGCCGCCTGCATGCCGAACACATTCACGGACTTGCCAAAATCGACAACGTGAATATGCGCGTGGCTTGGGCCAATCCGGCCGCCAATAATTTGAAACTCCTTGTTCGAAGCTGCGAGATCACGGAACGAGCCATTGGTTACACAACCCAACGCGCCGAGTTTGTGATGCAGGTTGGTGTTCACTTCTCCCCAGAACGCACCGTAGGCCGGCCTGTCATCAAGATCCTGAATTGCAACAACGGTCGGAAGGTCAGCAACCGAGACATATTCATACCATGCCATGCGATCCGCCACCGCGCCGCGCGGCGGTTCTTTCGCTCGAACTGTGCCGACACGCGCCAAACCAACGATGGGCGGCGCACTCGGGTGAAGCGCCACCATAGGCTCCACTGTAAACCCAATAGCGCGACGCTCCGGCACGATCAGTTCCAGTGCGTTGCAGATAGTCGGCGTGTCCCATTGCGCCAGTGTTTTCAGATCCTGTGCGTTGAATGGATAAGTCATGTCAGCTTGATCCTCACATGTTTGATGCCTTGACGAAACCAGGTGAATGCGATGTCCAGCGTGTCGTCTGGGCCTTCGAGTAGTGCCGGATATGACAATTCGTGATTGACGCGGCTGACGGAGTTGTTGCTGAGACAATAACCGTCGCTCGTGTCGATGTCCTGACGGTTCGTCCAGGTAATTCCGTGATCATCAGAAAAGGCCAGCGACAAGGGTGCCCTCGGCGCACCCCAGAAGGCCTGACGCGCAGCCATTGATACCTTTGCTCCTGATCCACCTTCATCCAGATCATCATAGAGCGATGTGCGGCGGCCCGTGGCATTTTCAGCGCTTGAGTGGTTGTAGACCAGGGCGAGCCTGCCATCGCGCAATCGAGTGCATTGAATGGAGGAATTGTTGTTGGGCAAGTTCGTTGGTCGTGGGCTCGCCCAAGTTTTGCCGCCATCATGGCTTTCGGTTCGGTAGATGAAGTCGGCCCAGCGGCTGCGAAAGAACGCGACAAATCTCTGCGCGTCGATTGGCACTATGTTCATGTGCACGCAACCAAAAGAATTCTGCACTTCCAGGCAATTCCAGGTCGTCCCGCTATCTGCTGAATGGTAGACACCTGAATTGTCATTGCTGCCTGACCATCTTTCGCCTTTGGCAACGCGGCACCTAAATACTGGCAGCACGAGGTCACCACTTGGTGTGGCGATAACTGGCTGACGAATAAATGTTCCAGTGTCGGCAATCATTGTCGTGGCCAGGTCAAAACTGAGGCCGCCATCGGAAGATACGCGTTTGCGTACGACGGCAGTATCCTGGTTTCCCGAAACTTGCGATGTATAGAGCAGCCAGACTTCGCCGTTGGGCGCATTGAACAATTGTGGATTCTGCTCGGAGCGGCCATGATCATCCAACAGCACTTCAGCTTTACTCCAGCACGATGTTGCCTGATCAAATCTCGACATGTGAATTGAGATGTCGGGCATCCCTTCCATCGTGCCGCCAAACCACACACAGGTTAGTTCTCCACCAGGAAGCCGTGCCAGAAATGCTGCGTGATTTTGTGGAGACGGTGACGGAATGAAAGCATCAGCACGCGTTTCAGATACTTTGCGCAACTCACCGTCCATCAGTTGCAGGATGGATTGCTCCGTCACTTCGCGCTCCGCGTAGCTGCCAGCTTTCGGGCATATGCTATCGCCTGCAACATGTTGACGTGTTTGGCCGTGCCAGTGCCTGCTATGTCAAACGCGGTGCCATGATCGACTGATACGCGGTCAATCGGCAGGCCAATGGACACATTGACCGCCGTATCAAATGCCACGAGCTTCATCGGGATGTGACCCTGGTCGTGATACTGAGAGATCACCAAATCGAAAGCACCATTGTACGCTCGATAATAAAGCGTGTCGGCAGAAATGGGCCCGACCGCGTTGATGCCATCCGCTTTGGCAAGTGCCACGGCCGGCGCAATCGCATTGTCATCCTCGTCACCAAACAAGCCGTTTTCACCACAATGTGGATTAAGGCCGGCGACGGCGATCCGTGGATTGGGTTTCCCCACGCGCGCGAAATGTTTGTGTCCCGCGCGAATAGTCGCCAACACGCGCTCGGTGGTCACGCGTCCAATGGCATCTTTCAGTGAAACGTGCGTTGAAACGTGAATGGTGTTGAGGCGGTCATCAGCCAGCAACATAAAAGCCGATTTGGTGCCCGTCAGCGCCGCCAGCATGCCCGTATGCCCGTCATAGTGATGGCCAGCACCATTCAAGGCTTCCTTGCTGATGGGAGCGGTGACGATGCAGCCAATGTCGTTTGCGGTGGCCAGTTCGACAGCGCGTTTGATGTAGCGGAAGCAGGCCTCGCCACCGGCCTTGTCCATCTTCCCAAATGGCAGGGGAACTCCCGGACTCGGCACGTCTTCAACTGCTACATCGCGCAACACGTCGCTTGCAAGCCCACACACATTGGCCGCACGTTGCAATGTATCAGCGGAGCCGATGACGGTGATGCCAGATCGCTCAATTTCCGATAGGGCAGCTATTGCCTTGCAGATGACCTCCGGACCAACACCTGCCGGGTCACCCATGGTGATGCCTATTGCCATTTGGGTCATGGCATCAATTGCCCGCCATTCACTTCAATCACCTGGCCTGTAATGTATCCGCTCATCGTTTCATCGGCGAGAAACTCAAATGCGCCGACGCATTCCTCCGCCGTGCCAAGCCGCCCTAGCGGAATGCCCTTCACGGCCGCAGCCAATTGCTCCCGGGTGGAGTTTTTGCGATGGAAATCCGTTTCAATAACTCCCGGAGCGACTGCATTCACGCGCACGCCGTGAGGGGCCATTTCTTTCGCCAACACACGCGTGATCGTGCTGACAAAACCCTTAGCGGCGCCATACAAGCCAGCGCCATCGCCGCCTCCAGTGCGGGCCGCAACTGATGTCGTGTTGATGATGGTGCCCGACTTTTGTTGTTGCAGAATTTGCCCCGCCCGGCGGCAGGCGAAAAACACGCCACCAATGTTGAGATCGACGACATTCCGGTACTGCTCGTCAGTCGCCTTTGAAATCGCGGTCCGGCCAAACATGTTGCCTGCATTGTTGATGACGATGTCGAGGCCGCCCAGCATGTCTGCCGCATCACTCACGAGTTGTTCGGCGATTTCAGCCAGCGAAACATCGCCCGCGAGCATACGAGCCTTGCCGCCATTCGTTTCGATGTCACGCACAACCTGCGTCGCGCCAGCCTTGTTGCCATTATAGTGCACGATCACGTCAGCACCGAGCGCCGCAAAGCGCCGCGCCACCGCAGCGCCAATTCCGGAACTTGCACCAAAAATCACAGTCTTTCTGTTGTTCAATGCCGATTTCATTTCATGTGTCCCTGCGAACAAGCATTCGAGTTTGTCTTGCAGCATGCTGAGGAACGCCCATTAACTTGTCAAGTTATGAAACTCTGGAGTGCGTCTTGATGTTTGCACTTATTCAAATGATAACGCATTTTCATGACATTGCCAGCCACCGAGAGAACCAATCCATCTGACTGGAGGCTTTACATGTGGCCCGAAAGTCGGCACCAATGTTGGCCAGCCATGTGATTTGAAGCGCAAGAGAAATCAGATACTGTGCACGTCCTTGTTATCGCCGATGATCTGACTGGAGCATTGGACACAGCCTCGCCTTTTGCATGCCGGGGGATGAGCATTCGCGTGTTTGCGGAAGTGGCTGCTGTTCCGCCGGGCGAATTGCAGTGTGATGTGCTTGCCGTTTCAACCAACTCCAGTCACAGCGCACCACACGAGGCCGCAAAATTGGCTGCGTCAGCCGCGCGCTTGGCACGCTGGTTCAAGCCAACACTCGTGCTCAAGAAAATCGACTCCCGTCTCATGGGAAATATTGAATCCGAATGCTTTGCCATCGCGCGCGAACTTGGCGTGACGGGACTGCTTGTCGTGCCCGCTGCACCGGATGTTGGTCGTTTCGTCAGACACGGTCATGTTGTTGGAGCGGGCATTCCAGAGCCACTGTCGATAGCCGATAAATTCCGCGATCAACGACGAGTGGAGATGCCTGATGTGGCCAATGCAGCTGATCTTGAAAAACTGGCGGTTAAAGTGTTGCAGAATGAAGGTTCATTGGCTGTCTGCTCGCGCGGCCTTGCAGTTGCGTTGGCAGGGATCATTGCCAAAGGAATTGGCCCGCCATTTCGCTCCGAATTGCCGCTGTTGATCGCAATAGGATCGCGCGATCCTGTAACGCGCGAACAAGTTGAGCAATTTCAAACAATGACCCAATGCCAAATCCTGGACGCACCCGATGGTGAAGTGTCCGGCCATGTTCCGCAGTCAGACATTCTTGTCGTCAGAACTACGGGTGATGCGCCATTTTCAAGAGTAGTGGCGAAGCGGTTTGCCGAAGGCCTCCGCCGAGTGGTTGCAAGCATTCTTCCAAAAACCATCGTGCTCTCTGGCGGTGACACTGCGGCAGCCTTCCTGAATGCAATGAACTGCCGGGAATTGGAGGTTTGCGGAGAAGCGGCACCCGGGCTACCATGGTGCAGGATTTTATTGAATGGGCAAATTCTGCACGTGATCAGTAAATCAGGAGGTTTTGGCACTAGCCAAACTTTGACTGAAGTATTTGCGCAGGCAATCGGCCGGCCGAACCAAGAGGGTATGCGACGTGGATGAACGTGTGCAAGAAGGCGAGCCGCCTCAAGGCGTGAAAGCGCGCGCCCGGCCACCTGTTTTGGCCGACAGGATTTACCAGCAGCTGGCGTCTCGCATTGCCAGCGGTGAATTCAACGCCAGTGCAAAGCTCCCGTCTGAGAATGATTTGTCCCGGTTGCTGGGCGTTTCCCGCCCAATATTGCGAATAGCGCTGGAGCGCTTGCGCAACGAAGGAATATTGGCTTCCCGGCAAGGTGCCGGCACCTATGTACGCGACAGGTCAGTCGCGTCACTTGCCTTTTCGCCTGTGGAGACGATTGCCGATATTCAACGCTGTTATGAATTCCGCCTGGCCATTGAACCGACTGCCGCCCACGTTGCCGCCACGCGGCGGGGCAAAGTATCGTTGACCAAACTCGAAGACGCGCTGGCGCTGCTTCAGGAGGCTACCCGGGATAACCGCCACCGCGAAGACGCGGATTTCAATTTTCATCACGGCGTGGCCGAAGCCGCCAACAATCATTATTTTTCCTCGACGCTGCTCGCCTTGCGTCGGCACATTTATGCCGTCATGCACATGCACGGCATGTCACTGATGGGGCCCAGCCCCAAACTGCGCCACGTGCTGGACGAGCACAACGCCATCTATGAGGCAATCCGCGATGGGCAGGCCGAACAGGCTGAACAGCTGATGCGCCTTCACCTCGAAGGCTCACGCGACCGCCTCTTTGAAGGCCGCGTGCTGGACCTGAAGATGACATCTTGACACTTGCGTCCCCCGACAACCTGTAAAGTTGAAAAAGGACACCAGTTACTTGCTGCGGCACTTTGAAGTCCACGTGATGGAAAATGACGCAAAGTTAAACGCTGTTCGATCACCACGCTTTCACGTCTCAAGTCGCAAAAAGGCGTTGACAAGTTCCGGATCATTCTCAAAAGTGCCGTCACAACAATAATTCTTGCGCTCTGGCTAAGATCAGACGGCAAGAGGAAAAAGCTCAGGCAGTGGAGCTTTTGACCGAACAATCAACTGCGGGAGACTTAGGAGGAAACAATGACACAACTGAAGAAAATGCTGTTGGCGAGCGTGTTTTGCGCGTCATCCTTTGGCCTTGCGCAAGCGGCTGAAGGCGAAGTGAAGATCGTCCTGAACGAAGATCTCGAAAATGTGGAGCCATGCATGGCATCGCAGTCCAACATCGGTCGTGTTCTCTTGCAGAATATCTCTGAAACACTGACGGAACTGAACCCGACCGACGGTTTGAAACCACGCCTTGCCGACAGCTGGGAAGACAAGAGTGGCGGTGTGTGGCGTTTCAACCTGCACAAAGGTGTGAAGTTTTCCGATGGCACGACATTCGATGCGGCAGACGTTGCCCACTCGCTGGCGCGCGTCGTTGATAAGTCAATTACCTGCGAAATCGGCGCAAAGTATTTTGGTGGTATGACGGTGGCGGCAACTGTCGTTGACGGCTCGACGGTTGATATCAAGGCTGACCCTGCTCAGCCAATTCTGCCATTGCTGCTTTCGACGGTTACAATTGTTCCTTCGGAAACACCAATCGCATTCGTTCAGAAGCCCGTCGGAACGGGTGCCTATGTGATGACCGAACGCAATCCCGGCCAGTCGATTGTACTGATGCGCCGTGATGACTATTGGGGTGCAAAACCCGATGTGACGAAAGCCACTTATCTCTTCCGTTCGGATGACGCTGTGCGCGCCGCGATGGTCGGCACAGGCGAAGCTGATATCGTTCCGTTGATTTCGCAGAATGATGCAACCAATCCCAAAACCGATTTCGCCTATCCGAATTCGGAAACAACCTACCTCCGCATTGACACAACGCAGAAGCCACTCGACGACAAGCGCGTGCGTTTGGCGTTGAACCATGCGGTGGATCGTGCAGCTCTGCTCGGAACGCTGATTCCTGATGGCTCCATTCCGGCCCACGCCATGGTGCCGCCATCAACCATCGGCTGGAACCCCGATTTGAAGGCCTATTCCTTTGATCCGGAATTGGCGAAGAAACTTCTGGCAGAAGCCAAGGCTGCGGGTGCCCCAACCGATGCAACAATTCGCGTGATTGGCCGCACTGGAAATTTCCCCAACGTCACCGAAGTGATGGAGGCAGTGACCCAGATGTTCAAGGACGTCGGCTTCAACGCCAAACTCGAAATGTATGAAGTGGCGGAATGGGTAGACATCTACACAGCACCGTATGCAGAAGACCGTGGACCTAACCTCGTTGAAGCGATGCATGACAATGCAAAAGGCGATCCAGTATTCTCGATGTTCTTCAAATATGCATGCGAAGGCGCGCAGTCGGGCATGTGCGACAAGAAAGTTGATGAGATGATAGCCAAGGCCACTGCCGCAACAGGTGAGGAGCGGACGAAATTGTGGAAGGAAACCCTGGCTTACGTCCACAATGAATCTGTGACCGACGTCTTCTTGTTCCACATGGTGGGCTTCAGCCGCGTGTCTGAAAAACTGAACTTCACGCCGTCCATCGCGACCAACTCCGAACTGCAACTCTCGCAGATCAAGTTCAAGTAAACTGGAGTTTCGACACGGGAGGCGCTAATGTCGCCTTCCGTGCTTTTTCACGCGGGATAGGGAGTGCCGCCTTTTGCAAAGCTTTATCCGCAAACGTGCCTTTGCAAGCGCCATCTCCCTTGTCGGATTGATTATTCTAGTCTTCTTCTTGTCGCGCCTCACAGGCGACCCCACGTCGCTTTACCTGCCCATTGATGCCAGCCTTGAATCGCGTGAACAGTTTCGCAAGATTCACGGTCTGGACCAACCGCTGATCGTGCAGTTCGGCAAATTCGTGCAGGACCTGTTGCGGCTTGATTTCGGCGATTCCATTCGCCGGGCGCGGCCGGCGCTCGATGTTGTGCTTGAGGCGTTCAAGTGGACCTTGGTGCTCGCAGTCATCACCATGAGCTTGGTGACTGTCATGGCTGTCATCGCCGGATCTCTGGCCGCCTTCCGCATTGGAGGTTGGTTTGATCGCTTGGCTACATTTTTTTCGCTAGTCGGCGCGGCAGCACCGGATTTCTGGATCGCAATCGTTGCCATCGTGCTGTTCGCAGTCACGCTGGGGTGGCTTCCCACATCGGGAACCGACACGCCCTGGCACTGGATATTGCCGATTGCGGTTCTGTTCATCCGCCCATTTGGCTTGATCGTTCAAGTGGTGCGCGGGTCGATGATGACAGCGCTATCCTCAGCCTATGTGAAAACCGCACGCGCCAAGGGCGTAAAACCGCGCCCTATAATATTTGTGCACGCGCTTCGCAACGCCATGCTGCCAGTGATCACAGTGATTGGTGATCAGGCAGCGAGCCTTCTCAATGGCGCCGTTGTGGTGGAAAGTATTTTCGGGCTTCCAGGCGTAGGAAAGTTGATGATCGACTCGATTTTACAGCGCGATTTCTCCGTCGTCCTGGCGGCTATCATGGTCACGGCAGTTGCCATCTTCATCATGAACATCCTGATCGACATCGCCTATGCCATGCTCGATCCCCGCATCAGATATTGAACATGACTGACGCCACCAGCAACATCATTGCACCAGAGATGCCGCTGTGGCGGCGCGCACTGTCCATGTTGTGGGCCGACAAACTGGCTTTCGCCGCAGCCGTCATGCTGCTGATCATCGTCCTGTGCGCCCTGTTTGGACCACTGCTGTTGGAAGCCGTGTCATCAAAACAAAATCTCCGCGCCCGCAATTCACCGCCCTTTGACTTCGCAAAAGGCTGGCTCAACATTTTGGGCGCTGATCAACTGGGCCGGCCGTTATTGCCACGCATAATTGTGGCGGCCCAGAATACAATGATGGTAGCAGCTGGAGCCGTTGTCTTTTCCCTGGCCATTGGTGCAACACTTGGATTGATCGCGGGCTATACGCGTGCGGGGCTCAGCCAAGCCATAATGCGCTTCGCCGATATTGTCATGTCATTTCCGTCGCTGCTGCTCGCAGTAATCGTGCTCTACATGCTCCAGCCATCCGTCGCCAATCTCATCATCGTCTTGGCCATCACCCGCATTCCCGTCTACTTGCGCACCACGCGTGCCGAAGTTCTGGAAATCCGCGAGCGCATGTTCGTGCAAGCCGCATTGGTGATGGGGGCATCAACCAAACGAATCATCTTCCGTCATATCCTGCCCATGGTGCTGCCCACATTGTTGACCATTGCGACACTCGACTTTGCCTATGTCATGCTGGCGGAAAGTTCGCTGTCTTTTCTGGGAATCGGCATCCAACCGCCTGAAGTGACATGGGGCCTGATGGTGTCGCAAGGCCGCCCTTATCTCATCAAGGCTTGGTGGCTGTCTTTCTGGCCGGGTCTCGCCATTGTCCTCACCACTCTCAGCCTCAACATCCTGAGTAATTGGCTGCGCGTCGCACTCGACCCGGCCCAGCGTTGGCGGTTGGAGAAACGGCACGGAAATGACTGAACATCTGCTCGAAGTCAGAAATCTCTCAGTTGAGTTCCATGTGTCCGGCAATGTTGTCAAAGCCGTGCAGAATGTCAGTTGGCATTTGGATAGTGGCGAAGTGCTGGCCATCTTGGGCGAAAGCGGATCAGGAAAGTCCGTCTCTGCCTCTGCCGTCCTGGATTTGATTGACTGCCCACCTGGCCGGATCACATCAGGCGAAATTCTTTTCGGTGGCCGCGATCTCTTGAAGATGAGCCATGCAGAAAGACTTGAGATCAATGGCAAACGTATAGCCATGATCTTCCAGGACACGTTGAGTCATCTCAATCCGGTTTACACAATTGGCTGGCAGCTTGAAGAAGCGATGACCATTCACGGCATGCCAGTGGTGGATGCAAAAGCAAAGGCGCTCGATCTCCTGGCGCGCGTTGGCATTCCGCAACCCGCTGTTGCCACCGGCAAATACCCGCATCAATTTTCAGGCGGACAAAGACAGCGAGTGATGATCGCCATGGCATTGGCGCTGGAGCCCGATGTGTTGATCGCCGATGAACCTACTACTGCTCTTGATGTGACGGTTCAGGCGCAAATCCTCAGCCTCCTGGAGAAGCTGCGACGTGACTCTGGCACTGGTCTTTTGCTCATCACACATGATCTCGGCGTCGTCGCTGAAATCGCAGACCGTGTTGTGGTGATGCAAAATGGCGCAGTTGTAGAGCAAGGCATGGCGCACGATGTCTACAAGAATCCGCGCCATGCCTACACGAAAGCATTAATCGCCGCTGCACCTGGCAAGGGTAAGATGTCCGCAGGAATTGCTGGTGCTCCGGCCGCGCTGCTCACGGTTAAAGGATTGTCCAAGACCTTTGGCAGATTTCATGCGTTGAAGGACGCGAGCTTCAACCTGATGGCTGGCGAGTGTTTGGCGATTGTGGGCGAAAGTGGTTCCGGGAAATCCACGCTCGCCAAAACATTGCTGCGACTCGAGGAACCGACGTCGGGCGAAGCGATCTACAAGGGCCGCAACTTGTTTTCACTGTCACGCACTGAGATGTTTGGGTTGCGCCGTGAAATCCAGATGGTATTTCAGGATCCAACACAGAGTCTCAATCCACGCATGTCGATCTTTGATTTGATTTCAGAAGCATGGGTTATACACCCGGAAATTCTGCCGAAAAACAAATGGAAAGTCCGTGTAGGCGAATTGTTGAAACACGTCGGCCTGTCGCCAGAGCATGCGGCACGTTACCCGCACCAGTTTTCTGGTGGCCAGCGGCAACGCATTGCCATAGCCCGCGCACTCGCCTTGGAGCCTGATATAATCATCTGTGACGAGGCAGTGAGCGCGTTGGATGTGCAGGTGCAGGCTCAGGTCATCACACTGCTTGCCAAGCTGCGCACCGAATTGGGACTTTCCTATTTGTTCATTGCCCATGATCTTGGTGTAGTGCGAGACTTTGCGGATCGCGTGATTGTCATGCAAGATGGGCGCATCGTGGAAGAAGGGCCCGTCCGGCAGATTTTCGAAGCGCCGCGCGAAAACTATACGCGCAATCTGCTCGCCGCGTGTCTGGACCCCGATCCGGACATTCAAGCGGCGCGACGGGCCGCACGCCGAACCGAAACCGAATTGAGGATAGCATGAGCCAGGATGTCATTGTTCTTTACCCCATAATGCCAAAGCAAATGGCGGTGCTCGAGAAGACCTACAGGCTGCACAGGTATGATCTCGCCGCCGACAAAGATGCTTTCCTGGCCCAGGCCGGAAAGGTTTGCACAGGCGCTGTCATCAACGGCCACTTCCACATGGACCGTGCTTTCGCGGCCAAATTACCCGCAGTCAAAATCGTTGCTTGCTCGTCCGTCGGCTATGACTCCATTGATGTCGGTGCCCTCACGGACTGTGGCATCAAGTTCACCAATACGCCGGATGTTCTGACCGATGACGTTGCAGATACAGCAATCCTTCTGATGCTGTCCTCGCGCCGCAAACTGCTCCAAGGCGACCGCTATGTGCGCACGGGGGACTGGGCCCGCAAAGGCATGATGGCGCTCACCAACCGGACGGCGCAGTCGCGCGTCGGCATTGTCGGGCTAGGCCGCATCGGTCAGGCCATTGCGCGGCGCTGTGCAGCGATGGAGCAGGAGATCGGATACTTTAGTCGTAGTGAAAAGCCTGAATCGGGTTACCGATTTTTTCCGAAGCTGGTTGATCTTGCCGCGTGGTGTGACATCCTCATCGCGGTGACGCCGGGAGGGGCAGGGACAATGGAAATGATTTCACGCGAAGTCCTTCACGCGCTTGGTCCCCAAGGCACCTTCATCAACGTGTCGCGCGGCACTGTCGTCGATGAACCTGCATTGATTGACGCGCTGCAAACAGGAAAACTCGGTGCTGCGGGCCTTGATGTCTATCTCAACGAACCCAATCCTGATCCGGCATTTGCCAAGCTGGACAATGTCGTACTCTATCCGCACCACGCCAGTGGTACTGTCGAGACGCGTGATGCCATGATGCAATTGGTCGTCGATAATCTCGCTGCATATTACGCAGGGAAACCGCTTCTGACTCCGGTGAATTGATGGCGCATATCAACCACGAAATCCTGCAGGCCCATGTAGCGGCACTTTTCGAAGCAGCTGGAATGGACAGGGACAAGTCCACCACTTCGGCTGAAATATTGGTTGAAGCTGACATGATTGGCCACACCACTCACGGTGTTGGTTTGCTGCCCTGGTACCTCGACTCGCTGGCGTCTGGTGAATTGAAGGGCTCCGGCACATTTCAGGTCGTACAGGACCGCGAGTCTTGCATCACGTGGGATGGCAACAATCTTGCGGGCCCGTGGTTGGTGACTGAAGCCTTCGAACTGGCCTGCGAACGCGTGAAACGCTTTGGCGTTGTCACAGTTGCCATTGCGCGGTCACATCACATTGGTGCACTGGCTGCCTATCTGCGCAAAGTAACCCAACGCGGATATATTGCGGAGCTCAGTTGTTCCACAGCATCGCAGGCACGCGTTGCGCCTTTTGGTGGGACCAAAGCGCAATTCACGCCAGACCCAGTGGCCTATGGTTTTCCAACGGATGGCGATCCCATTCTGATCGACATCTCAAGCTCAATCACAACAACCACCATGACGCGCGAGCTCGCTGCAAAAGGCGAACGTTTCCCGGAAGCCTGGGCTTTGACTGCGGAAGGAATGCCAACCGAAGACCCCATAGCGGTCACTGAAAATGGCGGCACTTTGATGCCACTCGGTGGAGTTCTGAAAGGCAACAAGGGTTATGGACTGGCGCTCGCCATAGAGACTCTGGGACAAGGCCTCGCCGGTTTCGGACGGTCCGGCCAACCCAAGGGCATGCAGCTTTCGGTGTTCCTGCAAGTGATTGACCCCGATGCTTTTGCAGGCCGCGACGCATTCTTGAAAGAAGCAACCCACCTCGCCAATGCCTGCCGCGCCAATCCACCGCCACAAGGCATGCCGCCAGTTCGTGTGCCCGGGGACAATGCGGCAAAGCATCGGCGCGAAGCATTGGCAATGGGTGTAGCAGTTGACGATTCAGTCCTTGCTAAGCTCAAGGCGCAAGCTGCACGGCTTGGCATGGCAAGCTTGCAATGACGCAGCCGCTGGCGAAAGAAAAAGCGTTCTATCTCGCCGTTGCAATTATGATTGGCGCAGCTGCATTGACGGCAATCGACACGCTGTTGGTGCGCGTTATATCACGTGAACTCAATCCATTTGCGATAGCCTTTTTTCGCAGCGCCTTCGGTTTGCTGTTTATCTCACCGTGGGTATTTCAAAGGCGCACAACGATTTTTCAAACCAACTATGTTTGGCTGCATGCCGTGCGCGCCGTGCTGAAAATACTCGCGCTGGTCACATTTTTCTACGCCGTCTCACGAGCGAACCTGGCCCAGGTCACAGCCATCAATTTTACTTCGCCCATATTTGTGACAATTGGCGCAGTCCTGCTGTTGAATGAACAACTAAACTTTACCCGCATGGTAGCTGTTGCATTGGGTTTTGTAGGAGTTCTCCTCATCGTGCGCCCGACTGCAGAAAGCTTCGATCCCTTTCTGCTCTATGCGTTGCTCGGCGCACTTTTCACCGCCGCAATCCAACTTGTGCTCAAGGCCATGTCAGGCCGCGATTCAACAGACACGCTTGTCGCTTGGAATCTCATCTTGATGGTGCCGCTTGCGCTCATGCCCGCGCTGTATTACTGGACAACTCCCAGCCTGCCAACACTGGGTCTTTTGGCTGTTCAAGGCGCACTCGGAGCCATCGGCATGACGGCCATCACCAAGGCAGTGTCCTTAGCCGATGTGTCGGCCATCGTGCCGTTCGATTTTCTGCGCTTGCCGTTGGTGGCATTCGGCGCATCATATTGTTTTGCACAGTCCGTCGATGTTGCGACATGGATTGGCGCGGCAGTCATTTTTGGGGCAGGCTTGACCGCAAGCCGAAA
The DNA here is from genome assembly GCA_963819615.1 of uncultured Alphaproteobacteria bacterium. GTDB lineage: Bacteria > Pseudomonadota > Alphaproteobacteria > Rhizobiales > Aestuariivirgaceae > Aestuariivirga. Next base: position 633,646 of record CAWFWW010000001.1, read on the forward strand.
GCCCTCCTTGAGAACAGAGATGGATTGAGATGACGAAGCTACAGCGCAAACAGGGTTGGATGTCGTTCCGCCACGTAACGCAAGCTGACAAAAGTTGCGACTTTTGATATTCTGGCGACAGATTTTGGCCGTTCAGCGGGCAAACCGGATATCTACTGGGGATAGCGCGCATGGTTCGCACATTAGACGAAGCACTGACTGGCATCTCCGGCATTCTCGTCACTCCTTTTGATGAGGAAGGCGAAATCGCACCACAGCGGCTCGCGCCGATAATAGACCGCGCACTTGCAGCTGGCGTGCACATGCCGGTTGTGAACGGCAATACAGGCGAATTCTATGCACTCACAACCGACGAAGCATGCACAATGGCGCAGGAAGTCATTGCACTTGTGAATGGCCGTGCGCCGGTGATTGCCGGAGTAGGGCGATCAATCCGTGATGCCTGCCGCTTGGCGAAAGCCTCAGCAGCAGCAGGTGCGTCAGCCTTGATGATCCATCAACCGCCCGATCCCTTCGTGGCGCCGCGCGGCACGGTCGACTACGTCAAGGCGATTGCCGACGCTGCAGGCCTCCCGATGATGTTGTATTTGCGCAATGACACCATTGGCACAGCTGCAATCGCCGGCCTGTGTGCTGTGCCCGGCGTCAAAGGTGTGAAGTGGGCCACGCCAAACCCATTAAAACTGGCAGAGGCCATCGCAGCGTGTGACAAATCAATTGTTTGGGTTGGCGGATTGGCGGAAGTTTGGGCTCCCACATTTTATGCCGTCGGTGCGCGGGGATTTACCTCGGGGTTGATCAATCTCTGGCCGCAGCGTTCGGTCGCGATCCATGCTGCACTTGAAGCTGGCGATTACAAAATGGCCAATGCATTGATCGCTGGCATGCGTGTATTTGAAGACATCCGCGCCACAGAGATGAATGGCGCAAATGTAACTGGCGTCAAGGCAGCGCTGGCTGCCATCGGCAATGACTGCGGACCCACGCGCCCACCTTCGGCATGGCCTTTGCCGCCTGCTCTATTGGAGAAGATGAAAAGATTTCTCTCTGAAAATGGATTGCTCACATGACAGCCCCAGCTTCTGAGTCACTCGCAAAACTCCGCCAAGTTTCGACAGCCGCTTTGTCAACGGTATTGTTCAACCCGGACTGCCCAATCAGGTAATTCAGGACGTGCGGCCCGTGGAGCCGAAAGGCCGCAACATGGTGGCCCCGCTTTCACCCTGCGTTGCATGCCGGCCCAGAAAGACCGCAACACGTTGACAGAATTCCGCAGTTCCAATCATCCCCAGCGTCAGGCCATAAAACAGTGCCCGCCCGGAAACGTTCCGGTCATGGACAGCTGAAACGATGCCCGCGCGGCAAAGCCAACCTATCTCACGCTGCACGAAGCCATCGACATCAACGTGCCCATCGGCTGCGGCGACGTCGCGGTTTTTCCCGGCGGCATTCTCGTCGGGGATGACGACAGCGTCATCGTCATTCCAGCACACCTGGCCAATGAAAAAGCTAATGAACGATCGTCACTAAGATCATATACCACGGTTTTACCAAACCAAGTGTCCGAGGAAACCGGTGCGTTCGGCGTTCCACTCATCGGAAGGTTCGAAATATCCCGACCACGGAACCAGACGTTCGCGGATCACCTCTTCATTCAGATCGATGCCCAGGCCCGGAGCTTCCGGCACGGCGACGTAGCCATCTGCCAAATAACCGGGTGCAATTCCTGTGACGATATCCGGCCACCACGGCACATCCAGAGCGTGGTGTTCCACCGCCATCAGACTGGCGAGTGCTGCACCCAGATGGACATTGGCCATGAAGGCGACGGGTGAGCAACACGCATGCAAGGCTGTCGGAATGCCGTGGCGTTCGGCGTGATCAGCAATCTTCTTCGTTTCAGTCAGCCCGCCCGAGGACAACATGTCGGGATGGATAATATCGAAGGCGCGGGATTCGATGGCTTCACGAAAACCCTCGAACAGATACAGATCTTCGCCCGCTGCAACGGGAGTCAACAACGCATCAGCCACGCGCTTGTGGCCAGCGATGTCGTTCCACGGCATGACATCCTCGATCCACGCGAGATTGAACGGCTCGATGGCATGACCAATGCGGATGGCCTCGTCGACCGTGACGAAGCCTTCGCCGAAATGATCCGTACACAGAGAAACCTCAGGCCCCACATCCTCACGCACGGCCCGGCAAATGTCGCGCACCAGCTCCAGTCCACGCTCACTGATCCGCGCTCCGGCCCCGCGGCCCGGCGTGTGGAACTGCCGGTACTGCGGATATTCGTGTTGCGTGTCAGAGCCCACCAATGCACCCGGAACTTGCTCGAACATCCGCGCCGAAAGATCAAACTTGATGAAGCTCAGGCCCAGATCGCGCCGTGAGCGAACCACTTTGGCAAAGGCATCGGGAGTAGGATCATCAGGCGATGGCGTGTCGCCATATATGCGAACTTTGTCGCGGAACTTGCCGCCAAGCAGCTGGTAACACGGCACGCCATAGATTTTGCCGACCAAATCCATCAGCGCAATCTCGATGGCGCAAACCCCTCCCGCTTCCCGGCTTTCGCCGCCATAGCGCTTGATCCGCCGGAACAGATATTCGACATTGCACGGGTTCTGCCCGATCAGCAGCGGTTTCAAACGCATCGCGGTATCGGGATGCGCACCATCGCGCACTTCGCCCAATCCATAAACGCCCTGATTGGTTTCGATCTTGAGAATCGGGTGAATGCCTTGCGCCCTGATCGTGGCGACGCGGATGTCGGTGATTTTCAATTGTGAAGGCTCGGACGCGCGGCGCACCGCGTTCTCAATGGTACCGGTGACGGACATGCTTCCTCCGCTTGCTTGCCTTTGGATGAGTAAAGCGTGGCGCGCCCGGCTTGGCAAGGACAGCACGGGCTTGCACAGAGTTGCGAATGGTGATCATGTTGCAGGACGAGGTGCATGCCATGGAAATCGCCAAGATCAATCGTCCGTCCAAAATTTTGGTGGAGAGTGTCCGCGAAGTCGGCGCCGCCACGGCCAGCGCAACGCTCGCCCACATGGGCATCCGCAACAGCCACATGGTGGGGCCGGTTGCCCGTACGCCGGGTGAGGTTGTTGCCGGACCTTGCGTCACATTGCAGATGATGCCGAAGCGCGAGGACCTCTTCGGAGAAGGTGAATACGCCGATGTGGAAAAGCAGTTGCACCGCCACGTGCTGTATCAGGTCGAAGAGGGTGACATCGTGGTGGTCGATGCGCGCGGCGATCTGGCGTCCGGCATTTTCGGCGACATGATGATGACCTACTTCAAGGGGCTGAAAGGCGCAGGCGTGGTCATCGACGGCTGCGTGCGCGACTGGACCAAGGTGCAGAAACTCGGCATCCCGATGTGGCTCAATGGAGTAACCCCCAATTACCATGCCCAGACAGCACTCATGCCGATGGCGGTCAACGTGCCCGTGGCCTGTGGCGGTGTCACGGTGATCCCGGGTGACATCATCGTCGCCGACGACGATGGAGCGGTTTGTGTTCCTGTTGCCCTTGCCGATGAAATGGTCAAGAAGGCCCACAAGGATCACGGCTGGGAGGAATTCTCACGCGAGAAGCTCCTCGCCGGAGAATCCCTGAAGCGCTACTACCCGCTGCACAAGGATGCCTGGCCGGAATATGAGGCGTGGCTGGCGGCGCGGGGGAAGAAGGGCTGAGCAGAGTTCATTGACTTTGACCGGTTCCCCCTTGTCCGTCACCCCGGCGAAGGCCGGGGGCCAGCTTGCATCACGCGTTGATTTCCTAGTCAGCAGCGACAGACAGCTAGGCCCCGGCCTTCGCCGGGGTGACGGAAGTGCGGATCGGCCAATCGCAATGAACTCTGGTATAAAGCTCTCTACCAGTTCGTCACCGACCCATCCTTGCGCACAAGGTGCGGGGCTTCCCATTGTTTGAAGCTATGCTTTGCGACCGCCGTTTCGTCGACATCAACTCCAAGACCCGGTCTGTCATTGACCCGACAATGAGCCCCCTCAAGCGCCAGTAAGCCGGGGAAAAATTCGGGGTTATCAAAGCCGTGATAGAGTTCGCCCGGTGAAGCGCGCGTCTCGAGCCAGGCGAAATTGGGAACGGCGGCTGCAAAATGCACCGTGGCGGCAGTGCAGATGGGACCCAATGGATTGTGCGGCATCATGTCGATGTAGTGGGCTTCGGTCCAGCCGGCGATTTTCATCGCCTCGGTCAGGCCGCCAACATTGCAGATGTCGATGCGGTTGAACTGCGTCAGGTCCCCTTCGATGTAAGGCAGAAACTGCCATTTGGACGAAAACTCTTCGCCAATCGCGAATGGAACGTCGGTCAATTTCCGCAGCGCCGCATAAGCGCTCGGTGTTTCGTCGCGAATGGGTTCCTCGAGAAAGTCCAAAGTTCCGCGCGGCATTTTCTGGCAATAGCTTGCGGCTTCTGCAACGCTGAGGCGATGATGGAAGTCGATGCCAAGGACGACGGCGTCTCCGACAGCTTCACGGCACTTCACGGTCCACTTCGCAGTTTCCGCGATGCTCGCGCGCGGTTCGTAGACATTGTCTGACTTCTGCCCAGCAGGCATCAAACGAATGGCATCCCAGCCTTGCGCCTTGAGTTCGAGCACTTGCTCAACGACTTCAGAACTCGTTGCTTCCGAGCGGGTCGTCGCAAAGATCGGAATGAGATCTCGCTGTTTGCCGCCCAGCAATTCATAGACCGGAACGCCCAGCGCCTTGCCCTTGATATCGTGGAGCGCGATGTCGATGGCCGAGATCGCCGCTTGCAACACGCGGCCTCCTTCGAAATACTGGCTGCGATACATCTCCTGCCAGATGCGGCCGATCTGCATGGCGTTCTGGCCGATCAGGAATTCGCGGTAATGCTCGATGGCACCGACCACCGCCTTCTCGCGCGACGACAATCCACTTTCACCCCAGCCATACACACCTTGGTCGGTTTCGATCTTGACGATCAGCTGATTGCGCGTGCCGACCCACACGGGATAAGGCTTGATGGCAGTGATCTTGAGTTTGGGCAACATGCTCAGTCTCGCAAAGCCAGTTCGGTCTCGCCATCGAACAAATGCATGCGGGTCTGATCGAATTCGAGCCACACCTGCTCGTCGAGTTTGATATCAACCGTCGGCGGCAGGCTGATGTTGACGAGCGCTCCAGACAGAAACACCTGCACGAATGTGACATCGCCCGTTGGCTCGACTGTATAGACTTTTGCAGGAACACTTGTCTCTACTTTCGACTTATGCAGGCGGATGGTCGAATGCCGTGCCCCCAGCACAATCTTTTTCGACTTCGCGTTTTGCACCTTCCGCGCATTCTGGTCCGACAGTGCCAATGTCCACCCTTCCGCACTGGCGAGCGTCTTCGCCGACGTCGCTTCCAGCGGAATCAGGCTCATGGCCGGACTGCCGATGAAACTCGCGACAAACACGTTCACAGGATTGGCGAATATTTGCGCCGGTGTATCGTATTGCTGCAGATCGCCGTTATGCATCACCGCCATCTTGTCGGCCATAGTGACGGCTTCGAGTTGGTCATGAGTCACATAGATGATGGTTGCATCGAAGTCCTTGTGGAAGCGCTTGATTTCGGAGCGCATTTGTACGCGGAGCTTCGCATCGAGATTGGACAATGGTTCGTCCATCAGAAAGACGGCGGGATCGCGAACAAGAGCACGGCCCAAGGCCACCCGTTGTTGCTGGCCTCCCGACAGTTCCTTGGGCAGCCGTTCGAGCAAGTGGGTAATGTCAAGCATGCGCGCGGCATCGCGCACCTTCTTGTCAATTTCCGAGGCCGCCATCTTGCGCATCTGAAGCGGAAAGGCGAGATTCTTGAAAACTGACTTGTTGGGATAGAGCGCATAATTCTGGAACACCATGGCAATGTCGCGGTCCTTTGGGTCCAGATCAGTGACGACACGATCACCGATCATGATTTCACCTCTGGTCATTGGGATGAGGCCGGCGACGAGATTAAGGGTCGTCGTCTTGCCACAGCCCGAAGGTCCAACGAGAGCAACAAACTCCCCGTCATTGACCGTCAGCGAAACGTCCCGCACCGCATAGACCGGACCATAGGTCTTCACCAGATTCTTGAGTATCACTTGCGCCATGAATTCCGCTTCCTAGTGTTTGACCGCACCCTCGGTGAGCGCACGTACAAAATATTTCTGCAAGACAAGGAACAGCACCACCACAGGCACGCTCATCATGAAACTTGCTGCCATCAGGCCCGGAAAATCGGTGGTATTCTCCGAGAAGAAACGTTGAATGCCAACGGGCAAAGTGAGCTGGTCATTCTTCGAGAGAAATGTATAGGCGTAGATATATTCATTCCACGCACCGATGAACGAATAGATCGCGGTTGCAATGATGCCCGGAACCGATAGCGGCATCACGATCAGAACGAACGCCTGAAACCGTGTCGCGCCATCAATGCGCGCGGCTTGCTCGAGTTGAATCGGGATGTTGTCGTAAAATCCCTTGAGCAGCCAGATGGCCAACGGCAGGCCAAAGGTGAGATAGGTGAGAACCAGAGAGCCATGCGTGTTCACCAAACCGAGAAAGCGCATCAGGATGAACAGTGGCACAAGAAATATCACGGCGGGGAACATGTTGCGCAACAGCACCGAGAAAAACAGGAACTGCCGCCCTGGAAAACTGAAGCGCGAAAAGGCGTAGGCCGCCGGCACCGCGACCAGCACCGCGAGGATCGTCGTCAGAGTTGATACGATCAGGCTGTTGACGAAAAATCTCAAGAAGTCCTGCCCGACCGTGTTTTGCGGATCGAGCAGTTTCTCGTAACTTGCCAGGGTAGGCTCATTCGGCCACCACTCTGGCGGAAACGCCATGGCGGCGAAACCCGACTTGATTGATGTGAGCAGCATCCACACCATCGGCACGGCGGTGTAAAGCAGCATGAACAGCAGGAAAAAGCGGCCGGCCCAGCGCCAGCCATCGGTCTTGGGAGTCATGATCCACGCTCCCGTCTTTCACTGCCACTCAACGCGCGCACATAGAAATAGCCCAATGTCATGGTGATCAGGAACAGCAGAACGGAATAGGCCGATGCCACACCCCAGCGCTGCCGCCCGAAGGCAAGTTCGTAAATGTGCGTGATCCAGATGTGCGAGGCATTGGAAGGACCGCCACCCGTCATGATCCAGGGAATGATGAAGGAGTTGAAGTTTGCCACCGCGAGCAGCAGGATCGTCACCGTGGAAACGCCGCGCAAATGGGGAAAGGTGACGTGCCAGAAACGTTGCCAGGCCGATGCGCCATCAACCTGAGCCGCACGCAGCAACTGTTCCGGGACGGTTTGCAAGCCGGCCATCAGCATGATCATGGCAAACGGAAATTCGCGCCAGATATTGACCACGATGAGCGACGGCAGGACCGTGTTGACGCTGTCGATGAAATTCGGCGGCCGGTCGGCCAGTCCCAGCTGCACAAGCAGCACACCTATGATGCCGAAATCCGAATGGTAAATCCATTTCCAGATGTAAGAAGCCGCAACCGCACTGATCACCCACGGAATGATAAAGATGGCGCGCAAGAATCCGCGCCCGAAAAAATCGCGATGCAGCGCCAGCGCCAAGGCAAAACCCAGCACGAATGCTATAAGTGTGGACGCTATCGTCCAGATGATGGTGTTGACCGTGACGCGCCAGAACACGTCGCTGGTGAGAATGGCCGAGTAGTTTTCAAGACCGACGAAGCTCTTGTCCTTCAACTGCAATCCGGGCGGCGTTTTGTAGAAAGACAGTTCAACCGTGTAATAAATCGGATAGGCGATAACGATGAGCATCACCACGATGGCGGGCAAGACGTAGAGATAATCAAACCGATTGATCCACATCTGCTGGAGCAGACCCGGATTCCTCGCCTCGCTTGTCGCCATGGTCAATGATCAACTCCCCTACGCTCTAAGCTCCGTCATACCAAACGAGCGACTCAGGCAAAGCCGACGACGCTCGATTTGGAACCCCGCTTTCTACTTCAACCATCACACGCACAGCAACCAAAGTTGGGTTCCAAATCGCCCCCTCACTCATTTGCTTCGCAAATGCCGGTCGCGTTTGGAAAGACGGATTTTGGGGTAACTAACCGTTAAATCTTACAACCCCCCACCGCCCATCAGCTTCTTGACCTTCTCAGCCGCATCATCAGCCGCCTGATCAACAGTCATGGCTCCCGTCAATGCGTTCTGCAGCATGTCCGGAACGATGATGTTCATGATCTCTGGCGCTTGTGGCAAGGCCGGGAAGGGAATGCCGTAGGGCAGCATCGAGGTGGTCACATCAAGGAACTTGATGTCGTCCAGTCGGGTTTTCATCCACTTGGTCTTGAAGCCGTTGAGATTGCCGGGGTTCGATCCCGCATAGGCCATCTTCAATGACCATTCAGGGCTGGTCCAGAAACAGACCATGGCCTTGGCCGCTTTCTCATCCACTTTGCCGCCTTCAACATATTCGGGCTTCAGAATGTGAATATTGGATCCGCCAAACACAACGGCCCGCTTGCCATCAGGACCCGTGGGGATCAGGCCATAGCGCATGTTGTCGATAACCGTCTGCGCCTTCTCTTTATCCGCGCCAGTTGCTTTCTTCTGCAAATCGCGCATGACGTTGTAGTCAGATGGATGCGAGATCATCATTCCCAATTGCCCTGCAACAAACAGCGGCTGGTTGTCCGCCTGCTGGTTGGTGAGCGCTGATACAGGCACGGACTTGTCGCGCACATACATGTCATATGATGCCTGCAGCGCACGCTTGCTGGCGGCACTGTTCAGCCGGATTTCTTCCAGCTTCGGACTTGGATCAGCCTCGTCAAACACACCGCCGCCAAAACCCCAGAGCTGCGGCATGAAGCGGTAGGGCGTATTCCCGGCATTCTTGCGGGCGACGAGACCGTAGCCTGCAATGCCAAGCTTGTCGTGAATCTGCTTTGAATATGTGACGACATCATCCCAGGTCGCTGGTGGCTTGCTCGCATCGAGTCCGGCCCGCTTGAAAATGTCGGCATTCCAGATCAAGGCCATCGTCTCGTTGTTGGTGGGAACACCATAGGTGACGCCATCCCAGGTCACGGCCTTCATCGCACCCGGCCAGAAATCCTCAGCCGCATAGCCCACATCCTCGGGCTTCAGGGGTTCGAGATAACCTTTCGCCGCAAACTCGGTGCCGCCCAGAATTTGCAAGCGGACCGCCATCGGTGCAGCATTGCCCAGGAGTGCCGTGCGGAACTTGTCGAGCAAGTCATTATAAGTGAGTGCCTGCTCCTCAAGCGTGATGTTCGGATAGGTCTTGCGGAAAGTCTCGAAGAAATCTTTGTAGTACTGGCGCAAGAGGTCGGGATCGCCCTCGAACACGCCCTGGTACCAGAAAGTCAGGTTTCCCTTGTAGTCGAGCGGCGTGACCTTGCCGCACGCCGCCGCCGTGTCAAATTCCTCGGTGCCTGCAATGGAGCGCACGTATTCCGGCGACCACTTGCTCAAGTCGACGGGTGGTGCAGCAAGCACCGGTGGTGCCGTGAGCGCAAGTGCCATCGCAGAGACAACGGCACTGCGGAAAAAAATGTTGCGGAAAAGAAAGTTAGTCATAGGACCCTCCAGTTTTCCAAGGCCCGTCAAGCGGGCTTCTGTATGTTGCCGTAGGGTACGGTCTATTCGAGCTGGTATCCTTCGGATGTCATACACTGCCCAGAATTTCGCCAGCGTGTCAATTTGAAAGAATTGTGTATAGTCCACCCAATCTGGAGGGACGCGCACAATGAAGATCACCGGTGTCACGCCTTGGCTCATCAAGTCGAGCAGCTCCTATTGGGGTGAGTTCCTGTTCGTCGAAGTCACCACTGACGCCAGTCTCACGGGATGGGGCGAGATCACCACCACAACCAAACCAGCCAACCGGGCCCTTCGCGCCATGCTGCAGCAGATTGGCGCGGGTCTCATCGGCGAAGACCCAGCAAAGATTGAACATCTCTGGCACAAGCTGTTCCGCAGCTTCACTTACATGGGCAGCCGCGGTGCCGCCGTTGAATGTGTGAGCGCGATCGACATCGCCTTGTGGGATATTCGCGGCAAGGCATTGGGTCAGCCGATTTACGAATTGCTCGGCGGTCCGGTTCGCGATGAGATCGGGCTCTACACCCATCCCGACCAGCGCAAGTTCAAAACAAGAGAGGGTGTCGTCGCCGAAATAAAGGACATCATGGCCTCGGGTCATACCGCACTGAAGTTTGATCCCTTCCCCTACCAACGCGGAGGCGGTGAGATGCGCGATGGCTATCTCGATGGATCAATGACGAAGAAGGACGAACGCGAAGCGGCGGAGTTGACCGAGTTGATCCGCCAGACCACAGGTCCGGACTATGACATCCTCATCGATGCCCATGGCCGTTTCGATGTTCCAACCGCAATCCGGCTCTGCCGCACACTTGAAGACGCAGGCCAGATCGACTGGTTTGAAGAACCCGTGCCGCCCGAAAGTTTTAACGCGTTGAAACAGGTCCGCGACAAGGTGAATGCTGCGATTTCCTGGGGCGAGCGCGGCCATACCAAATGGGACTTCGTGCCAATTCTCGAAAACAAGCTCGCTGACTTCATCATGCCCGACGTCACCTGGACCGGCGGCATCACCGAACTCAAGAAAATTTCGGCAATGTGCGAAGCCTATTACATCCCGGTCACACCTCACGATGCAGCGGGCCCGATCAACGTCGTCGCAGGCGCGCAGGTGATGATGACAGTGCCGAATTTCTACAAGCTCGAAACATCCGAATGGAACCTCAGCAAATACGATGTGCTCATCGACACGCCACTCGACAATTCGAATGGAAGTCTCAAGCTCAACAAGACACCCGGTCTCGGCATCGCAATGAACAGGGACTATCTCGAAAACAACAGGATCGAATGATATGAAGATTGTCGATCTCCGCTGCGCCGTCATCGGCAAGCACCCCATCGTCCGCATTGTGACCGATGAAAACATCCACGGCCTTGGTGAAGTGGAATTCACCAAGCCCTACCTCAAACCCCATGTTTTGCATTTCCGTGAAGCACTGATCGGTGAGGACCCGACCAACGTTGAACGCTGCATGCTGCTGATCCGCCAGCGCGGCAGCTTCAAGCCTTATGGTGCAGCCGTCAGTGCCATCGAACATGCGCTGTGGGATATCGCAGGCAAGGCCGCGAATGTTCCAGCCTACAAATTGCTCGGCGGCAAGGTGCGTGATCAGGTGCGCTGCTACAATGGCAACAAGCGGCGCAAACGCACGGGCGATAAGCCGGAGGATTACGCAGCAGATGTCAAATGGATGATGGAACAGCCCGAAGGCTTCTTTATGATCAAGCAGGGCATCTCCTTTCATTCACAGATGAAAGACACCATTCCAGACTACCATTACGGCGTGTCGCAGAAAAAAGCTGGCTATCACGGTGCCATGGATCAGGGCCAGATCAGTGAACGCGGCATGGCCCACATGCTCGACTGTGTTGCCGCGATGAAAGAGGCGATGGGCGACAAGGTGAGCCTGGCGCTCGACTGCGGCCCCGGCTGGTTTCTCAACGACGCCATCCGCTTCGCCCGTGCTGTTGAAAAATATAATCTCATGTGGGTCGAGGATATGTTGACGGGTGACTATGTGCCCTGGGTCAATCCACAGGCCTATCGCGAACTCACGACTTCCACCTCAACGCCCATTCACACCGGCGAACAGATTTATCTCCGCCATAATTTCAAGGAACTGATCGAAACGCAAGCTGTGCGCGTCATCGGCCCCGATCCCGCCGACATCGGCGGCATGGCCGAACTCAAATGGGTCGCCGAACACGCCTACATGCATTCCATCATGATGGCCCCGCACGGCACTGCCAACGGCCTTCTCGGGTTGGGCGCACTGATCAATGTCTGCGCCACACTGCCCGCCAATTACATCGCCTTCGAATATCCCACGGCCTCTGAGCCATGGTGGAACGATATTGTCATTGGACTGCCCAAACAGATCGTCAAGAATTCCATGATCGATCTATTGCCCGCCCCCGGCCTCGGCCTCGACATCGATCCCGAAGGCGCACGCAAGTATCTTGCGGAAGAAGACAGTGGATTTTTTGACCGCGTTTGAAGCGGAACCTTTCTCCGCCAACGACATATCTAGGCTTTCACAGTAAGCGCTGTGAATCACTTGTTGCGCATTGAACGCGAGTGGCACCGCTTTCGGCGCCATCATCGGGGCCGCGTTTCCTGAAGTCATTCGTAATGCATTGTTGATGGCAGGCATTGACTCAAACTGGCAAGGCACGTTTGTCGACGCACTCATCATCTTCGCGGAGCAGATAGGTATGCGAACGCCAGCCGGAAAGCCGTTGATTGCAGAGTATTTGGAGCGTCTGAAGATCAAAACCTGATCGCAAGTTCCGTAACCGCTGCGGTTCAGTGGAAATTCAACTGGAGGAAGTAAGTGAAAAAACAAATGCTGGCAGCCGCTGTTGCGCTTGGTGCATTGACGGCAGCTGCTTCGGTCGCCGAAGCAAAGTTCGCTTTTGCCCTCGTTCCGAAGAACATGAACAATCCGTTCTTTGATCAGGCCCGCGACGGCTGCAAAAAGGCCGAAGCTGAATCGAATGGCGCATTCAAGTGCATGCATATCGGTCCAGGCGAACACGGTGGTGGTGATGATGAGCAGGTCGCCATCGTGCAGGATCTTGTGGCCAAGAAGATTGACGGCATCGCCGTTGCCCCATCAAACGCCGCAGCCATGGCTGTTGCTTTGCAAGCTGCGGAAGAAGCCGGCATTCCCGTTCTGACCTGGGACTCAGATTTGTTGACCGAAAACAAGGGCCCTCGCGTTGCCTACATCGGCACTCACAACTACGAAATTGGCACCAACCTCGCCAAGATCGTGAAGTCTGTCTTGCCAAAAGGCGGCACAATATGCATTCAGTCTGGCGGCGCTGCTGCGGCCAACCACAACGAACGCATGAAGGGTATCCGCTACGAACTGGCCGGCAAGGAGTCTGCCGCTTCGCCTGGTGATCCACTGACCGGTCAAAGTTTTCAGGCGTGGTGCTGAGAATTGTGCCGCGCGCCGTCGTCGCTCCTGCAATTACCAGCGTGCCTATGCGGCCAAATTCCTTCTCGCAAGCAACAACGGCTGCACCTTTGACGGCATTGCGCCCCGTAATCACAATGCCAGCGGCACCAGCTGCAGCAAGTCACCTCGCAATGGCAGCGCCTGGGCCCTGCGTTGCACCTGCGACGAGACAGATTTTTCCATCCATGCGATTCATTTTACCACCTCATATTGCCTCGGCATTCACCACCAATTTGCGATCAAGCTTACCGTCAAAACAGTCCAGAATGTTTTGTGCAGCAGCCATTCCCATGCGCATGGCACATTCTTCTGTAAGGCCCGCATTGTGTGGGCTGATGGTGACGTGAGAGTTGTTGAGCAACGGATGATCTGCCGCAGGCGGCTCTTGCAGAAGTACATCAAGCGCCGCTGCACGCAATTTGCGCTGGCGCAAGGCAGTGTCCAAAGCCTGCTCATCAATAATTCCGCCGCGCGCCGCATTGATGATGATTGCGCTTGGCTTCATCACAGCCAACTCACCAGTCGCGATCATGGGGCCGCTCCCGCCCGGCATATGGACTGAAACAAAATCAGCAACTGCCAGAGCCGCCATCATGTCAGACGCATGCCCAACCCCTAACGATACCGCTTGTTCTCGCGCCACGTAGGGATCAAATGCCGTCACTTCCATGCCGAAGGCTTTTGCCAACTCCGCAACCCGCCTGCCAATCCGGCCAAAGCCCAGAACCAGCAGTGACTTGCCGTCTAGTTCGGTTGAATCAAACCGATTGCGCTCGTTCCAATTTCCTGATGTTGATGCAACATGATGCGCCACGGTGCGACGCGCTGCTGACAGCATCAACATCAAGGTGTGTTCAGCCACGGCGCGTGAGTTCACGTCGCCTACAATCGCCAATGGAATCCGGCGTGCATTGAGTGCGGCTACTTCGACAGTATCAAAACCAACGCCATGCCGCGATACGATTTGAAGCTTCGGTGCGAGCGCGATTTCAGCCGCTGACATGGGTTGGGTACGGATGAGCACCGCTTGCGCTTCACCGAGAAAAGGGCGATAGGCATCCGTTGTTACGGCCTCGACCAAATCAACCGCAATGTCGGTCCGTTGCCTTAGCAAGGCGATGCCTTCGGCGTGAATCTTGCCAGCCACCAAGACACGCTTCATCGTCACACCGTCATCTGCGCCAGTTTCACATTCATGTATTCGTGAATGCCCTGGTCGCCTCCTTCGCGGCCCGTTCCTGAAGCCTTGATGCCGCCAAAAGGTGCTTCTGCTGCGGCGAGTGCAAAGCTGTTGATGCCAACCATGCCCGCTTCAAGCCGCGCCGCTGTTTCCCGCATGCGCTTGGCATTTTGAGTGAAGGCGTAGGCTGACAATCCGAGTTCGGTAGAATTGGCGCGGGCATAAACTTCATCATCCGAGCGGAAGGAGGTGATGGCGGCAACGGGACCAAAGTTTTCCGCGGCAAGCGCCAGTGCATCGTCTGGAAGATCTGCAATCACTGTTGGCTGATAAAAGAATCCCTTTTTCTTCTCCGAGAGTCTTTCGCCACCACTGACAATGCGACCGCCGTGTTTGCGGGCATCTGCCACAACTGCATCAATTGCGGCAACGCGCTTGGCGTTGATCAGCGGACCCATTTGCGTCGCGTCATCGAGACCATGTCCAATATTCAACGCTTTGGCCCGCGCCGCAAAACCGTCGACGAATTTTCCATACATCGATTCATGCACGTAAAAGCGGTCACTGGTGACGCAGACCTGACCGGCATTGGCAAACTTCACGGCCACGCAAATATCGAGTGTAGGCTCCAAACTTGCATCATCAAACACAATCACTGGCGCATTGCCTCCCAGTTCCATAGTGACGCGTTTGAACGTCTGTGCGGCATCGCGCAGCATTTGTTGGCCCACGGCTGAAGAACCCGTGAGTGACACCTTCCGCACGGCGGGCGATTTCATCAACACATCATAAGTGGTCGATGTCGGCCCGACAACGAGGCTGACAACGCCTGCAGGAACGCCGGCTTGCACAAGGCAATCCATAAGCACTGCAGCCGTACCCGGCGTTTCGCGCGATGGCCGAACGATGATGCTGCAACCAGCAGCAAGGGCAGGGGCCACTTTACGGGCAATCAGAACAGCCGGAAAATTCCAGGCCGTGAATGCGGCGACAACGCCGATTGGTTCATGATGCACTTCAAGGCGGCCACCGGGGGCACGGCTTTCAATAATCTGGCCCGTGATGCGGCGGGCTTCTTCGGCATACCAGCGGAATTGATCGATGGAGAGCTGCCATTCACGGCGCGACTGCGCAATGGGCTTGCCAGCTTCCAGCGTGATTTGTCTTGCGGCCTCTTCGTTGCGGGCCACCATCACATCGGCACACTTGTGCAGAATATCGGCGCGCGCCCAAGCTGGCGTCTTGCGCCATTTCTGTTGCGCGGTATCCGAGGCGCTGATCGCAACTTCTGTATCACTGGAAGACGCAGCCGGAAACCGGTTGAGCACGTCTTCAGTCGCGGGATCCATCGCCGCAATCATGATAGCGCTGCTGCCCTTGCGCCACTTTCCGGCAATGAGTTGCCCTGAATTCAAGTCCATTACGTTGATCCAATCTTCCTCTCACGCGATGCTTGCACAAAGCGCATTGTGGCAATTATTGTTGCGTTCTAGGTTATTTCGAAATGAGAGTTGAGTGTCAAGCTTCTTGACCACGCATTGCGCTTACTGTCTGCGCCCTGTTTAATATCATGGTGGTCGTGTAAGACACCGAAAACGAGGGGACATTTGGATTGTTATGAACAAGAAGAGTCGCGCTGGAAAAATAACGGTGCCCGCGCATTATGAGGGCGCCATCAACCTGATCACTGCAAATTACGAGATGCTGTCTGACGGCTACAAGCAGGTCGCCCGCTTTTTCACGCAGAACCCCAACGTCATTGCATTGGAGTCGATCAACTCCATCGCGGCAAAAACCAAGGTCCATCCCTCAACGCTCGTGCGATTTGCCCAGAACATGGGTTATTCCGGTTTCAAGGAATTGCAGGGCGTTTTTCAGACACGGCTAGCCACTGCCGCCCCCGGTTTCCGCGAAAGGGTCAGCGTGCTTGACGCCGAAATCAGCCGCAACGCCACCCATGGCAATGTCGGTTTTTTGCGCAACATGGTGGTGCGCGACATCGCCTCGCTGCAGGGCTTGCTCGAATCTGTTTCTGAAGCTGACTTGCAAAGAGCCGCCGAACTCTGTGCTTCAGCAACCTGCATCTATATGGCCGGACAGCTGCGCTCAGAACCGATTGCCGAACTGTTGCGCTACCTCATGACCATGTTGCAGCGGAAAGTGATCTTCATGGATTCCGCAGGTGGCCTGTCTCAGGAAATCGCCATGACGATGGGAAAGGGCGACATCCTCGTGGCCATCGCCTTCCGTCACTATGCGAAAGAAGTTGTTGCGATTGCCGAGTATGCCGTCAAAGTCAGTGTCCCAGTTTTGGCCATTACCGATAGTCAGTTATCTCCCTTGGCCAAGAGAGCAGAGGTTTTATTCACGGTGCCTGAAGAGGAGTACACATTCTCGCGCTCGCTCGCGGCACCCATGTGCCTTGTGCAGACCATTGCAACGGCCACGGCCGCAAAACTTCATTCAAAGAGTGCTGAGGACGTGCGAATCCCCAGCGTAACAGAGATTGCTCGAGACAAATCGGTTCGCTTCACTGCATCGTCCCGGCTCAAGAAAGCCAAGTAAAGTCGAATTTCTGGTGCGCAAGCCTATTTGCCTGTGACTTCGGATTGGCATTGGCCTTCTCCACAAAGTTTCCAGCCTTCCCAATCGAGCATCCTTCCCAACCCAGCTAAACCGCCCGCATGACCACCACTGAGAAAATCCCTCTGCCTTGCAAGCGGACAATTTCAATCTGGTCTTAAAGTGAGAAGTGTTTGTATCCGTGTCCCATGGCTCCACCATAGCAGGGTGTTGCACTTCGGTTGTGGGTCAGCTGTTTTACGTCAGCAAAACGGAGGCCCTTTATCCCGAACCCTGTGTATTCGATTTGTGATACGTTGAGAGTGGGCGGGAGCTCGATGGAACCTTGGTCTTTGAAGACCGTAAGCTGGCCAGATGCCCCGCCCATTCTTGGAATACCCAAACCTGAACTGTTGATTGAAGGCCGCTGACACGGACCTCGTAGCACAGGAATAGCATCATGATCATACACCCTGGTTTTGCTGGAATCGATATCTCCAAACACCATCTTGACGTTTTTGACGGCAAGGCGGGAAAACCCGGGCGCTTTGACAATACGGCAGGTGAGGCCCGCCAGCTTGCCAAGCGCTTCAAACCCCAAGGCACATTCGTTGTCTTCGAAGCCATGGGCCGCTACGACCACTACTTGCGCGAAACGTTTGTGGCGGCGCAGATGGACTTCGCCCGCGTGAACCCGGCCCGCGCGCGTGACTTTGCCAAGGCCACAGGCCAATTCGCCAAGACCGATGCCATCAATGCGGGCATGGCTTGTATGGCCTTTCATGACGCCAATGTGCGTGACATGAAGGCCACGTGAGTACAGGTTGATGAAATCTGGTCATTTACCAATGCCAATCAAAAGAACGTGCCCAAAGCCAAGGCCGCGCCGGATGGCGCAGGTGACACTTGGACCGCCATAGATGCCGAAAGGCTTATCTGGAAGCGGTTGAAGGTGCCTTTGGTGGAGAAATTGATTACGCCATCTTGCACAAGGTCTATGGTTCAAGTCCAGAAAACATGAAAGGCAAGTATTTACCAGCCGATTGTGTGGGAACGCAAAAGCCTCGTATCGAAGGCGACCCGGACGAAAAGCATATCAGCACATCTATGTGGAACGCTAGAACCTCACAATCCGTATGTACATGCGCCGCTTCACGCGGCTGGCCAATGGATTTTCAAAGAAGGTAGGGAACCACGCTTGCGCCGTTGCGCTCCACATGATGTACTGCAACTTCATGAAGCAGCGTTCCAGGTTGCGCATGTCCCCTGCCATGGCTGCTGGCGTTTCATCCAGGCTCTGGGAGATTGGCGACTTTGTTGCTCTTGTGGAAGCTGACGAAGCCACGGTTGATCGCAAGCGCGGAACCTATGAAAAGAAAAAATCAGACTGACCCACTACCCCCGTTTTGCTTGCGCCAAGTTTCATACTTTTTCTGATTTTCTTCCTTGGTCGCGGGATAGAGTCCGATGATCGCAGCCCCATTGCGGACTTCCTCAAGCACAAAGTCTTCAAAACTTTCCATGCCCAAGCATTCATCGGCAATTTCATCTGCAAGATGCGCAGGGATCACCATGACGCCATCGCCGTCACCCAGCAGAACATCGCCGGGAAACACTGCCACATCGCCACAGGAAATCGGCACATTGATGTCGATGGCCTCGTGCAGCGTGAGATTGGTTGGTGCCGAGGGCCTGGCAAAATACGCAGGCATGTCCAAAGCGCCAATGCCCGCCGCATCACGAAAACCACTATCAGTTACAACGCCTGCGGCGCCGCGCAGGGCCAGTCGTGTGATCAGAATTGATCCTGCCGTTGCAGCGCGCGCATCCTTGCGCCCATCCATGACCAACACCCAGCCCGGCGGGCAGGTTTCCACGGCGACACGTTGCTTGTGATCGGGATCGCGAAAGACTGTGATCGGGTTTCTATCTTCGCGGGCCACGATGTAGCGCAGGGTGAAAGCCTGACCTACCATGTTTTCTGATTTGACCGACACAGGCACGACACCCTGAATGAACTGATTTCGCAAGCCCCGCTTGAACAGCGCGGTTGCAATCGATGCCGTCGAAACCTTCTTCAATTTGGCGCGGGTCTCAGTTGAAAGCACATAGTCGGTCATGGTTGATCCTTCAGAAAATATCTGGTTCGCCAGTGCTGCGGCCAAAATCGGTTTGCAGGAAATCGAAATCGCAGCCCTTGTCGGCTTGTGTCACGTGGTTGACATAGAGATAGCCGTAACCGCGTTCAAAGCGTTGCGGCGGTGCCACCCATGCCGCGCGACGTTTGGCCAGTTCTTCATCGCCGACCAACATATCAAGACGGCGGCTCGGCAAATCCAGCCGCACGATGTCGCCAGTTTTTAATAGTGCCAGAGGTCCGCCAACATAGCTCTCAGGCGCCACATGCAAAACGCACGCACCATAGGAAGTGCCAGACATGCGCGCGTCCGAAATGCGCAACATGTCGCGGTGGCCCTGATTGATCAGGGCTTTCGGAATGGGCAGCATGCCCCATTCCGGCATGCCCGGGCCGCCTTGCGGCCCTGCATTGCGCAACACCAGAACATGGTCCGGTGTCACGGCGAGATTTTCATCGTCGGCGGCCTTTTTCAATTCAGGATAGCTGTCGAAGACAAGGGCTGGTCCCTGGTGCACGTAATATTTTGCATCACAGGCCGCGGGCTTGATCACAGCGCCATCCGGACAAAGATTGCCGCGCAATACCGCAAGTGAACCTTCATGATAGACAGGATTGCTCAGTGGACGGATGACATCGTCATTATAGACGACAGCGCCTTCAAGATTTTCGCCCAGCGACTTGCCATTGACGGTGACGGCAGAAAGATCGAGCCTCGCGCTGATCTGCGCCATCAATGCGCGCAATCCACCAGCATAATAGAAATCTTCCATCAAATAGTCTTTGCCTGATGGCCGAACATTAGCGACAAGTGGTGTCACACGGCCCAATTTATCCAGTTCGTCCAGTGTCATGTTAACGCCAGCCCGGCGCGCCATCGCGATGAGATGCACAACAGCGTTGGTAGAGCAGCCTGTCGCCATGGCCACGATGGTTGCGTTTTGACAGGAGGCAGCGGTCACGATCTTGTCAGGTGTCAGATCTTCCCACACCATGTCGACAATGCGCCGCCCGCATTCGGCCGACATACGCTGGTGACCTGCATCGACGGCGGGGATGGATGATGCGCCGGTCAACGTGAGGCCCATGGCGTCGGCAATGGCTGTCATGGTGGAAGCGGTACCCATGGTCATGCACACACCCGCCGAACGGGCGATGCCACCTTGCACGCCAAGCCATTCGGCATCCGAAAAATTTCCGGCGCGGCGTTCGTCCCAATATTTCCATGCGTCAGAACCAGAACCCAATGATTTGCCCGCATAGTTGCCGCGCAGCATGGGCCCTGCTGGCAGGAAGATCAATGGCACGCCGGCACTCAAGGCCCCCATGATCAGGCCCGGCGTGGTCTTGTCACAGCCCCCCATCAACACCACGCCATCGAGCGGGTGGGCGCGGATCATTTCTTCCGTCTCCATGGCCAGCAAGTTGCGATAAAGCATCGAAGTTGGCTTGAGGAAGGACTCATCCACCGAAAGGCTGGGCAGCTCAACCGCAAAGCCACCGGCCTGTGCGATGCCACGTTTCACATCCTTCACGCGTTCGGGAAAATGCGAATGGCAAGAATTCAGTTCAGACCAGGTGCTGAGCACGCCAATGACCGGCTTGTCGCGAAAATCAGTTTCGGCATAACCCAACTGCATCATGCGTGAGCGGTGCCCAAAGCTGCGCAAATCATCTGGCGCAAACCAGCGCGCGCTGCGTAAATCTTCTTTCTTTTTCTTCCGCGCGGGCTGGGGCATGGTTCAGATTTTCGGTTCGTGAATTTGTGCATACGCATAATTCAATTGCAACTGCGACGCAAGTTTCAGTAACCTACAATTCGCGTGACTGTTTCTGACACATTGACAGCAGAAGGCGGTCATGCAACACACATGATGCATGCGAATGCAGCTTGGGCATCCTCGCACCTGCACTGCGCAAGAAGCGCGAAGAAAGTTTTACGGAAACCGGCTGATTGTCATCCAAACCAAACCGAAAAGTTCAAAGTGACCGCGTGACGATGGCAACAATCGCGCGCATCGCCGGTGTCACCCAGCCAACCGTATCGCGCGCGTTCAATCGCCCGGAAAAACTTTCTGAAGCGACTTTGAACCGGATCAAGGATGCGGTGCGCCTCACTGGATATGTGCCGAACCTGGTTGCAGGCGCGCTTGCTTCAAACAAGACCCGCATGCTCGCGGCCATTGTTCCCAGCATGACCAACGTCATCTACTCCTCGCTGCTTCAGCCATTCATCGCCCGCATGCGTGAAAGCGGATTTCAGACGATGGTGATGGAAAGCGGACTTTCCGATGAAGATGAGGAACGTCTCGTGCAGTCGGCTTTGGCAAGGCGTCCGGAAGGAATGCTGTTGACGGGTGTTTCCCATAGCCGGGAATGCGTGCGCCAACTTTTCTCCGCCAGGATTCCGGTGGTTGAGGTTTGGGATATAACGGACAATCCAATTGATATCTGTGTCGGCTTTTCCCATGTCGATGTGGCCCGCGACGCCGCGCGTCACCTGATTGGCAAGGGTTATCGCAACCTCGCGGTAATCTCTGCAAATGACGTGCGGGCCCTGCGCCGCAGTTCAGCCTTTTGCGATGCTGCAGTGGCAGCAGGTCTGCCAATGCCTGTCACGCGCAACGTCAACGGGGTTGCTTCCATCCGGCGCGGCCGGGAGGCCTTGTCCTCCATCACGGCGGATGACTTCCGCAACGGTGCAATATTTTGCAGTTCGGATGTTTTGGCCCAAGGTGTCTTGATTGAAGCACAAGCAAGGGGCATCGACGTGCCGCGCGAATTGGGAGTGCTTGGTTTCGGTGATCAGGAATTTGCTGAGCAACTATTGCCACCGCTCAGCAGCATCAATCTCAATCGTCAAGGCATCGGCAGTCTTGCTGCCGAAACGCTGATCGATTCATTGCGTGGTAAAAGGTTGACTGGAAAAAATATTCTCAAAGTCGAATATCAATTCATGGATCGGGCAACTCTATGAGACACTTGCGCGATCGTTGCGCTCCCCACGACATCGGCACGGCTCGCGATGAAGAAGTGGGCATCGGTTTCCATGTGCATCTGCAATGAACTTCCACGCGCCATCATGGTTGCTTCTGCCAAGATGTTGCGGCCGAAAGGGTAACAATACATCGCTTGTCATTACCGGTCTGGTTCGAGGCGTTTCGTGCTCTTCGAGAAGAAAGTTCCAGGCCTTTCATGAGTGTCGGGGTTGGCTTGAACGGCAGTTTGCAACAGGCCTTCGGCAAAAAATCCATCCGTTGTGGGCATGTCGTTGATGCGCGCAATTCCAGTTGTGATGGCAAAGTTTGTTTTAGGAGGACAAGTGGCGATTTGCTTTGCCAGTGCCTTGGCGCGCTGCAAGCCTTGGCCCTCTTCCGCCAACTCATGGGCCAGTCCCAGATGATGGCATTTGATACCTTCGGCCATGATGCGCCGCCGGGCGTGAATGCCCACAACATCATCAGCCACATCAAGATCGACATATTTCCCAAGCCGCACTTCAAACGGGCTTGTATTATCATCCATGTCGCCACCAACGGAAACCAACCCGCTTTCAACGCGTTCCGGTGTGGCAGGTGCACCTGGGCCAATGTCCCATGGTTTTCCAGCTTCCTTGAAAATGTTCCACAGCTGGGTATCCTTGCTGCCGTCTTTCAAATGGATTTCAAAACCACCTTGCTTGGACCAGCCCGACCGCTGCACAGCAACGG
The DNA here is from genome assembly GCA_963819615.1 of uncultured Alphaproteobacteria bacterium. Classification (GTDB taxonomy): domain Bacteria; phylum Pseudomonadota; class Alphaproteobacteria; order Rhizobiales; family Aestuariivirgaceae; genus Aestuariivirga. The sequence continues at coordinate 656,357 of CAWFWW010000001.1, forward strand.
GAATGCCGTCAAACTCGGTTTCTTTGAACCTGAAATAATTGAGGGCGCGCACCCAATCACCCAACGCATGCGCAACGACATCCTCAGTCTTGGGTCCCTGAAGCGCCATAGGTGACACATCTGGCTCGCTGATCTCGATATTCAGGTCGCGTTCAGCCGCAATGGCGCTGGCCCAAAACCAGATGTCACTGTCAGCAATCGAAATCCAATAGAGATCATCAGCAAGTTTCGACAGAATGGGATCATTGATTACTGTGCCGTGATGATTGCACAACGGCACACATTTGCCTTGGCCGATTTTACAAGTTGAGAGATCACGCCGGCTAAGGTTTTGCGCAAGCTTGCCTGCATCCGGCCCTTTCAATTGCAACTGGCGTTCAACAGGACGTTGGCATGAGCATGCCGTTATCGACATTGGCCGCCACCATGCATTCAGCAACGGCGGATCCAAAAAACGGCGATGGGCGCACGTGCGCGGTTGAAAAAATGAAAACAACGTAGCATCCCACATGGCGAATTTTTTTACAATGAATGTGTTGGTGAATGGCAGGGCAATCGGGTGAAGAAGTTGGTGACAAGCGGCTGAATTGCTGAATCTGTTGCAGTCCATTGATTCGGATCATGGAGAGCAACGATGTCGAAAGGTTTATCGGGTTTTGGGTCGCTTGGCGAAGCGACGGTGTTTCTGGATTATTTCAAGGACTTGCCTGACCCGCGTCAGGCCGGAAAAGTGATTTACCCCCTGAACGAGGTTCTGTTGCTGGCGCTGCTTGCGGTGCTGGCCAATGCCGAAAGCTTCACCGACATGGCCCGGTTTGGCGAGAAGAAGCTGGCGCTGCTGCGGCGGTTTCTGCCTTTTGCCGATGGCACCCCGCCGCATGACCGGCTTGGCGATATCTTCGCCACGCTGGATGCACAGGCGTTCCAGCGCTGCTTTGTCGATTGGGTGGCGGCCCTGACCAAAACCCCGGTTGAGGTGATCGCAATCGATGGCAAGACCATGCGCGGCACGGCGAGCCGCAAGGCCTCAAAGGAGGCGATCCACATGGTCTCGGCCTTTGCCGCACGCCAGCGTCTGGTATTGGCGCAGATGAAGGTCGATGAGAAGTCGAACGAGATTGCCGCCATCCCCGCACTGCTCGACATGATGGCGATCGAAGGGGCCGTCATCACCATCGATGCGATGGGCTGCCAGCGCGACATTGCTGCAAAGATCATCGCCAAGAAGGCCGATTACATTCTGGCCCTCAAGGGCAACCAGGGAGCTCTGTGCGAGGACGTGAAAGAGTTCATCAATGAGCAGAAAGCCAAGGGTTTTGCTGATACCGCCATTACCACGCATGAAACCGTGGATGCCGATCATGGCCGCATCGAAACAAGGGCCTACACCGCCATCCACGATGTCGCCTGGCTGCAGGCGCGGCACAAATGGCCCGGCCTCAAAGGCCTTCTCATGGTGACAAGCCAGCGCCAGACCGGAGCCAGAACCGAACGTGAGACCCGTCTCTACATCACCTCGCTGGGTCTCGAAGCCAGGCTCTCAGGCCCGATGATCCGCGACCATTGGGCCATCGAGAACGCACTTCACTGGGTCATGGACATGACATTCCGCGATGATGAATGCCGCATCAGAACCGAGCATGCGCCAGCCAACTTCACAACACTCCGGCACATCGCACATAATCTTTACAGAAAGGCCCCGGGAAAAGACTCAATCCGCCTCCGCCGCAAAACCGCAGCCTGGGACGACGAATTCCTCGTCAGCCTCATCGCCGCATAACCGCCTTCACCCGATTCCCCTGTGGTGAATGGCCTCGCGTCAAACAACGGTTTCGCCGATTATGACATCGTTTCTGTTATGCACAGGTTTGAAATAGCGAATGCTTCCTGAGTTGCCGCCCTTGATCTGGTCACGCGCTTTTGAAACGGCGGCAAGACACCTCAGTTTCACCGATGCCGCCCGTGAATAGAACCTCACCCCGGCAAAGACATCAGGATCATTTCAAGCGTGTGGAATGATGCGTTTGACGCCGATGTCTGCGATCCCGATATTCAATACGTCGTCGGAGAATGGAGTGGCGTGCGCACTCACCAACTCTCATGGGAAACGATCACCCCACTTTGTTCTCCTGCGATGGCGCAACGATTGAGCGCACCCGACGATTTGCTGTCGCACCGGCTGCTCCATGTTCTTGGCAATCAGGAGGGCTGGGGAACATGGCTGCGAGCCACAGGTGCAACAACTGTCAACCCGGGGAAGGGGCTTCTCTGTAGCGGCGTTCCGTTGAGGATTTTGATTCGTTTGGCGACCAGAGACGCGCAAGGCCGCAACGCTGAAAACGTTTAGCCCGAGCTTTAATTGCGTCGTTCGACTCCTTGCACGACTGCCATACTTTTGCGAACATTCCTGAATTGCTCCCCGTGCTGGTCGAACCGAGCGTTTTTGCTACCATTCCAAGAGGTGAGGTCTACAATTCGTCTAGGCAGGGCAGTAGTTGCCGTTTGACTAGTTGCAAGTCGCTTGCGAGGCAGTGATGCTATCCATTGTGGTGCAATGTCGTCAATTTTGCGGATGCCTGGTCGATAGAATTCGCAGTACCGTTCAAATCGGACTGTAGTGTTTGCGAATTAATCGTGTGATGAAAACTCGCGGCACTCAGGGACAGCGGAAAGTCCCTTGATGCCATTTGATGCGGGCGGAGTCGCAGTTTTTTTCAGAGCCGAGCTCAATGCGGCCAACGGTGGGCACAATGAAGCGTGCGATAGTTCGCAGCTACATGGATTTCCCCGGTCCGTTGGGCCAGCTAATGACTAGTGTCTCGCCCTGCGAGACAGACTATGTGAGATCAGCGATCACCTTGTGGCTGCCATACCCTGCGTCGAAGCTGCAATCTCCCGAAGCAAAAAAATGTTTCACAGTCCAATGCTGCGCAGGTGATCGATGGAACGTTTTGCAAAACGTCTCCAATCGGCGGGATTGTCATGCTCGGTGCAGAGGTGATGGGCTGATGTGGAGCGGATCAACGGTGCGAGCTTGGACCAGTTGATCGTGCCATCACCTGTTGCTGTCCAACCATCTTCGGATTGAGTGCCAGTCGGGGCAGGATCTTTGGTCTGGATGACAAGAATTTGTTTGGCATAGCGCTTTAACTCTTCGGCAGAGTCAGCACCGCCACGGACGATCCAGCCGCAGTCGATTTCAAAGAATACATTGGGTGCTGCCAGAATGTGGTCGATCGGCCTGCTGCCGTCGGACAGGGGGACATACTCGAATGCATGATTGTGCCACAACACCTTGAGGCCATGTTTGGCGGCAGCTTCCGAACCTTTGGCCAGTGTTTCACCAATGCCCTTCCAGAAATCGACAGTTGGCTTGCGGTCCTCTTCCGCCACAAAGGGCGGGATCATGAAGCGTGCGCCGAGCGTGAGTGCGATATCGATGAACCGGTCAGGTTCATGCGCCAGCCCCTTTAAAGGCATGTGAAATCCATAACAGGCCAATCCTGCATTATCGAGCGCACGGCGAAATGCACTGGGGTCAGCCTCATAGGCTGGAAGCCACGGCTCTATCGCATCATAGCCCATGGTTTTGAGTTCTGGCAGCTGCCCTTCAAGTGGCGGGAAGTTGCGCGATGAATAGAGCTGGTAGGCGATGGGATAGCGCGTCACTGCTTTTCCATGTCCTTGTTGAATTCCAGCAGTTCAACCATCACGCCCAAATCCTTGACTGTGTCGTAATAGGCGTAGCGTCCATGGCCGCCATCAAACTCGCCACGTTGCAAAAGCCTGTGGCCCTTGCCTTCAAGATACGCATGGCGATTGGTCAAATTGCGGGTGCGGAATGCAATGTGATGACAGCCCGGGCCTTTTTCCTCGAGGAGATCACGCCACGCGCTCTTTTCAGGGCCAGGTTCAAGAAACTCCACATCGATATTGCCAAACGCAAACATCCGGATTTTGCAACCCACTGCGACCGGTTTACCGTTGTAGATGGCATGCGCTTCATCAGGCTCGGCAGCGCGGCCTTCGTCAGGCAATGGTTTGCCTGTGAGATCCGCAAACCATTGCGCTGATTTCAAGGCGTTATCAGTGACAAAACAAATCTGCATTACCGCATCTTCGTCAAGCAAGCGTTTGTCCATTTTAACCTCGAGGAAAGTCTGGCGGCTCGACATCGCCATCGAGCCGCCATGTGTTTTTACCCTATTTCATGATCGTGTCATGTTTGCTGTGGAGTGCCGCGATTGCTGTATCCACTATCATGTTGGGATCGGACCAGAAGTTGAAGGCCACTTCCCAGATGGCATTCGACCAGTCGGCGTCGACTGTGACTGATGGGTTGTTGACCTGGCGATCCTTGTCTTTCAACAATTCCACCACGCGCTGGGCGCAAGCATCAAGCGTTGCAACGTCAACATCATCACGCACCGGCGTTGCCCCTTTGACACTGGCAAACTCGGCGTTGACCTTTGCATCGGTGACGGTCTGGGCAAAGTGCATTTCAGCTGCATCTTTGGGCGCTGGCTGGCCGCCCAAGGCACCCCAGCCATCTACTGTTACAGCGACAGCCTTGTAACCCGGCACCGGCACGCAGCCGAAATCCTTGCCCGCCTCTTTCTTGGCGACACGCCATTCCCCCTTCATCCAGTCACCATGAATTTGCATCAAGGCCTTGCCCGAAATGACTTCGTTCGTGGTCATGTTCCAATCGCGGTTGACGGAACCTGGATCCGCTGCCTGCTGGAACTTGCGCAGCCATTCAAACACCGAACGCACTTCCGGGGAATCCAGCGCTGCTGCATCAGGCTTTTCGCCGTAGACCTTGTTGTAGATTTCAGGTCCGGTCACGGTTGCCATCATGGCGTGGAATAAATAGCCGATTTGCCACTGTTGTGCGCCCACCGCCAGTGGCTGAAAACCCGCGGCCTTGATCTTGGGGAAATCGGCATACATGGCATCAAGTGAGGTCCACGCTGCGGGATCAACACCTGCTTTGGCTGCAACATCCTTGTTGAAATAAAGCATGCCATCGATGTGCACACCCAAGGGAATTTTGCGGATTTCACCGTCGATGGTGATGGCTTTCCTCACCGCATCAGAAAAATGGGCGATTGCACCAGATTGAGTAAATGCTTCGGTTAGGTCGCGGCCAAGCTTCATGCCGGTGAGGTCGCGATATACGCCTGTATTATTTTCAGAAAAAATGTTGGGGGCTTGTTCGCCTACGACGAGGTTCAAAAGGCTGACGCTTGAACCGGTGTCATGCGGGATTGTAATGTCGATCCAATTGATGCCCTTGGCGGCTGCGGCTGTTTTTAAAACATTGAGTGCGGCCACTTCGGCTGGCGAAGACCAATTTTGAAAGATCACGAGGTCTTCGGCGCGCGCGGCAACAGTGGATATGCCCAACATCAACATTGCTGTCAGGCTCTTGATGGCAAACTTCATTTTCTTTCTCCCATTTGGTTCAAAGACGACGCCCGGACTGGGCGTCAAACAGATTCAGTTTGGCTGTCGGATAGTGTAGCGGGACCGTTTCACCGGGCCTCATTTTGGCCGCACGGTCGGGCGCAGCCCGGACGAACAGCTGGTCGTTGGCAAAATCAAGCAAGATCAAGGCATCGCTTCCGGTGCGTTCGACTGTCCGCACTGTGAGATCAAAGGCCGTGTGGCCTTGAAGGGCCTTGGTGCCATCGAGTTTGAAGTGTTCCGGGCGCATGCCAACAGCAATCGCAACACCATCAACTGGCGTCGTGACAAAAGGATAATGTTCCAGGTCAATTCTGCTAGCGTCAGCAAATTCGGCGAATGGCGTGCGATTGATGAGTGCAAATTTTGCCGGGACGAGGTTCATGGCGGGCGAACCAATGAAACCCGCCACAAACAGATTGGCAGGGTTTTCGTATACTTCGTCAGGCGTGCCGAACTGCTGTATCTCTCCGCCATTAATGATGGCGATTTTGGTGGCCATGGTCATGGCCTCAATCTGGTCATGGGTGACGTACACCACTGTGGGCTTTAGCGTGTCGTGAAGCTTCTTGATCTCGAGCCGCATCTCGGTGCGCAGTTTTGCATCGAGGTTTGACAACGGTTCATCAAACAACAACTCATCTGCATGTTTGACCAGGGCCCGGCCAATCGCCACGCGTTGCCGCTGCCCGCCGGACAGTTCTGAGGGTTTGCGGCCCATCAGTGGTCCGAGTTGCAAAAGATCTGCAGCCCACTTCACACGTGCATCAGATTCGGACTTGTCGAGCCGGCGCGCGGCCAAGCCGAAGCGCAGATTGCCTTCAACAGTTTTCGTTGGATAAAGTGCATAGGATTGGAAAACCATGGCTAGCCCACGGTCCTTGGGATCAAGTTCGGTCACATCACGATCACCGATCATGATGCGGCCTGAGCTGACATCGGCGAGTCCTGCCAGCAAGTTCAACAAAGTGGTTTTGCCGCAACCGGAGGGCCCCAACAGCGCGAGGAAATCCCGGTCCTCGATCTCAAGATTAAGGCCATCAAGAACTGTGACGTTGCCGAATTTCTTGACGATATGTTCAAAGGAAACGCGGGGCATCCGGTCTAACCCTTGATCGCGCCAGCGGCGATGCCCTGGACAAAGAATTTGCCAAGCAGAAAATAGATTACCAGTGGCGGAATGGCGGTCAGGAGTGCAGCAGCCATGTTGACGTTGTATGAAACCGTGCCTGTGGAAACGGTCACCAGATTGGCAAGGTGGACGGTCATGGGCTTGGTGCCAAGGCCGCCGAAGGTCACGCCGATCAAGTAGTCATTCCAGATTGAAGTGATCTGCAGGATCAGCACCACAATCAGGATGTTGCCTGACATGGGCAGAATGATTTCCGCGAAGATGCGCCAGAACGATCCTGAGTCCATGATCGCCGCCTTGATGATCTCTGACGGAATATCCTTGTAGTAATTGCGGAATATCAACGTCAGAACTGGCATGGCGAGAACGGTGTGGACAAAGGCAATGGCAGTGATCGAGCCGTAGATTCCCATGGTCACTGTCAAGCGTATCAGCGGGTACATGATGATCTGGAAAGGCACAAAGGCGCAGAGGAAAAGCAGGAACAGGAATGTTCCAGCCCACTTCACATCCCACATTGCCAGGGCGTAGCCGGTGATCATCGACAGCGAAATCGAAGCTGCAAGTGACGGTCCAAGAATGGCCATGGAATTCCAGAAGCCTCCACGCAAGCCTTCGCAGCTCAGTCCCGAGCAAGCCTCAAACCAGGCAAAATGCCATGGTCCCAAAGTCCAGTGCGTCGGCAATGCAAACATCGCACCTTCGCGGATCTGGTCCATGTCTTTGAAAGATGTGACGACCAAAACATAGAGTGGAATGCAGAAGAACAATGCAGCCATGAAAAGGAACGCCAGCACTGCAATGGACTTGCCGCTGATGACCTTGGCTTTGCGCGGAAACATGACTTGAGCGGCGACGGTCAATTGTTTGCACCCTTTTTGGCCAGGCGCTGCTGCCACGCGGTCAACATCACCAAAGGCAAAAAGACGGCCAAAGTGATGAGCAGCATGATGGAAGCAGCAGCCGACGCAAAGCCCAGATTGCCTTTCGCCGACATGGCATTGATTGTGAAATAGGCGGGAACCCATGTTGATTGGCCAGGGCCCCCATTCGTCATGGCCAGGACGATGTCAAAGGCTTTGATCACGCCCAAAGACAAAAGGATCGCGCAGGTAAGGAAAGTGAAACGCATCATCGGTATGATGATTTCCAAATAGACCCGCCACAGGCTGGCACCATCAATACGGGCCGCACTCCAGATTTCGGTGTTGATTCCTTTGAGGCCTGCGAGCATCAAGGCCATGTAGAAGCCGGAGCTTTGCCAAATCGAAGCGATGATGATGGCATACATCGCCGTTTGCGGATTGCTCAGCCAGTTGAATTCCGCGCTTTCCCATCCGAATGAGCGCAATAAATTTTCGATCCCATATTGCGGATTGAAGATCCAGCGCCATGCCACACCGGTGACGATCAACGAAACAGCCAGCGGATAAAGAAACACGGTGCGGAAGAAATCTTCGCCACGACGTTCCCGTTCGATCAACGCCGCAAGAATAAAGCCGACAACAATTGCGAGTGCTGAACCCAAGGCAAGCACGAGAAGATTGGACAGCGAGATATTCCACCCGTCATCAGCAAAAAGCCTGTTGTATTGGCGCAGCGGATTGTCCCATTCAATCTGGTAATCGGGCAGGCGGCGCGACCTGGTGAAGGACATTAGAACAGTCCAGCCGATTGATCCGAGAAACGCCACGAGAGTTATGGCCACCGCAGGCAGCAGCGCGAGTTGCGGCGAAATCTGGCTCCATTTCGGCGACATTGACCCTCCCGATCATGGCGCAATTTTTGTTGCCTTTGGCAACGTATTAGCGTTAATACTAAAGATGAGGATCGCGCTGTCAAGCAAATTGATTAGTCTTGCGGTTGTGTTGATCAGGTCGACTGGGAGGTTGCATGTTGGAAATTCCAAGACTTGGATTTGGAACCTATGGCCGTACCGGCACCGCTGGAATTGCTGCCCTGGAACATGCGCTCGATGTGGGCTACCGCCATTTTGACACGGCACAGTCTTACACAACGGAATCTGAAGTGGGCGCAGCCATTCGCAACAGTGGTGTGGTGCGCGAAAAGATTTGGGTTACGACCAAAATCGACATGATCAATTTTGGGGCAGGTCGATTGATCCCATCTCTGCAACAAAGCGTCGAACGTCTCCAACTGATACCAGACCTGACGCTGATCCACTGGCCCTCGCCGAATGGTGAGTTGGCATTGCCTGTTTATCTCGACCAGATTGCTGAAGCGAAGAGCCAAGGACTGACCCGCGAAATCGGTGTTTCTAATTTCCCCATTGCGCTGCTGAACGAGGCGCAATCGCGCCTTGGCAAGGGTGAAATCCTGACCAACCAGTTCGAGCTCAATCCCCTGTTGAGAAATGCAAAGCTCGCAGATTTCTGCCAGGCCTCGGGCGTTCTGGTGACATGCTATCTGCCAATCGCTAGAGGTCGACTCGCATCAAATTCAATCGCGGCAGCCGTTGCCGCCCGCCACAATGCGACTGTTGAACAAGTGACATTGGCATGGGAACTTGCCAAGGGTTACGCGGCGATCCCCACATCATCGCGCAGAGACCGCATCACATCAAACTTCGCGGCATTGCAATTGAAACTGTCACCTGATGACATCGCAGCTCTTGGTGGTCTGCAGCAAGAGGACCGCGCAATCAGTCCTGATTGGGGACCTGCATGGGACGATTGAATTTTGCCAACTCAAAAACTAACCGGGCCGCTCAGCCCGCAACTGGAGTAATCTGATGAACGGGATCACCGCACTGGGCCACCTCGCCTTGAAAGTCCACGACCTTGAGGCCATGGCGCATTACTATCGCGATCAGGTCGGCCTGAAGGAAATGGACCGGCTGAAACGGGAGACAGGCGAAACCTGGCTGATTTATCTCCGCATCACCGACACCCAGTTTTTGGAATTGATCACCGGAGCCGAAACCCAACGCGCTCCACACGACGGCCCAGCAGGTGTGACACATATCTGCCTGACGATTGATGACCTCGATGTCGAAGCGGCCCGGCTCACCAAGGCAGGTGTTGCCTTGACCTCGCAAATCAAGAAGGGCCTGGATGGAAATCGCGGCGCATGGATTGAAGACCCTGAAGGCAATCGGATAGAGCTTATGGAAATGGCGCCAGATTGTTTGCAGTACAGGGCCATAAAGGCACTCAATTCGAAATGAACAAGAAAGCGGCGCGACTAAAAGACGTCGCTGAAAAAACCGGGTTCTCCGTCAATACCGTTTCGCTGGCGTTGCGCGGAAGCTCGCGCATCCCAGACGAGACGCGCCGCCAGATATCAGTGGCGGCCGAGAAGCTCAACTATCTTCCCAATCAGGTTGCCAAGTCACTGGTTCTCAAAGAGACTCGCTCCATCGGGTTGATCCTCACGGAAATCACCAACCCGGTGCTCACTGCTGTGGCGCAGGCCGTCGAACTGGAACTGTCGAAGCGGGGATATACAACGCTTTTTGCCACATCAAACAACCGGATAGACATTGAACGCGCGATGATTGAGACATTTCGGTCGAGGCGTGCAGATGGTATTCTGATCTTCCCGTGTAATCATCGCCAGATCGAACACGTCCGCCGCCTGCGGGCGCGAAATTACCCTGTGGTGCTTCTGGTCGGTGATCCTGATGCAGGCGTTGACGCCGTTTGCATGGACGAACGCGCCGGGGCCTTCAAGGCGGTATCGCATCTCATCGGCAATGGCCATCGCCGCATTGCGCTGTTTGACAATTCTGGTGAGCACGGAAATCAGGAAAAGCTTGATGGCTACAAAATGGCATTGCGGACTGCGGGGCTGGAATTTGATCCGCAACTGTTTGTCGTTCCCCGGGGGCACGATGTGCGCAGCGGATTCTGGGCGATGGAAACACTGAGGAGCCGCGATGCCGGTGCAACTGCGGTCTTTACGGCGACTGACTCACTTGCGCTGGGAGCTTTGCGCTACTGCATCAAGCACAAGATTGCGGTTCCTGACGACATGGCGATCTTCGGTTTCGACAATATCGAATTTGCCGAACACGCGGTGATCGCACTGTCGTCAGTCAACTATGACATCGATGCGATCTCGCGGCTGGCAATTGATAGGGTGATCGGATTGATCAGTGCCGAGGGCGATTTGCCCGCACCGCGCGTGACGCAAGTGGAACCTGACCTGGTCATCCGCGAAAGCACCTCGCGGCAAGAGCGGCCGGTTTAATCCCGCACGGGATAGCGCACATAGGCAAAGTGATGCGAATCAGGAGCCCACGACGTTACATTGATCGTGCCTTGGCCGCCGTTGAATTGGTCGATGTCTTTTATGCTGGTGCCATCAGGTTTCATCGTTCGGATGATCACTTGCTTGTCGGCGGGATGCCCCAGTGTGCCATGGGGAAAAGATATATATGAAAACACTGTCCCGTCAGGGGCTGAATGCGGGAACCAGTTGACGCGTTCATCATGGGTCAACTGCTGGCGCTCTGTGCCGTCGCTTCGCATCCGGAAAATCTGGGCATGGCCGGGCTGGGTGGCTGCTGCTTCAGAATTGAAATAAATCCATTGTCCGTCCACGGAATATTCCGGACCGTCGACGGGGCAAGAACCATCAGTCAATATTTTATCAGCTCCACCTGCCGATGGTATTGTGCAAATACGCGTGATGTTTTTGTCTGCAGGTCGCTCAAGTCCCACATAGGCAAGCGTCTTGCCGTCTGGTGATATGCCATGAAGAAAGTATTTGAAGCGCAAGTTTGGCTCGTGGTCATTTGAAATTTTCACAGGCACGCCGCCGACCAACGGGCAGCGGTACAGGTGGCCATCGTTGGCGCTGAGGAACAGATATTGGCCATCGGGCGAAATGACGTGATCATTGTTGAGATTTTCAACAGGTGCCGTGTTGATGCGGTGCGGGCCATCGCGGCCATCGGGCGAGATGCGGAACAGCCGCCCATCGGCGTTGTAAATCAACCAATTTCCGTCAGGTGTCCAATTGGGCGCTTCGATTAGTTCAGATGTTTTGTAGATGACAACAGGAGCACTGCCGATTCGGTGGGCAATGACAAGTTCGCAAGTCTGGGTGGGCAACAGGCGGCGGGTTTCAGTCGGGCGCATGGCGGCAATGGTCTCCTGTCAGGTCGCCGTTCAGATTAACGCTAATATCACCTATTGCAACAGCGTGCCTTTTGAAACTTGCGACACAAGCCAATTGATGAAGTTTCTTGTGTCCCGGCTACACGCATTTTCCCGCCTTTTGCAATTGAGCGAAGCACTTGAGCCCGCTGCAACGATCCCATTAATGACAACACGCCACTGATGGTGGCGCGGGGAAAGGTTTTCACCGTTGCACCGATGATGCGTGGGAAAGGCGGTCAAAATAGAACAATTGTTTAAGAGGTGTCGTGTGTGCAACGTGTGCAGTGAGCGAACGGGCATCAAAGTGGCAAGAGACTGTGAGTTGCGAAATCGCAGGCCCTGATGCTCGGCGGCTTGTTGATGTAATTCACTTTGCCGGCGGATCATCAACATTCAGCGTAAGCAAGAATGCCTCGAGTTCGTCAAGTTGCTGTGGCGTCATTTTGCGCGATCCGGGCAACTCGCTTTTGCCAACAGTCGCGATGGGTGAGTTGTTGTTGTGCACGAGCATATCATGCAAAGTCGCGAACCGTCCGTTGTGCATGTAGGGCGGGCGCTGAGCCACGCCGCGCAAGGACGGCGACTTGAAAGCTCCCGCATGTTCCGGCAGGTCAAACTGAAAATTCTTGATGGGTTGGCAGTGAAACGGCAGTTTGGCGTCGCTGAACTCTCCCAGACAATTGAATGGATCGTCTTTCAAAACATGGCTGGCCGTAATGCGACCGCTGTCGGTTGCGAGATTAATGCTTGGCAGGGCGTTGTTATGGAATTGCATGTCGGTGAATTGAGGTCCGAGGTGGCACTTGACGCAACCCTTGTCCAGAAAGAGCTTCAAGCCATTGCGTTCAGTGGCGGTAAAAAATGTTTTTCGCCGAGACCATGTCCTTTGCCTCAAGCGCTGCGGCATAATCATCAAACCGCGTGGCTGGCACCATGATAGTGCGCTCAAAGGCTTCAATTGCCTTGCCCATGTTTGCGAAAACCAGATTGACGTTCCCTTGCTGTTCAATCGTCAGCTTCATCCACGCGGTGATTGTGTCAGGCGTGCCGGTCGGCGCGGCATGGGCGGGCAAGTTGCCGAGTTCGGGAAATGGGCCGAACAATTACTCGGAGTCAGCGCGGTAGTTGGCCGCGATCAACAACGCGATCATGGTTCGGTCGGCGCCATGCATGGATGAAAGGCCGTACCCGCAAGCGGCATGGTGCGCTGTCCAGCCTCTGAAATGCCATGTGCCAGGCGAAGATCATCCTGGAACTGACGATCAGGCTTGTGGCACGAAGAGCATGAGACCGCGCCGTTGGCACTGAAGCGGGCATCGAAGAAGAGCGCCTTGCCAAAAGCTGCCGCCCGCGGATCATCGGCGACGCGGTTGGACGGAACTTTCGGCAAGCGCGGCAAGTTTGTGATCGCCTGCGTCCTGATCGCCGGCAAGTCCGTTGCCGACCAGTTGGCCGTGTCAGAAGCCACGGAGTAGCCAAGACCTGCAAGCATTGCAGTCGAGCCAACCAGCGCCGGAATTGTGATGGACTTTCTCACGGCGTCACCACCGTAGACTCAGCTCCCACCAGGAATTTTTCAACTGCGCCAAGGCTCAAATACATGAAATTCATTCGAGCGCCTCCATTTGAGGCGCCGACTTCACCAGCGCCAGCAACCGCCCCCTATGTCAGAAACATGCGCAAATGATAATGTTTGCACAAGGCCAGGAGCTCGACGAACAGCCAAGGTCAACGGCCAGAAAATACTGGTGTTGGCTGTTTTGACACCGGCCTGATGGGGGTAAAACGCGGGACGTGCCCACCGGCGTCTGCACGGCTTTTCCAATTGAGCTTTCGCACCATGTCGCGCTAAACCTCCACCATGAACGCCACAGACAACTGCTCCGTGGCGCACGGGAAAGTGTTCGACGTTGCGCCGATGATGGATGGGAGCGACTATTTAAATAAATCAATTGGTTAGAAGGCATCGTGTGCGTTACGTGTGCAGTAAGACAAGGCGTGATGAATGAAGTGTAGTGAGTTTCTCCCAATAATATGGCTGTAACTCTGCAATGACGGGGAAAGTCTACAGCCAAAACCATTTCACTATGGCCACGCGATCGGCAACAGCTCAAACCATTGGGACAGACGCTCCAAAGCACGCGCAAGCCAT
>CAWFWW010000002.1:0-60113 GCA_963819615.1 uncultured Alphaproteobacteria bacterium
CGCATGCTCGGCATTCCGGTCTATCGCTTCAGCTTAGGCTGATGCAGTCGACGTTTCACTTTAGGCCGCAGCGCGTTGCCAATGTCTTGATCCACCTCTGCGAGATCGAACCACTGCGGATCAAAATGTCCGCCACACCATTTTCTGATTTGGGCGTGTTCTGGGTCGGTCTTGTCCGACATGATTTTTAGAAAACGTTCATATCCGGGGATGCCGCCAACATCTTCAGGCGGCCTTGCGCCTGCACCTGCGATACAGGTACCTCGCGTTGGAGCAGTATTTTGGGCGGTGAATTCTTCGATCACTATGTTGTGTCGCCAGCTGTCACCGAAGTCATAGAGGTAATTGAAGGTGGCACCCCATTCAAAATCTTGCAGCCGCACTTCACGAAAATCGAAGACTTGGGGGTCACTCGCATCTGCATCTTCAGTCAGCAACGCGACATTGCCAAATCGCAAGCCACCGATCCGAAACTCGTGCAGATGGTAGTTCCACCAATTAAAGGCCGCCTGGATGACCAAATGCAGTTGCTCGAAATTCCAGTCGGACGGCAACACCAGCCGACGCCAAATCTCGGGCTCGATTCCCTCCAGTGAAACACGAATCTGTACGGTGTTGATTTGTCGGAACATGCGGCAAATGAACTTGAGAGGCCGACATGGGTCAAGTGGAATTTGTCTCTCTCTTGTTTTGGAAAGACTTGGGCGTTCGACCGTCGAGAAGTCGTTTCGATTGCTCAATTTCGAAATGGTCCAGCGGCTAGTAGTTCCGAGACCTTGTGTAAAAATCAATCGCTCAAGCCATCACTCCGACCGGATGGTAAAGCAAGTGGGATTCGATGTCCTCGTGTGCAGGGACGGAGTGATGCATCATGCAAAAAAGCGTCGGGTCGGCACATAAGCGCAAACACTTCTAGCTGGTGACAATTGCGTTGTGAATGTCAACACTTCGAGCCAGACGTTATGAAGGCAAGCGTTTCCGTTGGCGTGGAGAATTGGGCAGACGCTCGTGCAACAAGTCCCGGAAAGAAGGGAGATCCCAGGTGAAGCGGAGGTGCCGGATCAACGGTCCAGATGGTCGCCATAACTCTCCGTTTATTCTCCGTTCAACGACCGCTCCAAACGGCCTCTCGAGATGGGTTGATCTAGCCGAAGGACGGCTGTCGCCTCGACTGTCTTTGCCGCAACGGCGCACCACAACTTTCTTCCCCTGACGGCCCAAGAGTTTGAAAGAGGGGCCGTCATTCCTCGCGGAAACCAAGAAACTCGTGTTTGCACCGTCCTCCGCTGTGCTGCGGTCGCAAGCGATGCGTCGCCAGTCGCCTCCGGCCTGTCGATCACCATCGAGGCCGCATGGTGCGGGCTCGAAAACGGAAAACGGAGAAATAACATGGCTACCATCGGCACCTTCAAGAAGACCGGCACCAACGAGTTCACCGGCGAATTCATCACCCTCAGCGTCCAGGCCAAGAACGTGCGCATCGTTCCCGACTCCCGCGCCAGCGGCGAAAACGCTCCCAGCCACCGTGTCTTGGTCGGCCGTGCCGAAATCGGCGCAGCCTGGTCCAAGCAATCGAACGAAGGCCGCGACTACCTCGGCCTCAAGCTCAACGATCCGAGCTTCAACGCGCCTATCTACGCCAACCTTTTCAAGGATGAAGACGGTGACACCCACTCGCTCATCTGGTCCCGCCCGAACGGTCGTCGCGGCGATTGACCCAACCACAAGGTCCCGGCCAATCTGGCCGGGACCTTACAATTTGCTCTTCTTGGCTGTGGCGGTTGTTGCTTCGGTGCTTCGAGTGGGATGCTGTCGCAGATCCTGTGCATCAAGTGTTTGTCAGGATGAGCTAACGGTGATCGCTATTGAGACAGAATTTGGTTCGCGAAACGGATTGCAATCAGCATATCCACTGCGACTGGTTCGCTCGGCAGGAAAATTTGCAGTCAATAGATCATATATGATCTTTAGTGGAGGTGATTAATGCATTAGGGATCATATGTGGTCTCTTAACTGCTTTACGAAATGTCTATTGTTAACGGCTTATATGTGGTACCTTGATCCCGGATTATGCCGATAAGGGATCGCATATGATTCTTAATTCATCAAAATCATCTGGGGCCGTCGTGACCACCATGCGTGACCTCGGTGCGCGCTTGGCCAAGGTCCGCCTCAGCCGCAACCTCACTCAAGCACGTTTGGCGCAAGAGGCCGGGGCGTCGCTGCCAAGTATCAAACGGCTGGAAGGCCGGCCGGAACAGTTCGCTCAACACCTTCCTTCGTGTCCTCCGAGCACTCAACCTCGGTGACCGCATCCTCGACATCCTTCCCAATCCGGACGTCCGGCCAATCGAGCGGGTTCAGCATGAAGGACAGGAGCGCCGCCGCGCACGAACCCGGACCGAGGCACCCAAGGCCACTGACTGGGCATGGGGCGCGGAGGATGAACAGTGACCGACGCGACCGTCCGCTTGTGGGGCAGAGACATCGGTGCCGTCAGTTGGCTCAACGACAAAGAGATCGGCGTATTCCAATATATGCCCGACTTCGCCCAGAGCACCTTCGAGCTGGCACCGATTATGATGCCGCGAAGCCTCGACCCCTTCGAATTTCCGGGGTTGCCGCGAGAAGTGTTCAAAGGCCTGCCGGGCATGTTGGCCAATTCCCTCCCGGATAAATTCGGCAATGCCCTGATCGATGCCTGGCTTGTCACGCAGGGGCGACCAGTCGGCACCTTCAATCCGGTTGAGCGCCTTTGCTATATCGGGACGCGCGGCATGGGAGCGCTTGAATTTCATCCGACGATCCTCAGAAAGCCACGCAAATCCCAGAGCTTGGAGATTGACGCGCTCACCAAACTGGCCAACGACGTCCTAAACAACCGTGCCAACCTCTCAGGCGTCCTCAACGGCGATGACGACAAAGAGACCTTGCAAGAGATATTGCGCGTCGGGACGTCCGCAGGCGGTGCTCGCGCCAAGGCTATCTTGGCGTGGAACGAAAAGACCGGGGAATTCCGTTCCGGCCAAGTCAAAGCGGGTGAAGGCTTCACCTACTGGCTCATGAAGTTCGACGGCATTTCCAACAATCGCGACAAGGAGCTGGCCGATCCGCAGGGCTTTGGCATTATCGAATACGGCTTCTTTCTCTTGGCTCGCGCTGCTGGCATCGACATGGCCGAATGCCGCGTTCATCACGAATCCGGCCGATCGCATTTGCCCTGCGCCACTACGACTTCAACTCCGCGGGCGCCTATTCCTACGAACAGGCGATTGAGACCATCCGGCTCCTCGATCTGCCTGCCTACGACATCGAACAACAGTTTCGCCGCGCAGTCTTCAACATTCTCGTCCGGAACCAGGACGACCACGTCAAGAACATCGCCTTCCTCATGAATCGGAAAGGAGAGTCGCGCCTGTCACCGGCGTTTGATGTCAGTTACGCCTACAATCCGGATGGAAGCTGGACCCACCAGCACCAGATGAGCCTGAGCGGCAAGCGTGACAATTTCGCCCTCTCAGATCTCATCAGGTTTCGAATCTTCTGCGACCTCAAGCCGAAGAAGGCTGAAGACATCATCCGCGAAATGCACAAGCAGATCGAAAACTGGTTGACCTTCGCGAAACAGGCCGGCGTCGCCGAGAAGAAAGCGCGGGTCATTCACAGCGCTATGCGGCGTGAAATCGTAATCTCGAATTAGCAGTCGCAACTCGAGTTGTGATAGATAAGTCCGCACTGGCCAGCCTGCAGAGCCTCGTCTCATTCGTGAAGAGCGAAAAAGGCCTCACCGACAAACAGATCGACGAAATCGCCGCCGCCCCCAACCACATTTCCGACTGGATCAAAACTCTGGCCCGGTGGCGCTTGGCCCAATCGCCGGTAGCCCCGGTCAGCGCCCAGAATGCCTTCAAGGATGTCGGCCGCAACGACCCATGCCCTTGCGGCTCAGGCCGGAAATACAGGAAAAGCCACGGCGCGAATTGAACCATCCCGCCCGATAGCCATTTCCTGTCGCCCCCGCCTTGTTCCACCGCGAGAGTGGGGGACACATTGAACGACCGCCGACAGGTATAATCTGCGTGTTATCCCGGGCGCATCTTTCCGCCGCCAAGTTCTTCCTTGGCGGCGGAAAGTTGCGCCATAAAAAAAGGGCCACGGCCTTCGCCGTTGCGCCGCTGATTTCCGACCAGCCTGAGCTTACCATCTCAGCACCTCCGTTACTCTTTGGGAAGCGACCGCTCCAGTTAAACAATAGAGCACGCCTGGAAAGGCCGGGCCGTAACGGCTTTCCATTCAATAAAAATCGTGCTAATTCCATAGCACCCTCAATTTTGGACTTTTGCCATGAGCAAATCTCTCTTTGTAGCGGTGAGTTTCGTAACTCTTCTTCAGAAGAAACCATCAGACTACGGGCCTACAGGAGGTAATCCTCCGCATTTGGAAATCAATGGCATTCAAACGTCCAAGTCCAAGTATTTATTGCATGCTGGATTTGGTGACCCCGGAGAAAACCCGCAATCCGATAATTTTGATTTTGCAGAATTCTCATTGGGTTTTGCCACTTTTACAAGGCCATCTGATTATAACGCTTTGGGAACTTATCAAAGCGAACGGCTTGACGGGACAACAGCTACAAATTCTTACCGAATTTGGATACCTGTCTCGGTGCCCGATGAATTCTTTATACCTGGGAGCCTAGTTGATCCTGGAGCTCCAAGATTTGTTCACGATTTCTGGGATGACGCTCAATCAACGATCCTATCAGTAGCAACAGCAGAGGGCTTCGCAGGTTCGGACGTCGCAAATTTACTCAACGCTTCGAACGGCACTTATGCCACATTGAAATCACATCTTGAGACACAATTTCAAATTTTGAAAGACGGAATTGATGGTAGAGTTGATCCCGCTACCATGTCTCAGCTAAGTGAAAATGCTGCAAACAAACTCCTCTTAGACCTCGGGTCAGCAACTTTTGGAATACCTGGAGTTGTCGTTTCTGTCGCAAAAAATCTTGTCACGACTTGGCTGACATACAGCGATAGCAGTAAACAAGTGCAAGTGGGCCAAAACAACGGTTCGGTAGGATTTGTGCAGGCTGGCAAAACCATCATTGCAAAAAATTCGGTGGGAAGTTCTTTTGCAGATAGTTTTTCAGCAAACGGCAACAGCGTCAAAGAATGGATCCTTTGTGGCGCCGGTGACGACACTGTTTCAGCTGCCATTGGCAATAACACAATTGTTGGAGGCACGGGCGTCGATACACTGGATCTCATGGAAAGCATTGAAAATTATGTGAACCTAAGGGACGGGATATGCACCGTTATCAACAGCGCCGTTGTTCGCAAGGATAATATTACGGGAATAGAAAATGTTAGCGGGAGCGGCGGAGTCGATCATCTTTTCGGTAACGAGCTTAGAAACGTGTTGAAAGGAGAAGGCGAAGCAGACCAATTGGAAGGTTTGGGGGGCAATGATTTTTTGGTTGGTGGTGGAGGGAGTGATCTTCTAAATGGCGGTGAAGGTATTGATACCGCTCTTTATGACAACCCCATTTTCAATCCATTTACCTTTACCTCGGAGGGGATAATCGTTTCGTTAGTCAATAGCAGTGCAAACACGGGTGAAGCTGAAGGAGATTTGTTGGTTTCTGTTGAGAACATCTCAGCTACTCGGCTTGGCGACACAATTGAAGGAGACGTTGGCGTCAACGTCTTGAATGGTCGAGATGGAGATGATGTGATACGTGGCGGAGGTGGTGGTGACCGGTGATCGGTGGAAAAGGCGACGACACAATCGACGGCCAAGTCGGCGACGACATGCTCATTGGCGGAGCTGGTTTTGATCGCCTAAGCGGCAGCTCTGGAGTCGATAGGTTCGTTTATAATGCTCCAAATGATGGCCCCGAATTATCGTCAAATTTGGAACAGCAGACTTCTTTCAGTTTGAAGGCTCAAAATTGAGCCTTGGAGGCGATGCAGGCACATTAAATGTTTCCAAAATCGTCACTGGTGCCTCTGGCCATGCTGCTAGCGACGCCGATGACCCCTCCATCTTCGAACCGGAAACTTGATCAGCTCTGGTTTGATAGCGATGGCGAGGGCACGCATAAAGCTGTAATGATCGCGGACTCGACGAATGACTTCAAGTCAACTGCTGCTCAGATTCCCGACATTGTCCTGAGGAGCGTCACGCCGCCTTCTTGATCTTCAACTCGACCGACAGCACCCTGCCCTAACGCGAGTGCTTATCAGTAGCGTCAATGCTAAAATCGTCGATCCGTCCTGCGCACCAGATCCCGGGGGCGCGTGTGGGTGATATCGAGGTGCTTTGCAGCAGCAGCTTGTGTCAACTTCCAGGCTTCCTCACATGCCTCGTGAGCGCGATCAGCAAGTCAAGTACCGCATCGTCATTGCTGCTGCGGCTTCAGATCTATCCTCAATAGTGTCCCAGACATTTGCGTAACTCTTCATCTTCATCTCTTGTCTCCTTCAAACCAGCTGCAATTGGAAGTTCTGCCAATGCCAATTCGCGCTTTGGTGCTTCCTGTTCAAACTCATTCAACACAAAATCTTCATCTGCTTTGTTCAACACGTAGATGACGCCGAAAACGCACCGCTTGCGTCTCTCGTACATCTAATCTCTACTCCGGCACTCCAACCCTCTCACCGACTTCATGGGCTTCCAATCCATCGGTTCGAGCCCCTCGCTGCACACGACTGAGATTCTGCACCTGCACCACTTCGTGCTTTCGGCGGAAAGTCTCTATTTGGTCCAAATGCGTCCGGTAAGTATACGCGCTTTATCGAGCAGGATTATATCAGAGCTTCGTATAAAATGCAAATAGTGCAAAGCAGCGAAAGCTGCCGCGCTTTTCAGCTGAACTGAGTTCGGGATGGGATCAGGTATGCCCACTCCGCCAAAGCCACGAGTTCGACGAAGCACCGTCCCTTCATCTGCAGTCTCATCGCTTTAGCCCCGCCTTTCGTGCCTAGCGTGATTGACGTGCTGATGCTGAGATTGTTGATGTCATCATTTCGCAACCCTGACCGTTGTAACGCGGCTGGCGGTCCCGAGCACACCATCTCAGCAAAGCAACCTCAACTCATTAACAACCGCCCTTCCGCAGTCCTTGCATCTAACGTTCGCAGACGATTTGGTGCTGCATTCCATTTCAGGAACATTTCTCCGGGCAACGAGCTTGGTTCGCAATGATAGCAGTTTTTTCCAACTGCACGTAGCTGGTATCGGGATGTCCGATTAATACTTTTGCTGCTGCCGTGAGCATATGTGTCCAGAAAAAATGCGGCATGGCGGTGCGCTGCATATGTCGGCTGATCATCTCTGCGGAGTTCCGGTCATCGTTGTTTTCTGGGGCGAATGAGAAATGATACCAGCCCGCATGCAACGGATCGAGTCGCTGTGCGTGCCGCACCAGACGGGGTTTGCCGTTCTCGAAGTCTCCCATATGGGTCACAGAGTGCCCTATGTCTAGTTATCGTTTCCGGATCCGTTTGGATTGAGATTGAGCGCTATTTGGACTTCAGCCTGAAACCTGTCGTTCTCCTCGTTCGAAGAAGTGCTCAATGGCGAGCCAGCAATGTGCATAGGCATTGAGCTGGTCGAGACTGGTGGCCGTCGTCGAATGTGGAAACGTACTGTCGATCGGGTCAGGGTGGCATTGGGTTCGAAACGGTGTTCCGCCAGGCACATGTTGGCAAGGAGAGCATGTGCGCTCGGATGAAAGCGGATCAAGCAGTACGGCTCGCTCCAGCAACTCGCGCGCTTCGGCATAGGCTTGCGCATTCAGTATCGACTCCTGGCGAAACGGCGCGCGCGCAGCATGCAGTCATAGGAATCGAGGTCAGGCTCAACTTCTCGTCCACGGGAATTCCGGAGCGCTGCATCCTGCATCTTCACACCAAGCGTGGCCGCGATCACGACGGAGACTTCATCCGCAAAGTTCAAAGAGACTCGGCTATTTCGCGGTCGTAACGGTCGCCCAAAGTTGGCAACACCGGTCGCGCCATCAACCAGTCCACTGGAAGTACGAACGCAACCCGCCGCGCGGCGCACACTGCCTTTGACAACATAACCAGCCTTCAGCTCCGCACAAGACAAAGTTTGGGGCAATCCCTTATCCAAATCCTTGTATCCAAGGTCGAAGCGCTGGCGATGACGCGCAGAATCGCGGAACCGCGACAGGTCGCGATGATGTCTCCGGTCAAACCATCTGAAATATCCGACTCGACCTCGGCACGAAGTTCGGTGAGTGGGAGTACCCGGAGAGTTACTGGCTTTTTCGGGAGGCCCGGGCGGGCTGTCGGATTGAAATGGCAGCAGGCGTTCTCGGTGCAGGTACCGGTGCCAGTGTCCGTACTTCATGCTGCCCACAAACTCACTTTCTTGTCCGCGCACGGTACGGAGATACTTCTGGCTGTCGCCATCGTCACTGAGTGCCCGACGAGCCCGATCCGACGGCGCTTGATATGGTGGCCTCAGACACAAGACGCCCCTGCGCACACAGCCTCAATGACTTCGTCCCTGCTCGATCATCCGGTCGGACGCGAAGAAACCGCAGCATCAGGTCAAAAACCTGGCGGCTCTACATGGAAGGCTTCATCCTGGCGGCGAAGTTCGAACTCGTCAGCATCTACTTCAATGTCGTCAAAGCGATGGCGCATGGAACCCAAGGCAAGTTTGTCGATCGCCCCGTCACCATGAGAAGCTGAATGGGGACTGAAAGAAATATTCTTGTATTTTTCAGGCAATTTGCATAAAATCTGCGGGTTTTCCGAGGTCGTCATGAAAGCAGGAGGCCGCCCGATTGCGACATCCTCGCGCCATGACACTTCGATGCTTCCGCTCAATGCATATATCAAAGTTTCGCCTATGAACTCGGCGGCTCTGCTTGTTGCAACACCGCTCGATTTGATCCTGTTTGGTGCAAGACGAATGTCTTCACTGTGCTTTGACTGTAAGTAATTTTCACCTGCCATGATGGTTTTGGTCTGTGATTGATAACACTGGCTTTTGACGGGGTTGAACTGGGATTGGACTGGTTGTGTGGCAAGCGAGAGACCCAGGGTTCCGCCTGGTTCATGCTGTGATGCACGAGGAAACAGCTGCATTTGTAATACTTCCATTGATCATGTGGTTCGGTGGCCACGGCCTGTGGTCGGCCCTTGCCATCGATATTGGCCTGACCCTTCTCTATTCCGCCTATGCCTATTTCTTTCACATTCTTTACGACTGGCTGCGGCCGGTCAAGGCGATTTGACCGGCATGCACCTCCCGGCAAAATCCAAGAAATCCCCATGTCTTCCCCACAGTTCATTCAAGCATGCAGCTGGCGGCGTCAGTAGCATGAGCAATGTCGAGAGAGGCCGTGACATTCTTAATGCAACTTCATTCTGCTGAAAAAGGAAGACCTGACATGATCAAACCATTTGCGCCCTTCGCCGCTCTTGCATGTGCGTTGTTGCTGGGTAGCGCCCCTGCATCTGCAATCACCCTTGATTTCACGGGAGCTGGCTCTGCCAACTATGATGTCGTCAGTCAGGCCTACGGCGATACCACCGCAGCCAACTTCAGCTATCGCACTCTGGTCGGTGGCGACAACTGGGGGCTTCTGGCGACGCAGGCGTCGGACCATGCAGATTATTGGGCGCAAGCTCAATACAGTGGCGACAATGCAATATTTGCATCAGCCAATTCTCACAAATTGGAACTGAGAATTGACGTGGGCGCAGGCCAGGAGCTGTTCAACCTTCAATTCAACATTGGCTCATACCCGAATATCTCTCGGACAGCCGCCTATCAGATATTTGATGGGAGTGGCAATTTGCTGGACTCGTCCTCTGCATTCAATGCATCGAATCTTGGTTCTGTCTTGGCACTTGCATCACCTGTCATAGGTTCAGTGATCCTGCAATTGGGCGACAGCTGGAATGTCGGCGTCACGTCCATTTCTTACGAAATCCGAAACGCATCCCCCGATGCTGTTCCAATCCCGGCAGCACTCCCCCTTCTTGCTTCAGCCTTGGGTTTTGTCGGGTTTTTCGGCCGAAAAAGGAAACCGTCGCAGCCCGCTGCCGCAGATTGAGTATGGCCGGTTGCTATTCCCGGGAGGCCACCCGATTAACGCAACTGCGGCATCAAGCTGCGCACCACTTCAAACCGAACCAAAGGATTTCTCCATGAGCGCTCTTGCCCAAACCGATCCGCTCCCGGACTATGGTGCCATCAAGATCCGGCAAAACGCGGCCTGGGCCTCCGGTGATTACGCCCGTATCGGCACCACTCTGCAAATCGTCGGTGAAAATCTGGCCGAGGAGATGGATTTGACCCCGGGATCAACTGTCCTCGATGTCGCGGCAGGAAACGGCAACGCCACGCTGGCCTTTGCCCGGCGGTGGTGCGACGTGACATCGACCGACTACGTGGACGGGCTTTTGGCACGCGGCCGGTCGCGCGCCGAAGCCGAAAACCTGCCGGTCAGTTTTGAAGTGGCCGATGCCGAAAAACTCCCCTTCAAAGACCAGAGCTTCGACGCGGTTGTCTCTACCTTTGGCGTGATGTTTGCGCCCGATCAAAGTCAGGCCGCATCTGAAATGCTGCGTGTCTGCCGAAAGAGCGGGCACATTGGCATGGCGAACTGGACGCCAGACAGTTTCATTGGTCACGTGTTCAGGGCCATTGGCAAGCATGTGCCGCCACCAGCCGGCGTGAATTCGCCTGCATTCTGGGGATCAAAAAAGTGGCTTGAAGACGCTTTCGCAGAACATGCGCGTTCGCTGGTCATCGAGGAAAAAACCTTCACTTTCAGATACCGTTCTGCGGAACACTTCATCGATTTCTTTCGTAGCTATTATGGCCCGGTGCACAAGGCGTTCGTGGCGCTGACAGCAGACAGACAGTCCGCCCTTGCCTCTGACCTGCGCGCCACCATAGCCAAATTCAATACGGCCACTGATGGGACCATGCGTGTGCCGTCAGTCTATGCCGAAATCATCATGACAAAAACTGATAGCGGACACAGCATCTAAATCCAATGGATAGAGCAATATCATGGCAAACATCAAATCAAACCAGGATTTCAATATCGACGGAGAGAGCATTCCAAACTGGGCTGTTTTCCTGCGAGCCGGAACCGGACACAAGTTCAGCAACAACACCAATCTGAAGCTCGAAGGCAAGGTATACGCCGACAAATACATGTTCAAAGCCTCGTTTGAAGGCCAGAATTTTGAATTTGCTCTCTACGGCCAGGACCTGAAAGTTGACAGCAGGGGATTTCCAAAGAGCGGCACGGTAAGCGCCATGGTCTGCACCCAGTCAGGTGTTGAGGGCGCCGAGAAATACACAGTCACGAACATGTCGGCGTCCATAAAGTCAATCTA
Source organism: uncultured Alphaproteobacteria bacterium (assembly GCA_963819615.1). Lineage (GTDB taxonomy): Bacteria > Pseudomonadota > Alphaproteobacteria > Rhizobiales > Aestuariivirgaceae > Aestuariivirga. Next base: position 11,400 of record CAWFWW010000002.1, read on the forward strand.
TGACGCGATGAAGACGCTCAACGACGCGGACGACGTCGCCATCCTGAAATCCATCTTGAGTGGAAATGACACATTTAATTTGTCACGCCCGGGATTTGGTTTCGTGCACGGCTATGGCGGCAACGACATTATCCGCGCTCAGGGCGATCTCTTCGGCGACAACGGCAATGACACGTTGATCTCCGGTGGCAGCTCCAACATGACGGGCGGTGCGGGCATTGACAGGTTCCGGCCAGCCTTCGGTGACGACATCCTCGATTTCAGCAATCAGGACATTATCGTCCTCAAGGCCTCCAATTATCATGTGGCGAAAGCCGTGATGCAGGCACAGCTGACTTCATTCCGGGTGACGAATGGAACCGCGACGCCAAGCAGCGCCAACGACCACTTCGTCTTCGAGAAATCGACGCATGACCTTTGGTACTTTCCATCTGGCAATCAGGATGGCGATTCGAACCCCAACACAGTCAGGGGTGACGTGCTTGTGCACATCGTCAACAATGTCGTGCCATTGCTTAGCGACTTCGAGATCATCTGATCTCGGCAGCAAAGCGGAAGAAAACCTTAAGCAATCAGAATCCGGGCTGACTGGTCACGGTTGATCCAGACTGCGACCATCGAACCCGGCTTGCGGGAAGAGCCACATAACGCCCCCTCCGTGAACTCTTCCCGCTTTCCAGAATTGTAAAATGGAGAAACCAAATGGCTAAATTTAAGGCGTTCAGCAGGGTGGACATTAACAAGATCGATTTCAGTTTTGTTTTTGAACATACGTTAGGAAAGCAATTTTTTGACAATACAAACCGCCCATTATACGGCACAACTTATACTGACTTGTACAGCATCACGGGACAACTCCAACCGCGCATAGAAACGCTGTATGTTGCCGGGCCCAATATCCAAGTTGCGCCCTTTACAGGTGACTTGCAGTCGGGCACGCTGACCTATGTCGAGCTCGCCAACGGCTTAGGGTTTACCGGTTTTTTTGCGACTGGAGTCACCATTGGTGTCAGAGCCCTGTTGGCCGTTACCACCACAGCCTCAACTGCAGATGATGCAGCGCTTGTCGCCGCAGAACTTGGCGGCAATGACACCATTATCCTGTCTGATTTCGATGATGTTTTCAGGGGATTTGATGGCAACGACTTAATGCATGGTGGCTTGGGCAGAGACAGGCTTTTTGGCGATGAAGGCAATGATGTCCTTGAGGGCGGTAGAGGCGCTGACCGGCTTTATGGTGGTGCCTGCCGAGACAGTTTCGTATACAACGACTTGTCTCATGGCGGTGACACCATAGTCAATTTTGGCGATCTGGATCATTTCACATTTGCTAGAGCGGTCACAGGGTTGCCTGTGGGGTACCCTGAGCCAATCAAGGTTTCATTCTGGCGTCAGCAATCTGGCGACGACCCCCGAGCAGCGATTTATCTTCCGCACGACCGATGACACCTTGTGGCGCGACTTCAACGGCAGTGAAGGTGGCGGATTGACTAAGATTGCGGACCTCACCAACAACTTCAATCTAAGCTATGCCGACATCCTGATTGTCTGAAAGCAAAAACCCGCCACGCATTTCTGCGGGCGGGTTTCTGAATTCTGATTGTCATCGTGAATGAAGGGTTGTCCGCGATTTTGCTTTCGCAAATCATTCTCCTGTTTTTCGCAGGCCTGGCAGCGACCTACTCTTCCGCGTCTTAGGACGAAGGGTAATCCCCCCAAAAATAAGCCAAAGAAGCGGCCAAAGTCACCTGACAAGCAAGCATCGCGTGAACGGCGCGGCGTTCTTGCCTCCACCAATCCCCTGCCCTCCCAGATGCATCGGAAATTCACGGAAGCGCAGCGCGCAGTATTGAAGGTCGTCGGCGACGAGGTGAAGCGCAAGGGTTGGTGCCAGCTCTATGTCGCCGAAATTGCAGCGCGGGCCGGGTGTTGTATGACGACAGCGCGCGATGCCATACACCTTGCAGCCAGCTGTTTCATGCTGACGGTGCAGGAACGCCGCCGCAATGGCCGCCCACATCTTTCGAATACCATTCGCATCATCAGCCATGAGTGGCGTCAGTGGATCGCCAGTCCGAAGTTCTTCGCGTTTCCAGAATTTGCAAACACATCGGGACGACTTCCTGTGGAAGGAGCCTCCAAAGTTTTGGGCCCCACGGATAAGGGTTTGTTAGATAGACGTGGGATCACTGCTGAACATCTGACCTGATGATACATCGCGGCCCTCTGGGCCGCCGGAAGGGCGGCGCTGTCGCGCCGCAAGGGGCTTGTGAAGAAGTAAGGGGGCGGGATTTTCGCTCCTGCTGGTGAAGCCTTGCTTTGCCATCGGGCAGAAGAAGCGGGGATGTTTGGACGTCACGTGAGCGCTGCAGGGTCTGCGTGCTCTGAAACAGCGTGAGTGTTGCGTGCGGCGTAGGAATGTCAGGTTCTTGCGTGTGGCTACAAGTGAGGGTGTTCCGCGCGGATTGCCAAGTGTGATCGCCTGCATGCCTCGCATGCTGCTGCGACTTTGAAATAAAATATGGATTTTCATTTTGCGCGCGTCAGACGTTTTTTTGCAGGTTGAGCAACAGACTAAAGGCGTCACTTCACCCACTACATAGTGGTGATGCCGTCCGAGTTGTTTCGTAACGCGACTGTTCTCATTCGCGTTAAGCTTTCGTTAACCTTAAATTCGTTGACAGAATCGGCGCAGAAGACGACTCCTAACGGTGTTGACTGTGATTTGCGGGTTTCACCGTAACTGATGCTTCCGAAGTAGTAATGACAATTGTTACTGCCATGAGAATCAGACAATCAATCAACTTGATTTTGACGAGGAGTAGCCGTGGCAGGCCGAGCAGTGAATAAAAAAGTCGCAGACTGGTCTGAAGGTAGTGCCGTGCATGACGCGGCCCTTGCTAACCGAACCGGACTGCAGATTGCTGCCGATGCGCAGTTGTTGTCATCGCAGCTTTCAGCAATGCGGAATCGACTTTATCCGCCTGCTGCACAAAAGACACTCCGGACCTTTACGTCTGGCGAAGTCGCCAAGTTGATCGGCGTCTCCGACAGCTATCTCCGGCAAATCGCATTGGCAGGTGAAGGCCCAGTTCCGGCCGTCGATAAGTCGGGATGGCGGTCATACCGGCTCTCCGACATCAACGCGCTCCGGCACTACCTTGCTTCTTCGAACAGTTCCAAGGCCCGCAGCTATCTCAAATGGCGTGACGAATCCCGAGGCGAACATCTTCAGGTTTTGGCCGTCACCAACTTCAAGGGCGGATCAGGTAAGACCACGACCGCTGCCCATCTTGCGCAATATCTTGCCCTTCAAGGCTATCGCGTGCTGGCGATTGATCTTGATCCACAGGCCTCGATGTCCACACTGTTCGGCTATCAGCCGGAACTCGATCTTTCCGGCGGCGAGACGCTTTATGGTGCAATCCGCTACGACGCGGAGCGTCGGCCCGTCAGTGAGGTCATTCGCAAGACTTATTACGAAGGCCTTGATTTGATCCCTGGCAATCTCGAATTGCAAGAGTTTGAGCATACGACACCGCGGCATTTGGCAATGCGGCAGCGTGGCGAACTGGGCAGCGGCGAAGATGGCGGTGGTATGTTCTTCTCTCGCGTCCAGGCTGCTATTGCAGCGGTTGCTCCGTCCTATGATGTAGTCGTGATCGATTGCCCGCCCCAGCTTGGGTTTTTGACTTTGGGGGCACTGTGCGCTGCGACGTCCGTGATTGTTACGGTTCACCCGCAGATGCTCGATGTGGCCTCCATGAGCCAGTTCCTGTTCATGACCTCAGATCTCCTGTCCGTTGTTGAGGAAGCGGGCGGCACCCTGAATTTTGATTTTCTGCGCTACCTGATCACACGGTTTGAACCCAATGACGGCCCTCAAACGCAAATTGCGGGCTTCCTCAGGACGCAGTTCGGCGACCGGGTGTTGACTGCCCCCATGGTCAAGTCCACGGCGATTTCCGATGCCGGACTGACCAAGCAGACGCTCTACGAAGTGGGGCGCGAGAATTTCACGAAAGCCACTTACGACCGGGCCATGGAGTTGTTGACAGCTGTCAACTCGGAGATCGAAGCCTTGATGGCCAAGAGCTGGGGCAGAACATGAGAAGGTCCGGTGGCCATAGAAAGTTGACAGCTGTCAACTCAAGTATTTGGCGACTGTTGGACGGACGCCGGGAGGCAGCAAGATGAAGCGTCGCGAGCAATTGAAGTCGATTTTCGGCATGACTGAAGATCCCGTACAGGACAGTGTTGCTTCGGTAGTCGAGGTCCAGCCCCCTACCCCTGACTACCTGCGGCGTCCGGCATCGACGGGTGCCGTCAAGGCCATGGGGCTTTCCCTTGAAGGCGCGACCCGCGCTGCGCGCGAGGCTGATGCCCTGCGCGAAAGTCTGGCCAAGGGTGAACGCGTCATTGAACTAGACCCGGCCAAAGTTGAAAGCTCCATCATCCGTGATCGCCTTTCAGACGGCAGTTCGGGCGACGAAGACTTTGAATCCTTGAAACTTAGCCTGCAGAGCAATGGCCAGCAGGTGCCTATCCTCGTGCGGCCGCACAGTGACGGGGTAAAGGCTGGAGAAGGCTTCTATCAAGCCGCCTATGGCCACCGGCGTCTTCGCGCGGCGCGAGAACTTGGTATTCCCGTCAAGGCCATTGTCCGGGTGCTGGATGACCATGCCTTGGTCATGGCGCAAGGCAAGGAAAACGCTGAGCGGCGCAATCTCTCCTTCGTCGAACGTGCGTTGTTCGCAAAAGCCCTCGTTGACCGTGGCTTTGGCAGAGATGTCGCCATGGCCATTGTCTCTGTCGACAAGACTGAAATGTCCCGGTTGATGCAACTCGCAGAAGTCCTGCCGTTAGATGTGGCGCAGGCCATCGGCCCTGCCCCTAAAATCGGCCGTCCAAGATGGATGGCACTTGCCGAACAGCTGAACTCGGCAACTGCCCGCCAGAAGGTTGCCAAGATCACGGCGGCGGCTGACTTTTCTGTTGCCACAAGTGATGAACGCTTTGCCCAGATTTATGCGGCAGTGACAGCAAAGCCCGCCAAGGCCCGCGATCCCGATCCGGAACGGGTCTTTAATTCAAAGAGTGGTGCTGTGCTCGCGATATTCAAACAATCCGCAGACAAGGCCGTTCTCACGCTGAATGAGAAGGAACTGCCAGGTTTGGCAGAAGCGATTGCTGATCTGATTGCGAAGGAATTGCCGCGCCTTGAACAGGAACTTGCACAAGAGGCGAGACTGGCAGGCTGAGGTATGAGTTGCGTGAGTGTGTGTTGGCGTAGCCGATCAACCCAAACAAGGAGCAGGACCAAAGAAAAAGGCCACCGAACCTGAAATCCGGAAGCCCTCTTCGTCGTAGCATTCGTAGAGAATCACCTTCCAGACCTGATTTGTCAAGAGCAGGATGCAAGTCCGGCGGCGGATTTTTATTGCCTGAATGAACATGACTGAGAGATTTGCAACGTCGGCCTTTGGGCCGCGAAGGATGACGCGTGCCTTATTTGTCCAACAGGAGAGAATCCGTCAAGCGCGGGACGTTCCTGGCAAGGGAAGCCACAATTCGACGTCTGCCGTTGATAAATGGCAGATTTTGCGGGCATTGACTGAAGCCCACGGGCATTTTGGCCTGACAGACCGCACCCTTTCTGTGCTCGATGCGCTGTGCTCATTTCATCCCGAGCGGGAGCTGGAAGCAACTGCCGAGACTGTGGTGTTTCCGTCCAATGCCGAGCTCTCCATCCGGAGCCGCGGTATGGCCGGTGCTACTTTGCGTCGCCACCTTGCCGCCTTGGTTCAGGCAGGTTTCATTATCAGGCGTGATAGCCCCAACGGCAAGCGCTACGCCAGACGAGGCAGCACAGGGGTCATTCAGGATGCTTTTGGCTTCGATCTATCGCCCTTGGCTGTACGAGCAGCCGAGATCCACGCTGCTGCAGAGCAGGCCGTTGCCGTTGCCCGTGACCATGCGCGGCTTCGGGGTGAGATTACTATCCATTTGCGCGATGTCGCCAAGACTGTGGAAGCTGGAGAACGGGAACTGGCGCAGCCTACCCTTTGGCAGGCCTTCCGGCAGCGCCTGGCAGGCCTTTCTGGTCGCGTGAGCCGTGCCGCTGATCGCCAGCAGTTGAACATACGGCTCGATGCTCTGGTGCGCTTGAGAGCCGAAGTCGAAAAAACATGGCTCGACAGCCTCCCTGAAGAAGCCCTTCATTGTGAAGAAGAAGAGAATATGAGCGGCAATGCCGTCCAGAATGAGCGGCATATTCAGAATTCAAATACAGATTACTATTTTGATAAAGGTTCCGAAAAAGGCATGAAGCAAAATCCAGCCACAAGTACCGCAAGACGGGAAGGCGGCAGAAAAGTCGAGCATGGGAAGCGAGAGGTTTTGGCGGTGCCGGCGTTGGGCCGGGTGTTGGCCGCCTGCCCCGAAATCAAAGCCTATGCGCAGCACGGTATTGAAACGTGGCGCGATTTGGTGGTCACGGCCGGATTGGTCCGCGCGATGCTGGGGGTTTCGCCACACGCGTGGGATCAGGCCTGTGCGGCAATGGGAGACTTTGCTGCCGCGATCACGGTTGCGGCGATCCTCGAGCGTGCTGAGAAAATCAGGTCACCCGGCGGTTATTTGCGGAAGCTCACGGCACGTGCTGAGTTTGGAAGGTTCAACGTTGAGCCGATGCTGAAGGCATTGGAGACATGAAACACAATTGGCCCTGCCCTGTTACCCCATGAAACCCCTCATTATGGGCTTGTGCGGATATCACTTTCACCGTCCCAAAAGCTATTGCTCAGGGGGCGTTCGAGTGACCCAAATGAATGTACACTTCATTTGGTTGTATGGCTGTGGTATTGGGTATTTCAATGGCTTACGATCTTTCTGCATTGAGCGATATTGCCCTGAAATCGCGCCGTTTGGCCGTGGATTTGGAGGAATGTGTCGGGCAATTCTTGCGCTTCGATGAACGGCTTCACCGTGCCGATGTGCCCTTACAACAGGGGTTACGTGAAAGGCATGACTATCTCGAGGCCCAAGGTCTGGTTGGGGTGCAAGGCAGTTTGGTTCATCTCGAAGACCTGGTCCTTTATGACCTGCATAGCCTGTCCCGCGTACCAGACGAGGACGTCCACCTCGGCGCTGTTGCTCTTGGCCTCAGACGATGGCTTGGCAAGCAGCGGGGCCGCCAGCTTCTGAGCGCAGAAGCGCTAGAGCGCATGACGGGATTGATTAGCCCTGACACAACGTCAGAAGAGTTGACCGAAGATGCCCTGCTCCGGAGCCTCATGGAAGAACTTGATCGCGTTGTGAAAGGTGGCCCTAAGTCATCTGAGCGAGGCTTCAGGGATGAACTGGCAGGGCTTGAAAGTTTGCCCGTCATGCTCGGTTCGGTGTTGCTTCTCGACTATTTCCTGTGTGGAGCGGCTGCGGCAAGGAAAGGTGCCGGCTTCGTGCTCAGTGCGGCCTATCTGCGAGCACGCGGGCTGGTCAACCATCACTTGCCTGCAGTGGCGCGCGCGGCATGGCGGAACCGCTACAGGCACCGTGTCGATTGGGATCCTGAGCGGCGGTTCATTGCACTGACGGAGGTGCTTTCAAACAGTGCCAGATTGGCCATGGACGACATGAATCGGCTTGCATTGGCGCGTGATACGATGATGGCGCGTGCGGCCCGCCTGCGCCAAGGATCACGCCTGGCTGAACTCATTGATCTCTTTATGGCTCACCCTGCCCTGTCCATCGATGTCATGGCATCGAAACTGCGTGTGACTCCCCAAGCTGTGGAGCACATGCTGAACAAGCAATTGGCCGGCACTCGCCCACGGGCTCTTTCTGAACAGAAACGCTTTAGAACCTTCGGTGTTCTGTAACGTCGGTGACGCGTTACCCTTTCAAAAGGTAACGGCGTTAGGTGTTGAAACCCCCTGCCCTAAGATATTCATGGCATACTCAATGAGTGTCTCCGCGCGAGCAGCTCAAGTTCCTTGGATTGTTGCGCGACGTCATTACCGCCACCCGTCGTCAGCATGTCTTAGAGTTAAAGACGGCGCTGCGGCACATGGTATTTCTAGCCACGCCCTTGGTTGTGGGATGATGCGCCCCATTGCTGATAGGTCTCGCGGCCATCTAAAGTCGTCCGACTTGAGACCCGGGTTCAACTCTATTGAGACTGCGCACCAGAAATATGCGCCACTGCCAGCATGACCCGCAAAGCTGGCATGGTGGGGCAGGGGGCCACAAGGTAACAGTCTTAGGCGTTGAAAGGGTAACGCGTTACGGCAGAGGAATGGCAGTCGCTGCTGTCCAACTTGAGAGCAATGTATGCTATCGAGGTTCGGCCACTTCCAAGGCGCGTCGCGCCGTACGCCCTTACAGGTGTAACGTGTCGGCATAGCCGACACTGTCTCAAGGTGATGTCAAGCAGCCGAGCGCGAGAATGGCCACCACCGCCTTGAATTGGCTCCACTTGCCGCCGTCTGACGAGGGTTCTCCAAGAGGCGCGTTGCAGTATTTGCCTGGTCGCGCCATTGGTCTCTGTCTTTGCGCAGATCGGAGATACTGTCGTCGGCGCGGGCGAGCATTTCACGGAGCAGGCGGATTTCGGACTCAAGTCCGGTAAGTCGAAATGGCAGTTCGTTGTCTTTGGAGTTACCTTGCGCGTTAGGTCCAATGTCAGTCTTTGGGGGCAGGGGCTCAAAAACCCGGAACAGTTCGGAAGGGTCGATGAGGTATCCGCCAGCTGTTGTTTTTTCCGCGCTGATCAAACCCTTCTTGATGGCACGCGTAATCGTGGGAATGCTTTTTCCAGTTGCTTCGGCGGCTTGCCCTGCGGAGAGTTTCATGGGGTTTCATGTCCTAACATTGTAAGGGTTTGTCACGGTAACATCCCTAACATCATCCTAGGCTCACACGGTTAAATCGCCGTAAAAGCATCATTTATTTGGCATGATGGCTTGCGATATGCTTATAATTAGAGCATTAGAACATTTAATGAGCCAAATATGCCACGTGTGAAACCGCCTGCCGTCTCGCGCCATGCACAAGACGCCGTTGCGTTGCTTGCTGGTGAAATCCGTGCCGCGCGCTTGGAAAAGCGTATGACTGCTGCAGAACTTGCGGAGCGGGCAGGAGTTTCGCGCGGCCTCGTGGCGCGGATCGAGCAGGGTGATCTTGCTTGTTCGATTGGAACGGTATTCGAGCTTGCAGTGATTGCAGGTGTTGACCTCTTTGAACAAGGTACTGACAAGCGTTCTGCGCGGCTTGACGGCACGCGCAAGATTCTGGAACTTCTCCCAAAACGGGCGAGGGCGTTGCAACCGCCGAAAGTCGACGATGATTTCTAGCGCCCCCTCCAGTGCCTATGTCTGGACCTGGCTCAATCGGCGCACCCAACCCGTCGTGGCTGGCGTGATCACGCGTCAGGCCCGGCGTCACTTCTTCTCCTATGGCAAAAGCTATCTCGCAAGGGCCGGATGCTGTGCCGCTCGCGCCCGAGTTGCCGTTGCAGTCAGGCGTCATTGAACCGATGCACGACTTGGCCGGCGCATTGCGCGACGCTTCACCCGACAGTTGGGGCAGGCGTGTCATTGCCGCGGGGCTGATGGGGCAGGGCGAAGATGACTTGAATACGAGAGCGATCGACGAACTCACCTATCTTCTCGAGAGCGGGTCCAACCGGATTGGCGCACTCGATTTCCAGAGATCGCCGACCGAGTATGTTTCCCGCAACAGCCCTTCGGCGACCTTGGAAGAATTGATGGAGTCCGCCGACAAGATCGAGGCAGGCGAAAAACTGCATCCCGACATCGACGCCGCGCTTCGCCATGGCACTGCCATTGGTGGTGCCCGTCCCAAGGCACTTGTCAATGATGGTGATCGTGAGCTGATTGCCAAGTTTTCGACGAGTTCGGAAATCGGCCGTGGATTGCGAGCCGAGTTTATCGCCATGCGGCTTGCCAGGGCGTGCGGACTTGATGCGGCCGACGTTAAATTGGCGGAAGTCGCAGGAAGGGACGTGCTGCTGATTGAACGCTTCGACCGGGAGAAAACGGTTGAAGGTACGGTCCGTCTCGGCATTCTCAGCGCCTTGACTTTGCTTGGTGGCAATGAGGCGGATATGGATGACCTCAGCTATGCTGACGACCTGGCCCCCGTCATCCGCACATCATTCAGTAAGCCGCGTGCCCACCTGCATGAACTTTATGGGCGCATGGTGTTCAATGTCCTGTGCGGCAACAGCGACGACCATGCGAGAAACCATGCCGCATTCTGGGACGGGACGACATTGTCACTGACACCGGCCTACGACATTGCTCCATTGATGATCAGAAGAGACAAGGACGCAGTTGATCAGCAAGCCATGGTGATCGTTGACGGAGACCGCCGCAGCAAACTTGCGCTCTGTGTTAAGGCGTCACCGTCGTTTCAACTCAATGCTGAGCAGGCAACCGCCATCGTCACGAAACAGGTAGCGGTGATCAGGGAACAACTGCCCCGCCTTTGTGAGCAAGTGAATCTGACTCAAGTCGAGCGGGACGTGCTCGGAAACGTCATGCTGCATCCGTCGATCTTCAGAGAATGGCCTACTTCAGCTTAAGTGCTGTCGATTTTGTCAGTGCCGGACGGACCGCGTAACCATGAGCATGGTAGGTCCCGCAATCCCTGCTCGCGAAGCGAAAATCTCCGAACGACATGTCCCGCTTTGCACGGAATTGAAGATCATTTGCACATCACTGACTGACTCAAAAAAAGCAAAGTGTTGCAACTGAGCGCAAGTGGCTTGCTTCATTTTTTGAATTGCTACAAACTGCACGTGCACTCTCAATAGAGGGTGTGAAGGCTTGAGAACCTTCGAGAAGCACGGCCAATTGGCCGGGTTGCATATGTGCATGTCCAGGGAAGAGGCTACGGCCAACGCCTAAAGACGTATGCGCTTGCTTTCTCGCAAGTTCTCAAAGCCCGGCTTGGGGCTTTGTGGTGTCCGAACGTAAGAACAGAATTGATTTGGACTTGGGCGTTGCAAGCGCCACGCGTCTTGACGGCGATACGGTCACCGAACTCAAAGAACTCATTTCCAAGCTGGCAGAGTCGAAAGGCATCGTGGAGGCTCTCGAGCAGAATGATCTCGCAGGTATGGTCACGTTTTTGGAAAGCTTCGAGAGCCCTGCCGTCGAAAGCAAGTTCATCCTGCATCACGTGACGAAAGCTGTTGGCGAACTGAAACCTGAGAGCCTGTTGCGATGGGCCATGGTTTACATGCTCCGCAACGCGAAGATTGCGCCTGAGCACCTGCACTACGAAATTTTAAAAGTTCTTCAGACGAAGCCCCACTGACGGCCTTTGCGTGCAAAGCCAGATTGATCGTGTTCCAAATATCCGGCTCGTGGGTGGTTGTCTCAGAGAGGCTTATTTTATCAAGCTGGCTTGTTTTAAGAAATTGTAGTTTGACAAGATAGCAGATTTGGGGTCAAATCTGCGGGAACGGTGCATCCGCACCGAAAGACGAGGCCGTCATCCCAACGGCCTCAGAGCGAAGATTTGATGGGGGAATTTATGGCACGTGCGTCACGGCACAGGGTTGATCTTGATGATGCAGACTTCTCGATGCTTGAAGCGCTCGAGGCGCGGATGGATTTGAACCGCAGTGAAATTGTCAGACGTCTTGTGAGGACGACGTATGGTTCTGGACCTTTTCTGACAGCGGAGGATTCACAGACGATTGTGATGCTGAGCCAGCAAATGCGGCGTGTCGGCGGCAATCTGTTTTCTCTTCTTGATGCGCTCAGGCAGGGCTTTGCGGTCAGCGACAATGAGGCAGAAGCCCTGTGGCAGGATCTGCACAGCCGCGTGGTGGCGATTGAGGCACTGCTTGCCGCCATGACTGAATCCCATGGCGTGAGACTGCGGTCCTCATTGGGTCAACCAGGGGTCACTGTTTGATGTCAGATGCTATGAACATCGGGAGCGGCGTTCTGGGTGTGCTGGGCGAAGCTTGGGTGGAAAGGCACCGTGGTGGAGGAGGTGCCAAGCGAAACCGCGAGGATGTTTTTTTCACGAGCGCCCCGAAACCTCAGAAACAGTACAAGGCCAAGAGTGAGTTATTTGCGCGTGCGGCAGAGTCGCGGCAGAGGACGGGCAGCGGGCATGGTTTTGCATCACCGGGGAACACGCGTTCGGTCAGGTTTGGCGTTCGCCCTGTGGCAGGCCTGAGTGACCAGATCCGGACTATTGCATTTGACGACGAAGAGCGTGGCCAAAGGCGCATCGGCGGCGGCGCAAAGGAACTCGGTTTGCCGTCTGGTCTATCCCAGTCGAAGGGGCGTTCTGGACTCGTCCAAGCAAGGTTGCCGAGCGCCAAACAGAAAATTGCAGAAGGCTGTCGGCCAGCTGTCATCAAGGTGGTGTCCTTCGCCAAGGGTGGCAAGCGGGCAGGGGCGACGGCGACTTACGTGCAGCGGGATGGCGTTGCTCTTGAAACCGACGACATGCGGTTGCTGCGCAGTCATGACGAAGTGCAGACAGAGATTGATCATTGGACACACAGCTTCGACAGCCGGAAGCCGACCGACGATGTGGTGACGGTCCAAGTCAAAATGGCAGGACTTGGCAACACGCATGAGGACTTGAAGGTATTCATGCGGGCTGTTGATGCGGCATTTGATGGTCACCACTGGGCCTTGGGCGAACCTCTTTGCCGGGATGGCAGCCTGCAAGCCCGTGTTGTGACCGTTATGGCAGGGACGCATGAGCGGTTTCGCGTGAATGACGATCTCAGCCTTGCCGGCAATTCTCGGACAGCAATGTTGGAGAGGGTCGAGCGAGAGGGCATCACCGCCGACAGGGTAACGTTGATCGCCGGGCGGCCCGGTCATGGGGTGGAAGCGTTAGCCTATCGTTTGAGTCTGCTCACTGAAAATGGGCGAGGGCGCCATGACTGACCGGAAGGTTCCGATTGCATCCCGGCTGGAAGCTCGCAATCTGGCGCGGGAGTGGAAACGCGACCTCCACAGTTTTGAAGGCCGCGACACCATGCACCTTGTGGTGAGCGCCAAGGGTGACTCCGACATGGACGCGTTCAGGTCAGCTGTCAGAGCTTACCTCCATGAGAGCTTTCCCCAGAACAAGTTCATGTGGGGAGTCCACTCCGACAAAAAGGAGAACGGTCAAGGCCATATTCACGCCCATGCCGTTATCGCCATGCGCGGCCACGACGGAACCAAGCTTCATCCCAACATCAAGACGTTTCGGAACTGGCGTGAGACCTTTGCCGAGAAAGCTCAGGCTGAGGGTTTGAAGATCGTGGCGACGGCGGCAGCCGAACGGGCGAGTTCACAAAGCTACGGTGCCAACGACAAAGCCATTGTCGACGCGGCCGACACTCCACGCCAAGGCCGCGAAATGCAGGACCTGGCTTATGCGCGGCACAATCCGCATGTGGTGGCGAGGGCCAGGCACCGAATGACGGTAGCGCGGATCAATCCAGCAAGGTTTGCAGTCACCGAGAAGCAGCGTAGGACCGCGAATTCAGACCTGGTAGAATGGCAGAGTATCACTATCAGCCAGCCCAACAATCTAATCGCCGCAGATAATGTCACCAGGTTGAGTGAAGCCTTGATGGCGGGTGCGGCCATTCGTGATATTCTGGCAATGAGCAAAGGAGAGATATCCATGGCAAATTCACAAGCAATGTCCGACACGTTGGCACGCATGAACCGCACGGTTGAACAGGCCAGTGACAGCTTGACTGAAAAGAGTCGCCAAGCCTTTACCGAACGAGCATCAAAAGTTCTGACAAGCTATGCCGCGCGTGTCGATCTGCAGCGCCTTGCAGAGCAGGGAATCAAGGCCGTGGCGACGCCCGAGGTTGCGAATATAGTTTCCATCGGCGGTGACAGGCTACTCGACCGAGCTCGCCAAATTCATGGAAAAGAGCGCCGTGAGGTAGAAACCGCACGCCAGGAAGTTGACGCAGCGCAGGCGAACCGATCCCGTCCAGGCGGAAAGGCCGAACCTGCGAATTCACAGACAGCAGCCGAAGCACAATAGAATTTGCAACGCGCAACCCGTGGCCTGCAAAAGGAAACAGGCGAGGCGCAGGCAGCATCAAAGGCTGCGCGCGATCTCGTGTCGAAGCCCGGTGCGCAGATTGATCCAACCGCTGTAAAAACGAGTGAGGGATTGAAGGAACTGAAGCTTGAGCAAGCGCGCACTCTCGACGAAATCAGAGCTGCGGCACAGGAAGAAGCGGCAAAGCCGACGGTGCAGGCAACCAAGGCAAAAAAATATTAAATCCTCACTGCCTTGTGCATCGTGAATTTTCGTCAGTTTCTTGGTGACCCTATTACTCAAATGCCACTAGATGACTTGCAAGCGGACGCAAATGATCCCTCTGTATTAGGGTATAATTTTGCGGGGATTACCGGGTTCCTTGGCAGCGGATTGCTGCTCGTGATAGCATGGTGGGCACAATGAGGCGGTGGAATGGTTTGACAACCGCTAGGTAAAGCCTTCCCCAAATGTTGTGCGGTTGTACTAAGGTCGTCAGGCGCACTGTGCCTTCTTCGCAAAGCAGGTTCACGACAATGCGAAAATCTAGATGGCGGTCATCAAAACCCAACACCACCCTGTCTTTGGTCTCGCTGATCACTGGAAACATTCCAATGTAATGGGGGGGTGCGGTGGGTGCTTCAGCTTTCAGGCCAAAAACAGGGACGATGCGATTTCGGAGCGCCAACAAGCGGGTGACCCAACTAGGAGAAACATTAAACACGTGTAATGTCGCGGCCAAGGCCGTGTGGTGGTCTAATGTGCGGGTGACAAAGGTGTCAGCAAATGTAGCCTTTGGCAAGGCGGTAAAAGCCGACTGATCGCGCGAAGTTTCGGCCGTTTCTGGATGTTGGCCCGGTAGCCAAAGCGCCAGTCCGGTGAATATACTTATAGTGGCAAATAATATCCACTGCGGCAATGGCCACGGGCTGCCGAGACGCAGCAGTCCATAGCTTAGAAACAAAATGGCGAAGGCTGCATTGAGGCTGAAGACCAGTAGCAACACCATGGTGTTGCGAGTCCAAGTCAAACCCGCCGCCACAAGAAAGATGCCGTTCAGAAAAAGCAACGCGGTGATTTCATGCCAAACGGTCGAGAATGCTGCTTTCCAGGTATTAGGCAGTGGGCCGACCAAGGCTGTATCATGAAACTGAGGACCACCGCTCACCACATGCAGCAGCGTGGTCAACAGTGAGAGAGCCGCCGCCGCGAGGCACCAGAACCGGAACGATTTGAACATCGACTTTGCCTTTCCATACGCTTGCGTATGGAATAGACCTTCTCAATTGCCATGGTCAATACGACAGCGTATAGTGCGGCAACATGCCCCGCACTTCGCCAAAAAGCCAACTCACTTCGCAAGACTGGATCAAGGTCGCGTTCCGCGCCCTTTCATCGGAAGGTGCGGGGGCGCTCAAAGCCGAAGTGCTGGCCCGCAAGCTGAACGCGAGCAAGGGGTCATTCTATTGGCACTTCAAAGACGTACCAAGCTTTCAGTTGCAAATGCTGTCACTTTGGGAGGCTGACGCCACAACTGCCATCATGTCAATCGTCAACAGCTCAGCGCCTCCAGGATTGCCGCGCCTGCGGTTTCTCGCGCAAGTCATTGCAGATCTAAACGCCGAAAATGAGTATGGTGGCCTCCGGGCTGAACCTGCCATCCGGGATTGGGCGCGCATGGACGTGGTGGTTGCCGACGCCATCAACCGAGTTGACAAGCGCCGCATGGTCTTTGTCGCTCAACTGTTTCAGCAAGCTGGCTTTTCCCCGGCGATAGCCCGGCGCAAAGCCCGATTGTTTTATGGCGGATTTGTGGGGATGCAGGCGTTGGCGACGCGGAGATCTGTTGGCTTAGCTACACAACTCTTCGACTTGATTGATGCAATTGCTTCACCAAAACCGAAACAGTTATAAATCCATCATTGTAGCTTGAAGGGCTTGGGCAGTTTGACTGCGAGATAGTTGCACGCCGTTGCCGAGAAAATGGAATAAATGCATCTTCCAGTTAGTTGAGCCTCATTCAGCGACATCTTCAAATTCCCGTGCCGCCGACTGAATGGCCGATAACAGTTGAGGATCGAGCTTCAGTTTCACGGCAAGCAGTATTAGTGCGGCCATGTCTTCTTGAGCAGTTTCACGTGCGGCAGACAGTGTGGCGATAAGACTAACCTCCCGCGCTTTCAATTCGGGCTCTTCAAACATCGAAGGTGAAATTGAATCCCGATTATGTGCCCGGGACTTTCTGCTTTTCGAGATGGTTGGGGCACCAGATTCGATCAATTCGTCGACCGCCTTTGCAGGTGTTGAAAAGGCTTGGTGAAATGATGCAGCTTCAGGTGACGGAGTTTCGTCACTTGCCGATGTGCGTTTCGATTTTCCAAGGGTGAGATTAGGCACGTCAAAATGCTTGAACATGTTGTCAGCATGGATTTTCACAAATGGTCTGTCGGCATAGTGCCTAATTTTTCTGATTTCGAAAGGTGGCGCATTTGGGACCAGAAGGATTGCAATTTCTTCGGGCATTTCCCTGAGTTCTTGCGGTGCGCGCAGTGGTCGCTCAATATAGTGGATGCTTCTGTCGCGGCGGCTGAATAGGCCGCTATGGCCGGCACGGATGGTGGGGGTTGCCACTTCCTGTGTGCGGGATCCCAGCATTTCTGAGACATATTCAGATGTGGCCATGTCATTGATGCGGATGAAGAGCTTGACCTGGCAGGCGGAGATCGTGGTTTCGCGCACGGCCTTACCATAGAGTTCATCGAGCTGGCTAACATCCTGCAGGATGAGGCACATGCGAAAACCATAGCCGGCGTTGATTGTGAGTTTGGACACCAGATCGTCCATGCGACCGAGTTGGCGGAATTCATCAATCATCATGAGAACCTGGAAGGGTTCATCCTTGCCGGGAGGGGCGGTCATCAGCTGGTCATGAATCTGCTGGATCAGGAGTTTGAGGACGGGCCGGAAAATTTCCAGTTGGGCGATCGAGCAGCCGATGAAGATTGCCATGCGTTCACGCCGGAGATTACGAATGTCAAAGTCGGTTTCGGCAGTGACTGCCGCAATGAGGGCGTTGTTCCAGGGGCCCAGTGCCGTTGTGATATTGAACAGGGCGGAGTTTCGGGTTTCCGGTTCAATGGCGATGAACTGGTTGAAGCCGTCACTGACCCATTGTGGCACGTTGTCTTGTTCGCCCTTGAGGAGAAGCTGCAACACGTCGCGGAAGTCGGCTTGCGTGGTAGTGAGTTCCGCGACAGCACGCAGGTGCCGTCGTCCTTCAAATTGTTTGGCGGCCAGGACGAAGCCGATCATGGCGGCCAGGAGAATTCGGGCGGAGCGGCCCCAGATTTCCCGGCCATCATCGGGGATAAGAAAAGACGCGACGACCAGGCTGTCAGTTGCCATGCGTTCATCACGATTGACAAAGTCGAGAGGATTATAACGGTGCGAGTTTCTTTCGCCCGGTGAAAACACAAACACTTTGTCACCAAGCGCCTTCCTGTGTGAAGCCAAGGCTTGCATGTTCTCACGCTTGGGATCAAACCAGACGGACGAGCCTTGCCAGACATAGCCATTGGGAATGACGAAGGACACACCCTTGCCGGAGCGGGTGGGGCCGACGACGAGGACGTGGGCCGGGGCATCGGAGGTGAGGGTCGATCCTTTGAGGAGACCCATGATCAGGCCTTTGCCGCTGAGCAGCCCACGCTTTTCCGCATCAAGGATGCGGCCAAACCGGGCATCGCCATAAGGCGCAGGCTTCTTGAGAAGTTTTGTGGCAACGATGGTCGCAGTGCCGAGTCCGGTAGTGACCAACAAGGCGAGGCTTGCCCGGATCAAGGCTTCGGTTCTTGTCTCCGGGAACATTGCACGTTCCCAGAAATGCGATGCCGCAATCAACATGCTGGAGAGTGATTTTTCCGTTCCTTGATACTGCAGAAGGGCAAAGCGTTTGGCACCTTCGCCAACCACGCCGGGCTGGAAGCGAATGGCGACGATGATCTCATAAACAATCGACCAGATCAGGAATCCGCCGAGAGCGAGGCCGACGAATATTGTCAGTCTAGCGGCGGCGCTTCGTGACATGTGCCGTCCCGTTTTTTTTAATTGCGGCCCATTGTTCCATTTTGGCGTAGTGAACATGGGTAGTGCCGCGCCAGCCGCCGATGCGTGACTGCTGAATGACAATCGGTAGCACCAGCTTGATGTAGTCGATGACCTCCGCCTTCTTGAGGCCGACCCCGGCTTGCAGCACCATGAGACTGATTTGCTCGAAGGCTCCTTGTGGACTGTCGGCATGAACCGTGGTGATGGAGCCGGGATGGCCGGTGTTGATGGCGCGCAGAAATGAGTAGGCCTCGCTCCCCCGGATTTCGCCAAGGAAGATCCGGTCGGGTCTGAGACGCATGGCGGCCTGCAACAGGGACTCAATGGTGACGCGCGCCTCGCCCTGGTCGCCTTTTGAGGCAACAAGCGGCAGGAAATTCTTCTGCACCGGGTTGAGTTCGCGCGTGTCTTCAATCGTGAGAATGCGTTCGTCTTCACCAACCTCTTTTAGGATGGCATTGAGGAAGGTGGTCTTGCCTGAGGACGTGCCACCTGAGAGTAGCATGGAGATACGTGATTTTACGGCGCACCGGATGAACCCCTCGATATCGCCGGCATCGAGGCATTCGCAGAGCTTCACTTCATCTTCGGTCAGGGCATCGAGGCTTGCCGTCGAAACCCTGTCGAAGGACCCGAGCTTGCGATAATCATCAAGCCGCATCTCCTTGATCGCCTGTTTGCGGATGGCGAACGCACCGCCCTTGGTGGTGGCAGGTGGCAATACTGCCTGGAACCGTTCACCTGAAGGCAGTGCGCCTGAGAGCAAAGGATTTTCCGCATTCACAGATTGATTGGTGAAAGCGGCAACGCGTTCCGCCAGATGCTGGATGGCGAAGCTGTCAATCGACGGCACCACGTGCCGCTGCATTGCGGTGGCGCCCAAGACCTCGATCCAAACTTCTCCGGGCTGGTTGACGATGATCTCAACGATTGTGGGATCTTCGAGCCAGGGGCGAAGCGGTTCGAGGGCATTACTGAGGTAGGCTGTCTGCGGTGACTGCTCGTTCACGCTTGATCTCCCTGAGAGCCTCAATGACGGGGTCCTCGTAAAAAGCGCTGAAGTCCAGATCGCGCCGGACAAAGACAGTGATGCGTGTCCCTTGATCGACATGGATGGTGGGGGGAATGTCGATGTTCTTTTCCAGTGCATCGGTGGCAAGCTTCGTCAGATTATCACTGATCTGGTCGGCCGCAGACTGTCGGGCCTGCGCCTCTAGTTCACTGGCATTGCTGGTGATGGTTTCAACGGAGCCGTCAGGCAAAGTTCTTGAGATGGTCTTGACAGCCTGGTCCGCACCAAAGCCCCAGTTTTGCAGAAACTTGGCGCCGCCTCCGATGAGCGAAAGAAGAACGGCGGAGCCATAGCGCTGTGCATAATGATTATCGACGTCACCTGGCATGCCGCCCCGACCCAGTTCATCGGCACCCGTTGATCCCAGCTGTACACTGACGCCATCGGGCCGCAACATCCGGGTCCAGACGATGAAGACACGGGTCTGGCCATTTTCGATGCCGGATTTGTAGTCGCCGACAAGACGCGTGCCCGACGGGATCAAGACCCGTCGCCCGTCGAAGGAATAGACATCCTCCGAGGTGATGGCGCGCACCATTCCGGCGAGATCAGACTGGATGGCGGTTTCGAGAATGCCCTTGATGAGTGTTCCTTGTGGCACCATGGCATCAATACGCTCAATCTTCTTGGCCGCCTCCATTTTCACAGGCGTGTTGCCGGCCTTCTGGAGGAAGGCGAGATTCTTGTCGGTCTCTTCCGCCGCAGCGACGGCAGCTTCTTCGGGCGTGAGTTGCTGTTCCCCATCCGCTTCTTTTGATGTGTCGGAGAGAATGGAGTCCGCACGCAACCTGGTCCATTTGTCGTCTTCCGCCGGTTTGACTTCCACTGGCTTTGGAACATCAACAGGTGGGGGTGCTTCGGCAATTGCCACGGGGAGGGCAGGTGCCACCATAATAAGGGGTGGCTGCGGCGGAAGTGCGATCACCTGTTCCGGTGGCGTCGTAATGGTTTGCGGCGGTTGCGGAGGCAAGGTCGGCGCATCAGGGCCTATCGCCTGAAGAGGAGCAGGTGGGCTTGCCGGTGGCGGAGCAGGGGGTGGTTTGGGGGCGGGCTCAATCTTGATAATGTCGATCGTTTGTTTGGGGGCCGCCAAAGTCTCCGCCGTAACGGAAGGTGGCGTGAAGGGCGTGGTGTTGAATTCGCCATCATCGTTCTTCACGGGTTGGCGCGTCAGACCTGAATAGAGAATCCAGCCAGCAACGGCGATGCCACCAAGTGCAACGAAGGTGACCGTGCCCTTGCTCAGAGCGGTGGAGCCGCTACTCACCCGGGAGAGGGCATCCTGCTCGAGGCCTTGGGCTTGGTACTCATTGGGAGATGGCATCGGGAGCTCCTGTCACAGTTGGAACACTGCCCACCACCTTGGGCGCAAAAGGATCAAAGCCCCTTGGCGGTTCGACATTGCCGAGGCGCATATTGTAGACGCAGGCCTGTTGATTGCCGTCGCGGAGCGTCCACTGGAAATTGACCTTGTCGACGACGATGAACTCTCCTTCACGCCGGAAGTTCACGAGTGCCTCATTACGCGTCGTGTCCACAGTGAAAATGGCGGGGACATCGCCAGCAAACTTGAAGAAGGTCTTCTTGCCATCATCGAAGGCGACGGTGGGTTTCAGGAGTTGCGAGCCGCGATAGGCATAATCCGAATTGGTGTTGGCGACATCGAGATTGGCGAGGTTGGGTTTCTCGGCCCTCTCTTTTGCTTCCGCCAGAAGCGACCCCGTTGTCAGGTCCTCATCGGGATATCGGAAAACGATCTTGAAGGTCTGCTGCCCGGAGTTGCGGAAGGCAGCCGTGAGGAGGAAGACATATTCCCGCTTGTTGGTAATGACATTGAGATTGGCATTGGCTTTTTTGTCGACGGGCTTGAGGAAGAGGATATTGCCTTGCTTGTTGGGCTCGACTTTCCAGGCGAGCGGATCGCCTGCGGCTATGGTTTCGATCTTCTCGTCCTTGCCAAAGACGATCATGGTCGATGCACCATAGCTCGCATCAATGCGCACAACCTGATCCGACTTGTAAGCGACATAGCGGATGCGGGAATCCAGGGGACCGGAGCGCGGCGCTTCCTCAGCAACGGTGGCAGTCGTGAGCAACAGAGTTGCGGCGATGACCTGCAGGAAATGCCTCATGGCTGTCCTCCGGCAGGCGGGAGGGGCGGCGGCGGTGGGTTGGTGATGATGTCACCGCCTGCTTGCGGCGGCGAAATGGGACCAGGCAGGCCATCTGTCTTTGCTTCGGTCTGGGCATCACCTTGCCCATTGGGATCAATGAGCGGTGTGGAAGGCTCAACGATTTCGGGTGCTGCGACCGTATTGGTGGTGGCGCGCACGGTTTCCTGGTCGCGCCGGTATTCCGTCACTTGAAAGCCCAGAGGATTTTCAAAGCGCAATTCATTGGTGACGGGCGACGACGTGTAACGAAAGCGTACCAGGGCCTGCCAGGCCCGCTCGGTTGAACGGGTGCTGGTCTGTTCGAGTGTCGAAAACCGCACCAATGCGGTCCGGTTGTTGGGGAAAGAAATGGCCTTGATGTTCACCGACACGCTGCCGCGGGAGCCGAACTTCGTAACCGGATTGTCCTTGTTGTTGGCGGTATAGAGAGTGACCAGATCTGAGGATGCCGTTCCCGTCGACAGGATCTGCGCGAGATTGAAATCGTCCTTCAGACTCCTGGGATCATAGGTCTCACGCGCCCGGATGTAGCGTACGATATTGCTCATGGTCACCGCTTCGTTCTCTGAAAGTTGTCCAGGCTGCAAGGCGCGCTTCACCTCGAGAAAGCCGGTGTTGCGGTCAACTTCGACGAGATAGGGTTCATAGGATTTGAGCGGCAGGGCAAGCACCAGGGCGCCGATGCTGCCCAATGCCTTCAGGCTGGCAACGGTTGCAACTGTCCAGGCCAGACCCCGCGAGCGGCGATTCCCTCGGGCAATGGTTTCTTCCCAGGTCCTGCCGCCAGCATAATACTGCGCAAGGTCCGGTTGCTGTTCAATGTCAGTCGTTACAGTCATTCCTCCTTTTGGCCCCCTTCAGTCCCCATGATTGTTCGTTGATTGCTTCAGTGTGATTTTAGCGTGCTGCGAGCTTTTGCCGGAATAGCTTGGCGGAGGTTTCGTAGTTTGAGACGCGCGTAACCTGTTGCTGTTGCGGGCGCGTCAAGCGTCCTTGAGCATTCTGTGCGTCTTGAAAATTCCGGTTACCACGGGCACCGAGTGCCCGCATTGCGTTTCGCGCCGGATTGAAGAAGCGGCCAATCGAATGGGCGCCAAGACCCAAACCGCCGCCCGTGATGTTGGAGGCGACACTCATGATCTGGTTCAGGAGCAACACGCCAATGATGCAGAGGAGTACGCCGGTCATCACATGGCCGACTTTCACATCGAAGTCGGCCGCACTCTGATTGATGTTGTCGATGATGGCCTGGACGATGTTCACGAAGAAGGCGAGGGCGGCATAGGTCAGGATCTGCACCACGACAAAATTGACGATGACTTTGAGCCAACCCTCGACGTAACTTGTTGTTTGGGTGAAAAGATAGAGGATGATGAAGACAGGGGCCAAGCCCAGCAGCAGCCAGATAAAGAGCTTGGCGAGAATAATCAGAAAGGCCGCATAGCCCACCAGCAGCGCCATGGCGACGAGGAAGACAGCACCAATGAACCAGGGGCCGGGATTGGTGATGCCACCGGTCTGGAAGAAAGCATTGGCAGTTGCTTCAGCCGAGTCCCACAAGGACTGCAAGGCATTTTGCACCTGGTCGGTAGAATTGAGATTGGCTGCATCGCCGGTGGCGTTTTGTGAGACCACGACGAGGAGCGCATTGCCGATTGCCGAAGGGAGCGCCTGGCTGAAGTCATAGACGAGCGATTGGAAATCGGCCCAACTGGTGGCGAGGGTATAGATCAAAAAGACCCGGAACAAGCGATAGACTTGATCGGTGACCGACCCTTGAGCTTTGCCCCACCAGATCGAGATGCCCCAGAAGATCACGTAGAGTGTGAGGAGCAGGGAGAGATAGTCAACGCCGCCGGCCTCGCCTGTGAGGGTTGCGGCAAGAGCCTGATAGGATTGCGCCACGAAATTCGTGCCAAAGGAATCCACATTCTGGAACAGGTCCTGCAGCATGTCACGTTACTCGTTGACGGGCTTGAGGGGCCCGCAGTCGGTTGGCGCGGCTGCCGTGGGTGTCACATTGAGGTTCGGTCCAAGCGGCGAGACGTTGTTGCCAAGTTTCGTTGGTGCGACGTTCCCATCACAGGGCGCAATGAGTGTCTTATGACTGCACCCAGAGAGTGCTGCCATAATAAGGCCGAGAATGACAAGGCGGTTATTCAATCGAGATTCCAATCAGCTTTTTTGGTGATCTTGGAGAGGGCTGAAGCCTTGGCAATGGCATCGAGATTTTGCTGGTTGATGGCCGTCGTTGCCGTGTTCACCGTGCCGATCAGCTCATTGATGGTCATGCCGTTCTGGACCTGGAGCTGGCTGTTTTGGTCAATGGAGCCTTTGAGATCCTTGGCGCTGCCGATCTTGGCCGCACCCTGCACGTAAGAGTCGCTCCGCGTATTGACCGCCCCTTGCGTGGAATCAACCAACCCCATGACGGTGGCCGTGACATTGACGAAGGAACCATAGACCTTGTCGAAGTCCTTCATATCGTCACCGGCAAGGCCCGAAATCGATTTGACGAGCTGCATGGCGTTGATGAGCTTGGCGACGGTCTCCTGGGCCCCATCTCCCATGCCGGCAAAGGAGAGCATGCCGCCGGAGATGATGGAGCCCAGATCAGGGGCCGCCCCCATCTTGAAACTTCCAAGCGCCAGATCTTTCAACTCACCGCTTTCACCCGTACGATCACCGGTGACTGCCGCGAGCGTCTTTTGGGTGAACTCCATGATCTTGGCATCGCTCTCCATGATGGATTGCGTGTTCTCGGTAATCTGGCGGGCTTGCGCGAGATTGGCATTGTCGATGACGGGAATGGCTGATGTTGACGCAGTGGCCATGGCGGTCAGGGTCAAAGACGTGATGACAAGGCGTTTCATTGCGGTGTCTCCTGGTTCAATTGGATCAAACGGGTGAAGGCGTCGGTGCGGGCCGGTTCAGGCACCGAAGTTCCGGTGACGTAGATGGTTTCACTGGGGTGGCTGACGTAAGTGACGGTGCGGCCGTCAGGTGTCACAAACCAGCTGGCGAAACACCCTTCCGGATAGCTGCTTCCCACACTTGCAACGGTGCAGGCGAAAGAGATGCAAGGCCTGCTTTGTGTCCCCCGGCCTTGGGTGCCATCTGAGCACTGATAGGGTGGAACCCCGAGACTTGTGTCACCACTGGTGATCTTGCCGAGTGAACTTTCATTCATGATGCGGAGCTGGTTCACCAGATTGAAAGCTTCCGTGAACATGTTGGCCGCCAGCACGACATTATTCATGGCCAGACCATTTTGTGTGGCCACAATGGAATTCTGGTCATAGGCGCCCTTGACCGTCTTGGACTGGCCAATTTCCCCAACCAGTTTCTCAAACAGCTTCAGGTTTTCAGCGATGCCGTCCTGGGTCGCCGTGCCGTCCCCGACAAGGCCAAAGCTCTTATCCCTATGATCAGCAAAGCCCTTCTCAAGCGCATCCGGGCCTTTGAACTCGCCAAACGGCTTCAGGTCTTCCGTAGGTGCTATCCCACGCTTTCGTCCTTCCTTGGCCCCACTCTTCTTGTCGCCCTCATGCACGGCGCAATCGATGCCTTCGGTGTTTTTCTTCGTCTTCTTCTGATCATCAGCTGTATCGGCCGTGACACTCTGCGTACGGCTCTTCTTGGTCAGGATGGCGTTGTCGATCACGGGAATGGCGGCCGCGGCAGACATTGCACTGAAACAGATGAGACAGGTTGTGAGAAGAAGGTTCTTCATGGGGTCCTCCCCAAAAAAATCGGCATCCAGACGGCGGGATCGTCACCGACTTGCGCGCGCAGCCGTTCCAATTCTTCAACGGTTTCCTTGCGACCCGACAGGACCTTGATCAGATCGGGCATGCCGGACAGGTTGAGCTTGGCGATTACCGAATGCAGGCCATGCTTGATGATGAACTGCCGCTGCTCGGGAACACTTTCTCTGAGCCACTTCATTTCCCGGTCGGTGAGGCCGAAGGCGGTTTTATAGCTGGCCTCATCGGCCTTCGGATTGGGGAAGAAAATGTTGGTGGCGGTTTGCTCGATCAGTGTCTGGCCGGCCTTCGAATTCACAATGTCGCTTGCCGACTGCGTACCAAAACCTACCACACCATTGAGCTTGCGGATCGTCTTGAGCTTGTCTTTGATGTAATAGAGGAAGACCTCATCATCGAGGAGACGCCAACCCTCATCGAGGAAGATCAGCACAGGCGAACCGTCGAGCAGCTCATCAATCCGGTGGAAGAGATACATCAGTGCCGCCGTTCTGACAGTCGGGTTGCTCAACACCGAGGTCATGTCAAAACCGAAGGCGGAAGAAAGTGAGAATGTGTCTCTTGGATTGTTGAAGAGCCAGCCATTTTCTTCCGACTTGATCCAGGTCTGCAATCGCGTGTGAAGATCGTCTTGTGATGCGCGGATGCGGCCGCGGAGCAGGGTGGCGAAACCCGACAGTGTGCGGCCCCCTGCCTTTTCCTTCATCATGACATTGATGGCGTCGCGCAACACCTGGTCTTCCGAGGACAGGAGCTTACCGCCATCAGTCGGTTTCAGCATGAAGGAGAAAAGCATATGCAGGAAATCACGGTTGTAAGCCGTGTTCTCGAGAGCCAATGGATTGAATCCGGTTGGCGTGCCTGGTTCAAGAATATCGTAGGCACCACCCATGGCGCGGATGAAGATTTCCGCTCCCCGGTCCTTATCGATGAAGACGAGCTTGGGACGAGGCGATATGCGTTGCGATTGTGCCGCAACGGCGGCGAGAAACACCGTCTTGCCGGAGCCTGAGGGTCCGACAACCGTGAAATTCCCCAAATCCGCCTGGTGGAAGTTGAAATAATAGGCCGTCTGGCTGGTGGTCTCAAGAACACTGATCGCCGGTCCCCAGTGATTACTTGAGGGCTTGCCTGACGGAAAATTATGGAGTGAGGCAAAGCCTGCGAAATTCTTCGAGGAAATGATGGCCCGCCTGGCCACATAGTTGAAATTCCCGGGAAGCTGCGCCCAGAAAGCCGGCTCGCAGTTCAGGTCTTCACGCACCCACAAGACGGCGCGATCCGTCATGGCAGCGCCAATGCTAGTGATGGCGCCGTCGAGCTCCGACATCTTGCGCACCAATGGCACGACAGTCAGGTGATGTTCGCCATAGAGCGCTTCAGAGGCGAGGAGTTCATCCTTGGCCGTGCCGATCTGTTCGGCCACCACAGAGCCTGCCTCATCTGACATGTCAATCTGCCGGGCAATGCGCCCCAAGCTGTTCAAGGTCTCGGGCTTGTCGATGATGCCGAAAGATTGGGTGACGATGAATTCCTGCGGCACCGACAGCAGATTGTCGAAGAAGCCGGGACCGGAGAAGGGCGGATATTCCTTGACCGACATCGCAGCCCCATAGCGGCGGTCATCAGCGGAAGCGCCACGGATTTCGAAGGCATTGCGCCCCAAGAAGACACGCTTTTGAGACAGGGCCTCGGCCAAATCCATGCGCGGCAGTGGCATAGGCCGGGGCATAGCACCATTGATGATCTGGATCAGGAATTCGAGAGGCTCGGAATACCATACATCATCCTCACGCTTGGTGACGGTGAGAATATGGGGGCCATAAGCGCCAAGGGCCTCTTTCAGTGAGGTCGTGGCGTCGAGGAGTTCACGGACAGCTGTTTCATCGGCAACCGAGCGGCCCTGGTCGTTGTTGCGCTTGAATACAGAGGAGACAGCACGCTCAAAGCTGCCCACGTTGCCCTGCAGCGAACGGCGGGTGATGGTGAGATAGAAGTCATTCACGAACATCCGGCGCAAGGTGAGTTGTTCATGATAGCGGCGGTCGAATTCCGCGCAGAAGGGATTGTCGAAGGATCCACCCACTTCCGGCTTCACTTCGCGGCGGACCAGTGTGTTGGTCAGCGCAAAGCGCGAATTGCCAAGGGTGCGGATCAAATCATTGCGCTGATACATGCGGGCATTGATCTCCGCCATGTCGGCTGTTTCAAAGGAATAGCCTGCAAGATGGATGAAACTCTGAAAGTAGCCTTCCCGGGTTTTGATCACCCGGTCTTCGACATGGCGCAGGTAGGGGATATGGGAGGCAAGCGGCTGCTCGCGCCGTGAGACCGCACCGTAAGACATTTCATCGCGAAGGCTTTTGAGCATCGTCAGACCCGGTAGCTCTTGGCGCGCCAGAAGCCCGTGTTGACGGGCGGACACTTCCGCGTCTTCACCTCGAGGATCTCGAAGATGTTCTTGTCCCAGGTCACAAGCACCCGGCCTGCGAGGTAGATCGGCACGAAGACGAAGAGATAAAGCAGGTTCTTCATCAGCAGGAAGACAATCGCTGTCACCATGCCGTCGAACATCACATACATGTAAGGCACACCCCACACAGAAGGTGTGACGGTCAAGGCCCGGACCACCGGGATCACCACGGGTGTGTCGAAATCGTCAGCCACCGGCCGCACCCTTGAAGAATTCAACGATATTGGCGCTGCCGAACACAAAGACGATGCCAAGGATGATGGAGCCCGCCAGGTTCCAAGTTAGACGGCCGACCCAGGCGAGAACACCGCAGGAAATCACCGCAAGAATAGCAAGCGAGGTGCCAAGTGTGCCCGTGAACAGCTGAACGATTTGGTCAAGCGTTGATTGGACCGGCGTCAGATCCTGGGCGAGGGCTTTCGAAGCCATGAGGCTCAATGTCAGCCCCACCCAACTTGCGCGGGTTGCTGCGGCCTTCAATGGACGGGACATGTTCAACTTCATATGACGGACTTTCCTTTCAATTGAGATGCATCACAAAGCCGGACGCCCAGGCTTGCGCATCGGGAGAACCCGACGCAGTGACGAATTTTGTGGGGGAGCGAAGCTTTGCGGGTGGCCCGACAGGTTTGACATCCGCAACGACCGTTGAGTCTCGCCTTGGGTCCGGTGCCCCATAATATTTGTTGAGGACGCGGGCCACATATTGGACCGTCTCGGGAAAAGGCGGGATGCCCTTGTGCTTCACGACATTGTCAGGACCGGCATTGTAAGCGGCGAGCGCGAAGACCGGATTGCCGAACTGAGCCGAGAGGGCCTTGAGATAGCGCACACCACCCCTCGCATTGTCAGCTGGATCGCATCGGTTCACCTTGAGATCGGCGGCTGTGCCGGGCATCAGCTGCATGGCACCAAGAGCACCCTTGTCTGACAGGGCGTTCGGATTGAAGCCACTTTCTTGGGCAGCAACAGCAAGCGCCAGCTTCTCGTCGAAACCTTCTTCCCGTGCCGCCTTGATCAACAGGGCGCGCATGTCCTCTGGCGTCAATGTCGACCCAATGCATTCAGCAACACCGAAAACGGCAACCCTGTCGGGAACCATCTCAAAAGCTCCTGCCGAAGCAGGGTGAATGAACACGTCAAATTCTTCATTCGCCAGCAAGTCTCCTTTGCCGTCAGTTGTCGATGTGTCGAGCATGAGTTGGGGCGCAGTGTTCTTTTCGAGAATTGTCACGGGAAGGTCGGACTTAAGAGAAGTCTCGTCAGCCCAAGCGCTTGTGGTCGCAACACTCACGCAGACCAACAGAATTCCCTTGAACTTCATCGCCGTTTCCTGATTTCATATAACAAGCCATTCTTAAAACAAGTCATATGCTTCGCGCAACGGTTGATTTACATTATGTTTACCTTTGAGAGATGTGGCGTTGGGAGTAACGGATATGCGGATTTTCGGCCTGATTTTGGGTTTGCTCGTGATTGCGTCGCCCGTGCTTGCCCAATCAAGTCAACTTTTAGAACAACCAAGCTGGCAGCCTGTGCCCACTGATTCGACCTTCACGACGGGCGATACTTGGCAATCTGGCGGCGTGCGCTATCGCCTCTATGGCGTACAGTCTTGCCTGCGCGGCACCACCTACACAGATCATATCGGCAATCGCAAAGACTGCGGCGAAGCCAGCATGTTCATGCTCGCTTCCCTTATGCAGGACCTCAAACCACTCTGTTATGCTGTGGCGCAGACTAGGGATGGTGCAACGCAGTTTGTCATCTGCTCGGCCGTTCTCGCCAGAGGTGGCAATGCTGGCAAGACGCTTGATGTCGGCACCATGTTGATTTCGTCAGGCTTTGGCTTTGCTGCCCTCAAGCCCGATGGCCAGCCTGTCAACATGGGCTATGCCGTTGCACAGAACATAGCGGAGGAAAAGCGCAAAGGTCTGTGGGCCTTCAGTGATTTTCCCGATCCGAATGCAGCCCTTCTCCAGGCGCTTCCGCGACCGTAGCAGTAGCGACTGCAATTCGTCGTCCCCATGTCCGCCACGCTGCAAATGCGGTTACCGCAAGGCCAAAGCCAATCATAGACCGGATGAACCACAGGCTGGAATAGGTGCCTGAGGTGACGTCGTTCCAGCTGGCCACTGTGCGCAGTACCGCCAGAAACGGCGTCACCGCTGTTCCGATCACAATGCCTCAAACAGGCTTATTGATGGGATCGGGTGATTTGAACATGCCGTGTTTCCTTCTCGCTTGTCCTTCGAGGTGATGCTGGATCGTTAGCTGTGGTGCTGACTGGGGCACAAGGGACAAGCCCTCGGCTTTCGCCGCCCTTCGGGTGTGCCCGTCATCATCCGCCGCTTCCAGCTCCTTGCATCACGAAGGAGCAAGCGAACATGACAACCGACATCTATGCATCGATCACCCAATCCGTCATTGCGGCCATGGAGACTGCAACCGGCAAATATACCTGTCCCTGGCATACGCCTGCCGCCGGCCAGTCCCCGCGCAATGCGGTCTCAAAGCATTACTATCGCGGCGCCAACGTCATTGCCTTGTGGGTTACGGCCCTGAAATGCGGCTTCGAACACTCCCTCTGGGCCACCTACAAGCAATGGCAGCAGATTGGTGGCCAGGTCCGTCAAGGGGAGAAGGGGACACAGATATTCTTCTACAAGCGCCTCGAGATTACAGACCGCAATTCGGAGGAGGGCGATACCAAACTCATTCCCCTTGTCCGTCATTGCACGGTGTTCAACATCGCCCAAGTTGAAGGCATTGAGCTGCCAGTTCCTGCGCCAAAATCGCCACTCTTTGAACCTTCCCCTGAGATCGATGCTGTCATTGCCGCGACTGGCATTGCGATCAAACACATTGCCGGATCGGGAGCCTTCTACCTGCCGAGTGACGATCTTGTGGTCATGCCTGTAAAATCGCGTGCAATATTAGCCCCGTGAGGGGTTAGCTTCGCTTCCAAATCTGACCCCTTCACTTATCGTGTAGCAGTGCCTTTTTGGCCCTTGGTGGCCGGGAAGGGCACTAGGGATGATTGGCGTGGATGTGATTGGGCAGATCAGGCGGGCGTATTTTGAGCGGCATCTTCCGATCAAGGAGATTGTGCGGCTGTTGTCTGTGTCGCGCACGACGGTGCGCAAGGTGATCCGCAGCCAGGAGACAGAGTTCAAATACGAACGAAGGTCACAGCCTGCGCCGAAGCTGGGGATTTGGATCGACGTATTGACCGGGATTTTGGAGGCAGAAGCCAAGCTTCCCCGTCGTGAGCGCCGCTCGACGCAGCGCCTGTTCGAGGAACTCAGAGGACAAGGATACGATGGGGCGCATGACAGCGTGCACCGCTTTGTGAAGGGCTGGCGCGACGAGCGCGCCCGCGTTCCGGTCCATGCCTTTGTGCCGCTGAGCTTTGCGCCGGGCGAGGCTTATCAGTTTGATTGGAGCCATGAGGCGATCACGCTGCAGGGCCTGCCGGTCACGATCAAGGCGGCGCACATGAAGCTGTCGCACAGCCGGATGCCGTTCGTGCGCGCCTATTCGCGCGAGACCCAGGAACTGGTCTTCGATGCGCATGACAAAGCGTTCCGGTTCTATGGCGGGGTTTGCAGGCGCGGCATCTACGACAACATGAAGACGGCGGTGGAAGCGATCTTCGTCGGCAAGGCGCGCCAGTACAATCGCCGCTTTTTGCAGATGTGCTCGCACCACCTGATCGAACCAGTGGCGTGCACGCCAGCGGCAGGTTGGGAGAAAGGGCAAGTGGAGAACCAGGTTGGCAATCTGCGTGACCGGCTGTTCCGGCCCAAGCCACGGGTGAAGAGTCTCTCCGAGCTCAACGCCTGGCTTGAGGATCAGTGCATGGCCTACGCCAAGCGGACCAAACACCCGGAGTTCAGGGACCAGACCGTCTGGCAGGTGTTCGAGGCGGAGCGTGCGAGCCTCATGGCGCTGCGCGGCCCCTTCAACGGCTTCGTCGAAAAGGCGGTGAGAGCCAGCACGACGTGCCTGATCATGGCCGACCATAACCGTTACAGCGTTGATGCGAAGGCGGCCGGCCGGATGGTTTTGGTGCGCTCGCATGCCGAACGCATCGTCGTGCTCTTCAACGACGAGATCGTCGCCGATCATCCGCGCAGCTTCAAGCGCGACCAGATCATCTATGATCCGTGGCACTATCTGCCGGTTCTGCTGAAGAAGCCCGGTGCGTTGCGTAACGGGGCACCGTTCAAGAACTGGGACCTGCCGCCGAGCTTGGCCCAGGTCCGCGGCCTGCTTGCCAAGTATGACGACGGCGACCGCCAGTTTGTGAAGGTCTTGGGCGCGGTGCTCAAGCACGGGCTGGCCGCCGTTGAGGCCGCCTGCAGCGAAGCGCTCGATGCCGGGATCGCCGCAGGCGATGTGATCCTGACCATTCTCGCAAGGCAGTCTCAGCCCCCGCAGCCGCCCAGCATCACCACGCCAGACGCACTGCGCCTCGCCATTGAACCGGTGGCCGATTGTGGCCGCTATGACAGCATAAGGAGAGTTGCCTGATGGAACGTCATGAGATTCTCGACGCCATGAGCGCACTCAAGCTCTATGGCATGCGCGCCAGCTTCGACGAGATTGCGGGCAAGGGCTTGACCCGCCGCGATGAGTTCTACCCCCTGGTCGCGAGCCTGATCCGCGCCGAGCATACGCATCGCCAGGCACGGTCAGTGAGCTACCGCATTGGCGGGGCCAAGTTCCCGGTGCTGAAGGATCTCGACAGTTTCGTCTTCGCCGACACGCCCGTCGATGAAGGCGAGTTGCGCGAGATAGCCACCGGGGCCTTTCTGGATTCCAAACGCAATGTCATCTTCATCGGCGGCACCGGCACGGGCAAGACCCATCTCTGCATCGGCGTGGCCGCGAGCGTCATCCGCTCACGCGCGCGCGGCCGCTTCTTCAATCTCGTCGATCTCGTCAACCAGCTCGAGCAGGAGAAGAGCGCTGGCCGCAGCGGCCGTCTCGCCGAAAAGTTGTTGCGCTACGACCTCATCGTCATCGATGAACTGGGATACCTGCCCTTCAGCCAGTCCGGTGGCCAACTGCTCTTCCACCTGATCAGCAAGCTCTACGAGAACACATCCCTGCTGATCACCACCAACCTCGCCTTCGCCGACTGGCCGCAGGTCTTCGGCGACGCCAAGATGACAACCGCCATGCTCGACCGGCTCACGCATCACTGCGACATCATCGAGACCGGCAACACAAGCTGGCGCTTCAAAAACCGCAGCTGACGCCAACAAAAAACAAAGACCTCGCAGGCGCCCTCCGGCGATGCGCTGCGCATAAGCAAGGGCTTACGCGCATCACTCTCCGGGCGCTTCTTCCAACCACAAACAGGGGTCAGCTTTGCAAGCGAAAATGGGGTCACGGTTCAAAGCGAATTGACAGCCGGTGTTGCCGGTGTTGCCGGTGTTGCCGGTGTTGCCGGTGTTGCCATGCCCACCATCACCGTCGTTGTCACGCCCGAAGACAACATTTCCGCCGCTGTCCGTGTTAGCTGAAGGACGTGGAGTTGGTTTTGGTTCCCACGACATGACGCCGTTGCCCTTGTCCACCCAACGATAGTTAGGATCGTTAGGGACATCGGCTTTGAGCCTCGTGATAGTGGCTTTCGGATTGAAAATCGGACTTTTCGGATTTGCAGAGTCAAGCGGTCCACCTGATCCTCGCGCTGCTCGCAAACCCGTTTCCTGTAACCCCGTCGCGATGTTGCTTGCTGGCCCACCCGACTGCCATGGAGCGCGGCCGTCTGCGCCGGTGGGAGCAGAAGTAGGTCTCCATGCGCCTCCATCTAATTGGTCCCTCAGTTGACCGACTGTCATCGTATTGCGAGCCGCATTTGGATCGTTGGTGTTTGGATTTTCAATCAAACCACCAATACCTCCGTTAGCGGATGTTCGCGGGCCGACACCGTTGCTTGATCTGGGGTTGAATCCAGGCGGAACGTGTTCCAACCATACGTCATTGACCAGAAAATCACTTCCCAGCATATCAGGGTCTTGAACCCAGCCATCACCAATCCCATGGCGTGTAAGTGTTACACTGCCGTCAGGGTTTTCAGAAATAGTCTGAACAACGGCTCCAAACTGAAGTATGTGCGACGGCTTCGTTACATTAATGACAGCAGGTTGGCCGGTTATTTCGTTTGTTACAGTATATGTCGTTACGCTGTTGTCACCTAAAATGGTAGCCACCGGCGCGATGTAGTACCTAAATCCAAACCCCGGGGTTGCATCGTTCGGGGCTCCACTAGATGTTGCCGGATTGTTGAAGGAATTTGCCGTCGGATTCTTAATAACCCAACTGCGCGTTTGCTCCACTACCGCGCCATTTGAAGTCAATGGCTTGGTGTACTCATGATAGTTCTCGTTGCTAGGGTCACTAGCGCGCGCGCCTGGAGGAGCCGGAATCGTTACCCTGTAATTGACACCGTCTGTGAACGTGATCGTCCCGTAAGGACCGTAAGAAATACTGCCTTGAAGTTTTGCCATCCCGATTCCCCATTAAAAAGTTAGCGACCTCTCACAGGCCAACGTGCTATTAGTTGAAACTCATTAGCTACATGCCAGAACTATCATTCGGTCTCGATTTGGCGCTCCTGTCGGGTCGCACAATCCACCAGAACACGGTCGCCTCGGCACATCCAATGACTGTGCATAAAAAGATAACCTTGCTCAAGTGCCATAGACCTTCAAAGCCTAGCAGAAGCAAGATGGCGACAGAACTTGCCGCCAGTGCTATTGCCGACCCGGTGATGATAAATCTTGATAGTGATATCTTGCCACGACGCAGAAATGAAAACCAAATCGGAATGAGTATGAAGAATTCTAGAAAATAGGTAACGAAGGTAAGGAAAATCGAGAACGCCAGAAATGACTCGACCATTCTCCATGTTGAAAAATTCGCGACGTTTCCGAACAAAGTGAAAAACGGAAAAACGAACACTACCGACAGCCAAGGTACCAGAGCAAAGGCGATCACAACGCGTTTCTTAAAGCTCAATCGATCATAAAAGCCCATCTTGACCTCAACGTCTCTAAACTCTCGTCAGTTCTGCGCCTGGCGATGCACAAAGGGCGTGTCTGAGCCTAAGTCGTCAAGCGAAAGGGTTCAGCCAATCCATACTGTAGTTCACTTATTTTGCCGTCGTACGGTAATCCCCAAAAATTAAGCCATCCGATGCACAGCTTTTACATACGAGCATCAATTCCATTGTTGCTTCGTGAAACCATACATAATGTAGGAGAAAGAGATTGGTACGCCCGCTGCTCTTTGTGTTTTCGAACGCCCCCGGCAGCTATGATCGTCCAACTAGCACTCGCTATGGGTTTCGCCTAGTGCAGAATTGCAACATTCAACAGAGAGCTGGCCCCCATTCCGGTCGTTCGAAGTTTCGCAAACAGGTGTTTGTGAGCACCCTCGCCAAGACCCGTGCGTGATCGCCGTTGCCTGCGAAGTTGTGTTGCAAAATTTGTTGCAAGATCAAATCATGCGAAATCAGAAACCAGGGAGGTTTTCGAACGGAATCTGGGGACTCGCGCGCATAAGTATCGCTTCCTCCGTCCGTCGGACCCGGCGCCTACCCTCAAGCTCGTATGATCGCTCAACGTCGACATTGGAGTTCATGTAAAGTTCTGCAATCTCGAGATTGCGCTGATCAAAAATAAATATCATAATCTACTTATGCACTACGGTTACGTTCGATCCTCAAGAGGTGCGCTTGCTGGGGCCGAGCAGCGGTCGCACGTTCAAGCGGCAGAACCCTGTGAAATCCTGACCGAAAGCGAAGGCGACAAGAGCCAGCCAGTGCTCGCTCGCTTGGTCGAAAGCCTCCTGCCCGGCGATACTCTGACCGTCACCAGTCTTGACCGCCTTGCACCATCCATGCCCCTGCTTCTCACCATTCTCGCAACTCTCGTGGACAGGGGTGCCTATGTCATAAGTCTACAGGAGGACATCAACTCGCGGCGATTCGGTGAGGCGAACCACGAAGTTTCGCGAATGTTGCGGGGAGTGCTCTTGGCTGAGCGCGCGTTCCTGGTTGAGCGCGTGCAAACGGGCCGCGCCATCGCGCAAAGCAAAGGTGTCAAGCTTGGTCGCCGCAATAAGCTGTCGCCAGATCAGGCGCAACATGCGCAACGTCTTTTGGATCTCGGCGAAGGTGGTCGCGCCGTCGCGCGCACCTTTGGTGTGTCCGAAGCGACACTCTATCGTTATGTCAAGACTCTTCGCATGAGAGAGAAACTGCTTGGCACGTACACGCCTCAATCCTGACCAGATCAACTTTCGGGAAGCATTTTCAGTGCAGCGTGTACTTGCGGCGCGTGGCTTTGACGTGAAGACGCAAGAGACGTTTGCGGCCACATTGCTGGCAGTGGAAAACCCAGACGAAATCAGAATTAATGAGCTTTTCGAGGTTTTCATGATCCGAGAGCGCGGCTTGAAATTCATGATCACGTTCATGGTAAGAGGCGCGACGGCAAAAAAATTGATGCTATCAGAAGCGTTCCGGAAGTCATTCTCGACGTACCACGCTATACGAAGTCACTTGAATGGTACTTCGGTGAATTGTTGGTGCGCAAGTTCCATGCCTTCTCTGCTGGCTTCGGCGTCGATCTCGCGCACAATCCCAACCCGCGCAATGGCCAAGAGTCTGGTGACTACGACGTGCTCGCTGTCATGGGCGACACCAAGTTGGTTTACATGGAGTGCAAGTCAGGTGGCATTGATCACGAACAGGTCATCAAGGCGACAGATCGCGGCAACAGCGTTTTCGCCGTAGCGACGATCGTCACCCTCAATCACAAGACAACAGTTGAACACCTTGGCGCTCAACTCAATGACAAGTCCTATCCCGGCATAGATGCCAAGCCACGCGTAGCGACACTCTGGCTGAAGGGTTGGAAGGACAGCGCGATCCATGCCCGGCACAACACCTTCTTCCTGCCGTGCTCCGGCGCGACTGCGGAGGCTGGGCTGCGGACAATTTTGCGGCTCATCAAGTTGAACGAGGTTGAGTTGTTGAAAGCCATCGGCGTGGGCGATGACGACTACGGGCGCTTGGGATTTGACCTCAATCCCAATAGTTGAAATCAACTCTTTGGGTGTCACATAAATTCAACAAGATAAGACACTCAAAAATAAGACGCATAATATGGAATTTGCCATTTCCTTTTACATATGATAATATCCTTTATCATATGTTTAGGAATGTGCAAAAAGCCGCCACACGCCGGAGAGACTTGCAGAGTTCCTGTGACTTTCCTATATTCAACCAGTCCATTCAACCAATCAAAAGGATGTCGTCGTGCGCGAAGTTCAAGCCTCCGAGGCCAAAACCCATCTGCCCCAACTCCTCACCGCAGTCGAGCGCGGCGAAACGATCATCATCACGCGGCATGGCCGCGCCATTGCCCGCATTGTGCCCGAAACCAAAAGCCGCAAGGCCGAGCTCGAGCGTGTGTTCGATCAGATGAAGCAGCTTGGCCGCAGAACCGGAAAAGTTACGGTGGATGACATTCTGTTAGCCCGGCACGAAGGACACAAATACTGATGGCCTTTGTGATTGATGCCTCGGTTGCGGCCGTTTGGGCCTTTGACGATGAGGATCATCCGCTGGCGACGTTGGCGCAGCAATCTCTGCTCACCGAGAATGCCTTCGCTCCAAGCCTTTGGTGGTTCGAGTTGCGCAACACGATGATCATGAATGAACGACGCAAACGGATTACGGAACCTGAGGTCGAGGCGTTCATAAGCCTTGTAACGCGCGCGCAAATCCAGCTTGATTTTGAACCCGGCAGTGCGCTCGTCCTGGCCCTCGCCCGCCGTCACAAGATCACGGT
The DNA here is from genome assembly GCA_963819615.1 of uncultured Alphaproteobacteria bacterium. Classification (GTDB taxonomy): domain Bacteria; phylum Pseudomonadota; class Alphaproteobacteria; order Rhizobiales; family Aestuariivirgaceae; genus Aestuariivirga. The sequence goes on from CAWFWW010000002.1 coordinate 48,923, forward strand.
CTATGATGCCGCTTACCTCGAATTGGCTCTGCGCAAGCGTTGCCCTCTGGCAACACTGGATCGCGCGCTTGCTCAGGCTGCGCAAGCGGAAGGCATTGCTCTGCTTGGAACATGATATCCATAGTTGATGACAGGGATAACTGCAAAGACATGATCAAGAGCTCATGACAAAAGGCATCGGCAAAGGGCCGCACGATGGCGCGCGCGTTATCCAGGAACGCGTGTCGAGGCTTGAGGCTTTGCGCACCGCCATCCGCGACGGTAAAGCGTCTGACCCATCAGTGCCAGCTGACGCGGTGTTCCAGGGGCTTGGCAAACGCTACGCTGGTCACACGCGCGCCCCGGAAGACGCTCTGCCAGCAACACAAAAGCGAAATGCAACATGACCGCACTTGTCAGATTTGACCAGACGGTTCCTGCCCTGGTTGCGGCATCGGGCGAGAAGGCGGTGGCGCGGTTTGTGGATTATTTCACGGCAACGATCCGCAATCGCAACACACGCCGCGCCTATGGCCGGACGGTTGGGTATTTCCTCGACTGGTGCCAAACGCATGGGGTGCACAGTTTGCGCGATATCCAGCCGATCCATGTCTCGGCCTATATCGAGCAGCTGACGGGCTCACATGCGGCCCCTACCCCCAAACAGACTCTGTCCGCGCTTCGCATGTTGTTTGATTTTCTCGTTATTGGCCAGGTGATCGAAAGCAACCCGGCCCATGCGGTGCGCGGACCAAAGCACTCCGTACGGCGTGGCAAGACGGCTGTGCTGTCAGCCGATGAAGCCCGATTGCTCCTGGACACGATCGACATCTCTACCCCGAAGGGCCTGCGCGATCGCGCCCTCATTGCGCTCATGGTCTATTCCTTCGGCCGCATTGGTGCTGTCTTGGCTATGAAGGTCGAAGACGTATTCACAATGAAAGGCCGATTGTGGGTTAGATTGCATGAAAAAGGCGGCAAGGAACATGAGATGCCATGCCATCACAACCTCGAAACCTATCTCACGGAATATATTGAGCGGTGCAGCTTAAGGGCTGATCCCAAGGGTCATTTGTTCCGCACCACTGGACGCAAGCGGGTGGAACTCACCCCTCGACCATTGGCGCAAAGCAATGCCTATGAGATGATCGGCAAGCGCGCACGAGCGGCCGGCATCATGACCAAGATCGGCAATCACAGTTTCCGGGCGACCGGCATTACTACCTATCTCAAGAACGGCGGCACGCTTGAGCGCGCCGCCAATATGGCCAACCATGCGTCGACCCGCACCACCCAGCTCTATGACCGACGCAATGACGACGTCACACTCGACGAAATCGAAAGGATCTTGATTTGAGTTTTTGACACGATGCATCAAGCAGTAGGCCGCGGCCCGTCTCCGAAGATCAAGGGAATAGTACTTGCTCATCCATGCCAGCCTCCATCCGGCTGACATTTTGATGATGTGGACGCCCCGACCGGGTCCGATCTGTGCTATGATTGGCGCGGGTCGGCATTCGCAACATCAAAGAGGAGTGCCTTCGATGAGGATCACCACGATTGGGCTGGATTTGGCCAAGAGCGTGTTTCAAGTGCATGGTATTGACGAGACAGGTGGTTCAGCTTTGAGTAAGCGCCTGCACCGCAAACAGATGGTTCCGTTTTTCTCAAAACTGCCTTCCTGTCTTATTGGTGTGGAGGCATGTGGTACCGCTCACCATTGGGCGAGAACCCTGGTTGCCATGGGCCATGATGTCCGGCTTATCCCACCGTCTTATGTGAAGGCCTATGTCAAACGCGGCAAGAGCGATGCGCTCGATGCGGAAGCAATTTGTGAGGCAGTGCAACGGCCAACGATGCGGTTTGTGCCCATAAAGTGTTAATTTTCACTGAGAACTGACCCGGGATTTTCACTGAGATTTGACCCGTGTAATATGTTTATGTCTGCCTTTTCTTGTGTGTCAATTGGTTTTGGATTTTGGCGGCCTGCGCCCGCAGCCCGCGCGGATTAAAGTGCTGGCGGCGGCGGGCGCAGGCCCTTGGTAGGGTGGGCAGGTTCATTCCCTGTTTTTAAAGCGCCAGCTGTCGTTTCCGGTTTCGAGGATATGGCAGTGGTGCGTCAGGCGGTCGAGCAAGGCCGTTGTCATTTTTGCATCACCGAACACATTGGCCCATTCACTGAAGCTGAGGTTGGTGGTTATGATGATGCTGGTCTGCTCATAGAGCTTGCTGAGCAGATGGAACAGCAGTGCGCCACCTGATGGGCTGAAGGGCAAATAGCCCAGCTCATCAAGAATGATGAGGTCAAGGCGCAGAAGGTGATCGGCGATCTTGCCCGCCTTGTTCATGGCCTTTTCCTGTTCGAGCGCGTTGACCAGATCGACGGTTGCGTAGAACCTTGCCTTTTTGCGGTTGTGCGTGACGGCTTGAATGGCCAAGGCCGTGGCAATATGGGTTTTGCCCGTACCCGGGCCACCAATGAGCACAATATTATGGGCGTCATCGATGAAGGTACCGGCGTGCAATTGCCGAACCAAAGCTTCGCCCACCTCGCTGGAGGCAAAGTCAAAGCCCGCCATATCCTTGTAAGCGGGAAAACGCGCGGCCTTGATCTGATAATCAATGGATCTGACCTCCCGCTCAGCGGTCTCGGCTTTGAGCAGTTGCGACAATATGGGGACTGCGGTCTCAAAGGCGGGCGATGCCTGTTCCATAAGATCAGTAACCGCTTGGGCCATGCCGTACATCTTCAGCGCACGCAGCATGATGATGACAGCACCACTGGCAGGATCATGACGCATGGCGCAGCCCCTTTCCAGCGTGGGTTATGCGCAAAGCATCGTAGCGCTCAACATCGGCCTTTGGTTCGCAGGCCAGGCTCAAGGCCTGGGGAGCGTCAATATCCGGGGCTGGCCGCTTGGCATCCACCAAGCGGTGCAAGAGGTTGAGGATGTGGGTCTTCGTGGGAACGCCCGCGTCCAGCGCCAACTCAACAGCCGAGAGGACGGCTTGCTCATCATGCTGTAATACCAGCGCCAGGATATCGACCATCTCACGGTCACCACCCAGCCGTTTGAGCAAGTGGATTTGCAAGCGCCTGAATGCATCCGGCAGGAGGTCAAAGGGTGCCCCATTGCGCAAGGCACCGGGTTTGCGTTGAATGACGGCGAGATAATGCCGCCAGTCATAGATGGTGCACCCCGGAAGATGAGACCGGTTGATACGCCGCACATGTTCACAGAGGACTTGCCCTTCTGCCGCAATGGCGATCCTGTTCGGATAGACCCTGACACTGACCGGGCGGTTGGCAAAGGAGGCAGGCACACTGTAGCGATTACGCTCAAAAGATATCAAACAGGTCGGCGACACGCGCTTGGCCTGTTCGACAAAACCATCAAAGAGACGGCCCAGCGGCATCAGGCTTGGCTTCTCCGCTGCCCACACCTCGGCAATCGTGCCAGTCAGCGTGCCATGCTGGATATGGCTCCACTCTTCAATGCAGCGCTGCTCCAGCCAGTCATTGAGGGCATCGATCGTGGCAAAGGCAGGCATCACTTGCCAGAAGCGACGGCGGCTATCCTGCACGTTCTTCTCAATCTGCCCTTTCTCCCAGCCGGAAGCTGGATTGCAGAAGTCTGGTTCGAACAGATAATGGCTGGCCATCGCGCTAAATCGCGCATTGACCTGTCGGGCTTTGCCGATGCCGATCCGGTCGACAGCCGTCTTCATGTTATCAAATATCCCACGCCCGGCGATGCCACCCAGCACGCGGAAGGCTTGGGTCAGGGCATCAAAAAGCATCTCATGTGTTTGCAGGGGATAGGCCCGAACGATAAAAGCGCGGCTGTGTGCCAGCTTTGTATGTGCCGCCTGCACCTTTACGCGTTCACCGCCAATCACCGCCCAGTCTTCGCTCCAATCGAACTGAAACGCCTCTCCAGGCTGAAACACCAGAGGCACATAAGTGCCGCGTCCGCTCATCTGCTGTTCACGTAAGCGGTCCGCCTTCCACTCGCGCACGAAGGCTGCGGCACGGCCATAGGAGCCTTGATATCCCAAAACCACCAGCTCTGCGTGCAGCTGTTTGGCGGTGCGTTTATATTTACGTGATTTGCTCGCATCGGTTCGCAGCCACAGGGCTAATTTATCCGCAAACTCTGCCAGCTTGCTTGTCCGGTCAGGAACCCTGAACTTCGGTTCCACCGTATCGTCGCGCAGATATCTGCGCACCGTGTTGCGCGACAAGCCTGTCCGCCTCGAAATCTCGCGGATCGACAGTCCCTCACGAAAATGCCAACGCCGTATTACACTCAATAATGCCATCTCGATCACTCCATGTTCCCTCCAGCAGCAGCGCCAGAGGAGGTTGAAACATGGGTCACTTCTCAATGGAAATTGCTGCCCCTACAGGGTCAAATCTAAGTGGTAATCAACACTCACCCATCACTGTGACATCGTCGAGACTGGCAACGAAAGCTGGCGCTTCAAAAACCGCATCTGACCTAAAAAAAGAAACACCTCGCAGGCGCCCTCCGGCGATGCTGCTGCGCTCCGCATTCGCTCCGCGCATCGCTCTCCGGGCGCTCCCTCAAATAACCTTCATAGTGGGTCAAATTTTGGATGCCGATACAGGGTCAATGTTCAATGCTTATTGACAACTCCAGCTCGATGATGTGCAGCAAGAGGCCGCCGTCAAGGAAGCCAAGCTGCCAGAAGCGCTGAGAGCCGAAACGGAGAAGCCGTTCCGCAAACCGCTGCCGGATCACTTGCCGCGCGAGGACGAGGTGCACGACCCTTCCTGCGCTTGCCCACAGTGCGGGTCAGAGATGCGCAGGCTTGGCGAAGACGTCACGGAAGTTCTGGAGTATGTGCCTGCCTCGTTCAAGGTGATCCGGCATGTGCGACCCAAGCTCGCCTGCCGCGCCTGCGAGACAATCGTGCAGATGCCGATGCCGTTTCTGCCTATCCAGCGCGGACGGCCAGGCCCGGGACTCCTGGCGCATGTGCTCGTTGCCAAATACGCCGATCACCTGCCGCTCTACCGGCAGCAGCAGATCTACGCTCGTGATGGCATTGATCTCGCGCGCTCGACGCTGACGGGCTGGGTGCGCAGGCGGCGACACCGCTGCCGCCATCTTCTCCCTCATCGAAACCGCCAAACTCAACGCCATCCACCGCGCGCTTACGGATGATGTCATACTCGATGAAATCGAGCGGATTGCGATTTGAGGATAGTCAGACAATCCGCGTCACTGGTTCCAGTTCCTAAACAAACAGGAAATCATCCGCGACCAATACAGTCTTCAATACATTGTTCAGCGTAATTGTATGTGATGCACTGAATGTGATCACAGAATTGGCTCCGACCTGTGTTGTTGCGGCGAGCACCTCAGCAAGTGTGTCAAAGGCCGTGCTTCCGGTGATCCTGATTACATCTCCAATACCCGTACCTGGCGTAAAGTCTGTAATGATGTCCTTGCCGTTGGTGATGCCTGCAAATACAAACGTGTCATTACCCAAGCCTCCCGTGAGGGTATCATTTCCTCCAGCACCCGTGATTGTGTCATTGCCCGGCCCGCCGCCTATGAAGTCATTCGAGGTAAACCCGATGATTGCATCGTTTCCGCTTGTAGCGATGTTGTTAAAATATTGCTCATTGATGTTGTTGGTGGTCCAGACGGTGCCGTCCTTGAACTTCACATATTCCAGCTTCCCAAGTGCTGTGCCGAGCGTTTCAAAGTGATTGGTGACGCTGATTTGATCTGCCGTACCTGCAATCTTCAACACCAGGTTTGAGCCTGACTTCGTGACGATGATATCCGTCGGAATAATACCATCTGCCATGGCGACAGTTTCAATGTTACCAGTGCTGCCAAGGCTATCCTGGTCGTCGATGATGTCGGCACCATAGCCGCGCGCAAAAATATAGGTGTCGGCTCCGCCGCTGCCCATCAATGTGTCATTCCCAGTACCACCGTCCAGAACTTCATCACTGGCATAGCCCATGATCACGTCATTTCCCGAGGTGCGGCTATCTGAGAGCAATTTTAGTTTCACAAAGTCATGTGTCCAAACTGTTCCATCTGCAAAGCGATACTCCTCGATGCTTTGTGCATCGGAGGTTGTTTGGGAGCTTGCAAAGGTATTCAGAACAGTCAGAGTATCGACAGTGTTACCTGCAATCTTCAGTACGAGGTTGTTGCCAGACCGTGAAAGCAAAATATCAGAAGGCTTCAGGCTTGCAGCGAAAAGGACGGCATCTTTGCCGTAAGTCGTATCCGCGCTCCCCTGATCATCAACAATATCTGCTCCATTACCTGGACCAAAAACATACCTGTCGCCGCCTGCACGACCAATCAGCGTATCAGCTCCGCCCTTGCCGTCGAGGGTTTCCCCATTGGTATTTGCAGTAATCGTTTCGCCGTTGGCGGTCCCAAGAGCGTCGAGCAACAATTGATCTAACTGATTGTGGGTCAGTTTGACGCCATCAGAAAATTCAAACGCTTCAATGCGATTGACGTTTCTATCGGTCGAATAGGCGGGCGTTGCCCCTGCCAGCAACTGTCCCTTGAGCGTCAGTTGATCGGTCAATCCCGAGAAGCCCATGATAAGATCGTCACCAGACCTCGACAAGACAAGGTTCTTGGCGAATAGACCGGCCCCAAATACGACAGTGTCATTGGTGCTGCTTCCAGCTCCTGAGAGCGCCACATTGTCAAAAACAGTGTCTGACCCTGCGCCAATCTTGAATAAATATGTGTCGTCATTGCCCAGACCAGAAAGCGTTTGCGCCGTGCCTGCGAGGCCGATCAAACTGTCACTCTCCGCTGTACCTGCAACATTGACCAATGGCCCTTTGCGCAGCAGGCCGATGCGTGAAAGCTCCGAGCCATCAGCAAATACCAGCGTTTCAATGCCTTGAGATGACGTGCTCGTCGCAGTTACAAACTGGTTGGTCACAGTCAGGGTTTCACCCGACGAGAGTGTCAGTACGAGATTGTTTCCTGACCGCGCAAACTGGACGTCGGCTTCATTGAGCCCGCGCAGATACAATTTTTCGATTGATCCTCTTGGCAAGCCTCCGGGTGGTGTCGTCGATCCACTATCTGTGATGACATCAGTGCCGTCGCCTTTGCCCCAATAGTACCAATCATCACCGCCCGTATCCGTCACAGTCTGGTTGCCAATTCCTATATCGATGCCAGTCGACCTGGCATCACCGGCGATTGCTCCCGCCACACCAAATGCACGAATGAGGGCAGCTTCTGAAATCTGGTTGACCGCCGGAGTTCCAAAGGATTTCTGAAGTGAAGTTCCATCCGCGAAGAGGATGGTTTCGATGCCAATATTCGCAGACGTGCCAAACTCGTTGGTGACACGAATTCGCTCTCCCGTCGCTATAACGTCAATCACCATGTCATAGATGTTGGTCGTTGCCGGCGTCACTACGCGAGAAACGATGACATCTTCCCGATTGAGGTTCGCAAGATAGAGCGTGTCTTTGTCTACGCTGGACGTGCTTGTATCACTTATCGTGTCATTTCCGTCGCCCGACACGAAGACGTAAGTATCTTCGCCACCTGCTCCGTCAATTGTGTCATTGCCAGCCCGCCCCGCAATGACGTCGTTCCCTGCGGTGGTCCGAAGGGCAACGGGCGTGGCCGTTGAGCTGTTCATTGTATCGTTGCCAACCGTGCCATTCTTCGTCACGTTGTCGCCCGTGAGGAGACCAAGTGCCAATTGGACATCCTGATAACTCAGCGTCGTATCAGCAAATTTGAAGGTTTCAAGTCGCGACTGGTTTGACGTTGACGTAAAATGATTCTTAATCGTCAGGAAGTCTGATGGGGTGGCCGATATGGTTATGATAAGGTCGCTTCCGACTTTCGAGAAAGCCACATTCGCTCTGTTCAGCGTGCCGAAATCGACTCTATCAACCTGCCTGTTTCCAGTTGAATACGCAGTTTCTTCGATGACATCATTGCCATAGCCCGTTCCAAACTTGTAAGTATCATTGCCATTCCCTCCCTTAAAGGTGTCAATGCCGGTCCCGCCCGTTCCACCGTTGAAAATATCGTCAAAGACCGAGCCGATGATCGTGTCGGCTGAGGTTGTATTTGCTTGCAGGTACATTTGCTCGCGAACCTGCGCCTCAGTTTTGATTGTACCATCGCCAAACTTGAAAGTTTCAACTTTCCCGTAGCTGTCCTGCTGGGAAATGCCGTCAGGCTTGAAATGATCCTTGATCGTGATTTGATCCGTCGCAAGTGTTCCGGTGCCTGTGAACTTGACCACCAGGTCGTTGGTCCCGACTGGACGCGCGAAACGCGCATTGGCCCAAGACAACGCCGCACCCGTAAGGTCGAGCGTATCGTCACGAACATAGGTGAGTTGGCTGACAACATCTTGGACCGTATCGGCACCGTCACCTAGGGCAAACTTGTAAGTATCGGATCCATCTCCGCCCATCAACGTGTCGGTGCCTGCGCCGCCAGTAAGCGTGTCGTTGGTGAAGAAGCCGCGCACCGTGTCATTGCCAGGTGTCACCTGGCTGGCAAGAGCCTTGGTGATCAAGTCGGCTCGAAGCCATTTTGTATTGGGCGCGTCCGAGAACTGGACGGTTTCAATCTCGTTCGCCTTCGGGCCAAAGACCGTGTAGTTGTATTGGCCTTGCAATACGAGCTGGTCTCCAGTCGCATTGATTCTGAGGATGATGCTTTCACCGGTGCCGCGCAGTACTGAAACGTCGGCGGGCAACAAGTTTGTCTCAGTGAACAGGACGCGGTCGCCAGTCGTAATGAGAGCAAGGTTTGCTTCTAAGTCGTCGACAGTGTCTTGGCCATGATTGCGGGCAAAGACGTAAGTATCGTCTCCGTCATCACCCTTCAGCGTGTCGTTGCCTGCACCACCATCAAGCCGGTCGTTGTAGTTGGTTCCAAGAATTGTGTCGTTGCCAGCTGTCTTTTTGGAAGCGAGTATATCGGCGACGATAGTATCCCATGTCTTTACCGTGGTACCCCACTTGAAATTCTCGATGCGATCCGCATCCAGTTCTCCGAAGACAAAAGTCTCATAGCGTCCGAACTGGTTTTTGATCAGGATCTGATCTTGAGTTCCATTGAGCTGCACCAGCAGATCGTCGTTTGATGCACCCGTGATTGAGAAACTCACATCTGCAACAGCGATGCCGGGCAAGAACTCCAGTGTGTCCGCACTCGTCGAGACCGGAATCATGTTCCGATCTTCGATGATATCCTGCCCATCACCAAGCGCGAATTTGTAGGTGTCGCCTTCTTCCTGACCCGAGAGATAGTCGTTTCCTGCGCCGCCCGTGAGCGTATCAGTATAGTAGGCTCCGTAGAGGTTATTGTTTTGGCTGTCCCCCGTCGTTACCTTGTTGAGAACCTGCTCCCAGGACAATTTCGAGCCATCTGCGAACCGGAACTCCTCCATGCGACCCGTCCACTTGATGCCGAGCAGGTTGAAAATGGCATCGAGTTTTATTCCCTTGAACTGATCCTTGACGAGCATGGTGTCTGTAACGCCATTCGTGGTCACAGAGATCAACAAATCAGGCGCTGCACCGGGCCGTGAAAATGTGACATCGCCTTGTGCGATGCCTGCAGCAAATGAGATGGCATCTATCTTGGAGAAGTCCGCGTTGGCACCGATCATGCCTGTGAGTTCAGGAACGTCAAACTGATCGGCATCTTCCACTATGTCATTGCCGGTCCCGCGCCCGAACCTGTAGGTGTCGCCGCCGTCGAGGCCTGACATGTAGTCATTGCCTTTGCTCCAGTTAAATTGGTCTGATGTGCCGAAACCATAGACAGTGTCGTTGTTGTCTGTCGTATAGGTCTGAATTACTTTCTGTTGGAGTTGGACCCAGTTGAAGCCCGTTCCCTGCTCGAAGAAGAACCCTTCGATCCTCTTGTCTGTGGCCCATTGTGATTGATAGCCCAGGAAGTCATAAGCAGCCTGACCCTTGAGGAGGATGCTGTCGCCAGCTGTTGGCAGAATGATCTTGATGTCATCGCTTTTGCCGATGCGTTCGAACTTCAGGTCGGCTTCGAGAATGCCACCGAGCATGAACAGAGTGTCAGTTGCCCGAAGAAGCGGATTATTTGGAGCTGTGTCCGTCAGCGTTTCATTGATGGTATCAGCGCCGTCGCCACTGGTAAAGATGTAGGTGTCGGAGCCGTCGCCGCCACGCAGAATGTCGTCGCCCTTCAGTCCCTCCAACTCGTCGTCGATCCCCGATCCGATGATCGTGTCAGCGCCATTGGTGCCACGACCGACAGCCGCCGCCAATTCTCCGGATTCCCAAATTGTCCCATCGGCAAACTGGATATCTTCGATGCCATAGTCTGGAGTGGTCTGCGTGCCGAATATCGTGACATAGGGTGTCGCGAACTGATTCTTGACTGTGATGAAATGCACCGTAGGGTTGGACGCCAATGCGATGACGAGATCAGTACCGCTTTTTGTGAAGGACAGTTCCGAGGCATTGTAGGTTGCAAAGCGGATGCGATCACCGTTATTCCGTCCCGCCGCCTCTTGGTCAATAATTGTGTCGGAGCCGAAGTTGTTCCCGAAAACATAGATATCCTGGCCAGCGCCGCCGGTCAGGCTGTCGTTGCCCGCATCGCCAACGTATATTTGTACGCCGTCAAGCGCACCGCGCGAAATCGTATCGGCTGCTGCCGTTCCAATCTGAACATTTGTTATTCCAATTCCTGAAACGAGTTGCGCCAATGTCAGCGGTTGCGTTTGCAAGGTCATAGCCTTGATCAAAGAGGAGACTTCGTAATCGGATTTGACGGCAATCCCATCATTGCGCACCAGAACATCTGAAAATGCATTGAGCATCGGTCCCCAGTTGCTGTTCCAGTCCGCCAACGCCGTTGCAGCCGTGAGTGAGAGTTTCAGGAAAGCGTTCTTGTAGGCATCCGACAATGTCGAAGTGCTTGGCGATGTCATCGCATCGCGATTCATATCGAGAGTCAGGGAACCGAAGATCGAGCTCATAGGGCCTTGAACGGCGAGCCGGATAGTAACATCGTTCAAGACATCGTTCCAAGCCGTCACCAGTTCATTGATAGCAGTGACTTGCGGAACTCCGCCAACGCGCGGCACAAGTTCAATACCCGCCACTTTTTCCAGATAAGCAAGTTTCTGGCGATCAAAGCCTGTACCAAACGCTGTGGCGGCT
>CAWFWW010000003.1:0-12201 GCA_963819615.1 uncultured Alphaproteobacteria bacterium
GCAAACTTATGGCTATTTTGAGGTGGCCGCAGAATAACAAACTCAACTTTAAAATTTGGTTGGCAGTATGGTGTGAAGGCTGCGGGTTGGGGCATAACGAAAATTGTAGCGGTTGGCTATGGTGTTTCAGCTGGGTCTGCTGTGGGAGCTGAAGGCGGAGCGTATGTAGGCGCGTTTGGAGGTGCGTTGTTGGGGCCCGAAGCGAATCCTCCAGGTGCGCTAATCGGGGCGGGGGGAGGTGCAATTTTTGGTGGTATATTCGGAGGCGCGGTTGCCGCCTATGACGTTGATGCGGCGCGAAACTATTTCAGTCCGGCACCATTTCCGGGCAGACTACCTATCGACAATCCCTATGGACCTTTCAGCCCGCAGATTGGCGGCACCACGGGGACGTGATCAAGCAACAGATCAACCAGCAAATCAGTGATCGCATTGCTGACAGCATTGCCAACAATGGCGCGCAAATGGGCCCAGACCCGTTCAACTCCCGAACCCTGCGGATCAGCCGCAAACACAGCCTCAGCCGAGCCCAATCCGAACCCCGAGCCCGACCCGGATGACCAGGGAACCACTTAGGCTGATCCGGGAGTTGGCCAGTCATCAGGTATGAACAAGTCGTTATTGGTGGAGAGTTTATTGGTAATGGGACCTTGTAGCTTCTTCAAGTGACGGCGATGAGCTGTACAGATATCGCGTTTCCCCAATTTACCACTATGGCGATACGGGACAGGAACCACCGAATGGCAACAACAACGAACCATCCGATCCCGGCCCGAATCCTCCAACGCCTGCGCCCACGCCCGGCACCGGCGGCCACAACACATATCCGCCAGCGCAAATTTATGGTGGCATAAATCCCATCCTGCTCGACCTTGCAGGCACAGGCATCAACATCGACGAAGTGACGCGCTCCAACACTTTCATCGATGCCGAAGGCACGGGGCTTTTGCACCACACGGCCTGGGCGGGGGTTGGCACAGGTGTGCTGTTCTTTGACCCGAAGAACCTGGGTGCCATCACGTCGCAACCCCGCTGGTCGATCAAAGTTTTGACGAAGACACAGCCGTTGCAATTGCGATACCCGCAAGTGCTTTCATCGATCCGAATGGCGATGCCTTGACCTTTGTCGCGACCCTCGCAGATGGCACACCGCTTCCCGCTTGGCTGGTTTTCGATGCGGCAACCCGTACGTTTTCCGGCACTCCTCCAAGTGACTACAACGGTTTCTTCGATGTGAAGATAGCAGTAACCGATGCCGAATTCACGGCCACGGACGAGTTCAAGCTGACAATCACGCCTGTGAATGACGCCCCGGTAGCCCTGCCGCTGGTTCTTACCCCTATGGCAGAGGACTCTGGGCCACGTGTCATCACGGTGGCCGAACTCTTGGCTTCTGTATCCGACGTCGATGGACCTCAGGTCTCTATTTCGTCGCTCGCCTTGGCCACCGGTTCTGGCACCTTGACCAACAACGGCAACGGAACATGGAGCTACTTCCCTGCGATCAACGACGACACATCGGTGCTGTTCAGCTATGTGGTAACTGACGGATTTCTGTCGGCATCTTCGATGGCAAGTCTCGACATCACACCCATCAATGACGCGCCCGAAGTAACGCTCGGCCTGTCTGATCTGTCCTCGCCTGAGGACACAGCCTTCAGTGTGGCACTGCCCGCGGCATCGTTTGTGGATGTGGACAGCGCCACATTGCTGTACTCATCAACGCTTGCAGATGGAACGGCCCTGCCGTCATGGCTGACATTCAATGCAGCGACCAAGACATTCTTCGGCACCCCGCCACTGAACTTCAATGGTTCGGTCGACGTCAAGGTCTCTGTCTCGGATGGACTCCTGTCGGCCTCCGATCAGTTTGTGCTGACCATCACGCCGGTGAATGATGCGCCGGTAGCCGCATCGGTCACCTTGGTAAGTGTGGTGGAGGATTCAGGCCCACGCACGATAACGTCGACCGAACTGCTCGCGGGCGTCTTTGACGCCGACGGACCGCCCGTGACAATTACATCGCTTCAAATTGCCAGCGGGTCCGGGACGCTTATAGACAACAACAATGGCACGTGGACTTATACGCCTGCCCTCAATGACAGTTCATCCGTCACGCTCAGCTATGCGGCCTCCGACGGGTCATTGACCGCCACGTCAACAGCAATGCTGGACATCACGCCCGTGAATGATGGGCCAAGCGTTGCGGTGCTTCTGGTGGACCGATCCTCACCGGAAGATTCGGCAGTAAATTTCAGTGTGCCAGCTGGATCATTCACAGATGTAGATGGCGATGTGTTGACATATTCCGCAACACTTTCGACGGGTACAGCGCTTCCGTCTTGGTTGGTGTTCAACGCCTCCACGCAGGCATTTGCGGGAACGCCTCTCAGCGACTTCAATGGTAGTGTCGACGTCAAAGTGACTGCCTCTGATGGGCGGTCGTCGGCGTCAGACGTGTTCACACTGACGATCACGCCGGTCAATGACGCACCGACTGTCGTGACTCTGTTGCCTGACATCACGTCACCGGAAGATTCCGCCTTGAGTTTCGCTTTGCTTCCTGGCTCATTTGCCGATGTCGACGGTGATGTTCTCTCATACTCAGCAACACTGTCATCCGGAACAGCGCTTCCTTCGTGGCTGAGCTTCAATACAGCCACCCAGTCATTTTCCGGCACTCCGCCTGCCAATTTCAACGGGACTCTGGATGTGAAAGTAACTGCCTCCGACGGCATTCTCACTATCTCGAGGGTGTTTGCGCTGATCATATCTCCCGTGAACGATGCACCATTCGCCGTAACACTGCTGTCAGACGGGTCTTCGCCTGAAGATACGGTGGTTAACTTCTCCGTACCCACCGGTACGTTCTCCGATGTCGACGGTGACACCCTGACATTCAGCGCGACATTGGAGTCTGGCGCATCAATGCCTGCATGGCTAACGTTCAATGTGGTGTCGAGAACGCTCACTGGAACGCCACCATCGAACTTCAACGGATCATTGAGCGTGAAGGTCACCGCCTCAGATGGCAGCCTCACGGCCTCGGATGTCTTTATCCTTCACATAATTCCGGTCAACGACGCTCCAGTGGCCACGGCCGTCACGCTGGCAGCAATTTCTGAGGACTTAGGTGTCAGGCTGATTAATTCTGCAGAATTACTTGCGGGGGTGACAGATGTCGACGATCCCGCCGCTACCATTGCAAACCTTACTATCTCCGCAGGCGGCGGTAACCTCGTCAACAACGGCAACGGCACCTGGAACTATACTCCTGCGCCGAACGACGACACTGCCGTCACTTTCAACTACACGGCATCTGATGGCACGCTCACATCGTCATCTACTGCTTCGCTCGATATCACGCCAGTCAATGACGCCCCAGTCGCTGCTCAGGTCACCCTCACCGCGATTGCCGAAACTCAGGCGTCCGCGTGATTACTTCGGCGCAACTGCTGGCGGGCGTCACGGATGTCGATGGACCGGCTGCGACAATCACCATGCTGTCGATAGCATCCGGCCTTGGAACACTTGTCAACAACGGCAACGGCACTTGGAACTATACGCCAGTAACAAACGACAGCTCGTCGGTGAATATTAACTATACAGCGTCTGATGGCACGCTCACGTCATCATCGACGGCGTCGCTCGACATCACGCCAGTCAATGATGCTCCAGTAGCAACACCAGTCATGCTGACCGCGATTGCCGAAGATTCAGGCGTCCACGTGATCACCTCGGCGCAACTGCTGGCGGGCGTTACGGATGTCGATGGATTAGCTGCGACAGTCACCGCGCTGTCAATTGCAAGCGGGCTTGGAACGCTGGTCAACAATGACAACGGCAGTTGGAATTACACTCCTGCAACAAATGACAGCTCGTCGTTAAATTTTAACTATACAGCGTCTGATGGCACGCTCACGTCATCATCGACGGCGTCGCTCGACATCACGCCGACCAATGACGCGCCGGGTGGCACAAATGCCGCGCTCGCGGCCATCGAAAACACCGCCTACACATTCGCTACTGCAAGTTTTGGCTACACCGACGGCAATGATTCTCCAGCAAACACATTGCAGTCTGTGACTATTGCGAGCCTTCCCCTCGTAGGCCAGCTACGTCTATCTGGTATTGCCGTGACTCTCAATCAGATTATTGCTGCGGGAAGTATCGGCAACCTAACCTGGGTACCACCCTCCACTGGTAGTGGGGCGAATTTTGCGTCATTCACGTTTAGGGTGACCGACAACGGCGGCACTGCAAATGGTGGCGTCGACACTGATCCGACACCTAATACGATTACGTTCAACGTCGCTCCAAAGGAAATCGTGGGAACGGCAAACAATGATACTCTGACAGGTACTGCGCAAGCCGACATTATCCGAGGGCTTGCAGGCAATGATACGTTGAATGGTGCCGCAGGAGCTGACGCGATGTATGGAGGTACCGGCGATGACACATATAATGTCGACAACGTTGGGGATACGACGAACGAGCTTTCGGGCGAAGGTACAGCCGACCGAGTGATTGCGACTATCAATTGGACGCTTAACAACGCCTACGTCGAGAACCTGACGCTCGGTTCCACCGCAGGTGCCATCAATGGCACGGGCAATGCTATTGCGAACACAATAGTTGGAAACGGATCCAACAACACCGTAACAGGTGCGGGCGGAAATGACACGCTTGATGGCGGCGCTGGAACCGACACCATGGTTCTTTCAAGTACACAGGCAAACTATGACATGTTCGCACTTTCGCCGACCCAGTTTCAGTTGGATGATGTGCGCACAGGCTCGCCCGATGGCACTGATACCTTTACCCTCTTCGAGAACATTCAATTTTCCGATGGAACCGTCACGCTTGCGACACTCTTGGCCAAAAAAAGCATGATCCTTGGAACGACCGGTGCTGAAACCAAGACTGGGACGACTGGGAACGACCGGATATTCACGTTTGCGGGCAATGACACGCTGAATGGCGGCGCTGGTATCGACTATCTCGATGGTGGAACAGGGGCAGACACATTTAATGGTGGTGCTGGCAATGACACGTTCATTTTCGACAATGTTGGAGATGCGTTGTCAAACGCTACAGGAGCTAACGATGGTACGGATACGATCAGAACTTCTGTCAGTTTAAGTATTGGAGGAAGTTCCATCGGTAACCCTTATGTCGCCTTGGAGAATGTTGTGCTTACAGGCACGTCGGCAATCAATCTCTCTGGTACAATCGCGGACAACACTATCACCGGAAACTCAGCAAACAATATCATTGATGCATACTTAGGGCACGACCGCATTTTATCTGGTGCCGGCAATGACACGCTTACCGGTGGTGTTGGCAGCGACACTTTTGTGTTCAGACCGGGATATGACAAAGATGTTGTAACCGATTTTGCTCTGAATGGATTGAATCCAGATCATGTTGAAGTTGCATATGGAACTGCTTACGATACGTACTCTGAAGTGATGTCAGTTGCCACTCAGGTTGGCAGCAACACTGTATTCACATTCAGCTCAACTGATACACTCACTCTTCAAGGCATCACAAAATCCAGCTTGGTGTCCTCCAACTTCTTGTTTGCATAGTTTCGAAGTCACAATATACTTGTAAGCGCTGTTTTGCTCCCACCTGTAAAACGGCGTGGGGTCCCGATGCCGATCGGCGAGCTATCGATTTGATTTTGCGAGGGGGAGAGGGGTCAACCGACGGGCAAGGCGCCTGCCTGTTCGCCAAGCGGCTGGAGCGCGCGGCCCGCTTCATCTGGCCAAGTACACAACCTGGAACGGATGGCGAAGCGGGGACGATCACAGCAGCGCAGCTCGGCTACCTGCTCGAAGGCATCGACTGGCGCGCGCCGCTGAGAACTTACAGGCCTGAGCTTGCCGGATAAAACATGGTGACAATTTGACTCGCGGCAGAATGCGCAAGCGCGGATCAAGGCTGTTCGATGTAGTTTGGTGCGCATGAGGCCCATGGGTACTGATCTCGCGCACTTGCCGGAAGAGTAAGCGTGCGGTGATTACACGGCGGTTTTGTTTTGCCGGTTTGCGGCCCAGTTCCACGGCAGGAGCTGTGCGATCTTTTTGACGGGATGATCTGCGATCTGGCTGATGACGGAGCAGAGATTGTGTTTAGGCGTGCAATTTTGACCCACTAGGCACGGGAATCGGCATCCAAAAATGACCCACCGTGCTGTTGCTAGACTGCCTGCTTTTGGATTGAGCAGGCGGTGTTGGGATGAAGAGCGTGGATACAATTGCACGGGTTCGGCGGGAACATTTTATCAGGCATCGGTCGATCCGTGAGATCAGCCGTGAGTTGAATGTATCGCGCAATACGGTGCGCAAGATTTTGCGCAGTGGTGCGACGGAGTTCCAATATGAGCGCGAGGTCCAGCCTCTGCCGACGATTGGTCCTTGGCGGGAACAGCTGGATCGCCTTTTGATGGCGAATGAGGGCAAGGCGACACGGGAACGTCTGACCCTGATCCGGCTGTTTGAGGAACTGCGTGAGGCAGGCTTCAAGGGCAGTTATGATGCGGTGAGGCGCTATGCGAAGGCTGGGGCAAAGAGCGCGGTGCGGTCACTGCGGATGCCTATGTGCCTTTGTCATTTGCAGCAGGCGAAGCCTATCAGTTCGACTGGAGCCATGAGGTCGTTCGCATTAACAACACGACGGTGATCTTGAAGGTGGCCCATGTCCGGCTGTGCCACAGCCGGATGTTTTTTGTGCGCGCTTATCCGCGTGAGACCCAGGAGATGGTGTTTGATGCTCATGACAAGGCATTCGCTTTCTTCAAGGGCACCTGCACGCGCGGCATCTACGATAACATGAAGACGGCGGTGGATGCGATCTTCGTCGGCAAAGACCGGCAATATAATCGCCGCTTTCTGCAAATGTGCAGCCACTACCTCATTGAACCCACGGCTTGCACGCCAGCATCCGGTTGGGAGAAAGGCCAGGTAGAGAACCAGGTCGGCCTGGTGCGCGAACGGTTCTTCACGCCGATCTTGCGGGTCAAGAGCCTGGAAGAGTTGAACGGCCTGCTGCTCGACAAGTGTATTGCTTACGCCAAGGCCCACAAGCATCCGGAGATAACGGACCAAACGATCTGGCAGATGTTTGAGGCCGAAAGGCCGCATCTGGTTCCAAGCGCTGGCAGCTTCAATGGGTTCCATGCCAGCATGGCGGCGGTATCGAAGACTTGCCTCGTGCGCTTTGACAATGTCCGATACTCCGTCACCTCGCGTGCCGTGGGGCGGCCTGTCGAGGTGCAGGCCTATGCCGACCGCATCATCATCCGTCAGGATGGTGCGATTGTTGCTGAACATGCCCGTTCCTTCACACGCGGCGAAACCGTCTATGATCCATGGCATTATGTGCCGGTTCTGGCCCGCAAACCGGGGGCCTTGGCGCAATGGTGCGCCGTTCAAGAACTGGGTTCTTCCGTCCGGCTTGGACCGTGTACGACGTAAACTGAAGGGATCCGATGATGGTGACCGCCAGATGGTTATGATTCTTCGCCGCTGTTCTGACTGATGGTCTTGCAACGGTGGAAGCTGCCTGTGCCGAAGCCCTCGATCAAGGCACCCATTCAGCCGATGTGATCCTCAATATCCTGAGCCGCAAACGTGACACGCCGCCGCCCATGACCATCATGACGCCAGAGGCTTTGCGCCTTCGCCATGTCCCGATTGCCGATTGTGCCCGCTATGACAGCCTGAGGAGGATAGATTGATGGAACGAACCCAAGTGCTCAACCTGATGGGTGAGTTGAAGCTCTATGGCATGAGGCCGCCTATGATGAGGTCATGGCCGTCGGCATCAAACGCCAGCATGAACCACCCCACATCGTGGGTGACCTGCTGAAGGCGGAGATTGCAGAGAAGCAGGCCCGCTCCATCCGTTACCAGTTCAAGATCGCCAAACTCCCGCTGGCCAAGGATATCGATGACTTCATCTTCGACGGCACCCCCATCAACGAGACCTTGGTCAGGGATCTGGCCACGGGCACCTTCATTGCCAATCAGCGTAACGCCGTGCTGATCGGCGGCACCGGCACGGGCAAGACCCATTTGGCCATTGCCATCGCCCGCTCCTGCATCCGGGCGGCCTGAGGGGCCGCTTCTTCAACGTGGTCGATCTGGTCAACCGGCTGGAAAGCGAGACCCGTTCGGCAAACAGGGCCGCATCGCCGACTATCTCAGCCGCCTCGACTTCGTGCTGCTCGATGAACTTGGCTATCTGCCCTTCGCCCAGGCCGGTGGGCAGCTCCTGTTCCATCTGGTCAGCAAGCTCTATGAACGCACATCCATCATCGTCACCACCAACCTCACCTTCAGCGAATGGCCATCAGTCTTCGGCGATGCCAAGATGACCACTGCTTTACTTGGTCTTGCGTCCGTGACCCGCGCAATCAGGCAATTTTCTGCTCTGATTACGGCTGGGAGCACCCAGCACCTCCTGTCAGATTCGCAATACGATGACCACCTTCGGCACTATGTCATGGCCCTTGATGCCCATCTTGCGGGCTATTCCCAGCGCGACATCGCCTGCATTCTGTATGGCGAGTTGCATGTCGTATCTCGCTGGTCGAGCCCTGGAGGCGAGTTGAAATCAGCGGTACGCCGCGCTGTCACCCGTGGTCTGGCGCTTCGGGACGGCGGCTACTTCGACCTCCTCAATTAGGGGTGTCGAATTTCAACTTTGCAAATTCGACACTCCCGCTGACACGGCAATCGCGTGACAACTCCGGCATCCACTTGAACACCGGGAGACACGCAATGACCGAGAAAACCGAGACACCATTCCTCACTGTTGACGAAGCCGCGACCTATCTGCGCCTCAAGAAGCGTACACTCGACAACATGCGCTGGATGGGGACAGGACCCAAATACCGCAAACACGGTGGCCGCATCTACTATCATGTCGATGAACTCAAGGAATGGTCGCTGAACAGCCGCCGCAACTCGACATCAGGCTTCTGACATGGGTCCGCATCACCGTTCCACAATCTTGCTCTTGCCGGGTTTGGGCTTGCGGCTCTCTGGTCAAACCTGTCTTCGAGCCGCCGCCGTTGCTGATCTGGAATGTGTCGGACAGCGTGCCCGTGGGCTGGTATTGGGTCGTGAGACGCCAGCCCAAGATCGGTGAAATTGCTGTCATCTCACCCCCGGCATGGGTCCAACTCTATGCCGCCGAACGTGACTATATACCCTCCGATGCCTGGCTTCTGAAGCCTGTCGCGGCCAAGATATTGAGATCGTTTGCCGGTTCGGGCCATATGTTTTTGTCAACGGCAGGCTCGTGCCAAGGCAAAATCCCGTGACCGGATAGGGCGTCCGCTGCTTGCTTGGAAGGGGTGCCAGACACTTGGACCAACACAAATTCTTGTGCTCGGACGTCATCGCAACTCCTTCGATGGCCGCTATTTCGGTCCTATCGATGAGACACAGATCAAGGGAACAGCACTGCCAATTTCCGAATTCTTGAATGGAAATTAAGCCATTCTGAGAAATGTGATTGGACGCTTCGTGTCATTCGTGCGAGTAGTTCCGTGCATTCCTCAGTACACGGATCAAAAAATTTAGGATTGCCGCCGTAAATGGGCGCGCAGATTTGAAACATAAATCCCCTGTTTCAAAAACGCCGAGAAGAGTTCAATCCAGTGGTGTGGATGGCTGTGAGTCGGGTGGAGACAAACCTCCCCGGCGCTCTCGTGGGAGAACTGCCATGCGCTATTTTGCAGGTCTTGACGTGGCATCAAATCATCGAGCCTCTGTGTCGTTGACGAAACCGGCATCGCTGTTTTGGAAACGTCGATGGAAACCACGCCTGAGGCCATTGCTGAGGCCCTCATGCCCTACCGCAGAACCCTGGCCAAACTCGGCCACGAAACCGGGTCTCTGGCTCCATGGTTGCACAAGGAATTGGCGGCTTGGGGTGGCCGATTGTGTGTCTGGAAGCGGCCCATGCTCGCGCGGCCTTGTCATCGATGCGGAATAAAACTGACCGCAATGACGCGCGTGGTTTGGCGCACATCCTGCGCACAGGCTGGTATCGCAGCGTCCATATCAAGAGCGATGAGAGCTATCGTTTGCGCCTGCTTTTAACGGCGCGGCGCAGCATCAAGCGCAAGTTCCTCGACATCGAAAACACCATCCGCCACTCGTTAAAGGCCTTCGGTATCAAGCTCAATACGGTGAGCCGGGGCGGCTTTGAAGCCAAGGTGCGAGCGCTTTGAAGACGATCCGGTGTTCACGGGACTGGTGGACAGCTTGCTGTCGGTACGCACCGCACTGTGGCAGGAATACTTGAAACTGCACAAGCTCTTGATCCGGGTGGTTGGCCGAGAAGAGGTGTGCCGACGCTTCACGCGGGTGCCCGGCGTTGGCCCTGTCACAGCCCTGACCTATTATGCGTCGGTCGATGATCCGGCCCGTTTGCCAAGTCGCGAACCGTTGGCGCGCACTTTGGACTGACGCCAAAGCGATGGCAATCCGGGACGTCCATTGATCAGCCAGGGCACATCTCAAAGAAGGGCGATGGCGAGGTGCGCACCGCCTTGTTCGAGGCCGCGAACGCGCTTTTGACTCTGACACGTAAGGGCTCACCGCTCAAATCCTGGGGTCAGAAGATCGCCAAGAAACGTGGTCACGGGCTGCCTGTATCGCTGTCGCGCGTAAGCTGGCGATCATATTGCATGCCATGTGGCGCGATGGAACCGAGTTCAAAGCAGCCGCAGCAAATGAGAAAAAATCGCTCTCACAACGCGCTCTGGAGGCCATTGGTTAGGAGGAAACACAACACAATCTGACCCGCGAAGATGCGGACAGAGGACAGATTTCCACTCACAAGGTGGAAGATTGAACGGGAGACTGGAGAATGCGGGAAGCACGTTATCTTGCCTGTGACAGCATCCAAAAGATCGTTGATCACGCGATAGTGCCTGTGACTGATGCCCCGCCCGTCCGATGGAAAAATGTACCGCTTCTGATGCGTCAGAAGATGAGTACGGAAGACTGCATGGACCGTTTGATCATCTCCGCATACTGCGTTTAACCTGTCACTTGTCCGATTAGCCGCGTGTGAAGTCCAGTGAATATCCGTGTACTGATCAAAAAAGGGAGACCGCGATGAAGAAGAAGATTGAGATCCCATTTAAGACGGCAAGATAAAAGTAGTGCCGCCAGTTTTGTGTTTTCGTAGCGCAAGTTGCTGACATTGCTTCAGTTTGGTAGCCGTCAGTTTCGCCGCCCAGACCGTCACCACACCGGTAATTTTGCTGAAAGCCATGATCTCGTTGCGCTTTGCATGCCGTACCTTGCGAGATTGGCAGACACTATACATCTGACAGGGTGAGACGCGCTTTGAGAGTATGCATGTCATGTCAGAAAAAGAGTTTCAGCCCCGGCTTGGAAAGATCGGTCACAAGAAGTCTGCAAATACTAAACCATTTGTCCGGCAGGTGCTCGACGTCGCCTACAAGAGTGGCTTCAAAACCAAGAGCAAGTCGTCTTTCACAGGCCAGCGCATTGGACGGGGTGCGGCCTGGGGGACGCTGGCTTCTGCAGGGCTGATGCGGGGCGGCAGCAGAAGGGCCGTCATCAAAGTTCGGATTGCCAGGCTGAAGGCGGGGAACCTTGCAGCGCCTCGCGCCCACATGCGGTATATCCAGCGTGATGGCGTGGACAGGTCTGGGGAACCGGGCAAGCTCTATGGACCTGAAGCCGATGAGGTCGACGGAGTTGAGTTCAGCGAGCGGTGCGACGGCGACCGGCACCAATTCCGGATCATTGTCTCGCCCGATGATGGTGATCAACTTTCGGACCTCAAGCCATTCGTCCGGGACCTCATGCAGCAGATGGAGCGGGATTTGGAGACAAGGCTCGACTGGGTCGCTGTCGATCACCACAACACCGGGCACCCCCATGCCCATGTCGTGATCCGGGGCAAGGACGATCAGGGCCATGACCTGATCATAGCAAGGGACTACGTCACCCACGGGATCAGACAACGCGCCAGTGAACTCTTGACGCTGGAACTCGGTCCTGAAGACGAGTTCGAACAGCAGCTGAAACTGGCGCGTGAAGTTAACGCCGACAGGTTTGCGCGACTGGATCGGTCCATCCTGAAGCATGTCGATCAGGGTTATCTCACGATCAGCAGCTTGCCGCCTCAAGAACCAGAAGCCCA
>CAWFWW010000004.1:0-1128572 GCA_963819615.1 uncultured Alphaproteobacteria bacterium
AAGTCCGTTGCGTCTACCATTCCGCCATGCCCGCAGGGGTGACGGGGCGGGATTAGGGCGCGGTTCCCAGATTTGCAAGCGGGCTCAGGCGGTGGCCTTGTCGCCTATTGGGGGAGCAAATTGCAGGGCCATGTCCCATGGGAGATATATCCAGGTGTCCTGGCTCACTTCGGTGATGAATGTATCCACCAGCGGGCGGCCCTGGGGTTTGGCATAAACCGTGGCGAAATGCGCTTTCGGCATCATTTCGCGCACCAATTTCAACGTGGCGCCAGTATCAACGAGATCATCGACGACAACAACGCCCCTGCCCTGTTCGGGGCCGATAATATTCTGCGCTATGGTTTTCAGGACCTTGACGTCACCCTGCTTGTCGTAATCGTAGGACGCCACTGAAACCGTCTCAATGACGCGGATTCCAAGTTCGCGGGCCACAACCGCGGCAGGCACCAGGCCACCACGGGTAATTCCAACAACCCGGTCAAATGGTCCTGCGCCCGACAGCCGCCAGGCAAGTGCCCGCGCATCACGGTGGAATTGGTCCCAGGATACGGGGAAATTCTTCTGCCATTTCTCATCCATCGCCATTTCCCTTCGATTAACTAAAATTTGTTTCAATCGGACTCGCCGCATCAACCGTTGTTTCACACTTGGCGAGCAAGATCGGGTTCGATAACCGTTTCTTGCAGCAAGTCCACGAGAAATCAATGATATCTGAATTTGTCAACGCCTTTGAACTGGCCAATGCCGACCTGATCGTCCTGTCGTCACCGAATGCGGTGATCGTCGAAATCACCTCGCCTGTTTTGCGGCGGTGGAATTGCCTCAAGGACGACATGGTTGGGAAGAGCCTGAAAAAATATGGCGCTGGCCTGTTGTCCGCGCGTTATCATGGCGAGGGCGTGGACCAGAAAATCGAGATCTCCTACACCCCCCCGCTTGGCAATCCGATCAATTCGATTTTCCGCACGCAAAAAATTGCCGACGGAAAGCACGAATTCCTTTTGTGCGTTGCTGAACGCTCATCCAACGAAGAAATCGAGCGCACCATCAATAACGAGCAGCGCCTCAACATGGCAATGCGCTCCGGCGGTTATGCGTTGTGGGACCACGACTTCGAAACCGGGGTGACCTACAACTCACCGGAGATGGAGGATACGTTTGGCTATGGCCAGTCAGACCGCAAACTCGATTTCAACTCGTTCAACGAACTTGTGCATCCTGATGACAAGAGCCAGACGCTTGGTGAAAAAATCAGCAAGCTGCCGTTTGGACAGGAAATCGTGCAGACCCGGTATCGTGTGCGCAGCAAGGTCGGAAAATACATCTGGACCGAATCCGTCGCCTACATCGTCCGCGATCCCATGTCGGGATTGCCGTCAAAGGCAGTTGGCTTGCTCCGCAACATCGATGACCAAATGGTCGGTCTTGACCGGCTGAGAACGTCCGAGCGGACTTTGAAACGGACTCAAGCGGCGGCACAGCTTGGAAGCTTTGCGTTGCGCGTCGACAGCGGCGTTTCGCGTTTGACGGCGGAGCTTGCCGAGCTCATCGGGCTTGGCGATGCCATGGTGCATCCCAATCTGAAAACCTTCATCAACATGATCGAGCCCGGCGACCGCGAGCGCTTCTCGGAAGCGCTCGAGCTCGCCAAGCTTGGCCGCGTGATCAAGAATCTCGAAATTGCTGTCAAGACGAAATCGGGCGAGATGCAATGGTTCCAGGTGACGATGGAACCGGAGCGCAACAGTGGCCAGGAAGTTGAAAGCGTGTTTGGATGCTGCCAGTGCGTGACCGAGCGCAAAGGATTGGAGCGCAAGTTCCACCAGGCGCAAAAGATGGAAGCCGTTGGACAGCTGACCGGCGGCATCGCGCACGACTTCAATAATCTGCTCATGGTTGTCATGGGCAATCTGCAACTGGTCGAACAGCTGGTGAGCAGCAATGAAAAAGCGACTAAGCGCATTCGCGCGGCGATTGATGCGGCGGAAAAAGGATCGGATCTGACTCGCCGGATGCTTGCCTTCTCGCGTCAGCAGACCTTGCATAACAAGGAAGTGCCGGTGAACGATCTCTTGTTCCGCATGCAGGACATGTTGAAGCAAGCTGTGACAGCGCTTGTCGATCTCAAGATCATTCCAGGACAAGACGTGTGGGCGATCAAAGCCGACGTCACCATGCTGGAAACGGCGATTCTCAATCTGGCGATCAACGCGCGCGACGCGATGAAGCCCAAGGGCGGGTCGCTGGTCGTTGAAACCGCTAACCGGACGCTGGATGCGAAGTATTGCAAAGACATAGAGGACGTGCAGCCAGGCGATTATGTCGAGATCGCCGTCACCGACACTGGCTCCGGCATTGCGCCAGAGAACATTGAAAAGGTGTTCCAGCCGTTCTTCACGACAAAGGGGCCGGAAGCCGGTTCTGGGCTCGGGCTTTCGATGATCTATGGATTCGTCAAGCAATCCGGCGGACACATCAAGATTTATTCTGAAGTCGGCCATGGCACCACGATGAAGCTGTATTTGCCGAAACTGAGGGAAAAGACTGCGGTGGTAACGCCGCAAAAAACCAATGAGCTGCAAGAGCAGCTTTCCGAACAGTTGAGAGCCGTTGCTGCACCAGCTGCAAGCCAGAAGATGCGTGTGCTCGTCGTGGAAGACAATGACCAGGTGCGCGACGTCGCGTCGGCCATGGTCGAGGATATGGGATTTGAAGTCATCACGGCGACCAATGGCGTTGATGGGTTGAAGATGATCGAGGCAGACCATAAGATCGATCTGTTGCTATCCGACGTCATCATGGCGGGCGGAATGAATGGGCCGGAACTTGCAGCCAAAGCGATCAAGGTCAGGCCTGAATTGAAGGTATTGTTCATGTCGGGCTATGCGCCGGGCTCAGTGCGCCAGATGCAGGACTTGCCGGATACGATTGACCTGGTGAACAAGCCATTCACCAGGTCAGATCTTACCGCGAAAGTGATGAAAGCGATTACGCAGACGGCGGCTGTGGCAGCTTAGACCAGCCACGGGCCTTGCCTTCCTTGAGCAGAGATTCGGTCGCTTGGGCGACTTCGTCCTCTGCGCTCTGCAACAAATTCGCGTCACGTGACCGCATCACCAGGTTGGTGGCAAAACCTTCCGGCGTTTCGAACGGATAAGATCCGATTGTGACTAGCGGATAGCGCTCCTGAATTTCTTTCAAGGGTTTGGCGATATCGCCCTCCCCGCCCAAAAATTGTATTGTACTGGATTGCATCAGGGTGCCGCGCGTCAATGTAGGAGCGAGTTCATCCATCATTGCGTTCATGACTTTCGGAACGCCCGCCATCACATAGACATTGTCCTTCCTGAAACCTGGCGCTTTTGAAACAGAATTGTAAATCAACGATGCGCCGATGGGCGTGCGGGCCATGCGCATGCGGGATTCATTGGGTTCGCGGCCGATGGACTCAAAATATGAAGTGAGGATTTCGGCGGCCTCAGGATGATGGGAAATTCCAACGCCGAATGCTTTGGCGATGGCATCGGCGGTAATGTCGTCATGCGTCGGGCCAATGCCGCCAGTGGTGAAAACATAAGTGTAGCGCGAGCGCAATGCATTCACGGCTTCAACAATTGCGTCCTCGCTGTCAGCGACAAGGCGGGCTTCCTTGAGGTCAATGCCAAGAGCTGTCAAATAGTCAGCGATGAAACCCAGGTTCTTGTCTTTTGTCCTTCCGGACAAGACTTCGTCGCCGATCAATAGTACAGCAGCAGTTGGAGAGTCGTTCATTGGGCACCTCAAATCATGCTGGACATGTGCCACTGGCTGTGGTTCCTGTCAAAATCTGGTAGTTAAATCATATGACGATGACAAAGGTTCAACAGGAAAGCAGGCATCCGCGCATCCGGCTTCACAAGCCAGAAGATTTTGCGCCGATGCGCAAAGCCGGGCAGATCGCAGCGGCAGCACTCGACGAATTGGTTGCGGCAGCCAATCCCGGTGTTTCGACGGCGGATCTCGACAAGCTTTGTGTCGACTTTGCACGCAGCCATGGGGCGGTTCCTGCGACGATTGGATATCGGGGCTACAAGCACTCCATATGCACGTCGATCAATCACGTTGTCTGCCATGGCATGCCAAATGACAAGCCGCTTCTTGAGGGCGATATCATCAACATCGACGTCACGTTGATCGTGGATGGGTGGTACGGCGACACCAGCCGGATGGTGAATGTCGGCGCTGTCTCGCGCAAGGCCGAGAGACTTGTTGAAATCACCTATGAAAGCCTGATGCGCGGGATTGCAGCAGTGAAGCCGGGCGGGCGTCTCGGCGATGTCGGGCATGCCATACAAAGTTTTGCGGAGTCAGAGCGCTGTTCAGTGGTGCGGGATTTCTGCGGTCACGGGCTGGGTCAGGTTTTCCATGACCACCCCAATGTGCTGCATTACGGCCGGCGCGGCGAAGGAGTGCAACTTTTACCCGGCATGTTTTTCACCATCGAACCCATGATCAATCTTGGCAAGCCGCATGTGAAGGTTTTGTCCGATGGCTGGACGGCGGTGACACGCGACCGTTCACTGTCAGCGCAATTCGAGCACACAATCGGTGTCACTGAATCTGGTTGTGAGGTCTTTACCTTCTCGCCAAAAGGGTTACACTGCCCACCCTATCTCTAAGGTTGCAAAAGGTTGTAGTGTGATTGAAGACGATCCAAATCTTGGACATCGGGAACGGTTGCGCGACCGGTTCATGGAAGGTGGGGCTGGAGCTATCCCTGACTACGAGTTGCTTGAGCTGTTGCTGTTCAGGTCTATTCGGCGGGGCGATACAAAACCTCTGGCAAAAGCGCTGATTGCACGGTTTGGGTCGTTTGCCGAAGTGATCAGCGCGCCTGTGGAGCGGCTCCAGGAAGTTACTGGTGTCGGGATTGCTGTCGCGGTTGAACTGAAGATTGTCCAAGCGTCAGCGCTGCGCTTGGCAAAGGGCGAAGTCAGAAACCGGCCTGTGTTAGGTTCGTGGAACGCGATTATCGATTACTGCCGTTCGGCAATGGCGTTTGAAGAGCGCGAGCAATTCCGCCTCTTGTTTCTCGACAAGAAAAACCAGTTGATCAAGGACGAGGTTCAACAAGAGGGCACAGTTGACCACACGCCAGTTTATACGCGTGAGGTGATGAAGCGGGCGCTGGAGCTGGAGCTGGCGGCGTCGGCGATCATCCTGGTACACAACCATCCTTCCGGCGATCCCACACCTTCGATTGCGGATGTCGACATGACCAAGAAGATTGTTTCGGCCGCCGATAAACTCGGCATCCTGGTGCATGACCATATCATCATCGGGCGCAAGGGCCATGCCAGTTTGCGGAATCTTCAATTAATCTGAGTTTATTCCTTTATTTGGCCATTATTCTTTCCTACAGCGAGGATTGATGATTGGAACAATCCAGTTATCCGGCTGATTAACATTGTTAATATTGGTTTTGGGGATTGATCCGGAAAAATCCCCCGAAGCGGGGCGAATCTCGGGTTGCCGTCCGGTAAGGCAAAAATATCCCCAAAATTGTCATCCTCGCGACAAGCGCACAGCTGTCCGGTTAACCCGAAATCCCCATCTTTGTCATACCCGCACGTGTTGCGGGGACCTATCCATCACTTTGCGTGCAAGTCGCGTCGCGTGCCGTGCACGCACAATTGACGCAGCGTTTGCGGCGTTCTTGAGCAAAACACGCTGCGCTCACCTGAGCATCGCACCCAGCCGAAGGATAAGGTTGCGGGTTAACCATTTGTCATCTTCGCCAGTGCTTCCGGCGTGTCGGCGTCGCGGAGGATGGCGTCAGACTGGGATTCAATTTCGACGGCTTCGCCCTTGAACTGGCTGATGAGGCTGCGGGCGCCGCGGTCGCCTTCCAGGGACATCAATTTGATGAAGTGGTTTGCGCCCCAAAGGACCGGGTTGCCAAACTGGCCTTTGAAGGTGGGAACAACAATGGTGCGGTGTTCGGTGGGATTGAAGGCGGCGATCAGGCGATCAATCAGGTGTGGCTCGATGAGAGGCATGTCGGCGAGGCAAATGATTGCAGCGTCCGCTGTTTCAGACACGGCTTCAAGCCCGCAGCGAAGCGATGTCGAGAGGCCTTCGGCGAAGTGCGGGTTGTGAATGGTGCGGATTTTGAGGCCAGCGAGAATGGCTTCAGCTTTGAGGTGCTCATGGCCAGTGACCACCACAATTTCATCCACCGCTGACTTCGCGATTTGTGCTGATGTGGCGCGCAACATCGGTTCGCCCCGGAAGTCGCTGAGCATCTTGTTGGCGCGCATGCGCGAAGATCTTCCGGCTGCAAGGATGATCGCGGCGATGCGCGGGGCTTTTGACGGATTTGCTTCGCGCGGCTGGGGACGGGAGGAGATTTCGGCAAGGAGGCCCCCTGCTCCCATATCCATGATGTCGGACGCGGAGACATCGATCCCGGCGATGACACGCTCGAGAACCCAATCAAAGCCGTTGGTTTTGGGTGAGCGGGCGCAAGATGGAACGCCAATGACGGTCGATTGGTTGACGCGGCCAAGCATTATCAGGTTTCCGGGATCAACCGGCATTCCGAGATGGGACACTGAACCACCCGCTTCGGCCAGCCCCGCCGGAATGACATCAGCGCGATCAACGATGGCTGATGCGCCAAAGATGAGAATGGGATCGCGGTGCTTAAACTCTGCAATTGAAGATGCGATGGAGGATTGGGTGTGATCGCAGATGATGACTTGCGAAAGTTCAGCACTGAGCGCCGTGAGGCGATCACGGATTGCTGTTTCGGATTTGGCGAGGAGCGATGGTTTTGTTTGGGGCAACCGGGTGATGATGAGGCCCGCTTGTTTTCTCTGAAATGGCAATGCTGAAATCAACGGCGAGTTGCCGATGATGGCGAGGGCTTTCACAAACACGTCGCGTGGCACCGAGAACGGTATTACTTTGACGGTTGCCAGCATCTGCTTTCGCTGGACGACGGCGTGGTTGGCGAGCGTGGCCAAGGTCAGGCTTTCGTGAAGGTGGTTGAGCGCCTTGATGCGGCCTTCGTCGATGACGATTAATCCGTGTACGGATGAATAAAGGTTGGCACGGCCGGTGAAGGGAGCTTGCGGCCTGGCGCCGGGGCCGCAGGCCGCTATCGCGATGGCTTGGGCGGCTTCGTCTTCCGGGACATCATCAGGCTCTAGCTGCGCGGCGATGACACTGGCGATGCCAGCTGATTTCAGAATCGCAACATCACTGGCTGAAAGAATGCGGCCCTTTTTGAAGATGCCATTGGCGTGTGAAACGCCGTGCGCCAGGATGGCGCCTTCCGCTTCCTCAATCCTGACGTTTCCAAATTTCATGTTCCGAGGCGCAGTGCCTTGGTCATCGCTGCCATGACGGAAATCGCGATTTCCGGACCACCGACTGCGCCGATGTCGAGGCCGATGGGGCCGTTGATGCGGGCGAGCTGGGCTTCGGTGAAGCCTTTGCCCTTCAGGCGTTCCATGCGCGAGCTTTGCGTTTTCTTCGAGCCTAATGCGCCGATGTAGAAGGCATCCGATTTCAAAGCGAGTTCGAGTGCGGGGTCATCGATCTTCGGATCGTGGGTCAGGGCCATGAAGGCGGTTCGCGCATCGAGGCCGATTTTCGGGATGATGTCGTCGGGCCATTCAGCGTGGAGGCTGATTTCCGGGAAGCGTGCACCCGTGGCGAAGGCACCGCGTGGATCGACGACCCAGACGTCGTAGCCTGCGGCTTTCGCCATCGGGATCAAGGATTGCGCGATCAGCACAGCACCAGTGATGACGAGGCGGAGCGGTGGATTGTGGATGGTGATGAAGCGTTCACCGGTTTCGGTTTTCTCAATGCCGGATTTGTCGAAGCGGAAGGCTTTCTCAAGGGCTGCGTCGGCGTCCTTGCGATCGATGATGTTTTGCTCGCCTGTGGCGAGGTCAGTCACGACGGCGACGGCGCGGCGGGTAGCGCGGGCGGCGAGGACTTGCTGGAGGAGAGCGGGCTTCATGATTGACAAATCCTCGCCCGCAAAGCGGGAGAGGTGGATTGCGCACCTTTGTGCGCAAGACGGAGAGGGGCTTCGCAACGGCAGAAAGCCCCTCTCCGGCGCTTTGCGCCACCTCTCCCGATTCTCGGGAGAGGAAGTGTATAGCGATTTTTCAAACCACCGGCTCCACCAGCACCCTGATCTTGCCTCCGCAGGCGAGGCCGACTTTCCAGGCGGTTTCGTCGGCGACACCGTAGGCGAGGATTTTGTGTTTGCCGAGTTCGATTGCTTCGAGGCTTTGCGTGATCACGTCGCCTTCCACGCAGCCGCCGGAGACGGCGCCTTCGAAGTTGCCTTCACTGTCGATGACGAGTTGCGATCCGACAGGCTGGGGTGCTGAACCCCAGGTTTCGATGACAGTTGCGAGTGCCACCTTGCGGCCCTCGCCGAGCCATTGCGATGCGGTTTCAAGAATTGACATGGGCAGTGCCCTTTTTCCACTTCTTAGGATCATGGGCATTGGAGCGGGGACTTGCAAGGGTGGCGGCGAGGTCTTGGAGGCTGTTGAGGCTGTGGACCGGGCGGAATTCATCGACATAGGGCATCATGGCACGGATGCCGTTGGCGCGGGGCTCGAAGCCATCGAAGCGCAGGAGCGGGTTGAGCCAGATGATGCGCTTGGCGGAGAGGCGCAAGCGCTTCATTTCTGTTGTGAGTTGATTGACGTCTTCGCGGTCGAGGCCATCGGTCATTAGCAGAACATGAGCGCCCTGTGTGAGAACTCGGCGGGCCCATCTGAAATTGAATTCATGCAGTGTCGTGCCGATGCGGGTGCCGCCGGACCAATCCTTGACAGCGGCGGAGACTTTCAACATCGCTTCGTCAATGTCCTTGCGGCGCAACTCACGCGTGATGTTAGTGAGGCGCGTGCCGAAGAGGAAGACGTGAACGCGATCACGGTCGTTGATCAATGTGTGCAGGAAATGCAGGAACATGCGGCTGTAATTCGAGCAAGAGCCGGAGATGTCGCAGAGGACGACGAGCGGAGGCTCGCGCCAGCGCTGCTGCTTTTTCATCAATTCAACAAACTGCCCGCCATCGCGGATGGATTGCTGAAGCGTGCGGCGCATGTCTATGCGGCGCCCGGCGTGACTGGCGCGGAAGCGGCGGGTTTTGATTTCGATGCGGTTGAGGCGAAGTTTTTGCAACGCCTGGCGGGCTTGCGTCTGTTCAGTCACCGTCATTTGCTCGAAGTCTTTTTCACGCAGGACTTCGTCAGCCGATGCGGTGAATTGCGCGTCGATGTCGAGCGCGTCTTTTTTCTCTTGCGCCTTGCTTTGCACCTCGTGCTTGTCGAACATGGCTTCGGCAAGACGGCGGAAGCCGGCCTGCTTCTTGTTCTCATGCGGCTTGCGCGCGATCTGCTGGTACATGAGCTGCATGAGTTGCTGCAGCATTTTTGGCTTCTTCCAGAAGACGTGGAAAGCCTGATCGAAAAGTTCGCGATGCTCGCGGCGCTTCACGAAAACCGAATGCAGTGTCCAGTAGAAATCCTCGCGCTTGCGCAAAGGTCCTGCCATGGCTGCATCAAGTGCGTCCATCACCAGGCCGGGGCCAACGGGAATGCCGACTTCTCGCAATACGCGCGCGAAATGCATGATGTTTTCGGCGAGATGGCCGTGCGGCGGTGCGCGGTTCTGGTTGGCTGGAATGGGTTCGAGCATCAGCCTCTCCCCATGACCCGCAGTTCTTCCTTGACTTGATCGAGAATACGTTTGGCTTCCGAGCCTTCCATGCGGGAAATGTCGTCCTGGTATTTCAGGAGAACGCCGAGGGTGTCATTGACGGTTTGAGGATCTAGCGTGATGGCGTCGAGTTCATGCAGGGCGGTGACCCAATCGAGCGTTTCGGCAACGCCGGGCGCCTTGTAAATGTCGCCGCCGCGCAAGGCCTGGACGAAGCCCACGACTTCTTTCGCGAGCTGTGCCGAGGCTTTGGGGCGCTTGGCGCGGATGATGGCGATTTCACGTGCCGCATCTGGGTAGCCGACCCAGTGATAGAGGCAGCGGCGTTTCAACGCGTCATGCACCTCGCGGGTGCGGTTTGACGTGATGATGACGATGGGCGGTTCCTTGGCCCTGATAGTGCCAAGTTCGGGAATGGTAATCTGAAAGTCTGACAGGATTTCGAGAAGGAAAGCTTCAAAGGCCTCATCTGTGCGATCAAGTTCGTCGATAAGGAGGATAGGAGCTGCCCCTTCCTCCGCTTCAAGCGCTTGCAGCAGTGGGCGCTTGATGAGGAATTTCTCCGCAAACACGTCCGAGCCGAGTCTGTCCCGATCAACGCTGCCTGCGGCTTCCGCCATGCGGATTTCGATCATCTGGGCGGGGTAGTTCCATTCATAGACCGCTGAATTGACATCAAGGCCCTCGTAGCACTGGAGGCGAATGAGCTTGCGGTCGAGGGCTTCCGCGAGGACTTTGGCGATTTCAGTTTTGCCGACGCCGGCCTCGCCTTCGAGGAACAGGGGACGGCCCATTTTGAGGGCGAGGAAGACAACTGTCGCAAGATCACGGCCCGCGATGTAATCAGCGGATTTGAGGAGTTCTACAGTGGCATCGATGGAGACTGGGAGCTTTGTCATGGATGAGCTTTATACGAAAACAAGAGCCCGCGAGACTACTCTCGCGGGCTCATGCAAGGATTTTTCAAGCTTTACTTCGCCGCAGCCACGGCGCGTTTTGCCAATGTGCTGATAAGGCTGGCGCGGTAGTCAGCTGATGCATGCATATCGGTCATCAGATTCCTGGATGGAACCTTGATGCCTTTCAGGGCTTCCGCCGAGAAGTCCTTGCTCAGGGCCGCCTCCATATCCGCAACGCGGAAGACCGAAGATGCTGCACCCGTGACTGCGACACGCGCTGCACCCTTGGCATCCTGCGAAAGGAATACGCCGGTGAGGGCATAACGTGAGGCCGGATTCGGGAACTTCTGGTGGGCTGATTTCTTTGGCACGGGGAAATGCACCGCTGTGATGATTTCACCCTTGCCAAGTGCTGTCTTGAACATGCCGAGGAAGAATTTGTCAGCAGGGATCTTGCGCTTGTTGGTTTCAATTGTGGCACCAAGACCAAGGCAGGCTGATGGATAATCAGCCGCTGGATCGTTGTTGGCGACGGAGCCGCCAATCGTTCCCTTGTAACGCACGGCCACGCCGCCGATCTTGCCTGCCATTTCAGCGAGCGCTGGAATGGCTTTCTTGACAGCTGCGGACGAGGCAACCTCGATGTGCGTCGTGCCACCGCCGATACTGACAGCGGTTTTCGACACCTTGATGCCCTTCATCGTTTTGATGCCACTGAGATCAATGACGTCTTTCGCGGATGCGAGGCCCTGTTTCATGGTGGGAAGCAATGTGTGGCCCCCTCCCAGATACTTGCCGTCTCTCGACTTTTTCATCAAAGCCTCGGCCGCTTTTACAGTCGCGGGGCGGTGATAGTTGAAGTTATCCATTGGTGTTTCCTCCCCAAATCATTCAGCGGCTTTGCGCATGGACTGCATGGCATTCC
The DNA here is from genome assembly GCA_963819615.1 of uncultured Alphaproteobacteria bacterium. Classification (GTDB taxonomy): domain Bacteria; phylum Pseudomonadota; class Alphaproteobacteria; order Rhizobiales; family Aestuariivirgaceae; genus Aestuariivirga. The sequence goes on from CAWFWW010000004.1 coordinate 11,566, forward strand.
ACACGGTGAGCGGCGTTGCAGGCATTGCGATGTCGCGAATGCCAAGGGCATCCGTGATCGCGTTGATGACGGCAGGCGGCGCTCCAATCGCACCCGCTTCGCCACAGCCCTTGATGCCCATCGGATTTGTTGGGCATGGGGTGCAGGTGAAACCGAGTTTGAAGTTGTTGACAAGCGGCATGTTGCGGGCGCGCGGCATGTTGTAATCCATGTACGAGCCTGTGAGCAGCTGGCCGGAGTCACTGTCATAGACAGCGCCTTCAAGCAGCGCCTGTCCGATGCCTTGGGCTATGCCGCCCTGCACCTGCCCTTCGACAATCATCGGGTTGATGAGGTTGCCGAAGTCGTCAACGCAGGTGTAAGCCGCGATTTCCGTGAAGCCGGTGTCGCTATCCACTTCCACTTCGCAGATGTGAACGCCGGCCGGGAACACAAAGTTCGCAGGGTCGTGGAATGCACTTTCCTTCAAGCCCGGCTCGATTTCACTCGAGTTGAATTTGTGGGCGACATAGGCCGATAGTGCCACTTCGCCGAATGCCATCTTCTTGTCCGTGCCGCGCACGGTGAAGGTGCCGTTCTTGAATTCGACGTCATCAGTCGAGGCTTCCATAACGGCAGCGGCAACTCTCTTGGCTTTCGCCTCGATCTTGTCGAGTGCTTTGGAAATGGCGTGCATCCCGACCGCACCTGACCGCGAGCCGTATGTGCCCATGCCCATTTGCACCTTGTCGGTGTCGCCATGGACGATGGAAACGGCGTTGATGTCAACTCCAAGCCGCTCGGAGACAAGCTGCGCGAAAGTTGTTTCATGGCCTTGGCCGTGGCTATGAGAACCGGTGAGGACTTCCACTGTACCCACCGGATTCACGCGAACTTCCGCTGATTCCCAAAGGCCGACGCCAGCGCCCAGCGAGCCAACTGCGGCCGATGGCGCAATGCCACAAGCTTCGATATAGGCTGAGAAACCGATGCCGCGATGCTTGCCACGGCGGGCGCTTTCAGCTTTGCGGGACTTGAAGTTGGCGTAGTCTGACATTTCCAGCGCCTTGTCGAGCGCTGCGCCATAGTCGCCCGCGTCATAGCACATGATGACAGGGGTTTGGTGCGGGAACTGGGTGACGAAGTTCTTGCGGCGGAATTCCGCAGGATCCATCTTCAGTTCGCGGGCTGCGGTTTCGACGATGCGCTCCACCACGTAGGTTGCTTCGGGGCGGCCAGCACCGCGATAGGCGTCCACTGGCGCCGTGTTGGTGTAGACCGCGTCAACTTCCGCATAAATGTTCGGAATGTTGTATTGGCCCGACAGCAGCGTGGCGTAGAGATAGGTTGGAACGCAACTGGCGAAAGTGGAGAGATAGGCACCCATCGCCGCAATGGTGTGGACGCGAAGGCCGGTGATTCGGCCTGACGAATCCATCGCCAGTTCAGCTTCCGTGACGTGATCACGGCCATGGGCATCCGTCTGGAAGCTCTCGGTGCGTTCCGCGGTCCACTTGATGGGACGGCCGCCAATCTTCTTCGAAGCCCAAACGCAAGCCACTTCCTCGCCGTAAATGAATATCTTGGAACCAAAGCCGCCGCCAACGTCTGGTGCGATTACGCGTAGTTTGTTTTCTGGCGCCAGGCCATGGAACGCTGAAATGACCAGACGCGCGACATGCGGATTCTGGCTGGTCGTGTAGAGTGTGTAGTGGTCCTCAGCCGGATTGTATGAGCCAATCGCGGCGCGTGGTTCCATGGCATTTGGAACGAGGCGGTTGTTGATCAGGCTCAATTTAGTGACGTGCGCGGCGGATTTGAACGCCGCTGCCGTGGCGCTTTCATCGCCGATTGACCAGTTGTAGACGCGGTTGTCGGACGCTGCATCATGGACCTGGGCCTTGGATTTCATGGCTTTGGCCGCGTCAACATTGTGCGGCAGCGCCTCGTAGCTGACCTGAACGACTGCTGCTGCTGCTTTTGCTTGCTCTTTAGTTTCAGCAACAATCAACGCCACTTGATCGCCAACAAAACGAACCTTGCCCTGCGCGAGCACAGGGTGCGGACCGGCTTTCATCGGTGAACCATCTTTCGAATGGATCATCCAACCGCAAATCAGGCCACCGAGCTTGTCATTGGCGACGTCTTCGCCGGTGAAAATGCCGACAACTCCGGGCATTTTCATCGCTTTCGCGGTATTGATCGATTTGATTGCGGCATGTGCATGCGGGCTGCGCAGGAATACGCCGTGGGTCTGGTCTTTCAGGTTGATGTCATCGGTATAACGGCCCTTGCCGGTAATGAACCGCTGATCTTCCTTGCGCTTGACCGAAGCGCCCAATCCAGTGCTTGTCATCGATTGATCCTCTTTTTCTCAGTTACATGTTCGATGCGCCGGTTTGCACGGCCTTGACGATATTGTGATAGCCGGTGCAGCGGCAGATATTTCCGGAAAGCTCGCGGCGGATAGTTTCCTCATCCACGTTCTTGCCATTGCGCTTCACGATGTCGATTGACGCCATGATCATGCCTGGAGTGCAGAAACCGCACTGCAGCCCATGCTCTTCATGGAACGCCGCCTGCATGGGATGCAGTTTTCCGTTGGCGGCTAGGCCTTCAATTGTCGTGACTGTGGAACCTTGGCACGCCAAAGCAAGCGTGGTGCAGGCCTTGATGGCCTTGCCATCGACATGGACGACGCACGCGCCGCACTGGCTGGTGTCACATCCGACGTGGGTTCCTGTCAGGCCTATCTGGCCACGGATAAAATCAACAAGAAGTGTCCGGCCTTCGACCTCACCGCTGACTGATTTACCATTCACCTTCATGGAGACTGTTGGCATGTCTTTTCCTCCCGCATTCTGCCGTTGGGCAATTGATCTTGGACAAAGAGTGCGCGCAACGGCAGTCACACAATTGCCAACGTTCATTCTCACTGTTCGTTCGGCAATCGTCAAGCAGTACCAACGTGCTAAAATAATTGCTCAACGAAACTTGCCAGCAGACAAATTTGTTGCAGTGCACCTGAGACAGACTCTTGGATATCTGGCAGATGTCAAATGAAGGAAGTTCGCATGAACAGGATCGGCGCCAGCATTTTTGCCTTTGCCGTTTTGGCTGGCACGGCATTTGCCGACGAACTATCTCGGCAAGACCAGCAATCCATGCAAAGCGTGATTACCGAGCAATTGCAGGCTTTCGCTGTTGACAACGGAGACAAGGCCTTCTCATTTGCTGCACCGCTCATCAAGGAAGCATTTTCTGATACAGACACCTTCATGCTGATGGTCAAAAGAGGTTATGGGCCGGCGTACCGCAACAAGAGCTATTCATTTGGCGAAAGTTTTGTTGATCATATGGCCAGACCGTCTCAGAGGGTCAGACTGACAGCCCTCGACGGCAAAGGCTATGAAGCGATCTATACTTTGGAGAGACAGGCTGACGGGAGCTGGAAAATCTCAGGTTGCCATTTAGTTCCAGTTTCTGATCCTGGAGTTTGATTTGCATTTACTAAATTGTACTGAACCTTAACCTTAAGTATGTTAGCCGACAATCTTTATTGATTGTATTAAATGGAAAGAATATAGCTTTCCCGAATTACAACTTGAGCAGGTGAGAATAGATGGTCGTCAAACGTATTCAAGGGGCAGTGAACGGTAATTTGAATAATTCCCAAGATCACTATGGAAATGATGCCGACGTCATTTATGTTCTTGATGGCCAGCCACACGAAATCTCTACGTTTGCCAACAACGATATCGTCGACTTCCGCCAAAATGCATTTCAGAACCAGACAGTTGCCATTTTCACCGGGTTCGGTGACGACATCGTCTATGGTTCGACTGGGACCCAATATGTCTATGATGGAAGCGGCAATGATCAACTTTACCTCGGAGAAGGCATTGATACTATAGGTGTCTGTCCCGGTAATGACATCTATGACGGCGGAAGCGACAAAGACTTGTTGATGTTTTATTGGACTACTTACGAAGGGTACGAATACGGTTATTCAGACAATCGAACTGGAGTTTCTGTCGATCTTGCAATCACGACACGGCAAGACTTTGGCATATATGGATTTGATATCATACGTAATTTTGAGGCCGTCAAAGGTGGCAATGGAAACGATATCATCCGGGGAACGAGCGGCGACAATGAATTCACAGCTGTAGCCGGCAATGACATTATTTACGGCCGCGACGGCAATGACTTCCTCAGGGGAGGCGAAGGTTACGACAAATTGATTGGCGGCAAAGGAGCCGACAAGTACTATTATGACACAGTCGCAGAATGCCACGACCTCGTCAGGCAGTTTGAAGCTGCGGACTCATTTGTGTTCAATGGCGCAGCTTTTGCAAATTTGGTGACCGGAACCCTGGCCACAAATGCTTTCCACAGCGGCACTTCCAATGTTGCGACAGCGGCTTCGCAACGCTTCATTTATCGGACGACCGACGATACATTGTGGTATGATTCGAATGGCAGTGCGAGTGGCGGGACCAAAGTTCAGGTGGCCGATATGCAATATGATTCCGTTGTCACTCATTCGGATATTATCATCGTCTAAAATCTTGCTGCCGAAAAGTCTGGTTCAATGAATCAGCGTGGGTCTGCTACATCAGGTTTATGGGCATCAAAATTCTGGCCATTCTGGCTTGTCGGATCCCTGGTTCTTGCATTTGGCATCGTCTTGCTTGCGATGGGCCGCGAGCCCATCTGCAAGTGCGGCTATGTGCTGCTGTGGACCGGCGAAGTCTTCAGTGCGGACAACTCGCAGCATATCTGGGATTGGTACACATTCTCCCACATCATCCATGGCTTTCTGTTTTACGCACTGACATTCCTTGTCGGCCGCAACTGGCCGCTGATGGGGCGGCTTGCGTTGGCAACATGCATTGAAGGTGCTTGGGAGTTATTTGAGAACACGGATTTCGTCATCAACCGCTATCGCGATGCGACGATTGCGCTCGATTACTATGGCGACAGTGTACTGAACTCAGTGAGCGATATCACCGCCATGATCGGCGGATTTCTTGTCGCCCGGAAGCTTGCCCTATGGGCGACTGTCGGCGCCGCGCTGTTCATGGAACTTGCGGTGGGCTATATGATCAGGGATAATTTGACGCTGAACGTGTTGATGCTCCTGTGGCCGATTGAGGCCGTCAAGACATGGCAGGCAGGTTAAAGCGGCATGCCGATTCTGAGACGCTTCAATTCGCTTTAGTGCCCAAATTCCTGGTTGGGCAGATCTTGCGGATAAACGGGCTCGACCATGTCTTCCAGCCAAAGTGAAACATAGCCCTCGCCATAGGCGAGAACGCGGCAAATGCCGTCCTCGCGGGAAGTAACCCTGCCCTCGCGCCCATCAGGAATCATGACGATCAGGCCTTCTCGGCAGACTTCATGCGGCTCTTCCGGACCCTCAGTCGCCGGTGCGGCGATGGCTGCCAGTGGTTTTTCAGCCTGAAGCGGTGATCCCGGCGGTTCAACCGGTGAAGGAAGAGAGGCCGTGACCTCTAGAGCCGGTTCCGGTGCAGTCGCAATGTCCGGCATCACCGACAACACCGCAAAAAGTACAGCCCCCTTGAGCACTATCGAATCTCCGTTTGTGAATGAACAGAGTGACATCAAGCCGTCCGCATGTCAAAGCCGAGTGGCAATATCCTGGCAAAGACGTTAACGGATTGACTTGCGGCGATTCCTGTCGCGTTCACCATGTTTCCCTGATTAGAATGGCCGCAGGGAGAACGACATGCAGCCAAAAGTGATCATTACATGCGCAGTAACTGGCTCAGGCGATACCGTGGGGAAAAGCCCGCATATTCCGGTTACACCTGAGCAGATTGCCAATTCAGCTTTGGAAGCAGCATCGGCGGGGGCTACCATCGTCCATTGCCACGTGCGCAATGTGAAAACTGGCAAGGGTACCCGCGATGTCGATCTCTATCGCGACGTGATGGAAAAAATCCGCGCCAGGAACAAATCCATCATCATCAATTTTACCGGGGGCATGGGTGGCGATCTCGATGTTGGCCCCGGCGAAGAGCCGATGAAATGGGGACCCGGAACTGACCTCGTGGGGCCAGAGGAACGCTACATTCACATCAAGGAATTGCGCCCGGAGATCTGCACCATTGATTGCGGCTCCATGAATTTTGGCGATGGCAATGCGATAATGGTGCAAACCCCGGCGCAACTCCGCGCCTGCGCCAAACTCATACAAAGTTACGGCGTGAAGCCGGAAATGGAAGTGTTCGACTCCGGCCATCTCTGGTTCGCTTCCAAGATGTGCGAAGAGGGCCTGATTGCTGATCTCCCGCTGTTCCAGCTCTGCCTCGGCATTCCATGGGGTGCACCCTATAACACAGAAACCATGGCTTATTTGAAAGGCCAACTGCCGTCGAATGCCATCTGGGCCGCCTTTGGCATTGGCCGCAATGAGTTTCCGGCGGTTGCGCAAGCAGTTCTGCTTGGTGGGCATGTGCGTGTTGGATTGGAGGATAATCTTTGGCTTGAAAAAGGTGTTCATGCCACAAATGCGCAACTGGTGGAAAAGGCAGTGAAGATTATCGAAATACTCGGCAGCAAAGTCGCGACACCGGATGAAGGACGGGCGATTCTGGGGCTGACGAAATGAAAATCAAAACTGTTGGCATTGCAGGCACTGGCCTCATCGGCGCGGGCTGGGCGGCGCGCTTGCTTTACCGTGGCTATGATGTGGTGGCTTATGATGTTTCCCGCGACGCTGAAAAGAAGCTGAAGGCGCAAATCAAGACTGCATGGCCGTCGTTGGAACAGTTACTGGGCAAGCGCAAGGCCAAAGGAAAGTTAAAATTCACATCTGATCTCAAAGAGATGGCAGAGAAAGCTGATTTCATTCATGAAGCAGCGCCGGAGCGTGAAGATTTGAAGATCAAGCTTTTCAGTGAGATTGATGCGGTTGCGGCGAAACACGTGATCATTGCGTCTTCGTCGTCCGGATTTCTGCCAACCAATCTGCAATCACAGTGCAAACAGCATCCGGAGCGCGTGATTATCGGGCATCCGTTCAACCCGGTTTATCTTTTGCCGCTGGTTGAAATTGTTCCGGGTCAAAAGACGTCGGATCAATCGATGGACACGGCAGCGGTGTATTTCGCAGCGATTGGCATGCACGTGTTGCGTCTGAAAAAAGAAATCATGGGCTATGTCTGCGACCGTTTGCAGGAGGCCCTGTGGCGCGAGAGCCTGCACATCCTTGACAAGGGTATCGCCACGACAAGCGACATCGACGACTCGATTGTCTACTCCGCTGGCATGCGCTGGGCCTTCATGGGTTCATTCCTGACGTATCACCTCGCGGGCGGCCCCGGCGGCATGCGTCACTTCATGAGCCAGTTTGATCCGACCTTGGAGCTGGATTGGACCGACCTCAAATTCCCCAAATGGAATGTCGCACTGGAAAAACGCCTGATCGATGGATGCGAAGCACAGGCGGGCAAGAAAACCGTGGCGCAGCTCGAAGCCAAGCGCAACGCCATCCTCGTCGACATGATGAAGCTCTTCCGCAAGCACAAAATCGGATCGGGGTTGGTGCTGGAACGGGAAATGAAGAAAGGAGGCAAAAAAAATGCCCGCCGATAGGTTATCCGTCATTCCAGACGGCGGCGTAGCGCAGCGCAGCTGCCGATCTGGAAACCAGCTTTTTTTCTGCGCAGCACCGAAGCTGGATTCCAAATCGCGCGCCCTCGCTGCGCTAACGCTTCGCTCTACAAGGCGCGCGTTTGGAATGACGATCGCTCGGGAGGAGGCTCCTCTATGACTGCCCAACGCGTCATGATCACTGCCGCTGCGTCTGGCATAGGCCGCTCCATCGCCAAGGCCTTCGCCGATGAAGGTGCCCGCGTCCACATTTGTGATGTGAATGCTGATGCAGTGGCGGCATTTGCCGAAGAATTTCCGGACATCACCGCGACAACAGTCAATGTCCGCAGCGAAGCTGAGGTCGATGCCTGGTTCGACGCCGCCCTCGCCGATATGGAAGGCCTCGATGTTCTCGTCAACAACGCCGGCATCAAAGGCCCCACGGCCCCCATCGACGACATCGAACTCGCCGACTGGAAAGAATGCATCGAAATCTGTCTCGACGCGCAATTCCTCTGTGCCCGCCGCGCCGCTCCTGTCATGAAGGCTCAGAAGTCTGGCTGCATCATCAACATGTCGTCCAATGCGGGTCAGTATGGCTTTGGCAACCGCACACCCTATGCCGCAGCAAAATGGGGTGTCATTGGCCTCACCAAATCACTTGCCATCGAACTCGGCCCCTACAATGTCCGCTGCAACGCCATCTGCCCCGGCGCTGTGCGTGGCCCTCGGATTCAGAAAGTTATCGAAGGCGAAGCGGCCCTGCGTGGCGTGGGCGCGCAATTGGTGGCCGCCGAACTGGTAAGCCAGCAATCACTGACACGCTTCACCGAGCCCGAAGAAGTGGCAGCGCTGGCGGTGTTCCTCGCCTCACCCGCCGCCTTCATGATCAACGGCCAGGACATCGCAATAGATGGGCATGTCGAGACGTTTCATATCAAGTAGATTATTCCCTCCCCCTTGTGGGGAGGGTTAGGGTGGGGGTCGCTCCGGACCATCAGAATTGAGAAAAGTACAATATGGAACTTGATAGACCGTCCGACCCCCACCCTTCCCTCCCCACAAAGGGAGGGGGAAAGATAGATAGAATGATTCCCCCAACACCATGCAAACCGAATGTCATCCTCATTCTGGTGGACGATATGGGTTTTGCCGATCTCGGCATCATGGGTTCGGAAATCAAAACTCCCAATATTGATAAACTGGCACAAGAAGGCCTGCTGCTGTCGTCGATGTACAACTGCGCCCGCTGCTGCCCGACGCGCGCGGCATTGCTCACCGGACTTTACCCGCACAATGCCGGGATCGGTCATATGGGCGCAAACCTCGGTACACCGTCATATCAAGGCTATCTGCGCAACGATGCCGCAACCATTGCCGAATTGATGCGGGCCAACGGGTATCGCACACTCATGTCCGGCAAATGGCATGTGGGCGGGGATTTCTGGGCAAGGCTCGTGGATACTTGGCGGGTCGGTGATGTCGACCGGCCCACGCCGCGCCAACGCGGCTTCGACAAGTTCTATGGCATCATCGACGGTGTCACGCATTTCTTTTCACCGCACTATGTCATGGAAGATGACAGCCGCGCCGACGTTTCACCAACAGATTTCTATTTCACCGATGCCATCACCGACAAAGCCATAGGCATGATCGAGAACAGTGTCGCGGACGACAAACCGTTTTTTCTCTATCTCGCCCACGCCGCACCACATTGGCCGCTGCACGCCCACGAAGATGATATCGCCAAGTATGATGGAACATATCAGGCGGGCTGGGACAGCTTGCGCAACAACCGCCATGAGGAAATGCTGTCGCGCGGTGTGCTCCAACACAAATGGAACTTGTCGCCACGTGACGAGGCGGCGCCTGCCTGGAAGGACACCAAAAACCAGGATTGGGAAGCCAGCCGCATGGCCGTTTATGCCGCCATGGTGGACCGCATGGACCAGTCGATTGGCCGCGTCATCGACACGCTCAAGAAGCTCAACATTGATGACAATACGTTGATACTCTTCCTCTCGGACAATGGCGGTTGCGCCGAGTTCATGGCGGAAGACGGCTGGGCCAAATTCATGCCCGATGTTCACAACGACGGTAGAAAGATCGAAATGGGAAATCGCCCGGCATTGCGGCCAGGTGGTGCACTCACTTACATGAGCTACGACCTGCCCTGGGCCAATGTCTCCAACGCGCCGTTTCGCCTGTTCAAGCATTGGGTGCACGAAGGCGGCATATCAACGCCCATGATCATGCATTGGCCGGACAGGATCAAGAAACCGAATATCATTCATACACCCGCTCACGTGATTGACATTCTTCCCACCATTCTTGCAGCAGCTGGCTTGAGTTATCCGGCAGAATTTGGTGGAGCGCCCATTCAGAAACCCGATGGCGAGAGCCTGATGCCGCTGATTGAAGGCAAGGACTGGTCGCGTGAACAGCCATTGTATTTTGAACATGAAGGCAATTGCGCCATACGCCACGGCAATTTCAAACTGGTGCGCAAGTTCAAAGAGCCATGGGAACTTTATGACATGGACAAAGACCGGACCGAGCTCAACAATCTGATGGGCCGCAACGATCCGCTCTCAAGGCGCTTGCTCAAGGAGTACGAAAACTGGACGCGCGGCGCGGGCGTTGAGGACTGGAATGTGCTTCTCCCCAAATTGCTGAAATTGTGGCAAATGGAAGATGCACACGGATAGGAACGGCAATGGATTTCAATCTCTCCGAAGAACAACAGATGATCGTCAAGACGACGCGCGATTTCGTCGTCAACGAACTTTATCCGCACGAAAAAGAAGTGGAAGAAACAGGCAAACTCCGCCCTGCCCTGCGCGATGAATTGAAAGCCAAGGCCATCGCCGCCGGACTCTACGCCGCCAACATGCCAGCCGATGTCGGCGGTGCAGGCCTCGATACGCTGACTTGGGTTCTTTATGAAGAAGAACTGGGCAGTGCCTCATATGCACTGCACTGGAACTGCGTATTTCGCCCGTCCAACATTCTGCTCGCTTGCAATGAGGAGCAACGCCAGAAATATCTCTTCCCTGCTATTGCAGGTAACGCCAGTGACTGCCTCGCACTGACCGAACCCGGTATCGGCTCTGACCTCAGAGGCATGAAAACCTTCGCCAAGGCGGACGGCGATGATTTCATCATCAGCGGCACCAAGCATTTCATCAGCCACGCCGATGAAGCAACGTTCTGCATTCTCTTTGCCGCAACTGGCGAAGAGCAAACGCCACGCGGTCCAAAAAAACTGATTACTGCCTTCCTGATTGACAAGGGAACACCTGGCTTCACCGTGCGCGATGGCTACAAGAATGTGTCGCATCGTGGCTACCAGAACTGTATTCTCGAATTCACCGATTGCCGCGTGCACAAGTCACAGGTGCTGGGCGAGGTGCACAAGGGTTTCGACGTGGCTGGTCAATGGTTGGGTGCCACCCGCCTGCAAGTGGCTGCCACATGCTTGGGCCGCGCTGATCGAGCCCTCGAACTCGCCAAGCAATACGCCGTGGACCGCGTGCAGTTCGGCCAGCAGATCGGAAAGTTCCAGGGCGTGTCATTCAAGCTCGCCGACATGGCGATGGAGTTGAAAGCCGCCAAGCTGCTCACTTACGAAGCGGCCTGGAAATACGATCAAGGCACCGTCACCGAGATGGACATGGCCATGGCAAAGCTCAAAGCCACCGAGGTGCTCGCCTTCATCGCCGACGAAGCCATCCAGATCCACGGCGGCATGGGCCTGATGAGCGACCTCCCGTTGGAACGCATCTGGCGCGACGCACGGGTGGAGCGCATTTGGGAAGGAACCAGCGAAATCCAGCGCCATATCATCTCGCGTGCATTATTGCGGCCGCTGGGCGGGTGAGAACCTTTTTCTTTGCTCGCCCGCTTGCGGGAGAGCTGTCAGCACAGCTGACTGAGAGGGCCTTTCTTTCCGTTGGCGCAGAGCCCCTCTTCGTCTTTCGCGTCATGCGACGCGAAATCCACCTCTCCCGCAAGCGGGCGAGGAATGCGCCGAAACTTTTTGTTAAGTTTATTCGCACTCAGCTAAAATAATTATTGCATTCGGAAGCAAGGTACATCATATGCAGCCCGTCCAAAGTCGCACGTGCCGCTAAGGTTCACCCCTAAAGCAACGACGGTGAGGGCTTCTCGTCTCTGCCGCTCCTCCAAAGGCGGCAACACAAGAGGCAAACACAAGTCTGCTCGATGTGCGATTGGCCAAGATCAAAATTGGCCCAATCAATCAAAAGCGAAAATCAGGTTCAGTCTCCTCTGGCGTCTCCATCGCGCCAAACCGGAAGCTGGCTCTGGATTGTCAACTTTTGTTGGGGATTATGGCAATGGCGACGGCACGTATCTTGGACTTTCTCCGCACCGAAAAACCAGAAGGCCCATGCCTTGTGGTCGATCTTCAAGTCGTCGAAGCCAACTACAAGGCTTTCGAACGCACCATGCCCGGCACGAAAATCTATTACGCCGTGAAAGCCAATCCGTCACCCGAGGTGCTTTCGCTTTTGGCGGGCCTCGGCTCATGCTTCGACACAGCCTCGGTTGCCGAAATCGACATGGCGCTGGCCGCTGGTGCAACACCGGATCGTATTTCGTTTGGCAACACCATCAAGAAAGAACGCGACGTCGCCGCAGCGCACGCCCGTGGCATCAATCTCTTCGCCGTTGATTCGGATGAGGAAGTCGAGAAAGTCGCCCGTGCAGCTCCAGGTTCCCGCGTATTTTGCCGCATCCTCGCCAATGGCGAGGGCGCTGAATGGCCGCTATCGCGCAAGTTTGGATGCGAACCATCCATGGCCGAACAGGTGTTGCTTCGCGCGGCAGCCCTCGGTCTTCGCGCCTATGGCGTCTCGTTCCACGTAGGCAGCCAGCAAACGCGCCTCGATGCGTGGGATGCAGCCGTCGGCGAAGCCAAGGCGATATTCAACACCATGCTTGGCCACGGCATCAAGCTCGACATGGTCAATCTCGGCGGCGGTTTTCCGACGAAATATCTGAAGCAGGTACCTGGCCAGAGCAAATATGCCAACGCCATCCATGATGCGCTGACGAAGCATTTCGGCAACGACTTGCCCGAAACCATCATCGAACCGGGCCGCGGCATGGTCGGCAACGCCGGCGTCATCAAGGCTGAAGTTGTGTTGATCTCGAAGAAGCACACCAACGACAATTTGCGTTGGGTCTATCTCGACATCGGCAAGTTCGGCGGATTGGCTGAAACGATGGATGAAGCCATTCGCTATCCGATTGTCACAGCCAAGGATGGCGGCGAAAAGGCACTGTGCGTGATCGCAGGTCCAACTTGCGACTCGGCCGACGTGCTCTATGAAAAGAACCCCTACCCGCTGCCGCTCTCCTTGAGCGTTGGCGACGAGGTTCTGATCGAAGCAACAGGAGCCTACACGACGACGTACTCAGCCGTCGCGTTCAACGGCTTCCCGCCGCTCAAGGCCTATGTGATTTAAGCGAAACTCAAACGCGCACACCGCTCGAGTTCCCTCCCCATTGTGGGGAGGGTTAGGGTGGGGTCGCTCCGATCTCGCCATTCTTCGCAACTCAAAAATCAAAACCGTCCGACCCCCACCCCGGCCCTCCCCACAAGGGGGAGGGCGAAGGAGTAGAAATGAACATCCGTCTCGAAACCGCCTCCGATGTCACCGCCCGCGAAGCCTTGTTGACCAAGTCCTTCGGTGCAGCCCGTTTCCGCAAGACATCGAACCGCCTGCGCGAAGGCCGTTTGCCAGCGGACGGTTTGGCCTTCACCGCCACCGATGCCAAGGGCAAGGTCATCGGCACGGTGCGCCTGTGGCATGTGATTGCCGGTTCGGCCGGACCATCACTGCTGCTTGGACCATTGGCTGTTGATCCGAAAGCACGCGGCCTCGGTCTCGGCATGGCGCTGATGCAACACGCCATCAGCACCGCGACTGTACTCGGCTATGAGTCAATCCTGCTGGTGGGGGACGCACCCTTCTACGACAAGTTCGGATTCTCCGTTGAGCACACCCGCTCGCTGCACTTGCCAGGCCCGGTGGACCGTGCGCGTTTTCTCGGACTCGAACTGGTTCCTGAAGCTTTGGACGGTGCGGAAGGCCTGATTGCAGCCTCGGGCGAGCTAGCTCCGAAAGTGGCTGAGAGAAAAGTGGCTTAGGACGTCTTGGCAAACCCGCAACCAGTGACTAGATTGCAGGTATGAAACTCAAGGCAATCATACATGATGCAGAAGAAGGTGGTTTCTGGGCTGAAATCCAGCCGTCCCCGGCTGTGTCTCGCAAGGCGAGATCATGGAGGAACTTCTTGCAAACTTGAAAGAGGCCGTTGAAGGATGTCTTTCAGTTGAATTCGTTGCGCCGCTGAAGCCGGAGAATGGCAGGGTGCTTGAGATTGCTGTGTGAAATCAGTATCGGGCAAAGAATTTGCAAGAGCGATTGAAAAGCGCGGTTGGCAATTGCTTCGCGTCAAAGGCAGTCACCACATCTAAGGAAAAACTGGCTCATAAGTGAGGATTTCGTTGCCTATTCACGGAAACACTGCGCTCAAAACCGGATTGTTGCGCCATCTCCTAAAGCTCTCCGAACTGAGTGAAACAGACCTTTAGTTACATAATGACCCTCTCCCGCCTCCTCAACCCCACTTCCATCGCCTTCATCGGCGGCAATGAATGCGCCATCGCTATCAAGCGCACTCTTGAACTTGGGTTCACCGGAAAAATCTGGGCGGTTCATCCGAAGCGGGAAGAGCTTTCTGGCATAGCGACTGTGAAATCGGTTGAGGACATCACTGGGCCAATCGACGCGGCTTTCGTCGCCGTCAAGCGCGAAACGACGGTGGAGATCGTCCGTGCACTGAGGAAAAAGGATTGCGGCGGGGCCGTGGTCTATGCTGCGGGTTTCGCTGAAGCCGGTGCGGCAGATTTGCAGGCGCAACTGATGGAGGCTGCCGATGGCATGCCGTTCCTCGGTCCCAATTGTTATGGCTTCGTCAATTCCTTGTCGCGCACAGCATTGTGGCCGGATGAACACGGCATCAAACACGACGACAAAGGTGTCGCCATCATCACGCAGTCCGGCAACATCGCCTGCAACTTCACATTCACGCAGCGCGCATTGCCGCTCGTCGCGGTTTTTGCAATTGGCAATCAGGCTGATGTCGATATCGCCCGTCTTCTCTCAGCGCTCGCCGAAGATGAACGCGTGACGGCCATCGGTTTGCACATTGAAGGGCTCAAAGACATTCCTTCATTCATCGCAGCGGCGGAAAAGTGCCGCAAGCTTCGCAAACCCGTTATCGCATTGAAGTCCGGCAAGTCCGAACAAGGTGCAAAAACCGCCATGAGCCACACGTCGTCGCTCACCGGCTCTGATGCGCTGTATGATGCGCTGTTCCTGCGCCACGGCATTGCCCGAATGCCGGGCATCACGGCGTTTGTCGAAACACTGAAGTTCCTGCATCTCGGCGCGTTGAACGGCAACACACTGGTGTCCCTCAGTTGCTCCGGCGGCGAAGCGGGTCTCGCCGCAGATCTCGCACTTGGGCGCGGTGTTACGTTTCCGCCATTCAATGCTGCGACAAAGCCGAAGATTACCGCGACCCTCAATGAATTTGTCAGCATCGAAAATCCTCTCGATTATCACACTTTCATCTGGGGCGATGAAGGCAAGCTTCGCAACACTTTCACGGCCGTGCTCTCCGGAGGATTTGACTGTGGTATGCTCATTCTCGACTTTCCGGCCCCGCAGCTCGACCCCACGCAATGGTACAAGACAGCGCGTGCATTCACCGCAGCGGCCAAGGCCAACAATGCCCGTGCGGCAATTGTCTCAACGCTGCCAGAATGCATGCCTCTCGATTTTGCTGAAGACCTGATGTCGCAGGGCATTACACCAATGCTGAATCTGAACGACGCGATCACGACATTTGAAGCCGCGGCGATGATTGGGGAGAATTGGAAAGTGATTGAAGGGTCCTCTCCCGCCCTTCGGGCACCCTCCCCAGAGGGGAGGGACTCGTTGAGTGATTTGGCCCGACTGGTCCCTCCCCTTTGGGGAGGGTCCCGCGCAGCGGGGGGAGAGGTCCCTTCGACCCTCACGGAATTTGCTGCGAAGAAAATTCTCAAAAAATTCGGCCTCGACATCCCCAGGGGTGCTGTCTGCTCTCCCAAAGATGCGGTCAGGACAGCGGAGAAAATCGGTTATCCGGTGACACTCAAAGCGTCTTCATCCACCATTGCACACAAAACAGAAGCGGGCGGTGTTGCGCTCAATCTCACCACGGTAAAAGCGGTCCGCGAAGCAGCCGCGCGCATGGGCAAACTCGCGGACGAAATCTTCGTTGAGCGCATGGTGACGGGTGTGGTCGTCGAACTCATCATAGGGCTCAAGCGCGACGAACAATTTGGGCTGGCACTGGTCGTCGGCGCTGGCGGCGTGTTGA
Organism: uncultured Alphaproteobacteria bacterium; assembly: GCA_963819615.1. Taxonomy (GTDB): domain Bacteria; phylum Pseudomonadota; class Alphaproteobacteria; order Rhizobiales; family Aestuariivirgaceae; genus Aestuariivirga. The sequence goes on from CAWFWW010000004.1 coordinate 27,628, forward strand.
CAGAATTGTTGAAAGACTCCGTCACGTTGTTGCTTCCCGCCAGCCGCGAGGAGATTGAAGTTGCCTGCAGGAAGCTCCGGTGCTGGAAACTCATTGAAGGCTTCCGTGGAAAATTCGGTGATGTCAAAGCCGCGCTCGGCGCCATTGAGGCAATCGCAAAATTCGCCGCTGCCTACCCCGATCAGATCGAGGAACTCGACATCAATCCGCTGCTGGTGCTGAAAAAAGGCGCTGTGGCAGTGGATGCTCTGATCAAGTTCAAACAGTGCTAGCTTTCAGAAGCAGCATATAATCTTTTACAACCCGACAATCCGTCTTGATGTCGCCAAAGGCGGTGTTGAGTCTCAAGGGCGGTTCCGCTAGGATGTCTGTGGTACCAAGGAATTAACGATGAAACGCTCATATTATATTCGTGCGATTTGGGACGATGAGGCGAAGGTGTATTATTCCGAGAGTGATATCACTGGCCTCCATATAGAGACCAAAACCCTTGAGGAGTTTGAAGAGGTCATGAATGACCTGGCTGTGGAAGTACTACTCCACAATCATTTCAAGGTCGAGGATATTTTGAATAAATCAATCAAAGACCTCGTTCCCACAATCATTTGGCAACGTCCGGAAGCCGTACACGCGGCCTGACCAATGCCAGTTGGCTACTACAAGCAGCTCATCGAGGAACTCAAGAACTTGGGATATCAGTATCTAGGTTCCGCCAAGGGTTCACACGAAAAATGGATCAACAGGAAAACCGACCACATGGCGATTGTGCCTCGCAATCTCGACAGCCGTCACACTGCTAATTCAATCCTTAAGTCAGTCGGCAGCACCAAGAAATTCTGATCATGACCTCCCCCATCTACACCGCCCGCCGCGGCGCCATTCTTGAAGTCACCATCGACCGCCCCAAGGCCAACGCCATTGATGTGGCGACGTCCCGCATCATGGGTGATATTTTTGCTGGCTTCCGTGATGACCCAGAATTGCGCGTGGCCATTCTCACGTCAACAGGTGAGAAATTTTTCTGCCCGGGCTGGGACCTGAAAGCGGCTGCCGAAGGTGAAGCACCAGACTCAGATTACGGCATCGGCGGGTTTGGAGGGCTTCAGGAACTCAAAGGCCTCAACAAGCCTGTGATCTGCGCGGTGAACGGGCTGGCTTTTGGCGGCGGATTTGAAATCATGATATCGTGTGACTTGATCATCGCCGCTGAGCACGCAACATTCGCGTTGCCAGAAATCCGCTCGGGAACTGTCGCTGATGCAGCGACAATCAAACTGCCGCGCCGCATTCCTTATCATGTAGCGATGGAGATGCTGTTCACCGGCCGTGTGATCGACGTGAAGGAAGCCAAGCATTGGGGCCTGATCAACGAGATCGTTCCAGCTGCCGACCTCATGACCCGCGCCCGCGCCTTGGCAGATCAACTGGCCGATGGCCCGCCACTGGTATTCGCTGCAATCAAGGAAATCGACCGGGAGACGTCACATCTCCCGGTGCATGAAGCATTTCACTTGGTCACAAAGCGGAAATTGCCAACAGTGGACAAGCTCTATTCCAGTGAAGACCAGATTGAAGGAGCGCGGGCTTTCGCCGAAAAACGCAAACCCGTCTGGAAGGGCAAGTAGTGCTTACACACCCCACAGGCGCGAGTTGCGGCGGACTTCAACGTGCGTCGCTTCGAACATGCGCACGGCAACCGGGTCCATGGTGGTCACGCTGTCGTAAAATTTGCGGAGGCGGATAATCAGGGGGGATGTCATGGTCTTAACTTTCTGTAAATCTATTTGATGATCGGTATTTAGACCATTGAATTTTGCAGTGCAAACGAGTAAATCTTGTTTCAACATCAAATATTACTTGAAGATATGCTATGATAGAAACATTCCCCGGCCTACGTTCCTTGCGGGCATTTGATGCTGCCGCCCGCCACCTCAGTTTCAGCCGTGCTGCTGAAGAACTGCATGTCACACCTGCCGCAATCAGCCATCAGATCAAGGAGTTGGAAGACCAGACCGGGGTTGAACTTTTCACCCGAACCAGCCGCAGCATGAAGCTGACCAAGGCGGGAGATGTATTGTTTGAGGCTTCGCGGGAGACGCTTGACACCCTGAGCCGTGCGCTCAATCGCATGCGCCGCCTCACCACCCAAAATCAGTTGCGCGTATCATCCGCTCCATCGATCGCAGCAAAGTGGCTGGTGCCGCGCCTTGACCGGTTCTTCGCGACCTTCCCCGGTGCCGATGTGCGGGTTGATATTTCGGCAGCCCCTGTCGATTTTGCCCGCGATGATGCCGATGTTGCGATCCGATTCGGGCTTGGCAAATATCCGGGCCTGCGCGCCGACCTGTTGTTCCACGACAAGGTATTCCCAGTGTGCAGCCCGAAGATCATCACCAAAGACAAGCCACTGAAAATGCCGCGCGACCTCCTCAAGCACACGCTCATTCATCTCGATTGGGAAGCGCAAGGCTCTCCCTGGCCGAACTGGCGCATGTGGATGCTGGCCGCTGGCATCAAGGACTTTGACTCGACAGCGGGATTGCATTTTGACCATACAGCGCTTGCCGTGCAGGCAGCACTGGATGGTTTTGGCGTAGCGATGGGAGATTCAAATCTCGTGGCGGATGACCTTGCGGCGGGCCGTTTGATCAAGCCTTTCGAATTGTCGCTCAAGGCTCCAGCGGACTTTGCCTATTACATCATCTCGCCCGTGGAATTGGCCGAACAACCGATGATCATGGCCTTCCGCGATTGGTGCCTCACCGAAGCCCGCGCCACAGAATTGGCTGCATCCGGCGGCAGTGCCGCTGCATGATCACACGGCGCGGATTTTTCAAATGGCTGGGCAGGCTTGTTGCTTCAGGTGCCGTCACGGGTTTCTACGGCACTGTTGTGGAAGCAGGTTACCGGTTGCGCACAGTGACCTACCAATTCACTCCACCCCGCTGGACAGCCGGGCTGAAGCTGAAGGTCGTGATGCTGGCAGACCCGCATGTCGCAGGGCCGGTGATGAATATAACAAGGTGGCAAAGCATCATCGAAGCCGCCAACAGCCTGACACCGGATGTCACGTTGCTGATGGGCGATTATCTTGCAACGCACAGTTTTGTAACGACCAAATATCACGAAAGAGATGTTGCCGAAGCGTCCAGGTCCATTAAAGCAGCGCTCGGCGTATATGCGATTTGCGGCAATCATGACTGGTGGGTGGATGAGAACGCGCAAATCAGGCAGCACGGCCCGACGCGCGCGCAAACAGCCCTCGAAGATGCCGGCATTCCTGTTCTGGAAAACCGCGCGGTAAGGCTGGTAAAAGCAACACTGCCCTTCTGGATTTCCGGCACCGCCAGCATGGTCGCAATCAAGCTCAAAAAGTACAAATTCATCTCGCGCGCTGATCTTGATGGAACACTTGCACAAGTAACCGACGACGCGCCCATCATCCACCTCGCTCACGAGCCTGACTTGTTTTTGGACGTGCCAAACCGTGTTTCTCTGACACTGAGCGGGCACACCCATGGCGGACAGGTGCGACTCTTCGGCTATTCACCAATCGTGCCTTCGTCTTTTGGCAATCGCTATGCCTATGGTCATATAGTGGAAGACAACCGCCACCTCGTCGTGTCTGGCGGGCTTGGCTGTTCAGTGTTGCCGATGCGATTTGGAATGCCGCCGGAGATTACAGTTTTGGAGTTGGGATAGGCCTTCCTCCCCAAATATGTTAGACATCGCATGTCAGAACCTGGAAGGAAAAATTGTCATGAGCGACAGCGAAAGAGACAACCCATTTGACGGCCCCCAAATGCAGGGCATACATCATCAGCGGGCCGACATGTCAGGCGCAAATTTCGATGGCGTAAATCTGGACGGCGCAAAATTTTACGCAACCATGACCAAATCGAAGTTCACCGACACCAACTTGCACGCAGCGGATTTTGATGATGTGAATCTGGCGGAGTCGAGCTTCAACAACGTGAACATGTCTGGTGCCGCCATTTCAAATGCAAACATGTCCATGGTAACAATGAGCGGCGTCACATTGGCAGGTACAGATATTCAAGATGCCGATCTGACGGACATGAAAATCAATGGTGTCCTTGTGACCGATCTCTTCGATGCTTACGAAAACCAGAAAAACTGATCTAAATTCCTAAAATATCACTCGCATAGGTAGAATGAACTCCGGCGGCAGATTTGGCCGCAGAATGGTTTGGCGTGGTTTGGGCTGTCAGGCGCCAAACAAAACGGGAACGCGCTCCTGGAGCGAATTTGGGGCCGGAAAAGTCATTGTGAGCTGCACTGGAGACTTCACCACAGCCCTTCCAATCGCCCGCTCAGGCGAGCCGGGCAAACAGCGCAGCCCGCAAGCGGGCAAGCAGAATGCGTGCCCCTATTCCCGTGCCAGCGCCGGGTGATCGTCAAACACCCCTACTGGCATTTGTTCGTAGTCGATCACGGCGCCGGTCATCATCTGGGCTGGTGGTGAGACCAGGAAGGCACAGACGCCGGCGACATCTGTTGCGTTGATCAGGCGGCCTGTGGGCATGCGTTTGCCCATTGTCCCTGCCCAGTCTTGCGGCAGCTTGTGGAATTCGGTTTGCGTCTTGTGCTCGCCTTCCGTGGCGATCCAGCCGAGATTGATCGCGAAAACTTTCACACCGTCGCGTTTGTATGTATTCGCCGCCGATTTCGTCAGCGTCACAAGCGCTGACTTTGACGCTGAGTAAGTTGCAAGATTGGGCGGACCGCCATGGGCCAGCATGCTTGTCATGTTGATGATCACGCCAGACTTCTGTTTCAACATGGGCTTTGCTACGGCCTGCATCAGGAATAGCGGCGCTTTCACATTGGTGTCGAACAAGCGGTCGAATGCATCCGGCGTTGTATCATCGATGCCGCAGCGTTCGGTGCTGCCGGCGGCATTGACCAGAACATCAATCGTTCCAAATTTTTCCAGTGCAAGATTGACAGCCCGGTCCGGCGTGGCTCCATCAAGCAAATCGGCCGCAAGAGTTTCGACCTCTCCAAAACGAGAAAGCTCGCGGCATTTAACCGCGAGCATCTCGGCATTGCGATCCACCAGCAAAACTCCCCTGAACCCATCCTTCAGAAAGCGTTCCGCACTCGCGCCACCAATTCCTTGTGCTCCACCCGTTACCAGAGCTATTCGCGACACATGAGCCTCAATCCACTAAAGTGATCCTGGTCCGTTGCATCCCATATTTTTGAACGAGTGAAAAGAGGCGCGCTGCATTGCGCGGATGCAGCCTGACACAGCCATGCGAGGCAGGCCGTCCAAGCGAGCGGATATAATCTGTTGCGTGGATGGCATAACCACCCTTGAAGAAGACCGAATAAGGCATCGGCGCGTTGTCGTATTTCTGCGAATAGTATTCGCGCGCCATGCGCTTCACGCGATAGCTTCCGCGCGGCGTGTAATATCCGTCACGCGCAGTGGAAACTTTCCAGCTGGCATATGGAAGTCCTCTGACATCCACCCACATGGCCTGGTCTGAAATGCTGATTTCAACGTTGACGACTGGTTCAACAGGGGGCTTGCGCTTGCTTGCTTCCGAAGGACTTGCGCTTGCAAGGACTGCTGCGACAAGCGCTGCGGCCAATTGCGAAATTCTTTTCATGCTGACGACCCCTTTTGAGTTCCCCCGCCTGCATTTTTGGCGGGGAAACCTCAATCGGGCGTTACTTCAAACCTTATTCAATGTGTTACGGTTACCAAAGTGTTTTTCATACCATGCCGGGCAACCATTCCGTAAACCCTTGCGGCATCGCCGGGTGACAGGCGAACGCAGCCATGGGACGCACGTGTGCCAAGTTTGTGAATGCCTTTGGTGGCGTGGATTGCGACGCCGCCTACAAAGAAGATTGCATGAGGGAGCGGTGCATTGAACTGGCGGGACCAGTGAACCCGTGCCATGCGCTGCACCCGCCAGCTGCCACGCGGTGTTGCATGCCCTGGTTTACCAGTTGAAACTTTGTAGCTGCCTTGGCGTTCACCGTGTGAATAGATCGACATGGATTGTGAAGAGATATCGATACTGATCCGTAATGTCGGATCTGGCAGATTTTTTGACCGGCGTGCTTCAGCCTGATCAAATGGTGTAACTGACAATACAAGAAGAGCCGCAAGAACGGCCCGGACACGATTTAACATTTACAATTCCCCACACTACAGACGCCGTCCGTGGGGAAGTGTAACCAGTTAAAGTGTGGTTAAATCAAGTATAAATTAGTCGAAAAGGAATTCCCGGCCCAATTTTACACGTTTTTTTCCATTATATTTGATTATATCGGCTGTTGCGTAAGTTTCGCCAAGTGTAGCAGGCAAGAAACTGCCGGTTCCGACCACATCTAGCGGGGCATTTGCCGCCCCCATGATCTGACATTTTTGCGGGTCAAAGCCCGACGAACCTACGATTTTCGCGGATTTATACCCAGCCTTGTCGAGGGACAGGCGCATATGGATGACATTGGCCACGGAAACACCTTTGCCGAACAGGATACGACGGACTTTGTCGACCAGGATGTTTCCCGGATCAAGCTGGAAGGCCCTTCCGCCGACGACTTGCTCAACGATGTTGTATTCGCCTGACACTTTAAGCCAGTGCCCCACGACATCGACTGATTTTTCATAATCAAGGCCTTCGGCAAAACGCCCGCCATGTGTATCGAGGCGCACACCGAAGGTCTTTCCCTCTTTGTCGAGCTTGGCTTCTTCGTAGAACCATTTGGCGCAGCGAAGTGCGTCGGTCACTTCCTCACCAGTATAGTCCACAAGCGCCACAAGCGATTTCACTTCCGGCAAAGCCTTCACAAATTGCTTGAGCGCTTTCAGCACATCGCCATCGGCATAACCAACAAGGGCGTGCGGCATGGTGCCCATGCCGCCGCCGCCGCCAAAGAATGGCGCAGTCAGGTCTTGCGAAGTGCCGACAAATCCCTTGATTGCGCTGTTGTCGCGTTTTGCGGCCTCGCTACCAACCATGGCGCCATAAGCTGCAAGAATGTTCATGTCCGTGCCGCTGCCATGGCGGGCATGCATATCCATGAAGGCTGCATAGGGTATGGCGCGGCACATATCATAAGCGTTGTTGGCGGAGACACACGGGAAACCGATCTTCTGCAGCAGCAGCGTTTCGCATTCCGAAAGCTTTTTCATCGAGCCGGTGATTTCAAGCAACTTGCGCTCGGAGGGAACAACCTCACCTTCTTCGACGAATCGCTTGATTGTCACATCGGGGACCAAATATCGGGCGAGGCGGATCGCAGGTTCAAGTGCCGCTACAACGCGGCGGCGCATAAAGATGGCAAACGTCACTTCCGTGTCACCATTGGCGGCGACAATCCGGCTCGTATTGGTGAAATACTTGTCGGTTTGCGCTTCAATGGGGCCAGCGGCATGCACCAAGGCTATGAGCTTGTCGAGAATTGCGGCCTGATCTGCAGCGAGGTCAACACGTTTGTCCATAGGCCTGTCCCTTGCGCAAATTGCAGATCAGCGTTTAACTTCTGCCAGCATTGCAGAAGCGCCACGGCGAAGCAAATCGCCATCGGTGATTGCCGCGAAGAAACGGAAACCTTCTGCAACATAAGTGTTCAACACATCTGCCGAGCCAGCAAATGCTCCAGCAACGAGCTTGTTGCGTTTGCATGCTGCGGAGATTTTTTTCAGCGCGGCGATTGTATTAGGGCTGGTCTTGTCGATGCCTTTGCCATTTGACAATGCAATCGAAAGATCGCTGGGGCCTACGAACAATCCGTCAAGACCGGGCACAGAGGCAATGTCTTCGACAGCATCCAGTGCCGCACGGGTTTCGATCATCGCGAAAACCAGGGTCTGGGAATTGGCCTGCTGCAAATACTCACCTGCCGTGACCCCTGCCGCTTGCACCATTTGATAGCCACCCCAGCTGCGCGAGCCCATTGGCGGATACTTCGCGTAGCTGACAAGTTTTTCCGCTTCGGCACGGCTATTGATCATCGGTGCGATCACGGCTGATGCCCCCATGTCGAGAGCGTAACCGACAAGTCCGGGGTCATTCCACAGGGTGCGGACGATTGCGGGTTTTCCGGCAGCGACAATGGCCGAGATCATTTCAACGGCGTTGCCTTGATCGACCATGCCATGCTGGAGATCCAATGCGACGGCGTCAAATGGCAGGCGGGCAATTTGCCCTGCCTGTGCTGCGCCCGGCATGCCCAGCCAGGGGAACATGAAAGGTTCGTCTTTGGTGAGTCGTTCACGAATGCTGAATGCTGCTGCAGCCAAGATGTCACCCAGCCTTGATCTGGTCGATGGCTGTGCCCATCAGCTCATCCATGGTGCGGCGCACCTGATGCTCTGACTGGTCGACATTCTTGGCCTTGAAATCGCCCATGACCTTGCGCACGACGTCATCATCGCCTGCTTCTTCGAAGTCGGCGGCAACCACATCCTTGGCGTAGCTTGCGGCGGCATCGCCCGAGAGGCCGAGCTTTTCGGCGGCCCATTGGCCAAGAAGCTTGTTGCGCCGCGCGGTTGCCTTGAAGCGCAGTTCTTCGTCGTGGGCGAACTTCTTTTCGAAGCCCTCTTTGCGATTGTCGAAGGTGGTCATTGCGGAATCCTCTCATTCAATTGATTTCAGATAGCCACCGGAAGGTTCTGAATCAACACTTTCAACACCCCCTCGCCCGGGTATTGTGCAGCGCAACACAATCCGCTATATCCCCAACTGATTTTAACTCACCCTAAATTCCTGTCTGAGGACGGTTCCTGGTGTGCTATTCAGGGGCTGTAAAAGGTATCGATGAGGATTCTCCCGATGAACCATAAACGGGCCAAGATTTATGAAGGCAAGGCCAAGATTATCTATGAAGGCCCCGAGCCCAATACTGTCGTTGTTCATTACAAGGACGACGCTACCGCGTTCGACGCAACCAAGAAAGCTGTGATCGATGGCAAGGGCGTTTTGAACCAACGGATTTCAGAGTTTCTTTTCACCAAGATCAATGACTTGGGTTTGCCCACGCATTTCATCCGCTCGCTCAATATGCGCGAGCAGCTGGTGCGGGCGGTTGAAATCATTCCGCTGGAAGTGGTCATCCGCAATGTGGCGGCTGGTTCCATGTCCAAGCGCCTGGGGATGGAAGAAGGAACGGCCCTGCCCCGTTCCATCATCGAGCTCTATTACAAGAACGACAAGTTGCACGACCCGATGGTCAATGAAGAGCATGTGACGGCATTTGGCTGGGCGTCTCCACAAGAGATGGACGACATCATGCACATGACGATCCGCATCAACGATTTCCTGTCGGGATTGTTTTTGGGCATCGGCATCAAGCTCGTTGACTTCAAGCTTGAGTTCGGCCGCTATTTCGAAAACGACATGATGCGCGTGGTGCTGGCTGACGAAATTAGCCCGGACAATTGCCGCCTGTGGGATTTGAAGACCAACCAAAAGCTCGACAAGGACATTTTCCGGCGGGATCTTGGCAACCTGGTAGAAGCCTATCAGGAAGTGGCGCGGCGTCTGGGGATATTGCCACCGGCAGACCAGCCGGAGCGGACGCGGCCGAAGCTGGTGAAGACGGATTGAGAATCTTGCCATGAAAGCACACATCAAAGTTACCCTCAAAACCGGCGTCCTCGACCCGCAAGGCAAAGCCATAGAAGGCGCACTTGGACACATGGGTTTCGAGGGCGTGAGCAGCGTGCGCCAGGGCAAATATTTCGAGATCGGGCTCACCGAAAAAGACCGCGCCAAAGCCGAGGCTGCGGTGAAGGCAATGTGCGAAAAACTGATCGCGAATACAGTGATTGAGAATTACGAGATTGAGCTTCAATGAACTCCGCGGTCATCGTATTTCCTGGCATCAACCGTGAGCGCGACATGATGCTGGCGCTTGAGGCCACGACGGGCAAGAAGCCCGTTGCGGTTTGGCATGCCGAGACCACTCTGCCCCAGGTCGATCTTGTCGTCGTTCCTGGCGGGTTTTCTTATGGTGACTATCTGCGCTGTGGGGCAATTGCGGCGCGTTCACCCATCATGATAGATATCAAGGCTAAGGTATTGAAGGGCCTTAAGGTTCTGGGTGTATGCAATGGCTTTCAGATCATTGCAGAGGCAGGACTTCTGCCGGGCGCCTTGGTTCGCAATGCTGGCCTCAAATTTGTGTGCCGCGAGGTAATGCTCCGGATCGAGAACAACACAACGTTTTTCACCAACAGAATGAAGCGAGGCGCCGTCGTCTCCTGTCCCATCGCCCATGGCGAAGGCAACTACATTTGCGATGCAGAAACGCTCAATGAAATTGAAGCCGAAAACCGCGTTGTGTTCCGTTACGCGGAGAACACAAACCCGAATGGCGCCATGAATGACATCGCAGGCATCGTGAGCAAGGACGGCAATGTCATCGGCATGATGCCGCATCCGGAAAACATGATCGAACCATTGCATGGCAAATCGGATTGCCGGCCGCTATTTGAAAGCCTGCTGGCGGCATAGCGCCACTTTGATGAAAATCCCGGCCCACACGCTAATCGATGATTCAATACAACCCGTTTTAACCGTAGATTAACAGTCAAAAACCCGTCATTCATTTTCGGGCAATCTGACGGATTGCGTTGTTCAAAAACTTCGTGAGGCGGCAATGTTGAAGTTGTTTTCAAAATCAAACACCACATCCGAAATGGCTGCAGAAGCCCTGGAACAAGCCAATAATGCGTTGCTTGAGCGCATGGCTCGCGTTCTGCAGGCAGCATCGCGCAACCAGGAAAAGTACTCCACCATCACTAACCTCCGGCCCCTTGCTGGCTGAGTTTGGTTAACGCACACACTTGATTCTGGGTAGAATTAACCTTCGCACTTTCAACCCGACGAAATCTGTTCCTGCTAGTGTTCATGCAAGGGGCGGTCAGAAGGGCAAAGTGTGATGTTCAAGAACGGAGTGGTTGGCAGGTTGTTTCTCGAGCGGCAACGCCGCGAGGATATGCTGGCGCTGGCTTTGGCAATGAAGATTCGGCCGGAAGAGTATGACAGCCGGAGTCTCGCAATTGGTGACAACGACAAGGTACGGAAGTTTCTCCGGCTCGCTGCGATTTCTGGCGAAATTTGCTGATCGGACTGGCCGCGGATAGCGCTTGATTGCTGCCGTCGCGGCAACTTGTCAGTTATCCCCAGCGCACATTGTGATTTGCAGCCGTCGCGGCTAAACGCGGCGCAACATGAACATCGCCAAAGAACCTGCCATCACCCCTGAACTCGTCGCGCAGCACGGCCTCAAGCCGGATGAGTATCAGCGCTTTACAAACTTGTTGGGCCGCGAACCCACCTTCACCGAACTCGGCATCTGCTCGGCCATGTGGAACGAGCATTGTTCCTACAAATCCTCCAAGAAATGGCTGAAACAACTGCCCACGTCAGGCCCGCGCATCATTCAGGGCCCGGGTGAAAATGCCGGCGTTGTGGATGTCGGCGACGGTCAGGCCATCATCTTCAAGATGGAGAGCCACAACCACCCCTCTTACATCGAACCTTATCAAGGATCAGCCACAGGCGTGGGCGGAATCTTGCGCGACGTCTTCACCATGGGGGCGCGTCCCATTGCCGCGCTGAACGCCCTGCGCTTTGGTGCACCCGATCATCCCAAGACCAAACATCTGGTCAACGGCGTCGTCGCCGGCGTGGGTGGATATGGTAATTCCTTCGGTGTTCCGACCATCGGCGGCGAGGTGAATTTCCATTCGCGCTACAACGGTAATATTCTTGTCAATGCCATGGCGGTTGGCATTGCCGACACCGACAAGATTTTCTACTCCAAGGCCAAGGGTGTCGGCCTGCCGATTGTTTATCTCGGGGCCAAGACGGGCCGCGACGGCATTCACGGGGCCACCATGGCGTCGGCTGAATTCGACGATCGCGCGGAGGAGAAGCGCCCCACCGTGCAAGTCGGCGATCCCTTCACTGAAAAATGTTTGCTGGAAGCCTGCCTCGAATTGATGGCGTCAGGTGCCGTCATCGCCATTCAGGACATGGGTGCAGCTGGCCTCACATCATCGTCCGTTGAAATGGGTGCAAAGGGCAATCTCGGCATCGAACTCGACCTCGACAAAGTGCCGTGCCGCGAAACCGGCATGACAGCTTATGAAATGATGCTGTCGGAATCGCAGGAACGCATGCTGATGGTGCTGCGGCCCGAGCAGGAAAAAGAAGCTCAAGCGATTTTCCACAAGTGGGATTTGGATTTCGCCATCATCGGCAAGACTACGGACACGTTGCGCTTTGTCATCAAGCACGGCGGCGAGGTAAAGGCCGATTTGCCAATCAAGCAGATGGGCGACGAAGCGCCGGAATATGACCGGCCATGGGCTGAACCGAAGAAGCTCAGTGTACTGACGGATATCCCTGCCCCTGCGGACCTGAAGGCCGCCATGTTGAAGATGATCGGCTCGCCTGACATGTGTTCGCGCCGTTGGGTGTGGGAACAATATGACTCGCTGATCGGCTCCAACACAGCGCAAATTCCCGGTGGCGATGCAGGAGTCGTGCGCATCGGTCCCAACAAGGCGATTGCCTGTTCGGCTGATGTCACACCGCGTTATGTGGAGGCTGATCCATTTGAAGGCGGCAAACAGGCGGTTGCCGAAAGCTGGCGCAATCTGGTGTGCGTGGGGGCGGAACCCATTGCCATTACTGACAATCTCAATTTCGGCAATCCTGAGCGGCCCGAAATCATGGGGCAGTTTGTGTTTGCGCTGAAAGGCATTGGCGAAGCCTGCCGCGCGTTGGATTTTCCAATCGTCTCGGGCAATGTGTCGCTCTACAACGAGACCAACGGCCAGGCGATCTTGCCGACGCCCGCGATTGGAAGTGTCGGTCTCTTGTCTGACCTGAGCAAGATGACGACATTGGCATTCAAATTCGAAGACGACGCGATACTTTTGCTCGGTGGCCATGGTTCACATTTGGGTCAGTCGATGTACTTGCGCGAGATACTGGGCCGCGAAGAAGGCGCTCCACCACCGGTCGATCTGGCGCGTGAACGGCGTCATGGCGAATTCGTATTGAGCCTCATCAACCACGCGCAAGTCTCTGCCGTACATGACATTTCCGATGGCGGCCTGGCCGCAGCGGTGATCGAAATGGCGCTGGCTGGAAACCTGGGTGCGCATATTTCTACAAGCAACCACGAACACCTCTTCGGCGAAGACCAGGCCCGCTACGTATTAACCTGCCCCGCCAAACAAGCCGCCAAGATCATCACCCAAGCCCATGTGGCGGGGGCGGACGTGGTGAAAATTGGCATTACCACACAAGACCCGACAGTAGTGTTTGGGGATGTATCGATGAAGCTAAGTGAGCTGCGGAAGGTGCATGAGGGATGGTTTCCGGGCTTTATGGCAGGTTAGCCCCATTTTCAAACTTGAAATTGTAATACGTATAACGTATATAAGGTCATGCACAAGAAAATGACCATCAGCTTGGACGAGGCTGTTTACGAGGGCCTCTATCGCACCATTGGCAAGCGCCGCATGAGCCAGTTCATCGAAGACTTGCTGCGCCCCCATGTTTTGGACAGCGCACTTGATGCTGGCTATCAGGCCATGGCGGCTGACGAAACGCGTGAATCCGAAGCCACTGAATGGATCAATGCGCTAAACAAAGATGTGGCTAATGAAACGCGGTGAGGTGTGGTGGGTCGAATTTGATCCGGCCATCGGCAGCGAAATCGCCAAACGGAGGCCAGCCATCATCGTCAGCAATGATTCCGCAAACCGCAACCTTTCACGCGTTGTCGTCATACCTGTAACAAGCAGCATCGCGCGCATATTTCCCGGTGAAGCTCTGGTCAAAATCGGAAATCAAGCCAGCAAAGCCATGGCCGACCAAATCATGGCAGCAGATAAAAGCCGGTTGAAGAACCAACTTGGAACAGTTTCAAAAGATGACATGGAATTGATCGAACATGCAATCTGCGTGCACTTGGGGTTGGCGGTGTGATCAAGTTCGGAATCACCCCTCACCCCCTTGGCCGCTGACTCCAACTACCTTCCACATCTTGAAGATACCATTTTTCTCACGCCTGCGGCGCGGGCCCCTACTGTCCAAAGGAGAGAGAAAGCAAGGTCGCCTTCTTGTCTGAGGTTGGGCTGAATTCCCTTTGCAGGGTATTCTACGCCACCATCACCACGCGCGTTCCCACCTGCACATTCGCATATAGGTGGATGATGTCAGCGTTGAGCATGCCGATGCAGCCGGCGGTTTTCTTGCCGCCGATGTCCGACAGTTTTGCAGCCCCGTGGATGCGGTTAATGGTGTCGACGTTGCCTTTGTAGAGGTACATGGCACGGGCACCCAGCGGATTGTCCGGGCCGCCGGGCATGCCGTTTTTCCATTTGATGAGATCGGGTTTCACCTGCAGGTGATAGGGTGCTGGCGTCCACACTGGCCATTCCGCCATCTTCTTGATCACCACTTCACCGGTCCAGGCCTTGGCGCTCTTGCCCAGTGAAACGCCGTATCGGGTGGCCATGCCGTTGCCCTTCACCAAGTAGAGAAAGCGCCCGCGTAAATCAACGACGATGGTTCCGGCGGGTTCAGTTGTCGCAAACTCCATGTCGCGGCGCTGGTATTTGAAGGGGAGCCCCTTTCCTTTCGTCATTTTGACGGGAAATGGTTCATCGGCGCGTGCCGTGAGCGGCACCAGGCTTGAAGCGAGCAGGGAGGCAACAAATCCACGGCGTGTGATGAGCATTGATTATCTTCCGTCAAAGGAGCAAAACTGGTATTTATCCCTGCTCACTTAACAGATCAATATTCGTTTCAATATTCATGGAGAGTGTTGCATGACAGAGCCTTCCGAAATGTTCGCCGATGGCGCCGCCTATGAACGCATGATGGGCCGATGGAGCAAACTTGCAGGCGGCCAGTTTCTGCGTTGGATTGACTTGCCGCCAGGCAAGAGCTGGTTAGATGTGGGATGCGGCAATGGAGCATTCACGGAAGAAATTGCTGCCAAGGCGAATGCGTCTTCGCTTACCGGCATTGATCCGTCTGACGCGCAGGTTGCCTTTGCGCGCAAGCGGCCTGCTTTGCGCTCCGCCGCGTTGCATGTCGGCGATGCGCAAGCGCTGCCGTTTCAGGACAACGCCTTCGATGTTGGCGTGATGGCGCTGGTGATTGCGTTCGTGCCTGATCCTGCCAAGGGTGCGGCGGAGTTGGCGCGCGTCGTGAAATCCGGCGGCATGGCCGCGAGCTATATGTGGGACCTGCCCAATCTTGGCGTGCCACTGAGCCCGCTTTACCGGGCGCTCACCAAACTGGGGCACCCTGCCCCGCCGCCACCCAATCCTCACGCTTCATCAATCGATGCGATGCAAGGCATGTGGGCGGATGCCGGGCTGACATCGGTTGAGACCACGGTTTTCCGGATCGACGTCACTTTCAAAAACTTGGAGGATTTCTGGCAAACGAATGCCGTACCCATCGGGCCGCTCGGCAAAGTGATTGCGAGCCTGTCGCCAGCTGAGACTTTGGCGATGAAAGTGGAGCTTCAGGCTTCGCTGCCCGTGCAACCAGATGGCACGATAGTCTATGGTGCCACTGCAAATGCCGTAAAAGGCGTGAAAGCGAAGTAAGACAGAACGGCTCATCGCCTTAAGGGCAACTTGGGTGCGATGGCAGGGCAATCGCATATGGCTTTCCTCGCCCGAGAATCGGGAGAGGAAGATCAGTTTTGCTCGCCCGCTTGCGGGAGAGCTGTCAGCGAAGCTGACTGAGAGGGCCTTTGTTGCCGTGCGATAGCCCTGCTCGCAAGCGAGGGAGGAAAGATTTGAAAAATACTTCTTGACAATGTTCTTTATATGTTCTATTTTGGGCTGCTTCCCATCACTGGGGTCCTGCTCATGACGGTGAGCCTGGATGGTGGGGAGAGCAGGTCTGCGGTGGAAGGGTAATACGTGGCCTTTTCGCCCCGGACGCTCGTACTGTCCCCGGCGGGTTACTACGGACCCGTTCCCTATAGGTGGGCCGCTGCGATTCACGGACGCCCGAAAGGCTATACCCCGTGAGCGCTGGCTGACTGAGACAGACGGGATGACCAACCTGTTGGCGTGAGCGCTGCATACAGCGCAACCCTTTTCGCGACTTTAAGCCAGTCGCATATTCGCGTTGAGCGGTGCTCACGCCTCCCTATTGTTTCCGGGGATCATGTGGGAACGGGAGACCGGAATAACCGGGTCCAATGTTAGCGGAGTCGTGTTTTGATGCCGCCGGCACTGGTAATTGCGCCGCCCCTGCTTTATTTAGAGTTCAAATCAAGGACGTTTCACATGGCCATGTCTGCCCAGGAAATTGAGCGCTTCATCAAAGAGGGCCTGCCGGATGCGCAAGTTGAGATCCGCGATCTGGCGGGCGATGGCAATCACTATTCCGCCAACGTTATTTCAGCGAGCTTCAAGGGAAAGAACCGGGTGCAGCAGCACCAGATGGTTTATGCCGCGCTGAAGGGAAATATGGGCGGCGAATTGCATGCGCTGGCGCTTCAAACAAGCGTCCCGGAGGAGTAAACATTTCTCCCCGCCCTTGAGGGCGGGGAGACACAACAAGGAAAGAGTATTTATGACGGACATCAAATCCACCATCGACACGCTCGTGAAAAGCAACGACGTCGTGCTCTTCATGAAAGGCACCGCCGAAATGCCGCAATGCGGGTTTTCCGGGCGGTCAACGCAGATTCTCAAGCATCTTGGCGTCGATTTCAAGGACGTGAATGTGCTGGCAGATGACGCGCTTCGCCAAGGCATCAAGGACTACACCAACTGGCCAACAGTGCCGCAGCTTTACGTCAAGGGTGAGTTTGTCGGCGGCGCTGACATCATGATGGAAATGTATCAGTCAGGTGAATTGGCTGACCTGCTCAAGGAAAAAGGGGTTGCTGCGTGAGTCTGATTTTTTATCACAGCGGTGGCCTAAGCTGTTCTGTCGCCACCCATATTGCGCTGGAAGAAGCAGGCGCCGACTACACGGCTGTCAAAATGGATCTTGGCGCGGGAGACCAGCGCAAGCCGGAATTTCTCAAACTGAATCCCAAGGGCCGGGTGCCCGTGCTGGTCACCGACAAGGGCGTACTCACGGAGAACGTGGCGATTCTCCTGTTCATCGCGCAGGTTCACCCGAAGGCCCGGCTCGCGCCCAATGACCCATTTAAATTGGCGCAATTGCTGGCATTCAATGCCTATCTCTCGTCGACAGTCCACGTAGCGCATGCGCACAAGATTCGAGGTTCGCGCTGGTCCGATGACGCGGCGGCGATTGAGACGATGAAGGCGAAAGTAGCGCAGAACATGACGGACTGCGCGAGCGTCGTCGAGAACGACTATCTGCAAGGTCCCTGGGTGATGGGCGAGCAATACACAATTGCCGATCCTTATCTTTTCATCATCAGTATATGGATGCAAGGCGATGGCGTTGACTTGACGCGCTTCCCGAAAATCGCGGCGCATCACGCGGCGATGGATGAGCGCCCCGCCGTCAAAAAGGTAATGGCCAACTACAAGTAGGTCACTTCAGCTTGTTGAGCATCTTCGAAAGGCTCGCAGCGGTTGATTCGTCCGCAAATTCAATGGCTCGCTGAAGGTCGGCGCGGGCACCGGCCACCTGCCCGAATTTCATCAGGTACGTGGCGCGCACTACATAGACTTCATAGTCCTGCGGCGAAGCCTCGATGGCCCTGTCGAAATCCTTGAAGGCTTCTTCATTCGATTTCAGAACAATCTTCGCCTCGCCTCTTCGCGCGTAGGCGCGGCCATAAGCGGGCTTCGCAATAATGACCGTAGTGAAATCAGCAATCACCTTTTGCGGTTCGCCGATCTTGAGCAGGATGCGGCCGCGTTGATAAGCGGCTTCGGCGTGTTTGGGATCGATGTCCAGCGCATTGGTGAAGGCCGTCATGGCGGCGGCGACTTCCATCTTGCGGAGCGCTTCGTTGCCCTGGGTGACGAGGTCATCGGCGGGAGTGGCAGCGGCGTGTATGGTGAAGAATGCAAGAAACAAGATTGACAAGCGGGACATGGTCGCGAGGCTATCCCTTGGCCTCATGGCAGGCAAGCGGGAACCAATGATTGACCGCGTGCCGGATTCCACGCATCACATTGGTCCATGAACACAAAAGCCTATCTGGCGCTTGCAATTACCGTTCTGGTTTGGGGGATAGCACCCGGATTCATCCGCTCCTTCTCGCAAACGGTGGGCGCGTGGGATTCGATGTTCATCCGGCTCGTTTCAGTTGCCCTTATGTGCTTGCCGTTTCTGCTATATTGTGGCGCGTACATCGCCCGCAAGGACTGGCCCCGGCTGCTGCTGGTGTCCTGCGTTGGGATATTCGGTTATTTCCTTGGCTCAATCTTCGGCTTCCAGTTTGTGAAAGCCGGGATCGGCAGCATCATCATCGCCGTGCAGCCACTGATCGTGGCGCTGATCGCCTCGGCACTCGGGACGGAGAGGCTGACAGGGGCCGTGATCATCGGACTTGTCATTTCCCTTGCCGGCTCGGTGCTGCTATTCAGTGGAGATGCTGAAATTGCAAATCTCAACCGGGATACCCTCTTCGGCATCGCCATGCTGATGCTGTGCAATGTCAGCTTTGCCATCAACATTGTCTTTTCAAAACCACTTGTGCTGACTTATGGCGCAATGCGCATCACCATGCTCACGATGATCCTGGCAGCACTCCCTGCCCTGTTCTTTTACAGGCCAGGAGTGATTGGCATCATCACAGGACTCGACGCATTTGGCTGGTGGTCGCTGTTCTTCCTGGGCTTTGTCGGCACAATTCTCGTCGTCATTTTCTGGAACTACGCTGTCGGCCAGTTGCCGCCGAGCACAGTCGGCGCTTCACTCTATGTCATTCCGATTCTGGGATCGCTTTCCGGCTGGCTGGTGCTGGGCGAAACGCTCACCTGGCAGGCCGTTGTGGGAGGCTTGATCGTGCTCGCTGGCGTCGCCTACTCCGAGTTCGCCAAAAACTCAGCGCGTGGAATGGAAACAGCATGACGATGCCAGGCAAGCCGGCACTTGCGACACCATGGTATTTCCTGCCGATGACGGTGCTAGCCGCTGGTTGCCTCGTCGCCATTGTTAACTTTGGAGTTCGCTCGACATTTGGATTGTTCACGCAGCCGATTTCAGAATTCCACCAATGGCCGCGCGAGACGTATTCACTGGCAATGGCGCTGCAAAATCTGGTGTGGGGGGTGATGGCGACGCTGGCTGGCGCGCTTGCTGACCGTTACGGTTCTGCCCGCGTTATAATGGCTGGCGCATTGTTTTATGCGGCAGGCGTTGTCACGATGAATTATGCCGATACGCCGCTCATGATGCATCTGGGAGGCGGGCTACTGGTTGGCACGGGAGTTGCGTTTTCGTCTTTCGGCATTGTCATGGTGGCGCTTGGGCGCGTCGTGCCGCCAGAGAAACGCTCATGGGCGTTTGGACTCGCAACGGCATCAAGTTCGCTCGGCCAGTTCATTTTTTCGCCATTTGCGGGGGCTATGATCTCGGCATACGGATGGAACACTTCGCTGCTGGTGCTCGCAGCTTCGGCGCTATTGATCATCGTGTTCGCGTTGCCGCTGATGGTGCAGAATACTTCGGAAAGCAAGCACATCGCCGGAGAAACGCGGCTCTCGCTGCGTGAGGCGGTTTCAGAGGCGTTTGGGCACCGCTCATACGTGCTGCTGGTCTCAGGATTCTTTGTATGCGGATTTCAACTGGCATTCATCACAATTCATTTACCTCCCTATCTCAAAGAGCAGGGATTGACTGGGGAGTTTGCGGGCACGGCCATGGCGCTCATCGGCTTGTTCAACGTTGTCGGTTCATATACTTCTGGCATCATTGGCGGGCGGGGTGAAAAGCGTGTGCCGCTCAGCATTATCTATCTGCTCCGGTCCGTTGCGATTGCAGCATTTGTGTTGATGCCGGTTACGCAAATGTCCACCTTGGCGTTCACTGCTTCCATGGGATTACTCTGGTTGTCCACCGTGCCGCTCACCATGGGGCTCATCACTGTCATGTTTGGCACGCGTTACATGGCGACACTTTATGGCTTTGTGTTTCTCAGCCATCAGGTGGGTTCATTCTTCGGCGTGTGGCTGGCGGGCTGGCTCTATGATGTCTATGGCAGCTACGACATTGTCTGGTGGCTGAGCGTTGCGCTCGGGCTGTTTGCTGCGGCCGTGCATCTTCCCATCCGTGAGCAGCGGGCGCAGTCGTTCGCGGCGGCTTAGGCCATGACCTGGCCTGGCCATCGCTTTGCGTTGACGCTGTTTGCGGCGGTGCTGGGATTGTGGCTCGCGGGCATGATGATACTGATGCGGCAGTCGGCACTTCCGCAGGATGCCACTGGCACGATGCTTGTTGTCTTCAATCCGGGCACGCCGAAGGAGCAGGCATTTGCCACCATCGTCAATTCAGGTGCGAAACCGATCCGTGAAACATCGTTTGGATTCATCTGGGTGGTGACTGGCGAGACGCCCGGATTGGCTGGAAAACTTGAGCAAAATGGCGCGCTCGGCTCGTATCGGGACCTCCCTATCAATGCAACGATTGCTGGATGTGTTGCCATTGTCGATGCAAAAGTAGCGGATGCGTTTGGATTGCGGTAACCGTTCCAGGCTTTGCTGCGCTGCGATTTAACCAGCAATTCAAGAATAGGGCGCAGCATCACGTCATCAAGAAATTGTCTTGTGCGATCATCGAAGGAGATCAGGCATGAGTGACAGACGTATTGATCGTGATTTCGAACGGCAGCTTCATGGCTGGAGCCTGACGACCGCAGAAATCACCTACCGCATGCCGGACTTCCGGCATCTGGTGCAGACATTCATCTGGCAAGAATACGATCTGGCGCCGAAGTTCCCGCGGCTCATCAAGTTCCTTGATTTCTGGTCGCATAATCTTGAAGGGCCCTTGCAGTCAGTTCGCGTTGCGCATGCATCCATCATTCGCCCGGCCGAACTCAAACATGTCAACGCTGAATGGAGATTACACTGATGGGCACCCGCAATCGCACGACTGTTGAACTCATCCAGCATTTCCTGGCGAAGTTCCTGGCCCTCACGGTGCCACCTCCTGCGCTTGTTCCAATCCGCATTCAGAATCGGCAAAGGTTTGCGGGGCAAAAGCACAGCCACTTGCATGAAACCCACAATCCGTCGATCTGGCCCACGCCAAAGCCCCGGTCACGCATCAGACAGGCGCCAAGACCCAAGACAAAATGAAATGGGCCCCCTTTCGGAGGCCCTGAATTCCACTGTACAGGAAATTAGCGCGAGTAATATTCCACGACAAAGTTTGGTTCCATCTGGACGGGGTAAGGAACTTCGCCCAGCGAAGGAATGCGGGTCATCTTGATGCCGTCGCCGGATACTTCGATGTAATCAGGAACGTCGCGCTCAGCCGAAGCCTTGGCTTCCATGACCGACACCATTTCCTTGGCCTTTTCGGTGATCTCAATCGAGTCACCAACCTTGACGCGGATTGATGGAATGGTGACGCGGGTGCCGTTGACTTTGATATGGCCATGGCTGACCAGCTGGCGGGCCGCGAAGACAGTGGACGCGAGCTTGGCGCGGTAGACGACCGACGACAGGCGTCGCTCCAAGAGGCCGATCAGGTTCTCGGACGAGTTACCCTTCATGCGGACGGCCTCTTCGTAAAGCTTCGAGAACTGGCGCTCGGAAATGGTGCCGTAATAACCTTTGAGCTTTTGCTTGGCCCGCAGCTGCAGGCCATAGTTCGAAAGCTTGCCCTTGCGGCGCTGACCGTGCTGGCCAGGGCCATATTCACGCTTGTTGACGGGGCTTTTTGGGCGGCCCCAGAGGTTTTCACCCAGGCGGCGGTCAAGTTTGTATTTTGCGTTGGCACGCTTTGTCATTTACGGCTCTCCAAAAGAGTTATGTGGAGCCCACCCTCCTCTTCCGGTTTCCCGGCCGACAGGCACGCGAAAAGCGCACCGCAGGTAAGCAGATGCGGTCCTATAGTGCAGCGCAAAATGGATGTCAAACCGGGAACTTTACCACTTTGAGGTGAGGAAAACCCATGCGGGCATAGGCTGCTTCAGTGCCTGCGCTAACGTCTTTGCCCGAAGTCAGGATGACTGTGCGGTCCTGTGGCTGAACCGGCGGATGGGACTGGCGTTTGGTTTCATCGGCTATGTCACCCACCCGCCGCGCAATCGCAGAGGATGGGTCGATATAGGTCACGGGCCATGGCGCCACGCCGGCGATTTCGTCAGTGATCAAGGGATAGTGCGTGCAGCCCAAGACCACGACGTCGGTGTTTTCCGCGAATGCTGGAGCGATCTCGGCGCGGAGTTCGTCCAGGTCTATTACTTCACCTCGCAATTTCCGTTCGGCCATTTCCGCAAGGCGGGGAGCTCCATGGAGCGTCACACTGAAGTGCGACGCAAAATCATTGATGAGGACTTGCGTGTACTCGCGTTTGACTGTGCCTGGCGTTGCCAATACGCCGATGACGCCCGTCTTGGTTTGCGCTGCGGCTGGTTTGATGGCGGGAACAGTGCCAACAATCGGCACTTCGAACGTCGCACGCATTTCCGCCAGCGCAATTGTGGAAGCAGTATTGCAGGCGACAACGACCACATCTGGCTTTGCTGTGTCGATCAGCACCCGCATGACGTTCAATATGCGGCTGACCAGCTCCTTTTCAACCCAAGCCCCATACGGAAACCCGGCATTGTCCGCCGCATAGACAATGAAGGCGTCCGGCATCTGCTGCATGATCGCGTCCGCAACCGTGAGGCCGCCCATGCCCGAGTCGAAAACCAGTATCCGCGGTTGGGTCACTCTTTGCCCCTCAAGTGCTTGCGGGTTAGCGACGACACGACGCCGCGGAGTGATTTGATTTCTTGCTCGGACAGAGAAGCCCTACCGAAAATGTTGCGCAAATTCCGCATCATGGTTGGTTGCTTCATGTCGGTTTTGAAGAAACCGGACGCCATGAGTTCTGCTTCGAGATGATCATAGAAACCCTGGAGTTCGTCTTTGGTTGCAGGCTGCGTGCCGGGCATTTTCAAGCCTGGCCCTTGCATCGCCGGAAGCTCTGGTGTTGCCTGGCCCAGAGATGTTGCCTCATGACGGAACCATTCGTAACCCATCAGCAGAACTGCCTGGGCGATGTTCAGCGAAGCATAGGCGGCGTTGACGGGTGCGGTCACGATGACGTCGGTCAACGAAACTTCATCGTTGTTCAGGCCAAATCTTTCTCGACCAAAAACCAGCGCAAGGTTTTCTCCGCTTTTGATGCGGGTGCGCATATCAGTTCCAGCTTGTTCAGGCGTCATCACTTCTTTGGTCATGTCGCGCGGACGCGCCGTCGTTGCATAGGCAAATTGCCGGTCCGCCAATGCTGATTTCAGATCGGGAAAGACTGTCGCCTGCTCAACCGTGTCGTATGCTCCTGAGGCGGCATTGACCGCTCGCTCGCGGTCCCAGCCTTCGCGTGGCTCGACGAGCCGCAGTTCGAACAGGCCGAAATTGGCCATGGCACGCGCTGCCATGCCGATGTTTTCGCCAAGTTGCGGGTTCACCAGCACCACACAAGGTGCAGGTCCAAAATTGACTTTCAGGGTTTTGTCTGTTCCAGCCATTGGGATGGGAATAGCCTTAACGCTTCGGGGCCTCAAGTTTTCGTGCGTCGCGCAATTGGGGGAACATCCTGCTCCACAGCCCAGCAACTGCGACAGTGCCGATGCCGCCCATGACAACCGCGAAAACTGCTGAAGTCTTTGCAGCCACGACGCCTGCGCGGAATTCACCGAGTTCATTTGAGGCGCCAATGAAAACCCGGTTTACCGCGTTGACACGTCCACGCACTTCATCAGGCGTCCAGAGCTGCATCAGCGTTTCGCGGACGTAAACACTGATCATGTCAAATGCCCCCACAAATGCCAGCGCCAAAATTGACAGCGGCAGCCAGGTTGAGAATCCGAAGAGCAACGTCGCAATGCCAAATCCAGCGACACACAAAAACAACCAGCGGCCGGCGTAGTCCCTGATACCGTGTTTCGCCAGCCAAGCCGCCATGATGACGGCGCCAATGCCAGGCGCACCTCGCAACAGACCCAAGCCAAGTTCATCAGCCTGCAAAATATCTCGCGCGTAAATCGGCATAAGTGCGTATGTGCCACCAAGCAGAACAGCGAACAGGTCGAGCGAAATCGCACCAAGCACGATTGGCGAGGATTTGATGAATTTAAACCCCGCGAGGAGCGTGCCGATTGTTGTTTCGTCCACGTGATTGTTTTGCGCCACCCGTCCGATGAGCGAAATCGCGAAGACGCCAATTGCCAGCAACACTGCCGCAACTCCATAGGCCGTGCCGCCGGAAATCCCATACAGCAACCCGCCCGCCACAGGTCCCGTGATCGTCGATATCTGCCAGACCATCGAGTTCAGCGAAATGCCATGCGGGATTGCTTGCTTGGACAGCAGGTTTGGCGCCAAAGCATCTGATGCCGGATTAAAGAAAGCACGCGCTACGCCAAGAAAGACAAGCAATCCAAAAATGAGGCGGACATCTGTCTGGCCGGAGACTGTGAACCACAACAATCCAAGCGCCACCAGAAGCTCCAATGACAGACACATGCCGGCAATCAGCCGGCGATTGAAACGGTCTGCTACAAGTCCCGTCACCAGGACCAGCGCGAGAGCAGGAGCAAATTGCGACAGGCCGATCAGGCCAAGGTCAAAGGGATCGCGGGTAATGTCATAAACTTGCCAGCCCAGGGCCACGACCATGATCTGTGCTGCAAAGCCATGCGCTGCGAGTGCTGCCAAATGGAACACAAACGGGCGGTAACTCAGCGCGTTAGCTGAGGGAAGAATTGGGGCCGTCGTCATGGCGATGCCGTGCCACGTGTTAACCGCGATTGCAAGTATGCTGCCCAGATCGGCATGATTAACGGTTGCGAGTTGGGGCGGGGAGTTCTAGTCTAGCCAACATGCCGCCGACCCGACAGGGCTGGGGGCAGCCATATGGCCTTCCCGCAGTGTCAAAACTGCTGGTGGGTCATATGTGGTTTTGGGATCGGTTGTTATCTGTAGAAGTTCAGACTTGATCTGACAATTTTCCGCTTTGTGGCGGCGATCTGTCAGATCAGATTTGGTTCACAAACCTTTCCTTCCAGATTTCTTTCCCCGCGATCATAGTTTCGAGGGGCGTTCGTCCGAAACACATTTTTCCCTGGTGTGTGCGCTTGGTGTTGTAGTGGCTCAGCCACTCATCAAGATCGACTTGCAGCTGTGCGACATTTTTTTAGAGCTTCTTGCGGAACGTGACCTGATAGAACTCCTGCAATATTGTTTTATGGAAGCGCTCGCAAATGCCGTTGGTCTGCGGGTGTCTGACCTTGGTTTTTGTGTGATCAACATCATTGATGGCAAGGAAGAGTTGATAGTCATGGGTGTCAGCGCGCCCGCAATATTCCGTGCCCCGATCAGTCATGATGCGCAAGACCGGCAGATCATGTTGCTCATGGAACGGCAACACCTGATCGTTCAGCAGATCCGCCGACGTGATAGGTGTTTTGGTGGTGTAGAGCTTGGCATGGGCCACCTTGCAATAGGTGTCGACGCAAGTCTGCTGGTATACGCGCCCCACGCCCTTCAGGGATCCGACATAGAAGGTGTCCTGACTGCCCAGATAGCCTGGATGGGCGGTTTCGATCTCGCCATGGGCCACATCATCGTGCTTTTTCTGCTCCAGCGCTTGAAACTGCGCCTCGGTGAGAATGATGCCATTGTCATTGGCGAGTTTGGCTTCCAGGGCCTTCAATCGGCTTTTGAAATTGGCAATGTTATGGCGCAACCAGATCGAACGCACTCCTGACGGCGAGACAAACACACCAGCTTTGCGCAGTTCATTGGAGGTTCGGGCTTGGCCATAGGCGGGAAAGTCAATTGCCGACGCAATGACAGCCTGTTCGGTAGTTTCATCCACGCGGTTGGCCATGTCGGGCTTGCGGCGTGTGCGCTCCAAAAGAGCCTCCACCCCGCAAGTTTGTGATGATAATTTTGTCCCGCTTAGGCAAGGAACTGCCGAAAATCTTGTCGCTCGCCCAGCGACACTCTGTTTCAGACATCAGTCTTGCCCTCGGAATAATGACTCCGTCATCGCACACAAGCGACTGGGCTATTCCATAGACGTTGACCGAAAAATTTCCCGCGGCGTCAACGGCCATGCCACCTAACCAAACCGCGCTATCAACAATTTTCTCGACTCCATCAGCGAGCCTATCAACAACTACATCTGCAAGGTCACTAAAAAATCCGAGCATTGTGTCATGCTCCTTGCATTTCTGTCGGGTTAGCTCTGCGACTGTTAGTCCAACAGAACGTAGTTGCAAAAGCTACACAAGCTCGCCCAGATCAGCGATATGAAGAATGCGTGCGGAATGCTCCTGCTCAAGTTACTGAACCCATTTTAGTTTGCTAGGTTAACTAAAGTCTTAGCCTGCAAACTTGGTTCAGAACCTCAGCTGCCGAATTCGACTGCTCTTTGCGGGCTACTCGAACATGGCACCGCCTTCAACTCTGTCTGCGATCTCGCAAATCCCGTCCCACAACAACAAGATTCTCGCCGTCTGCTTGACAAGCGGACTCTTATACCAACGTCATAAATACTGACTCTTCGGGCTTCAAACGAGTCTCTCTGGTATTCCCTCCCCCTAGTGGGCAGTGCCACGGCAGGGAATCCGGGTTAACGGTCATTTGATCTGGAGGATTTCGAGGAGGAATGCGGTGTCCCATCCAGCGAGTTTTCTTTTGGATTTGACGCTGCTTTTGGTTTTGTTGGCGCGGACAAGGCCGAGGGCGAAACGGCGGATGACGGCCATGTTTTTGGCTCCGTGGCCGGCGCGATAGCGCGACAGGTCATCCTTGAACTCGACATCAAGCAACCAGTGCATGCTCTCGATTCCCCAATGGCTGCGCACGGCAATGGCGAGCCTGTCAATGTCGGGCGGGACGGATGATATGTAGAGGTGCTTTTCGAAAGTGCATTTGTCGGCATGTTCGACGCGGTTGAGAACCTTCACCAGCGACTTGATGTGCTGAAACCGCGGCTGGCCCGGACAGGATCGGCCGGATGTGATCCAATCGATGTTGCCTGAGGCCGTGTAGACGCGGGTTTCGATGCGTCCATGGCCTTTCTCGACTGTGGTTTTGGTGATGAGTTCGCAGGCTGGCGCGGTATCGAAATAAGCTTCCGTCTCGGCCTCGAAGACAGGATGATTGCCTTTCAGGGCGAGCAGGAAATCTGCCTTGTGATCAACGATCACGTTGGCGATCCCGACCTGACACCCCATGGCGTCGATGGTGACGAGGGCTCCTTCGAGCTGTCCGGTCCCCGCAAGATGATCAAGCAGTTCGGGAATGGCGGTAATCTCATTGGTTTTTTCCGGCACACTCAATTGGGTCAAGGTGAGACGGGCGTTGGTCGCATAGGCGCTGAGCGTGTGCAGGGCCTTCAGTCCCTTGCGCTTGTCGTGGGTGCGGCGCGAGGTTTTGCCATCAATGGCGATGAGATCGTGCCGTTGCGGCCACAACGCCTTGATCCAGCTTTCGAAGCAACGCCCGAAAAGCACGGGATCGACACGATTGACGAGGGCGCGCAGCCACCGCTCGCAAGGGATGCCGTTGTGAAAGGGGGCAAAGCGCCGCAACAGGTCCAGATGATGCTCGCCCCAGGCGGCAATGTCGTCGAAATCGTCGCAGGATGCTATCGTGGCGCAGGTCAGCAGCAGTAGCACTTCAGGCAGGGGATACACCACCCGCCACGGTTCTCGTTCGTCGTCGAGCGTGGAAAAGTGCTTCAAAAGCACGGCAACCCGCGCCCGGGGCATGTCGATATCAGTGAAGAAATCAAACGCGTCTTCCATCAGAAAAGCCTCCGAATCAGAAGGCCTCATGGAATCACCAACGCTCCATCAATGCTATACCCGCGTTAACCTGGCTTCCCAGCCGTGGGCGTCTGGCGATGGCGGCTTGTGTCATCTGTTGATTGCAGCTAATTTGCTGATATGCAAAAACCTACTATTTTCAACATATCTGCCGCATGGGATGATGAAGCCTCGGTGTGGAGCGGGCATTGTGATGACATCCCTGCAGCGGCCGATGCGCCGACATTGGATGGACTGCTGGCGAAAATGTCGGCCATGGCATTGGACTTGCTGCCGGACAATCACCCCGGCGTTGCGCCTTCCTCAGTCTATCTTCAAATCAATGCTTTGCGCGAAGCGGAACCGGCGGCGGCCTGATGGCGCCGCAATTTGACCGAGCTCTGAGGGAGTTGTTGTGGGCTGCCGATTGTCGCATGATCAGGCAGGGCAAGGGTAGCCACGAAGTTTGGTACAGTCCGTTGACGCAACGGAATTTTGCGGTGCCCATTGGCATTCCCAGTCGCCACACAGCCAATGCCATCCTTCGGCAAGCTGGATTGCCAAAAGCATTTTGAGAAACCTACCTTCCCCCGCCACGCCCGCGTCCCCGGTTTCCCCGCCTTGCTTCCGGCTTTGCGCGGCTTCTCGCCTTTGGGCCAGCTGGCGCTGGCGTCTTCGATGGTGGAGTTCTTGGCGAGCGGGTCGTCCATCACGGCGAGTTCGATGGCTTTGAGGCGTTTGACTTCGTCGCGGAGTCTGGCGGCTTCTTCGAATTCGAGGTTGGCGGCGGATTCGCGCATTTTCTTCTCCATGTCGGCGAGGACGCGCACAAGATTGTGGCCGATGAGGGGGCCGTCTTCGTTGAGGCCGGCGTCCACCTGCACGTGGTCCTGTTCGTAGACGGACTTCATTATGTCCGAGATGTTTTTCTTGATCGACTGCGGCGTGATGTTGTTGGCCTGGTTGAAGGCGTGCTGCTTTTCGCGGCGGCGGGTGGTTTCGGCGATGGCGCGTTCCATCGAGCCGGTGATCTTGTCGGCATACATGATGACGCGGCCATCGACATTGCGGGCGGCGCGGCCGATGGTTTGGATGAGGCTCGTCTCACTGCGCAGGAAGCCTTCCTTGTCGGCGTCGAGAATGGCGACGAGCGCGCATTCCGGAATGTCGAGGCCTTCGCGCAAAAGATTGATGCCGATCAGCACATCAAACGCGCCAAGCCGGAGATCGCGCAGGATTTCGATGCGCGACCCACCTTCAAATACTGGCGTGTCGATGCTCACATCAAAAGAGCATGCATGTAGCGCACGCGAACACCTTGCCCCGTCTAAAGTTTGGGCATGTATTCGGTGAGGTCCTCGGTTGTAGAAATTCAGACTTGATCTGACAACATTTTTTGAAATTCGAGCTTTAAAAAACACTGTCATCCCAGAGCTCTTCACACAGCTGTCCGGCTAACTCGAAATCCCCAACTCTGTCATCCCAGCGCTCGTCGCGAGGACAAAAATCTTGTGGATTAGCCCTAAACCATGCACCGGTTCAGTATGTGCAGCCATAGCAAGACTTGTAGACTCAAGCCTGCACGAGTGCTTAATTTCTGCACTGATAATCGTTGCATCGGCAAAATTCATGAACCCAGCCCTTGAAGATCGCATCGCCACTGCCCTTGCTGATCACCAATGCGTCACTAAACGCATGTTCGGCGGCCTCTGCTTCATGCTTCGCGGCAACATGCTGGTTGGCACATTCCGTGATGGCTTCATGGCGCGCATTAGCAAGAGTTCGCACGCAGACGCCATCAAGTTGCCTGGCGCATCGCCCATGGAGATGAAGGGCCAGGTGATGGAGGGGTTCATTCTGGTCAAGGCAGATGCAGTGGCAGATGACAACGCGCTGCGGAAGTGGATCGGCATGGCGTTGGACTACAATGCGACGCTGCCAGCGAAGGCCGCGAAGAAACCTGCAAAGGAGAAATTCCGGGCATGATGCCGATCGCTCTCTTCGTTGCGAACAATGCTGACTTATACGATGCCGTGTACAAGGCGCATGGGCTTGCGCGAGCGCGGACAGGCAAGGTTTGGTCATCATTCGAGGAAGCGCCAGCCTATTATTCAAATTTTTTGCTGCTTGATCCGCGTGGAAAGCAGGATTTGATCAAGGGCATTACACAACTTCGAAAAATCAAGCCTGAAGGCTTCACATTCAAGGACGGCTTTTGTGTCATTGATGGTGAGCTGGAGAACCTGAGTCTCCTGTTCTCGGCAAGCTGGATCATGAGGAAACCGGAATCGGCACCTCTTCAGGCCGCCCCGTGGAAACGTATCGGGTCAGGTAACGAACTCGCAGATTGGGAAAAGGCCTGGGCGATTTCATCACCCACTGCGAAACGAAATTTCCCCGAAAGCGTACTCGATGATTCCTCGGTGGCATTTTTTGGCGCAGTAGGATTGGGTGGATTCACTGGGGGCTGCATCGTCAATTTCTCCAACGACTGTACTGGCTTGTCCAATGTGTTTGGCGGAAACTATGAGGACGCGCTGGCTTGTGCGCTTTCCATTGCGGAAGGAAAACCGGTCGTAGGTTACGAACGAGGAGCCGACCTTAAAGCGGCAATCAAGGCAGGTTTCGAAACTGTCGCGCCACTCAATATCTGGAACGTCGCCTGATTATTCGCCATTTGCAGCCCCACAAGCCCCCTGCTATAGCGCCGCCGTACCGCCAATTAGCTGAGGAAATCCATGGACAAGATCAAGGTCGCCAAGCCCGTTGTAGAACTCGATGGTGACGAGATGACGCGGATCATCTGGGACATGATCAAGAAGAAGCTGATCCTGCCCTATCTTGACATCGATTTGCACTATTATGATCTTTCCGTCGAGAACCGCGACAAGACGGAAGACAAAGTGACCGTGGACAGCGCCAAGGCTATCAAAGAACATGGTGTCGGTGTCAAATGCGCGACGATTACGCCGGATGAAGCGCGGGTCAAAGAATTCAACCTCAAGCAAATGTGGAAATCGCCGAACGGCACAATCCGCAACATCCTGGGCGGGGTGATATTCCGCGAACCGATCATCTGTTCGAACGTGCCACGCCTGGTGCCATCCTGGAACAAGCCGATAATCATCGGCCGGCACGCCTTTGGCGATCAATACCGCGCGACGGATTTCACTTTCCCCGGCAAGGGAACGTTGACGATCAAGTTTGTCGGCGACGACGGCAGCGTGATTGAAAAGGAAGTGTTCAAATCTCCGGGTGCTGGCGTGGCGATGGCGATGTATAACATTGATGAGTCAATCAAGGAGTTTGCGCGCGCATCTTTCAATTATGGGCTGAACCGCAAATATCCGGTTTATCTATCGACCAAGAACACCATTCTCAAAGCCTATGACGGGCGCTTCAAGGACATTTTCCAGGAGATCTTTGATGCCGAGTTCAAGGCCGAGTTCGACAAACACAAAATCACTTATGAACATCGCCTGATCGACGACATGGTCGCATCCGCGATGAAGTGGACGGGTGGATATGTGTGGGCATGCAAGAATTACGATGGAGACGTGCAATCGGATCTGGTGGCGCAAGGATATGGCTCGCTTGGCCTGATGACTTCCGTTTTGATGACTCCCGATGGCAAGACTGTCGAAGCAGAGGCAGCGCATGGAACGGTGACGCGACATTATCGGCTGCACCAGCAAAGCAAGTCCACGTCTACAAATTCGGCGGCGTCCATCTTTGCTTGGTCTGGCGGTTTGAAGCACCGGGCCAAACTCGACTCAAACGACAAGTTGACGAAGTTTGCAGAAGCGCTTGAAAAGGCTACTATATCGACAATTGAGAATGGGCTAATGACGAAGGACCTTGCGGTTCTCGTCGGGCCTGATCAGAAGTGGCTAACGACTGAAGGTTTCATAGACGCGATTGACACCAGTTTGCAGAAGGCGATGGGATAAAGGCTCAGGCCGCCTCCTCGACTGATTTGTGCAAGGGAAGCCGAATGATGAATGTGGCTCCCTTTCCTGTTTCCGACGCAATCTCCAACGTACCGCCATGCATGTTGGCGATCTGCTCAACTGCTGGAATGCCAAGTCCGGTGCCGAAGCTCTTTGTCGTGAACAATGGTTCGCGCACTTTAGCCAGAATGTTTTCTGGGATGCCAGGGCCGTTGTCGACCACGCAGATGTAAGCCGTTTCGCCTTTGATTCCCGTGGTGATGGTGATCTGCGGGTCGTTCACAACGGGCTGGCTCTTGTCGCGGCCGTCGCCGGCCATGGCTTCGGCGGCATTTGACAACAGATTAATGACGGCCCGCTGCAAACGCGCCGCATCGTAAGGTAAGACCTGGCTGCCGAGCCCGAGCTTTTGATTGATTCTCACGCCTTGCGGCAAGCGGCGTTTTTCTTCTTCAATGACTTTGTGCAGCCAGCTGTCAAGTTCGGCGGATTCCGCATCGATCTTCCTGCCCCTCGAGAAATCGAGAAGTTGCGTGATGATGCTGTCACAGCGGTTGACACCATTGGTGATGCGCTGAATCTGGACATCGACGCCATGCTCTTTGCCTGCCAGCTTTCGCTCGAGCAGGAAAGTGGAAGTGCGGACTGCACCTAGCGGATTGCGGAGTTCGTGGGCGACGGTCGCAGTGAGCTGGCCCAACTGTTCCATCCGCTGCCTTTTCACCAATTCGTCCTGCATTTCCTTGAGACGCTTTACGTTTTCTGCGAGTTCGCGATTGAGGCGCGACACCTCTTCATTGACACGGCGCAATTCAGCCATCTCTGAGAGGTCTACAATGCTGATGATCGCAGATTTTCCGCGCTTGCCACTGGTGCGCAGCCAACCTGAGCTGCAGATCAAAAGGCGGCGGCGTTCGCCATTGGATATGTGGATGTCGGTCTCGAATTTCTCCTTTGTGCCTGGAAAGCCAGTCCGCTCACCGCCGAATATTTCCTTTAACACCTTGGCCGATGGCACGCCATCAAGCCCGAGACTTGAAATGCCGAGGGCATTGGCAAAAGACACTTGGCCGGATTCCTCAATCTGCATCACGCCGACCGGTACAGTTTCGGCCAAAGCTCGGTTTTGCTCGTCCTTGCGTTTGATCTCGGAAATGTCGGTATTGGTGCCGATGAGATACACTTGGCCATCGGGGCCAACAAGCTTGGCTTTCCGTGTCATGACAGGTTTTGTTGTCCCATCGCGGCGAACTGCCATTTCTTCGACATTGCTGGGCTGGCCGGATGCGATGACTGCCTGGTCGCGCTCGATGAATCCCTGGAAGACATCCTCGCTGTAATAATCCGCGTCGGAGTTGCCGAGCAACGCCTCTTCCGGACGGCCAATCATGTCGCAGTGGAGCTGGTTTGAATAGACAAAACGCAGCTTCTCGTCCTTGACGAAAATCGACGTCGGCAAATTGTCCAAAATGCTCAACAGCAGGTCAGAATTCCGTATTCTCATGTAGCTATCCGCCATGATTCCAGTCTCGGGCAGCTGGCCGAAACAGAAGGTTATGCCGCTTGCGCGTCGATGACTTTGAGGACTTGCGGCAAGTCAACGGGCTTGCTGAACACGCCCATTGCGCCATTGTTCATGGCTTTCAGCAGCAGATCGTCGGCGCTGTAGCCCGTCATGAAATAGATGCAGGCTTCAGGATGCGCGGCCTTGATCTCAAGGAAGCTATCCACGCCATTCTTCACCGGCATCATGACGTCAAAGAATCCCACGTCGACCTTGTTCAGCGAGAAAGCTTCGATCGCCTCCTGGCCGTTATAGGCGACGATGACCTGGTGATCATCCATCGAAAACAGCTCGGCGAGCGAGTCGGCATTCTCCGTATCGTCATCAACGACGAGAATTTTGAGTTTCTGTTTCATGGTTTTTGCCCCCTTTTTACAATGCAAACTGGTTCACTGATTTCAACAGCAACTGCGGATCGAATGGTTTGTTGAGAATCCCGGTGATGCGATAGTCCTGCAAGAAGTCCCCTCGGCACTCGGAATCCTGCTCCGCATCCGCAAGAATGATTGCCCTAGAGTTGAGACCGCAGCGTTTGAGTTCGGCAAAGCAAGCGACGCCCTCGATCAGCGGCCGATCAATGTCGATGATGATGACGTCTTCCGAGCCGCCAGTGAAACCATCCATGTCGCATTCCGAATGCAGCACCGCGCAACTTTTGCCGGCTTGCTGTATCGCAGCTTGAAGCCGGTTTCTGTCTCCAGGGCCTGCGGCATGTGCGATGACCATTCCCTTGGGCCCGATGTCATCCAGCAGATTTAAAGCCTGTGAAGGATCCATTGGTTTTGACAGCACCCCAACCGCGCCGTTGTCGAGTGCTTGCCGCAACAGCTGTTCCACGCTGTAGCCCGTCATCATGACGACCTTGGCGGACGGTTTCATCTTGCGGATTTCGAGAAAACTTTCGACGCCGTTCTTGCCCGGCATCATGACGTCCATGAAGGCGATGTCGAAGCTGCTTCCTATGTAGGCTGCGATGGCATCTTCGCCATTGTGCACCAGGGAAATGTCATGGCCATATAGTTCGAAAAGCTCGCCGAGCGAAGCCGCGTTGTCGATGTCGTCATCGACTATCAGAATTTTCAATTTTCGACCGGTCATGATCTGAAATGAAGCTCCCCGCCACTCTGGGCTTCATCAGGTAGCGCCGCTTGCGTAAACAGCAGTTTAAATTAAAGTCTGAAAATGTCGGGTTTCCGGCGCACAGGGTTTACAAATGGTTTTGCGGGAAATTCCTGATGGTTAACGTATGAGACTCGGCGGTTGCCAATGCGGCGCATTGCGCTACCAGATTGAAGAACCGTTGGGAGACGCCAGCATTTGCCATTGCCGCATGTGCCAGAAGGCATTCGGGTCGTGGGGTGCGGCGTTGGTGTGCGCCCCGATCAGGCAGTTCACATGGACGAAAGGCGTCCCTTCAGAATTCAGGTCGTCGGCAATCGTGGTGCGCGGTTTTTGCAGCGCCTGCGGAACGCCCATGTATATGCATGAAGACGGCGACGCCAACATTGAGCTTGCCATTGGAACTCTCGATCATCCGAATGACATCCCGCCTTTATCGCGCCAGTCGGGCGTTGAATCGCGGGTTCACTGGTTTGCAGCGATGATGGACTTGCCTGAGGAAACGACGGCCAATTATCGCACGACCGAAGACCTGCATCGGCTCAAGAGTTTGCAGCATCCCGACAAGTAAATGCTGCCGTCAGACGGCGGCGATGGCGCGCAGGATTTCTTCGAGTGCTGCTTCTGCTTTGCCGCCATCTGGGCCGCCGGCCTGGGCCATATCTGGTCGGCCGCCGCCGCCCTTGCCGCCCATGGCCAACGAACCGATCTTTACAAGATCAATGGCGCTGAATTTTGACGTCAGGTCAGCAGTGACGCCCGCAACGACGGCCCCTTTGCCATCTTGCGAAACAGCCACGAGCACGGCGATGCCGGAACCAAGTTGCGATTTTGCTTCGTCTGCCAGGCCCTTGAGGTCTTGCGCAGAGACGCCGCGCAAAACGCGGGCAATGACATTGGTGTTTCCTGCTTTTTGCGAGGCGCTGGCATTGTTTCCGCCGCCGCCCATGGCAGCGGCTTTGCGTAGATCCGTGATTTCGCGCTCCAACTTGCGGCGGTCTTCGATCAACTGTTCGACGCGGGCGACGACATCAGCCGGCGTGCTCTTCAAGGCGTTTGCGAGGCTGCGCACGCGCTTGTCCTGTTGTTCAAGATAATTGCGGGCTGCTTCGCCAGCGAGCGCTTCCATGCGCCGGACGCCTGCGGAAGAACCGCTATCGGATAGAACTTTGATGATTCCAATGTCGCCAGTGCGCTGCACATGCGTGCCGCCGCAAAGTTCCAGGGAGTAGGTCGGGCGCTTCTCGCCGGGCGCATTGCGGCCCATGGAGACGACGCGCACTTCATCGCCATATTTTTCGCCAAACAGCGCCATGGCGCCTTCGGCAACGGCGGCATCGACCGACATGAGGCGTGTGTTGACGGCGTCGTTCTGCATGACCACGGTGTTTGCAAGCGTTTCTACTTTGGCAAGGTCAACTTCA
The DNA here is from genome assembly GCA_963819615.1 of uncultured Alphaproteobacteria bacterium. Taxonomy (GTDB): domain Bacteria; phylum Pseudomonadota; class Alphaproteobacteria; order Rhizobiales; family Aestuariivirgaceae; genus Aestuariivirga. Next base: position 63,642 of record CAWFWW010000004.1, read on the forward strand.
GAAATGGGTTTGGTATGTGAGAAATCGAAACGCAGGCGCCCGGGCTCCACCAGCGAACCCTTCTGTGCCACATGCGCTCCCAGCACGCGGCGAAGTGCTTCGTGCAACAAATGGGTTGCGGAGTGGTGCTGGCGGTTGCCGGCGCGGCGGGTGTTGTCGACGGTCAGGACGACCTGGTCACCGGTTTTGATCGTGCCGCCGGCGACAAAACCCACATGCACGAAGACATCGCTCAAGCGCTTCTGGGTATCTGTCACGGTCAGCTCAGCGCCGTCCGCCGTTCGGATGGTACCGTGATCCCCGGTCTGGCCGCCGGATTCGGCATAGAATGGCGTCTGGTTGACGAGAATGCTGGCTGTTTCGCCAGGCTTTGCTTCGCTGACTTTCTTGCCATCGACGACGATGGCGGTGATGTAGCCTTCGGCCAGCTCGGTGTCGTAGCCGAGGAATTCGGTAGCCCCGTGTTTGTCGCGGAGTTCGAACCAGACCGTGTCGGTCTTGGCATCACCTGAACCTTTCCAGGCTTTGCGGGCGTCTTCACGCTGGGCTTCCATTGCCGCTTCGAAGGTTTTGGTGTCGACCGATATACCGCGCGATTTCAAGGCATCCTGCGTCAGGTCAAGCGGGAAACCATATGTGTCGTAAAGTTTGAACGCCGTGGTGCCAGGAAAGATGTCGCCGGATTTGAGCTTGTTTGAGTCTTCGTCCAGGAGCTTAAGACCACGCTCTAACGTCTTGCGGAATCTGGCTTCTTCGAGTTCAAGGGTCTCCGTGATGAGGGCTTGGGCGCGGACGAGTTCAGGATAGGCCGCACCCATCTCGCGCACCAATGCAGGGACTAGTTTGAACATCAAGGGATCTTTTGCTCCGAGGAGTTCAGCGTGGCGCATGGCACGGCGCATGATGCGGCGGAGGACATAGCCACGGCCCTCATTGGACGGCAGAACGCCATCAGCAATCAAAAATGATGACGCACGCAGGTGGTCGGCGATCACACGGTTTGATGCCTTGTTTTTTCCCTCTGCCTTGACGTGGGTTTGATCGACAATGGCGGCAATCAGGGCCTTGAAGAGGTCAGTTTCGTAGTTGTCATGAGTGCCCTGAAGGACCGCCGCGATGCGTTCCAGGCCCATGCCGGTGTCGATCGACGGGCGCGGCAGGGTCACGCGTTCGGCCTTGGAGACCTGTTCGAACTGCATGAAGACGAGGTTCCAGATCTCGATGTAACGGTCACCGTCTGCATCAGGACTGCCGGGAGGGCCGCCAGCGATTTTATCGCCGTGATCAAAGAAAATTTCGGAACATGGTCCACAAGGGCCGATGTCACCCATCGACCAGAAATTATCCGAAGTCGGGATGCGGATGATGCGGCTATCGGGCAAGCCAGCGATCTTTTTCCAAAGAGCGTGGGCTTCGTCATCCTCGGAATAGACGGTTGTGGTCAGACGATCCTTGGGCAGGCCCAATTCCTTGGTGATCAGCGTCCAGGCCCATTCGATGGCGTCGGGTTTGAAATAGTCGCCAAACGAGAAGTTCCCCAGCATTTCAAAGAATGTGTGATGACGGGCGGTGTAGCCGACATTGTCGAGGTCATTGTGCTTGCCGCCGGCGCGGACGCACTTCTGCGCTGTGGTGGCGCGGGCGTAGGGGCGCTTTTCCATGCCGGTGAAGACATTTTTGAACTGCACCATGCCGGAATTGGCAAACATGAGGGTGGGATCATTGCGCGGCACTAACGACGAGGAAGTGACGACTTCATGGCCGCGCGACTTGAAGAAATCGAGAAAAGTGGACCGTATCTGGGCGAGACCGCTCATGTTTTTGAACCCGTCAAAGATTGAAACCGTTGGTGTTTGGGGTTCTTTAGGACGCTCAGTTGCGGTCTGTCCATAACTTCTGACGCGGTGGCGCGTTCACCATTAAATGGATAGAGGCGCCTCCAGGGGCTGAGGCGCCTCTCATGCCGCGTTGTGGGGACAAACGACGGCGTTCCAGTTCTTTGAGTGACTTCAGTCGTCAGAGGTTTCCGTAGCTGAACCATCTGCTATTTTTGCAGCGATCAGCCCGGAATTGGCGCGGATTGCAGCTTCAATGGCGTTGGCCATGTCGGGATTCTGACGCAGGAATGTCTTGGCGTTTTCACGGCCCTGCCCGATGCGTTCGCCATTGTAGGAGAACCATGAGCCAGATTTTTCAACGACGCCTGCCGTCACACCGAGATCAACGAGTTCGCCAACCTTGGAAATGCCTTCGCCATACATGATGTCGAATTCGACCATCTTGAAAGGCGCTGCCACCTTGTTCTTTACCACCTTGACGCGGGTCTGGTTGCCGACCACTTCATCACGGTCCTTGATCGCGCCAATGCGGCGGATGTCAAGACGGACAGAGGCATAGAATTTGAGGGCGTTGCCGCCGGTTGTGGTTTCTGGGCTGCCGAACATGACGCCGATTTTCATACGAATCTGGTTGATGAAGATGACCATGGTGTTCGACTTGGAGATCGACGCCGTCAGTTTGCGCATCGCCTGGCTCATCAGGCGGGCCTGAAGGCCTGGCAATGAGTCGCCCATTTCACCTTCGAGTTCCGCCTTTGGGGTCAGGGCCGCAACCGAATCGACCACGAGGACAGATACGGCACCTGAACGCACCAGCGTATCGGCGATTTCGAGCGCCTGCTCGCCTGTGTCGGGCTGGGAAATAAGGAGTTCATCAATGTTGACGCCAAGCTTGCGCGCATAAATCGGGTCGAGCGCATGCTCAGCATCGATAAAGGCGCAAATGCCGCCACGCTTCTGCGCCTCCGCCACTGTCTGCAAGGCCAGTGTGGTTTTGCCGGAAGATTCTGGACCGTAGATTTCGATGATGCGGCCTTTGGGCAGGCCACCAATGCCAAGCGCAATATCCAGTCCGAGAGATCCCGTCGAAATCGCCTCGATTTCCATGGCGCTTGTGCGGGCGCCAAGTTTCATGATCGAGCCTTTGCCAAAGGCACGCTCAATCTGGCTCAGTGCCGCATCCAGTGCCTTGCCCTTATCCATTGAACCGCTCTCAACTATCTTCAAATTTGCCTGTGCCATTCACTTGATCCTTATTTCACTTGCCATTTCGAGACGCAACCGCCGTCCGCTGTTCAACGGATGTTTGTTATATGTTCTGTTTGTGTTCGAAAGTCAAGCGGGATTATTAAACTTGTTCAGAAGTACATATCATATTGTTTTTATTATCCTATTGGCGACTATGGGCTAAAAACCGCTCTCCCTACGCAGAATTGTTGCAACCCTGCCTAGAACTACCTGTGCGAGACTTATTCCACTTGCATCAGCCACGACTGTACCACGAATCACGCGGGCAGGTGCCGTTGCACCAGTCGACATTGCGACTGGAAGGACCGCAATCGCCGGAGCCATCATGCCGTCTGATTTCCTGGCCATGGTGATTGGTCCACCACTTGCTGCGCTGAGATAATCATAGACAGGCCCGGATCCGCCGGGAATTCCAAAATGACCAATGCTGGCGGCAACCGCACCAACGGCGCCGTCTTCTGAGATGAATCTTACATCACTGCCAACCTCCAGCCGCATGGCATCTCGCTCGTTGGCAAGGCCAATAATTTGACCCGGACCAGTTCCCGCGACGTGCAGAAGCGGATCAGCCGGGCCTACTGGCTCACCTGGTTTCAAGCGGCCAAGCATCGCATTCACCCGGCCATTGACGGGTGCGCGAAGCAGCAATCGTTCGCGGCGATTCAGGAGACCGCGCAGCTTGGTTTCCAGCGCCCGTTTTTCACGCTCCAGGCTTTGCAGCGAAGCCAAGGCCCGTTGGCTGTCCAATGTCTGGCGTAACTTTGCATCAGCGACTGCCAACTCCTGTTTTGTAACCTCCCATTCGGCTTCCAGTTGGGACGAGCGCAATCGCAATAGCGCATCACCTTTATGGACTTGCGCCCCATCGCTGGTCAGGACTTCGGCGATGGCTGCATTTTCGGGAGTGAACAACCAAGCTTCATCGCTTGCCATTAAAACCGCCGGGATCGAGACGGAGCGATCCAAGGGCAAGCAGACAAGCAGCGCCGCAGCCACCGCAAAGACCATATTCATCCGTAGGCGGATCGATTGCATCAAGTTTCTCAAGCCATAAGCCCTCCACGACGACACTTCGCGCCAAATTGGCAGCGCAATGAAAAAGATCACTTCAACAGCGGCAAGAGGGATGCCAAAGATTTTCGGAAACATGTGATAAACAAGCAGCGCTATGCCAGCGAATAGCGTCGCACGGTAAATCATGGTGCCGAAGGCAAAGCCGATAAGTCCACGCGTCAATCCACGTGGCAGGAATTCCGGCGGGTCTTCGGAAATGCCGAGCACCGCTTTCCTGATCCGCCAACAAGCCAGCGCCATGGCGCGCGGACCGTGATTGTACATGCCAAGCAAATCTCCCAGAATGTGATAGCCGTCGAAACGCATGAACGGCGACAGGTTGACAAACACGCTGGTCATCCAGGCTGTGGTGGCCACAAAAAAAGCAGCTTGCCGAAGTGCGCCGTCCGGGAAGAATGCCCAGGCGAAAAATGCGAGGCACGCAATCAGAAGCTCGATGCAAACACCGGCTGCGGCGATGCGCAATCGCTCATGACGGTTTTTCAATCGCCAGGCATCGCTGACTTCGGTGAAGAACATTGGCGTCAACACCATGAAGGCAACGCCGATCAACGGTACGCGGCAGCCATAATGCCTGGCAACAAAAGCGTGGCCGAGTTCATGGAAGATTTTAAGGATGACGAGAGTTACGCCGAATAACGCTGCGCCCTCCAGTGAAATTGCGCTGGCGAAGCTCGCCACGAAATTGTCCCATTGGCGGAAGGAGAAATACAAACCAACCAAGCCAGCAAACAGAATGGCGTTGATGACCACGGGCAGAGCGAGCAGCCGCGCTTGCGGCAGAAATGCATTTAGAAAGCGGGTGGGGTCAAAAAGCGGGACCCGGAAAAACAGGTACCCGTGCAGTATTCTTTTCAACAGGCCTTGATCGCCTCCATCGCGTTCCCGCAACAAGGCATCGAAGCCACCGGCTGGTTTCTGCAAAAGCCGGTTGACTTCAAGGAACTGGAAGAGCTTTTCGATTTCTGCCAGCGTTGCGCCAGTGCTCTGCATGATCAGCCCCGCCTTGCCAAGATTCCAGGCGGGGAGCATTTCCGTAGCCCGGCCTGGCATGCGGAAAAATTTTGCCCGCAATGGGTCCTCGATTATTGCTCCTGGCGCACCGCTTATGTCCTCTCCAGCATCATACAAGCGGAGATCGGGCCGCAACTTGGGGACTGCGAAATCGGCAGTAAACTTTTGCGGCCCCATTTAGCGCCCGATATACTGCCGGAACGCCGCTATTGGCCTGCGGAAAAGGAAGAACCATAGCTGGACTGTCTCGCCAGATAACTGCGCCGTGCCACGCAGGCCAAGCCGCGGGTTGACCGATCCTTGCGTCGGTTCCGCTACAATCCGATAGGCGAGCGAGCCATCAGGTTGCGGCAGCGCGTGATAACTGAGCTCTGTAATTTTTGCCTCGTGGCCATTCAGGGGATCAGCATCGAGAAAGACCTTCACGGCGTTGCTTTCCTGCAATGCTATGGCGTCATGAACGGGCAAATCGATGCGATAGGCAATGTTGGCTGGATCCGCGAGGTCCATCAGTTTTTCACCAACCCGGACTGGTTTGCCGATGAGATCATTGCGGGTTGCAAAAGTAGCGACACCCGCCTGTCCTGCAACGACGTTGATCTTTGACAGATACATTTGCGCATTGCGGTGCTGGACTTCGGCCAGCGAAAGTTCCCTCTCGGCAACAGGAAGGCTACTCTTGGCATCGTCATCGGAAAATGCCCCGCTTTGAGCAGCTGCGAGTCTTGCAGCAGCGACGGCAACCCGTTGTGCAGCAACCTGCTCATCGGACTGGAGAACCGTTGCATCAAACCTCAGCAAAGGAGTGCCCTGCCCTACCTGTGCATTTGGCAGGACCAACACTTCAGAGATGATACCATCAACCGGCGAGCGGACGGCGGTTGGACTGGCGGGAACAACTTCAACAGGCGCGAGTGTGGTCATCGGCACAGGGATCAGTGCCAGTCCGGCGGCCAATGCTGATGCTGCAATCCAGCCCCAGTTAGGAACTGAACCAAGAGAAAGAAGTTTTGACCGCGCATGGGCCCGCAGTGCCAGGCCATAGGAGCCGCCAAGCCGGTTGGCGATAGTGATATCGGATTCTTCCCAAGGTCTGGCACGGGCGAATAGCAAGCCGGCGTATTGCTTTTTCTTCCGGTCAAATAGCGGAACCCAGAGGCCATGCTCAAATGCATTTGGTTCGCGGGCGTCCCCGTTCAGGTTTAAAGTTTGCGCTGCTGCCGATTCTGGCAAGTCGCGGACCAATCGCGCCAGTTGCCGGATGAGGGGAGACATCGTCTCCGTCCTCGCAAGGCTTGAAACAGCTTCGGCATGGGCGCGCTTGCGGCGATCAATCCGGAACATGATGGCTTGGTCGAAACCCAGCAGTTCACGCGGTTCATTGACTGCATGAAGTGCCACAGCAGCATGCGACGGTAGGGCGGCGAGTTGCCCTTCGAGGCGCACCAGCGCTTCGAGCTTGTTGACCGTTTTTGGAGAAGCTTGTGAGGTTGGAAAGGGAATGGTCTTGCCATTCCCCGAAGAAAGTACCGGATGCGCGAGGTCGGGGTTGTTCATGGGATTATGAACACCTCATAGGGGAGAGAGTTTCGCGCACCCGGTCTCAACTGCCAAATGAGCTGAACGTTGCCGCTCCACTCATTCCAGGCAGAACCGATCGACTGTTGGATTTTGGCGACCCGTAGAGTTTGATCGTTTGACTTACGGGATCGACAGCTGCGCCGAGCCGCATGACTGTTGCTTGGACTGTTTCACCGGTTTCATCGATGGTGAACTGAAATGGCGCTTGCGGTTTGAGCCAGGTAAGCCATTGCGACGGCACGATGACTTCAACTTCAAGCTCGCGCGAACTTACAATGTGAAGCACGGGCTGGCTGATGCCCGGTGTTTCCTGTTCCTGCGCCAAACGTTGCAGGATGCGGCCATCATAAGGAGCTTTAAACGTGCAGGCTTGCAATCGGGTATGCAGTGCGGATGCCTCGGCGTGGGCCTTCTCGTAGCGGGCCTGGGAAATATTCACTTCGTTCGCTCCAATGGCACCGCGCGCAAGCAGCTTGCGATTGTTGGAGAACAACAGTTCCTCCGCGCGCGCCGAAGCCTGAAGGGCAGAGATCTCAGATTTGAGTTTGGCGCAGTCGAAGACGATCAACGTGTCGCCTGCCGCAAAGCTTTCGCCTTCACGGAAAGGAAGGCTGGTGATGCGCGAAGAAAGGTCAGTGGTGATCGTCGCTTCGGCCTGGGCTCGGATGATGCCTTTTGACTTCAAGGGTTCGGCTGCGAATGAAACTGAGGGATAAAGCGCCAGGAGCAGCGCAAGTATCATGGCCTTGCATTCCACTCCCGCATGCGGGAGAGGAATGAGTTTTTTCTGCACCTTCATCATCATGTCCCCGAGCGGTCGCCGCGCTCAATCCAGAACTCCGCGCAAGGACTTTGCCAACGTTGACACGCTTTCCGTGCCGTCCACGCCTTCGGCATAGGGATCGAGGCCGATTGAGGCGTAGATGTTGGCAAAGGCATTTTGCTGGTCGGAATGGGCGACGTCGTACTTGACCGAAGCCAGCAACGTGTTCATCTCCTCACGGATCAGGGCTTGCTCGCTTTCAGCGTCAACGGCCGCCTGCTTGCGCACTTGTCCGAGAATTCGTCTTTGCACTTCCAAATACTCGCGCGAGTCTTCAAGAACCTTGGTGGACTGGAAATAGCGCGCGCGTGAGGCATGGACTTGGGTGAACACCGCCATGGTCATCGCCAAAGCCTGTTCGCGTTGGAGGTCTTTTCGAGCCAAGTTTTCCTTTTGGATCGCGGGCAAGCTGAACAGCCTCATCACATTCCAGCTTGCCTTCGCACCCCACGACACCCAGTTCGAGTGATACAGGAGATCATCTGAATCCCAATTTGCTCCGCCAAAAACTTGGATGCCTGGCAGGAGCTGCAAAAGCGCTGAGTTGACTTCCTTGGAGGAGATACGCTCGCGCAGCAACGCCTCGCGCAATTCCGGCCGGTGCGTCATCGCGGCCTCAACAAGCTGGTTGGCTGACTTGTTCAGCTTCAGGCCAGATGCACTGCGCTTTGGAACGGCGAGCGTGAACTTTGCGCCGGGCGGGATATTCATCAATGCGGCAATCTGCATCTTCGATGTCGCCAGCTCGAGTTCGAGCTGATGGATTTGCTTGCGGATGTCGACAAGCTCACGCTGATAGGTCAGCGCTGTCAGAGGCGCCAGCGTGCCGTCATTGGCGAGGGAGCGTGAATTAAGCAGGGCGTGATCGACTTTGTGTTCGAGTGCGTGCAAGCCGCCAAGCAAATGTTCAGCGGTCACGGCGCGCCAGTATGACGTGCGCACATCTTCAATGATCTTGTTGACGATCTTGCGCTTGCGTTCCTGAGCTATCAGCGCTTCGTCGCCTGCTTGCTTGGCGCGAACATAGGACAGGCCAAAGTCGAGAATGTTCCAAGACGCCGTTATGTCGGCATTGGTTGATTCACGCTCGGAAGAAGTCGATGCACCTGCAGAACGCGTTCCGCCAGGCAATGAGCGTGAGTAACTTCCTGAGTCATTGTCCCTGCCGTTATAGCCCGACTGGGTAACGACCTGCGGCAGCATCGCTGCGGACTTCACATCGGCGGCGCGAGCTGCAAGAGTGGCGTTAAGCATTTCGACGCGATGGTCGAGATTGTATTTCAGCGCCCTGGCCATCGCCTCGTAAAGGCCGATGGTTCCGCTGACTGCTTCTTGACCTGACACCAAGGTGTCAGCATTCAGGGCAACGAAATTTGAAATCTCATCGTCTGTCAGCGCATCGGGGCCAACTGAACAGCCAGCCAGAAGAGTGGCAGTCAGGCAAGTGGCCAAGGTTATCTTCTTCATTCTCTGGTTCCAGTTTTTAAAGTTGAGTGTTTTTATAAAAAATTACTACTGGTTGTATATTTGGACGCAACTTACCTGTTTGACGTTTGGTCAACTTAGATTCTTAGTGCATGGATCAGGGCATCAGAGGCGGCATGTCGCTGAGCAACGTGCAGTCTCACTTGTTCGGCGAAGGCTGGCAGTTTGCGATCCAGTTGACTTTGATCATCAGGTTGCGGGTCGCGCACGAGGATGATTTCAGCGGAAGTTGGATTCACTGAAATTCGCCAGTTTTTGGTTTCTCCATTTTCGAGACGCGCCCTGATGTCGAAAATCTGACCGCGTTGATGCGGATCGACATTCACAATCATCGAGCGATGATCGATTTGAACTGCGTTCTCCGGCCCTGCCAATTGGATGATTTGCGCATTTCCGCCAACCTCATCAATGCCAACGAAGAGGGCAGTTCCACGGCGAATTGTTTTAATCGAGAACAAGTCAGCGCTTTCGTGCGCGAGAGCAAAGTCGCTGGTGTCACCAACGTAAGGACCGACTTCGATAGCCTCGAGCAGGCCATGCATCCAGCCTGCTTCCCTGCCCTGCTTTCCAAGCCAATTGAAAAGTTGCGAGATAGCATCATTGCCGGGTTCGAAACCTGTTCCATTCAGGTCGCCGATGTGGCTGACAGTTTTGCCAATCACTTTGTATCCCAGGTCCGGGAAGTTGCTAACGCCGCCGACGCCGATCTCTTCAACAGTATCAAGAACAGGTTGAATGATTTCCGGTAAGGGTGGCGTGAAAATTGGCGTTGAGATGACGGGGTCAACAGGTTTAGGAACAACGCCGGTTGGCAAGACATCAACCACATAGATAAAGGTCGCTGTGATCGTGCCGCCGTTGCCATCGCTTGCTGATACTGTGACAGTGTAGGGTCCGTTTGTTGCCGCACCCGCGCTGATCTGGCCACTGATGACACCCGTGACTGGATCAATGGTCAAGCCAGGGGGCAAGCCAACTGCCGTGAATGTCAGCGGATCGCCATCCGGGTCGGAGAAATTACCGCTGACATCAATCGTTATTGTGTCGCCTTCGAAGTTTCCTCTATCGGGGACGTCTGTGGCGACAGGCGTATCGTTTGTTCCTGTCAACGTGATGGTGAGCGTGGCGATATCGGTGCCGCCGTTGCCATCAGAAATCACATAAGTGACTTGCTGCGTTACGACTTTTCCTTCTGGCAGGGCATTTGCCGCGCCGTTTGGCGTAAAGGCATAAGTGCCGTCTTCATTCAGGACGAGTGTGCCATAAGGCATTTTGATTGGCAGGCCCGGTGAACCGCCGTCCACTGACAATATCAGCAGCGGGTCGCCATCAGGATCGTTGTCGTTGACAAGCACATTGCCAACAAGTGTTTCGTCTTCGCTTCCTGAAGCGTCATCATCAACGGCGGCCGGCGGCGGATTTGTGACAGTATAGGTTATAGTCGTGGTGGTTTCGCCGCCATTGCCATCAGTGACGGTCACGGTGACGAGATAGACGCCATCCGCATTTGCCCCCCCTTGTGACGCATCGGCGGTCAATGTGCCGATGATCAAGCCTTCTGGGCTGATCGACAAACCTGGTGGAAGGCCCGTTGCTGTGAAAGTGAGAGGATCGCCTTCAGGATCAACAATGAATTCAGCGACATTCACCAATGGCGGCGTGGCACTGTCAACAGTTGAAACATCAGGAATGATCTTGTCCGGATCGGTTGCCTCGACCGGATTTTCTGGCGTACCGGGATTGTTTGGATCGACTACCACTGGCGGATCGTTGGCAGGCGAGATGGTGAGCGCCAATGTTGCGGTGTCGGTGCTGCCGTTGCCATCGGAAGTCGTATAGGTGACAACGGGAATGGGTCCATCGTAATTGGACGCAGGCACAAAAGTGTACGATCCATCAGGATTGATCGTCAGCGTACCTACATCCGGAATGACCGCAGGAGAACCAGCTTCTATTGTACCAATTCCTGGCACATCATAGCTTGTGATAGTCAACGGGTCGCCGTCAGGGTCGCCGTCATTGGCAAGCAACCCGATGTTTGCGGGAACAATCAGCGGTGTGTCTTCCAGGACAGTGCCAACGTCATCAACGGCGACCGTCGATGGATTCTCGATTGTGTAGGTGACGGTCGTTGTGGTGACACCGCCATTGCCGTCATCGATCGAAATTGTGACAGGATAGATGCCGTCACTGTTCGGCCCGCCTTGCGAAGCGTCATGCGTAAGCGTCCCCGAAATGAGACCTGTATCAGAATCAATTGAGAGTCCAGGCGGCAAGCCGTCTGCCGAGTAGGTCAGATCATCGCCCTCCGGATCGACGACATAGTTGGACACGTCGATTGGCGCAGGCGTCAGGCTGTCACTCGTCACCACATCCGGAATGATGTTGTCCGGATCGGCAGCTTCAATCGGGTTGAGTGGCGTGCCGGGATTCAGTTGATCAATAATAACGGGCGGATCATTGACCGGCGTAAGGGTGAGTGTCAGAGTTGCAGTGCCGGTTCCACCTTCACCGTCGGAAATGGTGTAGGTGGTAACAGGAATTGGACCCGCATAGTTCGAAGACGGAACGAACTCGTACGAACCATCTTCATTAATGGAGAGTGTTCCGACATCTGGGATGACCGCAGGCGAGCCTGCCGTTACCGTGCCAACACCAGGAACAGTGAACTCAGTGATGGTCAGATCATCGCCATCCGGATCACTGTCATTGACCAGCAGGCCTTCGGCTGCCGGAACCGTCAACGTCGTATCTTCGATCACCTCGCCAGTGTCATTCTCAGCAAACGGAGCTGGGTTTCCGACATTGTAGGTAATTGTCGTTGTTGTGAGATTGCCATTGCCGTCGTCAATGGTAACTGTGACAGGATAGATGCCGTCGTTGTTCGGCCCGCCTTGCGAAGCGTCGGCAGGCAATGGGCCGCCAGAAATGATGCCAGTATCGGGGTCGATTGAGAGCCCGGGCGGCAAGCCCGTTGCGGTATAGCTTAGCGTGTCGCCTTCCGGATCAACAACGTAATCCGATACGTCAATTGACGGCGGCGTCAGACTGTCGCTGGTGTCAACATCAGGAATGATATTGTCAGGATCTGGCGCTTCAATCGGGTTGAGCGGCGTACCAGGGTTCAGTGGGTCAACGATCACCGCAGGGTCATTGACCTGGACCATGCTGAGCAGAAGCGTGGACGTGTCGGTCAAGTCACCATCTGATACTGTGTAGGTGATGGCCGGTATTGCGCCCGCATAGTTGGGCAATGGCGTAAAGCTGTAAGAGCCATCTGAATTGATCGTGATGTCACCAACATACGGAATGCTAACTGCTGCACCGACTGATTGAACCCCAGTCAGCCCTGGGACCGTAAAGCCCGTGATCATGTTCGTTGGGCCATCTGGATCGGCGTTGTTCGCGAGCAATCCTGTTGCTACAGGGACCACGAGTGTCGTGTCTTCTGTGACGTCTGCTGCCTCATCATCATCAACGGGCGGGTCGTTGACACCGAAGACCGAGACTGTGAGATTGGCCGTCGAAAAGCCGCCGTTTCCATCAGAAATGCGGTAGCTGATCTGGGTTTCGGCAGTATCTCCGACTTGCAGATACTCAAAGTCATTGTTGTGATCGAAGTGGAATGAACCGTCAGCTTGTACAGTGATCAGACCGCCATTCGTTCCAGCTACAGGTTGACCGACATTGATCGCCACACCGTTGATCCCGACGATGGTCAGCGGGTCGCCATCAGGGTCGGTATCATTGGCGAGCAGGCCCGCGCTGGCATTGGCACCCATATTGCTGTCTTCGTCAACTGGGAAATAGCTGTCGTTCACCGCAACCGGCGGATCGTTGACCGGGGTCACAGTGAGGGTCAATGTCGAGGTGTCGGTATTGTTGATCGCTTGGCCGTCCGAGACGGTGTAGGTGACGACCGGAACTGGTCCGTTGTAGTTCAGCGCTGGTACGAAGATATAGGAGCCATTGGCATTGATGGTGAGGGTGCCAACAGTTGTTGCACCATCAGTTACAGCGACGGCAGAGCCGATGGCCTGCGTGCCGGTCATGCCGGCGATGGTATAGCCGGTTATAGTGAGTGTATTGCCTTCAACATCTGTGGCGTTGTTAAGAAGATCACCCGTGGCACCATTGGCAACTGTCAGAGTCACATCTTCCGTGACAGAGTTGGTCTCGTCGCCATCGACCGGTGGGTCGTTGACGGGGGTCATGGTCAGGGTGAGCGTCGATGTATCAGTCCCACCCTGCCCATCCGAGACGATGTAGGTGATAACCGGGATGGGTCCGGTGTAATTGAGAGCTGGCACAAAGTCATACGAGCCATCGGCATTGAGGGTGAGGGAGCCCACCGTGGTGGCGCCTGAAGTAACAGTGACGGCGGTACCCACGGCCTTGGTGCCGGTCATGCCGGCAATGGTATAGCCAGTAATTGTCAATGGGTCGCCATCGGCATCGGTGGCACCATTCAGCAAGCCAGTGGCCACCGGAACAATCAGTGTGGTGTCTTCCGTCACCGTGTTGGTGTCGTTGGGATCAACCGGATTGTCGTTCACCGCCCTGAACAACAGGTCGCGGGTAATGGGTATGGCATTGGAACCCGAGGCATTGAGGGTGGGATTGGCGGCGAGGTTCAGCGTCGTGGCGGTGCGGTTCTCGTCATTGACGTCGAAACCATCACTGACCGTGCCCGCTTCAAAGATGTCGAGCAGGCCGTCACTATCCGTGTCGGCAGTGGAAGTGAGCGAAGTCGGCTGGCCATCACCGCGCTCGGTGATGTCCGCAGCTGCATCATTATCGCTGTTGAGATCGACGTAGTCGGCGAGGTCGGCCCCATCGGTGTTGACAGGTGTCAGGCCAATGCCACCCGTGGCACCAAGTGCGCCCGGATCATAGACATCATCAAGGCCGTCATTGTTGGCATCCGTCGTCCCAGAACCAATGCCAGACGGTGCGATGTATCCCGCCGTCGTCTGCGCTTCGACGTTATCTGTGATGCCGTCATTGTCGGAGTCGATGTCTTGATGATCAAAAATGCCATCATTATCGGCATCCACATCCCGATACGGAAGACTCATCGAAACATCGAAGCCGCCTGGACCTCCGGCGTTCATCAATCTCACTTCAACGATGTCGCCAACTTGCACCGTCTGCGAGATGACTTCGCTTGCAGGCAGCGAGGGATAAAACCCAAAAATGGCATCGACCCGGACACCATTGACAAACAGCTCAGCAATATCGTCGATGTACCCCCCTGCGGTCCCTATGGTAATCGTACCTGCGGTGTTGGCTTGCCGCGTCATGATCATCTGCCAGCCACCAAAGGCGGTCGTGGCATTAAATCCGCCAGGAACAACATTTGCCTGTGACGTGGTAACAAGGGAGTCGAAAGGATTATCGGCTAATGGAATACTGGTGTCGTTATAAGTAAACACGCCTGTTCCGGCACCCGCATAAGCTTCTTCGACAAGCAAAGGAAGCCCAAGTACCGTCGAAGTCGTGTGATTTGAATCAGAGCCACCTGCTGCGCCTGCTACGCCAAAAAATCCTTGATAAAGCGAAACTTTCCACTCTTGCACTGGTATGGTTGTATCAGCAAAACCATCTGCGGTTTGCAACACAGGAATGTTTGACACGCCAACTTCAGTCGTATCCAGAATACCGTCATTGTCGTCGTCGATGTCGATATTGTCGCCAATGCCGTCAGCATCGGTGTCGCGGATGAGTGTCAGAGTCGAAGTGTTCGTGCTGTTGACGGCCTGGCCGTCCGAAACAGTGTAGGTGATGACCGGAATGGGTCCACTGTAGGTGGTGGCCGGTACAAATGTATAGCTGCCATCAGCATTGATGGTAAGGGTTCCGACCGTGGCCCCGTTATTGGTGACCGTGACGGCTGTGCCCACTGCCTTGGTGCCGGTCATGCTGGCAATGGTGTAGCCGGTGATGGTTAGCGGATTGCCTTCCAGATCGGTGGCATTGTTGAGGAGATCGCCGATGGTGCCATCGGCAACTGTCAAGGTTGCGATCCCAATAACACTATTCGTTTCGTCGCCATCGACCGGGGCATCATTGACCGGGGTCATGGAGAGCGTCAGCGTCGAGGTGTCTGTGCTGTTGACGGCCTGACCATCAGAGACAGTATAGGTGATGACCGGGATGGTGCCAGTGTAGTTCAGCGCCGGAACGAAAGTGTAGCTGCCATTGGCGTTGATGGTGAGGGTGCCGACGGTGGTGGCACCATCGGTGACGGTGACGGCTGAACCGACGGCCTGCGTGCCGGTCATGCCGGCAATTGTGTAACCGGTTATGGTGAGTGTATTGCCTTCAACATCAGTGGCGTTGTTGATGAGATCACCCGTGGCACCGTTGGCCACTGTCAGGGTGGTGTCTTCAGTGACCGTGTTGGTTTCGTCGCCATCGACAGGCGCATCATTGACGGGCGTCATGGTCAGTGTCAGCGTCGAAGTGTTCGTGCTGTTGACGGCCTGACCATCGGAGACAGTGTAAGTGATGACCGGGATTGTGCCGGTGTAGTTCAGTGCTGGAACGAAATCATACGAGCCGTCGGCATTGATCGTGAGGGAACCGACCGTGGTGGCACCTGACGTCACCGTGACGGCGGTACCCACTGCCTTGGTGCCGGTCATGCCGACAATGGTGTAGCCGGTGATGACAAGCGGATCGCCATCGGCATCGGTGGCACCCGCCAGAAGGTCACCCGCCGAACCATCCGCGACGGTGAGCGTTGTATCTTCTGTCACCGTGTTGGTGTTGTTGGCATCAACGGGCAGATTGTTCACATCCCGGAACAACAGGTCCGTGGTCAGCGGCACGGCATTGGAGCCTGATGCATTGAGCGCCGGAACCCCGGCAAGATTAAGCGTCGTGGCAGTGCGGTTCCCGTCATTGACGTCAAAACCATCACTGATCGTGCCTGCTTCGAAAATGTCGAGAAGGCCGTCACTATCCGTGTCTGCTGTTGACGTCACTGACGTTGGCTGGCCATCACCCCGCTCGGCGATGTCCGCCAGAGTGTCGTTGTCACTGTTGAGATCAATGTAGTCCGCGGTGTCAGCCCCATCGGTGTTGACTGGCGCGAGACCAATGCCATCACTGGACCCAAGTGCGCCTGGATCATAGACATCATCAAGCCCGTCGTTGTTGGCATCGGTCGTGCCCGCGCCAATGCCTGACGGCGCGATGTAGCCCGCCGTCGTCTGCGCTTCCACGTTGTCCGTGATGCCATCATTGTCGGCGTCGAGGTCGAGGTGGTCGAAAATGCCATCAGCGTCGGTATCTGCAAATGCAGGCGTGGTCAGCTTCAGGCTGTCGATGGCGAAGTCAACTCCGCCGTTGCCATTGTCTGAGGTGGTTGCATTGATCAGCGAGAAGTCGGCCGTAGTGCTTGCACCCGAGTTCCACGTGCCAGAGAATGTGGTCCAGGAACCATTGCCGGTGCCTGTTGATTGCGCTCCCAGGATAACGCTTTGGCCATTTATTGTGACATTGATCACTACCGGGAAGGTGATGCTGAAGTTGGCCAAGCGGAACGAGAAGGTGTAGTCCGTGTTGGCTGCAACGGCAATCAACGAAGCCGAGCCGAAAATCTCCATGCCGGCCGCTGCTCCACCCGGGAACGTGTAATACTGCAAATACCTGCCGCCGGTTACGCCATCACCATCCATTGTGATGCCACCAGTGTTGGTTTGCAGCACACCATTGGCGTTCTGGCCGGCGGCGAAATAGGGAGCCGAATCATAGGTCGGCAAACCTGCTGTGAAGGTCTGCGAATAGACGGTCGCCGTCGTCACACCTTCGACAGTGTCCAGAATGCCATCGTTGTCGTCGTCGATGTCGGTATTGTCATTCAGGCTATCATCGTCGGTGTCGCCGTCACGGAAGGCGAGGTTGATGGTTGTGCCGCTGACGTTGGAGAGATTAGCGGCAAGTGTTGATGTACCAGCGAGGTTATACTCAGATTTGTTCGCTACCGTCGCACCAGCCGCCGTGGTCACGTTGCCATCATTGACATCGTTACCATCACTCACGGTACCTGCTTCGAAAATGTTGAACAAACCATCTCCGTCGGTGTCGGTCGTGGAGGTCACTGACGTTGGTTGACCATCTCCGCGTTCAGTAATGTCGGCTTTGCCGTCGTTGTCCGAGTCGTTGTCAAGATAATCCGCAAGGTCAGCACCATCCGTGTTGACAGGCGTCAGCCCGCCAGACCCTGCCACACCGGTCAGCGGTGTTGCATCATAGGCATCATCCAGCCCGTCATTGTCGCTGTCATTGCCGGTCGGCGCGATGTAGCCCGCCGTCGACTGCGCTTCCACATTGTCAGTAATGCCATCATTGTCTGAATCGATGTCCTGCGAATTGGCAAGGCCTTCAACGGAATCCAGAATTCCATCATTGTCAGAGTCAATATCGAGATGATCAAACGAGCCGTCACCGTCTGCGTCGGACAAGGCTGGCGCCGACTGGAAGATGAATTCTACACCATCCCCCAGCGTATTGCCTGCATCTTCATTTGTGGCACCTGCGGCAAATCTCAGGGTAAAGCCGGAAGTCGCACCGTTTATCCGGACACTTCCCGATGCGGTCTGGGACGCCGCGTAATTGGATTCGGACGGTTGTGCGCCCGCAGTTCCAATGGAACTGTCCGTCATGGTCGAGAGACCGGTGGCGAAGTCTAGCGTGCCGGCGATTTCCGTCCAGGTCAGGCCATTGTTGATGGAAATGATCGCGCCGTTGTGAATATTGAGAGCGCCGCCCGCAGTGAAGCCTGTTCCACCAATGCGATCAATGTGCAGGATGGGATTGTCAACGGTGACCGGGAGGTTCGTCACAGAGTCAAAAAACTGGAATGTGACGGTGCCACCAAAGTGAACGGCGGCTTGCAGGCTTGTTGCTCCAGCCAGGGAAGATGGCGACCAGAAGTTCTGGCCAACAACATCATCACCAGCGGGATTGAATTGGCCAGCCGTAAAATTAACACCGCCAGTTGAGGTCGAGTTGGTCGTCGCAACAACTTTGACGCCGTTTCCAAAGTCGAAAGTGGCTGTTTGCCCGGTAATGGTCCAGTTGCCAGACTGACCCGGCGGCAAACCTGCCCCTTCCGCGATATCCGACAAACCATCATTGTCGTCATCAGTATCGACAAGATCAGCCTGATTGTCGCCATCAGTATCGCGATCCATAATCACTGATGCTGACGCCACGCTGGTCCCGTCCGTAATGCGATAAGTAAATGTCTCACGGCTTGGTGCAGTAAATGGCTGGGTGATCAAAAGTGCGCCGTTGGCCTGCAAAGTCACTTGAGTGAGGCTCGTGAGCGTGACAGTCGATCCTGCGCCTGCAAAATTCAAAACCACGCCAGATTGTGGATCGACAATAGACGTGATTGACAACGGATTGCCGTCCGCATCGGTGTCATTCAAACGCGGATCGAAAAGAATTGGCACACCGGGCTGCGTCACGATAGTGTCATCGTTGGCAATTGGCGCTGCCAGCAAGTGTTGCCATTCCGTCGCAGAAAAAATCTCCGTTTCCAAGGTGCCAGTGAATTCTTCCAGCACCCAGTCGCCGCCGAGCGCAGCTGCACCCGTCAAATCATCCGATGCCGCGACGTCTGCACCAGTTGCCGCTGCCAGCGCGTTGACCGCGTTTTCACCACGTGCCCCTGCCCCAAAGTCACAACCATAAATCAAGATGTCTGCATTGTCGGAAAGTGCGCTGCGGATGATTGCCATCTCATCGGCATGCCCGCTTGCTATTGATGCGGCGGTTAATTTTGCGGTACCAAGATCAAGAGTTCCCGAGCGGCCATGGGCGAGAATGTGTATGGCACTGATGTCCTGCCGGGATGACAGGACTTCGGCCATCTGTTCTACACCGTCACGGGCTGGGTTAAGAATGTGAACTTCCACATTCGGACCCATGGCCGCCACGAGATTATCGACGTCTTCCAGGCTGGCGTCGATAAAGGCAATTTCACGAGGAGTAGAAATCCCATCGGCAGTGAGCTGCCGGGGCGAAGTCAATGCTGCGAGAAGGTCAAGTGAGTGATCCTCAGCGGCGCTGTCAGTTGTTGCGCCGTCATGGGTAGCATGTTCGAACGCATCGATCATTGCGCCGTCGAACATCACGCGTGGTTCCAATACCAGATAGTCAGCACCGCCAAATGCGGGTCTTCTGTAGCCACCGCTTGCGCCATCTGGCGCTGCCGCTGGTTGCCAGAGATTGTGTGACGCAGAGTTCAAAAGCTGCAACGTCAGGCGATGGACCGTCATTGATCATTCCCTTAATGAGTGTATTTAAGTTGTTTGGCAACTTATACGTGACCCATTAACGACCTGCTAATACAGGTTGTTTCATATATCAATAACATCTTTTACGTGTGCTTGCACGGTTTTAATCCCACCTGGGAACGTCGGAGTTAAAATATTGATTTCATTAAGTTAAACTTCTAGCGCCGAATGCAACTTGGAAGATGGCTCGCATTGGCGTGTCAAACTTGGTTGTGGAAAGTTCGTGTGATGGTTAACCGGTTGCAGTCGAATCTAAGGCTTTCCCATTAGCCGGCCATCACGTCCTTAACCTTTTCAGCGAGCTGCTTGAGCGAAAATGGCTTTTGGAGGAACGCGAAGTCGTCAGGATTCTCAAGGTTCCGCTCGAAGGCGTCCTCGGCATAACCGGACATGAAAATGAACTTGGTCTTGATGCCCCGTTTGCGAATTTCCGCCAGGAAAGTAGGACCGTCCATTTCGGGCATGACAACATCGGACAAAATCAGCTCGAAGCCTTCCTTGTCATTCAATATTGTTTCCAGCGCAACTTCGCCTGTATTGGCCTCGACGACAGTATAGCCGCGGGTTGCCAGTGCGCGCATTGCAAAGGCCCGAACTGAATCTTCGTCTTCGACCACAAGTATGCGGCCCTTACCCGTGAAATCCTCGCGCGCAGGCGGCAGCGCGTGGTCCGCAATTGTCTCAATCGGCTTGGCTACCGGGTAGTGTCGGGGCAAATAAATGCGGAATGTGGTGCCTTGGTCAAGTACGCTTTCTACAAAAATAAACCCGCCGGTTTGTTTGATAATGCCATAGACCATCGACAGGCCGAGGCCCGTACCCTTGCCAACATCCTTGGTCGAAAAGAATGGCTCCCATATTTTGTCAAGAATCTCACTGCGGATTCCTGACCCTGTATCTTGAATTTCACAGGCAACATACTCCGCCTCAGGCATAGTGTAACCTGTGGCATTCGCAGCTTCTTTGGAGAGATTATAGGTTTTCACTGTCAACGTTCCGCCATTGGGCATGGCATCCCTCGCATTGACTGCCAAATTGATAATCACCTGCTCGAACTGGTGAATATCAACCATCACTAGACCAAGATCCCGGCCATGGACGATTTTCAAATCGGTCTTTTCACCCAAAACACGCCCCAGCAAATTGCCAAGATCAGACATCGTGTCGCTCAGCGAATGAATGCGCGGCTGCATGGTTTGTTTGCGTGAGAATGCGAGCAGCTGGCGCACCAGATTTGCGGCGCGATTTGCATTCTGCTTGATATTCATGACATCGGCGAATGAAGGATCCGTCGGCCGCATCTTGCCGAGCAGCAGATCGGCAAAGCCAATGATGGGCGTCAAAACGTTGTTGAAATCGTGCGCGATACCGCTTGCTAGCTGGCCGACAGCCTGCATTTTTTGACTTTGCGCCAGCTGCACTTCGAGTGCCTTGCTTTCGGTTTGATCGATGACAAAGGCAATCACATTGTCGCTGACCGACGGCAATTTGACAAAGGAGATTGCCACTGCGCGAGGCCTTTCTCCTATTAAGCTGGCATTCGCATTCTGCACAACTCCAGGGAATTCATCAGCAGCGGCAAGAGCTGCCTGCTGGGCGACCTGATCAGATTCCTTGATTGAATCCCTCAGCAATCCTCCAATCTTGAGGCTTGGCGCGAGTTCCAGGAATGCGGCGTTGGTTGAGACAACGCGGCCATTGCGCGATAGCAAGGCGACGCCAAAGGGCGCCGCGCCAATGAGTTCCTGGACTGCCTTTTCAGCATCGGCGCCGGCGCGCTCTGGCTTGCGCCGCAGCACCATCGTGCGCATCGGCATCGGTTGCCCATCGCCATCAAAATCAACTCGGTGCATAACATCGATTGGGAGCGTTATGCCATTAGACGTTTGCACTGGAATTGAAAATTCCTCAGTGCGCGAGGTTTCCCCTCCGCTGACGACCGATTGCAGCAATCTGGCAGCGTCCGGCCCCAACAGTTCATCCAGAGCCAGCTTGCCGCCTTGCGATTCCGCAAGGTCGATGCCGAGCCAGCCCGCCAGAGTGGCGTTTATGTAGTCGACTTTGCCGTTTGGCAAAGTTGAGAAGAAACCAGCAGGCGCATGATCAAGATAAGTGATTATGAACTGGAGCCTTGTGAAGGCCTGTTCCTGGTGTTGCCGGTCCTTGGTGATGTCGGTCAGCCGCCAAAGCGTGTGGCCAGCCCGCTTCATAGGTGAAATGGACAGGCGGAGCCAACGAGCCTCGCTTGGCGAAGAACCTGGCACTGCACGCCCAGGAGGAACGCGCACATCCCTATGCATGGCTTCACCCTTCCGGGCAGCTTGAACGAGTTGAAAAACCGGATTCGCAAATTCTTGTTGTCCAGCGTAAAGGTTGTCAAAACCAACCAGGCGTTTACCGTCTGCGGCTTTCAGCAAGCTCTTGTACATTGAATTAGCAAAGACGGTTCGTCCCTTCCCGTCAGTAACAATTATGGCGTCACCAAGCGCATTGCTCGCATCTTCAGTTATGGAAACATTTTCTGCAACGGCACGGTGCCTAAACATCCCGAACAGGGTCGCTATAACGTAGTAAAGTCCGATAAAAGACAGGAAGAGCGCGAGGGCAAGCGGAGGAACGCCGATCCGATCCTGGAGGACATAAGACACTGCAGCGACCAGCAGCCCCGCGACAAGCGCAAGCGCCAGTACGCGCCCCAACTGCTTTCGCCCGACATCAACGACCGGTCCGTTCACCACGTTGTCCTGCTGCATCACTTGTCTTTAGCTCCGAATCACGCGGCCGCCATAGTAGCGTCCAGCTCTGTAAAGTGTTCGAAAATGACACAAGATTGCCTTGCCAATCGTCAATGCGGACTTGCAGCGCTTTGGATTTCTTGGCAAGATATTTCGATATTAAATCTGTGGCAACAGTTGGAGGTCGGCTATGTCTGCGTTGCAACCTTATATGTCTTCACTATTCGCTGCCGCCTTGATACTTGGCGGGCTGGTTGTGGCCTTGATGATTTACAAGGTTTTGAACCGGCGAAATGGCAGCACTCGTGGAGCGCGCCTGGGAATTTCTGAGATTCATGATATCGACAAGACGCGCCAGCTGGTTCTATTGCGCAGGGACGATGTCGAACATCTCATATTGATTGGCGGAGAACATGATTTGGTTATTGAGCAGAACATTGAATCCGTACTTACCCGGCCAAAGATTTCTACTCCAAGCATGTCAATGCCCAGTAATGTCCAGGCGCTTCCGATTAGGCCAGCGCCGCGCCCACCCGTGTTTGGTGGCACCAAAGTTCCATTAAGGAACATGGATGGAACCGAGCGGGCTGCAGAGCCGATGTTTCATCCACGTGACCCGGGCCATAATACTTTTCAAAACGGCTGAAACCGACCACAGCATTTGAGCTATCTTCAAATATGTTAGTTCCGCGGATTTTCAGTTTCAGCAGCCCGCTTTCAGGCGGCTTTGGATGTTGTTTGTAAGTGGCTCGCCACTTCAGCAAGAAAAAGTTCCGAGAACTGCTCGAGCTTCGCTGCGCCAACGCCGTGAACTTCTCCAAAATCCCATTTCGTCACAGGCTTGCGCTGAGACATGTCAATCAACGTTCTGTCAGAGAAAATGACGTAGGCAGGCACGCGGCGCTGGCTGGCAAGTTTGGAGCGGAGTTTTTTAAGTCGATGAAGCAATGTGTCAGCGTCCACATTGAGGTCATTTGTCAACTGGGGATGCCGTGACTTTTTTGGTTTGGCCAGGCGCAAGGCGGTATTTGAATTCACCAGCTCCGCTGAGCAGTTCCTGGCCCTTGTCGCCAACTGACATGCCTCCATGGCCTGCAACATCCAATTTTAGAAAGCCACTCCCCATCATCTGGCGTACGATGGCCTGCCATTGAGTCCGTTTGAGTGACGCGCCTTTGCCAAATACATCCAGCATGATGTGGCCAAGGGTCTTCGCCCGGTCATTTGCAATACCCAACAATAAATCAAGCAGGTGGGTGGTGCCAAAGCGCTGGCCTGTGAGTTTGACTGCCCGCAATATGAGGCGCGCTTCTTCAGTCCCGTCCACGGCCGCCGAGGGATCAAGGCAGGCGTCGCAATTGCCGCAAGGCTGGGTGTCCTCGCCGAAATACAGCAACAGGCTCTGACGGCGGCAGGAAATGGTTTCGCAATATGCCACCAACGCATCAAGCCGCTTGAGTTCCCGCCATTTGCGTTCTTCACCTGCGCCTTCATCATTTATGAAGCGGCGGCGCATTTGAATGTCGCTGACGCCGAACACCATGTGGGCATCGGCAGCCTCGCCGTCGCGCCCGGCTCGGCCAATTTCTTGGTAGTACGCGTCCATTGATGAGGGCAAGTCAGCATGGAATACAAATCGAACATCCGGTTTGTCGATTCCCATGCCAAAGGCAATAGTCGCGCAAATGACGACGCCATTTTCGGTCATAAACAAGTCCTGGTGACGCGCGCGTGTTTCCGGCGATAATCCGGCGTGATACGGCAAAGCACGAATGCCTCTCCCGGACAATTCTGCTGCCCAGCTCTCTGTGCTTTTACGCGAAAGTGAATAGACAATGCCGCTTTGACCTTTTCTTTCTTCCAGAAAGGCAAGCAATTGCCTTGTGCTGTTGTTTTTTGGTTCGACGGTAAGCCGGATATTCGGACGGTCGAAACCTGCGACATAGATTTCGGCGCTACCGGAAAAAACCTTTGAGGTAATTTCATTGCGTGTCACTTCATCGGCGGTGGCTGTAAAGGCGCCAACTGGCACGCCGGGAAACGCGGTGCGCAGGCCTACGAGTGCACCGTATTCCGGGCGAAAGGAAGGTCCCCATTGCGCGATGCAATGCGCTTCATCAACGGCTATGAGTTTCACGGGCAAACGTTGCAACGCTGTTATCATACGGTCAGACATCAGCCGCTCCGGTGCGAGGTACAAAAGTTTGGTTTGGCCAGCGGCCACTTTCTTCCAGCTTTCAACGTTCTCCTCGCGGGAACGCGAGGAGTTAATCGTTTCGGCGGCGACACCTGCCAGCTTCAAAGTGGAGACCTGGTCTTGCATCAAAGCTACAAGTGGTGACACTACGATTGTCAGGCCGCCCAGCGCCAGCGCTGGAACTTGAAAGCAAAGTGACTTGCCCGATCCTGTTGGCATGACAGCGAGCACATTTTTACCTGCAATAAGAGAGTCAACTATGTGCTCCTGGCCGGGACGGAAGGCATCAAAGCCGAAAACCTCCTTCAACACCGTCCTTGGCGCAAGCACTTTATCCATCACGGCAAATAGTCCAGCAAGTTTTCGGCCATGATGGTGCGTCGCGGAATTCGGTTGGCAGCTTCGCCGTGGAGCCAGACAGCGGCGCAGGCTGCTTCAAACGGTTCCATGCCCTGCGCAAGCAGCCCGGTGACCAAGCCCGCCAAAACATCTCCGGTCCCAGCAGTAGCCAATTTTGCAGGTGCGTTGGTATTGACTGCCGCGCGGCCATCGGGATGAGCAATGACGCTGTCCGGGCCTTTGAGAATAATGATGGCACCAGACAATTGCGATGCAGCAGCAGCCTTTTCCAGCTTGTTTTCAGTACCTTGCGCTATCTCCTTGAACAACCGCACGAATTCACCTTCATGCGGCGTCATGACGACAGTAGGACACTTGGATTTGCTTATGGCATCAAAAAGCAGCTGCGGTGCTGGCGCAAACGAAGTCAACGCATCAGCATCAAGAACGACACTTGCACCTCCGCCTAGGGCACAGAACACCATCTCAAGTGTTGTATCCGTCAAGCCTGAAGCGGGACCAATGCAGAATGATTTCGTGCGCTGGTCACCCAGCAATATTTGCAGTGCATCCACTGTTTCGCAGGGCTTGAGCATGATGGAAGTTAAGTGCGCTGCATGGATACGCAGGGCATCGACCGGCCCGCACAGGCTCACTACCCCAGCGCCAACATTCGCTGCGGCAAGTGCGGCAAGACGCGAAGCACCGGTCCGCAGTTCGCCCCCGGAATAAACCAGTGCAGCACCACGGCTGTACTTGTGTGCGGCATCTTCGAGTTTGGGAAGAAGCGGCGGCTGGTTTTCACAGAAGTGCGGTAGGTGCAAATCTTTGAGCAGGTTTGCGGCGATACCGATTTCTGCAACAACAACATCACCACAAAGGCCGCGCCCCGGAAAAAGCACGTGTGCCGGTTTTTTGCGGAAGAATGTAATCGTTACGTCGGCCCTGATGCTTGCCCCGCGAGGGTTGGCGCTTAATCCATCAAGGCCTGATGGCACGTCGATGGCTACAATTGGGGCGCCTTTTGAATTGATTGTTTCGGCGAGGTCTTTTGGAAACTCGCGAGTAAGACCAGCGCCGAACAAGGCATCGACGATCAGTTCGGCGGTATCAAACTCCGACAAGGAACTGGTTTTTCCTTTCCACTTGGCAGCCATGATCGCTGCATCACCTTGGTAAGCTTTGCGGTCCCCCCATAGAAAGACTTCTACTGGCCAGCGTGCCGCTTTCAACACGCGCGCAATGACAAATCCATCGCCGCCATTGTTGCCGGGACCACACAGAACTGCAGTCCGACATTTCTTGTAGCGTTTCTGGATTTCGTCTGCCGCCGCTTTGCCAGCATTTTCCATCAGCTTCAGCGATGTCATGCCACCTTTGACAGCGAGAGCGTCTGCCCGGTACATTTGGCCCGGTGTGAGAATTTCAGCACCGGCAAAAATGTCAGTCATGTCCACCGTGCTCGATATCAAGAGACTTGCCTTTTGGCTGGCCAATCTCTTTCAAGAGAGAGATGAACCACTTTTCATTGGCATTGAATACTTTGCCCCCCTTGATGCGCGGGAATTCGATGGCGCGCAGCCTGTTTTTGTGTCCTTCGTCATGGCCGATAACGCCGCTTTCACCCTTCATGCCGCTTTTCACAGCTTCGAGCGCCATGATCTTGATCAGGGCCAGGTCTTCCTTGTTTGCGCGGGCTGAACGGGCAAAATATCCAGACTTCTGCACCAGGGTTTTCTCGGCTCCCACCATCTCGGCAAAACGCTTGCCGAACCATGCGCCCGGATTGATCTTGTCGATCTTCACGTGGCCGAATGCATCGCGTTCTGCTTCTTCCCCGCGGGCGCGCATTTCGGCGACGATGTCTTTGACGCCAGCACCTTCCGAAAGGAAGATTGTGACGCAGTCTTCCGCATCCATGACTTTGCGAAGGCGCTTGGCTTCCGCATCAAGGTCAATCTGCATTTCGGGAACGTAAACGGCGTCAATGTCCTTGTAGGCCATTGGCAAGTTGAAATCCGGTACAAAGCGCTGCTTCTTGAGGCGCTTGCGGTAAACATCTGCTGTTGCGGCAGTAAGCCAGCCACAATTGCGGCCCATGACTTCGTGTATCAGCAGCATGCGCGGATTGGTGCTCTGTTCGTTGATTGCGTTCTCAAAGAAAATGGCACCCTGCTCCGCTGCCGTTGCAGCTCCGAGGGTTTGGCGAATGGGAATGACGTCATTGTCGATTGTCTTGGGCAGGCCGACGACAGTAAGATTGTAATTGTTCTTTGCGAGGTAGGCAGCAAGATCGGCCGCCGTCGTATTCGTGTCATCCCCGCCGATGGTGTGAAGAATGGTAATGCCGTCCTTCACCAGTTGTTCAGCGGCAACATGCAACGGGTCCTGGCCTTCCTTGACGAGACCGCGCTTGATGCAGTCCTTGACGTTTGTCAGCTTCACGCGGCTGTTGCCTATAGGTGAGCCACCGTGTTCGAGCAGGAGTTTTGCAGTCTTGCGAACTTTGGGTGTGACTTTGATGGACCAACCCTTGAGCAGGCCCATGTAGCCATTGCGGTAGCCAATGATTTCAGCTTTCGGCAGGCGCTTGGTGTACTCCAAGATGAGGTAGCCGACGGCAGCTGACAGGCAAGGTGCGAGTCCGCCTGCGGTGAGAAGTGCGATTTTCTGCTTGTTCATTTTGAGTCCCCAGGAGTATCGGCGGCTCAATACCAGTGCATCAGCCTTGCAGCAACTGGATTACGGTCATGAGGCCTGTGCATCCAAAGCTACAGGCGATACCGCGCGCATCAGCAATTGAATCAGTTCGGCTTGCCGCGTTGCGCCAGTCTTGCTGTAAATATGTTTGAGATGCGTGCGCACTGTGGCTTCGGCAATGCCGAGGATATCCGCCGTGTCCGTCACGTCAAAGCCTTGTAGAAGCGCCATCGTGACTTTGATCTCCGTTGGCGTCAATTCGTAAAGCGCACCCAGCGCTGCGCCTGGAATCGGTGGCGTGCGGCCCAAGTGCTGGATGAATACGGCAGCAGCAGCCTCAAACGCGCCCATCAGCCCCTTGCGGCGGCCAGACGCGATTGGCAGCAGTGTGAGGATCAGCGGGTTATTATCGTCCGGAACGGCAATAGTATCGGGTGGTTGCCGCTTAACGGCAGCAGGATCTTGCATCGCTGCGAGCGACAAGGCGAAAAGGCTCTCTACGTCGACATCTTTTATGGCAAGTTTGCCGTTGGCCAGCCACATGCCACTATGGCCCTGGAGCATTTGTTGCGCTGAAGCATTGATGTAAACGACCTGGTTGTTCGCACTGAGGAGCATCACACCACTTGTCAATGTATCCAGTGTCTTCTCAAGCATGCTGGCCTGCAGCGTCTTGAGATCGAAGGCAGCGGACAGCCGCGCCGCCTTGCAGATGTGAGGAGCAAGAAGGCGCATCAGCTCCACAGAGCGCGGTTTGAAAAAGCCTGTGTCAACATTGGTGTTGACAGAAAGCGAAGCAAGTTGCCTCCCGTTGTTCACCGGGTTGACGGCCATGTAATCACACTGCCTGTGCGGCACGATGACTTCCCTGTAGAAACGGCCATTCTCAAACTCATTGCGGTCCAGCAAGTCAGCCAGATATTGGACTTTTCCGACTTCCCAAGCGATTGCATTGACCTGCATGGCCCAAACCATGGAGTGCCGCCTGAGCGCCTCCAAAAATTCAGGCGTCATGCCCACGTGATATGCTTCGATGACGGTATGGGTTGCCAGATCTCCCCAATGAAACGCCGAACTGTCAGCCCCCGTGAGGCCGTTGATCTTTCTAAGAGCTGCCGTCCAGTTCTCCGGTTCCAGCACACAATCGTAGACCACGTCCAGTGTCTGTGAAAATCTCTCTATCTCGCTGCTGTGCGGCGGCTCGATGGTCGCGCTGCCTTCCGGAGTCATGGGCATATAGGTGCTTTCCCTGCAGGTTGATTCAACTAATGCGAACATAATCCATTGCAGAAAATTCAAGTCAAGCGCAATGCGTCGAAGTCAATCAAGCTCCAAAGAACGCTAGCTACCAGCAGATGTAACCACCGTCTGCATTTACGATTGAGCCGGTCATCAGGCTTGCGGCATCAGAAGCGAGGAACAAGACGACCGATGCGATTTCCTCTGGCTGGCCCATGCGGCCCATGGGCGTGCCGCCGATCCAGTGCTTGCGGATTTCCGGGTCGAGGGCCACTTCGCGCGTAAGATCGGTTTCGATGTAGGTGGGTGCCACAGCATTCACACGCACGCCGCGTTCGGCCCATTCCGCCGCCAGCGAGCGCGTGAGATGATGAACGCCCGCCTTGGAAGCATTGTAGTTCGCCTGCTCCTGCGGATAATTGACGATTTGCGCCGAGATCGATCCAATGTTGACGATAGCGCCAGACTTTTGCGCGAGCATCGATTTGCCGAAGGCGCGGCAGCACCAGAATACGCCGTTGAGATTGACATCAATGACTTTGCTCCACTCATCGTCAAACATGGTTTCGGCGGGCTTGAAAGAAATGGCGATGCCGGCATTGTTCACGAGAATGTCAACGCGCTTGTGCCTGGCGACAATGGCGTCATGGGCTTTCTCGACATCGCGGGGCTTGGTCACATCAAGGACGACGCTATCAGCACTTCGGCCTTTCGCTCTCAGCTGTGCCAAGGCTTGTTCGGCAGCGGCGGCGTCCACATCTGCAATTATGACAGTTGCGCCTGCTTCACTTAAAGCGTCAGCGATGGCAAAGCCAATGCCTTTCGCGGCACCCGTGACCACCGCGATTTTGCTGTCCATTTTGAATTTTTCGAGATACATGCCAGGCTCCTTGCGGGAATATTTCTGACACTCTTCTTGCAGGTCACGCAAGGCCGCCGAAAGGCCAACTCTTTCATGCCCATATTATGTGCATCCTGCCTATTTTATAGTCATTGACGTCAAATTTTGTTTTATGCTAGCCGCTAAGTTGTTGAATTCACTGACGCACGAATTGGCACAGACTCTGCAAATCGGTTAATGCCAACATATGAGGCCCATCGCACAATGAAAAAGATTGAAGCCATCATCAAGCCCTTCAAGCTGGATGAAGTGAAAGAAGCACTGCAAGCCGTGGGCCTGCAGGGCATAACCGTTACTGAAGCCAAGGGATTTGGCCGCCAGAAGGGTCACACGGAGCTCTACCGAGGCGCAGAATACGTTGTCGACTTCCTGCCAAAGGTGAAGATTGAAGTCGTCATTGACGACGCCCTGGTCGACAAAGCTGTAGAAGCCATTCAAAATGCAGCCCGCACCGGCCGCATTGGCGACGGGAAAATCTTTATCTCGACGATTGAACAGGCTATCCGCATCCGGACCGGCGAGTCGGGCACGGAAGCGCTGTAACAAATTTGAATTTCACGCCAATTACACGAGGGAAAAATGGCAAAAGACTCCAATGTTGAAAAAGCCTTGAAGATGATCAAGGACAAAGACGTGAAATTCGTCGACCTGCGCTTCACCGATCCGCGCGGAAAGATGCAGCATCTGACAATGGACATATCGCAGATGGGTGCCGATGCATGGGAAGAAGGACTGATGTTCGACGGCTCCTCGATTGCCGGCTGGAAGGCCATCAACGAGTCCGACATGATTTTGCGGCCTGACGCAGCATCTGTGCACCTCGATCCGTTTTACGCCCAAACCACCATGGCCGTGTTCTGCTACATCGCTGATCCGGGCACCGGCGAAGGCTACAACCGCGACCCGCGCTCCATCGCCAAGCGCACGGAAAACTATCTGAAGTCGACCAAGCTCGGCGACACGGTGTTCGTTGGTCCTGAAGCTGAGTTCTTCATTTTCGATGATGTGAAGTTTGCGACCTCACCCTACAACACCGGCTTCAAGCTGGATGGCGTGGAACTGCCGATCAACTCCGACCGTGACTACGAAACCGGCAACATGGGCCACCGCATGCGCACCAAGGGCGGGTATTTTCCGATGAACCCGATGGATTCGGCACAGGACATGCGCGGTGAAATGCTCTCCGTCATGGGTGAAATGGGCCTCGCCATCGAAAAGCATCACCATGAAGTGGCGTCTTCGCAGCATGAACTTGGCACCAAGTACCAGCCGCTCACCATTGCTGCTGACCACATGCAGATCTACAAATATGTGATTCACAACGTGGCGCATTCCTACGGCAAGACCGCGACCTTCATGCCGAAGCCCGTGTTTGGCGACAACGGTTCAGGCATGCACTGCCACTTCTCCATCTGGAAAGATGGCAAGCCGCAGATGGCTGGCAATCAGTATGCAGATCTTTCTGAGCTTTGCCTGTACTTCATCGGCGGCGTGATCAAGCATGCCAAGGCCCTGAACGCTTTCACTAACCCTTCGACCAACTCTTACAAGCGTCTGGTGCCGGGCTACGAAGCGCCGGTGCTGCTCGCCTACTCTTCGCGCAACCGCTCGGCTTCGTGCCGCATTCCGTTCACGAGCAATCCGAAGGCCAAACGCGTGGAAGTGCGCTTTCCCGATCCGACGGCGAACCCCTATCTGTGCTTCTCGTCAATCATCATGGCGGGCCTTGATGGCATCACCAACAAAATCCACCCCGGCCCCGCCATGGACAAGAACCTCTACGATCTGCCACCGGCCGAACTCGCCAAGGTGCCGACCGTGTGCGGTTCCTTGCAGGAAGCCATCGATTCACTCCAGGCCGACCACGAGTTCCTCACCAAGGGCGGCGTTTTCTCCAAGGACCAGATCGAGTCATATCTCGAACTGAAGCAGGAAGAACAAGACCGCTACCGGATGACCCCGCACCCAGTCGAGTTCGACATGTATTACAGCTGCTGATCGCCCCCTCAATAGCAGTTGGATACACGAGCCCCGGTGCGCAAGCGCCGGGGTTTCGGATTCTTGAAGCATTTTGCGAAGCCAATCACCTTGACAGTTTTCGGACCAAATCAAGAGCAGCAACACGTGCTGTCGCCAGGCAGGCATGCAGCAAGAAACCTCCAGTCGGAGCATCCCAATCCAACATTTCTCCGACAACATATGTATTTGGGAATTTCAGCAGTTGAAAATTTTCGTCAATCTCCTCGGCCGCAACACCGCCAGCTGTCGATATTGCCCGGCGAATGTTCGCGGGGCCTAACCCTGGTATGATAATTGCCTTTGGATTTGTGCTGCCGGTCTCGCGCATGAGAGAAATGCCAACTGGACTTAGCCCGAGCGCTTTGCGCAGGAAATTTGACTGTGACTGCTTTCCGCGCGGCCCTGCCATCCTTTCGTTGACAATTGCTTGCGTGAGGCCGGGCTTGAGGTCAATTTGAATTTTTTGCTCAGCCGCGCTGCGCAGTTCGCGCGACAATGCATAGATTGCACCTCCCTCAATGCCGTCATTGGTAATCATGATTTCGCCATGCACTGTCCTGCCATTGACCGTTACGGCCACATTTTTCAGCGGCATGCCAGCAAAGCGCGAAATGAAATGGCCAGTCCATGCCACCAACTGCCGACCGTTAGAAGCTTGCAATTGGGTGCATGTGATGCCCGATGCTTCAAATATTTTTGTCCATGAAGCATCTGAGCCCAATTCCGGCCAACTTGCGCCACCCAAAGCAAGAATAGTGGGCAAATCATCAAATCTCCGCCACGGCGTTTCCGATTTGAGAATGACTCCAAGTTGATCCAAGTGACGCAGCCAGGCACGCAAGAGTGGCGATGCTTTCAATCCCTTGGGAAAAACCCGGCCGGACGTGCCGACAAAAGTTTCTATGCCGAGTCCAAGGCACCACGCCCGGATATCGTCAGGAGTGAATGCCTTTATGGAGCGCTGAAGAGTGTCTCGCGAAGGGCCGTAGCACTTCAAGAACTGCTCCAACTCCATGTTGTTGGTAAGGTTCAAACCGCCACGCCCAGCTAGCAAGAATTTGCGCGCGGGCCTTTTTTGATGATCAATGATGGTGACTTTTAGACCAGCTGCCGCCAGCACTTCAGCGGCCATCAAACCCGCAGGACCTGCTCCTGCCACTCGTACGTGCGCGGGCTGCGTCATTCGAGCCGTGCCGGAAAACCCGGTGCGCGAAGATCAGTCCCCAAGGCATCTTCCAACAATTTCGCAATTTGGGTGGACTGCGCTTGCCCACCATACTTTGCTTTACCCATTTGGAAGGTTTCGTTTGTCAACTTTGCCAGTGCCAAGGGTACGCCAAACTCCCTGCCAAAATCCATGGCGAAGCCCAGGTCCTTCAAGGCGAGATCCATCGTAAATGCGATGTCGTAACTACCATTCAGAATTAACTGGCCCTCGGTTTCGTGCACGAAACTCGTGCCCGAGCTGGCAGCAATTGCTTGCCAGGCTATTGCAAGATCGAGGCCCCCACGCCTGGCGAGCATCAATGCCTCGGCATCGGCCACGAGATGGACAAAAGCCAACATATTGGTGATCACCTTGATAAGTGCAGCTGAGCCTATGGGGCCCATGTGGAAGATCTTGTTGCCAATTGCTTCAAGGGCTCTCTTGTGCGCTTCCAGCAGCGCACCGTCTCCACCGACGAGCACCGTAATCTCGCCCTTGGCTGCAAGATGAACCCCACCTGTTACGGGTGCCTCCAGCGTCTCAACGTCAAAGCTTTTCGCCAGGTTTGCCAGCCGAACCATGTCATCGCGGCCGACAGTTGAATTCTCTAGCCAACAAGCGCCAGGGCGCATCTCTGGAAGAATATCTCTCAAGACATCCTCTGATATCTTAGGAGATGGGAGACACGTAAATACATGGTCAACATTCCGCGCCAGTTCAGCGGAAGAATCGGCCCACTTTGCACCCGCAAAAAGATGCGCGGATGCCAGCGCCTTTTCCTTGTCGTGAACCGTAACATCGAATCCGCGCTTGCGCAGGTTAAAAGCAAGGTGCCCACCCAAGTTTCCAAGGCCAATGTAACCGTATTTCATCAC
Source organism: uncultured Alphaproteobacteria bacterium (assembly GCA_963819615.1). Taxonomy (GTDB): domain Bacteria; phylum Pseudomonadota; class Alphaproteobacteria; order Rhizobiales; family Aestuariivirgaceae; genus Aestuariivirga. The sequence continues at coordinate 97,230 of CAWFWW010000004.1, forward strand.
CGGCACCGATACCATGAATTTGCTATTGTTTATGAAATAGTAATGGCGGACACATGAATTCTACTAGCGCAATGTGCTTCATTCAACAGTAATTTGAACAGTTCCGAGTTAGCCGACGGCATTGCGCAAGGTCCAAAAATAGCCAATTTTGCATCTTGAACGGCTGTCAGAACGGCAACTTCGCCAGTGCCTTGATCATATCGCTTGGCCTCCCTAGACTGCTTGTTCAACCAATCTGGATAACAATGTGTCACCAACTCCCGTGTCGCCTTCAGCAGATGAACGAATATTTGAGCTGCGCTGGGAGCGCAGCGAACAAGATCTTTTGCAGCCTTTGCAACGCCTATATGGTGAACAGCACAGTCTCAATGCATTGCTAAAGGAACTGCTTCTAAAACATTGGCGAAAAAGGCCTCTTGATCTCAAGGAACTTGATCTGAAACGCGACCTTTCGCCAAATTGGTTCTTGTCCGAGAAAATGATTGGCTACGTGTTCTATGTGGACCGATTTGCGGATAGATTGAGCAACATACTCCGCCACATAGATTACCTTGAAAGCCTTGGCGTCACTTACGTGCACTTTATGCCATGTCTTAAGCCCCGCCCTGGTGACAGCGATGGAGGGTATTCGGTCTTGGACTATCAAGCCATTGATCCAAAGCTCGGTAACATGGCCGAATTTGAGGAAGTAACTGGAGTTCTCCGTGGGCGCGGAATCGACGTCTGCATTGACCTTGTCGTCAACCACACTGCCAAGGAACACCAATGGGCCGAGAAGGCCAAACGTGGCGACAAGAAATTCCAGGATTATTATTGGATGTTTGATACGGACGAGATCCCGCAGGCCTATGACCAGACTCTAATCGAGATATTTCCGGATACTGCGCCTGGCAGCTTCACTTACTATCCGGATTTCAAGAAGTGGGTTTGGACTACGTTCAATGAACATCAATGGGACTTGAACTGGGCAAACCCAAAAGTGTTCCTCGAAATCGTGGACATAATGCTCAACCTTGCCAACAAGGGCGCCACCTGCCTCAGGCTGGACGCGGTTGCATTCATGTGGAAACGGCTCGGCACAAACTGCCAAAATCAGCCGGAGGTACATGACATCTTGCAGGCGCTGCGGGCCGCCACAAGGATTGCCGCACCTGCGATGATCCACAAGGCAGAAGCGATTGTTGCGCCAAAGGACCTTGTGCCTTATCTCGGCCAGGGTCGGCACACAGGGCGCGAAGCAAACCTTGCCTATCACAACAATCTCATGGTGCAGTTTTGGTCATCCCTCGCCACCCGGGATACCCGTCTTATGGAATATGTGTTGCGCTCTCATTTCCCAATCAGTTTCAAGAATGCCAGTTTCGCAACCTACATTCGTTGCCACGATGACATTGGCTGGGCGATCACCGAAGAAGACGCAGTTGCTGTTCCAAACACGTCCGGACCAGGCCATCGACGTTATCTTTCTGATTTTTATTCGGGGCAGCATCCTGACGGCTTTGCGCGTGGGGCTGTCTTTCAAGAGAATGAGGAGACAGGTGATCGGCGCAATAGCGGTTCGTTCGCAAGTCTCGCCGGGCTGGAAGCAGCGATTGCCATCAACGACGAAGTAGCAATCCATTCTGCAATACAACGTATGTTGCTGGGTTACTCCCTGATATGCTCATTTGGCGGCCTCCCCTTGCTGTATATGGGCGACGAGATCGGCCTGCTTAACGACTATGGATTTGCCAAAATCAGAGAGCACGAGCACGACAATAGATGGATGCATCGGCCGAAAATGAACTGGACGCAGGCATTGAATCCAGAAGGAATTGCGAAAACGCTACTGGAAGGCGTCAAACACGTCATTGCGAGGCGCAAAGCTCTGGCGGGGTTGGCCGCCAGCAACCCGACGGTGATCGCACATTCCGGAAACAATGCGGTTTTCATGTTTGTGCGGAATGGAGAAACCGGCCCGTTGACCTGCCTATTCAATTTTTCTGATGTTTGGCAGCCAATTGAAATCAAACAACTCCATTCAGCTGGCGTCCGCTTGTTCAAAGATGAACTTGGTGGCGGAACGATTTCCCAGGAGTATGGCAATGTCGCCATCGCTCCATACGGACGGATGTGGTTGGTCTAAAGAAATCGCCCCACTCTCACAAGCGAGGCGAAGTTTGCCTTGCAGGGTTTCTTAAGCGAGCAGATCACTTTGCAACAAGATAAAGTCACGCCGAACGAAATCGTGGATTCCTGCGACGTCAATCGTAATATCGGCCAATTGATCGCCATTCACGTCGGCTTCAATGACTGAAGCACTGCTGAAAGCGTCGTAACGGAGCTCGCCACGGTTAGCACCCGTAAATTCGCTGGTACCAATGAATGTGAACGCCTGCTTGCCGCTGATGTTTTCGTTTGCGTCAATTGCACGCAAGTCGAAATTGTCAATATCGTCGACAAAATCCTTCACCAAATCAACACCGAGAAATTCGTTGCTGTCATCTACTGATGTAAAAATGAAATAGTCGGCACCAAGCCCGCCAACCATGTCATCTGCTCCAAGTCCACCTTGAAGGTCGTCATCGCCTGCGTTTCCTGACAGTTTATCAGCGCCACTGCCGCCGGACAGTAAGTCGTTGCCGCTGCCGCCAAGCAATTGGTCCGCACCTGTTCCGCCATAGAGGCTGTCGCTGTTGCCTTCTCCTTCAAGCACGTCCGCGCCGGAACCGCCTTGCAGATAGTCACTGCCAAAGCCGCCTGACAAATCGTTTGCCTTGCTGTTTCCGGCAATTCGATCATTGAAGTCGGAACCATTCACGTTTTCAACATACTCAATCGCGTCGCTGAAGCGCACTCCGCTATTGCGGGCAACAGCAGTGCCTGCCGTCAAGCTGACATTCACGCCGGACGTGATGTTAAGCGTAGTGAAATCGCCAAACCATGAGTAGTCGAGCGTATCTTCACCAGTTCCGCCATCCACATCGTTGTGGCCATAATAACTTTGGATCGTGTCGTTTCCTGAACCGCCAAAAATCTCGTCGTCGCCATGCGCAGCCACGATAAAGTCATTGCCGCCACGGGCGTCAAATCCAAAATCCTTCCAGTCAACTCCGGCTTTAAATATTGGCAGTTTGGTGTAGGCGCGAAGTGTTTCGGACCTGCTGGTGCCATCAACTATTACATCTACGATACTACTGAAGGTGCCAAAGTCTGCCATAATTAAAATCTCCTCGGTGTTTTCACCGTGACCAATATTTAGCTTCGCCGCTCTGAAATGCCCCTGAACGCTGCATTCACATGCCGTTCATGTGTTTGAACAATGTGGCCGAAACGAGATGCCGTGCACATCCAGTTTGGCAATTGATCTTAACCAGAAACGCCTTCGTATTCCATTCTTATGATTAATTCATGCCCGTTCCAAAAAAAGGTTACTGCCGGAATTGACCAGATTTCAAGCCATGAATGACACTTGCAGCGTTAACTTTAATTCGCCCTGCCTAAAGAACGGGCGTGTTGGTCATTTCGAGATGCAATTGGTTGCCCTCGTAAGGATGTGCGTCAGCTACCGTTTCATCCAGTTCAATGCCCAGACCTGGAGCGGACGAAGGAATCACGTATCCCTGCTCCCATTGAATCGGTTTTTTCAGGAGTTTTGAATGGAACCCGCCCCATTGCTCGATGCTTTCCAGGATCAGGAAATTCGGCAATGTCGCAGCAAACTGTATGTTTGCTGCTCCTTCAATCGGACCTGCATAAAGGTGCGGCGCAATTTGAGCGTAGTAGACCTCCGCCATTGCCGCAATCTTCTTGGCTTCCATGATACCGCCGACACGCCCCAGCGCCATTTGCAATATTGAAGCCGCACGTAGCTCAAGGACGCGACCGAACTCATATTTGGTCGTCAGCCGTTCTCCTGTAGCAATCGGGATAGAAGTCGCGCGCGCCACAAGCGCCATTTCTTCTGGCCGGTCTGGTGGGGTGGGCTCTTCAAACCACAGGGGATCGTATGGCTCGATGTGTTTGGCGAAACGGATGGCCCCTGATGCGGTAAACTGACCATGCGTGCCAAACAATAAATCTGCCTTCGTGCCAACGGCTTCCCGGATCAACTTGCAAAACTTTGCACAGAGTTCCATCGACTCAAGACTGGGTTGGCGCGGATCGAAAGACGAGTAAGGCGCAGCCGGATCAAATTTGATACCCGTAAACCCCTGTTTCACATATTCGGCAGCGCGTTCGGCTGACTGTTCAGCATTCCAGAAAATCGATTCATCCTGGCCTTTGCTGCGGTCGGGATAAATGTATGTGTAGGAGCGAAGCTTTTCATGCACCTTTCCGCCAAGCAACTCATAAATTGGCTTGCCAAGGGCTTTTCCCATGATGTCCCACAAGGCAATCTCAAGGCCTGACAAGACGCCCATGAGTGATACATCTGGCCGCATCGTGTAGCCAGACCCGTAGACTTTGCGCCAAAGGGATTCGAGTTCAAACGGACTCGTTCCCGCAACGTAGCGTTCGAACACGTCTTCAATCATTGCTTTGAGGGCCTGGTGACCAAAAGTGGCGCAGTATACTTCGCCATAACCCGATATGCCGTTGTCTGTGGTCAATTTGACGAATGTGAAATACCTGCCACCCCATTCTCCGGGAGGAGTTCCAACGATAAATATCTTCAGGTCCTTGACTTTCATGTCACACCACGTTCGAATTGCATCACAGTCATAAACTAAAAAGCGAAGGCATATGAATAAATATTGTAGAGCATCTCATGCGCGTCGATTGACCCGAATCTGAAGTCTGACCGCTGATGTCGCCGCCAGAAAACTTCGACTACATAATTGTTGGTGCCGGCTCGGCAGGTTGCGTGCTGGCCAGTCGGCTATCCGAAAGCGGGAAATTCCGAGTCTTGCTGCTTGAAGCAGGCGGTACAGACCGACGATTCTACGTCAATATGCCGATGGGATATGGAAAACTGTTCTTCGACCCAGCTGTCAACTGGATGTATGCCACAGAGCCTGATCCTGGATTGAATGGTCAGCGTGATCATTGGCCGCGCGGAAAAATTCTGGGAGGGTCAAGTTCCATCAATGCCATGGTCTGGGCGAGAGGCCATCCTGAAGATTACGCTGACTGGGAACGCGCGGGCAATGTTGGTTGGGGTTGGAAGGAGGCCCTTGATGCTTATCTCAGGATTGAGGACAGCGAAATTGGACAACCACAGTTTCGTGGCCGCAGCGGGCCTCTCCGAATTAGTGACGTGTCACGGAAAGTTCACCCGCTGACAAATGCGTTCATCACAGCATCCGAACTAGCCGGGCTTCGCCGGAATTTCGATTTTAACGGCGCAACGCAAGAAGGCGTTGGCACATACGAAATCACGGCGAAGTCCGGTCGCAGGCATTCTGCGGCTGCCGCATTCTTGCGGCCCGCAATGAAGCGCAAAAACCTTACGGTTCTGACTGAAGCGTTTGCAACCACACTCCTTTTCAATGGAAATGCTGCTACAGGCGTAACTTTCAAGTGGCGAGGTGCGCTTCACAAGCGTCTCGCGACACGGGAGATCATTTTGGCAGGTGGAGCAATCAACACACCACAATTGCTGCAGCTTTCGGGAATCGGCGAAAGCTCACTCATCAAGCGGTTTGGATTGCCGGTGCAAGTAGATAACACGAACGTCGGCAAGCACATGCAGGATCATGTTGGCATCAACTACACCTGGCGCATGAATGTGCCAACGCTCAACGACGTGTTTGGGTCATGGCACGGCAAACTCCGGTCAGGACTGGAGTATCTGCTTTTCAATCGCGGGCCCTTGAGCCTGAGCATCAATCATGGTGGCGGATTCTTTAAGACTGACCAGAATTTGTCGCGTCCCAATATGCAGCTTTACATGCAAGCTTTCTCGACATTGCTGCCCAAGGCAGGCGAACGTCCTCTATTGTCACCTGACCCCTATTCAGGGTTTTCATTGGGATTATCCAACTGTCGGCCAACAAGCCGTGGATTCCTGGAAATCAAGTCAAGCGATCCAGGAACTCCGCCTAAAATCGTCGCCAATGCACTGTCGACAAAACATGATGTTGACGAGTACCTGCTCGCCGTAAAGTTTCTCAGGAAAATCGCCCAACAGCGGCCGCTCTCGGATCTTATGGACGAGGAATTGCGGCCTGGATCAAATGTCTTGTCTGATGAAGAGCTCATCCACGATTTCAGGCAAAGGAGTGGAACGGTTTATCATCCATGCTGCACTTGCCGGATGGGACCGAACCCAAATGACTCAGTCGTTGACAACCGGCTACGCGTTCATGGCGTTGCGAATTTGCGTGTGTGCGACGCTTCGATTTTTCCCAACTTGATTTCAGGGAATACCAATGCACCTGCTACAATGGTTGGCTGGATAGGAGCCGGCATCATTCTGTCCGGCGCGCAAAATGCCTAATAAGGCAATTCGAAATACTGATCCACTGTCATTCGATACAGTTCAACTGTTTCCTTGCGTGTGCCGCTGACCACATAGTTTTCCAATGTCTGGTCCAACTTCATTCCGATGCGGCGCGCGAGTTTGGCAGATGCTGCATTACCAGCCATCACCTTGCACCAAACCTGCTCGGCTTTGAGAAATTCAAAGCTCAGTGCAAGCAGCGCTGTGCCAATCTCTTTGCCGAATCCCATTCGCCACATGTCCGGGTCGACACCCCAGCCAATTTCGTGCGACGAATCTTGATGAACGATCACAAAACCATCGCCGATAATATCTCCGGTTCGGCTTTCTTCTGCGACAGCATGGAAGATGCGCCGACGCATGTCGCCTTGCGAACCTACCGTACGGCGGACAAAGGCCAAAACTTCGTGGTCATCTCTCAAACGATGAGCGACATATTTCTGGTAACGCGGTTGGACCAAGTACGTCGCCAGATTTGCTGCATCGCCAGCATGCATTTCCCGGAGAATTAACCTTGGTGTCTCGAGCGACGGCATGAATCTCACGATGGTCATTTTCAGATGATATGCAAAGACGGGGCCAGCTGTAAACAGCGAAGTATTGACGGTAGGAACAATAGAAATGGTCCTGGGGTGGCGTTCCGCGCAGGACCATCATGACTTATTTGTCTTTATGCTAATCAAAAAATGCACTTTGCGCAGCCGGACTTGTATGCATCGCTTTGTCCGCTGCAACAGTTTTATGTGTCGTTACTCAACCTTCTTGCAGTTAGGCGGCGTCATTTTTCTAGACCTCGCATTTTCCATTCGTCGATTCACGCAGGGAACCGGGTTCCCGAAGGTGGAGTCATCGTCTTAGATCTCTCACTCTTACAGTTTCAAATTGGGCCAACCGGGACAAAACATCAAATCACAAATCAGGTCACCAATGCTCACCGTTTTTGATCACTCATGCGAAGAGAGGTCTTTCAAATGATGGTTAAACATCATGGTTGAAACGTTGACCGCAGCAGATTAGAATTATTCTAAACCAGAAACCGGCAGGTCTTTAAGGTGCAGGCGCACACTTCGCTGATTTTCTGAGTCAGAAGCGGTTAAACATGAATCGGAGAATGAAATGGATGCAAAAGTAGACAAAAGCGAAGGAAAGTGCCCGGTCATGCACACTTCTGTTGGCGCCAGATCAAACCGGGATTGGTGGCCAAACCAGTTAAACCTCAAGATCTTACATCAGCATTCTCCAATGTCTGACCCGATGGGAAAGAATTTCGACTATTCGAAGGAGTTCAAAAAGCTCGATCTGAAGGCACTCAAGCGGGACATCAATGCGCTGATGACGGACTCGCAAGACTGGTGGCCAGCTGACTTCGGCCATTATGGCCCCCTGTTTATCCGTATGGCATGGCACAGTGCTGGCACTTACAGAACGGGCGACGGTCGGGGCGGCGCTGGAGACGGACAGCAACGATTTGCGCCGCTCAATAGTTGGCCTGACAACGGAAACCTCGACAAAGCCAGGCGGCTGTTGTGGCCGATCAAGCAAAAGTACGGAAACAAGATATCCTGGGCTGATTTGATGATACTTGCAGGCAACTGCGCCCTCGAATCGATGGGCTTCAAGACATTCGGATTCGGCGGCGGTCGCGTGGATGTTTGGGAACCTGAGGAGAGCGTTTATTGGGGTCAAGAAGACAGTTGGCTTGGAGATAAGCGCTACAGCGGCGACCGAGATCTGGACAACCCACTTGCGGCAGTACAAATGGGCCTGATTTATGTGAACCCGGAGGGACCCAACGGCAATCCCGATCCTGTGGCTTCGGCCCGTGATATTCGCGAAACTTTTTCTCGCATGGCAATGGACGACGAAGAAACTGTGGCCCTAATTGCTGGTGGTCACACATTCGGGAAGACACACGGAGCGGGACCAGCTTCGCATGTCGGTCCAGAACCTGAAAGTGCGGACATTGCAGTACAGGGACTTGGCTGGCTCAGTTCGTTCGGCACAGGCAAAGGCGGAGATGCCATTACCAGTGGCCTTGAGGTTACGTGGACAACGAAGCCGACGCAATGGAGCAATGATTTTTTCGACAACCTGTTCAAATTTGATTGGGAACTGACAAAGAGTCCAGCTGGCGCTCATCAATGGACGCCCAAGAATGGAGCTGGAGCTGGCACGGTGCCAGATGCACACGACAAATCCAGCCGGCATGCGCCAGGAATGTTGACGTCAGACCTAGCTTTGCGATTTGATCCGGCTTATGAAAAAATCTCGCGCCGCTTTCACGAAAACCCTGATCAATTTGCGGATGCGTTTGCGCGCGCCTGGTTCAAACTTACGCATCGTGATATGGGTCCGCGTGTGCGCTATCTTGGTCCCGAAGTTCCTTCGGAGAAATTGATCTGGCAAGACCCGCTGCCTGACGTCGACCATCCTTTGATCAACGAAAAGGATATTGCGTCGCTTAAAACAAAAATGCTTGGTGCCGGGCTAACTATTTCCGAGTTGGTTTCTACTGCATGGGCTTCGGCATCAACATTTCGTGGTTCCGACAAGCGGGGCGGGGCAAATGGAGCGCGTATCCGGTTGTCTCCGCAGAAAGATTGGGAGGTCAATGAGCCTGCCAAACTCGCCAAAGTGCTCAAGGCGCTTGGATACATTCAGAAAGCATTTAATGGCTCTCAGAAGGGCAAGAAGCCGAAGCAAGTTTCTCTCGCTGATCTGATAGTCCTGGGTGGATGCGCAGCGATTGAGCAGGCTGCTGACAAGGCCGGTCATGACGTAGAAGTGCCATTCACGCCAGGACGGACGGATGCTTTGCAAAAACAGACAGATGTTGATTCCTTCTCCGTGCTCGAACCTATTGTTGATGGGTTCCGGAATTATCAAAAGAAGGCCCATTCCGTTACAGCGGAAGAATTGCTGGTTGACAAAGCGCAATTGCTCAAGCTTACCGCGCCGGAAATGACGGCGCTCATAGGTGGAATGCGGGTTCTGAATGCAAATGTTGGAGGTGCGCAACATGGCGTTTTCACCAGTCGCCCGGGTGTGCTGACAAATGATTTCTTTGTCAATCTGCTTGATATGGGGACCGTCTGGGCTGCGGCAACCGAAAACGAGGATATCTTCGAAGGCCGCGACCGCGCTTCCGGCAAGGTGAAATGGTCAGGTACCCGTGTTGACTTGGCGTTCGGGTCGAATTCGCAACTTCGCGCATTGTCGGAAGTATATGCCCAAAATGACGCTCAGAAGAAGTTGGTGAAGAACTTTGTTGCGGCCTGGGTGAAGGTGATGAACGCAGATCGATTTGATTTCGGCTGACCTATTTCAGCTTCGGCAGGAGTTTAAAAAAGGGCGGCTACTTGCCGCCCTTTTTCAGTTGAGCGGCTTAATTTTTATCGTCTGACAAAAGTGCGGTGTGGATAAGTGCGCCAATGATTGCGCCTGCGATTGGCGCAACCCAAAACATCCAAAGTTGCGCTAGAGCCCAATCGCCGGTGAATACAGCAACAGCTGTTGATCGAGCCGGATTGACTGACGTGTTTGTCACAGGAATAGAAATCAGATGGATCAAGGTCAAAGCCAAACCAATGGCTATGGGAGCAAATCCAGGCGAAGCACTCTTTGCAGTCGCGCCAAGGATGACAATCAGGAAACCCGCAGTCAGCACGATCTCTGCCAACAGGCAGGCAAAGAAAGAGTATTTTCCAGGCGAATGCTCACCATATCCGTTCGAAGCAAAACCTCCAGCTGTGGAGAAATCAGCTTTTCCTGAAGCAATCAGATACAAGATAAGCGCCCCGGCAATTCCGCCAATGACTTGAGCAACTACATAACCTGGAAGTTCGCCCCAGGAAAACCGGCCAGCGGTTGCCAGACCCACAGAAACCGCCGGATTAAAATGTCCACCCGAAATCCAGCCGACAGCATATGCCATCGTCAAGACCGTTAACCCAAATGCAAACGACACCCCTAACAAACCAATTCCAACATCCGGGAAGGCTGCGGCTAGCACAGCACTTCCGCACCCTCCGAACACCAGCCAGAACGTACCGAAAAACTCCGCTGCTAGTTTCTTCATTCTGCATCTCCATGGTTGCGCCGTATCAGATCGGCAACCGAAAGCTAGCTGGAGTCGGTCAATTGCACAATCTCGGCTGTTAATGGTGGGAAAACCACACCTCGGCGAGTATTTGACTTTTCCCGCAGTAATAACTAATAGATGTCCAATTGTTGCACTGCGGCATAGGCGAGGCCGCTTGTCACATCATGTGCTACTCGCCAATGGTTTCTCAAATAGATGAGTTTCGACGCGCTCGGACTGAGCCCTAAAGTATTGCAAGCTGTTACTTCAGCGGGATACACAATTCCCACTCCCATTCAGGCGCAAGCCATTCCGTATGCGCTGCAACGGCGGGATGTTCTTGGTCTTGCCCAAACAGGCTCAGGCAAGACCGCCGCATTTGTCTTGCCGATGCTTACCCTCCTGGAGAAGGGTCGTGCACGGGCGCGCATGCCTCGCACGCTCATTCTCGAACCAACCCGTGAATTGGCCATGCAGGTTCAAGATGCGTTCGAGTTGCTTGGCAAGCAGCACAAGTTGACTGTGGCAACACTCATCGGCGGCGTGGCATTTGAACCGCAGGCAATCAAAATTGACCGTGGTGCTGATGTCGTTATCGCAACGCCCGGACGATTACTCGACCATTTTGAACGCGGCAAACTGTTGCTGACGGGCGTTGAGCTTCTCGTCATCGACGAAGCAGACCGCATGCTGGATATGGGGTTCATTCCTGATATTGAGCGCATCTGCAAGCTCTTGCCTTTCACGCGGCAGACATTGTTTTTCTCGGCAACGATGCCGCCGGAGATCAGTCGCCTCACGAGCCAGTTTTTGCACAATCCCATCCGTGTCGAAGCGTCTGCGACGTCGTCAACTGCCGCTACGATCAGCCAGAATGTGGTGAAGAGTCCTTCGGATCCGAAAGCAAAACGCGAAGCGTTGCGGAGCCTGATCCGTTCGCAGGACAATGTGAAGAACGCCATCGTTTTTGCCAATCGCAAGACAACCGTCGCCCTGCTTGAAAAATCACTGAAACGTCACGGCTTCAATGCGGGTGCATTGCATGGCGATATGGACCAGAAATCGCGACTTGATTGTCTGGCCGCATTCCGCGCATCTGAGATCACCTTCTTGATTGCTTCTGACGTCGCGGCACGTGGACTTGATATTCCTGAAGTCAGTCACGTGTTCAATTTTGATGTGCCCATCCATGCAGAAGATTATGTCCACCGCATCGGCCGCACAGGGCGCGCTGGCCGCGAGGGTCACGCCTATATGCTCGTGATGCGCGAGGATGCCAAGTATCACAAAGCAATTGAGACGCTGATCAAACAGCAAATACCCTGGACAAATAAGGCCGAACCTGTTGCAGTTTCGGTTGCTGCGACTGTGGAGCCTGGGTCTATGGAGAAACCGAAGCGTCAGCACAAACCGCGCGCTAAACCGGTCGAGCCTGCCAAGCCAGCAATAGCCAAGACGGTTGACGAAAAACCTGCCAAGAAAGCTGTTGAACGCCCTGTGGAGCTTCCGGCCGCAAAATCCGACCTCGGATTCAATCAGTCCAACATGCCTGCATTCTTGCAAAGGCCTGCACGTGCCGCTGGTTAAGCACGTCTTCTGGTAGACAACTATTAGTTAATGGTCTTGTATCATGTCTGAGGCAGGGCAAACTAATGACTGATACCGAAGGACGAATTGCCAAACGGCAAAAAGTCCTCAAATCCGCGAAGATCATCTTTAACCGCAATCAGTCGGTCGTCGACTGCGCGGTGCGCGATATGTCGGAAACTGGGGCCAAGTTGATTACGAGCAATTCTGACATTGTTCCCGACGAAATTCGGCTGCTCATGATGCAGGACAACACTATTCGGGATGCGCGCATTGTTTGGCGCAAAGGCGAAATGTTGGGCGTTCATTTCACATCAGACTCGGTCAGGGCGCCTCCCCGCAAATATTGACTACAGCAGGGCTTGCGCTGGCTTGATCTCGACGCTCTCGCCGCAGCCGCAGGCTGATGTCTGGTTCGGATTATTGAACACGAAGCCGGATTTCAGTGTGCCGGTTTGATAATCCATCTGGGTGCCGAGCAGGAACATCAACGCCTTGGCGTCAATCAGAACTTTTGCGCCATCTTGCTCCACCACTTCGTCAAAGCGGTTTTGTTCCTTGGCCCATTCCATGGTGTATTCCATGCCGGCGCATCCACCGTTCTTGACGCCCACACGCAAGCCCACGCCTTCGCCTTTGGCCATGAGATCACGGACGCGGCTTGCGGCAGCGTCGGTCAGCGTCATCACTGATGGTCTTGGTTTCATGCTGCCCATGTTAGCACAATTTCCTTACCACATGTTCATCGCCATGCGGGCCTCATCCGACATGCGGCTGTGGTCCCAGGGCGGATCGAAAGTGAGTTTGGCCTTGGCGGATTGCACGCCAGGAACAGAGCCGACGGCGTTTTCCACCCAGCCGGGCATGTCACCTGCAACAGGACAGCCGGGGGCGGTCAAGGTCATGTCGACCGCGACATTGCGGTCGTCATCGATATCGACCTTGTAGATCAGGCCGAGTTCATAAATGTCGACGGGAATTTCCGGATCGTAAACTGTCTTGAGGGCGGCCACGATATCGTCGGTCAGGCGCGCCAATTCATCCGCAGGAATAGCGGAGGGGTTGGGGGCGTTTTCACCCGGTAAATCGTGCAGCACGTCGGTCATCCGAATATCCTCTGGGCAGAGATAAGAGCTTCCGCCAGTTTATCAACCTCTTCCATGGTGTTGTACATGCCGAAAGAGGCGCGGCAGGTGGCTGTGACGCCAAAGCGCTGCAACAGCGGCTGCGTACAGTGCGTGCCCGCCCGGACTGCCACGCCCTGACGGTCAATTACCGTAGCAATATCATGGGCATGCGCACCGTTCATGAGAAACGAAATGATCGGGCCTTTGTGCTTGGCTTGGCCGAAGATGCGGAGCGAATTGATGCCGCGCAGGCGTTCCATGGCGTAGTCATGTAATTGCTTTTCGTGGGACGAGATGGCGTCGAGGCCGATTGCTGTCATATAGTCGAGGGCAGCCCCCAGACCGATGGCCTCAACGATGGCGGGGGTGCCGGCTTCGAAGCGGTGAGGCGGATCGTTGTAGGTGATGCCGTCTACAGTAACTTCCGAGATCATCTCGCCACCACCTTGATATGGCGGCATTTTCTTCAGGTGGTCAGCCTTGCCATAGAGCACGCCAATGCCCGTCGGCCCGTAGGTTTTGTGGCCGGTGAAGACCAAGAAATCACAATCAAGGTCTTGAACATCGATAGACCCGTGGACTGCCTGTTGGCTTGCGTCGACCAATACGGGGACGCCATGAGCGTGGGCGAGTTTAATCACCTCTTTCACTGGCACAATGGTGCCCAGCGCGTTGGACATCGCCGTAACGGCCACCATTTTCGTCCGTGGACTGATGAGTTTGGCGAACTCTTCGATTAGGAAATTGCCATCATCGTCAATCGGTGACCACTTTATCGCGGCACCACGACGCTCGCGGTGGAAATGCCAGGGCACGATGTTGGAGTGATGTTCGAGAATCGAAAGGATGATTTCATCGCCCTCCCCGATCACCATGCCCCCGAAACTCTGCGCAACAAGATTGGTCGCCTCAGTGGCGTTGCGGGTGAAGATGATCTGGTCTTTGGACGGCGCATTGATGAAGCGGCGAACCGATTCACGCGCGTCTTCGAAGGCTTGTGTTGCGGTGTTGGAAAGATAGTGCAGCCCGCGATGCACGTTGGCGTATTCCTGCGTCAACGATTTCATCATGGCGTCGATCACGGCTTGCGGCTTTTGCGCAGAGGCCGCGTTGTCCAGATAAACCAGCGGCTTGCCATAGACCTCACGGGAGAGGATGGGGAAATCGCTACGGATTTTGTCTATGTCCATTATCTTCACCGTCATTCCGTGCAATCCGGAGCGCAGCGGAGGCGCGACAAGGAACCCAGCATTGCGTCACAGGTAAGCTGGGTTCCAGATAAAGTGCGACACTGCGCTGCGCACTTTTCTGGAATGACGGCAGAGGGGATAGAAGTTTTCACTTGTAAATGAGCGAACTCAGCGCTTCCCTGATTCCCTCATGTTCCACATTGTCAAACGCCTCGCTGACAAACGCTTCCACCAGCAATGCTCGCGCCTCCACTTCCGGAATGCCGCGTGACTTGAGATAGAACAAGTGATCATGGTTGAGATCGCCCGAGGTGGCACCGTGGCCGCAGATGACGTCATCGGCGTAGATTTCGAGTTCGGGCTTGGCGTCAAATTCCGCTGTCTCGGACAGCAGCAGTGCGTGGGATGATTGCTTGCCATCGGTTTTTTGCGCACCGGGGCGGACGATGGCTTTGCCCTGGAAGATGCCGCGCGATTTGCCGTCCATCACGCATTTGAACAATTCGCGGCTGGTGCAGTGTGGCACGGTGTGGTCGATGACAAGTTTTGTGTCGGCGTGCTGGGTGCCGGACAGAAGATAGGCGCCGGAAATCTGCGCGTCACCGCCTTCGCCCGTGAACGTGATTGAACCATTCTGGCGATTCAGAGCCGCACCAGATGTGAAGGTTACATCGCGGACGATGGCGTTTGTTCCGAGCGTCATCATGGCATGGGCAAGGTGCGTGGCATTGCGTGATTCATTCTGCACTTTGACGCGATCCAGCCGTGCGCCGTCGCCAATCACATACTCGACAACAGAGTTGGAGAGATAGTCACCTTCGCCCAGATGTGTTTCGATGATGGTAGCAGATGCGCCTGCGGTAACTTCAATGTGATGGCGCGTGGCGATGGAGCGCGCGTTGCCATCAGTTGTGATGTGCAGCAGCTCCACGGGTTGATCGGCATTTCCTTCGAAACGCAGCGACACGCCTTGGGCGGCGAGTGCGGCGTTCATGGCAATGACAGTTTCGTCATTGGTGATTGCGGGCGCGGCGGTGTTAACCTGCAATCCATCAAGCTTTGAGATTTTGAGATCCAGTTCGCCGTTCACGAATACGATGCGCCGCAGTTTCAGCGATGCAAACGGCGATGACTTGATGAGCCGTGCCACATCATCCTGTTTCACCACCACATTCTGCCTGGCATAAATCCCTGTCACCATGCGGCGCAGATCGGTCCATTTCCAGTCTTCCTCGCGGCGGTTGGGCAATGTCACGCCCAGCGCTTCCTCAGCAGGTGTGCGGGTTGGCATCAGGTTCATGCGGCTTTACCTGCGTATTCAGTGTAACCTTTTTCTTCCAACTCAAGCGCCAACGACTTGTCACCGGATTTCACGATTCTGCCATCGGACAGCACATGCACCTTGTCCGGCACAATGTATTCGAGCAGGCGCTGATAGTGCGTGATGACGATCATGGCGCGGTCGGGTGAGCGCAATGCGTTCACGCCATCGGCCACAACGCGGAGCGCATCGATGTCGAGGCCTGAATCCGTTTCATCGAGCACGCAGAGTTTCGGCTCGAGCACAGCCATCTGCAGGATTTCGGCGCGTTTTTTTTCTCCTCCAGAGAAGCCGACATTCACCGGGCGCTTCAGCATGTCCTGGCTAATGTTGAGTTTGGCGGCGCGTTCCTTCACGTGTTTCATGAATTCCGGCGTGGTGTACTCTTTTTCACCACGCGTCTTGCGCTGAGCATTGGCCGCAACTCTCAGGAATTGCATCGTGGCAACGCCGGGAATTTCGATTGGATATTGGAAGGCGAGGAATACGCCTTTTGCGGCGCGGACGTTGGGTTCCATGGCGAGAAGGTCTTCGCCTTTGTAGGTGACGGAGCCTTCGGTGACTTCATAGCCTTCGCGGCCCGACAGCACATAAGACAGCGTCGACTTGCCCGAACCATTAGGGCCCATGATGGCATGGACTTCGCCGGGCTTCACTTCAAGCGTCAGGCCTTTGAGAATTTCGCGGGACTCGTCTGCGAGCTTGACGTGGAGGTTGGTGATTGAGAGCATTACATTTCTTTCGTTCGAAATTGTGGCTGACACCCGCCCCCGGCCCCGCCCTCAAGAGCGGGGAGAAGCGCAATGTTGCTCCTCGCCCTTGAGGGCGAGGTTGGGAGTGGGTGTCTGTTGCGAGTGAATATGTTAGCCACTGATCCCTCCAGCGAAATCCCTATCAATTTCCGTGTTTCCGCCATATATTCCCTCATCGTATCAACTCCACCCGCACTGGCAGGGGCAGCTCTTTCCAAATCCGGTCAGCAGTGATGGCCGTGGCATCGAGTATTTTCGCCGTCGCAAGGCAGGCGCGGTCAGCGAAGGATAGTCCACCCTTGCGTGTCAGCGGTCGCAAATCTGCCGCTTCGATCGCGTGCACCGCGTCAAATGCAACTTCCCTAATGCCAAGCCCTTTCAAGCCAGCATCAATCAACTCGCTAGTATAGCCGCGATCAAACAGTTTGCTTCTCACTTCCGACATGATCACGCTTGACGCCACTCGTCGTTTGGTGATCTCCATTACATGTCCGGCTCCATCCTCATCAAAGAGGACTGCTAAAATTGCGGAAGTATCAAGAACAGAAATCGCGCTCATTTCTTGGCCGTCCAACCATCAATCATTGCGTCAAGCTTGGCGTCTCTTGCAGCAGCGTCGCGTTTGCGTTCCTCAAGAAATTCGTCAACCACAGATCCAGTTGGCGACCTCAAATGCGCGAACATCGCTTGTACCCGTTTGACCGATGTAACGTATGAGATAGCCTCCAGACCATCGTTTTTTAATCCAACATAAACTGAATCGCCTGCCTTAAACCCCGCCTGCCGTGCAATGTTTGCTGGAATCGTGAGAGTGCCATCTGCATTCACGTCCGCCCAAAAATGATCTGGTTGCCCAAACCTATTCTCTTTGTTGCCCGGCGGCATCATTTTGGTTTCAAGTAAGGGTGCCTCCTCAGCGACGCCTCCATTTATTCCGGCATCATTCAACACATTGCGCGCATGCTGATAACGGATGCCCAAAAACCGGGCGATTTCAGCCGTCGGCACGCCTTTACGGCCCAAGGTGCGGATTTTCTCCGACTTGGTTGGAAGGCCCTTTGTAACCTCATCGTAGTTCATTTTCGACACTTCTCATCTCCTCTATTGAGGAGTTATATAACTATCAATAATCAACCTGTCAATAAATAACTATCAACCAACACTGCCTTCTAAACTAATACCTATCAATTTCTGTGTTTCCGCCATAAATTCCATCGGAAGTTGCTGCAACACGTCTCTGACAAAACCGTTGACGATCAACGCCACCGCTTCTTCCTGCGAGAGTCCGCGGGACATGCAGTAGAACATCTGGTCATCCGAGATTTTGCTCGTCGTGGCTTCGTGCTCGAATTGCGCGGTTGACGTTTTTGACTCGATGTAAGGCACCGTATGTGCGCCGCATTTGTCGCCGATCAGCAACGAGTCGCATTGCGTGAAGTTGCGAGCGTTTGTTGCCTTGCGATGCGCCGACACAAGCCCACGATAGGTGTTGTCACTGCGACCGGCGGCGATGCCTTTGGAGATGATACGGCTGGAGGAGTTCTTCCCCAAGTGAATCATCTTGGTGCCTGAGTCCACCTGCTGGCGACCGTTGGAAATGGCAATTGAATAGAATTCGCCGCGCGAATAATCGCCGCGGAGAATGCAACTCGGATACTTCCAGGTGATGGCTGAGCCGGTTTCGACTTGCGTCCAGGAAATCTTGGAGTGATGGCCACGGCAATCGCCGCGCTTCGTCACAAAATTATAGATGCCGCCCTTGCCTTCGGCATCTCCGGGATACCAGTTCTGCACGGTGGAATATTTGATCTCCGCATCATCGTGCGCAATCAGTTCCACAACGGCAGCGTGCAACTGCAATTCATCACGCGTCGGTGCGGTGCAGCCTTCGAGATAGGAGACGTAGGATCCCTTATCGGCGATGATCAGGGTGCGCTCGAACTGGCCAGTATTCTTGGCGTTCATGCGGAAATAGGTAGAGAGTTCCATCGGGCAGCGCACGCCGGGTGGCACGTAGACAAACGAGCCATCGGAGAAAACGGCGGCGTTGAGTGCGGCGTAGTAGTTGTCGCCTTGTGGCACGACAGAGCCCAGATATTGCTTCACCAGATCGGGGTGTTTCTGCAGGGCTTCCGAAATCGAGCAGAAAATGACGCCATGTTTGGCGAGTTCGTCTTTAAAGGTGGTGACGACGGACACGGAGTCAAACACCGCGTCAACGGCGACCTTGCCGGACGCATACTCACCGCCCTGCTCGTCGAGGTCGCTCTTCTCGCCCTGCTTGCGTACGCCGGAAAGGATTTCCTGTTCCTTCAGTGGAATGCCCAGCTTGGCGTATGTCTCCAGCAGTTTTGGATCTACTTCATCCAGCGACTTCGGCGTCGCCATCGATTTGGGTGCGGCGTAGTAATACAGATCCTGAAAATCAATCTTCGGATAATGCACCTTGGCCCAGGTCGGCTCATCCATGTTCAGCCAGACGCGGTAGGCTTCCAAGCGCCAATCGAGCATCCATTGCGGTTCATTCTTCTTGGCCGAAATGAAACGTACGATATCTTCGCTCAAACCCTTCGGCGCGAGGTCGCTTTCAATGTCGGTTTCAAAGCCGTACTTGTATTTGTCGACCTCGATGTCCTTGACGAGTTCTATGGTGTCAAAATCTGCCATTATGCTGCCTTGCGCACATTGTGGCGCAGTGTAATTTTCTTCCAGACCTCGATGAACCGCGACACGTCGTTCTGCGTCGTATTCCAACCCAGTGATACGCGAATTGCGCCGGATGAAATTTCCTGCGCGACGCCCATTGCATCCAGTACGTGGCTGCGCCCCACTTTGCCGGAAGAGCACGCCGAACCTGATGACACTGCGATGCCCTCCAAATCCAGCATCATGACGGCAGTTTCTGCCTTCAAGCCAGGCAGGGCGAAGCAGACCGTATTCGAGAGCCGCTCTGCGCCATCACCAAATATTGCCACATCGCCAAGCCCTGCCATGAGTTGATTGGTCAAAGCAACCGTATTGAGCAATCCTTCCGCTGCAACTGCGGCAAACCCTGCAATTGCCATCACATTTTCAGTGCCAGCCCGGCGGCGCAATTCCTGGCCGCCACCATGGATCAGCGGTTCAATGACAAGCCCGTCCCGAACAATCAGTGCGCCGACACCTTTTGGTCCACCAACTTTGTGAGCGGCGATTGTAAGCATGTCGCAGCCCAGCAAACCGAAATTCACAGGTATCTTCCCAAGGGCCTGGACCGCATCAATATGCAGCAATGCGCCAGCGCCGCGCGCCATCGCGGCAATCGTCGCCATGTCCTGCAAAGCACCGGTTTCATTGTTTGCCAGCATCACGGAAACCAAAGTATTCGGCGCACGAATAAGCAAGTCTTCAAATGCCTTGAGATCTACGCGTCCTTGGGCATCAACCGGAATTCGCTCGCCTGTTTTGCCGGTGGCTTTTGCAGCCTCCAGCACGCTGGGGTGTTCAATGGCGGATACCAGAATTCGTTCAGCACCCACCCCTCGTATTGCCATGTTGTTGGCTTCCGTTCCGCCGCTTGTGAATGTGATCATCTGCGGCATGCATCCGAGCACAAAGCCTAGCTTGGTGCGTGCATCATCAATGATCTTGTAAGCAGCGCGGCCCTCTCCATGAATGGACGACGGATTGCCGTACACGTCCATTGCAGCCATCATTGCAGCTTTGACTGTTGGTCTGAGCGGTGACGTTGCATTATGGTCGAGATAGGTTCTCATGATCTCACATACCGGTCCTTGGCCTGTTTGATCGACGCTGCGAGCGCCAGATTGCGTTTCTCAACCACGTCTTCAAGCGTCACAAACTCCAGGAAATACATCATCTGCCGCCCAAGCGACGACCATAGGTCATGAGCGCAGCATTGTTCACCTTTGACACAGCCATCGACGCCGTCGCCTTCACATCGTGTAACGCGCAACGGCTCATCTACGGCCAAAATGATCTCTGAAAGCATGATCTCCGATGGTTCCCGGGCCAAACGGTATCCACCTCCAGGCCCACGCGCACTAGTCACCAAATTGGCCCGCCGCAGCTTTCCAAAGAGCTGCTCAAGATATTCCTGTGAAATCTCTTGCCGCTCTGCAATTTCTGCGAGTGAGACTGGGCGTTCAGTGACGTGCTTGCCAATGTCAATCATCGCCATGACTGCGTAACGGCCTTTGGTGCTCATTTTCATGCAGCTAATTCCTGTTCACGTCACGAAAAGCTTGCTTTTTGCCCCCCGCATCATGCTAAACGCCAAGCCCGTCGTTAAACGGGATCAGCGCCCTCCTGTTTGGAATAATTCTAAAGAGTGTAATAGTAAATCCGACTACCGGAGTCAACTATCCGGGAAAGGATTTGTGCCGTTCGCAACAGAAAGATTTTGAGTTTCAAAGATGCCAGAAGTGATTTTTAATGGGCCTGCCGGACGCATTGAAGGACGCTACCACCAGGCAAAAGCGCGGGGCGCACCTGTCGCCATTATTCTGCATCCGCACCCTACGTTTGGTGGAACTATGAACAACCCTATTGTGCATGCGTTGTACCAAATGTTTGTCAGCCGCGGCTTTTCGGTGATGCGGTTCAACTTTCGCGGCGTCGGGCGCAGCCAGGGTATTTTCGAGAATGGCGCTGGCGAACTTTCAGACGCGGCGTCGGCACTGGACTGGCTCCAGTCATTTAACAAAGAAGCCAAGATTTGCTGGATCGCAGGTGTCTCGTTTGGCGCATGGATTTCGATGCAGCTGCTGATGCGGCGGCCGGAGATATCTGGCTTCATTTCCATTGCGCCACTGGCCAAGCATTATGATTTTTCGTTCCTTGCGCCCTGCCCTGCGTCAGGTCTCTTTTTGAACGGCGAGAAGGACACAGTGACGGCACCAGAAGCAGTTCACAGCCTTGTGTCTAAGCTGAAGACGCAGAAGGGCATCACCATCGAACATAAAGTGATTGCTGGTGCCAACCACTTCTTCGAGGACAAGGTCGACGAGCTTACGAAGATTTGCGCGGACTACCTTGATCGCAGGATGAACTCGAGAGCTTTGATCACCACGGGATCTTTTTGCGGTCCCGGAAAAAACCGCCGGTCGGTCCGTCGTCTGGCAAGGTTGCAAGCCAAATTGGCGTTTCTGCCCCGTGTTCGGGTGAACGTCTGGCAGTTGGCCCGCCCATACGCGTCCGCACCCAACCAGGGCAGCAGGAGTTGATTTTTACATTGGCTGGAAATTCGCGGCTGGCAGCCAGCGTCAATGAATTCAATGCAGCTTTTGTCATTGAATATGACGGCGGGCCGCCGAGGCCTTCATCCAATGAACCCCAGCCTGATGACAAATTGACGACGCGGCCATATCCGCGTTGAACCATTGGGGGCACGAAGATGCGGATCAAATCGATGACCGCAAGGTAATTCACTTGCAGGACATTGTTCAGCTTCTTGTCATCCAGATCAAGCAATCCGCCTTCTTCCAGGACACCGGCGTTGTTAACGAGAATATCAATATGCGGGTGAACATTCAGAATCTTTTCTGCGTGGTTCTTGCGTTCTTCAGGAGTGGATAGATCGAGATGAACTGGCGTCACATCACCAGCAATGCTGGCAGCGGCTACTTGCGCGTTCGCAAGACTGCGTGATGCCAACAAAATACGAATATCTCTGTGCGCAGCCAACCCTTCGGCGATCGCGAGTCCTATGCCGCGATTGCCGCCGGTAACGAGTGCCGTGCGCTTGGATGCCATTATTGAGCCTCTCACGTTTGCGCCGGAAAGGCAAATTACCTCGCTTTAACTCCGGTCCCGTCGCAGTTTATCCCAGTATTCCAGCCTTTTTCTTACTTCGCGCTCAAATCCGCGTTCGACAGGTCTGTAATAAGTTTCGCGGCCCATTGCGTCGGGGAAATAGTTCTGGCCCGAGAAGGATTCTGGCTCGTCATGGTCGTATCTATAGCCAGAGCCGTATTCCTGTTCCTTCATCATTTTGGTTGGTGCATTCAGTATGATCTTGGGAGGCATCACCGAGCCTGTCTCCCTTGCGCGGCCCATGGCCGATTTGAAGGCCGTGTAAAGCGCGTTCGATTTTGGCGCTGTCGCGACATAAACAGTGGCTTGAGCGAGGGCGAGTTCCCCTTCTGGTGAGCCAAGGAAATCATAGGTGTCTTTTGCCGCCAGTGCTTGATGCACGGCCTCAGGGTCGGCCATGCCGATGTCTTCATAGGCCATGCGCACAAGCCTTCTGGCGATGAAGAGCGGGTCCTCGCCCGCTGTCAGCATGCGTGCCAGATAATAGAGAGCTGCATCAGGATCGGAGCCGCGCACCGATTTATGCAGGGCAGAAATCAAGTTATAGTGGCCATCTGCTGCTTTGTCATAAAGCGGCAAGCGCTTGGCAACGATGCGGGCGAGTGCTTCGGGTAGCAGATCTCCACTGCCTTCAGGCACAGCTGCGAAAACCTCCTCAACAAGATTGAGGAAGAAGCGGCCATCGCCATCAGCCATGCCTATCAAGGCTGCGCGTGCTTCTTCAGTCAAAGGCAAGCTGCGTTTTTCAAACAGCTCGGCACGGGTTATCAACCCGGCCAGGGCATCCTCCGACAATCGGTTTAGGACCAGCACCTGACAGCGCGAAAGCAGCGCGCCGTTCAATTCGAAGGAAGGGTTTTCAGTTGTCGCCCCAACCAGCGTGATCGTGCCGTTTTCGACAAATGGCAAGAACGAGTCTTGTTGCGATTTGTTGAAGCGGTGAATTTCGTCGACAAAAAGCAGCGTCGCCCTGCCCTGCTCGCGGCGCATCCGGGCCTGGTCAAAGGTTTTCTTCAAATCGGCAACGCCAGAAAAGATCGCCGACATCTGCTCGAAGACGAGGCCCGTCTCGCCCGCGAGCAATCTTGCTATCGTGGTTTTTCCGGTGCCCGGCGGACCCCAGAGGATAATCGACGGAATGCGGCCGGAAGCCAGCATGCGCGTCAAAGTACCTTCGCTGCCAACCAAGTGATCCTGGCCGATTACCTCATAGAGTTTTTGAGGCCGCAGGCGATCAGCGAGTGGACGCGGGCCTTCCTTGCCCATGCCAGCTGCTTCGAAAAGCGACGTCATCAGCCGAGCCGGAGGCGCAGCGTACGATTACCGCGCATGATCTCGATGTCCCAGTAGTTCGGCGCATTCCGCAGAACCTCGCGCAGGGTCGAAATGTCGGCGATTGCTTCGCCATTGATGTTCACCAGTATGTCACCGGCGCGAAAAAAGCGCAATGCAGGCCCGTCTTTCACTTCAATTGCAGCCACCCCTGACAAGTCTGCAGAGAGGCCGAGTTCGTCCGCCAGTGCTGGCGACAGGTTGCCTACGGTCAATCCGGCAAGCGGTGATTGACCTGTGATGCGCACGGGATCGCGCGGCGGCAGTTCTGGTGCTGCGATCATTTTCACCTGCGATTCAAGTGTTCGGCGACCGCGATGAAATTCCATCAGTCGGGTGTCGCCGATGCGCGCCGTTGCGACGCGATAGCCAAGCTCGCGCGCATTCTCGACGACTTTGTCGTCGATCACCGTGATGACGTCGCCACGCTGGAGCCCTGCTGCCTTCAGCGGGCTCTGTGGATGCAATTTCACGATCAAAGCGCCTTCGGGTCTCGCAAAGCCGAGGCTCTCAGCGATATCCTGCGTCACGTCCTGAAACTCTCCCCCAAGCCAGGGTCTGCGGACTTTCTGGCCTGTCGCCGCTGATTGAACAACAGTGCGCACCATGTTTGTAGGAATTGAAAAACCGATGCCGATTGATCCGCCACTGCGCGAGAAAATCGCAGTGTTGATGCCGACGAGTTCGCCCTTCATGTTCACAAGCGCACCGCCCGAGTTTCCGGGATTGATGGCCGCATCGGTCTGGATGAAGAACTGGTAGTCAGATACGCCGACTTGGGTTCGGGCGAGCGCCGAGACGATGCCGCTGGTAACTGTCTGGCCAACACCGAATGGATTGCCGATGGCAAGAACGAGATCGCCGACCTCGAGGTTGTCCGAATCCGCGAGGCGCAACGCTGGCAGTATCTCCTGGTCAGGAACATCCACTTTGAGTACGGCCAAGTCAGTGCGTTCATCTGCGAGAAGCAGCTTGGCTTCAAACTCACGCTTGTCGGAAAGCGCTACACGGATGTCTATGCCGTTTTTCACGACGTGATTATTGGTCACGATCAAACCGCGTCCATCAACAATGACGCCTGAACCAAGCGAATTGGCTACGCGTTCACGCGGCCGACCGAAACTGCCGTCAGGATCAAAGAAACGGCGAAAAAATTCGTCCTCTGAAAGGCTACGCCCGCTTTGCGCAACTTTTTGGCGGGCATAGACGTTGACGACTGAAGGTGCAGTGCGTTTTACCACCGGCGCAAACGAAAGCGTCATGTCCATGCGCGAGGATGGTACGGATTTATCCTGAGCAATTGCAGCAACGGCCGAGACCAATAATAGCCCGAGAGCCGTCACCAACCCCCGGAAAACAATATTCATGCAAATCACTCCAAAAACCCGATGCTATTTCCGGTCCACTTTTGTCGACAAGATGACGGATGTCTCGATGTCTGTCACGCCTGAGATGACGGCGAACTGATCAATCAGGGAATCAATAGCTTCTGCCGTTTCAGCCCGGATCATGACAACAAAATCATGCTTGCCACTTACTGCGTACAGCGTCTCGACCTGCAAGAATTTCGCAATCGCCTTGCCGACTTCCGATTGGCGGCGAGGCTCCACTCCCAGCGTGATAAGAGCAGCAATGCCGGATTTACTGGTGTCTGACCCCAATTTGACTGCATAGCCTGAAATTGCGCCGCTGGTTTCAAGCCGCCTCAGCCGGTCCTGCACGGTCGAGCGGGACAGCCCCAGCTTGCGGGCGAGAGATGCCACTGGTTCTCTCGCATTCAGGCGTAAAAGCCCGATCAACTCCTCGTCCCTGCGCTTCATTTCCGGCACTTTGCGATCATTTTCGGCATTTTGACGGATTTTCCGGCCAAAAGCAACATATTGCAGGCTTTTTGCCGGACCATGTTTAGTCCATTGAAACATCTGCAGCGCAACCTTTAAGCCCGCTGAATGGAGGCTCCGATGTCAAATGTCACGATTTTTCCAGCTGCTAAAACAGCCGCAACCTGCGCAAATGCAGGTGCTGTGGCTAAGGCTTTGCAGCCCGACGAGCCAATGTTTTGCTTCTCGGCCAAGGAACTGCGTGACCGAGCCAATCAATTTCTGAAGCGCTTTCCCGGCCTCGTCACCTATGCCGTGAAGTGCAATCCCAGCCATGAGGTGCTCAGCACGCTGGCCCAAATGGGCATGACGCATTGGGATGTCGCCAGCGTTCATGAAATGAAAGCGGTGCGTAATGCCTCCGCCAGTGCAAAATTTCATTATCACAACCCCATCAAGTCACGCCGCGAGATTGAAGAAGCTTACAAGGTCTATGGCTGCCGGCGCTTCGTCATTGATTGCCGGGAGGAACTTCAGAAGATCACTGATGTCATCGGCGCTGATCCGACGGTAGAAATCTCCGTGCGATTTGTATTGCCGCGTGATCGCGGGTCTTCGGCCCATGACTTCTCCACCAAATTTGGCGCGCCCGAGCATGTTTGCGTTGAGCTGCTACAGAAAGCCGTCGCGGCTGGCTACATTCCCGTTCTTACCTTTCATCCCGGATCACAGAGCAAAGAGCCCATAGTCTACGTCCGCCACATCGAGGCTGCGGCGCGCATTGCAAAACAGGCTGGCGTCAAAGTCTCCAAGCTCAATGTCGGCGGCGGCTTTCCGGCAAACTACATGCTCTCGACTGCACCAGAGCCGGAAGTATTCTTCCGCGCCATCGAGGACGCCGCTACAAAATCTTTCGGCACAAAGGACAAACCAAAACTGGAATGCGAGCCGGGCCGCGGCATCGTCGCCACCTGCATGTCGCTGTTGACCCGTGTCAAAACAGTTTGCAGCGATGGCGATGATATTTTCATCAATGACGGTGTTTATGGGGGTATGATGGAATACATGCAGGTGCCGGACCTCCGCCCGCCGTTCCGGGTTTGGCGAAATGGCAAAGAGCTCTCGGGCGTTTCCAAATCGTTTAAAGTCTTTGGTCCTACTTGCGATCCCCTGGACGTTCTCCCGCACCGCCTGGATATTTTTGAAGGCTTGCGCGAAGACGACTACATCGAATTCGGCACCCTTGGCGCTTATGGCATTGCAACCAGCACCAGGTTCAATGGGTATGGCGAGCACCAGATTGTTGCCGTGGAAAAAGTACTGGAAATGTGAGCGTTCGCCTCCGTCAATAAAAAACCCTCCCGCTGCCGGGAGGGTGCAAATCTTTGCGGATGATAAAATCTACTGCGTGAAAGCGTAAGTCACGGCTTCCCAGTGATAACGGGCTGGCTCGCCGGCGTGCTTGTAGACAAAGCCGACTGCAGGGAATGGCATGTGATAGCCAACGACTGGAATACGATCTGCCGACACCATATCCATCAGGCGTATGCGGGTTTTTGTAGCGGTGTCTTTATCCATATCAAACAGGACATGCCACGTCGGGCGTTCAAGTGACAAGACATTGTGATTGCACACGTCGCCGGTGACGATGAGTTGCTTGCCTTCGCTTTCAAGGCGATACGACGTGTGACCAGGTGTATGGCCCGGCGTTGACATCGCTGTAATGCCTGACACGACTCTGCCTTGATCCTTCACAAATGTTGCCTTGGCGGCCAATGGTTCAACCTTGGCTTTGGTGAGTTGATAAAAGTCCTTGGTGCCGCCTGCGTCCTGAGCTGAATTGGTCCAGAAATTATGTTCAGCCTCGCCAAACACGTAGCGTGCATTCGGGAACACCGGTTTGTCACCGTCCATCAGGCCGCCCATGTGGTCAGGATGGAAGTGGGTGAGCACGACGACATCAATTTGTTCCATTGTGTAACCAGCTGCAGCAAATGCCGCCGCCATTTGGCCACGGCCCGGATTGCCAGATCCCCAGCCAGTATCGAACAACACCAATTCACTGCCTGTGTTGACGATAAGCGGCGTGAACGAAATCGTGTGCTTGTCAGTAGGCAGATTGTATTTCGCTGCCAGTGCCTGCACGGTTTCCGGTTTCTGATTTTCGCCGAAGACGGTCCAAGGCTGATCCAGGGTCACCTGACCATCGCTGACTGATGTCATTTCCATGCCGCCGAATTTGAAACGATGCACCGAGGCTGGCTTGATGCCCAGCATTAGCGCCTGAGCGGTGGCCAAGCCCGGCAAAATGGAGGCAGCACCAATTGCTGCTGCTGACCCAAGTAAGTGTCGACGCGTAAACATTGATTACTCCCGATTAAAGAAACTATTTTAAGTATAACATTAATGTTTTGACAACTTTTCCAATCAGGACGCAAGTTGCGGTGAGTTTAATGGTTACTGCCCCGGGGAAAGGCAATTCGCAAAGAAGCCGTTTGGCGGCGTTAAGTTAAATTTCATCAAACCATGCCATAGTTGCAATCATAACGTGTGTGGACGTGATGATAATGAAATACATCAAAGCAGGACTGCTTCTTGCGGCACTCTTTGCGAGTACGGCTGCGATAGCAGGCGAAACCAAGAAGATCCTCGGCATATTCTATGAAGGCTGCGAGAAGACCTGCGAAGGCTTCAAGGCTGGCATAGCAAAGTCTGGTTTTCCCGCTGAGATCACAATATTCGATGTGCAACAGGACAAGAGCCGCATCCAGGATGCCCTTAAACTGGCCCGTGAATCAAAGCCTGACCTCGTGGTTACTTATGGCACGACCGCAACACTTGGGATCATCGGCACATTAGATAATCTTGCCGATCCCAAGTTCCTCACCGATTTTCCAGTGGTCTTCACAGCGGTCGCTGATCCATTCGGAACCCGCATTGCCGAGAGTTTTGAACGCAGCGGTCGCGACAATGTAACTGGCACGTTCAACCGCGTCCCGGAACGAGTTAACATTGAGACCCTCCGCCAATATGACCGCCATTTCACAAAACTTGGTCTGCTTTACAACAGCAACGAAAAGAACTCTGTCCTCAAGCGGGACGAACTCGCCAAGCTCGCGACGGAAATGAACTTCGAACTCGTTGCGCTGGAAATAGACCCAGGAAATCCAAATACGCCTGATCCGGCTTTGATTGAAGTACGCATCAAAGAGCTGGCTGCTCAAAAAGTTGCGTGGGCCTATCTCGGCTCAAGTTCATTTCTCAATTCCAACGGCGCTGCTTTCACAGCTTCTGCTGTCGAGAATGGCATTGGCATCGTCAGTCCATATGAGGCTTTGGTGCGCGAACAACAGGCTCTCATTTCGATTGCAGCCCCACGCGACGATGTCGGCCGGTTAGCCGCGCAACAGGTACTCAAGGTTCTGCGCGATGGCATGAAGCCCGGTGACCTGCCAATCAAGAAGGCAACCAAGTTCAATTATGTCGTGAACATGAAAGTTGCCGAGAAGCTGGGGCGCAAACCGCCCTTTGCATTCTACACCGACACTGAGCTGGTTCAGTAGTACAGTTCGCCGTCAACAGCGAATTCCAACGCAGCAACTTGCCCTGCAAGTCGTTGCTCCCCCTTACTTGATCATGGTTGCTAAACTCTACTTTCCGCTCACCCATTTGTGTTAGTCTTAACTAAGAAATCGCTTGCAAATTGCAGGGTTTTGGTTAGGTTTTTTTAACTTTCACCAGGAGCAGGAACGCAATGAAATCCAAGGTTGTAAAACTCATAAGTGCTGCAGTTCTTCTCGGCTTGACCAGCCTTAGTGCCGCTGCCGATATCACTGAAAAGTGGACCACAACAGGCATGTCGCATCCGGAAAGCGTCTACTTCAATTCCGATCAAAAAGTGCTCTATGTTACTAACATCGTTGGCGCACCCACCGACAAGGATGGCAACGGCTATATTTCGAAGCTGTCGCGCACAGGCACTGTCCTGAACCAAAACTGGGTAACCGGCCTCAATGGACCAAAAGGCATGGTCATGGATGGAGATACATTGTGGGTTTCGGATATTACCCGTCTTGTCAAAATTAACACCCGTACTGGCACTGTCATCAAGTTTTATGAAGCCGAAGAAAAAGGCATTCCTGCTGTTTTCCTGAACGACACGGCCGTTGATGAAGACGGCAATGTGTATGTCTCGGACATCGCCACGCGCAAGATCTGGCGGCTCAAGAATGGCAAGTTGTCGATTTGGGCCGAAACCGCCCAGCATCCGAATGGCTTGCACGTCAAGGGCGACAAGCTGATCGTTGCTGGTTTTGGCTACAACATGAATGCCGATGGAATCACCAACCCACTTGGCAATCTGTTTACGATCGACCTCAAGACCAGGACCCAAAAGAACCTTGGCGACGGACGTCCGGTCGGCGCTCTTGACGGTATTGAGCCAGACGGACGGGGCAACTATCTCGTCACCGATTTCAACGCCGGCACGCTCTTCCGCATCCGGCCAGATGGCTCGTTCACCGAGCTTGCCGACTTGGAACAATTTACTGCTGATCTCGAAGTCGTCGACAACGGGAAAACCGTCATCATCCCGTTCCTGGTGGGTAACAAGGTGACGTCCTATTCGATCAGGTAATTCTGAAATACAGTCGAATCGCACACAGGGCGGAATCATCTCCGCCCTTTTTTCGTTTTGCGCCTGCACGGTTAGCGTGAGGCAAAAGAAGCACACCACGATTAGCCTGAGCATGCTGGTCCATTCTTCAAATCTGAAATGGGTTCAGCCGATGCAAGCCGCAAGCGACATGCGCTCGGCGGGATCGGCAAAAATCTAAATTGATGGGGTTTTTGTAAATCCTGGAAATCCAGACCCATCACTCGAGAATATCCAAAACATAGCCCAGGAGCGTACGCTCGTCAAGCGTTATTTTCTTATTTCTGATTTTATTACTATTTCAGTGGCTTGGGGGCTTTTCCTGCAAAAGGCTATAAAAAAGCCAGCCCAGCGGCCGACTTTTGAACCCTCAAACGAGAGAAACTTATGCGGCGACTTCCGCCGGAGCTTCTTCCTTGACCTGCTTCGGGCCTGAATCCTTGCCCTTTTCATTCACATCGCGATCAACGAATTCGATGACCGCCTGTGGGGCAGCGTCGCCATAGCGAAAGCCTGCACGCATGATGCGGAGATATCCGCCATTGCGGGTGCCATAACGCTTTGCAAGCACGTCGAACAACTTCTTGACCTGGGTCTCGTCGCCAATCTGGGCGATGGCCTGACGGCGCGCCGTAAGGCCGCCCTTCTTTGCAAGCGTCACGAGCTTTTCAACGATCGGACGCAAGTCTTTCGCCTTGGGCAGCGTGGTGACAATTTGCTCGTGCTTGATCAGAGCGGTCGCCATGTTTGCAAACATGGCTTTCCGGTGCTCGGATGTGCGGTTAAATCTCCGGCCTCTAAATCCATGACGCATGACGTAACTCCTTCAATTCGATTTCCGTGCAACGATCCGTGTACGGATTAATAGTGGCTTTCAAGTTTCTTGGCGAGCTCTTCGATGTTCTCAGGCGGCCAGTTCGACACTTCCATGCCGAGATGGAGGCCCATTTGCGCGAGCACTTCCTTGATCTCGTTGAGCGACTTGCGGCCGAAGTTCGGCGTGCGCAGCATTTCGGCTTCGGTCTTCTGGATGAGATCGCCAATATAGACGATGTTGTCGTTCTTCAGGCAGTTGGCCGAGCGCACGGAAAGTTCGAGCTCGTCGACTTTCTTCAGGAGCGCTGCGTTGAACGGCAGTTCCGAACGGATTTCTTCCTGAACGTGGGCGACTGGCTCCGAGAAGTTGATGAACACGGTCATCTGGTCCTGCAGGATACGCGCGGCGTAGGCCACAGCATCTTCCGGCGTCACCGCACCGTTGGTTTCAACGGTGAGAGTGAGCTTGTCATAATCGAGGACCTGGCCCTCGCGGGTTGCGTCGACGCGGTATGACACGCGGCGCACTGGCGAGAAGATCGAGTCAACAGGGATCATGCCAATCGGCGCGTCTTCAGCGCGGTTGCGATCAGCAGAGACGTAGCCTTTGCCGTTCTGAACCGTGAATTCCATTCGCACTTCAGCACCCTGGTCGAGTGTGCAAATGACATGCTCCGGGTTCAGGATGATCACATCGGCGGTCTGCTGGATGTCGCCGGCACGGACGATGCCAGGGCCTTCCTTGCGCAGCGTCAGGCGCTTTGGACCTTCGGCATGCATCGCAAATGCGATTTCCTTGATGTTGAGCGTGATATCCGTCACGTCTTCGCGAACGCCCGCAATTGACGAGAATTCGTGTAAGACACCGTCGATCTGGACGGATGTCACCGCAGCGCCCTGCAAGGAAGAGAGAAGCACGCGGCGCAATGCATTGCCCAGCGTGGTTCCGAAACCCCGCTCGAGCGGTTCAGCGACAATGGTCGCGACGCGCTTGCGGTCCTTGCTGGACTGGATGTCGATCTTCGTCGGACGGATCAGTTCCTGCCAGTTTTTCTGGTTTACCTGCATATTCATCTTCCTGTTCGCCTCCGGTCCCCTTTCGGGCAACCAAAACTCCGTTCAGCGGCGCAATCGAATGGCGCCGCTGTTACGCTTCACTGAATTAGACGCGGCGCCGCTTGGGCGGGCGGCAGCCATTGTGTGGGATCGGGGTTACATCGCGGATGGACGTGACCTGCAAACCAACTGACTGCAACGCGCGCAGCGCTGATTCACGGCCGCCACCTGGGCCGCAGACTTCGATTTCAACGGTGCGCATGCCATGCTCCATGGCGGCGCGGCCAACCTGTTCACCTGCGACCTGAGCCGCATATGGCGTCGATTTGCGCGAACCCTTGAAGCCCAGCTTGCCTGCCGATGCCCAGGCGATGGTGTTGCCCTGCACATCGGTGATGGTGATCATCGTATTGTTGAAAGAAGAGTTCACATGAACGACGCCCGAAGACACGTTCTTGCGCTCCTTGCGGCGGGTTTTGCCTGCTGCTTCCTTAGCCATTATTCAAAACCTTCCTTTACGTAGCTTTTTTCTTGCCGGCGATCGGCTTCGACGGACCCTTGCGGGTGCGTGCATTGGTGCGGGTGCGCTGACCACGGACCGGAAGGCCCTTGCGGTGACGCAGACCGCGATAGCAATTGAGATCGGTCAGACGCTTGATGTTGATCGAAACTTCGCGGCGAAGATCGCCTTCCACGGTGTAGTCGCGGTCGATGATTTCGCGGATCGCCAGAACTTCGGCATCCGAAAGTTCGTTGACACGCTTAGAAACCGGAATTTTGACTTCATTGCAGATAATCTTGGCATTGACCGGGCCAATGCCATGGATATAGCGCAGTGCAATTTCCACGCGTTTGTTTGTCGGTATATTGACACCTGCAATACGGGCCACTTTAAATCTCCTAATAAATCAATGGTTTAGACAAATGCGGAACACCCGCCAAAACCACAATGAAGCGGGGCCACGACTGCAGGAGCGTTGTTTCCCGCAATACGAGCCCTAGAAACCGTTGAGAATGTGGCGTGAATAGAGGTGAATCGGAAATCCGTCAACCTGAATCCATGCCGCATTATCAATTCTTTACCATTTCCAGCACAGCCGCCATCTGGGCTGTTACAGCCCCGATTTCACCCATGCCATCAATGACATGCAGGTTACCCTTGTCCCGGTAGTAAGCCACCAGGGGGGCCGTCTGCTTGTTGTAAACTTGAAGCCGGTCACGGACCGTCTTGGCGTTGTCGTCAGGGCGGCGAATGAATTCCGTGCCGCCGCAATTGTCGCAAATTCCAGCCTTTTTCGGCTTTTCGAACTGGTCGTGGTAGCCCTTGCCGCAGGACTTGCAAGTGTAACGGCCAGAAATCCGCTCCACCAGCGCCTCGTCATTGGCCTTCATTTCGATGACCGCGTCGAGCCTCTGCTTTCGGCCCTTGAGCATCTTGTCGAGCGCCTCGGCCTGGGCGGTGGTGCGCGGAAAGCCATCGAACACTACGCCATTCTTGATGTCAGGCTGATCCATCCGATCCGAAACAATACCCACGATAACATCGTCGGATACGAGATCACCACGGTCCATGATGGCCTTGGCTTTCAATCCAACGTCGCTGCCCTTGGCAATCGCCTGCCGCAACATATCACCTGTGGAGAGTTGCTTCAGTCCGAATTTGTCTTCGAGAATTTTGGCTTGCGTTCCCTTGCCTGCTCCAGGCGGCCCCAGCAGTATCAAATTCATTTCTTGCTCCGCAACGAGTTGCGCTGGAGGAGCTTGCCATATTGCTGCGCCATGAGGTGGCCCTGCAACTGCGCCACAGTGTCAAGCGTCACACTGACGATGATGAGCAACGACGTGCCGCCAAAATAAAACGGTATGCCGGAATAGCCAACAAGCAGCTCTGGCAGCAGGCAGATCACGACAAGATACAATGCGCCAATCACGGTGATGCGCGTCAAGATGTGGTCGATGAATTCGGCCGTCTTTTCGCCAGGGCGAATTCCGAGGATGAAGCCGCCGGATTTGCGCAGGTTATCTGCCGTTTCCTTGGGATTGAACATGATCGATGTGTAGAAGAAGCAGAAAAACACGATCAACAATGCATAGAACAACAGGAACAGTGGCTGGCCATGACCGAGCAGCGCGGTGATGGAATTGAGCCAATCCGGTCCCTTGCCCGCCGAAAAGTTCGCAACCGTGATAGGCAGCAAGAGCAAAGAAGATGCAAAGATCGGCGGTATAACGCCTGATGTGTTCAATTTCAGTGGCAGATGCGAACTTTCAGCTTGCGTCATTTTCATGCCGACCTGCCGCTTGGGATACTGGATCAGCAACCGCCGCTGGGCGCGTTCGAAAAACACGATGAAAGCGATCACTGCAAATGCCATCAGCAAAATGAACAGGATCAGGAAGAATGACATCTGGCCCGTCCGGCCAAGTTCCAGCAACGCGGCGAGTCCCGAAGGCAGCCCTGCAACGATGCCGGCGAAAATGATCAGTGATGTGCCGTTGCCAATGCCGCGGGCGGTGATCTGCTCGCCGAGCCACATCAGGAAGATGGTGCCACCGGTCAGCGTGATGACCGTCGTCAATCGGAAGAAGAGTCCAGGATCAGTGACGATGCCGCCCTGCCCTTCAAGGCCAATAGCGATGCCCCAGGCCTGCAAGGCAGCAAGGACAACTGTTCCATAACGCGTGTATTGATTGATTTTCTTGCGGCCTGACTCGCCCTCTTTCTTGAGGGCCTCGAGTTGCGGCGAGACCGTCGTCATCAACTGCATGATGATCGATGCAGAGATATACGGCATGATGTTGAGCGCGAAAATGGCCATGCGGCCCAATGCGCCGCCAGCGAGGTTGTTCACCCAGCCGAGTATGCCTGCGGAATTTTGTGTTGCGAACTGCGCCAGAGCCGCGCTGTCAACCCCAGGAATAGGGATGTAGCTGCCCAAGCGATAGATGATCAGGGCGCCGAGTGTGAACCAAATGCGCTTCTTCAGCTCTTCGGATTTGGCCAAGGCCCCGAAGTTGATATTGGCTGCAAGTTGTTCTGCTGCTGATGCCATTGTCCACCTTTACCGCTTGTCCAAACCTTCTAGATGGGGCTGGACATGGCGGGCATCAAGTCACTTGCTCGCCTGTTTAGCAGGCGCTTCGGGTTCTGCTGGACGCAGGATTTTCACTGTCCCGCCTGCTTTTTCAATTGCCGCAACTGCGCCCGCCGATGCGTAGAATACCTCGAAGCTAAGTTTGGCGGTAAACTTTTCTTTGCCGATGAGGCGAACGCCGCCCTTGGTCGGTTTGGAGATTACGCCAGCTGCAAGCAATGAAGCAGCGGTGATTGTTGCCTTGCCATCGAGTTTCTTCGAGTCAATGGCAGACTGCACGCGGGCGAGATTGACTTCGTTGTATTCAACTGCGTTCGGCTTGTTGAAGCCGCGCTTAGGCAAGCGGCGATAGATTGGCATTTGGCCGCCTTCAAAGCCAGCCTTTGCACCGCCCTTGCGGGCGGTTTGACCTTTGCCACCGCGGCCCGCGGTCTTGCCGAGACCTGAACCAATGCCGCGGCCCACGCGCGTGCGGGTTTTGCGGGCACCCTTGTTGTCGGCAATCTGGTTGAGCTTCATATTCTAATTCCTTCGAGTCTTATTCTACAACGCGGATGAGATGGGCAACCTTGGCAATCATGCCACGCGATGCTGGCGTATCTGCAATGGTCGAGATGCGGCGCATCTTGTTCAGACCAAGACCAATCAACGTTGCCTGCTGCCCACTAGGACGCCTGTTGGCGCTGGCGATTTGCTGAATAGTGACCGTTTTTGTAGCTGGAGCTTTTGCCATGATCGATGAGTTCCCTTATTCCGCCACGACTTCGGCGCCAGCGCGGCCACGCAAAACTTCGTTGACCTTTTTGCCACGGCGACTTGCGACCGAGCGCGGCGAATTTTGCTTCTTCAAAGCGTCAAACGTAGCGCGGACCATGTTGTAGGGGTTCGATGAGCCCTTCGACTTGGCGACGACATCGTGCATGCCGACAAATTCAAATACGGCCCGCATCGGGCCGCCTGCAATGATGCCTGTTCCTGGAGGAGCGGTACGCAATGTGACTTTGCCTGCGCCCCAACGACCGTCGATATCATGATGCAGGGTGCGGCCTTCGCGCAATGGAACGCGGATCATGTTGCGCTTTGCGCCTTCGGTTGCCTTGCGCACGGCTTCAGGCACTTCGCGCGCCTTGCCATGGCCATAGCCCACGCGGCCCTTCTGGTCGCCAACGACGACGAGCGCTGCAAAGCCGAAGCGCTTGCCGCCCTTCGCGACTTTCGCGACGCGATTGATGGCAACGAGCTTGTCAATAAACTCGCTGTCTCTTTCCTCACGGTCGCCGCGATCCTTGCGTTCGCCACGTTCGCCACGTTCTTTGGCCATGCTGGTTTATCCTCAGAAGTCGATTAAAAGTTCAGGCCGCCCTCGCGGGCAGCATCGGCGAGCGCTTTGACGCGCCCATGATAAATGTAGCTGCCGCGATCAAACACGACATCCTTGACGCCAGCCTTGACAGCGCGCTCGGCAATGGTCTTGCCAATGGCTGTCGCAGCGGCCTTGTCGGCGCCGGTCTTTTTCGCGGCTTTGAAATCCTTCTCCAGAGTCGATGCTGATGCCAGGGTCAAGCCCTTCGCATCATCAATAATCTGTACAAAGATGTTCTTGCTTGAGCGATGAACAGAAAGGCGCGGACGTCCGTTGAGACGGTTCGCCAAGGTTTTCCGTACACGGACCTTGCGGCGGATGAGTGGTGTGACTTTTCCCATGACCTGATCGCCCTACTTCTTCTTGCCTTCCTTGCGGAAGATATATTCACCGGCGTATCTGATGCCCTTGCCCTTGTAAGGCTCCGGCCCACGCCATTCGCGGATTTCGGCGGCCACCTGGCCAACCTGCTGTTTGTCGATGCCGCTGATCACAATTTCAGTTGGCTTCGGCGTCTTGATTTCAATGCCGGCTGGAATAGCATAATTGACATCGTGGCTGTAACCGAGGTTCAGCTGCAAGACCTTGCCCTGAACTGCAGCGCGGTAGCCAACGCCGTTGATTTCAAGGTTCTTGGTGAAGCCAGTGGTCACGCCATCAACCAGGTTCTTCACCAATGTGCGGCTCATTCCCCAGGACGAACGCGCCATTTTGGTTTGATCACGGGGATCAACCTTGATGCCACCATCTTCCATTTTCACGACGACGTAGTCGTTGAGTGTGTGCTTGAGTTCGCCCTTGGGACCCTTGACGGTCACGAGCTTGCCTTCCACCTTGGCCGTGACGCCTGATGGAATTGGAACTGCTTTTTTACCGATACGAGACATTTTCTTACCTCAGAATACCGTGCACAGAACTTCGCCGCCGACATTCTGCGACTTGGCATCTGCGTCTGACATCACGCCTTTCGGGGTCGAAAGGATCGAAATGCCAAGGCCGTTATAGACCGACGGAAGTGTTGCAACCGACGCATAGACGCGGCGGCCTGGCCTGGAGATGCGCTCCATTTCCTTGATGACTGGCGCGCCGTCAAAATACTTCAATTCCACTTCGATCTCGGATTTTCCATCCTTCTCAACTGTGGTGAAGCCGCGGATATAGCCCTCACGATGCAAGACTTCGAGGACCCGTTCGCGCAGCCTGGATGGCGGAATGACGACCTTGTTCTTGTTGCGCTGCTGGGCATTGCGGATGCGTGCCAGCATATCGCCAATCGGATCGCTGATGTTCATCGACATAGATACAATCCTTCCTTACCAGCTCGACTTGACCATGCCAGGGATCAGACCCTGGTTGGCCAGATCGCGCAGCGCGATACGAGACATTCTGAACTTGCGATAATAACTGCGCGGACGGCCCGTCACTTCGCAGCGATTGCTGATCCGGACCTTGGCGGAGTTGCGCGGCATCTGGGCCAGCTTGATCACCGCAGAGAAACGATCCTCCATCGATGTCTGCTTGTTCGTAATCAATTCCTTCAATTTCTTGCGGCGCGAGGCTGCCAGTTTTGACATCTTGCGGCGCTTTTCGTTGCGGTTAACTGAGCTTGTCTTTGCCATGTGGTGTCCTCTTAAGCCGCTTTGCGCTGCGACTTGCGGAAGGGGAAATTGAATGCATCAAGCAGGGCACGGGCTTCGTCGTCCGTGTTTGCCGTGGTGCACACGATGATATCCATGCCCCAGACGCGATCGATCTTGTCGTAATCGATTTCCGGGAAAATCAGGTGTTCCTTGATGCCCATGGCGAAGTTGCCATTGCCATCAAACGAGCGATCCGCCAGGCCGCGGAAGTCACGCACGCGAGGAAGCGCTATCGTGATCAGGCGATCGAGGAATTCGTACATGCGGGTCTTGCGCAGCGTAACTTTTGCACCAATTGCGAGGTTCTCGCGGATCTTGAACTGCGCGATGGCTCTGCGGGACTTGGTGATGACGACCTTTTGGCCTGCAATCTTTTCGAGATCGCTTGCCGCAGTTGTTACCAGCTTCGAGTCCTGCGTCGCTTCGCCAACACCCATGTTCAGCACGATCTT
Organism: uncultured Alphaproteobacteria bacterium; assembly: GCA_963819615.1. Taxonomy (GTDB): domain Bacteria; phylum Pseudomonadota; class Alphaproteobacteria; order Rhizobiales; family Aestuariivirgaceae; genus Aestuariivirga. The sequence continues at coordinate 135,754 of CAWFWW010000004.1, forward strand.
GGTGATGCGCGGAACCTGCATCACGTTCTCGTAACCGAACTGCTTGATCATCGCGGGCTTCACGACATCGTCGTAATGCTTGCGCATACGCGGCACATAATCCTTGGGCAGGCCGGCATTTGCATCAGCAACGCCGGTTACTTCACCCTTGGCTTTCTTTTCGGCCTTGGCAGCAGGCTTTGCGGCCTTGTCGCCGGCTGCCGCCTTGTCTTTTACCGGGGCGGCTGGCTTTGCCTTTTTATCTTCAGCCATCGATCTGTTCTCCTGAACGCTTGGCGATGCGGACTTTCTTTTCGCCAACCATCTTGTAGCCGACGCGGGTCGGCTTTCCTGATTTCGGGTCGCGGATCGCCAAATTCGAAATGTGAATTGGCATGCTCTTCGCGATGATGCCGCCTTCCTGCGAAGGGGTCTGTTTCTGGTGGCGCTTTGCGACGTTTACGCCAGCGACGATTGCGCGGTTTTCGGTCGGACTGACGCTCAGGACTTCGCCCTGCTTGCCCTTGTCCTTGCCGGTGAGGACGATGACTTTGTCGCCCTTCTTGATCTTCAACTTCATTACAGGACCTCCGGCGCCAGCGAAACGATCTTCATCTGGTTCTTGCCGCGCAACTCGCGAGGCACGGGTCCGAAGATGCGCGTGCCAACTGGCTCGCCCTGTGCGTTGATCAGCACGGCAGCATTGTGGTCAAAACGGATGGACGAACCATCAGCACGGCGCACATCCTTCGCGGTGCGAACGACGACAGCCTTCATGACTGTGCCCTTCTTGACGCGGCCACGTGGAATCGCATCCTTGATGGAAACGACAATTATGTCGCCAACTCCGGCATAACGGCGCTTGGAGCCGCCCAGAACCTTGATGCACTGAACGCGGCGGGCGCCTGAGTTGTCGGCAACGTCAAGATTTGTCTCTTGTTGGATCATGGTGTCACCTGTTCACTCAAGCTTTCGACGCGTCGACTTTTTCGACGAGTGTCCAGCGCTTCAGCTTTGATTGCGGGCTCGTTTCCTGGATACGGACGATCTCGCCAATCTTGGCTTCGTTCTTTTCGTCATGCGCGTGATACTTCTTCGACACGCGGACAGTTTTCTTGAACACCGGATGGCGAAGGCGGCGTTCCACCTTGACCACGATGGTCTTGTCGTTCTTGTCGCTAACGACTTCACCCTGCAGGATGCGCTTTGGCATTCTCTTCTAACTCCTAATTCGGCGCAGAAGCCGACTGGGTCTGCGCTGTCTTGAGGCGCGCGATATCCCGGCGGATCTGGCGAATGCGTGAACTCTTTTCCATCTGGCCTTGCGCTTTCTGGAAGCGGAGGTTCAGCTGTTCCTTGCGCAGCTTGAGGATTTCATCCTTCAGCTGGTCCTTCGAGAAGGCGCGAACGTCGCTCATCTTCATGACTTCTGTTCTCCCCTTACTCGCCAAGGCGCGCTACGAAACGCGTCTTGATCGGCAATTTCGCGGCTGCGAGGCTGAGGCTTTCCTCAGCGACAGTGCGCGGAACGCCGTCGATTTCAAACAATACGCGGCCTGGCTTGACGCGGGCCGCCCAGTACTCAGTCGAGCCCTTGCCGGAACCCATGCGGACTTCCGCAGGCTTCTTTGACACTGGCACGTCTGGGAATACACGGATCCAGATTCGGCCGGCGCGCTTCATGCCGCGTGCGAGGGCGCGGCGTGCAGCTTCGATCTGACGGGCGGTGAGGCGGTCTGGTTCAACGGCCTTCAAGCCAAAGTTGCCAAAGTCGAGCGTGTTGCAGCTCGTCGCCTTGCCGTGGATGCGGCCCTTGTGGGCCTTGCGATATTTCGTTTTCTTGGGTTGCAGCATGATCGTTACTCTTTATGCGCGTTCACGATCTTCGCGGCGTGGGCGGCTGCCGCCGCCACCTTCCTGAAGTTCAGCAAAGCGCTTGTCGGTGGCCATTGGATCGTGCTCAAGGATTTCGCCTTTGAAAATCCACACTTTCACGCCGTTGGTGCCGTAAGCAGTATGAGCAGTCGCCACGCCGTAATCGACGTCGGCACGCAGAGTGTGCAACGGCACGCGGCCTTCGCGATACCATTCGGTGCGGGCAATTTCAGCTCCGCCAAGGCGGCCTGAACAGGTGATCTTGATGCCGAGCGCACCCATGCGCTGGGCGGACTGGACCGAGCGCTTCATTGCACGGCGAAAAGCCACGCGGCGTTCGAGCTGCTGGGCAATGTTGTCGGCGACGAGCGTTGCATCAATTTCAGGTTTGCGCACTTCAACAATGTTGAGGTGAACTTCCGAGCCAGTCATATCCGCAACTTTCTTGCGGAGCTTTTCGATGTCTGCGCCCTTCTTGCCGATGACAACGCCTGGACGGGCAGAATAGATCGTGACGCGGCACTTCTTGTGCGGACGTTCGATCAAAACTTTCGAGACGCCAGCCTGCTTGAGCTCGGTCTTGAGGTATTCACGGATCGCCATGTCTTCGTGGAGCAGCTTGCCATATTCGCGCGAATTGGCGAACCAGCGAGAGTCCCAGGTCCGGTTGATGCCGAGACGCAGACCAATTGGGTTGATTTTTTGGCCCATTAAGCGGCTTCCTTCTCAACTGCACGCACTTCGCGCACAACGATTGTTAGTTCACTGAAAAATTTGTGGATGTGGCCCACACGGCCGCGCGCATCCGGGAACCAGCGCTTCATCACCAGGTTTTTGCCGGTCCAGGCTTCCGCGACGATCAGGTTGTTGATGTCGAGATCATGGTTGTTTTCGGCGTTGGCGATGGCGCTTTCCAGCGTCTTCTTCACGTCCCTGGCGATGCGGCGCTGCGAAAATGTCAGCATGGCGAGAGCCTGCGAAACTTTTTTGCCGCGAATTGAAGCTGCGACTTCGTTGAGCTTGCGCGTGTTGACACGGATCGAACGGGTAACCGCTTTGGCTTCGTTCTCTTTTTGCGCACGTTTGGTTTTTGGCTTGCTCATGATTTAGCTCTTTGCAGCTGCTTTTTTGTCCGAACCGCCATGCGCCTTGAAGGTGCGTGTGGGTGCGAATTCGCCAAGCTTGTGGCCGACCATTTCTTCGGTAACGTAAACCGGAATGAACTTGTTGCCGTTGTGGACCTGAAATGTCAGGCCAACGAACTGCGGCAGGATTGTCGAGCGGCGGCTCCAGGTTTTAATCGCCTGGTTGCGGCTGCCGCGCGCGGCTTCCGCTTTCTTCAGGATGTAGCCGTCAACAAACGGGCCTTTCCATACAGAGCGTGTCATTGTTGCGGCTCCTATTGCGACTTCTTGCGGTCATGGCGTGACCGCAGAATGAGTTTCTTGGTGCGCTTGTTGGTGCGCGTCTTCTTGCCCTTGGTGGGTTGGCCCCAAGGCGTTGCCCAATGCTTACCACCGTTGGTACGGCCACCGTTTGGATGGTCGACCGGGTTGCGGGCGATGCCGCGTGACACTGGACGGTAGCCCTTCCAGCGGGTACGGCCAGCCTTGCCGACGATTTCGTTGATGTGGTCTGGATTTGACACGGCGCCAACCGAGGCCATGCAGCCTGCCGGAACCATGCGGGTTTCGCCTGACTTCAGCTTGATGATGACATAAGCGCCATCACGGCCGGCGACCATCACGTATGTACCAGCTGAACGGGCGAGTGAGCCGCCTGCACCTGGCTTCATTTCAACATTGTGGACAATCGTGCCAACTGGAACGCTGCCAATAGGCATTGCATTGCCGGGCTTCACGTCAACGCTCTGGCCGGAAATCACAACGTCACCTACAGCAAGGCGCTGTGGGGCGATAATGTAGGACAGCGTGCCGTCAGTGTACTTGATGAGTGCTATGAAAGCGGTGCGGTTTGGATCGTATTCGAGACGCTCCACTTTGGCTTCCATGTCGTGCTTGGTGCGCTTGAAATCGATCAGGCGATAGGAGGTCTTGTGACCACCGCCCTTGCGGCGCGATGTGATGCGGCCCGTGTTGCCACGGCCACCATTGTTACTCTGGCCTTCGACCAGGGTCTTGACCGGTTTGCCCTTGTACAAGCCCGAGCGGTCCACCTGGATCAAGTGGCGGCGGCCGGCGCTGGTAGGATTGAATGTTCTGAGTGCCATTTTTTAATCCACCACTTAGAGACCGGTTGAGACATCGAGACGTTCGCCTTCGGCGAGCGTCACATATGCCTTCTTGCTGTCGGAGAGCAGCGCCTTGCGGCCCTTGAATACGCGAAGCTTGCCCTTGCGGGTGAGCGTGTTCACTGACTTTACCTTGACGCCAAAGAGGCCCTCGATGGCAGCCTTGATTTCAGGCTTGGTCGCTGTCTTTGCGACGTTGAAGACAACCTGGTTATGGGCCGAGACCAGCGTACCTTTTTCTGTGACAGATGGGGACTTGATGATGCTGTAGAAGCTTTCCTTGCTCATTTGAATCTGGCCTCCAAAGCTTCCAGCGCAGCCTTGGTGAGAACCAGGTTCTTGCGCCGGAGGATGTCGTAAACGTTGATGCCCTGAACGGGAAGAACGTCGATGTTCGGAATGTTGCGGGCGGCGTTGGCGAAGCCCTGGTTCAACGTTGCGCCGTCGATGATCAGGGCGTTCACGAGACCGAGTTTTTCGAAAGCCGCCTTCATTGCTTTGGTCTTGGCTTCGGCAATTTCCGCCTTGTCCAATATGATCAACTCAGACGATTTCAGCTTGGATGACAAAGCGTGCTTGAGACCAAGTGCGCGGACTTTCTTGTTGAGCGCAGTTTCGTGGCTGCGAAAACGCGGACCGAAGGCCTTGCCGCCGCCGACGAAGATACCGGGTTTGCGCGAACCGTGGCGGGCACCGCCGGTGCCCTTCTGGCCGTACATTTTTTTCGTTGTACGATTGATTTCCGCGCGGGTCTTGGCCTGATGCGTGCCCTGCTGGCGCTTGTTGAGCTGCCACTGGACAACGCGGTGCAAGATATCCGCACGCGGGTCGAGACCGAAAATAGCGTCGGACAGATCTACTGATCCGGCCTTCTCCGCGTCGATTGATGTTACGTCGAGTTTCATCTGTGCAGCCTCTCTTACGCCTGCGCTTCAGTCACTTCAGCCGGGGCCTTGAAGGCACCTGGCTTAGGAGCACCATCCGGAAGCTTGCGCTTCACGGCGTCACGGACAGAAACCCATCCGCCTTGGGCACCCGGCACCGAACCCTTGAGAAGGATCAGGCCGCGGGCCGCATCAGTGCGGACAACTTCGATGTTCTGCGTCGTAACTGTTTCCGAGCCGAGGTGACCCGGCATCTTCTTGTTCTTGAAAACCTTGCCTGGATCCTGGCGGTTACCAGTCGAACCAATCGAACGGTGGCTGACCGACACGCCGTGCGTGGCGCGAAGACCGGAGAAGTTCCAGCGCTTCATGCCGCCGGCGAAACCCTTGCCCTTTGAGGTGCCGGTTACATCGACGAACTGGCCAGCGATGAAATGATCGGCTGTCACCTCCGCACCGACTGGCATGGTCATGTCAGGGGGAACGCGGAATTCCTGAAGCTTGCGCTTCGGCTCAACTTTGGCCTTGGCAAAATGGCCGCGCACGGCCTTGGTCAGCCGCTTGATTTTTGGTGTTGCCGAACCGAGTTGAACAGCCGAATAGCCGTCCTTCTCATTGGTTTTGTGGGCGACTACGTGGACATTGTCCACTTTCAACACGGTGACGGGCACTGCAGCGCCTTCATCCGTGTAGATCCGGGTCATTCCCAGCTTTCTGGCTATGAGGCCTGAACGCATTTTTTTCTTTCTCCAGAGGCTCTGACTTAGAGCTTGATTTCAACGTCGACGCCGGCAGCGAGATCGAGCTTCATCAGCGCGTCAACGGTCTGCGGTGTCGGATCCACGATGTCGAGAAGACGGCGATGAGTTCGCATTTCGAACTGCTCGCGGCTCTTCTTGTCGACGTGGGGTGAACGGTTCACTGTGAACTTCTCAATGCGCGTAGGAAGCGGCACAGGTCCACGGATCTGTGCGCCGGTGCGCTTTGCAGTGTTCACGATCTCGCGCGTCGAATTATCGAGAATTCGATGGTCGAACGCTTTGAGACGGATCCGGATGTTTTGACGTTGCATGTTAAGTTACCTGCTTAATCCGTGATCTTTGCGACGACGCCTGAGCCGACGGTGCGGCCGCCTTCGCGGATGGCGAAGCGCAGCTTTTCTTCCATGGCGATCGGAGAGATCAGCTCGACATCAATCGAGATGTTGTCGCCGGGCATCACCATTTCCGTGCCTTCCGGCAGCGTCACAACACCCGTCACGTCCGTCGTGCGGAAGTAAAACTGCGGGCGGTAGTTGGCAAAGAACGGCGTGTGACGGCCACCCTCTTCCTTGGTCAGAATGTAGACTTCTGCCTTGAACTTCTTGTGCGGCTTGACTGAGCCTGGTTTGCACAGAATCTGGCCGCGTTCCACGCCTTCGCGCTCAACACCCCTGAGCAGGGCTCCGATATTGTCGCCAGCCTGGCCTGAGTCCAGGAGCTTCCTGAACATTTCAACGCCGGTGCAGGTCGTCTTCACCGTGTCGCGCAAGCCCACGATTTCGATTTCTTCGCCGACCTTGACAACGCCGCGCTCAACCCGGCCCGTGACAACCGTGCCACGGCCCGAGATCGAGAACACGTCTTCAATCGGCATCAGGAACGGCTGGTCAATCGGACGCTCTGGCTGTGGAATGTAGGTGTCTACAGCTTCCATCAGTTTGAGGATCGAATCGCGGCCAATCTCTGGCGTCTTGCCTTCAAGCGCTGCAAGGGCTGAGCCACGGATAATGGGGATCTTGTCGCCGGGGAACTGGTAGCTCGACAGAAGCTCGCGGATTTCCATCTCGACGAGTTCCAGCAATTCCGGATCGTCGACCATGTCGACCTTGTTCATGAACACAACCAGCGCCGGAACGCCAACCTGCCTTGCCAACAAAATATGCTCACGCGTCTGCGGCATCGGGCCGTCTGCCGCACTCACAACCAGAATGCCGCCGTCCATCTGGGCCGCACCGGTGATCATGTTCTTCACATAGTCAGCATGGCCCGGGCAATCGACATGGGCATAGTGACGGGCCTTGGTCTGATATTCAACATGCGCCGTGTTGATCGTGATGCCACGGGCGCGTTCTTCCGGAGCCTTGTCGATCTGGTCATAGGCAGTGAACGTCGCGCCACCGCTTTCAGCAAGAATCTTCGTGATCGCTGCCGTCAATGACGTCTTGCCATGGTCAACGTGACCAATCGTGCCGATGTTGCAATGCGGCTTGTCGCGGGTGAATTTTTCTTTGGCCATCGGAGCTCTCCGTTATCAAAAAAAGTTAAGCGTATTTCTTTTTCACTTCCTCAGCTTCCGCACGCGGAACCTGAGCATAGTGATCAAACTGCATAGTGTAGGACGCACGTCCCTGGCTCATGGAGCGCAGGTTGTTGATGTACCCAAACATGTTGGCAAGAGGCACCAGCGAATTGATGATGTTCGCGTTGCCGCGCATCGAAGTGCCAACAATCTGGCCACGACGTGAGTTCAAATCGCCGATGACAGAACCCACAAATTCTTCCGGTGCCGTCACTTCGACTTTCATCATCGGCTCGAGCAACACGGCGCCTGCCTGCTCGAATGCTTCGCGCATCGCGGCGCGTGTTGCGATTTCGAAGGCAATCGCCGAGGAGTCAACGTCGTGGTAAGCGCCGTCGATCAACGTCACCTTCATGTCGACCACAGGGAAGCCAATCAGCGGGCCATTCGACAGGACAGAGTTCAGGCCCTTTTCGACGCCGGGGATGTATTCCTTCGGAACCGTGCCGCCGACGATCTTGGATTCAAAAGCATTGCCCGCACCCTTTTCATTGGGCTCGACTTCGAGGATCACGCGGGCAAACTGGCCTGTACCACCCGTCTGCTTCTTGTGGGTGTAATCTTTCGTCACCTTGCGGGTGATGGCTTCACGGTAAGCGACCTGTGGCGCACCCACTGCAACTTCAACCTTGTGGGTGCGCTTCAGGATGTCGACCTTGATGTCGAGGTGAAGTTCACCCATGCCCTTGATGATGGTTTCACCAGACTCAGAGTCGGTAGAAACACGGAAGGACGGATCTTCAGCGGCAAGCTTGTAGAGCGCCACTGCCATCTTTTCCTGGTCGGCCTTGGTTTTTGGCTCGACTTTCATCTCGATCACAGGGTCCGGGAATTCCATCTTTTCGAGGATCACGGCCTTGTTCGGATCGCACAGCGTGTCGCCGGTACGCGTTTCCTTGAGACCAACGAGCGCTACGATATCGCCCGCATGCGCTTCAGCAATTTCTTCACGGTTGTTGGCATGCATGAGAACCATGCGGCCCACACGCTCGGACTTTCCGCGCGTTGAATTCAACAGTGACACGCCCTTGCCGAGAACCCCGGAATAGATGCGGCAGAAGGTGAGAACGCCATACTGGTCGTCCATCAACTTGAAGGCCAGGAGAGCGAGCGGCTCTGTGTCTGAAGACTTGCGGACGATTTCTGCTTCGGTGTTTGCGTCGATGCCCTTGATTGGCGGACGGTCGAGCGGCGACGGCAGATAGTCAACAACGGCGTCGAGCAAAGGCTGTACGCCCTTGTTCTTGAATGCCGAACCGCAGAGAACCGGGAAGAATGAACCGTTCAAAACGGCTTTGCGCAGAAGCTTCTTGATCGTTTCGTTCGAGATTTCCTTGCCATTGAGGTAATCCTCCATGGCCTGGTCATCAAGTTCCGCGCATGCTTCGATCATATCAGCACGCGCTTGTTCAGCCGCAGCTTTCAGGTCCGCCGGAATTTCGATGTCGTGGAATTTTGCGCCGAGAGCTTCGTCTTCCCAGACAACGCCCTTCATGCGCACGAGGTCAATGATGCCCTTGAATTCTGTTTCAGCGCCAATGGGCAGCTGGATCGGAACCGGACGTGCGCCCAGACGTTCCTTGATGTCCTTGATGCATTGTTCAAACGACGCACCGGTCTTGTCCATCTTGTTGCAGAACACGATGCGCGGGACGTTATACTTGTCGCCCTGGCGCCAGACGGTTTCGGTTTGAGGCTCAACACCCTGGTTCGAGTTCGAGCACGCAGACAGCACCATCAAGCACGCGAAGCGAACGCTCGACTTCGATGGTGAAGTCAACATGGCCTGGCGTATCGATGATGTTCATGCGCTTGCCGGCCCAGATGGCAGTGGTCGCAGCTGATGTGATCGTAATGCCGCGCTCTTGCTCCTGCTCCATGAAATCCATGGTGGCAGCACCGTCATGCACTTCGCCGATCTTGTGGCTCTTGCCAGTGTAGTAAAGAATGCGCTCGGTGGTCGTGGTCTTGCCAGCATCGATGTGGGCCATGATGCCGAAGTTGCGGTAGTCTTCGAGTTGATATTGACGGGCCAAGATAATCTCTTACCAGCGGTAATGGCTGAAAGCGCGGTTGGCTTCGGCCATCTTGTGGGTGTCTTCACGTTTCTTGACAGCGGTGCCGCGATTGTTTGCGGCATCGAGCAATTCGCCGGAGAGGCGTTCAACCATGGTCTTTTCGTTGCGGCCACGCGCGGCGATGATGATCCAGCGGATGGCGAGGGCCTGACGGCGCTCGGTGCGCACTTCAACAGGAACCTGGTATGTCGCACCGCCAACGCGGCGCGAACGCACTTCGATTGCAGGAGCGACGTTGTCCAGCGCCTGGTGGAAGGTCTGCACGGGATCAGACTTCGCCTTGGACTGGATGGTTTCGAGAGCACCGTAGACGATTGTCTCGGCAACCGACTTCTTGCCCTCATACATGAGGTTGTTCATGAACTTTGAGACAATGAGATCGCCGAATTTCGGATCCGGATTGATCTCACGTTTGTCGGCGCGATGGCGACGGGACATGCTCTATATCTCCCTTACTTCGGACGCTTAGAGCCGTATTTCGAACGGCGCTGGCGGCGTTTGGCAATCCCTTGGGTATCGAGAATGCCACGGATGATGTGATAGCGAACGCCTGGCAGGTCCTTCACGCGGCCGCCACGGATCATGACGACTGAGTGTTCCTGTAGGTTATGGCCTTCGCCCGGAATGTAGCTCACCACTTCAAAGCCGTTGGTGAGGCGGACCTTGGCGACCTTGCGAAGCGCCGAGTTCGGCTTCTTCGGGGTCGTTGTGTAAACGCGTGTGCACACGCCGCGCTTTTGCGGGCATGACTGCATGGCTGGTACCTTGTTACGGTACGTTGGCTTTGTGCGGGGTTTCCGCAGCAACTGGTTGATCGTTGGCATTCGCCTTGATGACCTTCGCAAATTCGTTTCGGACCAAACGCGAACAGGCACTGAAATGATCCGGTCCGGAACCATCCAGTGCTCAAAACCAGAGGCCCAGGAACCGGCCAGGTTCTATGGGCGTGACCTTGAATGTTCAATCTTTCCTTCCGCCGTGAGCGTTTCGTTGCGCGAAGCAGCGACGGCCTGCAGTTGCCGGAAGTTGGCGTGTAGTAGCGTTAGAGCGTTCGGTCGTCAACCCCCTTTTAACCTGTGAAAACACTGAATTTTCAACTTTTGCTGCACTGCAAGGCTGCCATGCATTTCCACAGCGCACGCACAACGGGTGATAAGTCACATTTGCGCCACGATAATGACACTCTTGCCTTGGAACCTCCTGATTCGATGGCGACGGGGGCGGCGGGACGGCTTTTTGAAACCTGTTAGTTAGAGGGGCTTCAATGACAGATTCGCCGAAAACCTGGTGGCACGAACTGAATACCTGGGAGCCAGAGCAAGCTCTTGCGTTTTACACACGTGCGATGGGCTGGACATTTGAGGCTGTAGCCTTGCTTGACCGGGGAGCCTATTGGCTGGCGCGGTCCGAGGGCAAGCCGGTTTGCGGAATTTATGAGCTGACCGAGCCGGACTATGACGGCGTGCCGTCGCACTGGATGACATATTTGAATGTCGACAGCATCGAACGGGTGGTGCGGGAAACGGCGTCCGCCGGCGGTGAGCTGGTGCGTGTGCCAGTCAAGATCGACGGTGTTGGCCGTGTGGCAGTGGTCATGGATGCCGGCGGCGCCCTGATCGGCCTGATTGAGGGCAGCGAAGTTCACTCTGAGGCAGAGCGGGTTGCTGCTTAGGACAAAATATCAAAGTCTTGCAGCCTGAACGTGCATCCAGTCGAAATTGCGCGAGCGGCCCAGGCTGACCCATCCGTCCTCTTCCCAGGCCCGCCACCAGAAAGCATAGGCCGGGTCGTCGAGGCTGGCACGGTCGCGGCCCCACTTGAGTTGATTGCGTTCAGGGTCCCAATCCAATGCCACCGCCCAAGCATGGGTTGACCAGGTCGATCCTCCGCGTTTCTTGCGATTGGCGAAACAGCCGCCAAAGAGATCGAGCCTCAGGCGCTTGAGTTCGGCATCGCCATAGTGCTGGTGCACGCGGGCAAAGACATTTTCCACACTGCCAGCGGCTTTTGCATGTACGCCGACATTGCGAATGATTTGCGACTTGTCCCAGGCAAGCCGCAATGTCCATGGGCAACGAATCTGCTTAGTTGTAGGACTGCCAGGTGAGCCATAAAATGCGCGCATTGCACTCTGATTGCCGGTGTCGCGGGGCCAGAGATGCGGATTGGCTTCAGGCGGCTCTTCATCGCGAAAATTTGGCGGGAGGCGGCCGGTGTCGCGAAGTTCAGCCAAAGATTCAAATGCATGCTGGGTTACCGGTCCCCAGAATCCATCAATTGGTTCTGAATCAATCCCCGCTTCCTTGCTGAGCAGTTGGAGGGCGAAATTGAGTTTTCTTGCCTGAGGCAAAGCCAGCGCGTCTTGCGGGAGCGATGCCAGATTCAGGTTCAGGTATTTTTCGCAGGCCTGCATTGTGGCCTCGCCTGCATCACCATCCACATTACTCTGGTAATGGCCCTTCTTCTTCAACTCACTCTGGATGAGCATAACAGCGCGCTTCAACATGATCACTCTCCGTCTCTTGATGCCCCCTGCCCCCCGAATTCCTGCGCCATCACCTGGATTTTGGATGGCGCTAATCTGCATAAACCTCCAACGATGCCTTGAAGGCCTGATAGGCCTCGCGATAGCGAGCAAGTTCCCGGTCGTCACGGTACCTGATTGCAAAGACGTGCCGCTGTTGCTTGTCAGTCGAGACGGTGTCCTCAATGCTTCTCAGATGGCTTTGATTGGATGCCGCGTAAGTTCGCCAAGTAATGCTGCGCTTGCCACCTTTTGTTGATGACTCGGACACCAGCTTTTCGCCTACAATGAGCGCGTTCAGGCCGGCTGGGTCACCTGACCATTGAGGTGCGAAAACGTAAAATTCCACGGTGTTTTCCGGATTGCGAACGAAAACACCGTCGAAGCCGTCACTGGTTTTGCTTTTTTGCGAACCAGTTGCCACAAAGCCATCAGGATACATGATCTTGAACCACGCTCCATTGAACACCTGCTCGCCCAAGGCTGAAGTCGCCATGAGCAAGAGGACAAGAGTGGCCGCGAACACTTTGCCCATGACACTCATTCAGAAATCAGACGGCACTGCAATGAGGCCGGAGCGGTATTTTTCAACACGCGTCCAGCGGGGTGCGCCGCCTGGGCCAAGCGGGTTGAAAGGAGCGATCTCGATATTGCTTGGATCAATCATGACACGCATCGAATGCGCTTCTACTACATCTCCCCGGCGACCGGGAAAGACGTGATAGCCCGCATGGGCAATTCCAACGAAAACCGGAACTGACTTGAATGCATTTGGCTGGATCTCCTTGAAGCCCACAAGACGCGACGCGTTGTCGACATTGGTTTCATAGTACAGCTTCTTCGGACCGTTGACAGCGGCAAAGCGCAATGCATGCCCGCCCCAGGCAGGATTCCAGACGCGGCCCGGCTTCAAGGGATTGAGCCGTTTGTCTTCTGCGTCCCATATGGCATTCTTTGAAGGATCCGGATTCCAGTAATAAATTTTCCAACCCAGCTGTTGCAACATGAGTTGCAGGTCAGTTCCATAGAACTTCTGGCCAATTTTCATCTGGTTGTGGATTTTCTTCCAGACATTGGCCTGGCCGGTTGCGTTAAAGCCGCGCTCCATGGACTGCATGGCCAACAGAACGCAGGCGGTTGCGACCTGCTGATCGACAAGGAATGTTGGTCTTCCAAATCGCTGGAGTTGCTTGATGCGAAGCTCGCGGGTTGCGTGCTCAGGCTTGCGGTTGCCGTAGTATTTTGAAACACCCCACTTGCGGAAGAATTGACGATGGTCTTCCATCACCCAGTCGAGAAAATCGGCTGCTGCATCTGTGAAAATTGGAAGGCTGTCCCGATGCTTGCTAATTTCCGCGGCCGAGAACATCTTTGCAGGTACTGCCATAGGCTTGACCTCCTGGGCAAGCCCCCTCCGCTGGGAAGATACATCAGTATACGGATGAATTAAATCCCCTGCGGGCACTTTCCTCAAATGATCCGCAACAAGGTTAATGCCGCTTCAGCCAGTTATTAAATTCCTGAAGACCAGGACTTGCCATAGCAGCGCAGCCCTTTCACTATTTACTCATGATTACTGTTCCGCTGATTCTCGGCGCCTGCGCTATCTTCGTTGCCGCGATTGTGCGAGGCTTCTCCGGATTCGGGTTTTCGCTACTGGCTATTTCGGCGCTGACTTTGTTTTATGCGCCGGCCGAAGTCGTGCCTGCAATTTTCATGCTTGAAGTGGCGGCGAGCCTGCATCTTCTGCCATCGATCTGGCGGGACATACACTGGCGGTCATTGGCGCCGCTGGTCATCGGATGCCTGATCGCAACGCCAATTGGCGCTTACTTGTTGGCAAATGTTCCAGCCGGGCCGATGCAAATTGCGCTCAGTGTGTTTGTTCTGATTTCCGTCGCCGTGTTGTGGAGCGGATATACGCTTTCTCGCGTGCCGGGATTTGGGGCGGCAACGTTTGTTGGCGCTGCTTCGGGGCTGTTCAATGGCGCCTTTGGCATTGGCGGGCCGCCCGTCGTGGTGTTCTATTTTGCATCGCCTGCGGGTGTTGTGGCTGGCCGCGCGTCTATAATCGCCTTCTTTCTTGTGACCGACATTGTGGGACTGGCGAATTTGTCCGTGTACGGATTGATCACACGCGACACCATCCTGAAAGCGGCAATCTTCCTCCCTGCCCTCATCGCCGGGGTGTGGATCGGCGCGTGCGGCTTCAAGTCTGTTGACGAAAAACTGTTCCGGCGGATTGTGCTGGTGATACTGGCCGTGCTGGCGGTGATTGGGGCTGGGAAGGCTCTCGTCGCCTTCTGAACAAAATGATCAGTTTCTTGTCGGTGAAGTCACCGGCCAGATCTTCAAACCAAGGTGCATTTCGAATCCTGAGAAATCCCGGTCAGCATGAAGGAGCGGGACGCCATTTTCGATGCACCATGTTGCTAACAACAAGTCAATCGCTCCCCTGACAGTTTTCCCTTTTGAACGAAGAAACCTGTAGTGCTCGGCAGCTTTCACGACAGCTCTTTCACCACCCAACTCGTAAACCGGCAGGTTACTTAAAGTGCGCAAGACACGACTTGTTTCAAGTTCGGTATCGATACCGCGCAAGATTTCAACCAACACCAAGTCGGCCATCAATACTCTGTGCCTATCCAAAGCATCATCAAGCAGTTTGGCAGCCACGCCATCTTCCACGGACCAAAATGCATCGGTCGCTACAACAGCAAAGGAAACTTCACAGCAGAAAAACAGGCCGCTTAAATCCATTCAGCGACCCGGCTGTGGAAATGTGGACAAGACAAGAAAGCGTCTTGCCCACAGCAAAACAGCAAAACAGCAAAAGAGGAAGTGGACAATTGATGTGCTACATAAGCCGGACAACTTAAATAGCTATCGACAGTATGTATCAGGTTCGCCTTGCCCGCGCGACCCTTTGAATCTATATCTCCTTTCAGCTCTCAACGGGGTGCCGCGCAAGTGGCTGAGATGGGCAAAGCCCGAACCCGCTGAACCTGATCTGGATGATGCCAGCGTAGGGATTTGCGAGCGGGTCAAAAACCCTCCTCCAATTCCAACACAGTTTGATGGAGGACCGATGAAAAACATTCTGCTTTCACTCACCGCACTGGTGTCGCTCACAATGGCTGCCCAAGCCAAAGAGACTTTAACGATTTACACTTACGAGAGCTTCGTCTCCGAATGGGGCCCGGGCACCAGGATCAAGGCGAACTTTGAACAAACCTGTGATTGCCAAATCGAATGGATCGCGATTGCCGACGGCGTCGCAATTTTGAATCGCCTCAAGCTCGAAGGCACGGAAACCAAAGCGGACGTCGTCCTCGGCCTCGACACCAACCTCACCGACGAAGCGCGGTCGCTGAACCTTTTCGGCAAGCACGGCGTCGACGCCAGCGCCACCAACGTCCCCGGCGGATGGAATGACGATGAATTCCTGCCCTTCGATTTCGGCCACTTCGCCATCATCTATGATACTGAAAAAATCAAGAATCCACCCAAGTCACTTGATGAACTTGTCAACGGCGACCCATCACAGAAAATTATCCTCGAAGATCCGCGTTCAGCTACACCTGGTCTCGGCTTCCTGCTCTGGATGAAATCCGTGTACGGAGAAAAATCCGCCGAAGCCTGGAAAAAACTCAAACCTCGCATTCTCACCGTCACACCCGGATGGAGCGAAGCCTACGGCCTCTTTACCAAAGGCGAAGCACCGATGGTGCTGTCCTACGTCACATCGCCAGCCTATCACATGACCGTGGAAAACACCGAACGTTACCAGGCCGCCGCCTTCAGCGAAGGTCATTACTTGCAGATCGAAGTTGCGGGATTGATCGAAACTTCACCCGAACGGACTCTGGCCCAAAAGTTTCTCGCCTTCATGCTGACACCGGGTTTCCAAAACGAAATCCCTGCCACCAACTGGATGCTGCCCGCAGGAATTACCGATGTACACCTGCCTGACTCTTTCAGCAAAATCGTGAAACCCGCAAAAACCCTTTTGTTCACCCCAGCAGAAGTCAACGCCAACCGCCGCGCCTGGATTGATGAATGGCTGGCCGCAACGCAGTAGGCGGCCTCGCCGCATCAGCCATCGTCTTGGGCGCAGTGCTTGCCGGCTTGATCCCGCTTGTCATGTATGCGTCTGGCGAAGGCAGCGCCATCAAACTAGATTCATATGTGTGGGGCATTCTCCGCTTCACTCTATTCCAAGCCGCACTCTCAACATTGATTTCAGTCGCCGCAGCAATCCCAGTGTCCCGCGCACTCTCACGGCGGAATTTCTCCGGCAAGCAATTCTTGCTCGCACTTTTTGCCGTGCCATTGTCGCTGCCCGTCATCGTCGCCGTTCTCGGCATCACGCAAGTTTATGGCAACGCCGGTTGGCTCGGCGGCGCGTTCAATTTCTATGGGTTGAAAGGAATCCTCATCGCCCATGTCTTTTTCAATCTCCCGCTCGCCACCCGCATTTTGTACGAGGCGCAGCAGTCGATTCCAGCCGAAACCCACAGGCTTGCAGCGCAACTCAATCTGCAAGGTGCATCATTCTTCAGAACCGCGGAATGGCCATATCTCAAGCCTGCCATCGCAAGTGCTTCCGCGTTGATTTTTCTTCTCTGCGCCGCAAGCTTTATCATCGTACTCACCTTGGGCGGCGGGCCAGCAGCTTCAACGCTCGAAGTCGCCATCTATCAATCACTGCGCCTCGATTTCGATCTCACCCGCGCAGTAACATTGGCCTTGCTGCAAGTCGCACTCTGCGCAATTCTCGTAGCCTTGATCTGCCACACACCAGTCAATGTGTCAACCACACCTCTGCGCCTCACAACGACGCGTTTCGATGGCACTTCGCCGACAACCAAAATTGCAGACCTGATGTGGATCGCCACAGCCGCAGCCCTAGTTCTCCCGCCGCTCGCCGCCATCATTATTTCTGGTACCACCGGGTTTCAACATTCACCACTGATGCCCGTAGCACTCGCGACCAGTGCCGCCCTCGGTCTCGCAGCGTCAATCATCGCCACTACTCTTGCCTGGTCACTTGCAAGGCGAAACACGCGCGCCTCAACAATCATTACCCTCTCCGGCCTCATCGTTCCGCCCGCCGTTATCGCAACAGGATGGTTCATCGCATTCAAAGGCTGGAACGGCGGAACCCTACAGGCATCGCTCATGATCATCGCACTCAACGCCTTGATGGCTCTGCCCTTTGCTGCATCAGTATTGCGCCCCGCCATCACGCGCCATGCGCTCGCCCACGACAGATTATGCGCTCAACTGTCACTGAGGGGCTGCATCCGCTTCCGCCTCATCGATTTCCCCGCATTGAAACGCCCACTTATGCAAGCCCTGCTCATGGCATTTGTGCTATCGCTCGGAGATCTAACCGCAGTCACGCTGCTCGGCTCACAAGGCATCATAACACTGCCTTCGCTCATCGGCCAGCAAATGGGAAACTACCGCAGCACCGCAGCGGGCGGCACAGCTCTGGTTTTGGCGGCATTGTGTCTCCTCATCACCATGGCCGCAAACCGCTTGGGCAAGGATGCATGAACATTACTATCGCAAATGGAAGCTACCACTACGGCGACTTCACGCTCGCGCTGGATTTCGCTATCGACGCGGGCGCGTGTGTCGCCATCCTCGGCCCAAGCGGCGCAGGGAAATCAACCCTGCTCAACATCATCGCAGGTTTCGAAACGCTCACAACTGGTGAACTCATTATCGCCAACGAAAACATGACCGGCAAGAATCCGGGAAAATTCCCCGTCAGCATGGTCTTCCAGGATAACAACACCTTCGCCCATCTCGATGCCTGGTCCAATGTGGCGCTCGGCATTTCACCAAGCCTTCGCCTGAACGAAGAACAACAGGGCACGGTCGAAACCGCATTGGCTCGTGTCGGCCTCAGTGACCTCGCACACCGCAAGCCCGGCGCAATGTCCGGCGGCGAACGCCAGCGCATCGCCCTCGCCCGCGTGCTGGTACGCAACAAACCCATTCTTCTGCTTGATGAGCCATTTGCTGCACTGGGCCCGGCCTTGCGCAATGACATGCTCGATCTCGTCGCCAGTCTTCATCGCGAGAAGCGCCTGACCACGCTCATGGTAACCCACGCGCCTGCCGACGCAAAACGCATCGCCAGCCACATCATGTTTGTGAACAACGGAAAAGTGCGGGAACCCGTTCCGGCAACGCGATTTTTCCACTACAACAATGATCCCGAAGTCACCGCCTATCTTGGAATTGAAAAATGACATCTCAAGTTCGCATCGGCCTAGCATTGGGCGGCGGCAGCGCCCGCGGCCTCGCCCACATCGCCATGCTCGAAGCCTTCGATGAAGTCGGCATCAAGCCCGCCATGATCATTGGCTGCAGCATGGGCGCTCTTGTTGGCGCTGCCTATGCCGGTGGCACAAGCGCCAAGGACCTCCGCGCTCATGCGATAAAGCTCTTGTCCAACCGCGTTGATGCGATGAAGCACGTCTTCGGTGAGAAGAAAATCAATCCCTTCGACCTTCTGAGCTTCGCCGGCCTGACGAGCTTGCACCTGTCAGCCGAGCGCCTCGTCGACATCGCACTCCCGGACTCTACACCGCAAAACATCGAAGACCTGCCGATACCCATGAAAATCGTCGCCACCAACTACAGCAAGATGACCGAACACGTATTCGACAGTGGGCCACTCATTCCTTCCGTCGCCGCATCAATTGCAATTCCCGGCGTCATCGGTGGCAGCATGATCGATGGTGAACTGCATGTCGATGGCGGCCTCACCAACCCCGTGCCCTTCAATCATTTGATCGGGCAATTTGACAAAACAATTGCCATCGATGTCACCGGAAGACCGCGTCCAGTGAACGGCAAACACCCGTCAAACATCGAAGCCGCAGTCGGCTCGTTGCTCATCATGTTTCATCAGGTCGCAAGACTGCGCCGCGAACTCAACCCGCCCGACATTTACATAGAGCCCGACCTCAGTGAAATCGGCGCAGGTGATTTTTTCAAGGTCGCAGAGATTTTTGAAGCAGCAGAAGAGGCAAAGCAGAGGTTGATCACTCAACTACAAAATATCCTCCAATAAGAAAATGCCGTCATTCCAGAAAAGTGCGCAGCAATGCGTAGCACTTTATCTGGTACCCAGCTTCCTTCGGCGCAATAGCCAGGTTCCAGCTCGCGCCTGCGCTACGCTACGGCTTGGCTGGAATGACAGCAAATTTCACTCAAACCTTCATCGCCTCGGCCCCGCGCGAGATTGCGGCAACACCTGTCCGCGCCACTTCCACCAGTCCCAGAGGCACCATCAGCGTGATGAACTGGTCAACTTTTTCCGGCTTGCCCGTCAGCTCGAACACGAATGAATCCTGCGAGGCATCAACCACGCGCGCACGGAATGCATCGGCCAGCCGCAGCGCTTCAACCCGCTTGTCGCCCTTGCCCGCAACTTTTACCATGGCAAGTTCGCGCGCCAGATAATTTCCGGCAACCGTATGATCAGCAACCGAGTGCACCGGCACCATGCGTTCCAGCTGGTTCTTGATCTGCGCAATAACCGTTGGCGTTCCGGTCGTTACAATGGTGAAGCGCGACACATGCTTTTCATGCTCGGTTTCCGAAACCGTGAGCGAGTCGATGTTGTAACCTCGCCCCGCAAACAGCCCGATGATCCGCGCCAGAACACCCGGCTGGTTTTCCGCCACAACGCCCAGCGTGTGTTTCTCAATTTTCTCCTTTTTCTCGTCAAGGAAATACGCCGAGCCCGTGCCGGTCTGATGTGTGTTCATTTTTCTTGTCCTTAAACCAGCTGCTTGCCCTTCGCATCAATCACACTGCCAACATCTTCATCCTTGATCTCCGACCCAAGGATCATTTCGTTGTGCGCCTTGCCTGAAGGAATCATCGGAAAGCAATTGGCGAGATTGGCAACGCGACAGTCAAACAGCACCGGCACAGTTGCTTCCAGCATCTCGTTGATTGCGTCATCAAGCTTGTCCGGCTTCTCACAGCGAAAGCCCTTTCCGCCATAGGCCTCCGCCAGCTTCACAAAATCCGGCAGCGACTCCATGTAACTCTCCGACAACCGGTTGCCGTGCAACAGCTGCTGCCACTGCCGCACCATGCCCATATATTGGTTATTCAAAATGAATATCTTGACTGGCAGGCGATGCTGCACGGCCGTCGACATTTCCTGCATGTTCATCAGCACGGATGCATCGCCAGCAACACAAATCACATGCGACTTGGGATGCGCCGCCTTCACGCCAATCGCCGCAGGCAGGCCATATCCCATCGTGCCAAGCCCGCCAGATGTCATCCACCGGTTCGGCTCTTCAAACGGAATGAACTGCGCCGCCCACATCTGGTGCTGGCCAACTTCCGTGGTGAAATATGTATCCTTCCCCTTGGTCAGCGCCACCAGCCGCTCCAGCGCATATTGCGGCATGATATAGTCTTTGGAATGCTTGTACTTCAGGCAGTCAACCGAACGCCACTTGGTGATCTGTTCTTTCCAGCTCGCCAAAGCGCCCTTCTCGATCGAAAGCGATTTCGATTTCCACACCCGGATCATGTCTTCCAGCGCATGCCCCGCATCACCGATCACCGGAATATCAACCTTCACGGTTTTATTGATGGATGATGGATCGATATCGACGTGAATTTTTTTCGATAACGGCGAGAAGGCGTCCAGGCGCCCGGTTATCCGGTCATCAAAGCGCGCACCAATGTTGATCATCACATCGCAATCATGCATCGCCATGTTGGCTTCGTAGGTGCCGTGCATGCCCAACATGCCAAGCCACTCCTTGCCAGAAGCTGGATAGGCACCAAGCCCCATCAGCGTGGATGTGATCGGAACGCCGGTCAGAGAAACAAATTCGCGCAACAACTGCGAAGCTGTCCGCCCGGAATTGATAACGCCACCGCCGGTATAGAGTATGGGTCGTTTTGCCGTAGCCAGCAGCTCCATCGCGCGGCGGATCTGTTCCTGATCCGGCTTCACGCGCGGCTGATAGGTCTTCACCACGATGCCTTGCGGCCCCACATATTTGCCCTTGGCGAATTGCACATCTTTGGGAATGTCAACAACCACTGGTCCGGGCCTGCCCGTTCGCGCCACATAAAATGCTTCGTGAATGACCCGCGCCAAATCATTCACATCCTTCACCAGCCAGTTGTGTTTGGTGCAAGGCCGCGTAATCCCAACCGTATCGCATTCCTGAAACGCGTCGTTGCCGATGAGGTGCGTGGGAACCTGGCCCGTGAGCACAACCATGGGGATGGAATCCATCAGCGCGTCGGTAAGCCCTGTGACGCAATTGGTGGCGCCAGGGCCGGATGTCGCCAGCGCCACGCCAACTTTGCCCGTTGACCGCGCATAGCCTTCCGCCGCGTGTGTAGCTCCCTGTTCATGCCGCACCAGAATGTGCTTCACCTTTTCCTGCTGGAAAAACTCGTCATAGATCGGCAGCACTGCTCCGCCAGGATATCCAAAAACGTGCTCAATGCCTTGATCCGCCAATGCTTTCAGCACCATCTCCGCACCCGACATCAATTCCATACTGGCCATCACATCCTCACTTCTCTGAACCTTAATACCCAATTTTTCCCAATAAAAAAGGCCCCCGTGGGAGCCTGTGTTCCGCGTAGCACCGTGTATCCCGGAAGGCTAACCTCCCGCAGCGCTACGCGATCCTACGACGACGATAAGTGCGTTCATGCAGACAATAGACAGTGTGCGGAGGATTTTGTCAAGTCTCAGGCATTCAGTCTCAGGCATTCAGCTGTTTTTAGCACCGACAAGCGGTGTTGATTTCCCTTTTATGCCGTCATTCCGGCGCAAGCCGGAACCCAGACTTCCCGCAATTTGCCTTCGCGACTCAAATCAACGGCAACTCCGCCAACGTAACTGCCAGCTCCGGCGCAAAATCCGGCACCAACTGTTGTTCACCCTTAACAACCCGCCGCTCCAGATATCCTTCGCTGCCAGGTTTGCTGAAAACATGGGTCTGCAAGGTCTTGGCATTGAGCACCCACAATTCCCGAATGCCAAATCCCGCATAAAATTTAGCCTTTTCACCGAGGTCATAGCCGAGGCTGGTATTCGCCACCTCGACAATCAATTCAACGATTTCCGGGCGCAGATTTGCCAGTCTTTCAGCGCGGGGAAAGAACACGAAATCTGGTTCCAGAAAATCATCAGGCGTAAAGCGAAACGTGGTCTCCGTGGCAAATACAAATTTTTCAGATAAACGCCGCGCCCAATGCATGGTCAGATTCATTTTCAGCTCTTCGTGGAAATTGCCCTTGGCTGCCATCATCCTGATTTCCCCCGCAACCAACTCCCACCGTTCCTGCGCAAGCTTCCCTTGTTCATACAGCGCGTCAAGTTCAGCAACGGTCCATCGGGGTTTCATTGCGATTAAATCAGCGGCGCGATAACCTGGCGAATAAATCATTTGTGCGGGAGACTCGGCAAAACCCTGCGGCTCCTCCACCGGATAAATATCCGGCCGCAACTCATGCCGCGAAACACCAGTGGCGCGTTCAATCGTCAAAACAAACTCCGGGGGCACATAATCGCGTTCCAACCATTTGGAGATATGGCCCTGCGTACTGCCAATGCGATTGGCCAGCGCCGTCTGCCCGCCAGCGGCGGCAACAGCTTTTTTCAAAGCTTCTGAAACCATTCACTGATTAAGACATATGTCGTAATCGCCGTCAACGGCAAAAACCTCAAATCTCCACGCCGTCAGAACAATCCTCAACCGCGCACGTCTCAAACGTCAGCGGCCCGAACACCGGAAACGCATCTGTCTTGTAAATCACGGTCACGTTCTTTCCCGATACGCTTGAAGCAGCATCTGGCTCGCTCCTTGGCTGAAGGGCCGCAACTCCAGTCACCGTCCCGAAAGCAACGAGCAGCAACAGTGCGATATATCGGATCATGTTCTTTGCTCCATCTCACATCACAACAACGGCAGCGCCGGGCTTTACGTGCCGGTACAATTCTTCGACATCGGCATTGAGCATCCGGATGCAGCCTGACGAAGCAGCCTTGCCGATTGACCTCGGCTCATTGGTGCCATGAATGCGGTAGATGGAACCTCCGAGATAAATCGCTCGTGAACCCAGAGGATTCTCTGGCCCGCCCGCCATGAATTCCGGCAGGTCCGGGCGGCGCTCGCGCATCTCTTCAGGTGGGCGCCAGTCAGGCCACACTTTCTTGCTGCTCACCTTGTGGGCACCCGCCCATTCAAAACCGGGCTTGGCTGTCGCAACGCGGTACTGCACCGCGCGGCCCTGTCCCAAAATGAGATACAGAACTTTCCTCTGTGTACTGACAATAATGCTGCCAACAGGCTTACCGCTGTTGAACTCCACAACCTTGCCACGCTTGAATCCTGGTTGGCCGGGTTTGGTCACGGCAGTTTCGGGTGCCGCCGAAGCAGGCACGATGACCACGCCCTCTCCCCATGCTGGCAGGTTCCCGGCCTTTGCCGGTTGCTGCGTGAACCCGCCCGCAAACATCACCAGCGCCAAAAAGCTGGATTTCAAAGCCCTGCGGATTTGTCTTTTGCAAGTTGAACCTGTCAACATCTTCGCCTCGTGAAATTTTCTTGCCGTCATTTGGACAAGCCTCACCAGCGTGAAACACCCGGTTCCGCGTCGCTCGACGTCCAATTTATGTATCCAGTCAGTTTCGCCCCGTGCAGCATGGCGATGCAAATGCCGTGCCGAATTCCGGGAACGCGCCGTCCAACATCGAACCACCAACAGCAACCATTTTGGGCGCTGAGTTAGCCGATTGAACTGTTATTAACTCTATCGGGTTTCTGCCATCGCCGCGTCTCCCAAATTGGGAATGGGCAGGTCAAAAAAACATCACCGCAAAATGGGTGTTACAAATAAATCTTCAGCAAGATGCATGTCATCGTCGTGCTCCAATCATAATGCCGTAGTCGGCCGTCCAGAATTCCCGGACCAGAACACCCCCGCGATGCGCGCGCTTTTCTCTCAAGACCCGTCACTGGGTCAAGTTAACACTTGCAGAAATGTTGTAAAATTTCCGAATCTGAACATTATTTGTTGGTTTGCACTGATAAACGGGTAAAAACTAGAATATACCACAAAAAAGCAACAATACCTTTACGCCTTCGCCCACGCATTCATCTGCCCGCGCCACCACGTATCCTGCCGCTTGATATATTGCCGCGTCGCAATCACCGCTTTCTCGCGCGCCTCATCAAGGGTCATCACACCTGCAAGATGCGCCTGCAATTCCGGCACACCAATCGCCTTCATGATTGGCCGCTTTGCATCCATCACCGGCAGTGCCCGCACTTCTTCGACAGCTCCTTGCTGCAACATCTGGTCAAACCGCAATGCCGCGCGCGCATGCAATTCTTCGCGCGCCACTGAAACATGAATGCGCTCAACCTCGCAATCTTTCAGCACCGCTTCGCTGGCCCCCTTCTCCTGCCACCACAACAACGATTTGCCCGTTGCATCGTGAACCTCAAGCGCCCGCCTGATCCGCTGCAAGTCTGATGGATTGAGCCGCGCTGCCATCGCCTTGTCACGCTTCACCAGCCGCGCATGCAAATCACCCTCGGCATCGCGCCAGAATGTCTTGATGTCAGCAGGAATGGCCGGAACCTCAGCCAGCCCCTCCTCCAGAGCCTTGAAATAAAGCCCGGTGCCACCCGTAATGACCGGCACCAGTCCCTCGTCAAAACAGGCGGCAATCGCAGCCCGCGCATCAGCCAGCCACTGCCCCGTCGAATAATCCCGCAAACCACTCACATGACCATAAAGCCGGTGCGGTGCCGCTGCTTCATCATCACTTGTAGGCCGCGCCGTCACCACGCGCAGCTCGCGATAAACCTGCATTGAATCCGCATTGATAATGACGCCATGGCGCTCGGCAGCAATCTTCAACGCCAGCGCAGACTTGCCGCTGGCGGTGGGGCCTGCAATAAGCACAACTGATTTCTTCACCGATTCCCTCATAAATTGCGAATTCATGGATTCCATTCTCGTTCTCATAGCAGCGCCGGGCTCCGGCGCAATAACGCCTGAACTTGTCAGCCTCATCCGCGAGGCTGGCGGAACATCATTCAATTGGCTCGCTGCCCATGAGGCATTGGAGGTGGAAGCATTTCCTGGCATGCACGAAACCATCGTTGCACTGCGCAAGTTTCCGGTCGACGTAGCAAGCGTTTCAATTCACAACCGCCGCAAGCGCCTGCTTGTCGCCGACATGGATTCAACGATGATCCATCAGGAATGCATCGACGAACTCGGCATTGTCGCAGGCGTTGGCGACCGTATCGCCGAAATCACCAGGAAAGCCATGCGTGGCGAACTCGATTTCGAAGGCGCATTGAAAGAACGCGTCGGCCTCCTCAAGGGCCTGGATGCAAACGTCATCGATGAATTGCTCCGTACAAGGATTACTTTCATGGAAGGTGGCAAAACCCTGCTCGCCACCATGAAAGCCCACAAGGTCTACACCGCATTGATCTCCGGCGGCTTCACCGCCTTCACCTCACGCGTTGCCGCCGAACTCGGATTCCACGAACACCACGCCAACACGCTGATCATCGAAGACGGCAAACTTAACGGCGAAGTAGGCTTCCCCATCCTCGGCCAGCAAGCCAAGGTCGATGGCCTCCGCCGCCTGTCCAAACTTCACGGCATCGAACCCTCAGACGCAGTGGCAGTCGGCGACGGCGCCAACGACCTCGCCATGCTCACCGACGCCGGAATGGGTGTTGCCCTCCACGCCAAACCCCACGTCCAGGAAAGCTCCTTGATCCGCATCAACCACGGCGACCTCACAGCGCTGCTGTATTTGCAGGGTTATAGAAAAGAACAGTTCATCGCATAACAACTGACATTCCTCTCCCGCTTGCGGGACAGGTGTCACGCCTCCGGGCTTGACCCGGGGGCCGTGACGGAGAGGGCAAGTGAATGACTCTCACCTTGCCATTTCAAAATCTTTGCGCAATTCTCTCCGCCAAAGGGAGACCATAATGGCCAAGAAAGCAAAAAAGAAAACCGCAAAGAAAATCGTAAAAGCCAAAGTGGCGAAAAAACTGGCCCCCAAGAAAAAATCACCCGCCAAACCCGCCATCATCAAGTCTCCAAAAGACACAGTAAAATTCCAGCTCCCCGAGGAGCGCATTCCAAAACGCTGGTACAACATCCAGGCCGATCTACCGAAACCTTTGCCGCCCGTTCTTCATCCCGGCACATTGCAACCCGTGGGTCCTGCCGATCTCGCTCCGCTCTTTCCGATGCAGCTGATCATGCAGGAAGTCAGCCAGGAGCGTCAGATTGATGTGCCCGAACCAGTGCGCGACATTTACCGCATGTGGCGTCCAACCCCGCTGTATCGCGCCCGCCGGCTTGAGAAGGAACTCGGAACTACTGCCAAGATTTATTATAAGTACGAAGGCGTCTCGCCCGCAGGCTCGCACAAGCCCAACACCGCAGTGCCGCAAGCGTTTTACAACAAAGAAGCAGGCGTCAAGAAACTTGTCACCGAAACCGGTGCCGGCCAATGGGGCTCATCGCTCTCAATGGCTGGAGCCATGTTCGATCTCGACGTGAAGGTCTTCATGGTGAAAGTGTCATTCAACCAGAAGCCTTATCGCAAGGCACTGATGGCAGCTTACGGCGGCGAATGCGTCGCCTCACCGTCAATGGAAACAGACGCCGGCCGCCAGATTCTCGCAGCTGATCCAAACTCCAACGGCTCCCTCGGCATTGCGATCTCGGAAGCCGTCGAAGCAGCCGTGACATCTGGTGCCAAATATGCTCTGGGCTCCGTGCTCAACCACGTCCTCATGCATCAAACCGTCATCGGCATCGAAGCCATCGAACAGATGGAAATGGCAGGTGGACAGCCCGACATAATCGTCGGATGCACCGGCGGCGGCTCGAATTTCGCGGGCCTCGCCTTCCCCTTCATCGGCAACATGTTGAAGGGTGGCAAGAAGGTCCGCGTCATCGCCGCCGAACCCGCCGCCTGCCCGTCACTCACGCGCGGAAGATACGCTTACGACTTCGGCGACACCTCACACATGACGCCGCTGGTGAAAATGCACACGCTGGGCTCCACCTTCATGCCGCCCGGCTTCCACGCCGGCGGACTGCGCTATCACGGCATGGCTCCCCTGGTTTCACACTTGAAAGAACTCAACCTCATCGAAGCCGAAGCCTACACGCAAAACGCCTGCTTTGCCGCAGGCCTGCAATTTGCCAAATGCGAAGGCATCATCCCGGCACCCGAAGCAACCCATGCGGTATACGGCGCGATCAAGGCAGCACTTGAAGCCAAGAAAAACGGAACCTCGCCAACCATTCTCTTCGGCCTCTGCGGCCACGGCCACTTCGACATGCAGGCCTACATGGATTTCCAGTCCGGAAAACTGGACGACAAGAGCTACGACGAGCAGGCGTTGCAAGCGTCACTGGAAGAGCTGCCCAGAATAGCGGCGGAGTGACGAAGTAAGATAAAAAGCGGAAGCAGGACTAATTCTTGGGAGTTCATCCACGAAATAGGTCTTTAAACTCGTTCTGAGAGGGCCTGGGACGGATTCTGGACCTGACTGTCACCAGATAGCCCGGAAGCCAGGATTCGCACTCAGCGCCAAATTTACCCAGCGGAAATGAATTTCAATCTAAAAGAGCAACAATACGTTAAATTGAAAATGCATGCATTGACAGCATTGCTTGCAATGCTTACATTGCAAGCATGGCTACTTTGACAATCCGAAATCTTGATGAGCAAGTGAAGCGCAAACTACGAATTCGTGCGGCTGAAAATGGCCGTTCGATGGAAGAAGAAGCCCGTGACGTTTTGGAAAAGAATTTGATCAATCCAAATGTTGGAAAGCTTGGCTTGGGAACACTCATCCACGAACGCTTCAAATCGATTGGTAGCGTTGAACTGGAACTGTCTCCCCGTGAGGCTGGACGCCCCCCACCAGATTTCTCCGGGCCTGAATACGACGAATGATCATACTCGATACCAATGTCATTTCAGAATTGATGCGCGCTAAACCCGATCCGAAAGTCATGGGCTGGGTTAACGAACAAATGGACCTCAATCTATACTCCACTGCCATCACGGCGGCTGAGTTGCGTACCGGTGCGGCAATCATGCCTTCCGGAAAAAAGAAGATTAAAATTCTTGAACAATTAAAAATGGTATTTGAAGAAGACTTCCGCAACAGGATACTGTCCTTTGATGATGAGTGCGCGAAATTTTACGCAGCCATCACCTCTGAACGGAAATTGTTGGGACAGCCAATTGCACAGGTTGATGCCATGATTGCCTCCATCTGTTCGAAGTTTGGCGCGGCGATCTGTACTCGCGACGAGCGCGGATTTTCGAATTGCGGCCTCCGCGTCATCAATCCGTGGACTGATTAATCCAGGTAGCGCCTCTTCAAATGTGCGATGAAATATTTCGCATCAAGCGCCTCGCCCGTCGCTTCGCGCATCAGCTCAGGCGTGGAAACAAATGACGCCCGCTCCCAGATGTTCTTGCGCCGCCACTCATTCACGGTTTTGAAATTTCCTTTGGCAATGTCACGCGTCACATTTGGATGGGCGCGCTCAATCGCCGCCCATTGCTGCGCCGCCATCAAGGCGCCCAAGGTATAGCTGGGGAAATATCCAATTGCCCCCGCAGGCCAATGCACGTCCTGCATCGGACCGTCCTTCTTGTTGCCAATCGTCGAAAGCCCGAGATACTCAAGCATCTTCGCATCCCACGCTTCCGGCACATCCGAAGGCCGCAGCTTGCCTGAAACCAGATCCTGTTCCAGTTCAAACCGCAAGATGACATGCAAAGGATAAGTGGCCTCATCCGCTTCGACGCGAATTGGTCCACACTCAATATGTTGGATCCGCGCCAGAACATCCTTAACTTGCCAGCCAGGAATCGCATCACGGCCAAGGGTCTTGCGCGCAATTGGCAAGGCAAATTCCCAGAACTCAGGCGTCCGCGCGAGGATCATTTCAACGAACAGGCTCTGGCTCTCATGTGCGCCCATGCCACGCGCCCGCCCCACCGGCATGTGCCGCCATTGCTTCGGCAAGCCCTGCTCGTAAAGCCCGTGCCCCGTCTCGTGCAAAATGCCAAGCAGCGACGACAGGAACTCTTCCGTCGTATACCGCGTCGTCATCCGCACATCATCCGGCACGCCACCGCAAAATGGATGATGTGAAACATCGAGCCGCCCGTGCGTCATGTCAAAACCGATGGCTTGCATCAGTTCAACACCAAGCGCCTTCTGCTTCTCGACAGGATAGGACTTCGCTAGACTTTTCGGCTTGTACTTTTTCCGCCGCAGATTCTGCGCTTCCAGTGCTTCAGGGACAAATCCCTTGAGAAATGATTTCAATTCGGCAAACACTGGCGCTATATCCACAGCGCGATTGCCCGGATCATACTGCTCCATCATCGCGTCGTAAGGCGAAAGCTTCAGCACATCAGCCCGCAAAGCAGCTTCTTCACGCGCCAGTGCGATCACCCCTTCAAACGCTGGCAGAAAATTCTTCCAGTCCCCCTTCGGCCGCAACTGCCGCCACAACTGCTCACACTTGATCCGCCCTGCAGTTTGCTTCTGCACGAATTCAGACGACAGGCACGTGAGGTTCACATAACTGCGCTTGAACTCCTGCACCGCCACACGCTGCGCATCATCAAGGTCTTCACCTTCAGCATCGTTGATCCACTCGGCAATCACTGGGGCAGCAGCCATATCATGATGCATCCCGGCAAGCCCCGCCATCGCTTCCGCCCGTTTTTCACCACCACCCGACGGCATGTTCACGGCTTCATCCACCCCGAGCATGGCCTGGGCATGTTCAAGCGCTTCAAGTTTTCGGCAGTGCGTATCGATGCGGGAATAGGTCATGATGAAAAAAGATTCTCCTTGCCAAAATTCTTTTGCAACTTTTTTGGCCTTTGTCTCGTATAGTATTGAATGAGCCTGAAACACATCCCCGCAAGACTACGGCTGCCGCCCCCAAAAAGTTGCAAATGACACCACAAACTGGCCCCATCTCCACGCTTATTTCAAGGGTCTCGCTGGGTGATCGCAAGGCCTTCCGCAGCCTCTACGATCAGACGAGCGCCAAGATCTTCGCTGTGCTTCTCAGAATTTTGCGCAATAGAACAGAAGCAGAAGATGCGCTGCAGGAAGTGTATGTCAAGGTTTGGAACAGCGCCGGAAGTTATCAAACAACGCAATACAGTCCCATATCCTGGTTGATCGCCATCGCCCGCAATCACGCAATTGACCGCATCCGCGCTGGCAGGTCGGGAATGGTCGATATCGACGCAATGCCTGAACTGCAGGATGCCGCACCCGATCCCGAACGAACTGCGATAGCAAACTCCGAAATGCGCCGCATCGACAGCTGCCTCGAGCAGCTCGACAGCGCAGCAGCCATTCGCGGGGCCTATCTCGATGGCTTCAGCTATCAGGAACTGTCTGACCGCTTCAGTGTGCCACTGAATACGATGCGGACATGGCTGCGCCGCGGATTGATCAGGCTGAAGGAGTGCCTGGAGCAATGACGATGGCAGACGATAACTATGACGACACAATGGATGCCGCCGAATATGTACTGGGCGTCATGCCGGCTGGAGAGCGCGCGGCATTTGCTAGGCGTATTGAGGCAGACGCGGCGGTGCGGAGCGCAGTTGAAGTATGGGAAAATCAATTCACCAGCTTCAATGAGCGGATCGCACCTATTTCGCCCCCACCCGAAATCTGGCAACGGCTGGAACGGCGAATGTTCCCGGTAAATGCAGCAGGTTCAACCAGCTGGTGGACCAATCTGGATTTCTGGCGCGGAACGAGTCTTGCGGCGTTGACTTGCATGGCAACGCTTGCGGCTGTTCTTTAT
The DNA here is from genome assembly GCA_963819615.1 of uncultured Alphaproteobacteria bacterium. Taxonomy (GTDB): domain Bacteria; phylum Pseudomonadota; class Alphaproteobacteria; order Rhizobiales; family Aestuariivirgaceae; genus Aestuariivirga. Next base: position 166,627 of record CAWFWW010000004.1, read on the forward strand.
TTTGCTCCCTCACCTCAGCAATCCGACTCAGCGCGGATGATTGCTGAATTGTCGGGACAAGATGGTTCAATCAGACTTGCCACACTTTATGACCCAGCATCTGGAGAACTGAAAATCAACCGCGTCGCAGGCGCCGCAGCTGCGGGCCGCTCATTTGAACTTTGGCTGATCGAAGGTGAAAACAAGCCAGTGTCACTTGGCGTCTTGCCCGGCAGCACAAGGGCGACAATTGAAATTGCAGTTCAATTGCGGTCAAAAATGCCATCCGCAACACTCGCAATCAGCGACGAACCGACAGGCGGCTCGCCAACCGGCCAGGCAACCGGTGCCGTACTCGCAATCGGTAAGGTTCACGCAATCTGAACTATCACAATAAGTTGAACAACCACATTTTTTGAAACTTGTGACATCACACCACCGTTCCTTCTTCAGTCCACATAAGGACGCGAATGACAAAGGAACTCAATCATGAAAATCGCAAGTAAACTTCTGATCGCTCTCTCCGCCATTGCCGCATTGTCAGGTGCCGCAGTCGCCAAGAACCCGAAGGTCGGTGGCGCAGCCATGTTCGAAGACAAGAACATCATTGAAAACGCGTTGAATTCCAAAGATCATACAACGCTTGTTGCAGCTGTGAAGGCAGCCGGCCTGGTCGACACATTGATGGGCAAAGGACCGTTCACAGTTTTTGCACCTACCAACGATGCATTCGCAGCATTGCCGGCTGGAACTGTCGATACTCTTCTGAAACCCGAGAACAAGGAAATGTTGACCAAGATTCTCACCTGTCACGTTGTCTCGGCCAACGCAATGTCTGATGCAATTGGCAAGATGATTGCTGATGACAAGGGAATGCATCCGGTGAAGACAGTCGGCGGTTGTGAATTCACGGCAATGATGGACGGCGATATGATCGCCATCAAGGACGGCATGGGCAGTGTGGCGAAAGTGACCATTGCCGATGTCAAACAATCGAATGGCGTCATCCATGTAATCGACAAGGTTCTCTTGCCGAAGATGTAACGTCAGTCCGGGCCGCGGTCTGGACGGCAGCGGCCCGGATAACACAGAATGTTTTTACGCACCCAAAGGAAAACCATGATGCTTCGCAGAACTTTTTTCAGAACCGGAACAGCAGCAATGCTCGGTTCCCAACTCAGCATCTGGGGCGGTTATCGCGTGTCCAATGCTGAAGAAATTTTTGAGGTGATGCTCAGCGAAGCAGAATGGCGTAGCAAGTTGAAACCGGAGCAATTCGCTATTTTGCGCGAAGAAGACACCGAAAAACCTTTCTCAAGTCCATTGAACGGGGAAAAGCGCGCAGGCGCGTTTCACTGCGCCGGCTGCGATCTGCCGCTTTATGCGTCGTCCGCGAAATATGACAGCGGCACCGGATGGCCAAGTTTTTATGAATCACTGCCCAACGCAATCGGCACGAAAGAAGACAATACATTCTTCACAACCCGCACCGAAGCCCATTGCCGGCGTTGCGGCGGACATCTGGGTCACATATTCGAGGATGGTCCGCGACCAACCGGCAAACGCCACTGCATCAATGGCGTAGCATTGCAATTCAGACCAAAGGCAGTTTGAACCTATGCAAAAGCCGCCATCAACATGAAACTCGCAACAATCGCGACGAGCCCGGCGCCAAGTACATAACGAACGTTGTGGCCTGTCACACCGCCCCTTGCATCGTCTTCAGTGATTGTTTGTACGGCTTCGTCTTGCATTGAGATTCTCCAGATGCGCGTCCCCCCACTGCATCGCGGGATGTGGCTATCGACCACAGTAAAATGGTCAGAATGCGGCCAATTACTTAATTTTCTGAGAGAATAGATAATAGAGACGGAGTATCTCACCCCATCATTGCCACAAACCGCTTGAACAGATAGTGGCTGTCCTGCGGTCCGGGCGATGCTTCCGGATGATGCTGCACCGAGAACACTGGCCTGCCTTCAAGGGCGATCCCTGCATTCGACCCATCAAACAACGACACATGCGTTTCAACAACACCTTGAGGCAGCGATGCGCGGTCCACCGCGAAACCGTGGTTCATCGAAACAATCTCAACCTTGTTCGTCGTGTAATCCTTCACCGGATGATTGGCGCCGTGATGCCCCTGATGCATCTTCATCGTCTTCGCACCAAGCGCAATAGCGAGCATCTGATGGCCAAGGCAAATGCCAAACAGCGGCTTGCCGCTATCCACCAATTTGCGGATTTCAGGCACCGCATATTCACCCGTCGCCGCCGGATCGCCCGGTCCATTCGAAAGGAAAATGCCGTCCGGATTCATCGCCAGAATGTCTTCTGCCGAAGTCGTCGCCGGAACAACAGTCACATCGCAGCCCGCCGATGACAGGCACCGCAGGATGTTCCGCTTCAAGCCATAGTCAACCGCAACGACCTTGTAGCCATCCTGCCCCTGCGTGTAGCCATCCTTCCAGCTCCACAGATTTTCATGCCACTCCATGCGCTGCGTCAGTGAAACATCCTTGGCAAGATCCATGCCCTCAAGCCCCGGCCATTCTGCCGCCATCTTCTTCAACTTTGCGACATCAAATTTCCCGCTTACACTATGGGCGATGACGCCATTCGGCATGCCCTTTTCGCGGATGAGATTTGTCAGCGACCGCGTGTCAACCCCCGACAGCCCGATGATGCCGCGCGCCTTCAGCCATTTGTCGAAATGTTTGGTGCTGCGATAATTCGCAGGCTCTGTAACAGAAGTCTTCACAATGCAGCCGCGCACCGATGCGCTCGCCGCAAGGTTCAAGGTTTCGATGTCATCATCATTGACGCCTACATTGCCGACATGCGGAAACGTGAACGTCACGATCTGCCCGGCATAGGATGGATCGGTCAGCACTTCCTGGTAACCCGTCATCGCCGTGTTGAAGCAAACCTCCGCCACCGCCGCGCCTTCCGCGCCAAATCCAAAACCCTCAATCACCGTTCCATCGGCCAGAACCAGAAGTCCAGTCACCTTGGGAATGTCCCAATCAGAATAAGACAAGCGTGTGGGTTTGGCCTTTGCGGGCGACATTGGCATCAATCATCTCCGGAATTTGGCGTGGGTTAGGCGAGCGCGCCCTGCGCGTCAAGTTTGCACCGGATAGGCAAAGCGCCTATGCACACCCTTTCCCGAGATTCTGGAGTACGGGCCATGTCCATCCGCGACAAGATCAATGCCGATGTGAAAGACGCCATGAAAGCCGGCGACAAGCGCAAGCTTGGCACGCTGCGCCTGATGAATGCCGCCATCAAGGACAAGGACATCAACGCCCGCACCGAAGGCCACGATTCAGAAATACTGCCCGACCCGGCTCTCCTGGACCTCTTCGCGAAGATGGTGAAGCAGCGCCAGGATTCCATAACAGCCTTCGAGCAAGGCGGCCGCGCCGAACTGGCGCAAGCTGAACGCGAAGAAATGGCCATCATCCAAAGTTACATGCCAAAGCAGATGGACGATGCCGAAGCCAAGGCCGCCATCGCCGCAGTCATCGAATCAGTCGGCGCAACCAGCGTCAAGGACATGGGCAAAGTCATGGCGGAGCTGAAAACAAAGTTTCAGGGACAGCTGGACATGGGCAAGGCGGGCGGTGTAGTGAAGTCCCTCTTGGGTTAGTCTGCGTGTTATCCTGAAGTAACTCCACCTTGAATGGCAACCAGGTTGCATGACGTGGCATGCGCCTTGCAGGATTCATCGCATGACCGCTTCAAAACAGAACATCCCTGATCTTAATTTCAATGAAGTCTCCCAGGAAGTATCAATGGCAGTCCGCGAGGGACTGGCGCAATTGCCCCAGCTTTGCAACACGCTGTTGGCCGATCTTTCAGTTGATTGGGCATCGCGCATCATTTTGAACAGCATCGCTGTTGCCCGCAATCAGACAGTTTTGACAGTTGCAGACACGGCCCGCCTTCCCGCTGTTGATGTCCAGCGCAAAGTCGACCTGCTCAAGAAAGACAACATGGTCGGATTGGTCTGGTCGCCCGAAGTTGAACACACGCCATGCCTGGAACTGACCGAAAAAGGTGCATCGGCCTGGAAGGAAATCCGCCGCCGCGAAAAAACTCTCGTCGCCGAAATCGCCAAGGATGTTGAACGAAGCCCGAGAGCTGAACGCATTCATCGCGTCAACCACATCCTCCGAGACATAGCCAGCGAACTGTCCCACAGCGCCGCCTGAAAACCTGGCCATGCCGGCTGAACCAAAAGACATCGTTGCCCTGACAAGCGTCGTCCGCCACTGCAGCCAGGCGCTGCGCGCCCTGGGCGACGAATTGCACGCCGACCTGGGGCTCAACGTGCCGCTCCGCGCACTCATGGAGTTTGCCCACGAAAAGCAGGCTGCGACTTACAAACAGATTGCCGACACGCGAATGGTGCGGCCGCAAGACGTGGAACCCATGGTCAAGGACCTGGTCAAGCTGGGCCTCGCGCGGCTTCTGGAACCCGGCCTAAAAAGCCTGACCCCGATCATGCAACTCACGCCAAAAGGCATCGAAGCAGTCCGCGAAATCCACCGCCGCGAACGCTCCCTCGCCGAAGAAATGGCCCGCGAATTCACCAGCGAAACTGCCCGCCAAACCACCACCGACCTAAACCGCCTGACCACCATCCTCACCGACATGGTGCGCGAGTTCAGGGGCGGGCGGGGGTAGGACAGGTTATTACTCCGTGCGCTGAACAATTCCTGCCAGAAGTTCATTCCGTCGCTTCGACAGTTTTTCCACAAGCGCTTTCATGAAACCCGGCGGCAGGTAACCGAACACAACTGACTGCGGGTTGCCGCTCTCGCGGGGGCGAAGGTCAGGGCCGGGCCAAATGAAATCATTGGCCTCATCAAGAACAATCCAAGACTGGTCTTCATCAAGGCCGAGACGTTTTTTGGTCAACTGTGGAATTTCCATGGAACCGCCAGGATCACTTGGGCGACTATGGGTAATCGGCAAAACGCGAACAACTGGTTTACCGCCCTGACGCAAGATGACAAGGATAATTGCACAGGGCCGATCTTTGTTGCCCTCTTCAAGCCCGCGCACTGACTCTCGTCGCCAAAGGTAGGAATAGCGGACAACCAGACCGACTTCAGGTGTGGGAAATTTTTTGTTCATGGCTGCCTCCGGGTTAGTGATTTATCCAGAGCTATTTATCATTGCGAACATTTGGCCATTTTGGTGCGTATGGTTTTTCAAACCAATCGTGATTCCTTTCCGAACTTTACCCAGGCGTTTGCACAGTTTTTCGCGTTTCTGGGAAATATGGGTTTCATAAACTGCCGCGAAGCGCGAGCAGCTACGATTTGATAGATTCGGTTCAACATGAATTGGTTTGGCGCCGGAACATGGATCAGTTGGAGAAAACCAGTTTGCTCTCGCAACTCTCTGATTTCCTCGAATGGTGTACCAGCATGGTTCTCAATCCAGTTTTTGCGTAGCGCCGGGGTCGCATTGTCAAGTTTTTCATACTCTTCATCCAGCTCTCGATGGGCTTCTACAAATTTGGGGTTCTGCTTTTTGATTGCTTGCTGCAAACGCGCAGAGATAATTTTCTTGCTTTGCGCTACAGCGCGAATTTGCTCTACTATCCAAAGGCACTCTCGAGTCTCGACCGGCGCTTTTCTGCCGGCGCTTTTGCGTCGTCCTCCACGGGCTACGCGCGAACTGTCCGCCTTCTGAGAACTCAAGGCTTCCAACCCTCAAGCTCTTCATCCAGATGTTCGAGGCCTTCCGGCATCGTACTGTTTTGAATGACGTCCATTTCCTGTTCCGTAAACTCACCAAGCGCCACAACCTTGCGGTCCCGCCTCTTCAGCCGCTCAAATTCCGCGACCTCCACCAACACAAACCGATCCCGTCCATGTTTGGTTATAGTGAGAGGCTCAGCCAACGCCTTGTCGGCTAAACTACCGAAATTCTTGATGAATTCTGCTGTTGTAACTTTCAAGTCAGCACCTGTATATTATACCTATAACACATATTAAGTGAATTATATGAACAAAACAAGCTACGCTCAGTGTCAAACAATTGGTCCGCATCACTTAGCATAAATGTTTCCTGACCTTGCAAGTTTGCGCCAAGGCCGCGCTTTGTTGATGGCAATGTCAAACTCAGGCGCACGACGATCAAGGATGGACACTTCAATGCCACTTTCCAATTGGGGGGTAATTCTGTTCAAACCACCCCCATGCGGACCAATGAGGCCACCTGGTGTTACAGAATTGCATTGGGCAGGTGTTGCAACACTGATCCAGAAATTGTTGCCCGCAGCGTGCCCTTGCGCTTGTAACCAGTGCATAGGGTCAATGCTGTAAGTCGACCACAGGACGCAATCGACATTGAGAGTTTCATACTCAAGAAATAGTTCAGCGAAATGAATCTCGATGCAAAGCGCACAACCGAATCTCCAGCCATCAACTTCAAACACGCAGGGCAAATGGCCTGCAGAGTACCAATCTGTGATTTCCGTATGCGAGCAAAAGCGTTTGTCATAACGCGCAACGATTTCGCCGTGGTCAGAGATGACAAGGAGGCTGTTTCGCGGGCGTGGCCCAGAAGCGATGCGATGGTTGCAACCGACAACAACATGGATACGGATTTCACCCGCATGCTCGCAAATCTTTTGCAGTTCGTCATCGACAATGCCCCAATCGACATTATCCCAGCTCTTGATTTGCGCCTTCACATACCCGGAGAGCGCACCTTCCGTGAAATGCACCAGTTGTGCGCCTGCTGCCTTTGCTTGCGTCATCAAGTGCCGGATATTTTCACCATTCTTGCGAACGTTACTATCGATAAACAAGCAGGCTATAGCAAGTTTGAAGTCGTTGGGTTTCGTTCGCAACTCCATTCAGTCCGCACCCCTCACCCGCGTCTCCACATTACTGCTCTTGTGCAACAAGCGCACGATCTCGATCGTACCTTCCAGCTTCCGGAAAATCACCACATGCGACGCGGCTGGAAACTTGAAATAGCCTTCACGAATATCGTCAATACTGCGACCCATGCCGGGATGCTCTGCCAATAGCTGAAAAGTTGCATCCAGTGTTCGCAAATAGGCTTCCGCCTGATCGAAGCTCCAGCGCTCGGCAGTATAGGCCCAGATTTCGTCAAGATCAGTTCTCGCTTGTGGTGTGAGACGAAACGCAGTCATGCCTGTTTGCTGCGCTTCTCTGCGATAAAATCGTCCATATTGAAAGCAGTGGCCGGGCCGCTCATTTCACCTTTGATGATGGCGGCGCGCAGGGCTTCAATTTTCAGTTCCTGCTCTTCAAGTAATCGGATGCCCGCCCGCATGGCTTCGCTGGCCGATCCAAAACGTCCCTTCTTGATCTGCGACTGGATAAAGTCTTCTTGTTCCCTTCCGAGCACAATTGATGTGTTTTTGGTCATGCGCATCCCTCAATTCAAAAATACCATCTATTGGTACAAAATCATCACTCACCAGTCAACCACACGGCAGGGAATCCGGGTTAACGGTCATTTGATCTGGAGGATTTCGAGGAGGAATGCGGTGTCCCATCCAGCGAGTTTTCTTTTGGATTTGACGCTGCTTTTGGTTTTGTTGGCGCGGACAAGGCCGAGGGCGAAACGGCGGATGACGGCCATGTTTTTGGCTCCGTGGCCGGCGCGATAGCGCGACAGGTCATCCTTGAACTCGACATCAAGCAACCAGTGCATGCTCTCGATTCCCCAATGGCTGCGCACGGCAATGGCGAGCCTGTCAATGTCGGGCGGGACGGATGATATGTAGAGGTGCTTTTCGAAAGTGCATTTGTCGGCATGTTCGACGCGGTTGAGAACCTTCACCAGCGACTTGATGTGCTGAAACCGCGGCTGGCCCGGACAGGATCGGCCGGATGTGATCCAATCGATGTTGCCTGAGGCCGTGTAGACGCGGGTTTCGATGCGTCCATGGCCTTTCTCGACTGTGGTTTTGGTGATGAGTTCGCAGGCTGGCGCGGTATCGAAATAAGCTTCCGTCTCGGCCTCGAAGACAGGATGATTGCCTTTCAGGGCGAGCAGGAAATCTGCCTTGTGATCAACGATCACGTTGGCGATCCCGACCTGACACCCCATGGCGTCGATGGTGACGAGGGCTCCTTCGAGCTGTCCGGTCCCCGCAAGATGATCAAGCAGTTCGGGAATGGCGGTAATCTCATTGGTTTTTTCCGGCACACTCAATTGGGTCAAGGTGAGACGGGCGTTGGTCGCATAGGCGCTGAGCGTGTGCAGGGCCTTCAGTCCCTTGCGCTTGTCGTGGGTGCGGCGCGAGGTTTTGCCATCAATGGCGATGAGATCGTGCCGTTGCGGCCACAACGCCTTGATCCAGCTTTCGAAGCAACGCCCGAAAAGCACGGGATCGACACGATTGACGAGGGCGCGCAGCCACCGCTCGCAAGGGATGCCGTTGTGAAAGGGGGCAAAGCGCCGCAACAGGTCCAGATGATGCTCGCCCCAGGCGGCAATGTCGTCGAAATCGTCGCAGGATGCTATCGTGGCGCAGGTCAGCAGCAGTAGCACTTCAGGCAGGGGATACACCACCCGCCACGGTTCTCGTTCGTCGTCGAGCGTGGAAAAGTGCTTCAAAAGCACGGCAACCCGCGCCCGGGGCATGTCGATATCAGTGAAGAAATCAAACGCGTCTTCCATCAGAAAAGCCTCCGAATCAGAAGGCCTCATGGAATCACCAACGCTCCATCAATGCTATACCCGCGTTAACCTGGCTTCCCAGCCGTGCAGTCAACCACCCCCACCCTTGCCATCCCCCCCCAAATCCGCCATACCCCCCCTCAACCGAAAGCACCAGCTGGTGGCTGAACGGAAGGTGAGGGTGAAAAACCCTTTAGAAACAGCAATGTTTCGGCTTCCCGTGTCTCCGCTCTTTCGATGAACGGCTTTCAGACCTTTCCAACCGGTTTGATAGAGGCTTTGCGCAGGTGCGATTTGGAGTTTCTCGCGCCCAAAAGTGGGTACCACTTTTGGGATTCAGCGCAGAAACCAACTAAAATAGGAAAGGGTCCCCATGGGTCTTTATGAACACATATTCCTGGTCCGCCAGGATGCAACGGCAGCGCAGGTTGAAGCGCTGGTGGAGCAGTACAAGGGTGTCATCGCCGCAGGCGGTGGCAAGGTCGAGAAGGTGGAAAGCTGGGGCATCAAGTCCCTCACCTATCGCGTCAAGAAAAACCGCAAGGCACACATGACACTGCTGAACATTGCTTCACCGCCTGCTGCGGTGAAGGAAATGGAACGCCAGATGTCGATCAGCGAAGACGTCATCCGCTTCATGACCGTCGCCGTTGAGGAACTCGAAGCCGGACCATCAGCCATGATGCGCCGTTCCGAGCGCCGCCGCGATGACGAAGACATGGAGGATTTCAACTAATGGCCGAGCAACAAGCCCGCAGACCGTTCTTCCGTCGCCGGAAGACCTGCCCCTTCTCTGGTTCCAACGCGCCAAAGATTGACTACAAGGATATCCGCATGCTTCAGCGCTACATTTCCGAGCGCGGCAAGATCGTGCCTGCCCGTATCTCGGCAGTCTCGACCTTGAAGCAGCGCGAACTCGCCCGCGCCATCAAGCGCGCCCGTTTCCTGGGCCTCTTGCCCTACGTGATCGGTTAAGGAGAACGCACAATGGATGTTATCCTTCTCGAACGCGTATCGAAACTTGGCGCCATGGGCCAGACGGTCAAGGTGAAGGACGGCTACGCCCGTAACTTCCTCTTGCCGCGTGGCAAGGCATTGCGCGCCAACGACGCCAACAAGGCGAAGTTTGAAAAGCAGCGTGTTGAACTCGAAGCCAAGAACGCCGAAACCCGTAAAGCTTCCGAAACCGACGCCAAGAAGATTGATGGCAAGAGCTTCGTCATCATCCGCCAGGCTGGTGAATCGGGTCAGCTCTATGGTTCAGTTTCGCCGCGTGACATCGCCGATGCAGCATCAGCCAAGTCCGGCGTTGCCGTTCACCGCAACCACGTTGAACTGCAAAACCCGATCAAGACGATTGGCGTCTACACGGTGCAGATTGCCCTTCATCCTGAAGTGTTGGTACCAGTCACGGTCAACGTTGCCCGCTCCGAAGACGAAGCTGCAGCGCAAGCCCGTGGCGAAGTCCTGACAGGCCCATCGTCTGACCGCGCCGAAGTCCGCGCCGCAGCTGATGCCTTGTTTGAGGAAGCCCAGGCCGACGCCGCCGCAGAAGAAGAAGCAGGCGAAGAAGCCCCCAAGCCCGCCCGCACCAAAAGCGGCCGCGCACCAAAGCCAAAAGCCGGAGCACCGGATATCGAATAATCGTCAGTATACTGATGAACAACAAAGGGCCGCCGAAAGGTGGCCCTTTTTTTTGCTTTCCTCGCCCGCTTGCGGGAGAGGTGGCACTGCGCAGCAGTGACGGAGAGGGCCTGTGATCTCGGGCTTGCCCTCTCCGCCATCGCTACGCTCGGCACCTCGCCCGCTTGCGGAAGAGGAATGTCCCTCACAGCTTCGCGTAAGCCAACGCCACATCCGCCGCCACTTTCGCATTATGCAGCATCAAGGCGATGTTGGCTTTGAGCGCACGGCCCTCGGTGGCGTCGACGATGTGTTTCAACAGAAATGGCGTCAACGCCCTGCCCGTAACCCCGTGCTTGTCTGCCTCACGCACTGCCTTCTCGATCACTGGCTCGATTTCTTCCGCAGGAATTTCATAAGCCGCAGGAATGGGGTTGGCCAAAACAATCCCGCCCGACATCGCCATATCCCACTTGACCTTCATGATCTGCGCAATCTCGTCGACCTTGTCGCAGCGCATCGCCACCTTGTGCCCGCTCTTGCGCGAATAGAATGCGGGAAACTCGTCGGTGCCGCAGCCAATCACCGGAACGCCAAGTGTTTCGAGAACTTCCAGCGTTTGCCCAAGATCAAGAATGGCCTTGGCCCCGGCCGTCACCACCGCTACGCTGCTCAACTGAAATTCTGTGAGATCGTTCGAAATGTCAAACGTCTCGCGCGCACCCCGATGAACCCCACCCATGCCGCCTGTGGCAAACACCCGGATGCCCGCCATATCAGCGATGCGCATGGTCGATGCCACAGTCGTTGCTCCAGGAATCCGCTTAGCCACAACGAACGGAATGTCGCGCGTTGAAACCTTGGCAATGTTTTGCCCGCCCTTGGCAAAGCTCTCGAGTTCCGCAGCACTTAAACCTGCCCGCAACTCACCATCAAGAATGGCGATGGTCGCAGGCACGGCCCCAGCCTTGCGCACCACTTGCTCCGCCTCGCGCGCCACCGCGAGATTTTGCGGGTATGGCATGCCATGCGCGATGATGGTGGATTCAAGGGCGACCACGGCCTGACCCTTGTCGATTGCGGCCTGCACTTCTTCGGAACAGTTGATCATGCATTATTCCAGTGTTGATTGGGTTGAAGCAATGACTTGCGCCGCCAGTTCCTGGCCAAGCGTGGCTGCCGCAACAAGGCCGTCACCTTGCAGCAAACCATACACCAGCCCGGACATCGCAGCGTCCCCCGCACCCGTCACGTCGACAACTTCGATGAGTCTGTCAAGCTTTACATGTTCAATACCAGAACCAGACGAAACATATGCTCCATCTTGACCTGCATGAATGACAACATTCAACAGTCCTTGCTGGTGCAGCAGGCTTGCCGCTTTCTCCGGATCATCCGTTCCTAACAGACTGCGAATCTGGTCAAGATTTGGCGTTGCCACCATCACCTTGTATTTTTCAAGCACCCCCAACAGCTTTCGCGACTTTTGAACTGAAACAGGCTCAATGGCCAGCCTGCCGCCGGCAATCTCAGCCACCACGATAAGCGTTCCAGGGGGAAGATTGCAATCAGCAACGACCAGCTTGGCATCAGCAATGGTTTGCGAATGCGACCTGATCACGTCCGGCGTCAAAGCATCCAGCACCCGCATGTCCGACACTGCACTGACCAACTCGCCCTTGTCATCCAGCATCGCAACATAGGTACCCGTTGCTGCATTTTCCCGCAGCACCATCGACACATCAACTTCAACCATTTCTGTGTCGCGCAACAACTTGTCTCCATGCGCATCAAGCCCGATGGCTGAAATCAAGGCAACGTCAACACCAAGCCGCGCCAGGTTATGTGCGATGTTGCGACCCACCCCGCCCGATGTGGTACGCACCGTTCCGGGGTTGGAGGTGCCAAGCTGATACCCGGTTCCCGCAATTGCCTTGATGTCCACATTTGCGCCGCCAATGACAACAACGTCAGCCATGCCTAGAAATCCGTTGCCACGCCACCCTCGCGCAGGCGGCGCTCGCAATAGGCATTGAGCTCTTCCTTGCGAGCTGGGTCCATGTCGGGCTGCTGGTAATCTGCCAGCGCCTGTTTGTAGACCTTGTTGGCGCGTTGATACGCATCAGGGCTTCCCGCAGCGATCCACTGTGGATTGTTGCGCCAATCTGAAATGATCGGCTGATAAAAGGCATTGGAGAAACGCGCCAAGGTGTGTTGCGCGCCAAAAAAATGCCCGCCGGGGCCAACCTCTTTGATCGCCTCAATGCCAAGTGCGTCTTCCGTCATTTCAATGGGTTGCAGGAACTCCTTGACCATCTGTATGAGATCGCAATCAAGCACGAATTTTTCGAAACTCGCAACCAGCCCGCCTTCCATCCAGCCCGCACCATGCATTATGAAGTTGCCGCCTCCCATGGTGACGGCCCACAGCGAGAACACACTTTCATAGGCAGCCTGCGCATCAACCGTGTTGGCGGCATTGGTATTCGACGTGCGATAGGGAAGATTGTATCGCCGCGCCATCTGCCCGCCAATGATCGTCGCCTTCATGTATTCCGGTGTGCCAAAAGCTGGCGCACCAGACTTCATGTCAACATTCGACGTGAACCCGCCATAGATAACCGGAGCACCCTTGCGCACCAGCTGGCAAAACGCCAGACCTGCGAGAGCTTCTGCATTTTGCTCGACAATCGCGCCCGCAACCGTCACCGGCGCCATTGCACCTGCGAGAGTGAAAGGCGTCACGCAAACAACCTGGTTGCGCGCCGACAGCTCCATCATGCCCATCAGCATGTTGCCATCGAGCTTCAATGGCGAATTGGTGTTGACGATGGTGGCCAGATAAGGCTGCTTGGCAAATTCGTCTTCGTTGAGACCTGTCGCGATCCGTGCAATCTCCATGCCGTCAAGCACCCGTTGGCGGCCCAGAGAATAAATGACAAACGGCTTGTCCATAAAGGTTACGACATCCCGAAACGCTTCGAGATGCCGCACGGCAGGATGCAGGTCTATCGGCTCAACCGGAAACCCGCCGCAGAAATCGATGCAGTTGAAATACTGCCCAAGTTTGAGAAAATTGCGGAAGTCTTCCCGCGTTCCCGTGCGCCGCCCGCCTTCTGAATCATGCGCACTTGGCGGACTGCCAACAGTGCCAAACGCAATTTTCGGCCCGCCAATCTTGATGGCCCTGTCGGGATTGCGCGAGTTCAACGTGAACTGCGGCGGCGCGTGCGCAATCAGCTCTTCGATCATCGCAGGTTCAAACCTCACCCGCTCGCCATCAATCTTGCAGCCGCCTGTCGTAGCCAAAAGCTCACGTGCTTCCGGCAGCATGAAGTCCATGCCGATCTCTTGCAACACGCGCAGCGACGTGCGGTGAATGCTTTCCACTTCATCGTCAGAAATGAGGCGCGTTGGCGCAAACACCCGGCTCGCAACGCCCTTGGGCGTTTGTGGGATGGTTGAACCCGCAGCGGCGCGGCGTATTGTGTCACGGCGGGTACGGCGGGCAGATTCAGGCTTTGGGAGGTCGGTATCAGACAAGGCTTTGGCCATCCAGTTCGTAGAATTCTTAGCAGTTTCGCTTTGCTTTTGTCAGTGGCAATATCGCCTCTTTCACTTGTGATTTGCGGCAGGATTTGAACCATGAGCGCCATAGAGGACCTTTCAAAACGCCGCGGCGGCCGCGAAGCCCGAAAAGCACTGCGCGCACGCGCGGTGCCGATGGATGAAGCAGCTGTCCGCCCGGGCATGAGCGGCGGTCACTACAAGCCGCTCAAAGATGATGACCTGCCCCGCATCCACAGGGCTGCCCTGCACTTGCTCGAAACAGTGGGGCTAGGCAGCGCCATTCCATCCTGCGTTGAGGCAATGACATCCCGTGGCTGCTGGATGAACGACAAGGGCCGCCTTTGCATTCCCGCTGTCCTCGTCGAAGACACAATCGCCAACGCAAGGCGCAACTTCACCCTCTTCGCGCGTGACCAGATATACGACATGCATCCGTCGGGCAAACGCGCTTATTTTGGCACGGCAGGTGCAGCCGTTCACATCGTCGAACCGGCAACCCGCGAGTATCGCAAATCCTATCTGGTCGATCTTTATGACGCTGGCCGTATCGTTGATCTGTGTGAACATATCCACTTCTATCAGCGCCCGATCACCGCCCGCGACATGATCACCGGCCACGACCTCGATATCAACACGCTCTACGCCTGCCTTGCTGGAACGCAGAAACATGTCGGCACCAGCATGGTCGATCCCGCCCACGTGGAAGAATGCCTGCAGATGCTGCACGCACTTGCAGGCGGTGAAGACAAATGGCGCGAACGTCCATTCGTATCGCAATCCAATTGCTTCGTTGTCCCGCCTTTGAAATTCGCCGAGGATGCCTGCCGCTGTTTGGAAGTAGCCGCACGCGGCGGCATGCCGGTGCTATTGCTTTCCGCAGCACAAGCAGGCGCTACATCGCCAGCATCACTTGCAGGCACAGTCGTGCAAGCAGTCGCCGAATGCCTTGCCGGTCTGGTTTACATCAACTGCGTCGTGCCCGGCGCTGTCGCAATTTGGGGGCCGTGGCCCTTTGTCTCCGACCTGCGCACGGGTGCCATGTCCGGTGGCTCCGGTGAACAGGCGTTGATCACTTCCGGCTGCGCCCAGATGGGCAATTATTATGATCTCACTGTGGGCTCCGCCGCCGGCATGTGTGATTCTAAACTGCCGGACATGCAGGCTGGCTACGAAAAAGGCGTCACCGCCGGTATCTCCGCACTCAGCGGCATCAACCTGCTTTACGAAGCCGCAGGCATGCATGCGTCACTGTTGGGCTTTTGCCTCGAGAGTCTCCTCATCGACAACGATATGCTGGGCTCCATCAACCGTAATGTCCGTGGCATCGAGGTCACCGAAGATTCCCTTTCAGTCGATGTAATCACAAAAGTGTGCTTGGAAGGTCCTGGCCACTATCTGGGCAGTGACCAAACCCTCACATTGATGCAGAAGGATTACGTATACCCCCTCCTCGGCAATCGCATGAGTCCGAAAGAGTGGAACGAGGCAGGCAAGCCTGACATTGTGGAACGCGCCGCAGCCAGGAAACGTGAAATTCTTTCTACATATTATCCAAGCTACATCCCGCGCGACATCGATGACGCGATCCGCGCCAAACACGACATCAAACTGCCTCGCGAAGTGATGCAGTTGGGCGATCCACGTTGGTTGCGGTAATTATCGGGTAGCAAGAACTGCCGCCGCTCCGCCCATGGCAGTGGCGCTGGCACGGTTGGCGATCTTCACTGCACGTGGGCTTTTTAACCACTGACGCGCCCAAGCTGCCGAAAGCGCCCATGCCAGATCAACTGTCATCATGACAACAACCGCGACAGCAACAAGTTCCAGCAATCCAACGGCAGTGACTGCGTTGATATCAATTAGCGAAGGTAGCAAGGCCAGATAGAACACCATGATCTTGGGGTTGCCCAATGTCAGCGCCATGCCCGTCAAGAACAAATTCAATGATGATTTGTCATCCGGCAATTCGTCAACTTTCACATCACCAGATGCCATCCACATCTTGCAGGCGAGATACAGGAGATAGCCAATACCCGCGAATTTGATGATCGCAAACAACACGTGAAATTGTTGGGCCACAAAACCCAAGCCCATGACCGCTGCAATCAACCACAGGGCTTCACCAATCCACATCGCCAGGAGAAATGGCAGGACACTGCCCAATCCCCGAGAAATCACCCGGGCAACAAGGGCCGCAATGCTGGGACCTGGCGAACCGGCATTGATAAACAAGGCCGCTGCAAAAAGTCCGAGAGACGCCAGTTCCATATGTTCTGCCTTTAGTTTGGTTTTTCGGCGAGCCTATCACACAATTCCCGTGTGACCACGCCAGTCTTCATCACTTCAGGCAGTCCACCGCGACGACCTCGCGGAGTAAATTGTCGCAAACGACTTTTGCCTTTCCGCAAGTGTGATGGATACTGGGAATCATGGAACACCCCATATTGGCCGCAATCCAACGAGCAAGTTTCACACCTCTGGGGTGGTTCGAGACTTCGCCAGACGGACAGCTCCCAAACGCTGCCAAATCGGTTATCCTGGTAGGCAACGTTGGCCCAGCCATGTTCCAGCGTTTTTCGCGCGAGCGCGGCGAAAGAACACTCGATCAATGGACCAGGGATGTAATTGATCCGCTTGCTCACGACCTCGGCGCGCACGCCATGTTTCCTTTCGATAAACCTCCGCAACCCTTCCTGACCTGGGCCCGCCGCGCTGGTGCAGGCCATGCATCACCATTGGGCCTGAACATCCATCCGATATACGGCCTTTGGCACGCATATCGCGCTGCCCTGCTGTTCCCGGTCGTTTTCGATTTGCCCCGGCATGATGCAGGGGCACATCCATGCGAAACCTGTGAAGCCAAGCCTTGCCTCACGGCTTGCCCGGTCTCGGCGTTTGACGGCACATCCTATGATGTCGCCAGGTGCATCAAACATATTGAAGGTAATGCCGGGGATGATTGCATGACCGGCGGATGCAAAGCCCGGCTGGCCTGCCCTGTTGGAATCAAATATCAGTATTCATTACAACAGAAGCAATTTCACATGCGCGCTTTTTTGAAAGCCCGGCAGGAGGCGACAGATTGAGCTACGAAACGGTGAAATACAAACTCGACAAGGACGCAATCATCATTCTTGATGGTGGGACTGGCACCGACATTCAGCGCCGCGGTGTGCCCATGAGCGGCGACACCTGGTGCGCAGATGCGAATGCAACCCATCCTCATATTATCCGCGAAGTGCATCAGTCATACATCGCAAGCGGCGCTGACATTATCACGGCTAATACGTTTGCATCCAGCGCCCTGCGCTTCAACTATTTGAACCGCGACGCTGACTTGTTGAGTTTGGATGCCGCCGCAGTGGAGGAAGCCAAAGCGGCTGCGCGAGGCACGAGTGTTGCCATTGCAGGTTCAATCTCCACCATGCGGCCTGTGCACCCTGGAACAGACCGCACCGACCTGGACTTTGATTGGACGCAGGAAGTCGCAATGGCGCTGTTCCGCCGGAAAGCGTCCCATCTCGCAACCCTTGGCGTCGATTTTCTCATGTTGGAAATGATGCGCGACTCCGACTATTCAGTCATGGCGTCGAAAGCGGCGCTCGAAACTGGCTTGCCAGTGTGGATCGGCATTTCAGTGGAACGCCAGCACGAAGGCAAACTCTGCGGCTTTGGCCGGCACGATCAATTGATGGAGCACTTTGCCCCAAAACTATCATCACTGATGCCCGACGTGATGTGCATCATGCATACTTCTCCAAATGACACCGATGATGCAATTAAGCTGTTAAAACAGTTTTGGGCTGGCCCCATTGGCGTCTATCCCGAAAGTGGTTATTTCAAATCGCCAAACTGGGAGTTCGTCGGCATAATTCCACCCGATGAGCTCGTGAACAAATCACGCGATTGGCAAGCCCTTGGTGCTACCATTTTTGGCGGCTGCTGCGGCATTGGTCCTGATCACATCGCCGCATTGTCGAAGGAGTTCAAATCATGAAGACAGGTTCATGTTTATGCGGGGAAGTCGCGTTTGAACTTCGCGGCCCGCTCGATGACGTCATCGTTTGCCACTGCACCCAGTGCCGCAAGCAAACAGGAAATTACTGGGCCTCGACTCACACAGCGGACAAGGATTTGCATTTCACCAAAAAAGGTTCTCTGCTCTGGTTTCGCTCCAGTCACAAAGCCCAGCGCGGATTCTGCGGAACATGCGGCTCAACCCTGTTCTGGAAGACCGATGGCAGTGACGCCACGTCAGTATGCGCAGGTGTCATTGACGGAAAATCCGGTCTGAAGCTCGCAGGCCATATCTACACCGACAATGCCGGCGATTATTACGACATCACTGGCGGCCGTTATCGCAAGCCGTAATCCGGATCACGCAATCCTGGCCATCTCGCTTTCCAGTTCGCCATATCCGGTGAACCTGTATTCATAGGCGAGCCCAAGTTTTTCAGCGGCGATCTGCGCCTTGATCTCCAGCGCCGCATCCTTGACTTGCGCCAGATAAACAATCTTCGTGTAGTGCTGGAAGTAATCATCGCGCAACTCAGGATGACGGTCCAGTCCCAATCCCTCCCAGATCAATTTGTCGAATTGCCGCACTAGATAATCTGTCAGATAGAATGCCGTAAATTCTTGTTCGGCGCGCTTTGAAAAATCCGCGTTCCCGGAAAAGAATGCGTAACAGTGCGGACCGTCAATTCGCTCCACACCTTCTTCCTTCAGCATGGCGTCCAGTTGTCCACCCGTGCCGCAATCGCCATACAAAACGTATATTTTTTGGTAACCATGTTTCACTTCGCGCAAGCGCTCGCGCACTGCAGGCACAATCAGATGTGGCGTATTGTGCCACTTTGCTGGGAAGCACTGCACTTCGACATGTTCCCATTGATTGGCCGCGATGACATCGACAATTTCTCGCGCCAAAGCCCCGCAAGCCAATAAAAGCAACGGTTTGCGCCTTTTCGGCACGGCATCGCCAGCCGGCCATCTGAAGTCGTCTGATGGCGTAAGCTCTGGGAGTTGGTTAACTTGCTTCAATTTGATAATACCGCACTAAAGAGTTGGTAGTCCTGTTGCGCGATCCTCATGTCAAGCGCGCCTTTGAGCTTTCGATTTTAAGCCGCATTAACAATTGCGCGCTAGTGTCTGCCCATATCCACGGAACACCAAGTTCAAAACGTCGTGGATGGGTGCTTTGTAAGTGTAACTGTGGAGTAATAAAATGAAGAAGTTTCTTAAAGACGAATCCGGCGCAACCGCCATCGAATACGGTCTCATCGCTTCGGCTATCGGCCTGATGCTCATCGTAGCTGCCCCTAACTTGGCAACTGCAATCAGCACGCTGTTCACCACCCTTGGCGACGGCATGAATTCCGCATAATGCGGTTGGGCAGTTGCGAAAAGCAGCTGCCCAGTTTTACAGCGAACAGGAAGGTGTTTTCGGGGCGAAAACACCTTCTTTTGTTTATGACGCAAGTTGATTGTGCTTGCGGGCCATGAAACTTTTGGCGGTCTCAACGGCAACAGCAGCATCACGGCAGTAAGCATCAGCCCCGATTGCCTTTGCGAACTCTTCATTGAGCGGCGCGCCACCCACCAGCACCGTATAGTCATCACGGATGCCCTTCTCTTTCAAGGTGTCAATCACGACCTTCATGTAAGGCATTGTCGTTGTCAGCAGCGCTGACATGCCGAGTATGTCTGGCTTGTGCTCATCAATGGCTGCCAGGTATTTCTCGACGGCATTGTTGATGCCGAGATCAATGACTTCAAAACCAGCGCCCTCCATCATCATGCCAACGAGGTTTTTGCCAATATCGTGAATATCCCCTTTCACGGTGCCGATGACCATCTTGCCAAGGCGTGGGGCGCCTGTAGCAATCAGCAAGGGCCGCAGGATTGCCATTCCTGCCTTCATGGAATTGGCGGCAAGTAACACTTCAGGCACAAAAAGAATGCCGTCCCGGAAGTCGACGCCAACAATACGCATGCCCTCGACCAATGCTTCGGTCAGAACCTTGTAAGGCGTCCAGCCTCGGCCAAGCAAAATATGGACAGCCACTTCGACCTCTTCTTTGAGGCCGTCATACAGGTCATCGTGAACCTGCTGCGTCAGTTCCTCGTCATTGAGACTGTTAAGATCAAGTTCGCCTTCATTGCTCATGGCGCGCTCCAATAATTCATGCTTACACTATACCGCAATCCGCTGCCCTTGCGTCACCGCGCGACCACCGCTTGCCGGAAAGCGACGATTGAGACAAGTCTATAGATCGGTTAAGTAAACCGTTCATTTAACGAGATTCCCCTGATGCCCTTTGACCCGCATGCCGTACGCAGCCAGTTCCCTGCCCTGTCCCTCGCTGACGATGGTAAACAACGCGTCTATTTCGACAATCCGGCCGGAACCCAGGTTCCGCAAGGTGTCTTAGACCGGACAGTTGAAACACTCATCCGTAAAAACGCCAACTTGGGCGGCTATTTCCGCACCACAAAGGACGCCGTAGCTGTGGTCGACGAAGCCCACCAGGCTATTGCTGATTTCTACGGAGCAGGCTCAGCCGATGAAATTGTCTTCGGCCAAAACATGACAACCCTCACGTTTCACATGTCCCGCTGTCTGGCAAAACGTTTCCGCAAGGGCGATGAAATCATCCTCTCACGCATGGACCACGATGCCAATGTCGCCCCCTGGCTGCTGATGGCAGAAGACGCAGGCATGACCGTGCGCTGGATGGAATTTGACGCCGGAACCTATGAATTTCCCGATGACGCCCTGTCAAAGGTTTTGAACAGCCGCACCAAGCTCGTTGCCTTCGGCTATGCATCCAACTGCACTGGCACAATCCACGACGCCAAACGCATTTGCGCCGAAGCCAAGGCAGCTGGTGCACTCACATATGTCGATGCCGTTCAGTTTGCTCCTCATGGACTCATTGACGTGCAAGCGCTGGGCTGCGACTTTTTCGTGTCCTCGGCCTACAAGTGGTTCGGCCCGCACATGGCCGCATTGTGGGGCCGCAAGGAATTGTTGGAAGAAACTTTCGCCTACAAAGTGCGCCCTGCTGGCAACGACGCCCCGCATAAATTCGAAACCGGAACCTTGAGCCACGAGGGCATGGCTGGCTGCACCGGCGCAATCGAGTATCTCGCCTCACTTGGGCATGGCGCAACCCGCCGCGATAGACTGGCAACGGCCTGGAAGGACCTCGAATCTTACGAGCAGTCACTCTCGCTTCAGCTTATTGAGGGCATTCGAGACGTGAAGGGTCTGAAAATCCGGGGCATCACGTCCGCCAACGCCATGCATCGCCGCGTGCCGACCATTTCTTTTACAGTTGAAGGCACAGCGCCAGACAAGGTGGCGAAGCATTTCGCAGACGACAACATTTTTGTCTGGTCGGGCCATAATTATGCGATTGAACCAATCAAGGCCATGGGACTCGCTGACTATGGCGGTGTGCTGCGTGTTGGCTTGGCGCATTACAATACACCAGCCGAAGTCGATCAATTCATCACATCGCTGCAAAAGGCATTTTGAGGATTATCCATGGCCTACAATATCGCAGTCGTCGGCATCGGAAAAATCGCGCGCGACCAGCATTTGCCCTGCATCGCAAAGAACAAGAACTTCAAATTGGTTGCCGCCGTTAGCCGCAATGCAAGCGTTGATGGCGTAACAAATTTTCACACGATCACCGATCTTGCCAAGAGCAAGATAAAACTCGACGCCGTCGCACTTTGCACCCCGCCCGCCACGCGGCTGATGATAGCTCGCGAATGCCTCGATGCAGGTTGGGACGTGCTCATTGAAAAGCCGCCAACGCCAACCATCGGCGAGATGGTTGCGATGATTGAACACGCCAAAAAAAGGAAGCGCGTTCTATATGCGACGTGGCACTCGCGTTACAACAAGTCAGTCGACGAAGCAAAAAAACGTCTGAAAGGAAAGCGCGTGGACTACATGCGCGTGACATGGAAGGAAGACGTCAACAGATGGCATCCCGGCCAGGAGTGGATTGCACAGCCCGGTGGCTTCGGTGTTTTTGATCCAGGCATTAACGCGCTCTCAGTTGTTACCAAGATTCTGCCGGAACCGATTTATGTGGAATCATCCACAATCGAAGTACCCGAGAATTGGGCCACGCCAATTGGCGTCAACATCAAATTCAAACGCGGCGACGGCGTGCCGGTTGATATGTCTGCGATCTTCGATTGGCGCCAGCGCGGCGAGCAGACCTGGGACATCGACATCCGCACCACTGACGGCATGGAACTCAAATTGTCGAAGGGTGGCTCAGTACTCCACATCAACGGAAAGCCGGCAATGGAAGCCCCGATGGAAGAGTACGAGATGATCTACGCAAAATTTGCCCGGCTGTTGAAAGCCCGCAAATCTGAAACCGATTATTCGCCGCTGCAACTTGAGTGTGATGCCTTCATGCTGGCCAAACCATTGGTCACCGCAAAGTTTGAGTGGGACTACTGATTCAAGCGACAGCCTGGACATCATCCATTGTTGCACTTGGTGCCGACTTTTGCGGCACATCCACAGCCACAAATGACTTCATGATGAGATTGGCGACGTCAGCCACGGCAACCGGCTTGCTGAAATAATACCCCTGCGCCTGATCGCATCCCATGGATCGAAGTGTTGCGGCCTGCTCTGCAGTTTCAACGCCTTCCGCCGTGACCGACATGTTCATTGTATGCCCAAGTGACACAATTGTCTCGACGATCTTCAGCGCACTCGCATCGCCTGTCGCCATTTGGGTGACGAAGGAACGGTCAATTTTGATGCGGTCAAATGGCAACCGGAGGATATAGGACAGGCTTGAATATCCGGTGCCAAAGTCATCCATGGCGAGTTCCACGCCATAAGAATTCAAGAGATCAATCTGTTCGCGGACCTCGTCAACATCCGCAAGCAATACGCTCTCTGTGATTTCGACAACCAGCTGTTCCGGCCTCAACCCGCTTTCCTTGAGTGCATCCATCACTGACGGACAAGCAGTTTTCTTGCGGAACTGCACTGACGAAAGATTGACGGAAAGCTTGATGTCAGCCGGCCACCCTTTTGCAAATTTGCATGCTTCGTTGAGCACCCATGCGCCGATTTCGTTGATCAGTCCAAGGTCCTCTGCAACTGGCACAAACTCCGCAGGAGAGACATACTTGCCATGCGAGTCTCTCATTCGCAGCAATGCCTCAAATCCCTGGAGCCTGTTGTCGTCCAGTCCATAGTATGGCTGATAGTTGAGCTCAAAGTTCCGGCTGACGACATTCTTGCGCACAAGAAACTCAAGATCAGTCCTGCGCATGCGGGCCTGGTTATAGCTGGGTTCAAAGAACCTGTGGCCGTTTCGTCCCTGACCCTTGACGACATACAGCGCTATGTCGGCGCAATGAAGCAAGACGGATGTGTCCAGCCCATTCTCGGGATACATTGCGGTTCCCATGCTGACTCCAGGCACGAGCTGCTTGCCCATGATTTGCAGTGGCTGCTTCATGGCATTGTAGAAAGTTTTTGTGGCCGTCGCCAGCGTCTCAATATCGTCGAGGTCTGAAAGTGCCACAACAAATTCGTCACCGCCAAATCGCGCTGCTATGTCTTTCGGTCCAAGGTTTTCCTTGATCCGCTTCGAAAACTCCTTGAGCAGCTCGTCGCCGAATGCGTGGCCATAATTGTCGTTGATCGCCTTGAAGAAATCGAGGTCAAGGAAATGCAATGCAACATGCTTTCCGGTCTGGCCCGACGAAAGCAGGCATTCGCCAAGCGTCGTTTCAAACGTTTTGCGGTTCTGCAGTCCGGTCAGAACATCGAATTGGGCGAGATAGGCTATTTGCTGGTCGGCGATCTGATTTTGTCTTGTGCGTTGCAGAACGCCAAAAGTCGGGATTGCAAAACCCACCGCGGACAAAACAACGATGATGGAAGCAATCCTGTTGAGGTGACTCCGGAGCAATGCAGACAAATTGGTCTGGTCGACATGGACGGACGCAATGCCGATTAGGCTCCCGTTTCTCATGACAGGCACATAAGACTCCGCCACCATTGCCGTGATGTCGCTCGTTTTCGCGGTCTTGCCTTTCTCATCGTGGTATTCAACGAACGCATTGCCTTGCGTGACCGTCTCCAGAATTTCAGGATGGCGTGCACCAAGCGATTCAGTTTTGCCCCCAGCCAAGTCATCGCCTTGGTTGTCTGAGGAAAACAGATCGTTTCCATTTGCATCGTAAAGATTGAGCCTCACAACCTGCCCGCTGTCGCCGAAAACCTTGAGATACTCTAGGCTTTTCGCATCAGGTCTGCCGCCAGCCAAAATTTTCTCCGCTTCCGGCAGGTTTTTGACAAGGCGCACGGCAAGAGTTTCGGATTCTGACTTTGCGGTTGCCCGCAACAGATTGTCGATCGACCATTCCTTGAGCAAGTGTACGCTGGAAGCGAGGCCTAAAAAGGCCATCAGCAACATACCCGCCAATCTCGGGATTGAGTAACCAGTTCCTGCCACGCGAAGCTCCAGTAAGAGCCGACCTTATGGCCTCGAAACGATAATTGTCAGGTTAATTTCACTTGAACATATCGCACGGCGCGACAGCCAACTTGGCACATCCGGTTAACGTCTTGCTAAACCATTTGCCTAGCCGCGGCGGCGCTCGCGCCGCGCGGCGCCTGCAGCTGCCGTATCAACGCCTTTGGCAAGTTCGGATACCGGCCCAAGTTTTTCTTCAACATATTCAATCGTGGGCCGTGGACCTCGCGTGTGATTTTCAAGCGCTTTGCGCATCGACGCAAGATGCTCAGGCGAGGTGCCGCAGCATCCGCCAATGATTCTGGCGCCGGCATCAATCGCGATCCGCGCATACTCCGCCATCAGGTCAGGCGTGCCGGTATAGTGGATATGGCCATCATGATATTGCGGGATGCCGCAATTTCCCTTGGCAACAACATTCGCATCAGGCCGCGCCGCCGTTATGCCCATCACCGTCGCAATCAGCTCCGATGCCCCGACGCCGCAATTGGCGCCGATCGCAACAGGTTGCGTGCCCAAAGATTGCGTCAGCGCGCCAAATGCCGTCGGCGTGATCCCCATCATGGTGCGGCCATTGGTGTCAAAACTCATTGTTGTGACGATAGGCAAACCAACTTTTGCAGCACCTTCAACCGCAGCGCGCAGTTCTTCTTCCGAAGACATGGTTTCAATCCACAACACATCAGCACCACCATCCTTCAAGGCGCGCGCCTGTTCCTCGAATGCAGCGACACCCTCCTCATGTGGCATCGTCCCGACTGGCATGAAGATTTCGCCCGTTGGCCCCATCGAGCCAGCCACGTATACATCGCGGCCGGCAGCATCAGCCTCGGCCCGCGCGTTCTTTACTGCGGCAACATTGAGCTCATGTACCCGATGCTGGTCATTGTGCAGTTTCAGCCGATGGCGGTTGCCGCCAAACGTGTTGGTCAAGATGATATCCGCGCCAGCCACGATAAACTGTCTGTGCAGCAAGCGAACCCGGTCAGGATGATCAACGTTCCACAGTTCAGGCGCATCGCCTGAGACCAGTCCCATCTGGAAATAATTTGTTCCCGTGGCGCCATCGGCGAGCAGCCAGGGCCTGGAACTCAATGCGTCGGTGAAAGACTGGCGGGGCATGTTGAACCTCAAAATCTATATAAAGATATCTTTATATGTTTTCACTGCATTTGCCAAGATGCAAATGCCTTAACCCCCGTCAGCAGAACCATGCGCTCGTTAACGACAGTTCGCGTTGTCGAAACGTCCGCCCCATGCATTAACTTCAATGTTGCGGCAAGATCCGTCAAATCCTGTTTGCCAAGCCGCGGCGCTGCATGCGCGCCATCCGCATCTGGCATGCCATGGGCACAAAGAAACAAGGCATCAGCCGGTGAAATTGCTGCCAGCCGCAGCGCACTTTCCAGATAATCCGCGAGACTGGCTCCGTCAATCTGCGCATAGAGTTCGCCAGGATAGAGAAAATCTGAAGCAAAAATGATGTTGGCCCTGCGATCAATCAACGCCACATGATCAACAGCATGCCCCGGCGTGGCAATGACATCAAGCCTGCGCCCGCCGAGATCAATCGTGCTCCCGGGCAACACCCATTCATTGGCGCGCACACGAATCCATTGCCGGTCTTCCATGCTGCCCAAATGCAGAACATCAGGAACAGCAAGCAAATCATTCTCGTCAACGCAGGCCCGCAGCATCGGCAAATCTGCAATGCAAATGGAGGCGAAGCGATGAAGGTTTCCAGTATGGTCAAAATGCATGTGCGACGGCATCGCAGTCACCGGCTTCGATGTCAGTGATCGCACCACGGCACTAATGTCCCGTTCGCCTGGCCCCGTATCAAACAGCAGCGCGCGGTCTTCTCCCTCGATCAGATAGTTCCAATTGACCTGATGGTATCGCGGTTCCCCGATTGCATGAACTCCAGGAGCAATTGGCTCAACCGCATACCAGTCATCAAACCACAATACACCAGACGCGAGAAGTTCAGGCGGCTTCTTTTCCATAAAACACGCTTACCACATGTTCGGCCTCGGCAAAGAAAAGCCATCGCTCCACCCAGGCTGCGGCCAACAGCATTGGCGCTGCAACCAGCGCCGCCCAAGGCGTCAGCAAACACAGCGCATAAGCAATCGCGGCAATCCCAAGCAGTGCAAAAAACAGGTTGCGCAAACCGTGTGCATGCTTGCGCGCCACCGCAAATCCCATTTCCTTCATGATGAAATTCTGCGCTGTATGCGGCACTTCCCACTGCCTAACACCCGCACCAAGTCCGGTTGCATCAGCCATGGTATGCGATCTATGAGCTCGGTCAATGCTCTTCCAGTAGTAGTATTTGAGCGCCGTCAGAAGGACCAGCGACAACCAGGCGATGACAAGTTGTGCATTCTGGAAACGTCCGAACACGGTCGCTATCGCCATCAGCAAGGATGCACCACACGCCAGGGAAAATGTAACATATATTGGGACTGTCAGCCAATGATGCCACGCACGAATGGTTTTGAGCGTCGAGTAAATTTTGCCCGTGCAGATTACCGTCATTAAGCACATGCCACACGTTGCAAGACCAAGCAGTCCAACCAAGTTCTGAATGCCTGCGGTGCCAAACCACGCCGCTCCAAATAACAATGCGACCGGATATGTGAGAACGGCTGCCACACCTTCCCGTGACAGCCAGGAACTGCGCCACTGCGAAAGCGCGCGCCACGCTCGTTCAGGATGCCCCAAGTGAAGCGTCGAGGACAGCAAACCGAGCGTGATCAGCCCCAGCGCAACACCAAGTGAAATGAGCCCAAAACCTGAGCTTGAAGCAGGACCGTGGTTAAATCCAACCAACCCCAGCAGCGCCAGCAAACCATAACCGGCGCCAGACGCCGTTGTAAAAAGAATGACCGAATAAGCGGGGTTCATCCCTCAAGCTTTCCCGAATGATCTTCGGTCTTCGCAGAAGTAACGGCAGCACCCTTGCTCAACAAGCAGTCAGCCCAGGCAAACAATTTCTCCATCGCTGAACCATCTGACGTCGGGAGCGGCTCTGTGCTTGCGGTGTCTCGCCGTTTGCGTGGCGGCAGATATTTGTTGACTGGCTTGTATCCCAACTCCGGCAACAGGTCATACCCGCCGCGTTCCTTTACCAGCTGCGACACTGGCGAGTTGGCGTCACCCAGATCGCCAAAACTCCGGGCACCTGTCGGGCACGCTTTCACGCATGCCCGGCACGCGGTCTTCTTCCGCAAAGTTTACATTGTAGATCCGGTCAACACACAAGGTGCATTTCTTAATCACGCCATGTGTATAGTCATATTCCCGCGCACCATAAGGGCACGCCCATGAACACAGCTTGCACCCGATGCAGGTATCCGGATTGACCAGCACAATTCCATCTTCTGCACGCTTGTAGGAAGCGCCCGTCGGACAAACCGTGACGCAGGCAGGTTCCTCACAATGCAAGCAGGATCGTGGAAAATGGACAACCCGACTGTCATCGCGGCCCTCTTCTTTCACCTCATAACCATGCACGCGATTGAGCCACACTCCCATCGGCTCAGCGCTACGAGGATGGTCATCATTGAGCGGTGCAGAAACTCCTTGCGAATTCCATTCCTTGCACGACGTTGCGCAAGCCTGGCAACCGACGCAAATGTCGAGGTCGATAACCAGGCCAAGCTTTTTGGCGGAGGGTTGCGGAAGCGATGTCATGGTGTTGCGATAGCCTTCAATGCGGGAAACTGCGGCGCGCTTACGTCATCTTGATCCGCGCATTTCTCCACACGCACGCGCAGATCATACCACGCCGCCTGTCCCGTGACGGGATCACTGTTCGAATACCGGTATCCGCCTTCACGTTCCGGCAGAAGATCGCTGATCAAGTGATTCAAAAGAAAACCTTTTTTCGCTTCCGGGGCATTCTTGTGGAGTCCCCACGTACCTGACCTTTTGCCCATCGCATTCCACGTCCACACGGTATCAGCGTTCTGGCCATCCATCAATTTCGCTTGCCCCTTGATTCTGCCGTGATGCGAAGTGACCTCGACCCAGTCGCCGTCTGCAATGCCAAGAACAGCCGCGCGTTGTTTGTGAATGTAGAGCCAGTTGCGCCCCAAAATTTGCCTGAGCCACGTGTTCTGCGATCCCCATGAATGATACATCGCCATCGGCCGCTGCGTGATCGCATGCATCGGAAAATCGTTGTTGGAAACCAGCTCTTCCTCAAACGGCGCATACCAGAATGGTATGGGATCAAAATAGGTTTCGACCCGCACACGATGTTCAGCAGGCGGAAGGACTTTTCCATGCCCCCGCGCTGCCAGCCTGAATTTCTGCAACGGTTCGGAATAGAGATGATGAATGATGGGGTCAGGCCGCGACAGAAACCCGAACAATGTCGCCCAATCGAGATAATCCCAGTTCACATGCCGGTAATATTTCATCTTGTCCGGCAATTCGAAATACCAGTGGCAGCCATTCTCGATATAGGCCTCCAATTGTTTCGGATTGACCGGCCCTCGTCCCATGGCCGTGCCATTCGGCCCGCGAAATCCAGCGAGTGGCCCAAGGCCAGGCGCGCGTTCATGATTGACGATGTAGTCCGCATATCCCCCCGGATAGCGCACAGTGCCATCCGCCTTCACCAACGCAGGCAAGCCCAGCCGATAACCCAGATCAAGCAACACCGTCTGAAATGGCCGCACGTCGCGGTCCGGTTCAACAACAGGCTGACGGATTAAATCGGCAGGTCCATCAGCTTCGGAAATGGGTCGGTCAAGAAGCGAGATGCAATCCCACCGCTCAAGATATGTCGTGTCGGGCAAAATGAGATCAGCGTAATGCACCATCTCGGATGCATAGGCGTCCGAATAGATGATCTTCGGAATCACATATTCACCATCCGCGCGTTTCGCTGTGAGCGCCGCAATCGTATCCGGCACATTCATCGCCGAATTCCAGCTCATATTCGCCATGTACATGAACAGCACGTCAATGTGGTATGGATCGCCTTTCGCCGCATTGTTGATGACCATGTGCATCATGCCGTGTGCAGCAATGGGCGCTTCCCAAGAATAGGCTTTGTCGATGCGCTGTGGCGTGCCGTGTTCATCAACCAGCAGGTCATCAGGCGATGACACAAACCCCAGGGGCGGGCCCGGCAAAGGCCTGTTCGGCCCCACCTGCCCCGGTTTGCCAGCCGGTTTAACACCAGGTGGAATGGGCTTCGGAAACGGCGGCTTGTAGCGTGACCCGCCGGGACAATCGATTGTACCCAGCAGGATTTGCAGCACATGAATTGTTCGGCATGTGTGAAACCCGTTTGAATGCGCCGAGATTCCGCGCATGGCATGCATGGCGACTGGCCGGCCCATGGTCTTGGCATGATGCCGCCCCATATAATCCGTCCACGGAATATCAAGCTCGATCACGTCGTTGAATGCCGTATGCGCAAGCTCAGATGAAATCCGCCGGATTGTCTCAACCTTCACTCCGCACCGCGAAGCAACTTGCTCTGGCGAATAGGCGTCAGACAGAAACCGTTCCGCAATCAGCGTGAACGACGTCACCACCTTGCGCCCGTCTGCCAGAGTAAACCGGCCCATCAATACTGGGGTTGCATCATTTGAAAGCGACGCCATGGCCGTGCCTGCCTGCGAATCCCATGTCAGCGGATTACCGGCGGCATTCCGCGCGATTAGTCCGTCATCGGCAGCACCCGGATGTTCGATGACCAGCCACGGCGCGTTGGTGTATCGCTGCAGATACTCGCCGTCGATCTTCTGCGCCGCCAGCAATTCATGGATCAATGCTCCAACGAACAATCCATCCGTACCCGGACGAATTCCGATCCACTCGTCGGCGATCGCAGAATATCCCGTCTTCACCGGATTGATCGAAACGATTTTCGCTCCACGCTTCTTGAGTTGGCCAAGCCCCATCTTGATCGGATTCGACGCATGGTCTTCCGCCACACCAAACAGCAAG
Source organism: uncultured Alphaproteobacteria bacterium (assembly GCA_963819615.1). GTDB lineage: Bacteria > Pseudomonadota > Alphaproteobacteria > Rhizobiales > Aestuariivirgaceae > Aestuariivirga. The sequence continues at coordinate 196,989 of CAWFWW010000004.1, forward strand.
AAGTATTTCGTGTGCTTCCAGTCCGGCTCGCCGAATTCCCAAAACGACCCCCCATAAGTGTAAATCCCGGCCGCCGCCATGTTGACCGAACAAAACCCGCCATGCGCTGCATAGTTCGGCGTGCCGAATTGCGCCGCCCACCACCCTGTCAATCCTTGCGATTGATCGCGCCCTGTGAAGAACGCGAGCTTCTTCGGATCGGTATTGCGCACCTCGGAAAGCCATGTCGTAGCCATCCGCATGGCTTCGTCCCATTCAATTTCCTTGAACTCGCCACCGCCGCGCTCACCAACCCGCAGCAATGGCTTCGACAGCCGCGCTGGCGAATAATGCTGCATGATTCCAGCCGCACCCTTGCCGCAAATGACACCCTTGTTCACCGGATGATCACTGTTGCCCTCGATATATTTGACCGTGCCATCCTTGAGGTAAACTTTGATCCCGCACCGGCACGCGCACATGTAGCACGTTGTCGTTTTGATTTCGTTCCAGGTCTTGATATTGGTGTCGACGGTGGGTTGGGCCATCAGGATTCGCTTTTGCACTATCTTACCCACGCCGTTGGACCTATGATAGGTCCAGTCACATTCATCGACGGGACCCAATTGTGCGCGACTGGTTGATTCACCTCAAGCGTGGCGAATATTCAAGCCTGCAGTCCCAGATCCGCGAAGCCCTCGTATCCGCAATTCTTGACAAGCAACTTGACCAGGCCGAACCAATTCCGTCCACTCGCAAAATGTCAAAATCCCTCGGCGTGTCGAGAAACACCGTCGTCCTTGCATATCAAGGCTTGCTCGACGATGGCTATCTCGTCGCCAGGGAACGCTCAGGCTATTACGTCGCCAGCAAGGCGCTTGAGGATCCCGTGGCTCCACCACGATCGTCGCCCCAGCGTACCGCGTCCCAACGCCATGAAGTGAACTGGAAAGCCCGCTTCACCTCGACGCCATCCATTCAGGAAAATCCCATCAAGCCGCTTGATTGGCAGAGCTTCACTTATCCATTCATCTACGGCCAGGTTGATCACAACCTGTTTCCATTGGCCGAGTGGCGCGAATGCAATCGCCAGGCCCTCGGAAAAAAATGGCTCGGCGCCTGGACGAATGACACTTGGGTGGCGGATGATCAGCTACTCGTTGAACAAATCCGCCGCCGCATTCTGCCGCGCCGCGGCATCATGGCCAGTGACGATGAAATACTAATCACCCTCGGAGCGCAAAACGCGCTTTTCATTCTCACCCAACTGCTGGTGAAGAAAACCACGCATGTCGGCATGGAAGACCCAGGCTACCCCGACGTGCGCAACATGTTCAAACTCGCGACTGATAATGTGCATCTCATCCCTGTCGATGACCAAGGCATGACTGAAAGCTCCATGCTTGAAGATTGCGACATCGTATTCGCCACGCCAAGCCACCAGTTTCCGACGACGGTCACAATGCCGCTGGAGCGCCGCTTGTCACTTCTGAAAAAAGCGCATGGGCGCGATTTCATCATCATCGAGGACGACTACGAATTCGAGACCAATTATGTGAACGAACCCTGCCCAGCGTTGAAATCGCTCGATGACGATGACCGCGTCATCTACGTTGGCTCATTGTCGAAAACCATGTTCCCGGGCCTCCGGCTGGGCTTCATGGTTGGGCCAAAAGAATTGATAACCGAAGCACGCGCCCTGCGCCGCCTGATGGTGCGTCACCCGCCCAACAACAATCAGCGCGCCGCCGCATTGTTCCTCTCGCTCGGCCATCACGACACGCTCATCCGCCGCCTGCACAAGGCCTATCGCACGCGCTGGGAAATCATGGGCAAGGCGCTGGCAGATCACTTGCCCATGTCATCGCGCAACCCGTCATTTGGCGGCACCGCTTATTGGGTGAAAGGTCCAGCCAAACTCGATGCTGAAAAACTGTTGCACGCAGCCAAGGCCAAAAGCATCTTCCTCGAACCAGGCCGCATCACCTTTGGCGCGCAAAAACAACCGCGGAACTATTTCCGCCTCGCCTTCTCATCCATCGAAGACGGCAAAATAGAGCCAGGTATCAAACTCTTGGCAGACACGGTGAAGGCACTGTCTTAAAACATGCAGCCCCAGCAGCATCGAGGCAAAGCCGTCGCCTGTATCCTCGCCGCCATCCTGCTTGCAACCGCGCAGGATGCCGTTGTGAAAGGAGCATCGGCCACTCTGCCCGCATGGGAAGTTGTCATGTTCCGCACCGTGATCGCGCTCCCGTTTCTCGTTGGCTGGCTGATCTACTCGGGCGCCATGCAACAAATGTTCGCAGCACATGTGGGTGCGTTGCTGGCGCGCTCACTCATTCTGTGCTCCGCTTATTTCGGATTTGTATTGGCCATTGCCGCCATTCCTCTGGCGACAACCGTATCCATATATTTCACCATGCCTTTTTTTGTGGCGGGTCTATCCGGCTATATGCTGGGTGAGCGCGTGCCGTTTCATCGCTGGTTCGTCATCATTGTCGGTTTCGCCGGCGTGTTGATATCCGTCCGGCCCGCCGTGGACAACATCAACCCGGCATTGTTCTTCGCGCTCTATTCCGCATTTGGCTATGCCTGGGGACAAATGATGGGGCGCCGCTTGTCATTGAGGGTAGCGCCCGTCGTAATCGCCAACTGGCAGAATTTCACCTACCTCGCCTGCGGCGCAATGATCGGCCTCTTCGTGTGGCTGTCAGGTGGCGCAACACCCGCAGACAAATCGCTCGCTTTTCTGGCCCGCCCCTGGGCCTGGCCCGATCAGCAATTGCTCTGGCTCCTCATTTTCATGGGCATAACATCGGTCGCCGCCGCAATCCTCTTTATCTACGCCTACCAGAAAGCCGAAGCGAGCTTCGTCGCGCCCTTCGAGTACTCAGCAATCATCTGGGCAACACTGAACGGCGCTTTGTTCTTTGGCGAATTTCCGGATCTGTGGAATTGGGTGGGCACGGTACTCGTTATTGCAGCAGGGTTGTTCATGCTGTGGATGGACCACCGCCGCACTCACCCTACCGGATAACCCGCCCACGCCTTCACCGTTCTGAGCGCCAGCGACGACTGTATTCGTTGGATGCCGGGAAGTCGTGATAGTTTGCCGCGGTGAATGCGCTCATAGTCTTCCGCATCTTTCGCCACCACGCGCAGCAGATAATCAAACTGTCCGCTCATCAAATGGCATTCTAGAATTTCCGGCACACGCTGCACGGCGCGTTCGAATCTCTCCATCGTGTCTTCGGTTTGCCCGGTCAGCGACACTTCAACAAAGAATTCATTGGCGAGCCCGAGTTGCTTGCGGTCAAGATTGGCGGCATATCCAATAATCAGCCCCCGTTCCTCCAGAAGCTTCACGCGGCGATGGGTAGTCGAGGCCGAAAGCCCGGCCTTTTCGCCAAGTTCCGCGACGCCTGCCTGCGCATTAACCTGCAATTCCCGCAGTAATATTTTGTCAACTCTATCCAATTCTTCGAATTTCATGTTGATATATTGGCATCAATTCGTAAATATTTCCATCCTTAACTGTCATCACCATCACGATTGAAAATCTTTTCCGCGCAATCGCGCGTACAGTATTGGGATATTCAGGGAGAGGCTCATGCTCATCGGCGTTCCAAAGGAAATCAAGAACAACGAATATCGCGTCGGCATGACGCCAACCTCGGTGCGCGAAGCAGTGCGCCACGGCCACACCACCTGGGTCGAAAAAAACGCTGGGCTTGGCATCGGCGCTTCGGATGCCGACTACGAAAAGGCAGGCGCCAAAATCATTCCGTCGGCTGACGAAATATTCGCCAAGGCCGGCATGATCGTCAAGGTAAAGGAACCGCAAGCCAATGAGCGAAAGATGCTCCGTGAAGGCCAGATCCTTTACACATACTTGCACCTGGCTCCTGATCCGGAACAGACCAAAGACCTGGTCAAGTCCGGCGCCATTTGCATCGCTTATGAAACCGTCACCAACGCACGCGGCGGCTTGCCTTTGCTTGCTCCCATGAGCCAGGTTGCAGGCCGAATGTCCGTGCAATCGGGTGCACACTGCTTGGAAAAGCGCCAGGGCGGACGCGGCATGCTGCTGGGCGGCGTGCCCGGAGTGCCGCCTGCAAAAGTCGTCATACTCGGTGGCGGCGTGGTCGGCACAAATGCTGCGGCAATCGCACTCGGCATTGGGGCTGATGTCACCATTATCGAACGCTCAACCGACCGCATGGAAGAGCTTGTCAGCCGCTTCGGACTGACGCTCAAGACACTCTATTCAACCCATGGCGCGATCGAAGACGAATGCGCCGAAGCTGATCTTGTCATTGGCGGCGTGCTCATCCCCGGCGCCGCAGCACCGAAGCTCATCACCAAAGCCATGCTCAAAAACTGGAAGCAAGGTGCAGTCTTCGTCGACGTCGCCATTGATCAGGGCGGTTGCGCCGAAACCTCGAAGGCCACCACCCACGCCGAACCCACATATGAAGTCGAAGGCGTGGTGCACTATTGCGTCGCCAATATGCCAGGCGGTGTGGCCCGCACTTCAACATTCGCATTGAACAACGCAACGCTCCCCTTCGGCCTTGCCATCGCGGACAAGGGCTGGAAAAAAGCCCTCGCCGACGACCCGCACTTGCGCAATGGCCTCAACGTTGCGCTGGGAAAGGTGACATACAAAGCCGTGGCCGACGATCTGAAGTATGATTACGTGCCCGCGGAAAAACTGACAGCGTAGCCTTACGTGCCCGCCTGTTTCGGCTTGTCGCCGTAGTAGTAATTGGCCTTCTTCCCGTAAATCAATCCACGCAACATGCGCCGCGCGCCTTCTGATTTGCGGATGGGATCGATCACCATGCGCATTGCATCATGGGTAAACACTTTAGTGGCATCAAGCACAGGAGAAATCCCCGGCGGTTTTTGCGGCAATCCGAAACGGCGCAGCGTGCCGTTCATCAGCCGGATCTTGTTGAGCCGCAAAACATCAGGCGTTTTCCACGTCATCGCCATTGATATCGAATAGCTGTTGCCCGTGCCCACCCAATGCGGCGTGTAATAAGGCACATGCAGCGCGTCGCCCGGCTTCATTTTATGCAGCGTCGCGCGCGCATTGAATGACTCATTGTAGGTTTGGTTGCGGTGCTTCGACGGCGAAATCTCCAGCGCTTCTTCCGAAACCAGGGAACGGTCATCATTGTCAAACGTCGTGAACAGCTTGTCGCCCTTGATCTGGATGAGGATGTTCTCCTCCGCATCGACATGAAAGGGAGTCGTTGAATTGGCCGACGACACAAATATGAATCCTTGCACGTCAGAAAACTCGCTCGCCTTGCGTCCCGCTGCGATATTGGCCTCGGTGACAAACTGCTCCAGCACAGCGCGATACTCCGGCAATTCCTCGACGTTCTTGATCACCATCCAGGCATTCGCGGTTTCAATCGTCTTGACCACCTCCTCAGGCGAAAGATCAATCGTCGGCACGTCATCTGGCTTCACCCCAACAGCAACCTTGCCGGAATTATACTCAATGCGGTCACGCGGCATCGATTTGGCAAGCTCGACAAGGCTTGAGAGTTTGAACAGCGCATGGTTTGCCAGCCCATGTTGCAGCATGAACGGTTTTTTGAGAAACTTCTCTTGGGCGACAACTGGATTAACGCTCACGATTGTCATGACGCTTTTTCTCCCTTGAACCGGTAATAAATGGACTTGGCGAAGTTGCGGAAAGCGACGCGCAGCGTTACCGCAAGTAGTGCAGTCTTGAAGGCGAAAGTGGAAACATTCGGCCTGGCAACCATAACGTCGGCCATCTCCAGCCGGTCCCGCCAGATGCGGTCGATCATCGGGTGACCCGGAATGGCGTTCGCATCAGCGAGCTCAATGGAACTGTCGCCAAAGAAATCAGCAGTGGCGTCCAGAATGATCATGACGCCCGGCGAATACTTTGCGTAAGCTTCATCAAACGCAATCTTGCCAAGGGTCGCTCGCCCTTTTTCGACAAAGGCAAACAGTGAAGCGATTGTCCTGCCATCAATCACAATTCGCCAGAATCTCAATTTTCCGCTCTTGAATAGGGCCGTCAGTCCGTCGCGCAATGCGGTCGTCAGACTCGCGTCCTGCGCCAATGCCGTGCCATTGCCGCCCTTCCATCCCGCTTGCTCGAGCCTCAGAAAACTGTCGATATAATCTGGAAGCTCATCGGCTGTAATCAATCGCTGTGATTTCAAAATTCCTTGTTCCGAAAGCCGCGCCCGTTGCCGCTTTAACTCCTTGCGGCGCTTGTGGTCGAAATTCTCTTGCATCCATGATTCAAAGTCGCCCGCTGTTTTGAGTCCAGCGCGTTGCCAGCGATGCATCGCATGAAAATGCGCTGCCCCGTCTTGCAGCAGTGCGAAAGCCCTTCCATCAACAGGCAGCTGCTTCAGCAAAATTGGCGATGAAAAACCATCCAAAAAACCCGCAATCGCACTTCCCGCCGCGCGCTCTGATACTGTTGGAACACCCGATGGCGACAACGGTGTTTCCCAGGATTCCCAAAACAGGGGGCGTTTCCGCAATGCCGTCGTGAGGATCACTTCGCCATCTTGTTGAACTGAAACAAAATGGCTGCCCTCCAGGTTCTGAACTAATGCTAGTTGCAGTTCAGCTTGGGCAAAGCCGACGGACTCCATGGGATCAGGAACCAAAGGAAAACCACCGCATTGCGGCAAGCTTCTTCTGTGGTGCTTTACAACCGCTATTCCCTGGCCTTGGCGCATCAGCATCGCCGTGTCTCGAAGTCCTCACTCACGACCTCGGACTAGCCAAACAGAATGGACAAACAACTCACAAACGCTAAGCAATTCAATGCACGCTTAACAAAAAATTAAGGCCGGTCCATGGACCGGCCTTTTCATTTTCAAAATCGAATGCTTAAGCGTCAATCTTCGGCTTCATCACTTGGCGGCCACGATAAGTGCCCGCCTTGAGGTCGATGTGGTGGGGGCGGCGCAGCTCTCCCGAGTTCTTGTCCTCAACCCAGGTGCCCTGTGCCAGCTTGTGGCCCGAACGGCGCATTCCGATGCGGCTCTTGGTCATTTTTTTGCGTGGAACGGCCATGTCTAAACCTCTGAAATATATCAATAAAATTGGAAAGGCCCGCAAATTCGGGCCGTTTGTTGCGCCGCTTCTAGCAAAGCCTTTTACTGAATACAAGTGACATAGGGGTCGATTCCCGCGGCCCGCAGCATGATCCGGTCCGCTGTCCGGTTGACCCGCCGCGACGGCTTGCCAGCCCGTCTTGTGATCGGATTGGGCAAAACCGCCGCCAACAGCGCCGCTTCCCGCCGGGTTAACTTCGCGGCCGATTTGCCAAAATGATGCCGAGACGCAGCCTCCGCCCCGTAGACGCCCGGCGCCCACTCCACTTCGTTAAGATAGACCTCCATCATCCGCCGCTTGCTCCACACCAAATCCATCCAGAATGCCACAGGAATTTCCAATCCCTTGCGCACCAACCCTAAAATTCCGCGCCCCTCCCACAGAAACAGGTTCTTCGCCATCTGCATGGAAATAGTGCTTGCCCCGCGCACGGGTTGTTCATCGTCGTCAAATACTTCATCAATCACGTCCTGAAACTCGACCCAATCCACGCCATAATGCGAGCAGAACCGCTGGTCCTCCGAAGCAATAACAGCGCGTGGCAAATGCCTGGAAATAAGAACTAGACTCACCCAATCGCGCTTCAAACCATTGCCATTGAGCAGCCGGACCAGTTGCAGATTGGTGATCGGTGGCGGCACAACCGCATAAACCAGGGTCATGATGAACGGCCAGCCAATCACGCCTACAAGTGCGATCAGCAGCCATCTCTGCCAACGGCGCAAATTCGCCCATCGGTGTCTGGCTGAACTGGTTTTCTGAGGCATAGGTTGAGATTCGGCGGTCATGCGGTTAGGAACGGCTCATAACACAGGGATATCGGTTTTGGCACCAGCAGATGAATTGCACTTTATCGAGGCTTTGACCAAAGTCGCCACAACCGTGGATGATTTGCTGAACCGCCTCCTTCCGCCCGAAGGCGCCCGCATCGCGGACGCCATGCGCTATTCCGCCCTCGGGCAAGGCAAAAGGCTACGGCCTTTCCTCGTTGCCCAAAGCGCGTCCTTGTTCAACGTCGATCCTTCGAATGCGTTGCAGGTGGGAGCAGCGCTTGAATGCATTCATTGTTATTCACTCGTCCACGATGACCTTCCAGCGATGGACAATGACGACCTCCGCCGCGGCAAGCCAACAGCGCATCGCAAGTTCGATGAAGCAACTGCCATTCTGGCAGGTGATGCGCTGCTCACGCTTGCATTCAAAATCATGGCAAATTCAGCGGCACATGAAAGTGCTGAAACCCGCATCAAGCTCGTGGGCGAGCTCGCCGAAGCATCGGGCGCTGCGGGCATGGTGGGCGGGCAAATGCGCGACATCGAAGCTGAAACGAAAAACTTCGCTTCTCTCGGGGAAATCTCAGGCATGCAGTCAGGCAAAACCGGAGCTCTCTTCCGCTTCGCCTGCGAGTTGGGCCCGATCATGGCGGGCAGAATATCTCCGGAACTTCGTCAATACGCGGATCATCTCGGGCTGGCGTTTCAAATCGCCGACGACATCCTCGATATTGAATCCAATGCCGCGACGCTCGGCAAAGCCACCCAAAAAGACAAATCCAAAGGCAAGTCCACCTTCGTCAGCTTTCTCGGCCTTGATGGCGCAAAACGCGAAGCGTCAAGGCTGTCTCAATCGGCCATCGACTCACTGGCAGTTTTTGGCCCGGCCGCCGACCTCCTCAGAGCGGCGGCACGCTATGTGATCAATCGCCCGAAATAGTTTTTCTTGCCGCCGCATTGTCAGCAACTTGATGCACCCAACCGCGGCGCACGACGTATTTCCATTTCAGCTTCAATGACTGGGCAACATCATCAGGTGTCACAGCCAGAATCCCATCGCGGTCATCTTCAGATAATTCATCCTTGAACAGCACTGGCGCAGCCGGAAGCCCGCTGCGCTTCATCGCTTCCACGAATCCATATTGGATAAAGCCCGAACAAATGAACTGCGGCGGCACCCAGCTGATGTATTTCTTTCGCGTGCGCCGGATTGCCTCGCGCATGGACCCCTGCCCGCCTTTTGCAAACCGCGACCATCCCAGCCGGAATCCAAAATTCAGCGACATACCCAGATTGAGCACACGCCCATAATCATATCCCGATTTGACATGATCCAGCATCAGCCCACGCACGCGCTTGAAATAGTTTTCATCAAAGCCGGGGCCTTCAAGCCTCAGCACGGCGATCTCCGCATGTGGATGCCTGCCTTTCACATAGGCCTGCAAATTCGCCAAACCCACGCCTGCTGAAGTGCTCTCCAGAAGAAACGCGTTGTTGAACCCATCATCTGGCTGCGGCACCAGAAACATCAGAGCCGCATGGCTGAAATATCCGCCCGTCGCAAAACGGATGGCCCAGCTCGAAAGCGTCGGCGACCGCGACAGCACAATGTCACCCCGTTCCAGATAAGGCGTCTCCGATTCCAGAAACGCCTTCACCCGCATCGGAAACTGGGGTTTGTCGCTACTCACCCCCATCGGGTCTTCACATAGTCTTCGACAATGTCCTTGAACTGCCCCGACAGATTTTCACCGCGCAATGTTTTCACTTTTTTGCCGTCGACATAAACCGGTGCAGTTGGCAATTCGCCGGTCCCCGGCAGCGAAATCCCGATATCGGCATGTTTCGATTCTCCGGGCCCATTGACGATGCACCCCATCACAGCAAGCTGCAAAGTTTCAAAGCCTGGATATTGCTCGCGCCAGTCCGGCATGCGCTTGCGCACATAGCTTTGAATGTCCTGCGCCAATTCCTGAAACACGGTTGATGTGGTCCGTCCGCAACCGGGGCAAGCGATGACCATCGGCGCAAAAGCGCGAAGCCCCATCGTCTGCAGGATTTCCTGCGCCACGATCACTTCCCGCGTGCGATCACCACCCGGCTCAGGCGTTAGAGAAATGCGGATAGTATCGCCAATGCCTTCTTGCAGCAGAACAGAAAGTGCAGCTGTCGATGCGACAATACCCTTGCTTCCCATGCCCGCTTCGGTGAGTCCGAGATGCAAGGCATAGTCCGAACGTTCCCCCAGCAAACGGTAAACCGCGATCAGGTCCTGCACCTCGGAACACTTGGCCGAGATGATGATCTTGTTGCGCGGCAAACCAATCTCCTCCGCGCGCACCGCTGACATCAATCCAGATTGCACAATCGCCTCATGCATGACAGTACGTGCCGGCAAAGGCGAATCTGCCGTCGCATTCTCGTCCATCAATTGCGTCAGCAACGCCTGATCCAGCGATCCCCAGTTCACGCCGATGCGCACCGGCTTGTCATGCTTGATCGCAATTTCGATCATCTGCGCAAAGTTGCGGTCCTTCTTTTCTTTAAATCCCACATTGCCGGGATTGATCCGGTATTTGGCGAGCGCCGCTGCGCATTCGGGATATTTCACCAGCAGCATGTGGCCATTGTAATGAAAGTCACCGACAACCGGCACATCAACATGCATCGCGTGAAGCCTGTCTGCAATCCGCGCCACCGCCGCCGCCGCCTCATCTCGGTCTACTGTGATGCGTACAAGTTCTGAACCAGCGCGGGCAAGTTCTGCAATCTGCAACGCAGTCGCCTCAACATCGGCAGTATCAGTGTTGGTCATCGACTGCACTACGACGGGTGCCCCACCTCCAACGCAGGCTTTTCCGATTTTTACCGCTATTGAATGCCGTCTGGCCCCTACGGCAGTAAAGCTCATGTTTTTCTCCAGTAAAATTATGCGCCAGCGATAAGTGATCGAATCACGGAGAAAAGGCAAGCACCGGGTCCTGAAACTGGTCCAACGCCACGCCAGCGCCTTTTTTCCCTTTGAATCTGATGCTTAGTGATTCGCAGAGAACAGGATTTAGCAATTAGTTAACAATTACTTAACTTAATACTCAAATGACGAAGAATTTATTGTATTTCTATTAGGACTTCTTCATAGAAATTCCTCATTACTGTTGTATCAGCGCCACAATTCAAGGGTTACTAGGCCCGGGGATCAGGTCAACTACTTAGTATCTTCAGTATCTCGAGTCTCGTCAGGCGGACGGCATCCAATTGATAGGGGGCAATATGTCTCGCAATAATCGAAAGTTTAAATTCAACGACAGTGCGAACGCTGCCGCAGCAACAACTTCTGCGGATTCAACAGTCGTAACCACGGATAATACCGAATTGCTCGCCCGCATGGCCCAGGAAATGGCCTCACGCCAGCAAAGCCGCAGCCGTAACAATGATGATGATCGCGGCCATGACCAAAATGACCGCCGTGACGGAGATGACTCCGATGACGGCGACGACAATGGCGGCACTGCAAACGCCGGTACACTTTTGGCATCGCGCCGCAGTGACGATCTGCGCGGTGGCGGTGGCGACGACACACTTGTAGATACCAGCGACATCCCCGGCGCAGGGGGCAAGGACAAATTCAAAGGCGGCGATGGTGCTGACCAGTTCCATACACATTGGGGCGTCGACCGCGTCAAGGGTGGCCTTGGCGACGACGTGATCTACTCGCGTTCAGACGCTGGCGAACCATTGATCGCGCGTCTCGATAATGCGCCTGATGATCGAAACGCTGCAGATGCTCCAGCGCTGACTCCTGGACAGCCGTTCAGCGACAGGTCGAGCAACGACCGCCTCTCTGGCGGCGCAGGAGCTGACAAATTCACCTTCCGCATCGACATCAATGCAGTTGCGTCAATTCTTGCCAAGCACACAAATGATGCAGGCACTGTTAATTGGGCTGCAGTCACGGGCGAAAATGGTACGAACGGCGTTCCGTCGCATTTGCATTGGGTCGAAGCCTTTGGCACCGACATCATCAAGGACTTCAGTCGCGCAGAAGGTGATACAATCACCATCACTGGCCACACGACTGACATCGCCGATGCTGATGCCATCACCCATTCTGATTTCAATCACGATGGCAAGATGGACACGATCATCAAGGTGATCAGCCAGCAAGGCAACAACGGCACGCATGACGAAGACTACCTCGGCAAGATTGTTGTGCTCGGCGACGGAACCGAAGATTCGCAACTGACAGTGGATGATATCGGTGGCAAGATTCAATTAAATGCTCATGCAACACACGGCATGTTTGAAGCTCTTGAGGACATCAACCCCGATTGGCAAATCTCGAACCTCCAAGACCCTGCCCAAAACCTGGCGAATGTCATGTTCGGTGGACGCGGCAGCGACACGGTAAACGGCGATGCCAATGACAACGTGCTCGTTGACCGCGGTGAATGGACAGATCGCGGCAACGCCGACGTCTTTAATGGCGATGGTGGCAACGACAAAATCCGCACTCATTGGGGCAAGGACACTGCGAATGGCGGTGCCGGTGCTGATTTGCTCGTGTCACGCTCGGATGCTGGTGAACCAGAAATTGCCGAGACTGCTTCGGGTGCCAGCAAAGTCAATGGCAACCAGCCGTTCAGCGCCGCTGTCACCGATGATATGCTGACCGGTGGTGAGGGCAAAGATACATTCTTGTTCCGCCTCGACCTCAACGCAAAAGCGTCGATCATCGCCAAACACATTCATGACTTCTCGGAAAACCATGACCATGCTGGCGATAGCGACTATTCCAACATCGACTGGCATGGCGTGACCGGTGAAAACACCCTCAAGCACGATCACTGGCTCGAGGGCATTGGCAACGACACCATCACCGATTATGAAGCCGGTGAAGCGATCAAGATCGAGGGTCACACGGTCAATATTCGTGAAGTGAGAGCACAGGACGTGACAACTCTGGACAATGGCGACACGCAAACGATCTTGCGTGTCTACAGCAACCAGGGGGCTGGTGCACACAACGAAGACGAACTCGGAACCATCACCGTGATCGGCGATGCGGTCAATCTTGCGGATGTCGCCATCGATGCAACCGTGCATCACGGTGCTTTCGGCAACATCGACGAAATCACTTTCGTCTAGTACCTTCTAATCGGGGGCCAGAGGGCCGTCGCGGAGACCGCTAAACTCCGCGACGGCCCTTTCTATTTTGCCATCGCCAACACCAAACACGCTGTCGCTACGATATCGTCAACTGTTGCACCACGTGACAAGTCGGAAACCGGTTTAGCAAATCCCTGCAAAATAGGACCGATGGCCTGCGCCCCAGACAAGTATTGTGTCAGCTTATAGGCAATGTTGCCGGCATCGAGATCAGGGAACACCAGAACATTCGCGCGGCCCGCAACAGAACTCTCGCCCTTAACCTTGCGGGCAGCCACAGCGGGTGACAATGCAGCATCGCCCTGCAACTCACCATCAATAAGCAACTGCGGCATCCGCGTACGGGCCACCTCACACGCACGTTTCACCTTATCAACATCCGGGTGCGCGCCGCTGCCCTTGGTCGAAAATGAAAGCAATGCCACGCGTGGCTCTTCACCAGTTACAATGCGCGCATTGGCAGCCGTTGCGATGGCAATATCAGCCAATTGCTCCGCCGTAGGCTGAACATTCACCGCGCAGTCAGCAAAAACCAGTCGCCTGTCAGGCCATTCCATTAAGAAAAAACTGGACGGCGTTGCAATGCCCTTTGCGAGGCCAATCGTCAACAATGCCGCCTCAATGACGCGTGATGTAGGATGTTCGACGCCAGCCAACATGGCCTCGGCTTGTCCAGTCGCTACGAGCGACCCGCCAAAATAAAGCGGCTTGAGCAACAGCCGTGCAGCGAGAGCAGGCTTGAGTGAAGGTCGCTGCTTGACAATGGCAGCAATTTGCGCGGCATCAGGTCTTTCCATTTCTCCTTTAAGCACAATGGGAACAGCCAGGTCTTCACGCTGCAACAAACCGGCAGCGGCGATAATGCGATCATCACTGCCCTCGGGCAGCACAACGCGAAGGCCACGCCCTTGGATTGATCTTTTTGCGCGTGCAATCGAACTCATTATTTGCGCCGGATTAACCAGTTTGCCCAGACATTGCCACAATGCAACCGCAGTCTGATGAAGGCCGCCGCATGTGTGCCACTTGACCATATCGCAACAGGAGGCTTGTTGCCAATGTCACAGACAGCCAGACACAACCCTGATTCCGTTACCGAGGAAATGTTGGTTTCAGAATGGTTCTTGAAAAATTATCCCAACACGTCTCTGGGGGAGATGGCAAACTACTACCGTGAAATGCGGACCGAGGTGCCTTTGCTCGCAGTGCACGAAACCAGCTACGGATTATTCTATGGCCGCATGACCGGCCACACGACCTTGGCTGATGTGGCTGCCCGGAAATCAGCCGCAAGAACCGAAACAGCGGTGCCGCAGACTTTGTCTCCTTTGCTTCCAGTAGCCGCTTTGTTGAGCCTGATAGTTTTGTCTGCGGTCGGTTTCATGATGTATATTGGCCAATAGGCCAAGGCCAAGCGGCCATGGCAAATTGCGCCTGGCCGCGCTATTGATCCACGGGAATCGAAACTTTGGAAAGTTCCCGTACCATGAGAGCCGCCGACGGCATCGTCTCCTCCTTGCAAGCCCATGGTATTTCCCGCGTCTACTGTGTGCCTGGAGAAAGTTACCTTGTACTCCTCGACGCCCTGCGCGACAGCGGCATCGACATCATCATTTGCCGTCATGAAGGCGGCGCTGGATTTATGGCCGCCGCAGAAGCGAAACTCACCGGAAAACCCGGTGTGTGTCTGGTCAGCCGTGGTCCGGGTGCAACCAACGCATCCATCGCCATCCATTTCGCTGAACAAGACGCCGTACCCCTGATCTTGATCGTTGGCCAGGTGTCGCGCAGTGAACGCACCAGAGGCGTTTTTCAGGAAATGGATTACACGCAATTCTTTGGCGGCATGGCCAAAGGTGTGTTCGAGATCAACGACGGCAAACGTGTGCAGGACATCATTCCCCGCGCCATGCGCCTCGCAAGCGAAGGAGTTCCCGGCGCCGTAATCCTGTCGCTTCCAGAGGACATGCTCGATGACCCGATTTCTGAATTCACATTATCGGTTTTTCCGCCAGCGAAGCAAACCCACAGCAGCAAGGACGTTGCCCTTATCTTTGAGCTCATTTCACGCAGCGAAAGACCAATGGTGGTTGCAGGAAGCTGCCTTCGTGGTGCTCAGGGCGCCGAAGCTCTTCGCCGCTTCGCCGAAGCCCTGCGCATTCCGGTCGCCACAAGTTGGAAGAACCAGGATGTGTTCGATAACACATCTGATCTCTATGCAGGCCACACCGGTTTTGGTTCAACACGGGAATACATCGCTGAACTCTCGGCTGCTGACCTGATCTTTGCAGTGGGAACCAGGCTCGGTGATGTCGCGAGCCTGCAATTCGCGTTTCCACAATCTCCTGAGCCACAACAGACCCTGATCCACGTCTATCCCGATGGCAAACCCTTGGGACGAAGCTTCAACACAGACCTCGCTCTAATTGCAAACCCAACTGCACTGCTTCTCGACCTCGCACAACACGCGCGCGTCGCATCATCACTTCGCGAAGCCTGGGTCGCGCGCATCAATGGCTTTGTCCGGCGCATGCGGGAATTCAAATCCTCCAATCCAGCGGACGGCGTGGATTTCGGCGCAGTCATTGTCTCGTTGGCAAAACACGCGCCAGAAGATTGCATCATCACGACAGACTCTGGAAATGCACCAACTTGGGTGCACCGCCATTGGCCGATGACGCCGAAGAATGTTTTGCTGGGTGCCATCGCGGGTTCAATGGGTTTCGGCGTTCCTGCAGCAACAGTTGCCTCACTCGTCCATCCCAATCGAACTGCAATCTGCGTTGTCGGCGATGGTGGTGTCTTGATGACGGGCAACGAGCTGGCAACTGCACGTGCCTTCGGCGCAACGCCGAAGGTGGTGATTTCAGACAACAGCACCTACGGCACCATTCGCCTGCATCAGGAACGCGATTTCCCGAAAAGAATATCAGGAACCGACTTGGTGAACCCTGACTTCACGGCATGGGCCAAATCCTTCGGCCTCGATACAGTCACCCTGCAACTGGGTGACAACGTCGACGAAAAAGTTAAGGAGTTCCTCGCCTCCCCCAACGCTGCAGTACTGCATGTCAAATCCAGTCAGCTGGCATTGTCCGCAAATGTGACGATGAAGTAGCACATTCCTACCCCTCTGCCCTCCCGAACAGTGCCGCATAAAGCTTCCGGTCCCGGCCATAAACGTCAGGACGAAATTCAATCCCGTTCTCCGTCGCAAAGGCCGTAGCATAGACAAAGTGCACGGGAATCTGCTTTGGCAAAGTGACTTTGGTCGTCTCACCACTTGCCCAGATCGCATCGATCTCCGCTGCACTCATGTCCGTCTTGTCGCCAAGCAGCGAATAGGCAAGCTCATCGGGACGTGAAAGCCGGATACAGCCATGGCTGAATGCCCGCGTCGCGTTGGCAAACTTGTCCTTCGCCGGAGTGTCGTGAAGATAAATGTTATGGGAATTCGGCAGCATGAATTTCACTTTGCCCAATGCATTCTTCGGCCCCGGCCTCTGCCTGAACGTGAACGGAAACGAGCCTGCTCCATAAGATGCCCAGTTCACACTACCCCAACTCGCAAGCCTGCCATTGGCAAAGAGCTCGAAATCATCAGCATAGGCATAAGGGTTGCTGCGCAGTTTCGGCAGCATTTCTTTTGTTGCGATGGAATACGGCACGGTCCAGGTCGGATTGAGTTCCACATATTGCATTGCCGCCGTAAATTCAGGCGTCTGCGTCGCAACTGCGCCAACAACCACGTCCATGCGATCAACAATCACGTTGGATTCAACGCGCTGCAATTCAAACCCGGCAATATTGACCAGAAAATGATCCGTACCCAGAGCATCCGGCATCCACCGCCACCGCTCCATATTGATGATGATTTGTTTTTGCCTTTCGGCTGGCGACATGTTCAATGCCATAATGGATTGCTTGCCGATCAGGCCCTTGGCCTCCAATCCATGCCGGATTTGAAACCGTCGCATAGCAATGGCAAGTTTCTCGTCATAGGCGGTGGAATTGCTGGTCGACCACTCATAGTCACCGGTGATTGCGAGAATGGCGCGCACATTGGCAACGCGCGAATCAGATTGCCCCGGCTTGATCGGCGCACCATCGCCAACACGCGGCCAGCTGATCCCTTGGTCAAGCACACCAGTGTAAATTTTCAGCATCTTCTTGAGCGTCTGATAATGATTGTTGCGCGGTTCATAACTCGAAAGGAGTTTCGATGGATTGCTTTGTCCCTGCATATCCTTCAGTACACGGAGCGAATCGATTGTCTTGCGTGAACGGAAAAGATGCGGATCGACTTTCTGTGGCGAAACACGTCCCGTCTTGAGGTCAGATGCGTAAGTGATGAAATAGGCAGAGAGATAAAGCTCAGCCTGCGCCGCCGCATTCACATCCCCCTGCTCGCCTTTGACAGCCAGCGCCTGCAACGACTTGCTGGGATAATCAGTTGGCGTCAGGCCATCATTCACGGCATTGTCCAGGCGCTGGAAAAACGGAATGGAACGGCCAGTGCCAATCCAATAGATCGGCGCATTGTTCTTCACGTAATGCGTCTGCAGCGTACCCTTCACCCGCTCAAGCGGCAAAGGCAGTTTCTGCCCGCTAGACAGGATTTGCGTAACAACAGCGGATACTTGATCCGCAGGTGGCGCGGCAAACGCTGAAGCCGCAAACACCATGAAGAATATCAGAACTGCCGTGGCTTGTTTGAAAGCGCGCATCAATAGAACCTCGCAAATGTCCGCGCCGCTGATTCTACATTGATTTGCCAGCAGCAATCAAACATTAAGCAGCAAGTACTCCCGCTCCCACGAACTGATGACGCGGCGGTAGTGTTGCATCTCTTCAAATTTCACATCCTTGTAGGCCTCGACGAAAAGCTCGCCCAAGACTACTTTCAGCGATTTCGTGTAGTTCAGCTTGTCCAGCGCCTCATCTAGGCTGATCGGCAGCGTATGCGCATAGCGATATGCCGAGCCAGTCACCGGATCAGATGGCTTGATGCGTTCCGTCATGCCAAGATAACCACATGCCAGTGAAGCCGCGAAAGCGAGATATGGATTGGCGTCAGCGCCCGGCACGCGGTTTTCGACGCGCAAATTCGTGGCGTCGGAACTCGGCACCCGCAGTGAAACCGTGCGGTTATCAATCGCCCAATGCACATTCGTCGGAGCATCTGACTCCGGAACCAACCGGCGATAGGAGTTTACATTAGGCGCGAACATTGGAAGTGCCGCAGCAAGATAACGCTGCAAGCCGCCAATATGATTCAGGAAATGCTTCGACGGCTTGCCATCTCTGCCAGCGAATATGTTCTTGCCGGAACGCATGTCGAGCACCGACTGATGGATATGCATCGATGAACCCGGCTCATTCGCATGCGGCTTGGCCATGAACGTGGCGTACATGTCATGTTTCAACGCCGCCTGCCGAACCGTGCGCTTGAACAGAAACACCTGGTCTGCCAATTCCAGCGGGTCACCGTGATTGAAGTTGATTTCAAGTTGCGCCGGTCCACTTTCATGACTCAGCGTATCTACATCAAGTTCCTGGGCCTCGCAGTAATCGTAAATGTCTTCGACAATGGGATCAAAGTCGTTGGCGGCATCAATGCCATAGGCCTGCCCGCCCGGTTCTTTACGGCCCGTGCGACCAACGGCGGACTCCAGCGGATAATCTGGATCAAGATTTCTTTTGACCAGATAAAATTCAAGTTCCGGCGCGATCACCGGCCGCCATCCCTTGTCCTTGTAGAGTTGCAGTATCCGCTTCAACACGTGCCGCGGCGAAATTTCAACCGGCCTGTCATCGAGATGATACGCATCGCAGATGACCTGTGCCGTCGGCTCCTGGTACCATGGCACCATGCGCTGGGTGTCAGCATCTGGTTCGAGATATATATCAACTGCACTGTCGCTGACCGCAGACGTGTCCTGCACATAACGCCCGTTGATAGTAAGCGTGAAAATTTCTTCAGGAATGCGCAATCCGCGCGAGCGCTGGCCTTTGAGGAACTTCTTGGGCGGTAAAATCTTTCCTCGAGCCGTGCCGGACATGTCTGCGACAAGGCACTCGACTTCGCTGATTCGGCGTGACGAAACGAAATCCTCGAATTTGGCGTGGCTCATGATTTCCCGCTATGATATTGATTTGTCGACTATTCTAGCCAAGCCAGTGGCAAAAGGAAGGGGGCTGTTACGCCCTTGATACCATGAGACAATCCCTGACTGCCAAAACCTACTACCAGGCCTCGGCCAACCAGAATCCCGCATGGCGGCAACTCCAAGGGGAATCAACCGCTGACATCATAATTGTCGGCGGCGGCTTCACCGGAATATCCGCAGCGCTTGAACTCGCACAGGCTGGCTTCAAGGTCGTTCTGTTGGAAGCAGACAAGATCGGCTCCGGCGCTTCAGGCCGCAATGGCGGGCAAATCTGCACGGGTTTTTCTCCCGGCCAATCGCGAATTGAATCTCAACTCGGAAAAACCGACGCGAAGAAATGCTTCGATATCGCCGAAGAAGCCAAGCAACTGATCGAAACCCGCATCGCCGCACACAAGATCGATTGCGACCTGCAATGGGGCTATCTCCATTGCGCCCTGAAACCTGGTCAGGAAAATACCATGCGGGAGTGGATCGATGAATATGACTCACTCGGCTATCACGGCTGTACCATGCTCTCGAAGGGCGAGCTGGAAGCCAAATTCGGTTCAACACTTTACCACGGCGCCATGCGCGAACCCCGCGCCGGTCATTTCCATCCGCTGAATTATCTTTACGGCATCGCCCGCGCCGCTGAAAAATCTGGCGCAAAAATTTTCGAAAACTCCGCCGTCAACGAACTTGATACCGGTGCCGTTCCCTGGGCCAGGACTGCCCATGGAAAAGTCACAGCCAAATTCATGATCATTGCTGGCAACGCTTATCTCGGCAAGACCGTGAAGCCACTTTATGGCCGCGTGATGCCCGTGACGAGCTATGTCATCACCACCGAACCGCTTGGTGACAATATGGCGAAATCGCTGATCCAGGATAACGAGGCTGTGGCCGACACAAATTTCATCCTCGATTATTTCCGCCGCACCGCCGACAACCGCCTGCTCTTCGGCGGCCGCGCCAGCTACTCTACACTCGAACCTTCAAATCTTGGCGCTTACATGAAGCCACGAATGCTAAAAGTCTTCCCGCAATTGAAAGACGTGAACATCGATCACGCCTGGGGCGGCTACATCGCCATTACTTCAAACCGCATCCCCGATTGCGGCAGGCTTTCTCCAAATGTCTATTACGCCCACGGTTATTCCGGCCAGGGCGTGGCACTGGCGCAGATGTACGGAAAGCTGATGGCCGAGGCCATTCGCGGCACTGCCGAGCGCTTTGACTTGCTGGCCAAGATCAAACACCTCCCCTTCCCCGGTGGCCCCATTCGCACCCCCATGCTGGTGGCAGCGATGCTGTTTTATCGAATGAGGGATGCATTGAGTTGAGAACCGCGCTCCCGCAAATTCAGATACCCTCAGTCGGCTTGCCCAGCATGGAGACAGGCATGCGAGTTTATGCAATAGGCGATGTCCACGGTTGCCTCAAAAAATTGCAATCCCTTGATTTGATGATTGCCGAAGACGCCAAATCCACTAGCTGTGAAATCAAGATTATCATGACTGGTGACTATGTCGACCGTGGACCACAATCGCGCGAAGTCATCAATTATCTCTTGGCGACCAGAGAAAGTCGCATCATGCTGGCCGGAAATCACGATCTGTGGATGCCGTTTGAAGATGTCACGAGCGAGAATATGGTACGCTGGTGCCGATATGGCGGGGTCGAAACGCTGTTGTCTTACGGCATTGACGTACGAAGTTTCGACGAATATCGCATTTTCGCCCATGCCCAAAGCATAGCATCAGACTTCCGTGCCGCAGCTCCACTTGCCCATCGCGAATTCATTTCGGCACTGCCACTCACGGCACAGCATGGCGACTATCTTTTCGTTCATGCAGGAATCCGGCCCGGAATTTCCATCGAAGAGCAAACTAAAGACGACTTGATCATGATCCGTGAACCGTTCTTGTCATCAGATGACAATTTTGGCTGCGTGGTCGTCCATGGCCATACGCCAATAGAGACTGTGGAAGCAAAAACCAATCGCATCAATATAGATACAGGTGCGGTCTTCGGTGGTCGACTGACCGCCTTGGCGCTGGAAAGCGACAAAAGATGGCTCATCCAATGTTGAATTGCTGTACATTCACAATAAATCTATATCCTGAATTTTACATCCTAACAACAAATGCTGAATCCCATGGTTGTTGACTTTAGTCCTTCATTTTCTCGCCCCGGGCACCTTTTTGGAACGCGCGAAGGCAAATATACTCCATGACCAGCGCCGACGCCGCGAGGCTGGTAATTTCGGCGTGGTCATAGGGCGGGGAAACCTCGACCATGTCCATGCCGACGAAATTGACCGTCGTAAACTTGCGGATGATCGACGCCGCCTGATGAAAAGTCAGCCCGCCCGGGATCGGCGTGCCAGTTCCAGGAGCCGTCGACGGATCAAGGCAATCGATGTCAAAGGTGAGATAAGCCTTGGACTTGCCGACGCGCTTGGCAACCATCTTGGCAACGTCAGCAGGCGACGAGTCATGCACTTCATCGGCAAAGATGATCCTCACCCCGCCGCTGGTCTCGCCGACGAAACTCGTGCGGATACCAATCTGCACCGACTTGGCAGGATCAATCAGCCCTTCCTTCAGCGCGTAGCCAAACATCGTGCCATGATCAATCCGACCGCCGGAATCGGGCTCCATGTCACGATGCGCATCAAAATGCACAAGCGCCAATGGCCCGTGCTTTTTCGCGTGCGCCCTGAGCAGTGGATAGGAAATGTAGTGATCGCCGCCCAGCGAAACCATTTCAGCGCCACTATTGATGATTGTCGCAGCATGATCTTCAAGCGCCTGCGGGAAATTCTCCTTCTTTCCCCAGTCAAAAAAGCAGTCGCCATAATCAATGACCGCCAGCGTATCGAAGGGATCAAAATTCCATGGATAAATCGGACCCCAGGCATTTTCCGCCGAAGCCCGGCGAATACCCTCCGGCCCAAGCCGCGTTCCGGGCCGATGGCTCACCGCCTGATCAAACGGAATGCCAGTGACCGCAATATCAACACCAGTCAGGTCGCGCGAATACTTCCGCCGCATGAACGACAGCGCACCCGCATAAGTCGCCTCCCAGCGCGTGCCCTTCAGGTCTTCACGGCGAAATGCCTCATCGCCTGGTACATAGCCAAGCTTGTCGATCTCAAGTGCCATTTCAGTAATCCTATTCTGTCAGCACAAGTGAATCGCTGGGTTGCCAGTAGACCCAGACTCTGTCGCCACGTTTGACATTTGCACCAGCCTCGCGGCTGTCGTTCTGGACATTGATGGAAACATGCGTGCCATCGCTGAGTTCCGTCACAACTTCGCTCCAGTCGCCATAATAGGCCATGTCCCGCACTGTCGCGGCAATGGCAATGGCGCCTTTCTCGTTGGGCTTGCTGCGCGACAACTCAACCTTTTCGGGCCGCACCGCAATGGTGACCGATCCATTGCAAGATTTGTCCGTCGGAATTTCAACCTTGCCCAGGCCCTTGGCTTCGCACAATAACGTGCGGCCTTTCTGGCTCAAGACATTGGCCTCAAACACATTCACCTTGCCGATGAAGTCAGCAACAAACTTGTTGGCAGGATGTTCGTAAAGTTCGGACGGTGTCGCAAGCTGTTTGATCGCCCCCTTGTCCATCACGGCAATGCGGCTCGCCATGGCCAGGGCTTCATCTTGGTCATGTGTCACCATCATAAAGGTGATGCCAACAGTCTGCTGCAACCGCGTCAATTCCATTCGCATGTCGTCGCGCAATTTTGCATCAAGGGCAGAAAGCGGTTCATCGAGCAGCAAGACCTTGGGCCGCTTGACCAGCGCACGCGCCAAGGCCACGCGCTGCCTCTGCCCGCCAGACATCTGGTCAGGCTTGCGATCTGCAAGGTGCCCGAGCTTCACCATCTCCAGCGCTTCTTTTGCCCGCGACACAGCCTCGCTGGCGGCAACACCTGTAACGGTCAGGCCGTATTCAACATTCTTCTGCACTGTCATGTGCGGAAACACGGCGTAGGACTGAAACACCATGTTGGTCGGCCGCTTGTTGGGCGGCGTCAGCGCCATGTCCTCGCCGCCGATCATGATCTGGCCCTCGCTCGGCGTATCGAGCCCGGAAATCATCCGCAACAATGTGGTCTTGCCGCATCCTGACGGCCCGAGCAGCGCAAAAAATTCGTTCTGCGCAATATCGACAGACACATCGTCAACCGCAACTACACCTCCCGGATAACGGCGCGTCACATTGCGGACGGAAACGATTTGTTCAGCCATATTCAGTGCCCTGCTTTTTCGGGTGATTGGAGTTTCATCGCGATGACGGTTGCCACCAGCGTGATGAGGATAAGGACTGTGGACGCGGCGTTGACTTCGTATTTCACGCCGGTCTTCACCATTGAATAGATTTTGACCGGGAACGTGACTGTTTCTGGTCCTGACGTGAAGAAGGTGATCACAAAATCATCAAGCGATAGCGTGAACGCAAGCAACGCACCTGCAATCAATCCTGGCATCATATAAGGCACCAGGATTTTCGTGAAGGTTTGCCACTCCGATGCGCCAAGGTCTTTCGATGCTTCTTCGAGCTGCTTGTTGAAACCAACCAGCCGTGACCGCACCACGATGGCCACAAACGGGAAACAGAATGCGATATGAGCAATGATGATAGTCGACAAATTGAGTGGCCAGATGCCTTTCGCGAATAGCCCCGTCATGCCGGTTGCGGAATAGAACATCAGCAGCGCAACACCCATGCAGACCTCAGGAATGACAATGGGCAAAGTCATCGCCCCTTCATAGGCTGCACGGAATGGAAACCTGAACCGCCAGAGCAACACAGCAACGAGTGTGCCGATGATTGTTGCAAATATTGTCGTGATGAAGGCAATCGTCAGCGAGTTGATCATCGCATCATAGATCGCTGAATTATTCCAGGCTTTCGGGTAATTCTCCCAGGTGAACCCGCGCCACACGCCACCACGATTCTGGATATTGAATGAATAGGCAACCAGCACGAAGATCGGAAGATAGAGAACCAAAAGCGTGGCAGCGAACAAACCTTGCAGCCACTTGCGCTTGCCAAATTCCAGTGGACCCGATCCAGGTTTAAGCTGAGCAGCCATTACGCACCCACTCCCTTGCTGGTTTTTTGCCAGAAATGCTGGATCACAAGTACCACTATGGTGGCCGCCATCAACATGAACGAAAGGGCAGCGCCGAACGGCCAGTTATTCGCCGACCCAAACTGGTTCTGAATGACGTTGGCGATCATCCAGGATGAGGTGCCACCAAGCTCGTCTGAAATCAGGAACATGCCAAGGCAGGGGATGAAGACAAGAATGATTCCGGTGACTATGCCCGGCATTGTCAATGGCAATGTAATCTTGAAGAAGGTCTGCGACTGGCTCGCGCCAAGATCAAGGCTGGCTTCAAGATACGCCTTGTCGAGCCTTTCGATTGTCGCATAAAGCGGCAAGACCATGAAGGGCAGGAACACATAAAACAGCCCGAAGATCACGGCAGGCGTGGTCCCCAGCATGTCCAGTGGTCCAAGGCCGACCCAGCCCAGCACTGTGTTGATGATACCGCGCGCGCCCAAAACTGATTTGAGCGCGTATGTGCGGATGAGCAGGTTGATCCAGAAAGGCAATATGATCAGCAGCAGCAATAGCGGCCGCCATTTTTCAGGCGCGAAACAAATGCCGAAAGCAATGGGATAGGCAACCAGCAGGCAGGCAATCGTCGCCAGCGCGCTCCACCAGATCGTCCGCATCAAAATCGACAGAATGTCAGGATTGATCGTGCGATAGTAATGCTGAAGCGTATTGAAATAGCTGTAATCGTTGGGCCCGGTTTGAGTGGAAAACGAGAGTAAAAGCAAAAATCCCAAGGGTACCAAAAAAAACAGGACAAGCCAGAATGTTCCCGGTGTTGCTAGCGTCCAGAACGTTTTGATGTTGCTTCGCCAGTCTTCCAATCCGCGTGGTCCCCGTGATTTGCCAAGAGCCTAGCAAGACATTGGCAGGATAAGCAACAGAAAGGGGCAAGGTTTCCCCTGCCCCAGAAGTTTTCTTAATCCTCCCCGCAAGAGCAGTTTCCGCTTGATTTGCACAATTCAAATATGCCGTCATGGCCCGCTTCAAGCGGGTCATCTATGGGTAGTGGGCAATTCTTCAAAAGCAGAGAATTGAATGTGCTTGGTTCTGATATTCGCGCGCTTTTTCAACGTCACGCAGCCTGAACAGACGTCCAGATTTCGTCGCGTGCCCTGCTACCTTCTTCGCTCAGGTAGGCAGCATATTCGCACTTGGCGATAATGTCTGCCGGAGGAAAGATGGCCGCGTTGGACTTGTACTTGTCGTCCATCAGCTCCTTGGCCTTGACGTTTGGCGTCGCATACTGGATCGTCTCAGCGATATGCTTGCCTGCTTCAGGCTCGTAAATGAAGTTGATGAAGGCATGTGCATTCTCTGGATGGGGAGCGCCCACCGGAATGGCCACCGTGTCTTCCCACACATTGCCACCTTCCTTTGGTATTGAGAACGTGACGTCTTCGTCATCAGCCATGACCTGGGCGATGTCGCCATTATATTCCATGGTGATATCAACTTCACCGGCAGCCAGCAGGTCCTGTCCGTTGTCATCGGCATATTTCTTGATGATCGATTTGGCGGCGATGAGAAGGTCCTTGGCCTTGCCCATTTCAGCGGCATCAAGTGAATTGTAACCGTAGCCCAGATATTTCAGGGCCATGCCAATTGCGTGCTCCTGGTCACCAAGCACGGCAACGCGGCCCGCATATTTCTGGTCATCCAGCAACCATTTCCAGCTGTCGATATCGCCTTCAACCTTCGACTTGCGATAACCAACGCCAACCGTGCCCCACATGTAAGGCAGCGAGTATTTGCGGCCTGGATCAAACTTGGGATCAAGAAATGCCTTGTCGATATTGGCGATATTCGGAATCTTGCTGTGGTCCAGAGGTATCAACATGTTTGCCGCGACCATGCGCTCAACCGTGTTGTTGGTCGGAACGACAACGTCATATCCAGGATTGCCGGCCTTGAGTTTCGCAAACAGCTCGTCGCCATCAGCAAACAAATCCATCTTCACTTCTATGCCTGTCGCCGCGTTGAAATCAGCCAGCGTGTTCTCGCCGATGTAAGTATCGTAGTTGAAGAAGCTCAGTTTCTTTTCTTCTTCCGACATCGCATTGCGCGGCAGAAACGCAAGACCAGCAAACATGGCCCCCGCACCTTTGAGTATTGAGCGGCGGTTGGCGCGATAGCGCCCTTTCATAACTGACATGATTTCCCCTCCTGATCAGTTTGATTCAGCCAATAGTTTATAACAAATTACGGCAAAATACAGAAGTATGACGCCTCACGAACCTGATATTTCAGATTTTACATCGGCAAGGGTCTTGTCCAGGGCAACCCGCGCCAGGCGGACCAGTTCGTCAATCTCCGGTTTCGAAATCACGAATGGAGGCGACACGACCATCGTATCCCAACAGGCCCGCATGATCAGGCCATTGTTGATGCAGTGGTCGCGACAGATTGTGCCGACCCGTCCCGTGTCGTGGAAACGCTCACGCTTTGCCTTGTTTTTGGTCAGTTCAATCGCCCCTATGAGCCCTGTGCTGCGTGTTTCCCCAACGATGGGGTGGTCATTGAGGCTCGCCAGCGCTTTGCTGAAGTAGGGTGCCAGCTCCGCCACCCGCTCAACCAGCTTTTCCTGCTGGATGATTTCGATATTCTTCAGCGCCACGGCCGCCGCCACCGGATGCCCGGCATAAGTCATGCCGTGGTAAAACTCGCCACCTTTGCCAAAGAAATCCTTGATCAAATGATCAGAAAACGCCGCAGCACCAATCGGCATGTAACCCGATGACAACCCCTTGGCCATGGCAACGATATCCGGGTCAAATCCGAAGGTCTCGAACCCGAACCACTTGCCCGTGCGGCCGAACCCGCAGATCACTTCATCCGCAACAATAAGAATGCCGTATTTCTTGCAGATGCGCTGCACTTCCGGCCAATAGGTCGATGGCGGAATGAGGACGCCAGCTGCACCCTGGATGGGCTCGCCATAAAATGCCGCAACATTTTCAGGCCCGACTTCGAGAATCTTCTTCTCAAGATCAGCCGCAGCATCGAGTCCGAATTCTTCCGGCGTCTTGTTGCCTCCGAAATCATACCAATAGGGTTGCTGCACATGGTGGAACCCAGGCAGCACATCACCACCCTGCCCGTGCATCGCCGGAAACCCGCCAAGATTGGCAGCAACCCACGTGGAGCCGTGATACCCTCGATGCCGCGCAATGATGTGCTGGCGATAGGGTTTGCCCATCAGCTTCCAGTAGTGCCGGATGAAACGGACAATCGTGTCATTCGTTTCGCTCCCGGAATTGGTGAAGAAAACATGCTGGAACCGCTTCGGCAACACCGATGAAATCTTGGCCGCAAGCTCCGTCGCAGGCACAGTAGTGGTCTTGAAAAAGGTGTTGTAATACGGCAGGTCAAGCATTTGCCGCTGCGCTACCTCTGCAAGGTCCTTCCGCCCATAGCCTATGTTCACGCACCACAACCCTGCCATCGCATCAAGAATTTTGTTGCCCTTCCCGTCCCAGATGTAAACGCCATCGCCATGCGTGATAACCCGCGGCCCACCAGCTGCATGAAACGCCTTATGATCCGTGAACGGATGAAAATGATGTGCAATGTCGGATTTGACGAGCTCGTCGATATTGAGGTTTCTTTGCTGAATAGTCATGGGAGTCTCCGGATATGAGTGTGATCCGCAAAAGCGGACAGGCAATTTCAGGTCGCAGCAGGAAAACTAGGGCTTGAAACCAATCCGGGCGCAATTCACCAAAACATCAGCCTTCACCGTGCGCGGCAATATCCGCACTACCTGGCCATTGTGTGAAAGATGGAAACACATGAAATGAATATGGCAGATCAAACACTGAAAGGCAAATCAGGACGGTTTTTCCCGCCCCGACAACACGTGAAAAACCACTGCAACCATCACAATGGTCCCGCCGGCGATGGTAGGCATTGAAGCGGTTTCGCCGAACACCAGCCAAACCCAGATCGGCGCCAGTGGCGCATCAAGCGCTCCGATCAGCGCTGTTTCGAAGGTCGGCAAAACCATCAACGCCGCCATCGAGAGCGTCATGAACAAGGCGAGCGCATCGCCAAGCAGTGCGCCTTCTGTTCCCAGTCCCACCACGAGTGCCACGCCGGCCAAGGCAGCACAACTTGCCAGCACGGCACTGCGCGAAGGTCTTTCCCCGATAATAATACGCGCCAGCGCCTCTGCCAAAACAGGGTCGTCGGCAGATCGGTGGATACCAACCGCGTGTAAAGTCCCGCAGTGCTCCACAAAACTGCTGAGGCAGTGACCAGAACGAATCCAAGGCGGTAAATGTTAAAGGTCATGTATAAATACCGTCAACTTGGCGAACGCCGGGAACCCGGTTTTCAACCAACAGAGATACAGAAAGTCTGGGGTCACAACATTTGAGCATTTAACCAGCAAACGCCGCAGCCATCAGCTGCTGCGTGTAAGGATCGCGCGGGGAACCAATGACTTCATCGGGTGTGCCTTCCTCCACTAGCCGTCCATCCTTCATCACCATGATGTGATCCGCCATGGCGCGCACGACTGCAAGATCATGGCTGATGAAGAGATATGACAAATTGTGCGCCCGTTGCAGTTCCCGCAGCAAATCGACGATTTGCTTCTGCACCTGCCGGTCGAGCGCTGATGTCGGTTCATCCAGAACCACCACTTTCGGCTTCAGGATGATGGCTCGTGCAATGGCAATGCGTTGCCGCTGCCCGCCGGAAAATTCATGCGGATACCGATTGCGCAATTTCTGATCGAGCCCGACTTCATGAAACGCTTCGATCGCGCGTTTGTCACGTTCTACGGATGATATCTGCGGCTCGTGCACCAGCAATCCTTCCGTCACGATCTGACCCGCTGTCATCCGCGGGCTCAGAGACCCGAACGGATCCTGCAACACGATCTGGATGTCGCTCCGCAATGGCCGCATCTGCGCCTTGTTGAGATTGGAAATGTTCTTGCCGTTGAAGGTGATGGCTCCTTCGCTGGGCAGCAATTTCAGCAAAGCCCGCGCCAGCGTGGACTTGCCGGAACCGGACTCGCCCACGATCCCGATGGTCTGCCCTTCACGCAAATGCACCGACACACGATCGACCGCTTTCAGATTCAGGCCCGGCCCAGCCAGAAATCCGCCCCCAATATTGAATGTCACCCGCATGTCCGTGCCGGTGAGCACTTTCTTGGCACTGACGGGCACAGCAGATTTGTGTCCCGTCGGTTCCGCTGCCAGCAACGCTTTTGTATAAGCATGTCGTGGCCGCGCGAAAATTTCTTGCGTCTCCCCCTCCTCCACCACTTCGCCCTGCCGCATGACATAAACCCGCTGCGCGATGCGTTTCACGATGTTGAGGTCATGCGTGATGAATATCATGCCCATGCCAAGCCGCTGTTGCAGCCCCTTCATGAGGTCCAGGATTTCAGCCTGGATGGTGACATCAAGCGCCGTCGTCGGTTCATCGGCAATCAGCAGTTCCGGATTGTTCGCAAGCGCCATGGCGATCATCACGCGCTGCCGCTGCCCGCCTGACAATTCATGCGGAAACGATTCCATCCGCCGTTCGGCCTCGGGAATTCTGACGAGCTGAAGCAAGTCAAGCGCACGCTGCCGCGCTTCTTCCGCTCCAATGCCGGAGTGATGCATGATCGGTTCGATGAGCTGGCTGCCAATCGTGTACAGCGGATCAAGCGACGTCATGGGTTCCTGAAAAATCATCGTGATTTTCCGTCCACGGATCGTATTGAGACCTGCCTTCGGCAAGCCAATGAGGTTTGTTGGCCCGAACATCGCCTTGCCTGCCGCCTCGCCATTGGATGCCAGCAATCCCATCGCCGCCATCATCAGCTGGCTCTTGCCGGATCCTGACTCTCCAACAACCGCAACCGTCTCTCCCTTGCTGACATGCAGGCTTAC
Organism: uncultured Alphaproteobacteria bacterium; assembly: GCA_963819615.1. Classification (GTDB taxonomy): domain Bacteria; phylum Pseudomonadota; class Alphaproteobacteria; order Rhizobiales; family Aestuariivirgaceae; genus Aestuariivirga. The sequence continues at coordinate 227,228 of CAWFWW010000004.1, forward strand.
ACCCTTAACTGCTTCAACAATGCCATCAAGCGTCCGAAACCGAACCTTGACATCTTCGAGCTTGAGAACAGTGTCGCTCATCAACGGTCCTTCGGATCAAGCGCATCACGCAGACCATCGCCGATGAAGTTGAGTGCGAACAGCGTGGTGGTGAGGAAGATTGAAGGGAAAATCAGCAGCCAGTTCGCCGTGCCGATGTTTTTCGAGCCCGTTGAAATCAATACCCCCCAACTCGCCATCGGCTCCTGCACGCCAAGCCCCAGGAACGACAGAAAGCTCTCGAGAATGATCACCTGCGGCACCAGCAGCGTCATGTAGATCACCACGGGGCCAAGCAAGTTGGGGATCACATGCCTCACCAATATCCCCCATTTGCCGACTCCCAAGGCTTCCGCTGCCTGCACATATTCCATGCGTTTGATTGACAGCGCCTGCCCGCGAACGATGCGAGCCATGTCCAGCCACAAAACCGCGCCGACCGCCAGAAACATCAGCACGAAATTGCGGCCAAAGAACACGACCAGCATGATGACAAAGAAAATGAACGGCAGTGAATACAGCACATCAACAATACGCATCATGACCTCATCAACCTTGCCGCCAATGAACCCGGATGCCGCGCCATACAGAACGCCGATGATCACGGCAACGAGGCCCGCAAGAAGTCCGATGGCCAGCGACACTCGCCCCGCGATCAGCGTTCGTGTCAACATGTCACGGCCATTGTTGTCGGTGCCGAAGTAAAACGACTTGCGCTCCACCCGCCCGCTCATTTTGAGTTGCAATCCGTCAGCGGATTTGGATTCAACCCGCGCATCTTCAAACGTGTCCGAACGGTCGAGATATCGCGTCACACGCTCATCAATCGGCTTGGCAGAAGAAACAGTGATGAATGCACGGTCGCCCTCAAGTTTCCATTCGACCAACTCCACCCGCGCACGTTTGATCGCATTTTGCAACTGGTGCTCGATAGCATCTGCTTTTGGATAAGGTTGAATACTGGGCGGCGTTCTGACGTAATCCGGATAGATGGTCGTAAATGCATGCCCCGTCAGGTTTGGGCCAAAGATGCAAAAGAGAGTCATCAAACCAAGGTAGATGGCACTCCAAAACGCAGCACGATTTGCTTTGAGCCGCGCCCATGCATCAACCCAAAGGCTCCGTCCACGCTCGGCGGAAACAATGTCACTCATAGCGCACGCGTGGATCAACTACTGCATAAAGTAGATCAACAATCAGGTTGAAAACAATGGTAAAAACGGCAATCACAACCACTGTTCCCATGACCAAAGTGTAGTCACGGTTAAGCGCCGCATCGACAAAATAGCGCCCGACGCCGGGAATCTGGAAGATTGTCTCGACAATGATTGATCCAGTCAGCAGCGCCGCAGCTGCCGGTCCTGCGTAGGATATGACCGGCAATACCGCGCCACGCAGCGCATGCCTGACAATGATCGAATAGTCGGACAGGCCCAGCGCCCGGGCCGTCCTGATGTGGTTTGCATGCAGCGCCTCAATCATGGAGCCTCGCATCAATCGCGCAAAGACAGCAATGAATGGTAGGGCCAGCGTGACGACTGGGCCGATCTTGTTGACCAATGCCCCGTTGCCCCACCCCCCGACCGGTGTCCACATCAGCATCAAGCCAAACACGACTTGGTAGACTGGAGCAATCACGAACGTTGGAATGGTGCTGCCGGCTGTGGCAACTCCGGTGACCAGATAATCGACCCAGCTATTTTGCTTGATCGCAGCCCAAATCCCAAGCAGGCAACCCAGCACCAGTGCAATAAGCAGCGCGGCAGCGCCAAGCTGGATCGAAATCGGCAATCCGTCTGCGAACAGTTCGGCCACCGTGAAATCCGGCAGATTATAACTCGGCCCGAAATCGCCGCGCAGCAAATTACCGAGATAGGTCAGGTATTGCTGTCCGAGCGACTGATCGAGGCCAAAGGCCCGCTCCAGATTGGCCTTGATTGTGGGATTAAGACCCTTCTCCTGATTGAACGGTCCGCCGGGTGCCAGACGCATCAGGAAAAACGAGATCGTGACGATCAGGAACAGCGTGGGAATTGCCGTCAGCAAACGGCGAAGCACATATCTTAGCATGATGCACGGCATATCGCCACTCCCCTTTTCAAGGGAATGGCGGTGCGCCAACTCAGATTATTCTTTGCTGAGGAACCGGGTGGGATGCACGTCCATGACGTTGCTTTCCCAACCCTTGATCTTCGGTGAAACGACCGTGTGGAAACCATAATAGAGCAATGGAACAACGCACAAGTCTCGCGCCACGCCGATCGCTTCAGCTTCGGACAGTTTCTTCATGCGCTCGGCGGCAGATGCTGCGGCAGCTTCAGCCATCAGCTTGTCGTAGTCCGGATTGGAATAGCCAGAGTAGTTGTTGCCGGTTCCGGTCTTGCACAAATCAAGGAAATTCGCCGGGTCCTTGTAGTCAGCGATCCAGCCAGCGCGTGCGATATCAAAATCGCCCTTCTGCTCCAGATGCCCATAATGGGTTTTGGTGTCGGTATTGATCAGCGATACTTCCACGCCCAGCGGCTTCAGCTGTTCTTGAATGGCGACCGCCGTATTCTTGTGGTTTTCAGATGTATTGTACCGGATTTCCATTTTCAAAGGCTTGTCGGGACCATATCCGAGTTCAATCAGCACCTTTTTTGCTTCGTCTTCACGATCCAGCTGACTCTTCTCCGCATAATCCGTGAGTTTGGTTTCATACCCCGAAATCCCTGGCGGCACGAAACCGTAAGCGGGGATCATCGTGTTGGTCCACACTTTCTCGGCCAGATAGTCGCGGTCAATCGCCATGGAAATCGCATGGCGGAGTTTCACATTGCTCCACGGAGCCTTGTCGATCTTGAACACATAGTAATATGTGCCGAGATACGGACCAAGATGGACTTGATCGCCAAACTTTGCCTTGAGTTCCGTCAATTGCTCTGTCGGAATGTCATCGTTTGAATCAAGCTCGCCCGCCTCGAACCGCTTCATCGCCGCAGACCGGTCTTCCGTCGGAATGTAGTTGACTACGTCAATCTTCACATTGGCCGCGTCGTAAAACTTTGCGCTCTTGACCGCCTTGATGTGGTCGTTCGGCACAAATTCGGTGAGCACATAGGCACCATTGGAAACCAGATTCCCGGCCTTGGTGAAATCCGCCTTCTTGGCTTCCACATTCGCCTTGCTGACGGGATAAGTCGCCTGGTGCGTCAGCATCTCAAGAAAATAGGGTGTCGCCGAATTGAGCGTCACTTCAAACGTATTCGCATCGACTGCCTTGACGCCGAGCTCTTCCGGCTTCTTTTTGCCGGCGGTGATGTCTTCTGCATTGACAACGGGAGCCAGCATATAGGCGTATTCAGCAGCGGTTGCCGGATCAACCACACGCCGCCAGGAGAACACAAAATCATCGGCGGTAACGGGTGAACCATCGGACCATTTTGCGCCTGCCCGCAGCTTGAATGTGTAGACTTTGCCATCAGCCGAAACGGTGTGGCTCTCTGCAGCACCCGGCTGCAATTCCGCTTTTGCATCATGGATCATCAGTCCCATGAACAGGTCACGCAGAATGTTCGCTTCATAGACGGTAGCAGTCTTGTGTGGATCGAGCGATTCCGGATCGGCCGAATTACCGCGGTTGAACACTACCTCGGCAAAAGCACTGGTGGCCGTGATGGCAACAAGCGCAGCTCCGGCAAGAAGCGATTTCAGTGTGACATGACGCATGATGTTTGTCTCCCCTGTTTGCGCTGGCTCAAGTGCGATGAACCAACCAGCATTAACCAGAAAGCTAGCACAACATTTCGATGCTGCCGACTCCTTCCTATTTGCGGCCAGATGTCCTAGATGACGCATATGTCACTCGCCGATACCATCAAGTCCACCTTTGTTCCAATTCATCGCGAAGGCTATCGCTTTGTCGCGATCTTTGGCGGCATTACGCTGATCCTGTTCTGGCTGGGTGCTGATACCCTGGGCTGGCTCGGTGTCATGGCAACCGCTTGGTGCGCCTATTTTTTCCGTGACCCTCAGCGGGTGACACCGACGCGTGAAGGTCTGGTCATTTCACCAGCGGATGGCCGTATCAGCCACATCGTCGAAGTGGTCCCCCCGCCCGAACTTGATCTCCCGCGTGAACCAACAACGCGGATTTCGGTGTTCATGAACGTGTTCGACGTGCATGTGAACCGCTCGCCCGTAACAGCGCGAATTTCGCATCTAGCCTATGTACCAGGTGCATTTCTCAATGCTGAGCTCGACAAGGCCAGCGAGGATAACGAACGCCAGGCTCTGACACTTGAACTCCCGGATGGCAGGCATCTTGGCGTTGTGCAGATCGCTGGTTTGGTTGCCCGCCGCATCGTCAAGTTTGTGAGCGATGGTGACAGGCTCAGCGCAGGCCAACGCTTTGGCTTGATCCGCTTCGGCAGTCGCGTCGATGTGTTTCTGCCTAAAGGCGTGGCTCCACTCGTCTGTGTCGGCCAGCGCGCCATTGCCGGTGAAACCGTGTTCGCTGATTTGAACGGCACCGAAGCACCACGCACTGGCCGCGGAGATTGACGTAATGTCTGACGAACCGGAAACCCCAGCACGCTTCCGCCGCGTCCCCGTAAAATACCTGTTGCCCAATATTGTGACGTTGGTTGCCCTATGCATCGGCATCACCGCAATCCGCATGGCCGTCGAAGGCCGCTTCCAGCTCGCCGTCTCGGGCATAATCGCAGCCATTGTGTTGGATGCCATCGATGGCCGGCTGGCGCGCTACCTGCAAGGCACATCGAAATTTGGCGCTGAACTGGATTCGCTCGCCGACTTCGTCAACTTCGGCGTCGCCCCCGCAATTGTCCTGTATTTCTGGTCGCTCGTCTCTTTGCGCACCATGGGCTGGGTCGTCTGCCTGGCGCTTGCCATGGCCTGCGCACTGCGGCTGGCGCGATTCAATGTCATGCTCGATGATCCCGCCAAGCCGGCCTGGGCCGCAAACTATTTCTCAGGCGTCCCAGCACCTGCGGGAGCAGCCCTATCCCTCGTTCCGATGTATATTGGCTTCCTCGGCTTCGTGCAGGATGGCCACGACAACGCGAAATTTTTCGCGCCACTGGTTTTCGTGGTGGCCATCTTGATGATCAGCAATGTGCCCACATTCTCGGGCAAGAACATCACCCGCGTGCCGCGCGAATATGTCATGCCTGTTCTCGCTGCGGCCGCCTTCACCATCATTTGCTTGATCTCGTTCCCGTGGGAAACTTTGATGGTGATCGCCGTTGCCTATGCCTTGATGATCCCAATCAGCGTGCGGTCCTATTACGCCAACAAGCGCCGTGATGCAGAGGCCGCTATTTCGCCAGAACAGGCTGCTGAGCCAACTGCTCAGCCGTAGGTCCGCGGACGTCGAGATTGGCCGCGAGCTTCTTGCGCGCTTCTTCAGCTTCTTGCTGCCGGTTCCACATTCCGGCATACAACCCCTTTTTCTTCAGCAGCGAAGCATGTGACCCGCGTTCCGCAATGATGCCTTTGTCGAGCACGATGATCTCTTCCGCATCAACAACAGTTGACAGCCGGTGCGCAATCACCAGCGTCGTCCGGTCTTTTGATATCCGCTTCAACGCTTCCTGAATATCCTGCTCGGTGAATGTGTCGAGCGCCGAAGTCGCCTCGTCAAGCACGAGAATCGGCGGTGACTTGAGAATGGTCCGCGCAATCGAAACCCGCTGCTTTTCTCCACCGGAAAGCTTGAGCCCGCGTTCGCCAACCAGTGCATCATAACCCTTTGGCAGCGACATGATGAAATCATGGATCTGGGCATTCTTCGCAGCCTCAATAATCTGCGCATCATTCGCCGCCGGATTGCCATAGGCAATGTTGTAGCGGATCGTGTCATTGAACAGCACTGTGTCCTGTGGAACCATGCCAATCTCAGCGCGCAGCGATTTCTGCTGGACATCGGCGATGTTCTGCCCGTCAACTGTGATGCGCCCGCTTGTAACGTCATAGAAGCGGTAGAGCAGCCGTGAGATGGTGGACTTCCCCGCACCCGATGGACCGACAATCGCCACCTTGTGACCCGCCGGAACGCGGAACGATACATCCCGCAGAATTGGCCGCGCGGAATCATAGGCAAAGCTGACCTTGTCAAACACCACTTCGCCAGCACCCGACTTGAATGCAGGTGCACCAAGACGATCTTTCACGTCAGCGTCAACATTAAGAATCTTGAACATCCCTTCGACGTCGATCAACCCCTGCTTGATTTCGCGGTATGACGACCCGATGAAATTGAGCGGCATGTAAAGCTGGATCATCAAAGCGTTGATCATCACGAAATCACCGATTGTCGTGGTGCCCGTCGAAATGCTCTTCGCTGAGAGAATCATGATGATGGTAAGCCCGATCGAATAGATGATCGCCTGGCCAGAGTTCAGTACCGCCAGCGATTCCCACGTTTTGATCGAAGCCTTTTCATAAATCGCCATCGATTGATCGTAACGCGCAGCCTCGTGTTCTTCATTCCCGAAATACTTGACGGTCTCGAAATTCAACAGGCTGTCGATGGCCTTGCCGCCAGCATCTGTATCGGCCTCGTTCATGGTTCGGCGGATGTTGATCCGCCATTCCGTTGCCCAATAAGTGAAAGCGACATAGGCAATCACCGTGACAAGAATGATCAGCGCATAGATCCACCCGAATGACCAGGCCAGAACGCCCGCCACCATGGTTATTTCGAGAGCTGTTGGAAACGTGTTGAACAGCGAGAACCGCAGCACTGAATCAACACCATTAATGCCGCGCGAAATGATCCGCGACAGCCCGCCGGTGCGCCTTTCAAGATGGAACTTGAGCGATAAGCGATGCAGATGCTGGAAGGTCTCGGTCGACAGCTGCCGCACCGCGCGCTGCCCGACCTTGGCAAACACAGCGTCTCTCATCTGCCCGAACACAACCATCATGATGCGCCCGAATCCATAGGCCACGACCATGAACAGCGCCGATGCCAACACAGTTGTTGCGACATCGCCTTTTGCTGCCAAAACATCAGTGGCGTACTTGAACGCATAGGGCGTCAGCACCGTTATCACCTTGGATACCACAAGCAGCGCCAATGCAATGACAACCCTGACCTTGAGATCAGTCCGGCCGACTGGCCACAGATATGGGATCAGACCCTTGAAGGTCTCCCACTGGCCCGCGTCACCAACCTGTGACGGATCAATCTTTGTAGTCCTCATTTCGCTCGATTAGGGCTGAGCCGAAGGCATGACAAAGACTTGACCCGGATAAATCAAATTGGGATCCCTGATCTGGTCTTTGTTCGCTTCATAAATGACAGTGTATTGAATGCCCTTGCCATAAACCTGGCGCGACAGTTTCCACAGGTTGTTGCCAGGCTGAATGACCATGCGCGATGGTTCAGGCGCAGCAGCAGGCTGCGCAATGGCAACTTCCGTCTCCGTCGGAACAGCAGCAGGTGCCGGTTCGGCAATAGCCGGAAGTGCAGGTGTCGGCTCAACAGCAGCCGGAGCCGCAGCGACCTTGGCTGGTTCTTCGCGCAGGAATGGCAATTCAATGCGGCTGGAAACTTTGCCATTGGCGCCGATCTCATCGGCCCGAAGCATATGGGTTCCTGCAGCAACAGCACTTGTACCGGCAAACATCCATCTGCCCGCATCGTCCGCTTTCACTTCGCCTGCCGCCGTGTTGTCGACATAAATCCTGACAGCTGCGCCGGCCTTGCCGCGCCCTGAAAAGATGATGTTGCCTGAAGCATCATAATCGACAGCGTCGAGCTTGACGCTGTCCGTCATTTCGCTTGGCTCAGCGGCCTTGGGTGCCTGAATGATCTTGGTGGGTTCACTTGGCTTCACCACTGCGACCATCGGTTCGCTTTTTTGATCACCTTTCACAGCTACCGCCACAGTCTGCTCTGAGGTAACTGTCTTGCCATTGACATTGGTCTCCAGTGACAATGCTGCAGCACCAGCAGGCAGCGGCTTTTCACTGACATAGGCAAAACTGCCTTGCGCATCAGCCTTGGTTTTGCCGATGGCCAAGCCCCCCAACTTGATGGTGACTTCCGCATCAGGCGCAGCACGCCCCGCGATCACGGCATCGCCCGTTGGCTCAACACGCACTGTGTCGAAGCTCGGAAGCTCAGACGCAGCTGCCGCTGGCGCCGGTTCTTCAGATTTTTTGGTCGCAGGAACTGGTTCAGATGCCGCAGCTACGGCAACTTGGGTCTCTTGCGACTTCGGCGCATCTGCGGTTTTGGGGACTTCGATTGCCGGTTGCACAGCAACAACTTCCGGCGCTGCCACAGCCGGCTGCTCAGCGGTTACTTTCGGCGCTTCAACTGCAATAGAAGCAGGTGCATCTGGTTCTACTTTTGCCTGCTCAGGCGCTGGCGCTGGTTCTTCCGGTTTGGCCGCAACAGCTTTGGCTACTTCAGGCATCACCGTTTCTGTTTTCACCGGTTCAGGAGTCTTCGCTACCTCAACCGATGTTGAAGCAGCTGGTTTTGCGGGTTCAGCAGCAACCGTTTCTGCCTTTTCTGAAGCTGCCTTTGTCGGTGCCTCAGTTGTTGCGGCGACAGGCACCGGCTCAACAGGTTTTGCGGCAGTCGTCTCGACTTTGGCCGCAACTTCAACCGGAACCTTGCCTGTCGTCAGCCAATATCCACCACCCGCAGCAGCTGCTGCAAAGAACAGCGCAATGAGTGGCACTGGCCAGCCAGCACGTTCCTTTTCTTCTTCTTCGATGTCCAAATCTTGCCCGTTGTCTTGCGCCATGACCCTGTATCTGCCCTGTATCTGCCCTGTATAAATAGTTCTAAGTCCGGTAACTGCTGAAGCTTACAGGGATTCGGCCTGGTTCGCACGCGACCCGGCGTTTGCCCCCGCAACCACCATAGGCTGCCTTTCAGAGCGCAGCATTCCCCATGTATAGATGGCTAGCCCCAGCCAGATCAATGCAAATGACGCCAGCCGCATCATATTCATTGTCTCTCCCAAGATGTAGACAGCAGTGAGGAAAACAAGAGTAGGCGAAATATATTGCAGCATGCCAGCAGTGGAATAGCGGATGAGCTTGATTGACGCAGAGAAAAAGATGAGCGCACCTGACGTCAGCGCCCCGCTTCCCAAAAGCATTAATGTATCAAAAGCAGTGCCGCCAAACTTGCCCTCGCCCGTGGACAGCAGCCAATACTCAAGCGCAAACAGCGGCAAGGCCATAAGCAGAATTTCGACGAAAAATCCTTGTGTTGGGCCAATCGGCACCATTTTTCTCAGCAAGCCATATATGCTGAAGGTTACTCCAAGCATCAGCCCCAGCCAGGGGAATACGCCCGTGGCAAAGGTCTGCGCCACCACGCCAACCGTTGCCAACCCAATCGCGATGAGTTGGAGACGGTTGAAGCGCTCGCCCAGGAACAGATAGCCGGCCAAAACGTTGAGTAAGGGGTTGATGAAGTACCCAAGGCTGGACTCCAAGGCTCTGCCATTTTCAATCGACCAGATGTAGAATTCCCAGTTGAAAACAATGGTGGCACTGGTGGCGAACAACAGAGCCAGCATGCGGGGATTGCACAATATTGCCCAAACATCACGCCACTGACCAAGCCACCACACAGTTGCCGCCGCAATTGGCAGTGACCACATGCCCCGATGCGCCGCAATCTCAGTCGGCGGAATGTGCCGCATGAAACTGAAATAAAGCGCCATCACACCCCAGAAAAGATGCGCCCATACGTTGTAAACTACGCCGCGCTGCGCGGGCGAAAGGGAATTGAAGCCGATTATCATCCGTAGCGCTTAGCGGTTCAGGCCGCACGAAGCAATTACAGCCGCCACACGAATTCATGTGACGGCTGCTCCGCAGTGCTATGGTCTTTGGGTAATTAGATAATGAAGTCGGTGGCCGTAAGAACCGTCGCAGCAAGAAACGTCACAGATGTATCGGCATCTAGCTGCAATTTCAACGGAGTTGCTGCGTTGGCTGTAGCTATCAACGCATCAAGTTCGGTTGCATCGAAATCGAAACTCGAAACATCAATCTTGTCGATGCCCGTTTCGAAAAGGGCGATCGTGTCATCACCGCCCATGGCATGGAACTTGAAAGTGTCTGCGCCAATGCCCCCATCAAGGATGTCATTGCCTCGGCCACCTGACAGCATGTCGTCGCCATCACCGCCATTCAGCGCATCTTCGCCTGAACCACCCTTGAGCTTGTCATTGCCAGCACCACCATTTAGCGTGTCGTTGCCCTTGCCGCCGCCAAGCTTGTCGTCACCGGCATCACCGTTGAGCGTGTCGATGCCTTTGCCGCCATCAAGACGATCATTGCCTTCGCCGCCATTAAGCGTGTCGTCGCCTTTTCCACCATCGAGACGGTCATCGCCAGCATCGCCATTCAGCGTGTCCATGCCCTTGCCGCCATCGAGACGGTCATTATCGGCGCCACCATTGAGTTCGTCGTCGCCCTTGCCGCCCTTCAAGCGGTCATCGCCAGCATCGCCGAACAGCTTGTCATTGTCTTTGCCGCCATCAAGACGGTCATTGCCTGCTCCGCCGTGGAGCTCGTCATCACCAGAACCACCGAACAGATGATCATCACCACCAACTACAATAGGCGCAGCCGGATCGACAGGTGCTGCCGGATCAACTGGTCTTTCATCGCCATACAGCTTGTCAGCACCATCTCCGCCCCAAAGGTGGTCACCACCACCAAGGCCAATCATCACGTCATCGCCATCAAGGCCAAATGCCTTGTCGCGATTTTCAGTGCCAGTGAACGCATTCAGGCCTTCGGTATCGAAGAATGCATTCGAATTCCCACCGCGGCCGTGACCCTTGCCGTGTCCGCGTCCGTGTCCATGTCCCTTGCTCATTGCTGATCTCCCTGTTGCAATAAGCAGGAGCATGTCAGGTCCATCCTGATCAGCAATTGACGAAGACAGTCAGTAAACTGTCAGTTTCCGAATGATTTCAATAATTTAAACACAATTAAATCAAGCAATGCCTGAAAACTTGCTTCAACGATGTTGGGCGAGACGCCGACTGTAAACCAACGATTCCCTTTTGAATCACGGCTTTCGATCAAAACCCGGGTCGTGGCTCCCGTGCCGCCATTGAGGATACGTACTTTAAAATCGATCAATTCCATGTCGGCGATAACTTTTTGAAATTTACCAAGATCTTTTCTAAGTGCGACGTCGAGCGCGTTGACTGGCCCGTTTCCTTCGCCTGCATTTATCAAAACTTCGCCATCAATTTTCACTTTAACGACTGCTTCCGAAAGCATCTTGCCATCGCGCTGCTCGACTGACGTGCGGAACGACAACACATCGAAATAATGTGGCACCGTGCCAAGCCTCCGCAGCGCCAGCAATTCGAACGATGCATCAGCGCCATCATAGGCATAACCTTGCGACTCCCGTTCCTTCACATCACGCAGCAATGCATCAAGCCGGGCGTCGTCCTTCTTGACCTCAAGCCCGATGCGCTTGAGTTCCGCAATGAGATTCGATTTGCCCGCCTGGTCCGACACCAGAATGCGCCGGTTGTTGCCAACAGTTTCCGGCGGCACATGTTCATAAGTTTCCGGCTCCTTCGCCAGTGCCGAAGCATGAATGCCAGCCTTCGTCGCAAACGCACTCTTGCCCACATAGGGCGCCTGCGCATTGGGCTGCCGGTTGAGCAATTCATCAAACGCCCGCGATACCGCCGTCAGTTCTTTCAACTTCGAAAGTGTCACGCCCGTTTCAAACCTGTCGCGAAAATGCGGCTTCAGGCACAGCGTGCCGATGAGCGAAACCAGATTGGCGTTGCCGCAACGCTCGCCGATGCCATTCAGCGTCCCCTGGATCTGCCGCACTCCTGCATCAACAGCAGCAAGAGAATTCGCCACCGCCTGCTCCGTATCGTTGTGCGCATGAATGCCGAGATGTGTGCCAGGTACCACTTTGGTCATTGCACTGACGATCTGCCAAACCTCAGAAGGCTGCGCGCCACCATTGGTATCGCACAACACCACCCACCGCGCGCCCGCATCATAAGCAGCTTTCGCGCAGGCCGCCGCATAGACAGCATTCGCCTTGTAGCCATCGAAGAAATGTTCGCAATCAACGATCACTTCTTTCCCCGCATCCTTGGCAGCCTTCACCAACTCTCTGATCGTTTCTAGATTTTCATCGTTGCTGCAGCCCAGCGCCACGCGCACATGGTAATCCCAGGTCTTGGCAACAAAACACGTGGCCGCAGTTTTCGCCTGCAACAGCGACTGCAAACCCGGATCATTGGAAGTCGACCGCCCCGCCCGCTTGGTCATGCCAAACGCTGTGAACGTCGCCTTCATCATGCGTGGTTCAGCAAACAGCGCCACATCAGTCGGGTTGCCACCAGCATACCCGCCCTCAATGTAATCAAGCCCCAGCTTGTCGAGCATCTCGATCACCACAAGCTTGTCATCCAGGGAAAAATCAATCCCCGGCGTCTGCTGCCCATCGCGCAGCGTGGTGTCAAAGAGGTAGAGGCTTTCGCGGGTCATGTCCAGCTTCTCAATATGTCTTTTGATTTTGGAAAGGTGAGGTCGGTGCGCGCGTCAGGCACCCACCCCTGCCCCTCCCTCAAGGGAGGGGAGAAATTAATACGCTGGCACGTCTCCCCGCCCTCAAGGGCGGGGCCGGGGGCGGGTGCCTGCCGTAAAAAGATTGCCAAACAATTCATCGCTTCACCTCCCACGACGTCGTGCCATCCTTGTTGTCCTTGATCGCAATTCCCATTGCGGCGAGTTCATCGCGAATCCGGTCACTCTCCGTCCAGTTCTTGTTCTTGCGCGCTTCGAGGCGGGCGGTCATGAGTGGCTCAACGATCGGGGCAAGGGCGATACGCGGCGCAACATATTGCAGCATGTGAAATCGATTGAAATCAAAGCCAAGTATGTCCAAAAGCTCTTGCAAGTCCTCCGGCAACAAAGACCCGCTTACCTCAATTAACAAGCCAATAGCTCTGACAGTGTTCACATCGTCGCGCAGAGCTTCGAGAACATCCTTCTTGAGTTGCACACTCTCAGCAGGATTGGATTCAATGTTCGGAAACTGCCAAGTTCTATAGAGATCGAGAACGTTTTCGTTTGCTTCTTCAAGTGACCGGACAGTCCAATCAATCGGTTGTCGATAATGTGTTTTGAGCATCGCAAGGCGCAACACTTCACCTGGCCACCTCCTTCCCCCAAATTTCTCCGTATTCAACAACTCATTGATGGTCACAAAATTACCCAGGCTCTTGGACATCTTCTGCCCTTCCACCTGCAGGAACCCGTTATGCATCCACACATTTGCCATCGCGGCTGAATCGAACGAGCACCGCGTCTGCGCGATTTCGTTTTCATGATGCGGGAAAATCAAATCCAGCCCACCACCATGAATGTCAAATGTCTGCCCTAGATATCGCTCGCTCATGGCCGAGCATTCGATATGCCAACCCGGTCGCCCGCGTCCCCAAGGCGAATGCCAGCCAGGTTCGTTCTTGTCGGATACCTTCCACAACACAAAGTCGGCAGGATTTTCCTTGTGCGCGTCAACCGCCACGCGTGCACCCTGCAATTGCTCGTCAAGTTTCCGCTGCGACAACTGCCCATAGTCCGGCATCGACGGCACCGAGAACAACACCTCGCCACCCGCCTCATAGGCGTGGCCCTTTTCAATGAGCCGCTGGATGAGCGTGATCATCTGTTCAATGTTGTCAGTCGCACGCGGCTGCACCGTTGGCTCGAGGCACCCCAACGCCTTGGCATCAGCGAAAAACTGGTTCGCCGTTGTTTCCGTCACTTTCCGAATGGCCTCATTCAGCGGCAGGTCAGGGTGATCGCGCAGCGCCCGCGCATTGATCTTGTCATCCACATCCGTGATGTTGCGCACATAAGTCACGTGGCTCTCGCCATAAAGATGCCGCAGCAGCCGGAACAACACGTCAAACACAATGACCGGCCGCGCATTGCCGATATGGGCAAAGTCATAAACCGTGGGCCCGCACACATACATGCGCACGTTCTTGGCATCGATGGGCGCAAAGCGCTCCTTCGTGCGGGTCAGGGTATTGTAAAGCGTCAGATCCATGTCTCATCCTGGGCGTCTGGCCCGGGATCGCTTTGTTTGGTGTGAGAATAAGCGGCGCCGTGCCAGCAGTTGTTTGCTAGGTGCAGATAATAATGCCGCAAATGTTAACGGCATGCTGGCGGGCGGTGGTCATGAACTGTCTCATAGATACTTACCCAGTGGGGCGTCAAGCCAGTTAACCGACAAATCTGAATATTGCCTTGCCACCTGCATAAACCTAAAGCAGATTGGCCAAGCGCAAAAAGCAAAACCGAGGGGTTTGGAATATGCTGGGACGAGTGTGCTTGTTTTGCAGTGCAATAGCGATGTGTATCTCGCCAAGCCTTGCCGGCTCAAAGAACAATCCAACTCGCTATGTCCACTACGGGATCGTAGGCAAAACAGCTCCGGAAATTCTTGCGTCGCTTAACCGTCGCGGTCCCAAGGTCTATGGCGTGAGCGCCTATGCCTCGACCTACGCTGAGTATTCGCAAAAAGGCGATATGTTGAAAACAGCAAAATCCTGCAAAATCACGAACTTCGACTATCAAATGCAGTTTGTGGTTAAACTGCCAAAACTGAACAATGAAAGCGCCCTGAAGGGGCGTACGGCGACCGCTTGGAATGGGTTCGAGAAATTTGTCCGCGCTCATGAAGATACCCACCGCACGATTTGGCTGAATTGCGCCCGCAAACATGCCGATGCGGTTGCCAACCTGTCCGGTGCCACATGCGAGCAGGTTTCGGCACGGGTAACAAAACTATGGGAAAAAGACAAAGCAGCTTGCAACAAGCGTCACGCAGCTTTCGACGCGTCCGAACGCAGCCAACTTGCCCACCTGCCACTTATCCGGATGGCCCTGAAGGGACGTTAAGTCCTGCGCAAGACCCGCCCTGCAATCGCGTCTAATTTGGCCGACAAAACTGGATCACGCTTTTCTTGTGCCGTCATGATGGCATGGTCCAGCGCCCGGTCCGAACCTTGCGGGCAAGGCGGATGTTTCCTTGGAAAATCCTGCGCCAGCCGCAATATGAATTTCTTGGCCAAAGCCGAATTGCCCTGCATCGTCTTGACAACCATTGCGACATCAACTGCGTCATGCTCCGGATGCCAGGCGTCAAAATCCGTGACCATGGCAACAGTGGCGTAACAAAGCTCAGCCTCGCGCGCCAGTTTTGCCTCCGGCATATTAGTCATGCCAATCACCGAAGCCCCCCACGAGCGATGCAGCTCTGACTCGGCCAGCGTGGAAAACTGCGGCCCCTCCATCACGACGTATGTGCCGCCCACTTGGCAAGGAATACCCTCTGCTTTCAAGGTATTGGCAGATAAACTTGCCAAACCGGGCGAAACCGGGTGCGCAAACGGCACATGCGCCACACAGCCAGTTCCGAAAAACGAACTTTCGCGCCTGTGCGTCCGGTCAATAAACTGGTCCACGACGACGAACGTGCCAGGCGGCAGTTCCACCTTCAGCGATCCGACGGCAGACAGCGAAATCACATCCGTCACCCCAGCCCGTTTCAGGCAATCAATGTTGGCACGGTAATTGATCGTCGTTGGCGAATACACATGACCCCGCCCATGCCGCGGCAGGAACACCACTTTCAGGCCCGAGATTTCACCAATCCGCAAGTGATCCGAAGGCGCACCCCAAGGACTTTCAACGCGCTCCCACCGCGCATTGTCCATGGGAATGTCATAAAGGCCGGACCCACCAATGATGCCGAGAACGGACTTGGTCATCACAGCAAGGCGCACTCAGGGGTGGGGTGGGGGTGGGGTTGACGCACCCACATTTCCAATCTATACCAAAGCTTCATAGGGATAAAATTCATGGCAACATTCCTGAATAACGATGATGCGATTTGGCTGAAAAATGTCAATGCTGATCCTCAAACCAAAGCACTTCTGAGCCAGCTCGCTGCCGGGACGCGTCTGAAGATTGAGATCGAAGGCGTAAAAGGCGACTGGGAGCGCATGGCAAATGGCCGCGATGGACGGCCAACTTACGGCTTGAAACCTGTCGGCGAAACCCTGCTCTATTGGAAAACCATGAAGAGCCGCCGTGGCGAATTACTCAACTTCAGGATTATCGATCCACGTGATGGCTATCTCGATAGTGTACAGCGAACCTTGAGCGAATGGGAATCGCCGGAAGACGAAGCAGCATTCCATGATCTGTAATCATTGGGATGTTGTTGCCGTCCCCTTTCCATTCATGGAAAGAGACGCGTTGAAGCGCAGGCCCGCACTTGTTATTTCAACCAGGAAATTCAACGCTGCAAACTCCCATTCAATCTTGGCTATGATAACGGCATCAATGTTGGAAAGCTGGCCATCTGATCACCCAATATTAAAGCCCAAAGACGCCGGCCTGGGTCACGACTGCCTTGTGCGAATGAAAATATTCACTTTGCCTAACAGCATGATTTCAAAAGTCATCGGCCAACTCGCAGACGAAGACCGCGAAGCCTTGTCAGTCAAAACCCGGGCAATATTCATCCGGGACTAGACAAATCAATGCTCGACGTTGCGCCAGACTTTTTGCTTCACGAGATAAAGCAGCACTGAAAGCACGGCGAGATAGACCAGCACCATGAAACCGGTCCGCTTGCGCTCTTCCATTTTGGGCTCCGCCGTCCAGGCAAGAAATGCCGAAACGTCCCCTGCCATGGCATCAACCGTGTTTGGTGCGCCATCATCAAACTCAACTTGGCCATCGACCAATGGCGGGTTCATTCCGATCCAGTGGCCGCTGGAAAAATATGGATTGTAATGCTTGCCTTCCGGCTGCTCCGCCTTGGTTACGGCGTCCGGCTCTTCATAGCCAGTCAACACCGAATAAACATACTGCGAGCCGCCAATGCCATTGATCAGCTGATTAAACGTGCCATGCCAGCCAGCTCGTGCCTTGGTAATGAGCGAAAGATCGGGTGGCAGCGCACCGCCATTGGCAGCGCGTGCAGCTTCTTCATTTGCAAATGGTGCCGGAAAACGATCCGATGGCAAGGCAGGCGCATCGACCATGTCGCCTTCTGCATTCGGTCCCTTCTTGACTGTGAACGTCGCAGCAAGTGCCTTAACCTGTCCTTCATGGAATTCCGGCCCACCTGGTTCACCCAGGTTGCGGAATGACATCAGGTTCATCGAATGGCAAGCTGAGCAAACTTCCTTGTATACTTTATAGCCGCGCTGCAACTGCGCCCGGTCAAAAGTTCCAAACGGCCCTTCGAAGGAATAGGAAATGGCCTTGGCATCCTTTTGCCCTTCCGCAGCAACAGCCACAGGAGCGAGCATCAACGCTGCAGCACCAGCCAGAACAAGTTTCTTGAACATCGTCATCTCAATTCCCCGCATCATTCAGCTGGCGCCAAAACGGATTTGTTCTTTGATAGCACCGCGTCCGAAATCGAAGACGGCAACGGCTTGGGACTTTCAAGAAGTCCAAGCAGCGGCAGAATGACTAGGAAGTGGACAAAGTAATAGGTTGTCAAAATCTGTGCCCAAACAATATAGGCACCTTCTGCTGGCTTTGAACCAAGATAGCCGAGTGCCACGCAGACAATGGTGAATATCCAAAAGAAGCTCTTGAACAACGGCCGATAAGTTCCCGACCGCACCCGCGACGTATCAAGCCACGGCAGCACAAAGAGAATTGCGATCGAACCAAACATCGCAATGACACCGCCAAGTTTGGACGGGATGGCGCGCAAGATAGCGTAGAACGGAAGGAAATACCACTCAGGCACGATGTGTGCAGGTGTCTGCAGCGGGTTCGCCATATTATAATTGTCCGGATGGCCCATGTAGTTCGGCATGAAAAACACAAACAAGGCATAGAGCATCAGGAATACGACAATCGCGAACCCGTCTTTCATCGTATAATAGGGATGGAACGGGATCGTGTCCTGCCCGCTTTTGACCGAAACACCCGTCGGATTGTTGTTGCCTGGCACGTGCAGCGCCCAGATATGCAGACCAACAATGCCGGCCAGCACAAACGGCAACAGGTAATGCAGTGAGAAAAAGCGGTTCAGGGTAGGATTATCAACCGCAAATCCGCCCCACAGCCAAGTGGTAATAGATGGACCAACCAGCGGAATGGCCGAAAACAGATTTGTGATAACTTTGGCACCCCAGAAGCTCATTTGTCCCCAGGGAAGCACGTAGCCCATGAAGCCCGTTGCCATCATCAACAGGAAAATCAGGCAGCCGAGCATCCACAACACTTCGCGCGGTGCCTTGTAGGATCCGTAATACATGCCTCGGAACATGTGGATGTAAACGGCAACGAAGAACATCGACGCACCATTCGAGTGCAGATAGCGCAGCAACCAGCCATAATTCACATCGCGCATGATATACTCGACCGAATTGAAGGCGAGATCAACATGCGGCGTATAATGCATGACCAGGACAATGCCGGTGATGATTTGTGCAACCAACATGACCGCCAGGATGCCGCCAAACGTCCACCAGTAGTTCAGGTTCTTCGGCGTCGGAAAATCCAGGGCGGTCTCTTTGACGAAGGCATAAATTGGCAGCCGCTCGTGCATCCATTTGCCGAAGGCGGAAGTTGGTTGATAGGTCGAAGGTCCGCTCATATGTTCTTATCCAATCTGGATTTTCTGGTCGGCGATAAACTTGTAAGGTGGTACTGGAAGATTTTCTGGAGCCGGGCCCTTCCGGATCCTGCCTGCTGTGTCGTAATCCGATCCATGGCACGGGCAGAACCACCCACCAGTCTTGGTCGCACCTTCGACAACGGCAAACGCTTTGAGCGGATTGTCACCTTGCGGCACGCAACCCAGATGCGTGCACACACCCATCATTACAAGAATATTCTCGTGATCCTTGAGCGTGCGATTTTCATCGGTCGCCGGATCCGCATCCTTGGCAATGGCGCTGCGCGCCAGCGGGTCTTTCAGATCACTCATCGGCACCGCTTTTGCAGCTTCAATTTCCTTGGCCGTACGGTTCCGGATGATGACCGGGTTGCCGCGCCACTTGATTGTCACTTCCTGGCCTTCGGCAACAGGAGCCAGATCGAACTCAATCGAAGCCAAGGCTCGCACTGAAGCATCAGGATTCATCTGGTTGATCAATGGCCAGGCGGCCAAAGCGGCACCGGCCGCGCCGACAGCACCCGTGGCAACAAACAGAAAGTCGCGCCGATTGACGTCACCATGGCCGTGATGATCATGTTCTTTTGTATGAGTGACTGTGGACAAGCTCTAATCCTTTGTGCTCGGGCAGCCGGAAAAGTGCCCGGAAACCCCTACCCCAAAACCGCCCGCGTTTTGACACCGGATCGCCGCGAAGTCCAGCCATCAAGTGTCGCAGCACCACAACCCTGAAAATCTGGCTATAACTCCCCGGGAAATGATTGAAATTGCACTCTACCAGCCGGATATCGCCCAGAATGCCGGAAGCATTGCAAGGCTATGCGCCTGTTTTGGCTTGCCTCTGACCATCATAGAACCAGCAGGATTCGCGTGGGGAACCGCCAGCTTCCGCCGTGCTGGAATGGATTATCTGGACCTTGCCTTGATCAAACGCGCTGCAAGCTGGACTGCCTTCCGTGAGTCCACAGAAAATCGCCGAATCATTTTGCTCACAACCAAAGGTGCAACAAGCTATCTCGATTTCCAGTTTAAGAGTGGCGACATTCTTTTGCTCGGCCGGGAATCAGCCGGCGTACCTCAGGACATCCACGACGCTGCAGCCGCAAGAATCGTCATCCCGATTAAGCCCCCTGCCAGATCACTAAACGTCGCAGTCGCCACGGCGATGGTGACAGGAGAAGCGTTGAGGCAGGTTGGTGTTATCTCGTGAGATGAATTGCTGACAGTGAACCGGCAATTGTCTTGAAGGCACTTACAAGCGCAGTGTTGCTGTCCGCATTGAAGGCCATTGAGGACGAGGATGCGCAGTTATTGACCATGTCCAATGAGTTTGCAGCGGTCACATTTAGTGAAACGGTATAGATGTTGATTCCGGCATTTTTGATTCTCCCACAAAGTTCGGCGGTCTTTTGATTGGCAACTGCGCCCCACGATGCATCTTCTGGATTGTCTAGATGCCACGGATATTGCGGCCTCAAAGTATTATCTCCATCAGTCATCAAGATGATCACCTTGGAACCGCGTGCATCGTCCATTTCCGCCATGGTTCTCGCCTCAGTGAAAGGCGCGTTGGCATCAATCATGTTCCAGCCCCAAAGTAAGCCGATGGGGATGTATGTTTCGCCGATTGGCTGCATAGCATCAATGTTGGCAGCCAGCAGTGATTTATTGGAAGTCAAAGGAGTTACGGCACGTCCGCAAACAACGTTGTCCCAACCCTCTTGCGAATTGTCGAGAAGTCCCGGATATTTAGTCAACAGTTGGTCAATCCTGGTATCAAGTAGGTCGCTGCGCGAACCGACACAACCTTCCCAAGCGTACGTCTTGGTATAAGTCCCATTTTCTGGGCCTTGGGTCCAATCACAGATTTCAGTAGTTACTCCTGCAACACCGTCAACAGGAACATTTCTGCAATTGGATTTGTTCCAGACATAAGAAGTAAGTACTTCACTTTTGTCATTTGGAACACTGATCCAAGATGCATCACGATTTCCCATGCCAACGTTCACATAGTCAGAGAAGGGAACAATCGAAACCTTGATGTCGACACCGTAACTTGCATTGTCAAACAGTTCGTTAAGCATCGCATGTGCCGCTGTTTTGAGTGCGGCCATGCGCCCTCCGGCTGACATGGAAAACGTATTGTCCAGCACCATGACCACTTCCAGCGCATTGCCGCCAGCCTGAACCTCTGAAATGCCCCCGATGTCCATTGAATTGATACCAGCCAGTTTCATTATGCTCGTGTCCATCTCCCCAATGACTTGAACAGCGATTGACCCAGTCTTCTTGTCATATTCAACATTGACTTCATTCACATGCGCAACGGCGGTGTCGATGCCGTTCGCTGCCAGATAGTGGCTGACGATATCTTTCGCTCTGGCTTCAGAAATGTTGGGGTCTTTTGCAGCAGCAAGCGCAGCCGCATCAGCCGCAGCCTGGATCATCGATTTGGCCGAACTCGCGCGGGAATAATCAACAGCAACGCCAACAGCCATGCAAAGCGGAATGCCCGCCAGCGCCATCATCATGGCGGTATTGCCACAAGTGTCTTTCAGAAAATCGCGAATGCCCTGAAACATGTTACAAACCTCGTGCATCGGCTCTATACTTACACGCGAAATGCTAATCACAGGTTTTCAAACGGCACTAAGCGCTGGTTAAACCAATCGTTAAAACCCGCAGCGTGCTCAGCGTGCCAGATGTAGCGTCGCCAACTGTCTGCCAATACTGAGGAACGCGGACTTGAGCGAAGCGCTGTTCTCGGCATCAAAAGCCATGTCGGGTTCGGATGCGCAAGAAACAAGCATGGACTTGGCGTCGGAGTCGTCCACTTTAAATGCAACGGTAAATATCTTGATATTGTCTGCTTTCACATTGTCACAAAGTTTTGCGGTAAGTGCATCGGCTTTGGCTCTGTCGCTGCCATCGTGAATTGGCGTTCCATTTGCCGAAACAGTGTTTGCCCCGTCTGTCATCAGCACGATAACCTTTTGCCCCCCGAGTTCTGCCAGCTCCTTGGGTTCCTTTGCGTCAACAAATGGTTGATCCGTATTGAGCAGGTTCCATCCCCACAGCAACCCAACCGGAATGTAAGTGCGGCCCTCTGCAACCATGTCTCCGATCTTGCGATCAATTGCCTTGCGGTCATTCGTCAGATTCAATAGCGGCGCGCCACAGTTTTCTCCGCCAACCGGCGTGTATTTGTCATAGTCTTTCATCCGGATGCTCTCATCCTGCGGACTGGGTCGTGATCCGACACATCCTTCCCATGTGGTTCCGGCGGGATAAGTCTTGTTGTCGAGCCAGCCGTATGTCTTCGTTTCCACGCCAATATTCACGTATTCAGAAAATGGAACAATTCCGATGGAAAGATATGCCGAACTCTTTTCGCTTCCAAGCACCTCATTTACCAGGGTGGCGGCAGCAGCTTTCAGATCGGCAATTTTTTGCCCCTTCATCGAACCCGTATTGTCGAGAACCAGCGCCACTTCCAGCGCCGTGATGCCAATTCCAATCTCGGCCACAGCACCGATCTCCATCGAGTCGATGCCACCGAGCTTCATCATCGCTGTATCCAGATTGCCCAATACCGATACAACGACACTCTTGCTGATGGGATCAAAATCCACTGAGATGTCTGTCAATGAATTAAGTGCCTCGCTGGCTTTGTTCAGGCGAAGATAGTTCGTAACCCGCGCTTTCAGGGCATCCTTGCCCTTGCCTTGTATGATGTCTGCGACAAGTGCCTTGTCAGCCAAGGCTCCCAACGCAGCGGAATCGACCGCTGCCTGCAATGATGCTTTGGCTTGGCTAGCCCGCGAATAGTCAACCGCTGCCCCGGTCGCCATCAACAAAGGCAAAACACCAAGGGCAAAGATTACAGCCGTGTTGCCTGCAGTATTTGACAAATAGCGGCGGATAAGCCCCAACATTTTTCGACCTCGACCGGTTTATTGAACAATTCTAGCATTCAGGTATTAATGCCTGTACTTCCCGTTCCTTCAAATTTGATCGAATTAAATTTCACTGCAGGTTAATCTTCCCAAGAATGCAACAGCATATTAAACACCGCCTAACCAAACAGCGCAGCGTGAACTAATGAACCAGAAACCAGACCCCATGAGGGCAACCGCCAGCCATTGGTTTGGAACCCTGCGCGATGCAATTCTCGTCAACCTCGAATCGCTGGAACGCGAAAGCGCACCGGATGAAGAGCCTATCCACGCGGCCAGCAAACCCTGGACACGCGACAACAACGGCGGCGGCGGCGTGATGTCGATGCTCCACGGCAGGCTTTTTGAAAAAGCTGGGGTGCATACCTCAACTGTGCACGGAGAATTTTCACCCGAGTTCCGCAAGCAGATTCCGGGAGCAGAGGAAAACCCCAATTTCTGGGCCTCGGGAATTTCTCTTATCATCCATCCGCGCAATCCCAACATTCCCGCTGTCCACATGAACACGCGTTTTGTGAACACGACGAAAGCATGGTTCGGCGGTGGTGCCGACATTACTCCCGTGCTGGACCGCAGGCGCACCCAGTCTGATCCCGATACCGTTTCATTTCACCAAGCATTCAAGCAAGCATGCAACGCACACACCGTGGCCGACTACGCCCGTTTCAAAAAATGGTGCGACGAATATTTCTTCCTTCCCCATCGCAACGAGATGCGCGGCACCGGCGGCATATTCTTCGACTATCTTGACTCAGGCGATCGCAAAGCGGATCTTGATTTCGTGAAAACTGTGGGCACAACTTTCAACACCATCTACCCCGAACTGGTCCGCCGTAACATGCACAAGCCTTGGACCGACGCCGACCGCGAAGAACAACTCATCCGCCGCGGGCGCTATGTCGAATTCAATCTGCTGTATGATCGCGGCACTTTGTTCGGCCTGAAAACCGGCGGCAACGTGGAGAGCATCTTGTCATCCATGCCGCCTGAAGTGAAATGGCCCTGAATAATTGGAATTGAAAAATGGATCTGCGCAACGGTTTCGACATCAAACGCTACATCCGCAACATTCCGGACTATCCCAAGCCCGGAATCATGTTCCGCGACATCACAACTTTGCTTGCCGACCTGCACGGCTTTAGAGCTGCTGTCGATGAACTCGCCTGGCCCTTCCTCAAAGGCAACATTGACTATGTAGCGGGCATTGAGGCGCGCGGCTTCATTTTGGGTGGAGCCGTGGCACACACTTTGGGACGAGGATTCATACCAATCCGCAAGAAAGGCAAGTTGCCCTCACGCGTCATCGGTCAGCAATACGCCCTCGAATATGGCGTCGACACAATCGAAATTCATGCCGATGCAATTTCTTCAGGCAACAGAATTCTCTTGATCGACGACCTCATCGCAACTGGCGGAACCGCTGGCGCAGCGATAGATTTGATCCGCATATCGGGAGGCGAAGTCGTCGCTGCAGCCTTCGTAATTGATCTTCCCGGCCTGGGTGGGGCGTCTAAACTTAGGGCAAAAGGAGTGAAGATTCACACTCTTGTAAGTTTTGACGGGCACTGAAATGAAAAATGACCTTCGTCTTGCTATGCAACTGGCCAATTCATCGCTGGTACCGCGATCCCCAAATCCGATATACTATGCAGTCCCCAGCCTGAAGACATCGAAACACCCGTGTCGATAGCAGCGCGACGCAGGCACGGACTTCCGTGACACGCTTCAACGCTGGACCAACACCTTCGAAATGAACTCAAGCACCAGTTGACCGTCCTGTTTGTGGCCTGAGTTGCAGGCCGAAACCAATCCCCAGCCAGGCCGCGAACGGAGTTCTCTCTTGGCCGTGACCGTGGTTGTATAATTGACAAGATCGCCTGCAAAAACGGGCGACGGCCAGACGACGCTTTCAATGCCCGGAGACGGCCCAATATCCGGCAAAGTGACACCTTGCGTCTCCCGCAATTTCCGGGCCTTTGCATTTGCAGCAACAAAACATGCCATCCAGGCGCTGCAAAGATGAAACCCCGCTGCAACTTTTCTCCCAAACAATCCGCTGGCAGCATCCGTGTCATCGAGCTGAAACGGAACGGGAGCGAATTGCGCAGCGTATAGGCTTATATTTTGTTCGGTGAATGTGTATGCGCCAAGTTCTACCTTGGACCCCACTTCAATTTCCCTGAAGAACAGGCCAAGCATCAGTTATTCTTCCGCATGAAAAACATGCCTGACATTTCGATTTTCAGTTTCCCTCTTTGATCTACGAGCATTGAACTGAAGTTCAGGATGCCAACTCCGGGTCGGGAGTTCGAAGATCTGGCGGTTAATATGGTCATTGCACCAGACAATACATCTCCGGCATGTACCGGGTTGAGCCACTTGACCTCGTCCATTCCTCGCGAACCAAGCACAGCTGAATTCGACAGGACGGCATCGCAAATCATTCTAATAAGCACCGAGCAAGTGTGCCAACCGCTTGCCGCCAATCCCCCAAGAAGCGAAGCCCTCGCATCATCTTGGTCAAGATGAAACGGTTGGGGATCAAACTGATTTGCAAACTCGATTATCTCTTCCCTGGCAATCAGTCTTGGTCCGAGCGTTATCACTTGGCCAGCATGAAAGTCTTCAAAGATTTTAAGCATGCTCTGTTGTCGCTTTTTCACCCGGGAGTTCTCTTGGCCTGCCTTTTGCAACTTTTACCACAAATATTCCAGCGGAGTGCATATGGCTCAAGTTGAGAAGTTTCACCTGGGTCCGAACTGGGGCCAATCTATGGGCGCATACATCGATGACTCCAGGCTCATATTCATTAAAGCGGATGGCACAGAAGTTGGCTTTCTGAACGCTGATGGAACAACCACCTTCATCAAGGGAACCAATTTTGTTTCGGACGCAACAGGCAATCTCGCTTACAGTGCTGCCAGCTTGGTCACATCAATTGTCCACTTTGATGCCGCCGGACAATACATCGGATCGCTCCGCGGCATCACCGGGCTTGATGGAACTGGCGTGGCCCTGACAAGTGGCAGGGTTCAAACTTACAAACTGGACGCACTCAACACCGTTTCGATGTTCGAGTTCAACGCAATGTCGGGCAACGACACGATGAATGCGCGCATTCGCTTCAACAATGCCACGATTGCCGACAAGCTCAATGGATGGGATGGTAACGACGTCATTTACGGCGGTACAGGCAATGACACGCTTTCAGATGACAACGGCAATGACCGTCTTGCTGGCGATGGCGGCAATGACCGTCTTGCTGGCGGCAATGGCGATGACGCCATGTGGGGCGGTGCGGGCAACGATATATTGGCAGGCGGCAACGGCGATGATCGCCTCTCTGGTGGAGCAGGAAAGGATACGGCCTTTTTCCTCGGAAAATTCTCCGACCTTGCGATAATCCGCACTGCAACCGGATTTAAAGTCACGTCGTTAGAGAATGGTACAGATATCTTGTCAGGTGTAGAGCGAATTGCCACGAACGACGGATTATATGTGTTCAATGCGGCGACCGGTATCTGGTCGCGGACTGCAAACGCATACCAGGGCTTGATGCTGGCCGACACTGCAAGCGTCGAGCAAGGCGGCGCGAATGTGAATGCATTCGCCAGCAGCAGTCCGACTGTGGTCCAGCCACAACTTGATCTTCTTTTCGGCCGCAATGGCGACGACAGTTTCATTTTTAGGGAAGCGTTCGGCGGATCGACAGTCCACTCCCATGGGTTGCTCTATGCTTATGGTGGAAACGGCAATGACACGATTGCCTCTCAAAACAGTGGCAATTACCTCTACACGCCCGCATCCGGTGTTTTCCGTTTCTTCGGCGAGGCAGGCGACGACACATTGGTGGGCGGTTGGCAAGCGGATGAATTGAACGGCGGCGTCGGAAATGACCTTCTTGATTGTAGTAATGGCAACGACGTCTTAACAGGCCGCGCCGGCGTTGATGTATTCCGGTTTACCAACAAGGGAATTGCCCGCGGCACTCAGATATACTCGGGAAACGACACGGTCACGGACTTCGCTGTTGGTGAAGACAAACTCGACCTGAGTGGCCTCATCAACATGACTGTCAGCGACGTGGCACAAGGTCTCCTTGTTCAAGGCGAGTTCAGGTAAAACTTCACCGCCGCTCCCTTTGCTGTAACGGTCAGGCTGGATGGCATCCACGGAAACTACGCTCTTGCGGATTTGTTGATATAGGGCTCAAGTATTGAACCGGAAGTGCAATACGTCGCCGTCTGCGACGACGTAATCCTTGCCCTCTAACCGGAACTTCCCGGCTTCGCGAGCGCCTGCTTCGCCGTTGCCTGCGACGTAATCCTGGTAGCCAATGGTTTCAGAGCGGATGAAGCCTTTCTCGAAATCCGTGTGGATGACGCCCGCCGCCGCAGGTGCTTTGGTGCCTTTGGTGATCGTCCAGGCGCGCGCTTCTTTCGGACCCACAGTGAAGTATGTCACCAATCCAAGCAATTCATATCCCGCGCGAATGACGCGGTTAAGTCCAGGCTCGCTCAAACCGACAGCATCAAGATAGTCTTTCTGGTCCGCTGCAGGGAGAATGGCGATTTCACTCTCAATCTTCGCAGAAACCACAACCGCCACATTTCCCTCGGCCGCGGCAAAGGTTTTCACTTTGTCCGAAAACGCATTGCCCTTATCGGCAGTGGCTTCCTCGACATTGCACACATACAGAACCGGCAATGACGAAATCAGGCCGAGCGAGTGAAACAGTGCTTCTTCCTCATGACTGCGTTCAACCTGCCGCGCCGGTTTGCCATCGCGCAGCAAGACCAAGGCCCGGTTCATCAGGCTTGCGGTCTCTTTCGATTCCTTGTCACCCTGTTTTGCTCTCTTCTCGACATTCACAACTCGTTTCTCGAGTGAATCAAGATCAGCAAGCATCAATTCCGTTTCAATGGTTTCGATGTCAGCGATCGGATCAATCTTGCCCGACACATGCGTGATGTCACCATCTTCAAAACAACGCACCACATGGGCAA
The DNA here is from genome assembly GCA_963819615.1 of uncultured Alphaproteobacteria bacterium. Classification (GTDB taxonomy): domain Bacteria; phylum Pseudomonadota; class Alphaproteobacteria; order Rhizobiales; family Aestuariivirgaceae; genus Aestuariivirga. Next base: position 254,929 of record CAWFWW010000004.1, read on the forward strand.
CAGCGTCGCACTCACGGATGTTGCCAAGAAACTGGTTGCCCAGGCCTTCGCCCTTCGATGCACCTTTCACGAGGCCCGCAATGTCAACAAACGTCAGCCGCGTCGGGATGATTTGTTGCGAGCCTGCGATTTTAGCTAGCGCTTCCAGCCGCTCATCCGGCACGCCAACGTCTCCCACATTGGGTTCAATAGTGCAAAACGGATAATTCGCGGCCTGCGCCGCGGATGTTTGCGTCAGCGCATTGAACAGTGTCGACTTGCCGACATTGGGCAACCCAACGATGCCACATTTGAAACCCATTATGCGTCCTTCTTCTCTTTGATTTCCTTCGGCGGCGGCGGGTTGACAGCAAGATGAACCTTGCTTTGAAACGGAGCATCCTCACCCTTCACCAACATTTCAGCATTGTCAGCGACAGCATCAAGCATCGCCACGAGCCAACTTCTGTCCCCCTTGGCAAAGTCGCCAAGCACATGCGGCATCACCAGTTCCTTCACGCCCGGATGGCCAATGCCAAGTCGTACGCGCTTGAAGTCAGGTGATACATGAGCCACGATTGAACGAATGCCATTGTGTCCCGCAGCCCCCCCGCCAATCTTGACCCGCACTTTTCCCGCTTCCAAATCAAGCTCATCGTAAAACACCAGCACCTGGTCAAGCGGCACGTCGTGAAAACGCAAAACCTCCCCGACGCTGCGCCCGCTCTCGTTCATATAGGTTTGCGGTTTCAACAGAAAAACTCTCTCGCCCGCGAGCTTTCCTTCCGAAATCTCGCCCTGAAATTTTTTCTTCCAGGGTCCAAAGTGATGTGCAGCAGCTATCACATCAACGGCCATGAAGCCTACATTATGCCGGTTCGACGCATATTTGGCGCCCGGATTGCCGAGGCCAACAAACAAATACATGTGGCCTCCCTTTGAAAAATGAATGGCGCGTGGCGGGCTATAAGCGAAAGGTCTTGCCCGCGCAACTTTGCGCCTATTGGAGCTGGCGATAAAGACCTCGCAACTCAATCGCAGATCTATGCCAGAAAAAAGACGCCCACCGCTGTCAAGCCAGCGGGGACGCCATTGGAACCAACAAATGGTCCGTGCTTACTTCTTCTTCGCAGCTGGTGCAGCAGCGGCTGGCGCAGCACCCTTTGCAGGAGCGGCACCCTTGGCAGGCGCGGCGCCTTTGCCTGCAGCAGCGCCCGCAGCGGCAGCCTCTGGCGCCTTTTGGGCCGTAGCCGGAACGTCAGCGGAAACAGCTTCAACTGGCGCTTCTTCTTCCTTCGCCTTGGTGGAGAGCGTGACCAGCGTCACGTCATCGCGCACCGCTGAAGTCACGCGGTCTGGCAATTTGATTTGCGACAAGTGAATGTTCTGGCCAATCTGCATTCCAGAAACATCAACGAGGATGTCATCGGGAATGAAGTCTGCAGGGCAGTAGAGGTTCACGGTATGCGAAACAATGTTGAGCGTGCCGCCAGCCTTGAGGCCTGGCGCAACGTCCTGACCCTTGAAGTGAACCGGGATTTCAACCGCGATACGGGCATCCTTGCCAAGGCGCAGGAAATCAACGTGAATGATGCGGTCTTTGACAGGCTCAAACTGCACATCACGGGGAATCGCGCGAACAGTTTTGCCGTCGACATCAAGGTCAACAAGTGTGGAAAGGAAACGCCCGGTTTCAACATGCGGAAGCACGTTCTTGTAAGTCAAGGTAATGAGCTGCGGGTCCTGCTTGTCGCCATACACGACGCCCGGAATATCTCCCGAACGGCGGACTGAACGAGCGGCCCCCTTGCCTGCCCGGCTGCGCGCAGCAGCCTTGATGCTAACGATCTTAGACATGGTATTCTCCAAAACTAATGAATTCCGGCCTCCCTCCAGGGGTGGACGACGCCAGAATGATCGGCGCTATAAGCGAAACAGGCTGGAAACGCAAGTTTGAACCCACGGCTTGTCAGTAGCCCACGAAATGTCCGGATTAGGTAGCACACGATATGTCCGGAGAGAATGTCCTTTTTGAGGAGGGATGGGATGCGCCGGACGGAAGCCCTGCAGGGTGTGCGGATAATCAGGTTTTTGGATATTTTCGGGCGCTATGAAGCGTCGGAGTCGAGTCAGTTGGAGGCAGCGGATTTGCTGGGGATGGGGGAGCGGACGTTTCGGCGCTGGTGCCATCGCTTTGAGGAGGACGGCAAAGCGGGGCTGCTTGACCGAAGGCTTGGCACGGCCTCGAGCTTGCGCGGGCTGGCCGAGACGTTTGGCAAGCATGGCCTGCCGCTCAGCTTTTATACGGATCGCGGCAGCCATTATTTTTACACACCAGATGCGGGTGGCAAGGTCGACAAGCTGCATTTGACCCAGGTCGGACGGGCCTTGGCGCAGCTCGGCATCGAGCATATTGCCGCCTATTCGCCACAGGCCCGGGGACGTTCGGAGCGGCTGTTCCAGACCTTGCAGGACAGGCTGCAGAAGGAGATGAAGCTGGCCGGGATCACCACGCCCGGTGCCGCCAACGCGTTTCTGCGGGATGTCTATCTTCCCGCCCACAACGCCCGCTATGCTGTCGCTGCACATCCGATCTTCTTGGCAACGGAATCTATCGCGGCCCAGCGAGACGGGTAATCACCTTGATGGTCAAGCACCATCCGAACCGCACGTTGACGGACCTCAGGCGCATAGTTGGGGCGTTTCTTTGGGGTTGTTGTATTGCTCATAGTGGCTCCTTCTTCTCAAGAATTGGAGCCTCCGGCAATCCCGGGGCGGTTCAGCCAACGTCAAGGTCCGCCACTATTGCGATGGCAGCCACGCCATCTTCCACGGACCAAAATGCATCGGTCGCTACAACAGCAAAGGAGACATCACAGCAGAAAAACAGGCCACTTAAATCCATTCAGCGACCGGGCTGTGGAAATGTGGACAAGACAAGAAAGCGTCTTGCCCACAGTCCCACAGCAAAACAGCAAAAGAAGAAGTGGACAATTGATGTGCTACATAAACCGGTCAACTTAATTAGCTATCGACACAAAAAAGCCCGGATCGCTCCGGGCCTTTTTGACGATCTGTAAAACCTACTCCGCCGCTGCCGGTGGCAACTGCGTCTTGGCTTGTTCTTCGAGGATCAGCTTGTCGCGCTTGTCGGCGACCTGGCGGTACCTGGAGAGCATGCCGCCTGTGCCGGCCGGGATGAGGCGGCCGACGATGACGTTTTCCTTGAGGCCATCGAGGGTGTCGATTTTGCCTTGCACCGCGGCATCGGTGAGGACGCGGGTGGTTTCCTGGAAGGATGCTGCCGAGATGAAGCTGCGGGTTTGCAGCGACGCCTTGGTGATGCCCAAGAGAACCGGTTGCGCCACCGCAGGACGGCGGCCTTCGGCTTCGAGCTTGGTGTTTTCACGATCCAGCTCTTCACGATCAACCTGCTCGTTGAGGAGCAACGTGCTTTCGCCAGGATCGGTGACTTCCACCTTCTGCAGCATCTGTCGGACAATCACTTCGATGTGCTTGTCGTTGATGCTCACGCCCTGCAAGCGATAGACTTCCTGGATTTCATTGACCAGGTAAGCTGCAAGTTCTTCCACGCCCTTGATCGCCAGAATGTCGTGCGGTGCCGGGTTGCCGTCCATGATGTACTCACCCTTTTCGATGAGGTCACCTTCCTGGACGGGCAAGTGCTTGCCCTTGGGGATCAGGTATTCCACTGGATCCCTGCCCTCTTCGAGCGGCACGATGCGGACGCGGCGCTTGTTCTTGTAGTCACGGCCGAACTCCACCTTGCCGGTAATTTCAGCGATGATGGCGGCATCTTTCGGACGGCGGGCCTCGAACAGTTCTGCAACACGCGGCAGACCGCCGGTGATGTCGCGCGTCTTGGCGCTTTCGAGCGGGTTACGTGCAAGCACGTCACCAGCGCCCACTTTCGAGCCGGGTTCGACCGAGAGAATGGCGTCCACTGAAAGAAGATAGCGCGCTTCGCCACCGCGCGGCAGTTTCTTGATCTCGCCCTTCTCGTCCTTGATGACGAGAGCAGGCTTGAGGCCCGTGCCACGCTGGTTGGTGCGCCAGTCAATGACGACGCGATTGGCGATGCCGGTTGCTTCGTCCGTGACTTCGTTGACCGAGATACCGTCAACCACATCTTCGAACGCGACGATGCCGTCGACCTCGGTGAGAGCTGGCCGCGTATAGGCGTCCCATTCAGCGATGCGGATGCCGCGCTTCACGGTGTCGCCATTGTCGACAAAGAGGCGTGAACCGTAACCCACCTTGTGGCTGGCGCGTTCATTGCCCTTCGCGTCCTTGATCAGGATCGAGACGTTGCGGCCCATGACAACGAGCTTTCCGTTCGAGTCTTTCGCCACTGCGCGGTTCTTGATCTCGACGGTGCCTTCGTGGTTCGATTCCACGTAGGATTCGTCAAGCACCTGAGCCGCACCACCGATGTGGAAGGTACGCATGGTGAGCTGCGTTCCCGGTTCACCGATGGACTGTGCAGCGATGACGCCGACGGCTTCGCCCATGTTGACCGGCGTGCCGCGTGCGAGGTCGCGGCCGTAGCAGGTGGCGCAAACACCGAACTTGGTTTCGCAGGTCAACACCGAACGGATCTTGACCTCGGTGACGCCAGCCTTTTCGATCTTCTCGACGTTGGGTTCGAGAATTTCTTCGCCAGCCTTTGCGAGAACGGTATTCGATGATGGGTCTAAGACATCGACTGCTGCGGTGCGGCCGAGAATGCGCACACCGAGCGGGACAATGATTTCACCTGAGTCAATGATCGGACGCGTGGTGATGTAGTTCTGCGAGCCGCAATCCTCTTCCGAGATGATTGCGTCTTGCGCCACGTCCACGAGACGGCGGGTCAGATAACCTGAGTTGGCCGTCTTTAGTGCTGTATCAGCCAGACCTTTGCGGGCGCCGTGGGTGGAGTTGAAGTACTCCATGACCGACAGGCCTTCCTTGAAGTTCGAGATGATCGGCGTTTCGATGATCTCGCCCGACGGCTTGGTCATGAGGCCGCGCATGGCGGCGAGCTGGCGCATCTGCGTCGGCGAACCACGAGCGCCGGAATGGCTCATCATGTAAACCGAGTTGATGGGCTTTTCGCGCTTGGTTTCTGGATCGACTTTCACTGATGAGATTTCGTTCATCATCTCTTCGGCGACTTTGTCGGTGCACTTGGCCCAGGCGTCGACGACCTTGTTGTACTTCTCGCCTTGCGTGATCAGGCCGTCGATATACTGCTGCTCAAATTCCTTTGCGAGTTCGCGAGTCTGGTTGACCAGACGCTCCTTCGCCTTCGGAATGACCATGTCATCCTTGCCGAATGAAATGCCGGCCTTGTAGGCATTGTAGAATCCGAGCGCCATGATGCGGTCGCAGAAAATGACCGCGTCTTTCTGGCCGCAATGGCGGTAGACGGCGTCGATCATCTTGGAAATGTCGCGCTTGGTCATCAACTTGTTGCACAGTTCGTATGTGATGTTCATGGCGAGCGGCAGGAGCTCGCCAATGCGCATGCGTCCAGGCGTTGTTTCAACGATCCGTGTACGGACTTTTCCATCCGCCGCGGTATCCTTGATGCGCGCCTTGATCTTGGCATGCAGGGTCACGACGCCATTTAAGAGTGCGTGCTCGATTTCATTCACGGAACCGAAGACCTTGCCTTCGCCCGGCTCGCCGTTCTGCATGATCGACAAGTAGTAGAGGCCGAGCACGATGTCCTGTGACGGCACGATGATCGGTTGACCGTTGGCTGGATGCAGTACGTTGTTGGTCGACATCATGAGGACGCGGGCTTCAAGCTGGGCTTCAAGCGACAGCGGCACGTGGACGGCCATCTGGTCGCCGTCGAAGTCGGCGTTGAATGCGGTGCAGACCAGCGGATGCAACTGAATGGCCTTGCCTTCAATCAGCACCGGCTCGAAGGCCTGGATGCCCAGACGGTGAAGCGTCGGCGCGCGGTTCAGCATGATCGGATGCTCGCGGATGACCTCGTCGAGGATATCCCAGACTTCAGGTTTTTCCTTTTCGACAAGCTTCTTCGCCTGCTTCACGGTGGCAGAGAGGCCCTTGGCCTCAAGACGCGAGTAAATGAACGGTTTGAACAGTTCGAGCGCCATTTTTTTTGGCAGGCCGCACTGATGCAACTTCATTTCCGGGCCGACCACGATGACCGAACGGCCGGAGTAATCGACACGCTTGCCGAGGAGGTTCTGGCGGAATCGGCCCTGTTTGCCTTTCAGCATGTCAGACAGAGACTTCAGCGGACGCTTGTTGGCGCCGGTGATGACACGTCCACGGCGACCGTTGTCGAACAATGCGTCGACGGATTCCTGCAACATGCGCTTTTCGTTGCGCACGATGATGTCAGGCGCCTTGAGCTCCATCAGGCGCTTCAAACGGTTGTTGCGATTGATGACGCGGCGATAGAGATCATTGAGATCGGACGTGGCAAAGCGACCGCCATCAAGCGGAACTAGTGGACGGAGTTCCGGCGGAATGACCGGCACGACCGTGAGGATCATCCATTCCGGACGGTTGCCGGATTCGAGGAACGAGTCGACGAGTTTCAAACGCTTGGCGAGCTTTTTAGGTTTCAGGTCGCCGGTTGCGACTTTCAGTTCTTCGCGCAGTCGCTCACGCAACTGTTCGAGGTTCATCGAGGCGAGCATGTCGCGGATGGCTTCCGCGCCGATGGCGGCGGTGAAGCTGTCATCGCCATATTCTTCCTGGGCCTTGAGGTATTCATTTTCACCCAGAAGCGAGTTCTGCTTCATGGGCGTGAGGCCTGGTTCGACAACGATGTAGTTCTCGAAATATAGGATGCGTTCGACATCCTTCAGCGTCATGTCGAGCAAGGTCGCGATGCGCGACGGGACCGACTTCAGGAACCAGATGTGGGCGACAGGTGCTGCGAGTTCGATGTGGCCCATGCGCTCGCGCCGGACTTTCGACAACGTCACCTCAACGCCGCACTTTTCGCAGATGATGCCCTTGTATTTCATGCGCTTGTACTTGCCGCACAGGCATTCGTAATCCTTGGTGGGTCCAAAGATGCGCGCGCAGAACAATCCGTCACGTTCGGGCTTGAACGTGCGGTAGTTGATGGTTTCCGGCTTCTTTATTTCGCCGAAAGACCAGGACAGAATTTTCTCAGGGCTCGCGATCGAGATACGGATCTGATCGAAAACCTGAACCGGCACCGCCGGGTTGAAGACGTTCATGACCTCTTGGTTCATGTGCCTTGCTCCTTGTTCAATTCAAAAATTTACTGTGCGGCGGGAGTGGAATTCTGCAGCTCGACATTGAGGCCGAGCGAGCGCATTTCCTTCACGAGCACGTTGAAGCTTTCAGGGATGCCGGTTTCAAAGGCATCGTCACCACGGACGATGGCCTCGTAAACCTTGGTGCGGCCGGCGACGTCGTCGGACTTCACGGTGAGCATTTCCTGCAAGGTGTAAGCGGCGCCATAGGCTTCGAGAGCCCAGACTTCCATTTCGCCGAAGCGCTGACCACCGAACTGCGCCTTGCCGCCCAGCGGCTGCTGGGTGACGAGCGAGTATGGGCCAATCGAGCGGGCATGGATTTTGTCGTCGACTAGGTGATGCAGCTTCAGCATGTAGATGTAGCCGACGGTGACAGGACGGTCGAATTTCTCACCCGACTTGCCATCATACAGCGTGATCTGGCCTGAAGTTGCGAGCCCCGCATCGGTGAGCATCTTGGCGATGTCCTCCTCGCGGGCGCCGTCAAAGACTGGGGTTGCGATTGGCACGCCCTTGCGCAAGCCTTGCGCATATTCGACAACCTGCTCATCCGGCAGGCCTTCGATTTCCTTGTTGCTGCCGTAGATTTCCATAATGCCATCGCGCAACGGCTTCACCTTTTGAGTGTCGCGGTAGACCTCAAGCATCTTGCCGATTTTCTTGCCCATGCCGGCGCAAGCCCAGCCGAGATGGGTTTCGAGAATCTGGCCAACGTTCATGCGCGACGGCACGCCCAGCGGGTTCAACACGATGTCAACCGGTTGGCCATCTTCAAGATATGGCATGTCTTCCTGCGGCACGATGCGCGAGACGACACCCTTGTTGCCGTGGCGGCCGGCCATCTTGTCGCCTGGCTGTATCTTGCGCTTCACAGCCACAAAGACCTTGACCATTTTCATCACGCCAGGCGGCAGTTCGTCGCCGCGCTGCAGCTTTTCGACCTTGTCCATGAAGCGGGTTTCGAGGCCCTTCTTGGAGGTGTCGTACTGCACTTTCATGGCTTCGAGTTCGGCCATTGCCTTTTCATTCGACAAGGCGATGTTCCACCATTGCGAGCGCGGCACGTCATCAAGCTGTTCAGACTTGATCTTGCCTTCCATCTTGTGGCCCTTTGGACCAGCCGATGCGTCCTTGCCGGACAGGAAGTCCTTCAGACGGCCATAGGAGTTGCGGTCAAGGATGGTCATTTCGTCGTCGCGGTCTTTGGCAAGACGTTCGATTTCCTCACGTTCGATCGAGATCGCGCGCTCGTCCTTGTCAACGCCGTGACGATTGAAGACACGGACTTCGACAACGGTTCCCGAAACACCCGGCGGCAGGCGCAGCGAGGTATCGCGCACGTCTGATGCCTTTTCGCCGAAGATGGCGCGGAGGAGTTTTTCTTCCGGCGTCATCGGGCTCTCGCCCTTCGGCGTGATCTTGCCGCAGAGAATGTCACCCGGCTTCACTTCGGCGCCGATATAAACGATGCCGGCTTCGTCAAGGTTCTTGAGCGACTCTTCACCGACGTTTGGAATGTCGCGGGTTATTTCCTCAGGGCCGAGCTTGGTGTCACGCGCCATTACATCGAATTCCTCAATGTGGATGGAGGTGAACACGTCGTCCTTCACGATGCGCTCGGACAACAGGATCGAAGTCTTCGAAGTTGTAGCCATTCCATGGCATGAACGCGACAAGCACGTTCTGGCCGAGGGCGAGATCGCCGAGATCGGTCGAAGGGCCGTCCGCGATGATGTCGCCAGCTTTCACCACATCGCCAACACGGATCAGCGGACGCTGATTGATGCAGGTTGACTGGTTGGAGCGCTGGAACTTGGCGAGCGAATAGATGTCGACGCCGGGCTTGGTTGGATCGGTTTCTTCCGTGGCGCGGATAACGATGCGCTTGGCGTCCACCTGGTCGACAATGCCGGAGCGGCGTGCGGTAAAAGCAGCGCCTGAGTCACGTGCAACGACTGACTCCATGCCAGTGCCGACGAGCGGCGCATTGGTGCGAACCAATGGCACGGCCTGACGCTGCATGTTGGACCCCATGAGGGCGCGGTTGGCATCGTCGTTTTCGAGAAACGGAATCAACGCTGCGGCAACCGAGACGATCTGCTTTGGCGACACGTCGACATAGTCAACGCGATCCGAAGGCACCTGGAGCACGTCACCGTGGTGGCGCACGACGATAATGTCGTCGATGAACGCGCCGTCCTTCTTGAGGGACACGTTTGCCTGGGCAATATGGTGCTTCGACTCTTCGATGGCCGAAAGATATCGCACTTCGTCGGACACCTTGCCATTGGTAACCTTGCGGTAAGGCGTTTCAATGAAGCCGTACTTGTTGACGCGGGCGTAGGTTGCCAGCGAGTTGATCAGGCCAATGTTAGGTCCTTCCGGCGTTTCGATTGGGCAGATGCGGCCGTAATGGGTGGGATGAACGTCGCGGACTTCGAAGCCGGCACGCTCGCGCGTCAAACCACCAGGGCCAAGGGCCGAGAGGCGGCGCTTGTGGGTGATTTCCGAGAGCGGGTTGGTTTGATCCATGAATTGCGACAGCTGCGACGAGCCGAAGAATTCACGTACCGCAGCAGCCGCCGGTTTGGCGTTGATCAAGTCGTGCGGCATCACCGTGTCAACGTCGACTGATGACAGGCGCTCTTTGATAGCACGCTCCATGCGGACCAGGCCCAAACGGTACTGGTTCTCCATGAGTTCGCCGACTGAGCGCACACGGCGGTTGCCGAGATGATCGATGTCGTCCACTTCGCCCTTCGAGTCACGCAAGTCATGCAGCGTCTTGATGACGGAGAGGATGTCTTCCTTGCGCAGGACACGGATCGAGTCCTCTACATTCTGTTCCAGCCGCATGTTCATTTTCACGCGGCCCACTGCCGAAAGGTCATAGCGCTCCTGGTCAAAGAACAAGCCTTTGAACAGCAGTTCAGCGCCTTCGCGGGTTGGCGGTTCGCCGGGACGCATGACGCGGTAGATTTCAACGAGTGACTGCTCGTAGCTTTCAACCTTGTCGGCCTTCAGCGTGTTGCGGATGTAAGGACCGGTGTTGAGATGGTCGATGTCGAGGATGTTGAGCGTCTTGAAGCCAACATCCTTCAAAGCGGTGAGGAGCTTCTCGTTAATCTCTTCGCCCGCTTCAGCGTAGATTTCACCTGTCTCCGGATTGACAAGTTCATCAGCGAGGAACTGGCCATTCAGGTTCTCGTCGAGAACCAGCAATTCCTTGGTGCCGTCTTCGGCGATTTTCTTGGCGAGGCGCGGCGTGATCTTTTTACCGGCTTCGACAACGACCTGGCCTGACTTGGCGTCGATCAAGTCTGCAGTTGCCTTGGTGCCCTTGAAGCGCTCAGCTTCGAAAGGCGTTTTCCAGCCGTTCTTGGTCTGGGTATAGGGAATCGAGCGATAGAAATAATGCAGGATTTCTTCGCCATCCATGCCGAGGGCATGGAGCAGCGTCGTCACCGGCAATTTGCGGCGGCGGTCGATGCGCGCATAGATCAGGTCCTTGGCGTCGAATTCAAAGTCGAGCCATGAGCCACGATATGGAATGACGCGGGCAGCAAACAGGATCTTGCCCGAGGAATGACTCTTGCCCTTGTCATGGTCGAAGAATACGCCCGGCGAACGATGCATCTGGGAAACAATGACGCGCTCGGTGCCGTTGACAACGAAAGTGCCGTTCTTGGTCATGAGCGGAATATCGCCCATGTATACGTCCTGCTCCTTGATGTCCTTGACGGATTTGGCTTGCGTATCCGGATCGATTTCAAACACGATGAGGCGCAGCGTCACTTTGAGCGGTGCCGCAAATGTCATGCCGCGCTGCTGGCATTCGTCAACGTCGAACTTTGGCTGTTCGAATTCATAGCGCACGAATTCCAGCACCGACTGTCCGGTGAAATCCGAAATCGGGAACACCGATTTGAACACCGATTGCAAACCTTCGGTCAAGCGGCCACCACTCGGTTCCTTCATCTGGAGGAACTGGTCGTATGACTCTTTCTGCACCTCAATGAGGTTTGGCATTTCAGCAACTTCGATGCCTTTGCCAAACACTTTGCGGATGCGCTTGCGGCTTACAACCGAATGGATTTCTGCCATGCTCTTTTCCCTGTCTACTCAACTCAGAAGCAATACGCTTCTGAAAGCCATTTAACGGCTTGCCCGACGCGCCTTGCCTGGCGAATCGGGGAAACCGTTGTCTTATACAACCCTTGTCAAGCCCCCACCGGCACCCGGGCCTTGCAGACCCAGGTACCGGCGAGAATTGCTTGAAGATTACTTCAACTCGACCTTGGCACCTACCGCTTCGAGTTTCTTCTTCATGTCTTCTGCGTCTTTCTTGTTGACGCCTTCCTTCACCGGCTTCGGTGCGCCTTCGACGAGGTCCTTGGCTTCCTTGAGGCCGAGACCTGTGATGGCACGGACTTCCTTGATCACTTCGATCTTCTTGTCGCCAGTGGCAGCAAGAACAACGGTGAATTCGGTCTTTTCTTCAACCGGAGCAGCAGCAGCACCGCCAGCGGCGGCAACAGCAACTGGAGCAGCGGCGGAAACGCCCCACTTTTCTTCCAGCATCTTCGACAGTTCTGCAGCTTCAAGAACGGTGAGTTCTGACAGCGTATCAACGATTTTGGCGAGATCGGCCATTATAATTACTCTCTTTGTTTCAGTCGGTTAAACGTTTTAGTTCATTCAACAAGTGCAGTTAGTTACCCTTGGTGGCATAGGCATTCAACACGCGTGCCAATTGGCCAGCCGGAGCTGCCAGAACGCCAGCGATTTTCGTCGCCGGAGCCTGGATAAGACCAATCAACTTGCCTCTCAGCTGATCCAGCGAGGGCAGTTCCGCGAGTGCCTTGACGCCATTGGCATCCATGATGGTCTTGCCGAGAGCACCGCCGAGAACGACGAACTTTTCGTTCGCCTTGGCGAAGTCAGCTGCAACCTTTGGAGCCGAGACCGGGTCCTTGCCGTAAGCCACCATTGTGGGGCCCACGAAAAGTTCCGAAATCCCTTTGGCATCAGTGCCATCCAGAGCAAGCTTTGCGAGACGGTTCTTGGCAACCTTTACGGTTGCCCCCGCCTTGGCCATCTTGTTACGCAGGTCGTTGACCTGGTTCACCGTCAAGCCCTTGTTGTGGGCCACAACGACAACGCCGGTGGTTTTGAACACCTCGTTGAGCGTCGCGACGAGCTCTTTTTTTGCAGCTCTTTCCACTTTGCTTTCTCCGTTTGAGCGCAATCACCGAAATGAGTGCGCCGGTTTGACCTGTCCCGTGTCACCTTGCGGCTTCCCGAGACGCTAATCCTGCCGCCAGCATTGCTGCTGGTTTGAGGTCATCACCGACTGGAACACCGTTATATGGTGATCCGAATTCCGTTTTGACACCCATCTCATGCTGGCTTCCAAAGTTTAAGTGAAGTTTCCTTCACGCCGGCAATCTCGGACAGGGACCCGCAAAACCGTTAGGTTTTGTCGGGCTGCCGGAAGTGCTTCCACTTCCAGCTCCGCCAAACGCCGAAACGCCCGACGGAATTCTTGTAGTCCGGTCAGCTCGCACATTCCCAAATCACCGTCATCCTCCGCTTTATGCAGAGGCCCCACTGTTTGGAACCACGTGGCTCTTTCCAGTGGGTGGCCCGCCTGAAGCGGGCCATGACGGTCGTGGAGAGAAGACTCCTGACCGTTGAACTTTACACTCCGCCAACCTGAGCAGGATCAAGCTTGAGGCCCGGACCCATGCTGGAGGAAATCGAAATCTTCTTGACGTAAGTGCCCTTCGCACCTGCGGGCTTGGCCTTGTTCACCGCATCAATGAAAGCGCGAACATTCTGCGCGATCTGATCGGTCGAGAACGAAGCCTTGCCAACGCCTGCCTGCACAATTCCCGCCTTTTCAACGCGGAATTCGACAGCGCCGCCCTTGGCTGCTTTTACAGCTGCGGTGACGTCCATTGTCACGGTGCCGACCTTTGGGTTTGGCATCATGTTCCGTGGGCCCAGCACCTTACCAAGACGGCCAACGAGGCCCATCATGTCAGGTGTGGCGATGCAGCGGTCAAAATCTATCGTGCCCTTGTTGACGATTTCAAAAAGGTCTTCGGCGCCAACAACGTCGGCTCCAGCCTTCTTGGCTTCTTCAGCTTTGGCACCCTTGGCGAACACGGCAACGCGAACCTTGCGGCCTGAGCCGTTTGGCAGGTTGCAGACGCCACGGACCATCTGGTCGGCATGGCGTGGATCGACACCGAGGTTCATCGACACTTCGATGGTTTCATCAAACTTGGCAATGGCGCGATCCTTGACGGATTTGACGGCTTCATCAAGTGCATAAAACTTATTGCGATCAATACCTTCGCGGGTCTTTTTAGTTCTTTTTGCGAGCTTTGCCATGATTTATGCTCCCGTCACTTCAAGGCCCATCGAACGGGCGGAACCAGCAATTTCCTTCGCTGCTGCATCAATTTCACGTGCGTTCATGCCCTGAATCTTCTGCTTGGCGATTTCGCGGCACTGATCCATCGTGACCGTGCCAACGATGTTCTTTCCCGGTTCTTTCGAACCAGCGGTGATCTTGGCAGCCTTCTTCAAAAAGAACGACGCTGGTGGCGCCTTCATTTCGAAGGTGAAGGACTTATCCTGGAAGGCGGTGATGACCACCGGAACAGGCGAACCTGGTTCCATTTTCTGCGTTGCGGCGTTGAAAGCCTTGCAGAATTCCATGATGTTCAAACCGCGTTGACCTAACGCGGGACCGATCGGTGGCGAAGGATTCGCCTGTCCGGCCGGAACTTGCAGCTTGACGTAGCCGACAATCTTCTTGGCCATATGTTCCCTCTTTCAAGGTTAGTGGTGCGGTTTCGCTTTTCCAACGGAAATGCTCTCCTCCCACGGGTTAATAGGTCCTCTCCCTCGCGGGAAAAGAAGGCATTACTTCATTTTCTCGACTTGCCCATATTCGAGTTCGACTGGCGTTGGCCGGCCGAAAATGGACACGGCGACCTTGAGCCGCGACCGTTCTTCATCCACTTCTTCAACTTGACCATTAAAGGAAGCGAAAGGACCATCGGCGACACGAACCTGCTCGCCAATTTCGAATTTGATTGCCGTTTTGGGCTTTTCGACACCCTCGGCGACCTGATTGAGGATGCGCGATGCTTCAGCATCGGTGATTGGAACCGGCTTCTGCCCGGAACCGAGGAATCCCGTCACCTTTGGGGTGTTTTTGATCAGATGGAAGGCTTCATCCGTGAGTTCAACTTTCACCAGCACGTAGCCTGGGAAGAACCGGCGCTCGCTCTTGATTCGGCGGCCACGGCGGATTTCAACAACTTCTTCTGTCGGAACAAGAACTTGCTCGAACAACTCGGTCAGCTTCTTTTGGGCTGACTGTTCCTTGATCGAGTCCGCCACCTTGTTTTCAAAGTTCGAATAGGTGTGAACGATGTACCAGCGTTTTGCCATCGGCGAGGTCGGTCCTTAAGTCCTAGATTCCAAGAATTGCCCGTTCGACGACCCATTTGAGGATCGCGTCTACGCCGAGAAAAAACACACTGGCCATGGCCACCATGATGAGCACCATCACAGTCGAAACGCCCAATTCCTTGCGCGTCGGCCATACAACTTTTTTCGCTTCGTCGCGAACTTCCTGAACGAATTCAACAGGACCCGTCTTAGCCATTCTCAATCCTCATTCCACCACTTGTCAGCCCACCTAAATAGTGGGTGTGGCGGCCGTTTCCAAATGGCAGGGGCAGTAGGGCTCGAACCCACGGCCTGCGGTTTTGGAGACCGCCGCTCTACCAACTGAGCTATACCCCTAACACGTATCAGTCGTCAGGCCTCGGGGATCAGGAATGACCCGCTTGAACGGACGACTTGTTGGAATTTGAGGGCGTATTAAGGGAGATTACCGCTATGTGCAACCCCCTTGTTGCTATTGTCATCTGGGGATTTGAAGCCCATTTAATGTCGGCAAGCAGCGCTTCTTCTGTTCGCCCCCCTATTCCGTCGCAAAAGCGTCGTTTAATGGTCATGGCAATGAAGAACAGGCCGTTCAGCCTCTGTCAGACACCCCAAACAGAGGAATCACCATGTTCAAATCACTTTGCACCACCGCATTACTGGCAATGATCTCGACTTCAGCTTTGGCAGAACCATTTACCATCGTGACACTTGGCGATACCGGTTATGGCAAGCCAGAAGAAGTTAACCCACAATACGAAGCTTTGATTGCCACCCTCAATTCAATGAAGCCAGAACTGGTTGTTCATGTCGGTGATACCAAGTCTGGATCCACACCATGCTCGGACGAAGCGCTCGGCAAACAACTCTCGTATCTCAACAGCTTCAATGCGCCGACACTTTACAGCATAGGCGACAATGAGTGGACCGACTGTCACCGCGAGAAGGCCGGGAAGTTCGATCCTCTGGAGCGCCTCGCGCTCATTCGGAAGTCGTATTTCGGCGATGGCAAGAAATCTTTCGGTCAAGTCAAATCTGACGTCGCATCACAAGCTGCCGAGGCCTTTCCCGAAAATGCACGTATGATGCACAAGGACGTCATGTTCATTACCGCCAACGTGCCTGGCTCTAACAACAATTTCGAAGTGCGCGATCCCAGGTCTGTAGCTGAATTCTTCACGCGCGATGCAGCCGATGTGAAATGGATGAACGAAAGTTTTGCGGCTGCCAAAGACGCCAAAGCAATAGTGATCGGCATTCAGGCAAACATTTTTGAGTCCGACTGGAATTCCGAAGGCGACGAAACCTGGATGCGTCATTCCGGGTATTCAAATATCGGCCAGGCCATCATCGACAATTCTGCCAAGTTCGGAAAGCCTGTTCTGCTGGTGTATGGTGACAGCCATATCTACAGCAGCGGCCGGCCGTTTCCAACCAAGGCACCAAATGTAATGTCGCTTGAAGTACCTGGCGAAAAATATATGGATGCTGTTGAGGTGACGATTGATACTGCCACCAGTGGGGTGTTTTCAACAAGCCTGATCAAGAATCCCGCACTATCGAACTGAATTTTTCGATTTGGAGTGGGCGGTAGCATTTGCCGCCCATCTTATTTGCACACCTGCGGGTGCTCAAGCACGCGAAACAACCCGGCCATCTTCAGCAAAAAAATGCATTCGTTCGATATCGAGGCGCAGACCCACTTCCTGGCCGACTACGGTGTTTTTTGCATTTCCAACCACCCGGACCGTTATAACCTTTGACGCGCCTACGGCGATATAGGCAAATGTATCGGACCCCAAGCGCTCGACCACTTCGACTGTGCCACGAAGGTGGCCTTCCTTCGCCGAAACAAGCGCAATGTCCTCCGGGCGAAAACCGACTTTTGTCGGTGCAGCTTGTGAACCTTTTGGCAGGGAAATTCGCCCGCCCTGCTCCAACTCAATGTTTGCACCATCAATCCGTGCCGACATCACATTCATTTTGGGCGAGCCGATAAATTGCGCAACAAACAAGTTTGCAGGAGCCTCATAAAGTTCCATCGGCGTACCAGTTTGCTGAATGTCACCCTTGTCGAGCACAACGATCTTGTCAGCCAAAGTCATGGCTTCAACCTGATCATGGGTCACATAGATCATGGTCGCTTTGAGCCGCTGATGCAGCTTCGCGATCTCGATGCGCATATCCACGCGCAAGGCTGCATCAAGATTGGACAGCGGTTCATCGAACAGAAATGCCACGGGTTCCCGCACAATGGCACGACCAATGGCGACGCGCTGACGCTGGCCGCCCGACAACGCGCGCGGCTTGCGGTCCATCAATTCATCGAGCTTGAGAATGCCAGCGACGCGGTCAACGCGCTCCTTGATCTCGGCCTTTGGAAGTCGTGCCACTTCCAATCCGAAGCTCATGTTCTGCCGCACAGTCTTGGTGGGGTAGAGCGCATAGGACTGGAACACCATGGAGAGCTGGCGCTCTGCGGGTCCGAGCTTGGTGACGTCTTCGCCATCGATCAAGATTTGCCCGCCGGACACATCTTCAAGGCCTGCAACGAGGCGCAACAAGGTGGATTTCCCGCTGCCGGAGGGCCCAACGAAAATCACCAACTCACCTTCACCAATAGTGAGATTGCAGTTGCCGATGACGTTGACGGAGCCAAAGGACTTGCTGACATTCCTGAGTGTGATGACCGCCACTTCAATCCCCCGAAAACTTTTGTGCTGCGTTCATGCTTTCACCCCGCCGGCACCCAACCCGCCTTGCCAGAACCGCTGCATGATCAGGAACGCGATGATGACGGGAAGTATGGAAACGAGCGAGCCAGCCATCACGATTGTGTACAAGAGCACACCACCCGTTCCGCCAACTGCCGTTGCGTACCAATTCGCCAATCCCACGGTGACTGGAAATGTATTGGGCGAATTCAGGACGACCAGCGGCAAGAAATAATTGTTCCAGTTGGCGACGAAGGCGAGAATGAGAACGGTGGTGAAGCCCGGCATCAACATGCGGAAGGTTAGTTTTGAAAATATGTGAAACTCGCCCGCGCCATCAACGCGGCCAGCGTCAATGATTTCATTGGAGATGGCGTCGTCGATATAAGTGCGCATCAGGAAGACACCCGTTGGGAATACCAGCGATGGCAGGATCACGGCCAAGGGCGTGTTGAGAATGCCAATCTTCGAGAGCATCAAGAAGATTGGAATGACCAGCGCCGTCTGCGGGATCATCACGGCACCCAGAACCAGGGCGTAGAAAAACTTCTTGCCGACAAAATTGTATTTGGCAAATGCATAGCCCGCGAGCGTCGCCAGGATTGCCGAGCCGATGGCGGAAGTCGTCGCATAGAAAAACGTGTTCATCAACCATACGCCGAAAATGCCATCCTGAATGGTGAACAGGTCATAGAGATTTTGACCAAGCTGGAAATCATCGGAGAACCACAGGCCAAATGTATTGAAAAGGTCCTGATTGGTCTTTGTCGATGCCGTGATCACATACCAGATCGGAATGAATGTATAAAGAAAATACAGGCCCAGCACCGCGGTCAGCAGAATGCGGTTGCGCTGCGACCCTTGCCTGCGTCCGGTGACACTCATGTCTCACCCCGGCGATTGACCGCCAGCATAAAGACGTAGGAGACGACCGCGACTACTGCACCCAGCAGAAACGAGATCGCCGCGGAATAACTGATCTGCTGTGCCGTGAACGCCAGCGTGTAGGCGTAGAGATTGGGCGTGTAACTTGTGTTGATGACATTGCGCGCCAGGTTGATCATCAGATAAGGCTCGGCGAAAAGCTGCAATGTGCCGATAATCGAGAATATCACAGTGATGATGATGGTCGGAACGATCATTGGCATCTTGATGCGCGTGGCGAAGGTGAAAGCACTCGCGCCATCCATCTGCGAGGCTTCTTCCAAGTTTGTTGGAATGGACTGAAGTGCAGCGAAATAGATGATCATGTTGTAGCCCATGTATTCCCACACGGCGACATTGGCGATGGACGGGAGAATGGTTTTGAACGAGAAAAAATCGGGCCGTGGCAGGCCCGCTATGTCGGCCAGTTGTGACAGCGGGCCGTAATTCGGACCGTAGAGATAGCCCCACATCAGTGTCGCGATCACCGCTGGCACGGCATAGGGAATGAAGAAGCTGATGCGGAAAAAACTTTTGGCGTAGACCGCACCGCTATCGAGAATGAGTGCGAAGATCAAAGCCAGCCCCAGCATAACTGGAATCTGCATCGCGCCAAATTGAAACAATGTCAGAACCCCATCCCAGAATTTGGGATCGGCAATAGCCTTCACATAATTTGCTGCGCCGACAAACTGCGTTCCACCCACGAGTGTTTTCTTGTAGATGCTGAGTTGAAAGGCATAGGCCAGTGGCACAATCAGGAAGGCGAAGAAGAACAGCAGGAAGGGCACCAGAAAAATGTACGGCGCTATTCTCTTGTTGATCAGAACGCGGCTCTTTGGCCGCAGCTTGATTGCAGCATCCGTCATTGGTACCCTCAGACAAAACGGGCGCTCCGAAGAGCGCCCGCAATTATCATCCGTTGACGGTGTAACCTTGCTCGGTGGCGTAGGCCACCACAGTCGCCTGCACGCGGTCGAAAGCTTCGGACAATGTGCCCTTGCCGCCGACAGCTGCGTTCAATTCATCAGACAACTGCGAATTCACATAGTCCTGGAAAGGCGCGAATTCGTAAGCCGGATCAACTTCATTGGCGGCTTTTGCGAAGACTTCGTTCACGGCCTGACCGCCATAGAAGTCATACTTGGTGCCCATCAGTTCATTGTCCACGACGAGGTCCTTCAATACGGGGAAGAAGAACTGCTTCTGGTTCCAGTATTTGCCAGAGTCCGGATCACCGCCCATGAACATGGCGAACTCGGTGGCTTCCTTGAGGTGCGGCGATGTGGTGAAGGCCGCGAAGGTGGAGCCGCCCCAGTTGGAGCTGATGTTCTCGCCCTTGTTCCATTGTGGAATCCCGGCGGCGCGCCATTTGCCCACACTGTTTTTCATCGAGCCTGACATCACAGCTGGTCCCCACGCAGCGGTAATCCATGTGGCGTTGGTGCCGTCGTCAAAGGCGCCGAACCATTCCGCTGTCCACATCGGCATGGTGTTGACAGCCTTGGCGTTCAGCAAGTCCTGCCAGTAATCCGCCCACTTCTTGGCAATCGGATCATTGAGCGCGATCTTGATGTTGGTGCCATCCACATGGAATGGCCGTGCACCCGCCTGCCACAGCACAGCGCCGATCCAGCCCGGATCAATGCCGAAGTTGGTGAGGAATTTTCCAGGATTGTCCTTGGAATATTTCTTCGCCGAGTCGGAGAAATCCGCCCATGTTTCAGGCACGGCAATCTTTGCCGCGTCGAAAATATCGGAACGGTAGAGCAGGCCCATCGGGCCCGTGTCCCAGGGAATGCCATAAACCTTGTCGCCATCGCTGACGGATTTCCACGTCCAGTCGATGAACTTGTCCTTGATTGAATTGGCACCTGCGGTGCCCATGTCGGCCAGCACATTCAACGCCTTGAAACTCGAAACCGAATTGAACTCCATCTGCGCCACATCGGGCAATCCTGTGCCTGCGGTGATGGCGTTACGCAGCTTCACATAATGCGGCCCGCCCTGCCCGACATTCTCAACCTTCACCTTGATGTTGGGATGTTTTGCTTCAAACCGTTTGGCGATTTCATCTGACCCCGGAGCCCAGGCCCAGAAGGTGAGATTGACCACATCTTGTGCGGAAGCAGGTCCCATACCAATCAGCGGCAAGGCAGCGCCAGCCGCCGCCCCTCGCAGAAAATCCCGCCGACCCAAACCAAAGGTCAGCGGCGGGGATTGAAACTTGGTCACCATGTTCATGTTCCTCCAAGGGGGTTTCATTTTCTTATGCAGCGGAATCTCCGCTGTGCAAGGGGATGTAAGCATCAACAAAACGCAATGTAAACGGTTCGCGGTGACATTGCTCTCGCCGTCATTTTAGACGACTAGCACCCAGTCGCCGTACGCAGCCAAAGTTTCGTCTGCCGTGAGCAGCATCACTCCCTCGGCCTTTGCCTGCGCAACCAGCAGCCGGTCAAATGGGTCGGTTTGATACATCGGCAACTTCACCAACTGCACGGCGTGCGTGCCGTGAACCGGCAACTCGGTAAATCCGTTTCTCAAAAATCCGGCGCGCAACGGCGCTACGTCAATTTGAAAGTCCGGTTTGTCCAATGACCGTTTGATTGCGACTTCCCAAAAAGTAACAACACTTATCCAATGTTTGTTGCGTGTGTTAGTCAAGATTTTGACTGCTGCACTCGGCAGCTTCGATCTGGCAGCGCAAGCCCACAATACAATGTGGGTATCGAGGAGGAAGTTCACTTCTTTTTAGGTGCTATAGTTTTGGGCGCACTATCACCATAGAATATTTTTTCGATATCATTCGCAAACATCGAATCGATGTCGTCGGGCACTTCAGATTGCCCCTCCATGAAGCCGATCCGCTGTGGCGGCTTTTCCCGATAGGGGACCACCTTGGCAACAGGCTTCCCCGCTTAGGCAATAATGAATGACTCTCCGTCACACAGTTCTTCGAGCAAGCGAGATAGGTGGGTTTTTGCTTCGTGGATGTTGACGGTTTTCATGGGTTTGGCCTAATGGACTAAGTTTAGTTAGTTCACCTTTAATCTAAGGTCAATGTTGCCATTTACAACAATTCTGTGTATGCTGCAATAATGACAAATTACACAACGAGTGACCTTTCCCGAAAGTCGGGGGACATCATTGCCGACGCGATGCGTGGACCCGTCATGATCACGCAACGCAACAAGCCGCGGCTTGTGATCTTGAGCGTTGAAGAGTTCAATCGATTGCGGGCACGTGAGAGTTACCCGCGAAAAGTTCACACTTTGGAACATATGCCGGATGAGCTGTTCCAGGAAGCCAAGAATGCGCTTTCCAAACTGGAACTGGAAGGTGAAGATCGTTGAGTTTTGAAGAACTCGTCACAGGTGCCGTCATTCGATACCCTTACCTTTGGAGCCATGAAGCGGATCGCGGTGAAACCGAGGGGCGTAAATCGGGTAGGCCAACTGCAGTCGGCTTTCGCGTTATGCGATCCAATGGCGAAGATTTGTTATTCCTCTTTCCAATCACGACAAAGGAACCTGATGCGAATCGCTTTGCTTCCGAAATTCCACAAATAGAAAAGCGCCGCGCTGGCCTTGATCCTGATGCCCGTCAGTGGATCATTCTCGATGAATTCAATGAGGATCGAATAGGTCGGTCATTTTTTCTCGAGCCACTGCCGCCGTTGGGCTGGCTTAGCCGCGCGTTTCTAATTCCTCTCTTGAGAGAATTTGTTGCGCGGCGTGAAAGTATTCGTGGAGTTCAAAGAAAATGATGGAAAGAAATACCTCCTGAATGGCTGGCCCCGGAACTGATTTTGTGGCGGCGATTAATCCGTGATCTTTGCGACGACGCCTGAGCCGACGGTGCGGCCGCCTTCGCGGATGGCGAAGCGCAGCTTTTCTTCCATGGCGATCGGAGAGATCAGCTCGACATCAATCGAGATGTTGTCGCCGGGCATCACCATTTCCGTGCCTTCCGGCAGCGTCACAACACCCGTCACGTCCGTCGTGCGGAAGTAAAACTGCGGGCGGTAGTTGGCAAAGAACGGCGTGTGACGGCCACCTTCTTCCTTGGTCAGAATGTAGACTTCTGCCTTGAACTTCTTGTGCGGCTTGACTGAGCCTGGCTTGCACAGGATCTGGCCGCGCTCAACGCCTTCGCGCTCAACACCCCTGAGAAGGGCTCCGATGTTGTCGCCAGCCTGGCCTGAGTCCAGGAGCTTCCTGAACATTTCAACGCCGGTGCAGGTCGTCTTCACCGTGTCGCGCAAGCCCACGATTTCGATTTCTTCGCCGACCTTGACAACGCCGCGCTCAACCCGGCCCGTGACAACCGTGCCACGGCCCGAGATCGAGAACACGTCTTCAATCGGCATCAGGAACGGCTGGTCAATCGGACGCTCTGGCTGTGGAATGTAGGTGTCTACAGCTTCCATCAGTTTGAGGATCGAATCGCGGCCAATCTCTGGCGTCTTGCCTTCAAGCGCTGCAAGGGCTGAGCCACGGATAATGGGGATCTTGTCGCCAGGGAACTGGTAGCTCGACAGAAGCTCGCGGATTTCCATCTCGACGAGTTCCAGCAATTCCGGATCGTCGACCATGTCGACCTTGTTCATGAACACAACCAGCGCCGGAACGCCAACCTGGCGGGCTAACAGAATGTGCTCACGCGTCTGCGGCATCGGGCCGTCTGCCGCACTCACAACCAGAATGCCGCCGTCCATCTGGGCCGCACCGGTGATCATGTTCTTCACATAGTCAGCATGGCCCGGGCAATCGACATGGGCATAGTGACGGGCCTTGGTCTGATATTCGACATGCGCCGTGTTGATCGTGATGCCACGGGCGCGTTCTTCCGGAGCCTTGTCGATCTGGTCATAGGCCGTGAACGTCGCGCCACCGCTTTCAGCCAGGATCTTGGTGATCGCTGCCGTCAATGACGTCTTGCCGTGGTCAACGTGACCAATCGTGCCGATGTTGCAATGCGGCTTGTCGCGGGTGAATTTTTCTTTGGCCATCGCGTTTCCTGCTCCCTGGGATGTTGGAAAAACCGGGCTGCTCTATAGGAAAAATAGATGCACTCTGCAAGGGCGCTGAACTATTGTAACAGATCGATGTCCGCCTGAACGACCGTATAATTTGCGGAGAAGCGCACGGTGTCGCCGGGGGCAAGGATCGACCATTGACCGTTGTTGGCTGTGGCATCGGTGGAATTACCGACAGGGGCAACGTCGGAGAGAATCACTTCAGAACCCGGGACTGGATCAGTTCCGTACCCCCCCATGCACATCGGTCACTCCAACTCCTGAGATGGTGACATTGCCGGTGTTGGTCACCGTGTATGTGTAACCGATTACGTTGTTCACGGAAACCGGGCCTGCCGTATTTGCAGCCTTGACGATTTGTAGGTTCGGCGAGCGGGTGACTGGTGTGACCAACGCCGACGATGTCGTCGGGCTTGTCTGCATTGAATCAACTGTTGCGGAGTTGGAAAAACTCCCGGTGCCATCCACATCTGCTTGCGTCACTACATATGTTGCGTTGTAGATCCAGGTCTCGTTTGTATCTAACTGGATGTCTGAATCTGTGTCACCTGAGGCATATGTTGGACCAGACGTCACTGTGCGCGGTGCAACACCAAGAAGCAAAGTGTCGGTAACGACGATGCTTGTCAGTGTTACGTTTCCAGCATTTGCAACTGCAATCCTGTAGCCAATGGTTTGCCCAGCAGCAGTTACCGGATTTGGCCCGCTGATCTGAGTCTTGACGATAGAATGTCCGGCGTTGGCGATGGTAACTGATTCAGTCAGGTCATTGCCGGTATTGGTCGGATCAGTATGACCGCCGCCGCCAGCAGCTGTCGTGTTGTTAGTTTTGGTTAGTCCTTGCTGCCCGGCATTGACCGTGCCGGATATGTTGATTGTCGCTGACTGCCCATTATTCAAACGGCCAATGTTCCAGACGCCGGTGCCAGATATATACGCGCCTTGAGTCACTGTATGTGTCGTGTAGGTGAGTCCTGCAGGCAACGAGTCAGTCAAGCTAGGTGCCGGAGCAGTGCCTGGTCCGTTGTTGGTGACGACAATCCTGAAAGTTACCGTCTCGCCACCACCTGGCGTGCTGTCTGCCGAACCGAGCGTCTTGACTGTAACAAGATTTGCAGTCGGCGCGGGAACCGTGATCGTGACGACAGCCGTGTCGGACAGTCCACTGGAATCTGTCACCCGATATGTGAAGGTATCGGTGCCCACAAAAGTCGGGCCAGGCGTATATGTAATGGTCCCATTGGCATTGATTGTTACAGTGCCATTGGCGGGTCCAACAACAGGCACCGTGTCGACAGTGAGCGTGGTTCCTTCCGGGTCGGTGTCGACGCCACTGCCGTTGTTGCTCAATACATTGCCGGAAACGGCAGTGTCAAACGGAGTGCTGAAAGCATCATTGTTGGCCAATGGCGGAAGGTTAGGAAATGGTGCGGTGGCACAGCTGAAACCATCGTTGTTGCCACTCGGCAACCCTTGCGCCACCAAAACCGCTGTTGGCGAAGACCCAAAAACCCCGAACAGCTCGTAGATGGCACCAGTTGTGTTGTTGAACACAAAAATGCGCCCGGAGGAATCCCTCCACATCGCGCCATAGGCGCCAATTGGAAGACCTGATATGGTTAGAGCAGTCCCCACATTTGTGGAAAGGTTGATGCGCTTGAGCGGACCGTTGGTCTCGACGGACAAGAGGAATTCTGTGCCAGCGTTGCGGACCCAGATGAGATCAGCGATGGCGAATGATGTTCCGGTAATAGTATGGGACGTCAAGGTCCCTGTTGCAAGATTGACACGTGAATAGGCCGTGCTGCCGTTGCGGATATACATCGTGTTTGTATCATCAATGTCGCCTGCATTCGATGTCATGGCGATATTGTAGAGGGTTTGAATTGTACCGTCGGATTGAATGCGGATGACATCATTATTCAGGACTCCATAGGCATAGTTGTCCAAAACATTATAACCGGTGGCATTGTAAGATCCGACAGCCGCACCGACGTTGACATAGGTCGATGTCAGGGGATCAAAAACTTTCAGTTGGCCAGACTGAACCTGATATACATTGCCATCGCATGAAAAGGGCGCGGCATCGGCTGTTGCAACTTTAAACAACGCGCCTGAAATCAGCAACAGAATACGCAAAAAAACAGGCACACGCACCGAACTATAGCCACCCGAGAATTTACTTCAACAGTTGAAGGACCCAAAGATCACAACCTATGCTGTCAACTAGTTGCACTTGGTTAAACTGCGATTAACGCGGGTAAGTCACCAAGAGCGAAATGCCAATTCACGAAATCGGCGCACCGCAACAGCGCTTTGGTTCGCCGCGGCATTTTCGCAGAAAGCTCATTCCACTTTTCTGAATGCCGCACTTTTGTGGGAGGTCATTCCATAATTTAGAGTGGAGCGGGTGAAGGGAATCGAACCCTCGTATTCAGCTTGGAAGGCTGCTGCTCTACCATTGAGCTACACCCGCATATTGTGTCACCCATCAAAGTGATGGTGGGAGAGGTAGGACTCGAACCTACGAAGCCGTAAAGCAGGGGATTTACAGTCCCCCCCTTTGCCACTCGGGACACTCTCCCGCTTGCCGTCGATGTGCATTTTCTGCACTGCGAAAAGCGCGCTCCGTATGCCGCCCTGCTCCCTGAGTGTCAAGGTGTTGCGCCCATAGCCTAAACAATGCTTGTCTTGGCGCATGATATCCGACTTTGATGATGCATATACCAATGCAGCGTACATTGCAGACGGGACCGCATATCCTGACCGCTGGGCAGCGGCGGCGGCGGAATTCAGGTCCCATCTCCCGGCTCGATGCTCGGCTGAGTTTGACATCAGCTACGGTCCAAAGCCGCGCAATAAGTATGATTATTTCTTGCCACCGGGAAAACCCAAAGGACTTTCGGTTTTCATCCATGGCGGCTACTGGATGCGGTTCACCAAGGACCACTGGTCGCATTTTGCACGTGGGGCTCTGTTGCGCGGCTGGGCTGTGGCGATGCCGGGTTACACGTTAACGCCCGACGTTCGCGTATCTGAAATCACTGCCGAAATTTCCCTTGCGATCACTCATATTGCGGACAAAGTTCAAGGTCCGATGCGGCTCGCGGGGCATTCTGCGGGCGGGCATCTGGCTGCGCGAATGATTTGCAGGGGCTCGGGTTTGTCCCCACAAGTCATTGATCGCATTGCGCATGTCGTGTCGATCAGTGGCGTGCATGACCTCCGTCCGCTGCTGAGGACGAAATTGAACGAAACATTGCATTTGAACGAAGATGAGGCCCGAAGTGAAAGCCCTGCCCTTTTGCAACCATTCGGGGGAATCCCGGTAACATGCTGGGTTGGCAGCAACGAGCGGCCGGAATTCGTGCGGCAGAATGACTTGTTGGCCAATATCTGGACAGGGTTTGGTATTGAAACAAAATCGGTGCACGCCAAAGAGCGGCATCATTTCAATGTCATAGATGATCTGTGTGAACCAGAAAGGGAGCTTGCGAAGCTCTTTGCTCCATGACTGGTGCTGCCAGGGGGAATCGAACCCACGACCTCTCCCTTACCAAGGGAGTGCTCTACCACTGAGCTACGGCAGCGACGCGTCAGAAGGCCGCTCCTTGCCACAGAGTACAATCCAACGCAACATGAACGAAGGTTAACCCTTGCGTCATCTTCCCAGATGCACAATGAAGGTGACGACGAGCGGCGAAGGGCCTAGAATCATCTTCAGGGCCATTCATTAAAACAGGGGATCTTACTTGGACATGTCAGCACACGGGTGGTACCCGGCTGAGCTCCGCGCTCAGGCAAACCGCCTATCAAGTCATTGCAAGCGCTATTGCGAGTCGGACAACGGCGTGGCGGCGTTGCAAGCGGCTACTACTGCCGCACTTTTTTTCGCCATCAGCGGATTTATGTTTACGCTCGAAGCATATGTTTCTTGGATGATATTGCTGGTCTTGGCGGTGCCTGCCGGTGCGCTGCTTGTCCGCCTGTTTGCGATCCAGCATGATTGCGGGCATGGCTCCTATTTCACCAGCCGCAAAGCCAACGAGACTCTCGGCTGGGCCATCAGCATTTTCACCTTCACCCCGTATGACTATTGGCGGCGGTCGCATGCCATGCACCACGCGGGTTCTGGAAATCTCTCGCGGCGCGGCATTGGCGACATTGAAACCAAGACGGTTTCTGAATACCAGGCCATGTCAGCTGGCGCTAAATGGCGCTACAGAATGTTCAGGAATCCGCTGGTTTCGTTGCTGATCGGGCCGCCATTGTATTTTCTGGTTCTGCAACGAACGACCCTCGGCGGCAATTTGCCAGCCCGGGAAGGATGGCGCGGAATCGCTTTGCACAATCTTGCGCTGATCATTCTTTATAGTGCGTTGATCTATTCTTTTGGCATGTTTGCGGTGCTGAAAGTCGCGCTACCAATTACCTTGGTCGCTGCCTGGGCTGGCGGTTTTTTGTTTTTTGTCCAGCATCAGTTTGAGGAAACCCTCTGGGAGGGTGCTGACGAATGGGACGTCAAGATTGCGGCGCTCAAAAGCAGTTCACATCTCATTCTTCCTGCTTTCCTCAACTGGTTTACGTGTGACATCGGCTTGCACCACATTCACCACCTGTGCAGCCGCATTCCAAACTACCGGCTTCGTGAGTGCATGGCTGGTGCCCCCGAGTTGCAAAGCATAGCGCCGAAACTCACGCTTTGGGAGGCTATCAAGGGTGTCAGATGTGCGCTTTGGGATGAACAGAGCCGCAAATTGATCAGTTTTAGTCAATATAACAGGGCCATTGCAATTTGAGCGATGTTGAATCAGGCCAAAGCTGCGAGGCAGGAATCACGAAAAAAAAGCTGGCTTCCGCCTTGAAGGCCAATCTGGCCAAACGCAAGGAATTGGCCAAAGCTGGAACAAAGCCTGATTCTTCGGCGAAACAATGAGGTTGCCCCGAAGCGGCCACATGTGCTTTTTAAGCGCGACTTCGGGAACAGCTGCTGTCGATTCAATTTTCCACAACGGCCTGCGCAAGGATAACAGACATGGATCGCATCCGCATTCGCGGTGGTAACAAGCTCAACGGAACAATCGAGATTTCAGGCGCGAAGAATGCAGCGCTGCCGTTGATGATCACGGCGCTTCTGACTCCGGAAACAGTGACGCTCCACAATGTGCCGCGCCTGGTGGATGTGTTGCGGCTGCAAAAAATTCTGGGCAATCACGGCGTCGATATCATGACGGCGGGTAAACGTGCTGGCCAAAACGGCCTTGCCAGGCGAGACACTCAAGATTTCTGCCAAGACAATTGTCGATACGACAGCACCCTATGATCTCGTGTCGAGAATGCGTGCCTCCTTCTGGGTCCTGGGGCCATTGGTTGCGCGAATGGGTGAAGCAAAAGTTTCACTGCCAGGCGGATGCGCCATTGGCACGCGGCCTGTTGATATGCATTTGCTCGCCATGGAAAAACTTGGGGCGCATTGCGATGTCGAAGGCGGCTATGTCATTGCGAAAGCAAAAAATGGCTTGCGCGGCGGGCACATTTCTTTCTCCAAGGTTTCAGTCGGGGCGACACATGCCGCGTTGATGGCGGCGGTTCTGGCGCATGGCGACACGATCATTGAAAATGCTGCAACGGAGCCTGAAATTGGTGATGTTGCAGAGTGCCTTGTCAAGATGGGTGCAAAGATCGACGGGATTCACACCCGTGAACTCCGTATCACTGGAGTTACATCGTTGAAAGGCTGCGAGCATACCGTGATCGCGGACCGCATTGAGACTGGTACATATGCGATGGCTGCCGGCATGGCTGGCGGTGATGTGTTGCTCAGGGGCGCCCGCGCTGATACGATTGAAAATGTGATCATGACGATGCAGCGCGCTGGCATTGTGGTAGAGACGACAAACGAAGGCATTCGCGTCAAACGCAATGGATCCGGCCTGATGCCGGTCGATGTCACGACGGACCCCTTTCCCGGCTTTCCGACTGATTTGCAGGCCCAATTCATGGGGCTGATGACGATGGCCAAGGGCAAGTCGCATATTCGCGAGACCATTTTTGAAAACCGGTTCATGCATGTGCAGGAGCTGGTCCGGCTAGGTGCCGACATTCACCTCAATGGCGACATGGCAGAGGTTCGAGGCGTGAAGAAACTGACTGGCGCTGAAGTCATGGCAACGGATTTGCGGGCTTCAGTTTCGCTCGTCATTGCCGGGCTTGCAGCGGAAGGTGAAACTGTGTTGCACCGCGTTTATCACCTCGACCGCGGGTTCGAATCCCTGGAAGAGAAACTGTCGGGCTGCGGCGCCGATGTCGTTCGAATTTCGGGGTAGATTTTGCTCAAGCTCAAGGCGCAAGACGGCACCGACCTCGAAGTGATCTCTGCGCAAATGCAGGATGCCCTGATCCGCGTCGCTGACCTGAAGTACGATGCAAAGCGCAGGCAATTAGCCCTGGTCGCCAACCGCTTCGCTTGGGACGCACAGCCAGCGAAGGAACGGCGGCAAAGTGGGCTCAATTTTGACCATGTGATGTCAGTTAAACGCAAAGGGTTTGATCAAACCCAGCGCGCCACAATTCTGTCTTTGCTGTCGATATCCTTCAAGGTGAGCAATGCGCCATCAGGCCAAGTTGAATTGACGTTTTCGGCCGGCCACTCACTCCAACTCGAGGTCGAATACCTTGATTGCACAATGAAGGACCTGGGTTCCGCGTGGTTGTCTGAAAACACGCCTGCCCATGAGTGAGAGAAACCGGCTCTTCGCCGTAGAGCTTGATGATACGCTTGGCCGTGGGCCATCTGCAGATGCAGAGCATGAACGGCAGGTAGCGATTTATGATCTGATCGAGGCCAACTCGTTTACACTCTGCAATGGTGTTTCAGGTCCCTACCGTCTGCGTCTGTCTTCCGCTGAGGGCCGATTGGTTTTCAAATTTCTCGATGCGACCGAGAATCCGGTCTACACAATTGCTTTGTCGCTCACACCATTCCGGCGCGTGGTGAAAGACTATTTCACCATTTGCGACAGCTATTACACAGCCATTCGTTCATCTTCGCCGCAGCAGATTGAAACGATCGACATGGCGCGGCGCGGCATTCACAACGAAGGCAGCGAACTTCTGCAGGAGCGCTTGAAAGGCAAGGCAGAGTTTGATTTTGATACCGCGCGCCGGTTATTCACGCTGGTCTGTGCTTTGATCTGGAAAAGTTGATGGTACGCAATACGCCGCATGCGGTGCTTTTCATTTGCACGCAGAACGCCATACGCTCGCCGATGGCCGCTGCCATCATGCATGCCGCCCTTGGCTCGCGCATCTACGTGGCTTCGGCAGGAATTGAAGCCGGCGATCCTGATCCGTTTGTTGGCGTAGTCATGGATGAAATCGGTCTCGACCTCACCCGCCACCGTCCACATGCGCTTGACGACCTTGCCGACCACGGGTTTGATCTGGCCGTAACCCTGTCGCCTGAAGCCAAGGTCTATGCTGAGGAACTTGCGAGAACACAGGCAATCAACATTGAACATTGGCCCGTGCCTGACCCGTCAAAGACACAAGGCAGCCGCGAACAGATTCTTGACGCTTATCGCTCTGTGAGGGATGGGCTGAAGAAGAAGGTTGATGAGAGGTTCAGCGGATAGTGCGAAACAAATTAAACTGTTGGTCCTCTCCGCAGCAATTGCTCTTCGCGCAAAATGGGAATATCCCCAATCACTGTCATCCACACACTTGTCGCACTGCTATCCTGTCAACTCGAAATCCCCCGCCATTGTCATCCCCGCACGTGTCGCACTGCTGTCCGGTTAACCCGAAATCTCCCAAAATTGTCATCCCCGCGACAAGCGCACTGTTGTCCGGTTAACCCGAAATCTCCCAAAATTGTCATCCCCGCACTTGTTGCGGGGACCCATCCGTCAGCTTGTGTGGAAGTCACGTCGCGTGCCGTGCACGCGCATCTGCCGCATTTGATGCTGCGTTTGCAGGGTTTTTCTGCGAAACACGCTTCGCTCAACTTAACATCATGTCACGCGGACCGATGGGTCCCCGCAACAAGTGCGGGAATGACGATGTTGGGCGAATTGGGGTCAATTGCGATACAGTGAAAGAGCCGCTTTGAATGACAAGAATTGAGAATGTCTGGTCAAACGAGAGCGGGACTTACGGCCCAATCACAACCTTCGACGCCCTGCCCTGACGAACCAGTTCGAACCCCAACTGCGCATCGTCAAGTGAAAACCGGTGGCTGACCAGTGACTCAATCCCTGCAAAATCCGATCGCGCTAACAGCGCCATGGCCCGTCTCAACCCGTCTGGCGTCGCAGAATAGCTGGTTACGAGATTGATTTCGCGCAGCCAGATGTCCCACATTGGCAGCGGCATTTCGCTCTGCGGTTTGCCGCCAAAGATCATGATTGTGCCGCCATCACGGATCGCAGCAAGAGCATTGCGCATCGTTGCTTCCGTGACAACTGAAAGGACGACCGCGTCTGCTCCGCGGCCCTGCGTCAAGGTCGTGATGTCTTCGCGTGTGGCGCCCCACTTTTCGGCCAAAGCCATTCGTTCTTCGCGCGCATCAATTGCAACTGTCGACACGCCCAAGCTTTTCAGCAACGGCATGAACAACATTCCAACAGCGCCCACGCCAACGACAATCGCTGCGTCGCCGGTTTGCAGTGACATGCGGTCAACCGCTCGCACACAGCAGGCCAATGGTTCCATGAACACTGCGCTTTCGTCGGGAACATGAGCTGGAATCGCTACAACAGTATTCAAGACATGGAGCGCTGGAATGCGGATGAATTCCGAGAACCCGCCGGGGTCGATGTTGGAACTCTTGAACCGCGCATCCATTGTCTCGCTGCCGCGCCTGGAATAATGCGACGAATAGTCAGGCACATGATGAGCGAGGGCTACACGCTGCCCGATTTCGAACTGCGTCACCCCTTCCCCAAGTTTGTGAACAACACCGACGACTTCGTGACCGATTTTCTGGGGTTTTGGATAAGCACCGTAGACTTTCAAAATGTCTGTGCCGCACACCCCGCACAGCGAAAGTTTGACAGTCATCTCGCCGTGGCCAGGCCTGGGCTCATCGATGTTATGGAGAGAGAGAGCGTTTTGCGAGGTGCAGGTGAGATATTTCATGGTTTGATCATGATTGGCCAATTCAAATGAACAGCTACAGCAAATCTCAGTGTATTGGAATTGTCCTGACTTATTGTCCCGTCATGGCCCGCTTCATGCCAACGATGTCCGGTTAAGGGACTGTCCCTGGAATTGTCATTCCCGCGACAAGCGGGAACCCATTCTTCCGCGTGACGCTGAGTTCAATTCATGCGCATTTTCGGTGCCGCCAAGGCGATGTGACGCAAGTTTGGATCGTTTCAAACAGAGATTCGGTCTTCAGTTTTGCAACCCGCCGGGAAGAGCTCCAACCCTACACGTTGTTGGCAACCGGTCCAGGATGCGCCGGGCGCTTTGCCATATTTTCGTCAAATCGCGAATCTTCGTGTTTCAGTTAAGACATTGTAATTGCTGGTTTAAGATTTTTTCTCAAGCGGGTTGAAATATCGCGTCAAATCCAGCATTATTGGCCACCTGAATGCGGCTTGGGTGAAGTGATTTGCTTTGCAAAGAAAACTGGTTCGACATCAGTTGGTCATTCGCCGCGCGTTCCTTCCAATTCAGTAAATGTGCAACCAATTCTACGGTGAGTGCGCGTAACGCAGTGGAGAGAACTCTCAGCGCATCTGAGCCTCTCTGCTGCGCAGTTTATCCATCCGGACACTTTGCTTGATCGAGCAGGTTGGGCCAGACGGAGAGCGGTACGGTAATGTTGCCGCTACCCTCCGTCGTTGCCCCCATGATGGCGGCAATGCGCCACTCGCCATTTTTATCGACAAGTAGCGGCCCGCCTGAACTTCCGGCAACTGTGTCGCAGTCAGTGAGGACAAGGTCCCGGTAAATGCCGGTAACTTTACAGGTTCTGTCGACCGTCAAGATCTGCCTTCGGTCCGCTGGATAACCCGCGTGAAAAAGCAATTGCCCTTGCAAAAGTGGTGTTTCGCTCAGGCCGATTGCGCTTGCTGCCGGTATGTCCTCCTGGAGCAAGACGAGTGCCATGTCGCGCATCAGGAATGCTTCCGATAGCCTGACAGTGCCGATATCTGGCAGGACCTTGGTGTCGTCATCAAATGCCAAATCACTTGGCAAGACCACGCACCGCGCGGTGGTGTGCCCCACGTTCTTGTCCTTGTTGACGCCTGCGAGGAAGTGAATGTCACTTGCAGGATGGATTTTCTTGCGCGAAAAATTGACAACGCAGTGCGCCGATGTGAGCACGACGCCGGGCGCTATTTTCGTTCCCGTGCAGCGCTCACTCGAACGATGGCCTGACACATTGATGTGTCCAATTGCCGACCAAGGCCCTGGCATGTCGCCGATCATTTCGCGATTGTCTTCCCCGATGATGCCGGGCTTGAGTTTTCGCTCAGCGGCATTGGAACCCGATGTTAATGCGCAAAACACGATGGCCAGCAAAAGCAAAACCAGGTTTGCCAACCGATTGAGTAAACCGCGTAAACGGACCAACTGCAGGTAAATGCGGAACTTCGGGAGTTCTTCCGTCACATTGAACAATTCAGCCATATCGCCTTCGATCCTTTCATGGGATAATATAGCCATCCTGAAATAGAATTCAAGTACTATTTTGCGATTTTTTTCTTTATGCTTTTCAACGCTTTATCGACCGGTGCGCCTTGGAGCTTGAATTTGAGGTTCAAAAGGTCCATTGCTCCGCTCGCCAAATCACAGGAGACCGAATGGCGAAGGAAGAACTGCTGGAATTCGAAGGAACAGTCAGCGAATTGCTGCCGAACGCGACTTTTCGCGTGAAGCTTGATCACAACGCGCACGAAATCATCGCCCACACATCGGGCAAAATGCGGAAGAACCGCATCCGTGTGCTCGCAGGCGACCGCGTGATGGTCGAAATGACGCCCTATGACTTGACCAAGGGCCGCATCAACTACCGGTTCAAATAACATCCGTGGCTGAACGCACGGCAAAGCTAGTTCTCGCCAGCGCTTCACCGCGCAGGCTTGCCTTGCTCGAACGCGCAGGACTTGCGCCAGACCTGCTCAATCCTGCCGATGTCGATGAAACGCCGCAACGGCGGGAGTCACCGCGCCGGTTGTCGATCAGGCTTGCAGAGGAAAAAGCTGTGAAGGCCAAGAACCAGCCGCTGGTGCGCAATCTTGAAGGTGCGGTTTATGTTCTGGGTGCCGACACCGTCGTCGGTCTTGGCCGCCGGATTTTGCCCAAAGCGGAGACCCGTGATGATGCCTATCAGTGCCTGACTCTTCTGTCCGGCCGTTCACATTGGGTTTATTCCAGCGTGTGCCTGATCGATCCGAAGGGCAACAAAAGAACGCGCTGCTCCGAAACGAAAGTTCGCTTCAAGCGTTTGTCGCGCGAAGATATCGACACTTATCTTACATCGGAGGAATGGCGCGGCAAGGCCGGCGGTTATGCCATCCAGGGACGGGCAGAAGCATTTGTTCGCTATCTTGCCGGTTCGTATTCAGGCGTGATGGGATTGCCGCTGCATGAAACTCTATCGCTTCTGCAAGGAGCAGGTTTTCCCGCGCATGCTGTATGGGCCGAAGCGGGCCTATCGGGGCTATGAAATGACAGAACCCCTTACATTGAGGCCGCGCCGCGCCTGCCCGATTTGCAAAAAGCTCTCGTTGCAAAAATTTCATCCGTTCTGTTCGGCGCGCTGTGCACAAATTGATTTGGGCCGCTGGCTGGGTGAAAGATACACTTTGCCTTCCGAAGATTCAGATGTACCGGAACTTGATGGCACGGATGAGCAACAGCGGCACTAATTGTCGCGCCCTACTGATTGACCACTCGCTAACCATGTCAAATTTCAATATGAGTGACAGGCTGTCCATTCCGGGGGGTAACACCGGAAACAGCGCGTAAATTAATTTAGGGGACTCTAATGGCAACAACAACAACTGACCACATGTCAGCCCGGGGTAAAGGGATGACGAAGGACGAGAAGTTTGTTATCTTCGCGTCATCCACCGGTACCGTTTTCGAATGGTACGACTTCTATCTTTACGCAACGCTGGCGCCGTTTTTCGCCGCACTTTTCTTTCCACCGGAAAATGCCACATGGGCGCTACTTGGCGCTCTCGCCGCTTACGCAGCCGGCTTTCTCGTCCGTCCTTTCGGTGCATTGCTCTTCGGTCGCCTAGGTGACATGTGGGGCCGCAAATATACCTTCCTCGTCACCATCCTGGTGATGGGTACCGCGACCTTCCTTGTCGGCCTTCTGCCGACCTATGCCCAGATCGGCAACCTCGCGCCTATTTTGCTTGTCGCAATCAGATTGCTGCAAGGCTTGGCACTCGGTGGTGAGTATGGTGGTGCGGCAACTTACGTCGCAGAGCATTCCCAGAACGGCCGCCGTGGTTATACCACCAGCTGGATCCAGACAACAGCAACACTGGGCTTCTTCATGGCCCTGCTCATCATCGGTCTCTTGCGTTTGTACATGGACCCTGCCGCATTCCGCGAGTGGGGCTGGCGCATTCCGTTCCTCGGCTCGGCAATCTTGCTGGTCTTCTCGGTCTGGATCCGTCTGAAGCTCAATGAATCACCCGTCTTCCAGCGCATCAAGTCGGAAGGCAAAGGATCGAAGTCCCCGATCAAGGATTCTTTCTTCAAGTATCCAAACAACAAGTATGCATTGCTGGCCCTGCTGGGCGCAACCATGGGCCAAGGCGTTGTGTGGTACACCGCACAATTCTACGCCCTGTTCTTCATCGGCGGCCCGCTCAAGGCTACCTTTGACGTAACCTACTGGATTATCGCTATCGCCCTGCTCATCGGCACGCCGATGTTCATCCTGTTCGGCTGGCTGTCAGACCGCATTGGCCGTCTGCGCATCATTCTTGCAGGCTGTATCATCGCGGCGCTCACTTATTTCCCGATCTTTCACAAGCTCACCGAGTTCGTGAACCCTGATCTGGCAGCATTCCAGACGGCTGCGAAAATCAGCGTCACGGCTGATCCAGCGGATTGTCACTTCACCATTTTCCCGATCCGCGGATGGACGACAGAAGGTGATTGCGACAAGGGCAAGAGCCTTCTGACATCGAATGGCATTTCCTTCGACTCCAATTATGGACCGGCAGGAACCAAGGCCACACTCGAAGTCAACGGCGCCAAGATCGAAGGCTTCAATGCGTTCACCTGGTCCAAGGCTCTGGCTGAAGCCGGCTATCCGCACTTCAAGGCCTCGGCTGCCGACGTCACATTGACCAAGGAACAAACCGATGCGCTTGTCGCGGCAAAGGCTGAAAAGAAATCAGCTGATGTTGCAAAGGTCATCGGTGCGGCACGCACCGCTGCTGATGCTGCCGCCAAGCCCTTGGCTACAATCAACAGCATCGGCGAGCCTGCAATTGGTGCGGATGGTTCATCGACCGTCAATGTTGGTCAGATCGCCACCACCAATGCCGACCCGGCCAAGATCAACTATTGGGGCGCCATTGCCCTCGTAGCATTGATGATGATCTATGTCGGTATGGTTTATGGTCCGATCGCCGCCTTCCTGGTGGAAATGTTCCCGTCGAACATCCGCTACACCTCCATGTCGCTGCCCTATCACATCGGCAATGGCTGGTTTGGCGGCATGCTGCCACTGTTCGCCACAGCTTACGTGGCCTACACTGGCGACATCTATTCGGGCCTCTGGTATCCGATCATATTCGCGGTGATAACTGCGGTGATCGGCTTCTTCTTCCTCAAGGAAACCAAGGATGTCGATATCGCCAAGACCTGATTGGCCTTAACGCATTGGAAACCCCGGCAAACGCCGGGGTTTTCTTTTTTGGGCGGGGTGGTTGCAACGCAAAAACCTTTGACCTATACAGCGCCTGCCCGCGTCAAGCGGCGTGCCCAGATAGCTCAGTTGGTAGAGCAGCGGATTGAAAATCCGCGTGTCGCTGGTTCGATTCCGGCTCTGGGCACCATTTTTTCTCATAAAATTCAGAGTGTTATGGTGCGCAGCGAGTTTTTCGCCAAACGCAAAATTCAGGCTGGGTAGCAGCTGGGTAGCAAAAACAAAATGAACCTGTGTGCACTTCTTGCAACACCGCATTGCTGTTTTCGAAAATGTAAAAAGCAAAAGCATCCGCATTTGAATTGTTGAGAGTGCAGTTTTTTCTGTTGTTGATTCACAGTTTGCTGACCGGTTTTGACCGCTGGTCTTATTGCCCGGAAAAAGTCATTTAAAAATTCAGGCTCGCAGCTAGTCACTTTTGAAAGATGATTACCGTGTGCACCAGCGACCGCTCCGGCGAGCAATCCGCGAAACTGAAAAACATTCGCACTCGTGATCGGAAAATCAAAAGCGGATGTACGCGCATCACCGCAGACCAGCAGCAGTGGTTTTATGTTTGAGAGATTTCACAGAATGGGGTCTGTGATCCATACCATGTCCATGGTAGTGCTCTACCGCTGAGCTTGCAGTGCTTCGAATGTTTTCAAACACTTACCGCAACGCCGAAAGACGGTAAAGCATGAACAAGGACAGAACATACCCCAGTTTTCCGCCACGTTCCTCCACACTCCGCCACAACAAAAGTTTGAAGAGCTAAACGATAAGCCGGCACTCAACTTTCAAACTTCAGGAAATATCTTGTGTGGCGGAGTTCGCCAATCTTGTTGAGCGCCTGCTTGTCCGCGAAGTCTTGGAGATCACGGATCGCCATGCTTGTTTCTGCGCAATCCGACATAGGCCGAAGGCCACCGTTCAATCAAATCCTGATGTTAAATTCGTTGCGATCGGTGAGTCACGCGTCATGCCGAACCATCTCAGCTGCTTTTTCAGCAATCATGATTGTCGGTGCGTTGGTGTTGGCGCCAACCAGTCTCGGCATGATTGACGCATCTACAACACGCAAACCCTCAATGCCATGAACGCGAAGCCGTTCATCCACAACTGAAAGATCATCATGCCCCATCTTGCAAGTGCCTACAGGGTGATAGTGCGAAGATATGAACTTCGACATGAAGCCGTCAATATCAGCATCCGTCGTGCATGATGGACCAGGGTCCACCTCTTCGCCACGAAACTCATCGAAGGCCTTCTGTGAATGCAATTCACGCGCGAGGCGGAAGGCATAGCGGTTCAAAGCCTGATCAGACTTGGTGGTGAGATAATTGTGTACGACACGTGGTGTGTCCAAAGGATTGGCCGAACGCAGGCTGACGTTGCCACGAGACTCAGGCCTGAGACCACACCAGTGAATATTATAACCGTGATATGTGGGCAGATAGGTGCTGGAGCCATTAGG
Source organism: uncultured Alphaproteobacteria bacterium (assembly GCA_963819615.1). Lineage (GTDB taxonomy): Bacteria > Pseudomonadota > Alphaproteobacteria > Rhizobiales > Aestuariivirgaceae > Aestuariivirga. Next base: position 293,705 of record CAWFWW010000004.1, read on the forward strand.
GTTCATGGCGTTGGGCACGAGATAGTATTGAATGTCTGGGCGCTCTAGTGCCTGATTGCTCTTGAGAAACGCCATGGCATTCATCGGGAACACCGAGAGTGAACCGCCCCGGGATTGCCGGAGGCTCCAATTCTTGAGAAGAAGGAGCCATCATGAACAATACAACAACCCCAAAGAAACGTCCGAACTATGCGCCTGAGGTCCGCCAACGTGCGGTTCGCATGGTGCTGGATCACCAATGTGATTACCCGTCGCGCTGGGCGACGATAGATTCCGTTGCCAAAAAGATCGGTTGTGCACCGCAGTCGCTTCACGAATGGGTGAGGAAGACCGAGGTGGACAGTGGCAAACGCGCTGGTGTTCCGAGCGACATGGCCGAGAAGATGAAGGCCTTGGAACGCGAGAACCGAGAACTGCGCCAGGCCAATGAGATCCTGCGCAAAGCGTCAGCTTATTTTGCCCAGGCGGAGCTCGACCGCCCGTTCAAGAGATGATCAGCTTCATTGATGATCATCGTGGAGACCATGGGGTCGAGCCGATCTGCAAGGTACTGCCGATCGCCCCTTCCACCTATCACGATCATGTGGCCAAGCGTGCTGATCCGGAAAAACTTTCGGTTCGGGCAAGGCGCGACATGGCTTTGAAGCCTGAGATCACACGTGTCTTCGAGGACAACTTTGCGGTCTATGGGGTTCGCAAAGTCTGGCGACAATTGAAGCGCGATAACCTTGATGTGGCCCGCTGTACAGTCGAGAGGCTTATGAAAGAGATGGGATTACGGGGCGTTATTCGCGGCAAGCCGATACGCACCACCTTCAGTGATAAAGCAGCAGCTTGCCCGCTTGATCACGTCAATCGTCAGTTCCATGCGCCAGCCCCCAACAGGCTGTGGGTGTCGGACTTCACCTATGTCTCGACTTGGGGAGGGATGATCTATGTCGCCTTCGTCATCGATGTTTATGCCCGCTACATCGTGGGCTGGCGGGTGAGCAGAACCGCCCATGCCGGCTTTGTGCTGGATGCCCTGGAACAGGCCATTCATGACCGAAGGCCCATGAACAAAGGGGGCCTCATTCATCACTCTGACCGCGGTAGCCAATACCTCTCCATCAAATACACTGAACGATTGGCAGAAGCGGGGATCGAACCTTCGGTTGGCAGCGTTGGTGACAGTTATGACAACGCGTTAGCCGAAACCATCAACGGCCTCTACAAAGCCGAAGTGATCCACAGAAGAGGGCCTTGGCGCTCGTTCGAAGCTGTTGAGTTTGCAACACTGGAATGGGTCGACTGGTTCAACAACAGACGCCTGCTGGAACCCATCGGCAATATCCCGCCTGCCGAGGCCGAAGAAAACTACTACGCAGCAACCGCAGCCATGGACAACGTCCCCATGGCCGCATAACTTAAACCAACAAGCCTCCGGCAATCCCGGGGCGGTTCACATGCATGGCACGGCTCTGTTGGATGCCGTAAATGTTAAGGCCGCCAGTCAGGTCGAAAATCGCACCGACTTTGATATCTTCAGCAGCGGACGCTGACGTTACTCCGACAGCACCTGCAAGAGCTGCTCCTGCGATGCCTGTCAAAAGTTGACGACGCGTAGCTTTGAGGCTCTTCAATGTGTTCAACATGTTTCACTCCCTTGGACGCCCGCCACTGTGTGGAGAGCATAATTGGTTGACCCGAATTTGTGCCAACACGTCCGTGCCTGATCAGATCAGGCTATTCATCTTGCGCTTTCAAAGGGAGAATGAGGCATAAAAAAACCATCAGTCCCGTCCCTTCAAACAGGACGCGAGATGATGGCCGTGGTGCCAATTATGTGCTGGATTGCGCCATTGCAACCCCTCGGCTTCGATGCCGCTATCGAAATTGGTATCTAAGATTTGCAGCGGAGTCAAGCAGTGGAAGTTGAAACGTGGTTTTCGCTTTAACCTGTAAAAGGTTTCATTGTGGTCAAAACACACGAGACAATGCTGTAGCGGTCTGGACGCCTTCTGTTCAGCCGAAACCAAAAATGGTAGCAAGTTGTAGTGCACGCCCATTTGATTCGGCGCGGCTACCTACGGACAACGGCGTTCGTCAAAAAATCAAAGGAATTTGAAATGGTGGGACGTTTTGCCTCGCGCAGCGCGGGGATGCGGCTTGGTGGCATCGTGCTGGTGTTGCTTTTGCCGGTGTTGGTAATAGGATTCTTCTTGGCGCAATCTTTGCAGCGCGACATTGACTTGACTGCGCGACAACTGCTTGGGGTCGAAGTCAATGATCTCCTGCGCAAGATTACGATTGGTGCGGCGAAGGGCAAACTTGATCCGCAGGACGTGAAACAGTTTTGGAACACGGGATCATCACTCGCCAGCTTAACAAACGATGTTGTGGCGCACGAAGAAGTCGCCGCCCTCTTAAGGTCTGACGCTCCTGACTACACCAGAATTCGGGAACGCGCCCTGGCAGCCATTGCCTCAAATGCTGATGCTTCAAAGCTCATTCTTGATCCCGAGAGCGAAACGTTCCACTTGGCCGTGGCAATCTCCCATGACCTCCTAAACTCGTGCAAGCCTATGCTTCTCTGCAGTCGGCTGCCTTATCCCAACCTGACATATATTCAGATCTTGCAGAAGTTCGTATGGACATTCTTTTGGAGTTTGGCCAATGGCTCGCTGCTACAAAGCGGGTTCGTGCATCGCTGGACGCTGCCACGAGGAACGCGGTGGATGTCAACTTCAAAGCGTCTGAGACCCATTTGGCTCGCCTTGAGCGGCGCGGTGGAGAAGCCCGTAATCTTCTTGTACTGTCAATTCGCTTTGAACCGTGACCCCATTTTCGCTTGCAAAGCTGACCCCTGTTTGTGGTTGGAAGAAGCGCCCGGAGAGTGATGCGCGTAAGCCCTTGCTTATGCGCAGCGCATCGCCGGAGGGCGCCTGCGAGGTCTTTGTTTTTTGTTGGCGTCAGCTGCGGTTTTTGAAGCGCCAGCTTGTGTTGCCGGTCTCGATGATGTCGCAGTGATGCGTGAGCCGGTCGAGCATGGCGGTTGTCATCTTGGCGTCGCCGAAGACCTGCGGCCAGTCGGCGAAGGCGAGGTTGGTGGTGATCAGCAGGGATGTGTTCTCGTAGAGCTTGCTGATCAGGTGGAAGAGCAGTTGGCCACCGGACTGGCTGAAGGGCAGGTATCCCAGTTCATCGATGACGATGAGGTCGTAGCGCAACAACTTTTCGGCGAGACGGCCGCTGCGGCCAGCGCTCTTCTCCTGCTCGAGCTGGTTGACGAGATCGACGAGATTGAAGAAGCGGCCGCGCGCGCGTGAGCGGATGACGCTCGCGGCCACGCCGATGCAGAGATGGGTCTTGCCCGTGCCGGTGCCGCCGATGAAGATGACATTGCGTTTGGAATCCAGAAAGGCCCCGGTGGCTATCTCGCGCAACTCGCCTTCATCGACGGGCGTGTCGGCGAAGACGAAACTGTCGAGATCCTTCAGCACCGGGAACTTGGCCCCGCCAATGCGGTAGCTCACTGACCGTGCCTGGCGATGCGTATGCTCGGCGCGGATCAGGCTCGCGACCAGGGGGTAGAACTCATCGCGGCGGGTCAAGCCCTTGCCCGCAATCTCGTCGAAGCTGGCGCGCATGCCATAGAGCTTGAGTGCGCTCATGGCGTCGAGAATCTCATGACGTTCCATCAGGCAACTCTCCTTATGCTGTCATAGCGGCCACAATCGGCCACCGGTTCAATGGCGAGGCGCAGTGCGTCTGGCGTGGTGATGCTGGGCGGCTGCGGGGGCTGAGACTGCCTTGCGAGAATGGTCAGGATCACATCGCCTGCGGCGATCCCGGCATCGAGCGCTTCGCTGCAGGCGGCCTCAACGGCGGCCAGCCCGTGCTTGAGCACCGCGCCCAAGACCTTCACAAACTGGCGGTCGCCGTCGTCATACTTGGCAAGCAGGCCGCGGACCTGGGCCAAGCTCGGCGGCAGGTCCCAGTTCTTGAACGGTGCCCCGTTACGCAACGCACCGGGCTTCTTCAGCAGAACCGGCAGATAGTGCCACGGATCATAGATGATCTGGTCGCGCTTGAAGCTGCGCGGATGATCGGCGACGATCTCGTCGTTGAAGAGCACGACGATGCGTTCGGCATGCGAGCGCACCAAAACCATCCGGCCGGCCGCCTTCGCATCAACGCTGTAACGGTTATGGTCGGCCATGATCAGGCACGTCGTGCTGGCTCTCACCGCCTTTTCGACGAAGCCGTTGAAGGGGCCGCGCAGCGCCATGAGGCTCGCACGCTCCGCCTCGAACACCTGCCAGACGGTCTGGTCCCTGAACTCCGGGTGTTTGGTCCGCTTGGCGTAGGCCATGCACTGATCCTCAAGCCAGGCGTTGAGCTCGGAGAGACTCTTCACCCGTGGCTTGGGCCGGAACAGCCGGTCACGCAGATTGCCAACCTGGTTCTCCACTTGCCCTTTCTCCCAACCTGCCGCTGGCGTGCACGCCACTGGTTCGATCAGGTGGTGCGAGCACATCTGCAAAAAGCGGCGATTGTACTGGCGCGCCTTGCCGACGAAGATCGCTTCCACCGCCGTCTTCATGTTGTCGTAGATGCCGCGCCTGCAAACCCCGCCATAGAACCGGAACGCTTTGTCATGCGCATCGAAGACCAGTTCCTGGGTCTCGCGCGAATAGGCGCGCACGAACGGCATCCGGCTGTGCGACAGCTTCATGTGCGCCGCCTTGATCGTGACCGGCAGGCCCTGCAGCGTGATCGCCTCATGGCTCCAATCAAACTGATAAGCCTCGCCCGGCGCAAAGCTCAGCGGCACAAAGGCATGGACCGGAACGCGGGCGCGCTCGTCGCGCCAGCCCTTCACAAAGCGGTGCACGCTGTCATGCGCCCCATCGTATCCTTGTCCTCTGAGTTCCTCGAACAGGCGCTGCGTCGAGCGGCGCTCACGACGGGGAAGCTTGGCTTCTGCCTCCAAAATCCCGGTCAATACGTCGATCCAAATCCCCAGCTTCGGCGCAGGCTGTGACCTTCGTTCGTATTTGAACTCTGTCTCCTGGCTGCGGATCACCTTGCGCACCGTCGTGCGCGACACAGACAACAGCCGCACAATCTCCTTGATCGGAAGATGCCGCTCAAAATACGCCCGCCTGATCTGCCCAATCACATCCACGCCAATCATCCCTAGTGCCCTTCCCGGCCACCAAGGGCCAAAAAGGCACTGCTACACGATAAGTGAAGGGGTCAGATTTGGAAGCGAAGCTAACCCCTCACGGGGCTAATATTGCACGCGATTTTACACAATTGGCAAAGGCACTACATTTTTCTTGTGGCTGCCATTGGCAGAAAAGCAATAAAGAGCAAGAACGTAAGCGGTATTCGGCTGGAAGTTCACTGAAATGCACGCAATGTGCTGCGCCTTACTGCACACGATGCGCACACGATGCCTTCTAATCTATTGTTTTCTTGGGATTGTCGTTCCCATCCATCACCGGGACGATTTTGTGAAACGGAGTGCATTTTTATGAAGTCGAAGTAAAACGCAGGTCTCTTTTTTGCATTCACTTGTCACACTTCTGCACATTGTTGCACACAACTCACTCCCCATAACTGCACACGCTGCGCACACGAGAGTTACATTTAATCCGCCTAAGTTTCCGTCCAGCCTTGCAGGGCGAAGGGATTGAGGAACTGGCGACCCCATAGGAAGGCTCGGTCCACCTCGGTCAATCCGGCATCATCGCAAACTTGGTTCCAGTGGGAACGAATGGTTGCAAGCTGTGAATTGATGAGTGTGCGTGCGCGATCCGCGCCCAACAAGAATTGTGGTGCCGCTTCCAAGCAGAGAGTTAACTGACTGAGTCTTTTATTGCCAGTAATGAGCATGGCTTGCGTTGCTTCACCACCCGTCCGGCCTTGTGGGCAAATATCATAGGCTGGGGTAAGCGTGAGGTCACGGCCATCCCAAAACGCCGCATGATTGCGGGCGTGATCATCGGTGTTGCCCACTAGGATGCTAAATACCATCCGCCCAAAGAGCTCTTCGAGCGTTTGCTTAGGATCGGTGAAGCGATGGCGGATTAATGTCGAAAAATCCTCATAGCTTGCATAGCGGGCTTCCAGTTCATCCAGTTCAAGCATCGTCAATGCCGATACAAGTGCGCGCCGTGTCCAGCTGGTTTTGACTGGTGTGCGGTCAAAGCGCTCGATCAAGAGAACATCTTTACGCAAGCCTTTGGTCAATTTTACGGGTGCAACATTGAGCCCAACAGTATTCGCAAGGCGCATAGCAACAAACTCGGCTTTGACGACATTGTACAGGTCGTTGCTTGCTGAGAATTTTGCAATGAACTTTTGCTTCCCAGAATCGATCAAAGCCTTCGGACGTGCACCCCCAAGTGAGGAACCGTGTTGTAGGGCCAGATCAAGATAGGGAGAAAGCGGAACACCTTTTTCGACACGCTCCGCTGACTGCATCAGCTCTTCGAGCGTAGCATTTGCCTGTTGGCGCGCAACATACTCTGTTGCAAAACGTTGAAAATCGAGCGCACCAATACGATCCGAACCAGATTCCATTAGATAGGTGAGTTCGTCTAGTTCAGCTATGCTCGCGTCTTGTCCTTTCAAGCCCAGTGTGCGGTTGACGATAACGCGCCTGCCCCAAGCATCAGGAGAAGCGTCACGGATGCAGCTTGGCAATTGCAACTTATCATGCAGCGGTATTTCTCCCGCCTTGAGTGGGAGCTCTGGATCATAGATCGCTATGGCATTTGCGCGGGCTAAGTAGCTTTGACCGTAGTTAAACAGCAGCTTGCCATCATTTTGGCGGGCAATGCGGCCGGCAACAACGGGCTGCGTTTCATGCGGCAGCCAAATCCAGACATAAGCCTCTTCATACCGGAGATCAGAAGTCATCCTTCACCACCGTTTTGGTTTTGCGAATGGATTTTGGCAGGAGCCGCAGTTTCTCTTCTTGTTCAGCCATACGCATCGTCAACCGACCACGATCCTCTTCAAACAGCGGAACACCCACGATGGCCGCCGCTTCAAAGACTAGGCCAATGCCGCAGCGCGGATCACCTTGTTCGATCCTTTGCATCAAATCGCGCGATGCGCCAACCCGTTCAGCAAGTTGTGCGACACTGAGTTTGCGTTCAATACGATTGATACGGATCAGCTGGCCAAGCACAACAATAGCTTCCCGCCCGTAGCGAGAGTAAGTTCGTGTGGGGCCCGTTCGTTGTACGGTCGGCATAACCTTGGTTCCTAGTATTATCCGGTTCTCCTATCAAAGAACCGGTTCGATGTCAAATTGTTGACTTACTTGTAAGTCTCAAAGATTAATATGTCGTTTATTTAAGTCATTTTTAGCCTTCGAATGAATAGTCTTCTAATTCGCACCATCGCTATCAAAGCGCGTCCGCCAAACTTTTTGAGACCATATCCGCAGCAACAAGCGAGTGGTCCGCAGCCAGATGTGCATAACGGGCCGTGGTTTGAGTTTGGGTGTGGCCAAGAAGTTTTCCGATTGTCGGCAATCCCTGTCCAAGTGCCACAGCCCGCGAAGCAAACGTGTGCCGAAGATCGTGGATGCGAACATCTTTGAACCGCCCCGGGATTGCCGGAGGCTCCAATTCTTGAGAAGAAGGAGCCATCATGAACAATACAACAACCCCAAAGAAACGTCCGAACTATGCGCCTGAGGTCCGCCAACGTGCGGTTCGCATGGTGCTGGATCACCAATGTGATTACCCGTCGCGCTGGGCGACGATAGATTCCGTTGCCAAAAAGATCGGTTGTGCACCGCAGTCGCTTCACGAATGGGTGAGGAAGACCGAGGTGGACAGTGGCAAACGCGCTGGTGTTCCGAGCGACATGGCCGAGAAGATGAAGGCCTTGGAACGCGAGAACCGAGAACTGCGCCAGGCCAATGAGATCCTGCGCAAAGCGTCAGCTTATTTTGCCCAGGCGGAGCTCGACCGCCCGTTCAAGAGATGATCAGCTTCATTGATGATCATCGTGGAGACCATGGGGTCGAGCCGATCTGCAAGGTACTGCCGATCGCCCCTTCCACCTATCACGATCATGTGGCCAAGCGTGCTGATCCGGAAAAACTTTCGGTTCGGGCAAGGCGCGACATGGCTTTGAAGCCTGAGATCACACGTGTCTTCGAGGACAACTTTGCGGTCTATGGGGTTCGCAAAGTCTGGCGACAATTGAAGCGCGATAACCTTGATGTGGCCCGCTGTACAGTCGAGAGGCTTATGAAAGAGATGGGATTACGGGGCGTTATTCGCGGCAAGCCGATACGCACCACCTTCAGTGATAAAGCAGCAGCTTGCCCGCTTGATCACGTCAATCGTCAGTTCCATGCGCCAGCCCCCAACAGGCTGTGGGTGTCGGACTTCACCTATGTCTCGACTTGGGGAGGGATGATCTATGTCGCCTTCGTCATCGATGTTTATGCCCGCTACATCGTGGGCTGGCGGGTGAGCAGAACCGCCCATGCCGGCTTTGTGCTGGATGCCCTGGAACAGGCCATTCATGACCGAAGGCCCATGAACAAAGGGGGCCTCATTCATCACTCTGACCGCGGTAGCCAATACCTCTCCATCAAATACACTGAACGATTGGCAGAAGCGGGGATCGAACCTTCGGTTGGCAGCGTTGGTGACAGTTATGACAACGCGTTAGCCGAAACCATCAACGGCCTCTACAAAGCCGAAGTGATCCACAGAAGAGGGCCTTGGCGCTCGTTCGAAGCTGTTGAGTTTGCAACACTAGAATGGGTCGACTGGTTCAACAACAGGCGCCTGCTGGAACCCATCGGCAATATCCCGCCTGCCGAGGCCGAAGAAAACTACTACGCAGCAACCGCAGCCATGGACAACGTCCCCATGGCCGCATAACTTAAACCAACAAGCCTCCGGCAATCCCGGGGCGGTTCAGTGCGCATCCCCCAATCAACTGCGCAACCCATCATCTTGGAAAGCAAGGACACCGTGCGGTTGGCTACACCGGATCCGCCGGTCGTGATGCTCCGACCTCTGAACTTAGCCTTACGTCGTGCAGCCGTTCGGCCCTCCTTGATCGCAATCTTTATCTCTTCAATGTCTGCACGGGTGACTTCAGATACTTTTTTAGTCGCAATGAGAGGAAGCACGTGGTTGTTTAGATTTGATTGGTCAGACTTGAAGCTGCTGGCCTTCTTGAAACATGCCGCATAGTCATCGAGATATTTTTGCGCAAGGTCCTTCATTATTGGCGCCGCGCGTGCTTCTTTACGGTCCTCACTGATATCTACGCCAGATACCGAAGCTGCAATCCATTTCTTGGCAATCTGGCGCGCCTCCTCGGTGGTGACCTTTCCATGTGAACCAATTGCAGGTTTGCGTTGCTGTCCGCTTTGGGTGCGATAGTAAGCAAAAATACGACTTTCTTCCTGACGGCTGTATTTTGACGCCAAACCCCTTCAACTCAACATCCCAAATTGTGTAGCGCTGAGATCTTACCTCCGCTTTTTCAACAACCAATTTAGTTAATCTTGCACGCATGACACAGCCAATTTTCTGGGTAGCATATGGGTAGCAAATCGGCCCAGAAAACCAGTCGTGTTCGCGGGAAATCGCGGGAACGAAAATGCTACCAACGCCTTGAATCGTAACGCGATAGTTTGAATTTACCCAACAAATTCAAACCCACTTAGGCGGGTTGAAAATCCGCGTGTCGCTGGTTCGATTCCGGCTCTGGGCACCATTTTTCCTGAGAATGACATCAATTGGTTATACTGAAAACGGCATTGCTCGAAGATGCGCGGTTTTCGGACTGGATGGCAGCTGGATAGCAAAACTAAATGAACGTGCTGCACCAACAACAAGGGCTGACAGCAGCTGTCAGCCCTCGCGTTAGCAGAAATGCGCCAATCTTCGTACTACTTCAAAAGCCTTACGGCACCGCCAACAGGAATTGAGGCCTGCTGCACATTGGTGGTGATCGTCAGATCGTAACCTTTGTCACCCTTCGTCCATTGCCCCCCGACAAGGGGCGTTTTACACACGTTGATGACAGGCACATTCGGTCCTGGCTTCCAGCTGATCGGGCCGGTGATTGTCTGCAAAGCAGTTTCAGTGATCGCTGCCAAAATGGAGTCTGGACTGTTCAAATCCTTGGTGCGCTTGATGACGTCGAAAGCGACTTCAAAGATCGAATGGGCAAAGCCCAGGGGTTGTGTCCATGGCTTGCCGCTGGCAGCCGTATAAGCGTCGGCCAATTCCCGGGCGGACTGGCCCGTGAGACTTGACTTGAACGGATGGTTGGGTGACCACCAGATTTCCGACGTCAGTCCATCGCCACGGTCACCGAGAGCCTCCACCGATTGCGGGAACAGCAGCGCCTTGCCAATGGTCACGACTTTCGGATTGAAACCCTGCTGGGCGGCCTGGCCCCAAAAGGTTGCGAAGTCGGGTGGAATCATGACGCCTGTGACAATCTCAACTCCTGCTGCCTTGAAGGCCGAAATTTGTGCCGTGAAGTCATTGCTCAAAGGCTCGTAGCGGCCAGGATCAACAAGCTTGTATCCTGCTGCTGCAAGGGGACCCGGAAGGCCGAGCTTTGCATCGCCCCAGGCATTGCCGTCAGCATCATTCGGAAACAATCCGCCCACAATTTTGGCAGCACCCGATTGATCCCATATGCCAACGAAATTGGCGATCACATCTTCAAGGCCCCAGAAATAGTGGTAGGTCCATTTGAAGCCGGTGGCCGGGTTTCCGCCGCGACCAAAGAAATAAGGCTGCCAGGGGCAATTGTTGGTAATGCAGGGAATGCCGTTGAGTTCGGCCTGGTCAGCCACGGGGTTGGTGGTATCCGGCGTGTCCTTGCCCAGCAAGAGATTGACACCATCCTTCTCGATCAATTCTGTGGCCAACTCAGCGGCGCGGTTGGAGCTGGACTGCGAATCTTTGGCAATGATTTCGATGGGCACTGGCAGTTTACCTATTGCGTCTTTCAATCCATCGATGATCCAGTCTTGCGCTTCACCAAATCCTGCGAGCGGACCGGTTCTCGGGCTGACGAGCCCGATCTTGAACGGCCCTGCGGCATAGGCACTGCGCATGATCGCTGGGGCTGCCACAAGGCCAGCACCGGCGGCCAGTAAACTGCGGCGATTGATAGTGTTCGACATCGTATCCTCCTTGTTGCCGGATTGCTTCCGGCCCGTTTGGTTAATTGTCGCTCCAATTGATAGATTGTCCAAGGGCTATTTGCCCGATTGCATTGTCAAGTATTGCCGCTTCCGTTGCCGACACGTCATGGCCACGCCCTGGAATGACATCACAGCGCAGTCTCGCGTGGGACTCTGCAAGTTCCCTGATGGCCTCAGCGAATGCCTTGACCGAAATCCATGGATCAGCATCTGAACCGCTGAGATAAACCGGCAGGCCCGCAAGATCGGATTTCGCCCTGGCATCATCGGCAGTTCCCACGCGACAGCCCGTGAAACAGGCCAGGCCACCCTTCCACGGCCCCTTCGCCATGGCATATTCGAGTGCGAGACATGCCCCTTGGCTGAAGCCCGCAAGCAGCAGAGGCAAGTTTTGAGGGAGAGATTCGATCACCCTACGTAAAACCTGCAATGACGATTCAAGCTGTGAACGCGTTGCCGAAGTGAGGGGGTCAACCGCCTTGGCATCATACCAACTGCCTGTGGCCGCGCGCGCCAAAACAAAATGCAAGCTGCGCATCTGAATACGGCTTAAAACCTGATCATGCATGATCTCCGGCGACTGGCCGCGCCCATGCACAAACACGCACACAGCTGTTGCGCGCTCCAGCGCTTCGCCGCAAACCAGATGTGTCCCGGCGCTACTCATATATCAAAGTTTGCAGGTTCAAGTCCGGCGACCATTTCGGCGCGGCGATCTTCAAACCATGGCGGGAAGACCAGTGACTTTCCAATCGCACCCGGTGCTTCGTCCTTGGCCCAGCCTTCTGGCACGGTCCAGGCGATCTCAATCAAGGCACCACCGGGCGAACGCACATAGCAAGACTTGAAATAGTTGCGGTCCTTCTGCTCAGAAATATCGGTGAAACCCAAGCCTTCAATATGGGCGCGAAGCTTCAATTGATTTTCTTCATTGCCCGTATTGAGGGCAAGGTGATGGATGGTGCCGCCAGACAACGTCCATGTTCCCTGCGCCAGCTTTGGTTCATGCAAAACTTCGAAAACCGAAGTGATGCCATGGTTTTCAGGCACGGCAAAAGCCAACCCTTCACTGCTGTCAGCAATTTTTTTCATCGGAATGGCAATCGTGAAAAAGTCATCCATCGCGGAACGGTCCGCTACTGACAAAGCCGCGCCATAAATCCCCTTGATCCCATGCGCCTTGCCGATGCCTTGCTTGTCATTGGTGATTGGCTCTCTCGTGTCGCCCGCATTTTCAACAAGTTCGAAAGGGATGCCACAAGGATGTTCAAGTGCCACACGCGTCATGCCAAAGCGGCTGGTCTTTTTCGCATTGACACCGCGCCCATTCAGGCGGTTCACCCAGAACTCAGAGGCGCCAACAGGGATGGCAGCCAGAATGATTTTGGATTGATTGGTGCCACGGCGGCCAAACACGCCGGGTTTGCGGAAGGGGAATGTGGTGAAGATGGTCGATGCATCACCATTCTTCGAGCCATAATAGAGGTGGTACACAGGTAAAACACCATCAAACAGAACTGTGCGCTTGACTGAATGCAGGCCCAGATCCTTGGTGAAAAAATCGAAGTCCTCCTGGGCTCCGTCCGTGCTCATCGTCAGGTGATGAAAGCCGCTGATCATCGACATGTCTATTCCCTCCGGTATTGTTTGCGGAAAGACTAGACCCAACGCGATCAGAACTTGATAATTTTCTGCATAGTTAATATACCAATTCGTTATGAAGTTTGATGTGCGACATCTGGCACAATTGGCCGCAGTTGTGGAAGCAGGCGGCGTCACCGAGGCTGCAGCTCTGCTGGGCACGTCGCAACCCGCAATCTCGAGGACATTATCGCTCATCGAAAAACGTGTTGGCGAACCCTTGTTCATTTCCGGACGCAGGCCGCTGCAGCCCACAGCCCTTGGCCGCCAACTGGCCATTCACGGTAAAGCCATTCTCTCAGCCTCAGCCAAGGCCACGGAGACGGTTTCGAGTTTCCGGGGCGGCACATCGGGTCGCGTGCGCATTGGCGGAGTCCCGTTTTTCATGGATGCCATTGTGTCCAGCATCATTGCAACGTTCCAGGTGAACCAGCCCGACATCCACTTTGATCAATCCTATGGCCACTACAATGATCTCGTTGGAAATTTGCTGGCCAACGAAATTGACGTGGCCGTCACACCCGCAGGAACCCAGGATGTGAGCGCTGAACTGGTCTTCGAACCTCTCATTGCCGCGCGCAATGTCGTGGCCTGCAACGCAGCACATCCATTGTTGAACAAAAAGAGTTTGAACAAGGCCGACATGATGTCGTGCTCCTGGGTTGCCCCACTTCCCGGGTCTCCGCTGATGTTGGACCTGACCAATATTTTGATGACCCTGGGGATTGGTGAACTCGCCATCCGCTATGCAGGTGGTTCACTGCACAGTCTCATCAACTATCTCGCAGCAACGCAGGCTTTGGCCATCATGCCGCTCTCGGTAGTGCATTCGCTGCACCCGGATCAACGCATCGCTGTTCTGCCGCTCAACATTCCGCAACCCGAACGCATGATCGGCATCCTCCACCGCCGCAGAGTCAGAGAGGGATCCGGTAAAGCGCAAATTCTTCACGCACCTCCGCGCCAACCTCAACAACCTCAGCCGAGTGGTGGCACGCCATGACGCGTCAATCAAATGGGAACACGGCCCGTTTTTGCATTTTCATTAGAGTGGGCCATGACAAGTCATATTTGGGGGAGTGATCGCACTTGACAATAGTATCAATACGGATACTATTCAACCTATGAAGTCGGTTCAGTTCCTGGGTGATGCCTTAAAAAAGTTAAAGTCATTTCCTGAATCTGTGCGGGTTGATGCGGGCCGTGAATTGCGGCGTGTGCAAGAAGGACATGAACCGCGCGACTGGAAACCAATGCCGGATATTGGGCGTGGGGTGCGGGAAATTCGGATTGCTGAGCGGTCTGGCGCATTTCGCATCATCTATGTCGCCTCAATCGGCGAAAGTATCTATGTTCTGCATGCCTTTCGAAAGAAGACACAGAAAACATCCATTGCGGATTTGAACGCCGCGAAACTGCGATATAAATTGATTGGAAACTGAGATGGAGAAATTTAAAAATGTCTGGGACGCCTTGGCTGAAACGCCTGAGGAGGCTCTGAACCTTACGTTTCGGTCGGACCTCATGAGTTCCATTGAAAAAATTGTGGAGAGTTGGAACATCACGCAAGCCGAGGCCGCAACACGCCTTGGCATAACCCGCCCGCGTTTGAATGATCTGATGCGCGGCAAACTCAGCAAATTCAGCCTCGACGCATTGACTACTCTGGCAACACGCGCAGGGTTGAGGGTGCAGATGAGTGTGAAGAAAATGCAAGTAAAAAAGGCGGCTTGAGCAGCTTGGACTAAAGTACCCCCTCCCCCTTGTGGGGCAGGGCTGTCCGGGGAAAGTTTTATGTGAATCAATTTGTCGCAGCTGCATGCCCGTTCTTTGCGGCAATTGCCGTTCATTTCTGGGTTGTTGACACTCAGAACGAGGAACGGGCATGCGCACTATCCTTAGCATTTTTGCGAACCTTCTCCAACCGCTTCACTGGAAGTCTTTCAAGATGATCGTGGCCCGCCATAATGGCGATGCCTATGACAAGACATTTGACAGCCGGACCCATCTGGTGACGATGATTTACGCGCAGCTGTCGGGCGCATCCAGCCTGCGTGGTGTGGCGGCGGGCTTCAACGCACATTCCCACTTGCACCGCCAATTGGGAGCTGTGCCGGTTCATCGCTCGACGCTGGCCGATGCCAACAGCCGCCGTCCGGTGGCGGTATTTGCCGATATCTTCGCCGCCTTGGCCTGTGACCTTGGCCGCAAGCTGCGGGCGCAAGGCCGCGCCATCATCCGCATTCTCGATTCGACCCCGATCCCGCTCAGCCAGATGTGCAGCTGCGCCACTTGGAATGGACGCATCAAGGGCTTCAAGCTGCACTTGGCCTATGATCCGGTTTGCGATCGCCCGCAGGTTCTCGCCATCACACAAGCTACCGTCAACGACATCACGCCGGCGCGCCTGGCAGCCATTGAACAAGGCGTGTTGCATGTCTTCGACAAGGGCTATTGCAGCTTCGACTGGTGGACAAACATCGCGCAAAACGGCGCTTTCTTCATCACTCGTCCGAAAACCAGCATGTGCTGGAAGACCCTTGAAACACGGCCTGTGAAGCGGCCTCTCGGTGACGGCTTCACCGTGTTGGCCGATGTTGAAGTGCAACTGGCCAGCAAGGGCGATTCCAGACTGCCCATGCGGCTGCGCCTCATCACCATCAAGCCGGATACGGCCAAGGCCTTTACCGTCCTCACCAACAACATGCAGCGCTCCGCCGCCACAATCGCCGCTCTCTACAAACACCGCTGGCAAATCGAACTTCTGTTCCGCTGGCTCAAACAGCATCTCAAGCTACGAACCTTTCTTGGCCGCAGCGAAAACGCCATCCACCTGCAAATCCTCGCCGCCATGATCGCTTATGTCCTGATCAAACGCGCAGCATGCAACTGCCGCATCAAACTGCAAGCCCTGCGATTCACCGAACTCATCACCCTCTGCCTCTTCGAGCAAAGACCCATCACTGCAATTACAGGGCCGCAATGCAGAACCCGAACCAAACCCAAACTTCAGAGCACGCCATGTCACAACGCCATCACCAACCTCTGAGTTTCCCCGGACAGCCCTGCTTGTGGGGAGGGAGAAGAAGTGGTCAGAACTTAAGACCGTTGGTACAACTTATTAGAAGGACACATCCCTTTTCACGCTGCACCGAGCTTGTACTTGTCCCTCAATTCCCCCGCAAACGTCCGCAAACTCTCAGCACTGCGCAGGCCGCGGCTGTCGCGGATGTCGATGATGTCGATGATGAAGTTTGTGTCGTCGATGACCGTGTAGAGAATTGAGAAGGCGCTGCGGGTGATGTGAAGTTCGCGTACGTTTGAAAAGTCCTCAAACAATTCCCCGGTCTGTGGATGTTTGTCAATTCGCTTTGAACCGTGACCCCATTTTCGCTTGCAAAGCTGACCCCTGTTTGTGGTTGGAAGAAGCGCCCGGAGAGTGATGCGCGTAAGCCCTTGCTTATGCGCTGCGCATCGCGGTAGAAAAATAACAGATGGGCGAATTGAACAACAACTCAAACTTTGGCCCTTCGTCGCTGCGAATCCAATTGGCGCGGTACAATCGGCGAGGCAAACGGCCCATCAATTGATCAGTGACGACCATTTCTCTTTGGCAGAGTTGGAGCAGGCGCTCTATCATGCGGCTCTGGAACGCGCTGGTGGAAACCTTTCAGCCGCGGCCCGCTTGCTGGGCCTGACGCGCCCGCAATTCGCCTATCGGACAAAGAATCTTGGCGAAGGCTAACGCAACTTCCGACTTTCTGTTGCAAGCCACATAGGTTACCGAAAAGCGATTGTCATTCTTGAGCGCAGGTTCCTTCACCCCAGCATCAAGAAACTTCTCTCCGCAGTCAAAATCTGCGATGTCGAGTTCCGCACTACTATGAAGCACGTTGTAAAATTGGGTGCTGCCGAAACTGATCTCGGTATCGCCAACATCGACGTCGGTCAGCGTTACGTCGTCCCGAATTCAGAAGGGCAAAACTGAATTGTAGTTTTTCACCGAGGTCGGGAAGTCCATTACCATTCACGTCGACCCACTTGCCTCGCGTGACACTATCAATACTTGCTACCATTTTCATTCCTCCCCATTTTGAGGCCCAGCACGGCAGCTGCTTTGCAGTATTGCAAAGCATTTCAAGACGTCGGACCGATTTTTGACCCACGAAAGCCTGCGCGGAAAAAAATCGCGCTGTAGTTGAAGCAAGCATGTAAATCGAGGGTTGTAAAAATCAAATTTACTGAAAATTACAGTTAATACTATGCCGCAACGCAGCAAATGTGAGCGTGCGCGGCGGCATGCTTCCTGATTTCGGGTGGCTGGCATGTGTTGCCTCCACTATCCGGCGTGCTTCAATTGCGCGAAAGGCAAGTCATGGCGAATTCGAACACCCCGACTATTTCCAATCAGAGCTGGTTTCTGCTTTTATTGCTTTCGGTGCTTTGGGGCGGGTCGTTTTTGTTTGTGGGTATTGCGGTGAAGGAGTTGCCATCGCTGCTCATTGTGTTTGTGCGCGTGGCGTTGGCGGCGGCAGTGCTGGTTCCGGTTCATTTGATCATGCAAGGCGCATTGCCACGCGATGCGAGGACTTGGGTGGCGGTTGGCGGGATGTCGGTCATGAACAATGTCATCCCCTTTTCGCTGATTGTTTATGGGCAGCATTCGATCACTGCTGGGGTTGCTTCGGTGATCAATGCGACGACGCCGTTCTTTGGCGCCGGTGTAATGGCTATTGCCGGAGTCGAGGCGTTGCGGGGTTCGAAAATTGCAGGATTGGCGATCGGGTTTGCGGGTGTCGCAGTTCTGCGCGGGCTTTCGCTTGCTGATTTCAACCAGGAATCTCTGGGCATGCTTGCGGTGCTCGCCGCGTCTGCGAGCTATGGCGTGAGTTCCCTTTGGGCCAAGAAGAGACTGGTCGGGCTGCCGCCGGTCACTTCGGCCACATGCCAGCTCTTGTGTTCCAGTGTTTTGATGGCCGTGCTCGTTTCGATGTTTTCGGATTTCAGATTGTTGGGTGATGCAAGTTTCAAAACCTGGATGGCGCTTGCCGGACTTGCGGTGTTTTCTACTTCAATTGCCTATCTGCTTTTTTTCAGGATCATCGCAACGGCGGGCGCGAGCGTCGTTTTGCTTGTCACAATGTTGATACCGGTTCCGGCGATCATCATGGGAACGCTTTTCCTCGACGAAGTGATTGTCTTGCGCGAGATTGCAGGCGCGGCATTGATTGGGTTGGGATTGCTGGTGATTGATGGGCGTGCGATGCAATTGTTCCGGCGGTTGAGTTCGGCGTAAAGCAAGTCCCGCTTTTTATGAACCGCAATATATCAGCCAAATACTGTCATCCCAGCGCTCGTCGCACTGCTGTCCGGCTAACTCGAAGATGACGGGATGTCCGAATTATTCTATCACTCTTGGAACTGTTGCAAACTTCAAGGATTGACGATCACGCCGCCGGTCATCTCGCGTGCGACACCTGTTGTTCCCGGAAAGGTGATTGGCAAACCATGCAAAGTGCGCACTGCCAGATAGGCCCAGGCTTCGGCCTCCATGGAATCTCCGTTGAGCCCCAGGTCTTCCGCCGATTTCACATTCGGCAGGAGCATTCGAAGTCTCTGCATGATTGCCTGGTTCTTGCGGCCGCCGCCGCAGACGATCCATATTGCAGGTTGCGAAGGAAAATGCTCTTTGGCTTGCGCAATTGCCCGGGTAGTAACATCCACCAGAGTGGCAGCGCCATCTTGCGGACTTAAGCCATCGAGAGAAACAGAAGCGAATGTGTCGCGGTCCAGCGATTTGGGTCCGGGTTTCTCGAAGAAGGGGTCTCCTAAAAATTGCGCTATAGTCGCTATATCGGGCCTTCCTGACAATGCCAGTGCGCCGCCATTGTCAAAAGCAGAGCCAGTGTGCTTCAGCATCCAGTCGTCAATGAGGGCATTTCCAGGACCGGTGTCGAAAGCTATCAAGTCGTCGCTTCCAACATAAGTCACATTGGCAACGCCACCGATGTTGACGAATGCGATGGGGAATTTTGCGATGTTTGAAGCAAGTGCGCGATGATAGGCCGGAACAAGTGGAGCGCCTTGCCCGCCCGCTGCAATGTCGTTGGCACGAAGATCATATGCCACCTTGATGCCGGTTGCTTCGGCAAGCTTCTGGCCATTCCCGAGTTGAATTGTGAGCCTTTGCTCCGGCCGGTGCAGAACTGTTTGACCGTGATATCCGATAATGTCTATATTTTCGTGGCTTAACCGATTTTCCGTGAGGAATGACTGAACTGCATCGATATGCCATTGGGTGGATTTTACATCGGTTTCGCCCTGTATGCCGGTCCTGTCCTGCCTATCCGAGCAAGTAATTGCTGCAGCCAATGCCTGACGCAATTGCGCACGTTGTTCAAAGGTGTAGCTATAAGTCAGCGATGGGCCGCGATCTACGACATTCTCACCGTCAGTCGTCAGCAGCGCCACATCAATCCCGTCGAGGGATGTGCCCGACATGAGTCCGATGCTGGTAACAAGTTTTGACACTGAATATCCATATGTTATGAGCCGCCATTATGACAAGTTTCAAATCCGATTTCCTTAACACTTTGGCGCAGCGCGGGTTCGTTCACCAGTGCTCGGATGCCGAAGGGCTTGACCAACTTGCGCTCAAGAACGAGATCGTGGCCTATATTGGATTTGACTGCACAGCGCCCTCTTTGCATGTCGGCTCACTGGTGCAGATCATGCTGCTCCATTGGCTGCAACAGACCGGCAACAAGCCGATTGCATTGATGGGTGGCGGCACCACACGCGTTGGTGACCCGACAGGCAAGGATGAGAGCCGCAAGCTTCTGTCCATCGAAGATATCGAACGGAACAAGCTCGGCATCCAGGCCGCATTTTCCAAGTTCATCACTTTCGGCAATGGCGCGAAAGACGCCATCATGATCGACAATGCCGATTGGCTGACCAAGCTCAATTACATTGAAATGTTGCGCGACATCGGCAAGCATTTTTCAGTCAACCGCATGCTGGCAATGGATTCAGTGAAGCTCCGGCTTGAACGCGAACACGAGTTCTCGTTCATCGAGTTCAACTATATGATCCTGCAGGCTTATGACTTTGCTGTTTTGGCAAAGGACCATGGCTGCAATCTGCAAATGGGTGGATCCGACCAGTGGGGCAATATCGTGCAGGGGCTGGATCTTGGCCGACGGATGGGCACGCAGCAATTGTTTGCACTGACATCACCGCTGATGACGCTGGCCTCAGGTGCTAAAATGGGAAAGACCGCGCAGGGTGCAGTCTGGCTTAACGCAGATATGCGTTCGCCCTACGACTACTGGCAATTCTGGCGGAATACGGAAGATGCAGATGTCGCGCGCTTCTTGAAGCTGTTCACAACGCTGCCACTTGACGAGATTGCCAGGCTGGAGATGCTTGGCGGATCAGAAATCAATGAGGCCAAGAAAATTCTTGCCAACGAGGCGACGAGGCTGCTGCATGGCGATGCGGCAGCGCAGTCAGCATCCGAGACGGCGCGAAAGACTTTTGAAGAAGGCGTGAGTGCGGAAGGATTGCCTTCTGTTGTTATTGCGTCGCCTATCAGCGTCATTCAGGCTATCGTCGAGGCGGGATTTGCAAAGTCAAATGGCGAGGCCAGGCGGCATATCCAGGGCGGCGCCATCAAGCTAGACGATGAAACAGTCGCGGATGAGAAGATGATGATCTCGATTGCGGGCAAGCCTGCAAAACTGTCGATGGGCAAGAAGAAGCATGTGCTTCTCAAATCAATAAGGTGAAGGTGCTGACCCCGTGACCTCGCTGCTGCCTATTTCTTGATTCACCGCCTTGCCTGATTTCGGCAACTGGCATTCCGTGAACTTTCGAAGAATGCCGGGGAGCATGACAGACAGCGGATTCATCTGCCATTTCGGATTCTGGATTGTGCCGCCAAGGCAGAATGTAATGCCGAATATGCCTTCATTGTTGCCGCCGGAGAGGAGAATTCCGAGCAACGGAAGATCATCGAAAGCGCCGTTGATCCCTTGCGCCGGGATGACGGTTCCGCCAATGACCAACCCGCTGTTGGCCTTGTAGACACGGCCTTTTGCCACTGCACCGAGGTCATTGCCCTTCAACTCAATTTCCTTCAGTTCGATGGCCCGCGCATCGGATTCAAATTTTATGTAGAAGCGCTTGAAGTTCAGGCCGTCGCGGCGCGGGCCCGACTTGCGCGGCTTCCCGCGCCGGTCGAGTTCGGCAAGGGCGGCTTCATTGCGAACTGAAAAGTTTCTAATCCACAACTCTCCATTCCTAATGGGTGAGCCCGCAGCGTTTGCAACCGATGCCTTGAAATCGAGCGTTCCGCCCGCGACCTTGCTGTAGAAATTTGCGGCTCTCAGGGTCGCGCCGCCATCAGTGCTGTTGACGCTCAGCGCACGGCCACCGGATTCTGCTGTAAGCCGCAATGACACCGGCAGTCCACTGATGTACTGGCCATCAATGGCTGCTGTCTGAACCCGCGATTCGCCCGTCGTGAGCTTGGCCCGGACGTTTCGGATGATCTCTCCGCGATTTGCATACACCTTGTCAAATTGTGCGTCGATGGCATAAGCAGGACCTGATACTGCTGCTTTCTCTTCGCCGCCGCGGACCGATGAAATGATTGCCTTGATATATGGCTTGGCATCAAAGACGTTGCCCTTGACCGCAATTCTTGTCGCTCCCTGCCCCGGCTCGATCTGAGCCGAGAACACGTAATCATCACCAAGCCTGACATCAGGGAAATTGGCGAGCTTCAGGCTGTTTGCCTTGCCGAGCGTTATGTCGCCCTTGATCAGCACGCCCGGCCCGGAAATGTTCAGATTATCCAGCATTCTGCCGGTTGGCGTCGATTTCAATTCAACTGTCATCGTGGTGCCCCTGGTGGGTTTGCGATCCCAGCCCAGCGCTTCGACAGACATTGCAACGCCAGACAAATCCGCTTCGATTTCGGCGCTGTCACCAATTTTACCCTGTGATGATATTTTGACAGGGATGTCACCTTTGGCAAATGATCCCATCGTGATCCCAAGTTTTTCCCGGGTCTTCGCGTCGATCGTGGTTTGCACGATGGTGCTGACTTCGCCAGTCTTGCGGGCTTTCTCCCACATGATCTGTGAAGCTACGCCGTTGATGCGAGCGGGACCAGTTGCGGTGATTGTGTTCTCGTTCATCGCGATATCAAAGGTGGCATTGGTGAGATCAATTCCAGGCGCAACCTCGGCAATCGATGCCTCAGTGACTTTCAGTCCAGCCGTGAATTTCACGCGTTCCTTTGGAACTGCCTTGATCAGCGGCAAGCTCAAGCCAACTTTAGCTGCTACTTTCCCGGTCAGTGGCGGAAAACTTTCTGGATTTATGTTCAGCCCGGCGAGATCGGGTTGTGACAAGAATGCCTTGAGCCCGCCAGCGGTGCCTGACACGTCAAATTCAAATGTACCCGGTGGTTCGGCCATTAACAGGTTCGCAGCGTCGAACAGCCCTCGATCCACATTTATCGTTTCTCCGCCCAACTCGACATTCCCGCTTTCAATCGTGAGATGGAAATTGTCATCCTTGAGTTCGCCAACGCCGCTGGCGGACTTCAGCGGGCTTAGGCCCTTAAAGTATCTGCTCTGCACGTCAGCGAGCCGCATCGAAAGCGCGATGCTGCCGGGAGCAAATTTTTGCTCTTTCAAAGCTTTTGCCAAAGCATCGGGCGGCAAATTGATCTGGAAAGTGCCTTCGCTGATCCGGCCGTCAATGATGTTTTGTTGGACCCAGGCGCGGGTGTTTGGCGTAATGATCGGCGGCCACAGGCTTTTGAGCAATGCCGCATTGACGTCACGGATACGCCCAGCCAGTTGCAAGCCATTGGATTTCTCGCCGCCACTGACAATACCGCGCAGGCGCACGCCTGTCTGGCCATTCATGACAACGAGGTCATCGATATCGAGCCGCGGCTCATCGACGGAAGTACGGCCTTCAAAGACAATTCTCTCCAACAGGTTTTGCTCAGCGATTTCCTGCGGACTCGCTGAATTGTTTGATTCGATCTTGATCTTCAACGCATTCAGCTTGCCTTCGGAATCACGCAATGGCGTAAACTCTCCTGCCAGCGCAGCCCGCGCGCCGTTCACGTTTATCGAGGAGTCCTTCATTGCGACAACTGGGCTCTTGCCATCATAGGCAAACTTCAAAATACCGCTGTCAATTATGATTGGTCGGGCAAAGTAGTTCGGCAAATCAATTGCTCCCTTGCCAGGCACCAGCTCTGCGTCGGCCTTTGTGACGCTTCCCTCCTTGCCGATCTCAAAATTGACCTTTCCCGACAATGGAGACTTGAACCGCGCAAACTGCGAGAGCGCATAAATCTTGTTCGCAACATCCACCGGAATGACATCCTCGATTTGGCTCTCTACATTCACTGTTTTGGTTTGCCGCGAATAGGCTGCACTGAGCTTGACGTGCCAAGGTGCGCCTGAGCTCGCCACCGAGCCGGTTGCTTGCATTGACGCGCCTTCCGGCGTTCGGTTGATGATGAGATCGGCTTCAGGTGCGAACCAGCGCGCATCATTGGCTTCGTCTTCAAACCGGATTTGCGCGCGGCGCACTCGAATGGTTTTGAGCGCAGCCAGAGGAGAATTGGAGTCCGTGGCGTTGAGGAGCGCCATCAAGCTCGGCCCCAGTCTGAATTCCTGAGATAACGGCGATGATGTTGTTGCGTTCAGATCGCCTTTCTCTTCGTTGCTGGTTTCATCAAAGCTGATATCTACCGATCCGCCATCAGGCGGTGCTTCCGCAATGCCAAGTTCAAAACCACCGTCAAAATTGCGGATAGCGTTGATCTTCGCTCCGTAGAGATCGAAGGTATGAGGACGAATGTTGCCGGAAATCCAGTCCGTAAGGTCCAGTTCAAGTCCTGCCTTTGGCGCACGCGCTATGACCGCACCGTTTTCGTCGAGCAGGGAAATATTGACGAAACGGATGGTCGGTACCCCGGTATCCCGGTCCATTTCCAGCACAGTCCGGCCAATTTTGGTCTTTGTACCGACCAGTTGGACGTTGATGGCGTTTTCGATTCGGGGCGTCAGAAAAGCCAATTCGACAGGTCCGGAACTAACTTTCCAGTAAAGAAACGAAAGCGCAATAACGAAAATCGCCAGCACCGAAATGACTGACAAAGTCGCAGCTTTTACGTATCGAATAGCCAATGAAAATTCCTATACACCTGCGTTTTGCCGCAATAGCGGTTTTCCACACGCTTTAGAGTTTAGCAGTGCAGTGCCCCCAGTCCAGCGCGCGCGAGCCCTAAACAGCCAAAAAGCGCGGCTAAATGATGGCGTGGGCGTCGGCAAAGGCGAGATCAAATCCCCCAATGACAACAGTTAAAACAGTAGCTAACCTGTGTTGAGTCGACTGGCGGGTTGGTTATGGTTGGTTGTTGTTGGCTTAGGGGGCCCTTAACAGGGTTTTGATCGTATAATGTTTTTCAAGCGGAAGCTGTTTTCGGGCAAGAACGGGAATCAGGATGTTCATGCGGAACCTACCGTGATTGCCCGCAATATGACGATTGAAGGCAATCTCATGTGCGATGGTGAATTGCATATTGATGGCACGATTATCGGCAGCGTGCGGGCAGCCGTCTGCGTGGTTGAGGCTACGGGGTCAGTCACCGGCGAAGTTAACGCTGACGCCTTGTATGTTCATGGCATGATAACCGGCCCGGTAAACGCGGGACATGTGCGGATTTATGCCGGATCACAGGTCAAAGGCGATGTTGCCAACGAAACCATCAGCATCGAAGACGGCGCATATTTGCATGGCTCCATACGCCATGGGCGAACTGGCATGCGTGGTGCGCCGCTGAGCAGCGATCATCCAGCGGCCAATCCGTTTGAAGCAATGGCTCCCAACAACAATCAGCCAGGTCTCAACCAGGATGACTTGCGACCGATCCGGGTAGTCCGCCCCCGAGGCTGATGACCCGTTTAATCGATATCTTCGACCGAATCAGGACCCTCGCCATAAACGCGGTGGGCCAGTGACGCTTGGACGAAGTCGTCCAAGCTGCCGTCGAGAACAGCTGACGGGTTAGTGCTGGTGTGGCCA
This sequence comes from uncultured Alphaproteobacteria bacterium, assembly GCA_963819615.1. Taxonomy (GTDB): domain Bacteria; phylum Pseudomonadota; class Alphaproteobacteria; order Rhizobiales; family Aestuariivirgaceae; genus Aestuariivirga. Next base: position 318,672 of record CAWFWW010000004.1, read on the forward strand.
GTGCGCAGATCTTTCACAAGCTGATAGGGCTGGAGCACATAGGACCGGATTTGGTGACCCCAGCCAATGTCGGTTTTCTTGGCGTTGGCAGCGTCGACTTTTTCCTGCTTTTTTCTGCAGTTCCAATTCGTACAACCGGGCCTTCAGCATTTTCAATGCGGTTGCGCGGTTCTTGTGCTGCGAGCGTTCGGCCTGGCACGCGACTATGATGTTCGTCGGAATATGAGTGATGCGTACAGCAGAGTCGGTTGTGTTGACATGTTGTCCGCCTGCGCCCGAGGCGCGATAGGTGTCGACCTTCAAATCACTGTCCACAATCTGAATGTCGATGTTGTCGTCGATGACGGGATAAGCCCAAACAGATGAAAATGACGTGTGACGACGGGCGTTGGAATCATATGGCGAAATGCGGACCAGCCGGTGCACGCCACTTTCTGTCTTCAATTTTCCGTAGGCGTTCCCGCCCTTGATTTGCAAGGTACACGACTTGATGCCTGCTTCTTCCCCATCATGCTGGTCAAGGACCTCAACCTTGTAGCCGCTTTGATTGGCCCAGCGCACATACATGCGCATCAACATAGAGGCCCAGTCCTGACTTTCTGTGCCGCCAGCGCCGGCGTTGATTTGAAGGAAGCTGTCATTTGCGTCGGCTTCACCCGAGAGAAGTGCGCTGAGTTCAAGAGCAGCGACTTCCTTACTCAAAGATAGAAGAATTTTCTCGGCGTCCCTGACAATGCTTGAGTCGCCCTCCGCTTCGCCCATTTCGATCAGCTCGGAATGATCTGTGATCGTTTGCTCGATCTTCAGGATGCCATTGATGCGGGTTTCAAGGTCCTGCCTCCGGCGCATCAACTCCTGGGCATTCTGGGGATTGTTCCAGATCGACGAGTCTTCCGCCTTGGCATTCAGTTCAGCGAGTTCACGGACAGAGTTATCCCAGTCAAAGATGCCTCCTTAGCAGCCCAACGGACTGCTTTACCTCGTCGACTGCCCTCGAAATTTCAATTCGCATTGTGTGCTGTAATCCGGTTTGGTTGTCGGCGGTCAATAGAGGCCGCCGCCGTTCTCAGTCAAGCCGTTGCCTTGCGATTGCGCGGGATCTCCCTGCATCATGTCATTTTGGGCCGGTACCAATACGACTCCCTGCCCTGGCCCCTGTGCTGCCGTTGTACGGCTGGCAGTTTGCTTTTCACCTATTACGCTGGTTGTTTCGGGCGGTTCATCGCCGGGTTTAAAGGCCTCCAATATCACCTCTTCCCCGCCAAACGTGCTGCGGGTGCCGGTCTTCACGTTGATCGGTATAAGCTCGATGGCGCGGGGCACGCGGAAAGGTATTGCAGCTTTGCCGCTAAGAGCCAGTTTCATGAAATCTGCGACAATGGGGGCAGCAAGCTCGCCCCCGGTACGCTTCTTGCCCATTGGCTTAGGATTATCGTAGCCAACATAGGTCCCAACAGCCAGGTCCGGTGTGTAACCAATAAACCAGGCGTCGCGCTCTTCGTTTGAAGTGCCCGTCTTGCCCGCAACCGGCTTGCCAACAGCTTTGAGTTTTTTGCCAGTACCGCGTTCTACAACGCCTTCCATCATCGAGGTGATTTGATAAGCGGTATAAGGGTTCATTACCTGCTCGTTTTTTTCGGGCGGTGCGGGCTGCTCTACAGCAGGGTCAAACGTTGCACTGTTGCAATTCGGGCAATCACGTGTGTCGTGTTTGTAAACGGTCTTGCCAAAACGGTCCTGAATGCGATCAATGAATGTTGCTTCGACCTTGTTTCCGCTGTTGGCGATGATGCTGTAGGCGGTAGTCATTCGCAATAAGGTCGTTTCGCCTGCGCCAAGTGCCATGGCCATGTGCTTCGGCATCTTGTCATAGATGCCCAATCGTTCGGCCAGGTCAGCGATTTTTGTCATGCCCAGGTCATCGGCAAGTCTTACGGTCATTGCATTGCGGGATTGTTCGATGCCACGACGCAGCGTTGAAGGGCCGTAAAACTTCTCCTGGTAGTTCTTGGGCTTCCAGACTTTTCCGTCTTGGAGCCGTATCTCAATTGGCGCGTCCATGACCACTGAAGAAGGCGTATATCCGTTATCCAAAGCAGCAGCATATACGACAGGCTTGAATGCCGAACCTGGTTGGCGTCTTGCCTGGGTTGCGCGATTGAACTGGCTTGAACCATAGGAAAATCCGCCCACCATAGCTAGTACGCGACCAGTATGCGGATCCATCGCGACAATCGAACCCTCGACGTCTGGAACCTGCACCAGATGATATTCACCTGTCGTACTTGCTGGCGCAACGATGACGACATCGCCAACAGCAAGGACCTCGCTCACAGAGGTGATTTCCGGGCCGAGTTCGGTGCCGTCAATGTATTTGCGTGCCCATTGAAGCAGTTGCAACGGAATGACGGCGTTTTCCCGTGCCGATTCCATTTTTCCGTCTTCAGTTTGTTTGAGTTGCAGCCCAATGCTCGCCTGTTGTTCGGTTACCTCTAAAACCACCGCTGTCCGCCAAGGTGCGATATCAGCAGGCTGGCGCACATCGGTTATTTTCTCAGCCCAATCAGAGCCGTCGATAACGACTTGCTTTATTGGACCTCGGTAACCGCGTTTGCGGTCGAATGCGATCAACCCCTTGGCCAGGGATTGGCGTGCATAAATCTGAAGCTTCGGATCAAGTGTAGTCCGGACCGAGAAGCCACCTTTGGAAAGACGCTCGCGGCCATAAATGTTCACGAGTTGACGGCGTACTTCTTCGGCAAATCCCTCCGCGGCAAAAAGCTGACCGCCGAAGGAACGGGGCGATACCCTAAAAGGTTTTTTCTTGGCTGCTGAATTCTCTTCCGTCGTGATCTGACCGTTGTCGCGCATACGGTCGAGAACCCAGTCCCTGCGCTCCTTCGCCTGCTTGGCCCGCCGATAGGGATGATAATTATTTGGCCCCTTGGGCAAGGCAGCCAGATAGGCCACTTCATCAAGCTCCAGCTGGTCAAGGGGTTTTCCGAAGTAATTCAGCGATGCGGCGGCAACGCCATATGAGTTCATCCCAAGAAATATCTCGTTCAGATAAAGCTCGAGGATTTGGTCCTTGGTGAAGGATTTTTCGATGCGCTGGACGACAAGAGCTTCTTTGATCTTCCGCGACAAAGTTTGTTCGTTGGACAGTAGAAAGTTTTTTGCGACCTGCTGGGTAATTGTCGAAGCCCCGACAATTTGCCCCTTGCCAGTGAGTTTGACTTGCAGATACCGATAAACTGCAGCGGCAATGCCACTATAGTCCAAGCCGGAATGCTCATAGAAAGTCTTGTCTTCTGCTGAAAGATAGGCGTTGATCACGTTTTTCGGGATTGAATTGATCGGCATGAACAGGCGCCGCTGTTCGGCGAACTCACCCAGCAGCGATCCATCAGCCGCATGCATGCGGGTCATGACAGGCGGTTCGTACGCCGCCAACTGCTTATAGTCCGGCAGCTCACGGGAAACGTCCCAAATGACATAAAAGGTAGCGCCAGCAATGCCCAGGAACACCATACAGGCGGCGCCAAAAAGCCAGCCGAGAAATCTTAACATGCTAATCTGTTCGCCCTACAGGTCCGCCGCAGGCTATGTTTGCTCTTTGGCTGACGAATATTCCAATTGTCCCGATAGCTTTGCATTATGGCGACGGAGAGGCAGGAGAACCTGTTGACGAGGTTGTCATATCTACAACTGCGAAATGCGAATCAATGGCATTCAACACGGCTACCGCTGTCCTTTTCTGCCATTCCGGGTCAAGGAGCAGCTTTTCATCTTCGCGGCTCGATAAATATCCCAATTCAACAAGTACCGAGGGAACGTCTGGAGCCTTGAGAACTACGAAACCAGCGGAACGCACCGGAATGCTCGTGAGATTGGTCACTTTGGCGAGCTCGCTCACTGCCAGTTGTGAAAAAAGCACGGCTTGCCCCCGCGTTTCTCTTTGGACAAGATCGAACAAAACGTCGGCAACTGCATCGGTTTCGGTCGGCAGTCCAAGACCTGCAACCGCATCGGCCCGGTTTTCTTTTCTGGCGAAGGCTTCAGTTTCGGCGTCGGAAGCTTTGTCGGACAGTGTGTAAAGTGTTGTGCCGCGCGCTGTCTTGCCGCGAATTGTGTCAGCATGGACAGCAATCAGCAGGTCTGCCTTGGCGCTGCGCGCAAGCCTAACGCGTTGTGAAAGCGATACGAAAGTGTCGCTTTCTCTTGTGTAGGCGACATGATACCGCCCCGAGGCTTTAAGCGCAGAACCCAGGCTCATCGCGAAGTCAAAGACAATGTCTTTTTCCTTGTGTTTGCCGATGCTTATAGCGCCGGGATCGATGCCGCCATGGCCGGGATCAAGAATAATAGTGCGAATTGCAGTTGGTGTTGATTGCCCCTGTGATGGAGCAAGCGCAGCCATGGATGGCTCGAGGTCGATGACCAATCGCGCCGGTTTTTTGCTGGTGCCTTCAATGAATTCTGAAGATGCGATTGTCACTGGCTGCAGTGTATCAACGATTATTTGGCTGCGGTCACCTTCTGCTGCGCCGTAGCGGAAGCTTTTTACCAAGCCGCGGACATTCTGCCCTGCCCCTTCCGGAAGATCATAACTTCCTGCGGGGAGCAAAATGCGAAGTTGTTGACGGTTTTCGCTTTGGGATAACTCGAAAGGAACTTTGCGACTCACGTCCAAAACAAAGCGTGTGCGCATCTCGTCACCGCCAATTCTGGCGCCTGTGACAGTCATTTCACCAGCCCACGCAAATGCGTAATACATGCAATAAATCAATATGATATATATGGATTTTAATGCAACGCCAGAAAGTGGTTTGGGTGTAGACCGAGACCTGTCAGCGAACATCATTTTCCCTAAGTTGGTGGCCGGACCTATTATAGCTGAAACAACTAGTTGGCTTAAGGTTAACTCTTGGTTTCCCAATTCCATCAGGAATGCTTGCAATGGAGCGAGCCGCCGCTTAGAAGATGCGAGTCTTTTGCAAATATTGATCGCGACACGATCACAGGTTGCAGAAACTTCGAATTCGTGAAGGTGTGGGGTCCGGATGACCCCTGTTGGGTTGACCCACACCCGAAACGTTATGCTGCCCTGACAAGGGGTGCAAACCATCCGTATGGCCAGAAGGAGGCCAAGGGTAAAACTTAAACCGTTCGCGTGATTATCGCGGACCAACAGTAACCGCGAGACGATGCAGGCAAACAGCGGATCAGGGACACAATGCGCAAGGAGTTCAGCTCCAGATGTGCAGTTCCGCGATTGTCACACCAAGAACCATTGTCTCCCTAAATCGCTGACCTGACGCCCGTGCACATGCATTTTCCAGCACCGGACAGGAACCGTCTTTGCTTGAGCGGTCAGGTCGCCCAAAGGATTATACATTATGGGCAACAAAATGCTCATCGACTCGAGCCACGGCGAGGAAACACGCGTTGTCGTGGCCCGTGGAAGCAGAATTGAGGAATTCGATTTCGAAAGCGCGTCGCGCAAACCCCTCAAAGGAAATATCTATCTCGCCAAAGTCACACGGGTAGAGCCGTCGCTGCAGGCGGCATTCGTTGACTACGGCGGCAACCGTCATGGGTTCCTCGCGTTCACGGAAATCCATCCGGACTATTATCAAATACCAATCGCTGACCGGCTTGCCCTGATCAAGGAACAAGAGGAAGAGGCAGCTGCAGAGGCTGCGGACGAAGAAGCCGAGGGCGATGCAAGTGCTGAGCATTCTGATGACCGCGAGAACGAAGGCTTATCAGACCAGATTGATCATTCCGATGGCGATGAGCAAAGTGATGATGAAGATCGCGACGACTCGGAAGTGGAGGTTGCCCGAGCTCTTGCTGTTGATGTGGAACCCGCGATCAGCGAAGAACCAGAAGGGTCGGACCGGAGCGACGAAATCGAAAGTGCACAAGCTGAAAGTGGCGAAGCCGCCCCTGTGGCCGGAGCTGGAGATATCGTAAGCGTTGAAGAGGATGCTGAAAACCGCGCCGTGGATTCTGTCGGCGCCGAAGATGCGCTTGAAGAAGTTCCGCATCGCAAGCCGCGGCAGCAGCGCCGCCGCTATAAAATTCAGGAAGTCATCAAGCGCCGGCAGATATTGCTGGTCCAGGTTGTCAAGGAAGAGCGCGGCAACAAGGGAGCTGCACTCACTACCTATCTTTCACTTGCAGGCCGTTATTGTGTATTGATGCCAAACACCGCCCGTGGCGGCGGCATTTCGCGCAAGATCACAGACGCTGGCGACCGGCGCAGACTCAAAGAAGTCGCCAAGGACATTGAGATTCCGCAAGGCATGGGATTGATCGTCCGGACCGCAGGCGCACAACGCACGCGCCCCGAAATCAAACGGGACTTCGATTATCTGATACGGCTTTGGGAAAGTGTGCGCGATCTGACGCTGCAATCCCAGGCACCTTCATTGGTTTACGAAGAAGGCAGCCTCATCAAGCGCTCAATCCGCGATCTTTATACAAAAGATGTGGATGAAGTGATCGTCGAAGGCGAGGCGGCCTACAAAGAGGCCAAAGACTTCATGCGCATGCTGATGCCGTCGCATGCCAAAAACGTAAAGATTTACAAGGAACCAAGGCCCCTGTTTTCGCGCTATCAAGTGGAGAGCCATCTTGATGCCCTGTTTTCTCCCTCCGTAAACCTGCCTTCAGGCGGGTATCTTGTGATCAATCAAACGGAAGCCCTGGTTGCGATTGACATCAACTCCGGACGCGCCACCCGTGAACACTCGATTGAAGATACGGCGACCAAGACCAATCTCGAAGCCTGCGATGAAATTGCCCGGCAGTTGCGCTTGCGTGACCTTGCCGGACTCGTGGTGATTGATTTCATCGACATGGAGGAGAATCGAAACAACCGCGCTGTTGAAAGACGGATGAAAGATGCGCTGAAGAACGACCGTGCGCGAATTCAGGTGGGACGAATCTCTCACTTCGGTCTGTTGGAAATGTCGCGCCAGCGGCTACGCCCCGGACTTACTGAAGGCACATTCCGCACATGCCCGCACTGTGAGGGCCGCGGCATTGTTCGGTCAGTTTCTTCATGTGGACTCGGCGTTTTGCGCCAAATTGAAGAATATCTGCAAAACAAGCGTGCTGAAAACCTGACCGTCAAATGTGCGCGTGACGTCGTGTACTACTTGCTGAATGAAAAGCGCGACAATCTGCTGTCCATTGAGCAAGCTTTCGGAGTCACAATTTTTGTGGTTCCGGGCCAAGATGACATGCAGGGAACGCAGGCCATTGTCGAGAGGGCCACGGATCGCGAGACAACAACTCGCCGCGTTCTCGCCAGTACGCCTGTGCAAATGGACTCGGCACTTGACGGCAGTGATGACGATGTAGCCGAAAATAGTTCCGATTCTGACGTTGAAGCGGATGAAGCAGAAGCTGACGCCAGCCGAGATGCCGGGACTCAGGAAGATCTGTCATTGGAAGAAACTCGCCGAGATGCCAAACGCCGCCGCCGGAGAGGGCGCCGAGGGGGCCGAAATGGCCACGAGCCGCGCAATGCCTCGCGTGATGAAAGCGAGAACCTTGGCGCTGCGGCAACCGATCAGGCAGATGCTGAGGGTGCCGGGGATGCGACGCAGGGTGAAACCGGTTTTGCTGACGATATCGCCGAACAGTCCCAAAGCGCGTCCGAAGGTGACGCGCCAAGCGCCGAACAAGAATCACGCAATGAAGACGGCAGCCGCAGACGGAAACGTTTTGGGCGCGGTCGTGGCCGACGGGATCGAAATGGTGATGGCGAGCCACGCAACAACGACAGGCCGCGCGAAAGGGAGTCACGCCCTCACCGGGAACGTGGCGGAGAAAGTGGTTTTGAATCAAATGCAGAGCCTTCGACCGAGCCACAGAAAGTTGCAGCCCCAATCATTGTTGTTCCGGAGGTGATTGCCGAGTCTGAACCTCGCAAATGGCAACCGCCTGCGCCGACAGTGAAAACTGAAGCTGCGGAACGGCGCGCCGGGTGGTGGAGCAAGCGTAAGGCAGATTGAAACCAAGAGACGGCGCGGCCTTGGCTGCGCCGCATTTCTGGGACAGTTTTTCATGATGAATAATCTAGGATTTGCTCTGCGGCGGTTTCTCATTGCAGTATTGGCCCTTAGTTTCAGCTTGCATGCGGCTGGTGTGCAGCCAGTTCAGGCGGATTCACGTGCGGACAAGCCAAGACTGCCAATCATTCGGGATGCAGAAATTGAGGGGCTACTGCGGCTCTATGCCAAGCCGATATTTAAAGCGGCTGGTTTGAATCCTGGATCTATCGAGGTATATGTCATCGCAAACCCGCAAATCAACGCGTTTGTTGCCGGGGGCCAGCGCATGTTCGTACATACGGGAGTCTTCACTCAGACCAAGACGCCAAATGAAGTCATTGGCATTCTTGCGCATGAAACCGGCCATATTGCGGGTGGGCATCTGGCGCGAATGAACGACCAATTGAAGCGCGCCAGTGTTGAAAGTATTGTTGGCATGCTCATTGGTGCTGCGGCAACAATTGGTGGAGCGGCAAGCGGCAGTGGGGAAGCTGCAAAGGTTGGTCAGGGCATCATTATGGGCAGCCAGGGATCAGCTCAGCGAGGGCTTCTTTCTTATCAACGTTCTATGGAATCTTCGGCTGATGAATCTGCCCTGCGCTATCTGGCGGTTACGAAACAGAGCGCCAAGGGTATGTTGACGGTGTTTGACCGCCTGGCGAGCCAATCCCTGGCAAGTACACAAAATGCAGATCCATATCTGTTTTCGCATCCGATGCCACTGGAACGCGTCCGTAACCTCAAAGATCGGGCAAAGGCATCGGCCAGTTTTGATGCGGTTGATTCACCTGGCCTGCAATTGCGTCATGATCTGGTCAAAGCAAAATTGTCTGGATTTATCGAAACGCCGCAAGCGGTGTTTCAGCGTTACCCAAAATCAGATGCATCACTGCCTGCACGATATGCGCGCTCTATAGCGATGTTCCGCCGGGGTGACATCAAGAATGCGCTGCCCATCATGGACAGCCTTACTGCAGAGCTCCCACGGAACCCCTATTTCTGGGAATTGAAGGGCCAAGCATTGCTTGAAAACGGCCAGGCGCAGCGGGCCATTCCCGCGCTAGAGCAGGCTAGAAAACTGTTGCCCCAGCAAGGTTTATTGCAAATACTGGAAGCAGAAGCTCAAATTGGCGCACAGCTTCCTGGAGGATCGCGAAAGGCTCTCGGGCTTCTGACACAAGCAAAAAGGACAGAGTCAGGTAACCCAATGGTTTTCAAATTGCTGGCTCAGGCCCACGCTCAAAATGGTGACGTTCCGAGGGCGGAACTCGCTACTGCCGAATATGCTCTTCTGACGGGAGACCGGACACTGGCTCAAGAAAAGGCTACATTCGCACAAACACAGTTTCGCCAGGGTACGCCCGAATGGCTAAAAGCGGATGACATCCTGGCAGCCGCCAAGCGCAAGAAGAAGTGAGTTGTCTTGCATCCGGGCATGAGCCATGTTTCGCTGAAAACGAGGAAAGAAATGAAAAAGTTGCTCTTGGCCATGATGGCTGGTTTCTGGTTGGTGTGGGGCCCAGTCAATACAGGTGCTGCCGAGATAGATGCGGCGCAGAAACAGCAGATTGAGAAGATCGTACGGGATTATTTACTGCAGCATCCAGAAGTATTGCGGGAAATGAGCGAACGCTTGCAGGCCAAGGAACAAGCGGAGGCCGATGCGTCGCGGGCCGAAAATCTCACCAGGAACGCTGCTGCAATCTTCAAGACAGCGGCTGATCCTGTGGCTGGCAACCCGAAGGGTGATGTAACTGTCGTGGAGTTCATGGATTACAATTGCGGCTGGTGCAAGAAGAGCGTCGACGAAATTGTGAAGATTACCCAGGATGACAAGAATGTCAGGATTGTCATCAAAGAGTTTCCTATTTTTGGCGCAGGCTCGGACTATGCAGCGCGCGCGGCCCTGGCATCAGTGAACCAGGGTAAGTATTGGGAACTACATCGCGCCTTGTTCAAACAGGATACGCAAGTGACGCGTGAAGTGGTGGATGCGGTGGCTGGCAACCTCGGCCTTGATTTGAAGAAACTGCATGCCGACATGGACTCGAAAGAAATCAAAAACATCATCACCGCCAATCACGGGTTGGCAAAGTCGCTCAGCATTGAGGGCACGCCTGCCTTCGTGGTCGACGACAAGGTCATACCTGGCTATGTGCCGATGGCGACGTTGAATGACCACATCGTTTCCGTAAGATCGAATGGCTGCAAGCTGTGTTAGGCCTGTTTTTTGGCTGTTTTGAGAATCCAGGAATGTCACTATAGTTGGTGCGCTGTCCAACTCGTGAAAACGTCAAGTGATTTCTTGCATTTGCCGTTTTCTGCCAGTCGGGTTAGTTTGATTTTGACACGGGAGATTTGATGCCGATGCCACCCAGGAAGAAGCCAGCTACTAAGGGAAAAACAGCGCTTGCATCGCCGCAGCTTGACTTGATCCGCGACCTTGCCGCGATACTGAACCAAACTGGCTTGACCGAAATTGAGCTGGATCATCAGGGTGCCCGGGTAAGGGTTTCAAAATCGGTAAGTTTTGCGGCTCCAGCTACGCAAGTTGTGGCCCATGCCCCTGCCCTTCCTGCCGCCGCTGGTGCTTTGCCGGTTGCTTCTGCGGCAACGGTAACCAACGACTTGTCACATGCGGTTAAATCGCCGATGGTCGGCACGGCTTATCTTGCTCCATCTCCAACTTCACCAAATTTTGTGAGCGTCGGATCAACGGTCAAGGAAGGTCAGACACTGCTGATCATTGAAGCCATGAAGACGATGAACCAGATTGCCTCGACAAGATCGGGCACAGTTACGAGCATCCTCATCGAGAGCGGACAGCCTGTTGAATTTGGCGAAGCCCTTATGGTCATCGAGTAGCCAATGTTCGAGAAAATTCTCATTGCGAACCGCGGGGAGATCGCGCTGCGTGTCTTGCGCGCCTGCCGGGAGCTTGGCATTCAAACCGTGGCGGTTCATTCAACTGCGGATGCTGACGCGATGCATGTGAAGCTCGCTGATGAAAGCGTGTGCATCGGACCGCCGCCCGCTAAGGATAGTTACCTCAACATTCCCGCTATCGTTTCAGCTTGTGAAATTACAGGCGCTGAAGCTGTTCATCCTGGCTATGGATTTTTGTCGGAAAATGCCCGCTTCGCCGATATCCTGCAAGAGCACAAGATCAAGTTCATTGGGCCTTCGGCCGAGAACATCAGAACGATGGGCGACAAGATTGAAGCCAAGCGCACTGCCAGGGCGCTTGGCATTCCAGTCGTTCCTGGCTCTGAAGGCGGAGTAGCGTCGGCTGATGAAGCACGCAGCATTGCGAAAGAAATTGGTTACCCCGTCATCATAAAAGCAACTGCCGGCGGCGGCGGGCGCGGGATGAAAGTCGCCCGCAATGAAAGTGAACTCGAAATCGCCGTGTCGACCGCGCAAACCGAAGCCAAGGCAGCGTTCGGCAATGGCGAAGTCTATGTTGAAAAGTATCTTGAGAAGCCCCGTCACATCGAAATCCAGGTGCTGGGGGACGGACAAGGAAGTGCTGTGCATCTGGGCGAACGGGATTGTTCACTGCAGCGGCGTCATCAAAAAATTCTTGAAGAAGCACATTCGCCAGCGCTCAACCCGCAACAGCGCGACACCATTGGCAACCGTGTGGCAAATGCCATGGCCAATCTTCGCTATGAAGGTGTTGGAACCATCGAATTCCTGTACGAGAACGGCGAGTTCTATTTCATCGAAATGAATACGCGGCTGCAGGTCGAGCATCCGGTTACGGAAGCCATCACAGGGCTTGATCTTGTACAGGAGCAAATTCGCGTTGCCGCGGGCGCGAAGCTGGCAATGACGCAAGACGACATCACGTTTTCCGGCCATGCCATTGAATGCCGCATCAATGCCGAGAACCCGGCAACGTTCACGCCATCACCAGGCCGCGTTGACTCCGTGCATTTTCCGGGTGGACTTGGCATCCGTGTCGATAGCGCACTTTATTCCGGCTATCGAATTCCACCTTATTATGACAGTCTCATTGGCAAACTGATCGTCTCTGGCAAGACCAGGCCCGAATGCTTGATGCGTTTGAAGCGGGCACTTTCGGAGTTTGTCATTGAAGGCGTGGAGACGACAATTCCCTTGTTTCAGGAATTGTTGCGGGAACCTGACATCATCGACGGCCATTACGACATCCATTGGCTCGAAGGCTTTCTGGCGCGCAAGCGTCAGTGAACCAGATCACGCCAGAAGTATTGCTTGAAGCCTACCGTGCGGGGTTGTTTCCGATGGCAGAAAGCGCTCACTCTTCTGTGCTCCACTGGATTGATCCGCCGGAAAGGGGAATCTTGCCGCTGGATGGCTTTCATGTTTCTCATTCGCTCGCGAAAGCGGTTCGCAAGAGCATCTTTGAGGTCAGAATCAATCAAGCATTTCCGCAGGTCGTTGCAAATTGTGCGGCAGCGACGAGTGACAGGCCTGAAACCTGGATCAATGACCGGATTTTCAGGCTCTACACAGCACTTGCGCAAATGGGCCGTGCTCACTCCGTCGAGTGCTGGCAGGGAGATTCGCTCGTCGGCGGTCTTTATGGCGTTCACATCGGTTCAGCATTTTTTGGGGAGAGCATGTTCAGCCAGGTGACCGATGCCAGCAAAGTCGCTTTGGTCTATTTGGTGGCGAGACTCCGCATCGGCGGTTTTCGATTGCTCGACACCCAGTTCATCACAGAACATCTTTCCAAATTCGGCACGCTCAACGTTCTAAAATCACGATATCACACGTTGCTGAAGGATGCCCTAGCTGACGAAGCCAATTTTCTGGCGCTTCCCGTTGACGCGACGCCGGACGAAATATTGAGAATTGTTCGCGCCGCAAGCCGATGAAACTTGGTGCAATCAATCTTCTGGGACTTCGGGCTGGGCAGTTTCAGCATCCGGTGTTTCCGTTGGCCTGGTCTCTACAGCTGGCGGCGGAGCATTGGGATCTCGGCAACCGGTCAGCCAAATGTCGTAGACCGGGTTCTCAAGGGCGTTAAGACTGGGGCTTTCCGCAAACAGCCAGCCCGAGAAAATCATGGAGTTGCCACCTGTTTGACTGCCGGCAAAAATCTGCACAAACGCAGCAGTATCGGGTTGCTCTGTAATGGGCCGGGAGTAACAGGCAAACATCTTCATTTTCAAGTTGCCGAAAGTTATTTCTTCACCGAGCTTTGCTTCGAAAGTTTTTGTGACTGCCGTGACTTTGTCAAGGCCGGCGAACATGCCTACCGGATTTGCGATGCGTTCGGCATTTGCCTCGCATGTCACTGTCACGGCAAGAAGCGTTGCAATGGTCCAGCGATTCAGCAGCGTCATTCTTTCGGCGGCGGCGCCTGGTCTTGTGTCGTCTTCGCGCCAGTTTTTTCGAACATGGCTTGGGAGATCAGCGACCAGATATCAACCGCGCTTTGGGTATATGAAATTAGCCCGCCCTCGGCCAGTTTTACGTCGCTGCCACCGGGCTCCAAGGCCACGAATTTGCTGCCCAACAGGCCTTCGCTGGTTATTTTGGCGGTGGTATCTTCTGACAGAGAGATCGTTGGATCAATAACCATGTCAATGCGGGCCTGATAGGACTCAGGATTGAGCTTCTGTTCGACGACGGAACCTACCTTGATGCCCGCCAGTCTGACGTCGGTGCCTACGTTAATTCCCTCGATGTTCTCGAATTCAGCAGACAGCCGATAACCGCCCGATGACATGGCTCCGACGCCTGTTGTGCGCATTGCATAAATCAGGAAACCACTTGCAATGAGGATAACAGCCAGGCCAGTCAGAGTTTCAATGGTGCGGGCGCTCAGGTTCATTCCAGATGTCCCTGCATTGTGTTATTCTGGCCGCCAAGCCTGGTAGTCAGGCGCGTTTGGTACAGGCCGACCACTGTTTGCGATGCTCCCTGGTGGACGGTAAGCACTGGCAGACCCAGTCAAGTTTTCCTGATGAGGCTGTTCCCAAACTTGGGGGGTGTAAGCCTGCTGCGACGGCGGGGTATCGACCCTGTGATGGATCCAGCCGTGCCAGCCAGGAGGTACCTGGGAAGCCTCTGAGTAGCCAGAATAAATTACCCAACGACGTTCGGGAATGGAGTCAGGAAGCGCTGAGGGGCTTCGATAGTAGGAATTGCCCAGGTCATCACGTCCGACAAACTCGCCCTTGCGCCACGTGTAAAAACGGGTGTTGAGGGTTTGTCCGTTCCACCAGGTAAAGAATTGTTTCAAAAAGGTCATCGCTGCAGCACTTCTCCGTCCGCTATATGACCCATAGAGCAGGTCGCGTAAAGGTTCTTTGTAAGTACCCGGCTCAATCTAATTCGAAACGATGATCGCGGGTTTTGAGCCGTTAACATCCTGTTGCGAGATCAATTCGGCTCCATTTGCAGATGCCAGTATACCTAGTAATTGTTCCTGCGATTCTGGGGATGCGGGCTGTCTGTTCGGAAAATTGAACAGGTTGAAGCTGGGTCGAAGCTGTTCTTCCGACAAATGAATGAGGTACATGGGTTCAGTTTTTCCGCCAACAACGATATTTACATGTGAACGGTATGCCCTGAAAACCAGCCTCAGGTCTGGCGTATTGACGTTTTCAAATACTGCTGTCATGGCGGCGGCTTCACCTTCGTGCAATAGGGGTTGGGGAGCCAAGTCAACCAACTTCAAGTTCGTATTGAGGTAATTTGCGCCATCGTGCCATATCCACGGTGCTCTTTCCTGCCATTTTGCGGTGGCCATCGTGGACTGAAGTCGGGTGAGGTCTCCCACCCAAATAGCTGCAAACGGGTCGTTGCGGCGTCCCGCAAGCGCGATGCGGCGCACCGGTACATTCGACCGATTAGGCTCTTGAAGCTGAGGCAGGGTCAGCGTCTGCGTTAATTCAACCGGGATGTATTTGCCGCGATTGGCATGCACTCCCGGCGCGGCATAACCCAGCGTCATGACCACGATCACGGTGCCTGCAACGGCCGTGAAGCTGACCGGTCTCAGTTTTCGGGTCGGCAAAGTTTCAACAACGATTCCGAATGCGGAACAAATCATCATTGCAAGGACCAGTCCGCCGATAACGTCGCTCAACCAATTTACGCCGAGATAAAGCCTTGAGAATGAAATGGCGATAATGGCAGATCCGAATATTGAGATGATCAGCGCCCGCGTCCAACGTCCCCTGCCAACGCTGACCAGGAGAGCCACCATTCCGAACACAGTCCCTGCCAAAACAGCGTGTGAGCTAGGAAAGACAAATGAATCCACAATATTAACGGCTACGCCTGAAGGTGGCCTTGAAGTTGCAGCGAAGGGCTTGAAGCAGATCGTCGTCAAGTAGGCTGCCGCCAAAGCGACGACGGCAGCCAGCGCTGCGCGCCAGGCATTGCGCCACAGGAGCCAGGCCACCGTCGCCAGGCCGAGCGATGCGACGACGGCATTGTCT
This sequence comes from uncultured Alphaproteobacteria bacterium, assembly GCA_963819615.1. GTDB lineage: Bacteria > Pseudomonadota > Alphaproteobacteria > Rhizobiales > Aestuariivirgaceae > Aestuariivirga. Next base: position 334,183 of record CAWFWW010000004.1, read on the forward strand.
CCAAGCATGGTGATAAAAACCATCAACTCATCACCGGGCTCGCTACGCAGCTGAGACAATAAATTGTTGGTCGTAAGGTCCATGTTCGAGATAGCGCCCTGGAGGACCCAACCAAACAAAAGATCCAACAACATTATGAGTGCAGCAAGAAGAACAAACGCAAAAAGGAGTATCAACCTTGAACTGGGTCGCGTGGGCGAAAGGGCGCGTCCAAACCTCTGCATTGTCCGGTTTCTGCTCACCCGCGCAGCAAGCGAAGCGCGGCGCAAGACATTATCCAAGTATGGCGCTAGACTTGCCGATGCGAGCCGGATCAGCCATCCGGCCACTGCAAGAATTACAAGCAGGAGAAGCAGCACGATGACCAGCCTCTCGCTGAGTTCACCAGCAATTGCGAGACCCTGACCGATCAGCACGCCGGGCAATATGTGAAATGCCGTCCACACCAGTCCAGACGATATGTTGACTGTTAGAAAGAACAGTTGGCTCATTCCCAACATGCCGACGATGCCAGGAACAACTGCCTTGACGCCCGGAACAAAACGGCCGATCGCGATGCTTTTGCCGCCGTGCTGACGGACATATTCTTCGCCCCGCAAAGCCAGTTGAGGGTGCCGGTTCAAAGGCCAAATTGTCTTCAGTTTTTCACCGTACCAACGGCCAGCCCAATACGAAATTTGATCACCCGCAATTGCACCAACAGCAGTGGCAATAAACACCGGCCAGAACTCCAGGTGCCCGGTCCCCACCATTGTGCCTGCCCCAACCAGAATTACGGTTGAAGGCACAAAGAGGCCAATAATCAACAGCGCTTCGCCAAAGGCAATCAGGAAAACTATCCAAAGTGCCAGGTCGGGATGCGCCGAAAGATATTCTGGCGACATGAACGGGAGCACGGATTGAATAACTGAATGGATCAATTCCATGAAAACTGCACAAAGGTCCAAATTCGCGTCATAATGCCGTAAACAATTTGCCGATGGAACGCAAATCAGCAAAAAGATGAGTTCCGTCCGCACTTCGGACATGAACAGAAGAGTAGCTAAAGAGTCTTATGAACGGTTTAACTACTGTGATGCTGTTCTCGGCCGGGGTGGCTGGGGGTGCAATTAATGCAATTGCTGGCGGAGCGACTTTCATCACTTTTCCAGCCATGATTGCGGCAGGTTTGCCGCCGACAGTCGCGAATGCATCGAGTTCCCTTGCGCTCACGCCCGGGCATTTTTTTGGCATGTTGGCTGATCGTCAACAACTACCCAGACGGGATGAACGGTTCTGGCTGTCGCTGGCTGTTGCATCGGGAGCGGCGGCAGTTGGCGCGGTTTTGTTGTTTGTGACAACAGAGCGGCAATTTGAAATTGTTGTTCCAGCACTCATCGGCATTGCAACACTCATTTTCGCTTTTGGACGCAAGATCAATAGCTGGATCAGTGCTGGTGAAAACATCTGTGGCGACCGCCCGATAGCAAGACTTGTCTGGCTCGTACCGACGGGTGCCTATGTCGGATACTTTGGCGCTGGCGCGGGGGTTGTGTTGATGGCCTTGTTTTCGCTCACCAGCGCCTGGCCAGTCCGAACTGCCAATGCAATGAAGAACTTGTTCGGCGCGATTGCCAATTGGACGGCCATCGGCATTTTCATATATGCGGGAATGATTGATTGGCCAGCAACGCTGCCGATGCTCACAGGCGCTGTGCTTGGTGGGCTCATTGGCGGAAAAATTCTCCATTTCGTTTCACAAGGCGTGTTGCGGGCAATTGTGATTGGCGCGGGCGCATTTGTCACGGTTCTTTATGTATGGAGATTTTGGTTGTGAGGGCAGAACCGGACTTTAAAGCTCAGTATGAAGTTGGATTTGCGGCCCGCTGGATTGGATTTACGGCTGCCTGCGTAGGCATGTTCATGGCGATCCTGGACATCCAGGTCGTCGTGACATCACTGGCTGTAATCGAACAGGCGCTTGCAATCGGCGCTGACAACATGAGTTGGATACAAACTTCTTATATCATCGCCGAGGTCGTCGCCATACCACTGACTGGTCTGCTCATGCGGGTTTTTTCGATGCGTTGGCTATTTGTGATGGCGCTTTCTGGCTTCACGCTTGCGTCAATTGGATGTGCCTTGAGCGCGGGCTTTGCTGACCTGTTGGTATGGCGCGTACTCCAGGGATTTGCTGGAGGCGTTCTCATTCCGATCGTGTTTTCCAGTATTTTTCTGCTATTTCCCAAAGGCAGGCAACAGACAATAGCAACCACGCTTGGTGGATTGTTGGCCGTGCTTGCGCCCGCGCTGGGTCCGCTGGTTGGCGGCTGGATAACGGAGAACTATTCATGGCATTGGCTTTTCCTGATCAATGTAGCGCCGGGAATCGTCAGCATCTGTTTGGGTGCACTGACACTTCCAAAGGCAAGGATCAGTCTTGCCATACTGAGTGAACTTGACTGGATCGCGTTGTTGTCGTTCGGACTCTGCCTGGCATTCCTCATCCTCGGGCTGAAGGAGGCGCCTAAACAGGGCTGGCTTTCTCCAGTTGCAGCTACCCTCTTTATCGTTTCGGCTGCTTGCCTGTATTTTTCCGTGACGCGGCCAATGTCTCCCATCCTTTTCCATTTGCTCAGAGACAGGTCACTCGCGTTTGGCTGCATTTTGAGTTTTATTCTGGGATTTGGATTGTTCAGCGCAGTTTACATCATGCCGGTTTTCCTGGCTTTTGTGCGCAATCACGGGCCATTGCAAATTGGGGTAATTACGCTGGTCATGGGAATAGCACAGGTGGTTTCTGCACCATTGATTGTGCAAATCGACCGCTATTTTGACGCACGCTGGCTGTCTGCAATCGGATTTGCCGGTTTCGCGCTGGGAATGTTCCTCAATGCAAATATGACTGTCGGGTCGGATTACGATGAGGTGTTCTGGCCACAGGTATTTCGCGGAGTAGCAATTGCGCTCTGCATTCTGCCGCCAATCCGCATGGCGCTTGGACTTCTTCCGATCAAAGATGTGAACGACGCTTCGGGGTTATTCAACCTGGTTCGCAACATTGGCGGAGCCATTGGCATTGCCGTCATGGACACGGTGATGTTCGAGCGCAGCCCAATTCATTCGGAGAAACTGATGGACCTCATCAATAGCGATCCAAATGCTGCAGCTGTTGCACTAGGAATTCCGGTGGACGAGATTCCCGGTGCAGACGATCCGGCGGGCATGATGAGTATTCTGGACCTCGTGCAGGCAGCAAGCCTGACACAGGCGATCAATGAGTGTTGGCTGGTACTTGGAGCGGTGACACTCGTCGCCTTACCAATATTGTGGCTCGTTGGGCCGATTCGGAGCGCCATTCCGAGCTATAAGTTGATTCAAATGGGAGAAAGCCCTCTTAGGTAGATTTTTCCAGCGTGCGGGCAGATGGTTTTCCGCAAGGAATACGAATAATCTGGCTTGACACGAGTCAAGCAAAGTTCACCCCTGCTCCACAATAAAGATCATCCTGTCGATGCAAGCCACGAGAAGGCTTGAGCTTCTGGGGAGAATCGGATGATTATCATTAAAGCTTGAGCGAAGGCGGGTTGAGCCACTATATGTGGTGTTAATCCAACATTAACACACTAGCTATTGACTGCAAAAACAGGGCGAGCCTAATATGCTCCCTGAGGGCTGCAAAGCGGGCCGGGCGAAAACGATAGGGAACGTTTCGGTCGCGCGGTGTTTTGGCAGGCTTTTGGGGGGCGAAAACATCGCCGGATACTGAGTTTGGAAACGTGCGAGTGCATCGTGCGCGTGTTCGCATGCGCGCAGGTGAACATACATGCCAACCGGGCGGGCCGGGTGGCGTGCAATATAAAAAAAGGATTGGGCCATGAAAATTGAACGCCGTTACACCGTTGAAGGTCAGGACGCTTACGCCAGCATCGACTTCCGCAATGCCGTGAGTGAAATCAAGAATCCAGACGGTTCAACAGTATTTCGGCTTGAAGGAATTGAGGTGCCGGCGGACTGGTCGCAAGTTGCCACCGATATTCTGGCCCAGAAGTATTTCCGCAAGGCTGGCGTTCCCGCGGCGCTAAAGCGGTTTGAAGAAAACAATGTTCCTTCTTGGCTCTGGCGCTCAATTCCTGATGAGGCGGCAGAAGGCAAGACCACCGGTGAACGTTCAGCCAAGCAGGTTTTCAATCGGCTCGCTGGCACGTGGACATATTGGGGCTGGAAGGGCGGATACTTTGACACGGAAACTGATGCACGCGCCTTTTTTGACGAGCATTGTTTCATGCTCGCCAACCAAATGTGTGCACCCAACAGCCCGCAATGGTTCAATACGGGCCTGCATTGGGCCTATGGCATTGATGGCCCAAGCCAGGGCCATCACTATGTTGACTTCCAGACTGGTGAATTGACCAAGTCAGCGACCGCGTATGAGCATCCGCAGCCGCATGCCTGCTTCATACAATCGATTTCTGACGATCTTGTGAACGAAGGTGGGATCATGGACCTTTGGGTGCGTGAAGCTCGTTTGTTCAAATATGGCTCTGGAACGGGTTCGAACTTCTCGAACCTGCGCGGTGAAGGCGAGAAACTCTCGGGTGGTGGTAAGTCCTCCGGATTGATGAGCTTCCTGAAGATTGGCGATCGCGCCGCTGGTGCCATCAAGTCAGGCGGCACAACACGCCGGGCTGCGAAGATGGTGGTCGTTGACATCGATCATCCAGATGTCGAGCAATACATTGAGTGGAAAGTCAAGGAAGAGGAGAAAGTTGCCTCTCTGGTCACCGGTTCCAAGATTGTGAAGCGGCACCTCGCTTCGATCATGAAAGCTTGCGTCAATTGCGAAGGACCTGGGGATGATTGCTTTGAAATTGAAAAGAACCCGGCGCTGAAGCGTGCTGTCAAAGACGCCCGCAAAAACCTGGTTCCTGACAATTATATCAAGCGCGTCATTCAATTTGCGCGTCAAGGCTATACTGAACTCAAGTTCGACACCTATGACACTGATTGGGATGGGGAGGCCTATCGCACTGTGTCCGGCCAGAACTCGAACAATTCAGTCCGCGTGACCGATGACTTCTTGAAAGCAGTCGAAACCGATGCCGATTGGAACCTCAACGGCCGGACGCAGAAGAAAATCGTCAAGACCCTGAAGGCGCGGGCCCTTTGGGACAAGGTTGGCTATGCGGCATGGGCATCGGCTGACCCTGGCATCCAGTTCCATACGACAATCAATGACTGGCACACATGCCCGGCTGCAGGCGAGATCCGCGCATCAAACCCCTGCTCCGAATACATGTTCCTGGATGATACGGCCTGCAATCTCGCATCGCTGAACTTGATCCGGTACCGCAAGTCTGACGGTTCGTTTGACATCGAGTCATATGAACACGCGGTGCGGCTATGGACTGTCGTTCTGGAAATATCGGTGCTGATGGCGCAGTTCCCGTCGAAGGAAATCGCGCGTCTATCGTATGAATATCGCACGCTTGGTCTCGGCTTTGCCAATATTGGCGGGCTCTTGATGATGGCAGGCATTCCTTATGACAGCCATGAAGGTCGTTCAATTTGCGGTGCAATCTCGGCCATCATGACTGGCGTTGCCTATGCAACATCGGCTGAAATGGCGAAAGAACTTGGTCCATTCGCAGGATTTGCTCCAAACCGCGATGACATGCTGCGCGTTGTGCGCAATCATCGTCGCGCAGCCTATGGTGCGGCTGTCGGTTATGAAGAGCTCAACACCAACCCAGTGCCACTCGATGAAACCGACTTGAAAGACAAGTCACTTGCCTCTGCGGCCCGGGCCGCTTGGGACAAGGCTTTGGCACTTGGATCAGAGCACGGATATCGCAATGCGCAAGCAACTGTCGTTGCGCCAACAGGCACCATTGGCCTGATCATGGATTGCGACACGACCGGTATCGAACCTGATTTTGCCCTGGTAAAGTTCAAGAAGCTCGCAGGTGGTGGGTACTTCAAGATCATCAACCAGGCTGTGCCGCAGGCATTGCGGACGCTTGGCTATACTGCGGACCAGATTGAAACGATCATAAACTATGCCGTGGGGCATGGAACGCTTGTCGATGCGCCTGCCCTTAACCACGCGCAGCTGCGGGCCAAGTGTTTTGGCGATGAGCAGATCAACAAAATTGAGTCTGGCCTTGCTTCGGCGTTTGACATCAAGTTCGTGTTCAACAAGTGGACGCTGGGTGAGGAATTCTGCAAGTCGGCATTGAAGCTGACGGATGAGAACCTTAACGACTTCGGCTTTGACATGCTCGCACATCTTGGCTTTAGCCGGGCTGAAATCGACAAAGCGAATGTCTTTGTCTGCGGTGCAATGACACTGGAAGGCGCTCCAGGCCTCAAGGATGAACATTTGCCGGTGTTCGATTGCGCCAATCCATGCGGCCGCATCGGCAAGCGGTTTCTTTCGGTTGAAAGCCACATCCGCATGATGGCGGCGAGCCAGCCGTTCATTTCGGGTGCGATTTCCAAGACGATCAACATGCCAAATGATGCTTCGGTCGAGGAATGCTCAGAGGCTTACATGCTGTCGTGGAAGCTGGGCGTGAAAGCCAACGCGCTCTATCGCGATGGTTCCAAGCTGTCGCAGCCCTTGTCGTCACAGCTGATCAGCGACGATGAAGAGGCTGAAGATGCCGTCGACACGCTCTTTGCCAAGTCTATTCCGGCGCGGGTCGAGACCGTAGTTGAGAGGATCGTCGAGCGCATTGTTCTGCGCGAGCGCGAGAAGTTGCCTGGGCGCCGCAAAGGTTATACCCAGAAAGCGATTGTCGGTGGCCACAAGGTGTACCTGCGTACTGGCGAATATGATGATGGGCGGGTCGGCGAAATCTTCATCGACATGCACAAGGAGGGTGCCGCACTTCGCGCGATGATGAACAACTTCGCCATCGCGGTATCGGTTGGCCTGCAATATGGCGTGCCATTGGAAGAGTTCGTGGATGCGTTCACCTTTACGAAGTTTGAACCTGCCGGCATGGTCCAGGGCAATGACTCGATCAAGAATGCGACATCCATTATTGACTATGTGTTCCGCGAACTTGCTGTTTCATACCTCGGACGCAACGATCTGGCTCATGTTGAGCCATCTGAATTCGGGTTTGACGCGCTGGGCAAGGGCGTTGGCGAAGAGCACGTGCCGTCAATGCCTGCGAACAAGGTGTTGTCTTCGGGCTACGTACGTCAATCCAACCTCCGCAATGTTGTCGTGATGCCACAGCCGGTTGCTGGAGGGTCACCAGTGTTGGCATTGCAGGCGCGGGCTGCTGAATCGACGGGCAATCTGGCATTGGCTGATAAAACAGTACAAGCATCAATCGCGCTGTCAGAACCTGTGAATGTGGCGGCTGTTTCAGCGAACCGGCGCATAGAAGCGCGTATGAAAGGCTATGAAGGCGAAAGCTGCTCGGAATGCGGCAATTTCACGATGGTACGCAATGGCACGTGCCTGAAGTGCGATACATGCGGGTCGACCAGCGGGTGTTCGTGAGGCGTTTTTAACGATGATTAAGTGATGGCCGGTCATTTGACTGGCCATTTTGGTTTGATACCGGTGTTGAGCAACCCCGTAGATGTCATTCCCGCGACAGCTGGCAACCTATTTCTCCGCATGTGCTGAGTATGAATTTGGCACTTGATTACTCCGCCGTGACAATCTGATCCATGCTTGGGTCGAAGTGATAGACGCTTAACTACAAATCTTGCACTTCCCTTATGGAAAAATGGTTGGAGCGAACATGTTGTGGGCCGCATGCAACGCGATTCTTTCTTCAATGATGCCGTTCAAAATGACGATGATGAGCGTGCGAAGTGGTTATCAACAGCATTTTTCTTTGTTTAGAGGCTCAAGTGTTGCATGCATGCAACATGTTTTTTCGCACAAATCATGCCGAAAGGCCGCTGAATCGCATTCATCCGTATACTGATGAACTATGATTCAGCCAACATTTTCGCTGATAACTCGCGATTCAGTATTGATCAGTCTACGGATGAATTCGGAATTCGCGATCATTTACTTATTGTTAGTGAGACTCGGCGATACCCCAAGATGTAGTTCGGCATATTGCCGAATCACACAAACGGGTCCAAACGAAGTTACGCAACGAATGTGAAGTCCGGATTGATCATGATCCCTTGCATAAATTGCGTATCAGTAAGGCCTGCGTTGTGGGGCATTAACAACTAATCTCTAGGAGATAATCATGGCTGCTAAGAAGGCTAAGAAAGCCGCAAAGAAAGCAAAGAAAGCTAAGAAGGCTAAGAAGAAGTAAGCCTTCAGTCTTTTTGATTGATTTCGGCCCCGGACGGCAATTGCCTCCGGGGCCTTAATATTTTAATCGGTACGTTAAAGTTCGCAAGCTTACTGGTAAACGTAAATCCTGGATCCGACCTTCACGCGGTTATAGAGGTCGATGACATCTGCATTCATCATCCGTATGCAGCCTGACGAAACAGCGCCGCCAATTGATGATTCATTGTTAGTGCCATGGACGCGAAAAATCGTGCCTCCGATGTAGAGTGCGCGGGCACCCAGCGGATTTCCCGGGCCGCCTTCCATAAACGGCGGAATTTCGTGGCCTTTTTCAGCTTCACGCTCGATCATTTCCTGTGGCGGCGTCCAGCTTGGCCATTCCTGCTTGCTGATAATGCGCGACTGCCCGCTCCACTGGAAACCATCACGGCCTACACCGACCCGGTAGCGAATAGCTTCGCCTTCTGCACTGACATAGTAAAGGGCGCGTTCTGGCGTTTTGACGATCAATGAGCCGACGGGATACTTGGATTCATCCCAGCCGACTTTCTTGCGGGTCATGCGGGCCGACAGTTGTGACGACGAAGCAAATTGTCCGTATTGGCGGCGGTCAAAATTTGAACCGTCGCGGCGCTTGCCGAACAAGCATGCGAGAAAGGAGTCGCAGCCACGCGGCTTGCGATCGGCTGATTGACTTTCGACTTTCGCCTCTTTCCTGGCGGCCAATCTCTTCCGTTTGTCAGCGTCTCTGGCCGCAGACTTGCGTTTGGCCTCTTCGGCAGCCTTCAACTTCGCCTCGATTGCTTTCTTTTTCCTGAGAGCGGAAGCAATTTTCGCCTCTTCGGCCTTTTTTTGCTTCAGCAATTCCACCTGCTCGTCCGCAGATATGGTTGCATAACCCACAGCCGGCAGTGCCAAGCCTGTGCCAAGCAACAGTGCTGCAGAAAGCGCTAAAATCTTGTGGTTCATGCGTCGCCTCGTCAAATCAGGTGAAGAATAATGGTGTTGGCATTGCTTGGATAGTGTATCTTTGTCACGTTTCCGGGAGATTAAGACGGATGTGGAGCTCACGGAGCTGCTTGGGCGTCGCCTCGCTGGGCGCACCCATCAGCAAGTCCTGGGCTTGTTGATTCATCGGGAAAAGCACAACTTCGCGGATATTTGGCTCGTTGCAAAGCAACATGACGATGCGATCCACGCCTGGTGCGATGCCGCCATGGGGTGGTGCGCCATACTGGAAAGCGCGATACATGCCGCCGAATTTTTCGATGATCACCTCTTCCGGGTAGCCCGCAATCTCGAAGGCCTTCTTCATGATGTCCGGGCGATGGTTACGGATGGCACCTGATGACAGCTCAACACCATTGCAAACGATGTCATATTGATAGGCGTTAATGGTGAGCGGATCCTGGTTCTCCAGCGCCTCAAGCCCGCCTTGCGGCATGGAGAATGGATTGTGCGAGAAGTCGATCTTCTTGTCATCCTCGTTCCATTCATACATCGGGAAGTCGACGATCCAGCAGAAGTCAAAGCGGTCCTTGGCGACGAGGTTCATTTCCTCGCCTGCGCGGGTGCGGGCTTCGCCGGCAAACTTATAAAACTTGGATGGGACGCCCGCGACGAAGAAAGCGGCATCGCCTACAGCGAGACCCAATTGATCCCTGATTGCAGTTGTTCGCTCGGCACCGATGTTCTTGGCGATGGGGCCTGCACCACCCTCTTCTCCCTCACGCCAAAACACATAACCCAACCCTGGCTGACCTTGTTGCTGTGCCCAGGAGTTCATGCGGTCGCAGAACGCTCTTGAGCCACCGCCTTTCACTGGAATGGCCCAGACTTCAACCTTTGGATCATTGGCAATCATGCCTGCAAACACTTTGAATCCGGAGCCCGTAAAGTGTTCCGTCACGGACTGCATCTTGATTGGGTTGCGCAAGTCAGGCTTGTCGGTGCCATACCAGCGAATGGAATCCTTATAAGCGACGTGCGGGAACTTCTGCGTGACGGGCAAACCGCCGCCGAACTCTTCGAATACGCCACGCAACACTGGTTCGACGGCGTTGAAGACGTCTTCCTGGGTTACAAAACTCATTTCGATGTCGAGTTGATAAAACTCACCCGGACTGCGGTCTGCGCGCGCATCTTCATCGCGGAAGCAAGGCGCAATCTGGAAATAGCGGTCAAAGCCTGACATCATGATCAGCTGCTTGAACTGCTGCGGTGCCTGCGGCAGCGCGTAGAATTTTCCGGGATGAACGCGGCTTGGCACCAGATAGTCGCGGGCACCTTCCGGCGATGATGCCGTCAGGATCGGAGTCTGGAATTCGCAGAAGCCCTGGTCGCGCATGCGGCGGCGGAGTGAATCGATGATCGCCCCACGCTTCATGATGTTGGCGTGAATGCCGTCACGGCGTAAGTCGAGGAAGCGGTACTTCAGCCGGATGTCTTCGGGGTATTCGACATCGCCGAAGACAGGCAAGGGCAGGTCGGCTGCCTGGGACAGGACTTCGATTTCTCTGGCATAGACCTCGACCAGGCCTGTTGGCAGGTCGCGGTTTTCGGTTCCTGCCGGCCGGGCGCGCACTTTTCCATCAACGCGGATAACCCATTCGGAGCGCAGCATTTCTGCTGACTTGAACGAGGGCGAATCCGGATCGACGACAACTTGTGTCAGGCCATAATGGTCGCGCAAATCGACGAATAAAACGCCGCCATGGTCGCGCACCCGGTGAACCCAGCCGGACACACGCGTTTCGGTGCCAATGTCTGAATCACGAAGTGCCCCGCAGGTGTGGGTCCGATACCGATGTGTCATGAGAATTCCTTGGTTTCGGGGCTAAAACACATTTCGGACGCGATTTGTCAAGCCGCAGCAATTTGGCAATTGGACCGCTGTCAGCCGTCTGATTTGCCAAAGAAGGACCAGCGCTTCTTTTTCTTCTTGGTCACGGCCGGGGCCTCGTTATTTGCAGTACGCTTGCTCCCAAGGCGGAACCCCTTGGGCAAGATCGGCCCTTCATCAACAAAGTCGAAATCGAAAAACCCGCCTTTGATCACTACAGATGTATTCTTCATGCCATTGGCTTTAACCATGCCAAACAGTTTGGAGGCATTGCTTTCCGACAAGCGCACGCAGCCATGTGAAGCACGGCGACCGAGACTTTTGGCATAGACTGTCCCGTGGATGGCATGGCCGTCGCCAGTGAAGAAAATCGAATTTGGCATCGGCGCGTTATCCCATTCCTCGGAGAAATGCTCCTCCTCCATGCGGAATGGCCGGAACTTGCCGCTTGGCGTGTCGTAACCTGACGCACCGGTTGAGACCGGCCAGACATATTTGACTGTTCCGTCAACACGCACAGTCATTTTCTGGCTGACTTTGTTAATCGTGATGTCAAGCGTGGCGGAAAATGACGACGCGGCACCGAGAAGCGAGAGCATGAGCGCGAGTAGCAGGACAGAGCGGCGCAAGATTTGGTTCCTTTTGGCTGTAGAATCCCCGAGCCATGTTATACGCGACCAACAGCCCCGGCGTCTCGCGGGATTTTCAGATGCTTTCGAAGCTAAATTGTCTATAAATTACAATATTTTGAGTTGTGATCGCCGTCTAACGGACCAGCCTGGCGACGAGACTTGACGTGTCCCAGCGGCTGCCGCCCATTTTCTGTACTTCAGAATAAAATTGGTCGACCAGCGCCGTTACCGGTAAATGAGAGGCATTGCGGCGGGCCTCGGCGAGGCAAATACCAAGGTCTTTGCGCATCCAATCAACTGCAAAACCAAAATTGAACTCATTGGCGATCATGGTTTTGTGACGGTTCTCCATTTGCCAAGAGCCGGCGGCACCTTTTGCGATCACATCGATCACTGCCTCCATATCTAGTCCCGCATTCATGCCAAACTGGATGCATTCAGCCAGGCCCTGCACCACGCCTGCAATGGCAATCTGGTTGCACATTTTGGCAAGTTGACCGCTGCCGGTTTTGCCCAAGAGACGTGACATGCGTGCGTAGTTCATAATTGCTGGTTCTGCGACAGCATACGCATGTTCATCACCGCCGCACATGACGGTGAGTTGACCTTTTTCGGCACCAGCTTGGCCGCCGGACACCGGCGCGTCAATGAACCCGATCCCCTTCGCTTCTGCAAATGCATGAAGTTCCCGCGCCACATCGGCAGATGCAGTGGTGTGATCGACGAAAATTGCGCCCTTCTTCATGCCGTGAAATGCACCTTCTGGTCCTATAGTCACCTGCCGCAAATCTTCGTCATTGCCGACACAGGCAAAAACGATGTCCGCGCCTTCCACAACCAATTTTGGAGTGCCGGCGCTGTTATTGCCATGCTGGGCAACCCACTTTTCTGCCTTTTGAGTTGAGCGGTTGAATACGGCAACGCCGGAGCCGGATTTCGCGGCGAGGTGGCCCGCCATCGGAAAACCCATAACTCCCAGCCCAATCCAGGCATACTTCTTTGTCATTTGCGGTCTCCGGCGTGCTGACGGGTGAATTCACCCTGCTTCAAACTTCACTTGCGGTTTCACTTTGTCCAGCGGATAAAGAGCATTGTATGTCGATTGAAAAGCGAAATTTTCCGCAGTTCTTCATCACGTCGCCGAGCCCCTGCCCCTACATCCCAGGCCAGTTCGAGCGCAAGGTGTTCACGCATCTTGTCACACTTGATGCAAAGAGCCTGAATTCGCATCTATCGCAAGGTGGATTCAGGCGGAGCCAAAACATCGCCTATCGCCCCGCCTGCGACCATTGCAAATCGTGCCATTCAGTCAGGGTGCCGGTCGAAAGTTTTGTGTGGACGCGCTCATTTAGAAAAGTGATGGCACGGAACAGTGATATTGCGACAAATGTGGTGTCGGCAAAAGCAACGTCTGAATACTACTCGCTTTTCCGTGATTATATCGACACTCGACACGGGGACGGCGGCATGGCCGACATGTCCGTGCTCGATTTCTCCGCGATGATCGACGAAAGCGTCGTTGATACGCGAATGATTGAATTCAGAGTTGGAGCGAACAGCGTTCGGAAAGGTGAATTGAAAGCTGCCGCGCTCATTGATGTTCTTGAAGACGGAATATCGATGATCTACAGTTTCTTTGATCCATCCCCGGCGCAAAGAAGCCTTGGCACCTATATGATCTTGAGCACCATCAAACTCGCTGCGGAGTTGAAAATCCCTTACGTCTATTTGGGCTATTGGATACAGGCTGCAAAAGCGATGACATACAAGTCCCGCTTCCTGCCACAGCAACGGCTGACCAAAGATGGTTGGCAACTTTACGTTGCGAATGAGAGCAAGTAAATCAACGATAAATTTAATTATTTGTTGACATAATTTGCGCAATTTTCCACTAGTAAAGACGTTCTAGCGGAAGAGGACAATGGCGCGCATTGGTCTAAAGGATCCATTGGCACTGGCGCGTTTGTGCGTACAGCTCGAATTGCAGTTGGATGAGCATGGCTATACGGTCACCGTTCATAACGACATGCATATGCTTGACGAAGCCGTGCTCCGTGCGCGCTCCAAGCCGGTTGCCCCCATGCATAACCCAAATGCGTGTGATTTTTCCGAAAACCGCGCCTTTTGGATGTCGATGGAAGATCACCGTGGCGTAACTTGCGGATTGCAGGCATTCCGGTGCGACTGGATCGAAACCAATTTGTCGGACTGGTGCGCACCTTACATGGTAGGCATCTACATGCGTTGCAACGAATTGATGATTCCGAACCCGCAACGCCCTTCAAAAGACAGCATTGCTAACTCGCTCAGGGGCCTGTTGGTATATCATGGCGAATTGTGGGTCAGCAGGCAGACACGCAGCAGGAAGGTTTTTGACGCGTTCACGCAACTCGGCTTGCTCTTGTCCATGATCAAATGGAATCCTGATGCAATATGGGGCCTGGCAGGCGAACACATGGCCAAGCACGGCCATCCCAACCGCATCGGCTATACCAGCATCGAAAAAGGATTTCTCAAGTGGGAATGGGCTTCGAACGGCATTGATCCGGTCGAATACCTGACCGTCGTAAAGCGCCCGGGACTGCAGCAGTTAGTCGATGAGATGCAGTCTACAGAACCGGAATATCAACAGCCCCTCTATGACAAAGCACATTTACTGTTGGATGGCCATTGATGCGTTTCTTCCCCGGCAAAATCAGGCGCTGGTAGCCAAACCAGCGGATTTCACCATCGGGATGGGTCATTGCCGCCAGTACATGGTCGTGATGCGGTCGGCCTGTCCTAAGAACTTCAAAATATGGCCTCGAGACTATCTTGTCATATGAGTGTCCGCTTAGGCACGGATAAGCGACAGGTGAAAGGCCCCAGACACTGGCGAGCGCGGAATCAGATCCAACGTGCGTAACACGGGAGCGCTCGTTCACAGTGTCGATGACACACATCACGGTTTTGTCTTCAGGAATATCGCCTTCATTGACGGCAAACTCAAAGTCGGGAAGAGCAATGTTAATTGCATTGATATTGAAGGCCCTGGTAAAAACCCGCTCGGTAAATCGCACGTCGCTTTTGGCCAGCAGCTGGTCAATGCGATCCCTTGCTTCGAGATACGTGCTGTAAGTCTCCTCGAACCACCCCGCGATAAAAAATTTCAAGGTGTAGGGTTTTGGCAAGGTCGTCAGCCATTCGCGGGCAAAGAAAACCGAAGCCCAATTTGCGGCGAACATGACCCACTTGGCTGTGGTGCCCGATTCTGTTGTTTCAATTTTGACATGGTTGCGCGCATGCAGCAGGATGCGTTCAGAAAATACCGCGCCTGTATCGTCAACAGATCGCTCTACGATCTGTCCTCCGGCTATCCAGATATCTCGAATGGTTTCAGGTGATGTCATTTTTCTCAACGAATTCGAAGCGGCGCAGCAGCAATCTACTTCAAAACCCTAAAATCGGAGTTAACTCCCACTTTTGTCAAAGTGGAAAATCTAATTCAACATGGAGCTGAAATCATCAAATACATCGACAAATACGTTGCGGCTCGTATTTGCTTTGGTTCAAAATGATACAGCGAGCAAGCTCCCGGGCTTGGAATCAGCTGCTCTAGTCGGCGGCGCAATTTTCTCTTGCCAAACCAATTCTTCCTGTTCGACCAAATTCACTAACCGAAACAGGACCTACTCAATTCTGTGTCGGTTCGCTGTGCTGGGCCTAAAAAGGTAAGCGATCCTTTATCAGCCCCACAAAGTAAATCGAGCCTGGCACATTCAAGTGATGATCATCATAGAACAAAAGTTCGCCATCATAAATCGAAAGGCATTTCCCCGCGCTACATTGCTTGTCGTCAACAGGGACAAAATCCGGGACCAACTCCTTGAGTTTTGCATTGTATTCCAGCTCCTCGCGTTGGACACTCTCCAAGCCGACACAGCGGCGTGAAATGAATTTGTCATCAATCAGATATGAGGGTACGCTCATGCAATCGACTAATGGCGTACCAGTACGAATAAAGTCGCCAAGCATTACAGACTTGGCGCCTGCCGCATTGAGTTTTCCAATCATTTCATTGGTTGATTTGGCAATAGAACTTGGTGATCCAACTTTGCTGCCTGTTATAATTACATTGGAACCAGGCCGGGAAATAAAGTAATCCATGGCCTTCACGTTTCGATTAATGCAATCCTGTTTCTGTGCATTGCCAAACTCTTTTTTGTATGTTCCGAATCCCGACTGAGCCGGGCAACCTGATTGGTAAAGAACATAAATGTTGTAATCAGGAAACGCCTCGGAGAAGCCGGCAACCAGATGCCGCGCATGGCTGTCACCCCAAATGAATAAATCCTTCTTCTTGTTCCTAAAATTCTGGCAACTAAAAATAGCCTTGTCCATTTCTGGGCTGAATTTTGAACAGTAACTTCGCCGCTCGATCTGCCGCCACATGGATGCGGTGCGGAGCAAACGGTCCGACGGAACCCGCCAATCGAATGCCTTATAATACTCCCCAGCAAGACTGGGTATGATCAAAAGCACCGCCCAAGCAGCAACCGCACCAATGAAAATACGAGAACTATGACCTTCCAACTTCACATACCGGAATCGCTCCTCGACAAACCAAAATTGCAGCACCGCCAGCATAAATATTGCACAAACAAGTACGACGGTCTCCAATAACCCGGGTGGCCGATATTCGTACATCAGGAAAAACACAATGACTGGCCAATGCACAAGGTAGAGCGAATAACTAATCCGGCCTATCCAGACAATTGGCGAAAACCGAAAGATGCTGCTTGCAAAGCGCGCATTCTCTGACGCGATAAAAAATGCCGCTCCCAAGCAGGGCAGCAACGCCGCAATTCCGGGAAACGGAGTCCTCTCACTATAAAACACAATGCTGACGACTATCATCGCGATTCCCAAAACTGCGATTAACTCAGCAAGAATTCCGCGGGGAGCCATGTGCCTAGGCAAAAACACCAGAAGAGCACCTATTCCAAGCTCAAACGCCCTCGCAGGCAGTAAATAGAAAGCAGCTTGCGCGTCAACCAAAAGCCAAATGTGAGCAATGATCAGGCTGCTTCCCAAAATGGCGCAAAGCAACCATTTAATGGAATTTCTGCCGAGGAATTTGAACGCCGCGACGGCTACGGCTGGCCACACCAGATAAAATTGCTCCTCAACGGCCAGGGACCACGTGTGCAAAAGCGGCTTGGTCGCGGCCTGAGCATCGAAGTAATCGGCCTTCATCCAAAAATAGAAATTCGAAAAACTGAATGCGGCTGCGATGACTGATGAACAAAATTGCCGAAACTGAGTGTTCGACATCAGGACGAAAGACAAGAAAAACGAGACTGAAAGCGTTGAGAAAAACGCAGGCATTAGCCTTCGCACTCTTCGCAAATAAAACTCTTTGAACCTAAACTCCCCAGTCTCGTCGAGTTCCGCAACGATCAGCCGCGTAATTAAATAGCCGCTTATGACAAAGAAAACATCGACACCGACGAATCCGCCCGGGACAATTGAAAGATTCAGGTGAAACAACAAGACAGGTATAATCGCAAGGGCGCGCAATCCGTCAATTTCTGGGCGATTGGCGACCCTACCTGCCATGAACCCCTCCGGTATCAAGTTCTACATTAGCCAATTTATACCAACTGATTTTCTGGCAAATCCGCAGCAGATGCATTCGAAATTTCAAATTCCCTGATCATCGCTGAAGTTGTCGTTTTCCATGTTCTTTCGGCAACCACCCACCTTCTGGCATTGCCGCCAAGTGTTCGTCTCAACGGCGCGTCGCAAATCAGTGCGTCCAGCACATTCGCTAGACTAAAAATATCGCCTTTCTGAAAGTGCATCCCAGTTTCGCCGTGCTTCACCATCTCAGCCAGCGCAACTACGTTTGACACAACAACCGCCTTTTCCATCGACATTGCTTCCATCGGCTTCATGGGCGAGACCATTTCACAAACCTTCCATGGTTTTCTTGGAAACACGGCAATATCAACCAAAGAGTAAAACCTCTCGACTTCATGATGAGGCACACGGCCCGGCAAAATGACTTGCCCCTGCAGCCCATTTTTAGCAATTTTCTCCCGAATCAATTTCGTGACGGGACCTTCTGAATGACCAGTCACATTTTCCCCACCGACAAGCAATACGCGGAAATCCCTTTTCCGCTCCCGAAGTTCGGCGGCCGCGACAACCAGATCCTCCAATCCCTCGTAGTCAACAAACGTACCGACGTAGCCTATGACAACAGTCGAACCGGAAATTCCCAGTTGATTGGCCAATCCCAGATCCCGCTCGCGCGGCGTAAACCGATTTGCATCGCACGAATTCGGTGCCAGCGTGATCTTACCCGGATCAACTCCCCTTTCACAAATTTCCCGCTTCATCGGTCCCGTCAGCGTGAACACATGGTCTGCCTGATTGCAAACGAGATTTTCAATCTTCACCAAGAATGAATGCCGATCTGTCCCAGTAAAGTCTTTGTCTCTTGACTCGCGAGTGACCTCATTGAACCCGCGGACCTCATAGAAAAATGGCAAAGCTAATCTTCTCGCAGCGATGAGCGCGGGCAAACCCGACCACTCCGCAAATGAAGCAGACATGACGGCACTCGGTTGCAGTTCCGCAATCTTCTTCTCAAGCACTTCTGCTGAAGCAACAACATAGTCGTACAGAGGTGTGCCGGTCCGTTTTGGTTCCAGAATTGTAACATAGTCCACTTCGTCAATTCGTGCGCGTCCGCTCCTCGCCACAAATTCAGCAGATACGCCGATGTCAAGCGGAAATCCCGGCCGGGTAATTCCCGTAACTTCATACCCATTGGAAACAAGACCTGTCGCAACGCCATGCGTTCTAGTTGCGTATCCTCCAGTAGCAAAGGGCAAAGAGTTGTGCAGAATATAAGCTATCCTGCGACTTTCAGGGCGCAGGTAAGCGAGGCGTGGCGGGATGAGCTTTTCCAGCAAAACGTAGTTTTTCTCGTGCTTCGATAGCTTGGTAGTTGCCAAGCCAACATCAGGCTGCGGAAGGAGTGCGGGTTTGCTCACTTTTGATTTCTTCAACCCAACAATTTGAAGCGGAAACGCAGCGACGCTGACGATTGCCTTGCCAATCTTGTATTTTGTGGAGTTGCGAAGCTTCTTAACCCGCTTTACTGAAACTTGTACTTTCTCCTTTGAAATTTTCAGCTGAGATTCCAGGCTTTGCCGCCGCTCAGTGAATTGCCGTTCCTTGGTACTCAAAGACTCATTGAGCGCTTCTACTCCACGTTTAAATTCTGCTTCTTTTGACAGCAAATTCTGTTCCAGATTGTTCAGTTGCTCTTCCTTGTCGCGCAGCAACTTGTCCTTATCATGCAGCGATTTCTTTTGGAGCTTTGTTTCTTCATTCACCAACTCAACTTCCTTGATGAGTTGCAAGGTCGACGCAGCGGAGGCGTTTTCGCATATCCGCTTCCAATCGATCACACGAGCGCTGCTACGGGTTGCCTTTGTAACAATGAACAGTTTGTAGAACGGTCCAACACGGTTGACATGCGTTGGCAATGGAACATCGGCTTGCATGCGCAGTCCAAGTTCTTCGAAAAGTACCAGGTAATCGTGAAAATACGTAAATGGGGTCGCTCCCGCACTCTTTTGGCTCGACCATTCCGTCTTGATTTCCGATATTTTGCCAATCTTCTCAGGTAAGTGGGGCTCAATGAACAGCATTGCTTTGCGCGTCATTCGCATCAGCCGCTTTATGGCAGCCTCGGGTTCCGGCAGATGATCCAAGACAGATACGGTGAAGCTAAGATCAAACGAATTTGACTTATATTCGGCTAGTGAATTTTCGTCGCCCACTCGAAGGTCGAATCCGTACGTTGATTTCCCCTGGGAAATTGAATTGGCGTTCACATCGCAGCCCGCCAAAATCAGTTTCCGCTCAGAAGATTTCGCAATTGCGTCAAGATTGCGTCCCGCAGCACACCCAAATTCAAATATGCTTTCCGCCTCCACCTGCTGAACAATTTCTGCGAGTGCTCGAGCATAGTGACTCGGCCGTTTGTGGGTAAGCGGCTGTGTGCCTGGCGTTGCCCAATAGTTTTTCGCCCTGTCGGCCTCTTGCCGAGTCAACTCAATGTCAATGAGCTTAACTTTCATAATTTGCCTCCAAAGCACAATCGAACAGCGCCCATCTTTGCGGGTGCATCCGTCGAATCAACCATTTTTTAAGCTACCAGAACTTGACAGCAGCGTGTATCTGACGCCTTTGTCTAAATTTGCAGCCAGGATTCTAAATGGGCTCAACTTGTTCAATATCCAAACAGGTTGGACTTGGGGAATCCTTTTGGCGGGAGCCTGCCAGATTGGGCACGTTCACCGATCCATTCCGCGAAATCCAATACTTCAAATACACGTCCTGACGCGTCGAACCACTTGAGTCCAGAAGCCCTCGAAAAAGCTACCGCATCAGATAGAAAGCCATCCTTGAAGCGCTGCAGGCGGACGCCCTTGCCGCGCGACATTTCCGGCAACTCGGAGAGTTTGAAAATCAAGAGCTTGCGATTGGCGCCAATTGTCGCGACGTGATCAGAGGCTTCCGAAATGGGTTTGCAAACGAGCGCTTCCCCTGGCGCTTTCACGTTCAACACCTGCTTGCCCTTTCTGGTGTTCGCCAAACATTCATCCGCTTGCGCGACGAAACCGTCTCCTTCCGTCGATGCCAGCAACAACTTTGTTCCCTTTTCATAGAGCATCAAGGCCACAACTTCGTCGGTTGCTTCCATATCCGCCATCAAGCGAATTGGTTCCCCATGACCTCGTCCACCTGGGAGCTTGGAGGCTTCTAGTGTGTAGAATTTCCCCGATGTAGAGAGCATCAGCAGTTTATCCGTTGATTGAACCCGAACTACGAACTTGCCCCCGTCCCCTTCTTTGTACGACAATCCTGCAACATCTTCGATATGGCCTTTCATCGAGCGTATCCAACCCTTTGCTGAACAGACCACTGTCAGGGGTTCTTTCTCAGCCAGGCTTTCAGTGAGCTCGGCGTCGATTTCCGGTGGCTCAGCGAAATCTGTGCGGCGCCTTCCTAGCGGCGACTTCTTTGAGTACTTTTCCTTTACCGCCTTGATCTCGTCGCCGATTTTCGACCAAAGTTCCTCTTCCGATTTGATGAGTTTCTTGAGTGATGCTTGTTCAGTTGTGAGCTCCTTGTTTTCTTTTCTGATCTCCATTTCCTCCAGCTTGCGCAGCGAACGTAGACGCATGTTGAGGATGGCTTCCGCCTGGGCATCGGTAAGTTTGAAAGTCCGGATCAGCTCTTGCTTGGGTTCGTCTTCTTCGCGAATGATGCGGATTACTTCATCCAAATTCAAATAGGCGATCAGATAGCCCCCCAGTACTTCGAGGCGTTTGGCAATTTCGCGCAAACGAAACTCGCTGCGCCTGACAAGCACAGATCTGCGATGGTCCAGCCACTCTTTCAATACTTCCCTGAGAGACATCACTTTTGGAACTTTGCCGCCAGACAAAACATTCATGTTCAGCGGAATGCGGGACTCAAGCTCCGTCGATTTGAACAATTGTTCCATGAGAACGGCCGCATCAACGTTCCGGCTCTTCGGTTCAAAAACTATCCTGACATCTTCTGCGGACTCATCCCTGACGTCATTCAGCAAAGGCAATTTGCGGTCATTAAGGAGTTCCGCAATCCTTTCTATGAGGCGGCTCTTTTGCACGAGAAAGGGAATTTCGGTTACGACGATATGCCATCCGCCGCGCGGCAACTCCTCAGTGCTCCAACGCGCACGGACACGGAATCCGCCTCGGCCGGTTTTGTAAGCTTCGACAATGGACGCCCGGTCATCAACGACAATGCCGCCCGTTGGAAAATCGGGGCCTTGGACAAATTGCGTGAGTTTTTCGACGCCAGCATTGGGCGTCTTGATGAGGTGCAAGGCTGCGTCGCAAAGTTCAGAAACATTGTGCGGCGGGATAGATGTCGCCATGCCAACCGCGATGCCAGTAGCGCCATTCGCCAACAAATTCGGGAATGCCCCAGGCAACACTACGGGCTCTTCGACTGTTCCATCATAGTTCGGACGGAAGTCCACAGTCTCTTCGTCAATACCTTCAAGCAGCAGGCGCGCCACGTCAGTCATGCGCGCTTCGGTGTAGCGGTATGCGGCTGCACTATCGCCATCGATGTTGCCGAAGTTGCCCTGCCCGTCCACCAGCGGATAGCGTGAACTGAAATCCTGCGCCAACCGCACCAAGGCGTCGTAGATGGATTGGTCACCATGCGGGTGATATCCGCCCATGACGTCACCAACAATCTTGGCGGACTTCTTGAACGCTGCATCCGGATTGAGTCTGAGCATTTGCATGACATGCAATAGGCGGCGGTGAACTGGCTTCAGTCCGTCGCGCACATCCGGCAAAGCACGATGCATAATTGTCGACAGCGCATAGGCAAGGTAGCGCTCCTCGAGCGCTTCTTTTAACTCGAGGGGCTCAACCTTTTGCGGCGGTGGTGGCGGTGATTCTTTCTTGCTCATGATTCGGCGGTATAGCACCGCCGTTGGGCAATTTCGGCCCCATTATTTAAGCTATGCGCTGAACTACGACCTTGCACACCGGCTTTTTCCCCCACGCCGCTTCGGCGAAACGGCGCACAGACTTCCGAATGGTCTCGGCAACAGCATCGTCATCCTTGCGGCGAGATTTCTGAATCGAATCAAATCCAAGCTCTGCTGCCTCGAGTATTTCTGGCAGCAGCTCCATTGGAATGCCTTCCGTTTGGATTTGCATCTTCGACGCCATTGAAAACTTTGAGTCCACCACAACCCCGACAATGACGACCCCATTAAAGGACAGTTTTCGCCGCTGGCGAGCCGGACCATCTTCCAGAGGAACAATCAAATTGCCGTCGACATGCTCAACGCTGGCATGCGCTTCGTCGATAATTTCCGCAGGGCCTGGCGCGAGCCTTATGATATCACCGTCTTCAATCAGCGGTGCACCCGGGACACCTTCTGCCAGCGCAAATTTTGAGTGGAAATGCAAATGCCGGGGTTCACCGTGCACTGGAACAACGGCGCGTGGCTTCAACCAGTCGTACATCAGCTTCAGTTCCCCCTGCCTAGGGTGCCCTGAAGTATGAACAAGAGCGTCGTCAGAAGTAAGAATGTCCACGCCGAGCTTGGCCAAGCCGTTGATGACAGCGCCAACGGCCTTTTCATTGCCTGGTATTGTGCGGGCCGAAAAAACAACGAGATCACCATCTGACAAGGCGATGTTTGGGTGGGTGTCTTCCGCTATTCTTGCAATTGCCGCCCTTGGTTCACCTTGACTCCCCGTGCAGATCAACATGACTTTGTCGGGCGGGAGGTAGCCAAACTCTTCTTCGTCGAGGAAGGCTCCGGCGCCCTTCAAGAGTCCGCATATGCGGGCGGCCTCAATGGTGTTGCGCATGGCCCGGCCAGCTATCACGACTTCCCGGCCGTTTCGTCGCGCAGCATTCACCGCAGACTGAATTCGCTCTACTTGTGACGCAAATGTCGTAATGATCACTCGGCCTTGCGCCTCGCCGATAATTGTCTCAAGTGCCACCGAGACGTCCGTTTCAGAAGGCGAAAAACCTTCACGCAGCACGTTGGTTGAATCGCAAACAAGTGCATCCACTCCGCGCTTGCCAAATTCAATGAAGGGCTTTTCATCGAATGGCGCACCCATCACCGGACTTCGGTCGATTTTCCAGTCTCCGCTGTGCAAGACGCGACCGGTCTCGGTGCTGATGGCAAGGGCACAAGACTGCGGGATCGAGTGGGTGACCGGAACGAGCTGCAGTTCGAACGGCCCGAGTTGAAACGGTTTGCCGACTTCCTGAACGATTAGCGGCACTTCGCCATCGAGGCCATGCTCCTTGAGTTTCAGTTTCAGTAGTTCTGCCGCAAATGCAGTGCAATGAACTTCGCATTTGAGCCGAGGCCAGAGCCAAGCCACTGCGCCAATGTGATCCTCGTGCGCATGAGTAATCACCAGGCCGTGGAAATCAGATTTCTGGGCCAAGATGAAACTGATGTCTGGCAGCAAAACATCAATGCCTGGTTCGCGCTCGGAACCAAATTTTACGCCCAGATCAACCATGATCCAATCCCGGCGGCGGCGGGTGCCATGGCCATAACAGTAACAGTTCATGCCTATCTCGCCAACGCCGCCGAGCGGCACAAGCACG
Organism: uncultured Alphaproteobacteria bacterium; assembly: GCA_963819615.1. Lineage (GTDB taxonomy): Bacteria > Pseudomonadota > Alphaproteobacteria > Rhizobiales > Aestuariivirgaceae > Aestuariivirga. The sequence goes on from CAWFWW010000004.1 coordinate 358,133, forward strand.
AGTTCCGTAGAATGTTGACGCTTCGCATTCATGCCGCAAACCTGACGTCACCGGCAAATACAGGTTTTGTGTTGCCATCCGCCTGTTCCAGCAGCAGCGCGCCATCTTCGCTCAGTCCGCGGCAAATGCCATCAATACGTTCAACGCCATTCCTGACAGCGATCTTCTGTCCAAAGCACTTACCCCGCGCAAGCCACTCTTCTCTTATCATCGGAAACTTGGAACCACTTTTCCATAGCGACAGCCAAGTGCCAAACTTGTCAACCAAGGTCTCGAACACTTGAGCGGCGCTTGCTGAATTGTCATAATCGTGCAGCGCCGCTGTAGGGTAGCCAGCAACTGAAGGCTTGGAAGCGATATTGATGCCGCACCCAATCACCACCGCACGGCTTGGGTTTTGCAGTGATTCAATCAGAATGCCTGAAATCTTGGCTTCGTCTGCCAAACAATCATTGGGCCACTTCAATTTAAGTTTTTCAGCGCCAACCCAATTTGCCACGGTATCGTAGACGGCTAGCGCGGTGACTAAACTCAGCTGCGGAAGCTGTGCCGCTTCACATTCAGGTGAGAAAGAATATGACGCATAGAGATTCCCTGGCTCCGATACCCAGCGCCGGTCATTGCGACCGCGACCTGCGGTTTGCTCATCGGATGTCACCCAAAACGGCCGGTGCTCGCCATGCTTCGCCAGTCTCGCGGCATGCAGATTCGTTGAGTCAACTGTCTCCAGATGAAATCGTGGCGTGCGAGAATGCTGCATTTCCTAAAACAGGGACTTCGCGGCGACAGCAGCGAAGTTGACCATCGGCTGGGCAAATATCACGAACAAAACAGCGAAAATACCCGACACCAGCGCCACGTATTTTACTTCTGGATCCACAGCGTCGAACGCGGGCTGCGGTTCATCGAAGTACATCATCTTGACGATGCGGATGTAGTAGAACGCGCCGACGACGCTGGTGAGCACGCCGATGACGGCAAGGACATAGAGTTCAGCGCGTACTGCGGCCATGAAGACGAAGAGTTTGCCGAAGAAACCTGCCAGTGGCGGAATGCCGGCCAATGAAAACATCAGTGCCGCCATCACCGCCGCAAGCCAACTGTTGGTGCGGGCGAGGCCTGCGAGATCAGAAATCTCCTCAACCTGCTTGCCGTTACGGCGCATGGCCAGAACGCATGCAAAAACTCCAATTGTGCTCAGCATGTAAATGAGCATGTAGATGACCACGCCCCGGATGCCTTCTTCATTGCCGGCAGCAAGTCCGACGAGAGCGTAACCCATATGGCCAATTGATGAATATGCGAGAAGCCGCTTGATGTTGCGCTGACCTATCGCTGCGAATGCGCCCAGCGCCATTGAAGCAATGGAAACGAACACAATCATTTGTTGCCAGTCGCGCACGAGATGCTCGAAAGGACCGACAAGCACACGGGCAATAAGCGCAATCGCTGCAACCTTTGGCGCAGCTGCGAAGAACGCCGTCACTGGCGTGGGCGATCCTTCATAGACATCGGGCGTCCACATGTGGAATGGAACCGCCGAAACCTTGAATGCCAGGCCCGAAATGATGAACACGATGCCGATCACAACTCCGACATTTGATCCGCTGTCCTGAAGGTTTCGTGCGATGCCTGAGAACAGCGTCGTTCCCGTCATGCCATAGATCAATGACGCGCCATACAACAGCATGCCGGAGGCCAGTGCGCCGAGCACAAAGTACTTCAGGCCAGCCTCCGACGATTTCGCATTGTCGCGGTCAATCGAAGCAATTACATAAAGCGAAAGCGACTGGAGCTCCAGGCCCATGTAGAGAGAAATGAGGTCATTGGCAGACACCATCATCATCATGCCAACAGTTGCGATCAAGAGAAGCACCGGATACTCGAACTTCAATATGCCGGCGCGGGAGAAATAAGATGCAGAAAGAATGAGGGCGATGTCAGTTCCGGCCAGTATCAGGAACTTCATTGCGCGACCAAAATCATCAACAATGAATGACCCGTTAAAAGCAGTTTGCGGATAGTCCCCTGCTCCGCGCGCGACCAGAAACACCACGAACAAGATGCCGATGCTCGCAATGATGGAGACCATTTGATATGTCACACGCGCCTTGAACACGCCGAACATCAGCAAGGCCATGGCGATGACGGAAAGAGCGATTTCTGGCAGCACAGCGGAAGCGCCAATTTGTTTGAGGACTTCGATCATGTCATTTCATCGCGAAAATTTGATGGGCATTTGCATTCAGTGCCGTCTTCATGTTGCCGAGCAAGCTGTCAATTGAAGGTCCGAAAATGTCGGTGACGAGCCAAGGGAATACGCCGAAAAGAACCGTAAAGAAAACAAGCGGCGCCAGAGTCGCGAGTTCGCGTGGCGTTACATCTGGCATCCAGGCGAGGTTGCTCTTTTCAAGCTTGCCAAAAACAACACGGGCGTAGAGCCACAATGCGTAGCCAGCTGAGAGAATGACCCCTGTTGTCGCGACAAACGCCGCCCAGGTGTTGGACTGGAAAGTTCCCAATAACGTCAGGAATTCACCAACAAATCCCGATGTTCCCGGCAGGCCGACATTGGCCATGGTAAAGAGCATGAAAATGCCGGCGTAGAGCGGCATGCGATGCACGAGGCCGCCATAAGCCTTGATTTCCCGCGTATGCATGCGGTCGTAGATCACGCCTACGCAAAGGAACAAAGCACCGGAGATCAGGCCGTGGCTGATCATTTGGAACATCGCTCCATCAATCCCCTGGCGCGTCAGCGAGAAAATGCCCATGGTCACGAAGCCCATATGTGCGACGGATGAATAGGCGATCAATTTCTTGATATCCTCCTGCATCAGCGCCACCAACGAGGTGTAAACAATCGCGATTACCGACAACACATAAACAAAATTCTGGAAGTAGAGCGACGCATCGGGAAACATTGGGACCGAGAAACGGATGAAGCCATATCCGCCCATCTTCAGCAGGATGGCGGCGAGGATGACTGAGCCGGCTGTTGGCGCTTCGACATGGGCATCGGGAAGCCAGGTGTGAACTGGCCACATCGGCATCTTGACGGCAAATGACGCGAAGAATGCCAACCACATCCAGCGCTGCATGTTGACCGGGATATCAAGCTGTCCTGAGATCAGCGTGGCAATGTCGCTGGTGCCGGTTTGCCAATACAGGGCGATCATCGCGATCAACATCAGCACCGAGCCCAGCAAGGTGTAGAGGAAGAACTTGAAGCTGGCGTAGACGCGGCGGGGACCGCCCCAGATGCCTATGATCAGGAACATGGGAATGAGGCCTGCTTCGAAGAACACATAGAACAGGAATAGATCAAGCGAGCAGAACACGCCGATCATCAATGTTTCGAGTACAAGAAACGCGACCATGTACTCCTTGACGCGTTTGGTCACGTACCAGCTGGCGACGATGCAGATTGGCATCAGGAACGTCGTCAGGATAACGAGAGGCATCGAAACGCCGTCGATACCCATCCGGTAGTTGGCAAGCCCGCCCAGCCATTCGCGCGACTCAACGAACTGGAATCCTGCGTCCTGATAATTGAAGTTGACGATAAGCAGCAGCGACAGCGCAAAGGTGGCGAGCGTCGTCCAGAACGCGGCCCAGCGGGCGTAGCGTGCAGATCCTTCGTCTTCGCCGCGGGCAAAGAGAATGAAGGCTGCGCCGATCAACGGCAGAAAGGTGACGACGGAGAGAATAGGCCAGTTCATCAGTGCGCCCCTCCGAATGAAAACCAGGTGACGAGTGCCGCGACGCCGATCAGCATGGCGAAAGCGTAGTGATAGACATAACCCGTTTGCAGCTTCACGACCTGCGAACTGGCTTCGACAACGCTTGAGGAGACGCCATCGGCTCCAAAACCGTCGATCACCTGGCCGTCGCCCTGCTTCCACAAGAAATTGCCGAGCCACTTGGCGGGTCGCACGAAGAGGTAGTCGTAGATTTCGTCAAAGTACCATTTGTTGAGCAGGAACTCATAGACGGGCCGGTGCATGGATGCGAGGCGCCCTGGCAATTGAGGGCTGGCGATATAGAACATGTAGGCCGTCACAAAACCGAGAACCATGGCGATGAAGGGCGAGGCTTTCACCCAGAAACCGACATCGTGCATGGCATGCATGATGTCGTGCTCCCCGGATGCACGCGCCAGAGACTCGGCCCAGAAATGTTCCCACTCGTGCCCGATGAAATATTCCTTGAAAATGAAGCCTGCCATCAACGCGCCAGCTCCAAGCACAAAGAGCGGCGCCAGCATAACGTTTCCACTCTCGTGCACGTGCTCCATTGTGTGCGCATCAGCGCGGGGCGCCCCATTGAAGGTCATGAATGCGAGCCGCCACGAATAGAATGAGGTGCAGAACGCAGCGATCACAAGCAAGGCGAAGGCGGGAGCGCCAAACGTCATATCGGAGGCCCAGGCACTTTCGATGATTGCGTCCTTGGAGAAATAGCCTGCGGTGAACGGAAAGCCAGTGAGGGCCAAAGTGCCGATGATCATCATGATCCAGGTCGTGCGGATGTGCGGCGCGAGGCCACCCATTTTGCGCATGTCCTGCTCACCACCAACGGCGTGAATGACCGAGCCAGCGCCGAGGAACAACAAGGCTTTGAAGAACGCATGCGTGAAAAGGTGGAAAATCGCCACGCCATATGCACCGACGCCCAAGGCCACGAACATGTAGCCGAGCTGCGAACAGGTGGAATAAGCGATGACGCGCTTGATGTCGTTTTGAACAAGGCCAACCGTCGCTGCGAAAAAGGCTGTGAGTGCGCCGACAACGACGACAACTTCACGCGCTCCATGGGCAATCTCGAACATTGGCGACAGGCGCGCGACCATGAAGACTCCGGCTGTGACCATTGTCGCGGCATGGATCAATGCGGAAACCGGCGTCGGACCTTCCATCGCGTCCGGCAGCCAGGTGTGCAGCAAGAACTGCGCCGATTTGCCCATGGCACCCATGAACAAGAGCAGGCACAACGTCGTCATCGTATCCACTTCCCAACTCAGGAAATGGAAAGACTTCACGTAGTCACCGCGCAATGCGTCGAACATCGCATCGAACTCGACTGTTTTGAAAATGTAAAAGCAGCCGAAAATTCCCAGCGCAAAGCCAAAATCGCCGACGCGGTTGACGATGAAGGCTTTCATCGCGGCGGCATTGGCGGAGGGTTTGGTGAACCAGAAGCCGATCAGGAGATAAGATGCGAGACCAACGCCTTCCCAACCAAAGAACATCTGAACTAGATTATCCGCCGTCACCAGCATAAGCATTGCAAATGTGAACAGCGAAAGGTAGGCGAAAAAGCGCGGCTGGTGCTCGTCATGGCTCATGTAGCCAAGCGAATAGATGTGGACCAGCGAGGACACCGTGTTCACGACGACAAGCATCACCGCCGTAAGCGTATCAACCTTCAGGGCCCATTTTGCTTCCAGTGCGCCAGAAGACATCCAGCGACCCAATTCGACGGTCGTCGACGGGTTGTGTTCAAGATTGAAGAATCCATAGAACACGATCCATGAAAAGATTGCGCAAAGGCACAGCAGGCCTGTCGTCAGATACATCGGCCAGGTTGGTCCATGATAGTGGCCGTGATGATCATCGTGGCCATGATCGTGACTGGTGTCGTTGTGGTCATGCCCGGCATAGACTTCGGCATCGCTGCCCAGACTCTTGAACAGGTTGGTGCCGGCGAGTCCGGCGATGATCGCGCCGAGAAGCGGGAGAAAGACAATTGCTTCGATCATGATTTCAGCATCAGCCCTTCATCATGTTGATGTCTTCAACCGCGATGGTGCCACGGTTGCGGAAATATGCGACAAGTATGGCAAGCCCGATGGCCGCCTCGCCAGCGGCAACCGTCAGCACCAGTAACGCAAAAATCTGGCCGCCGAGATCATTGAGGAATGACGAGAAAGCCACAAGATTGATGTTGACCGCGAGCAACATGAGTTCAATCGACATCATGATAATGATGACGTTCTTGCGGTTGAGGAATATCCCGAGAATGCCAATCGTAAACAGGATGGCCGCAACGGTGAGATAATGTCCAAGCCCGATCATGTCAGATGCCCTTGCCAGATTCGACTTTGACAACGGCTACCGCCGATTGCGGATTGCGCGCGACCTGCGTTGCGATGTCTTGGCGTTTGACGCCCGCCTTGTGGCGCAATGTTAGGACGATGGCGCCGATCATCGCGACCAGCAGAACCATGCCTGCCGCCTGGAAGACGTATATGTAATCAGTATAGAGAAGTTGTCCTATCGCCTGCGTATTGGATACGCCCGCTGGGGTCGCTGCTTTCACATTTGAGAGAGCTTGTGGCGCAAAGGTCCAAGTCGTCACGACCAGCACAAGTTCAGCAAGAACCATCAGTCCAATAGCAGCGCCGATTGGCAGATAGTTCAAAAATCCTTCCCTCAGTTCCTCAAAATCAACATCAAGCATCATGACGACAAAGAGGAACAACACCGCAACTGCGCCGACATAGACGACAACCAATATCATCGCGAGAAATTCCGCGCCGAGGAGAATGAAGAGACCGGCGGCATTGAAGAAACAGAGAATGAGATAAAGAACCGAATGCACCGGATTGCGCGATGTCACTACCATGACCGCAGACGCGATGGCCACGATGGAAAATAGGTAAAAGAAAAACGTTGCAGCTGCCATGTCGTGTGCCTTTACCTGTAGCCCGAGTCCAAGGCAATGTTCTGAGCGATCTCCCGCTCCCAGCGATCTCCATTGGCAAGGAGCTTCTCTTTATTGAACAATAACTCCTCGCGCGTCTCGGTCGCCCACTCAAAGTTCGGGCCTTCGACAATGGCATCAACCGGGCAGGCTTCTTGGCAGAAACCGCAATAGATGCACTTCACCATGTCGATGTCATAGCGTGTGGTGCGGCGGGTGCCGTCGTTGCGGCGCGGGCCAGCTTCAATGGTGATGGCTTGCGCCGGACAGATTGCTTCGCACAATTTGCAGGCAATGCAGCGTTCCTCGCCATTCGGATAACGGCGGAGTGCGTGCTCGCCGCGGAAACGGGGCGACAATTGGCCCTTTTCATGCGGGTAGTTCAGTGTTGCCTTGGGTGACACGAGATAGCGCAGCGCCATCTTCGTTGCCGAGAAAAATTCTTTCAGGAAAAGTGAGCGAGCGGCCTGTTCGAGTTTCATGCGGGCAACCATCCAAATGCGACAAGGACGCCAGACGTGATCACGACCCAGGCCAGCGAGAGCGGAAGAAATACTTTCCAGCCCAATCGCATCAACTGGTCATAACGATAGCGCGGAACGATGGCCTTCACCATGGCGAACATGAAGAAAACGAATACCAGCTTGAGCAAGAACCAGATGACGCCGGGAATCCAGTTGAAGGGCGGAATGTCGATCAGGGGCAGCCAGCCACCGAGGAAAAGTATCGTCGTCATGGCGCACATCAAGGTGATCGCGACATACTCGCCGAGCATGAACAGCAGATAAGGCGTTGATGAATATTCCACCATGTGACCGGCTACGAGTTCTGATTCAGCTTCGACAAGGTCGAAGGGCGGGCGGTTGGTTTCTGCCAGAGCCGAGATGAAGAACACGACGAACATCGGGAACAGCGGGATGAAGTACCAATCGAGGAATGAGTTGGGAAGACCCAGCATTGTCCCCAATCCATCATGCTGTGTCATCACGATTTGCGACAGGTTCAATGAGCCGGCGCAGAGCAAAACCGTGATGATGACGAACCCGATGGAGACTTCGTACGACACCATTTGAGCGGCAGAACGGAGTGCAGCAAGGAAGGGATATTTCGAGTTCGAGGCCCAGCCTCCCATGATGACGCCGTAAACGCCAAGCGAAGACAAGGCGAAGAGGTAGAGGATGCCGACGTTGATATCTGCGATGGCCCAGTTCTGATTGATTGGCACAACGGCCCACGCCGCGAGTGCCAGGACGGCGGTAACGATGGGCGCCAAGACGAAGACGCCCTTGTTTGCACCGTCTGGGATGATCACTTCCTTGAAGACGAACTTGAGCAAGTCAGCAAAGGACTGAAGCAGGCCCCAGGGGCCGACGACGTTGGGTCCACGGCGCATTTGCACCGCGGCCCAGACCTTGCGGTCGAAATAGATAAGGAATGAAACCGATATCAGGAGTGCAGTCAGCAAAGCCACACTTTGCAGTACGATCCAACCGACAAGTGCCGCTATTTCTGTCACAGCCTTACTCCGCCGCTTTCAAGGCAAAATCAGAAAGCGCAAAGTCTACTGCGGCCTCTGCGTGAATTTGCGTTGTGTCAAACACCGGAATTGAAACGTTGGTGCTATTGAGCAGCATGCCGACTTCGGTGCAACCGAGGATGAGGCAGTCTGCTCCCGCTTCCGCGAGACGTTTCGCAATGCGCTGGAATGAGGCGCGTGAGGTTTCGTTCACTTTCCCCTTGCACAGCTCATCATAGATGATGCGATGGGTTTCGGCGCGGTCGATGTCGTTCGGAATGACTACTTCGAGGCTGTGTTTGTCGCGCAAGCGGCCTTTGTAGAAATCCTGTTCCATGGTGTAGGCAGTGCCCAACAGGCCGGGGCGCTTGAACCCCGCTGCCTTGATTTTTGCGGCTGTTGCATCAGCAATATGGATGAAGGGCACATCGATCATTTCAACAATGTCGTCTGCCACCTTATGCATGGTGTTGGTAGCCAGCAGAATGACTTCCGCACCGATGCGGTCCAGCCTGTACGCGATCTGGCGCAGCTTCTTGCCAGCCAAATCCCATTGGCCGCGCGCCTGCATTTCGGCTATATCGGCAAAGTCCACTGACCAGATGATGGTTTCAGCGGAATGCAGCCCGCCCAGGCGCTTGCGCACCAGCTGGTTGATCAGGGCGTAATAGTGCGTTGTTGATTCCGCGCTCATGCCGCCGATGATGCCTATTGTCTTCATTATTCTGCTGCCTCAAGTCTGCGCCCGGACTTCAGGGCCGAACATTCGCCCATGATGCGCGATGCGCGGGCGATTGGGTTGGTGAGATAAAAATCGTTTATGGGCGATGCGAAAGGTTGTGGCGAGAACTTGCCCTCAGCACGGCCAAGTTCGGAGAGTGCGGCGCCATCTGCTGGCTCAATCTGATCGAGCAATTGCAGCTGCGGTGCGGTTCTGTACATTGCCTGACGCAAGCCTTCGAGCGATGTCCATTCCAGTTTCGCGCCCACTGCATCGCCAAGGGCGCGGATGATTGCCCAATCGTCGCGGGCATCACCCGGCGGAAATGATGCACGAGTTGCCATTTGCGGACGGCCTTCGGTGTTGACATAAGTTCCGCTTTTTTCGGTGTAGGCAGCGCCCGGCAGAATGACATCGGCGCGGTTTGCGCCAGCATCGCCGTGCGAGCCGATATAGACGACAAAAGATTTGCCCAATGCGTGCGTGTCAAGTTCGTCTGCGCCAGCAAGAACGAGTAGGTCGAGATCGCCACGGCTTGCAGCACCTATCATGCCGCGCGTGTTCAAGCCACCGTCGCCTGGAAGCGCACATACATCAAGAGCGCCGACGCGGCCTGCGGCGGTGTGGAGGACGTTGAAACCGTTCCAGCCTTCCTTGACGACACCCATTGAGGCTGCGGCTTTCGCCACCATCGCCAGGATAGCCGCGCCATCAGGTCTAGCGAGAGCGCCCTGCCCTACGATCAGCATTGGTTTCTGTTTGGTGATGGCACCGTGCGAGACGAATTGCTCGAGGCTTTCCGGGCCAGCGCCAAGATAATTGTAGTCATAAGTAAGGTCAGCTTTTTCGCCGACGACGCCAATCAAACAGCTGCCTTTCAGCGCGCGCTTGCGAATGCGGGCGTTGAGCACCGGTGCTTCGATGCGCGGGTTGCAGCCGATCAGCATGATCGCATCGGCCTGTTCAATGCCGGCAATCGTTGAGTTGAAGAGATAGCCGGCGCGGCCACCATGTTCACCCAGTGGTGTGCCATCCTGGCGACAATCGATGTTGCTGATGCCAAGCTTCATCGCCATTGATTTCAGTGCGAATGCTTCTTCGGCTGTAACGAGATCGCCGAGGATCATGCCGATGCGCTGTGGGCCAGCGGCTTTCATTTTTTGTGCAACACGGCTTAACGCCTCTTCCCAAGTTGCGGGTCGGAGTTTGCCGAGATCACGCACGTAAGGTTTATCCAGACGCTGGGCTTTCAATCCATCCCAGACAAAACGGGTTTTGTCGGAAATCCATTCCTCGTTCACATCTTCATGGGTGCGTGGAAGAATGCGCATCACTTCGCGGCCACGCACATCAACGCGGATGTTGGAGCCAACGGCATCCATCACGTCGATGGTTTCGGTTTTGCGCAGTTCCCAGGCCCGCGCCTTGAACTCGTAAGGCTTGGAGGTGAGTGCGCCGACCGGGCAAAGGTCGATGATGTTGCCCTGCAGTTCAGAGTTTATGATGCGGTCGAGATAGGTGGTGATTTCGACATCCTCGCCACGCCCCGTCAGGCCCATATCGCTGATGCCCGCCACTTCGGTGGTGAAGCGGACGCAACGCGTGCACTGAATGCAGCGGGTCATTTCGGTTTTCACCAGAGGGCCGAAATCCTTGTCGTCCATGGCGCGCTTGTTTTCAGCGTAGCGGTTCTTGTCGATGCCATAGGCCATGGCCTGATCCTGCAAATCGCATTCGCCGCCCTGATCGCAGATCGGGCAATCCAGCGGGTGGTTGATGAGCAGGAATTCCATGACGCCTTCGCGGGCCTTTTTCACCATGGGTGTCTTGGTGAAGACTTCCGGCGGTTCGCCGTTGGGTCCGGGGCGGAGATCGTTCACCGACATGGCGCAGGAGGCTTGTGGCTTCGGCGGGCCACCCTTCACTTCGACGAGGCACATGCGGCAGTTGCCGGCAATCGACAGGCGATCATGAAAGCAGAAGCGCGGCACTTCCGCACCCGCCTGCTCACAAGCCTGCAACAGCGTGGTGCCGCTTTCGACTTCGAGTTCTATGCCGTCTATCTTGATTTTAGGCATTTCTCAACGCTCACTCTTTTCCTCCCCGCCCTCGAGGGCGAGGTTGGGGGCGGGTGTCAGTTTCATGGAGGATGCAGCCTTGCATGCGGCTGACACCCACCCCTGCCCCTCCCTTGAGGGAGGGGAGCAATTGAAGGTCACCATCACGCACACCTCAATGTCTGCATGCGTTCGGCATCCATCACATTCGCCCAGCCAAACGCAAAATCGGAAGCGCCGTTTTTCTCAAAGTGCTGGAGCCTAGCCCAGGCTTCATCGAGCGTCGGGTTGTGGCCCTCGGGCACGTGCCAGAACACCATGTGCGGTTTTTCCATCAGATCAAACCACTCCTCGCGCTTCTTGTAGAACTGCACATGCACGGTGTTGAACACATAATTCTCCAGTGACTTCGCGTCTTCCCAAACCGAAAGATTGACCGCCATGTCGTCGCCGATGCGAAAATCCGTGGCGTTATTGTTGTCGCCTTTCAAACGCCAGACGAAACCGGGGCTGCGCTCGGCAATGGCATTCACGCGGTCAAGATTATTCATGAACCCGTCCATGCGCGGATCGCTCGTCGGATACTTGAACTTGCCAATGTTGAGCTCAGCGAGATGCATGGTTTTTTTCATCACGCCGCTTCCCTCACATCCGTCATGGCCCGCTTCAGGCGGGCCACCCATGGCTGCCGATCAGTGGGTGGCCCGCCTGAAGCGGGCCATGACAGCGAAGGGGATAAATTGTGCAGCAGCATCATCTCACTCCGCCGCAATCCGGCGCACAGCGCCATCGTGATCGGGGTTTGCAGCATATTGGTCGATGCGGTCTTCAATGACGTGCCGGAAATGATTGATCAATCCCTGGATTGGCCAGGCCGCTGCGTCACCCAAAGCGCAAATGGTGTGGCCTTCGATCTGTTTCGTCACATCAAACAACATGTCGATCTCGCGCTTTTCGGCGCGGCCTTCGGCCATGCGAGTCAATACGCGCCACATCCAGCCGGTGCCTTCGCGGCATGGCGTGCACTGGCCGCAGGATTCGTGTTTGTAAAAATATGCAAGTCTCGCAATTGTGCGGATCAGGTCAGTGGATTTATCCATGACGATGACCGCAGCCGTGCCGAGGCCGGATTTCAATTTTGAGAGTGAATCGAAATCCATCGGCGTGTCGATGATCTGAGCAGCAGGCACCATGCGCACGGATGAGCCTCCGGGAATGACTGCGAGCAGATTGTCCCAGCCGCCGCGCACACCGCCCGCGTGTTTCTCAATCAATTCGCGGAAAGGAATGCCGAGCGCTTCTTCGACATTGCACGGCTTGTTGACGTGGCCCGAAATGCAGAACAATTTTGTGCCTACGTTGTTGGGATTGCCGAAGGACGAGAACCATGTCGCGCCACGACGGAAAATGGTTCCGGCGACGGCGATTGATTCAACATTGTTGACCGTTGTTGGGGCGCCATAGAGCCCGACATTCGCCGGGAATGGCGGCTTCATGCGGGGCTGGCCTTTTTTGCCTTCGAGGCTTTCGAGCATGGCGGTTTCTTCGCCGCAAATATATGCGCCAGCACCGTGATGCACGACGATGTCGAAATCCCAGCCGTGCACATTGTTCTTGCCGATCAACCGCGCTTCGTAGGCTTGATCGACCGCGGCCTGAAGGTGTTCGCGTTCGCGAATGTATTCGCCGCGCACATAGATATAAGCTGTGTGAGCGCCCATCGCCGCGGATGCCAGCAGGCAGCCTTCGACAAGCAGATGCGGATCGTGCCGCATGATCTCGCGGTCCTTGCAGGTGCCGGGTTCGGATTCGTCCGCGTTGACGACGAGGTAGTGTGGGCGCTCCTTGATTTCCTTCGGCATGAAGGACCATTTGAGACCGGTCGGAAAGCCTGCACCTCCACGGCCACGAAGGCCAGAAGCCTTCATCTCGTTGATCATCCAGTCGCGGCCCTTGTCGATGAAGGACTTGGTATCCGCCCAGCAGCCACGTTGCCGCGCGCCAACGATGCCCCAATCATGGAGGCCGTAGAGATTGGTGAAGATGCGGTCTTTGTCGGCGAGCATCATCCCCTCCCCTTCGGCTTGTCGCCAAGATCATTTTCGGGTCGCCAGCCTTTGACCAGCTTCTTCGCTTGCGGCACCCATTCATCACGTGTTGCGCGGCCCTTGAAACCTTTCAGGTTCAGGTCAACCCATTTCAATTCTTTTGCGGTCCAGGCTGCGATCTGGTCAAAATGCCAGAAGCCCATCTTGTTCAGCGTTCTCGCAAGGCCGGGGCCAACGCCCCAGATGAGTTCAAGGTCATCACCCTTGCCGCCGCGTGGCTTTGCAAGTTGCTCTGGCGAACCATCACTTTTTGCGGGGGCCTTTGCCGACGCAGGTGTAACCGGTGCCTTGATTGTCTTGACAGCAGAGGTCCTTGGCGTTGCTGGTTCGGCTTTTTTGGCCTTGAGTTCTTTTTTCTCTCTAATCTGCTGGGCCAGTAGATCGACATACTTTGATGGGGGAGCGGCCGGGGCGGGTTTAACCGCCGGTGCCATTGGCGCGACCACAACTGGTTTTGCTATTTGAGCCGGAACAGGTGGTGCTGCTGCGGGCGCAGCTGGCGGCAGAGGCGGCGGCGCTTCAACGCGGGTGAATGCGCGTTGCGCGCCATAAAGCGAAGGATCAGTGAGTGCCGTTCCGCCGCCTTCCGGCATGGAGAACTGGCGGCCATTCTGTGGGCCAGGTTGCGTCTTGCGGCCGGCCTCCCAATCATCAATGAGGCCCGCGAGGGTTTCAGGCGTCAAGTCTTCGTAGGTATCTTTCCAGAGCTGCACCATGGGCGCGTTGACGCAAGCGCCGAGGCATTCAACCTCTTCCCACGACAAGGTGCCATCGGCGTTCAGATGATGCGGTTCGTGATGGATCTTGGACTGGCAGACTTTCTTCAATTCCTCCGCGCCTCGCAACATGCAAGGCGTAGTGCCGCAGACCTGGATATGCGCCTTGGAACCAACCGGCGACAGCTGAAACATTGTGTAGAACGTCGCGACTTCGAGCACGCGAATATAGGCCATGTCGAGCATGTCGCCGATATATTCAAGGATCGGGCGGGTAACCCAGCCAGCATTCTGCTCTTGCGCGCGCCATAACAGTGGAATGATGGCGGAGGCCTGCTTGCCTTGTGGATATTTCGCAATCGACTGTTTCGCCCAAGACAAGTTCTCGGGCGTGAAGGCGAAGGGTGCTGTCGGTAGGTTGGAATCCAAGCGGCGGACGGACATTACGTATCACCCAAGATTTCTTCGACGCTCAACTCAATACCGGGCGGCGATAACTCAAAACGACCTTCATGCAGAATCTGCAAGTTAAACTGTGCTTTCGCCGTTCTTTGATAATGGAAAATGACTTTGTGATCTGGTTCAACCACGAGGTAGTGCTGCAACGTCGGCAGAGTGGCGTAATCCGCCAACTTTTCATTGCTGTCGGTCTTGTCGCTTGATGGCGAAACAACTTCGGCGATGACTAGCGGGTTCTCCAGCCAGATCGAGTCGCGCGCAACGCCCTTGCCGGTCACTACAGAAGCGTCCGGCTGCCTGATCCGGCCTTCACTAACTTTGATCCACAAACCATCAGTGTAAACCTTGCAGTCCGCGCCCGCCTTGTTCACCGCTCCCTTGAGGCAGATCGCCAATGAGAGTTTTGTCAGATTATGAACCGAGCGTTCCGGCGACATTTCAATCAGCCTTCCATTTTCAAGTTCGAAACGGCCTTCTGGATGCGCCAAACACCATGCTTGGAACTGGCTGGAATCCATCATTACTGCTGCTGGTACGTTCATCACCGATCCACCTCACCAAACACGATATCGATTGAACCCAGAATAGCGGAAACGTCGGCCAGCATGTGGCCGCGGCACATCCAGTCCATCGCCTGCAAATGCGCAAAGCCAGGCGCGCGGAGGCGGCAGCGGTAGGGTTTGTTTGATCCGTCACTCACCAAATAAACTCCGAACTCACCTTTGGGCGCTTCGACGGCAGCGTAGACTTCGCCAGCGGGCACCTTGTAGCCTTCAGTGTAAAGTTTGAAGTGATGGATCAGCGCTTCCATCGATTGCTTCATTTCGCTGCGCTTGGGTGGCACGATCTTACCATCCATTGATGACACAGGCCCTGCCCCTTCGCTCGCGGACAATTTGTTGACGCATTGGCGCATGATTTTGAGTGACTCGCGCATTTCCAGCATGCGGATCAGATAGCGGTCGTAGTTGTCGCCGTTCTTGCCAATCGGAATATCAAAATCGAGTTCGGAATAGCATTCATATGGCTGCGACTTGCGAAGGTCCCAGGCGGCACCGCTCCCTCGCACCATCACGCCCGAGAAGCCCCACTTGAAGCATTCTTCCAGCGACACAACGCCGATATCGACGTTACGCTGTTTGAAGATGCGGTTATCGGTGAGCAGGCCTTCGATGTCGTCGAGCACCTTGGAGTGTTTGTCGGTGAAGTTGCCGATATCGTCGATCAGTTTTTGTGGAATGTCCTGATGCACGCCACCCGGGCGGATGTATGCTGCATGCATGCGCGAGCCAGATGCGCGCTCATAAAACACCATGAGCTTTTCGCGCTCTTCGAAGCCCCAGAGTGGCGGCGTGAGTGCGCCCACATCCATCGCCTGTGTGGTGACGTTGAGAAGATGCGACAGCAAGCGGCCGATTTCGGAGTAAAGAATCCGGATCAACTGCCCGCGCTTAGGCACTGTAATATCGAGCAGTTTTTCGACCGCCAGAGCGAAGGCATGCTCCTGGTTCATTGGCGCCACGTAGTCGAGCCGATCAAAATAAGGCACGGCTTGCAGATAAGTTTTCTGCTCGATCAATTTTTCCGTGCCGCGATGGAGAAGACCAATATGCGGATCGACTCGCGTAACGATTTCACCATCCAATTCCAGAACCATGCGCAAAACGCCATGCGCTGCCGGATGCTGCGGGCCAAAGTTGATGGTGAAGGGGCGGGTGGAGACTTCGGTCATTGCTTCGCCTTTTCGTCACCAGGGAGCAAGTATTCAGTGCCCTCCCAAGGACTTAGATAATCGAACTGCCTCATCTCTTGAACAAGTTTCACGGGTTCATAGACCACCCGCTTCGCCTCGTCGTCGTATCTTACTTCTACGTGGCCCGTGACCGGGAAATCCTTGCGCAATGGATGTCCCTGGAAGCCGTAATCGGTGAGGATGCGGCGCAAATCAGGATGACCTGAAAACACTATCCCGTAGAGATCATAGACCTCGCGTTCGAACCAGTCGGCGGCGGGAAAAACTGGGATGGCTGATGGCACGGCGGTTGCTTCATCGGACTGAACTTTTACGCGGACGCGCGTGTTTTTGTATGGCGACAGCAGATGATAAACCACGTCGAAGCGGTTTTCGCGTTCGGGGTAATCTACTGCTGTAATGTCGGTGAAGCAGACGAAGCGGCAGTCGGCATCGTCGTGCAGGAACTTCAGCAAGTCGATGATTTTTGCGGCATCGGCAACCAGACAAAGTTCACCATAGGCCACGCTTGCCGTAGCGCCTGTCTTCTCGGCGATGTGCGCGCCCAATGCTGCAAGGTCTGTCATGATCAGCGCTCGATTGTTCCGATGCGCCTGATCTTTTTCTGCAGCATCAGGATGCCGTAAAGCAAAGCCTCGGCGGTTGGCGGGCAGCCTGGAATGTATATATCTACTGGCACGATACGGTCGCAGCCGCGCACCACACTATATGAATAGTGATAGTAGCCGCCGCCATTGGCGCAGGACCCCATCGAGATCACATAACGCGGTTCCGGCATTTGGTCGTAAACCTTGCGCAGTGCGGGGGCCATCTTGTTGGTCAGCGTGCCGGCGACGATCATCACATCCGATTGCCGGGGTGAGGCGCGGGGTGCAAAGCCGAAGCGTTCCACGTCATAGCGCGGCATCGACGTGTGCATCATTTCGACGGCGCAACATGCGAGGCCAAAAGTCATCCACATCAGCGAGCCCGTGCGGGCCCAGGTGATCAAGTCGTCCGAGGTGGTGACAAGGAAGCCCTTGTCGGCGAGTTCATTGTTGATCTCGCTGAAATATTCGCGCTGGACGAGCTCAAGCGATTTTGAACCGGGGGTTTCAATCAATCCCATTCGAGAGCTCCCTTCCGCCATTCATAAATGAAACCAACCGTGAGGACCGCCAGGAAAATCATCATCGACCAAAAACCCAGCATGCCGATCTTGCCGAGGCTCACGGCCCAGGGGAACAGGAATGCCACTTCAAGGTCGAAAATGATAAAGAGAATCGACACCAGGTAAAAACGCACGTCGAATTTCATGCGGGCGTCGTCGAAGGCGTTGAACCCGCATTCATAGGCGGAGAGCTTTTCGGGATCAGGTTTGCTGTATGCAATCGCGATGGGTGCCACCATCAGCGCCAGGGTGATTCCTCCGGCGACGGCCATGAATATGGCGATTGGCAGATAGTCTTTCAGCAATTCTGGCATCTGAACCCCATTGTTGCCGCGTTCGTAGCGCAGTGCAACATGTTCCGCAAGCACTTGAACAAGCATGCCGGTCGGCGCAAAAAAGTGCGCCGGAACCGAGGTCCCGGCACACTGACTCGCTCTTCTTGCGGGAGGAGCTTATTGCTTGCGTGACTTCAAGCGTCCGGTGCCTGCAAGGCCCAAAAGTGCGGTGCCGGCAAATACGATGCCAGCTGGCACAGGTACCGGATCCGGGTTTCCCGTTGAAGCTGTCTCAAAGCTGATGCTGTTGAGACCCACATTCCAGTCATCACCAAACTGGAAAACTATGCTGCTAAGATCCTGGACGTAGGACAGGATGCCGCCGCCGCCAATGGCGCCGGTCAGGAAGAAGCTGCTTGCACCGCCAAGCTGGTTCCACAAACCATCATAGACCCTGAAATCCATTGACCGGTTGGTGTTAGAATAGGCACCAAAGTCAAACGAGATGCTGGTTATCTTCTGGCCGGATGCGGCCTCAAGCTTCACCTGGACCTTCTTGCCATTGGTATCGGCATAAACGGCCTGATCCCCGCTATAGTTGCCGTTCCAATAGCGCACATTGCCCGAATAGACCGAAGCAAACTGTCCCCAGTTGCTTCCGCCATCAAGCGACGCGTAGGAAATATCGACCGCAGCAGTGTCCCCGAATGCCTGCGATACCACACTGCCATTACCAAGGCTGTAAGGCGCATTTCCGAGGTCCGAGAAGTCAATTGTCGCTGCATTGACATCGGATGTCGCCCAGATGGATCCTGCAGCTGCGAAGGCGCATAACGCCATTTCTCTTATCATATGCCATCCCCTTTTTTTTGTTAGTGGCTGGTCATGCATAAGTACATGAAATCATTACGTCAAATCCAGTTATCAAAAAATTGGAGTTGGACTTTAAGACAGTCTTAGTCTGTCGAATTGCTTGCGATGTCGCCAACAATTCGAAACATCACATGCTGAATTAATTGCAAATTCCGGCGCTCAATGTGCGCGGCGTGCAAATGGGGCGGCATTGCACGTGAGCAAAGTTCGCGAAAAGATGTGGCAAATTCTCTTGTCTGAATTTCACCTGGAGAAGGCAAATGCAGTGGGGGCTTGTTCAGCGGAACGTAGGTCCCTCTCAGTCAGCTCCGCTGACAGCGCACCCCGCAAGCAGGCGAGCAAATGAGAATTCCCTTCTTCCTCCGCAAGCAATCAAACAGGCAAGGAAAGCTTAGCTACTAGTGCGAATCTCATTCTTATGGAATCGCTAATAACCTGAAACCCGTCATGGCCCGCTTGTAACAGAGATTTGTGTTACAAGCGGGCCATGACGGAATTTTGGGATTGTTCCAACTAAAAGGGATTTGCTCTAACTGAATGCAGGGAATCGCTCAGCGGCTACCGCCAACCTATTGAAAAGAATGGCGCGAATGACGGGGCTCGAACCCGCGACCTTCGGCGTGACAGGCCGACGCTCTAACCAACTGAGCTACATCCGCGTATTGGCGGCGTGATTAGAGAAGGCTCCCTTCCCTGTCAAGCGAGTATAGACTGGCCCGCCGCCTGCAGGGACGTGCGCGAAATTTCGCGCGCTGCCTCCGAAACAGCCTGACGGCGGCGATATGCGGCAGGTGTTTCTCCCACCATGCGATTGAACAGCCTTCGGAATGAAGCGGCATCGCCATAGCCCACCGCCCCACCTACTTGTTCAACGGTCATGCTGGACGTTTCGAGCAGCTGTTTTGCCTCTTCAATCCGCACGCGGTGCGCATAATCCGTCGGTGCAAACCCCGTCGCTGCCTTGAAGCGCCGTCCGAAAGACCGCCGGGAAATACCACTGCGTTGTATCATGGCGGCAACGGGATCTGCCACGGCATAATTGTCAGCCAGCCATTCTTGCGATTCCTGCACCTGGCGGTCGCCAGCTTGCGGGCGGCATGTCAGGCGCGCATAAGGCTTCTGCCCGTGATGATGCCAATCATACATCTGGATTTTGGCAAGGCGCATGGCTTCCGTCGGGCCTCCGAACTTGCCGACCAGGTAAAGCACCATGTCCATCCATGAGGCCGCACCTCCGCAGGTCACGATACGAGAATACTGGTCGGCCGCCACCAGCACACGGTCACCATGAACACGCACGTCTGGATACTCCTTCTGCATGCGCTCGGCGAAGGCCCAATGTGTCGTAGCGTCTTTCCCGTCCAGCAATCCCGCTTCCGCCAGCGGAAATGAACCCGTGCAGGATGAATAGACAAACGCGCCCATGGCGTTGGCCTTTCGCAACCAATGGATCAATTCCGGATTGTCGCGGCCAAAGCCACGACCTGAACTGATCAACACCGTCGGGACAAAGACGATGTCGGCATCAGGCCGCTCGCTAAAGGTGCGGTGTGGTATGATTGAAACGCCAGTGACCGTCACAACGGGATCAAGTGACGCGGCTACAAACCGGGGAAGAAAACACGGCGTCTCCACTTCACCCATGACACGGTTCCAGAGCACGCCGGCGGCCCACAAGGCATCGTGAAAACCGACAGCTACGGAAGGCTCGACTTCAGGAGAGAGTGCAATTGAAACACGGAGTGGCTTTTGCATCGCTTCGTCCTTTGGACCAGACTGACATCTTTTGAGCTTCTTTGCCACTGCAAGCTGGCTCATTTGCCTCCAATGCTGCCGTTGGCACACTGCGAAGCCTGGTTATTCAGCTCAATACTCCCGGGACAGTCCAATCATGGAACTGGATAAGGAGGAATATCACGCAGCGCTATGTCATTGAACGCGAAATTCCTGCAATCGGCTCATTTTCAGGTGACCAGCTAAAGTCCGCTTCTGCCACCTCTTGCGACGCCCTGCGCAAGCTGGCCCCCAAAGTGCAGTGGGAGCATTCCTACGTGACGAACGACAAGACGTTTTGCGTCTATCTTGCGGAAGACGAAGCCGCCGTTCGCAAACACGCTGAAGTCAGCGGTTTCCCCGCCAACAGGATCACCAAGGTCATCAGCATGATTGATCCGACTACCGCGGGATAAACGCCAGTTCGCCACGTCACTTGTGCAGCTCCATGCAAACGCCCGCTTGGGATTTTCCAGCGAAACAGCTAAGCGGGCGTTTCCCATGGCGATGTTCACTAACAAATCGGTCAATTTCATTTACGTGCATGCCGGCCTGCAGGCGCTGGTCATGTCGGGCGGCGAGGGATTTGCCTTTGTTTATTTGCTGAAAGCGGGCATCAGCACGTCGGTGGTGCTGTTGTGCATCGGTGCGATGTTCGGGTCGAGATTGCTGTTCCGGATGGCGGTTTTGCCTGTTGTCCTGCGATTTGGCCTGCGCCGGACGTTGATGGTGAGTGTCGCCGTCGAAGGTGCGAGCTATCTTTTGCTGCCCATGGTCAATGGCATCGGGCTGGCGTTGTTTCTCTATCTGACGTTCTGGGCGGTGAGCAGTTCATTTTACTGGACGACTTACCACGCCTTTGTGTCGAGCACTGGAAACAATGAACATCGCGGCACGCAAGTCAGTACGATGGAGTTTTTTGCGACTTTGGCGGGGATTATAGCGCCGCTGGTCATGGGGTTTCTGCTCACCTGGTTCAATCCGTGGGTTGGATTCGGGTTCATTGCAATTGCAATGATATTGGCTGCCCTGCCCTTCATGTTTTGTCCGGATGTCGCGGTGGCGGAAAATGCCACTGTCCCTGCCAGCTCGCGCAAAGTGGCCCGGCAGTTGATGCTGGCTGATGGATTGCGATCTTCGGGTACGCATTTCGTCTGGCTCATCGCATTGTTCCTGACACTTGGCTCAAATTATGTGGCGTTTGGCGGCGCATTGGCGCTGGCTGGCATCACTGGTGCATTCATGGGTCTGTTCGTGGGCCACTGGATTGATGTTGGCAAAGGCATTCACGCAGTGCGCTTCGGCTATGGAGCGATGGGGCTTTCTTCGCTGGTGAAATGCCTGGGCTTTCATATTCCGTGGAGTGCGGTTACGGCCAATGCACTCTATTCCGCAGCCTGGCCAAGCTATGCCACATCACTCAATTCACAGATCTATAATCTGGCACGAAGCTCGCCCTGCGCACTCCGCTACAATGTTATTTCTGAGGGCGGATGGGATTTGGGAATGACCATTGGCTCGTGCCTGGCTGCACTCTTCATCTATCTCGGATTCGGATTTTTCTGGCCGCTTTCCATTGGCATTGCGGGTGTTGTGCTGGGTTACATCGTGATCGCGCGGGTAATGGGAGAAGAGGCCTAAAACTTCGAACCATCTTTCCGCAGGAAGGTGAATGTGCCGCCGATGTCCTCGCCTTTCATGTCGATGTCGCTGTAGACAACTTTGTCGCCGTCGATGCGGCTGCCGACTTCGAGATAGACCGCGCGTTTGCCGGAGAGGTTTTTCAGGCAGTGACCGTTGCCATTATTCGCCTTGAAACCTGCGCACATGCCGGGCGTCAGCACGTGCTCGCCGGAGTCATCGGCCAGCACCAGTTCGCCCTCCACAATGTAAATGAATTCGTCTTCCTTGTCATGCCAATGCCGCTGCGACGACCATGCACCCGGCTCGATGACGGCAAGATTCACGCCAAACTGGTCAATTCCAAATTGATCACCCAAGATGAATTTGGTGCGATTGCGGCAGGGTTCGTCATGCGGCGATGGATAACGGGAGCCGGTTCTCTTGGGGCTTTCGGTCGCCACGGTAAATTTTGGCAATGTCATGCTGGTGCTTTCGCTTCTATCTGGTTGACGGCATCGACCACAGCATCAAAGGTCAGCAATGTCGATGCATGGCGCGCCTTGTAATCCCTGACTGGCAGGAGCGCTTCGAGTTCGGACCATTTGCCCTGCGGCGGCTCGCCGTTTTCCTTAAGCATACTGTACATCTGTTCACGAACTGTTCGCAATTCAGGGGCCGTGGAGCCGATCACGTGGCGGGCCATGATTGATGACGAGGCCTGCCCTAAGGCACAGGCTTTGACGTCGTGGCCGAAATCAATAACCTTGCCCCCGCTCATTTTCAAATCGACTGTCACTTTTGATCCGCACAATCTTGAATGTGCCACGGATGTCGCATCAGCGTCTTGCAATCGGTGCAGGTGTGGTATGTCTGCCGCGAATCCCAGGATTTTCTTGTTGTAAACGTCGTTAATCATATTTGTGTCCCGCTTCGGGCGTATTCAATGGTTTACGAAGGCGAATGCCACTGGTTATATAGTCGGCGGCAAGGGCCACGGACAGCCCTTAATATTTCTGAACCGCCCACTATATTGGGGCGTAACTCACATACCGGAAACACTATACGGAAGGTACTTGATATGGACGCCAAGGTTATCCAGAAGCCCGTATTTCAGGAAATTCGACGCCCAACTCAAGAAGAAGCCGAAGATGCGGTGCGCACCCTGCTCGCCTGGGCCGGTGATGATCCTCAGCGCGAAGGTCTGGTCGACACGCCGTCGCGGGTTGTGAAGGCCTACAAGGAATATTTTGAAGGCTATTCGCAAAATGCTGCCGACATACTCGATAAGACCTTCAGTGAAGTCGCAGGATATGATGACATGGTCATGCTGCGCGACATTCCTTTTTCGTCGCATTGCGAGCATCACATGGCGCCGTTTTATGGCCGTGTGCATGTCGCCTACCTGCCGAACGGTTCGGTCGTGGGCATTTCCAAAATTGCGCGGATCGTCGACATGTTTGCACGGCGCTTGCAAATCCAGGAAGCGATGACGGCGCAGATCGCTGGCGCCATCGGCGAACATCTTGATCCGCGGGGCGTTGCAGTCCTCATCGAAGCAGTGCATACTTGCATGGCCGTGCGGGGCGTTGAAAAACCCAACGTGGCAACGATCACGACGCAATTCGCCGGAGAATTCAGATCCAATCCGGTTTTGCAGGCCAGGTTTATGGAAGTGACCAGGACACCACGGACTGGGATATCTCTTTAACCTTCATTAGGAATTGCTGGTTATCGTTTTTGACTTGTAAGCATTGATGTTCGCGGCAAGGCACGGGGCCTCGCCGTGTAGCAAGGGGAACAGTCAAATTCTGCGGCAACCAAACATGAAGCAGGAAGCTTCTTCATATCTCAGCCTGCGCTACAACGGCAAAGGTTTGATCCCGGCAATCGTGTGCGACGCGCGCGACAACACCCTTCTGATGTTCGCCTATATGAACGCCGAAGCGTTCGCGTTGACTCGCCAAACTGGCACGGCGCATTTCTGGAGCCGCTCGCGCGGGCGCATCTGGAAAAAAGGCGAAACATCCGGCGACACGTTGACCGTCATCGAAATTCGCGTTGACTGCGACCAGGATGCGCTGCAGGTTTATGTCGTCCCCAACAACAGCGGCAACGCCTGCCACACGCATCGCCGCACCTGCTTTTACCGCAAGGTCGCAGGCGACATGCTGGAGTTTCTGGACGGGTAGCTGAAGTGACCTCTCCCTGGGCGTCACCTTAACCTCCCCAAGCAGGGGGCTGCGCTGTCTGGATTATCCGAGTGTTTTTCTGCGCTTGAAGTCAAGCGGGCGGTCGATCACATTTGTTGTTGGGCTCACTTGTTTGCGATACCGCGCCGAACCATGACACTTCTAGCCCTTCTGCGGATGTTGAACGCAGCGGGTTTGCCAAAGTTTTACAACCACCTGTTCCATGCCTTTTTCCACGTGCGATAACCTTGCCCAAAAGGCAAAGGAGTCTTAACGCTCAAACTTCTTGTACTTGATCCGCTTGGGCATCACCGAGTCCTCTCCCAGCCGTCTGATCTTGTCCTTCTCGTAATCCTCAAAATTCCCCTCAAACCATTCGACGTGTGAATCACCTTCGAACGCCAGGATGTGCGTGGCGAGGCGGTCGAGGAACATGCGGTCATGGGAGATGATGACGGCGCAGCCAGCAAAATCTTCCAGGGCTTCTTCCAATGCGGCGAGGGTTTCAGTGTCGAGGTCGTTGGTGGGTTCGTCGAGCAGCAGCACGTTCGAACCACTCTTCAGCATCTTGGCGAGATGCACGCGGTTCCTCTGTCCGCCTGAGAGCGTTCCGACTTTTTGCTGCTGATCGCCGCCCTTGAAATTGAAAGCGCCGACATAGGCGCGGGAATTCACCTCGCGCTTGCCCAGCATGACGAGATCATTGCCGCCGGAAATTTCCTGCCACACGGTGGCCTTGGGATCGAGGGCGTCGCGGTTCTGGTCGACGTAGCCCATGTTCACCGCAGGCATGATGTCGATGGTGCCCTTGTCCGGCTTTTCCTGACCCGTCAGCATACGGAACAATGTGGTTTTACCCGCACCGTTCGGGCCAATGATGCCGACGATGCCACCGGGCGGCAGTTTGAAGGAGAGATCATCTATCAGCAGCCGGTCGCCATAGGCTTTCGACAGGCCTTCGACATTGATGACGTCATCGCCCAGACGCTCGCCTGATGGAATGATGATTTGCGCGGTGTGTGATTGCACCCGCGCATCGTTGATCTTGATGAGCTCGTCATAGGCCTTGAGACGCGCCTTGGATTTTGCCTGACGCGCTGTTGGCGACTTGGAAATCCACTCCTGCTCGCGTTCGAGAACCTTGACGCGCGCCGCATCCTCGCGGCTCTCCTGCGCAAAACGTTTGGTCTTCTGGCTGAGATAAGCCGAATAGTTGCCTTCGTAGGGAATGCCCCTGCCCCGGTCAAGTTCGAGAATCCACCCCGTCACATTGTCGAGGAAGTAACGGTCATGGGTGACAATGAGAATAGCGCCGGGATAATCGCGCAAGTGATGTTCAAGCCAATTCACGGACTCGGCGTCGAGATGGTTGGTTGGTTCGTCGAGCAGAATGAGATCGGGCTTGGCCAGCAATAGGCGCGTAAGTGCGACGCGGCGCTTTTCACCGCCGGAGAGATTTTCGACACTCGAGTCACCCGGCGGGCAGCGCAGTGCATCCATCGCCTGTTCAACTTGTGATTCAAGGTCCCACAGATTTTCTGCGTCGATCACGTCTTGGAGCTTGCCAGCCTTGGCAGCGTTCTCGTCGTTGTAATCCGCCATCAGCGCGTTGTATTCATCAACAATCGCTTTCTTGGAAGCAACACCTTCCATGGCATTTTCGAGAACGGTCTTGCTGGGATCAAGCTGCGGTTCCTGTTCGAGGTAACCACATGTGGCACCATCCGCCAGCCATGCCTCGCCATTCCATTCCTTGTCGAGCCCCGCCATGATCTTCAGCAGCGTGGATTTACCCGAACCATTAGGTCCCAAAACACCGATCTTGGCATCTGGGTAAAACGACAGATGAACGTTATCGAGAACTTTCTTGCCACCGGCATAGGATTTCGACAGGCCTTGCATATGATAGATAAATTGACGCGCCATGTTCTGCTTTCAAACGGGATTTGGCGGCGTTGTAGTGTGTGTCCTTCCCCAAGTAAACGGGATTAGTGGCTTTCGTCCACCAACCCGTTTTGCTTCTCCCGGTCGATCTTTTTCTGATACCGCCCCTGGATGATGTCGACCACAAGAAGTGCGCCAACAACAAAATAGAAGGTGGATTTTTCCAGCGGGTGGATTTCGAAGCCGAAGAGATCGAGATGGGCGAGATGCGCGCCCTCAGCCGTCAGCATCAGGCCGACAAGCAACAGCACGAACAGGCCCAGCACTTCGTACATGCGGTTTTTTTGCAGGAAGCGGGCCACGTGATCCGCCAGCAGCACCATCATCGCGCCAGAAATGATGATCGCCAGCGACATGACGATGAAGTTCTTGGTGAGCGCCACGGCAGACAGAACCGTGTCGAACGAGAACACGATATTCATGATCAGGATCCAGAAAATCGCGGAGGCAAACGTGCGATGTTTCGGCCCCTCGCCATTTTCATGCTCCAAATCTTCTATCACCAGCATGTGCCGGATTTCCGTCATTGCCGTTTTGATCAGGAACAATCCGCCAGCCAGAACAATGAGACTATGGCCGTTGAAGTTGGCATGAACCAATGGAATGTTGATCGAGAACCACGGGCTTTGGAAAGCCTGGATGAGCGCCAGCACCACGAACAGCAGAACGATGCGCAGCAGGATGGCGAGCATCGTGCCGAGTCTGCGCACGCGGGCCTGCTGGTCCGGTGCCACGCGTTTGGCTTCAATTGAAATGTAAAGCAGGTTGTCGAAACCGAGCACCGTTTCAAGCGCGGTGAGGATGACCAATGTGGTCAACGCGCTCAGCGTAAACAGCTCAACAAGTTCCGCGCCCAGCTCTGAAAACATGATGACTCCCGATTCTGGACTGACTTATTAGCCAGACTTGCGGCGCATGGAAAGCCGCCAAAAAAAGAAGCGCGCCCGCCTGGCCTCAGGCAAACGCGCCCCCTCCCCCGCCGCAGTCCCTATTGAGTTTCGAGTGCGTCCTTGATGATCTTTTGCAGGTCTTCGCGCCGGTATGGCTTCATGATGATGAAGCCTTCGCGGAAGCGCGGCTCATCCTGGTGCACCATCGCGCCCTTTGGATAGCCGGACGTGTGAACGACCTTGAGCGAGGGTTTCATGCTTTGCGCAGCTTGCGCAAGATCAAAGCCATTCATTCCGCCGGGCATCACAACGTCTGAGAACATCAAGTCAATGTCATCGGCTTCTTGCAATTTTGACAGCGCTTCAAAACCATCGCCGGCCTCAATCACGTCATAGCCGAAATCTTCAAGGAAACCGCAGGCAACGGCGCGCACTGCTTCCTGGTCTTCGACGACCAGGATTTTTGGTTTGCGCACCACGGTTTCCTGTGCAGCAGGCTGCGTTTCGGCGGCCGCGCCGCCTCCAGCCGAAGCGGCTTCGTAGAGCCGTCCCTCTTCCTCGCCGGGCCGCATTCGCCGCGGCAGATAGAGTTTCACCGTCGTGCCATTTCCAATCTCCGAATAGATCGTGAAATGCCCGCCTGACTGCTTGACGAAACCGTATGCCGTTGCAAGGCCGAGCCCCTTGCCAAAAGCTTTCGTCGAGAAAAATGGATGCACCACTTTTTCCAGCAATTCCTGCGGCATCCCTCGCCCGCTGTCAGTGACGCTCAACAACACATAATGCCCGGGCGCCACGCCGGCATTTTGCGCCGCGTAATCATGGTCAAGGAACACTGGTTCTGTTTCAATCCTGAGCTTGCCGCCATCAGGCATTGCTTCGCTCGAGTTGCGCAGAAGTTCAATCAACGCCGCTTCAAGGCGCACGGGATCAATCAGCAAACGCGGATCGCCTGGCATTCTCTTGACATGCAGGTCAATGCCAGCCGGAAGGCCCGGCATTGCTTCTACCCTGCCGATCACCTCATGCACGCCAACATCGCGCGGGTCGAGGTCTTGTTGAAGCGAGAAACTGAGCAACTTGTCCGTCAGCTCAGCGCCATGCAAAGCCGCGTTCACCGCTTCCGCCAGGCGCTGTTTTGCTATTGCATCAGCGCCGAACTTGTCCTTGATCAGGTCAAGATTGCCGAGCACAGCGGAAAGAATGCGTTTGAAATCAGTGGCCAGGCCGCCTGCGATCTCGCCGGCCAGTTCGGTTTTCTGGTGCGCCTGCGTGCGCTCTCTCAGGAGTTTTCTTTCGGTAATGTCGAAAACTTGAATGATGACCTGCTCAGTTTCGCCGCTTTCATTTTTCACCAGTGAAACGGAAGTCGCGCCATGCGCAACTTTTCCGTCTCCGGTCATGTAACGGACGTCCTGCTGCAGCATCTGCACATCGCCATTGAGCAGCTGGCGCATGCCGTTGAGAAACTGTCCGCGGTCATCTCTGTGGATCAAGTCATCGTAGCTGATCGCAATCTCGTCGATGTCCTGCCTCTTGAAGAACTCATGCAGCGCACTGTTCGCGAGTTGCACGCCTCCGCTCGGCGAAATCACGGCAAGGCCCTGGGGAGCTGAACAGAAAGCTGTCCTGTAACGCATGTCACTCCGGCCCGACGCAAGTGCCGCGAGTTTCTGCTGGGTTGTATCCTCCAGCAGGCAGATCGACTTTTGCAAACGGCCATTCTCGCCGCGGATTCCGATCATCGACATCGCGATCGTCGCCAGCGAACCATCTTTGCGCACGAGCAGGATTTCCTCGCGGTCGCATTCGCCCATCACAAGATATTTGGGATAGATCGTGGTGATCAGTTTGCTGCGCGCTTCCTGCGCCAGAAACTCGCTGAACGAACGCCCTGCGACCTCATTGAGTTCATAACCCAGAACCTTCAGCCACTCTGCATTGGCGGAAATCATGCGCCCCGAACTGTCCATGACATGCAGCATGGCAGGCAGTCGCTGCAGCACATTTTCGTAGTGGCTGTTGTTGTGTTCGGCGAAAAACGGATTGGCAGGCTTGATTGCACCGGGCTTGTCCACGCGCCAGCCTGGTTTTGCGGAATCAACCCAACCCGATGGCGACGGCGTAATCATGAACTCTTCTCCCCATGCATTTGGAGAAATCTTCTAAAACGCCATCCTTAACGCTACATTTCCTTTTGCCGATGCCTTGCACCGAAATTCGGCCCGTTGGCCCGTCAAATCGGAAAGGGTTAACGAAGAATTAAATTACCCAGGCGCATTGGTTGCATGGGCGTCTATGATTGCACTCAGCAATCCTTCATCGCCGGAAGCATCAGGGAGCAGATGCTTTTCAACGGCAATTGCGACTTGCGGTTTGATTGCGCCAAATGCAGCCGCCAAATTCATGACCCGCGCTCGGGCAAGTTCTTCAGCTCTCGCAAGTGCCGCTGTGCCGGAACCCGATGCCTCCGATGCAACGCCATCAAAAATCCGGAACAACCCGTTGCCATCTCCTTCCACTCGTACTTGCGCATGATGCGACACCAGCCCTGCCGCAGCACCGACGGCATTCGCGACTGCCGCATGTGGCACATCAAGCACTTCGCACCCCAGCCGTCTGCCAACTTCACCGTAAAACACTGGCGCAGGCCCGCCCACGGCGATGACCGGAACCAAGGGCCGCGCAGAAAGTTCCACTAGGCCCTGAATTGGCTTGCCCTCGCAAACAGCGTCAATCGCTGCGGAAGAACGCGCACTGTCAGGCAGCGCCGCATCAATGACGCAGCGCGCAGAACGATAAACAACCTGATCCCAGACATCACGGCAAAACCGGTTGACACTTTCGTCAGTGGCGGCGCGCCTGTCCCTGTTCCTGGCTGCTAGCCTTGCGCCAAGCATGGCGCCATCGCGTGACCAGTTTTTCTGCAAGTTCATCACATGCGCAGCGTCAGATGGCGAAAATGCGCTGACCTGAACCAGGCCCTTCTTTACAAGTCCTGCAATAACGCGCTGCGCCAGTGTCGTCGCGGCGATCTTGCGCATTGCAACCGGCTCGTCGCGCACCAAGCCGTACAACTCCGCTTCCCGCCCGTTCAAGGTAATGGCCTTGCTCCCCGAAACCGTTGCAAATGGCAGGAGCACAAACCGCCCGAACGACGAGCCGCCTTCGGTCTCATGCGTTTCCGCTTCCAGCACATTGACCACAGAGGGAAAACGCGCCGCGAGCAATGACAGCGGAACGACGCGTTGTGGACCCAGGGAAATTGATCCATCAAATGCAATGTGAACTTCGCTGTCGCCGCCCAGTCCGGTTGTCGTCACATCGATCGCTTTGACAAGCGTGCGCCAGCCTCCCACCTGTGCGCCGGAAAGCGTGACGCGCGGCATGCCATTTTGCAGCACGGCGACATCTGTTGTGGTTCCGCCAATATCGGACAGAATAAAATCGTCGCGGCGCGACAGCCATTTCGCGCCAATCACGCTCGCAGCCGGCCCGGAGAGAACCGTTTCGATAGGCCGCAGCGCGACATCATCAGCTCGCGCCAGAGAGCCATCGCCCTTGACCATCATCAATGGGCAGGAAACGCCAAGCTCCGTCATGGCGTGGCGCACCGACTGCACAAGCGCCGTGATCCGCGCAATCAACCGCGCATTGAGAGTGGCGGTAAGCGCACGGCGCGGCGCATCAAGGTCCGACGTCAACTCCGACGACAATGTCGAAGGCAAGCCTGAAATATCTTGAACGAGCTTTCGAAGCGCAATCTCATGCGCCGCATTTCGCACGGCGAATGCCGATGCAATGGCAAAGGCGCCCACGTCATCCTTCAATGCCTGAATGTGCCCAGCTGCCGCTCCCGCACCAAGCTTGCAAGCTTCTTCGCCATTGTGATCGTGACCGCCTGAAACGCGGATTACCTGAACATCAGGAAATGCGCGGACAATTCCGGTGCGCGCTTCCATGGCGTCGTCAAATCCGCACAGGATCACGCCAACTTTGCTCCCATGCCCTTCAACAACGGCGTTCGTCGCCAGTGTTGTGGAGACCGAAACAATCCCGATTTCCTGGGCCGAAACGGTGCCTTCCGCCTGTTTGAGCGCGCTTGACAAAGCCTCCGCGACCCCCACGCCCAAGTTCCCTTTGGTCGTCAGGGCCTTTGCTGTCGCGACAACGCGACGCTCTGATGAATTGATGATCGCGGCATCGGTATATGTGCCGCCAGTGTCGATGCCGACGTAGAATTTGGAAGACATGAATACCTTGGCGTTACAATATCGAAAGCCCAACTGGATGGTAGCCGCTCAAAATCACTTTTAGTTTCAACCAACAAACTGTCAACCTCAGCTCACAGCCAACGGAGCAAGAATGCGACGCTGCCAGTTGAGCGAGTTTAGAATGAAAGCGGGGGGCTGTTTGCGTAGACAATCGAACTTGCCGCAATTTGCGGACTGTCGAAATGAACTTCGATGAAACTTCCATGGACTGGCTTGCCAAACATTTCCTGCACACTGGAAGAGTTGCCAGGCAGGTATTTGCCTGCTGCGCCGATCCTGGAACACCAAATTACCGCCATGGAACATGAGAATACATCGCTTCCCTCGCCTACAAATTTCTCGTTGTCACGGGGCACGAACAGCACGATGATAGGCGACTTGGTGGCGCGGCCCAAAGGCGATGCTTCAAGTTCTGAAATCCGCGTCTCCAGTGCAAAGCGGCTGCTCTCCAGTTCCTTGAGTTTCTGGCTTGCCGCTTTTCCTCGCAACTGTGCTAGGTCAAAAGACATCCGGGCTTGCAGGCTCTCTTGCACCAAATCAAAATATACCGGTGAGTTGGCAGGCAGATTCCCTTCTTTTTGTCCGGCTAGCCTTGCCTTCAGGGTCAGCAACAATTCGCGCGACGCCCTGAACTGCTTGTCGTTCAGCTTCAATAAGCCCGTGATGTTCGCCTCGAAATACTGGATGAGGGCTTTTGTATGCGTTGCCGTTTGCTGCGCAATTTCTTCATCAAGGCGCACATCTGCAATTCGCTGTCGAAAATTTTCAAGCTTTGCACGGAGTTCCGCAAGCTCGGCTTCAGCACTGGCCACCAACTCGTGCCCTTTGGAAAGCGCGACTGGCATTCCCCAGTTTGTTGAGAACAGCGAAATGAAAGTAAGCGCCGCAAAAAGCAAAAAAGCCGGCGTCAATGCCGCCAGCATGATGGTAGTGGCGTTTACATAAAGACCGGATGCCAGAATTCGGCCCGCCGCAACGAGGTTGGACATTGACGGAAACGCCGGCAAAGGAATTTTGTCGGTGAACTTCGCTTGCTTGGTCCGTATCAGAAAAATCCGGTTCTTGGCTTGTGGAGTAGCTGTTGCTGTGACGGTCGATTTTCCAACAGGCCGCAGATTTGGTCTTTCAATATGTCCCGCCGCGCTTCTTTCGCGGCCAAGTCCCAGAACGCTGAAAAGCTGCACCCGCTGCAACGGCGCAGCTAATACGCGCTTCACTCCAGGTTGGTTCAAATACGAGCCGACGTCACCTGGCTGGCACAGCACAATGATGAATGGCAGTTTTGGCAAAGTGCGCAACACCGGGAGAATCAATTTTGTCGCAAGTTCCCCGCCGCGCTGATCCACAACCACGTAATCAAAGTCGGATTGCCGCAGAGTAAGGAACGCATCATAAACAACTGACTTGCAGCAGAGTTCAACCTCGGCAGATTTCGGCGCAACCAGGAAATTCAGTTCGCCAGATTCACGCCCTACGTAAAGCACTCGCCGCCCGGCAACGCTCGCCTGACGCGGTTCACTATTCCTCATAGCGGCCGCGTTCATGTTAGCGCGAATACGTCAAGATTAGACCCGAGCAACGCAATCCGGGTGCTTCCGCGACTTTGCAAAAAATCAGGACAAACTGTCATTGAAAAACACCGAAGGAAACCATGACGCAGAAGATTCACTCACCAGCCTTCATGATATCAGCGACACATTGATTGCCAGTTAAAAGTTCGTGGCAATGCTCGACAACTTTTAATGAAAGCAAAGCGCACTTTCAGGAATTTTGCTGCGTCACCACAAACTATCTCGACAGTGCGACGCCACGCGAGAGGTTAAGGCCTTTCGGTACCGGCACTGCCGACGCGCCATAGTCAGCATTCAGAACCAATTCAGGTCCGTCGCGCAGTTCAAGCGTATGCGCAATGATCGCCGTATAGGCAGACTGTTCCCCGACTTTCGCCTTTGGATCAATCAACAATCGCCCCCGCGAAAGATAAATAGTTCCAGTCAATTCGCGGGTCAGTTGTGTTGCGATCTTGTGTTTACGGTCAAGCGCTGCACTGCGGTCCTCAAAAAACAATAGACCCGCCATATTGCCTTCTTTGCGGCCAGAGAATTCAACCACAGATTCCCCGGTGAATTCAAGGGCGGCATCCTCGCCCTTCAGATAGAACCCGACATTGTGCCCGACCACAACTCCATCACCTGATATCTTGAATTTACCACCTTCAATCACATATTCGCCAGGTTCAAAAATCACCTTGCCGTCGCTCTTGACTTCAATACCAGCGCAATAAGTGCCGGGATGAAGTGTGACGCTTTCATCAATTGGCATGCTGACATTGACACACGGTCCCGCAGGCGGCGGAGTCCGCCCGGCAAGTGGATCAGCAATTTGCGGACAATCTGTTGTAGGTTCAGGATTGATGTAATCCGGCTTATAATCCACGCCGCCGGCAGAACAAACAAGGCTTGCCGAAATCTCTGCGCTGTTGTCGAACTCCATGCCTTTTGCAGAAACAGAATTTGAATACAGTCCGCAATCCGGTGCCATGATACGTGCACCATTTTTCATTTCGAATGCTTTTGAAGATGAACCGTCGAGCGTCAGCACGCAAATGTGTGCCGAACCTGTGAGACTGGCGGCAGCCGTCGCCACCACGGGCGTCATGTCGGCGCCCAGAAACTCGGCAAATACCGGCACCCACGTCTCTTCCACGCGGACATTAACCTGCCCGTTTTTTTTGTCGACATCGACCGCAATGGAGACGTTTTCTCCCCTTTCCGCCAGCTGAGCTTTCACATAGGAAAACGCCGCCTCCTCAGCCGTTCCTTGACCCGCCTGCGATAGCGCCATCTCTTTCGCAGCTGCCAATGCGCCCGCGTCAGCTGCAGCTTGCAGCTCGGAATGCTTGAGTGTCATTGTCGCATAATCCGATGCAACGCCGATCGAAGCCAACAACGCAGGTGCCCCCAGGGCAAAGGCCAAAGCCATTCCGCCGTAGTTGTTTCTCAGAAATTCAGAAAGTTTTTGCCAACACTTGCGCGTCAGGGACGGAATCAACACGCTGCCGCCTCCTCGCATGTGTTAAAATTATCCCCAACCTACAACGACTCCCCTAAGAAATACTTGTTCAAACCAGTAAATACGCGCGAACAGCCGTTAATATTCCGCAACTTTGACTCCAAGATAACCGCTTCCTTAATACAGATTAAGGGATTTATCGGTATCAGCTCCTGCTTGGCCACAAAGAACAGTTTTCAAAGCGCTACGGCATGTTTACTCGTCAGAAAAGCTCAACGCTCGGCAGCCGCATCGGCAGCCTCGTTGCTCTGTCGGTATTGAGTTCGTGCCTTCTCGTCGCACTTGTCCTCGCAACTTTCCAGTTTCAGAGAACGCTGACCAACAAGAGAAGTGAATTGCAAGGCGTCGTTTCGGTCCTGGGTTCGGCAATTTCCCGCCCGCTGGAATCGCGTGACCAGCAACAAGTTCTGTCGATGTTGACGTCAATCGCACGCGTTCCAAACTTGGTTTCAGCGCTGGTCCTCGATGCCGAAGGCAGGCAGTTCGCAACCATGGGGAATGCCCCCATGCTTGAAGCCGATATTGCCCGTGCTTCAGATGGTGTATTCATGGCGCTGACCAAGGCAACCCAGGTGGGCGCAACGGCTGTCATCAAGGGCGGCAAGCCCGTTGGCCGCCTGATCCTTGTTTCGGACATCAGCTCACTTCGCAACGACTTTATCCTGACGGTAGGTTTCTCGCTCGCCGCCGCCTGCGCGGCCGCCGCAATCGGCTTGTTCTTTTCCCGGCCACTCCAACGCCGCATCATCAATCCCATGGCCGAACTCGTGTCCGCCATGCGCAAAATCCGCCTCAATCGCGATTTCAAGGCTATCGTGCAGCATTCGGCGGACGATGAAACTGGCGAATTGGTCGAGGCCTTCAATTCCATGATTGCAACTGTCCGGTCGCGTGACATGGCCCTGCAGAAAGTCGCTTACACCGATCCACTCACTGGTCTCGGAAACCGTCATGGCCTCCAGCAGGTGCTCGAACAAGTTGTCGCGCGATCAGAACCGGCGTCGGTTTATCTGCTTGACATCGACGGCTTCCGCGAAATCAACGACACGCTGGGCCATTCCATTGCGGATGCATTGCTCATGGACATTGCGGCCCGCCTTCACAGCGAGGCCGCCGATGCGGGAAGCGTGTTCCGCCTCGGCGGCGACGAATTCATGATCGTTGCCAACAAGGTCGGAAGCAACAGCGAAGCGCAAAAAGACATAGCCCGTTTTATTGCAGCACTCTACCAACCTGTTCGTATTCTCGGGCACGACATTCATGTCTCGGCGTCTGCTGGCATAGCATTGATCCCGCGCGATGGCACAACGTCTAGCGAAATCATGCGCCGCTGCGATCTCGCCCTGCAAGATGCCAAAAAGCAGGGCATCGGCCGCACAAGCATTTTCATGATGGAAATGGAAGAGCGGATCCAGTCCCGGAATGAGTTGGTGGCAGGCCTCCGCAACGGACTTCTGCGCAACGAATTCAGGCTGCATTATCAGCCGCAAGTCGACATCGCCTCAGGCACTGTATTGGGTTTCGAAGCCCTCGTACGCTGGCATCACCCGACGCGAGGCAACATTTCCCCCGCTGTATTCGTTCCGGTCGCGGAAAAAGCCGGTCTCATCCCGGAACTTGGTTTGCGCATACTCCGCAACAGCTGCGTTCAGGCAAAAACCTGGTTCAAGGCAGGCCACGGGCCATTCCAGATATCCGTCAACGTATCTGCCGCCCAACTTGTGCAGGCGGATTTTCTCCGCGACGTGCAGGAAGCCTTGTCAGTGTCCGGCCTTCCGCCCCCGCTTCTCTGCCTCGAACTCACGGAGAGCGTTTTTCTGGGCAAAGGCATCAGCAGTGTCCGCCACCTGTTCAATGACTTGAAAAAGATGGGCATCGAGTTGGCTCTGGATGATTTCGGCACTGGTTACTCATCCCTGTCTTATCTCGAAGGCTTGCCTTTCGACAAGGTCAAGATCGACCGGGCGTTCGTCAATGGCGTGCACACCAGCGCGAAAAAGCAATCGCTTCTCGCCAGCATCATCGAATTGTCGCACGGCCTCGGCATGAAAGTCGTCGCTGAAGGTGCAGAAACCGCCGAAGACATCGCAACCCTCACAGCCATGCGAGCCGACAGCGTCCAAGGCTACTACTACGCCAAGCCAGCAGCCCCAGAAGAAGCTCTTGCAAACGCTGCGGCCATCAATGAGCGGCTGAACCCGGTCAAACAGTTGCGTGTCCCGAATATTCAACGCTGAGAGGAAAAAGCTGGTGGGCCCGCCAGGACTCGAACCTGGAACCAGACGGTTATGAGCCGTCAGCTCTAACCATTGAGCTACAGGCCCACCTGGCGCAGCCCCGAAAACAGGGAAACGCCCATAAGCCCCGCCCCGCTACAGCATTTTGGCAAAGCATGCTATAGGTCAAATATGAAACACCGGAATCTGACTCCTGAAGCAGCGGTTGAGCAACTGGTTGCCCGCCATGCCGAAGCCACGCTAAATCTGACTCAGTGCCTGCAACGCTATTTGAAGGACCGCACACCCCCCACCCGCAAGCAGCGGCAGTCTTTTTGCTATCCGGAACTCCGGGTGACCAACGCCTCAATCGGACTGCAGCCATCAATTGCCCGCGCCTATGCCAAATTCCAGGCTCCTGGCGCTTTCGCGACAACCATCACCCAGCCCGCGCACTTCCGCAATTACCTGATTGAGCAGCTCACATTTCTCGCCCGCGATTACGACGTATCAATCGAAGTGGGCCCCTCCACCCAGGAAATCCCCTACCCTTACGCACTGGTCTCCGGCGATGACCTTACAATTGGCGGCGTATCCGCAGCCGAACTCGCCCTGCATTTCCCTGTTCCAAAACTGGCGCTTGTCGGGGATGAAGTAGCCGACGGTCTTTGGCGCCCGCCGCCTGGCGAACCCTTGCCGCTCGCGCTGTTTGATGCCGTCAGAGTCGATTTTTCCTTGAAGCGTCTGCAGCACTACACCGGCACCCACTGGTCCAGGATCCAGCCCTGGATATTGCTCACCAATTATCACCGCTATGTCGATCAGTTCGTCGCCTGGGCATTGAAGGCAATGCACGAAGACAAATGCTACGACGCCCTCCATCTGCCGGGCGGCGCGGTGATAAAGCGCAGCGACAGCGAGGAGAAGGCCCACGCTGCCATAGCTGCCACGGAATGGCACCGTTTCCAGATGCCTGCCTATCACCTGAGCCGGTCTGACAATCAGGGCGGCGTCACGTTGGTAAACATCGGGGTTGGCCCGTCAAACGCCAAGAACATGACTGACCACTTGGCGGTCCTGCGTCCTCATTGCTGGTTGATGATTGGTCATTGCGGCGGGCTTCGCCAGTCCCAGCGCATCGGCGATTACGTTCTTGCCCACGCATATCTGAGGCAGGACAATATCTTGGATGCCGTAGTTCCACCAGAAATTCCAATCCCTGCCCTCGCCGAAATACAGTTGGCGTTGCAAGGTGCAGCCGCAGAAGTGACTGGCGAAACCGGCGATGCCCTGAAAGCCCGGCTCCGCACCGGCACTGTGGTGACATATGATGATCGCAACTGGGAACTCCGCTGGTCCCAGGAACGCCAGAACATCAACCTGTCCCGCGCCATTGCTGTCGATATGGAATCTGGCACCGTTGCCGCCCAAGGCTATCGCCTGCGCGTGCCCTATGGCACATTGCTCTGCGTCTCCGACAAGCCGCTGCATGGCGAAATAAAACTGCCGGGCTCGGCCAACACATTTTACGAACGCGCTGTGGGCGAGCACTTGCTGATCGGACTTGCGGCCCTGGATCACCTCCGTGCCGAGCGTGCGGGCCTTCATTCCCGCAAGCTCCGAAGCTTCGACGAACCGCCTTTCCGCTGACACACTTTCGCTGCGGAAAACCTGTAAGCAACTTGTAATATTGCCGCCGCTATCACAGCATGCCCATTCGTCAACCCGGAGACTTTTGTCCACATGTTCAAATCACTTCTAACCGCATTGATTGTCTCTGCAGCAGCCGTGACACCTTCACCGGCCGGGGAAACCAGAATGCAACGCACGCTTTCCCTCTCCGGCCACGGCGAAGTCCGCGCCACGCCGGATATTGCTTCGCTTTCAGTTGGCGTCATGACAAACGCCGAAACAGCAACAGCAGCATTGGAAGCCAACAGCAAGGCCATGCAGGCTGTGCTTGATGCACTGAAAGCCGCTGGCATCGCCGCCCGCGACATCCAGACATCAAACCTGATGGTCAACCCGCGCTACGACAGCCGAAGCGATGACAGCAGTCAGCCAAAGACCGCAGGCTTCGACGCGTCGAACAACGTCAACATCGTCATGCGCGATCTTGGCGCAATGGGTAAAATTCTGGATCAGGTCGTCAATGCCGGTGCAAACCAGATCAACGGCATCAGCTTCGGTGTCGAGAACGAAGGACCTAAACTCGATGACGCGCGCAAACTCGCAGTCAAGGAAGCCCGCCGCAAGGCCGAACTCTATGCTGCCGCATCAGGCGTATCGCTTGGCGGCGTGATCACAATCACCGAAGGCGGGGCCTACCAACCCCAACAAGGTTTGGTTTTCAAAGCAAGGGCAGAAGCAATGGACTCAGTTCCAATCTCGCAAGGCGAACAGGTTCTGGCAGTGGATGTGAACATGACTTGGGAGATCAAGTGAACCAGCCGCGCAGCGGCGAACCGGCAATCTTCACGTCTCAAACACCACCCTGCCATCACATATCGTCATCACCGGTTTAATTCCGCCAATGGCATCTGCAGAAACAACTTCCATGTTGTGGTCAAGAACGGCAATGTCCGCGTAATATCCTTCTTTCAGCATGCCCTTGCGGTCTTCCATGAACTCCATGTGAGCTCCCGCCAGTGTAAAGCCATGTACTGTATCCATCAGCGATTGCGCCTGATTGCGGCAATCAGGGCGCAGCGGAACGCATGTCATCGCCGCTTGCATGCCCAGAAATGGATCAAGGCTCGCCACCGGCCAGTCAGAGGAAAATGCCACATGCGCTCCGGTATCGCGGATGGTCTGCCAGGGATAAGCAAAGGGCAGTTTGTTGTCCAACCTGGACAGGATCGGCTCTTTCGGATTCCATGGAACGCCCACTCCGGCCATGGGCTGCAACGATGCAACAACACCGAGTGTTGCCAATCGGGGAATGTCGGCAGGATCAATCAATTCGATATGTTCGATGCGATGACGGGAGTCCCGCTTGCCGTTTTTACGCTGGGCTGATTCATATGCATCAAGCGTGGTGCGCACCCCGCCATCGCCGATTGCATGAGTGGCAATCTGCAAACCGTGCGAATCCGCGCGGGTGACAATCGCTTCTAATTCTTCCGGCGAATAAAGCGGGGCACCCTTGTTGCCGGGATGCCCAGGGTAATCATCAATCATCTGCGCCGTCAGGGTTTCAAGCACGCCATCAATGAACAGCTTGACGCGGCCGGAATGCAGCATGTCTGATTTGTATTTCTCACGGAACGCCATGGCCTCGTCAACATCTTCGAGCTTGAAAAAGTTCTTGTGATGAAACGGCACCTCCATGCGGGCATTCAGTTCACCGCGCTGTTCCAGCGCATGCAGCAATTCAAGCTGATACCAGTTGCCATCCATATTGTGCATGGAAGTGATGCCAAGTGAATTGGCATAGGCAATGCCGCGGCGCATGAATTCTTCATCAGTCTTGCGCTGTTCACTCGTCGCAGGCGGAACAGGATCGCGCCCCGTGGTGAAACCCAGGCTTTCGCGTCCTCCCGTTGGCATCAGCGCGAGTACGGGATTGAAGGCTGCGGGTTCCTTCAATTCACCTGTCGCCAGCCCCTCTGAATCAAGGACAACTTCGTTACCCGGCGGAAGCTCCCGCCCGCGCATCAGCCCCGCTGCTTCCAATGCCTTTGTATTGGCCCAGACGGTATGGTGATCAAAGCACCCGACAATAAAAGGAACATCGCCCACTATGCCATCGAGAAGTTTGCGGGTGATCGGTGTTGCAGCGCCAAACTGCTCATGCGTCGCGCCGATTGCCATCACAACGCCAGACTTGGGCAATTTCCTGCGATATTGAGAAATTGCATCCGAAACACCCTGCGGCGTATTGATCGGCATGACGTTTGGCAAATCAAGCTCAACCGCCCCGATGAACAAATGAACATGGCTTTCGATGATTCCGGGAATGACGGTGTTGCCGTTGTTGTCATGGATGCGTGTCTTCGGCCCACGCCATTCCTTCACCGCATCCCCTGTGCCAACCGCAACAATCTTGTTTTTCAATATTGCCAATGCCTCGGCAAACGGCCGCGCCTTGTCCATGGTGATGATACGGGCATTTGTAATGATGAGATCGGCGTGGGGCATGACTGTCTTTCCAGCTTGACTGAGGCCCTAAATCGCACCACACTCTGCCCATCGTCAACAATTGAAAGGAGGTGATCCGATGTCAAGTGAGTTCACGAAAGTGAGAGCTTTTGGGCGGATCATGATTACAGCGGAGCAA
Organism: uncultured Alphaproteobacteria bacterium; assembly: GCA_963819615.1. GTDB lineage: Bacteria > Pseudomonadota > Alphaproteobacteria > Rhizobiales > Aestuariivirgaceae > Aestuariivirga. The sequence continues at coordinate 398,726 of CAWFWW010000004.1, forward strand.
TCTCGCTTGTAACCAAGGGTTCGCATCGTCCCTCAGACGATCGCTCCCATCTCTCGAACGTCACGGAAGGGCCGCAGGCAACTGCGGCCTTTTTTGCTTGGGTGGGTTTCGATTTGATCAGGTGTCCGCTCCCTTGCGCTTGAGGGAGAGGAAAGTAATATCGACACTCCCCTCCCTTGAGGGAGGGGTCGGGGGTGGGTGTCAGCCACATGATCTGGCAGCAGATACATTTTTCAAAAACGCGCGGCGCCGTATTGTACTGCGAGGTTCAGTACGGCTGCGGCGAAAGCTGACATCGAAACCGACACTTTCATCCAATTGACCATGGAGGGCCGCGAGAATGGTTTCACATGCAGCTTCGCAATCACGCAGGACAGACGCCGATGACAGGCGCAGGACCGAATACCCTTCTGCCACGAGATAAGCATCACGCTCTGCATCATAGCCACTGTCGATGTGCTGGCTGCCATCAAGTTCGACCAGCAGATACTGTCGGCGGCACGCGAAGTCAGCGAAGTACGGTCCGATGGGAAACTGCCGCGTGAATTTGTAGCCACCGAGTTGCTGGCTTTTCAGTTGTTTCCACAGTTTTTGTTCGGACGGGTTGGGCGTGCTGCGCAAGTCGCGCGCACGAAGAGTTGTGGGGTTGGTGTTGATGCGCATGGCTGCCTCCCTGAGCATGAGACGGGAGTGGACGAGAAATCCGTCGGAGGATTTTTGGGCTGGCACCCGCCCCGTCTGCGCTTTCGCGCATCCACCCCGCCCTCAAGGGCGGGAAGAAAGGAAAGAACCTCCACTCCCTTGAGGGAGGGGTCGGGGGTGGGTGCCAGCGACAAGGTGTGCCGGATATAATTTAATTTCCTACACCCGAATAATTCACTTGACATGTTCTGTTTATGTTCTCATAGTAGACCCACGTGCTCCACTGGGGTCCGGTTCATGACGGTGAACCCGGGCGGAGCAAGTGGCAGGTCTGCGGTGGAAAGGCGATACGTGGCCTTTTACCCCGGACGCCTGGACTGTCCCCGGCGGGTTACTACGGGCCCGTTCCCTATAGGTGGGCCGCTGCGTGTTACGGACGCCCAAATGGCTATACCCCGTGAGCGCTGGCTGACTGAGACAGACGGGATGACCAACCTGTTTGCGGCGGGCGCCTTTTGGGCACCCTCCTTCTTGAATTGCCACTCTAAAGAACAGTGGCACGCGCTGAAAGGCGCCCTCCGCACCCTTCTTCACTGAAGGTTCGGCGTTTCAGGTCCGGGCATAACCCGCGCCATCACGGGCAGAGTCGTGGCTTTGTGGAAAATCATCAGTGTACGGATGAGTTGCAGCCTTTACGGCTTCAGCACATCCATCTGTATTGGGCCCTCCGCCCGGCCATTGATAAACTGCTCGACATAGGCGTTGCCGGAGCGGTTGACCTGGTTGGCTTCCCCGCGCCAGATGATTTCGCCTTTGTGGATCATGGCGATGTCATCCGCGATTTTACGGGCCGACGCCATGTCGTGGGTGATGGAGATCGTGGTGGCGCCGAGGCGCTTGACGCAATCGACGATGAGATTGTTGATGACGTCGGCCATGATCGGATCAAGACCGGTTGTTGGTTCGTCGAAGAAGATGATTTCAGGATCGGTGGCAATGGCACGGGCAAGCGCCACGCGCTTTTGCATGCCGCCTGAAAGCTCAGCCGGACGAAGTTCGCCAACGTCGGAAGTGAGTCCGACTTGATGCAGTTTTTCAATTGCAATATCTTTCGCCTGCACACGTGGAACATTGCGGCCGTGCGTCAGGCCGAAGGCGACATTTTCCCAAACACTCAAGGAGTCAAACAGCGCAGCACCCTGAAACAGCATGCCGAAGCGGCGCAAATAATCATCGCGCGCCTTGGCCTTGAGGCCAATCACGCTTTCGCCCGCCACGCGAATTTGGCCGGAGTTGGGCTGCAGTATGCCGAGAATGCATTTCAGCAGAACCGATTTGCCAGTGCCCGAACCGCCGATAATGACAAGCGAACGGCCCTTGCTGACGGTCACACTGAGCCCATTCAGAACATGCTTTTTGCCGAAAGACTTATGGACGTTGTAGAGCTCGATATGGGCCATCTGCTATTCCGAAAACAACAAATTCGTCAGCAGGAAATTCGCCGCAAGAATCAGTATGGCTGAGGAAACCACGGCATTGGTCGTGGCGCGGCCAACGCCTTGCGCGCCGCCTTTTGAATTAAAGCCGTGATAGCAACCCATCAACGCGATGATGAAGCCGAATACGGCGGCCTTGATGAGCCCGGAACTTACGTCTTGCCACTCCAGGAACTCCGCTGTGTTTCGCAGATAGGCATAACTGTCAAAGCCCAGTGAGCGCGTTCCGACGATGTAGCCTCCCATGATGCCGATGGTGTCCCCAATCGCGACAAGCATTGGTAGTGAAATCACTGCAGCAAGAAAGCGGGGGCCAACGAGATACTTGAATGGATTGGTCGATAGCGTTGTCAGCGCGTCAATCTGCTCGGTGACGCGCATGGTGCCGAGTTCAGCGGCAATGGATGCCCCTACCCTGCCCGACACCATTAAGCCTGCGAGCACCGGCCCGAGCTCGCGCGTGAGCCCCAATGCAACGATGGAGGCCACAAGGCTTTCAGCATTGAAGCGCGATGAGCCAAGATATATCTGCAGGGCCAAAGCGCCGCCAGTGAAGAAAGCGGTCAGCGCAACAACAGGAAGCGACGTGTAGCCAATCCGGAACAGCTGTTCGAGCATCTGGCGCACGTAATATTGCGGACCTAGTCCCTGCACGATGCCGTCTTTCGCGAAAATCGCGATACGGCCAACTTCTGCGAAGAAATCCAGCGTCAACCGGCCAATGGCTGCCAGAGCATCCTGCGCCTGTTCAACAGCTGGGCTGGGCTTGCTTTGGTCCGTCATAGGCCAGCGTAAGTCCGCGCATAACGGGTGCCAAGATGAGTGAAGAGTTCATATGAAATCGTGCTTGCCCAGCCTGCAGCTTCATCAATTGAAATGTGTTTGCCGAATATTTCCGCCTCATCGCCGGCGAGCACATTCTTCGCGGCGCTGACATCGACGCACATCATGTCCATCGAAACGCGGCCAATGATCGGACAGCGCCTGTTGCCTAGCCAGACCTGCGCAAGGCCTTCTGGTTTTGACGACGACAGTTTGCGCGGGATGCCGTCACGATAGCCTGCAGCAAGAATGGCAATGCGGCTATCGCGCGGCGCTTTCCAGGTGGCGGAATAGCCGACAGTTTCACCTTTGCGAAGGCCGCGCACCTGCAACACCTTGGCCATCAGTTGCACCACTGGCTTCATCGGGTTTTTTTTCGGCAACACCGGATTGCCGCCATATAGCGCCACGCCCGGCCTCGCCATATCAAGGGAATAGGACTTGCCGAGATAAATGCCAGACGAATTCGCGAGACTGGCCGGAACATGAGGGTAAAATGACTTGACGTATTTGAAACGTTCAAGTTGCTTGCGATTCATCGGATGCTTTGGTGAATCGGCGCAGGCCAGATGGCTCATCATCAAGGCAATGTTGAGCTTGTAGTTGAGCGGTGCGTTTTCTGCCAGCGCCAGAAACTCGCGCATGTCAAATCCCGCACGGTTAATGCCGGTATCCACATGCAGCGCGCAAGGCTTGCCCTTGCCGTGCCTCGCCCAATCTTCAGCTTGCGCAAGTGACGTGAGCGCGGGGCGCAAGCCATGCATGACATAATAATCCGCGGCCCTGGGATAAAGTCCATCAAGCACGTAGATTTCGGCGTCCCGCAAAACATTGCGCAGGCTCCCGCCCTCCTCTGGGCGTGCCACGAAAAATTTCCGGCAACCGGCCTGCCAAAGCGCAGCGCCGGTTTCAGCCATGCCAACGCCATAGGCCTCGCCCTTGATCGCAGCGCCACATTCAACGCCAGCCTTCGCCGACAATTTTTTGTAATTGTGTCGCAAGGCTCCGAGGTCGATCCGGAGAATCGCACCTGCCAATTCGGGATTCGGGGAAGCAGCGCTCATATTGGCAATCTGCATAGCAAAGGCCTGCAAGCTGGCAAGGACAAAACCCTTGGCGATCAGCAATTCTTTGAATTTCAACAGAAATGGTGCCGGCTATAGGACTCGAACCTACGACCCCCTGATTACAAATCAGGTGCTCTACCAACTGAGCTAAGCCGGCCAATGCGCCCTCTTAGGGCAACTGGCCTTGAAACTGCAACACCCATGGCAATCCACCGAAACCGTGGCCGAATTGGATCAAAACGAAACAGTCCGGTCAGATTATTGAACAAGGGGTTGTTGAAATGAAAATGTTCCAGAAATTGATTCTCCCTGCCGCATTGGCATTGACAATGGCCGCCAGCGGCGCAGCTTATGCAGGCCCGGACAAGAATGGCGAAGAGCCGACAACCCCCGACAAAAATGGCGGCGGCGATGGTGATGGCGACAACGGCGGCGGCAACAACGGCGGCGGCGATCAGGGCGGCGGTGGCAAAGGTTTTGGCGGCGAGGGCAATGGCTCCGGCGGCATGGCGGATTCAGGCATTGGCATGGTGAAATGCGCCATTGGCAAAAAGATCATCTACGTGCGCACGCGCAGTCAGTGTTACAACTATTCTGGATCAATAATGTCCCGCTCCAATCTCGGCGATATAGGACTTTCAGGCCGCAGCCATTCAGGCAATGGCAATGGCCATGATCGCAACCGCATCAAGGCTGGCGATATTGTTATTGTCAGCGGCCGCGGACGCAGCGGCAAGAGTGTTTCAGAACGATACAACGCTGGCACAATGCGCAGCGATGCCTGCGGCGCAGGATACGGTCAGGGCCGTGGACATGCATCGGGCCGTATGGGCTTCATCCCAACCAGTCGTGCAGCTGCGATGCAGCTCGAAAAGCGCATGCGCAAGGCCAGTCACTGTGGCAATTCAGATTTGTGGCTGGGTGCACAAGTGCGTCGCGACCGCGTGTCAGATGTGCATGTCACCCGCCGCTCTTACAACATTCGCAGCCAGGACGGATATGTACAAAGCAGTCGTGCCGAGGGAGATCACGGTTCGTTGCACACTGCAGACTGTGGCCACCGCAAAATCAGCAAAATCCGCAAAGCCAGGCCCAAGGGCCATTTGCGCCATCGCACGCGTTATTATGGACATGTAAAAGTTGGCCGCCCGTTGGCTGAGCGCGGCTATCCCATTTATCGCCGCCCTGGCATCGACAAGAACGGCGGCTTCTAGAAAATCACGGATACGCCGTCCCGGACCCCACCCCAACCCCGCGATACGGAACGGCGAAAGAAGGCCGGATGCTTCACGAGAGCATCCGGTCTTCGCTTTTTGCGAATGCCTGGTTTTTCAACCTGCCGACACCAACCTCCAGCTCCGTTCGCTTTCATCATAAACATGTAGCTCGCCCAGCGAAATATCGAACCATGCGCCGTGCAGCGTCACCTCATTCTTGTTCGACCGCATCCTGAGCCATGGGAACGTGCGCAGGTTGGCCAGCGAATGCTCGACGCTGGCATGCTCCACTTTTGTCTGCAAGTCATCCGTATGCGGATGATCTTGCCGCACGGCGTCAGCCACGTCATGCACGTCGCGCATCCACTGTCCGATGAAGTCGCCAGAAGACAATGGGTCTCCGCCATCCACGACTGCGCGGATGCCGCCGCAGCGCCCATGACCCATCACGACGACATGTTTCACGCCAAGCGACAGCACAGCAAACTCAAGCGCGGCGCTCGTCGCATGATGTTTTCCGTCGGGCGCGTAAGGCGGCACGAGATTGGCCACATTGCGCATCACGAATATTTCGCCTGGCCCCGCATCAAAAATCGTTTCGGGTGCTGCCCGTGAATCGCAGCACGCGATAATCATGGTTGAGGGTTTTTGCAGGCCCTCTCCCAGCATCTTGTAGCGCTCGCTTTCCTGCTGATAGCGGCCGGTGCGGAAGTTCCCATATCCATCAAGAAGTCGCCGCGGCAATGGCATCATAAATTCTCCGGTTCACAAATAAGCCGAGCTCATCGCATATTCACCGGTTGCCGTCACCATCTTCATCGGCATGAAATGCATGCAGCATTCTATGGAACACCGGCGCCAGCACCAGGCCCGCCACTGCAAAAAAAAGCAACCCGCAAACAATCGCATATATCCCTGCAAACACTTTCGCCGGGGAATGTTCCAATTGTTTGACCGGCCCCATTCCCGACAGGATCATCGACGCATTGAGGAAAGCGTCCAGTAACGACAAGCCCTCAAATTCCATGTAACCCGCAATGCCGACAAGCAACGCCACGCCCACTATGCCAAGCGCCAGGAACAGGTGAAATGCCAGCCTTCGCGAATAATGCTCCCGGCTGGCTACTGCTTCATGCCGTTTCTCGTATTGGAATGTCGCCCGTTTCATTTGTACCCCAACGTGTTTGCAGTATCGCTTGCAGCAAAGACATGTTCAACGATATGTCGCCCCATGGCAAACATTTCCACATTCTTCCCGACTCTCATCTACCGCGCTGATGCCGCAGGCAATGCCCGCCTCAACGCCGAACTTGAAGTCGCAAGTCTCGCCCTCGCCTCTGATGACGCAGTCGGGCTCAAATGGAGCGAGAAGCACGGCTATCCTGGCTACACATCTTATGCTTCGCTAAAAGAGCTCGCCTGGACTTTACCCGCCTTTAAGCGCCTTACCAAAGTGATCGACTCCCACGCAGCCGTCTTCGCCAAGGCGCTTCACTGGGACATCAAGGGCGGAAAACCGGTTTGCGATTCTCTCTGGGTCAATGTCATGGCCGACGGTGGCTCACACACGTCGCACATTCATCCCAATGCCGTGATCAGCGGAACTTATTACGTGGTCGTGCCGGAAGGCGCTGGCCCCATCGTATTTGAAGACCCACGACTTGCCATGCTGATGGCAGCTCCACCGCGAAAATCAAACGCGCCGCGCGAGTTCAAAGACCACATCAGCGAAACTCCAAGGGCCGGAACCCTGATGCTCTGGGAAAGCTGGCTCCGCCACGAAGTGCCCCTCAACCGCGCCGAAGGTAACCGCATCAGCATCAGCTTCAACTACGTGATCGGCAGTAAGTAATCATAATCCGTCATCCTCACAGCTATCGCGCAGATGATAATCGTGTGAGGTCAGTTTCACTTTTCACCCCCGCTCCAGTCACCCAAATATCCGGTCACCGGATTGGTCAATGATCAACTGCCCCTTTGAAATGGCGACGTCCGCAGCATCATCGCGGCCCTGGAATTTGTCGGCGCGGATGAACCTGTGTTCCTTGCGGACCCCATCAATCGTCTTGCTGATCAAACCTGCAAGTTGAAACTGCCCGCCATCGGCAAATGGCACGGCCTCGATCAGGTAGCCCTTGTATTCCAGCGATTTAGCCGGACCCGCCGCCGTTTCCGACCCGCCGCCAAACAGCCTCTTCCAAAATGACATGTCAAACCTCGCAATTGAGGGTCCAACTTACCCTCATTGGTCGCCCAGGGCAAACCACTCAACCAGCCCAATAAGTGACCTGTATACAGCTCCAAATTCTTCTGATAGATCACCCACATCGCGGGTCTAAGAAACGAAGGGGATGCGTATGAAGCCTACACTCATTCTGGTTGGTGCCGACAAGGGCGGCGTTGGAAAAACTACTATCACGCGCGCACTGCTGGATTACTTCGCCAGAAAGAATGTCCTCACACGTGCATTTGACACGGAAAACCCGCGTGGATCCCTGCATCGCTTCTATCCGGCCATTACTGAAATCATCGACTTGGGCCATGTGTCGCACCAGATGAAAGTGCTGGATACCATGGAAACCGCCAATGTGCCCGTCACACTGGTGGATTTGAAAGCTGGAAATTTGTCCTATTCACTTGACCTGTTTGAACGCATTGGCGTCCTTGAAGCGGCCCGCAACGGCGCATTCAGTCTCGGCCTGTTCCACGTCATTGGCCCGTCCATCGCCTCGCTTGATGAAATCGGCGAGATTTCGAAATACCTGAACGGCATTAATTACGTGCTCGCTCGCAACACCATCAACGAAACCAATTTCTTTGAGTGGGACGACACGACTTACCGCAAATATTTCTCGTCGATACCCAAGACCCAGGAAATCAGCATCCCGAAATTGAACGAGATGGCTTACGAGCAGGTAGACGTCGCAGGCGTCACCCTCAAGGATTTCATCGACAATCGCGCCGCCGACGGTTCGCAGGGCCGCTTCTCCTTCGTGCTCCGTGGTTATGTCCGCAAATGGTGCGCTGAAATCGACGAGGAATTTGGCCGCTTGAAGCTGCTCCAGGACATTGTCGGCGGCAGCCGCGTCGGTTGAACTGAAAGGCCGCCGCAAGCGTGGCCCCTCCAACTGTTTATATCGTCACCTCCGACCAGTCCCGCAACGGCAAAACCCTGCTGGCCCGCTGCGTTACGGACTACCTGCTCTTGGACAAGCGCGATCCATTCCTGATTGACACGGACACGCCCGACGGAAACTTGCGGAATTTCTTTCCAGGCCGCACCCAGCTGGTGAACTTCGCCAAGGTCATGGGCCAGATCAAGATATTTGACACGATTCTTGCCTCACCGGGCCGCGACTATGTCATCGATCTCGCTGCCCGCGATGCATCTGCTTTTTTCGGGGAGGTGCGCGAGCTCGATTTTTTCGCAGAAGCCCGTAAATCAGGATTCCGCTTCATTCTGTTGTTTATCGTTGACGCGTCTCTCGCTTCTTCGAGAATGGCCAGGGATCTGAACCGCACCAGCAACGTCGACCTCTTTGTGCCCGTCAAGAACGCCCATATCGGCAGTGCCTGGCCCGAGGACGAAGCCACCCTCACCATGCCTGCCCTGGATCCTGCAACGGCCGCGGCGATCACCAATCGCCGCTTCTCCTTCCGCGCTTTCGTCCTCGGCGACACCCAGAACCTTCCCGACCTGGAAGTCCGAGCCCTCAACCGCTTCGTCTACGAAATCATGCAGTCCCTCAACAACCTCGAACCCCAGCTCACCATCCTGCAACTACGGTGATGTGGTGGACAGCGCTCGCTTGCGGTATTTGATGTGACAAAGTGGGTGTTGCTGAAACAACCAGCGAAGTGCCATCCACCCCATCACCAAATTGGTTGTATGAAAAGGGTCGCCGCGGTTCTTCGAAAATGATGTCCGTGGGTTTGCATTGCAGGTTGGCGGGGCGGCCGGGGCGGGCGCTTTCCTGCTCGACAGCGCATGGTAAAACCGTCAATTATGAATTGAACAATCAGGAGAAATGGCATGGCATTGATGACGACGGCAGAACTTCGCGGCTATCAGCAAATCTGCGGCAAGAATGGCGCGATCATGGTGATCGCCTGCGATCAACGCGGTGGCATCCGCAAATTGCTGGCCAAGACTCCGGAAGAGCAGAAGCTGATTACAGAGGCCATGCTCGGCGATGTGAAGTCTGATGTGGTTCGCTATCTTGCATCTGAAGCGCCTTCAGTTCTGCTTGATCCGATTTGCGCAGTGCCGCGGGTTGTGGAAGAGGCTTCGCTGGCGCGCGATGTGGCGCTGCTAATCGGGCTTGATGCTTCAGGTTACGATACCGATGACAAAGGGCACTATCTGTCGAAACTTGTGCTAGACGTCGACGCGCGGCGCGTGCGCGAGCTTGGCGGCACAGGCGGCAAGTTGATGGTCTATCTGCGGTCAGATGAAAAATCCGGCAATGAACAGAACATCGAGATCATCAAATCATGCGTTGCGGATTTTTCCAAGGAAGACTTGCTGCTCGTCGTCGAGTTCCTCACTTACCAGATGCCGGGTGAAAGTGAAGCAGATTACAGGGCGAAGTTCCCGTCACTGATTGAAGGCGGGTCGCGCATCTGCCTTGAACTCGGCTCCAAGGTTTTGAAGATTCCTTTTCCCGGCACGGCAGCCGCTTGTGCGAATGTTACCAAGATGGCGGGCAAAGTGCCGTGGTCTGTGCTGTCTGCCGGTGTTGATCATGAAACATTCATCGGCCAGGTTGAGATCGCGATGGCCAATGGCGCGTCAGGAGTCATCGCCGGACGTTCTTTGTGGAAGGATTGCGTGACGCTTGATCGTGAAAAACAGAAGCAATTGCTTCTGAGCAAAGCGGTGCCGAGACTTCGTGAGATACAGGCCATCCTCGCGCGTTATCCGCAGCGGCTGGCACAAGTTTCTTAAGCAACATGCGAACGGCAATCGGCATTGATATCGGAGGCACCCACTTGCGGGCCGCCCGCATATCAAGCGATGGCTGGATCTTGGCGCATCAATCAGTGGCAACGGTTCGTGACGGTGCTGCTACTGTCAATGCGATTGCTGCGCTCATCGACGCGTTGCAAAGCAAAGATACAGTTGCCGTTGGAATTGGCATTCCAGGACGGGTTGATGCGCACTCGGGGCGCGTTCTATCTGGCGGATATGTTGATCTCTCGCAGATTGATCTGGCGCAACATTTACACGCTCTCACCGGGTTGCAAATTCTCTGCGACAATGATGCGAACATGGCGTTGCTCGCCGAAGCGAAACTTGGTGCTGCAAAAGGCAAGCGCCACGCTGTCATGTTGACCATTGGCACAGGGATTGGTGGTGCAATACTTGAAAATGGCCGACTGTTTCATGGCGGCGGAGTTGCGGGGCAACTGGGGCATATAACCGTGTCGCTTGATGGCGAGTTGTGCAATTGTGGTCGGCGCGGGTGCCTTGAGACTGAAAGCTCCGGAACGGCTTTGCAGCGCCATCTTGCGGAGGGTGGTTTTGCCGCTGCGAATATTCATGATGTTCTGCATGAAAATTCTGACGCGGCACGCAAAGTGATTGACGCCTGGGTGCGGCCTTTGCGGCTTGGCATTGACAGTCTTGTTGCAGCATTCTCACCCGAGATTGTGGTACTTGGCGGAGGATTGGGTGGTGCGGCCTGTGAGGCGCTTTCCCGAATGCCTGCCATTTCGCCGTGGTTTCAATACAGTATTGTGGCAGCGATGCTTGGTGATGAAGCTGGCGTCATTGGTGCGGGGCTTGCTCCGCTGGAGCGAACGACATGAAACGGCTCATTCTCGTCAATGGCGTTCCGGCATCAGGGAAAAGCACTGTGGCAAGAGCCATTGCCAATGCAGGCCCGTGGCCCCTGCTCACGCTCGATACAATCAAGGAAGCGTTCTTCGCGCATCTTGGAACCGGCGATCGCGACTATAACCGGCTACTTGGCAAAGCGAGTTATCAGTCGATGTTTGCGCTGGCCGCGGATTTTCCTGATGACATCACAGTGGTGATGGATGCGTGGTTCGGATTTCAGCCGGACGAGGTACTATCGCATCACATCGCGCGGGTCGGAAGCCCGAATGTTTTGCAAGTGTGGTGCCATGCGCCGCCAGATGTGATCGGCGAAAGATATCGCTCACGTGTTTGCGACAGAAGCAGCGGACATCTGGGTCTTGAATATGTGCCAGAGCTTGTGGCGCTGGCGACGCGGGCGCAGACACTGCAACATTTCCCGACTTATAAAGTGGACACAACGCGGGCGTTTGACGTTTCAGATTTCTTGCGCTGGATTGCCGCTGGCTGAAAGATATTTGCGCACGACTGCGCCAACCTTGCTGTCAATGATGCGTTGGGACAATGGCAGTTGCGGCTGAGAGAGGCATTCTTCCGTGGCAAATTGCCGAATCATTCCAATGGGTACTGAGGCGGTGTTGATGTTCCGTTGCAGCTGTTCCAAGGATTTTCCGATTTTTGTGTTTGGCCAATAATAACGCACGCGGTCACTGAGGCCGAAAAGTTTCAAGGCACGACGCTGTTCGCCTCCAGGAACGTAAGATCTCCAGTTGCGATCATCTTTGTTCATCTCGTCATCAATCACGGCAACAATGTTGGAGCGCTTTGGCAAATCGAGAAGGTCTTCAATTGCTGCCATGGCGAAGACTGCTTCGCGGTAAGAGAATGTGAGTTCTGGTCCCACTTTCAAAATTGCAAATTGTCCGGCAACGAGTTCAGCGAGACAGGCTTGCGATTGGTAATCCGTTGAGTGGGCCTCAAATGCAGCACCGGACAACGTCCCCGCAGTTGCAGTGAGAGCAGCGGTCTTCTTTGCATCGTAGAGTGTAACAGACGAATTGTCGAAGTCGACCCCTGGCTGCACGACCAAAGCAATGACGCGGGTCAATGCATCATTCAGACCTAACTTGTTGAAGGCCGACTTGTGAACGTCGAAAGTGCGTTGCACGGCTGCAGGTTGGGTGACGGCGATGGCGCCCAACCCCTCGGTTTCACCACCGGGAATGGGAACTTCGGTTCCGATGACATAGGCTAGCGGTGACTTGGCGGCGGCCTCAGCAACCGCGCAGAGTTCGGCGGCGCGTTCGGCCATTTGTCCTTCAGTCAAATTGCGGTCGTCGAGGCAATCCATGCTGGCATCGAGGTGGATTTTGCTGAAGCCTGCTTCGACATAGGCTTTCACCATAACCCTGGCTTCGGCCATCGCTTCTGCTACCGGCCTGCTTCTCCAGGGATTGGGGCCAAGGTGATCTCCGCCGAGAATGATGCGGTTTGCGTCAACACCTTCCCCTTCTGCGAGGTCCTCTATAAATTTCCGGAACATGACGGGTGTCAAGCCGGTGTAGCCGCCATGCTGGTTCACCTGATTGCAAGTTGCTTCGACAAGAATGGCGGACGACGTCTCACGATGGGCGCGGAGAATTGCGCGCAATGTGTCGGGATGGGCAGTGCACCAGGATGCAATGCCGACATGCGTTCCGTTGCGATTCGCTGCGACGATCGATTGCAGTGTCTTGAGGCCGTTCATTTGCCTTTGGCCAAAAAAGTTTCGATTTCGGACAGGAATCTGGCGCCTTCCATTGGGCCAAGTTGCGTGACAGCAAGAGCACCTGCAGCGTTGGCGCGGGCCAGGACTTCTGCAAATGTGTATTTCCCACTTGCCATCAGCGTGACGAAAGTGGCGCAGAAACAGTCTCCGGCGCCTGTGGGGTCAACGGCTTCCACCTTGTGAGCTTCGCGTTGCAAGTGTTCGCCAGATTTGTTCATGGCCTCGCTGCCATGTTCACCCTTTTTGAGCACAACATAATCCATCGTCGCGGCCAGAAGAGGTGGTGCATACCCGGTGAATGATTGCTGCGGGAACAGCATTGCGCAGTCGTCTTCGCTGGGCAGGAAGATGCTGCAAAGATTCATGATCTCATTAACGGCGGAGAAATATGACGTGTTGCCCATCAGCTCCTTGCGGACATTGGGATCGAAAGAAATTTTCACGCCATCTTCGTGCAAAGCGCGGCAAACGCGGAGGATGCTGGCGCACATGTCAGCGTTGCTCAATGACGCGCCAGAAACATGCATGTAATCGAGCATGAAAGATTTCAGTGCACTGATCACTTCATCGCTGCCGCCAAATTGGGCGGCGGCGGAATGAGCGATGTTGAAAACAAAATCACGGCTGCCATCGTCATTGTAGCTGACGAAGGCAGTGCCCGTGGGAATGCCTTTTACGATTTTGATCAGGCTGGTGTTGACGCCGTCCTCTTTCAGGCGATTGAGAATGACCTGGCCGAAAACATCGTCGCCAACGCCACCGACAAAAATGCACTCGCCGCCGGCGCGCGCGGCCTGATCGATAAAGATTCCCGATGAACCTGAAGGGAACGGACCCTTGTAATTTTCAACGCGAAGGTGGCGGCTGTTCTTTCCAGTGGCCATGATCTCAACCAGCAAATCGCCGATGCAGCCAATGCGGGGACGTGACATTTATTTCCCAACCATGAGCCGCACAATTTCGTCGGCGGATGTATTGTCGGGTGTGCGTTCACCGGCATTTTCGCCACGGCGGAAAACCACGATACGGTCGGCGACTTCAAAAATATCGCGCAAGTTATGTGAGATGAAAATGATGCCTTTGCCGTCTGCCTTCAGTGACTGAATAAGTGAAATCACCTTGCGCTGCTCGGGAACGCCAAGGGCTGCTGTCGGTTCGTCCATAATGACAAGCCGCGCGTTCCAGTACATGGCGCGGCCAATGGCGACGGCCTGGCGCTGGCCGCCGGAGAATGCAGCGACCGGTGCGTCGAGACGTTCAACATGAAAGTCGAGACGCCTCATGGTTTCGCGGGCAACGTCGGCCATTTTCTGGCGGTCGATGACGGGCAGGAATCCGAATTTCTTCTTCATCGGTTCGCGGCCCAGGAAAATGTTGGCTCCAATTGTCAGGTTGTCGGCGAGGGCCAGGTCCTGGTAGATTGTTTCGATGCCGTTGTCGCGCGCTTCCTGCGGTGTTGCAAATGCAATGCGCTTGCCATCGAGGTGAATATCGCCATCCTCATAACCGAAGACACCGGAGATGGCCTTGATGACAGTGGATTTGCCAGCGCCGTTGTCGCCGGCGAGCGCCACGACCTCGCCGGGGAACACATCCAACGAGACCTTGTTCAGCGCCTGAACGCCGCCAAAATGTTTGGAGACGTTTCTCACAGTGAGAATGGGAGATTGATCACTCAACTTGACGCCCTCCCATGAAGCGGCGCTGCGCCTGATCGACCAATACGGAAATGATGATGACGAGACCTACGGCGATGAATTGCCAGAAGGGTTCAACGTCGACGAAGACCAATCCATAATCGATGACGGCGATGACCAGTGCGCCCGCAACCGTGCCCCAGATCGTTCCCGATCCGCCGAACAGGCTGGCACCGCCGATGACAACTGCCGCAATCGACAAGAGCAACAATGGTTCGCCCGCTTGCGGTGCGCCAGCAGAGAAGCGCCCCGTGTAGAGCACTCCTGCAATGCCCGCCATGACCGCTGACAGGACATAGATTTTTATCGTCAGTTTCTTGATGTTGATACCTGCACGGCTGGCAGCGGCCTTGCTGGCGCCCATGGCATAAGTGTGCTGCCCGAATCTGGTTTGCGAGAGAAGGTAGTGCAAAACGACGCAGCAGATGACCGCGAGGATGACTAGCACTGGCACTCCGAGAACGCGGTCATTGCCGACGGAGCTGTACCAGGGATTGCTGATGGCGATGGTCATGCCGCCGGCAAAGAGATAGGCGGACCCTCGCGCCACGCCATACATGCCGAGTGTGCCTATGAAGGGCGGAACTTTGAGTTGGGCGATGAGCCAGCCGTTTACGAGTCCTGGAATCAGCGCCATAGCAACGCCAGACAAAACGCCGAACAGCATTGCGGGGAATGGCGGAAGGCCCAACTGTGCCGCCGCATAATTTGCAAGATGCGCGGCAACGACGGACGCCAGGCCCATGACAAAGCCAAGCGACAAATCAATGCCGGCAGAAATGATCACAAATGTCTGGCCAAGTGCCAAGACGAGCGGTGCAGTTGCTGCAACCGCGATGGCCTTCAAATTATAGGTGTTGAAAATGAAGGTCGCGCCATAGGCCAATTGCGCCCAGACTTCGAAAAATATGGCGAGAAACGCCAGAAAAACCCAGGCGCGCAATTCTGCAACGCGCACAAGAAGTGATTTGCGCTGGATTGGAATTACCGGGGTTGCTGTCATCGATTGCCATCCACCAAGAGACACATGTGAGCCGCCAGCATATCACATGCGGGCGGCTCGCTTCACGCGTCGAAAGAGTTATTCGCTCTTGTAGAGATAGCGGTTGATTGCCGGATCGTCGATATTTGCTGCGGTCATCACCGTGAAGCCGGTGCCAATTGCGGTTGGCACGGGATTGCCCGTGACGAAAGCATGGGCGGCTACAAGGCCCATATAACCGATTTCGGCAGGATGCTGGGCGATGGTGAGTTCAAATGTGCCGTCCTTCAACTGGGCGACAATTGATTCTGGCGCATCAAAGCCAGCCATCTTCACTTTGCCTGCAACGCCTGCCTGCTTGGCTCCGTTTGCAGCGCCAGCAGCGGAGAAGAGGTTTGCGCCGAACACGCCGGCGAGATCCGGCACGCGGCCAAGAACGGCCTGGAACTGCGAGGCTGCCTTGTTGGCGTCGTCATCATTGAACTGGGTATCCAGAACTTCAATGTCTTTATGACTGGCGATTTCGAGCTTGAAGCCTTCTTCGCGCTGGTCGGTTGTGGAGATGCCGGGCTTGACATTTGATACGTAGACCTTGCCTTTGCCTCCGATGGCCTTGGCGAGAGCACGGGCCGCCATGCGGCCACCCAACACGTTGTCTGACGCGACGTACGAAATGGGGAAGTCTGCATCGCCTGCACCGGTCTGGAAAACACCCGTACCGACAAATGTATCGACGCAGACGACGGCAATGCCCGCTTCATGGGCTTTGCGCAGCGGTTCAATCATCTGCACCTTGTCATTGGGGGCAATGAGAATTGCAGCTGGTTTCTTGGCGATGATGGCTTCGAGAATGGGGACCTGCAGTGACACGTTCCATTCTGCTGCACCTTGATAAAGCAGGTTGACGCCGAGTGCCTTGGCTGCTGCTTCGGCACCCTTGTGCATGGTCACATAAAATCCATCAGCCGTGAGGCCGGGGATCAGCGCAATCGTAACAGCATCAGCTGCCTGCGCACCACCCGTAATCAGTCCGGTACCGGCAGCAGCGGCTGCTGCGCCCATCAGTGTAAGTAAAGAACGACGTTCCATTGTTTCCTCCAATGTCATGTGCATTTGATCGGTTTGGCCTGCAATTCTTTGTATTGCCTGTTCAAGCCGCAACCGCCCAAAAAAACTCGCACTGGCCAAAGCGGTTGTCAACAATTGATTTGGTGAAAAGACAAAGCTTCGATTGCTGAGTGATTTTGGGGAGCATGGCCTCACTCCCACTCAATCGTCCCTGGCGGCTTGCTGGTGACGTCATAGACCACACGCGACACGCCTTTCACTTCATTCACGATGCGTGTTGCCACGCGGCCGAGGAAGGCGATATCGAAGGGATAAAAATCCGCCGTCATGCCATCAACTGACGTGACCGCTCGCAACGCCAGCACACGGTCATAGGTGCGGCCGTCCCCCATCACGCCAACTGTCTGCACCTCGGTCAACACGGAAAACGCCTGCCAGATTTTATCATACAATCCGCCTTTGCGGATTTCATCGAGGTAAACCGCATCGGCCTTGCGCAGGATATCGAGCTTCTCGCGCGAAACACCTCCAGGCAGCCGGATGGCAAGCCCTGGCCCTGGAAATGGATGCCGCCCGATAAATGAGGGCGGCAACCCCAGTTCCACGCCAAGCTTTCGCACCTCGTCCTTGAAAAGCTCGCGCAGCGGCTCCACCAGCTTCATGTTCATCCGGTCCGGCAACCCGCCGACATTGTGGTGCGACTTGATAGTGACCGACGGCCCGCCGGTGAATGAAACACTTTCGATAACGTCCGGATAGAGCGTGCCTTGCGCCAGGAAATCCGCGCCCCCGATCTTCTTCGCTTCGCGTTCGAACACATCAATGAACAATCTGCCGATGGTCTTGCGCTTCTTCTCCGGATCGGCCTCGCCTTCGAGCGCACCAATGAATTCGTCGCTCGCATCCACATGCACCAGCGGCAAATTGTAATGTTCACGGAACATGGCCACCACGTCACGCGCTTCGTTCATTCGCATGAGACCGTGATCAACCAGCACGCATGTCAACTGATCGCCAATCGCTTCATGAATGAGCACGGCGGCAACAGAAGAATCAACGCCACCTGACAATCCGCAAAGCACCCTGCCCTTGCCAACCTGTTTCCGGATTTTTTCAATGGCTTCTTGCCGGAATGCAGCCATCGTCCATTCGCCCTTGCAACCCGCAACCTTGAACAGGAAATTGCGGATCAGTTTGTCGCCATCGGAAGTGTGAACCACTTCAGGATGAAACATCAAGCCAAAGAACTTGCGCTTCTCGTCTTCAATTACGGCGAATGGCGCATTCGCCGAAACACCCTTGACCTCAAACCCTGGCGGCAATTTCGTGATGCGGTCGCCATGGCTCATCCACACAGTATGCGCTGCGCCATCATCCCAAACGCCATCAAACAGCGCCGACTTGGCCTTGACCGAAACCTCTGCCCGCCCGAATTCACGGTGATGTCCGCTTTCGACCTTGCCGCCAAGTTGAACAGCCAACAGCATTTGCCCGTAACAAATGCCAAGGATTGGGATGCCCGCCGAAAAAATTTCCTGCGGCGCACGAGGACTGCCTTCTTCTGCCGGGGACGCTGGACCGCCTGACAGAATCACGGCCCTGGGTTTCATTCGCTTGAAGGCCTCAGACGCCGACTGAAACGGCACAACCTCCGAATAAACCCCGGCCTCGCGCACCCGCCGGGCAATCAGCTGGGTTACCTGAGAGCCGAAATCAATGATCAAAACTTGCTCTTGCATGGCCAGCGATTAGGGGAAGGCCGGGAAATTCGCAAGGCAAGTCAAACCGCCGTGAAAATATCCCACAAAAGCTTCAAATTCAGTGCGATGATCACAGCCGCTATCATTGAAGAAACGAAAGTCAGCCACGAAGGCGAAACGAGTGGTCCCATCTTTGCCTTGTCACGGGTGAACATGACGAGCGGCACAATCGCAAACGGCAGTTGAAACGCCAGAACAACCTGGCTGAGGATCAGCAAATAGCCCGTTCCTTCCGCCCCGTAGTAAATCGTCACCACAGCGGCAGGAACGATCGCCACCATCCGCGTAAACAGCCGCCGCATCCACGCCGGCAGCCTGATATTGAGGAAGCCCTCCATCACAATTTGCCCCGCCAAAGTGGCGGTCACGGTCGAATTAAGACCGCAGCACAACAGCGCAATCGCAAAAAGTTTTGGCGCAAGCAGTGAACCAACGAGGGGGGCCAGCATGGCGTGCGCTTCGCCAAGGTCGGCGACACCGGTGTTGCCAGTTGCATTAAATGTCGCCGCAGCCAAAATCAGGATCGAAGCATTGACCAGCAATGCCAGCATCAATGCAAACGTGGAATCAAACGTGGCAAAATTCAGCGCCGAACGTTTTTCCGGCAGTGACTTTCCATAATCTCGCGTCTGAACCACGCCGGAGTGCAGGTAAAGATTATGCGGCATCACAGTGGCGCCAATGATGCCCAATGCGAGATACAGCATGTCCGGATTGCGCACGATCTCCACCGTTGGGAAAAATCCGCGCAACACCCCGCCCCATTGCGGATGCGCCAGCGCAATCTGCGCAAAAAAACAGGCGAAAATCACCGCCAGTAAACCCATTACAAATGCTTCAACCCAGCGGAACCCCAGGCGTTGCAGCAGCAGAATAATGAAAACATCCAGCGCCGTGATGATGACGCCAAGCTCGAGCGGAATGCCGAACAGCAAATTCAATCCAATCGCAGTGCCAACGACTTCAGCGATATCAGTCGCGATGATGGCGATTTCCGCAAACACCCAGAGCACAAACGAAACCGGTTTGGGATAAGCGTCACGGCAGGCTTGTGCCAGGTCGCGGCCTGAGGCGATTGCCAGCCGTGCGCATAGCGACTGCAGGATGATCGCCATGATGTTGGACAGCAGCGCTACGAACAGCAGCGCGTAACCGAATTTTGCGCCACCGGCAATCGACGTCGCCCAGTTGCCTGGGTCCATATAGCCGACAGAAACGAGATATCCGGGACCCACAAATGCAAGCGCACGTCTGAACCAGTTGTCGGAATTTCGCACAGGAATGGTGCGGAACACGTCCATCAAAGATGGCTCGCCGCGCGAACTCTTCCAGCCTTCCACAGTAGAGTCAGTCATAATGTTTAGCCTTGGCTAAACCTGATATTAGCATTGGCTAAACTTTTTGCAATAGGTTAAATTCAAGCCGAATTCGGGTCCTTCCATGACGACAAAACTGAATCAAACCGCCAAACTCCGCTCCGCCGCCTTCAGCCGCACCCGAAAGGACCATTCCCGCGAGCTGCAGGAAGACTATGTCGAGTTGATTGCTGACTTGATCGATGAGCGCGGCGAAGCGCGTGGTTCTGATATCGCAATGCGGCTTGGCGTTGCCAATGCGACAGTCGTCAAAATGCTGAAACGCCTCGCCGATCAGGGCCTCGTCACCCAGCAGCCGTACCGCGAGATTCACCTGACCGGCGAAGGCTGGAAAATGGCAGAAGACGGCCAGCGCCGCCATCAACTCGTAGAAAATTTTCTTCTCGCCCTCGGCGTAACGCCGGAAACAGCGCGCATCAATTCCGAAGGAATCGAACATCACGTCAGCGGGGAAACGATAAAAGCAATGGCCCGCTTCATGGTGCGGAACAGGGGCTGAAACCGCCTGCATCAGGACGTATTCGGCTCGCTCAAAACGCCAAGCGCGTATTTGTGGCACTCAGCGAGGATGTCGTCGATTTCGTGATGATGGGTGATCCGGTGGCCGGGTGGATTGCCGGGGCGAAGCGGTGAGAAAAATCTGGGCGGTTGTTGCCTTTCCCTCCTTAAGCGTAACCGCGCGAGGCGCATGGCCTGGCGCGGAATATTTTCGAGTGCAGATTTGAGTGCCTTGATGCGCAAGGCGAGGCGGCGCGCGCTGATGCCGCGATCAGAAGTGGCCTGGATAAGCGGGCGATCAGGCGGTTGCGGTGACAGCGGTGAAAACGGCGCATCAGGAGCGATGAAAAAAGCCCTTGGCGTTTGGGTGGCATAGATCACACGATGCGTTGTGAATCGCTTGCGCGGGTCAAACAGCTTGAACGACATGCGAGACGCAGGTTTGCGATGCGAATTGCGGTCTCGAACTTGCGTAACCCGTGGTGGCGTAGGTTCCACATTGACGTCCCGCGCTGCAATCACAATCAACCGGCGCAGTGCCAATTCAGCAGGCCGGAGCACCCTGATGATCCTTGAATGAACTGCCCGCGGCAGACTGGCTACATCAGCGCCGCCATAGACCGCAACCAAGGCCAAAAGCTGTGCTGCAATGCTTGCCAGCGCTTGCACGTTGCGAGCCACGGCATCATCCCAGATCTGTTTTGTAGAACTGAACATAACGGGAACATATGGTCAGTTGGTGCCCCTGTCAAGAGCCCCGCGACGGAATCTGAAACCTGTTCCGTCTCATCTTCATGGCAAACCTCAATCATATTCAGCGCACGCATTCACGCGCATTGCGTAGAAGCGACACCGAAGCGGAACACCGCCTGTGGCAAGACTTGCGCGGGCGACGGCTTGGCGGACACAAGTTCGTGCGCCAGTTGCCGGTTGGCCCGTTCATTGCTGACTTCGCTTGCCGTGAGCACAAGCTGATTGTGGAAGTCGATGGTGCCACGCATGCGAGCGAAGACGAGTTGACTTACGATGAACGCCGCACGTCGTTTCTGGTTGAACAAGGCTGGCGCGTGCTGCGGATTTGGAACCACGACGTTTTCACCAACCGGGACGGCGTATGCGAAACGATCTTGATCGCGCTCGCCGGGAAAAAGTAAGAGCCCTCATCCCCCCTTCGGGGACCTTCTCCCATCCTGCGGACGGGAGAAGAGCATCACAATTTATCTGCTTCGCCCGTTTGCGAAGCAAATGGGAGAAGGTGCCCGAAGGGCGGATGAGGGCTCTTCGACCCCTGACCCTTCATCATCACCGCAACAAAAAAACCATCTGTCCCATGCTGCAACGGCGTCAACAACAATGCGGTTGTCCCGCCATCAGCCGATTGCGGAGGATCAGTTGCCATGACCTTGCGCCACTGCTCAGCGAAATGAACTGGGGAGAAATCCGTATGCGTTTTCAAAAATGCTGCCACTTGATCGGTATTCTCCTCCGCCAACACCGAACAAGTTATGTAAACCAATCGCCCGCCGGTTCTCACCAGATTGGCACCACGCGCCAACACATCGCGCTGCTCCTTGATGCGCAAGTCAAGTTGCTTCGGTGAGAACTTCCATTTTGCGTCCGGCTTGCGCCGCCACGAACCTGACCCCGAACATGGCGCATCGACCAGTACGCAATCATACGGTCCAAACTGTTCAAGTTTTGCACTCTCATCCGCGCCCACAACCGAAACGCAACTCGCCCCCGCACGAGTAAGACGCTCAAAAATCGGCCGCAGTCGCCGCTTGTCGCGATCATGCGCAACCAGTGTTCCGCTGTTCTGCATCATCGCCGCAAGTGCGAGTGTCTTGCCCCCGGCGCCTGCGCAGATGTCGGCAACTTTTTCTCCGGCGATGACGCCAGACATCAACGCGGCAACTTGCGACGCAGCGTCTTGCACTTCATACCAGCCCATGCCGTGCGCAGGCTCAGCTTCGACATTGATGTGTTTTTGATCCGGTCCCGGCGCTGCTATGCGAACCGCAAGCGGTGATAGCGGTCCCTCAACAGCCCCATGCTTCCGCAATGCCTCAAGGACCTGAGCCCGCGTGGCCCGCAAAGTATTCGCCCGCAAATCTATCGGCGCACGCGACGACAAGGCCTGCACTTCCTCTCTTGCACGCTCGCCAAACACGCGCTCGAAAGATGGTTGCAGCCAGGAAGGGATGTCAAAAGCTGGCAAAGCATCACGATTGAGCGCCGCAATCTCCTCGGCGCCAAGTTTTCCAGGCCCATATTGTTCACCACAAATTTCTGAAATCTCGTCGGTGCTTTTGCCCCACACCAGCCGAAGTGCGCCAAGCGCAAGCCCGCGCGGCTGATCGGAACCCGCAGCAAGTGCTACGCTGCTCTTCCGCCGGAGCGCATCATAAACCAGCGTGCCGATCGCATGCCGGTCCCCTGATCCCGCAAAGCGGTGCGCCTTGCCCCAATCTTTTAGCGCCTCTGACGCCGGACGGTGCCTTTGCAAGATGTCGGTTAGAATTTCAATTGCCGCAGCAACACGCCCAGGTAAACGCAAGTTCTATCCAGTCACAAAAAAGCGGATGCCAAACCACAGCCACATCAGTGTGAGGGCAGCAAATCCAACGAGATAAAAATAAAACCGGCGCGGCAATTTGTTTGCGCCAAGATGTTCAACCGAATGAACCATCCGCCCCGCAAGGAACACCCACGAAAGAATGATCAACACCTTGTCTGTCATGCCGGTGAGCAGGATCAGCGTCACGCACATATACCAGTAAGGCGGCAGCTGAAACTGGTTGTCGAAATTGTTCCCGAACTTGAGAATGTCGTCGGGCCAGCCTTTGGAATTGTTTCTGATGTCCGCGCGCTTCACACGCCCGCTGCTCACCCCGCGAAACCGCGCCCTGCCCGTGAACCCGCCAATCGCGACCAGCATGAAGAAATGCAGGAAAACAGGCAGAAGCAGCCACTTTTCATGGGTCATGGTCAATTCGTCCGTTGATAGTTTGGCGCTTCGCGCGTGATCATCACGTCATGCGCATGGCTCTCACGAAGGCCCGCACCCGTGATGCGCACAAACTGGACTTTCTTTTGCAAGTCGGGAATGTTGGCTGCCCCCACATAACCCATTGCTGCCCGCAAACCACCGACCAGCTGATGCAGCACGGTGCCCACCTGACCCTTGAACGGCACCTGCCCTTCAATGCCTTCCGGCACCAGCTTCAACGCATTGCCGACATCCTGCTGGAAATACCGGTCCGCACTGCCGCGAGCCATCGCCCCAACGGACCCCATGCCGCGATAGGCTTTGTATGATCGGCCATCATAAAGATAAACATCGCCGGGACTTTCCTCAGTGCCTGCAAGCAGCGAACCAATCATCACCACACTGGCGCCCGCAGCGATTGCCTTCGCCATGTCGCCCGAAAGCTTGATGCCGCCATCGGCAATCACCGGCACGCCAGACTTTGCCCCCTGCTCTGCGCATTCGACCACAGCCGAAAACTGTGGCACGCCAACCCCTGCGACAACACGCGTGGTGCAAATTGATCCTGGCCCAATGCCGATTTTCACAGCGTCAGCGCCAGCATCAATCAGCGCCTTGACACCTTCCGCAGTCGCAACATTTCCGCCGATGATCTGCACTCGATTGGACAGCTTCTTCACCGCCGTCACCTGTGACAACACGTTGCGCGAATGCCCGTGCGCCGTATCAACG
Organism: uncultured Alphaproteobacteria bacterium; assembly: GCA_963819615.1. Lineage (GTDB taxonomy): Bacteria > Pseudomonadota > Alphaproteobacteria > Rhizobiales > Aestuariivirgaceae > Aestuariivirga. The sequence goes on from CAWFWW010000004.1 coordinate 422,661, forward strand.
ATGATGACGTCAACGCCTGCCGCGATCAGTCGCTCTGCGCGCTCAAGGCCGTTGTCGCCAATGCCAGTCGCTGCGGCGACGAGCAGACGCTCCTTGTCATCCTTTGCGGCATTTGGATGATGCGCCGCTTTCTCCATGTCATTGACGGTGATCAGGCCAACGCATTTTCCGTCGCCATCGATCACCACCAGCTTTTCAATCCGGTGCTTGTGCAGCAGTTTTTGCGCCTCAGCCCGGTCAACGCCTTCCTTGACCGTCACCAGTTTTTTCGTCATCAGGTCGCCGACTTTGAGATTGAGGTCAGTGGCAAACCGCACATCGCGGTTGGTGATGATGCCCTCAAGGTGCCCGTTGCTGCTGACGACGGGAATGCCGGAGATATGATGCCTCTCCTTGATCGCCTTCAGGTCGCCCAGCGTCGCATCGGCCGAGATGGTGATCGGATTGACCACCATGCCGCTCTCAAACCGCTTCACGCGGCGCACTTCTTCAGCCTGCGCGGCAGGTTCCAGATTCTTGTGAATGACCCCGATGCCACCTGCTTGCGCCATCGCAATCGCCATCGGCGCTTCCGTCACTGTATCCATTGCAGCTGATAATACCGGAATTGAAAGTTCAATCGTCTTCGTAAGCCGGGTGCGCGTGGAAACTTCGGTCGGCAACACCGAAGAAGCGCCGGGCTTCATCAGCACATCGTCAAAAGCGAGATATTCCGGAAAACTGCTGGGCATAAGCCATCCTGACAATCAGCGATTCAAAAGGTTGGCACTGGCCCATAACACCCGCCCGACAAGCAAGGCAAGCGCCAACTTTCACCCCCGGAAGCCCGTCGCCAGCACGAACAGCTCCGCCGAGTCATCCCGGCTCGCATGTGGTTTCACGTGCCGCACAGTGGCGAAATCCTGCTTCAGCTGTTTCAATAGATCACCCTCGGTTCCGCCGCGCAAAACCTTGGCGAGATATGTGCCGCCGGGCTTCAACACATCGCGAGCAAAAATGTGCCCGGCTTCCGCCAGCCCCATGATCTGGATGTGATCGGTTTGCCTATGCCCCGTGGCATGTGAGGCCAAATCGGAGATCACCGCATCAGCCTTGGCTCCACCCATCGCTTCAATCAGCAATGCGGGCGCATCATCATCCAGAAAATCCTTTTTGAAAATGCTGACGCCAGGCATCGCATCCATGCCATGCATGTCAATGGCGATGACCTTGCCTTCGCCTTCGACCGATTTCACTCTCGCCGCCGCCACCTGGCTCCATCCACCTGGCGCTGCGCCAAGGTCAACAATGCATCCGCCACGCTTCAGAAATTTATATTTGTCATCGATCTCGATGAGTTTGAACGCCGCTCTTGAGCGATACCCCAGTCGTTTTGCTTCATGCACATAAGGATCGTTCAGCTGGCGCTCAAGCCATGCTTTCTGCGAAACCGTACGCTCCTTGCCTTTTTTCAGGCGGACCTTGAGTCGCCCCGCGCCGGAAATTGGTTTTTGCCCCGGCCTGCTCATGCGTTTTGAACCTCGTCTTTATGCGCTTGCCACAGCCCCGCGAGAATTCCCTCGCGCAAACCGCGGTCAGCAACGCGGATGCGCGGGGTGGGAAACGCCAACATGATTTCTTCGAGGATTGCGCATCCGGCCAGCACGAGATCGGCACGCTCGCGTCCGATGCATCCATGCCGCACGCGGTCTTCATAACTCATATTGCTCAAATCGCGCACCGCCGTTTCAACTTCAGCAAATCCGAGCCAGCACCCGTCTACTTGCGCGCGGTCATAGTGGCGGAGCTTCAGATGCACGCCGGCAATCGTCGTGACCGTGCCGGACGTCCCAAGAAGATGCGATGGTGAAGTTTGACCGTCGCCCGCACGCGCAATTTGACAGACGAATGGTTCAAGCAACTGCCGCACGGCAAGCCGCATCTTGAGATAATCTTCTTCCCCCACATTTTTGCCGCCGCCTGTCCTTTCCGAAAGGGTCACGACGCCAGCGGCAATCGAGATCCAGTGTTCAAGTACAAACCGCCCGTCGCGCTGCGCCATCCACATGACTTCCGTGGATCCGCCGCCGATGTCGAAGACCAGTGCGCTGTCAGCCTGGGGATCAATCAGCGGTTCTGCTCCCGCTGCCGCGAGCTCTGCTTCGGTTGACCGGTCGATGATTTCGAGGTCCAGACCAAGTTCCGTGCCAACGCGATTGATGAACGCACTGCCATTGCCAGCGCTGCGACAGGCCTCCGTTGCGATTAAACGGGCATTTGTAACGCCATGCCATTTCAGCTTGTTCGAACAAACGCGCAGGGCTTCAATAGTGCGCTCCATTGCGGCAGCGCTGAGCACGCCGCTAATGCTGTAGCCTTCCCCCAGCCTGACGATGCGCGAAAACGCATCCACGATGCGCAGCCTGTTGTTGTCAGGCCTGGCAATCAGCAAGCGGCAATTATTGGTTCCTAGATCAAGCGCTCCGAAAATCGGGCCGTTTGCAGCCGCTTTGTTGCGCGATTGCTTTTTGCCTTCTCCACTTCGTCCCGCCCCGGCGAACTCGTCGTCCGGCTGGACTGCATTTGCAATCGCTTCCACTGATCAATTTTTCCCCGGCGCAACCTTTGCCTCGGCACAGGTTACCACCGCAAATGGTGAACTTGCTTTTACTCTAGCACCTTTTTGCCCATGGTAAAGAAATTCCAAACGGAAACACTCAACATTTCCAAATGCTTTAACGTCAAATTGAGGTCTCGTAAGTCATAACGCTGCCGGGGAGTGGTGGTGTATGCGTACATTTGGCAATGGCTGGTTCAAGGAAGGCTCTTTGATCTCCGAATTCGGCGATCACTTTGGCCAGGCTGTCCGCCACAAAAAGCAGTCGATGGCGCTGGAAGCCGCAAAGGTCGACGCAGAACTCGCCTCCAAAGCCAAATCCGAATTCATCGCCAATATGAGTCACGAGCTCAGAACGCCGCTGAACGCCATCATCGGTTTCTCCGACATGTTGGCATCTGGCACAGTCAAGAGCGCGGAGAAAACCCAGCAATATTCCGGTTACATCAAACAGGCCGCTGAACATTTGCTGGCCTTGATCAACGGCATCCTCGACGTCTCGAAAATCCAGGCCGGCAAACTCGGCGTCGATCTCGAAGCCTTCCGTCTCGACACAATTCTTGAATCCTGCCTCCTCATTACCGACGCGAAAGCCAAGGAAAAGAACATCACCATTGAGCGGCAATTGCCGCCGAACATGGCGGAGATTTATGCCGACCCGCTGCGCATGAAGCAGATATTGATAAACTTGTTAAGCAACGCCGTAAAGTTCACGCCCGAATGGGGCCGCGTCATCATTACGACAAGCATGGATTATGATGGCTTCCTGACCGTCAGCGTGGTCGACAACGGTCAGGGCATGACACCCGAGGAAATCGAAACCGCCATGAGTCCCTTCGGCCAGATCGATTGTGGCTTCAACAAGCGCAACGAAGGCACGGGCCTCGGCCTGCCAATCTCGCTCGCTCTCGCCCGCCTCCATGGCGGTGATTTGCAGGTGCATTCTGCAAAAGGCAGCGGCACCCGCGTCAATGTCTTCATCCCGCTGGCAGAGCCAGTTCCAAATTCCGTTGAAAGGCTAAAATCAGCATGACCTCCGCTCTTCGCACCCAGACAGCAGATGCAGACATCGGGCCGCCGCCCCTTGCCGAACCTGATGGCGAACGCCTGGGCCGCATTGTTGCCGTCACCGGCGCCCATGCCATCATCCTTCTCGACAATCGCGAGCAGCGCTTCGGCCATGCCGACAAGAGTCCGGAAATCGGCGTGCTTCTGAAAGTCGACACGACTCTTGCAATCACGCTGGCACTGGTCTCGGCCTTGAGCTCTCCAATGCCGTCGCAGGGCGGCGAAAAGGACATGCGCATCGTCGAGGTCGAATTCATCGGCGAATTGCCGAAAAGCCCGGACGGCAAGTTGCGCTCCTTCCGCCGCGGTGTTTCAAGTTATCCAGGTCTTGGCGATCCCGTGCTCCGCGCCACCCGTGCCGAACTGGCGTTGGCCTATGCCTGCGATGCTGAATCCGGAGTCCGCGTTGGCCACATCCAGCAGGATCCATCCATTCCGGCCATGATCAAGATCGACGAAATGTTGGGCAAGCACTTTGCCATTCTGGGCACTACCGGCACTGGCAAATCCTGCACGGTGGCGCTCATCTTGCGCCGCATTCTCGAAAAGAATCCGCAGGCCCATATTCTTCTGCTCGACGTGCACCGTGAATATGCCCAGTCCTTCCAGGGTATTTCTGAGGTCATAACGCCCGACAACATGAGTTTGCCATTCTGGTTGCTGAATTTCGACGAAGCCGTGGAAATTTTGGTCGGCAACCAGCCTGGCCGCGATCAGGACATCGAAATCCTGCGCGAAATGATCCCGATCGCCAAAGCGAAATATCTCGCAAACCAGCGCCGGGACAAAAATTCGCGCGGCGCTGCCAGCTTCGTTGACGTCAACAACATCGGCGTCGACACGCCAATTCCTTTCCGTACGTCCGATCTCGTCGGCGTGCTCGAGGAAGCACTCGGCAAGCTCGAACTTCGCAACGATCTCGCTCCTTACAAGCGCCTCAAGGCCAAGCTCGAAAACGTTTCGCGCGATCCCCGATACGCGTTCATGTTCGGCTCGCTGACCGTGCAGGACAACATGGCCGCCGTTCTCGCCCGCATTTTCCGCATTCCCGTAGCGGGAAAGCCAATCGCCATTCTCGAACTCGGCGGCTTGCCATCGGAAATCATCAACGTCGTCGTTTCTGTTCTCGCACGTCTCGCTTTCGACTTCGGCGTCTGGAGTGCGGGCCGTATCCCCATCACCTTTGTCTGCGAAGAAGCGCATCGTTATGTGCCGAACGACAACACTTTGGGTTTCGAACCGACCAAGCGCGCGATTTCCAAGATCGCCAAGGAAGGCCGCAAATACGGCGTATCGCTTTGTATCGTGACACAGCGCCCGGCTGAACTTGATTCAACCATCCTCTCTCAATGCAACACGATCTTCTCATTGCGCCTCACCAACGAGCGCGACCAGGAAATCTTGAAGGCCGGCATCTCCGACGCCGCAGCCTCGCTCCTCGCCTTCATGCCGACCATGGGCACTGGCGAGGCCGTGACCTTCGGCGAAGGCGTAGCCCTTCCGACCCGCATCAAGTTTGACATGCTGCCGCTTGATGAGCTGCCACGCTCAACCACGGCATCCTTCTCGAAAAACTGGGCCCGCGACTTGCCAGACGACACGTTCCTGCACGAAGTCGTCAATCGCTGGCGCGCCCAAACCTACAATCCAGATGCCGTCAACTACGCAGCCGACATGGCAGCCGATCCAGCTGCAGCGGCAGCCGCCGCAGCTGCCGCGGCATCAGTCGCAGCCCAGGTGCAAATCCCGGCTCCGCCCGTCATGCCGCAAAACCAGGTGCAGCCGCCGAAACCAACCATCCGGCGCGAAGTGCCTCCCGCTCAGCCTGCCAGCAGCTTCGGCCAGCAGCGCCCGGCAGCGCCCCCACCGCGCCCGAATGAACCCGCCCAGCCACAACAAAGCCTGTCCAGCCTGATCAAACAGTTCAGGCCGAACTAGGTCTTGAACTCGTCAGCGTCCAAGGCTATTGACCGCGCAACCAGCCTGCGCGCCTGAAAGGCGCGCCCAGTTGGGGGATCGGCTAACGGTAGGCCCTCAGACTCTGACTCTGATTGTCTAGGTTCGAATCCTAGTCCCCCAGCCAATTTCTGTGTTACTCTCGCTGACCAAATTGAACCGAGAGTACCAGATGGGCCGATTGACGACGCATGTTTTGGATACTGTATCCGGCAAACCTGCTGCCGGACTTTTGATCGAATTGTGGTCTGGCGACAGCAAACTCGCGTCAAATATCACTAACGCTGACGGTCGCGTCGATGCGCCCTTGCTCGAAGGCGCAGCCATGAGAAGCGGTACATACGAGCTTCGCTTCTTCTCGGGCGACTATCTCCGCACAACGGACGCGAAACTCACCGACCCACCCTTCCTCGATATCATCCCTATCCGCTTCGGCATCGCCGATCCTGCCGCGCACTATCACGTGCCGCTGCTGCTCTCGCCATACGGTTACTCCACTTACCGCGGGAGCTGAGAGCCATGCGCAACTCAATCCGGTTCGTCAGGCGCGGAAAAATCGTGACGCTGGGCGAGATTGACCCGATGCAAACAGTACTCGACTATTTGCGCCTTGAAGAAAAATCACGTGGCACCAAGGAAGGCTGCAACGAAGGTGACTGCGGGGCATGCACGGTGGCAATCGGAACTTTTCGCGATGGCGCAGTCACCTATCAGCCAGTCAACGCTTGCATACTGCTCACCGCACAGCTCGACGGCAAGGAACTTGTAACCGTTGAAGACCTCAGCCGCGATGGCAAATTGCACGCCGTTCAGCAGGCAATGGTCGATGAACACGCATCGCAATGCGGCTTCTGCACGCCAGGCTTTGTCATGTCCACCTGGACCCTTCACACCCAGAACCGCAAGGCCTCACGCCAGGAAATCGTCGAACAACTCGCGGGCAACCTCTGCCGCTGCACCGGCTATAGGCCCATCATATCAGCCGCAGAAAAATCATGCGTGCCTGGCGCTTTCCAGCCCGACAGCAAGGCAATCGAACTACTGGAGTCAATCAGCGACGATGAAGACGTGCTCATCGGAACCGAAGCCAGTTTCACCGCCCTGCCCGCCAGCCCTGAAATGCTCGCCGCTTTGGCGGAAGAACACCCCGATGCAACAATCGTCGGCGGTGCCACTGATGTAGGCCTCTGGATTACCAAGCAATTGCGCAACCTTCCCAAGATCATCCACACCAGCCGCGTCAGTTCCCTGCATGAGATAAATGACGGTGGCCTCACGCTCTCGATTGGTGCCGCCTCGACTTATGCCGAGGCCCAGGCAGCGCTGCACAAGTTGCACCCCGATATTGGTGCGGCGCTGAAACGAATTGGCTCGCAGCAGGTCCGCTGCTCCGGCACCATTGGCGGCAACATTGCCAACGGCTCACCAATCGGCGACATGCCACCGATCCTCATCGCATTGTCCGCCTCTTTGCATTTGCGCCGCGGCATTGCGCAGCGTGAATTGCCGCTTGAAGATTTCTTCATTGCCTATGGCAAGCAGGATCGCAACCCTGGCGAACTTGTCTGGCGCATCGACATTCCAAAGCTGGCCACCAACGATCACTTCCGCTGTTACAAGATTTCCAAACGCTTCGATCAGGACATCTCCGCGGTCATGGCGGCCTTCATGCTGAAACTCACAGGCGCAAGAGTCGTAAGCGCCCGCATTGCTTTTGGCGGCATGGCCGCAACACCGATGCGAGCGCGAAAGGCCGAAGCCGCAGTCTTTGGAGCAGAGATGGGCGATCCAACAACCTGGGACGCAGCCATCGCCGCACTGGCCGAAGACTTCACTCCAATCTCAGATATGCGTGCATCGGCGGAATACCGCATCATCGTGGCACAAAATCTGCTGCACAAGGCTTTGATAGAAATCGCCGGCGAACCCGCGCACAAAACCCGCGTCACCACATTGGAGACGGTGCAATGAAGGCTGCACGCAACACCAAGCCACTGGAAACAATTGGCAAGGCAATCGCGCATGACAGCGCCGTACTTCATGTTGCAGGTGCTGCAGCTTATATCGACGACATCCCCGAGCCGGATGGCACGCTGCACGTAGTACCCGGCTACGCAAAACGCGGCACTGCGGGAAAAATCATTGAACTGAACCTTGTTGAAGTCCGCTCGCATCCGGGCGTCATCGCCGTTCTCACCGCAGGCGACATTCCAGGCCGCAATGATTGCAGTCCGTCAATTGGCGGCGATCCGATTTTGGCTGATGGCGAAATCATGTTCCATGGCCAGGTGATATTCGCCGTTGTCGCCGCCACGCGCGATGCCGCACGCCGCGCCTCCCGCTGCGCCAGGATTGTAATAGAAGAAACACCTGCAGCCATTTCCGTTCAAGAAGCGCTTGACCAAAACACTCAAGACGTCGTTCCGCCTTATGCCTTTATCCGTGGCGATGCGCAGGATGTCATCAAGACATCACCCAACGCAATCAGCGAAACCCTCACCATCGGCGGCCAGGAACATTTCTATCTCGAAGGCCAGATCAGTCTCGCAATCCCCGGCGATGATGCTGGAATGCTGGTGCATTGCTCCACCCAGCACCCCACCGAAGTGCAGCACATCGTCGCAAAAATGTTGAACCTGCCGGATGCAGCAGTCACGTGTGAATGCCGCCGCATGGGCGGAGGTTTTGGCGGCAAGGAAAGCCAGGCTGCGCAATGGGCAGCGCTCGCAGCACTCGCAGCAAGGCTCACCGGTAAACCCGTCAAGTGCCGCCTCGACCGCGACGACGACATGATCATGACCGGCAAACGCCACGATTTCCACGTGAACCTGGAAGCGGGATTCGATCATCGCGGCATGCTCAAGGGTGTTGATCTCGAATTCCTCGCGCGCTGCGGATGTTCCGCCGATCTTTCTCAAGGTGTCAACGACCGCACCATGTTTCACGCCGACAACACTTATTATTATCCGGCAGCAAACATCCGCTCGCGTCGCCTGCGCACCAACACGGTCTCGAACACCGCTTTTCGCGGCTTCGGCGGCCCCCAAGGCATGCTCGCCGCAGAATTCTTGATGGATGCCATCGCCATCAAACTCAAGCTTGATGCCCTCGACGTCCGCAAGCGCAACCTCTATGCGGGCCAACGCAACGTGACACCTTACGGCATGAAGGTGGAAGACAACGTTGCGTCCGAAATCATCACCACGCTGGAGCGTACTTCTGACTATCGCAACCGTCGCGAGGCAGTGAAGCAATTCAACACTGAAAACGTCATCCTCAAGAAGGGCCTCTCGCTTACCCCGGTGAAATTCGGCATTTCATTTACCCTCACCCACCTCAATCAGGCGGGCGCACTGGTCCATGTTTACACCGATGGCTCAGTGCAGGTGAACCACGGCGGCACCGAAATGGGCCAGGGCCTCTACATGAAAGTGGCCCAAGTTGTCGCCGAGGAATTCGCCATCCCGCTGGATCACGTGCGCATCACTGCCACCACCACCGGAAAAGTTCCGAACACGTCTCCAACCGCAGCCTCTTCGGGCTCCGATCTCAACGGCATGGCGGCACGCGAAGCGGCGCGCACCATCAAAGGCCGCATGATCGCCTTTGCAGCCAAACAGTGGAAGCAAAGCCAGGGCCGGGTCCATTTTCGCGATGGCAGCGTCGTCATAGGCAACCACACCATGACTTTTGCTGAACTTGCAAGAGCAGCGCACCAGGGCCGCGTATCGCTTTCATCAACAGGTTTCTACGCCACGCCGAAAGTCACCTGGGATCGCGCCAAAGCTAAGGGCCGGCCATTTCTCTATTTCGCATATGGTGCCGCTTGCGCCGAAGTCACTATCGACACGCTGACAGGCGAATTCCGTCACGACCGCATCGACATTCTTCACGATGTTGGAACCTCGTTGAATCCCGCCATCGACATCGGCCAGATTGAAGGCGCTTACGTCCAGGGCATGGGCTGGCTCACCACTGAAGAACTCGTTTTCGGCAAGTCGGGTGAACTTCTCACCCACGCGCCATCGACATACAAAATTCCCTGCGCATCAGATGTGCCAGCCGATTTCCGCGTTAACCTGTTCAAATCGAAGGGCAACCGCGAAGACACAATCTACCGCTCAAAAGCCGTCGGCGAACCACCTCTCATGCTCGCAATCGCCTCCTGGTCAGCGATCTTCAACGCCATCTCCAGCATCAATCCCGGCAAGATCCCGAAACTTGACGCCCCGGCAACCCCGGAGGCAATCTTGCGTGCTGTCCAGGCCATGGACACATGAAAACCTGGCGCACCATAGCAGCGGCGATTGCACGCCACGGAACTTGCGCCATGGTCACAATCACTGATGTCAAAGGTTCAGCCCCGCGCGAGTGCGGCACGCGCATGATCGTGACAGCAGAAGGAATCCACGGCACTATCGGCGGTGGAGCGCTTGAATGGCAGGCAATTGCTGAAACACAAAAACAACCACCTGGTGCAACTCAGAAAACCCGCACGTTGGGACCAGACCTCGGCCAATGCTGCGGCGGCGTGGTGACGTTGGTAACGGAAGTTTTCGGCCAAAAGTCGTTACCTCAAATTCGCGAATTCGCAGCCCGCGAAGAAAACGAACCCTTCACGCTGATAAGCCGTTGCCCCCTCATCCCATTCCCCGAAACATTTGGCGAAACCAGAACCAGCCTCTATTTGCTGGGTGCAGGCCACGTGGGCAGGGCCTTGATGCTCCCCCTCGCAACTCTGCCCTTCGACGTCATCTGGCTTGACTTGCGCTCTGATGCGTTTCCAAAATTATCGCCTGAAAACATCACGATAAAGCCATCCCCTGACCCCGCGTCAGAACTTGGGGAATGCCCGCCAAACGCATTCGCCTTGGTCATGAGCCACAGCCACGCCCTTGATCTTGCCTTCACCGAAGCCGCCTTGCGCAATCCAAACATCACGCATGTTGGCCTCATCGGCAGCCAAACAAAACGCGCCCGTTTCATGAGTCGCCTTCGCGCAGCCGGGTTGACCGAAGACCAGCTCGCAAAACTGACCTGCCCCATTGGCGTTGCAGGCATCGCCAGCAAGGACCCCGCCACCATTGCGATTTCCACAGCTGCCCAATTGCTGCAGTGGCGCGAGCAGTTGTCCTCAGCTACAGTCCGGACTGAACATTCTTTGGACCTCCGCCAGCAAAATCAATGACAGCGCCCTACCTTCTCGAAGCGCTCAATATCAGCAAGCATTTCGGCACACTGAAAGCCAACGATGAAGTCACGCTGCGCGTCAGGCGCGGCGAAATTCATGCGTTTCTCGGCGAGAACGGTGCAGGAAAATCGACCCTCGTCAAGATGATCTACGGCGCACTGCACCCAACGTCCGGCGAATTCCGCTGGATGGGCGACACCGTGGTCATTCCAAACCCTGCAACAGCGCGCAAGCTTGGCATCGGCATGGTGTTCCAGCACTTCTCGCTGTTTGACGCCATGACCGTGGCGGAGAACATAGCTCTCGCCATGCCCGGCACTTTCGGCATGGCAGCGTTGTCAGACAAAATCACACGCGTTTCAAAAGACTACGGCCTGCCGCTGGAACCAACTGCTGTCGTAGCCGATCTTTCGGTAGGCGAGCGCCAGCGCATTGAGATTGTGCGTTGCCTGCTGCAGGAACCGAAGTTGCTGATCATGGATGAGCCGACAGCGGTGCTGACGCCACAGGAAGCTGAGCAGCTGTTCATCGTTTTGAAGCGGCTGGCCAGTGAAGGCTGCGCCGTCATCTATATCAGCCATCGCCTTGAAGAGGTGAAGCAGCTTTGCCACAACGTGACCATCCTGAGGCAGGGCAAGGTCGTGACAACCGATCTTGATCCCCAAAAAGAAACCGCATCCAGCCTCGCGAAGCTCATGGTGGGTGGAGACATCCATGTCGTCCGTGCGCCGCGCGAAAAAGCCGGTGGTGGAGTCCGCCTCAAACTCCATGGAATGAATCTTGCCGCTGAAGGTCCTTTTTCAGTTCAACTCAAGAACATCAATCTCGAAGTCCAAGCTGGCGAAGTCGTTGCCATTGCAGGTGTTGCCGGCAATGGACAATCGGAGTTCTTCGATGCGCTGTCGGGTGAACGCCACCTCGCACGAAACGATATGTTCTTGCTTGACGGAAAACCAAGTGGCGATATTGGCATAAACCAGCGCCGCACCGCAGGCGCGGCCTTTGTTCCTGAAGAACGCCTTGGCCATGGCGCGGTACCTGGCTTCAGACTTTCCGAAAACATTGTTCTGACGCGGCATGGGGCAGATGCTTCAGTCGTCCAATCCGGCATGATCAAAAAGTTGGGCGCGATGGACGTGAGCGAGCGCGTCATCAGGTCATATGATGTACGCAAAGGCAAGCCCGACCCGGAAGCGCGCGCCTTGTCAGGCGGCAACTTGCAGAAATTCGTCATTGGCCGCGAGCTTGACCGAAAGCCGGGAATCCTCGTCGTCAACCAGCCGACATGGGGCGTCGATGCAGGTGCCGCCGCCACCATCCGCCAGGCACTGATTGATTTGTCACGCGCGGGTTCAGCTGTGCTGGTGATCAGCCAGGACCTTGATGAAATTTTCGAGATTGCCGACCGAATTGCCGTGATTTCACGCGGGCAGCTGTCTGAAGCCTATCCCGCGTCGCAGATAAACGCAGAAAAAATTGGCCTGCTGATGGCCGGCGCGCATGAAGTGGAGAACGCCCATGCGCGTCACGCTTGAGAAACGTACCGAACATTCAACTTTGATGGCGCTGCTGTCACCGTTCATCGCCCTGGCGCTCACGGTCGTTGCAGGCGGCATCATCTTTGCGTTTCTCGGGTTGAACCCGTTGCACGCGCTCTATGTCTATTTCATCGAACCCTTCACGCAATGGTGGTCAATTGAGGCGCTGGTGGTGAAGGCAACTCCGCTCATCCTGATCGGTGCTGGCCTTGCAGTGGCCTACATGGCCAATGTCTGGAACATCGGGGCGGAGGGCCAGCTGACAGCAGGAGCAATTCTGGGCGGCATGATCCCGGTCCTGTTTCCAGCCTGGCAATCACCGCTGACACTTGCTGCCATGCTGGCAATGGGCACAATCGGCGGAGCACTCTATGGCTGGATTCCGGCACTGCTGAAAAACAAGTTCAACGCCAACGAGATTCTCACTTCGCTCATGTTGGTCTATGTAGCCCAGCTTTTTCTTGACTGGCTGGTGCGCGGACCTTGGCGCGATCCAAAGGGTTTCAATTTCCCGAAATCGATCACCTTCGAAGGCTGGCAGTTGCTGCCTTACGTGTCAGGTTCCATTCATGCGGGCGCTCTGTTTGCTCTCGCTGCCGCAATCGTCCTTTGGTTTGTCATGGGGCAAACACTCAAGGGATTTGAAATCCGTGTAGCCGGAAACGCTCCGCGCGCTGGCCGCTTTGCAGGTTTCAGCCGCGAAAAAATGGTGACTTTTTGTTTCCTGTTATCGGGCGGCCTCGCTGGCCTCGCAGGTGTCACAGAAATCGCCAGCGTTGTCGGCCAGCTCCAGCCGCAAATTTCACCGGGTTATGGATTTGCTGCCATCATCGTCGCTTTTCTCGGCCGCCTCAATCCCATTGGCGTCATCTTCGCTGGCCTCCTCCTGGCTCTGTCGTATCTGGGTGGCGAAGCAGCGCAGATCACCTTGGGCATTTCCGACAAGATTGCGCGGGTCTTCCAGGGCATGCTGCTGTTCTTCGTCCTCGCCTGCGACACGTTGATCCTCTACCGCATCAAGTTTGGGAGCAGTGACTGATGGACCTTCTGCTGACAATCTTGACTGCCGCAACTCCCCTGCTTCTTGCAGCCCTTGGCGAATTGGTCGCTGAGCGCTCCGGCGTGCTCAACCTCGGTGTCGAAGGCATGATGGTGATGGGTGCAGTCGCGGGCTTCGGCGCAACCTTCATCACAGGCTCAATAGCCATTGGGATTGTCGCTGCCATTGCTGCAGGCGTCTTGATGTCACTGCTTTTCGGATTCCTGACGCTCACACTTGTGACCAATCAAGTGGCGACCGGATTGGCCTTAACACTTCTCGGCCTCGGCCTGTCCGGGCTGGCCGGCGAAAGTTTTGTGGGCCAGCAGATCACTGGCATCCCCAAATTCTGGGGCATTGATCCGCTTATTCCGGCAGCCGTGCTGCTCACCGCCGCCGTCGCGTATGTCCTGTTCAAAACCAAGGCCGGTCTTGTCATCCGCGCCGTCGGCAACAGCCACGCCTCAGCCCATGCTCTAGGCTACAACGTCATCGGCGTGCGCTATCTCTGCGTCATGTTCGGCGGTGCCTGTGCCGGGCTCGCCGGCGCATACCTCTCGCTCGCCTATACCCCGCAATGGGTGGAAAACATGACAGCTGGCCGCGGCTGGATAGCGCTCGCTCTGGTCGTGTTTGCCTCCTGGCTACCATGGCGGGCACTGGCCGGTGCCTATTTATTTGGCGCAATTTCCATCATGGGCTTCACTGTCCAGACATTTGGCTGGGGAATACCCTCACAATTCTTGAGCTCCCTGCCTTACCTTGTGACGATCATTGCGCTAGTGATTATCTCAGGGAACCGGGCCATGACACGCGCCAACACGCCAGCATGCCTCGGTCAGCCTTTTGTACCTGATCGATAAATCCTTTGGAGGGGTTAAACACATGAAGAAGTTTTTGATGGCGGCAACCGCCGCACTTGCAGTTTCACTCGGTGCTGCATCTGCCGAAGCGGCAACCAAAGCCTGCTGGGTCTATATCGGCCCGTTCGGTGATTTCGGCTGGTCCTATCAGCATCACCAGGGTGCGCTGGCAGTAAAGAAGGAATTCGGCGACAAGGTCGAAATCGTCGAAGTCGAAAACGTGCCAGAAGCTGAACTCGGAACGTTCAATCGAACGCCTCGCCCGCGAAGGCTGCAACATCATTTTCACAACATCATTCGGCTACATGGAGCCAACGCTCAAGGTAGCCAAGAAATTCCCCGATGTGAAGTTTGAGCACGCAACCGGCTACAAGACCGCAGACAACGTGACCACTTACAACGCGAAGTTCCACGAAGGTCGTTACGTGATCGGCCAGATCGCCGCCAAGATGTCAAAGTCCGGCACGGCAGGCTACATCGTGTCGTTCCCCATTCCGGAAGTTGTTGCCGGCATCAACGCGTTCATGCTCGGCGCACAATCGGTCAATCCTGATTTCAAGGTGAAGATCGTCTGGGCCAACACCTGGTTCGATCCCGGCAAGGAAGCAGACGCTGCAAAGGTATTGTTCAGCCAGGGTGCTGACATTATCGTGCAACACACGGATTCAGCTGCACCGCTGCAGATTGCGCAGGAACAGGGCAAGCTCGGCTTCGGCCAGGCATCCGACCAGATCCAGTTCGCCCCCAAGGCGCAGCTCACCGCCATCGTCGACAACTGGGCACCATATTATGTGCGCCGCGTCGGCGATGTAATCAACGGAACCTGGAAAACCCAATCATCCTGGGATGGCATGAAAGAAGGCACAGTGCTGATGGCACCCTACACCAACCTGCCGGATGACGTGGTCAAGATGGCAACCGAAACTGCCGAAGCGATCAAAACCGGCAAGCTCAATCCCTTTGGCGGCAAGATCACCAAGCAGGATGGGACCGTGGTCGACGCAGTAGACGACGGCATGATCCTCGGCATGAACTGGTACGTCAAAGGCGTTGACGACAAGCTGCCGCAGTAAAACCATTCCTCCCCCGCGCGCGCGGGGGAGGTGGCACCGCGAAGCGGTGACGGAGAGGGCCTGTGCCCGCAACTTGCCCTCTCCGTCGCTACGCTGCGCTAGCGACACTTCTCCCGCAAGCGGGCGAGGAAAAAGTACAGTATTTCGCAAATTCACCAAATCACGCTAATCTCACCGCATGTCGCCCTTCCTCGCTGACTGGCTGAACCTTCTCGTCCGCTGGGGCCACCTCATCGCGGGCATTGCCTGGATCGGCACATCGTTTTATTTCGTCGCCCTCGATCTCGAACTGCGCAAGCGCGACGGCCTGCCAAATGGCGTTTCCGGCGAAGCCTGGCAGGTTCACGGCGGCGGCTTTTACAACGTTCAGAAATATCTCTCCGCCCCCACCACCCTCTCCGGCCATCTCGTTTGGTTCAAATGGGAAGCCTACCTCACCTGGGTCACCGGCTTCCTGCTGCTGATCCTCCAGTATTACATCAACGCCGACACTTATCTCATTGATGCAGCAAAACTTCCTCTGACGAGCTGGCAGGCAATCGCGATCTCGGCTGGCAGCATCGCAGCAGGCTGGATCATCTATGACCAGACCTGCCGCTCGCCCATCGGCCAGAACACCCCACTCCTCGGCGCAATTGTCTTCGCCATGGTACTCGCCGCCGCCTATGCCTTCACCCATATTTTCACCGGCCGTGGCGCCCTCATCCATGTCGGTGCGCTCATCGGCACGCTGATGGCCGCCAACGTTTTCATGGTCATCATTCCAAACCAGAAGAAGATCACCGCCACCCTCATCCGCGGTGAAGCGCCCGATCCGCGCTTCGGCGCAACGGGAAAGCAGCGCTCGCTGCACAACACTTATCTCACCTTGCCCGTCCTTCTGCTCATGGTCAGTAACCATTACGCTTTCCTGACAGATCACCCCCAGGCCTGGATATTGATCGGCCTCATCTTCATCGGCGGCGCAAGCTTGCGGCACTATCTGCTCCACACCGAGGTAGGTGAGGATCAGGCCAGGATCGCATGGACACTGCCTGTGATCGCGACAGCCTTGGGCCTCGCACTCGCCATGACGCAACCCGCTGCACCGGTGCAATTTGCAGGTAATGTCTCCGATGATGAAGCAATGCTCATCATCGCCACGCGCTGCACGCCTTGCCATGCGGCAAAACCTCTTGATCCTGCTTTTAAAGAACCGCCAAAGGGCGTGGCATTTGACACCATCGACGATGTGAAGAAATTTTCTTCACAAATCGAAAAGCAAGCCGTGCTCAGCCGCGCCATGCCGCTGGGCAACAAGACCAAAATCACTGATGAAGAGCGCGCCAAACTTGCAACCTGGTTGGCCAAACAATGATCACGCTCGCCGCAGCAAACCGCATGTCGACCGGAGACTTCGCCAAGGCGTTTGGCGAAATCGCCGAGCATTCGTCCTGGGTGGCCGAAACTGCCAGCAAAACGCGCCCATATAAATCACGTGAAGCCATGATCGAGGCCTTCAAGGCCGCCGTCCTCAACGGCAGCGAAACAGAACAGCTGGCGCTCATCCGCGCCCACCCCGATCTCGCAACGCGCGCCAAACTTTCCCAAGACTCCGCCAATGAACAAAAAGGCGCTGGCCTCGATACGTTGTCCGCGGTTGAACTCAAACGCTTCACCGAATTCAACGACCGCTACAAAGCCAAGTTCGGCTTTCCCTTCATCTTCGCCGTGAAGGGTGCCACAAAACACCAGATCCTTGCCGCGTTCGAGCATCGAATCAACAACTCGTCGCGCACCGAGTTCAAGACCGCCATCGAACAAGTCTGCCGCATCATCACCTTCCGGCTCGAAGCGGGCATTTCGGCATGACAGAAGTTCTCTTCGGCCAGACACTCAGTTACGGCGTTACAGCTGACCAGGTGCGCCACGAAACCAAGGGCGCAGTAGTCATCGAAAATATGCGGATAGCCTGGTCCGGGTCGCGCGCGTCTTTGCCAGAAGCCCATAAGAACGCACCCGCTGAAGACTTCGGAAACAACATCATCTCAGCAGGCTTCATCGATCCGCATCTGCATTTCCCTCAATACCGCATGCTCGCAGCCCCCGGGAAAGACCTGCTCGACTGGCTCCAGCGCTTCACCTTCCCGGAGGAAGCGCGCTATGGCGATGCCGGCTACGCGACGTCCAAAGCTGAAATCTTCCTCGACCGCCTCGCCCAGCACGGCACGACGTCCGCCATGGCCTTCTGCTCGGTCCATAAGGCTTGTGCAGAAGCGCTCTTCACCGCGGCTCACAATCGCAACATGGCGCTCATCACTGGCAAGACCATGATGGACCGCAATGCAATTCCTGAAGTGCACGACACTGTCGAAGCATCGGCACGCGACTCTGACGCGCTCTACCAGCGCTGGCATGGCAAGAACCGCTTGCGCTACGCCGTCACCCCGCGTTTTGCAATCACGTCAAGCGATGCCCAACTGCGCGTCGCTGGCGAATTGGCAAAGTCGCTCCCCGGCGCAATGATGCAAACGCACATCTCCGAAAGCCCCGGCGAAATCGCACTGGTCGCAAAACTCTTTCCAAATGCAAAAGACTATACCGACGTCTATGACAGCTTCGGACTGCTGGGAAAACGCAGCTGCTTCGCCCACGGCATTCATCTGTCCAGCCGTGAACGCGCCAGATTGTCCGAAACTTCCTCTGCCATCATCCATTGTCCAACGTCCAACAGCTTCATCGGCTCCGGTATCATGAGTATGCAGGACACGCGCGGACAAAATCTCCGCTTCGGTCTCGCCACAGACATAGGCGGAGGTACAAGCTATTCCATGCTCACAACAATGGGAGAGGCTTACAAATTGCAAATGCTCAAAGGTCATAAACCAACAGCGCATGAACTCTACCACTTGGCAACGCGCGGCAACGCTGACATTCTTCACCTCGGCAACGAAATCGGATCACTCGATGCCGGTAAATGGGCCGACATCATCGTGCTTGATCCCGAGGCAACGCCAGTTCTCAAAAGCCGCAACGAACTCTCGCAATCCATCGAGGATCAGCTTTTCGCGCTCGCCATTCTGGGCGATGACCGCGCAATCCGCGCAACCTATATTGCTGGCAAGAAAGTCCATGACCGAATATCCCCGTAACCTCAAAGGCTATGGCCGGGAAGCCCCGCATCCCAAATGGCCGGGAAATGCAAACATCGCCGTGCAATTTGTGCTGAATTACGAAGAAGGCGGAGAAAATAACATCCTTCACGGTGACGCCGCTTCCGAAGCATTCCTTTCGGAAATCGTCGGCGCTGCGGCATGGCCCGGCCAGCGTCACTGGAACATGGAATCAATCTACGAATACGGTGCGCGCGCCGGATTCTGGCGTCTCTGGCGCATGTTCACCGAACGAAAAATGCCACTCACCATCTATGGCGTCGCCACCGCCATGCAGCGCTCACCTGAACAGGTCACTGCCATGAAGGAAGCGGGCTGGGAAATTGCCAGCCACGGCCTGAAATGGGTCGAGCACAAGGACATGCCAGAGGATGTGGAGCGCGCCCAAATCGCCGAAGCAATCCGCATCCACAAGGAAGTGACTGGCGAACGCCCACTCGGCTGGTACACCGGCCGCTGTTCAATGAACACCACCCGCCTCGTGATGGAGGAAGGCGGCTTCCTTTATTCATCAGACGACTACAGCGACGAACTCCCCTATTGGCTGAAGAAACCAGACGATAAGCGGCACCTCATCATCCCCTACACGCTCGACGCCAACGACATGCGCTTTGCCACGCCGCAAGGCTTTAACACCGGCGATCACTTTTTGAGCTATCTCAAGGACAGTTTCGATTGCCTCTACGCGGAAGGAAAAAATGGCGCGCCGAAAATGATGTCGGTTGGCCTGCATTGCCGCCTTATCGGCAGGCCAGGCCGCGCACTCGCTTTGCAAAAATTCCTCGACTACATCGAATCTCATGACAAAGTCTGGATTGCCCGCCGCATCGACATCGCAAAGCACTGGCATGAAAACTTCTGACCGCACATTGCTCCGTGCGATGTTTGACGCAGCAGTCGCGGCCGCAGCGCCTTCACTATGCGTGCCAAAATACCTGCCGCTTCCACCGAAAGGCCGCACGATTGTCGTAGGCGCAGGCAAAGCCTCCGCCGCAATGGCGCAATCCCTTGAGCAAAACTGGAAAGGTAAACTCGAAGGCCTCATCGTCACGCGTTATGGCCACGCTGTGCCATGCAAGCACATTGAAATCATCGAAGCCGCCCACCCAGTCCCGGATGACGCAGGCGCCAAAGCGGCGGCCCGCATGCTAGCCATGGTGCAAAACTTGACGGAAGTCGATCTCGTCATCGCCCTCATCTCAGGCGGCGGGTCAGCCCTTCTTGCTCTGTCTGCAGATGGAATTACCATCGAAGAAAAGCGCACCGTCAACCGCGCACTTTTGCAATCCAGTGCACCCATTCAGGACATGAACTGCGTCCGCAAACATCTTTCAAAAATAAAAGGTGGCAGGCTCGCAGCCGCAGTTTTCCCCGCTCGCACGGTGAGCCTCATCATCTCCGATGTCCCCGGCGACGATCTCGCCAGCGTCGCCTCCGGCCCAACTGTTCCTGATCCAACCACCTTTGCGCAAGCGCTCGGCATCATCAGCCGTTACCGGATCGAAATTCCGGAATCTGTCAAACGCCATCTCCAACTTGCAAAGGAAGAATCCCCAAAGCCGGGCGATGATCGTTTGTCGCGGGCCGAAGCGCATCTCATCGCCTCTCCTCAGAAATCACTCGATGCCGCCGCGGTCGTCGCGCAAGAAGCTGGATACACACCAATCATCCTCGGAGATTCACTGGAAGGCGAGGCCCGCGACATGGGCATCTTGATGGCAGGCATAGCACAGCAAGTGCGAAAATTCGGCCAGCCCGCATCGGTCCCATGCGCACTTATCTCTGGTGGAGAATCCACTGTCACCTTCAAACGTGGCGGCAAAGGCGGCCGCAATGTCGAATTCCTGCTGTCACTGGTGATCAAATTGAACGGCGCGGCAGGCATCTCTGCACTCGCAGCTGATACCGATGGAATTGACGGCGCATGTGAAGTCGCTGGCGCAATGATGGACGAGACAACTATGTCACGCTCTTTGAACCTCGATGTCGATCCAGCGAAATTTCTTGCTAATCATGACGCGCACAGTTTTTTTGAACGACTTGGCGACCAGATTGTCACCGGCCCGACACTGACAAACGTAAACGATTTTCGCGTGATACTCGTCTCGTGACACTCAGAAGCTCGGTGCTCGCAACTTGTGAAACGCTGTCGCCTTCTCATAAGCCAGCGCAATTCGCATGACCATCGCATCATCATGCATCCGACCGACGATCTGTAGCCCAGCGGGCAATCCGGTTTTAACAGAACCGCAAGGAACACTCGCCGCCGGTTGCTGCGTTAGATTGAAGGGATAGGTGAACGGAGTCCAGTTCACCCACTTCCCTGATGTTTCTGCAGTCTCAGGTGCAAGCCGACCAGCATCAAACGCCGGAATGGGCAATGCAGGCGTAACCAGCGCATCAAATTCGGTCATGAACTGCCGCATGTGTGATCCCAACAATCCACGCTGGCGATTGGCCTCATAGACATCCTCAAACGTCAGCATCTTTGCCTGTTCAACAACGTCAGCCAAGGCAGGCTCCAGCAACGCCATTTTCTCTGGCGAAAGTGTTCCCAGCAAAAACCGGGCACCCCCCCACCAGATGGTCCGGAACCACTTGGCCGGATCTTCGAACCCCGGATCAATCTCGATAATTTCAGCGCCCAGATCCGCCAACACTTTCGCCGCTGCATCAACCAAATTCGCGACTTCCGGATCAACATCGGCATAACCAAGGTCTCGCGAATAAGCGATCCTCAGGCCAACCAGGTTATTGCGTTCCAGCAGAGTGAAATCAGTATCGTCATACGGCAGCGAATGCCAATCGCGCGCATCGGGCCTTGTAATGGCATTCATCATCAGCGCAGCATCTTTGGCCGTCCGCGCCATTGGCCCGATATGCGCAACCGTTCCGAATGCCGACAAGGGCCAGGCTGGCACGCGCCCGAAACTCGGTTTCAACCCAAAGGTTCCCGTAAATCCTGCAGGAATTCGAATGCTCCCGCCGCCATCAGTCCCAATCGCCATCGCGCCATAGCCCGCAGCGAGCGCGGCAGCAGAACCGCCGGAAGAACCACCTGGTGTTTTCTCCAGATTCCATGGATTGCGGGTAATCCCGGTGAGCGGCGAATCGGTGACACCCTTCCATCCAAATTCCGGCGTCGTTGTCATGCCCATGAACACCGCACCCGCTTCGCGCAACCGCGCCACGCACGGCGCATCAACATCCCATGCCTGGGACAAATCAGTCGTCTTTGATCCACGCCTCGTTGGCCATCCCCGCACCAGCACGATGTCCTTGATCAACACCGGCACGCCATCTAGCGGGCCAAGCGCTTCGCCCTTTCGCCAGCGCACCGCACTTGCCTCAGCCATCGCGAGCGTTGCCGGTCCATCAACGAGACTCAGCGCGTTGATGCGCGGCTCTTGCTTTTGGATTTGCGCGAGACAGGTTTTCGCTACATCGACAGGAGTGAAAATAGCCAACTCATACCCCTGTGAAAGTTTGGCAGCACTGAGCCAATTGAGATCATCCGCCATCGCAAAAACCAAATTCTTGCTCGTTTAGATTGATCAGCGCCATAGAATTGCAACGTACTGATAAGTCAACGAAATTTATTTACTGGGCAAGTTAAGTTTTGCCCTCACCTACCGCCAAAACTGCATGATTTTTACGCACTTCACAACTTCGTGAACAATATTTCTGGTCAAAACCCTTTTTATTTTTGGCGATATCCCCAAAATGGGGAGCGCAAATTCTGTCAGCTTTGGATAATTGTTTGTTCATGGAGCGAACGTGATGACGGCGTTCAATCGCTTTGATTTTCGCCTCTGACCGGGGGGCGAAAATGTAGTGGGTGTGGTCCGGCTCAATTCGCCCCCTCCGAGTTAGGCCACACCCCTGCATCCTTCAAAACGTAAATCCACGCGGAATAATCCGTAACTCATAAGCCTGACGCTCCAATTCTTCGCGAAAATCCGGGTGCGCGATGGAAATCATCGCAATGGCTCGTTCCGGCACCGACTTTCCCTTCAAATTCACCATTCCGTATTCTGTAACCACATACATCGTGTCTGACCGGTGGGTGGTGACAATGTTCCCCGGCGTCAGGCTCAATGCGATGCGGCTTTTCCTTGCCCCCTTCTTGTCATAGGTCGAGGACATGCAGATGAACGACCGCCCGCCTTTTGACGCATAGGCCCCGCGCACAAACTGCGCTTGGCCGCCAGTGCCGCTGATGTGCCGGAACCCATCTGACTCAGATGCCGCCTGTCCTTGCAAATCCACTTGTGTCGTGTTGTTGATCGAAACGGCATTGTCGTTCTGCATGATGATATGCGGCGAATTTGTATAGTCAACCGGCTGGCTCCAGAAATCCGCATTCCGGTTCATTGTCGCATAAGTATCTGCAGAACCCAGCGCGAAAGTATAGGTAAGCTTGCCCTTGTCGAGCCTCTTGTGTTCCCCGGTAACCTGCCCGTTCTGATAGAGTTTGACGATTCCTTCTGTCATCATTTCCGTGTGCACACCGAGCCGTTTTACGCCACTCTCCTGCAACAGGGTGCAAACCGCGTTCGGCATGCCGCCAATGCCAATCTGCAGGCAATCGCCATCTTGAATGGCTCCAGCAATATGTGCGGCCACGGCGCGATCAATATCTGTTGGCGGCGGGTTTGGAAGAATAGGGCAAGGCGAATCATCACCTTCAATGATGTAGTCAACCTCGCTGAGGTGAACCGCGTTCTCTACACCTTGCAAGTACGGCAGAGTGGAAGACGTTTCGACAATCACACACTTGGCGCGCTCGATGATTGCCCGGTGCCACAAGTTGGCTACGCCGAAATTGAAGAACCCGTTTTCATCAGCCGGGCAGCACTTGATCACCAGAATATCAACTGGCGCTACAAACCGCCGATAATAATCCGGCGTCTCTCCAAGATGCAGCGGAATGTATGAGCATCGCCCTGCATCATGTTTCTTCCGGTCATAACCAGTGAAATGCCAGTTGAAACAGTGAACCCTGCCCTCGCCCTCAGGCACCTCAAGAACCGCCCGTGGCCGCATGGAAAGACAATGCCGGATCTTGATGTCTGTCAGTTCACCAATCCGGCTCGCCAGCGCCTTGTCAAACAAGTCAGGTTGGCAAACCGAAGTCGCATAGTCCAGCCACATGCCGGACTCGACCAATTGTGCCGCCTGCTCCGCTGCAACAGTTTTTGCTTTCGCAGATGCAACTCTCATCAACATGGGCGTTCCCCTTGTCCCCCAATTCGTTGTGGAAACAATACCTCCCACTAAGGCTAATGGCTACCATCCCACACAATTTTCGCACTGCACAATAATCTGGGGAAAGAGGGTTGGAATCTCAGGCTGACCCGTGTAGGGAACCGCAAATCGGATTTCCAATACATGCCCAAGAGAACTGACCTTGAATCCATCCTCATCATCGGGGCTGGACCAATTATTATCGGCCAGGCCTGCGAATTTGACTATTCCGGCACCCAGGCCTGCAAGGCGTTGAAACAGGAAGGTTACCGCGTCATCCTGGTCAATTCCAATCCCGCCACCATCATGACCGATCCTGAACTAGCTGACGCAACCTATATCGAGCCGATCACGCCGGAAGTCGTCGCCAAAATCATCGAAAAGGAGCGTCCTGACGCCATCCTCCCGACCATGGGCGGCCAGACGGCGCTCAACACGGCCCTGTCTCTCAACAAGATGGGCATTCTCGAAAAATTCAACGTCGAACTGATCGGCGCAAAAGCCGAAGCCATCGATAAGGCCGAAGACCGTGAACGCTTCCGCGACGCCATGAGCAAGATTGGCCTGGAATCACCCAAGTCCATGCTCGCCAATGCCTCAAGCGCCAAGGAAAGCGACCGCGATCACTACGCCACGGAGGTTGCAAGGCTGAAAAACTCAGGCGGAGACGTCGAAGCTTTCGAGCGCAGCTGGGCCGCCAAGGAAGCAGATCGCCAGCAAAATTATCGCAACCGCGCCTTGGTCGAAGCCTATGAAGCGATGCTGTCAATCGGATTGCCATGCATCATCCGCCCGTCCTTCACCATGGGCGGCACTGGTGGCGGCATTGCCTATAACCGCGAAGAATTTTTCAACATCGTTGAAACCGGACTCGATGCATCCCCGACACAAGAAGTTCTGATCGAAGAGTCAGTTCTCGGCTGGAAAGAATATGAAATGGAAGTCGTCCGCGATAAGGCGGACAATTGCATCGTCATATGCTCCATCGAAAACATTGACCCCATGGGCGTGCACACTGGTGACTCGATCACCGTCGCCCCGGCACTCACGCTGACCGACAAAGAATACCAGATCATGCGCAACGCTTCGATTGCAGTGCTGCGCGAAATCGGCATTGAAACCGGTGGCTCGAATGTGCAGTTCGCGGTCAACCCGAAAGACGGCCGTCTCGTTGTCATCGAGATGAACCCCCGCGTTTCACGTTCGTCGGCACTTGCCTCCAAGGCAACCGGATTCCCGATTGCCAAAATCGCGGCGAAGCTCGCCGTGGGTTATACGCTGGATGAATTGGCGAATGACATTACGGGCGGCGCGACACCAGCGTCATTCGAGCCGACGATAGACTACGTCGTCACCAAAATCCCGCGCTTTGCTTTCGAAAAATTTCCCGGCGCCGAACCATATCTGACAACCG
The DNA here is from genome assembly GCA_963819615.1 of uncultured Alphaproteobacteria bacterium. GTDB lineage: Bacteria > Pseudomonadota > Alphaproteobacteria > Rhizobiales > Aestuariivirgaceae > Aestuariivirga. Next base: position 447,798 of record CAWFWW010000004.1, read on the forward strand.
CAATGAAATCCGTGGGCGAGGTCATGGCCATTGGCCGCACCTTCCAGGAAAGTTTCCAGAAAGCCCTGCGTGGCCTCGAGACAGGCCTCAGCGGCATGGACGAAATCGCCATTCCCGGCGTCGGCGAAGGTGACGATAAAAACGCCATCCGCGCTGCCTTGGGTCAGCCCACACCAGACCGGCTGTTGAAAATCGCGCAAGCTTTCCGCCATGGCGCAACCGTCGATCAGATTTATGCGAGCTGCAAATACGAGCCCTGGTTCCTCCGCCAGATCGAGGAACTCGTGCAGATGGAAGAAACCATTCGCGCCCGCGGTCTGCCGAAAGACGCGATCAACTTGCGCAAGCTCAAATCCATGGGCTTCTCGGACAAGCGTCTCGCAACGCTCGCCCGTCTCACTGAGGAAAAAGTTGCCGCCCACCGCCGCAAATTGAACGTCCGCCCGGTCTACAAACGCATCGACACTTGCGCAGCAGAATTCGCATCACCTACGGCATACATGTACTCGACTTATGAAAACGGTCTTGCTGGCGATACTGGCAACGAAGCACGCGTCTCGGACAAGAAGAAGGTCATGATTTTGGGTGGCGGTCCCAACCGTATAGGCCAGGGCATCGAATTCGATTACTGCTGCTGTCATGCCTGTTACGCTTTGCATGATGCAGGCTATGAATCGATCATGGTCAACTGCAACCCGGAAACTGTGTCCACTGATTACGACACCTCAGACCGCCTGTACTTCGAACCACTCACCGCAGAAGACGTATTTGAAGTCATCCACGCAGAACAGCAGAATGGTACGCTGCACGGTGTCATCGTGCAGTTTGGTGGGCAAACCCCGTTGAAACTCGCGGAGCCGCTGGAAAAAGCAGGCGTACCCATCCTCGGCACAACACCGGATGCCATCGACCTCGCCGAAGACCGCGACCGTTTCGCCAAGCTGATCAGGAAACTCAAGTTGCGCCAGCCGGAAAACGGCATCGCGCGTTCCGCCGCTGAAGCCAAGAAGATTGCCAAGCGCATCGGCTTTCCCGTCGTAATTCGCCCGTCTTATGTGCTGGGTGGCCGCGCCATGGAAATCGTCAAGGACGATGCGCAGCTGGATCGTTACGTGAAAGAAGCCGTAATCGTGTCTGGCGACACACCCGTGTTGATCGACTCCTATCTCTCCAATGCCATCGAAGTCGACGTCGATTGCATCTGCGACGGCAAGGACACTTTTATTGCCGGCGTTATGGAGCACATCGAGGAAGCCGGCATTCACTCCGGCGACAGCGCCTGTTCACTGCCGCCTTACTCTCTGAAAGCACCAGTGATTGCAGAGCTTGAAGCCCAAGCAAAAAAACTTGCACTCGCTCTCAATGTTGTCGGCCTGATGAATGTGCAGTTTGCCGTCAAGGATGATCTGGTCTACATCCTCGAAGTCAATCCGCGTGCCTCGCGCACAGTGCCTTTCGTTGCCAAAGTCATTGGCGTACCCGTGGCCAAAATCGCAAGCCGCGTCATGGCAGGTGAAAAACTTGCCAGCTTTAATCTGAAAAACAAAAAGTTGAACCACGTCGCCGTGAAGGAGGCTGTCTTCCCGTTCAACCGTTTCCCCGGTGTTGACACTTTGCTCGGCCCTGAAATGCGTTCCACAGGCGAAGTGATGGGCCTCGACTCGAATTACGACATGGCCTTCGCCAAAAGCCAGCTCGGTGCCGGCATGCGCATTCCGCAAACTGGAACTGTTTTCGTTTCAGTAAAGGAAGCCGACAAGACGCGCGTTCTTCCGTCCATAAAAAAACTGGCAGACCTCGGTTTCCGCATCACGGCAACAGGCGGGACCCACACTTACCTCGAAAGCAAGGGCGTGGCCTCGACGAAGATCAACAAGGTTCTCGAAGGACGCCCGCATGTGGTGGATGCCATCAAAAACGGCGAAATCCAATTGGTTCTCAACACCACCGAAACCCGTTCTTCGGAATCGGATTCAAAATCAATCCGGCAAACCGCAGTGATGCAAAAAGTTCCTTACTACACTACCCTGCCCGGAATCATCTCAGCGACAAAAGCAATCGCCGCGCAACGCAACGACACGATCAGTGTCCGGCCTCTCCAAGATTATTTCCGAACTTCTCGCCTAGATTGAAATTCCAAGCGCGATTCGTATCTTGCCCGCTGCGTTAAGTTCGGCAGAAGCCCTGTATTTCGCGAGATTTCGGCAGCTCACTTGCAAAACCAACGATTCTGGTCCACATTAGGGATAACCCGGCTGGGAGGTCACTTCCATTAAGCCGGGTGCAGTTTTTCTGTACATTGGGTGCAAACACGTCCGTCCACGGGCAGTCTCCACATGTGCAATCCAAGAGAGTAAGACCGATGGACAAAGTGCCAATGACTGCCGAAGGCTATGCCACGCTGATTGACGAGGTGAAACATCTCAAAGCCGTCGAGCGCCCGCGCATTATCCGCGCTATCGAAGAAGCGCGCGCCCATGGCGACCTGTCCGAAAACGCCGAATATCACGCCGCCAAGGAAGCCCAGGGCTGGAACGAAGCCCGCGTCGCCGAGCTCGAAGACAAGATCAGCCGTGCCGATGTCATCGACGTTTCCAAACTTTCGGGCGACACCGTCATGTTTGGCGCCAAAGTTTTCCTCATCGACGAGGACACCGAAACCAAGGTCGTCTATCGCATCGTCGGCGACACCGAGGCAGATGTAAAGCAGGGAAAGATCTCGATTTCTTCGCCGATTTCCCGCGCCCTCATTGGCAAGAAAAAGGGCGACAGCGTCGAAGTCGCCACGCCTGGCGGCGGCAAGAGCTACGAGATTGAGAAAGTCAGCTTCGGTTAGCCCTGGATCGAGTTCTTCATTCGGCAATCGAATGCTGAAAATATCCTTAAGCCAGTCGCTAAAGCCTTGGCATTTACGGCAGTGCCAGACTTACCATTACTCACAAAATAGTGGCTCCATCTCCAACTTCAGAAACGTGGTTTAAGGTTTTTCTGCGAGCTTAGGCCTCAGACCCCTGTGCCAAATGTGCCGGACGTCCGGACAGCGCTGAGAAGGTCTCGAGAGGAGTCCTTTGAAATGGAAGTCCTGATTCTGGTCTGCTCGTTGGCTGTTACAGCACCTGACTGCAGCAATGAAAATGCGCAAAATGTGTTCTTCGCGCCCAGGGTAGCTGCGACGACAATGCCAGTCGGTTGCCTGCACGAAGGCATGCAATACGCGGCTCAATCCAATTTGGTCAAGCCAGGAACTTACGCAAAGATCGTTTGCCGAAGGCCGCTGACAAGGCGCGAAGCAAGGCGGATGAAAGTCGAGAGCTGAGAACTGCCCGTCGCCCTTTCAAGCTCACCGCAGCGCCTTCCATAGAATCTCCCTGCCCTCGTCGTCAAATCCCAGCCGTTGATAGAAAGTCACTAATCCATGCTGCTCTCCCGCATACGGCGTAACAGTTACTTCATAACCAGTGGCGCCCTTTGCACGAAGAAACGCTTCTACAGCTCCGACGAGATGCCCCGAAATCCCCAGCCCGCGCTTTTCCGGGAGCACATACAGATCGCCCATCTCCGCTGACCAGCCAAATTCGATGCCGAATTCCATAGAGACTGTCGCAACTCCTGCAGCAAAACCCCCAACATAAGCAACAAACAATCCGCATACATCAAGCGCCGCCAAGTGATGCGTATTGCGGGCAACAATCGCGTCATCGGCGCCGAACCCTTCTTCATGAAAAAACCGCTGGAGCAACTGGACGGCAGCGCTCAAATCATCGGTTTGGGTCAGGCGTTTGACGGTGACGTCGCTCATCATTTGATTCTAGCCATAGCTGACACTTCAATCAAATAGTCCATAGGCAATGCCATCGGTGGAATCAGGCACAGATTGATCATTAACTCCTTCTGAAGGTTTGAGTTGCCAAAACAGCATAACACCGCAATTTGGCGCAATATTTTACTTTGTAGTCGGCATGCTCTTCAATTCACCTGAATTCGTGATTTTTCTGCTCGTGGTCTACGTCCTGTACCGGCTCTCACGGTTTCAGGTGCAGAACTATTTGCTGCTGGCGGCAGGCTATTTCTTCTACGGCTGGTGGGACGTCAGGTTCCTGTTCCTCATCGCGTTTTCAACATCAATGGATTACTGGCTTGGCCTGGTGCTCGAGCGCGGCAAACTTACCGCGCTCCAAAAATCTTTGCCCGCCGCATTTCTGATATTCGCATCAGTCGCATTCGTGAGTTTGAATTTCCGCGATCCCAACAGTTACATCGATACGCAATACACGTTGCTGACTTTCCCTGCCGCAATTGCCTTTTTGATTCTTGCAGCACTCGCATACGAAATCCTGACCCGCGTTGGCGAGCAGGCGAGGCGCAAGGCATGCATCCTCATCAGCCTGACAGTTCAGCTTGGCATTCTCAGCTTCTTCAAGTACTTCAATTTTTTCGCCAGCAGCATGCAAACGGCGCTGCAGTCCATTGGCGTCGAAGCTGAGCCCATTCTCCTCAATGTGATTTTGCCTGTTGGCGTGTCATTCTACACCTTCCAGTCGCTCGCCTACATGATCGATATCTATCGCCGCGAGGTGAGGCCGACCGACCATTTCGCGAACTTCGCCCTGTTCGTTTCGTATTTCCCTCAGCTGCAAGCAGGGCCAATTGAACGCGCCAACAACCTCTTGCCAAGAATCTCCTCGCCGCGGACCATAACGCGCGACCAGTCATTTCGCGGATTATATCTTATTCTTCTCGGGTTCTTCAAAAAGGTAGGCATTGCTGATGGCATAGCACCCGTCGTGGACCAGATTTACAACAGCCCAGGTTCACTCAGCTGGATTGACGTCATCACGGCGACAGTTTGCTTCGCCGTCCAGATCTATTGCGATTTTTCCGGTTACTCCGACATTGCCCGCGGCGTGTCGAAACTCCTTGGCATCGACCTCATGGTCAATTTCAAACTTCCATATTTTTCCACGAACCCCCAGGAATTCTGGCGCCGATGGCACATCAGCCTGTCAACCTGGCTTCGTGATTATCTCTACATTCCGCTAGGCGGAAACAACGGCTCTCTTGCACGCGTCAACACCAACCTGATGATAACAATGGTCCTTGGAGGTCTTTGGCACGGCGCATCCTGGAATTTCGTGCTATGGGGATTTTATCAAGGCGCAATGCTTTGCATCTACCGGGTCTGGCGCTCGTTCCACAAAAACACCGCAGCAGCAGCTCTCAATTGGAAAAAACTGGTTTTCATTCCGGTCTTCTTTGCATTCACGTGTTACGGCTGGCTTCTGTTTCGGGCGCATTCGTTCGACCAGATTGCATATATGACAAAACTTCTTTTCACCGATGTTGGAAATTTCAGCTATAGCGGAACTTTCCCCCGTCTGAGCGCTCTCGTCGGCATTCCATTGCTTGCCATCCTCGAAGTGACGGAATTTGCTTATGGCAATACACAATTCTACAAGAGCATCGCAACCCCCATCCGCGGCCTCGCAATCGCGCTGATGTTAACCGTAGTCATTTTGGGCACCAGCAATGAACCCGCACAATTCATCTACTTCCAGTTCTAGCGGTGCGAACCTGCCAAGGGTTGGCGCCAAAATCGCGGCCTGGGCAATTGCCTGGCTGGTGGTGATCGACGTTGCCATCCAGGCGGTGTTTCCATATCCCAGCGACCCAAAAATCATCGACCCGCCGAAAGTACCGAGCTATTTTGACTATGGTCGTTCCGTTGAAGGCAAACTTCATCGGATGACAAGATGTGACAAGAACGAAACCGCGCCAATCTCGCTGTCAGGATGGTACGACCCCCTGACGGCAGCGCAGCGCTCGCCCGAAGGTGCTGGCCCGATTGTGACCTTTTACGGCATGTCTCACACGGTCCTGCTGTCCGAAACGTTCGCGCGCGTCAACAAGGACTACACCACCCGCAGCGTTGGCGCTCCTGGTGCGCCGCCGAACTGGTCAGCCGGTGCATTTGACCGCGACAAGGTCAATTCCGAATTTGCAGTGCTCGGGATTATGTCTGTTGCGATAGCCACCCTGAATTCCGCATCACCAATGTTCAACTACTTCGATAATCCGTTTCCCTATACTGCCGACCGCTTTGTCGGTGACGGCGGCCAAATAAAGGTCATCAAGCCGCCCTATGAAAGTTTTGAAAAGTACTGCGAAACAATTTCCGATCCGCAGAAGTGGGAAGCCGCTGTCAAGGAAATGTCCAGGGACGACTCCACCTACAGCGCTGCAATGTTCAAGCAGGACATTTTTGATTACTCGGCCATCGCGAGGCTCTTGCGCCGCGCTTATGGACAGCAACGCACAAAGGCCGCCCGCGCATCGTCGCTCAACACAAACGGCTATGTCGAAAACAGCGAACAAATTCTTGCAGCTCGCCGGATCATCACGCACTTTGCCAATGCAGCCCGGGCGCGTGGCGTAAAGCCGGTAATCTTTATCGTCAACAATTTCGGTTATTCGGATCACTTGTATCGCGCGCTGAAGGAAACGCTTGAGGCGGAAAACATTTCATACTTGAATTCTGCCGCAGTCATCGCGCCGGCGGATCCGCGTGGCTATCTTCCGGACAGTCACTTCACCGTTGAAGGCGATGAAAAACTGGCGCTGGCGCTTCGGCAAATCTTCACCAAACCGCACGCCGAATTGCTCGGCACCCTTTATTGAGGCAACGGCACCAGCGGCTCATCCTTTGCGGTGTGAAGGACAAGCGACGTCTTCACGCTGTCGACATTGGGTGCCTTGGACAGCGCACCCAGGACGAAACTCTGCAGCCCGGGCATGTCGCGGGCCACGCAGTGCAAAATGAAATCGGTAACACCCTGCACGGCAAAACACTCGCGCACGATGGGCCAACCTTTCACCCGCCGTTCGAACTCCGCAATCTCGTCTTGCGCCTGGCTCTTGAGCCCGACGAGCACGATCATCTCAACCTCATAGCCAAGTTTCTCGCGATCAAGCTGGGCCCGATAGCCGGTGATATAGCGGGCCTCTTCCAAAGCCTGCACCCGCCGGAGCGTAGGCGGCGGAGAAAGCCCTACACGGTCCGCCAGCTCAACATTGGTGATGCGCCCATCCTTCTGTAATTCCTTGAGAATCTTCCAGTCAATTGTGTCCGGTGCGCCGCGCTTGTCCATGCCTAGGCTCTATACGCAATTTAATTACGCGAAGGAAACAGAATTGACAAAAGGACTAATTACCTGTATATGCAACAAAATAGCATTTTTAAACCTGTTAAGTGAATTTAACACTTGACGGCGTACGCTGGTTAGGCTATATTTTGATATGTTCGAGAGAGCTGCCCATCACCGCCAATAGTTTTGAGACTCCCGGGAAAACGACGGCGGGATCGGCATCATTTCAATCGCGTCCAGCACGTCGTTCGCCATCCAACGACAAGCGAACAAGGACCGGGTCCCAGAAAATCCTGGCGCTGCCAGTTGCCGCTCATGATTTTCTCAAGGCGATTGATGTCCTCATCATATCGCAAATAGTCAGAGTTATCGAGTATCAGGAGCCCCCCGCGCTTCAATTTTGGAAGCGCACGGAAACAGCACGGCATTCGCGTGCGCCCATCAACCAGTACAATGTCGAGGCTGTCGTTCGAATAGCGGTCAATCGCGCCAACATAGTCCTTGAAACTGTGTCCTGCATAAGCCGGCACGCCGGATGAATACTGCGCTTCATCAACTTGCTTGACCGGTTCTTTCAAGAGAAGCCTGGAAATGGGCCGGGAGTTCAGCACATCCCACAGGCGCATCATATACTGTTTGATGCCATCATCGCCAATTGTCGAAACTGTGGTTTCATACCACTCTCTCGAATGCTCGACAGAAACAACTGTGCACCCACGGCTACGGAGAAAAACAGATGAACCGCCCATCCCCCATTCAAACGCAGCTTTGCGTTTTCCGGCCAGATATCGTCCCAGATATTCAATTGCCGGATAGCAAATCCACGGTATCCCCAAGGCCAAAGGGCCGGTCTTGTTGGTCCGCGATTTGATCCAGGATTCCTTGAATGCCTGAAACTCAGGAAACTTCGACAACACCGTGTCCCAAACCTTTCCGAGTGCCCGCTCATCACCTTTCGCCTGGGTGTAGAGCTTTTCGTGAAGTTCAGAGGTGAACTTGACCTTGTCCTTCATCAATATTGTCATGAACTTGCCGAATCTTTGCTTCCAGGGAATCGATTTTCCCAAGAGGCAAACATACCCTGACGAATGTTGGCGCACCAACTAGACCGCACGCAAAACACAGAAATTCGCCTCATCCACACCCCCTATCCAACTCTTGCCACCTCGTCCATATAAGCTATGCTAAATTCTCATACCTCACTCGGAGTCGTTCATGTCTACCCGTCATACCCGCGTCATCGTTCTTGGCTCAGGCCCAGCAGGCTATACGGCTGCAATCTATGCTGCGCGCGCCATGCTGGAACCACTCGTCATCGAAGGCATCCAGCCTGGCGGGCAATTGACAATCACCACGGACGTCGAAAACTATCCCGGCTTCGCCAAAACCATCCAGGGGCCGTGGCTCATGGAGGAGATGAAAGCGCAGGCCCAGCACATGGGCACAGAGGTCGTTTCCGACACGATCACCGAGGTGAACCTGCGCCACACGCCCATCTGGCTGAAAGGCGATAGCGGCACGGTATACACTTGCGATGCGCTGATTATCTGCACCGGTGCGCAAGCCAAATGGCTTGATCTACCAAGCGAGAACCAGTTCAAGGGTTTTGGCGTTTCGGCCTGCGCCACATGCGATGGCTTCTTCTATCGCCAGAAGAAAGTGCTGGTTGTGGGCGGCGGCAATACTGCTGTGGAAGAAGCCCTATTCCTCACCAACTTCGCCAGCGAAGTGACAGTGGTGCATCGCCGCAACGAGTTCAAGGCCGAGCGCATTCTGCAGGATCGCCTGTTCAAGCATCCGAAGATCAAGGTCATCTGGGACACTGCGCTTGATGAAGTGCTGGGCGCCAGCGATCCCAAGGGCGTAACCGCCGTGCGCCTGAAAAATGTGAAATCGGGTGCGACCGAAGAAATGTCCGTGGACGGCGTTTTCATCGCCATCGGCCACAAACCCGCTACAGAACTCTTTGTTGGCCAATTGCCATTCAAGAACGGCAGCTATCTGGTGACGGCCCCTTGGTCCACGCAGACGGAAATTCCAGGCGTCTTTGCAGCAGGCGATGTGACCGACGATGTCTATCGCCAGGCGGTGACGGCCGCCGGCATGGGCTGCATGGCGGCACTTGAAGCCGAGCGCTGGCTGCACACACAAACCTCTTCAATCAAGTTAGCAGCTGAATAGATCATGGATTGGGACAAGCTCCGCATTTTTCACGCAGTGGCGGAGGCTGGCAGCTTCACCCATGCAGGTCACGAACTGAACCTGTCGCAATCAGCCGTCAGCCGCCAGATCAGCGCGCTGGAAGCGGATTTGAAAGTCCCCCTCTTCCACCGCCACGCCCGCGGCCTGATCCTTACCGAGCAAGGAGAAGTTCTGCGCCGCACCGCGCATGACGTCTTCTCGAAACTCGAAGCCGCAAAGACTCGGCTCATGGATTCGAAGGAAAAACCATCGGGCGAATTGAAGATCACGACGACAGTGGGATTGGGTTCCGTCTGGCTGACGCCGCGCATCAAGGAGTTCATGGAGCTTTATCCGGATATCCAGGTGACGCTGCTGCTTGAGGATGAGGAGCTTGATCTCTCCATGCGCGAGGCCGATGTCGCTATCCGTTTGCGCCGACCTACCCAACCAGACTTGATCCAGCGCAAATTGTTCACCGTGCACCACCATGTCTATGCTTCGCCGGACTACTTGAAAAAATACGGCATGCCCAAGACCGCAGAAGACCTCGACAAGCACCGCATTCTGATCTTCGGGCCGACAGCGCCTTACTTGACAAACCTGAACTGGCTGGAACGTTTTGGTCGGCCCGAAGGCGACCCGCGCCCCATAGCCTTACGCGTTAACAGCGCTTATGGCCTGCGCCGCGCCGTACAGTCAGGGGCCGGTATTGCCACGCTTGCCGACTACATCGTGGCGGCTGAAACTGCAATTGTACAGATCGACATGCCCCTGGAAGCACCTGATTTCGAAACCTACTTCGTCTACCCCGAAGAACTCAAAGACACCCGCCGCGTGACGGCCTTCCGCGATTTCATCGTGGCAAAAGCGAAGGAGTGGAGCTTCTAGGGAAGGATCAGCTTTCGTTAATCCACTTCCAAAGCGCTTCGGTCACGTGATTGTGATCAATCGAATAGCATTCAGGGAAGAAAAGCCAGCATGGCACCTATGCACCAAATGCGATGGTGCGAACATCGGTCCAGATGCATCATGCTGCCAGAATCAAAACCGTGCATACCAGCGCCCCCAAGGTGGCACGGAAAACCCCGCCTCCCCCGCGGCGGTTGGAAAGGCCGGACCGTTTGTCCGGCCTTTTGTTTGTCAAATATAAAGCTTTTCATTTTCGAGACCCTTGTAGAGGTCTGCGACAAACTCGCCATAGCCGTTGAAGAGTTTCGTTGGCACACGCTCGCCTGTGCCCAACATCTGCTCTTCCGCTTGACTCCAACGCGGATGTGAAACTTCCGGATTTACATTGGCCCAGAAACCATACTCGTTGGCATTGAGCGTTTCCCAGAAACTCACGGGGCGTTCTTTGGTGAAACTGATCCGCGCAATCGACTTCACCGATTTGAAGCCATACTTCCAAGGCGTGTGCAGCCTCAAGGGTGCCCCCATGCTATTGGGCAATGCTTTGCCGTAAGCGCCAGTCACCATGAAAGCGAGTTCATTTGTGGCTTCGGCAAGCGTCAATCCTTCAACATAGGGCCACGGATATTCGGTGAAGAACCCAGGTTTCTGGCCAGCCGCAACTTCAGGATTGTTGAAAGTTTCAAAGCGAATGTATTTCGCATCAGCCTTTGGCTTTGCGAGTGCGACGAGCTGGCTCAGAGGAAACCCAGTCCAAGGGACAACCATCGCCCAGGCTTCAACACAGCGATGCCGGATGACGCGGTCTTCCAGTGTCATTCTCTTGACGAGTTCTTCGGCATCAAGCGTCACTGGCGCTTCGACTTCGCCATCAATCACGATGGGCCAAGGCTTGGTGACCAGCGCTTCAGCGGCATCGGCAATGCGCTTCGAAGAGCCAAACTCATAGAAATTGTTGAATGTCGTATTGGCGGTTTCATCCGTCACCGGACGCCCGGCATCGGCAAACTTCGGGTTGGCCGCAGCCTTGGCCGACCGCGCCAGCAGCAAACCGCTTGCAGCGCCAACCGCCGCGCCAACCATGAAGCTGCGCCGATTCAAGAACACATGTTCTGGCGTTGCCAGCCGTTCAGATATTTCCCAGCCGCGTGGGCGAATGATGTGCATGACAAATCTCCGTTTGCCCGCATATAGCGGCACACACCCTGCAACTGCCAGTCAATTGCTGTCACATTGGCGTGTGCCGGTGTCGTTAACGGCGCGTTAAGCCGCCGCCCGGTTCCCTGTCACAACCTGGTCAGCCGCGCGGCCCGTCAACTCAGCCATATGATCATGCTTGAACGAGAATGTGCCCACACCTGCCGTTGCCGACCTGAGTTCAATGATCAGCGATGCAATTTCGGCCTCCGGCATATGGGCCTTGACCGTATCCCACCCTGGCCAGCCCCCACGGCCGTCAAAACCTAGAAGCTGCCCACGATGTCCGGATACCATCTGGTTGACGCGCGGCGTTGCATCGGACGGTATGTGAATATCGACGGCAACAATGGGTTCCAACAGCACTGGCGCGCACTGCGGCATCCCGTCCACCATCGCCATGCGAGCCGCCATCTTGAACGCGATTTCCGAGGAGTCGACATCGTGATAAGATCCGTCCGCAAGGTTCACGGTGAAATCAACCACCGGAAATCCCAGCGGCCCCTTCCCCATCCATTCGCGCACGCCTGCTTCTACGGCAGGGATATACTGCTTCGGCACAACGCCGCCAGAAATCGTATCGGTAAACTCAAAACCGCCGCCTCGCGGCAGCGGTTTGATATCGACAACGACATCGCCATATTGCCCATGCCCGCCCGATTGCTTCTTGTGGCGGCCACGCAGCGAGATCGGTTTCTTGATCGTCTCTTTATAAGCCACCTGACGCGGTTTGGTTTGCGCTGTCACGCCAAACTTTCCAGCTAGTCTTTCGAGCCCGACGCGCAGATGCATCTCCCCTTGCCCCCACAACACCATCTCATGCGTATCGTGATTGTGATCGAGACTGAATGACGGATCTTCCTCGACGAGCTTTTGGACCGCACTTGTGAGTTTGACCTCATCCTTCCTGTCCGCCACTGATATCGCCATGCCATAAATGCCATGCGCCGAAGGCGGCAAATCAATCTGCCTCACCGGTTCCTTGTTGGTCGTCAGCGTTTCGCCCGTCTTGAATGTCTCAAGCCGGCCAAGTGCAACAAGATCGCCAGGTACAGCCTTGGACAGCTTCTTTTGCGCCTGGCCCTGCATGGCGAACACGCCTGCAATGCGCTGCGTTTCCCCTGCGCCATTCGTAAGTGTGGCACCGTCAACGAGATCGCCCGACAAAATTCGCGTGAGTGAAAGCTTGCCGCCATGCGGCGTTTGCATGGTCTTGACGATTTGCCCCAGTGTGCCCGCAACGCCCGCCATGCCAAGCCGTTTGGTGGTTTCACCAACGGCAGGCACGTCATGCCGCAACGACTTCAAAAGCCGCCCAATGCCGTTGCCATGCTCAGCCGATCCAAACAGCACTGGCACGACAAGCCCCTCGCCCAACTCTCGCCGGATGTCCGCAAATATCTGGTCACGCGGCGGCTGCGCGTCAGACAGCAGCTGCTCCATGAGTTCATCATCATGGTCTGCAAGTTTTTCGAGCATGGAGAACCGCTCTGACTTTTCCAGTTCCGCAATGTCGGCGGGAAGATCGACGACCGAGCTTTCCGCCTGTTCGCGATAAATATGCGCCCGCTCCAAAGCCAGATCGACAAAGCCCACGACAGCCTGCCCTTTCATGATCGGCAATTGCCGCAGCACCAGCGGCCGCGCACTTGCAGGCTGTAGCCAGGCCAAAACATCGCGTGGGCTCTCATCTGATTTGTCGATCTTGTTGAGGAAAAGGAGATGCGGAAGCCCAATGTCTTCCAGCGTTTTCAGGATGACTTGCAGTGCAGGCGCTTTTTTCGAATCCGCTTCGCAAACGACAATCGCCGCATCGCACGCCGGCAAAACGGCGCGGGCATCTTCGGCAAATTCAACCGATCCCGGGCAGTCAAGAAAAGTGAATGTCTCGTCAAGATAGGAAGCTTGCGCGCAGTTCAACTCGACACCCATCGCATGGGCACGCGCTTCTGGCGAACCATCTCCGACCGAAGACCCATCGCCTGTTTTCCCCTGGCGCTTGACTGCGCCTGCACGAAACAGGATTGCCTCTAGTAAACTTGTCTTGCCGCTTTGGAAGGGACCAACGATTGCGATTGCTCGCGGCCCCATTGGATGTCTGCCATTTGTCAATGTCATGATATACCCTCTCTTGCTGGTTCAGTTGCAATGAGGGGCCGTCGTTACGACGACTCATGAAGGCGTAACGCAACGGCTCCACGCCGTCACATTGACTCCAATTTAGTGTAGCCGCAAGCCTGTTGCTTATTTATCGTAACGCAATGACAGGTTGGTGACGCCTGCAGCAATGTTAAGCCCGGTCTGGGCCTGCACGCTGAGCGGCTGCAGATTGATGGTCTGACGGAACCCGCCAACCAGAATATTGGCGCCTATGCCGACGCCAGCAGTCGCTTCGGCACTGATGCCGTTGTAGCTGCCCTTGAGCGAACCCGCCCGCACCTTGCCAGGCGCGAATACGACCCAGCCCATGATGGTGTCATGCGTGACGCCAATATCAATGCCAAGCTTGCCAATTGAACCAACATAGTGCTCGGATTTTCCGCCGCCTGCAGGCTTGTACATGCAGTCGATGCCTTTTGCTGATCCGATGAAGAAACCGGCGCCGCCTTCTACCCGGCAGCTCAGCACGCCAATCTTTATACCTGCCTCAGCGGCTGCTGGCAGCGCCAGCAAAGCGAAAGCAGCAAATGATGCGGCCAAGGTTTTTTTCATGCAATCGGGCTCCCAGTTGTTAAGCGTTCAGATTCTCACCGCCATTATGTCTACATTGCGGCGGTCTGAATTTGCGGCAGTGAATTAAATGTTGCGGCCCAGAAAGTCGCCTTTACCCAATTCAATGCCATTATGCCTCAGAATGTTGTAAGCAGTCGCCAGATGGAAATAGAAGTTCGGCAATACAACCTTGTGATAATACATATCACCGGCCATCTGAACTTCTTCATTGCGACCGACGCGTACCGTTACTGATTTCTTGTCAGCACCGTTAAACTTTGAGGCTTCGAGCCCTTCAAGGAAAGCCACAGTCTTTGCAATGCGGGCATGCAAATCCGGGAATGTCATTTCTTCATCGGCATAACTCGGCACGGTTGCACCCGAAAGCCTGGCGCCACATCCCTTCGCGAAGTCAGTCACCAGTTGCACCTGCCGCGTAAATGAAAACATGTCAGGATAAAGCCGGAAGCCCAGCAATGCCTCCGGGCTGATTTTTCGGGCCTCGCAATGCGCTTCCGCCTTGTTCAACAAGGCATCAAGCGACTTCAGTCCATGCAATAGATGGGGAACCGTCCGGTCATACATGAGATATCCTATTTGAGATTGGCGCAAAACCTCTGAATGCGCTGACATGCGTCTTCAAGTGTTTCTGTGGCCGTTGCGTAAGAGATGCGGAAATATGGTGAGGTGCCGAAAGCCGCGCCATGGACGGCGGCAACGCCTTCCTCAGCCAGAAGCTCGCTGACAAAGTCTTCGTCATTCGCAATGACTTTGCCAGACTTGGCAGTCTTGCCGATGGCGCCTGCACAGGATGGATAAACGTAAAACGCTCCTTCTGGCCTGGCGCACGAAAGTCCTTTTGCCTGGTTGAGCATTGATACCACGAGATCGCGCCGTTCCTTGAACACTTTGTTGTGACGCGCAATGAAATCCTGCGGTCCATTCAAGGCTTCAACAGCGGCCCACTGCGCAATTGAGGAAGGATTCGAGGTCGATTGCGATTGCAACTTTGCCATTGCCCTGATGAGAACCTCCGGGCCAGCACCATATCCAATGCGCCAGCCCGTCATGCAATAGGATTTCGACACGCCATTCATTGTCAGCGTGCGCTCGTAAAGACTGGGCTCAACTTGAACAATTGTGGTGAATACGAAATCATCATAGACCAAATGCTCATACATGTCGTCCGTCAGTATCCAGACATGCCGATATTTCTTCAAGACTTCCGCCAGCGCAGAGAGCTCTGCCTTGGAATATGCAGCGCCACTCGGGTTGGACGGCGAGTTCAAAATCACCCACTTCGTTTTGGGCGAAATCGCCTTTTCCAGATCTTTGGCAAGCAATTTGAAGCCATGTTCCGGCGAACCTTGAACAATGACAGGCTTTCCGCCTGCCAACATGACAATGTCAGGATAGCTGACCCAATAAGGTGCAGGAACGATGACCTCATCCCCCGGGTTCACCGTTGCCATCAAAGCATTGAAAAGAACCTGTTTTCCGCCTGTTCCAACGCTGATCTGCGAAGCTGCGTAAGTCAGCCCATTCTCTCGCTTGAACTTGGCGACGATGGCTTGTTTCAGTTCAGGAATCCCATCTACTGCAGTATACTTGGTTTTACCGCTTCTAATTGCTTGTATAGCCGCTTCCTTGATGTTGTCCGGCGTGTCAAAATCCGGCTCCCCTGCCGCCAGCCCAATGACGTTTTCGCCCGCTTTTTGCAGCGCCATTGCCTTGTTGGAGATAGCTATTGTAGCGGACGGCTGGATGCGGTTTAAAGCATCGGATATTAAACCCATGGAACGTCAAATCCTGTAAGAAGAAAATTCCGGCGATCACTTAGGGCCAGGTGACAGCTGCTGCAAGCCAATTCGCCAAAATGTTGTTAACCGCCCGAAATCAAGGTTCAGAATCGTGTCTCAGTTGCCAGTCTTGATTGCGGGCGCTGGCATAGCTGGTTTGGCCGCAGCCATAGGTCTTGCAAGGGCCGACCGGCATGTAATGGTGCTGGAGCGCTCGCGGCTAGACAATGAATCTGGTGCCGGAATTCAGCTTGGTCCCAACGCCGTAAGTGCTTTGCAACAACTTGGCGCATGGGATGCGGTAAAACCAATTGTTTCCATGCCGCCCGAACTTCACGTCCGGGATGGGAGATCAGGTCACCTGTTGCAGTCGCTCAATCTTGCAAAAGAGTTCGTCAAGCGTTACGGCAGTCCTTATTGCCTGGCGCTGCGCGCTGACCTTCATGGCGCACTGCTTGCCGTTGCTCATAACAATCCAAACATCGAAATCTGGGAAAATTGCGACGTCGCCGAAATCACCGATAATGAAACTGGTGTAGTCGTCAATCACACCCTCAACGGGCAGTTTCTAATCGCGGCTGATGGCGTTCATTCGCGAATTCGCCAAAAACTGTTTCCTGGCGCACGGACACTGTCTTTGCGGCACACAATCTTTCGCAGCCTTGAACCGCTTCCCGACCGGCTCCCCGGGGTCATGCTGGACAATGTAAATCTATGGCTTTGCGAAGGTGGCCATGTGGTCCACTACCCGGCAGGCAAGGCTAATCTGCTCAATCTTGTTGTCGTGACCGACAGTCTGGTCAAGCATCCCTATGCCGCATTTGCATTGGTGCACGAGCCGCTCGCACGGGTATTGGGTGCGCCAAAAGACTATTCAACTTGGCCCGCTTTGGCGGTGCCGGATTTGCCCCATTGGCATCAAGGCAATATTTGCCTGATTGGCGATGCAGCTCACGGCACAGTGCCGTTTTTGGCGCAGGGCGCAGCGATGGCGCTTGAAGATGCCGCCTTGATGCAGAAGATTTTTACCAAGCCGACATTGCCGCAACAAGCTTTCGCAGCATTCACGGAAAACCGGATCAAGCGCACTACAAGGCTCGATCATCAATCGCGGCGCATGGCCGCAATTTACCATGCAACCGGCCTGATGGCTGCGGCGCGGAATGGAGTGATGCGCACAAAAGCCATAAATGCTGTACAAACTGTCGACTGGATCTACTCGTACCGAATTGGTGAGTTGGGAGCTGACCTATGATTAAGTTTGTGTAATCTGGAATAGTAGGGCCAATAACACTGTATTATGTTTCATAAGGAGAATGATCATGCGTGTAATCTTGATGGCGTGCACATTGGGCGCTGCATTGGCAGTTTCCCCGCTGGCTTTTGCTGCGGGTACAAGTTCTGGATCAAGCGATTCAACCACAACTGCATCACCCAAGAAGCTCAAATGCAAAAAGGGTGAAATCATCAAGGTCGTGAAGAAGGATGGCGAGGACAAAAAGATCTGCGCCAAAGTCACAGCTGGCATTCTGCCGGATGACGACCTCTACGATCAAGGCCGATTGCTCGCCAAGGATGGTGAGTATGATTGGGCCCTGGAAGTTCTTGCAGCTGTAAGCAATCAGAACGACCCGAAGGTCCTGAACTACACGGGCTACAGCCACCGCAAGGCAGGCCGACTTGAAATCGGGATCACCTACTATCGCAAGGCTCTCGCCATCAACCCCGACTTCGTGCTCGCACGCGAATATCTGGGCGAAGGTTATGTTGCCGCCGGCCGCATTGATCTGGCCCGCGCCGAACTTTCCGAAATAGCCCAGCGGTGCGGCGAAAACTGCGAGGAATTCAAGGACTTGAAAACTGCGATAGATACGGCCATAAATTGAACCGAGGCCTCAGCGTTGGGGCGTGATCCTGCAGTGAAGGCCTTGTCCCCACGTCCCAACGCCCAAGCGGTGGGCAAGCGCTGGTAGCAATAGTTCAAGCTCCGTCTCAAGCATCCAGGGCGGATTGACAATGACCAATCCAGATCCCGCAAGGCCTCCTTCCGCAAAGGCTTCGCGCACCATCAATCTCGCACCCAATATGTCCGGGATGCCCGTAGCGCGAATAGCGTTCAAAAACTCTGCTTCAAACTCGGCCGTCTTGATCGGATACCAGATGACAAAGACCGCATTGGCCATTCGCTTGATGCCCTTGGTCAGCAGCCGAAGCACTTGCTCACGTTCATCTGTAACTTCATAAGCCGGATCCACCAGAACCACAGCCCTGCGTTCTCTGACTGGCAAAAGCGAGGTCACCGCCATTTTTGCATCTTGCCCGCCAACCCTGACCCGCTTGTCACCTGCAAATTCGCGCTCAACCAAAATCTTGGTTTCTGGATGTAACTCGTTGAAAAACAACCGGTCTCTTGGCCGTAGCAAAGTCGCAGCCAAAGTCGGAGAGCCAGGATAACGCCGCACTTTGCCCGGTGCGTTCATAGCACCAAGTGCACGCCGATAGGGCGCAAGAAGCGCTTCAACTTCATCCGAAAACGGCCCGGCGATCTTCGCAACTCCATCCCGCCATTCAAGTGTCTTGCCAGCTTCAGCACCGAGCAAATCGTAAGTGCCTGCACCCGCATGTGCATCAATGAAAGCAAGAGGTTTGTCCTTTGCTTTCATCAGCTCAAAGGTGCGAGCCAACACAACATGCTTGAACACATCGCCATGGTTGCCGGCATGAAATGCGTGACGGTAATTCAATGTCTAACCTGCAATCGCCCGTTTTATCGTTAAATATCCATAAATACTTTAGGTACTATTTGAAACATTACATCGCTCTTCAAAACCTTAATCCTGACACAGGATGGGGTTCTAAAGCGCTCAATAGGAACTGATATCATGGTCTCGAAACCGAATTTACTCATTTTGACGGCGTTGGCACTGGGGCTCGGCGCATGCGCAAACACGAGTCTGTTTAAGGATTCGCAACCAGAGCCTACGCTTGCACCTGAGCCCAGCTTGTCCGGCCCCGGTGGAGCGATTTCGGCACCCGAAATCCGGGCCGCCCTGTCAGGCAAAAGCTGGAGCTGGCGTGGTCCGAATAACAGCGGCGTGACGCTGTTTGCAGAGGACGGCACGTCATTGATTGAAGTGACCGGGAAAGGCAAAACCACTGGAAAATGGCTCGCCAAGGATGGTGAACTTTGTGAAAGCGTCGCACCTGCCCCCTTCCTGCCCAATGGCGCACCCATGAGCTGCAGATCGTTCAGTGGTGCTGGCGACAATTACCAGGTCGGAAACGCCGAATTCACGCTTTCGTCATAGGCATCGCAGTTTCGCCATAACTCCTGCACGTATTCGCCACCTGCCGTTCATACATTACATGAAACAGGTAGGAAGTCAGCGATGCGAGATATTCAGGCGCTCAGCCGCCGTTCCATAATCTTGGGCGCGGCCTCGATTGTTGCAGTTGCTTCTGCAGCCCATGCCAACCCATTTTATGATGGCGACGTGACACCTGACGGCCGCAATCCCGCACTCTTTCCTCCACCAGAATCGCCTGTCGACTTCCCAATTCCCCTTGTCGACTTGTCGAAAATTCCGCGCCAGTTCCATCGCCAGCTTGTGCAGTTTGAGGGATTCGAAGAAACCGGCACCATCGTTGTCGATCCCGAACAACGCTTTCTCTTTCATGTGCTCGAAGGCGGCTCCGCCATCCGTTACGGCGTCGGCGTCGGACGCGCCGGTTTTGCCTGGTCTGGTGAAGCTGTTATCGGCATGAAACGCCGCTGGCCCCGCTGGCTCCCCCCAATCGAAATGACTCAGCGCGACATCAAAGCCGCAGTCTGGCTCAATGGCATGCCCGGCGGTCCAGAAAACCCGTTAGGTGCCCGCGCACTTTATCTCTATTCGGACAATGTTGACACGCTCTATCGCATCCATGGCACCAATGAGCCGCACTCCATCGGCAAGGCCATGTCATCGGGCTGCATCCGCATGTTGAACCAGGACGTCGCTGCGCTCTTCAACCAGGTTCCAGTCGGAACACGTGTCGTCGTTAGGGGTGCTGGGCAGGACCTGCTCGCAGGCCAAACCCCAAATGAAGCGATGTGATCTCGCGCTTGCGGCACAGGAATGGCATTTGCTAAACAAGCGGCCATGAATCGATTTGCACTTCTGCTGGCCGTCACAGCACTTTCAGCTTGCTCCAATTCGCCCAAAGGCATCCGCGTAGTTAATGACGGGACTTCGGCAATATCAGCGCAGGATGGCCAAACCATCCGCAATCTGCAAGGCGGCGAAATTTCTTCAACGATCTCTGGCCGCACATTTCAATACACGCGCGGCGACGGAAATGGCTTCGTGACCTACAACACCGATGGAACATTCAACTACCAGGACGATACAAAGGGTTCCGGCACCGGCCGCTGGACAGTTGACGGCGAAAAATACTGCGAAACCTTTGGCCCGGGAGCACCCCAGGAATGCGGTGTCTTCAAAGCAACTGGTGACGCATTTTTCGCCGCAAATTCGCGCCTGGTGGAAATGAAAGTCTAACTTTGTACCAAAAACGGATTGCTCGTGCGCTCTACCCCAATGAGGCTGGACGCGCCGTGACCAGGCAGAAAGCTGACGTCATCGCCCAGCGGCAATATCTTGGTCATGATCGCGTTGATCAGCGCGTCATGATCACCGCCCGGCAGGTCCGTTCGGCCAATTGATCCTCTGAACAACACATCACCCATCAATGCAAATCTGTTCTCGGAATTGAAAAACACAACGGAACCGGGCGAATGGCCGGGCGCATGAATGACTTTAAATGAAAATCCGGCGGCTTCAACGGTATCCCCGTCCATGAGCCACCTGTCCGGCGTTACGGCACGCGCCCCGACCATGCCAAAATCCCCGCCCCGTTTCGCCAAACTGTCGAGAAAAATCTTGTCCGCAAGATGTGGCCCTTCAATCTTGACACCAAGTCTATTGCGCAACTCATCGGCACCACTCGCATGGTCGACATGCCCATGCGTGAGTAAAATCTTCTCGACAGTAATCCCGGCCTTGCTAATTGCATCTTCAATTCGTTCGAGATCCCCGCCCGGATCAACAACTGCGCCGCGCTTTGTAATTTCATCAAAAATGATCGAGCAGTTTTGTTGAAATGGCGTGACCTGCACAACGCCGACACTCAGTTTGTTCATGCCAATTGCTTTAACCCGGGCCATCTGTCATGGCAACCAGCATGGCAAACACTAAACGGCATATGGGAAATCTGGTCGCATCTTTCGCCTCCATCGCCGCATGCGACATCGCCTTTGGCATGACCTTTCAGCTCCAGCCATTGCTGATGGAAGCCGGGAAAATTCCGGCTTGGATCATTGGTTCCATGATTTCAATGGGCCCGCTCGGCATTCTGCTGGCCGGTCCGTTTCTCCCGCGCATCATTGCCCGTTTTGGAACGAAATACACCTCGCTCGCAGCAATCGTCGCCATTGCGGCAATCCTGTCCTTGTTCAAACTCTTCCCTCCTTTATGGTGGTGGTTTCCATTGCGCTTCATCCTCGGCATCGCGGTTGGAACGCTATTCACCGTGAGCGAGACCTGGGTCGTGACCTTCTCGGATGAAAAGTCACGCGGCCAGACAATGGGCCTTTACACATCTCTCCTTTCAGTGACTTTTGGCCTAGGCCCGCTGATCCTGCCATACACCGGCATCCATGGCTGGCTGCCCTGGGTGATCTGCATCATTTGTGTCGCAATAAGCGTCGTGCCACTCCTCTTTGTTGATGTCAGGGATGAGAACAGAAATGAAAATCATGCCAGCATATTCGCGGTGATGCGCACCCAGCCGCTGATCTTTGCCTGTGCCATTGCAGCCACAATGTTTGACAGCATCACCATTTCCTTCTTTACGATTTTCGCCATGCGCAACGGCATCCCGCTGGAAACAGCCAGCACAATCCTTGCATTCGGCATCATTGGATGTGTGTTCTTCTACTACCCGCTCGGCATCCTGGCTGACCGCTGGTCGCGCAATGGCGTCGTGGCAATTTGCGCCATCGCATCCATCGCAACCGCTGCGCTGATGATCCCCGCCATTGGCACTCCTGCGATCTGGCCATTGATCTTGTTACTGTGCCTGACAGCATTCGGCGTCTATGTCGTGGCCCTCGCCGCAATTGGCGATGTCTTTAAGGGCAGTGACATTGTCGCCGCATCCGCCGCCATCGCCGCAACCTGGGGAATCGGCGGCATGATCGGACCTCCCATTGCCGGCCGCCTGATTGATCAGTTTGGTGTCAACGCCATGCCAATTGTCATTGCATTTATCTATGCAGTTCTATCTCTTGGACTCGCACTGAACCGTTGGCAGGTTATCCGGAATCCATTGATCGCATCATGACAGATACTCTCAAAACTCCTCGCGACCTCCTCCGCTATGCCGTCAGCCGCTTCAGTGAAGCAAAGCTGATTCACGGCCACGGTACGACTAGCATGATCGACGAAGCCGCTTTCATAATTCTGGAGTCGCTACACCTGCCCGTGAACGACATCAACCCTTGGCTCGATGCCGCGCTGCTGGAA
This sequence comes from uncultured Alphaproteobacteria bacterium, assembly GCA_963819615.1. GTDB lineage: Bacteria > Pseudomonadota > Alphaproteobacteria > Rhizobiales > Aestuariivirgaceae > Aestuariivirga. The sequence continues at coordinate 470,307 of CAWFWW010000004.1, forward strand.
TCGGAACGCAATAAAATCCTCTCCCACATCGAAAATCGTGTGCGCACAAGAAAACCTGCCGCTTACCTCCTCAACAAAATCTATATGCAAGGCGTTCCATTTTTTGTTGATGAACGCGTTATCATTCCACGCTCGTACATCGGCGAAATCTTGCATTCTGGGGTTCAAGGCGCGGATGGGGCCCCTTTGCTGCCCAGCCCGGAACAAATCAACTCCATACTCGATCTCTGCACCGGTTCCGGCTGCCTCGCAATTCTGGCGTCTCAATATTTTCCATTTGCAGCAATTGACGCCGCGGATATTTCTCTCCATGCATTGGAAGTCGCGGCGATCAATATACGCGATCACCAGTTGGAAGACCGGATTGCGCTCAGGCATGGCGACCTTTTCGCCGCCGTCCCGCATCGGAAATACGACCTGATCATCGCCAATCCGCCTTATGTCGCAAGGGAAGAAGTCGAGGCCTTTCCGCCCGAATACCGGCATGAACCACAAGTCGCGCACTTGGGCGGCGAAGACGGACTTGATCTCGTCCGTTCCATTGTCAATCAGGCGCCAAGTCACTTGAACCCCGGCGGAAGCTTGTTATGTGAAATCGGATTGGGAAGGGAAATTATCGACGAGGAATTTCCCCATGCAAATTTGATCTGGCTCGACACCGAAGAGAGCGAAGGCGAAGTCTTCCTGTTCAGCGTATGAGGCCAGATGCGCTTTTAAAATTGTCCCAAATGCGCCGCGTCATCTGTCCCATCTGTGGCATCAGCGGATAACATTCCCGCACCAACCTTGAATAAGCTCCCGCACCGTGCTCGCGGTCGAGTGCATCAACATAACTCGGCAAGGAAGACCATCCCGCCACTGTCTGCGGCGAGAACTCGCAATGAAACTGAGTCCCCAGCGCATGTGAGTCAATTGCAACCGATTGTATCGGCGTTATGTCCGACGAAGCCAAAACCAGGGCACCCTGTGGTGCACGCGCCACTTCTGCATGATGCCACTGCATCGCCTTTTGATCGTGCGCCAGACCGTTCATGAAGGGGTGAGCACAACCGTCTGCGGACAAGGCCACATCAAACACGCCTACTTCTGAACTCTTCGCTCTGGCAACGGTCCCACCCAGCGCATCGCAAAGAATCTGATGCCCCAGGCAAATGCCGATATACGGCTTGGCCCGCTCCCAAACCCATTCGCGAACGACTTCTTTTTCTCCCGCAAGCCAGGGATATTCCGAAACCTGCCAAGTATCCTGCGCACCTCCGAGTACCATCATCAAGTCATAGTCTTTGAGCCTTGGAATCTCCTGCCCCGCGAACAGGCGCACAAATTCCGGAACCACGCCATCTTCCGCAAACAGATCGGCAAACCGTCCGGGATGGTCATGGTCCATATGTTGAAGGATCAGCGCACGCTTCATCAAAGTAACTGTAAATTCATCGCTTGCAGCCCGCGACCGCGTGGATCGTCTTGTGTCACAAAACTGATCGGCATGTCTTCCGAGAGGTAAGGCACGCCAGCCTTTTGCACCATCGAAACATGCACAAACACATCCAAGCCGCCATCGTCCGGCGCAATAAATCCAAATCCCCTGTCACGATCAAAAAACTTCACTTTGCCTGACCGGCGCATGCATTCCCCTAACACCGGACACTATGCGTGAGAGCAAATCCTGCTGCAAGTGCTGGAATTATTCCGCCGCCTCGACGGCATCATCCTCGTGCCAGGGTGGGCGCCTTGCCATTTCCTTTTTGATTTCTTCGGCAACGAGAAACGACAATTCCAGCGCCTGCGAAGCATTGAGCCGCGGATCACAAAACGTGTGATACCTGTCGTTGAGATCTTGGTCACGCAATGCGCGAAGCCCGCCTGTGCATTCCGTCACATCCTTGCCCGTCATCTCCACATGCACGCCGCCCGCGTGTGTTCCTTCCGCCTGGTAAATCGCCATGAACCGCCGCACTTCACTCATGATGGCGTCAAACGGCCGGGTTTTATATCCACTTGTGGACGAAATCGTATTGCCATGCATCGGATCAGATGACCAAACGACAACGCGCCCCTCGCGCTTCACAGCGCGAATGAGTTCCGGCAAATGTTTTTCAACCTTGTCAGCGCCGAAACGCGCGATTAGAGTCAACCTGCCTGGCTCGTTATCCGGATTCAGTTTGTCGATCAGCTTGATCAAGTCATCAGCTTTCAACGATGGCCCACACTTCAAGCCAATCGGATTCTTGACCCCGCGGCAGAATTCTACATGTGCATGATCGACTTGCCTCGTACGGTCGCCAATCCAAAGCATATGGCCAGACGTGGCATACCAGTCACCACTGGTGGAATCGACCCGCGTCATCGCTTGCTCATAACCAAGCAATAGCGCCTCATGCGAAGTGAAGAAATCCGTCACCCGCAACTGCGGCGCTGAATCAGCGGTAATGCCGCATGCCCGCATGAATCCCAGAGTTTCCGTCAACCTGTCTGCCAGCGCCTGGTATTGCTCATAGGCGGGAGAATCCTTCAGGAAATCCAGGGTCCACCGATGAACGTTGTCGAGGTTCGCATATCCGCCCTGTGCAAAAGCCCGCAGCAAATTCATTGTGGCCGCTGACTGCCGGTAGGCCATGATCTGGCGCTCAGGATCAGGCATCCGCCCCTCAACCGTCCTCTCGGATGCATTGATGATGTCACCGCGATAAATCGGATACTCAACGCCGTCGACAGTCTCCGTCGGGTTCGAACGTGGCTTGGCGAACTGCCCGGCAATACGGCCAACCTTCACAACCGGCTGCCCGCCGCCAAAGGTCAGAACCACCGCCATTTGTAAAAACACGCGGAAAAAGTCGCGAATATTATCTGCCGAATGTTCCAGGAAACTCTCCGCGCAATCGCCACCTTGGAGCAGGAAACCGCGTCCTTCGGCTACACGGGCCAGTTTCTTTTTTAGTTTGCGCGCCTCACCAGCAAACACCAGCGGGGGAAAACCAGCCAGGCGGCCTTCAACATGTGAGAGCTTGGCGGGATCAGGATAGGCCGGAACCTGGACAACAGGGTAAGACCGCCAGCTATCAGGTTTCCAGGGGGATGACATGGTGCACTCCAGAAAAAGGGGAACTTATACCGCACGGCAAACAACCCCGCCAGTTGTTTTAAACTTGAGCCATGGGAGAGAGTTACTGTTAGGACTTTAATGCGATAATTGCCGCCACCGAAAAAACAATCAAGGGCCCGTTCGTCCCATGTGGCAAACAACGCTCATCGACCTCTACGATATTTTGTCTGCGGGTAACCCGCCTCTGGTCTATCGCTTCCTCTTGATCAACACCTTCGCATTGATCGTCTTCACCCTGCGCCGCATGGCTGGTCGCAAGCCCCTGAACATGCAATCCGCCTATGCGCTGCAATTCGCGCTCATCGTAGCCAATTGCATTATAGCAGCAACCGGCAAAATATCCGCGCCGATGCACATGGTCGGACTTTAGATAATCACAATATCATTGGCGCTCAGCGCAAAACCGTTGTCCAGCGTGGCAATCTTCACAAACCCGCCCGCTGCCACTCCATTACTGTCATAGTAGAGCGTGTCTGTTGTGGAGTTGAAGATGAATTTGTCAGTGGCGTCATAAGCATTGCTGCTGCCCCACGCCCGGAACAATGCAGCGTCGATCTCGCCTCTTGCGAGATTGCCGAATTTTGACGCAGCAAAGCAAAACTTGTCGCCCTCGGCAAAGTCCTTGACTATGTCATTGCCTTCGCTGGTCAGTGTATATTGAAATTTGTCTGTGCCCTCACCGCCAGTCAGCGTGTCAGCTCCACCTTTGCCCATCAAAGTGTCATTGCCAGCACTTCCGGACAATCCATTCTTGCCTACATTTCCGACGAGCACGTTGGAATGCGAATTGCCCTTGAGCGACTTGTTCTCTATGCCAATCAGCCGCGCATCCATCGTGTCGCGTGTCAACGTCACGCTGACATTGGTTTCAATCGTGTCGCTGTCGACAAGATCAACCTTCACATTTCTGGCGCCCAATGTGAACTTCGCGCCAATACTGCCGACGGCACTTCCGCCGCTGAAGACCAGTTCAAGAAATCCGCTCGTCGCTGTTTTCAGCGAATAACCGCCAGCACTCGCTGTTGTCCCGGATTTCAGCAATGTCGCGCCAAGGTAAAGCTTGGCGCTGATGCTCCCCTGCCCCTCGCCGATTGAATAGAAGTTGTCGTTCTTGATGTTGTCCTTGTAGGCAACGCCCGTGACGAACGCTCCTGCCACCTGTGACGTCCCGAAGTTCTGTGCGCTCATCAAGGCATTGTTGCCGCTGAAATTGCCGCCGACAGACCCGATGCCAATCTCCTTGAACGCGTCGTTAAGAAGATTGATGCGATGTCCGACGCTATTGAACAATCCACTATGTTGCGTACTCACCGCCGGATTGAGGCTGTAACTTCCTGTGCTCCCCGACCAGGAGATGTTCTCCCCGGCATTGTTCCAGGTATACCCGGCAGTCGTCATCCGGTCCCAAGGCATGCTGCCACCGGCGCCATTATGTTGAAAAAGATCCTTCGAAAGCATCCAGTTGCTATGCGCTGTTGCGGAATTATTCAGCAAACTATTGCCTGCCAACACTTGCTTGGGTGCCGCTGATAGATAGACTGGCGTATCGCCATTGCTCACATGGTAAGCTTTAACTCCCGTGTTCAGCGAAATTCCGAACTTCGCCGCCTCGCCAGCCGGGTTCATCCGCGCGCGGTTAACGAGCTCCAGAAAATATTGTTCGCGCGCGTCATGAGCGGACATGTCAAAACTCCAGAATGAGTTTTGACCCTACACCAATAGGAATGTGCGCCCGGTGTAGTGCCGCCAGCGAATTTGCTTAAAACTGAGAAACTGCCGTTATCTAAACGGATACATATCGGCGAACGCAACGGCAGCGGATTTGTAAGGGACTTGCTTCCCCACATTCCAATAACGCAGATTATGCACGTTAATTGGGTCGCCCGTAACACCGCATCGCACGAACTCGCCAGCCTTCAGCAGTTGAAACTCCCCATCAAGGTAGCGAATCTGCGCTTCACGCTGTTTTGGCAATACGGGGTCAATATAATTCATCAATGTCTTGTTATCCAATCTTCAACAAACCTAAAGCAGCGAACCCTGCTTGTCTTTCGCATTCGCCACAGCGCCAACATGCCCGTCAGCAAACTCAAGATCAATCCTTATCCCGCTTTTAACTTCAGTCGCGAACCGCAATGGCTTGCCGTCAACTCCCCGTACTGCAACATAGCCCCGCGACAGAACTGACCTGTAATTGAGCGAGGAAAACAGCTTCGTCTCAGCCACAAACCTGTCAGAACGGCGTTGCAAAAGCGTTAGAACCGCCCTGCTGGCCCGCGAAAATGCCTCAGCTGTCACCCGCTTCCTGTCAACCACCCTGTCGGCCAAGGGCCGGACCGAAACTCTGCCCCCAACCCGCGCCAGCCTTAACCGTTGCTGCTGCACCATGCCACGTAAAGCCAGCGGCATTCGCCCCGACGCCCAGTCCAGCCGCTGCCGCGCATGCGCCAGCAATTCGTCTGGCTTCGGCAGCGCCCGCGCCGCTGATTGCACCCGCATCTTACTGTCCTGCATCCCGCGAAAAATCGCCCGCTTCATCCGCGCATCCAGCGAAGTCATTTCCGCCAGCAATTCAGCCCGAACGGGCACCGCCTTTTCCGCAGCAGCCGAAGGCGTAGGTGCCCGCCAGTCAGCTGCAAAGTCAATCAGTGTTGTATCCGTTTCATGGCCAATCGCCGAGATTACAGGAATTTCGCTGGCCGCCACAGCCCGCACCACAGCCTCTTCATTGAACGGCCACAGATCCTCAAGCGAACCGCCACCCCGCGCCACAATCAGCAAGTCAGGCCGCATCTTGAATGCGTTGAACCCGGCAATTGCAGCAGCAACTTCCGCCGCCGCCGTCTCGCCTTGCACCCGCACCGGCCATACTAGCACGCGCCTTGGAAACCGGTCTTTCAGCCGGTGCAGAATATCGCGGATGACGGCTCCAGTTGGAGAAGTAATGACCCCGATAGTTTCCGGTAAATATGGCAGCGCCCTCTTGCGCGAGGCATCAAACAAACCCTCCGCCATCAGCTTCTTCTTGCGCTCCTCGAGCAGCGCCATAAGCGCGCCAACACCGGCAGGCTCAATATTGTCGATCACGATCTGATATGTTGACTTGCCCGGATAAGACGTGAGCTTTCCGGATGCAATGACTTCAAGCCCTTCCTGCAATTTCCCGCGCAACCGGCTGAACACGCCGCGCCACACCACGGCATCGATCTTTGCGCCCTCATCCTTGATCGCGAAATAGCAATGCCCCGAAGAATGTGGTCCCCTGAAGCCGGAAATTTCACCGCGCACACGCACAAACCCAAACCGGTCCTCAATGGTCCGCTTCAGCGCATGCGACAGCTCAGTAACCGTCATCTCCCCTGCATTGCTGCCAGGTTCGCGGATTTCGCCCGTTTCGGGATCATATGGAAGTTCGGTGGACATCTTTGATTTGACCTTGATTCCTGCCCATCAAATGCGAGAAGCCCCGGCAACGCAAGCATGGAGTTCTCCTTTGGACATATTGTTGTTGGGATCAGGTGGACGCGAACACGCTTTGGCCTGGGCGCTTTCTGCCAGCCCCCTGTTGACCAAACTCTATTGCGCGCCCGGAAATCCGGGGATGGCAAAGTTGGGCGAATGTGTCGCGCTCGACATCACCAATCACCACGAAGTCATCGCGCTTTGCAAGTTCCTCAAGATTGATTTCGTCGTCGTTGGCCCCGAAGCGCCGCTCGTCGCGGGCATCATCGACGGCCTCACCGCTGCCGGTATCAAAGCCTTCGGTCCAGACAAATTCGCCGCCCAACTCGAAGGATCCAAAGGCTTCACCAAGGACATCTGCGCCAAATACAATATTCCAACTGCCGCTTATGGCCGCTTCACAAATTTGCCTGCCGCGCACGAGTACCTTCGACAGCACGGCGCTCCGATCGTCATCAAGGCTGATGGCCTCGCCGCCGGCAAAGGCGTGACTGTTGCAATGACGGTAATCGAAGCCGAAAACGCAATCAGCGAAATATTCTCAGGCCGTTTCGGCGGTGCTGAATGTGTCATCGAGGAATTTCTCGAAGGCGAGGAAGCAAGTTTCTTCGTCCTGTCAGATGGCCACAACATTCTGCCGCTCGCTACCGCGCAAGATCACAAGCGCGTCGGCGACGGCGACACTGGTCCCAACACCGGCGGTATGGGTGCCTACTCCCCCGCCCCCTGCATGACGCCCGACCTCTGCGCGGAAGTAATCGAGCGGATCATCATGCCAACGGTGCAAGCCCTCATCGACATGGGCCACCCTTATAAGGGCGTGCTCTATGCAGGCCTGATCCTCACCCGCGAAGGCCCCAAGCTGATCGAATACAACGCTCGCTTTGGCGATCCCGAAACCCAGGTTCTTGTTCCCCGCCTCAAGGACGACTTGCTGACGCTCCTGCTTGCCAGCGCTGACGGCACGCTCGACAAGGTCTCAGCCCGCTGGCGCGATGAAACCTGCATGAGCGTTGTCTTGGCCGCCAAAGGCTACCCGGGCGAGGTAGAGAAACATGTGCCAATCAATGGCTTGAATCAGGACTTTGGACCAGATGTTGAAATCTTCCACGCAGGCACCGAAATGAAAGATGGCCGGTTGGTCTCAAGCGGTGGCCGCGTTCTCAACGTCACGGCCTGGGCCAGGTCAGCAACACAGGCGCAAGCCAATGCCTATGCTGCCGTCGGCAAGATCAACTTCCCTGGCGGTTTCTGCCGCAAGGATATCGGCTGGCGCGCCGTGAAGGCCGAGCGAAGTTAAAGCCCCGTCAATTTCTTCGGTGGCGTGACTTTCTCCCACGATTGCCCGGCGGCAATCACGCAGCTCATGCCGCTGGAGTTGGTCGCGACAATGGTGAAGCTGCCCCTCTCGGAAAAGTACACCTCGACCAGGCTGCTCTGCCCGGCAAGGCCATAACCGTTCAGCTCTTCGCTGTACTTGTTGCCGAGAAGTTTCACCAGATCATCATGCGTCATGCAAGGCATGGGGCTCGCACCTGCCGTTTGCGCTAACAAACCGCAGCCAAGCATTATCGCTGATAGGAATTTCACAACACGCATAGCTCCTCCGATCCCGCGATCCGGAGTGCGCCTGATGAATTGCTACTCGAGTCAGACGGACCCCGGAGCGCGATTGCCGACTTTGTTAGTCACCAACGGCTCCAAAAAACGTAGACTTGAGCTCAACCATATATGAGAGGTGTAAAGGAAGTTAAAAGTCCGCCCGGAAAATCGGACGGACTTGTTTAAGTGTCGATCAGTGTAGCTTCAGCGCAACACTAAGCGCCAGCCGCAGCTGGCGTTCCGCCTGAACGCATCTTGAGCAGCTGCCAAACGATGTAGACGCCAACAGCCTTGCTCAGCACTTCCGTCAGGAACGCTGGAAACGTGTAGTACCCTGCAAGATTCTGGAATAGCGCCGTATCAAGCGGCACCGCAACCAGGCTCGACACCAGAATGCGTTGTTGCAAAGGCTTGTTCCAGAACGAATAGATCGCCCAGTCAACAAGTTCGGAAACCAGAAAAGCAGTGATGCTCGCAAAAGCCAATTCTGGTCCGGCAGCATAATAGGTGATGATGCCGGCCAGCGCCGTAGCCAATAAAATCTTGTGCCCGATCTCGCGCTGCGCATAGTCGCGAAACACAAATACAAATCCGACGACGACATTGGCGAGATATATATCGCCAAGCGCTGTCGGCATTGGCGCAACCGCGATGAACAGCCAGTTCACCAGCACGATGGAAGCTATATAGACGCCAACCCAGACGGCAGCTTTGACCGTGCCCGACATCAACCGACGATCTCGCTCGCCTTGAAGTTCATCTTGATTTCTTTCTTGGCGTTCTCAAGGCTGTCTGAGCCGTGCACTGAATTCGCTTCGATTGATTCAGCGAACAGTTTCCGGATCGTTCCAGCATCAGCATTTGCGGGGTTGGTGGCGCCCATGACTTCGCGATACGTAGCTACAGCATTGTTGCCTTCAAGGACCTGAAGCACAACCGGCCCTGATGTCATGAACTTGACCAGGTCCTTGTAGAACGGACGCTTGGCATGGACGGCATAAAATTTCTTGGCGTCAGCCTGCTTCCACTTCACGCGCTTCTGCGCAACGATGCGCAAGCCAGCTTTCTCAATGACGGCGTTGACAGCGCCGGTCAGATTGCGCCGCGTGGCATCAGGCTTGATGATGGAAAAAGTACGTTCGGTGGCCATGATAGTCCCTTGTTTGTTTGAATGCGGCAGCCTTTAGCCTGCTTTTCTTTGGCTGTGAACCCCTGCTCAAAAGTGACTTCCTGATTGCAAAAACGCGTCCCGGAATGAATCAACATTGCAAATATTCCCGCGATAAGAGCGCCGCTGACCGGTTAGTGAAAAGTCACGCCCCACTGTCATCCCAACACTTGTCGCATGGCTGTCCGGTTAACTCGAAATCCCCCAACTCTGTCATCCCCGCACGTGTTGCGGGGACCCATCCATCACCTTGCGTGAATCTTGCGTCGCGTGCCGTGCACGCGCATCTGCCGCAGCGTTTGCAGAGTCTTTGAGCGAAACACGCTTCGCTCACCTGAGCAGTTGATCGAGCAGACCGATGGTTCCTCGCGACAAGCGCGAGGTTGACAGCGTTTTTGGAAGTTAAATTCGACTTTCGCCTAATTCTCACCGACATAAGCCGTAATCCGCCCAATCGACACGCGCCGGTTTTCAGGTTCCGATTCATAGGTCGGTACTTTCAGGAAGCGCTCGCCAAGTCCCACGGTTTTCAGATTCTGCGGCGGAATGTTGTAATAGGTCGTCAGCGCCTGCTTCACGGCGTCGGCACGTGCCCGCGATAATCCGAGATTATAAATGTCCGACCCCACGGCATCCGTGTGCCCTTCGATCAGGAACACTTCGCGCGGATGTCCGCGGAGAATGCGCTCCAGCACTGCGCCAATCCGGTCAAGTTTTGGAACCTCCTCTTCGCGCACAATGGCTTCATTGTTTCCGAAGCGGATGGTGTCCACCTCGACACGCGGGATGGAACGCCTGAGGTTTGCATCATTGGCGACTTCTTCCACCTGGTAGCGCCGCTGCACGCGCTCACGCGGTGCTGCAACCAGAACTTCCTCGATTTGGCTCTCATCAGATTCCGCCGCGAAAATATCAATTTCATCGCTCGGCACTGGCCGCACATTGATCACGATTTCGCGGTTCCGTTCGCGCAAATCGGACTCCCGGCGGCGGCGTTCTTCAACCAGTTGGCGGCGCATATAATCCCGGTCGAGATATAATTGCTCGCGCCAGTAACGCCGTTCTGCAACGTCATAGCGCTGGTAATCGCGCTCGTTTTCAACATCCCGATAAATCCTGATCCGATGGCGAAGTTCATCTGGCGAAAGTTCTTCCGCCCGTCTGCGGTCACGCAGCACAACAGTTTCTGGCCGGAGATCAATATTGACGTCAACACTGAACTTCGGCTTGCTGTCCTTGTTCTTTGCACGGTCTTCCTGAACGCGGCGCTTTTCATCGGCATCATTCCGCGCTTGCTGGCGGTCCCGCACAACAACTCGATCCGCCCGGATCATGTCGCCAATGCGGCGTCTCGTCTGGTCCGAAAGCTTGCCGGATTGCAGCAAAGCGCGGGCTGTCGCCAGCCTGCGAGCTAAATCGCGCGCATCCACACGCTGTGCTGGCCGTTGGTCCTGCAAGAGCTTCAACGCCGCGCGTTCTTCTGCGGATGTAGCCTTGGCTGCATCGCTTTCAACAGCGGGCCGCCTTGGTTTGGCCGGTGCCTGCTCCGCCACTTGCGTGCCTGCACTGTCATTGACGCCCGTGCTCCGCCTGGTCTTGTCTTCAACCACCCTGGGCTGGTTATCGGGCTTCGCTTGGGCAGCAGGCCTGCGCACCTTCTGTGGCGACATTTCTTTGTCAGTTGCTGCAACTTCCGCAGGCTGTTCAGCACCCGTTACCCGGCGCTTGGTTGTTGCCTGAGGTTCAGCCTTTGCCTTATCGCCACCCGCTGCCTTGCGGCGGGCCAGTTCATTGCGCGTGGCTTTTGCTTCGTTTTGCAGCTGGCTTTTCAAATTGCTCTGCAATCCGGGCGTTGCGGAATATTCGCTGGCAAGCTTGTAGCGCTGCAAAAGCTGCGCACCCGAAAGCGAACCGAGATCGACATCAATACTCAAAAATTTCTGGATTTGCTTCAGGGCCACAGGCCCGGCTTCGGCAACCTGGATGTTGGTTACGGCACTGCCCACTTTATCCGTTTCAGCCGCCTGTGCGCCCATCGAAACCACTGAAAGCGTGATGAGGCTGGCGGCGAGAATTTGTTTATGCATGGTTGACCTCCGATTCATGCCGCACATATAGCATCGCACTGCGGCAGAAATAAGCGCCTTTTGGGATTTTTTTGCCACGAGTTTGAATGATGGATGAACGAGCCGTTCAGGAATTCTCGCCCTTGACCGCCTAAAGCCGCCCCGCCTCAATTATCCGCTTCAGAAACCCGCGTGTCCTCTCCTCCCTTGGTGCGCCAAATATCTGCTCCGGTGGCCCTTCCTCATGGACAACTCCGCCATAGAGAAAGCAAACCTTTGAGGCAACTTCACGCGCAAATCCCATCTCATGCGTGGCGAGCAACATCGTCATCCCCTGCTTCGCCAGATCGCGCACAATGTTCAAGACTTCTGACACCAGCTCGGGATCAAGCGCCGACGTTATCTCGTCGAGCAGCATCAGCTTGGGTTCCATCGCCAACGCCCGCACAATCGCGACGCGCTGCTGCTGCCCGCCCGATAGCCGGTCCGGATAATCCCGCGCCTTCGCATCCATGCCAATGCGTTTCAGCAGCACCATTGCCTTTTCATCAGCTTCAGCCTGCGCAATTTTCAAAACCTTCGTCGGCGCCAGTGTGACATTTTCCAGCACGGACATGTGTGGAAACAGGTTGAAGCTCTGGAACACGATTCCAACCTGCTGCCGCAGCCGGTTCACATCAACTCCCGGCCCCGACACCCGGTCGTTCATCAGCCGGATTTCACCGTCCTGGATCGGCTCGAGCTGGTTGATGCAGCGCAACAGCGTGGACTTGCCGCACCCCGACGGCCCGATGAGGCAGACCACCTGATGTTCCTCGACATTCATATTGATGCCGCGCAAAACCTGCACTGCGCCAAATTGCTTCTGCACATCGATCATCTCAAGGAAAGCCATCACGCACCCCCGGCCTTCATGCGCCGCGCATCACGCTCGACCAGATAATCCACGAGCCGCGCCTGCGGGATCGTCACCAGCACAAACAGCACCGCAACGATCGTCACCGAAGACAGGTTGAACGCGTTGGCTGCAACGCCGCGCGAATAGTTGAACGCATCTACAACGCCAAGAATTTGCACCAGTGCCGTATCCTTCTGCAGCCCGATGAAGTCATTGAGCAGCGGCGCAACCACCCGCCGCACCGCTTGTGGCACCACCACATAACGCATCGTCTGCAAATGGCTGAGGCCAAGCGACCGCGCCGCCGACACCTGGCTCCAGTGAATGCTCTCGATGCCGGCGCGGTAAACTTCCGCGACATAAGCGCCGTAGGTCAGCGTCAATGCAAGGATGCACCACCAGATCGGCGGTATGCGCGACAATTCCCTTAGCTGCTGCGGTGACAGGACGGAAATATCTGCAAAGAATCCATACACCCATGGAATGACTAGATCTGGCAACCCGCTCGTCGGGATTCCGAAGCCAATCAGATATAGAGTGACGATCGCGGGAAGCCCGCGAAACACATCGCAATAAAGCGTCGCCAGCGCGCGAATGGGCTTGCCCGCCCGTCCTGGCATGAGCCGCGCCAGCGCCACGGCCAGCCCCCAGACCAGCACGAGAATTTCCGCGGCGACAAACATGAAGACATTGACGGCGGAAAACTTCAGCGCCGTCGTCCACGACTTGTCACGCAGGATGGGCCAGCTGAAAAACGTCTTGCCCACCGCCGTATCGTTCATGAAGATAAACGCGACGAACCCTAGCGCCAGCAGCGCAAATGCGCCCCATCCGTAGGTAAGCGCGGCGCTGTCACGCGATGCCGCGGTATGAATGCGAACCCCGACCGCATCGCCGGTCAGCCGCGCCTCCACGGCCGAACGCGCCAGGCGCCAGCTTTTATGGGCCGGCCAGAACAGCACGGCCGTCGCGGCAATCACCAGCCAGTAGAGGACTTCCTGCGACTGCTGTGCCGCCTGCAAATCGGCAATCGACCGCCGGACCAGGTTGGTCGCAAGAACGGCTCCGAGCACGCAGACGCCCGCAAAAATCAGTGCCCCGATGGCGAACCTGTCAGCGGGTTTCGGCAGGTGTGAATCTATGGAGGTCATCAAATTTGCCATTCCGGCGGCGCACAAGCTGCCGCTGAACTTCTAGACAAGGAAAAGGGCCGCCTCAACAGCGGCCCATCAAATATCAGGGATTGAAATACGGAACCGATGCCGGGTCCTTGCCCCAGGCAGCGGCAAGATACTTGGCGCCGAGCTTCGCCATCGTGCCATCGTCAATGATGGACTGGATGATCTTGCTCACCGTCTCGTTATTGGCGGCGCCCTTCTGCATGATTCCGCCATAAGTCTCGCCGGTTTTGTATTGTCCGACAACTTTGGATTTGCCGCCCGTCGCGATCTCTTCTGCCAGTGTGATCGACGTATCGGTGATCGCCGCGTCAATCTGCCCGGCACGAAGAGCGGCGAACATCGTCTCCTGCGTATCAAAAACAGAAGCGCCCGAAAGCCCGAGCTTCTCCATCGCAAACGTGGCGCCGGTGGTGCCTTGCTGCACCCCGACCTTTACGGTCTTGATGGATTTTTCGTCGACCGGAATGGCGGCGCTCGCGATCACGCCCATGTCGGAACTGAAATACGGCGTGGTGAAATCGAAAACTTTCTTGCGCTCTTCGGTGATCGACGTTTGCGCAAAGCCGACATCGTATCCCGCTTCCTGGTTGCCGATGAATGCTTCCCACGACGTGTTCTTGATTTCAAGCTTGTCGAACCCGGCGCGCCAGGCGATTTCGGCTGACAGGCAATATTCGAAACCATCCTTCGTGGTTTCGACTGAATCGCCGTTCCACCAGATGGCTGCCGGCAGCGATGTCAATACGGTGAATTGCCCGGCGGCGGCCGGGGCGGCAATCGGGATCGAACCCTTCTTGCCCGTCACTTCGCAATTTCCGATCATGTCAGCAGCGCCAGCGGGTGCTGCCAGGCAAAACGCGGCCACTGCCGCAAGCAATACTCTTTTTGTCAGTTTCATGTGTGCCATCGCTCCCTGTTTTGGCGTCGTTGGCCCAAGTAAACCCAAAGGCGGCGCGAAGCGCAAGCGCTTTTCAAAACTTGATTTTGGCGCCCCCGCTGCCATATGGACGCACCATGAACATCCGCATTGCAGCTTTCTACAAATTCGCAGACCTGCCGGATTATCAGGCGCTCCAGCAGCCCTTGCTGGAGCGGTTGAAAGCGCACCGCGTGACAGGCTCGATCCTGCTGGCGGAGGAGGGCATCAACGGCACCATAGCCGCCAGGCCCGAAGATTTGCCGGGCGCGCTAAGATCCATCGAAGCGGTGACGGGAATCACCGGCATCGAAATCAAATTCTCCGAGAGCGCCGAAATGCCGTTCAAACGCATGAAGGTTCGTCCCAAGAAGGAAATCGTCACCATCGGCAACGTGAAGGCCAATCCAAATGAACTGGTCGGCGAATATGTGGAGCCGGAAGACTGGAACGCTTTGATTCGCGATCCCGAAGTGATCCTGATCGACACCCGCAACGGCTACGAAGTCAGCATCGGAACTTTCAAGAACGCAATTGATCCGCGCACCAAAAGTTTCGGCGAGTTCCCCGCTTTCGTGCGTGAGAAGCTTCATGCCAGCAAGAACGCAAAGATCGCCATGTTCTGCACCGGCGGCATCCGTTGTGAGAAGGCCTCAAGCTTCATGAAGCACGAAGGCTTCGAGAACGTTTACCACCTCAAGGGCGGTATCCTCAAATATCTCGAAAATGTCCCGCCTGAGAAAAGCCTGTGGCAAGGCGCATGTTTCGTCTTCGACGAACGCGTCGCTGTCGAACACGGCTTGCAGGTCAGCGACCACTCCATGTGCCACGGCTGTCTCGAACCAGTCTCAGCTGAAGAACGCGCGCGGCCCGGCTATGAAGAAGGTGTGAGCTGCCCCAAATGCGCCGCCACACTTACGCCAACGCAACTCGCCTCCAACCGCGAGCGCCAGAAGCAGTTTGTGTTAGCCCGGAAACGTGGCGCGAAACACCTGGGCCCGGTGGAAAACTAACCCGTCCACCCCAGTCCCGCAGCGACACAATTCATCGTCATCAGCAGCGGCATGTTGAGCGCGTCCTTGCTTTTGTCCTCGCGCGTTTCTTTCAGCAGCTTCACCTGCCACGCATTCGCCTGATCAACCATGTGCCGCACCCGGTCAAACCGGCGGCGGAAACCGTGGAAGCGGTCGCACAGCAACGGCTCGCCCGTGAGTTCAAGAATGACTTTCGATGTGCGCCGGTGCTCGTGTTTGATCAACGCGAACAGCCGCTCGGCATCATTGCGGTTGGGCACCAGTGCCGCATATTGTTCCGCAACATCCATGTCTGCAAGGAACAGCGATTTCTCCACTTCATCGACGGCCAAACGGAAGCCTTGCGACTTCACGAACATCGTCCGCAACAGCTTCAATCCGCCCGCCCCTTGTGCTGATAAAAAATCATCAAGCGCATAGCCAAGCCCATACCAACCAGTGAGCAGATGGCGATTCTGGCTCCACGCAAACACCCAGGGGATGGCGCGCAAATCTGAAATGCCCTTTGCGCCAAACCGCCGCGACGGCCGCGACCCGATCTTGAGCAGCGCCAGTTCTTCCACCGGACTCGCCGCCTGGAAATAATCAATGAGGCCCCGGTCTTCCGCCAATTTGCGATAAGCCTTGAACGAAAGCTGCGCGATCTCTTCCACCGCCGCCTGCTGCTCCGGCACGGGCCGCAGCTCCGGTTCATTGGCGGATTTCAGCGAATGCAGCAGCACGCTCGACGTTAGCACTTCGAGATTGTTCTGCGCCGTGCCGCGATTGGCAAATTTCAGCGACACGACTTCGCCCTGCTCCGTCACGCGCATGCGGCCATTGATAGTGCCAGATGGTTGCGCGCCAATCGCCCGCCCCGTCGGCGCACCACCGCGCGAAACAGAGCCGCCCCGGCCATGAAAGAAACTCACGGCAACGCCCGCCTCGCGGCCCACGCGGATCAACCGCCGTTGCGCCTCGAACAGTTCGAAGCTCGCCGCAAAAAAACCGCCGTCCTTGTTGCTGTCGGAATAACCGAGCATGATCTCCTGGGCGCCGCCATTGGCCGCAATCGAACTCTTGACCAGATGGTGCGCCAGCAATTTGGTCATGATCTCGGGCCCGGCGCGAAGATCATCAATGGTTTCAAACAATGGCACCACGCGAATGCGGCAGACTTCACGCGCTGTTGCATCAGCATACAACCCGCTATATTTCGCTAGAAGATAGAGTCCCAGAATGTCATCGGCACTCTGCGTCATCGATAAAACGAAGGCACCAATCGAAGCAGGATCAGGCCCGTCCAGTGTCTCGCGGATCAGCAGCAAAAGATCGAGCAGCTCGCGCGCTTCATCAGAAACATTGGTGAACTGCGGCAAAAATCCCAAGGGCTTCGCAAGCTCATCCGCAATCCACTTGCTCCATGAAGGCTCGCCACACTTCGGTGGATCGAACGCCGCAACCGGATTCATCTTGTGCCAGATTTCTTCCAGCACGCGATTGACTACGGTCGTGTTCTGCCGAAGATCAAGGCTCGCCGTGTGAAATCCGAAAATCTCAGCTTCAATGCGCACCGGCCGCACATAGCTGGCGGCGATTCCTGCAACATTCATGTCGGCCAAAGCCTTCTCGGCCCGCGCCATCAGGCCCATGAACTCGGCGACGGACTTGAACGGCTGCGCCTTGTGATCATCGCCAATCGTCGCCAGCAAGCGCCAGCTCAACGCGCTGAAATATTGCCGGAAAGGTTCAGTGGGATTGCGCACCACAAGCTCGGCCTCGCGCCCGCTCAGCTGCAGCTGTTCTTCAAGGGCGTGCGCAAAATCCTCCGTGTACGGAGCTTCGTAGGCGCTGATCGAAACAAATTGAGCCAACTCCTTCAACCGCTTTTCCAGACGCTCGACAGCAGCCCGGCGGTTTTCGCGAAGTGCGGCCCGCGTCGTTTCAACCGTGACGAAGGGATTGCCATCGCGGTCGCCGCCGATCCACGATGAATACTTGAGCGGCGGCCGCACATCGATTTTGAGGTCCGGATAATGCCGGTGCAGCGCCTGCTCCAGGGAATCAACCAGCACCGCCGCGCGGTCAAACAATGTCTCGCGGAAAAAGTGCAGGCCCCACGACACTTCGCTTTCAACTGTCGGCTTCTCGATGCGGATTTCACCGGTGAGCCAGAGGAGATCAATCTCGTTCTTGATCGCGGCAAGCAGGCTTTCGCGCTCGCGCGGCGTCCAGCGCGGCTGCTCGAGTTCGAAGAGCTTCACATAAATCCGGCGATGGATTTCCAGGACCGTCACGCGCTTGGCCTCCGTCGGATGCGCGGTGATCGTCGGTCCCACCTGCATGTCCGCCAGCATGCGCACCACCGTTTCATCCGGCACTTTCGCTTTTGCCACTTGCGAAAAAGCATTGGAGAACGAGCCGATCACCTGATCCGGCCCGCCCTGGCGCTCAAGATTGCGCCGGTTGCGGATCGATGAATTCTCTTCCGCAATGTTCATCAGCTGCAGCCAGATGCCAATCGCCTGCAACGCATGCTCAATGAGATGCTCCGGCACATCAATCTTCGCATCATCGTCACTGAGCACCGAAAGCACCGCCGGCTCCCGCGCCTTGATCACCTGCCGCAACTGCTCGCGCAGCATGGCGGTGATCTCGTCAATATAACTCGTGTCTTCCAGAACGGCGGGTGTAACGGCGATGTTCATGTGTGCAAGTGCCTGCAAGTTTTAGGGGATTTGTGCACTGCACAATGAGAGATGTCAATGTGGTCAATGACCAATACCCCTGTCATTCCTGCACAAGCAGAAAGCCATGGCCACATGTCTCAGATGGTATGCCCAGCAATGACAACGTTTTTCAGGATGTATTTGGGGAAGCCAAAACCGCCCTCGCATAATCGTGGCATTCGGCGAGAATATAGTCGACATCGTCGACCGGAATTTTCCGATGCCCCGGCGGCTTGCCAAGCCGAAGCGGCGAGAAGAACAGTTTTCTATGCTCACGCAGCCCCCGCAACCGCACGAGACGTTTGGCCTGACGCGGCACATCTTCCAGTGCTGCGACAAGCGCATGGATACGGCGGCAAATCCTCGACACCCTGGCCAGACTTTCAGGTTCCTGCTGTTGCGGGGAAACAGGCATTTGTGACAGCGGACTGAATGGTACTGCGGCCTCCACCACGAAAACCCGCGGATTGGAACTTGTATAAGCGACGTTCCGCTGCCCGGACCGCCTGCGCGGATCGACAAGCTGAAAAGCCAAGCGGGACGTTCGACGGGAGGTGGATGTTTTTGATAAACCTTCTCCTGTAACAGATTGTAAAGGCTTCGTTTTACGCGGCAAAAAATCCACACGCACATCACGCGCCGCAATCACGATCAACCGCCGAAGTGCTGCCTCCGCCGGCCGCAACACCCGCAACATGATGCTGCGCACAACACGCGGCACCCTCATCGCCTCCATCCCTCCATAGGCGCTGAGCAACCCCATAAGCTCCGCAACAACAACCCTGAGCGCCAATGTATTCCGCGCCACCGAAGCATCCCAGATCTGTTGGGCCGAAGTGAACATATCAGGAACATAAAATTGGAATGAGCCCCTGTCAAGCTCCAAATCCTCACCTCGGTGCGAAGGGACCTCTCCCGCCCTTCGGGCACCCTCTCCAGAGGAGAGGGACGAGTTCTGAGGCATCCCGCTTTTTATTCCCCTCTCCAGAGGAGAGGGACGAGTTCTGAGACATCCCGCTTTTTATTCCCCTCTCCAGAGGAGAGGGACGGGTTCTGAGGCATCCCGCTTTTTATTCCCCTCTCCAGAGGAGAGGGACGAGTTCTGGGGCGAAGGGACCTCTCCCGCCCTTCGGGCACCCTCTCCAGAGGAGAGGGACGGGCTTTTTATTCCCCTCCCCTTTGGGGAGGGTGCCCGAAGGGCGGGAGAGGTCCCTTTCAGCGGGCTCTGCTCTCAAGCAATTCCAAAATTCCTTCCAGCACCCCTTCCATGGTGGTGAAGACGTCGAGATTTGGCACGCGATGAACACGCAAACCGCGCTGTTGCAGGAAAGCAGTACGACGCTGATCGTATTCCATCTCGTGGTCGCCGCCATGCGTGGCGCCGTCAACTTCAATGACCAACGCATGCCGATGGCAAATGAAATCCACGATGTAAGGCCCGACCGGAACCTGTCGGTAAAATTTGTAGCCGTTGAGATGCTTGCCACGCAGGTGAAACCAAAGCCGCCGCTCGGCTTCGGTTGGTTCTCTGCGCATGCGCTTGGCGCGGGCATAGGTGAGTGGAGTGGGCATGGTGGTAAGACGGTTGAGAGGGCAGAATCCGTCGGCGAAGGGACCTCTCCCGCCCTTCGGGCACCCTCTCTAAAGGAGAGGGAAGAGTTCTGGGTGCCAGAAGGGCGGGAGAGTTCCCTTTGGCCAAACGCAGTTGCCCCCCACCCCATTCCCGGCTATCTCGCGCCCCATGCTTCAAGTTCAGGGCCTGACCTACCGGATCGGCGACCGGGTGTTGCTCGACAATGCCAGCGTCACCATACCCTCCGGCCATCGTGCTGGCCTTGTGGGGCGCAACGGCATTGGCAAATCGACGCTGTTCAAGATCACGCTGGGTGAGCTCTCGGCGGAATCAGGAACGACTGCGGTGCCGCGCAACGCCCGCATCGGCACCGTGGCGCAGGAAGCGCCGGGCGGGCAGGATTCGCTGCTCGACACCGTGATGAAGGGCGATGCCGAGCGCGAGGAATTGCTCAGCGCTGCCGAAATCGAAACCGACCCGCATGAAATCGCGCATATCCAGACGCGCCTCGCGGACATCGGCTCGCACAGGGCGGAAGCACGCGCGGCGACAATCCTCTCCGGCCTCGGCTTCACCGGCGAGCAGGTCAATCGTCCGTGTGCGGAGCTTTCCGGAGGTTGGCGCATGCGCGTGGCACTCGCTGCGGCACTGTTCGGCAAGCCCGATGTGTTGTTGCTCGACGAGCCCACCAACTATCTCGATCTCGAAGGCGTTATCTGGCTCAAGTCGTTTCTGAAAACCTATCCCTACACGATAGTCATCATCAGCCATGACCGCGACCTCTTGAACGATGTCGTCACCTCCATCGTGCATTTTGATCAGGGCAAGCTGGTCTATTACGCCGGCAACTATGACAGCTTCGACCGCCAGCGCCGCGAGAAGCAGGCGCTCAGCGTGAAGCTGCAAAAAAAGCAGATCGAACAGCGCGAACACATGCAGGCCTTCGTTGACCGCTTCCGCTACAAGGCGTCGAAGGCGCGGCAAGCACAAAGCCGGTTGAAGGCGTTGGGCAAGTTGCAGCCAATTGCCGATATCATCGACGAACGCGTGGTGCCCTTCCGCTTTCCCGATCCGGAGAAGGAACTCGCTCCACCACTCATCAATTGCGAAGGTGTCGCCATCGGCTACACACCCGGAAAACCGGTGCTGTCTGGAATAACATTGCGCATCGACCCCGATGACCGCATTGCGCTGCTGGGCTCCAACGGCAACGGCAAATCCACATTCGCAAAATTGATCAGCGGAAAATTAAATCCGTTCAAGGGTGCGTACACCGCAGCACCACGCATGAGCGTTGGCTATTTCGCCCAACACCAAATGGACGAACTCGCCGACACGCGAACACCTTTCGATTATGTCACCGACCTGATGCCGGATGATCCCGTCGCCAAGCGCCGCGCCAGGCTGGGGGCCGCAGGCTTCGGCGCGGCACTGGCGGACTCACCCTGTTATCGCTTGTCGGGCGGCGAAAAAGCGCGACTCTTGTTTTTCATAGCAACCTTCCACGCGCCGCATATTTTAATTCTCGACGAACCGACAAACCATCTCGATATCGACAGTCGCGAAGCGCTGGTGATGGCGATCAATGATTATGCCGGGGCCGTGATCCTCATCAGCCATGACCGCCACATCATCGAAACCTGCGTGGACCGATTGTTGCTGATCGAAAACAGCCGCATCCGCACCTTCGAAGGCGACATCGACGACTACGCCGAATATGTCGTCACCAAAGTTGATCCTTCGGTCCAGCGCCAGCAAAAAGTGGCGGCACAAAAACCCGCTGCAAAAACAGCAATGAACGACAAGCGCCTGCGCGACATTGAATTGAAAATCATCGCACTGAAAGACAAGGTCGACATTCTCGACAAGGCATTGGCCGATCCCGCACTCTATTCCGATGAGCCGCGAAAAGCCGCCGACTTCGGTAAATTGCGTGCCAAACTTGCGGGCGATATCGACGCACTCGAAATGCAATGGCTCGAACTTGCGGAAGAAGTGAATGTCTGAAGCCTTTGATCTCACCCAATCCTGGTTCGGCTATGCCAGCCTTGCCATCTTTGTCATCGCCTACATCCTGGTGATCTTCGAAGAATCGACCCACATGCGCAAATCAAAACCCGTGCTGGTGGCCGCCGGTTTGATCTGGGCGCTGATCGGTCTCGCCTTTGCTGCATCAGGCAACAGCGAAGACGCCAAACTCGCCGCCGAACACACAATCTATGAATACGGCGAATTGTTTCTCTTCCTCCTCGTCGCCATAACTTACGTGAACACGCTGGAAGAACGCCGCATCTTTGATGTGCTGCGCGCAAAACTCACTGCACGTGGCTTCACCTACAGGCAATTGTTCTGGATCACCGGCATCGCCGCGTTTTTCCTGTCAGGCGTGCTCGACAATTTGACAACTGCTTTGATCATGGGAGCGGTCGTCCTCTCCGTCGGCCACGGCTCGCCACGATTCATTACCGCAGCTTGCGTCAACATCGTCGTCGCCGCCAATGCCGGCGGCGCATTCTCGCCCTTCGGCGACATCACCACGTTGATGGTCTGGCAAAAGGGCAAGCTCGAATTCTTCGAATTCTTCGTCCTCTTCCTGCCATCACTCACGAACTGGCTCGTGCCCGCAGCCCTGATGCATTTCGGCGTGTCCAAAGACAGCCCCGCACCAGCGCATGAACGCGTGCGCCTCAAACCCGGAGCGATGGGCGTCATCGTGCTCTTCGCACTCACCATCGCAACCGCCGTGAGCTTCAAGAACTTCCTCGGACTGCAGCCCGCATTGGGCATGATGCTGGGACTCGGTTACCTGCAGATGTGGGCCTACTTCCTGCAGCTGAAGAGCAAACGCTTCGAAGACTCAGATATGGTTCTCAATTCCTTCGATGAAATCGCCCGCGTCGAATGGGACACCCTGCTCTTCTTTTTCGGCATCATCTTCGCCGTCGGCGGTCTCGGTGTGCTGGGCTATCTCAACCTCGCCAACCAATATCTCTTCACCGACCTCGGCCCGTCCATCGCCAACATTACCATCGGCATACTCTCGGCCATCGTTGACAACATCCCGCTGATGTTCGCCGTCCTCACCATGGACCCCGAAATGTCCGACGGCCAATGGCTGCTGGTGACCCTCACAGCAGGCGTAGGCGGCAGCCTCCTCTCCATAGGCTCCGCCGCCGGCGTAGCACTGATGGGACTCTCAAAAGGCAAATACACCTTCATGGGCCACCTCAAATGGACCTGGGCAGTGGCCGCAGGGTACGTGGCGTCGATTGCGGTGCATTTTGTGGTGAATGCGGGAAGGTTTTGAGTTTTCCTCGCCCGCTCGCGGGAGAGAGACTTTTTGCACGCGAAAAGAAAGCGCCTCTCGCTGACAGCTCTCCCTCAAGCGGGCGAGCAAGTTGAGCTTCACGTCTTCGTCCAATCCTCTATTTTCAATCCGGTAATTTGGCGGAATGATCGGTCACTCGTAACGAGCGGGAGATCGAGACTTAACGCATGCGCACCGATAAGCAAATCCAACGGTCCAATTACCCGGCCATGCTTTTCCAGCGCCGCCCTTGTTCGTCCGTAAAAGTTTGCTGCAGCGCGATCCCAAACCAGCACATCGGTGCGTTTCAAAAATTCCTGCACCAGATTGTGCAGCTGCTTCGCCTCGGGCCGTTTGGCCAAACCGAAAAGCAACTCAGCTTCGGTTATCACTGAAATACAAATCGCCACGATGGGTTGGGCGATGACGCGCGCCGTCACTGCTGGGTGGCCTCTGAAAAGGTGGCTCACCGTGTTGGTATCCAGCAAATACCGCTTCACTCCTCATGGCCTTCAAACGGGTCACGATCATGTGCTGTCTGGCCGCGCTCTTCAGGTGAGAGAAAATCATCCGGCGCCTTATCCCGCTCAAGTGCATCCAGAAACCCGTCCCAGTTTTCAGGTCGACGCGACAAAATCACGTCACCGGTTTCATCATCCCGGCGAATGAAAACTTCCGTTGTGTCAAATCGAAAAGCTGCCGGCAGCCGAACAGCCTGGCTCCGGCCATTGACAAATATCTTCGCAACCTGGGTCATCGTGCAACATCCATGATATATATCATAATATATACCAAAAGCGGTCCGAAGTCAATCAGCGTGACTTTCATCCCATATCACGAATCCACATGAAGGATCATATTGTCCAGCGCAAACTCCAGCATTTGGTGCAATTCCGAAAGTCTCGCGCGCCACATTGTGACTTCCTCTGCAGAAGGCAGGTCCAGTTGCGAAATCATCGATGCTACGATGTTGGACCGGCCCTTGAAGTGACCAGCGGCTTCATCAAACGCCCGCCAGAAATGACGATTGATCTCCACATCACCGTCACTGGTTAAGAGGTAAGTCGTATGCCCAACGTCTTTGATAAAGCGATTGTAACTTTCGATGTCGGCAAGTCCACCGTTGACAACGCCTGCGAGTTTATTGGCAGGCACCAACACCTCTTTCCAATGTTCATCGGATGGCATAGCGACATACGCATCCATGGCCCGAAAAAGCTCACCCGCCTTGATTTCAAGCACATCGTTCATGACAATTTTGAGGTTCTGGTAGCGCTCCCTAAGCTGTTTTTTGCTCACCAGGTCAGCGCTGACAACGCACACCTCCTGCCGCCATTCTTCACCAATCTTGCACCCTTGCCAAAGTGCTCCAAATTTCAGTCCGCCCAAATGCAAAACAGCATAAATTGCTGCAAGCGGCACAAACCACCGAAACGGGAACCGGAACACATCAAACCACCCTCGACTTGGCACCTCACGTTTGTCGATCTCTGAAAACTGGATGGCGTCGCCTTTGATCGCTGGAATCCAGTTCTCTCTCACAAACTTGTCATTGAAGAATCCACTATGGTCCAGATTATGGAAGCGGTCGCGCACATTGAATGTGCCAAATCCATATGTGCCGCTTGCGCCATATCCCCATGTCACAGATTTGGCGATGACAGGCCAAACATCGCGAAGTCCACAATCGTTGACAATGGCTTCGCGCTTGTTTTCCAACGTAAGTTGATCATCAACTCTGCCCCAGTCATATGTCTCTGGGACAATTGAACCACACAGCATCACACGTTCGAACTTGAAGTGCGGATTCTCCATCAATATCTTGGTGAAGGCATAAGTGCCATAGCTATGCGCCAGAACGATAAGCGGTTGGCCAGGATACTGTTCGCGAATGCCTTCAATCTCTTTGCGCAATCGCTCGATTGGTCCACGCCTGCAGATTCCAAACGGGCAAAGGAAACGAAGTGTATCGAAGTATCCATATTTGAGGGGTATTGCTGTCGCCTCAGTATTGTCTTCGATGATTGACGCAACACGAGTCTGCCACCAGGCAGCAGTTCGAATGCCGTGGATCAAGATGACAATCTTGCTCTTTACATTCCCGCCCATGCCCAAACCGCAACCTGTAGCAGATCTCAAAATGTCACGCATCCAGTCTGAACACAACTACTATTTGAGGAATAGACAAAACCTCTATTCCAACAGCTTGCGATACCCGATCTCGGTCATCCACCGCGCCCTCGCAAGATGGCTGTCATACATTTCTCGGCAAGCTTGCGGATTGTCGTCAGGATTGATCCCGAATATCACGCGCACCGCCTCTTTCCAGTCAACGTCTTCAGCAGCAGCATCAAGCAGCATGATGTAAGTTTGCATATGTGCATGGTCATATGCAGTGATGTCATCACTCTGCGGTGGATGGTTCAGAAATCTTTCATTCACTGCTACCGCCTTTCACAATCAAGCCGCCACCATCGGCGTAATGCCAGAAACATCAATCGTCTCGCGCACCCGCGCCAAATCCCAGGCGCGTTGCAGGTTCATCCAGTATTCCGGCGTGGTCCCGAAAAATCTCGCCAGCCGCATGGCCGTATCTGCGGAAAGTGCAGTTTCACATTTCACCAGCCGCTCAATCCGCGTGCGCGGGACATGCAGCTTTTTGGCAAGCGCAATGGCGCTCAATTGAAGCGGTGAGAGATAGAGCTCTTGCAAAACGTCTCCGGGATGCGACGGGTTCTTCAACAGTGTCATGACGTACCCTCTCAATTCCAAATTCAGTACCAAATTAATGATAGTCAACAATCTCAACTTCGGCTGGACCTTGTGAAGTCCAGACAAAACAAATCCGCCACTGGTTGTTGATGCGAACTGAATGCTGTCCAATGCGGTCGCCCCTCAACACTTCTAAGTGATTGCCAGGCGGAAAGCGCAAATCGTCAAGCTCGGCGGCTGCGTCGAGCGCCGAAAGCATTGCTCGCGTTCGCTTGACCAATGATGCAGGAAAGCCCTTCCCGTATCGGTCAGCAATTGCATTATCTGCCAATTTTCCTTTTACACTGACAATCACGGACTCTGATGTATCATGATATGATACATAGTGCAAGCGCGAATTTCGACACGACGTTCAATTCAGGTGCAGGATTCCAGGGTCATTGGTGTGTCCTTAGTGTGACGGCCCCCACTCATCTCCGCTTCGCGGCGCGCGCGACGGGTGGGAACCTACAATGTCAAAACACGAAACGCCCTAAGCCGCCTCCCCTCGCGCCTGATCCTCCCACCTGCCCGTCTCATTCTGCCGCCAGTATTTCAGCCCGTGCCCCGCCGCGCGGAACTGTTTCCACACCGCGCGTGCGGCCGTCACATCCGCCTCCAGCCCGCCATCAAAAAACACGCTTGCCCGCCTGATGCCATCAACCGAATGCGGCATGATCCCGGCATAGATCAGGTGATCAGCACCGTTGGGCACGTAATTGTCGACCGCAAAACAAATGACGTCGAGCTCGTCTGCATCTGCCCAGGCAAATCCTTGCGGCACGAAGGCGGTATCTTCCAAGCCCCACACCAGCTTCGACAAGGCAACCAGCGGCTCCTTCTCCGCGCCCATCACGCACACCCGCTCGCCCCGCCCGAACAGGCCCGCCAGAATGCGCGGCAGCACCGCCGTCACCGGCTCGCGTTCGAGATGATAGAACCAGACGTCCGCCATCAGGTCTTTTCGTAATGCTTGGCGACCAGGCGATTGAGCAACCGCACCCCCCAGCCCGAGGCCCAGCTCTGGTTGATCGGCGACTTCACCGAGTCCATCGCGGTACCCGCCACATCAAGATGCGCCCACGGCACATTGTTCACGAACCGCTGCAGGAACTGCCCCGCCGTGATCGAGCCCGCAAATCGCCCGCCGATATTTTTCACATCAGCCACATCATGATCAATCAGCTTGTCATATTCCGGCGTCAGCGGCATGCGCCACACTTTCTCGCCGGTCTCCAGCCCACATTCAAGCAATCGCGAAGACAGTTCATCATTGTTGGAGAACAGCCCGGCATGCTCCTTGCCCAGTGCCACCAGAATGGCACCCGTCAGTGTCGCCAGGTTGACCATGAACTTCGGCTTGAACTTGCTCTGCACATACCACAGCACGTCAGCGAGAACGAGGCGGCCCTCGGCATCCGTATTCAGAACGGCAATCGTCTGCCCCGACATCGATTTGACGATATCACCCGGCCGCTGCGCATTGCCCGCAATCGAATTCTCGACAATGCCTATGGCTCCCACAACGTTGCACTTGGCCTTGCGCTTGGCGAGCGCCAGCATGAGCCCGGTAACGCAGGCCGCCCCCGCCATATCGCCCTTCATGTCTTCCATTCCCGCCGCAGGCTTGATCGAAAGACCGCCCGTATCAAACGTCACACCCTTGCCGACGAAAGCGATGGGTGCATCACCGCGTTTTCCCCCATCCCAGCGCATGACGACCAGCCTTGGCTCATGAACCGACGCCTGCGCCACGCCAAGCAGCGCACCCATGCCCAGTTTCTTCATTTGGGCTGGCGTCAAAATCTCAATCTTTACACCAGCTTTGCTCAAGGCCTTTGCCCGGTTTGCGAACTCAATGGGAACCAGAATATTGGACGGCTCATTGACCAGATCGCGGGCAAAGTGATTGCCGTCAGCAATTGCGGCCAGTGGCTGATACGCCACTTTGGCTTTGACTGGGTCTGCACAATGAATGGCGAGCGACTTCAACCCGTTCGGCTTGTCCTTGCCTTTGGTCTTGTACCCCAGGAACGAATAGGTCCTGAGCGCAGCGCCTGAGGCGATAAACGCCGCCTGCTCCGCCGCAGTAACGCCCTTGAGTCCTGCGATATCCGCCAGCACTGCCGCTTCGGATGCCTTTACACCGCCGAGCGCTCCGGCAACCGAACCGCCCAGCAGTTCGATATCCCTGATGCCCAGCCCATCGGTCTTGCCGACGCCGTAAACCACTACGCGCTTGAAATCGAATCCCGGCGCGACAAAATCAAGCGACTGATCTTTTTTGCCTTCAAACTCCGCAGCTTTCATGGCTTTGACAAGTTTGCCGCCAAGCTCCTTGTCTAGCTCAGCCGCAGCAGGCGTAAGCTTGGCCCCTTCCGCCGCGAACACAACCAAGACGCCCTTGCGCGGCAGCCGCGACGGCAAGAATTCAATTTTCATGATGATCTACTCTCGAGAATCGGATTTCTTGGAATAGCGCATTTCCCGCAATGGCTACAATCCGAGAGAATTTGTTAACCAAGCTGAAACTTGGTCAGGTTCGGACACCTTTTGGGCCAAGTACTTCAATATTTAGCCCTTTCCAGTCTCTGTGAATAGCGTTAATACTTGGAAACATTTCGTGAGCACGTTGCCAAATCTTGAAACCAAATCTTGAAAACTGACAAGCAAGCATCGTTTCGGCCCGGAATGGGCTGGTGGGGCAGGATTGCAAGTGCGCTTGCAATCGCAGCCGTCACTGTCACTTGCGCCCCCTCTATCGGCAACGCGCTCATCGAAAAACCTTTCCGCAAACCGCTGATCAAGAAGCTCCCGAAAACTGAGAAGGTCGATGTCGATGCAACCCGCATCACATACGATCCAAAGACCGAAATTGCCGTCGCCACGGGCGATGTTTTCCTCGTTTACGGCCTCTACAAGCTCACAGCCACCAAAGTCATCTTCAACCGCCGCACCAATGTCTTGACCGCAAATGGTTCCGTCACTTTGAAGGAGCCCAATGGCAACATTGCGCAAGCCAGCACGCTCTCAATCGATACGGCGTTCCGCGATGGCTTTGCCCGCCATCTCACGGCATTGCTTACCAATGACGTCACGATCACCGCCGAATACGCAAAACGCAGCGACGGCCGCATCACGGTGTTCGAACATGCCACTTATACGGCGTGCAAGAACTGTCAGACCAGAAGCGGCAAGCCACTTTGGCAATTGGTGACCGACAAGACGGTGCACGACCAGAAGGAACACACCCTCGCCCACACCAACCCGAAACTCCAGATCAGTGGCGTGACGGTTGCGGCGTTCCCCTACCTCGTGCTGCCAGACCCATCCGTAAAACGCCGGACTGGCTTTCTGATTCCAACTTTCAAAAGCACTGATTATACCGGTTTCGGAGTAGTCACTCCCTACTACTGGGCGCCAGCGCCCAACTATGACCTGACGCTCAGGCCTTGGTTTACTTTATCCCAAGGACCCGTCGCTGATGTTGAATGGCGCCATCGCCTCAAGTCCGGCCGCTATAATCTGAGGGGCTATGGCGTCTACCAGCATGATCCACAAGGCACAGGCGGCAATGACAATTACTGGCGTGGAGCCCTGACAACAAATGGAAAATTCGCCCTCAACCAGGATTGGGATTGGGGCTGGCAAGGCATTGCGACATCTGACCAGACGTTTCTCAGGCGCTATGGTTTTAACAGCCAAACCATCGGCACGAATGAGGCCTACCTGACGGGATTGTGGGATCAAACATATGTCTCGGCTGGCGCACTGAACTTCATTCCGCTGTTATCGTCTGTCAGCGGCAAGTCATTGCCCGAAGCAGCGCCCTATCTCGATGTCGAGCACTCCTTTGCTGACCCGGTTTTGGGTGGAACAGTGGATCTAAGTCTCAACGGCTATTCGATCTGGCGCAATCAGGAATCAACGCCATTCGACACCATAAACCACGGCACCAGCCAGACCCGTCTCGTGTCGCAGATCGGCTGGAAAAAAGAGATGACCTTGGGCGGCGGCCAATTGGTGACGACATCTGCAAAGCTGCGGGATGACCTGTATTTTACCAACGACCTGCCGGATCAAGCGATTGCGTCAGGCAAGCGCGACAGTGAAACTACCCACCGCTTGCTGCCATCCGCCGGACTTGACGTGCGCTGGCCTTTCATTGCGACCACCGAATGGGGCAGCCATGTTGTAACACCAGTGGCCCAAATCATCGCCGCACGCGACGAAACCAACAGGGACGCTATTGGCAACGAAGACGCAATCACCATTAATTTCGATCACACCAGCCTGTTCCTGGAGGACCGCTTCACCGGCCTTGACCGCTACGAAGGCGGCTTGCGCGCCAATCTCGGCCTGACTTATAACTTTCTGTTGGACAGCGGCAGTTTTATCCGGGCCAGCATCGGCGAAAGTTTTCACCTGGCAGGCGAAAACAGCTTCTCGCTTGGTTCAGGTCTTGAAGGCTCAAAGTCTGACATCGTTGCCGCCCTCGCCGTTTCACCTTGGCAAGGCGTGAGTTTTGCTTATGAAGGCCGGTTCGAGGAAGACCTGTCATCGATCAATCGGCAAGAGGCCAACCTTGGCCTCAGTTTCGACAGGTTTTCGGGCAATGCAGGCTACCTCTTCATTGACAAGGAACCAGCTGCGGGCCGGACCAAGACTAATGAATACGCCCTTGCCAATGGGCGGATAGGTTTGGGCAACGGTTGGTATTTGGCGGGAAACATGAATTTCGATCTTCAACGGGAATTCTTCAGGACGCGTGGGCTGGGTCTGGAATTTGATTGTGAATGCATGAATGCCAAGCTCTCTTATGCGCAAAACAAATCAGCTGCGGACAGTGTGATTGATCATCGTTTCACCCTGTCGGTCAATTTCGCGACACTGGGCGGAACCAGTTTCAGTTCGCGCTACTGATTTGACTTGAGAACGACATGACCAAACCTTTTCTCGCCGCTCTTTTATTTGCCTGGGGACTTGCGGCGTCAGCCTGCGCAGTCAGCGCTGCTGAACAACGCCTCTTGGCTGTGGTCAATGATCTGCCGATTACGAGCCACGACATTGACCAGCAAATCCGTCTTAACCGCCTCCTTGGCGCGGCCAATGACAACCGCAAAAAGGCGCTGAATGACATCATCAATCAGGTGGTCAAGATCAATGAAGCCAAGCGCTATCGCATGGAGGCTTCTGACGCCGATGTCGAAGCGCGCCTTGCCGATGTCGCCAAAAATCTCAAGACGACCAATGAAGGCCTCGAGAACAAACTGAACGCGCAAGGCATCGGGCTTCCGGCCATGCGCCAGTATGTTGCCGCTCAAATGGCTTTCGCGCGCCTCATGCGCTTCAAGTACAAAGAGAAACTTGAAGCATCAGATGCGGAAGTCGACGGCAAGATGTCGGAGATGAAATCCAGGGTCAACTCGCGCCTGTCAAAAATCATGTCCGATCCGCGCATGAAGACAGTCAAGGTCGCAAGCCTGATTGAAATCACCTTTCCTGTCGAAAACGTCGAACAGGGAATGGAGCAACTGTTGCAATCGCGCGCCGCCGAAGCCAGTGAGTTTCTCGCAAAGTTCAAAGGTTGCAAATCGGCCCGGGCAGCGGCATCTGGAATCTTCAACGTCAAGGTCAGCAAGCAGTTCGATGCCGACATGTCAAAATTGCCAAAACAATTGCAGGCAGTCCTCGAAAAGCAAAGCCCCGGCACGGCAATTGGCCCCATGCGTTCAAAGGCCGGGATACAAGTTTTGGGATTCTGCGGGAAGCGTATGGTAACTCCGCCAAAACCCCAGTTTGAGCTGCCCTCGCGCAGCCAGATCCAGCAGGCCGTGCTGAACGAAAAGTTCGACGCCGCCGAAGGCAAATACGTTGCGCAGATGCGGAAGAACGCGATCATCGAATACCGCGACCCGTCTTACGCGCAATAAGTCTTTCAATGGCACAAATTGCTCGCTCCCCAATTGCTCTGACCCAGGGCGAAGTCGCGGGCATTGCTCCCGAAATCACCGCAAAAGCATGGGGGCATCTCCGCCAATCTCTGGATCTTTGTTTTTTTCTGATCGGCGATGCCCAACAATTCGAACGGCTGAGTGCCGCTGCAAGAATGCATCTGCCAGTTCAGATAATAAAACATCCCTCGGAGGCATCCAGTATATTCACGACCGCCTTGCCCGTCATGAACTTGCCGCTCGCCAATCACGTGGCCGCAGGCAAGCTTGATCCGGAAAACGCATCCGGCATCACGGCTGCCATCGAACGCGCTGTCGAATTGTGTCTCAACGGTGAAGCCTCAGCCATTGTGACCAACCCCATCCAGAAAGAAACGCTTTACCAATCTGGCTTCAAGTTTCAAGGGCACACGGATTTCCTCGGCCATCTCGCGCGTCAGCATGGTCACGCAGCGCATGATGTGATGATGCTGGTCGCCGGTGATTTTCGCGCCGTACCTGTCACCGTGCATATAGCACTAAGGGATGTCGCGACATCGCTCAAACCTGATGAAATCATGGCGCAAGCCCGCATCGTGAACGATGCGCTGCAAAGGCGCTTCGGAATCCAGCGCCCGCGTATCGCAATCACCGGCCTCAACCCGCATGCTGGCGAAAACGGCGCCATGGGCCGCGAAGAAATCGACATCATCAGTCCAGCCTGTGAATCGCTTCGTGCTGAAGGCCTGCACATCATCGGTCCAATTTCAGCTGACACGTCCTTCCATGCGGAGGCTCGAGCAACATATGACGCAGTCCTCTGCATGTATCATGATCAGGCGCTGATCCCCGCGAAAACCCTGGACTTCCACGGCGGCGTAAACCTGACGCTCGGCCTGCCATTCATCCGCACCTCGCCGGATCACGGCACCGCTTTGGCCCTTGCTGGATCAGGAAAAGCCCGCCCCGACAGTCTCATCGCCGCAATAAGGCTTGCCGCAAAACTCAGCGCACCAAATGTCGCTCGATGATCTCCCGCCGCTGCGCGATGTCATTGCGCGTTACGATCTTGCCGCCAAGAAATCTCTCGGCCAGAATTTCCTGTTTGACCTCAACCTCACCCGCCGCATCGCCCGCGCAGCAATTCCCTTGCAGGGCTTCACCATCATCGAAATTGGCCCCGGCCCCGGAGGATTGACCCGGGCGCTGTTGCAGGAAGGCGCAAGCAGGGTTATCGCCATTGAACGCGACAGCCGCGCCATCACGGCTCTCCAGGATGTGGTTGCCGCATCAGACTCACGCTTGACCGTAATCGAAGGTGACGCATTGGCGCAAGACTGGCGCAAGCTGTCAAATGGTCCAGCCAAAATCGTTGCCAACTTGCCCTACAATATTGCAACGCCTTTGCTTGTTGGCTGGCTTTCCAATTCCAGCTGGCCGCCATGGTACCAATCTCTGACGCTCATGTTCCAAAAGGAAGTCGCCGAACGCATAGTCGCCAAGCCTGGCGGCAAGGATTTTGGGCGTCTGTCCGTTCTCTGCCAATGGCGCTGCACCGTAAGCAAACTTTTCGACGTCAACCGCGCCGCCTTCACGCCACCGCCAAAAGTGACCTCTTCAATAGTGCAGCTCATTCCCAAGCCGAACCCATCTCCAGAGTTGGAAGTTTCAGCCCTCGAACGCATCACCGCCGCAGCCTTCGGTCAACGCCGCAAGATGTTGCGCTCAAGTTTGAAACCGGTTTTCAGTGATCCGGTGGCGACACTTGCAAAGCTTGGCATCAATCCGGAACTGCGCGCCGAAGATTTGAACGTCGAAAATTTCGTGGCCCTTGCCCGTATGCTCAAAGTTCCTTCGTCAACTCCCGCACAAATGCCGTGAGCCCCACCTGCCGCCTGCGCCGCAAGCGCTCAGCGGTGAGAATGGACATAACCTGCTGGTGCGCATCCTCGATTTTTTCATTGACGATCACATAGTCATATTCAGGCCAATGGCTGATCTCGCGTGAGGCTTCCGCCATGCGCTTGGCGACGACCGAGGAAGAATCCTGCGCCCGCTTGATCAAACGCTGCCGCAAAGTTTCGCCCGATGGCGGCAGAATGAACAGCCGCACCAGATCGTCCTTCATAGCTTGCGCCAGTTGTTGCGTGCCCTGCCAGTCAATGTCGAACAACACGTCCCGGCCTTGCTCCAATGCATCCTCGACGGGTTTCTTCGGCGTTCCGTAACTGTTGCCAAATACATTGGCCCACTCCAGAAGCTCGCCAGCCTCAACCATCGCATCGAATTTTCGTTGATAGATGAAGTAGTAGTCTTTTCCGTCAACTTCGCCCGGCCTCTTGGCCCGCGTGGTCACCGAAACCGACATGGTGATGTTGTCATCTGCCGCCAGCAAATTCTTGGATAGCGTCGTCTTCCCAGCGCCCGACGGCGAAGACATCACGAACAAGAGGCCGCGGCGCGGGACTTGGATGGATTTGGTCATGGATCAGTCATTCGATGTTTTGAAGTTGCTCGCGGAACTGGTCGATCGTGTTTTTCAGTTCGAGGCCAGTATTGGTCAATCCAATGTCGTTGGATTTTGAACACAGAGTATTGGCTTCACGGTTGAATTCTTGCGCCAGAAAATCTAGCTTCCGTCCCACAGCTTCATCACGCTGCAAAAGCTCACGCGCAGCGCCAACATGCGCCTGCAATCTGTCGATTTCCTCCTGGACGTCAAACTTGGTCGCCAGCAACATGGCTTCCTGATGCAACCGTGCCGGATCAAACGTGCTTGAGGCCTCCAGCAGGCGGTCAATCTGCTCTTTCAGTTTGGCCCGGACCGCGTCAACCTTCCGCGCCGGATTGTCAATCGCCTGCACCACGAGCGCGCCAATTCGCGTGATTGCCGCGGTTAGGAGATTCGCAATTTTCTCTCCTTCTGCGTCTCGCGATTTCTTCAGCTGTTGCGCCGCTTCGGAAAGTGTCCCCAGAACGTTTGCATCCCGCTCCGTTGCAAAGTCTTCTGGCAAAGGCCGCGAAACCACCTCGACAACTCCGCGAATCCCCATCAGCTCCTCGACATTGGGCGGCCCCCCGCCCAGCAGCTTGCGAAAACGCTGCGCCACCGCAATCGCTTCATCCAGCGCCTTTTCATCAACGACAATTCCCTGCCCAGAGGAATGATCCTCAAATGTCAGGCTGGCCTGCAGATTGCCGCGCTTGAACACGGCGGAAAGTATGTTGCGTGCCCCGGCTTCCAAATGCTCAAGACCAGGCGGCAGGCGAAACCGCAATTCCAGCGATTTGCCATTGACGCTGCGGATGTCCCATTGCCATGAGGCAGTCCCGCTCCGGCCCGAAGACCGCGCAAAGCCCGTCATGCTTGAAACTGTCATGCAATCAAATTCCCCAAATCAACTGCCCGGAGAATGTCGCAGTTTTGACGATGCGGCAACGCGCCTTTATTGCCGCACGCGCCTCTCGGCGGGAATTGGAATGAGCCTGTCTCCGACTTTCAAGACAGTGCCGGGTTCAACTTCAAGAACAGGCCCTGGATCGGTCTCAGCCACAACGGGCTTTGCAGCTGAAGCAATCTCTGTTTCTGCAGCAGGAAGAGCCGCGTTCAGGTCAGGCACAGGTTCCGGCACAACCTTGTCTAACCCGGTCGCAGTCAGCGGCTCCTGGGTTTGTGCGACGGGCGCAGCAGGAACTGCTTCCGGTGTCGGTGTAGTTGCCTCAGGCGCGGCGGATTGCCCTTGTGACGCCCGCCACTTCGCAACATTTATGTTGTGTTCTGCTAAAGTGCGCGAAAAAGCATGCCCCCCAGTGCCATCAGCGACAAAATAGACATAGTCTACTGCGGCGGGTGAAATGACTGCTTCGAGCGCGTCTTTACCCGGTATCGCAATTGGTCCAGGTGGCAAGCCGTCAATCTGATACGTGTTGTATGGCGTGATGCTGTCAATGTCGGCGCGCGATATCGCACGCTCAAGCCGGCCCTTGCCGCCTGCCAAACCATAGATGATCGTAGGGTCAGACTGTAACCGCATGCCTTGCTTTAGCCGGTTCAAAAACACCGCCGCCACCAGTGGCCGTTCGCTCGCCTTGCCTGTCTCTTTCTCAACGATTGAAGCGAGCGTTACGAACTCCAGTTTGGACTTCAACGGCGTGTCGGCTGCCCGTGTTGCCCACAGCGCATTAACAAGCTCGTCTTGTTGCGTCTTGATCTCGGCAACCAGAATGTTGGGATCAGTCCCCCGATTGTAGAGAAACGTGTTGGCGAGCAAGGTTCCTTCTTCCGGAATTGCATCAACCCGGCCTTTGACGGCCTCAAGGCCATTCAACCGCTCGATTGCCATCTGTGTGGTGAAGCCTTCGGGAATGGTGAATTTATACGTCACAACTTTGCCTGACTGCATGATCGCCGTGACCTCGCGCAGGGTAACGCCTGCCGGAAAGTTGTACTCCCCGAGTGTCAATTGACGGCCGCGCAATGAATTTATAGTCGCAATTGCGGTAAATAGCGTGGGACTGCTGATGACGCCCTGCCCATATAGCCGCGATGCCACTTCAGCACGGCTTGAACCCGGACTGATGTCGATAATCTTGGTCGCCTGCAAAGGACCCGGCGCAACGGCTTGCAAGTAACCGTAGGTTCCCAAACCACCGGCAACCAACGCGCCCAATATTGCCAGCGCAAACAGTGACCCTAGCACGCGCCCAACGGCAGTGCCGCGCTTGCGCCGCTGTGGTGCTTGTTGGTCACGATAACGATCAGTCATGGGCAGGGTCCTACCCTTTTAACCTTTTGCTCAAGCGTCCAGCCGCCGCAGGATCAGCGACGCGTTCGTTCCACCAAAACCAAAAGAATTCGACAGAACTGTGTTGATCTCTTTTTTCTTTGCCACCTTTGGCACCAGGTCAATCGCGGTTTCGACAGAGGGATTGTCAAGATTTAACGTTGGCGGAGCGACATTGTCGCGGATCGCCAAAACTGAAAATATCGCTTCCACCGCCCCCGCAGCGCCGAGCAAATGGCCAACGGCAGACTTGGTTGAAGACATCGAAAGTTTTGCCGCAGCGTTGCCAAGAAGCCGCTCTACCGCGCGCAGCTCAATCTCATCGCCAAGCGGCGTCGATGTGCCATGTGCATTGATATAGTCAATGTCGCTCGCATCGACCCCAGCACGTTTCATCGCCGCGCGCATGCAGCGGTAAGCCCCATCGCCATCCTCAGCAGGCGCTGTCACATGATACGCATCGCCCGACATGCCATAGCCGATGACTTCAGCATAAATCCGCGCACCCCGCGCCTTGGCGTGTTCAAGTTCTTCCAGAACCACAATGCCCGCACCTTCGCCCATCACAAATCCATCCCGGTCACGGTCATAGGGCCGCGATGCCTTGTCCGGCGTGTCGTTGAATTTCGATGACAGCGCCTTGCACGCGATGAACCCTGCGATGCCCAGGCGGCAAATCGTTGCTTCAGCCCCACCCGCAACCATCACATCCGCATCGCCGACCGCAATGATGCGCGCTGCATCGCCAATGGCATGCGCGCCGGTAGAACAGGCAGTCACCACGGCATGATTGGGTCCTTTCAATCCATGCTCAATCGAAATCATGCCCGACGCAAGATTGATCAACGAACCAGGAATGAAAAACGGGCTGATGCGCCGCGGTCCCTTTTCATTCATCAGAAGTGTCGTGTCCTGGATCGATGGCAACCCGCCAATGCCGGAACCAACCAACACGCCCGAACGATATTGCTCGTCAGCATTCTTCGGCGTGTAGCCCGAATCCCTGATCGCCTGTTTTGCTGCAATCATCGCAAACTGGATGAAGTCATCAAAGCGGCGCTGTTCCTTGGGATCGACCCAGTCGTCGCGCTTCAATGTGCCGTTGCTGCCATCGCCTTCTTTCACTTCAAACGCAATCCGCGTCGAAAGACCCGACGCATCGAACCGCGTAATCGGCCCAGCACCACTGTCGCCCGCAAGCAACCGCGCCCAGGTCGCATCGACGCCAGCGCCCAATGGCGAAACCATTCCAAGTCCGGTAACAACAACACGCTTCATTCAGAAACCTCTTGATTGGGGCCTCTCGCCTCATGAAAACGCGGAGCCAAGGTCATCAACCTCGCGCCCCGCGCACAATTGAACCGGTCACCCCGGCGAGCCGGGGAGCCAATTTATGCAGACGTCTTCTCGATGAACTTGACCGCATCGCCGACAGTCTGGATTGTTTCAGCGGCATCGTCTGGAATTTCGATGCCGAATTCTTCTTCAAAGGCCATTACGAGCTCGACGGTGTCGAGGCTGTCTGCGCCGAGGTCATCGATAAAGCTCGCCTCAGCCTTCACCTTGTCGCCGTCCACACCGAGATGCTCCACGACAATTTTTTTTACCCGTTCAGCGACATCGCTCATAGAATACATCCTTGGTTAATAAATCTGCCGGCAGAAAAAACTGATTTCCCCCGCAAGCCCGGAAGCTTCCTAACACAAATCTTTACTCCGACAAAAGAAGGAAAAGATAGTGAGTAATTTCATAGTGTTATGATGAAAGTTTGCAACTTGCAATACATTGTTTTGCAATAATTCGCCATCGCGTCTATCTCAACGCATGCCCCACCGGGGCTGGAGAGCAGAATCCATGGCCCAAACCATCACGCGCGGATACCAAACCTTGCTCGCCGAAGCAGATGCCGCTGTCGAAACGCTCGAACCTCAGCAGGTCAACCAACTGGCTGCCGACGGTAGCGTGTTGCTGGTCGACCTCCGCGATCCCAGAGAGCTTGAACGTGAAGGCAGGATCAATGGCGCTATCCATTGCCCGCGCGGAATGCTGGAATTCTGGATCGATCCTGAAAGTCCTTATGCCAAAGCTGTATTTCAGGAAGACAGGAAGTTCATATTTTTCTGTGCTGGCGGATGGCGCTCAGCACTGGCCGCAAAGACTGCGCAGGACATGGGGCTAAAACCCGTGGCCCATATGCGCGGTGGATTCGGCGCGTGGAAGAAACAGGGCCTGCCAACTGAAGGAGGAGAAGCGAAGCCATG
This sequence comes from uncultured Alphaproteobacteria bacterium, assembly GCA_963819615.1. GTDB lineage: Bacteria > Pseudomonadota > Alphaproteobacteria > Rhizobiales > Aestuariivirgaceae > Aestuariivirga. The sequence continues at coordinate 509,054 of CAWFWW010000004.1, forward strand.
AAATTCGCCTATACGATAATCTATTGCAACGACGTGCCCGCGACAGTGGAATTTTACAAAAAGGCCTTCGCCCAAAAACTCCGTTTCATGCATGAAAGCCACATGTATGCCGAACTCGAAACCGGCGGGACAGCCCTTGCTTTTGCCCATCACGACATGGCCCATCTGAACGGCATTCCCGTGCGCCCCAACTTGATGCTGGATACTTCTGCCGCAGGAATCGAGGTCGCCTTTACTACCGACAACCCGCAAAAGGCTTATGACACAGCTGTTGCCGCAGGTGCCAAAGGCATCAAACCGCCGGAGAAAAAACCCTGGGGCCAGATCGTCGCCTATGTCCGCGACCTCAATGGCTGCCTGGTTGAAATAGCTTCGCCGACAAAGTGAAGCGAAACTGCGTGGAATTTTACGAAATTTTCAGCGCCAGTCTTGCCCATTCATAATCCCACAGTTTCGATAAGCCTGTTGGAATTGCCAATCGTTAACGGCGCAGCCACCTGCGTTCGTTATACCCTGTGCAAACGGCGGAGTACGAAGTGTCACAACAGGCCCATGTCATAGCGCCAGCTATAAATTCCACCAGCGCATCATTTGTGCTCCAGCGTGGCATGCGCCAACAGCAAGTAGCCCGCCAGTCTCCCACTGCAGTTCCACCTCGCAAGTTACCGCCAGTCCAGCCTGCAAGCTGGCTGGCTGGCGAGTTCGGCGCTGACACTTTCGTGTTCGATTTCTCGCAGCTGTAAGCAGCCTAAACCATCGCCATTCCGCCATTGACATGCAACGTATGCCCGGTGACATAACCCGCTTCGTTTGATGCAAGGAATAACACTGCGGCAGCAATTTCATCGCCGGTTCCCATGCGCCCCGCAGGAATGCGCCCGAGGATCGCTTCTCTTTGCTTGTCGTTCAACACATCCGTCATCGGTGATGCAATGAACCCAGGTGCCACGCAATTCACCGTCACATTGCGGCTCGCCAGTTCCTGCGCCATAGACTTCGACATGCCGATGATCGCAGCCTTTGACGCCACATAATTCGCCTGACCCGGATTTCCCGTCACGCCGACAACCGAAGTAATCGAAACTATCCGCCCCCAGCGTTTTTTCACCATCAATTTCATCGCTGCCCGCGCCAGCCGGAACGACGACGTGAGATTGACGTCGAGCACGCTCTGCCAATCCTCGTCCTTCATCCGCATTGCAAGGCCATCACGCGTGATGCCGGCATTGTTCACCAGAATATCAACCCCGCCCATCGCAACCTCAGCAGCGGGTACGATCTTCTCGACATCCCCAGCGCTGGAAAGATTGCACGGCACACAGTGAACGCGCTCGCCACCCAGCGCAGCTTTCAATTCTTCCAGCACCGCAACCCGCGTTCCCGATATGGCAATCGCGGCTCCTGCAGCATGCAGCGTCTTTGCAACAGCGGCACCAATGCCGCCAGACGCGCCAGTTACAAGTGCCGTCTTTCCAGCGAGAGAAAACATGGTCATCCTTTCAAGATTGCAATCGAGTTTGCGAAATCATCCGGCCCGCCAATGGCAAGTGCTGTGGCGGCAGGCGCATTTTTCTTGGCGAGCCCGGTCAGCACTTTGCCACTGCCCAGTTCAATGAAATGAGTAACACCCTGCCCCACCATATAGGCTACGCATTCGCGCCAGCGCACTGTGCCCGTCACTTGCGACACCAAAGATGCGCGGACCGCATCCGGATCAGTCAACGGCCCTGCAATAACATTCGCAATCACCGGAACAACAGGCGCATGCATCTGTGTTTTTGCAAGTGCCGCCGCCATTGCATCCGCAGCAGGCTGCATCAGTGAGCAATGAAATGGCGCGGACACCGGAAGCATCACCACGCGCCTTGCACCCTTTGCCTTGGCAATTTCACCCGCACGTTCAACCGCCGCCTTGTGGCCGGAAATCACCACCTGCCCTTCTGAATTGTCATTCGCCGCCTGGCACACATCACCCTGTGCACCCTCGGTTGCTGCCGCAGCGGCAGTAGCAAAATCAAGTCCCAGAAGTGCCGCCATCGCACCCGTTCCAACCGGTGTCGCAGCCTGCATCGCCCGCCCGCGAATTTTCAAAAGCCGTGCTGCATCCGCCAGAGAAAACGTTCCCGCAGCAGCAAGGGCGGAATATTCACCAAGCGAATGACCCGCCACAAACTTTGCCACGCCGCCAACTCTGATCCCGTGTTCTGCTTCCAGCACGCGCACCGCCGCCATGGAAACGGCCATCAACGCAGGCTGTGCATTTTCAGTCAGCGTAAGCTCAGCCTCCGGCCCCTCCCACATGATTTTTGACAGGTCTTGCGACAACGCTCCATTCACTTCAGCGAACACTGCACGCGCAGATGCAAAATTGTCGGCCAAGGCCTTTCCCATGCCAACGGCCTGGCTGCCTTGACCTGGAAATACGAATGCAATGGACATTAAACTTCCTCATCCAAATCAGTCACTACACTGGTTAGTGCATCCGCCTTTCCTGTCAAGGACCCACACCCCCCTTGCTATGTGGCTTGAAATATGGCACAATTGCCATACGAAGTTTGAATGGGATGAAGCAAAAGACCGGCTGAACCAATTCAAACATGGTGTTGCATTCACAGTTGCGCAATTGGCGTTTTTCGACAAGAATCGAGTTATACCAATCTTCACAAGAATTGACCCATTCTTCTGCCTCCCCCTTGTGGGGAGGGCAATCGCATATGGCTTTCCTCGCCCGAGAATCGGGAGAGGTGGATTTCGCGTCGCAAGACGCGAAAGACGGAGAGGGGCTTCGCACAGCCTGCAAGATGGGCAAATTTTTCCGCTTGAGCCAAAGCCCCTCTCCGTCACTTGCTTCGCAAGCGACACCTCTCCCGCCAACGGGAGAGGAATGAAGAATGACCCGCAACGCGGGAGAGGAATGAAGAATGACCCGCAACGCGGGAGAGGAATGAAGAATGACCCGCCAGCGGGAGAGGAAAAATGTCCACATGCGATAGCCCTGCCCACTAGGGGGAGGGAATACCAGAGAGACTCGTTTGAAGCCCGAAGAGTCAGTATTTATGTCTGTTGGTATTATTGCAGAGGACCTTGAACACAGCAATTCAGAAAGGCGATACTATTGTTTTGACATGATCGGCGGCAATGTCGCTACAGTTCGCTTCACCTTGCGCAGCAAAGTGATGAGGATTTTTGGCGCCGGCTATTGGCGCAAAGGCAGGAGCATTTATGAAAAAGAAAACAGTTAGGTACACCAGCGGTGAAATCGGCAAACTGAAAATCGTCAAGGATTTTTTGCCACCCCCTGAGGAATTGGCGCTTCGTGATGACACTGTAAAAATTACCCTGAGCTTGTCGCGGCGCAGCGTTGCATTTTTTAAACGCGAGTCGCAGCAGCACAAGGTGCCCTATCAACGCATGATCCGCAGCTTGGTGGACAAATATGCGGAGAAGATGGGGCGCTGAGGCTCACTTCACCCCGTTCAACTTCCCCAGCACATCAATCAACCGCGGCACATAGCGGTCGCCGTATCCCATGTTGTCGGCCAGCACAAAAGTCTGGTGCACGGTTTCGCCGAGGAACGAAGTGACTGGCATGTTCTCGGTCATGTTGGTGTAGTAGCGCAAGTCTTTCCTGCCGTTGCGGATGGCGAATTTGGCGTGGGAGTCGTCATCGTGAAGCGGCACGTTGATGAGCCGCCCGAACATCACGGATGCCGCACCGCCGCCCATGATCACGTCACGAAGTGCAGTCATGTCGATGCCGGCTTTGGCGGCGACGGTGATGGCTTCGGCGGCCATGGCGGCGTGGCCCATGGAGAGGAAATTGTTGATGAGCTTCACCTGATGCGCAGTGCCCACAGCTCCAGTGTGCACGATGAGATCGGCAAAGCAGTTCAGCACGGGGCGGATGCTGTCGATCACCTCAACGGGTCCGCCAACCATCAGCCCGAGCTTCCCGGCTTCTGCTTCTTTCGGCGTGCGGGTCATGGGCGTGTCGACGAAGTGAACGCCCTTCGCCGCAAGATCAGCCGAAATCTTCTTGGTGGAGTCGGGTACAGCAGTCGAGCAATCGGCAATGATCAAGCCTTTGCGCGCCGCTGAGGCCAGCCCATTTGCTCCGTACACAGACTCTTCCACTTGCGGCGTGCCCGTCACGCACAAAATCACCATGTCAGAATTTTTTGCAATGTCGGCAGGCGTTTTCATTTCCTTGGCACCGCGCTTGACGAGATCTTCAACGGGTTCGCGGTTCTTGTGCGCCGTCACATTCAGCGCGAAACCCTTCTCCAAAATGTTCTTGCCAATGCCGTGGCCCATCAAGCCAACGCCGATCAGTCCGACTTTATTGATTGTCATGTCTCGTTTCCCTTCAGCAAAATATCAAACTCTTCCGGTTCCAGAAAATGCAGCGTTTCAGTCGGCTTTTTGGAAAACCCCATGCGCTCATAGAATCGCAAGCCCGCAATATTGGTTGCGTCAGCCTCGAGTTTCATGAAAATGGCCCCCAACTTCGCGGCCTCGCGCGCCGCCGCAGCGAGCAGTCTTTCGCCAATTCCCTTGCCGCGCACTTGGGCCATGACATAGAGATCGCAAATATAGATGCCCTTGGCTCCACGCCAGGAAGAGTAGATGAGATGCCAGGTCGCCATGCCAACAATCAGGCCGGAATTTTCCGCAACAGTCACCTTCAAAAAATCGCCGTCGCGCCGCAGGGCATCACCCGTCAGTTTCGGAACAGTCGCAAGTCCAATATCCTTCGGCAACTGCCGCACCATCACCGCAATCGCATCTTCTTCCCCTGCCCGCATGGCCCTGAAGCGAATGCTCATGCGCCAAGTCCCCGCAACAATGCCGCCAGGTTGATGCCAAGACTGTCAGACGGATACCCGCCTTCCTGCACCGCAAGCATCGGCAGTTTCACCTCCGCGATGCGTTTGCCAATCGATTCAAAATCACGGGTGTGAATCTTGAAAGCCTGAAACGGATCATCCACGGCAATATCGAGTCCCGCCGCCACCACCAATACCTCTGCGCCAAAATCAGCAATCCTTTGCAGCGCAATTTCAAGCGCTGGCAAATAATCGCCAATGGCCGTGCCCCGCTCCAGCGGCAGATTGAGGTTGTAGCCTTCGCCCGCACCACGCCCAAGCTCCGTATCATACCCCCAGAAGAACGGATAAAACCGCCTGGGGTGGCAATGAATCGAAACTGTCAGCACATCAGCACGATCATAGAAAATCGCTTCAGTGCCATTGCCATGGTGTACATCGATATCGAGAATGGCCACGCGCTTGCCCGCCCGCGTGAGAATTTCCGCAGCCAGCGCCGAATTGTTGAAATAGCAGAACCCTGATGCAAGATCTGAAGCCGCATGATGCCCTGGCGGCCGGCACAGCGCATAAACCAGTTTCTCACCACCGCCAATCAGCCGCGCGCCCTCAACCGCACAAGCCGCACTCGCCAGCGCCGAAGTCAAAGTATCCGGTGTCACAGGACAGGCGCCATCCCCAAGATGATAGCCCGCCTGCCCAACGACAGCATCAGGATAGGTTGCTGGTGCCAATGTGTTGCGCTGAATGGCGTAGACATTGGGCAACGGAATGTCGCTGGAATTGGGAACGTGTTGCCACCGTTCCAACAGAGTTTCCAGGAACGTCAGATACCGCCGATCATGCACAAGCGCCACAGTCTCCACGTCAATCGCTTGCGGCTGCACCACTTTGCTGCCCACCGCCGCAACGCCACGCATCAGCATGTCGATCCGCCCAGGAATTTCTGGAATAGGCTGCGGCCTGCCCGCAACCAGAAATGTTTGCGGAGCGTGCAGTCTTTGTGCGTCGTCAAACAATGTGATCATGATTTGCAAATCAGTGGTGTGAAGCGCTAGGACACCACGTCAACGGCAAGACTTCAAGTGACCGGCGGAAACTTCCATGTCCAACCTACCGAAGAACATCCATTCAACCGGCAACCTCCCGAAAGTTGCCTGGGCCAGGGGTTCCTACCTCTACGACGCCGGCGGCAGGCAATATATCGACGGTTCCGGCGGCCCTGCTGTCTATTGCATCGGCCATGCCAACGAAGAAGTGAATGATGCCATCAAGCAGCAGCTGGACCGCATCGCCCACGGCTACCGCTACAACTTCACCACCGATGCCTTGGAAGAGCTCACCGAAATCATCGCCAAGAACTGCGGCGGAACCTTGCAGCACATGGTCTATGTCACCGGTGGCTCCGAAGCTGTCGAAAGTTGCCTCAAACTCGCATTGCAATACACATACACAATAGGCGAGAAATTCCGCCGAAAATTCATCGCCCGCGAAAGAAGCTGGCATGGCAACACCCTTGGCGCACTCGGCGTCTCAGGCTTTCTCGAACGCCGCGTAGCTTTCGAAGGTGCTTATGTTGATGCCATACGCATATCACCCGCCAACGCCTATCGGCCAATCGCAGGCGCAACCGCAGAAACAGCTGGCAAAGCTTGTGCACAGGAACTGGAAAACGCAATCCTGCGCGAAGGCGCGCACAACATCGCGGCCTTCATCTTCGAACCCGTTGTCGGCGCAGCAGGCGGCTGCGTGCCGGCACCTCCCGGTTACGCAAAACGCATAAGGGAAATCTGCGACAAATATGGCGTGCTGATGATCGCCGACGAAGTCATGTGCGGCGCTGGCCGCTGCGGCACTTGGCGCGCACTCGAACGCGATGGCGTCGAGCCAGACATCATGTCCGTCGCCAAAGGCTTGGCCGCCGGATACATGCCGCTCGGCGCCGCCATCTATAACAAGAAAGTGCATGACATCATCGGCGTGCCAATGACCGGCCACACCTTCACCGGCCACACCGCTTCATGTGCCGCTGGTGTTGCCGTGCAAAAAATCGTGGCGCGCGAAAAATTGCTTGATCGCGTTTCAGCCAACGAAGCAAAAGTCAAATCCATGCTTGCTGACGCATTCTCCGGAACTGAAGCAATTGGCGACATCAGGGGCCGTGGCCATTTCATCGCTGTTGAACTTGTGAAAGACCGCAAAACCAGACAGCCATTCTCCGCCGAACTGAAACTCTTCATGCACATCCGCCAGCAAGCCCTCAACAACGGCCTCATTTGTTACCCCGTTGGCGGCAATGTTGACGGGATCAATGGCGACGTCGTTATCCTCGCCCCGCCCTACAATGCGACGGATAATGAGCTGCAAGAGATTGTTGAGAAGACGGCCCGGAGCGTGACGCAAGTCTTGCAAGCGAACAAACTAAAATGAGTCCACAACTGCGGACACAGATTTACTTCTTTGTACAGTTTTTGAGCAGCGCGGCTTTCCATGCCTATGGAGGCATCTGGTTTGCCTCACTTGGCTATTCCGCCAACCAGATCGCAGCTCTTAGTTCTTTTCCGATCTTTGTCGTTCTCATCGTCAACATATTTGCTGGGCGCATCGCCGACCGGGCCAAAGACTGGCGCAAGGCGCTGATCATCGGTTCGTCGCTGTCATTTGTGCCGGCCGTCGGGCTGTTGTTCGCCAAGGAATTTGCGCCCGTTTTCATTTTCTGGTCTCTCGCCCTCATCGCCCAATCGCTGATCGTGCCGATAGCAGATGGTGCAGCGCTTTACCTCACGCGCCAGGGGCGCGGGCAGATCGGCACTCTCAGATCGCTTGCCACGGCAGGATACATCGTCGGCCTTGTTGTTACTGGTGTTGCTATGTTGGCTTTTGGTGGCGCTGCCTTTGCCCTGCTCTTTTTGATTTTTTCAGGTCTGCGGCCATTGGCAGCCCTTGCCTTGCCCAATTTCAAGACCGAAGGGGAACATCGTCCACCAGTGCCAGCCATTCAGGTTCTGAAGCAGATGAAAGCCCCATGGCTTTCCTTTCCGCTCCTCGGCTGGTCTATCATCTATTCAACGCTGCAAGTTCTCAGCAGTTTCCTGGCGCTGATCCTCAGCAAGCAGGGCCATTCCGAGGCCACCATAAGTTCGCTTTTCGCTGCAGGGGCGTTGGCAGAAGCTGTCGTGTTCTTCCTGTTCCGCCACGTCAGCGACAAGATTGACTTGCGCCTGATGATTCTCATTTCCTGCATTGCCACTGTGATCCGCATGGTGGCCATGACGTTTGACCCTGGCCTGACCGCGCTCTTCCTGCTGCAATCCCTGCACGGTATCACTTACGCGCTCGGGTTCATCGCCTGTATCAGCTACATCAGCCGCCATACGCCGCCGGAAAATGCGGCCGAAACGCAGAGCATGTTCAACGTATTGCAGATGGTCGCGGCGATCATCACCATCACTTTTTTCGGATCAATCACGCAACACTATGGCAGTCAGGCCTTTTGGGCCTCGGCAGCAATCGCGATGATTGGCGTAGCCTTCACTTTGGTGTCTTTCTGGTTCACGCCACCGGAATCCACTGCACCTGGTCAATCCGGCTAGCCCCCGTTGCCAGCATGATCACCCGGTCTAGGCCCAGCGCCACGCCAGACGCCTCCGGCATCATCGTCAGTGCACGGAGCAAATCCTCGTCGATCGGATAGCGCTCCCGATAAACCCGTTCCTTGATATCCATCTCCGCCACAAAACGCCGCCGCTGTTCATCCGCATTGGTGAGTTCGCCAAATCCGTTGGCAAGCTCCACGCCACAGGCATAGAGCTCAAACCGTTCGGCCACACGGCGGTCATGCGGACAAACACGCGCCAGTGCTGCTTCAACAGCAGGATATTCGTACAGGATCGTCAGTCGCCCGCTGCCCAGATGTGGTTCAACATTCTCAACCAGTATGCGGCTGAAAATATCAGACCATGTCTCTTCGGTTCCAAAAGCAACAGGTGAGATTCGCGCCAGCGCATCGCGATCCGCCGAACCATCGGCATGCAATGTCGCAAGCAAGTCAACACCTGCATGACGCTTGAAAGCGTCATTCACAGAAAGCCATTCCGGCTCCGCAGCAGGATCGCACACGCGGCCCTTCCACTCAAACGACTTGCGTCCCGTTACCCCCGCCGCAAGCCGCACCAGCGCCACCGTATCCGCTATGATGTCGGCGTAGGGCCGCACCGCGCGATACCATTCCAGCATGGTGAATTCCGGCGCATGTGTCGCCGTCCGTTCGCGATTGCGAAACACGTGACCCAGAAAAAATATTCTCTCCTCGCCAGCAGCCAGCAATTTCTTGCAGGCAAACTCTGGCGACGTGTGCAGGTAGCGAATGTCCTCACTCGCATCAGCATTGATCAACAAAGTCTTGAACGCATGCAAATGCGCTTCATTCCCCGGAGACACCACCATCGCTGGCACATCGACTTCGACAAAATATTGATCCGCAAACCACTGCCGCATCGCGGCAATGATCCGGTTGCGCGCCAGCAGAAAACCTCGCCGGTCGCGGTGCCGGCCTGGCGAAAACCATGGTGAATCAGTGGATTTTGAAGTCATGTTTCAGGGGTTGTGAGCAGCATGTGGCCCTGCTATTAGGCGCTCACCAAATCATTCGCAAATTCAATTGAAAGAGATCATCCGTGGTAAAAGTCATCGCCAGCGGCGTCCGCAAGGGCAACGTCATCGAACATGAGGACGGCAAGCTTTATGTCGTCCTGAAAGCCGAAAGCATGCACCCCGGCAAGGGCACGCCGACCACGACCATCGACATGCGCCGCATTTCCGACGGCGTCAAAACCGTGATACGCTACAAAACCACCGACAGCATGGAGCGCGCCTTCGTTGAAACCATAAAGCACAGCTACCTCTATCAGGATGGCGACAATTACGTTTTCATGAACCCGGATAACTACGAGCAGATTCCTGTGCACACCGACATGGTGGGCGACTTCGCACCTTATCTCCAGGAAGGCATGGAAGTGCAATTGGCGCTTTTCAACGAGGCGCCAATCTCCATTGAACTTCCACAGCGCGTAACACTTGAGATCACCGAAACTGAACCTGCAATCAAGAACCAGACAGCGTCGTCGTCCTTCAAGCCGGCCATGCTGTCAAACGGCGTGCGCACCATGGTCCCGCCGCATATCGCCGCCGGTACCCGGATTGTGGTCGATACCACCGACGGCTCCTACGTCGAACGCGCCAAGGATTAACGAACAAATTCCCCGACAATTTCCACATGCGCCGTCCATTTGAACTGGTCGACGGGGGTGACGCGCTTCAGCGCATAACCGCCGTCGATCAATATCCGTGCATCACGTGCGAAAGTCTGCGCATCACAGGAAACCGAAACCACCCGCTTCACTTTTGATTTTGCCAGAACGCGCACTTGCGCCTCGGCACCCGCGCGTGGCGGATCAAGGACTGCCGCATCAAACTCCTTGAGTTCCATCGCCACCATGGGATTGCGGAAAAGATCGCGCACCTCACCTGTCACAGGCTTTAATCCTTGTGCATTCCTCACGGCAAATTCCAGGCTGCCAACCGATGTCCGTTCGATATCGACCGCATGCACCCGCGCAAACTCCGCGATGCGCAGCGCAAATGGCCCGATGCCACAAAACAGGTCAACAACATGTTTTGGTTTCTTCAACGCTTCAGTCACCAACCGTGCCAGCGTCTTCTCGCCCTCAGCAGTGGCCTGCAAGAAAGTTGTCAGCGGCAACTCCGCCTTCGCCTTCCCGATCAATATGTGAGGCCCGATGACAGTGAACAACGCTTCGCCGTTCACGCTCAGCCGCGCCAGTTTAAATCCGTCAAACAGTTCCCGCAATGCAGGCAGCCGTTTGGTAACCGCAGATCGTTCCGCCTTCACCGCCACGTCAATTCCATTATCAGCAAGCGTCAACGCCACATCGCACGCACCCAGGCTTGGCCCGAATGCTGCAGCGATATCTGCCGACAGAGCCAAACCCGGCGCCAGCACCGGACACACATCAATCGCTTTCAGAACATGGCTCTTGGCTTCCATGAAACCGGCCCGCCAAACTCCATCAATCTCGCGCACGTGATAGGTAACACGCCGCCGCCCCTCGCCATGTGCGTCGATCAACGGATCAACTTCGATACCAACTCCGGCCCGGCGCAACGCTTCAACCACCGTCCCGCGCTTCCACGAGCCATAGGAATCAGCCTGCCAGTGTTGAAACTTGCACCCGCCGCAACTGCTAAAATGTTTGCAGAAAGGTGCCACACGCTCGGGCGATGCCTGAACAATTTTCACCAGCTTGCCATCGGCAATCTCGACCACTTCTCCCGGCAACACTTTCGCAATGTGCACAGCCCCGCTGCGGCCAGTCGCAGCGCCATCGCCCTGCTGGCCTATCCGCTCAATCACCAAACGTTCTTTCATGGATAAAGTATTACCAGTCCTGTTCCGAGATCGCACTCAACTGTCACGTCGCCTGTGGCTTCATTCGACATCATGAGTGTAGATCCAAAAGGCACGTTCTTGTGCTCAAGCGGCCACTTCACACCACGCAATGTCAGCCCCTTGATATCCGACATCGGCACCACACTGACCCGGGTTCCCGGCGCCACATCTGGGATCAACAACTCAAATGTCAGGGGGTGCGCCTCTTCATGCCCGCTCGACATCATGCAGGGAATTTCCCGCTTCGCCATCGCCAGCAACATGGCAGCATGCGAAAGCGCATGATCAAACTGCCCGCCAAATCCACCAACCAGAATGATCGCAGTGGCTCCCCGGCGAAGTGCTTCCGACACGGCGATGTCGCCATCCGTTGCATCTTTCTCTACCGGAAAAACATGCCGCGGCACACGCGCAAAGATATCTTCAAGTTCGCTTCCTGCCGAGTCAAAATCACCGACCCAAAGTTCCGGCGAAAGCCCCAACGCGACAGCGTGCGCAATTCCGCTATCCGCCGCGATCACCCGCACACCCTGCAACTGGTGCTTCAGGCGCGGCGTGGGCGTCAAATCTCCTCCCAGAAGTATGGCATAAGTTGGCATGGCAGGTATGTATCAGGTTCGCCTGAGCCTACCAACGCCCAATGAGCCGGTTCCAGGCGCTGACGTGGCTCAATCCTCCACACGCAATTTGAAAAGCATGTTCTATAACATTGACTTAGCTAACAACAATGAGAATGCCAATTCATAATTTGGTAACGCTTGCACGCTACCTCCAGGTGCACAAGCGGGAATTTGACTGGCGCTGACATGGCACCTCATCAAATCTGGAGGCAAAATGGGATTCAAACTCGGCGATGTTGCACCCGATTTTTCTGCAACCACGACTGAAGGCAAATTGAATTTCCACGATTATATCGGCAGCGGTTGGGTCGTGTTTTTCGCGCACCCCAAGGACTTCACGCCAGTCTGCACAACTGAACTGGGTTACATGGCGCGCATGCAACATGAATTCAAAACCCGCAATACCAAGCTGATTGGAATCTCAATCGACTCGCTGGAAAATCACATCGATTGGAAAGACGATATCGCTGAAGTCATGGGTGCGGAAGTCTACTACCCTTTGATCGCTGATCCCGATTTGAGCATAGCCAAACTCTACGACTTGATCCATCCGAATGCCGAAGGCAATGCGGCCTCTCGTTCAGCCGCTGACAATGCAACCGCAAGGACAATCTTGGTCATAGGGCCAGACAAGCGCATCAAGTTTATCGCTGTCTACCCAATGACGACCGGCCGTCACTTTGATGAAATCTTGCGCGTCATCGACAGCCTGCAGATAACTGCCAATTTCGGTCTCGCAACGCCAGCGCATTGGCAAGCGGATGATGACGTCATAATTCCGGTTTCAATCAATCATGAAGAAGCCAAGCAGCGATTCCCGCAAGGCTTCAAAACCTTGAAGCCTTACCTCCGGATGGTCCGGTCCCCAACGCACTAAGCCAGCTTTTTCTCTCTTGCCCAAACCGGTAACTCGACGCCGTAACGCCGCCGAACACCTTGGCATCGTGATAAACCCGCGTGGTCTTTTCAAAGTCTGCAGCACCAACTGCCGCCATCAGCGGAATGAGGCAATCCTCTTGCGCGATGCACAAACGCACATTTGGCGCACGGCCAAGTGCAATATGCTGCGCCGTATCATTGCTAGGGGACCCAACAACCTACCAACCGCAAAATGGCATAGCCATCAAAACTTGACGCCAAAGAACGATTCAATGTTTTCGATGCACGGAGCTGGATTCGCAACTGCGCAGAAAGCGTTCGCCCTTTTCCACCGTGCCGGCAATGGCTGATATCCAAATTTCCTTTGACAGAAGTAAGACGGTAAGGCATCTTACATTTCGAGGTAAGTCAATGGGTGTCATATTTTCGAAGATTTCGGCCAAAAGCCAAACGGTCATCCCTCGGGAAATTCGCGAACGGCTGGGACTGAGGCCAGGAGACAGGGTCCGCTATTCTTCGACTGCTAGTGGCATCGTCATCGAAAAGGCCGGACGCCAGGCCGAAGACGATCCGTTTTCTGTATTCACTGAGTGGTCAAGCGAGGCTGACGAGAAAGCATATGACAAGCTCTGATCCTGTTCATCGCCGCTTTGATGTCGTGATCGTGCCATTTCCTTATGCCGACCAACTTGCCGAAAAACGCCGGCCAGCGCTCGTGATTTCGGCGGATGCGTTCAACCGCAAGCACGGACTGTTGTGGGTGGCGATGATCACCAGCGCCTCGAATCCGCGCTGGGATGGTGACATCCTTATCGCAAACATCAGCAAAGCTGGGCTGCCCGCCCCTTCCATGATCCGCACCGCCAAAATCGCCACCATAGAACCGTCACGCGTCGTCCGGATCGCAGGCCATATCGATGCCAAAAACGCGGCGGCAGTCCGCAGTCAATTGGCAAAAATCATCGGATAACGTGATGAGTTACTCGCGGGCGCACCAAAGTCTTAATTATCCAAAAAGCTCCTGAGCTTCCTGCTCCGGCTAGGATGCTTCAGCTTCCGCAAGGCCTTCGCCTCGATCTGCCGGATGCGTTCTCTTGTCACCGAGAACTGCTGGCCCACTTCTTCCAGTGTGTGATCCGTGTTCATGCCGATGCCGAAGCGCATGCGCAACACGCGCTCTTCACGCGGCGTGAGCGATGCCAGCACGCGCGTTGTCGTTTCGCGCAAATTCGCCTGGATGGCAGCATCGATCGGCAATATCGCGTTCTTGTCTTCGATGAAATCACCGAGATGTGAATCCTCTTCATCGCCCACCGGAGTTTCCAGCGAAACCGGTTCCTTGGCGATCTTCATCACCTTGCGAACCTTCTCCAAAGGCATCGAAAGTTTTTCCGCCAGTTCTTCCGGCGTCGGTTCCCGGCCGATTTCATGCATCATCTGGCGCGACGTGCGCACGATCTTGTTGATCGTTTCGATCATGTGCACCGGAATGCGGATGGTGCGCGCCTGGTCCGCGATGGACCGAGTAATCGCCTGCCTGATCCACCACGTGGCATAAGTCGAGAACTTGTATCCCCGGCGGTATTCGAACTTGTCGACTGCCTTCATCAACCCGATATTGCCTTCCTGAATCAAATCCAGGAATTGCAAACCGCGGTTGGTGTATTTTTTTGCAATAGAAATGACCAGGCGAAGGTTGGCTTCCACCATTTCCTTCTTGGCAATGCGCGCTTCGCGTTCGCCCTTCTGCACCTTGCCGACAATGCCGCGGAATTCGCGGATCTGCAGCCCGGTCGCCGAAGCGAGTTCAAAGATTTCGTCGCGGATGACCTTGATTGAATCCTTCTCGTCATTGACCCACTTTTTCCAGCCAAACTTGGCAATCCGTGCAACCCGTTTCAGCCAGTCTGGATCGAGTTCGTTTTTCTGGTATTCCCTGAGAAATTCATCGCGCGGCACTTTGTAGGTTTCGGCAAGGCGCATCAATCGCCCTTCCAGAACATTCAAACGTTTCGAAATTTCATAAAGCTGTTCGACCAGCGCTTCGATACGCGCATTGTTGAGCGACAGCGACTTCACCATGTTGATGATGTCATCACGCAATTTCTTGTAACGGCGTTCCTGCGATGGTGACAGGCCCTCGCCATCGGTCACTTCCTGCTCTTGCAGTTTGCGCAGCGATTTATAAAGGCGCGCAATCTCGTCGAAGACTTCGAGAACCTTCGGCTTGAGCTCCGCTTCCATCGCGGAGAGTGACACGCCGAGATCATCTCCTTCATCGTCATCATCATCTTCAACCGTCGGCTTGTCGAAATCCTCCGGCGAAAGCACGTCGGAATAATCATCCTCGCCAAGCGAGCGGCGCGGCGGCGGTGCCTTGCGCGATTCTTCCTTCTTCTTGAATTCAGCCCGCTTCAGCTCAGCCTGCTTGCGCACTTCTTCCTTGGGCGGAACATATGGCTGCGGCGTCTGCACCGCCTTGTTGGCCTTGGCATCAGGCCCGGCATAAGTCGCTTCAAGATCGATGATGTCACGCAGCAATATCTTGCCTTCGTTCAATTCATCGCGCCAGATGATGATCGCCTGGAACGTCAGCGGGCTTTCGCACAAGCCGGCAATCATCGCCTCGCGGCCAGCCTCAATGCGCTTGGCAATCGCTATTTCACCTTCGCGCGACAAAAGCTCGACAGCTCCCATCTCGCGCAAGTACATGCGCACCGGATCGTCAGTGCGGTCGGCCGGAAGTTTGGGCGCCTCCACTTTCATCAACTCGGTGGATGAAGATGTTTCCTCTTCCACCTTGGCGACGATGTTTTCGCTTTCCTCTTCGCTCTCAACCACCGTGATGCCCATGTCAGCAAGCATCGCGTAAACATCTTCGATCTGGTCGGACGTCACTTCGTCGGAAGGCAGAACCGAATTCAATTCATCAAGGGTCACATAGCCCCGCGCCTTGGCGGTCTTGATAAGACGTTTGACGGCGGCATCAGAAAGATCGAGGAGTGGCGAATCCTGGCCCGCCTCTGGCACCTCTGGCTCAGTGGTTGCGGGTGTATCCTCAGCCGAGGGCTGCGGTTCATTTTCAGGTTTCGTCGGGCGATCTTTGGGAGGCCGGGCCATGTTTCAAAAAGTCCTGTGATTCGGTTGGGTATCAACCCAAAAGCAGTGATTCGGTAAGTGCGTGGAATGCGCGTGAGCGCCTAAATTTGCATGAACATCATTCGCTGGCGCGTCCGGAAGCAATTCCGAAACCAGCGATTGTGGCCTCCGAACCGGCAGCAGAAAGCAGTTGGTCACGCAATGAGACAAGCGCGTTGAAATTTTCCTCTGATGGATCCTCGCCAAAAGCAGCCTCGGCAGCCTTCAGCTCACGGTCCAAAGTGACGGTTTTCCGGTGTATTGCGAACATCTGGCGGAGGCCTGTCCGGGCATCATTCAATGCAGCCGCAGGACCAAGGAACCACTCATTCAGACGTCTAGCCTGCAATTCAAGGGTTTCCAGCACGTCGCCGAAGCCCCTCTCATGCAAATGGCCTCTGAGGCGAACCGGTTCAAGGGCCTCCTCGGAAGACGCGTTATCTAGAATCTCCGCCCGTATCAAGTCAAGCTCACTTGAAGCCAATTCGAATCCCGCAAAATCATCCCACATTTCATGTAAGAGGCTGGGATGATTGATAAAACTGAGGATTACGAGCTGCTCCCGCCGTTCTGCCAGTGATTTTGCCGAAGATTTTCCGGCCATCGCCCGCAATTGCGGTGATGCCGGCATTGGAACTTCCCAAGCCTTCTGCCCGCGCTTCAAGAACGGTTGCCTTGGCCCGCGTGGGCTGAACGGCGTCCGCGAAAAGGCCGCCGTGCCGAAAAGCTTGCCGAACCGGTCCTTGATATCATCAAAATAATGCCGCCGGACTGTTTCATCACCTATTGTCGCAACAAGTTGCCGTAAGTCTTTCTCAAAACTCGCTTTTCTCTCAGGCGATGAGCGGTCGTTCAGGCCCAGCGCCCGCTGCCACAAAACCTCTGCCATGGGTTGTGCCGCCGCAACTACATTCCGCACCGCCTCCGCACCCTTCGAACGCAACAAGTCATCTGGATCTTTCCCCTCAGGCAAGAACACAAAACGCAGCGAATGCCCGGGCTGAAGCAAGGGAAGGGCCAAATCAAGCGCCCTGTATGCGGCTTTAAGCCCCGCCCCGTCACCATCGAAACACAAGATTGGCTCCGGCACCGCCTTCCACAAAACGGCCAGCTGGCCTTCCGTCAACGCCGTCCCCATCGGAGCCACAGTTTCAGCAAATCCGGCCCGGTGCATGGCAATCACATCGACATAGCCTTCAACCGCAATCAGCTGGCTCTTTTGATGCGCCGCCGTCCGCGCCTTGTCGAAATTGTAAAGCACCTCGCCCTTGTGAAAGATCGGCGTCTCCGGCGAATTGAGATATTTCGCCGCCACTTCTTTCGAAAGCGCCCGCCCGCCAAAAGCAATCACCCTGCCCCGCCCATCGCGGATCGGAAACATCACACGGTCGCGGAAGCGATCATAAGCCACGGGAATATCATCGCCCGAAACGACGAGGCCAGCCTCGACCATCTGATCAAGCTCAACACCTTTGCCGGCAAGCTCACCGCGCAGCCAGCCTCGATCATCGGGCGCAAAGCCAATTCCAAATTCCTTTTGGATCGAAGGCGACAGGTCGCGATCCGCCAGATACCCCCGCGCCTTCGCAGCACGGCCTGCCTGCAGCTCTGCCACGAAAAGCCTCTGCGCCATTTCCATGATGTCGTAAAGGCTCGCGCGCTTCTCCTCGCGCTTGATCTCGTCTTCCGAAAACACCGGCATCGGCAGGCCAGCTTCAGAAGCCAGTTGTTCGACTGCTTCCGGAAACGGCATGCCATCCTTTTCAACGAGAAACGTGAAAATGTCGCCGGAAACCTTGCACCCAAAACAATGATACCGCCCCTTGCGGTCATCCGCATGAAAGCTTGGTGATTTCTCGCCATGAAACGGGCAGCAAGCCCAGTAATCGCCTTTCGCCGCTTGCGTCTTCCGCCGGTCCCACTGCACGCGCCGCCCCACCACCGATGAAATATTCACCCGGGCGCGGATTTGATCGAGAAAGGACGGCGGAAAGCGCATGGGATTATGTAGCAGCAAAAAACAGCATAGTCATATGGCAAGGATTTTAGAGGAACTGGAAGCCTCCATTAACTCCGCGTCCTAACTGATGCTCAACACTGAAGGCGCAAGATATTGCCCATGTTTGGCGTAGCTGTCCGTTTAGCGATTGGCATCACCTGTAGCGCACTTCTGTTCACGGAAGCGCTGGGAGAAGGTCTGCCAACTTATGTCTTGATGTTGGCCATGTTGATGTCCGCAGTCTGGAAATGGGTCTATCGGTTCGTGCTTCTCGTAACTGGCGCTAGCGCTGTCGCAACGCGCAATAAATTCACAGAGCCTGACGAACCGGACGTCAGCGACCACATCGAAGAGAAAATCCGCCAGGCTGCGCTCCAGCAAAACCTGCCAGCCAGTGATGAAAATATTCGAATCAAATTGGTGCAGCAGCCAATTGCAGCTTCCGTCGCCTTCGGCAAACGCAAGTAGCTGCAAACAAGACACAGGCGCAACACAATCCCGCCACACGCCTTTCGAAAGCGGCCAACATTTCAAATTTTTAATGCCAAATCGCACTTTTTCTGAAATTCCGTCAGCGGCGAGTCAGGTTACATGAGTTACTCAAGTGTGGCAGCGTGAAGCGTTGTTACCGTAAATAATCGAAGGATCAATGTTATGAATGTTATCAAGAACTGCGGCATCGCCGCAGCGAGCGCTATTCTTTTGTCTTCAGTTGCGATGGCCGCAACATCGTCAAGTACAGTGCAAGTTTCGCTGCAAGGTGAAGCTGATCAGCCAATGACGGTCAAGACAGATGTTCCGGCAGTCAAGTCAGGTACAGTTGAATTTGTCGTTACCAACGATGCTGTTGGCACCGACCACGAAGTCGTCCTCGTCAAGCTGAAGTCGAAGCAACAGAAAATTTCCGCCGACACAAAAAAGCATCGCATTGACGAAAAGCTCTTGAAGAGCATGGGCGAAGTCGGCGGCCTCAAGCCTGGCGACAAGGGCACGCTCAAAGTGAAGCTCGCCGCTGGCGACTATGTTCTGCTGTGCAATCACAAGAGCCACTACGAACTCGGCATGGCGACGCCATTCACCGTGACGAACTAATCCAGCGAAACTTGCATGCTTACTGGCAGGGCCCTCGGGCCTTGCCAGTTTTTAATTGCCGTGACATCTTGCTCCCGCAATCAACAGGAGGCTCCCCTATGCTGACGCTGTTCACTGTTATTGACTAACGCGTCTTGTTCCCTTTTCGATATTTGTGAACAGTCCCATTGGGCGCTTGTATCCATAAGAACCATGCAGTTCGTAGAGCGAAATGCTGTCGCGGCCAGTGTCGAACATTTCGCAAAGTGTGCCAGCGATTTTCGTGAAGGCACCCTGCATGTGTTCGCCATGCAAATCGTCCCAAAACATTGCAAATGTGCCGCTCCGGTCAATAAGGTCGTTGGCCGTGAGATATTGGAACTCAATGAGTAGAGCTTCTGGCGTATGGGAACCATCCGAAAAGATTAGATTGAACTTGTTTCCTTTCAGCCGCTCCCAGGAATCGGGCCGAAACTGGTCTGCGCTTAGATAATTGAATACCTGCTGGCCATGCTTTAGCCGGGTTAAACTTGCCAATTTGGACACAGGTGCTCCTGCCAATGAATCGACATCATATTTTTCCGCAGCCGTCCACACCGTTTGTTGCCCGTCGAATTGCGCGGCAAGCTGCGGACTAATCTCTTCGACATCGAGGCCGGTGAGGCGCGCCGACGGGAATGCCCGGCTGATTTGCAACAGGTTTTTGCCTAGTGAAACCCCAATCTCAAAATAATTGACGTGCCCCAGCTGTTTTCCAAGGAACACCAGTAAGTCAGCAGCGGTGATTTCCGCCTCGATGTCCTGCAGCCCGCTGCCTTCTAACGAGTTGAAGTGGCCCTCCCATTCTATCGGAACGCCATAACGCCAAATCGAGTCTTTCAGCATGTCCGTCGTGAACCACACATCCATATCTGCCAGTACATTCCGGTTGTCACTGTAAACACCAGCAAACATCAATGGGTCTTTACCCAGAAATTCTTTCCAGAAACTGCGGGAATATTCGATTTCGGCAGGTAAAGGCCTTGAAAGCCTGTATCCTTGGGACTTAATGTAGTTCCCTGCCATTCGTTTGAAGTAACGCAGCATGCACAAGCTCCATTTTCTACCAAACGTAGATTTGTAGCTGCAGCTTGGCAAAACAGTCAATCCTTGCGCTGTTATATATTATGCGCTTTGAAATGGTGGCGTCGACATTCCCTGTGACGATTCAATACGGAGGCTCCCCATGGCAATCACCAAAAAGGTCTACACCGCAGTCGGAACCGCAATTGGCGGCCGCGGCGGTGGCACGGCAAAAACCGATGATGGCATGCTTGACCTCATCCTTGCCCATCCGGTTAAAATGGGCGGCGATGGCAAGGGCACCAATCCTGACCAGCTATTCGCGGTCGGCTACTCTTCTTGTTTTCTCGGCGCCATGAAATTCGCCAACAGCAAGGAGAAGAAGCCGCTCTTGCTCGACAAGGATTCCTCGGTGACGGCGCATGTGTCATTTGGCCCGCGCCCCGACAAAAAAGGCTTCGGAATTGAAGTGAAACTCGAGGTCAAGCTTCCAGGCATCCCCAAGGCGAAGGCTGCCGCATTGGCCAAGAAGGGCCATATCGTCTGCCCATACTCGAATGCGATTAAGAAAAACGTGAAGGTGACGACCAAAATCGTCTAACGCCGCACCAGGAAAAACTCTTTCAACAACAGGCTGGCCTCTTCCTCGGCAAGGCCGGAGTATACCTCCGGCCTGTGGTGGCACGTAGGATGTTCGAAAAACCTGATCCCGTTCTCAACCGCCCCCATTTTGGCGTCGCCCGTCCCGTAATACAGGCGCCTGATGCGGGCATGTGAAATTGCCGAAGCGCACATGGCGCAAGGCTCAAGCGTGACATATAGATCGCAATCAATTAGCCGCTCAGATCCAATTTTCCGGGCGGCCCGGCGTAGCACATTGATTTCGGCATGCCCCGTGGGATCTTTCCGCGCCATTGTTTCATTCCCTGCTTGCGCAATGATCGCACCCGTGGAATCAACGACAACGGCGCCGACTGGAACTTCGCCGCGTGCCGCTGCAGACAGCGCTTCATCAAGTGCCGCTTTCATCGGCAGGGACAATGGAGACTTCATGCCGCTACCAAAACGCGACTATGAAGGATAATTCAAGCAAAAAGTGAAGTGCAGGGTTTACAAATGTTAAAGGCAACGCAGGAAAACGGCACATGAGAATTGTTGGCGGGACAATGCGGAGCCGGAGTTTGGTTGGTCCGTCAGACCCGGCCACGCGGCCAACATCAGATCGCGTCCGCGAATCGCTGTTCAACATTCTGGCGCATGGCGTTGAGGGATTTGAGTTGGGTGGCGCGCGCGTCCTCGATTTGTTTGCAGGCACAGGTGCGCTGGGGTTCGAGGCCTTGTCGCGCGGCGCAAAATTCTGCCAATTCGTCGATGATGGCGTCTCCGCGCGCGGCGTCATTCGCCAGAATTCCGACGCGCTCGGCGTTATCGGCCTCTGCAAGATTTGGCGGCGTGACGCCACACACCTCGGGCCCTGCGCACCCCAGACCCCTTATGATCTCGTCTTTGCTGATCCTCCATACGGCAAAGGTCTCGGCGAACTGGCGCTTGCTTCTGCGGTGTCGGAGGGTTGGCTCAATCCTGGTGCCGTAATCGTGCTCGAAGAAACCGAAGGTGCAGAAGTAAAGGACATCATTGGCCTGAACCAAGTTGACCACCGCATCTACGGCGATACCCAAGTCAGAATCTACAGGGCGGCCTAGCCGCTCCACTTCTCCCGCATCGTGACCAGTTCTTCCGCCGCCGTCGGATGCACTGCAAGTGTCGCATCGAACTGCGCTTTCGTTGCTCCGCAAGTAATGGCTATTCCAAGCAGCTGCGCCATCTCGCCGGCATCAGGCCCAACGATGTGGCAACCCAACACCTTGTCATTTGCTCCATCCACGACAAGTTTCATGAACATGCGCTCATCGCGGCCGGACAAGGTGTGCTTCATCGGCCTGAAACTCGTCTTGAAAATATCGACAGGCTTCCGGGTCTCCCGTGCCTTCTCTTCCGTTAATCCAACAGTGCCGATTTCCGGCTGCGAAAACACCGCCGTCGGCACCAGCGAATGATCAACGGAAACTTTCTTGCCGCCAAAAACAGTATCAGCGAATGCATGTCCCTCACGGATCGCCACCGGCGTCAGGTTCACGCGATTGGTCACATCGCCAACCGCAAAGATGCCTTCAACGCCCGTCTGTGAATATGCATTTACCGGAATGGCATGATGCGCATTGCGAGCAATGCCAACAGTCTCTAATCCAATGCCATCTGTGTTCGGAACCCGTCCAGTAGCGAACATGATTTGCCCAGCGCCGAACACACTTTCATCGTTCAAGGTCACACGCACGCCGTCACCGGACCGCACAATTGACGCGACATCCGCATGACAGCGAATCTCGATGCCCTTCTTCTTCATTTCAGCAGCAACGTGATCGCGAACTTCCATGTCGAAACCGCGCAGGATTTGCTCGCCGCGATAAACGAGAACTGTCTCGACGCCAAGGCCATTGAAAATTCCCGCGAACTCGACCGCAATGTATCCGCCGCCAACGATGCAGATCCGGCGCGGCAGCTGTTCGAGATGAAATGCTTCGTTGGAGGTAATAGCGAGTTCATGTCCCGGCAAATGACGCGGCACGAAAGGTGTAGCGCCCGTTGCCACAAGAATATGCTTCGCCGAAATCTCGCGCCCCGATGCCAGCACGACTGAACGGGGAGACTTGATCGCCGCCCTTTCCTGAATGATCTCGCCGCCTGAACTTTCGATGCCGCGGATGTAAGCTTTGTTCAGCCGGTCAATCTCCTTGTCCTTGTTGGCCAAAAGCGTTTGCCAATCGAACTGAACCCTTTCACTGGTCCAGCCAAAGCCAACCGCGTCCTCAAACTCTTCAGCAAACTTGGAGGCATAAACAAGCAGCTTTTTTGGCACGCAGCCGCGAATGACGCACGTTCCGCCAACACGATACTCCTCAGCGACTGCAACCCTCGCACCGTGCTTCCCCGCAATTCGCGCCGCCCGCGTACCGCCAGAACCGGCTCCAATAACGAAAAGATCGTAATCGTAGGTCATTTCCGGATGAACTTTTCCACGCCATTGTCCGTCCCCATCAACACGATCCCGCAAAGTCCGATGAAGAGTCCGGTGTCAATCACGCCGGGAGTGTTGTTCAGATAGCCATCAAGCTTTTCAGGCTCGGGAATGGAGCCTGCGCTGATGTCGATGATGAAATGGCCTGCATCTGACACGAAGGGTTTCTTGTCTTTCGTTCGCAGAACCATCTTGCCTTCAAGCTTGAGATGCTTCAGCGCCCGTTCAATTTTCCAGGCTGTCGACTTCACGCCGAATGGAACGACTTCAACTGGTAATGAAAATTTGCCAAGCTGTTTCACCTGCTTTGACTTGTCCGCGATCACCACCATGTAGCGCGATGCCGACGCGACGATCTTCTCACTCAGCAGTGCCCCCCCACCGCCCTTGATCAGCCGGAACTGCGGATCGAACTCGTCCGCACCATCGACTGTCATGTCAAGATAAGGCACCGTCTCAAAGTTGACCAACTTGATGCCCAGCTTCTTCGCCAATTCATTGGTAGCTCGCGACGTCGGCACGCATTGCACGTCGAGGCCAACTTTCACCCGCTTGCCAAGCTCTTCAATGAAGAAATTTGCTGTCGAGCCGGTTCCCAGTCCCAGCTTCATTCCTGGCTTGATGAACTCGAAGGCAGCGAGTGCCGCGGCCTTCTTTTGCTTGTCAGCGTCATTTGCAACTGGATTTTTTACTGCCGGACTTTTCATTGCCATGTGGCGAACCTTTCTGTGGCGTCAATTTTGATGGCGCTGATGTGCTTGGGCTGCGATATCACCAGATCGACTTATCTTTGCGACTCATACTCATATCCGCCCGCCTCTGCAAAGTCCCCGGCGGAATGGTCGAAAGTCACGTATTTTTCCTTGGACAGCATATGGTGGCGCATCTTGGCGCAAAAGAACATTTCGCTGCCGGGAACGACAAACCACAGATTCCTTGTGCGGTTCCAGATGAGCCGTTCGAAGGGTCGGATCGAGTAGCGGGGATAAGTGAAAGGCTCCCCCGAACTTTTTTTTTGAATGAGTTCTGCGAGGAGTTTCGGAGGCGGCACAATCAACCAGATCACAGCAACCCCGAAAATTTCCCAATCGCGCACCCGCAGTTGAAATTCGTTTTCAGAGATGTGGGATTCTTGCACTTCGACTGCGTATGATTTCACGGCGCTACCGGAATGCCGCCAGATCATAACGTCTGTCCGTCGCAATGGCAGATCATCAATGACGGCGCGCGGAAAATTCTTCTTGCGTTCGTCTTCAAGCGTCCATTCATAGGCAACTTCAAATCCGCGCCGCCGATACTCCTCGCCGATCAGCCGCTTTGTCGCCCTGTGCTGCACACCTTCACTTTCCCAAGAACATCCCTTGAGAACGAGATGGTAGAAATGCGTGATCCAGCCTTTGCGGCGGCGCACGTGTACGATTTTCTTGCAGGCCGGACAGCAATAATCAGCGGATTTAACCGCGTCATCCGCGTCAATGCGCCCCGCCTCGGAATGCGCGACCAGCACCTATTTCCCAAGCCCGCCCATCAGCATGTACTTCACTTCGACATATTCATCGATGCCGTGGCGCGATCCTTCCCGGCCAAGGCCAGACTCCTTGACGCCGCCAAACGGCACCTCAGCGGTGGAGATGATCCCTTCGTTAATTCCGACCATGCCATATTCCAGCGCCTCGCCAACCCGCCACACACGGCCAATGTCCCGGCTGTAGAAATAGCAGGCCAGCCCAAACTCGGTGGCGTTTGCAAGGGCAATCACTTCTTCTTCAGTCTTGAACTTGAACAGTGGCGCAACCGGGCCAAACGTTTCTTCACGCGCTACCGCCATGTCGCCAGTAACGCCGGTAATGATCGTAGGCTCGAAGAAGTTGCCGCCGATGTGTTTGCCGCCCGCAACAATCTTGCCGCCCTTATTCACGGCATCGGCAATATGCTCTTCGACTTTCTTGACTGCAGCCGCATTGATCAGCGGTCCGGTGGTGACGCCGTCATCCGCGCCATTGCCGACTTTCAGCTTCTTGACGGCGTCGCCAAGCTTTTCAGCGAACGCGTCATAAACCTTTTCCTGCACATAAATGCGGTTAGCGCATACGCAAGTCTGGCCGGCATTTCTGTATTTCGAAGCCATCGCTCCTGTCACCGCCGCGTCAAGGTCGGCGTCATCAAACACGATGAACGGCGCATTGCCGCCAAGTTCCAATCCCATCTTCTTGATTGTCGGCGCGCACTGCGCCATCAGCAACCGCCCGATTTCCGTCGATCCGGTGAACGTCAGTCCACGGATGATCGGATTGGAAGTCATCTCCGCCCCAATGTCTCGGGCCGAACCGGTGATCACTGAAAACACGCCCGCTGGAATCCCGGCCCGTTCACCAAGCTCCGCCATTGCCAAAGCTGAAAGCGGTGTTTCGCTCGCCGGTTTGCAAACCATGGCACAGCCTGCCGCCAGTGCAGCGCCAGCCTTTCGCGTGATCATTGCATTGGGAAAATTCCAGGGCGTAATGCACGCAATGACGCCGACCGGTTGCCGGATAACGACCGCCCTCGCATGTGGCCACGGCACCGGAATGGTTTCACCATAAATCCGCCGGGCTTCTTCGGCAAACCATTCGATGAAGCTGGCGCCATAGGCCACCTCACCGCGAGATTCAGCCAAGGGCTTGCCCTGCTCCGCCGTCATGATCTGGGCCAGGTCCTCCTGGTTGTCCATCATCAGCTGATGCCATTTGCGCAAGATGATCCCACGCTCCTTGGCGGATTTCCTGGCCCAGACTTTCTGCGCTTTCTCAGCGGCTTCAATCGCCAGCTTGGTTTCCTTCGCGCCCAGCTTCGGCACTGAGCAAATGACGCTCTCATCAACCGGATTTGTGACGTCGATGGTTGCAGCGCCGCCAACCCATTTGCCATCAATGTAACATTTGTCCTTGAGCAGCGACTTGTCTTTCAATATGCCGCGCAGAGCTTGAGTCTTGGCTATATCCATGGCGCACTCCCATTCGTGTTGGCGTGGCTGTAGCATAGGCCCGAAAGCTGCACAAACCGACCACCTCTCATGTGAGCATCATGCCAGTTGAAGCCCTGATTTTCGACCTTGACGGAACCCTAGTTGATACTGCGCCGGATTTGCTCATCGCCACCAACCACGCGCTGTCATTGATTGAGCGCAAGCCCGTGTCCATGGCGCAGCTCCGCACCTATGTAGGCCATGGTGCGATGAACTTGATCGAAATGGGTGCAAAAGCCAGTGGCGATGCGGTCGATGCTGCGACGCTCAAAAAGCTGCATGCAGCATTTCTGGAATATTACGGAGAAAACATCGCCGTCAGCAGCTTGATGTTCGAAGGACTCGAAGAACTGATCGAACAAGCCTCGCTCAGCGGATTGAAACTTGGCGTCTGCACGAACAAACTTGAGCGCTTCTCGGTAAAACTTCTGACTGAACTCGGCATGATGGCCCACTTTGATGCCGTCGTTGGCGGCGACACGATGCCCGTCATGAAACCCGATCCAGTGCCTTATCACGAGGTCGCCCGCAGGCTGGGAGTAGACGTGCAAGACACGATGATGTTTGGCGATAGTGAAACGGATATCCGGACAGCACAGAACGCAGGTGTCCCTGTCATCGCCGTTACGTTTGGCTATACTGCCAAGCCAGTCGCCTCGTTCAATCCGACCCACGTCATCTCGCACTACGACGAAGCCTGGCCCCTTGTTCAACTCTATCTGTGAGGAATGAAAATGTCGGTCGAAAAATCACTGAGCCTTTCACCATTCAACCTTTCACCCGATGATATCGCCTGGGTTCGCAAGACTCGCGATCAGTTGTCTACGACTGCGAAGCTGCGGCATCTTTTCGTTCACATTTCTTTTGGAGGTGAACTGGATGAGCTGAAGAAGCTGATTGAAACCAGGCCAGCCGGCATTCACCGCTTCTCCGGCCCCGATCTCGCGCAGTCCTGGGCGGCGAACAAGTCGATCATCGACAATTCCGAAATCCCGCCGTTTCTGACGGCTGACATTGAAGGCGGCGGCAACCATAAAGGCCCGCTGACCGAATTGCCCAACCAACTCGCTTTCGCGGCCGTTACAGATGATGCTCTCAGGGAGCAGGCATTGAATGTGCTCGCCAGCGAGGCCGCAAGCATCGGCCTCAACTGGTCCTTCACGCCATGCGTCGATATCAACAGGTCAACGCTCAGCGCCATCGTCGGCACGCGCTCGTACGGCAGCAATGCCGAAACCATCCGCAAGAACGCTGTCCAGCACATCAACGTCTTGCGCCGCCACGGCATTGCAACTGCCGCGAAACATTGGCCCGGCGAAGGCTATGACGACCGCGACCAGCATTTGGTCGGCACCATCAATCCGCTTTCAATGGATGAGTGGCACAAAACATTTGGTAGTCTTTATCGCTCGGTAATCGATGCAGGAATTCTCTCAGTCATGTCCGCCCATATCGCATTGCCCGCTTTCGCGGCAAAATGCGGAATTCCTGAGTCCCTCGAGCGCTACCGTCCTGCGTCGCTGTCAAAAATCCTGAACCAGAATTTGCTGCGAGGGGAACTCGGCTTCAATGGCCTGATCATTTCAGACGCAACGCCGATGGCAGGCCTCACCAGTTTTGCCGCGCGCGCCGAACACGTCCCCGATGTCATCGAAAACGGCTGCGACATTTTCCTGTTCTGCAATGATGTCGAACTGGACTTCCGTCATATGGAAAACGGATTGCGCTCAGGCAGGTTAAGCGAAAAGCGTTTGGAAGACGCGACCACCCGGATTCTTGGAATGAAGGCTGCCCTCGGCCTGCACCGGAAAACGAAATCGCAGATGATCAAGCCATTGGACGAAGTCAAACAGCTCGTGAAGTCGCCAAAACACCTCGGGCACATCCAGGCAATTGCCGACGCCAGCGTGACCATGGTGAAAGACACCAGGTCAATCCTCCCGTTAAACCCCGCAAAGCATCGCCGCATCACCTGGATCGGCCGCGGCGCACCAGGATTTTTGCCCGGCATGCCGGAACACGAAATGAATGTGCTGCGCGAAGGCCTCAACGAGCGCGGCTTTGTTGTGACCCTTTTCAATCCAGAAAATCCGCCCACGCCCGAAAACACCGACTGCGTGCTCTACGTCCTGCCGAATGAATCCTCACTCGGCAAATCCCGCATCTATCTCGACTGGCTGAAAGAACAGCCGGGCATGCCAAACATCATGAGCCGCTATTGGCACGATATCCCGACAGTGATGGTCTCCTTCGGTCACCCCTATTTCCTCTACGACGCGCCGCGCGTGCCCTGTTACATCAACGCCTACACCAACGTCGCCGCGTCACAGCGTGCCGTGCTCGAACGTCTCACCGGCAACGCGCCCTTCACCGGCGCAAGCCCGATTGACCCGTTCGCAGGTGCGCCAGATGCGAAATATTGAGGTTGGAAAATGGTGGGAGTGACAGGGATCGAACCTGTGACCCCACCGATGTGAACGGTGTGCTCTACCGCTGAGCTACACTCCCATTTAACGGTGGCGAGCCTATAGAGGTGAACCTTGCGTCAAGTCAACCGGATGGACGGTGAGCTACCAAATGTGGCAATTGCCATGAAAATATCACAGTAATACCATAAAATTCCTATTGCAGTTTTTTCCTTTGTGTACTACATTTGTTCTCATGAATGTGTTTTTATAGGAGTTGACGACCACCCATGAACTTCGCCAAATTTCTCCACGCAGCCCTTGTCTATCTCGCAACGGCAATCAATCCCGCGTCGTTCGCCAAGCGTTTGATGCTGGCCACTGGCTTGTCATTTTGCTGCTTCAATGCGAATGCCGAAAGCAACGAAGCATTGCGTGACACATACATGCTGTACTTTCGCCAAACGCGCAGTGGTGTGCTTGCTGCATTCGCCAACCTGCACCAAACACTGGACAGAAATGGCAACGGTATCGATGCAGGGGACATTGAAACGTATGAAATGCTCGCGGGTGTGGAACGCAGAAACAACATTCCTGCCAGATGGCTCCGAATGGACGTGAACGCCGATCTCGAAGTTACCGAAGAGGAGGTCAAGCTGATAGCAGGTGTGGCCGCACAGCGGAATGCAAGGAGCACCTCCCCCATTGCTGCCAAAAGGCAAATCGACCAACAAATCGATGATCAGCTGAAGCCATTTCGCAAAGCGGATCAGGACCACGATGGCGCCTTGAGAGGGAAAGAACTTTATTCGAGCGGAACCGGCGAGGAAAACCCCAACTCAAGACAATCGGCAGCACTGGCAGAACTCGCCCGGCAATTGATTGTCGCAGACCCCAACAGGGACGGCCAGGTTACCGAAACCGAAACAGCGTCGCTTATTGTATCGAGCCTCACAGGCATCGCCGAAGAAGCGCAAGCATGGGACAATCTGGCAAAACCAAAGACTGAGGGGCAAAAGTTGTTTACCTTCTGCGGCAGCCTGCCGGTCGTCAAGTCTGGAAAACTGGTGGCTGTTGGAACAGGGATGGGAACAAGTCTATCAACAGTTTCAGTTTCAGGTCAGGATAATCTGACATCGTCTTCAGTCGTCAAGATTGAGGAAGGCGAAGAACCAATCACGCTCATTCTTACGAGCAGGTCACCGGTTATTTGGCAGTTGCAGGGTGCGACCCACCGCATCGCACAGGCAATACTCAGTAGCGAGTTCTCAGCTGGTTCGAACGGTGAGGTTGCTGCAGGTGTCACAGGCATTCCACGCGAAAAGGTCATTTTTTATGGCCCCAAGGGTTGTTTGGAGACGCTGTATCCGCAGCAACTGGGCGGCGACAAAACCAAGGCACTTATCGAACGGGAAACCAAACATTCAATTGACCTCATTGCCGGCAGAATGGCGAGCAGCGTTGTCGCAATTCCGTCAGGCCACGACCCTGTTGGCGTACTTGATCTCGAACGTGTCCGCGCCGCATTGCGTAATGCAGGTTTGAAACTATTTACGATAGACGAGAGGGCGGAACTGACAGAGGTAATGCCAGGAAAAACTGGCGGCTACTCGGAACTCGGCGACAAATTGATCAAAGGCGCGGTTGCCGGAATTGTAGAAATCAATCCATCCGCTGTTGTGTCACAAATGAAAGCTGAAAAATACCTGTTGTTGCCGGGACTCGCAGGCCTTGCTCAGTTGCAGGTATTGGGAAAAATTGAGCGCCTTCCAGCCGGCAGTGAAACCGAATGGAAAATCCTGGGGAAAGTCCGGTTTCCCGCAGGTCTGGTCAGCCAGTCGTTCTTCCTTCCCAAGGACGTACAACCACCTGATGGCTCAACGGAAAACAACTGCATCTTCGCCGAAAGACTTCACGGCTTTGTGTCGGATCGTCCGCCCTGTGTGAAACCCAAATAGCGGCACGGCATAGATGAATTCCGCGCTCGAGTATTCGCCATGACCCTCAACCAGTTCCTCCTCGGTGCCCTCGTTTACCTCGCAGCGGCTGTGATTTCAGCACCACTGGCGAAGCGCTTGGGCTTAGGCTCGGTGCTGGGATTTCTGGTGGCCGGCGCAATCATCGGCCCCTCAGTGCTGGGCATTATCGGCACCGAAGGCGAAAGCGTAAAACACTTCGCTGAGTTCGGCGTCATCGTGATGTTGTTTCTGGTGGGCCTCGAATTGGAACCGTCAAAACTCTGGGCGCTGCGCAAACAAATCTTCGGCCTCGGGCTTTTGCAAGTCGTGGGCGTTGCGGCGGCAATCGCACTTGCCGCCCTGCCCTTCACCAGCTTCTGGCAGGAAAGCCTGACCATTGGACTGATCCTTGCGATGTCATCAACGGCTATCGTTCTTCAAAGCCTTCAGGAACGTGGCATCTTGCGCGCGCCTATTGGCCAGTCCGTATTCTCGGTGCTGCTGTTCCAGGACATTTCCGTCATCCCGATTCTGGCTTTGCTGCCCTTGCTTGCAACAACAGGATTTGCAGGTGGTGCCGATCATGGTGCGACCATGATTTCGGAATTTGGCCCCTTGAACCAAGCCACGATCATTGTTGGCACAGTCGCGGCATTGATGGTGGCGGGACGTTATCTCATGCGCCCCCTGTTCCGCATCGTCGCGAACACGGGTGCCCGCGAAATATTCGTGGCCTTCGCCTTGCTGCTCGTCGTCTGCATCACATTGCTCATGACGCAGATCGGGCTTTCACCAGCGCTTGGCACATTCCTCGCAGGCGTAGTACTCGCCGACAGCGAATACCGCCACGAGCTTGAGATGGACTTGCAACCATTCAAGGGATTGCTCCTGGCGATTTTTTTCATAGCCGTCGGTGCCGGAATAGATTTCTCCCTCCTCAAATCAGCGCCAGTCGCATTGCTTGCAGGACTCTTCATCTTCATTCTCATCAAACTCGCCGTTCACTTTGGTTTGACTCGGATTTTTCAAATGCCGGGACCTGATCAATCCCAATTCAGCTTTGCTCTGGCCCAAGGGAGCGAATTTGGTTTTGTCCTCATAACCGTAGCAACAGGCTTCAACCTTCTGACCGGCACAATGCCCGCCATGCTCACAGCCATCATCGCCCTGTCAATGGCCACAGCACCCCTGCTCATGATATTCGACGAAAAAGTCATGCAGCCAAGATTTGCGGATGGTGATTTTTCGCGTGACGCCGACATCATCAATCACGACGGCGTCGATGCCATCATTGCCGGCCACGGCCGCTTCGGCATGACCGTCGGCAGACTTCTCAATGCCCAGGGTTACAAAACAGTTTTGCTGGATCAGGACGCGTCTCAAGTCGATGCCTTGCGCAAATTCGGCTTCAAGGTTTTTTATGGCGATGCCTTGCGACTTGATTTGCTCGAAGCAGCCGGAGCCAAAGAAGCGAAAGTGCTAGTCATTGCAATCGATGACAAAGACAAGATTGTCGAACTCACGCGCATTGCCAAGCACAACTATCCTCAATCGCAGCTTCTCGTGCGCGCCTATGACCGCAGCCATGCCCACCTGGTATTGGCTGAAGGCGTCGACAACGTCTATCGCGAGGTCTTTGGTTCTTCGATGGATCTGGCGCAGGACGCACTCATCGTCCTGGGCAAGTCACCTCAATCTGCAGCCCAAATCCGCCACCAATTCGTCAAACATGATGAAAAATTTCTGCGCGAGGCGGCAAAAATGAAAGATGACGAAAAATCATTGATCACCCTCGCAAGGCAATCCCGCGCGGAGATCGAAAAAGTTTTTCGCGCCGACCGCGTTCAACAAGAACCTCCCCGAGACCCCTCCTGACGAAATACGAACTTGTCAGGAGCTTATGACCCGGAGCCGATACTGGTAAGTTGAAATCGTCCAACCAATAGCCCGTCATGTCCCGAGGCTGCCGTCCAGCTCATAAAGTTGTCGCATTCGATTGGACTTGCAGATGATCTGTTTCTTGCCTCATGCGATAGCCCTGTTATCATGGGTGGATGCAGCCCAATCTCCACGACGTCTCAATCGATTCCCGCAACGAAAAAATCCTGATTTCCGTCAACGGCGAACTCTTCCCCCGCCACGAAGCCAAAGTCTCCGTCTTTGACTCCGGTTTCATTCTTGGCGACGGCGTGTGGGAAGGCCTGCGCATGGTGAATAACGGCGTACCGTTCTTGCGTGCGCATATCGAACAACTCTATGAGGGTGCGAAGGCCATCTTCATGGATATCGGCCTCGCGCCGGATGAACTGGTCAAGCGCATTTTCGATTGCCTCGACGCCAACAAGATGACTGACGGCGTGCACATCCGCCTGATGGTGACGCGCGGCATGAAATCCACGCCCTATCAAGACCCGCGCGTGACCATTGGCAAACCCACCATCGTTGTCATTCCGGAATTCAAGGAGGCAAAACCTGAAGCCATGGCGCAAGGCCTGTCGCTCCATACCGTCAACGTCCGCCGCGGCTACCCCGATGTGCAAGATCAGAAACTTAATTCACACTCTAAGCTCAACTGCATAACCGCCTGTATTCAGGCCGCAAATGCTGGCGCAGACGAAGCCCTGATGCTTGATCCCCACGGCTTTGTCGCAACTTGCAACTCCACTCACTTTTTCATCATCAGGCGCGGCGAAGTCTGGACTTCGACCGGCCAATACTGCATTCCCGGCATCACCCGCGCCACCATGATCCGCCTGTGCCATGATCTTGAAATTCCCGTGTTTGAAAAATCATTCTCGCTTTACGATGTCTACGGAGCTGACGAAGCCTTCGTCACAGGAACCTTCGCGGGCTTGACGCCGGTTCGGATTATTGACGGCAGGCCTGTGCGAAATCCTTTGTCTGCGGAGCGGTGGAAGGGGGCGGGTGAAATTTCGCTTAAACTATCAGAGGCCTACAAAACCCTGGCCAAAAAGGAAGCAACGAGGCGGCTGTGACAAATATCGCAATGTGGTCGGGCCCTCGAAATATTTCGACCGCCATGATGTATGCTTTCGGCAGCCGTACGGATTGCATCGCTTGGGATGAGCCTTTTTATGGTGCCTATCTTCGGGAAACTGGCCTTGCTCACCCCTTGCGCGACGAGATATTGCTGGGCTGTGAAAATGACTGGAAGAAAGTTGCTGCGCGCTGCGTGGCGCCCGCAGGCAAACCAGTGTCTTATCAAAAGCACATGACACATCACATGATAGAAAAATTTGACCGTTCATTCATTGCCGAGCTTTCAAATGCATTTCTGATCAGATCTCCGGAAAAGGTTCTCGCCTCTTATGCCAGGAAGCATGACGAGGTGTCTCTGCATGCCATTGGCTTCGTGGAAGAGGCGGAAATATTTGACGTGGTGGCGGACAATCTGGGCCATGCGCCGCCGGTCATGGACGCCGATGATGTATTGGCCAATCCGCGCGATATTTTGGGGCAACTCTGCGCCGCCTTGGGGATCGCTTTTGACGAAGCCATGATGAAATGGCCAAAGGGACCCAAACCCTTTGACGGCGTCTGGGCACCGCACTGGTACAACGCGGCCTGGCAGTCCGAGGGTTTTGCAACACCAAATGAAAAGGCAGCGGTTTTGCCCGCTGCCTTGCAAAAAATCGCTGATCGGGCCCTGCCCTATTATGCTCGCCTGAAACGGCACGCGATCACGACACGCGCCTGAACTAAGGTTGGATCGTCGGAATGTCCGGACTTGAGGAAGGAACCAGCGGCTTCATCGGCCCGCTTTCCTTTTCCGCCAGCAATTCCACTTTGCGCAACTCGGCAGATTCTTCTTCGAACCGTGTCTGCATGGCCTCATGCTGGTCCTTGAGCTCGCCCACCGACTTCAGAATATTGTCGCGCCGGCCCCGGACAGCCTTGGCGGCCATTGAATAGTTGACGCTATTGGGATCGGAAATGCCGTTCCGGCTTTCCTCAAATTTGACATGCTGGTCGAGTTCATCATGCTTGCGCATGAGGTCCTGGATCATCATACCCATTTCTTCGACCTGCCGCCGGATGTCATCTACACGAAACCGGTGCAATCGCAGCAAACTATCACGCGAACGCATCATGCCAATACTCCACTCACACACTATGCCCCGATGGTTCGGAGACTCTTTTCAGCCATCCAAGAATCAACTACGACGTCCCGGAAGTGAGTGTGATGCTAAACGAGTAAGCTTAAAGTCACGTAAACTGCGCCTAGTGTTTTGTAAAAAGGCGCAAAAACAAAGCCTTAAGTTGAATCTATCAACATTTTGTGTGGCCCAGCCGTGACCTACAAGATGTTGTGTTTGGATTCGTTAAATTGCATCGCGTCAGATTAGGTTTTGTTAACCTTTTGTAGCCTATCTTAACGGGCAGCGTTAACGGTCAATGCGTCTGATCGCCAAAAGCGAATCAAGTTTGCAAAAGACCTACGATAGGTTGGGCAACTGCCCAACAGGGACCATAGGGGAACCGTATGCGGGTTTTGTTGATTGAAGATGATACCGCCACTGCTCAAAGCATCGAATTGATGCTTAAGTCGGAAGGCTTCAACGTTTACACCACTGATTTGGGTGAGGAAGGCGTTGATCTCGGAAAGTTGTACGACTACGACATAATTCTTCTCGACATCAATTTGCCGGACATGTCCGGTTATGAAGTGCTCAAATCACTTCGCGTCGCCAAGGTCGGCACGCCAATTCTAATTCTCTCAGGTCTCGCAGCAATCGAAGACAAGGTCCGTGGCCTCGGTTTCGGCGCTGACGATTACATGACCAAGCCGTTCCACAAGGACGAACTGGTCGCCCGCATCCACGCCGTCGTGCGTCGCTCCAAAGGCCATGCACAATCGGTCATCCACACCGGCGAGCTTGTCGTCAATCTGGATACCAAGACCGTTGAAGTTGCAGGCCAGCGCGTTCACTTGACCGGCAAGGAATACCAGATGCTGGAGCTGCTCTCGCTCCGCAAGGGAACGACTCTCACCAAGGAAATGTTCCTCAATCATCTCTATGGTGGCATGGACGAACCTGAGCTCAAGATCATCGACGTGTTCATTTGCAAGCTGCGCAAGAAACTTGCGACGGCTGCTAATGGCAAGAACTTCATCGAAACCGTCTGGGGCCGCGGCTATGTGCTGCGCGAAGGCGCGCCACCCATGAACGGCGAAGAAGACATCCGCGAAATCGCGTAAACAAAAAAGCGGCCTGGTGGGCCGCTTTTTTATTATCAACGGTGCAAGTATTACGCAGCAGTAATCGCCGCAGTGTCTTCGCTTTCCATTGCAAAATTCATTTTCAGCCCGGCGTTTTCCGCCAGCACGCGCGTATAATAAGGCTGCACCAGGCGCGCATCAATCGTGTCGAGCGCCGCAGCACCCGCCAAAACATCAGCCATGGCTTGTGGGACTTTGGCGCGTTCGCCTTTGGCTTTGACTGACAGCGCCCGCCCATCCATCTGTACTGTAACCACGCCGCCGCGTGGAATGCTGGCGATCGCCAGGAGAAGCATGTTGAGCAGCAACTTGACTTCCTGTTTCGGCCGGTTCTCGCGCGGTGCCTGCCAGTCAAGTTTGACCTTGTCATCGCCGACAAAATCTTTAGCAGTCTCGCCCGCTTCAGAAAGATCAATATGCGCACCCGCCGATCCAGAAGCCCCAAAGGCGATGCGGCAAAATTTCAATTTGGCCGTCGCCGTCTTCGCAGATGACCTCACCATGTCAAGAGCAGTCGCCCGCGTTTCAGCGTCCGTCTCCTTGTCGTCCATGAGCTCAAGTCCATTGGCAATGGCTCCGACTGGCGAAATGATGTCGTGGCACACGCGTGAGCAAAGTAGAGAGGCAAGATCGAGGTCTGAAAGCTTCATGAACGGCCCCATGCAAGTGATTCGGACCCCAGTTCTAACAAATCAACCAAAGGATTTCGCCCTGATTTTTCATCAATTGACGATCAGGCGCATCGGCGTCAAACAGCGCATTTATGACAAACTTGAATCCTCCCCGGGAGATGCTGACGCTCATTGAAATCGCCATTGAAGCTGGCCATGAGATTATGGATGTCTATGCCGATGTCGTGGCCGCACGGATCAAGCCTGACTTGTCGCCAGTGACGGACGCCGATCTCAGGGCCGAAAAAGTCATCCTCAGCGGCCTCCGCAAACACTGGCCAAAGATGCCGGTTGTCGCCGAAGAGTCGATGGCCTCACACATCGCTCCCCAACTCGGGAAATTGTTCTTCCTGGTCGATCCCCTTGATGGAACCCGTGAGTTCCTCGCGCACAATGGCGAGTTCACGGTCAATATTGCCCGGATTGCAGGATCCGCGCCGGAATGGGGTGTGATCTACGCGCCAGCCCTTGGCAAGATTTGGTGGGGGCATGCACAGGCTGGAGCAGGATTTGGCAATTATGCTCCAGGTGATGTGGTTGCAGCAATTCAGTGGACCGCTTGCAAGGTGCGCGCTCCACCACTGACTGGGTCTGTTGCCATTGCCAGCCGCTCCCATCGCGACAGCCAGACCCAGGACTATCTTGCCAGGATCAAACCATCAGCGGTTAGGAACATCGGATCGTCGCTGAAGTTCTGCCTTGTAGCCGAAGGCAAAGCAGACATTTATCCTCGCTTCGGACGGACCATGGAATGGGATACAGCGGCGGGCCATGCAATCCTGACAGCTGCTGGTGGCAAGGTTTGCGGTCTTGATGGTCGGCCATTGATCTACGGCAAAACCGCCAAGAACTTCGAAAACCCGGCATTCATGGCGTCCGCCTGACGCATTCGGGTTTTGTTAACCATCTCGAAAGCCGCTGCTGGGTAAACTTGGGGCAGCAATAATCCGCTGCCGGTCGGTAAATTAAAAATTCCGGAAAATCCGGCGGGCGATCTTGAGGATATAACCATGAGCACCACGTTCCGACACCGCCTATTCACAGCAGCAGTTCTAGGAATGACCGCGTTTTCAAGCCCGGCCACCGCCCAGACTACCGGAAGCATTTCTCGATCAGAACAAAAAGCAGGCTCGACATTTTCGACGGAGGAAATTGTCGCAACCGGCCAGCAATTCTTTGGCAAAGCCAGTCGCGGCATTGGTCAGGCGGTAGAGCAAATATTCAGCAAACAGGGCGAACCGACCGCATACATCGTCGGCGAAGAGGGTTCAGGCGCATTCGTCGGCGGCTTGCGCTATGGCGAAGGCACTATCTATTACAAGGACGGCCGCGAGGAGAAAATCTATTGGCAAGGTCCCTCCGTTGGATTTGATTTCGGCGCCAACGGATCGCGCACCATGGTGCTTGTCTATAATTCCAGCTCACCCGATGACCTCCACGCCCGCTTTGGCGGCGTCGAAGGTTCGGCCTATCTGGTGGGCGGTGTCAGCGTGAACTTTCAGAAGCGCGACAATATTATCCTGGCGCCCATCCGCACTGGCGTTGGCGCAAGACTAGGCGCAAATGTCGGTTACTTGAAATATTCCGCAGATCCAACCTGGAATCCATTTTAACGTTACTCTGTTCAAACTGTACATTTCCTCAGCATGAAATGGCGTTGAATTGGGTCGCATCTTGCAACTCCCTATTACTTCAGCTTAACTCGACATTGGGCTAGGGGCGCCGGGCAAAGGAATATTATGGCGCGAACAGAAGTTTTGATGTTGGTTGGGCTTGGGTTCGTTCTGGCCCTGCTTTTGGTAATGGCCTTTGGCCGCAGCATTTGGTCGCTGTCGAATAGCTACGCCAAGCGGCAGCGCGACAACGACTTGCCAGCCGCAATGCTGAGCCTGCAAGCCGACCGCGACCGGCTGCGCGCCGAACACGCTGCGATGACCAGGCGCCTTGAAGCAATCAACGAAAGTGCCAAGGCGGCCATCGCCAGCCAGATTGCGGAGGTCACCCGGCATCGCAACCGTGTTGTCGGCCTCACTGAAAACATCAATGAAAAATCAGTGGAACTTTCCGCCAAAAGCGAGGTTGTTGTCGGCTTGAATGTCCAACTTCAAGAACTGGCTGACACCCTCGACCTGCAACAGCGTGCCGCGCGGGAACTGACTGCGGACATTGTAGAAAAGGACGCGACTATACTGCGGCTCGAAAGTGAAATCGCAGGTCTCAGCAACAAGATCGCCGACGGACAAACTGACCTCAGCCGCCTGACCATGCAATTGCAAGAGGCCCTCGCCGAAACATCTGCTTTGAAGCAGGAAATGGCCGAAGCAATTGCAATGAATAGCCGGGTTGAAAGACCTTCGCCGGACATAATTCAAGACAATTTTCAAACTGAAACCGAAACTGCGGACATCGTGAGTCCCTTTGAGGAACCACCAGTAAAAGATGACACAGTGCAATCGAAAGTCCAGAAATTGGAAACATCTGGTCTTCACCGCCCCGGACGGTACAATTTCGATAGGCCGTCAGCAATTCATCTCAAGCGCAATCCGCCGCCTCAAGTTCAACAACCCGATATCAAGGAAGTACTGAAAGAGGCCCGTCGCGATCTCATCGACCTGGCCAATGCCAGCCAATCCGTTGAAAACGGACTGGGCACGAAACGCCCTGCCGATGGCGTCATTTCTCTCGCCAAACGTCTGCGCGCACTGCAAACAAAATCCGACGAAAAACTAACGAAAACATTGAAATAGGCGCTGTTTGCGAAGTACGGTCACATGAATTGCGATCACTCCCCGTAACAAAACATGTCGCGCTCGGCATTTACCCGAATTTGCAACAAATGTGCTATGGTGTTGGGTGAAAGCTCGGACGCCCGTGATCGAAGTATTTAAACAATTCTGGCAGAAATTGACCCTCGTGCAGCAGTTTGCCTTGGCGTCTCTCATTGTCATTTTGCCGGGTGCGATGGGCATTGCCTGGTGGATACCGGAACGCATTAATGAAGCTGTCATCAAGAATGCTGCTGCCGGCACGGCGCTCTACATGGAAAGTCTGATGGCGCCGCTGATCCCGCAATTACAGGACAAGTCCGAACTCAGTCCGGAAACCCGCCAGGCATTGGACGATGTTCTAAAACGCGCCCGCGGCGACGGCAGGCTTGTATCCATCAAGGTATGGCGGTTGGACGGCACGGTGATTTACAGTACTTTTCCCGACGTCATTGGCAAAAGGTTTGAACCGTCCGAAACTTTTCTGATCGCCCGCGAAGGAGGGCTTGGCGTTTCATTTGACGAGTCAGTCCATGAAGAGGACAAGAATGAGCAGGCCGCAGGCATTCCGTTGCTCGAGGTTTATGCACCTATCCGGAATCCAGACACGCGACAGGTTGTAGCACTTTCCGAATTTTATGCCGACGGCAGGTCGCTGGGTAGTGACATTGCCCAGGCGACAAGGCTCAGTTGGCTGGTTATTGGTCTCGCGGCATCGGTGTTGTTTGGCGTATTGTCGTTCATCGTTTCCAAAGCCAGTGACCTGATTTTAAGTCAGAAACAAAAACTGGAGCATCAGGTTGGTGAATTGCAGCAGCTGCTGTCGCAAAACGACGCGCTCCGTGAAAATCTCCGCCGCGCCAACGAAGACGTAAGTCATGTGAATGAGCGGGTGCTGGAGCGCGTGGGCGCGGATCTTCACGATGGTCCAGCGCAGCTCCTCACTTTCGTCATGTTGCGGATTTCCAGCCTGAAGCGGTTGGTTTCTTCCGATTCAAAAGCACAAGGTGCTGTGAGTGAGATGTCGGGCACCATAGGGGATGCATTGAGCGCCATTCGCAATCTGTCCACCGGTCTGATGCTGCCGGAACTGGAGAAACTCTCTTTTGCACAGGTCTTGGAATTGGCAGTCAGGCTCCACAGGGAGTACACCAATTCTGACGTCAGCCTGAACATCGATCTTGGGAAAGACTTCCCCAACCGGGCCTTGAAAACTTGCGCATTCCGTTTCGTGCAGGAAGCCTTGACCAATGCATTTAAACACGCTGGCGGTCGCGGCCAGGCTGTCGATGTAAAGTGGCAGCAAGGATTGCAAATTGCGGTATCTGACGCTGGACCCGGCATGAAACAACGCGTCACCAGCGAAGGCCTGGGCCATGTTGGAATGCGGTCACGAATTAATGCATTGGGAGGGACCCTGGAAATCATCTCGCCCAAAAGCGGCGGCGCACGCCTCGTAGCCAGTTTCCCGGAAACTCTGGAAGTCTTGGAGCGCCGAAATCAATCAACTCGGCCAGCAATGAAAAAACCCTCCTAACGGATTTGGCTACTGATGCGGCAACAACAACTAACACATTTTCAGTTTGCAGCACTGGTCGCGGCAGCCTCGCTTTTGGTCTGGCTGGCCGCAGGCCTCGCTCTCGATGTCAGGGTTGACAAGAGCAAGGGCCAGCTGTCCGAAATCGAAAACCTGGGTGAAATTCTTTTCAACGACGAAAGTCTTTCAGAACCTCCGGGGCTTTCATGCGCGGGCTGCCACGATGGCAGGTTGCAACACCAGGGCAACAACAAATCGCCAATTGCGGCGGTGGCCCGTGGCAGCGAACCAAGTGTTTTCGGAAATCGCAATCCACCATCCATTCTTTACGCGCTCTACATACCTCCTTTTGAATTCAAGCAGGAAAAGTCAGAAACTGGCGAAATGCAGATTGTCCCTACAGGCGGCTTGTTTCTCGATGGACGGGCCGGGACTCTCGAGGCGCAGGCAAAAGGTCCCCTGTTCAATAAATTGGAAATGAACAACCGCGACGAAAAATCGTTCGCGGCAAAACTCGCAAAATCTCCTTCTGCAACCAGATTCAAGGCGGCCTTCGGAGACATATTCTCTAATCCTGAAATGGTGGCCGACAAATTTGCGCTTGCCATTGCCGCCTACGAACGCACCCCGGAATTTTTCCCCTTCGGCTCAAAGTTCGACAAGGTGCTGCGCGGCGAGGCGAAATTCACCGCCATTGAGCAAGAAGGATTTCGGCTCTTCAAAGATCCCCAGAAAGGAAATTGCCTGAGTTGTCACGCCGGCAAAGTTGGATCACGCAATCCCAAAGACTGGTTGTTGACTGATTTTACCTATGATGCTTTGGCCCCGCCTCGCAATCGCGAAGTGCCTTTCAACCGGAATCCAACGCATTATGATCTCGGCCTCTGCATGCAGAAAAGCATCACTCTGCGGGCTCCGCGCGGTTTCGATGTTTCTTCGACATGCGGAGCTTTCAGGGTGCCAACCTTGAGGAATGTGGCGGTGACCGGACCGTATTTCCATAACGGCGCAATCAAGACATTGCGGGACGCAGTGGCATTCTATGCAACGCGCGATACAGATCCGGCAAACTGGTATGGAGCCACCAAGGTGTTTGATGACTTGCCGCAACGTTACTGGAAAAACGTGAACCGAACCGAAGTGCCTTACAACGCCAAACACACGCGGCGCCTCACAGACGAAGATATTGACGCTTTGGTGGCCTTTCTCGAAACGCTGACCGACCCGCAGTCAGAGTGACCGAAGTCCAAGAAGCGTCCTGGCTTGCCGCCAGGTTGCAACGCTTCGGCCGTGCTTGGCGCAAATATCCACAGCCCTTTTCACCAATGCCGCGTTCGACGGGGCGAGTGTGCCTTTGTCCAAACGCACATTGTCCTCCATGCCGGTACGCGTGTGACCACCCTTGGCAACGGCCCATTCATTGACAACAATCTGCTGCGGGCCAATGCCTGCTGCGCACCACAATGCATCAGGAGAAAACCGCTTGAGCGTCTCGATGTAGAAATCCAGGATGCGCTCATCCGCCGGCATGGCATTCTTCACACCCATGACAAATTGCACATAGAGCGGGCCCTTGAGGCGGCCATCTTTGTGCATCGCCGCGGCCTGAACAATATGTGACAAATCAAAGGCTTCGATCTCAGGTTTAATATCATAGGTGAGCATCTCGGAAGCCAGCCAATCCACCAGATCCGGCGGGTTTTCATAGACGCGGGTTGGAAAGTTGTTTGAACCAACGGAGAGCGAAGCCATGTCCGGGCGCAACGGCAGCATGCCGCCACGCACTTTTCCGGCACCTGACCGCCCACCCGTTGAAAGCTGCACGATCATGCCGGGGCAGTGTTTTTCGATGCCTTCCTTTAGACGCGCAAAGCGCTCTGGATCAGACGTTGGCTTGCCATCATCATCGCGCACGTGGGCGTGAACGATGGATGCACCGGCATCAAAACTTTCATGCGTGCTCTCAATCTGCTCCATGACCGTGATGGGAACAGCCGGATTGTTCTCTTTGGTCGGCAGCGAACCGGTGATGGCGACGCAAATGATGCAAGGACTTGTCATTTTGCTTTCGTCAGCACGACATTCCATTCGCAACTGCGGAACGGGTTGGGCATGCCCAGCGCTGCGGCCTTCTTCGGATCATCAACCATCTTGAAATCCGCAATCAGGCTTTCCTTCACGGCAAACACCGCATCGTCTTTCAGCCATGGGCAATCGGGCGTGAAGATATGGGTGATGACTTTTTCGTAGCCGGGAGCCGTGATGATGAAATGCAAATGCGCCGGGCGATTGTGATTGCGGTCAAGCGCCTTCAGCATGTCGCCAACGGTGCCGTCAAACGGGATGGGATAATAGCGCGGCGTGACGGAGCGGAAACTGTAGTCGCCGTTACTGTCGGAGGTAAACACGCCCCGCAAATTCATGTCGGGCTGAATGCCCTTCTGCTGCACGTCATAGAAGCCCTCGTCATTGGCCTGGAAGACGTCAAGCGTGACGCCAGCAATGGGGCGGCCTTTCACATCCGTCACCTTGCCGTAAATCCATACTGGCTCGCCCTTGCCATCAAGACAGATCTTCGCGCCATTTTCATATTTCGGCGCGTTAGGAATGTAGAATGGCCCGAGCACGGTCGATTCCGTTTCGCCCGACATTTTATGGTTGTTGATCGACTCAACCAGCATGGAAATGCCAAGCGTGTCCGACAGCAATATGAACTCCTGCCGCCAGTCGGTTGAGAGGTGACCTGTCTTGGTGAGGAACTGGATTCCATACATCCACTCGTCCAATGTGATGTTGGTTTCCTTCACGAAGGCGTGCAGGTGCTTGACGAGTGAATTGAAAACAAATTTCACCCGCTTGTTGGCCTTGGGACCAGCGCGGTCCTGCACCACTTTCACGGAGTCCTTCACCGTGAAATAATACTTGGCGCCCTTGTTCTTCAGCGCCTTTTTCTTGGCCGCTTTCTTGACTGGTTTTTTCTTTGCAGATTTTGCCATGTTTCATTGTCCCAATATTGCTGTGAGTGCGGCACCGAGATCTCTCTCGGCGGTTTTTGATGCCTTCATTGCCCGGAAGGCCACATGCTGATCCGGCCGCACCAGCAGGCAACCGCTGTCACCGATCTCACGCGCGCGCGCCCAGTCGCCTGTGTGATCTTCAAAGTCACGGCGCGGGCCGATGACCCGGGTGGTGATGGTGATGCCCCGTGCCCCGGCGATCTTGTTTGCGGCTTCGACCCAGGCTTCGCCACCAATGGAAGTTATCAGCGTGAATGCGCCCTGCCCCGTGATGTCGAGCGTTGAGTGTTGTTTGCCTGCGGCATCGTATACCCAGACATGGGGGATGCGGGCACCTGGATGCGTTGTCGGCACATAGTGCAACTCCATATCGATGCCGTCACCCGGTGCCTTG
Source organism: uncultured Alphaproteobacteria bacterium (assembly GCA_963819615.1). Lineage (GTDB taxonomy): Bacteria > Pseudomonadota > Alphaproteobacteria > Rhizobiales > Aestuariivirgaceae > Aestuariivirga. The sequence goes on from CAWFWW010000004.1 coordinate 553,187, forward strand.
CTGCCATCATTCACAATAGCCGATGACACGTAGCGCTGGTTCATCTCCACGCCATGACAATCGAATTCGTATTTCTTGAAGGCGATGGCTTTGCGGAGCGCATCGCGTTGCGCCTCTGCTTTCTCGCCCGAATCGCAACGTGCATCCATGTTGCGCTGGATTTTGGCGTGATCAACGCCACCATCCATGCCGAGGGCCTGAAAAATCGGTCCGAATTCGCCGATGGATTGATTGGCACGGGTGACGATTTGCTTGGCAACGGGTGCTCGCTCAACCGAGAATGTTTCAAGCAACTTCGGCGAAGCTTTGCCTTGCAGCACCAATGCCATTTTCCAGGCGAGATTAAATGCATCTTGAATGGACGTGTTGGACCCCAAACCGTTCGACGGGGGATGGCGGTGCGCGGCGTCCCCCATCACAAACACCCGGTCTTTCTGCATGTGGGCGGCGTACATGTTGTTGACGGTCCAGGTGCTAGTACTTTTCACCTCAATGGGCACCGTCGAGTCGCCGATCAACTGGTGGCACACGCTGGTTGCGAACTCGTCGCTGATTTCCGGTGCTGGCTGGTTGATGTCATAACCCCAGATGATCAACCATTCGTTCCACGGCCTCACCATGCGCACAACGCCCATGCCAATGCCACCGACATCGGCACCAGGTTGCATCACCCAGTAAAGAACCGATGGACGGTGTGCGACGAACTTCGAAAGGTCTGCCTTGATCAGAATGTTAATCGAGCCGCCTACGCCCATCTTACCATCAAAGGGAACATCAGCGTGCTCCGCCACCAGGGAATTGCCGCCATCCGCACCAATCAGATATTTGCAGCGCACAGTAAAATTCTTGTCCGTCAAACGGTCATGGACTGTGACGGTAACGCCTTCCTTGTCCTGCACGTGGCTGACATATTCGCAACTCATGCGGCCTTGCGCGCCACGTGAACAGGCTGTCTTGTAGAGCAGCGGTTCCATGAAAGTTTGCGGCAGGTCGTTCATGAAGGTGGGCGAGGAGAGATGGTGTTCCGCGCGCGACTGCGGACTCTTGCCCCAGCTTTTCATGCGGCCTAGCTCTTCGCCTGCGAGCGAAACGCAAAACACGTTCTCGCCCATCAGGTCCTGGTTGGTCGCCTGCATGTAAGCTTCGGCTTCCACATCTTTGCCGAGATCGCGCAGCACTTCCATTGTGCGCTGGTTGGTGATGTGGGCGCGCGGCGTCTTGGCCAGCCAGCGGTAGCGGTTTATGACAAATGTTTCCACACCATGCGTTGCGAGCAAGGCCGCCATGGCGCTGCCTGCGGGGCCGGTGCCGATCACCATCACATCTGTTTGTATGTCTGCCATAGGTTCCTCTCAAGTGGGCCGGCAACCGTGAAAGGCATCATCCAGCAATTTGCGGATGGCGTCACGTTCGAGTTTCCGTGGGTTGGGATAGGGATTTGAAACAGCGATATCGGCCGCCTGGTCAAGTCCGGCTTCCGGCATGCCGAGCTCTTTCAAGGTCAGCGGTGCGCCAAGTTTTTTGGCGAGGTCATAGAGACCCGTCGCTGCAGACGTCGCACCAAGCGCACGGGCAATACGCATCATCGCGATGTCGGCGCCGACGGCATTATAGGCCGTGGCGTGCGGCAGGATCACCGTGTGGCTTTCAGCGTGTGGCATGTCAAACGATCCGCCAAGCACGTGACAAAGCTTGTGATGCAGTGCCATCGCTGCTGATCCCAGTACCGTGCCGCAAAGCCATGCGCCATAAAGCGCTTCATCGTGGCCCGCTTTTCCTTTGGGCAAGGCGAAGGCGAGTGCGCGAATGCCTTCTTCCGCCATCAGCGAGACAATCGGATTGCCATCCACCGCGTAGAGTCCCTCCACCGCATGGGCGATGGCGTTCATGCCGGATGTGGCGGCGAAACTGTCCGGCAGTGTAGCAAGCAAATCCGGATCGTAGATCACTGTCTCAGGCTGGATCTTCGCATCGCGTTTGGTGGTCTTGGCGCCTTCCGACGTTTCGCCAAGAATGTTGGTCATCTCTGATCCTGCATAGCTCGTGGGAATGACGAGCTGTGGCAGATCAGTGCGTAGTGCAATGGCCTTGCCCAGACCGGTTGACGATCCGCCGCCGAGTGCAATTGTTCCGTCGCAGCCTTCAGCCTGCGCAAGTGCCAGCGCTTCTTGCGTCACGCGCACAGGTGTGTGCATGGCAGCGCCAGCAAAGCCCACGCCACCTGTTGCTTTAATCAGTGTACTGACGGACTCTGCCTGCTGTTTCGTCGTGATCACCAGCGGGCGCTTCATGCCGAGGCGTTTGGCTTCGTTCGCCGTCTCTGCAATCTTGCCGCGGCCAAAGACAACGCGTGTGGGAAGTCCAGTGTAGACGAAGTCTTTCATGGCTTCTCCTTCACTTGGTAGCCTGTTGGGAACAGGGAGATGTTCCAGCGCCCCGAGATATAACCCCAGATGCCTTTGGGCGCTACCAACATGATGATGATGGCGATGGCGCCAAGGATCATTAAATATAGCGAACCGAGATCGGCGAGGAATTCGCGCAGCAGGAAATAGACAATCGTGCCGACGATCGGACCCTCGATGGTGCCAATGCCGCCGATGACGACGATGAAGATGACAAATGCCGTCCAGTCATTCACGCTGAATGCAGCGTCTGGCGAGACGCGGATTTTTTGCAATGCGATGACGGAGCCGACCATTGCTGTCATTCCCGCGACAGCAACATAGACAGCATACTTGATGCGCTCGATTTTGATGCCCAAACTCGCGGATGCCACTTCGCTGTCGCGTATTGCAGTAAGCGCCAGGCCAATCCGCGAACGCAACAAGCTGTAAACGAGGACCAGTGCGCCTACCCCAAGGATTAACGTGAGCCAATAAATCGAGGTTTCGCGCCAGAATTTGTTGGAAGCCAAGGCCTGCATGACAGGTGTTGGAATGGAAATGCCAGAACCACCGCCGAGGCCGATTGACCCGAGCTGCGCTGCAATCAATCGAAACACTTCTGCGACAACCCATGTGCCGATGGCGAAATAGGCGCCCTGCAAACGGAACACCAATTTGCCGACGGGCAGCGAAATGAGAACAGCGGCAAGGCCAGCCAATGGAATTGCAAAATAGGGATGGATGCCAAGATAAATTGCTGCCGCCACCATGATGTAAACGCCGATGCCGACATAGGCCTGCTGGCCAACGGAGACGAGGCCTGTGTAGCCTGCGAGCAGATTCCACAGCGAGGCGAGCGCCAGATAGATCATCATCTCGCCGAGCAAGCGCAATGTTGCGGTCGTGCCCCACCACGGTGCCGCGATCAAAGCCGCTATCAGAAAGATTGCGAGGATGCCGGCAACGCGGCTGGCTTGCGTGGCGCGGGTGATGTGCTGGTTCATCCGTCCATCCTCGGGAACAGCCCACGCGGTCTGACTGCCAGCACAAGAAGAAAGACGAGATGACCGGCGAGAACCTGGAAGCCCGGATGAATCTGCGCACCGATGCCTTGCGCAACGCCGAGAATGACGCCACCAGCTAGAGTGCCCCAGAGATTTCCGAGGCCGCCGATGATCACGGCTTCAAAGCCGAAAATCAAGCGGCCGGGGCCAATGGCCGGATCAAAATTGGCGCGCATGCCGATGAACACGCCAGCGATGGCGACGACAGCGAGACACAGCGCCATGGCCCAGGCATAGACCTTGCGCTTGTCGAGGCCCATCAACATGGCCGTTTCGGAATCATCCGATGTGGCGCGGAAGGCGCGGCCAATTGCCGTGTTGTAAAACAGATATTGCAAGCCCGGCGATGACGGCGATGGCGACGATGAATTGCAGAAGCGGAAGAAAGCCAATGCCAACTCCGGGCAGTGGCGAGAAAGTCGCAGCTTCAAGCGCGTTGGCATTAAGCTTGCGGCTGTCGGCAGTGAAGAGTTCGAGCAAGCCGTTTTGCAGGATCACAGACAATCCAAATGTCACCAGCAATGGCGGCAAAATGTCTTTGCCTAAAGTGCGGTTGAGTACATAAAATTGCAAGGCATAACCAAAGACCATGGCGAGAGGCATCACCAACACGAGACTGAGCAATGGATGCATGCCTGTCATGTAGATGATGACCCAGGCGAGATAAGCCACAGCGACGATCAGATCGCCATGCGCGATGTTAACCAGCCGCATGACACCGAAGATCAGCGACAGGCCAGCGGCGAAGAGCGCGTAAAGCCCGCCGACCAGAATGCCTTGAATGATGGTGTTGACCCAGTTCATTTTACATTCCGAAATAGGCCGCTGAAATCTGGTCTTTGGTAAAGGCCTGCGGTGCACCCTCCAGTGAAATGCGGCCTTCCTGAATGCACAGGAATTGGTTCGAGAAGTCGAGAGCGCGCGTCACATCTTGCTCGACCAAGACTGCAGTGAGACCATTGCCAACGATGCGCGGCAACATGGCGTAAATATCCTTGATGACGATAGGGGCAAGACCCAAGACTCAATTCATCCAGGAGAATGAGGTCAGGATTTGACATCAATCCACGGCCAATCGCCACCATCTGCTGCTGCCCGCCAGATAGCGATGTTGAAGGCAAATTGCGCTTTTCATTGAGAATCGGGAAGAGATCATAAACTGTAGAGAGCGACCAGGGGCCGGGACGCTTCACCTGTCCGCCAAGAATCAGATTTTCCTCAACTGACAGAGATGGAAAAAGCCTGCGCCCCTCCGGCACAAGCGCGATACCCTTGGCAACAATGTCATTGGCGATGAGCGCATGAATTGCCTTACCCTGGAAATGAATTGTTCCGGTTTTCTTTGGAAGCAATCCGCAGATGCATTTGAGCAGAGTTGATTTGCCAGCGCCATTGGCCCCGATCAGTGACAGCACCTCTCCCTGCTTCAACGAAAACGACAGGCCGTGCAGCACTTTGGCATCGCCATACCAGGCTTCGAGATTTTCGACATTGAGCAGCGTGTCAGACATGCGCATCTTCGCCGAGGTAAACACTTTTGACGTCGCGGCTGTTGATCACCTTTTGTGGTGCGTCATCGGCGATCAGCTTGCCAAAATTCAAGACGACGAGACGCTGCGCCACTGACAGTAGCGCATGAACAACATGCTCGATCCAGACGATGGTTACGCCAGACGCGTGTACATCGCGGATCGCCGAGAGCAGCGATTGGCATTCGCGTTCGGTGAGGCCGCCCGCGATTTCATCAAGCAGCAATAATTCTGGTTCGGTAGCAAGCGCGCGGGCCATTTCCAACCGCTTGCGCTCAAGCAAGGTGATTGAGCCTGCAAGCAGGTTGGCCTTGCTCCTCATGCCGGTGAGCTCCATCACTTTCAGCGCATGTAATTCAGCATCATGTCCGGCGCGCCCGAAGGCGGCACCTACCAAAATGTTTTCGAATACGGTCATGCCATTGAAGGGATGCGGCACTTGAAACGAACGCGAGATGCCAAGCTTGCAGCGCTCCGCAGCACCCACATTTGAAATGTCACTGCCCTTGAACTCAACGCGCCCGCTGTCAGGCCGCACAGTTCCCGCAATCAAATTGAACAGCGTGGTTTTGCCCGCGCCATTGGGCCCGAGGATGCCGACGATCTCGCCCTTTTGCACATCAAGGCTCACCGCATCGGTGACCACCAGTGCGCCGTAGCGTTTGTTGAGTGTGTCGAGTGTGAGGAGAGTCATTTTGCTTTTCCCCCTCCCCCTTGTGGGGAGGGCCAGGGTGGGGGTCGCTCCGCTCTTTCAAGTAGCAGAGTCAATTTCAAGTACTTAAAGTTCCGAGCGACCCCCACCCTTAATCCCTCCCTACAAGCGGGAGGGAAAAGTCAACGTTACCCAATGTTGCGCAACTTTCCGCCGACCGGAATTTCCGGGTGTTGCGGATTATTGGTGATGATCAGTTCGAGACCCTTGTCAGTCTTGGTCCATTGGCCACCGACGAGCGGGGTTTTGCAGACATTCTTGACCGGATTGTTGGGGCCACCCTTCCACGAGATCGGACCTATGATGGTATCGAGCTGGGTTTCACCAATTGCCGCGAGAATGGCTTCCGGATCATTGACATCCTTGGCGCGTTTGATGACGTCAAAGGCCAGTTCGAACAAGGCGTGACCAAAGCCCAGTGGCTGTGTCCACGGCCGCCCGGTTCCTGCAGTGTATGCATCGCAGAGTTCCTTCGCCGTCTGGCCCGTCAGGCTCGATTTGTAGGGATGGCTTGGTGACCACCAGATTTCGGTGGTGAGGCCGTCGCCACGATCGCCGAGGCCTTCAACTGACGACGGGAACAGCAGCGCCTTGCCGATGGTCACAACCTTCGGCTTGAAGCCCTGCTGGGCGCACTGGCCCCAAAAGGTTGCGAAGTCAGGTGGGATCATCACACCCGTTACGATTTCAACACCAGCTTCCTTGAAGGCGGTGATGTGCGAGGTGAAGTCATTGCTCAGTGGTTCATAGCGGCCTGGATCGACCAGCTTGTAACCTGCTGCGGCCAATGGACCGGGGAAGCCGACTTTCGGATCGCCCCAGGCGTTGCCGTCTGCGTCATTGGCAAAAATGCCGCCGACAACTTTTGCCGCACCCGACGTATCCCAAATGTTGGTGAAGTTGGCGATGACGTCTTCAAGGCCCCAGAAACAGTGGTAAGTGTATTTGAAACCCTTTGCCGGATCGCCACCGCGGCCGAAGAAGAATGTCTGCCATGGCGCATCGTCAGAGATGCAAGGAATGCCGTTGAGTTCAGCCTGATCAGAAACCGGGTTCACGGTGTCAGGCGTGCCTTTGGCGAGCAACATTTTCACACCGTCTTTTTCGATGAGTTCGGTTGTGACTTCCGCTGCGCGGTTGGGATTGGACTGCGAGTCACGCTCGAGGATTTCAACAGGTACGGGCAATTTACCCATCACATCTTTCAACTGTTCAATGGTCCAGCTCGTCGCCTCGCCAAAACCGGCGATGGGACCGGTCACTGGGCCCACTTTGCCGATCTTGAAAACGTCTGCGGCATAAGCGCGGCGCAGCACTGCGGGCGCAGTAACCAGGCCGGCACTAGCTTTCAGCACAGAGCGGCGGTTGAGAGTGATTAGTTTTGACATTTATTGTTTCCTCCTGATTTTCCCAAAATCATTCTTGCCTTCTTGCGAGGCGGTAGCTTTTAATAACAGGTAAAAATCGTTCCGTCATCCTTCCTAGAAATGCAAGGACTCCATGTTTTCAGGCACAGGTGCCTCCATGATTTTGCGCAGGCTTCGAAACCGCCGGGCACCGTAAACCAACGCATCCTGTCCGATGCCTGCGGTCACTGCCAGCACCTCGCCGATGAAAATGGTATGAGTGAATTGGTCGAGCTTTTCTGCAACGCGGCAATCAAAACTCGCGGCCGCTCCGGCCAGCAGTGGCGTTCCGGCAGAACCTACGCGCCATTCGCCCACGCTGAAGCGGTCAAAGTCCCGGCCCAGCATTCCGGCAAAACCCTGCCCGATTTTTTCCTGATCGTCAGCCAGTACATTGATGCCAAAGTTGCCGGCTGCAACAATCTTGTGGTGGGTTAGGCCTGATTTGTTGACGCACACCAGAAGCCTCGGCGGATCAGCGCACACAGAAGAGACAGCTGTTGCCGTCAGGCCAAAGCGCTCGCCACCGTGTGAGGTTGTGATCACACACACCGACGCTACATGCTGACCCATGGCCTGGACGAAATCAGATGTGCTGACAACGGAGTTCATTTAGATGATCGGCGTTCCAGGGTCCTGCCCCAACAGTATCTTGCCATAGATTTCAGCGCCTGCATCATAGAGCAGGAAGCCGTGCATGCAGGTGGCCTGTAGATTGCGGAAGGCGCGCTGGATCGGGCTTTTGAGCGAGAGACCCGCTGCGCCGCCAATTGTGAACAGGTCCTGCACGGCTTCGCGGCACAGGCGAGGAACAAGGCAAATATCCATGCGGATGCGGCCGCGCACGGCCATCGGCATTTTCTCGCCGCGTTTGGCATAGCCATCGATGTCATCTGCAATTCTGTAAAGGATGAGTTCAGCGGCGTGAATCTTCGACGCTGACTCGCCCAGGATTTTCTGCAGCGGTTGCCACTCATGCGAAACATGTGGCGTGTAGAGCACCATCTTGCCCGGGACCACTTTGATGAATTCATCAAGCGCGGCGCGCGCAGTTCCCGTAGCACCCGAGGCGATGCATAGGCCGAGAACCGGCGCGGCCTGTGATTTGAAAACTGATGGTGCCTTGGGATCTGTGTAGGGTGTCGTCTGGTTGTCGAGCAGCGCCGAAAGTGACAGGAAACGATGGGCGGGGATTGCAATGTCCTTGCACGTAACCGAATTGCTGCCCGTGCCTTGCAGACCGGCAACGTACCAATCGTCAACAATTTCAAGTTTGCTGCGCTCGACCAGAAGGTCTCCGACATCAAGCATGTTGCCAGCTTCATCGCGAATTTCAGCGCCGAGCAACAACCATTCCACAGCACCATTGCCGGAAGCAAAAGGCCAGAAGCCGCTCAGCGTATAAGAGCCGTCCGCCCTGCGGGTGGCCTTGCCACGCGGGCCGATGACGGCTGATACTGGATGATCACCGCCATCAGCGAAAACATCCTGCTGGGCCTTTTCGTTCATGTGGCCGAACATCCAGCTGTGCGCATGCCAGACGCCCAGCACCCAAGCGGAGGCAGAGCAGCCGTAAGCCACTGATGAAATAACATCGACATGGGCACGCATGCTGATTTCATGGCCACCGCAGGAGGCCGGTTGAATGGTTTGAAGCAAGCCATTCTTGATCAGGAGGTCTGCGCTTTCCTGCGGGATGCGCCTGATTTCTTCAGCGCGTGCGGCGTGTTTCTGCAGTTCAGGGATCAGCGATTGCGCGACCTGTTTGGCGTCGGCTTCGGTCATGCGTGGTTTTACATGCACATTCATCGCGATCCTCCCACGGGTTCTGATATAAGTGAATGTCATTCAATTTCGATCTATAGTCAATATTTTTCTTGAACTTTGACATTTGCGGTCTCATGATTGGCGGACATGCAGACGGGAGCTGCAATCCAGTGCTTGGCCATGTCAAATCAGAATCGGTTAATCCGAAAGGTCGCGTCGCCCGCAGTCAGCAACGCAAGCGAGAGGCATTGGTCCGCGCCGGCACCAAGGTCATGTCGAAGAAGGGCATTGATCAAGCGACGATGCAGGAGATTGCCGAACTCGCTGACGTTGGTGCTGGCACAGTCTACAGCTATTTCAAATCCAAGGATGACCTCGCCATCGCTGTGCTCGAGCGGCTGATGTATGATTTGGCGCTGCGTATTGAAGCGGTGACTGACTCATTTGCTGATCCTGCTCAAGTCTACGCTTTTGGAATTCGTACGGTCATAGAAGCCGCAACAAATGACGTCAGGTGGCGGCAATTGCTTTATCGCTCCGAAGTTATTGCCGATGCCATGCACCGCATGATGGGCCCGTTTGCCATTCGTGATCTGGAAAATGCGACGAAGGCCGGGCGCTTCAAGGTGAAGAATGCAAGCCTGACATTCAGGATGGCGGCACATGCCATGGTCGGTGGATGCCTTGCCACCACCCAAGGTGATTATAGTGCAAATGCGATCGAGGAAATGGTTGTCCGAACCTTGTGCATGACAGGAATCGGCGAGGCCGAAGCCATCGAACTCGCCAACCGCGAACGCCCACCGCTGCCGGTTGAGGGAAGTATTGCGGTGCGAAATAAGAACGCCAAGGCATGGTGAGAAGATGCTTCTCGACGCGTCTCGGTAATTCGGCGCATCGCTTCTTGGTTTTTTCGCTGCCCTGCAGGTCAGTGCGATAGTTCGGCCCGAATTCTTTGACCTATGAGCCGGGCTGAAATTGCTGCCACGTCAAATCTACGTGGTACCAGTCATTTCCGGACACTAGAGCGAAATGACGCTTCACGGAATCGTCATTTCTTTCTGGTTCGTTGGTTTGTCGCGGCATTTCGCAGAAAACCGGATCCACTTTTCTGCATGCCGCTCTAATACCAATCGTCACAAGAATTGACCCATACTTTTCCCTCCCCCTTGTGGGGAGGGCAATCGCATATGGCTTTCCTCGCCCGAGAATCGGGAGAGGTGGATTTCGCGTCGCAAGACGCGAAAGACGGAGAGGGGCTTCGCACAGCCTGGAAAATTGGTAAATTTTTTCCGCTTGAGCTAAAGCCCCTCTCCGTCACTTGCTTCGCAAGCGACACCTCTCCCGCAACGCGGGAGAGGAATGAAGAATGACCCGCAACGCGGGAGAGGAATGAAGAATGACCCGCCAGCGGGAGAGGAATGAAGAATGACCCGCCAGCGGGAGAGGAAAAATGTCCACATGCGATAGCCCTGCCCACTAGGGGGAGGGAATACCAGAGAGACTCGTTTGAAGCCCGAAGAGTCAGTATTCATGACTGTTGGTATAAGCATTCCCAAAATGCACATCGTCATTTTCCCCGACACACACCCGACCTTAGAGGATTTCTGTTTCCAGAAAATAATGCTGCACGACGCAGCTTGCGGAGTAACATTGTCCAAATCGATGTCATTCTCGCGACAGCTGCGAGAATGACATTGAAGGGGAATTCGCGTTAACCGGACAGCAGTGGCCTAAAGCGGACCATGACGGATTCTTAGGGATAGCTTCAACTAAATGGGATTTGGTCTAGTCGAGCCAACAATTCCTGGCTAATCCCGTCTGACCAAGACAGCATCACATGGGACAAATTCATATCACTTTGGTGGATATGGCAAGACTACCAACATCTTGCACACGTGATTTGAACGGTTGATGATTTCGCGGGTTTCGTTTGGCGCTATTGTGCAGCTGTCCATCGCTGCCAACACAGTTTCCTTGCCATCAATGATCACCGTCATCTCGCCTTCGAGAACCACGTAGACTTTTTCAAATGGTGTTGCATCCGGCCCTGCCCCGCCGCCAGGCAGAAACTGCGAGTAAGCGACCCACTGGTTCTTTGGCCCGCCGTCTTCAAACCCTTGCAGCCGCAGCCCAACGACACCACGATGGTTTGGTGCTTCGTAGGGTTTGGCGTCCTTGAACCTCTTGACCAGCATCAGGTTTGAGCTTCGTGATTGGTGATGAAGTCCTTTGGCATTTCCGGTCCCCAAAGATAAATTGAATCTTCCGGAGGATAGTCGCCGTGATCCCAATCACAGGTCGATGGAATGTAGTCGATGTCGGCTGAATATTCCGAGTAGCTGCCCCAGGGATCGCGCACGTAGTGGAAGTAGTTGGAACCCAGCACATGGCGGCCAACACCCCATCCTTTGGTGAAGCCCTTGTCGGCCATTTGCATGGCGCCTTTGCCGATCTCGTTAATGTTGCCGACATCCCAGCTGCAATGATGCAGGCCAGGTGCGCTTGATTTTGCGAAAGCGACGAGGTGATGATCTGAGCCGTGGATGCCATGCATGAAGCAAATGCCATCGCCAGAACGATCCGAAAGGCGCAAACCCAAAACACGTGAATAGAAGTCGATTGCTTTCGGTACATCAACAGTGAAGCACAGCACATGCGCCAATCGCGTTGGCCGCACTTTTGCAGCTTTCGAACGCTGCGGTGCGGCAGCAACGCCTGCTGGTCCACTCTTCATTTCAAACGGCATCTTCTCATTAGGTGAGGTTTTCTCGGCAACTTTCACTTCCACGAGAATGCCATTGTGATCATGAAACCAGATGCCGTTGCTATCGAAGCCGCGCGGCGCATCCATCAGCTTCACGCCTTGCGCCTCGATGCGCATCTTCATCGGCTCAAAATCTTCCTCGAAGACGCCGAAGGACAAATGGTTCAGTTTTTTGCGCTGGCCTTCCGAGACGCTGGCCCAGCGCTGGCTTGACCCAAACGTATAGATGCCGAGCACATTGCCTTCTTCGCGTACGTCAAGGCCGAATGATTTGTAGAAATCCTCCGCCACTTTCAAACTCGGCACCATCATGTTGAAGGTGTCCATGGAGTGCACGCCAAGTTCACCCGGCCGTTTGGTGATCGCAACTTTTCCGCCAATGGCTGTCATGGATTTGTCCTACTTCAATTTCCCGATCTTCACGCTGATGGGTGCCAGCCCTTCGATGCCGCCGGTGATCTTGTCACCGGGAACAACTGGCCCCACGCCAGCGGGAGTTCCTGTCATGATCAGATCGCCGGGGCCAAGATGGTAGAATTTTGAAAGATGCGCAATGATCTCGTCAACTTTCCAGACAAGGTCATCAAGCCTTGCATCCTGTTTTACATTGCCATTGAGCGAGAGATGAATGCCCTGCGGTCCCACGTCGCCAAAATCTCTCGCCTTGGTGATCTTGGAAAAAATGGCTGATTGCTCCACATCTTTGCCCAGATCCCAGGGCCGTTGATGGGCGCGTTCGGATAATTGCAAATCACGCCGCGTCATGTCGAGACCGACGCAGTAACCGAACACGGCGGCGCGCGCTTTCTTGATATCCGCATTGAACACGCGCTTGCCCATGGCGATGGTGAGCTCGACTTCATAGTGAAAATTCGTGGTGCCGCCCGGGTATGGAATGGTGACGCCTGAATTGCGCATATGTGCCGCCGACTTCAGAAAATAAAACGGCTTTTCCCGGTCAACTGCAATGCCCATCTCCTTTGCATGTTCAGCATAGTTGCGGCCGACACAAAAGATGCGGCTCACGGGATAAAGCTTCTTGTCCCCTTTCACAGGAATGGATTTGATGCCTGGAGGAGAAAATAGATATGCCATCGCGCTCAATACCCAATTTTTATTTGACTCATCCCGGCCGGGACAGGTTTTTGAATAGTTTGTCAAGTGTGTTCTGCAAAGTACACCAAGTCAAATTGGAATTGGGGAAATCACGGCTAGCGAGAACACATAAGTGTACGCCCGATCTGACAAACAATTGGCATTGAACAGTATTTTCGCGCAAACCCAAGCTTTGGCGCTCCCTGCGGGAATCGAACCCGCCTTTGCAACGTGAGAGGCTGCCGTCCTGACCGATAGACGAAGGGAGCGTATGCCCCCTATAACGCAATCTTTGGGGATTGCAAATTTACCGCCATGGACACCGAACTGCCACCCGGCCTGCATGAAGCGTCTGCCGAACTGGCGGGCAGGCTCGACCATGTCCTGAAGCATCATTTCAAAACACTCAGCCGCTCGCGGCTGCAGAAACTGATAGCCGATGGCCAAGTGACAATCACGGGAACCATCATCTCCGATGCCAACCACAAGATCACCATTGGCCAGCAAATAACACTTAATGTGCCCGAATCCGCCCCCGCAGAACCGCAATCCGAAAAAATCCCGCTAGCCATCGTTTACGAAGACAAAGACCTCCTTGTCATCGACAAGCCTGCAGGCCTCGTCGTCCACCCCGGAGCCGGCAATGAAACCGGCACCTTGGTCAACGCCCTCCTCGCCCATTGCGGCGACAGCCTCTCTGGCATTGGTGGCGTAAAACGCCCCGGCATCGTCCACCGCATCGACAAGGAAACCAGCGGACTCCTCGTCGTGGCCAAGAATGATCTCGCCCACCAGGGTCTCTCGGAGCAGTTCGCCAGTCACGGCCGTGATGGCCGGATGGAGCGTGAATACCTCGCCTTTCTCTGGGGCAAGCCGCACCACCGCTCCGGCACCATCACCACTGGCTTGGCCCGCTCCACAACCAACCGCCAGAAGATGGCCGTATCGAAATCAGCCTCAGCCAGGGAAGCGATCACCCATTACGAGATCATGGAAACGTTTCGAGATCCGCCTGTGGCCAGCCTCGTCCGCTGCCGCCTCGAAACCGGCCGCACCCACCAGATCAGGGTGCATATGGCGCATATCAGCCATCCCGTGATGGGGGATACGGCCTATGGCTCGGGCTTCAAATCGGCCGAAAAGACCCTGGAAAAAACTGCAAGAACTGCCCTTAACCTATTGAATGGGCAGGCACTTCATGCCGCATCCCTCGGCTTTGAACACCCCCGCACCCACCGCAAGTTGCGTTTCGAAAGCGCTCTGCCCCCGCCCTTGAAGCGCCTATATCAGGCGCTAACCTCCCCATCTGCGACGGAATCCAGACCGTAACCCGTCACATGACTGTGAATGGCGGTGACTTTAAATCGCCGAAAACAGACCCATATAGAACACTTCGCCCAATTCCAAGTTGGGCGTCTGAGCGAGGGATTGAATGGCCAAGACATCATATCTTCCAGTCGTAATGAACGGCGAAGGCAGCCTGCAGAAATACATGCAGGAGATCCGCCTTTTCCCGATGCTGACCCCTGAAGAAGAATACATGTTCGGAAAGCGTTACAAGGAACACGGCGACAAGGAAGCAGCGCATCGCCTGATCACCAGTCACTTGCGGCTGGTCGCCAAGATTTCCATGGGCTATCGCGGCTATGGCCTGCCCATTGGCGAAGTCATCTCCGAAGGCAACATCGGCCTCATGCAAGCCGTGAAAAAATTCGAGCCGGACAAGGGTTTCCGACTGGCGACCTATGCCATGTGGTGGATCAAGGCTTCGATCCAGGAATTCGTCCTGCGCTCGTGGTCGCTCGTAAAAATGGGCACAACTGCCAACCAGAAGAAGCTGTTCTTCAACTTGCGCCGCATGAAGAGCAAGATTTCAGCTCTTGAAGAAGGCGATTTGAGGCCGGACCAAGTCAAGCTGATCGCCAAGACGCTTGGCGTCGAAGAATCCGATGTCATTTCGATGAACCGCCGCCTCGGTGGCGATACGTCACTCAATGCCCCGCTCCGCACTGATGGTGACGGAGACGGCGAATGGCAGGACTGGCTCGTAGACAACAGCGAGAACCAGGAGGAAGTGCTCGCCCACAATGAGGAAGGCGCCCTGCGCAATTCCATGTTGCGCGAAGCGCTGACCAAGCTGGACCCACGCGAACGCCGCGTCATCGAAGCCCGCAAATTGCAGGATGAACCGGCAACGCTTGAAGACTTGTCACAGGAATTCAAGGTCAGCCGTGAGCGCATCCGCCAGATTGAGGTGCGAGCCTTCGACAAAATCCAGAAAGCCGTCCGCAACGCCGCCCAGAAAGTCCTCGCCCCCAAAACGCCGCAGCTGGCAAGCCCGGTCTAGTGTCAACCCGGACTGTCGAATGTGATAACCCAGCGAATGACACGATAGTCGCCGACACAGATTGCGCGCACCGCCGTCGCGGCTGTCGTGTTCAAGTAAGCCAGGCTTTCCCATCCAAGCAAAGGCGATGACGACCCGCGCTTCGCTTCCACTGTGCAGTTCTCGGACGTCAGCTTGCCATCGACAGTGGTGCCGTCGCGCAAGACAGCCGAGAAACCGTTTTTCGTTAAGACAGGTGTGATGTCATTGGCAAATAACAGAGTGCTGACAAATTCCTGTTCGCTGGTTGCGATGAGTGTGTCAACGATTTCGATCTGATGGCCCGGTCGATAGAGAATTTGTCTTGCCTGCTTGAACAGGCCTGGCCGTTCGGCTTTGCCTTCGATTACAAAATGATCACCTGAAGTGAAAAAACGCCGCAGGAGCGTTCCTTGCAGTTTCACGTCTTTGGGCACAATGACCCGGTTCAACAGCCCAATTGTGTTGTGCGCATCGGTACTTTCAAAATGCCTCCGGAACGCGTCCTTGTTATATGCATACTGACCGCCATCAGTGAACACCAACTGGTCGCGTTCATAGAGCACGAATGATAAATCATCAGCATGTTTGTGTGTGCGCAAGAATGCCATGCCATTGACAAAAAGCATGGACTGACGCGCCCCGCTTTGGGGTAAAGAGCGGACGATGGCATAGCCAGAGGTCAGGAAGTTCCCCATAGCAAACAAGCGGCCATCGCCGAGGCTGACAGTTTCACTGTTGTCAAAAGCAGCTACCTTCCCTCGCTCGATGCCGTCTCCGACCGGAATGACACGTTCATCAGGAAGGACAAGCCACTTCTTCCTTTCTTCTGCGAGTTCAAGCAATGCCATTTCTGCGGGTTCAGCCAGCTTCAACGTATCGAAGCTGCGCAAGATGTCTGTAATGTGGTAGTGGTACCCCGGCGAGTTTTCAGCAAAGAATCCTTCTTTTGTATATCGCTTCGAAAAAATTTTGCGGAAGTTTTCTTTCGCGAACGGAAGCGCCGATTTGCAAATGTCCCTATCCGGCATGACGCGGCACAACGCCTCCAGCCCAAACACTTGGAAAAAACCGTGATTGTTGATTTTGATGAAGCTCTTGACTTGCAATCTGTTGACGTGATCATCCGCAGCAGAAATCAATTCGTCGTATTCCGCCTCAGTAAGCTGGAGATCACCTGAATAAGCTGCGTCCAGCAAGACCGCGATCAAATAGGCCCTGATGCCGGTTACTGCGTCGGACCAGGTCAAATCGTTGGGTTGTGATGCCTGGTAATATCTGATCCAGCTGTCTGCTGTTGCAAAAGCCTTGCGCACGGACCTGGTATTGTTGTGGTTCAGATAGTCTCTAAAATAGGGTGCCGCATGCCACCAAATCTCAAGTTGAAGCTGAAGGTTCCTGTCTCCGCCAGTATCAAGGTTCCACGGGATCGGAAGTTTGATGTAACCAAGGTCGTCGCGCCCGCGAAAACCTTTGGCTTCCAGCTCAACAACGTCCTGTACGCGGCCAAGAAATGCCCCGAGATAAGCATCGCGGGCGGTAATGACCCGAAGATAATCCACTCGCTTGGCGGAAAATGGTTGCTGCGGTTCGCTGCTTGTTACGGCTAGGCCAAAAAATGTAACCAATAGCAGAAGTGTCGACAAACCAGGCGCGCATTTGCGCAACACCTGTGAAATTGTGCTCTTCATGAGCATATCACTTTTGTACGATTCTCTGCTGGTAAGCGAATGCTGGATTGCCAGGAAACGCACGACTACTTTCTTGGTCAACATTCCAATCATCGGAATAACCTGTTTAATACTGATCATCCGCTAAAGCTCCGCCCCGCCGCACATTCGTCTTGACCTCAGGTCCTGAAAATATCTGCACGGCATAAAGCTTGTTTCCCTTCTGCACGACCCCAGTGGCTACCGACATGTAGCTGCGGCTCGACAAGGCTTTGCGGTGCGAAGCGCTCTTGATCCATTGTGTCATGAGCTTTGACGCCTTCGCCACCGAAACGGGCTCACCCGATGAAACGCGCGCCGCATTCTCACCCATCGAAGGCAGGAACAACTCACCCGGCCGGAACGCCCGAACCCTTGACTCAAAGTCAGCGCCATTGCTCGAGACATGGCCCACGAAATCATTGAGCGCCATGTCCATCGCATGAGCACGCGCCGCGATGAGGTTCCGGCTGTTTGCGCCCAGCCTGCCAACTCCCTTGCCGCGCCGGTAGTCGTTGGCCGCTCCCAGCAAATATCGTTCAAGATCCGGCCTGAACCGGGCATCAGCCCGCCCCGGCGTGGTTAATTTCTGCGCGAACATCACATAGGTATCGCGTGCCTGCACCGGCACTCCACCAAGGCTTGCAGTAATTAACAGTGCAGCCAGCCAAATACACGATTTGATTGCGGATTTTCTCATGATACCCACCCGAACCAGCGGTTTTTCCTCAACCTCGACAACACTCTGTTTACGCCCATATGCCACAACTTGATGAAATACGAAGCGACTTTGATCACCATGCCAGAATCTGTCACTGAACCCGCCCCTGAATCGTTAACCGAAACTGCCGTCGAATTGCAGCATTTGCGTGACCAGAATGCGCAGTTGGAGCGCGATGTCACGCATTTGCTCAAACACGACCAGCTGACGGGTCTTTTGAACCGCGCCGCTTTCCTGGGCCAAACCGAGCGCGAGCTGCAAGCGCTGAACCCCATCGAAAAACCATCCGTGATGGTCGAAATCGCGGTGAGCGGCCTGCCCCGCATTTCCGGCAACCTTGGCCGCCATGCCGCTGACTACGTCATTTCAGCTCTTGCCGCGCGCCTCAATCAGTCCAGCGAGTTTCGCGGCAGCATTGCGGGCCGCCTCGATTATTCCAATTTTGCCGTCTTCGTGCCCAACGTCAGCGACGCGATGCTGGCCCTCACCATCGCCAAGCGCATGATCGAGACGGTCAAGACACCAGTTGATTGGATTGACCGCAAGATTTCGCTCGAGGCAACCGCAGGCGTCGCCATGTCGAACGTCACCGACAACGACGCGCTCACCTTGTTGCAGAACGCCAGCCTCGCTTTGCGCCAGGCCTCCGACCGGTCGGGGCCAAGCTACAGCTTCTTCAATCCCGCCCTCGCTGAATCGAGCAGGCGCCGCATGGACGTCATTGCGGCAATCGAAGAGTCAATCGAGAAGAAATATCTGATGCTGCAATATCAGCCGGTCTTCTCCATGACGACAGGCGAACTCACAAGCTTCGAAGCGCTGCTGCGCATGGTGCACCCGGCCATGGGCTTTATTTCGCCAGCCGATTTCATTCCGATTGCTGAGGAAGTGGGCCTGATCTCGAAGCTTGGCGGCTGGTCGCTGGCCGAAGCCTGCCGCACCGCCATGTCATGGCCTGATCACATCACCGTTGCCGTCAACGTTTCGCCCGAGCAATTCTATAACGGCTCGCTGTTGACTGATGTGCATCACGCCCTCGAACTTTCCAGCTTTCCGGCCTACCGCCTCGAAATCGAAATTACCGAAAGCACCATGCTGAAGGATTCCGAGGTCGTTCTCTCGCAGCTCAACGCGCTGCGTGAAATGGGCTGCGCCATCGTGCTCGATGACTTTGGAACGGGCTATTCGAGCCTGAGTTACCTGTGGAAATTCGCTTTCTCCAAACTGAAGATTGACCGCTCCTTCATCCAGGCTCTCGACACGGCTGTGATCGTCAAAGGCATGCTGCGCTCGATCATTGATCTTAGCCGCAACCTCGGCCTGACAGTTACAGCTGAAGGTGTCGAAACCGAAGCCCAGGCCGAACTCGTTAAAAGCTTTGGCTGCGACTTCATTCAGGGATACCTCTGTGGAAAGCCGACAAGCCAGAGCGATCTGGCCGCGATAATACTGCGCAATTTCTCCGAACAGATTGCAAAAACACCCCATCCCATGCGCCCGCCGCAGCCCGACCGCCAAACCCCCGCCGCGCTTCAGCCATTGAAAGCTGCAGCCTCAAACCGCTAAAACCTTCAGCATGAGACAGTTCCCTCCGCTCAAGGCAATGCGCCATGCGCTGAAATCCGTGGCCACATACTGGCCGGTCGGATTTCGCATTGCATTGCCCTGGATGATCGTGCTTGCCCTGTTGCAGATCACGACGTCCTTCCTGAACATTCCGGCAAACAGCGGCGCAAGAAGTGCGCTCGACATCGTGACCGTCGCTGCAGTGCTCCTTGCCGTATCATCTATCGCCGTAAGCTGGCATCGCTTTATCCTGCTCGATGAAGCCCCCGATACAAGCAGGCACTTCCGCCTCGATCCGCCAGTGCGCCGATATCTCCTTCGCTTCATCATCTGCATTCTCGCCGCAACGGCAATTGCCGTAATCCCGCTGTTGATCCTTTCCCTTTTCAATTCGCGCGCCGCCATGTTCGTCCCGGTTGTGGCTTTTGGCGCTTACATTGTGACCGTCGTTTTTTCGCTCAGCCTGCCGCCGGCAGCGCTCGGCAAGCCACAGGTCAAGCTTATTGACACCCTGCGCAGCGTGCGCGGCAACGAAGTCAACATTTTCGGATTCGCCATCCTCAATTTTGGCGTGGTCATTGCTGGACTCGCCTTGACAATGTTGGTGATAGCACCGCTCGGCCTGCTCCCGGATACGGTCATTCGCGTTCTGTTGCCTGTCGCGCTTCTCCCCATCAACTTGCTGACCACATTGATCTCCATCAGCGCGGTGACCGCAGCCTATGGCTTCTTCATCGAGCGCCGGGACTTTTGAGGCGGACCGAACGAGAGCGGTAAATGGCAGGTTGGGAACTTTTCCATTTCATCCGTATACAGAGCAATACAATCAGCACGCTGATGAATACAATCTGTACACTGAGCATAAGCAGTTTGCGGCGCATATAGGATTAAATACGACAAATTGGATTTTGTTCTATGTCAGGTAGATGTCCCCTCAGAGATTCCCGTACCACGCGATTTCGTCGCCACGCCACCCAGGAAGCCCGCAGGACACGTTCTTGCTATGTCCGCAGTCCCCTGCCTCCCACCCCCCCAAAATTGCTCCAGGAGCCAAATAAACGACCGAGCAGCCTATGTCAGGTTTAAAGTCGGAAATCATCGCCAAGAAATCGAAAATTTAGGAATTTGCACGTAATCTACGCACCTTAAGACTGCATATTGGCAGATGGCACGCCAAAAATGACGTGACAAATCTCATCATTCTTGCTTGCAGCACAGCCAGAACAGATACTCCGCACACTGATGATTTAAAAATCAGGCAGGCAACGTGCTCTGTGTTGTCAAATGAGCCTCCCGCTTGACCTCATGTTCTCCTTACTTTAAAGTAAGGTGTTCTTACCCAAGAGAAAACAGCCATGTCAACCGCCACCATCACATCCAAAGGCCAGATCACCATTCCCGCCGAGATCCGGCAAGCACTTGACCTCGATGCTGGCGACCAGATCACCTTCGTTGAGATCGGGCCGGGCAAATACGCATTCACGCCCGTCCAAAAACGCTCGGTCACAGCGCTCAAGGGCATGTTTGGCAAATCCAGGCGGCCCGTCTCAATCGAAACAATGAACGCCGCGATCGCAAAGCGCGGCGCATCGGCCAGATGATCGGCCTCGATACCAATGTGATCGTGCGCTACATCATGCAGGACGATCCCAGGCAATCGAAATTGGCTTCAGCTTTCATTGAGCAGCTGACGGATGCATCGCCAGGCTTTGTGTCACTCGTAGCCATAACCGAATTGGTGTGGGTGCTGGAGTCGGCCTATTCACTTGCCAGGTACCAGGTCGCCGGGGCGCTGGCGAACCTGGTCAGCATCGACGTGTTCAAGATCGAACGCGTCGCAGTCGTCGCATCGGCCTTGCGCAGCTACAAGCAAGGAAATGCCGACTTTGCCGATTGCCTGATCGAACGTTCATCGGCAAATGCCGGATGCGAGAAAACCATGACATTCGACCGCGCCGCCGCAAAATCAGCGGGCATGGAGTTGATCAGGCAAGTTTAGCTTTCCCCAAAAACATCCCATATCAAGAACGCATAACGTATCATAGCCCTTGCTCGCCCGCTTGCGGGAGAGCTGGCGCCCGGCCACTTGCCGGGTAACTGATACCAATCGTCACAACAATTGACCCATTCTTTTCCCTCCCCCCTTGTGGGGAGGGCAATCGCTTATGGCTTTCCTCGCCCGAGAATCGGGAGAGGAATGATGAATGACCCGCCAGCGGGAGAGGAATGAAGAGTCCCGCTAGCGGGAGAGGAATGAAGAGTCCCGCTAGCGGGAGAGCAAAGCCTCAATCCTCAAACGGATCAGTCATCAGAATCGTATCCTCCCGCGACGGCGACGTCGAAAGCATCGCCACCGGGCACTCGATCAGCTCTTCCAGCTGCTTCACATAATGCACCGCATGCGCATTGAGCTGCGACCATGAGCGTGCGCTGGCAGTGGTTTCTTTCCAGCCGTGGAACGTTTCATAAATTGGTATTACGCGCTTCTGCGCTTCTTCACCGGCGGGATACATGTCAACGCGCTTGCCATCCAGCATGTAGCCGACACTCACCTTGATTTCGTCTAACCCGTCGAGGACGTCGAGTTTCGTCAACGCAATTCCCTGAATGCCTGAGGTGCGGATCGCCTGCCGCACCAGCACTGCATCAAACCATCCCACGCGGCGCTTGCGCCCCGTGACGGTGCCGAACTCACGCCCGCGCTGGCCAATCAATTCACCGATGTCATTCTTCTGCTCCGTTGGAAACGGTCCCTCGCCCACCCGCGTCGTGTAAGCTTTGCAAATGCCAAGCACATAGGAAATCGCCGATGGCCCCAGCCCCGACCCCGCAGCCGCCTGCCCCGCAACAGTGTTGGAAGAGGTGACATAAGGATAAGTCCCGTGATCGATATCCAGCAGCGACCCTTGCGCTCCTTCAAACAAGATGCGCTTGCCCGCGCGCCGCTGTTCATCCAGCAGCGCCCAGACTGCATCTGCATACGGCAAAATGCGCGGCGCGATCTCGATCAAATCCTTGAGGATCGCAGACGCCGCGATTTCCGGCTGTCCAAGCCCGCGCCGCAGCGCATTGTGATGCGCCAGCATGCGGTCAATCTTCGGCGCGATATTGGCAAGGTCAGCAAGATCATTGACGCGAATGGCGCGCCGCCCGACCTTGTCTTCGTAAGCAGGACCGATGCCGCGCCCCGTGGTGCCAATCTTGCCAGCGCCAGCAGCAGCTTCGCGCATCTGGTCGAGCTCGCGGTGCAACGGCAGGATCAAAGTCGCATTGGACGCAATTCGCAAGTTCTCTTGCGATATCTTCACGCCCTCAGCCGAAATCTTGTCAATCTCCGCAAGCAGCGCCCAAGGATCAATGACGACGCCATTGCCGATGACAGCCAGTTTGCCAGGTCGCAAAATGCCCGATGGCAGCAGCGACAATTTAAAGGTGACGCCATCAATGACCAGCGTATGGCCCGCATTGTGCCCGCCTTGATAACGCACCACGATATCGGCGCGCTCCGATAGCCAGTCCACAATCTTGCCTTTGCCCTCATCGCCCCATTGCGCGCCGACAACTGCTACATTCGCCATATGAAATTCCTCACAGAAACGGCCCCGGGACTCAATGAAGAGTCTGGGGCCGTTGACCGCTCTTACAGGAATTGCCGGGCGATGCAACTAGTCAACCATGCCCACCTGCATGGCCTGGGGCGAAGTCACTTTATAGCCGAATTTGACTGTGTTTTCGGCATTTGGCTCAACGGCAAACGTCCACGCCATCACGCCCCGCTTCTTATCGACGTCTTTCGCGGATGGCTCGGTCGTCCCCGGCATCAGCGCAATCAATACGCCATCTATCGTGGCAAACGGCAGCCGGTCCATGATCGTTACAGGCACGGAAAATGCGTGCAGGTTCTTGACCGTCGTATCCCAAACCCGCTCCTCGACATTCGACGATGTGAGCAATCCTTCTTCGCCGGTCCGCCGCTTGATTTCCTTGCGCGTCACCTTCACCAGGTCATCAACGCCAAAGCCAAGCTTTGCATTTTCACCAGCACTGAGCAGCGGCAATGCGCCCTGCCCGACATAGACACCATCGCGATACAGATTGACCGCACCTGGCAACATCGGCCCCTCGCCCTTGGCGACAAATTCTGTCGTGAGATAGGCATTGGGATCAAGCCTCGGCACGGACATCACCGACAGTTTCACATCAACATCATCGCTCGAAATTCTCACCCGTTTCGACGTGCCGGAATTGTCAACGCTCACCCGGCCTTGGATCACATAGTTCGCCTGGAAGCCGACAGTTTCGACAAAGGCCTGACGCTGGGCGATATTGTAGCCGTCCACTTTTGCAGGCGCTGCCGGTTCCGCGACGTCCGCCCCCGCATCGCTTTCAAGCAAGGGGGCCTCGGCCCCTCGCGCCAGCACCTGCTTTGTGGAGTACCCGGAATCGCGCAGCCTGTTGCCCGCCGCAACTATCTCCTGCTCGAAAATGTCAGGAGCAGTGCTCGCCCCCGCAGGCCTTGCTGTCGATAGCGTCAACGCAACATTGTCCCAGTTCTCGGTCGTGGATTGTATGACTTCTGCGCGGCGCACAAGCTCCATCTTCGCCGCAGCGCCATCCTTGGGCACTGCAAGTTTCGCATCATAATACGGTTGCCATCCCGCATTGCCGATGCGGTAGCTCACTTTGAATATCCCGTTGACGGCGTCAGGCGCCGCAAGATGCACGGTGACCTGCGTGCGATTTTCGCCATCGGGCGCAAGCACGTCGATCTCAACCCGTATCTCGTCGCAGCGCACGTCAATCGCCTTCTGCCGCAGCCGCGCGTCCTGCGTGACTTTGGCAAATGCTGAAAGCCGCGCGCCCATCACATCAAGCAATCCGCCAAGCGCCGTTGGATCAACGGCCCTGCTCGTCTCCGTTGTTGACGCAGGCGTAATCTGCTTGTTGGCTAAACTGATGAGAAACTGCCGTTGCGTATCGGCATCTGCGATTGACTGGTCAAGTGCGGCGCGTTCGTCCTGCAAGTCTTCAATCATTTTTTCCAGCCGCTTGCGCTGCTGGTCAACCTGTTCGGATTTCAGGGGCACGACCTTGGAATCAACTGAGGCAATCTCAATCCCCTCCCCGCCCTCGCCTGAAACGCGGATTGATTGCGGATCAATGTCGCCAGGCAGATTCTCCAGGATCAGTTGGTGATCGCCAGCCGTCATCTGCGCTTCGGCAACGCGTGTCACATCCGCACCTGTCGGGAAAACTGTGACAGAGTCAATTTTCCATACCGGCCGGTAATCGGCCGCCCATGCTCCTTGCGCCAGCGCTGTCGTTGCAAGCAAAATCGTTCCTAGAAATTTCATGACATTCCTCCAATATCCAAACCCGCTAGGCAGGAACATCATCACACTCATTGGCGGATTGAGGACCGGATCGCGCCCGATTGCTGGCCGGATTGTGGCAAAATCATTTCGGTTGACGGCACCATTGCGTTGGCTAGCTTGCGACCAATCATCAACCAGAAGGACAAGGTTAATATGCGCCTCAGCCACCAACTTCTTTCCGCCGCCAGCATCTTTGCCCTTTCAAGCACAGCCCTTGCTGCGAGCCCGGAAGAAGCCAGCCAGATCAAGGCTGCCATCGAGAAGTATCTGACGGCTGAGCCCGGCGTAGTCACGGTCTCCGTTGCAGGTGACGCCTATGATTTGACAATCGACGTTGGCCCATTCATCGCCAAATCAAAGCAGCCGAATATCACCGCAAAAGTTTCGCCCTTGGTCTTCAAGATAAAGCCGCAAGGCGGCGGCAAATGGCAAGTTGGGCAAGACCAGTCAATGTCGGTTGAGTTGAAAGGCGGACCCGCATTCGCCATCGACTACAGGATCAACGGCATGAAATTTACCGGCATTTTCGACGAAGCCATGTCAGGATTTGCCTCTAACAACTACGAAGTTGCAAATTTTGAAGCGGTTCAGAGCATCACTGATCCAACCAGCAACACCAAGCAACTCACCAAGTCCAAAGTTGAGGCCTTTAAAGGGCAAACGGCGTCAACGCTGAATGCCACTGGCGGCATAGATTTCACCGGTAGATATGAAGCGGCTTCGACGGTCTCAGACTCGAAAATTGAAAGCCCGTCCGGCCCCTTCAGCTTTGCCTATGCCACCGGAAAAAATCTTTCGACTTATGCTGGCACAAATTTTCGTCAACGCGAATTCCTTGCATTGATTGCCTGGTTTGTCGCCAGGCCGTCGCCTGAAGCAATCAAAAAAGACCAAAACGAACTCCGTGCGCTGGTGAAATCAGCGCTTCCACTTTTCGACACCCTCACGGCAAGCGGAGAAGCATCCAAGATTGCTGTGACGACGCAAATCGGAAATGGCGGACTTTCCCACCTTGGCTTCAACATCGATTTGAATGGCGTAACCAAGGACGGCAAGGTGCGCGAAGCCGTCAACTTGAGTGGCATTACTTTGCCAGAAGGCATCCTGCCCCCCTGGTCAAAGCCGCTTCTGCCAACTGACGCATCGCTCGACTTCACGATTTCAGGATTCAATGCAGCCGATGCCGCCGCCCTGATGGTCGACAATCTCGACCTCAACGCAGAACCGCCATTGAAGCCGGAAGTGCAAATGCAACTTCTTGGCAAGGCTCTGCCGACGGGCGCCATGCAGATAGCCTTGAACCCCGGATCGATCAAATCTGCGTCTTACGAAATCACTTACGACGGTGCATTCAACGTCGTATTGGCGGGCCTGCCATCCGGCAAAGGCACGGTGAAAATGAAAGGCTTCGAGCAGACAATTCAGGCGTTGCAGCAAACCGCAACAACTGATCCCAGCGTCAATCAGATTATTGGCCCCTTGATGGCCGCCAGGGGGTTCAGCAAACAGGATGGCGACGCGCTGGTTTGGGCCATCGAAAGCACGCCGCAAGGCGGAATTTTGGTCAACGGCATTGACATAACCAAAATGGGCGCACCTTAGGAAATCGTAAAATTTACCCGAAACTGACACTCCGTTGACAAAAGCCGCTGACTTCCCGTCAGCGGCTTATTGGCATCTTCGCTCCATCGGCCCGATTTAACTCAACCAACGGAGAAAACCCATGTCAGACGATTCAATCATTTCCCGCCGCAGCGCCCTGCTGAAACTGTCAGGTTTCGCAGCCGCAGCATTCGTGGTGCCAATGGCGGCATCAATCACCTCAGTCCAGGCCAGCGAAGACCGCGACGGCGACAGTGAAGATAACAGCAGCGACGATAACAGCAGCGATGATAACAGCAGCGATGACAGCAACCACGATGATAGCAGCAGCGACGATGGCGCTGGCCATGATTCCAATGACGACAACGGAAACGACGATGGCTCTAACGACGATTCCAACGACGACGACAGCAATGACGACTCCTCAAGCAACGATGATTCACAGTCGCGTACGCGCCGCACTAACACGGCATCAGCCAACGGACTGAAACACAAGAAGCGCACCTTGATGGATTTGTTCAGGGACTAACGAGATCCCCCGGTCAGGGATTAGGCGATAAAGTGCGGCGGCTGTGTTCCATTCACTGCCGCCGCAAATGTCTCAGCGTACTGGGACCAGCTGCCCTAAAACTTCAGCGCCTTAACCTGTTGCACTTGCGGAATCTTGCCGACCGCCCAGAGCAGCGAATCCGGCGGCGTTCCATCAACTTCAACCAGGCAGATTGCATTTCCGCCAGCGCTTTCGCGCCCCAGGTGGAAAGACGCGAGATTGACATTGGCATTGCCGAAAATCGTGCCCAGTGCGCCGATGAATCCCGGCTTGTCGGTGTTGGTGATGTAAAGCATGTTCGGGCCGAAATCGGATTCCATCTCGATGCCCTTGATCTGGATCATGCGCGGCTTGCCATCGGCAAACACCGTACCTGCAACCGAGCGGTCATATTTGTCGGTCTTTACCGTCAAACGGATATATGTTTCATAAGCGCCCCGTTGCGTCTGCTTCACTTCATCAACCTTGATGCCACGTTCCTTGGCGGCAACCGGTGCCGACACCATATTGACCGTGCCAAGCTGCGCCGACAAAACGCCTGCAAGCGCAGCTGAGGTCAGCGCACGGGTATTCATCTCGCCGACCTCACCGGCATATTCAATGACGATGCCGCTGATCGAGTCATCCGTGAGTTGCCCCGCAAAAGAACCAAGCTTTTCCGCAAGCCGCACAAATGGCGTAAGGCGTGGCGCTTCAACAGCGGAAATCGAAGGCATGTTCAGCGCGTTCGATACCGCACCGCGAACCAGAAAGTCCGACATTTGTTCGGCCACCTGCAGCGCCACGTTTTCCTGCGCTTCATTTGTGGATGCGCCAAGATGCGGCGTGCACACGACATTGTCCATGCCGAAGAGCTTGTGTGTCGTCGCAGGCTCAGTCTCAAACACGTCAAGAGCAGCACCTGCAACATGCTTGGCGATCAGCGCATCATAAAGCGCATCTTCATTCACCAGCCCGCCACGCGCGCAATTGATGATGCGCACACCCTTCTTGCACCGCGCCAGCGATTCAGCGTTGACGATATTGCGCGTCTTGTCGGTGAGCGGCGTGTGCAATGTGATGAAGTCCGCACGTTTGAATATCTCGTCAAGATCAACTTTCTCAACGCCCAACTCCATCGCGCGGTCCGCCGACAGAAACGGATCGAACGCCAGCACTTTCATCTTGAGGCCAACACCGCGATCCGCAACGATCGAACCGATATTGCCGCAGCCAATGACGCCAAGCGTCTTGTTGTAAAGCTCAACGCCCATGAAGCGGTTCTTCTCCCACTTGCCGGCGTGGGTTGATGCATTGGCTTCAGGGATTTGGCGGGCCATTGCCATCATCATCGAAATAGCATGTTCTGCTGTCGTGATTGCATTGCCGAATGGCGTGTTCATCACCACGATTCCCCGCGCCGTGGCCGCCGGAATATCGACATTGTCAACGCCGATGCCTGCACGGCCAATGACCTTCAGGCGTGGAGCCGCACTGATGATTTTCGGCGTGACCTTCGAAGCCGAGCGGATCGCCAGCCCGTCATACTCCGGAATGGCGGCAAGCAGCGCATCCTTGTCCTTGCCGAGATCAGGCTTGTAATCAACATCAACCCCGCGATCACGGAAGATCTGCACGGCGGTTTCAGAAAGTTTGTCAGAGACGAGAACGCGGGGTTTCATGGTGGGTAACTCCAAAGTAATCTTCATTTTCTTCCCCCTCCCCCTTGTGGGGAGGGTTGGGGTGGGGTCGGGCGCTTGATCAGAATTGCAAGAAAACCATGCATGGACAGGTCGGAGCGACCCCCACTGAAACCTCCCCACAAGGGGGAGGGAAAATCTAACTAGGCCGCAGCTTTCTGCGTCGCCAGAGAATAAGCCCAGTCGAGCCACGGAACGAGCGCCATCACATCGGCCGTTTCAACTGTGGCGCCGCACCAGACGCGAAGCCCCGGTGGGGCATCGCGGTAAGCGCCGATATCAAGGGCAACACCCTCTTTCTCGAGCAGCTTCACGACAGCCTTCGGCACATCTTCTCCGCCGTCCAGCGTCAGGCACACAGACGTGTTGGATTGCGTCGCAGGAACCTTCGCAAGATGATGCGCATAAGGTGTGGCCTTGATCCACTGGTCAATCACCGCGGCATTCGCATCTGCCCGCGCCACGAGACCTTTCAGGCCGCCAACCGACTTCGCCCATTCAAGCGCCAGAATGTAGTCTTCAACGCACAGCATCGATGGCGTGTTGATCGTCTCGCCCTCAAATATGCCGTCGATGAGCTTGCCGCCTTTTGCCATGATGAAAATTTTCGGCATTGGCCAGGCCGGCGTATAGGTTTCAAGCCGCTTCACTGCGCGTGGTGACAGGATGATGACGCCATGCGCGCCCTCCCCGCCCAAAACTTTCTGCCAGGAGAATGTCACCACATCGAGCTTGGAAAAATCCACGTCTTGCGCGAACGCCGCTGACGTTGCATCACAAATCGCAAGACCTTCACGGGTCGAAGGAATCCAGTCGGCATTGGGAACGCGCACGCCTGAAGTGGTGCCATTCCAGGTGAACACGACGTCACGATTGAAATCAACTTTGGAAAGGTCTGGCAACTCGCCATAGGGTGCGGTCATTTTGCGCACATCGGCAAGCTTCAGCTGCTTCACCACATCAGCGACCCAGCCTTCGCCGAACGATTCCCAGGCAAGCATGTCAACACCGCGAGCACCCAGCATCGACCACAGCGCCATTTCAACGGCACCGGTATCAGAGGCGGGAACAATGCCGATTTTGTAGTCCGCGGGAACATTCAGGATTTCACGCGTCAGCGTGATGGCGCGCTTCAAACGGGCCTTGCCTTCGCCGGAACGGTGCGAGCGGCCTGTGAGCGCTGAATTGAGTTTGGAAGCGTTCCAGCCCGGGAACTTTGCACAAGGGCCGGAAGAAAATTGGGCGTTTTGCGGCCGCACGGCCGGTTTCTGTAGCGTCATTTGATCTCCATCCTTACAGATGGACTGGCCTACGGTGGGGAAGGCTAGCCCGCGCTCCACATGCAACAATTGCCGCATGCGTGCAACAAAGAAATCAAAAGCAACTAAGGATAGGTTAAGTTAACGGAGGTTAACCGAAAGGTTCCTCTCCCGCAAAAACGGGAGAGGAAATGATTGCGTCAGAACGAGAACCGCATGCCAACCGCGAACTGGTGCTCCATCGGATCATGGCCAGAGGCCATGACATCACGGAACCGGTAACCTGCATCAACCGCAATATTCTCGGAAAGATCAACCGCAACACCAGCGGCAAGGCCCAGGGCCATCCCGTTCGGGTTATTGTCGACCCAGCTGTAACCGAGGCCAGCGCCAACATAGGGCGTGAACATCGTATCATTGGCGAAGTCAAAATATCCATTGCCCATGACCGTCGTTGTCGCAAGATCATTGCCCGTGCCAACGTCATAATTGCCGGCCCAGTCAAGCGTCAAATCGGTGCGGAAATAATCCGTGATGCGATAGCCGATGCCGCCGCCGACTATCCAGCCGCCATCATCATCGCCACCCTTCCATTCAAGTGCCGAATAGCCGACATCTCCCCGAAAATAGATGCCGAGGTCCGATGTTGGCGTTGGCTCGACAATCGGTTGCTCTTCAATTGGATCAGCAGCGTGGGCAACGGCCGCAAACGGCAACGCTGCAGCAGAAGCAAGAAGAAGAATTCGAATATGTTTCATGTCACTCACCATTGTTCAGTGCGCCATCCCGTGGCGTGACTTGAATATGGTGATGCGATGCGGCGGAACACAGCCTTCAAAACGTCAGAAAAGTGACAATTTCTTGATGCTACGTGGTTGTTGCAATGGCGACACATAAACTTGTATCAGCCCGGCACAATTGTTCATCAATTCACTTCCATTGGAAATCACGCCCGCAATGGCACTGACGCACCTTAAGCCGCAGCTTTTGCGATAAGCCCGCACAGGTCATCGACAACCTTCTGCACCAGCGAGCCGTCATCGCCTTCCGCCATCACGCGGATCAATGGCTCGGTGCCTGAAGGCCGTATGACCAGGCGCCCGTGATTGCCAAGCATTGCCTCGACATCCTTGATGGCGCTCTTCACCGCATTGTCGCCCAATGGATTGCCACCCTTGAATTTCACGTTCTTCAAAACTTGCGGTAATGGCGTGAACAGATTGCACACTTCGCTGACAGGCTTGCCCTGCCGCACCACTTCCGCCAGCACCTGCAATGCAGCCAACAATCCGTCGCCCGTCGTCGCGTAATCCGACATCACAATGTGTCCGGATTGCTCGCCGCCAATATTGAACCCATGCTCGCGCATGTGTTCGACGACATAACGGTCACCGACTTTTGTGCGCGCCAGTGACAATTTCTGGCTCTCCAGATAACGCTCAAGTCCGAGGTTTGACATGACAGTGGCGACCAGCCCGCCGCCTTTCAATTGCCCGCGCTGCGCCCATGATGTGGTGATCAACGCCATGATCTGATCGCCATCAATCACCTGCCCGCGTTCATCGCAAATGATCACGCGGTCCGCATCGCCATCCAGCGCAATGCCGATGTCGGCGCGTGTCTCGCGCACCCGTGCGCACATGACATCAGGATGCGTTGATCCGCATTTGTCGTTGATATTGATGCCGTTGGGTTCGTCCCCGATCTGGATGATTTCAGCGCCCAGCTCCCACAAGGCAGGCGGCGCCGATTTATAAGCAGCGCCATTCGCCGTATCGATCACGATGCGCAAGCCATCTAGATTGCTCTCGCCGGGATATGTGCGCTTGGCAAATTCAATGTAGCGTGCGCCAGCATCTTCAATGCGTTTGGCTCGCCCAATTTCGGTGGGCTCCGCCACTTTCACTTGCGACGGATTGTCGATCAGCGCTTCAATCTTGAGTTCCTGCTCATCCGAAAGCTTGTAGCCGTCCGGCCCGAACAGTTTGATGCCGTTGTCCTGAAAAGGATTGTGCGAGGCCGAAATCATCACGCCCAAATCAGCCCGCATCGAGCGCGTCAGCATCGCAACCGCAGGCGTTGGCACAGGACCGAACAGGAACACGTCCATGCCCGCCGAAAGCAGCCCCGCCGTTAACGCTTGCTCAATCATATAACCAGAAAGCCGCGTATCCTTGCCGATGACCACACGGTGCCGGTGCCCGCCGCGACGGTAAAGTTGGCCAGCCGCCAAACCCAACCGCATCACCAGTTCAGGCGACATTGCGCCGAAATTGGCGCGTCCGCGCACCCCATCAGTGCCAAAATACTTGCGTGTCATTCTGCTTGTTCCACTCAAATCCCGTCCAACCTTTAATAGCACTTCCTAAAGACCCGCTAAATCGGGATCTTGTGAAACCGTAAACACCCGGAGCGCCTGCGCCGTGGCCGCCACATCATGCACCCTCAAGATATGCGCGCCAGAAAGCGCCGCGTGCACCGCCCCGCCGACTGAACCCGCAACGCGATTTGCCGCGACATTTTCGCCCGTCAGCACGCCAATCATGTTCTTCCGCGACACGCCCACCAACAGCAGCACGCCAAGCCCATGGAAGATTGTAAGTGACTGCATCAAGGCAAGATTATGCTCGAATGTCTTTCCGAATCCAATGCCCGGATCAGCACAGATCATGTCCTCAGGAATCCCGGCCGCCTTCGCCATCGCGATGCGTTCCGCAAGGAAGTCGTAAACATCAAACACGACATCATCATATTTGGGCTGAAGCTGCATCGTCTTGGGCTCGCCCTGCGCATGCATCAGGATGAGGTGCTTTCCAAGCTGCGCAACTGTCGCGGCACTCGCCGCATCAAACCCGAGCGCTGATACATCATTGATGATGGCAGCGCCCCCGGCGATTGCACGCTCCATCACCCGTGATTTCCGCGTGTCGACTGAAACAATGGCGGCGCCAGAAAGACCTTCAATGACCGGCATGATCCGGCGCAGCTCCTCCTCCTCCGCAACCTCTTCGGAACCCGGCCGCGTCAACTCGCCGCCAACATCAAGAATATCGGCGCCCTGCTCTACAAGCGACTTCCCGTGGGCAATGGCCGCCGCCGCATCAGCATGCCGCCCGCCATCGGAAAAACTGTCCGGCGTAACGTTGACGATTCCCATGACTCGCGTCTGGGTGAAATCAAGCCCAGCGAACGGCGCTCTTTTCCTGGTGATTTTCTTTGCAACCGGATGATCCGCGCAATCGCGATATGAAACACATCGCTTCGTGATCTGTCTGCCGTTTCGTTCGATGACTTCGGCAGAAGTGAAAGCAACATGCGATGACCCGCCCAGCGCACCAGCCGAACCATCAGCAATCATCACCCGCGCATCAGGCCCGAAGGCAAGCGACACCGGCCTCACATAGGTTTTCAGTGACATGAAAAATACCAGCCAGAGCCTTCACTTCCAAGGGAGAAGGAACACAGGGATTACGACGTCGGCTGTGGCTCAAGCCCGCTTGTTCCCGAAGACCCGCGCTTTGCGCCTGCGCGCGGGACGCCGGAACTTTCGGGTTTCTTCTTCGGCTTGTCGTCGCGGTCAGGCTTCTGGCCTTTGAGGACCATAGCCACTTCATCGCCCGACAATGTTTCATATTCGAGCAGTGCAGCTGCCAGCGCATGCAATTCGCTGCGCTTCTTTTTGAGAATTGCCTTGGCCTGTGCTTCGCCTTCATGGATCAAGCGCCGCACTTCCAGATCAATGATCTCTGCCGTGCTCTCCGAAACGTTTTTCGACTGGGTGACGCTGTGGCCAAGGAACACTTCCTGTTCATTGGCGCTGTAGCGCACGCGTCCAAGCTTTTCGGACATGCCCCATTCGGTGACCATCTGGCGCGCCAGCTGCGTTGCCATCATGATGTCGCCCGATGCGCCGCCCGTGACATTCTTTTCACCGCCAAGGATAAGCTCAGCCTCGCGCCCGCCGAACAACACTGCAAGACGCGCCTCGCACCATTCGCGGGTGCGGCTGTAACGGTCGCCTTCCGGCAGGTTCATGGTCACGCCAAGCGCGCGGCCGCGCGGAATGATTGTCACCTTGTGCAGCGGATCATAGGCAACGTTAAGGCCGACAATCGCATGGCCGCCTTCATGATAGGCCGTGTTGCGGCGCTCTTCCTCACTCATCACAAGTGAACGGCGTTCCGCACCCATCATCACTTTGTCTTTGGCATCTTCAAATTCTGCCTGTGTCACGATGCGCTTGTTGCGACGCGCGGCAAGCAGCGCAGCTTCGTTGACCAGGTTGGCAAGGTCAGCGCCCGAAAATCCAGGCGTGCCACGCGCGATAATTCTTGGCTCGACATCCGGCGCAAGCGGCACATTCTTCATGTGCACTTTGAGAATCTGTTCGCGGCCCTTCACATCAGGATTGCCGACAGTGATCTGCCGGTCAAATCGGCCGGGACGCAAAAGCGCAGGATCAAGCACATCAGGACGGTTGGTTGCAGCGATGATGATGACACCTTCGTTCGCTTCAAATCCATCCATCTCGACCAGCAATTGGTTGAGCGTCTGCTCGCGTTCATCATTGCCGCCGCCAAGACCGGCGCCACGATGGCGGCCAACCGCGTCAATTTCGTCAATGAATATGATGCAAGGCGCATTCTTCTTGGCTTGCTCAAACATGTCGCGCACGCGTGAAGCGCCGACGCCGACAAACATTTCGACGAAGTCAGAACCTGAAATGGTGAAAAATGGAACATTGGCTTCCCCCGCAACGGCGCGGGCGATCAGCGTTTTACCTGTGCCTGGCGGGCCGACAAGCAAAGCGCCTTTCGGAATCTTTCCGCCGAGCCGTTGGAACTTGTGCGGATCACGCAAGAAATCAACGACCTCAATCAGGTCTTCTTTCGCTTCATCAACGCCTGCAACATCGTCAAACGTCACGCGGCCTTGCTTTTCAGTGAGCAGCTTCGCCTTTGATTTTCCAAAACCCATGGCCTTGCCTGAGCCCTGCTGCATCTGGCGAATGAAGAATATCCACACGCCAACGAGCAGCAGCATCGGCAGCCAGGTCATCAGCGCACCGCCCCAGAATGATTCACTTTGCTGCGGTTTGAATTCGATGTTGACGCCCTTGTCGCGCATCTCTTTTACATCTTGTTCCGACCAGTAACCTGAGGTCTCAAGTGATTTGCCGGAAGAATCCTTGCCGACAGCTGATGTGCCGCTGATCGTCACTGACTTCAACTCGCCGGAATCGACTTTCTTCATGAATTCAGAATAACTCATCTCGGTCGATGAAGGGCGCAGGCCCTGACTTTGAAACAGGCTGAACAGCGCAAACAGAAGCAGCGCGATGACCGCCCAGACTGCGACGTTGCGGAATTGATTGCCGTTCATGCTGCTTAACCTTTCGCCGCCGGAGTTTTGCCCCGGGGAACAGAGCTTTATAAAAGAGACCTTAACATATGTTGCACAGCGCCGGTTTCCAAGCCCTGTAAGCCAGCAAAGCTAACGCAATCCCAGAAATCGCGACGATAGCCGGGAATGTGGCTTGTCTAGGGCCAAAACACCCAATCCAGATGCATCAAGCAGCACCGGTAGGGCGTCAAAAACGACCCTTGGAAGCCCGGAAATCCGCTGTAAACCCGTGATTTTGCCGGCACAGCCAATTTGGCTGCCAACCGGGCCAAAAATCTCAAATCGATTGTCCCAGACCAGCGCTTGTGACGTAAAAATGGTTTGTGGTCTCGAATCAACCCGCGCCGGTTCGCGCATGAACAAAACTTCGCTTTTCCGCTTGGCAATAACCGCTCCCCCGAGTGTCCGCCGAATGCCGGAAGCGGACTTCAACCAGTCGCCGAGTCGCACTCGTTCTTCCCGCAATGCTTCATCGCCGCCAACACTTCGCAACAACATGCGGATGAGCGTGTCTGTCCTTGCATGGGTGAGACCCAACAAGGCGGCGCGCGCCACCGAGAAATATCCCTCAACATGCGTCTCAACATGTTCCGCTGCAAACAAACGCACTGCATGATCTGTTTCGGCCGCCCGCAATTGCGCCGCTGCCGCTTGCCTCGCCAGCGCATCAACATCTGCGGTGTCCAACTCCAGCCTTACACGCACACGCTCAAATGCCATGTTGTCATTGCTGGGATCGTCAATCCACCGCTGCCCAAGCCCGCGGAGCAAGTCGCGCAATGCTTCGCGTTTCACTTGCAAGAGCGGCCGCAACACCCTGATTTGATTCCAGATAATCTCGGGCCTGATCCCCGCAACGCTTTCATCAGTGCTTGTTCGTTTAAGGCGCATGGCGACCGTCTCGGCCTGATCATTCATCGTGTGGCCGGTCAACAGAAAGTCCACGCGATTGTCTCTGCACCACTGTGACATGAGATCATACCGGGCCTTCCGTGCCGCAGCTTGCAAACCAGTTCGGGGTTTGTCGCCAGGCCAAGCCAATGTGACATGAGGAACTCCCAGCGCCGCCGCCCACGCCTCAACCACTTGCGCTTCCCCAGCCGATTCAGGTCGCAGGCCATGATCGACTGTAATGGCGGTCACGCGAACTCCTTCGTTATCGCTCCAGCACTTTGCAAGATGCAGCAACGCCAGAGAATCTGACCCGCCCGATACCGCAACAGCCAAATGCCGCGAACCCTTCGCGGCATCGAACATCTCTGAGAGTTGAAATGGAAAAACGACGGGCCTGACTGCCTCAGCAGCCAGCACGGCGGTACTCGACTTGCGCCCGTTTCTTGGCTTCAACTGCCTTGGGATATTCCGTCCCAACATTCGACAACGCAGCGCAACCTTGGTCTTTTTGACCCAACTTGTTGAGGGCAAGGCCGAGCTTCAGTAGACTGTCAGGCGCCCGACGGCTCTTGGGATATTTCTGGTAGCCTTGCAGATAATTTTGCGCGGCTGTGCGGAAATCGCCTTGCGAAAAATAAGTTTCCCCCAGCCAATATTGTGCGCTGCCCGCCAAACTGTGATCCGGATAAGACTCCAGAAACTTGTGGAAGCCATTGCTGGCAAGATCAAACTGACGCCGCAACAGCGCTTCATCGGATTTCTTGTAAAGTCCTTCAGGCGTTTCTTCGGTCAATGCAACTTGCTCAAAGCCATCGTTGCCAGCCGATGCAGGAGCCGCATCTGTCAAAGCAGCCGAACTCGCCGATGTATCAGCGCCAGGATCTACCAAGACGCCTTGGAAACCCCCGTCGCCAGGCTCTGCGGCCTTCTTGCGGGTAAGCCCTGATGGCGCAGGCGCCAAAGCCAGCTCTTGCCCGTCAGTTGGAACTGCATCGCCATAAATTGACTCTTCAACCTTCTGGGTTTTTTGAATTGGCTCTCCGACGATCTCGATGCCGCCATCATCAACTGGCTCTTGCTCAAGAGTCGTCAGCTTTTGCTTCGGCAGCATGACCGCAGGTGCCGCTGCATGCTGCACTGGAGCCAGCGCATCTTCAGCAGAGGCACTTTGCTTGCGCATTTGCTTCAACTGATAGGTGAGTTCCTCCACTTGCCCGGTCAAATTGCGGACCTGCTGTTCCAGCTGGTCGACGCGGCTTGCATCTTGGGCAAAAGTTGGAGTGACAAAC
Organism: uncultured Alphaproteobacteria bacterium; assembly: GCA_963819615.1. Taxonomy (GTDB): domain Bacteria; phylum Pseudomonadota; class Alphaproteobacteria; order Rhizobiales; family Aestuariivirgaceae; genus Aestuariivirga. The sequence continues at coordinate 590,326 of CAWFWW010000004.1, forward strand.
ACAGCGCCGATCAGCAGCGCTGCAGTGAATACGCGACGATGAAACATTCTCGAAATTCCGCCTAAGAGTTTCACAATGGCTGATCTAGTGCGCGGCAAAGGCGCACAAAATAAGACGAGTCCATGGCTGAAAAAGAAATGCGGCGCGCTGTTGCAAACGCGCCACAACTTGTGGCCGGATCATGGCCTCAGGTTAATTTGTCCCGCCCGTGATGACTGTCACCGCACGGCGGTTCTGGTTGTAGCATTGCTCGGCATCGCACAACGCAGCCGGACGTTCCTTGCCATAGGCGATCGAGGAAATCCGCTTGCCGGTAACGCCCTGCTGTATCAGGAATTCGCGTGCTGCCGTTGCGCGCCGCGCCGACAACGAGATATTGTACTCGCGTGTACCGCGCTCGTCGGCATGACCCTCAACCTGGACGGTCACTGCTGGATATTGCTGCAACCATTGTGCCTGTTTGGTCAGCGTATCCTGGCCTTCCGGGGTGAGGTTTGACTGGTCGACAATGAAATAGATGCGGTCACCAATCTCGGTTTCAAACTGCTGTTTTGAGCCAGGAGCGGCAGCGCCAACACCCGGACCGGTATCGGCCCCGAGGTCAGGCGTGTTCTTCTTCGAGCACGCCGCCAGCGCCAGAACACATGTCATGGCTGCAACGATCTTGAAGCTCGCTGAACGGCCTGCTGCACGACCAGCTGCTTGAATTGTCATAATTCCACTCCTTCACTCAATTGGCTTCGCCGAGCCAAATTTTACTCAACCCGATACGATTCGAGTCAAATTGACCCGGATTCGCCGCGTTTGAAGCTCCTAGCCCGCCTACAGGGGCAACATTGTGGCTATCCCGGCAAGCAAAACGCCCGCGAAACACCAAACACGGTAAACGCTTTATGATCAAACTTAGTTAAGACGAGGTGACCAGGCCGGATCCGAGGCAAACCCAGGCGTTTCGATCTTCCGCTCATTATAGCCTGAAATATCAACGCTATAGAGCTGCGGCCCGCCATTTTCGCCCGGCGTATCGCGGAAAAACATGACGACCCGGCTGTTCGGCGACCACGTAGGCCCTTCATTATGGAACCCTTCCGTCAAAATTCGCTCGCCCGATCCATCCGGCGCCATCACGCCAATTGCAAATTTTCCGCCCGCCTGTTTGGTGAAAGCAATCCACTTTCCATCTGGCGACCATACAGGCGTTGAATAGCGGCCACTGCCGAAACTGATGCGATTCTGGCCAGATCCATCAGCCCCCATCACATAGATCTGCTGCGCGCCGCCACGGTCAGACTCGAACGCAACCTGTGCACCATCCGGCGAAAAACTGGGTGCGGTGTTGATGGCCGGCGTCTCGGTGAGCTGCCGCAATTGCCGCGAACGCAGATCAAGTTCGAAAATATTCGAGTTGCGTCCGTCATCGCTTTGCAAGCTCATCACAACGCTCTGGCCATCTGGCGAATAGCGCGGCGCAAAGCTCATGTTCGGAAAATCGCCGACGATTTCTTTCTGCTGTGTTTCAATGTTGTAAATGTAAACCCGTGGCACGCCGCTGCCGAACGACATGAAGGTAAGTTCAAGCGATGTCGGCGAAAACCGGGGCGTCAGCAAAAGATCGCCACTCACTGGCAATGTGCGCGGATTGAATCCATCCTGATCCATGATCGCGAGTTTCTTTTCGCGCTTGTCCTTTGGGCCAGACTCATTGATGAACACGATGCGTGTGTCAAAATATCCTTCGTAGCCCGTGAGCTCCTTGTAGATCATGTCGGCGATGCGATGCGCAATCCGCCGCGCATTTTTGGGACTCGCTGCAAAAGTCTGCCCGGCGCGCATGGTTTGAGCATTGACGTCATAAAGCTTGAACGACACCTGTATCTTGCCGCCAACGGCGACCGCTTGCCCCACGACCAACGCCTTGGCCTGCACCTGCCGCCAGTCGCCATACCGTGGCTCCTGCTCGAAATTCGTGACTTGCTCGATGAACGAATCCTGCGGCAACGGCGCGAAATAACCTGTGCTGCCAAGATCGTTGCTGATGACCCCGGCAACAGTCTGCGCCACTTCGCTCGCCTCACCATCCGCAATGAACGGCGCAATCGCGATAGGCAAAGGATCAATCTGCCCGCCTTGCACGGTGCCTTTGAGTTGAGCCTGGGCGGTGGAGATCAGCGATACCAGAAAAAACACGCTGGCGATCACCCCAACAACTCCTCCCCGCCCTTGAGGGCGGGGTCGGGGGCGGGTGTCAGCCAAAAAGAAACTCATCCAAGCGCCAGCAAATGCGGCTGACACCCACCCCTGCCCCGCCCTCAAGGGCGGGTTGCATTTCAAACAATTCTTCATGGCTATCATCATCAGCGGGACATCATGTTGGGGTTGAAATCAAGCACGACAGTTTTCCACATGTCGTATTTGTCGGGAGGAAGCTCATAAGGCTCGCAGCCTTTGACCGCAGCAACACCAGCCGCAGCTGTGGCTGCATAGATTGGATCAGAATAGGACTGCTCAGGCTGAACTGAAGTCACGGTGCCATCGTGAGCAAGGCTGAAACTGATCGGCACGGTAATGTCTGCGTCCCGCGCGGCAGGTGGAACCGTGAAACACTGTTTGACGCGGGCCACCAGCGCCTCAATCAGCGTTGCCGAAACACTGGCGTCCGCCCCCGCCATCGCCTTCTCAGCCTTCTTCGGCGAACCAGCTTCCTTGGAATTCACCTGCGTCGTGCGCTCGCCATCTTCCTTGTTGAGGAAGGCCGCAATGTCGTCGAGCTTCAATTCTTTTTTCTTTTTCTCGGCCAGTTTCTTCTTCTCTTCAGCTTTCTTTTTTTCGTCAGCCTTTTTCTTTTCGTCGGCTTTCTTCTGTTCCTCAGCCTTCTTCTGCTCGTCAGCTTTCTTTTTCTCGGCCTCTTGCAGGGCAATGAGTTCCTTCAAAGGATCAGAATCGAGCGGCTTTTCCTCAACCTTCTTCGGTTCCTCTTTTTTGGGCTCTTCCTTTTTCGGTTCCGGCGGCTTCGGCGGCTCTGGTGCCACAGGCTCCTTCATCGCGGTTTTGACTTCTTCCGAAACTTTGGGAGCCGGCGGCGTCTCCTTCACTACTTCCATCTTCTTCGGCGCGGGCTTTGCCGTCTCCGGAACATCATCTGTCGTTGCCGCAAGCCGCTTCGAGTCATCCGTGATCTGGCTGATATCAACTTCAATCGCATTGACCGGTGGCGCCTTCAGCGCATTGCTCGAAGGGATGCTGAACAGTGCCAGAGCCAATATGGCCCCGTGGAAAACCGTCGAAAGGAGGACGCTTTTCTTCATCTCAATTGCCAGCGGGCACCTTGTCCTTGGTCGTCGTCACCAGACCAATTTTCTTGTAGCCAGCCCCATTGAGCAACCCCATCACTTCCATCACGGCACCATAACTGACGCTTGTGTCGGCCCGCACGAACAGCTGCTCATCATTGCCATTCTTCGCAATCGCCTTCAGTTTGGCGGAAAGATCCGTCATCGCAATTTCAGTCTCTTGCAAGAAAATCTTGCTGTCAGCCTGCACGGTAATCGTCAGTGGCTCAGTTGAAGTGTTGAGTTGCTTGGCTTCCGTCTTCGGCAGTTCGATGGGCACACCAACCGTCATCAAGGGTGCGGCCACCATGAACACAATGAGCAACACCAGCATGACGTCAACCAGTGGCGTGACATTGATCTCGGAAATCGCCGCAGCTCCACCGCGCCTTCGCGAATTGCGCCGCGAATATCCGCCACGGGCCCCGCCAGAGCTCGCTCCCATTACTGCACCCTTTCATCCAGCTGCCGCGAAATGATCGCGGAAAATTCGTCGGCGAAATTCTCCAGTCTGGTTCCGATTTTCGCCGCGTCACTGGAATACATGTTATAGAAAATTGTCGCCGGTATGGCGGCCACAAGGCCTATGGCCGTGGCAAACAGCGCTTCCGCAATGCCCGGTGCAACCACAGCAAGATTGGTTTGCCCTGAATTGGCAATTCCCTGGAACGACGTCATGATGCCCCACACCGTGCCAAACAGCCCGATAAAAGGTGCCGCCGAGCCAATCGTGGCCAGAAACAACAGCCGCGATTCCAGCGCTCCCATTTCCTTCTGAATGGCAACATCCATGACCTTTTCAATGCGCTTTTGCACACCCGCAAAGCCGGCCCGCATTGCCGCACCCTGGCTGCGTTTCCACTCCTGCATGGCGGCAAGGAAGATCGACGACATCCCCAGCGATGGCCGTGCATTCAGTGCGCTGTAAAGATCATCCAGCGACTTCCCCGACCAGAATGTCTCTTCAAACCTGTCATTGGCCGAATTCACCCGGCGATAGGAGAACCATTTCTCGAAAATGATCGCCCAGCACCACACAGAAGCGGCTGCAAGCCCGATCATGACCAGAAACACCGGCCACGATGCCTGGAAAACGAGATGCATCAGCGAAATTTGTGCGCCTTGCGAAACCGGCGCGGCAGTAATTGGATCCATGATCTAAACGGTCATTCCCTTTGGAGGCTCAAACAGATCGATTCTGTCGAAACTGGGGCGGCTCGATTGCCCGCCATTAACTTGAATGAATAGGGATGGTTAACGGAAGGTTACAGCGCAGTCTTTGCCGCAAGGTGAAACTTTTCTGCCATAGCGGCAGTAATGCGTTGTGGCCGACCTTTGCCATCCACAATGACAGCCGTCACTTCAGCCGTGAAAATAAGCTCAGAGCCACGCATCACTCGTTGCGACATTACAAATCGCGCACCTTTGATGTCTTTCGCCACTGACTCCACCATCAGTATGTCGTCAAATATAGCCGCCCGCTCGAACTCGCAATCCATCCGCCGGATGACAAAATATTGGCCGGATGCCGCCATCGCATTTTGATCAACACCAACAACCCGCAGCCAGTCCGACCGCGCCCGCTCGCAATATTTCAGGTAATTCGAGTGATAGACCAACCCGGAAAAATCCGTGTCCTCGTAATAGACGCGAAGGTCGAAAACATGCTTGCCATTTTCAAGGTGGCCGGAAAGCGTCATTCCCCCTCCTCCAGCGGCAGCACACCTTGCGTGATCTCCGCGCGGTTCGGCACAGCCAACCCCAGATGCTTGAACGCATGGTGAGTCAAAATGCGTCCGCGTGGCGATCGATTTAAGAACCCAAGCTGCAACAGATAAGGCTCAACGACATCTTCAATTCCATCACGTGCCTCCGACAACGACGCCGCAATGGTGTCGATCCCAACCGGCCCGCCGCCGAAATTCAACGCAATGCATTTGAGATAGCGGTGGTCCAAAGCATCCAGCCCGGCATCATCAACATCCAATGCTTTCAAAGCCTTGTCGGCAGCACGTGAATCGATCTGTGAAGCCCCCGCCACCGAAGCAAAATCCCGTACGCGACGCAGCAACCGCCCGGCGATACGAGGTGTGCCCCGTGAACGCCGCGCAATTTCCCGTGCCCCATCTTCAGTGACAGGCATCTGCATGATCCGCGATCCGCGCCGCACGATGTCAAGCAGCTCATCCTCGGTGTAAAAATCCAGCCGGATTGGAATGCCAAAGCGATCGCGCAGCGGCGTGGTGAGCAGTCCAGTGCGCGTCGTCGCACCTATCAGCGTAAACCGCGCCAGATCAATCCGCACCGATCTTGCGGCGGGGCCTTCACCAATAATCAGATCCAGCTGAAAATCCTCCATCGCTGGATAAAGCACTTCTTCGACAGCCGGATTGAGCCGGTGAATTTCATCGATGAACAACACATCGCGATCTTCGAGATTGGTGAGGAGTGCAGCGAGATCACCAGCCTTGGCAATCACAGGACCAGATGTCGCCCGAAAATTCACCCCAAGTTCGCGCGCCATGATCTGCGCCAGCGTGGTCTTCCCCAACCCCGGTGGCCCCGCAAACAACACATGATCCAGCGCTTCACCGCGCGATTTCGCCGCCTCAATAAACACGCGAAGGTTCTGCTTCTGCTTCGACTGCCCGACAAACTCATCAAGCTTCTGCGGCCGCAAGTGAGTGTCGAGCGCGTCCTCGGGTTTGGGGGAATGATCAAGGATGGTGCGGGTCATGGACTACTTCCCCCTCCTCCTGGCGGGGATCAACAAACTCTCCCCTCCCTTGAGGGAGGGGTAGGGGTGGGTGTCAGCCCCAAGTGAGATCGAACTTCCATTGCGTGGCTGGCACCCGCCCCCGGCCCCGCCCTCAAGGGCAGGGAGCTGAACAAACACACTCATCCCGCCGCCAGCTCCTTCAGCGCCGCACGGATCAATTTCTCCGTGGACTGACTAAATTTCTTCCCCCTCCCCCCTGTGGGGAGGGCCGGGGTGGGGGTCGGGTGATCTCGCAGAATAAAGTTCATTCCCTTTCTGCCAAGACGGAGCGACCCCCACCCTAACCCTCCCCACAAGGGGGAGGGAATGTTCCTTGCAATCCTCATCCCACCGCCAGCTCCTTCAGCGCCGCGCGGATCAATTTCTCCGTGGGCTGACTAAATTTCTTCCCCCTCCCCCCTGTGGGGAGGGCCGGGGTGGGGGTCGGGTGATCTCGCAGAATAAAATTCATTCCCACTCTGAAAAGCCAAAGCAACCCCCACCCTAACCCTCCCCACAAGGGGGAGGGAATGCTATTTCCAAACCTCATCCCGCCGCCAGCTCCTTCAGCGCCGCGCGGATCAATTTCTCCGTGGGCTGATCATCGCCGCCCTTGTTCATCGCCGCACCCACAGCCATCGCGGCTTGTGATTGCCCGTATCCCAAATTCACCAGCGCCGACACCGCATCCGTCACCGCTGTCGGCCGATCAGCAGCCAGCTCCGCCGCCACCTGCCCCAGGCCGATATCCGCCGCCGTATAGGCAGGCGCCTTGTCTTTCAATTCGAGCACGATGCGTTCAGCAAGTTTCTTGCCAACCCCATTGGCCCGCCCGATCATCGCCTTGTCCTGCAACGCAATCGCATTCGCCACGTCACCCGGCGACAGCACCGACAAGATCGCCAGCGCCACCCGCGCCCCCACGCCCTGAACAGTCTGCAAAAGCTTGAACCACTCTTTTTCCATGGTACTCGCAAATCCAACGAGCCGGATATTGTCCTGGCTCACCAGCATCTCGGTGTGAACCTCGGCAAACTCACCGACTGAAAGCGTCGACAGTGTCTTCGACGAGCACGACACAAAATAACAAACCCCGCCCACATCAACCATCGCCCAGTCAGGCCCGGTGGAATCAATGCGGCCTTTCAGTTTTCCAATCATTGGTGCATATCAGGCGCAATAATTTCAAGATTTGGAAAGTGCCGACGATACCGCTTGGGATCGCGCGTCAACAAACGATAGCCAAGCACTGCCGCATGCGCTCCGATGAAAAAATCAGGCAATGTGCGTTCCCGATAGCCGCCAGCTCTGCGATAGGCGACATGCGCCATGCCTGCCATGAACGATGTATGCCAGGGTAAATCTTCCAAAGTGAATCCAAAACTCTCCATCATGCGCACCAACTCTTGCTCGCTGCCAAACTCTGGCGCAGCTTCAGCGAGGATAATCGGGTTGACGATAACGTCTCCGGCATCGCGCCACCTGACCAAAACGTCCTCTGACCAATCATGCCATGCTTGGCCTGGCCGCAAGAGATCCAGCACAACACTGGAATCAGCGAGGCTCGACGTCATCTGCGGGGCCGCGCACGAATTCAATGATTTCATCGGTTGACATGCCGGCATAGGCACTGGTCCGCCGGTTGCTTTGCGCAAACGCGTTCATCAGTCGCGCCATCTTTTGGCCAGGCGTCTCACCGGATTTCTGCTTCTCGCTGACCAATATCATCTGTCCACCTTCTTCTTGAAAACCGACTTCGGACCCCGGTTCAATTCCGAGTTTTTCCCGGATCTCTTTCGGGATAGTCACCTGACCTTTGGATGTGACGCGGCTCATAAGTAATACCTCACCAGTATTACTTCCACAAACCGGCGAACAAGTCAAGAACGTCTGATCCCCCGGTGATGCGCATGGCATATAGCAATCGCCAGTGCATCCACTGAATCCGCCGACTTCAGCACGGCTTTCGGCAACAGCAGCTTCACCATGTGCTTGACCTGCGCCTTCTCCGCATGCCCTGCCCCTACCACGGATTTCTTGATCACATTTGGCGCGTATTCCGAAACGGCAATCCCGAGTGATGCCGGCGCCAGCATGACAGCGCCCCGCGCCTGGCCCAGCTTCAGCGTGGCCCGCGCATCCTTGTTGACGAAAGTCTCTTCGATCGCCGCTTCATCCGGCGCATATTCATTCAGCACACGGATCAATTGCGTATGGATCTGCAACAGGCGCATCGCCAGCGGCGCATCCGCATCCGAATGCACCGACCCGTCAGCGACATAGATGAGCCGCGATCCTTCGCTGTCAATCACACCCCAGCCGGTATTTCGCAAACCCGGATCAAGCCCGATAATCCGAACCATCCGCCCTCCTGAAAAACAGGCCGTAGCACAAACAGTGCTTACTTCTCCAGTACCGCAGTGGCCGCAGTCTTGATGCCTGAAGGAACCGGAACTTTCGTTGCCCCGTAATTCGTGTTCAGGACGAGTTCAGGTCCTTCCTTGAGCTCAAGCCGGTTCACCACAATTGCAGTATAGGCGGACTTTTCGCCAACTCGCGCGGTGGGATCAATAGTCAGATTGCCATTGGGAAGATAAATGGTCCCAGTCAGCTCATTTGTTATCAGCGTATTGATCCTGTGCTGTCGGCCAGCCGCAACAGCCCGGTCTTCAAAAAACAACAATCCCGCCATGTCGCCGTCTTCGCGCCCGGCGAATTCGACCAAGGCACCACCAGTAAAGTCGATGACTGAATTATCACCCGTCAGGAAGAAGCCGATGTTCTTGCCCCTCGCAAATGCCAGCCCGGAAATCTTGAATGGCCCGTCCTTGATGATGTACTCACCCGCTGCAAACGTGACAACCGCTGGGCCGACAATTTCCAGCCCGCCACAATAGACTCCAGGCTGCATCGTGGTGATGCCGACCCCCACGCGCTTGTTGGTAAAATTGCACCCGGCATACGAAGGATTTGGCCTGTCGATTAAAGGATCATCGATCTTGGAGCAATCAGTAGTAGGTTCTGGATTGATTGATCCCGGCGAGTAGGTAACTCCGCCTGCCGAGCAAACAAGGTCGGCGTTGATTGCTGCGCCGGAAGAAACAATGACTGCATCCGATGCGACGGAATCAGCATAAACGGCGCAGGACGGTCCAACCATTTTGGCCTTCGACCCGACTTGAACTGCTCCAGAAGCGCTTCCGTCAAGAGCCAGAACACACAAGTTGGTTGCTCCTGCCAGCCCCGCCGCCGCTTCGCTCACGATAGGCGTAAGTGCGCTGCCAAGCTGCTTTCCGACCATCGGTGACCAGTCTTCGCTGATGGTTACCGAAACCTTGCTGTCCTTCTTGTCCGACGTGACAACAATCTCGAGAGCAAGCTCACTGCCCATTTCTTGCTGTGCAAAGGCTTTCGCGGCTGCTTCAATCGAAACTTGCGTCGACCCGGCAACGGCAAGTTCCCTGGCTCCTGCGATGGCGGCTGCATCAGCAGCTGCTTGCAAACGTGCTTTCTTCATGCCGTATGAGGTGGCATCAATTGCAGCGCCAACGGTTCCCAATGTAACAGGCAGGGCCAGCGCGAAAGCGATTGCAACGTTTCCAGCTTCATCAAGCCGGAATTTTCGCAACCACTTCTTTGTTATTCCGCGTTTCAATTGCGCCCTCGGCTCTGTGAACGGCTTTGATACGGAATTCTTCCTAACGCCTGATTGAAACTTTCCCTCGACTTCGCCAGTACATGCAAAAATCCGGTTCAAAATGAGAATTAAATTAAACAATGGTTATCGGAACTTGACCGCAGTCACTCTCTTTTTGGCAGTTCGCTCCCCAAGGCTTAAGGCATGTGAAGCTCTAACGGCTTATCCCCTCCAACCACCGCTTCTCCAATCTGCACGCCACTGAAAACGCCGGATTGAACACATTCGCCACATCGTAGCGCACCGCCATGCCGAGGAAATGCGAGGCACTCACGCGGTCAAGGCCGTAGTCATCCTCCAGCCACACCAGCATCTCACTCGTAGCATGTTGCAGCGCCTGTTCCAATGGACGAGCATTTCCAACGGCAAAAATGCATTCTTCCGTTTCGCCGCGCGGCCAGCTGATCTTCTTCCGCTTGATGATCCGTACACTGAATTCAACTTCTGCCGATGTCTCAATTCCCGTGCCCGCGATTTCACCATCGCCTTGCGCGCCATGCACATCGCCGAGAAAGAACAAGGCTCCCGGCACAGTCACCGGAAACATCGCCGTGCAGCCTTCGCCAAACAGCCGGTAGTCCATATTCCCGCCATACGGGCCGCTTGTCGCCGTGGAAATGAATTCTCCGCAGGCAGGCGCCACTCCAAGACAGCCGATCATTGGAACCAATGGAACCGACCAGTCCTTCAGCGTCGCCGGAGGCTGCTGCAGCGAAATGCCGTTGCCACCAATGTCCCACGTAACCTTGTCACGTTGAGGCATATCCCGCACCAAAGCTGGTTCAACCACATTCCACGCCAGCCCTTGCCGCGACCATCCCGTTTTGCGGTTCATCGAAATTCGCCTGATGCCGACGGAAAGTGCGTCGCCAGGCTCCGCGCCCGCAACGAAGAACGGTCCTGTCATGGGATTGGGGTCGGTGCCAAGCCTCTCGCCATCTTTGTCAAAGCCATGCGCATCAAGCGTTTCAATTATGACAGAATCGCCATCAGCAACCCCATGCATCGGCGCGTGCGCCCCAATTGTGTTAAAGAAAGTTTTCTGGCCCAATCTGTGCGTTGCCATCACATCACGCAGCGCTCAATTTTTCCATGACATCCGCTGGGATGTCTGCGTTGGAAAAAACCACCTGCACATCATCATCATCATCCAGCGCATCAACCATCTTCATCAGGCTCTCCGCTTTCTCGAAATCTACGGGCGTCATGACCCCAGGTTTCCAAACGACTTTCACTGAATCAGCATCGCCAAATTTCGCCGCGAGTGAAGCCGATACCTCTCCGATGCTTTCAAACGCGCAGGTGATCATGTGCCCTTCGTCAGATGAAGTGACATCATCCGCCCCGGCATCAATGGCTGCCTCCATCATCGCATCCACCGAAGCCTTCGCAGCTGGATAAACAATTTCACCAACCCGCGAGAACATGAACGCAACAGATCCGGTTTCACCCATGTTCCCGAATTTGGTGAAGATCGCCCGCACATTCGAAGCCGTGCGGTTGCGGTTGTCCGTCAGTGCTTCGACGATGACAGCAACGCCGCCCGGACCATACCCCTCGTAGCGGACCTGATCATAATTTGCGCCATCGGCCCCAGCAGCTTTCTTGATGGCGCGCTCAATATTGTCCTTGGGCAAGTTCTCCGCCCGCGCATTCTGAATGGCCAGCCGCAACCGGGCATTGGCCGCTGGATCGGGCAGGCCAGCCTTCGCGGCAACAGTGATTTCCCGCGCCAGCTTGGAGAAAATCTTGGACCGCATCTTGTCCTGTTTTCCCTTGCGGAACATGATGTTCTTGTACTGTGAATGGCCCGCCATAACGTCCTCAGTTAAACTCGTTTTCCTGCCTTATAGCGGCACCCAAGCCCGCGCAACAAGCGCGATTAACCACGAATTAACACTGTCCCATCAAGCTCTCGGACCAGTATGGTTTGTAAGTGGAGTATTGCGTCATGGCGGCAACCAAAGCGGCGATTGAATCCTTTTCTTTTGATGGCGAAGAAGTGGGCGGAAGTGCCGCCAGCGCACTGCGAAAGCTCAAATCCCTGTCCGAACTGGCGCCGCAAGGCCGCATGTTTTCTGCAATCGCAAGCATGTGCGATATCAGTGGCCAGGCTGCGATGGAGTTCGAAGCCGCAAGCCTTGCTGCCCTCAAACTCCAGCAAGAAGCTTCCGAAAGCCACCTCCATCGCGGCATGCGACTGGCCAAACGCCTGAAGGAATCTCTGGGCGCAGAGGTTCCAACCCAACTTCCCGCTTTCATGCGCCGGAAGTAGCCTTCAGCCTGGCAATCGCCTTTTCCTGCATGTTGCCCGGCAGCATTTCCATGAACTCGATCCGGTTGCCGTCTGGGTCTTTGATCCAGCATTGATTATTGCCATCCAGTCCCAGCTTGGCCGCGCGGAATAGCGCAATGCCGCGCTCGCCAAGAGCTGCCGCAGTTGCAGCAATGCTGTCCACCTGCAAACACACATGATGCATCGAAGTTGTGCCTTCATCTGGCGACTGGTCGCCATCTCCTTCAGGAAACAGCTCGACAAACTGCGTGTCGGTGACACGCAAATAAACCAGCATCAATCGCCCGTCGTCATGGTTGATACGCATCATTTCGCTGAATCCAAGCGTATTACGATAAAACGCCAGTGACCTTTCAAGGTCTTTCACCTTCAACGCCCAATGTGCAATTTGCGAAATGCCAAGTTTCTTCATCTCAAACACCTCAATCCTGCCAAAACGGTATGTCGGCAGGCGACAACCGCCCGCCAATTCTAAATGGCGCAACCTTCAACGCAAGCCCTGTAACCTCGTCAGTCTCGACAGCCAAGCCGCACACAGTCGCTTCGCCTTCCGCCGGTTTCATCCGCTCGACCGGAAGCTTGCGAGTAAATCGCTGCAACGGCTCGGCCTTGTCCATGCCAATGACAGAATCATAATCGCCGCACATGCCAGCATCAGAAAGATACGCCGTGCCGCCCGCAAGAATTTGATGATCGGCCGTCGGCGTGTGCGTATGCGTCCCAACTACAACGCTGGCCCGCCCATCGACAAAATGGCCCATCGCCATTTTTTCCGAACTGGCTTCAGCATGAAAATCCAGCAGGATCGCATCGCAATCCTTGCCAAGGACGCAATTATCCAGCGCCCGCTCAATGGCGGCAAATGGATCATCGAGCTGCGGTTCGATCATGACTCTTCCCATCGCATTGATGACCAGGACTCGACGCCCCTTTTCAGTTTCAATCATTGTCATGCCACGCCCTGGGCAACCCGCCGGCCAGTTCAGCGGCCGCACAAGCCGGTCTTCCCGCTCGATGAACACCAGCGCTTCGCGTTGGTCAAACGCGTGGTTGCCGAGCGTCACAACGTCGGCTCCCGACTCGCGCAGGCGATGATAGATGTCTTCGGTGATGCCAAAGCCGTGCGCTGCATTTTCACCGTTCACAACCACAAAGTCGGGCGTGAATCTTTCCCGCAGAACTGGAAGATGCCGGGTCACAGCCTCTCTTCCGCTCCGGCCAACGACATCGCCTAGAAACATCAGCCGCAACGAATGACCTCCTCTTCAGTCATGACGAAATCCAATGGCAGGTCATGTTGCCCACGCGGCACGGAATAAACTTCTTGTGCCGCATAAGCGACGCCAATGGCAATGACTGATCTGTGCTCTTTCAGAGCAGCCAGCGTACGGTCATAGAAACCGCCCCCATAACCAAGCCTGAAGCCATTACGGTCAAAAGCCAGCATGGGAACCAGCAGAACATCAGGCTCTACGATAGGCGCGCCATCCGATGGTCGCGGAATGTTCCAAAGCCCCGATATTGTGATTTCACCGGGATACCATCGCCGGAAGGTCAGCGGCAGCCCCTTTCCGAGGATGACAGGGAGCGATGGTGTCCAGCCCTCCCCTGCAAGCTTGCCGAGCAATGGCCTCACATCAATTTCACTCTGGTATGGGTAAAAACCCGAAACCACTGCAGTATCCTTGTTATGTTCACACGGAAAATTTAATGAAATCAAGGCGCTTGGAGCCAAATCCGCAGATTCAAGATGAACTCCCGCCCGCCGCACTGCGGCGCTCTTTCTTAGTTCTCTTTTGTCATCTTCCAGCGTCATCAATAGTAAAAGCGGCACGCCACCATAAGCCGTGGGAACATGCGATCCCGGGTCCCTACTAGCGTAGGTGGGCGTCGTATATGCCAGGCCACGGCCCGGCACAGGGACAACTCCCTGAAGAATCGTTTATAGGCCCTGGGAATAAAGTGTTCCTTCACAAACCGGGCAGCAGTGCCGCTAACCATTATAAAGGGATTTTTTGTATTGTGCACTGGCTAGTTTAATGTGCTTAAGAAGGACTCTTTGCAAGTGATGCAAATCGTGCCAAACAAAGAGTCGGCGGACTTGGGGTGAAACAAGCATGAACAAAGTGGCATTTCTCTATATTGGAGGCATGCACCAGGTCTTCCATACGGCTGCTGTAGCTGCCGAGATGTCACGTCGGGATGACGTTGAAGTCCATTGCTTGTACGCCTCAAGTGAAAATCAGGGTACTTTCGCCAGGATCGCTGAAGCATTTGACGCTGGTCCCATAAAATACTCGAACTTGAGCGTGAGCCCGACATGGGAAACCATCCTGCGGACGCTGAACATTCCCAAAGCTCACAAACTCTTGCGGTTGTACTCGATGCGCCGCGAGCTCAGCACCTTTGACGCCATCGTGACACCCGAGCGCACCAGCGCCATCTTGAGAGGTTGGCTGCCGCCGTCAGTGAAGCTCATCCACTTCAAGCATGGCGTGGGTGACGGCCAAAAGGGCTTTGAGAATCGGTTGAAATCATTCGACATGGTTGCGGTCTCAGGCGAAAAAGACCGGGAACGCCTGTATCGCGACGGTGTCATCGATCACGGCAAGTGCGCCGTGACAGGTTCAGTAAAGCTCGCGACCATTGAAAAACTTCAGAAAGACAAGGGCGCATTTTTCAACAATAACCGCCCCACAGTTCTCTACAATCCGCATTTCAATGAATCGCTGGGTTCGTGGTCCAACTGGGGACAGAAAATTGTAGGCGCCTTCGCCGCCCAATCAGATTTCAACCTGATACTGGCTCCGCACATTAGAATGCTCGAAAATGCCTCAGTCAGCGAGCGCGAAGAATTTGAAGCCCTGTCGATCCCCGGCAAGATTATCGCCGACGCCGGTTCGCTTGCTTCCTGCGATATGAGTTACACGACTTCGGCGGACATCTTCATGGGGGACGTCAGCAGTCAGGCTTACGAATTCATCACAACTCCAAGGCCGTGTGTATTCCTCAATAGTCATGACGTGAATTGGCAGAAGGACAAGAACTATGCCTTCTGGCGCTTTGGCGATGTTGTTGACAGGGTCGAAGGCATTCTTCCAACACTCAACCGGGCCATTGGCCGTCACAATGCACTTTACCGGAACATGCAAGCTGCATCATTGGCGCGTGCAATTGGTGTCGAAGTTCAGTCCGCACCCGCACGAGCTGTTACTGCTATCGTGAATTGCGTTCAGCATCGCACAACGAAAACGGAATACCTTTCCCGGTTGCCGCGCCTTGAGGGAAGCGGCGTATCAGCTAGCCAAGTCAAGGAAGACGCCGCTTAGCAACCGTTTCTGATGCCCAAAAAGGATAGGACTGGGAATGGCAACGCAGTCTGCCTTGCAGATGCTGAAGAAGTCCATCCTTTTGTGTTCGCAAGGTTCATGAAGAATAGGTTGCGCGCAATGCTGTCGGCATTGGCGAGAATTGATCTTGAGTCGAATTCTCGCAAGCTCAAATTTTTCGAATCTCTTGTTCCAGCAACAAAGTCGGCTGGCGCAGCCGCAAAAGGGCAAATATTCTACGTGCTGAACGCATCACTTCCGCACGAGACAAGGGGATATGCCACCCGCTCCCACGGTGTCATCGGCGGACTGCAAGAGAATGGATGCAGCGTCTTTGCCGTTACGCGCCCGGGTTTTCCGATTGATGTCAAGCAAGGCATCCAGCGGCAGGACGTGGCCCCCGTTGAGCGCGTTGGCGGCGTTGACTACCACAGAATGCTCGGGAGTTCAGTGACCGAACAGAAATTGACGGATTACGTTGTCGCTGCAGCCTCGCAGCTGGAAGTTTCCATGAACAAAGTCAACCCGGCATGTGTATTGGCTGCAACCCCATCCCACTACGCTGGATTGCCCGCACTCATTGCCGCACGTCGGTGCGGCCTGCCTTTCTATTATGAAGTCAGGGGCCTCTGGGAAATCACCAAAGCTTCTCGCAAACCAGGGTTTGCAACATCGGCAGACTACAAACTTCGTGTCGGCCTTGAAGAGATGGTTTGCCGCCACGCTGATCACGTTTTCACCCTGACCGACGGACTGAAGGAAGTTTTGGTTGAACGCGGAGTTTCAACCGGGAAAATATCACTGGTCCCGAACTCATGTGATCTGTCTTGGTTCCCTCCAGTCGGAAAAAGTCAAAAGCTCGCGGAACAATTGAATGTTCCCAAAGCCGCAATCGTCATCGGTTACGTCGGATCAATTGTCGATTACGAGGGGTTGGACGATCTTGTTGAAGCATTTGCACTGCTGAAATCGCGTGGCCGAAACGTCGTCTTGCTCATTGTCGGCGCTGAAACAGTGAAGCAAGGGAAGGCAACCGTGGTGACCAACGCCCTGCGCCAGATCATTTCTCAACGCGGACTTGGCAACGCAGTGATTATGCCGGGAAAAGTTCCATTTGATCAGGTCGCAGAATATTACTCGCTGGTTGATATCGCCGCATTTCCGAGAAAGCCGTGGCCCGTCTGCGAAATCGTGTCGCCTCTCAAGCCGCTTGAAGCCATGGCGATGGCAAAAGCCGTTGTCGGTTCAAGCGTCCGCGCACTTGCGGAAATGATCGACCATGGCAATACGGGCCTCATATTCGAGAAGGGCAGCATATCGGCGCTATGTGAGGCGTTGGACGAATTGGTGAAGGACAGCGCCACTCGCCACCGCCTCGGCCAAAATGCGCGTTCCTGGGTCCAGTCTCAAAGAACCTGGAAAAAAACCACGGAAAAAATGCGCAATGTCATGCTTGCTGAGTAAGTTTCTCGGCATCCGAAACAAAGCGCTCGGTTATAAACTGCGTGGCCCTCACCCACGTCCGTTCATTCTCAACCCAAGCCCTTGATTTCTCACCGAGCGGCATTTTGATTTCCCGGCTGCGGCAAAACCATACGCAGAGGCTGCACTCAATCAACTACGAAATCATACCAACAGTCATAAATACTGACTCTTCGGGCTTCAAACGAGTCTCTCTGGTATTCCCTCCCCCTAGTGGGCAGGGCTATCGCATGTGGACATTTTTCCTCTCCCGCTGGCGGGAGAGGTGTCGCTTGCAAAGCAAGTGACGGAGGAGGGGCTTTGGCTCAAGCGGGAAAAAATTTGCCCATTTTCCAGGCTGTGCGAAGCCCCTCTCCGTCTTTCGCGTCTTGCGACGCGAAATTCACCTCTCCCGATTCTCGGGCGAGGAAAGCCATATCCGATTGCCCTCCCCACAAGGGGGAGGGAAAAGAATGGGTCAATTCTTGTGACGATTGGTATCAGATCAGACAAATGGAACAAGCACTCCACTCCAGGAAACGAAAACTCCCACGCTTTGACTTTCATTTCAAATTTCCAATCATTCAATGCGTCGCTGCGCGGCGTTCCATCTGAAACGCCCCGCTGAAATCCAGCTTCACGAGTTGCCTGAGTTTCGCCGACTTCTTGAAAGCGCTGTGGCTCACCAGCATCGCATGCACATGCGCTGTTTCGGAGGCTTCTTCTATGCTGGCAAGTTTCAAACCAGACAGCTTGGAGGGCAGTGAATCAACATGCGGCTCAACGACAAGAATCTGCGTCGACAACTCGCTCGCCAAATGCGCCGCTATTTCCAGCGCCGGACTTTCGCGCAAATCATCAATGTCCGGCTTGAAAGCCAGCCCGTAGCAGGCAACTATGACATCTTTTGCCGCCATCCCGGGATTCTCAAGCAGGTAGTCCGCAACGGCAGCCTTCACTTTCTCGACCACCCACTTTGGTTTTCTGTCATTCACTTCCCGCGCCGTCCGCACCAGTCGCGCCTCTGCTGGTGTTTTCGCGACAATAAACCACGGATCAACCGCAATGCAATGTCCGCCGACGCCAGCACCCGGCTGCAGGATCTTGACGCGCGGGTGCCTGTTGGCCAGCGCAATCAACTCCCACACATTAATGTCCAGTTTTTCACAGATGATCGAGAGTTCATTCGCAAAAGCAATGTTGACGTCGCGGAAGCTGTTTTCAGTCAGCTTCGCCATCTCAGCTGTCCGGCAGTCGGTGACGACGCATTCTCCTTCGACAAAAGTCTTGTAAAGCGCAACTGCCTGCTCCGAGCACGCATGTGTCATGCCACCGATGACGCGGTCGTTCTGGACAAGCTCGCGCAAGACATGGCCAGGCAAGACCCGCTCCGGGCAATGCGCGACACGGATATCGGACTTGGCGCCATGCGTCTGCGGAAATGTCAGGTCCGGCCGTTTCTCGGCAAGCCAATTCGCCACCAGCTCCGTCGTTCCGACCGGTGAAGTCGATTCAAGCACGACCAGATTGCCCGCCTTGAGCACCGGTGCAATCGCATTGCACGTTGCCTCGATATAGCTTACGTCAGGATCAGGCGTATCCTTGCCATTGTCGGATTTGAACGGAGTGGGCACGGCGATCAGAAAAGCGTCAGCAGGTTCAGGCTTCGTGGTCGCCCTCAAATAGCCCTCGGAAACAGCGGCATGCACGACGATGTCAAGGTCCGGCTCGACAATGTGAATCGCGCCCTTGTTGATCGTGTCAACCACGCGCGCGTTGACATCAACGCCAATCACCTTGATCTTGCGCCCCGCAAACACTGCGGCAGTTGGCAAGCCAATATATCCGAGGCCAACGACCGAGATAGTTTTGAATTCCATCAGTTCACCTTCCAGGTTGCGAGTAACGATACAATGCGTTGCACCGCTTTGCCATCGCCGTAAGGATTATGCGCCATGCTCATCGCGCGATAGGCAGCTTCATCAGTCAAGAGCCTGCTCACACCCGAGACTATCGCAGATTCGTCCGTGCCCACCAGCTTGACCGTGCCGGCCTCGACAGCCTCTGGCCGTTCCGTGGTATCGCGCATCACCAGCACCGGTTTGCCGAGCGAAGGAGCCTCCTCCTGCACGCCACCTGAATCGGTGAGGATCAAATGTGCCCGCTGCATCAAATATATGAATGGCAAATATTCAAGCGGCTCAATCAAGTGGACATTGCTGATGCCCGAAAGGATTTGCCGCACGGGCTGCACCACATTCGGATTCATGTGGACCGGATAGACGATTGCAACGTCCGGAAAAGCCCGCGCAATCTCGGCGATGGCCCTGCATATCCGCTGGAACCCGTCGCCAAAATTCTCGCGCCTGTGCCCGGTAACCAGCAAGACCCTTTGCCCGTTTTTGAGGAAAGAGAACTGAGCGCCAAACTGCTTCTGCAAGTCCTTGTCGCCACTGACCCGCGCACTCACGTCAAGCAGCGCGTCAATCACTGTGTTGCCAGTGACATGAATGGATTGCGGGTCAACGCCTTCACGCAGCAAATTTTTGCGCGACAATTCCGTCGGTGCAAAGTGCAGCGATGCGAGCGCACCCGTAAGCTTCCTGTTTGCTTCTTCCGGAAATGGCGCGCGCATGTTGCCGGTCCGCAATCCAGCTTCAACGTGGCCAACCGCAACATCATGATAAAAACTGGCAAGGCTAGCCGAAAGCGTCGTTGATGTATCGCCGTGGACCAAAGCAATGTCGGGTTTGAACGCGCGGTAAACATCGCGCATCCCGGTCAGGATGCGTGCTGTCACATCAGTCAGGTCTTGCCCTGGCTTCATGATGTCGAGGTCAAAGTCAGCCTTGAGCCCGAAAAGTGTCATAACCTGATCAAGCATCTGGCGATGCTGGCCGGTCAGGCACAGCCGGAAATCGAACCTTGGGTCAGCCCGCAGCGCCAGCGCCAACGGAGCCATCTTGATGGCCTCGGGCCGCGTCCCGATGATGCACATGCATTTGATGACGCCTTGTCCCATCACGCCACCATAACCGCAATTTCAAGCACTCAATCTTCCTCGCTCTGAAAGGGCAATTGGCCCGATTCGCCCTCCCCGCGCAAAACCCGATTGATCGTCTCCATCGGCACCCGCATGACCTCAGGCCTCTCGAACGTCGGAACATCCGGCGGAAACGGCATGAACGCGTTTCCACCCATCCTTCCATGCCACTTCTCATAAGCAGTCTTGTAGGCTTGCCTGGTTGGCGAAAGCCCGCCTTTGACTCTGGCGGCAAAATTGTCCGACCCACTGAGGCTTGTGCTTGCTTCAAGTGAAATCATGCTGATGCTCTTGAGGCGAGGCAGGGTCTTGCGGAGAAAATACTCGGTTCGGCTGATGATTTCGCTGTCGCCTCCAAACCGCACGCAATCCCAGGACCCCAGCTTTGTCATCAAAAGGTCCCGGTGGAACAAGCATGAAGGAGTGGCAACATTGGCGACGCCGTCCGGGCTGCCGCTTCTCGGCTCGCCGATCCTCGCAAATTCACCCTGCGGGGTCATGCGCAGGCGCAGCGTAAGGCTTGCACCCTCAAGGCATGAATTGGCCCGCGCCATCTTCATGTGCTGGGCAAGCCGCTGCGGGTGCGCCCAGTCGTCAGCGTCGTGACATGTAATGAAATCTCCGGTCGCCAAACCCAGATGCAGCGCAATGTTCTTGCAAACATATGGCCCGCTATTGATCCTGTTTCGCAATGCCTTGACGCGGCTATCCCGCGCAACGGCTTTCTGGATTTCTCGCCACGTATCATCGCTGCTGGCATCATCGACAATGATGAGCTCCAGCCGCTGCCACGTTTGTCGAAGGATTGAATCAATCGCAAAGCCAATGGTGCTGGCCGCATTATGCGCTGCCATGATGACGCTGATCAGCGGCCCATCATTGACCTCTGGCAACGGTAATGTCGTCAATCCATGAAGTCGGCTGGCGCTTCCGGGTGCCAGCCCGACTGGCGCTTGATCAAAATGTTCAAGATACTGGTTCAGGTGCTGCAACCAGCGGCCTTCATCCTGCCCATGCATGTTTGCGCGAACAATATCGACCGCTGGACGCACGTAGCGGGGAAGCGGCATTGTCATCAATTTTTCCGCCTCTTCCATCAAACCTTTCTGTACGAGCGCCTGGGCCTCTGCCACGCGAGAAAATCCGGAGTGATAAAACTTGCGCTCGACGACAGTCACGGCCTTCCAAAGTCCGGTCATTTGCTTCGCCGCAACATAACTGCGGCTCAAAATCCGCCTCACGTCATCACCATGTTTCGCAGGGAAATTCTTGCATCCTGACAACAGCCTCAAAGCCTGAGATCGCTTTCTGTGATCGGGTAAACCGCCTTGAGATCAAAGAAAAGACCGTTGCTGTTTAATAGCGAACGAACCCGTGCCGCTCCCCTTGCAATGAACTCCTTGTGTCCCACAGCTAGCACAACGGCATCATATTCTGATTTCTCCGGCAGCGACTCAACGACGGCATCGGCGTTCATGCGCTTCCGGTCCCTGTCTGAAGGCCATGGATCGTGAATGCTGACATGGGCGCCATACTGCTTCAAGTGCAGGATCAAATCCTGCACTTTTGTATTGCGCATGTCGGTGCAGTTCTCCTTGAACGTGACCCCTAGAACGAGGATTTTCGACTTGCCGATTGCGATGCCTTTCACAATCATCTCTCGCACCAGCCTCGACGCAGCAAATTCCGGCATGCTCTCATTGATGCGTCGCGCCGTCTGGATGATGTCGGGCACGTATCCGTGCGTCAGCGACTTCTTCACCATGTAGTAGGGATCAATGCTGATGCAGTGTCCGCCAACCAGGCCGGGTCGGACTGGCACAAAATTCCATTTCGTCGAAGCTGCCTCTATCACTTCAACCGTGTCGATCCCGATCCGCGAGAATATCTGTGACAACTCATTCATCAAGGCGATGTTGAGGTCACGCTGGATGTTTTCAATGATCTTGGATGCCTCGGCGACTTTGATGCTTCCAGCCCGATATGTTCCCGCCGTGATGATCGCCTTGTAAAGGTCATCGACGGCCGCCGCAGCTTCGGGTGTAGAGCCGGATGTCACCTTGGTGATGCTCGCAATGGGCCGCTCCTTGTCGCCCGGATTGACCCGTTCCGGACTGTATCCCGCGAAAAATTCCGAATTGAAGGCAAGCCCGGATTCCCGCGCCAGAATTGGAACGCAGATTTCTTCGGTGGCGCCGGGATAGACAGTCGATTCGTAGATGACGATGTCACCCTTCTTGAGCGCTTTGCCCACAATTTCAGAAGCGCTGATCAACGGCGTAAAATCCGGATCGCGCGTTTCGTTGATGGGAGTCGGAACGCAAACGATGAACCTGTTGCAGTTTTTGATGTCGCTTGGCAAATCGCTGAAGCTCAGGTGCGTGGCGCGCGCAATCTCCTGTGCGCTCAATTCACCCGTCCAGTCCACGCCCTCACGCAGCTGCGCCACGCGGCGGCTGTTGATGTCAAAACCGATTGTCTTGAACTGTTTGCCAAATTCCACCACAAGCGGAAGCCCGACATAGCCCAGGCCAAGTACAGCGATGAAAGGTGTGGTGGACGCTAGCGCGCTCGCCATGATGTGTGAGTCCAGGATGTTCAGCGAATCGAACGCTTATAGGTCCACCGACCAGCTCGCGCAACCAATCGGAAATTACTCACGCCCCAACTAACCCACCGCCTTGTCCAGCCGGTCTGCCGCCTCTTCCATCCGCCGTATGAACATGTCTTCGACTGACTTCACCTGCGCCAGGGCATTGTTGCGCGTGTCTTTCAGCGCTTGCGCCTGTTCTTCAAGAGCGCCGATCTTGCGCGTCGCCTCAGACAAGCGGTCAGCCACCATTAATCCCGCCATCACCAGCAAGCGGATGTCGCCGATTGAGCCGACGCTCTGCTTGATGCGGTTGACTTCCTCATCCAGCAGCTTTGCCAGCTGCTTGAGATGGTCTTCTTCCCCATCCGGGCACTGCATCGTGTAAGGACGGCCGGCGATCGATACGATGACATTCGACATGCTGGACTAGGCTCCCGCGCTGTTGGAATGGAGGACGGCGCGAATCCGCGACATGGCTTGGTCAATCTTCCCCGAGGCCTGTTTGCTCGTATCAACCAGCTCCATGGCCTTGGTTTTCAACAGCTCAAGATCACGCGCCAGCCTCTGCCGCTCGGCGCCCATGACCTCAGCATCACGCGCAAGCGAAACCAGCTTGTCGTAGTCGTTATTCTTGCGCGCCGCTTCTGTTTCAAGCTTTAGGAGTGCTTGGTCGAAGCGGGCGAGCGCAGAATCAAGTCTGCTCGTCTCAGTCATTCTCTGTCCCCCTAAGACATTTTCAGCAACTTACAGAGATTTGCCAGCCCGATCAAATCTTTGTAAAGGGTATATGATTCGAAACTCGAAGTACAACCGCAAAACACCGGGTTTGACAAGCGACCTGCGGATGATATTTGGGGCGCAACTCACGCTAATCAAGAGGTGCCCCAACCATGCCGAACCCTGAGCCGACCCCCAACATCCAGACCATGGCCAACGCCATCCGCGCCCTCGCCATGGACGCTGTTCAGAAAGCCAATTCCGGCCATCCCGGTGCCCCCATGGGCCTCGCTGATGTGGCAACGTTTCTTTTCACCGAATTCCTGAAATTCGATGCTTCCGAACCACATTGGCCGGACCGCGACCGCTTTATCCTCTCGGTCGGCCACGCCTCCATGTTGCTCTACAGCCTGCTGCATCTCACAGGCTACGCCGACATGACCATGGACCAGCTGAAAAACTTCCGCCAGTTGGGTTCCAAAACCGCTGGCCACCCGGAATACGGCCACGCCTCAGGCATCGAAACAACGACCGGCCCCTTGGGCCAGGGCATCGCCAATTCTGTAGGCTTCGCAATCGCCGAGCGCCACCTCAATGCAAAATTCGGCGACGATCTGGTCAACCACAAAACCTGGGTCATTTCCGGTGACGGCTGCCTGATGGAAGGCATCTCCCAGGAAGCAATTGCCCTCGCAGGCCACCTCAAACTGAAAAACCTCATCGTGCTCTGGGATGACAACAACATCACCATCGACGGCCGCGTCAGCATGTCCGATTCGACCGATCAGCTCGCCCGTTTTGCCGCATCAGGTTGGAACACACTCCGCTGCGATGGCCACGATTTTGATTCCATCCGCGCCGCCCTCACATCAGCGCAATCATCCGACCGCCCCACCATGATCGCCTGCAAAACCATCATCGGCAGAGGCGCCCCAAACAAGAAAGACTCTCACGCCGTTCACGGCTCGCCGCTGGGCGCCGAAGAAATCGCCGCCGCCCGCAAGGAACTCGGCTGGACCTCAGAGCCATTCGTGATTCCTCAGGAAATCCTCATCCCTTGGCGCGCCGCTGGAGTGCGCTCAAAGGAAACACGGCTTTCCTGGGAAAAGCGCCTCGCCGCCTCGTCGCATCGTAACGAATTCACCCGCATCACAAAGGGCGATCTGCCCGCCTCTTTTGGTGAAACAATTGCCAACTACAAACGCGAACTCTCCAAAAACCCGCCGCACATCGCCACGCGCAATTCCTCGCAGAACGCGCTCGATATCATCAACGCCGCCGTGCCAGAAACCATCGGCGGATCAGCCGATCTCACTGGCTCCAACAACACCAAATCGAAAGAACAGAAAGCCTTCAGCGCAGCAAATTACGGTGGCTCCTACGTCTATTTCGGCATTCGCGAACATGGCATGGCAGCAGCCTTGAACGGCATGGCCCTGCACGGCGGCGTCATCCCCTATGGCGGCACCTTCTTCTGCTTTACCGATTATTGCCGCCCCTCCATTCGCCTCGCCGCATTGATGGGTATCCGCTCCATCTTCGTGATGACCCATGACTCCATTGGCCTGGGCGAAGACGGCCCCACGCATCAACCCGTCGAACACCTCGCCGCCTGCCGCGTCATTCCGAATGTCATCGTCATGCGCCCTTGCGACGCCGTCGAAGCCGCTGAGTGCTGGCAGATCGCACTGGAGAGCAAGTCATCTCCATCGATCCTGGTGCTGACACGCCAAAAACTCAAACCCGCCCGCCTGAAATTCGAAACGAAAAACCTCTGCGCACAAGGCGCCTACGAAGTCGCCTCCTCCGCCAAAAAATCCAAGGCCGTGATTTTCGCCTCAGGCTCGGAAGTCGAAATCGCCATCGAAGCCAAAGCAGCCCTCGACAAAAAAGGCATCCCAACCCGCGTTGTCTCTGTCCCAAGCATGGAACTCTTCAACCGCCAGTCCAAAGCCACCAAAGCCAAAGTCATGGGCACCGAAAAAACCCGCATCGCCATCGAAGCCGGCGTCCGCACCGGCTGGGACCAGTTCATCGGCTCAGAAGGCAAGTTCATCGGCATGACCGGCTTCGGAGCATCGGCCCCGGCGGACAAACTCTACGAACACTTCGGCATCACGGCGAAGGCTGTGGTGAAGGCGGCAACGCGTTGACACTTGACAAATTGTAAGAGTGTGTATAAATACACACCATGAATAGCCGCGAGGTTATTGGGCTCTTGCAAAAGGCCGGCTGGGTAAAGGTTGCCCAGAAGGGCAGTCACGTCCAGTTCAAACATCCGCAGAAGCAGGGCCGGGTGACAGTGCCACACCCGAAGCAGGAAGTGCCGCTTGGCACTTTGCGGTCAATCGAAAAACAGGCACAGATGAAGTTGAGGTGAACTATGGCTGAGTTTATTTCTGTCATTCACAAGGAAGCGAAAAGTGCCTTTGGTGCAAGCTTTCCAGATCTGCCGGGCTGCATTTCGGCGGCCGCAAGCCTGGAAGAACTGCGGCCGATGATTGAAGAATCTCTCGGCCTTCATATCGAAGGCATGATCGAAGATGGCGAAGCCGTACCAGAGCCCAGCCCGCTTGATGCCATCTTGAAGTCGAAGGACTATGCCGACGCTGTCGCGGTGATGGTCGTGAAAGCGCCGGACGTTCCGGAAGCAACGGTGCGCGTCAACATCACCCTGCCTGAAAAGACACTTGCCCAAATCGACCGCAAAGCCGCCGAAAAAGGCATGTCCCGCTCCAGCTTCCTCGCCAAGGCGGCGGAGCGGTGGTGATGGAACCTGCAAATCGAAAGAGTAGAGCCAAAACCTACATCGGCATTCTGGATGGCCGCGGCAAAGTTTTGGGCGTGCGCATCCCCGACATTGATGGCGGCGGCGCTACTCCCGAAGCGGCCATAGCTGATGTCACCCGCGCACTGCGCGATGTTATGGCGCACAAACAAAGCAATGGTGTCACGTTCCCCAAGGCATCGCCCATCGCTGATATCCTGAAGCGCGAAAACTGTGTAAAGGTGAAAGTACGGTCATCGTTCCCGTGGTCCTCGATGCAGGCCGCACCGTCCGCGCCAACCTGACACTCGACGCGGGCTTCCTCGAAGCCGTCGACACCGCCGCCCACCGCGCCGACATCACCCGCTCCGCCTACGTTGCAAGCGCCGCGAGGGAGAAGCTGGAGGCGTGAGCAACATTTGCAAGCATGTTGGACGTCTAAAACCCACCGAATGTTATGAAATCGCAACCTAGGTATATTTCCCTCGGCTGCCAACTGAATTTGTACTCGTTCTCGTCTAGATCGGCACAACTATAGCCCGGCAGAACTTCTCCGGTCTTGTTGGTCACAACCTTTTTGGAATAATAGTTCCAAAACGAGTATTTCGATTCCGGGTCCTTCTCGAAGCGACTGATGTTCAAAACACCGCACGCACCTGTTGGACCTTCTTGCTGCACCACAATCCATTTGTCGCTGCCGTCAATGTTTTGAAATTTTTGTTTGTGAACCGCCCCGGGATTGCCGGAGGCTCCAATTCTTGAGAAGAAGGAGCCATCATGAACAATACAACAACCCCAAAGAAACGTCCGAACTATGCGCCTGAGGTCCGCCAACGTGCGGTTCGCATGGTGCTGGATCACCAATGTGATTACCCGTCGCGCTGGGCGACGATAGATTCCGTTGCCAAAAAGATCGGTTGTGCACCGCAGTCGCTTCACGAATGGGTGAGGAAGACCGAGGTGGACAGTGGCAAACGCGCTGGTGTTCCGAGCGACATGGCCGAGAAGATGAAGGCCTTGGAACGCGAGAACCGAGAACTGCGCCAGGCCAATGAGATCCTGCGCAAAGCGTCAGCTTATTTTGCCCAGGCGGAGCTCGACCGCCCGTTCAAGAGATGATCAGCTTCATTGATGATCATCGTGGAGACCATGGGGTCGAGCCGATCTGCAAGGTACTGCCGATCGCCCCTTCCACCTATCACGATCATGTGGCCAAGCGTGCTGATCCGGAAAAACTTTCGGTTCGGGCAAGGCGCGACATGGCTTTGAAGCCTGAGATCACACGTGTCTTCGAGGACAACTTTGCGGTCTATGGGGTTCGCAAAGTCTGGCGACAATTGAAGCGCGATAACCTTGATGTGGCCCGCTGTACAGTCGAGAGGCTTATGAAAGAGATGGGATTACGGGGCGTTATTCGCGGCAAGCCGATACGCACCACCTTCAGTGATAAAGCAGCAGCTTGCCCGCTTGATCACGTCAATCGTCAGTTCCATGCGCCAGCCCCCAACAGGCTGTGGGTGTCGGACTTCACCTATGTCTCGACTTGGGGAGGGATGATCTATGTCGCCTTCGTCATCGATGTTTATGCCCGCTACATCGTGGGCTGGCGGGTGAGCAGAACCGCCCATGCCGGCTTTGTGCTGGATGCCCTGGAACAGGCCATTCATGACCGAAGGCCCATGAACAAAGGGGGCCTCATTCATCACTCTGACCGCGGTAGCCAATACCTCTCCATCAAATACACTGAACGATTGGCAGAAGCGGGGATCGAACCTTCGGTTGGCAGCGTTGGTGACAGTTATGACAACGCGTTAGCCGAAACCATCAACGGCCTCTACAAAGCCGAAGTGATCCACAGAAGAGGGCCTTGGCGCTCGTTCGAAGCTGTTGAGTTTGCAACACTGGAATGGGTCGACTGGTTCAACAACAGACGCCTGCTGGAACCCATCGGCAATATCCCGCCTGCCGAGGCCGAAGAAAACTACTACGCAGCAACCGCAGCCATGGACAACGTCCCCATGGCCGCATAACTTAAACCAACAAGCCTCCGGCAATCCCGGGGCGGTTCATTTGTAAGGATTAACCGATACATTGCATGTTCAAACTTCTTTTTCCGAACTCTGGCGCGCGATTGCCACCCAGTTTTTTTCCGTTGGCGACAAGCAAAATCGAGACAACACCTCAAGTAATTCGACTGCGACCTTTCGTTCCTCCTTGCCCAAATTGGATACAGTGTCGAACACTTGAGCCAATTCCTTCTCTTTCGGAGCTTTTCCCGACCTAAAGGCTTCAAGGATGGTGGGCATACCATGACAAAACTTCTTGTCTTCGTTTTTCATTTCTTCGACGATGTTGGGATACTGCTTTCTTGCTTCATCAAGTTTCTTTGAGACATCAGATGGATTTAGTTTACGATTAATCCGGCCCTGCGTGAAGCTGCATTCGAGAATGCTGCCCTGCTCGTAGCATTCATACTGCAGAAAGTTGGGCTCCAACGTATTGTAAGCAAAACCAGTGGTCGGAAACTCTGCGGCCAGAGTATCGCTAGCGAATTCGACTAAACTTGCCGTCAGGCCGACCAGCATTGCAAATCCCAAAACAACTAGTTTCATGTAATCCCTCTGACCTCTACCTCTTGCATACGCCGAATAGCACTCGCCGTTGCACACCTCAATTAGTCCCAACCGCATACCACGGCAATTCCAGCATACACGCCCACCTTGCTCCCCACACCCAACTCCCCCATAACTTCCCCCATGCACCCCGACCTCGCCACCCACAACGCCGCCATGCCAGCCACACACGGTGCCATAGCGGATGCACTCGCCCTGCTGCTCTCGCAAGGTCTGCCGCAAGCGGAAGCAAAAATCTGGCACCGCACGGCGGTATGGTTCATCGACGGCAATCCTATCGTTGGCTGCGGTCACGCAAGAAAAATGTGACGCTGCTATTCTGGTCCGGCCAGTCTTTTGATGAACCCGCACTGAAGCCCGAAGGTTCATTCAAGGCCGCCGAGATTTTCTACACCGAGCCGTCCCAGATCAACGCCGCCGACCTCGCCCGCTGGCTCGACAAAGCCCAGCGCATTCAGTGGGACTACAAGAACATCGTGAAACGCAAGGGCAAGTTGGAAAAGTTCGGCACCTGGTAAGAACAGGCATGCATCGGCATTAAAGAACCAAGCCCATCCCCGCGCCTACTGGCTTGCATCACCCCAGCACGCTACAATCACCGCCATGACCTCCTCCCCCGCCGATAACTTCAACGCCACCGCCGCCCGCGCCTATGACGCGCGCAATCGCAATCTGTCTCCTATAGCTGACTGCATGCATTTTCTCATCCGGCTTGCGCTGCAGGATTTGCCGGCCAAATCCCATGCCCTTTGCGTTGGCGTCGGCACGGGTGCTGAAATTCTTTCACTCGCCAAGGCGTTTCCGCAGTGGACATTTGTGGGTCTCGATCCTTCTGCCGCCATGCTCGAAGTCGCCCGCGAACGGCTTGCGCAAGCAGGCGTTCTGGAGCGCTGCCAGCTGCAGCATGGCTACGTGAAGGATGCACCCCCTGGCCAGAATTTTGATGTCGCGTTGAGTGTGTTGGTGGCGCATTTTGTGAAGCGCGGTGAGAGACTGGATTATTTCCGCAACATGACCAGTCGCTTGAGGAAAGGCGGCAGCATCGTCAACACCGAGATCAGCTCTGATCTCGACGCCCCCGAATTTCCGGCAATGCTGAAAAAGTGGGAAAAGGTGCAAGAGCTCTTGGGCGCAACACCCGAATCCCTCGCCAACCTTCCGAAACTGTTGCGCGAAATGCTGAGCGTGCTTTCGCCGCAAGAAACGGAAGAGCTGCTGCGCCAGAGCGGCATTCCGGAACCTCTGCGCTTCTTTCAGGCCTTCATGATCACGGGCTGGATTGGGACAACTGGAGCAGCAGCCTCACCCCCCAATCCCCCGCTCCCCATGCCGCAAGATCACCGGCACGATCAAATCTTCCTCATCTGTCAGATGCCGGTCGATAAATTTTTCAAGTTGCAAAAGCTGCGCATGAAATGCACCAGCCTCGCCACCTTGCAACACCCCATTGGCGTGGTCCACAAATGCCGCAATATGCCTGTCGAGCGCCTGGTGATCTGAATCCAGAATCTGAAACCCCTGCTCCAGCCGCCTCTCGCGCGCCACCAGCAATGGAAAATAATGATTGTCCTCGATGTGGTGGTGCCCGTGCAGATGCTCGACAAACTGCCCGCCCACGCGCGCCAGGCGCACACCAAAAGCCGCACGCTCCAGCTTGCCATCCAACAGTTTCTCAGCATCATCGCGCATCACGGCCAAACCTTGCCGAAACCCTTGATGCATTTGCAGCCAGAACGCCACGAGGCCGGAAAAATTCGGATCCGCTTCCCACGCCTCGCGCGGATACTCTGCAAGCAGAATCCGCATCGCTTCCGGCAGTCCGCTGCGCGTTTCCAGATCAAGCGTCATTGCATCACGCCTTCTTCAAAAATTCCGTCCGCAGCACCAACCCCTTCACCTTCTCATGGCGGCAATCAACCTCTTCAAGATTATCGGTCAGCCGAATGCCTTTAATCATGGTGCCACGCTTCAGCGTCACATTCGCACCTTTCACTTTCAGGTCCTTGATCAGCGTAACACTGTCGCCGTCTTTCAGTTCATTGCCATTGGAGTCGCGTGCGACATCACTCATCGGAATCAATCCTCGTAAATTGCTTGCACGCTGATATCCTAAACTGCAATCGCCTGCATCACTTCAGGCTCGATCACATTCACGCCCGGCAACCCCGCTTTCAATTCATCCGCATTCTGCGCCAGCAATCCGAACGTCCGGTAGTGTGATGGGATCACCGTTTTGAAATTGAAGAATTTGCGACACGCGAACGCGGCCCGTTTCATGTCCATCGTAAAATGCCCGCCGCAATTCAAAATGCCGATATCCGGATTGTGCAACTCCGCCCACAGTCCCATGTCGGAAGTCACATCAGTATCACCCGAAACATAGATCGTGTGTCCCTCGCCCGCGATCATGTAGCCCGCTTCCGATCCGCCCGGCATCATCACACCACCAAAATCATGCGTCGATGAATGCACCGCGTTCACCATAGTTACACGCACATCACCCAGTGCAATCGTGCCACCCTTGTTGAAGCCAATGGTCTTGCAGCCCGCCTTTTCCCAAACATCACCAAGCTCCGCAATGCACGCAATCGGAACACTCAACTCTTTCGCAATCGCTTCCGCCTCGCTGGCGTGATCACCATGCGCATGCGTGATCAGAATGGCCGTAGCCCCACGTAAGGCCGCCGCGCGGTCATGACCCCCGGAAGGAGGACTGAACAGCGGATTGGCCAGCCACGGATCAACCAGCAACACCTGGTCCGCAATCTCGATCCGCCAACTCGCATGCCCCAGCCAAATGATGTTCATATTGCAGCTCCCTCGCTTCTAATGTACGCCCCTCACAAAACCCACGAGGAGTCAAACCATGCCCGCATTTCGCACCCTGAACGACGTTGATGTCAAGAACAAGCGCGTCGTCATCCGTCTCGATCTCAACGTGCCAATTGAAAAAGGCAAGATCACCGACACCACCCGCATCGACCGCGTCATCCCCACGCTGAAGGAACTGATCAACAAGGGCGCCGCCATCATCATCCTCGCGCATTTTGACCGCCCCAAGGGCAAGGTCGTGCCGGAAATGTCGCTGAAGCCGGTCGCCGCTCCGCTGGAAAAAGCGCTCGGCCACAAGGTGCAATTCGTCTTCACCGATTGGCAATCCGCACCCGCCGTGAACGCGAAGCCCGGCGATGTCATCCTCATGGAAAACACGCGCTACCACGCCGGCGAAGAAAAGAACGACGCAGGCTTTGCGAAAATGCTCGGCGGACTTGGAGATATCTTCGTCAACGACGCATTCTCCGCCACCCACCGCGCGCACTCATCGACCGAAGGCATCGCCCACGTCATTCCGGCCTATGCCGGCCGCGCCATGGAAGCCGAACTCTCAGCCTTGCAAGCCGCTCTCGAAAAACCCGAACGCCCCCTCCTTGCAGTGGTCGGCGGTGCGAAAGTCTCAACTAAGCTCGATCTCCTGGGAAATCTCGTCGGCCTCACCAACACCATCGTCATCGGCGGCGGCATGGCCAACACATTCCTCGCAGCACAAGGGTTCAACGTTGGCAAATCGCTTTGCGAACATGACCTCATCCCCACGGCACAGGAAATCATCGCAAAGGCCAAGGCCAAAAACTGCACGCTGCTCTTGCCCGTCGATGCCGTCGTCGCCAAAGAGTTCAAGGCCGGTACCACATCACGCACCGTGACACTGGATCAAGTGGCAGCAGATGACATGATCCTCGACGTCGGCCCGAAATCCATTGCCGCAGTCAACGCCGCCTTCGATGCCGCCAAAACCGTCGTCTGGAATGGCCCCATGGGCGCCTTCGAAATCGCTCCTTTCGATCACGCCACAGTCGCCGCAGCCCAACACGCCGCCAAACTGACCAAGACGGGAAAACTCGTAACCGTCGCCGGCGGCGGCGATACTGTGAGTGCACTCAACCACGCCAGAGCGGCGGATGATTTCACCTACATCTCAACAGCAGGCGGCGCTTTTCTAGAATGGCTGGAGGGGAAGGAACTGCCCGGGGTGAAGGCATTGTCTTGATCTTATATTGACATCTGACACGTGACGCATTACACTCAGGCAAATGATCGTTTCGATCCGCCACAAGGGCCTACGTCGACTTTATGAGTTAGATGATCCGCGCGGCGTGATAGCGGATCACGCAGACAAACTGCGGCGCATTCTAGCACGACTGGATGCTTCGCAAAGTGCCGCAGACATGGACCTGCCGGGTTATCGACTCCACCCGCTAAAAGGCGAACTGCGTGGCCTTCACGCCGTCACAGTCAGAGCGAATTGGCGTGTGGTGTTTCGTTTTGAAAATGGGAACGCCGTCGATGTTGATTACCTGGACTATCACTGAAAGGAATTCGCAATGCCCATGAAGAATCCACCCCATCCCGGAACGATTGTCCTTCGAGACTGCATTGAACCCTTGGGACTGAGCATAACTGGCGCTGCGAGTTCCCTTGGCGTAACACGCAACACGTTGTCCGAACTTGTCAACGCCCGCCGCGGCATCTCCCCCGAAATGGCCATCCGCCTTTCAAAAGCCTTCGGCGGCAGTCCGGAAAGCTGGCTGACCCAACAAGCCCACTACGACCTCTCACAGATCGCGGCGGATCGCATCAAGGTGAAGCGTGTGAAGGAGGCGGCGTGATGTCCGGCGGCGCGTTTCTGGAATGGCTGTAGGGGAAAGAATTGCCGGGCGTGAAGGCGTTGGAGGGATAGATGCAATTTCGACTCTTCTACCAGGGCCCGCTGTATTCATCGCAAGGCGAGCCTCGAAATGGGGCTCCCGATAGGCGAGCAAAAAACAAGCATGAGGTAAGAAAGCAATTTCATCCTCAACTGAAACATCTATGGTCAATCAAGGAAGAACTGAATTCTGCCAAGCATAATGAGCAATCACTTATGGACTATCTGGCATCTTGTCACGACTCTTTTGGCATGAAATGGGTACCGCTTGTCAACGAGCAACACTTTCTGCACTGTAGCTTAAAGATATTGTTCTTGCGCAGAGATCGGCCCGGGGGAATTTTCGAGACCCGCGACATTGATAATAAACTCAAGACACTTTTCGACGCGCTCCGGATGCCTTTAGACTCCAATGAGTTCGATCCGACCCAAGAGGATAGGGACGCGGGTCCAATATTCGTACTATTGTCAGATGATAAACTCATTAGTGGAGTTACGGTAGAAACTGATGAATTGCTTGACCCACCAGATGCCGCAAGTGACACTGATGGTGCCCTTGTTCGCGCCATCATTACAGTGAACGTCAAGTTATACAAAGTAACCATAGACAACATTGCTTTTGGACTATGAAGTTTCATATAACGGCTGCTGCACTATCGCCCACACCAACCCCGTCATTCCATGCAAGGGCGTGTTTTCGCATCGCGCAAACGGAAGCCAGCTTTGGCAACAACAAGCTCGCCTGTTGGAAGCGAGAACAAGCCGCATAACGCGAGTCCATCTTCGCTCATCCCTCTTACTCGGTGCATCGCGCCAACTTCTCGAAAAACTTCAGTTGTCCTCCGAAAAGCTGAGGTTCGAAATCCCGAACTTGCCTTCAAACGCAGCGCCCGCATCGCGCGAGCCATGGAGCACACGGGCGATGGCAATGTTGTCGTTGACGAACATGTAGAACACCACATGTTTCCCGCTCACGAAACTGCGAAGCGCATCATCAATCTCTGGCCGCACGCGCCCGATTGTCTGGTTCAGCGCGAGCAGATCGAAAGACGCATATAGTTCACCCAGATACTTGGCGGCTTGAGCTTCGCCCCAAGTGTCCCTTGTGTATTCATAAAGTGACGAGATGTCTTGTTTTGCAAGTTCGGAAAGAAGGTACGCCTTCATTTTGCACTGCGACGCGCCTTACTTTCCTCGATGATGTCAGCGGCTGAAACCCTTGACACTTTCCTTGCCTTGATCTGCGCTACACCCGCAAGTACGTCACGTTTCAACGCCGTGAGTTTTAACTGATATTCGCTTTGCAACCGCAACGCATCCCGCACAACTTCGCTGGCATTGTTGAAGTGCCCAGATGCAACCTGCTCGGACACATATTTCTCCCACGTCTTTCCCAAAGATACATTCATCACGCAATTTCTCCTGGGTTGCTCATAGCATCTATTGTCAATTATTGCTAGAGTCGAATTGTTTGGCAGGGATGAAAGAGTGTGGGATGAGTAAATAAACACAGGAACACCCCATGCGCATCCTTCTCATCGGCGGCTCAGGCACAGTCGGCAAGGCCGCTGCCTCAGGCCTCAACAAACACGATCTCATCATCGCGGGCCGCAGCTCTGGTGACATCAACGTTAATGTGATGGACGAAGCGTCGATCCGCGCCATGTTTGCGAGTGCTGGC
Organism: uncultured Alphaproteobacteria bacterium; assembly: GCA_963819615.1. Classification (GTDB taxonomy): domain Bacteria; phylum Pseudomonadota; class Alphaproteobacteria; order Rhizobiales; family Aestuariivirgaceae; genus Aestuariivirga. Next base: position 625,335 of record CAWFWW010000004.1, read on the forward strand.
AAGCTCGATGCCATCGTCACCACCACGGGCCACACCCATTTCGGCCCTGTCTCCGACATGACAGCGGAGCAATTCCGCAAGGGCCTGAACGACAAACTCATGGGCCAGATCATGGTGGCCTTGATCGGCCAGCAACACCTCAACGACAATGGCTCAATCACCTTGACCAGTGGCGTCACCAATCGCGATGTCATCCGCAAAGGCGCCAATGCCGCAGCCGTCAACGGCGCACTCGATGCCTTCGTGAAATCCGCCGCAATCGAAATGCCGCGCGGGCTGCGCATCAACGCAGTCAGCCCCGGCCTCCTTGAAGAATCCGCCGCCAAATACGATGGCTTCTTCCCCGGCCACGAACCGGTGTCATCACTGCGCGTTGGCATAGCCTACGCCAAGAGCGTCGAAGGCGCACTCACCGGCCAAGTGATCATCGTCGAGTGACGCAGCGCACCCTCGCCATCAAGCTCACGCCCAAAGCCTCATCCGATCGCATCGGCGACACCCGCAAACTCCCCGATGGCACAGAACAACTCGCCGTCTACGTCACCGCCGTTCCCGAAAACGGCAAGGCCAACGAGGCGATGCTGCGTCTCCTGTCAAAACAATTGAAAATTCCAGTGTCGCGGCTCGCCGTCACCAAGGGCGCAACGAGCCGCAACAAGCTTGTTGAAATCAGCTGAACGCTGCCGCGTTCGCTTTCACCCACGGCTCAAACGGTTGAGGATCAACGCCCGTCAGCGCCTTGTAGTCACCCGTCACACCAGACAAGCCACCTTTCGCCGTGTTGTCATCAAACGAAGCAAACAACCGCGCCATGCCTTCCGGCAATCCAGCGCCTATCATGCCCTGCACCAATCCCTCAACCGGCACATGCACAACATTGATTGCCTTGCCCGTCGCAGCCGTAACCAGATTCACGGTTTCGTCGGTGGTGAATTCTTTCGCACCTGTCAGCGAATAGGTTTTCTTGCCCTTGCTATCCGAAGCCAGAACCGCAGCCGCTGCCCGCGCCAGGTCATCCCGCGCAATGTGCGGAATTTTCCCTTGCCCTGCTGCCGTGTACAGGCTGCCCGATTTTATCGCATTCGGCATCGACATGAACAGGTTCTCAAAATACCAGTTGTTGCGCAAGACAGTCCAATTCTTGATCGATGAAGCCGCCAATGCCTTCTCGGTGTTGAGATGGTCCGCCGCAAACAGAATGGAAGAAGTCTCAGGCTTCGGCATCGACGTATAGATCACATGGCCCACACCAGCTTTTTCAGCAGCATGAACTGCAGCACCATGTTCATTCTGGCGGGCACCCGGTTCCAGTGAACTGGTGCTGATGATCAGCGCCCGCGCCGCACCTTCAAACGCCTTCTCCAGCCCATCACTTTTTGTAAAATCCGCAGAGCGAACAACAATTCCCTTGCCCTTCAATTCCGCCAGCTTCGCCGGATCGCGGGTAAGCGCAATGATCTTGCCCGCAGGCACTTTGTAAGTCGTGAGCAAGTGATTGATAACAGCCCGGCCCAATTGCCCGGAAGCTCCAGTAACAAGATACATTGTTGTCTCCTTCAGATGATGTTATATAAAACATATATAATTACACATCGGATTTATGCAACTGCGGGCGCATTTCCTGCAATTGAAAGCCGTCACCCCAGACCACATGCACGCATCGTTCGAATGTGTGGTATCAGTGAGTCACCATGGCGTTATCTCATCCAATTCCCCCGCAAATTATGGCCAAAATCCGCAAGATCGCGATGGCAATGCCGCGCGCCTATGAGGAAACCGCTTGGGTGGGAACGCGCTGGTGCATCAGTAAAAAGAACTTCGCCCATCTGATCTTGGTCAATGATGGCCATCCGCCGAATTATGCGAAAGCTGCAAACACGTTTGGCCCTCAGTGTATTCTGACCTTCCGCTCTGATCTCGCCGGATACGATCAAGAGATCTTCCGGCAAGAGCCCTATTTCAAGCCCGTCTGGTTCCGTAACATCGCGGGAATCAAACTGGATCGCGGCACCAACTGGACCGCCGTCAAGGACCACATCGAAGCAAGTTACCGGCTCTTGGCGGACAGGCCATGACAGGCCACGACAGTTTCCATTCATCAGTATACAGACTTTATTAGTCCGTGAACTGAGCATCTGCTGGGCCGTCGCCCTGGCGGAGGCCAGGGCCCGGACGGTCAGCCAGCGCAGAGTCGGAAAGCCTGGTTGCTGGCATGCGCCAGCATGCCGGCTCAAAAATCAAGTTCAACTGATGGCGGCAACAGAATGCGATTCCATTTGGCTCGCGCCCTTTCCCCGGCTAAGTCCGGCTCGATGTCACATCCCCGTCTCTTCCTCGTCGTGCCCGATGGCCTCCCCGGCGAAACCCTCAAAGCTTGTGCCGAAGCCGCCTGCAAGGCCGGCGACTGCGCCTCGATCCTTGTTCCGCAAACCATAACAGCGGAAGGTGTGGCCGGTCTGCAGTCCTTGGGGCTCGCCGTCATCATCAAGGATTGTGAACCGCGCCAGGTCCATCACCTCAAGGCCGATGGCATCCACATCTCGCGCGCAACCCCTGTGAAAAACTTGCGCGCCACATTCAAAAATGAGGTCATCGGCGTCTTCGCCGCAACCTCGCGCCATATCGCCATGGAAGCGGCAGAAGCGGGCGCGGACTACATCGCCTTTGCGCATAAATCGCAGACCGCGGAATCACTCGCCGACAATGAACCCCTGCTCGCTTGGTGGCATGACATATTCGAGGTCCCGACAGTCGCCTTTGATCCCGTGATGGCCGATGACCTCGCCACACTCCTGCCCCAGAATCCGGATTTTGTCCGCCCATCCGATGACATTTGGAAAGACGCCGCCACAGCCAGGTCCATCATCGCGGAAATGACGCAGAAACTCAAAACATGAGATTGAAAACCGCCATCGCAGCATTGCTTCTCGCAAGCGCATCAGCTTTGGCCGCAGCATCTTTTGAAGAGGCCGTCTCGCTCTTCGAAGACAAGGAATACATCGAAGCCCGCAGCATCGCGGAAACCCATGCAACATCAGGCGATCCCCGCGCCATGGCCATGATGGGCGCTATCTATCTCAAGGGCTTCGGCGTCGAAGCCAACGCAATCACGGCCAAAGACTGGTTCACCAAAGCCGCCGACCTTAATCATCCCGGCGCGCAACTATCGCTCGCCATGATGTATCTCGATGGTTCCTTGGGCGAGCAAGACCCGGACGAAGCCGCAACCTGGCTCGAAAAATCCGCCAATGGCGGCAACGCCCAGGCGCAATACAATCTCGGCATTCTCTTTACCGGCATTTATGGAACACCCCCCGATTGGAAACAGGCCGCCAGCTGGTTCACCATCGCATCGGAACAGAATTACGCCGACGCGCAATACAATCTCGCTCTGCTTTATCTCGATGGCAAAGGCGTTGAGAAAGACCTGACAGCCGCCGCCCGCTATTTCTCCAAGGCCGCACTGCAAGGTCTGCCGGAAGCGGCACTCGAATATGGCGTGATGGTCTATCGCGGCGACGGCGTGCAGAAGGATGAAGCCATCGGCGCGAAATGGCTCATCGTCGCCGCCAATCGCGGCAACTCCGTCGCCCAGAACCGCCTCGCCCGCATCTACGCCACAGGCCGCGGCCTTCCCAAGGACGAAGTCAATGCCGCCCGCTGGAACCTCCTCGCCAAACAAGGCGGCCGCGGCGATCCCGAACTTGATGCGGCATTCGAAAAACTAAATGCTGAACAGCAAAAGGCGGCAAAAGACAAGGCAGCCAAGTTTGCGCCAGTGACGCGTTAGATTTTGTATTGGTAATAAACAAACGCGGCTCCCGCAATCTCGCGGTAGTCAAGAAATTCCATCCCGATCTTCTCAAGTATTCGCCGCGAAGCGACATTGCCCGGCAGCGCGAACCCCACAAGTGACTCACGCGGCCTGTGGACTTTAGCCCAGGCCATCAACGCAACCGCCGCCTCACTGGCATAACCCTTGTTCCAGAATTGTGGTTTGACGGCATAACCGATCTCAAGTGAGTCTTCTTCCCACGGCGACCATCCAGCGCGCCCAATGAAAGTGCCGTCAGACAGGCTCAACTTCCATTTTGTAAAACCAGCGCTTGCCTGTTCATTCATGTATCCGGTCAAGCGGCGGTCGATCCCTTACTTGGTCCATTTATGCGGTCCCGGAGCATAGTTTTTCTGCACCAGCGGATCAGCATGGAGGTCAAAGAGCAAGTCTATGTCCTGAGGCATCCAGGTCTCAAAGCGAAGCCGCTCGCTCAACAACATGACCTGGGCTTGATCCGGCATGGCAGCCTCCTTCGATTCATCACTCACCATCGACCTGTTTCGGCAAGCCACCAGCGCCACTCAGCTTTTCATATCGGACAAATCGTCAAATGGGCTACTTCAATATTCTGTCATTGAATTAGAAAAGCGCGCCCCTTGCCCTTCCCTCTGGCAGCGAGACTTGCTATTCGGGCGCCACGATTTCGCCCATAATTGCCCATAATTGAATGAAAGAAAACTCTTGGCCCACACTCCCATAATGACCGTCATGATCGCAGCTGTCCGCAAGGCGGCGCGCGGCGTGCAGCGCGACTTCGGCGAACTTGCAAACCTCCAGGTCTCAATGAAAGGCCCCGGTGATTTCGTCACCGCCGCCGATCAACGCTGCGAGAAAGCGTTGCGCTCCGAGCTCGCCAAGGCGCGGCCGGACTACGGTTTCCTCGGCGAAGAAGAAGGCGAAACCAAAGGCAAGGACCCGGAGCACCGCTTCATCATCGATCCCATCGATGGCACGCACAATTTCATGCACGCGTTTCCCTATTTCGCCGTGACCGTCGCACTGGAGCGCAAGGGCGAGATTGTTGCAGGCGTCACCTACGATCCCATCAAGGACGAACTCTTCCACGCCGAAAAAGGCACAGGCGCTTTCATGAACAACCGCCGCATGCGCGTCGGTGCGCGCAAGAACCTGCATGATGCACTCGTCGTCACCAACATCCCGCATCGCGGCCAGCCGCAAACGCACGTTAGGCAACGCAACGAAATTGCGGTTCTGCAAGCAAGGTCCGGCGGCGTCCGCGCCTTGGGCTCAGCCGCACTCGATCTTGCCTACGTCGCAATTGGCCGCTTCGATGCGACCTGGACGCACGACTTGAATCCATGGGACATGGCCGCAGGCCTATTGTTCATGAAAGAATCGGGCGGCTTCGTTCGCGGCCTGAATGGCGAAACCGACGCGCTCAACTCGGGCGGCTACATAGCCACCAACGCCGATCTTTTGCCGCAGGTGCAGGCAGCGCTTGCGGAAGCGGCCAAACTGTAATTATCTGCAAACAAGCCTATATGTAGGAAATGCAGCATCACGATCATCCGGCAAAACAGGCGCCAAATCCGGTCATGGTGATCGACCTCGTTTGCGGCATGGATGTCGACCCACACACATCGACCCTGAAAGCCGATCACAAGGGTCACACCTATTATTTCTGCGGTCCCGGTTGCCGCACCAAATTCATCGCCAACCCTGAAAAGTTCTTGAGCCCGCAGCAACGCGAAGAAGGGCTGGTGGCAACCGGCGCGACATACACTTGCCCGATGCACCCGGAAATCCGCCAGGTCGGCCCTGGCTCCTGCCCGATCTGTGGCATGGCGTTGGAACCGGAACTGGTGTCGCTTGACGACACGCCCAACCCTGAACTCGCCGACATGACCTGGAGATTCTGGATCGGTCTTGTCCTCACCATTCCAGTTTTCATTCTTGCCATGGCAAGTCATGTCTTCGGCCTCCACATCATCGACAGCGCAATATCAAACTGGGTGCAGCTGGCCCTCGCAACGCCTGTTGTTCTGTGGGCGGGCTGGCCATTTTTCGTACGCGGTTGGCAATCGCTTCTGACGCGCAATCTCAACATGTTCACATTGATTGCCATCGGCACTGGAATCGCATGGGCCTACAGCATCGTCGCTACAAGTTACCCCGGCCTCTTCCCGCCAGCATTTCGCGGCCATGATGGCTCGGTCGCCGTTTACTTCGAGGCCGCCGCCGTCATCACGGTCTTGGTGCTCCTGGGACAAGTCCTCGAACTCCGGGCCCGCGAAAGAACCTCTGGCGCCATTCGCGGGCTTCTCGATCTTGCTCCCCGCACCGGGCGCGTCATCCGCAGCAATGGCACGGAAGATGATGTTGACCTTGACCAGATTCAACCCGACATGTTGCTGCGCGTTCGCCCCGGCGAAAAAGTCCCGGTAGATGGCGAAGTTACCGAAGGTCATGTCTCGATCGACGAGTCGATGGTGACAGGTGAATCGCTGCCGGTCAGCAAGGAACGCGGGTCAAAAGTGATCGGTGGAACAATGAACCAGTCCGGCAGCTTCATCATGCGCGCCGAAAAAGTCGGCCGCGATACGATGTTGTCGCGCATCGTGCAGATGGTGGCGCAAGCCCAGCGCAGCCGTGCCCCCATTCAGCGCCTTGCTGATCAAGTTTCAGGCTGGTTCGTGCCGCTTGTTATTCTCGCTGCCATTCTCGCATTCGCTGCCTGGTCGATCTGGGGGCCAGAACCGCGCTTCACGTATGCCTTGATCGCCGCCGTCGCCGTGTTGATCATCGCCTGCCCCTGCGCCCTTGGCCTGGCAACGCCCATGTCAATCATGGTGGGCATAGGCCGTGGCGCACAGGAAGGCGTGTTGGTCAGGAACGCCGAAGCGCTGGAGCGCATGGAAAAAGTCGACACACTGGTCATCGATAAAACGGGTACGCTCACTGAAGGCAAGCCCGCGGTGACAGCCATCGTCGCAGCCGATGGTTTTGAGGACCACGAAGTCTTGCGTCTGGCTGCAAGTGTTGAGCAAGCCAGCGAACATCCTCTCGCATCAGCCATTGTGGCCGCAGCCAAAACCCGCAACCTGCCGCTGGCCAAAGTCATGGGCTTTGACTCGCCAACAGGCAAAGGCGCAATTGGCATGGTCGAGCGCAAGCGCCTGGCGATTGGCAATTCAAAATTCCTCAACGAACTTTCAATCTCGACCGAAGCGCTGGACTTGCAAGCAAAATCACTGCGCCAGCATGGCGCCACTGCCATATTCGTCGCCATCAATGGCAAGGCCGCAGGCGTCATCGCCATAGCTGATCCCATCAAGGCATCGACTCCAACCGCACTCGATCAGCTTAGGCAAAGCGGCATCGAAATCGTCATGTTGACCGGCGACAACCGCATCACGGCGCAGGCGATCGCCGGCAAACTTGGCATCACCAAAATCGAGGCTGAAATTCTCCCCGATCAGAAAGCCGAAATTGTTCTGCGCCTGAAAGCCAAAGGAAAAATCGTCGCCATGGCAGGTGACGGCGTCAACGATGCTCCTGCTTTGGCCGCAGCCGATGTCGGCATCGCCATGGGCACCGGAACAGACATCGCGATGGAAAGTGCCGGCATTACTTTGCTGACAGGCGACCTCTCCGGAATCGTCAAGGCCCGCAACCTGTCCCGCGCTGCCATGCGCAACATCCGTCAAAACCTGTTCTTTGCTTTCATCTACAACGCCGTCGGCGTTCCCATTGCCGCAGGCATACTCTATCCCGTTTTCGGCATCCTGCTGTCACCCATGATTGCAGCGCTCGCAATGTCGCTCTCGTCAGTCAGCGTCATCACCAACGCCCTGCGATTGCGCACGCAAATGCTGGGAGGCAGTTGAGTATCAGCAAATCCATGTTTGTTGGAATCGCCCTCACCCAATATTCGTCATGGCCCGCCTGAAGCTGCTGCTGTCCGGCTAACTCGAAATCCCCAATTCTGTCATCCTCGCAGCTGTCGCGAGGACCCATCCATCACCTTGCGTGAAAGTCACGTCGCGTGCCGTGCACGCGCATCCACCGCATTTGACGCAGCCTTTGCAGGGTTTTTGAGCGAAACACGCTTCGCTCACCTAAACATCCCGTCACGCGAACCGTTGGGTCCCCGAAACAGGTGCGGGGATGACAACATTTTTTGAGATTCGAGCTGCAAATGAGAAAACGACTGATACTCCACACCTGAGCCAATTACGTCTGTCGTGTCTTTTACCTTTCAGCAGTGGGCGTGGACGCCACATAAACGTGGAAGTGCCTGCCGTCTTCAGTGCCGGACTCGACAAAGTATTCCGGGCGGATCGTCTTGTACTCGACAAAAAGGCCGGAAAAACCGGCCTTCCTCTTTCTGGGGACTGCAGGTTAAGATCAGCTCCGGCCCATGCCGACGCCACTGCTGAAACCAGAGCCTGCGCCATTCATGCCCCCGCTCATGCCAGGACGGCGCGGGCGTTCGATCTTTTTGGGAGCTGGAAGCAAGCCTTCACGCTGCAATTTCTTGCGGGCCAGCTTGCGCGCGCGACGTGCGGCCTCTGCCTGTTCACGGGCCTTCTTGACGGATGGTTTTTCGAAATGATCGCGAAGCTTCATTTCGCGGAAGATGCCTTCACGTTGCATCTTTTTCTTCAGAACCTTCAGGGCCTGATCAACATTGTTGTCACGTACGACGACTTGCAAGCGGATACCTCGACATTGGCGTTTAACGAAAGTAGGCCCCTTTTTGGGCCTGTTGGCGCGAGCCAATACACCAACAAAAAACCGGAGTCGAGAGGAAAAAAGCAGGGTTAAACGGGCTTTAACAGCCGGTTCACATGCCCCATCTTCCGCCCCGCCCGTGTCTCGGCCTTGCCGTAAATATGGACACCAGTCGCTCCTGCCTTTGCCAGCGCCAGCCAGTCGTCAACATCATGGCCAATCAGGTTGGTCATCACCACGTCCGAATGCCGCAGCCCCGCGCCCAGGGGCCAGCCCGCAATTGCCCTGATATGCTGTTCAAACTGCGACACTACACAGGCATCCATCGTCCAGTGCCCGGAGTTGTGCACGCGCGACGCTATCTCGTTGACCAAAAGCACATCCCCGCCCACAAAAAACTCAACCCCCATCACACCCACATATTCGAGCGTATCGAGTATGCGCCGCGCCACAAACACAGCCTCATGCTGCAAGTCGAGGTCAACCGCCGCTGGCACTGTTGAAGTATGCAGAATATGATTGCGATGCACGTTCTCAACAACGTCATAGGCCGCAAACGCACCATCAAGCCCTCGCGCCGCAATGACTGAAATTTCCTTGTCGAAATCAACAAACCGCTCAAGCACCGCAGGCTTCCCGCCAATCGCGGCCCATGCAGCTTCAGCATCGGCAACCGCAAGGATTTTCGCCTGGCCCTTTCCGTCATATCCAAACCGCGTCGTCTTCAAGACCGACGGTACTCCGATCTTCGCCGCCGCCGCTTCTAATTCAACGAGCGAATTGACCACCTCAAATTCCGCCGTCAACGCGCCAATTTTCCGCGCCAGCGTCTTTTCCTTGATCCTGTCTTGTGCTGTCGCCAAGGCATGCGCATTGGGCCTGACCGGCACCAGATCATCAATGAACTGAACCGTCTCAACCGGCACATTCTCGAATTCATAAGTGACGACATGAACCGATTGCGCAAACGCCGTCAGCGCCGCTTCATCGCCATAATCGGCAAGAGTATGAAACGCAGCAACGTCAAATGCCGGGCTGTCCTTCTCCGGCGCGAAAATATGGCATTTGAAACCGAGTTCCGCAGCAGCCATCGCCAGCAAGCGTCCCAATTGCCCGCCCCCCAGAATGCCAATGGTGGCCCCGGGCGCAAGCCTTTGCAGTGATGACATCTATGTTTCGTCCTTCGGAGTGAGTGTCACCGCATCAGTCTGTTTTTTCCGCCACGCCTCAACTCGCTTGGCCAGCGCCGCATCGCTCAAGGCCAAAACGCTCGCCGCCAGCAAAGCCGCATTGATCGCACCCGCCTTGCCAATCGCCAGCGTGCCAACCGGTACTCCCGCCGGCATTTGCACGATCGACAAAAGCGAATCCTGCCCCGACAACGCCTTCGATTCAATCGGAACGCCAAACACCGGCAATACGGTCATTGCGGCAGCCATGCCTGGCAAATGCGCCGCTCCCCCTGCCCCGGCAATGATCACCTTGAAACCAGCGTCCTTCGCACCCTTGGCAAATTCATAAAGCCGCTCTGGCGTGCGATGCGCCGAGATAATCTTCGCATCAGCCTCGACCTGCAATTCAGCAAGCGTATCGGCGGCAAACTTCATCGTCGCCCAATCCGATTGCGATCCCATGATGATGGCGACGGTCTTGGTCACGCAATGATGTCCGGTATGATCTGCGCTCCGACCATGGTGATTTGATCCTTGAGTGCAAGTTTCATCTTTTTGAGTCGCCGCAACTGCAGTTGGTCGGCACTGCCGCCCACTTCAATCTCCGCGATTCGCGCATCGAGCTCGCGATGCTCCTGCTCAAGCCCATGCAACTTCGCGCGCAGCTGCACTTCCTGCAATGAATTCAGCACATTTACCATGTCGCCTGAGATTTTCCAAAATGTGACCCGATAATTGCACTAAAGCGGCAAGCAACATTCGACAAGTGCTGATTTTTGTGTCAGTGTCATGACTGGTTCGGCACCGAACCACCAAAGGTTAATCCCCTAAGATGGAGGCTTACGAATGAGCCAGGATTTAGACCTCTCCCACCTTCATGCAAAACATCGTTCTTTGGAAAAAGAGCTGGCCGAAGCAATTGCTCATCCAGCTTCCACCGATGAAGAAATCGCCGCTATCAAGCGCATGAAGCTGAAACTGAAGGACGAGATCGCCATCCTCGAACGAACAACAGCAGAAGCCGCCTGAACTTGGTCCTGAATTAGGTCCTGAACCAGGTCCTGAACCAGGTTTGGCATTCGGCCGATCAGACAACGCCGCCGCCAAAGTGGTGACGGTGTCGGTCTCTGTCGGCGCACGGACAGCGACATCACGGCCATAGGCCGCAGGATCAACCTCTGTCCCTGCATAGAGCAAGGCCTTGATGCGGAAAAAATGGCGATCATCTTGCGCCGCCCAATTGCTGCCGAAGTGTCTGGATCACCGGGAGTCAATTGCAGATGGACAATCAAACAAAGAAACCGTCATGGTCCGCGCAGGCGGACCGCCCACCGTATGTAAAATCAAACCTGCAGTGGTTCCTCCGCCTTCGCGGAGGATGACGGCGATGGAGTTGCGACAAGTGCACTGCTGTCCGGTTAACACGAAATCTCCCAAAATTGTCATCCCCGCACTTGTTGCGGGGACCGATGGTTCCCCGCGACAAGCGCGAGAATGACTACATTATTTGAAAGTTCGAGCTTGCAATGAGAACTGAACTGATGTTCGAACTGGATTCCGCCACTTCCAGCCTACCGGTACTACTTTAACCGGAAATTAGCGTTTACCGCGCCCCGAATGCCCGCTGCAACTGGTCCATTTGCAGCGACACCGGGCTGTCAACGGCCTGCACCTGTTCTGCATTCATGCGCTGCTTCTGCATCATCACGTCAATCGTGCGAATGCGCTCCAGCAGGCGCAATGAACGTTCAACCAGCCCCATCAGGCCTTCCGGCAATTGCTCGCGGCCTTCAATGTCGTTGCCTGAGCCAATTTCAGTCAAACTGATGCGATTTTTCTCTTTGGTCGCTTCGCTGGACGACATTTCGCCGGCTACGATGGCGCGCTGCAGCAACAGCCACGATGCGAGCTGCATCAGCCGCGTCGTCAAACGCATGCTTTCGGTGGCATAGGCAATCGCACCCTGACGGTCCAGCAAACGTGAATCCATCCGGCCCGGGCCGTCAAGGTAATTGGCGGTCTCTTCGACCAGCCCCATGCCTTCCTGGAAAACTTTTGAAAATTGCTCGGAGTTGGTGAACCTGCTGATGAACTCAACCGTCATCTGCGGAACAATGTTCTTAACGCCCATGGTAAACAACCCCTGACTCACTTCACTAAAACTCTCTACGCCCTAATTCATGATGGTGCCAGACCCAGAATTGGTCAATGGCCACCATGAGCAGGCACTGGACTTATCAGCAAGATTGAGGCCAAGAATAAATGCAGAATAAAAACAGAAAAAAAGCCGCGTCGAAACGCGGCTTAAAGTGTTAACAGGGAGGCGTCAAACAGAGTGGAAAGCTCCACTCGGAGAGACCCGGAAATCACCGGGTCGACGTCAAAAGTAAACCGGAAGCCTTACCAAGCCGTTAAATTTGCAGGCAAGTTGCATAAATTTGTCGCCTGCCTTGAAACCTCATGTTTTAAAGAACGAGTCCGCTGCAACCTTGCTGGCCTCTTTCTTGGCCAATTCGGCCTTAACCCTGACAATTTCGGTTTCCAAATCCTTAACGCGCTGTGTGAGTTCTGCAACACTCACAGCGTCAAGATTTTCGCCAATAACCATGACAGGCTTCGGTTTTGGAAGGTCGTCCATATCCATGAGTGCATCTCCGCATTGCTTTGCCTAAGGTGGCGCAAACAATTTCCGATCTCAAGTGTCTTGGAGAATTAAGAAATGCAGGCGATCAAAATCATACAGCCCGGCGGCCCTGATGTGTTGCAATGCGGCGTGTTTGAAAAGCCGCGTGCCGAAACGGGACAGGTGCTGATCAAGGTGAAAGCCGCCGGCGTCAATCGACCCGACATTTTGCAACGCCAGGGCAACTACGCTCCACCACAAGGTGCATCACTTATTCCCGGCCTCGAAGTCGCCGGTGAAATCATGGGCCTCGGCGAAGGCACCACACGTTTCCAACTGGGCGACGAAGTCTGCGCCCTCGTGCCCGGCGGCGGTTACGCGGAATTTTGCGCCGCTGCTGAAATTAACACATTGCCAATTCCTGACGGCATGACAGTGACAGAAGCGGCGGGCCTCCCTGAAACATACTTTACCGTCTGGACCAACGTCTTCGAACGCGGCCGCCTGCAATCTGGCGAAACCCTTCTCGTTCATGGCGGATCAAGCGGCATTGGCACCACAGCCATAATGCTCGCCAAGGCCTTCGGTGCGAAAGTCATCACCACTGCAGGCACAGAAGAGAAATGCGAAACCTGCCGCAAACTCGGCGCCGATCTCGCCATCAATTATCGCGAAAAGGATTTCGTCACGGAACTGCAATCCCGCGAATTAAGGCCGGACGTGATCCTCGACATGGTCGGCGGAACCTACATCCAGCGCAACATACAAGTCGCCAACCGCGACGCCCGCATCGTGCAGATCGCGTTCCAGCAAGGCTCGAAGGTCGAACTCGATCTCATGCACCTCATGTTGAAACGCTTGACGCTCACCGGTTCAACGCTCCGTCCACGGACGATTTCAGAAAAAGCCGCCATCGCCCGCGACCTCGAACAGCATGTCTGGCCCCTGCTCAGTTCTGGCAAATGCCGCCCGCTGATCTACAGAACATTCCCGCTGGCCGAAGCCGCAGCAGCACACAAACTTATGGAATTGAGCGAACACACCGGCAAGATCATCTTGATGCCTTAAGCGGCAACACGCTTCAGAACCCCTGCATCCTTGGCCCGCGCCAGGAAAGAACGGTTCACCGGACTATGCGGTTTCAGCGCCAGCCTTTCATTGGCCATAGCTTCAGCAACATCTGCTATACCACCGCGCAAAGCGGCTTCTGTCAGCGTCCAGTCAATGATGTCACGCTGCGCATGGCTGCCGCCAAAACCGTTCGAAATCATCCGCGCGCGCCCCAGCTTGTTGACAGCAGTCTCATGGTCGCCGCGCCAAAACGCGGCAAATCCTTCGGCCAAAGGCAAACCGGTATTCCGCGACCAGTGTCCAGATTCAGACTGCGATGAATTGCGATGCGCTGTGAGAATGCGTTCAACATCACTCATCCGCCCCGCGCCAAGATAAGCCATCACGCCATGCAAGTCGTTGAAGGCATACGTCTTGCCATCTGCATGCTGGTCCCATCCTTCAGCCAGTTCAACCCAGCGATTGCCAACATCATGGCCTGTAAGATGCAGCCGCCAGAGAATTGCCGAAGCATCAACCATATCAAGCACCACATTGCTGCGCTCCTTGCGGATTGGCCCGTCATAAAGCGCCAGCACCTCAGACACCTGGCCGAGATCGAGATGACACAGCGAACGGTGCCACCAGTTATGCACCTTGAAAAAATTGTCATCGCCCGTCCAATAAGGCTCGCGCGCAATCATCCAGCCAATGCCGTCTTCAGGCCTTCCCTGCATTTCCATGACATGCGCCACAGCATGATGCGCCCAGCAATCAAGCGGGTTGGCGTCAATCGCCTCCCGGCCAGCCGCTTCCGCTTGACTGTAATCGCCCAACTCTTCAAGCCCGAAAGCATGCATCCCGAGCACGATTGAACGCCCCGGCATGTCGGCTCTCCATTGCGGCAACACCCGCGCAATCCTGTCACGCAATCCGCGGGCACTGGCCCGGTAGAAATCGATGAGATGTCCGCATTGCAGCGCCACCATGTCATGCGGATACCGTATCGAATGCTTATCGAGTGCAGCTGCCGCAGCCGTCCATTCTCCCGCAAGCAACAAATCCAGCGCCGCAACATGCGACGTCTCGCGCTCTGCCAATCGCAGGGTTTTCAGTTGTGCAACAATCTGCGCCGCAATGGCCGATGCCGCAGGCTCCGTCGCCAAGGCAAACAGATGCGCCTTCATGATATGGGCCATTGCAAATTCCGGCGCTTCAGCAACAGCCTTGTCAAGCAACCCCACCGGATCGCCGCGATAAATGTTGAAGGCTTCAATTGCCTTGTTGAACGTATCTGCTGCTGCCGATGAGGCGCCAGCCAGCGCGTTGCCATGCATATCGCAAATTGCCATAGGTCATCTCCTTCTGACCCCCTGCAAAACTATGAATAGCACACTTTGACCTTCCTGCCAAAACTGTTGCAAATCACCCCCGCCCCGCCTATATCGCACCTATTCCCGACAATTTCTGTCACCAGGATTGGGGCCCTCACGAAGGCCTCGAAGGAGCGAAAAATTATGTCCAACGCACCCCTCATGCCCAAATCGACCGCTGTATGGCTGGTCGAAAACACCACGCTGACGTTCAAGCAGATCGCGGATTTTTGCCATTTGCATGAACTTGAGATCAAGGGCATCGCCGACGGCGACGTGGCACAAGGCATCAAGGGAATGGATCCGGTTTCAAATGGCCAGGTCACCCGCGATGACATCGCCAAAGCCGAGGCCAACGGCGATCACCGCCTCACCCTGGTTGAATCCAAGGTCAACATGCAGGTGAAAAAATCAACCGCTGGCCCGCGCTACACACCGGTCTCACGCCGGGGCGACCGCCCGGACGCCATCGCCTGGCTGCTGCGTTATCACCCTGAATTGCCCGATGCCACCGTGATGAAACTCGTCGGCACCACCAAGCACACCATCAACGCCGTGCGCGACCGCAGCCACTGGAATGCGCAGAACTTGAAACCCGTCGATCCCGTCTCGCTCGGCATTTGCAGCCAGATGGAGCTCGACCTCGCTGTGCAAAAAGCCGCCAACCGTGGCCGCGGTGGCAAACGCGTGGGCGACGCAGAAGAAGTGCGCACCCTCATCACCGCCGCCGAAATCGAAGGCACCAGAGCCCACGAAGCAGCACAAGCTGCCGCCGAAACCCGTGCGGCAGAAAAACACGCCGAACTCGCCAAGCCAGCCCCAAAGAAAGTCGAAGAAACCTACGACGCAGACTCGGTCTTCGCCAAACTCAAGGGCATCAAGGTGGACAGCGGGGAGTAAGCATTCTGGCGCAAGGCAATCGCCGCATCATTGTTCCGGAAGGTGGTACCTGGGATGATTTCTTTGCTGGCCCTGCGATTGACGCCGACTTTCTCGACGATCGCAATCAGCCGCTGCCGCAAGCAAGAAAATCGGGCGGCAAGTGATCAGCCATCTGCTCGACACAGATGTCTGCATCTTTGCACTGAAAAAACGCAACAGGAATCTGCAACAGAAAATTTCAGCGCTTGATGGGCGCTTGGCCATTTCTGATGTAACTCTTTTTGAATTGTACTTCGGCGCGGAAAAATACGACGAACTTCCCGGTCGCATCGCCATCGTTGAAGATTTTGTCTCACGCCTCGAAGTGATGGCCTTCGACAGCAAGGCCGCCCGCCACGCCGGCAATATCCGCGCCGCATTGCAACGCAAAGGCCAGATAATCGGCGCCTACGACTTGATGATGGCAGCCACCGCCCGGGCCCAGGGCCTCATCCTTGCCACCAACAACATTAGGGAATTTTCCCGTGTCGAAGGGCTGCGCACGGAGCGATGGAGCTGAGGCGGCCCTGCTAGCACTAGCTGGCAGATTGGTGATGAGATATAAAATTACTCGATGCCTTTCTCGGCGGGGGCTTCACTGTGATCCATTTCGATGCACATGACGCCGCCGAAGCAGGCGACCTCCGCGCCCATCTTGAAAGATCGGGAATGCCCATCGGACCATTTGACTGCCTGATCGCCACACAAGCACGGTGCTGCATTGGTAACCCTCAACCGCCGCGAGTTCGAGCGCGTGCCGGGATTGAGCGTCACTGATTGGTCATGAAACGCAACTGATTGCAATGTATCTACCAAAACTCTAACCTCTCACCCCGAGGGGACGCTTCAATCACATTGTGCGCCATGAGATATACAACAACTGCACTACTCATCCTGACCGCTGTCTCGCTGCTCGCGCCGCAGACCAATGCGCAACAGGCAAACCAGATTTCACCGCCTGAAATCGAAGCCGCCCTCAGGACCGCCTTCGATGGCCGCACCTATGCCGTAAGTTTCGGACAGGACGACAAGGACGAAGCGGGCCGCGATGTTGTCAAATTCGCAAACGGCAAAATGTCGACGGAACTCTGCATCAAGTTCGGTTTTGAACCAGCACCTTACTACATCCGCACCGAAGGCAACCGCGTTTACTTCCGCTCCGAAATGGTGAGCAAGCTGCAAGGCACCAACATTTTTTCCGGCTACATCGAAGGCGATCAACTCAACGCGCATTCGGATTGGGCCCAAGCCCGCTGGTATTGGACAGTGAATGTTGGTGCATGGTTCAAGGGCAAGCTCGTGGGCCCAACAGACGACCAACCCGTCTACCTGAAATGAAAATCAACACACTGATCAAACTCGCGATCATGGCAGGTCTTTACATTGCGCTGCTGTTGGGCGGTGGCCTGTTCGGGAAAAACCTTTCAGAAGGTTTCGACATCACCATCTGGCCGCATACCGAGCCGATGGTGAACATGATGATCGTCTCGGGAATCCTGCTCTACATCTTGCTGACGGCGATCCCTTTCGTGCCGGGCATTGAACTCGGCCTCGCGCTCATCCTCGCATTTGGCGTCAAGATCGTGCCGGTGGTTTATGCAGCCACCGTTGCAGCGCTTGTGATAAGTTTTCTCGCAGGCAACCTCTTTTCCGCGCGCTGGCTCGCATCAACATTTCACTGGCTTGGGCTCGCAAGAGCCGGAAAAATGATCGACGAAATCGCACCCCTTGATAGCACCGCGCGCATCAACCACCTGGTGGAACAAGCGCCAAACAAATACGTCCCGTGGCTCTTGCACCACCGCTATCTGGCCCTTGCACTGCTGTTCAACATGCCTGGCAGCGCACTTCTCGGCGGCGGCGGCGGCATCGCCATGGCTACCGGCATGAGCGGCCTGATGCGCTTTCCCATGTTCCTGTTGACGGCAGCAATCGCCGTGGCACCAGTGCCGCTGTTTCTTCTGATGTCGGCAGCGCTTGGATTGAAGGCGGGATAAAAACTCACCGGATCAAAAATTGGGCCACCGCAATCGGGGCTTTATTTTTTTAATGATGAATGATATTTTGATTTCCGGCGAATCAGTAATCGCTGTCGGTCGGCGTGTGTGAGTAAGTTCGACGTATAAATCGTCTGAGATGGCAAAACTTAGATCACTTTCCAAGTAATACAAAAAAAGTCACGATGCGTATTCCTGCCAATATCGGGGATTCACCGTCGCGCTAGCTGATGTTCAATTTGGACGCCGTTTCTACGGTGCCAGATGCGACTCCAGCTATGACCTGCGCATTTACTTATAGGTTGAAGAATTTTGGACCAGTATTATTATCACAACGCAATCCGGGAAGAAGCCGAACTGACGCTTAAGTCAGTTATGCGCGCCCTGACTTTTCGTTGGCGCCTCATTCTGTGTATCGCGGCTGTTCCTGTATTGATGGCCGCGCTGGCCTATTGGACAATTCAGCCAAACTTTTCTGCGACCGCCAGGATATTGATCGACCCGCGTCCAAGACAGTTGTTGGAGAACGGGGTTGCACAAACCGGGATGGGCAAGTCGGCACTTGGCGGTGACGTCATGATGCTTGATAGCCAGGCAAGGATTTTGGATTCACGGGATTTGTTGACCAAGGTCGCGCTCGAACAGGGCCTCGACCGGATGGAAATTGAAGGCAGTTCAACATGGCTAAACCTGCTTCAAATCTTGAAATGGATTGAGCGGGGTCCGCAATCCGCAAATTTACCCAAACATTCAGCCTTGGAACTTGCCCTCAAGGGCTTGCGTTCGAATTTGCGAATTGACCGCGTCGGCAACACATACGTGTTTGACGTCACTTTCGCCTCTCCGGATCGCATCGAAGCAGCTACAGTGGCCAACGCAGTCGTCGCCACATATGTCCAGGCCGAAAACGAAAATTTTCGGAAGCGCATCCAGGAGGAGATCAATGCGCTCGACAAGATTGTAGCCACTCTCCGGGCTGAGTCTGAAAACGCTAACCTGCAACTTGTTGAATTTCGTTCGCAGTCCGAAAAGCTCGATCACGCAAACGGCCGTTCCAATTCCAGTGCCTTCCTTCGTGAAATGAAACTCAACGAAATCCAGGCCCGGAATGAACTGCTCCGGGAAAACTTGCGTGTGGTAAGTGAGCGCGCAATTCAGGCCAAGGTGGAACAAGGTTTTCCATCAGACACGGTGCGACTCGTTTCGCAGGCAGAACCTTCAACTTATCCATCCGGCCCGAAACCATCATTGTTGCTGGTGGTAATAACTCTGCTGGGCCTTATGGTAGGTTCGGTTGTGGCACTGGTGCTGCATCTGCTCAGCGGCACGCCCGAAGCCGAAGAGGCTGAGCCCCGGCAGAAAGAAGCAAAAGCTGCCTGGCTGTCGAACTTGGTGAAGGCTGAACAACCGCCTATGCACATGCAACCCCAGCCAGCCAATGCAAACCAGGACCTGCCCCAACAGCTATTCCTCCAGCGCCACGGCATTACCCAACGGCATCAAGCCTAGGGCGATTCCGGTTTGGTTGGCATAAGCCCAAAATGCCGTCATGACCGGCGTCAGGCCTGCGGGATTTACACAACTCCCAACAGCCGTCATCCTGAAAAAGGGCCTGTTTTGCGACAGCAAAACGTAAGCCCTTTATCCAGAACTATGCCCCCAAAATAGGGAGTGACAGCCTTTTGCGCCTGTGTATGCTTCACGCAGATGTGCACATTTGGAGAATTTAGATGGCGCAGACAATCCTGGCTGACCTGACCACTTTTGGCGACGACGTGGTCCGTGGCAAAATCACGACAGACTACAACGGCACGACGACTTTAAACAGCCCTGACAATTTTATTTATGACTTTATCTACAATGCCGGCGACACGATCTATGGCAAGTCGGGAAACGACGTCATTATTGGCGACCGCTACGACACCAATGCCCAGAACGTAGGTTATGATTACCTCTACGGCGAAGACGGCAACGACACCATCTACGGTGATACGGGACCAGAAGATCCAAATGCTAAAACCGATGTCTATCCAAGTGGCGGCAACAAATTGGTTGGCGGCCTCGGCAACGACACGATTTATGGGGGCGGGGGCACTTCAGGCGACTATTTGTATGGTGACAATGAAACCTCCGGCACAGGCACATCATCCGATGGCAAAGACAAGCTTTACGGTTACGCCGGCAACGACTGGATATATGGCGGCGGCGGAAATGACTATATCGATGGCGGAATAGACAACGACACCAGTTTGAATGGTGGCCTCGGCAACGACACCATGCGGGGTGGACTCGGCAACGACTACCTCAGTGGGGACGCGGGCAGCGACACCATTTATGGTGATGACGGTGATGACACAATCAGCGGCGATGGCTCCTCTTCCCACAACACGGAAATTGATACGCTCACATATATTGAAATGCCGTTTTATGTCACCGTGGACCTGTCGATCACCAGCGGCCAGTCCACCAACGCTGGCGGCTTCGATACGATCCGCGGAATCGAAAAGCTTGTTGGCACGAATTACAACGACCGCCTTTACGGCTCGGATTTGAACGAACGCATCTATGGCATGAAGGGAAATGACGACGTTCGCGGCGGCCAGGGCAATGACCTGCTCGAAGGCGGAATTGGCAATGATCGCGTCGCATCCGGCATTGGCAACGACACGTCCAAGGGCGGTGCCGGCAACGACACGCTATTCGGAGAAGCTGGTGTAGACAAGCTTTACGGCGATGCCGGAAATGATTTGCTCTACGGTGGCGCTGGCAAAGATATTCTGAGTGGTGGAACCGGCAAGGACAAATTCTACTTCAAGGAACCATTGATAGCCAGCAATGTCGACAGGATTGCCGCCTTCAAGGCCGTGGATGACACGGTCATGTTGTCCAAATCTGTTTTCAAGGCTCTCGGCCCGACCGTCACACGCGACGAGTTCTACGTCGGCGGCGGCGCACATGATTCAAGCGATCACATCATCTACAACAAGGCAACCGGCGCATTGACTTACGACTCAAACGGCAACGCATCTGGCGGGACCTCCACTTTTGCCATGCTGGACAAAGGCCTGACGCTCACCTTCGCAGATTTCCTGATGGCCTGACGAGGAGCCGCAGTCACGACAGACGGCACCTTGGCAGGGGAATCCCCCCGGATTGCTCCGGGGGTAATCCTTCAGATAGGAACCACGAAGGTTCAAACCTTTGCCGTGGGTTCCCGACCGACTTCGCAATCCAAACTTAATGGCTGCGCAACCCAAACGTCAAGCATCAAACGGCGAGCGCCAACTCCTTTGATGGCTGCGGAATCTCGCGGCCCATCTCCGACGCCGTCTCGATCCATGCGGCAATCGCGTCCTGAACATTGGCCAATGCTTCAGCAGGCGTTTCGCCATCACTCATGCAGCCCGGTAAATCCGGCACAACAGCAACAAACCCGCCGCCATCACCGGGCGGCAAGGGTTTCACAATCACTGCATATTCAAGGCGGTTCATTCTGCAATCTCACGGCATCAACGAATGCAACAAGTTTACGGATATATACGGTTTTGATGGGGCGTTTGAAAAGGACTGTCAGAATTTCTGCGCGGGAAGCATGAAAAATATTGTAATGTGATGAACCCGACCGTGACGCAATACACCCGATATAAAACGCCCGGCACAGCGTCTCCACGTCGCCAATGGTCCAGTCCGAACGGGGATTTTTCCGCATCTTGGCCAAGAGCTTTGTCAACGCTTCAATACTCCCGGATGGAATCCCCCTCGCCCGGTTGCCCGAACGAGGGGTAATCCTTCAGTGGTAAAACCACTTTGCCGTGGGTTCCCGACCGACTTCGCCCCCTTACGCTAGGCAAAAAATTTGCTACGGTCAACAGTTGTAAAAGCAGTTGGGGACAACCATGGCAAAAGTACTCGGACTGGATTGCGGCATCGCAAGCATTGGCTGGGCGGTGCTGGAATTCGCGGATGATTTTCTGAACGGGAAGATCGTGGGGTGTGGCACCCGCATGTTCGACACGCCGGAAACCGACAAAGAGCGGCGGCCAAAATCCGAACTGCGGCGCATGTATCGCGGCCAGCGCCGGGTGATCCGCCGACGCAGGCAGCGCATGAATGCGGTGCGAAAACTGATGCTTGAGCATGGGCTGTTGCCGGAAGCAAAATCTGACGCCCTGAAATTCCAGGGCATTGACCCCTGGTCCGTTCGCGCCAAAGCAACCGACACAATTCTGAACAAGGAGGAACTGGCCATCGCCCTTGGTCACATCGCCCGCCATCGTGGTTTCAAGTCCAACGCCAAGTCACAGGGCGCGAATGACATTGAAGGCTCGAAAATGAAAAAGGCCATGGCCCTCACGCGTGAAAAGGCTGAGGGCCGGACTTTTGTTCAGATGATCGCTGCAAATCAAGACCGCAAACGCAACAAGGAGGGCGACTATTCCCACACCCCATTGCGGGCGGAACTCGAAGCTGAAGTGCGGGCAATATTCCAAAGCCAGCAACGGCTGCAAAACAAATACGCTACAAAGGCATTGGAAACAGCATTCATCGAGAAGGCATTCTTCCAGCGCGGGTTGCAGGATAGTGAAAAACTTCTCGCCGATTGCGCATTTGAGCCAACGGAAAAGCGCACGTCGAAGCGGGCCTATTCATTTGAACTGTTCAGGCTCCTGTCGCGCTTGAACACGTTTGAGATTCAGGAAGGCCGCGAAAGCCGACGCTTGGTGCCAGAAGAATTGGCGTTGGCGACAAAAAGTTTCGGCGCAACGAAAAAGATCACGTTCAAGGCGTTGCGCAAACTCATCAAGTTGCCCGACACTGCAAGTTTCGGCGGCATTCGTACAGAGGACGAGAAGCTCGACGTAACCTCGCGCCATGGCAATTCAGCAGAAGGTGCCGGAACGCTTTACAGCCTTCTGGAGGGTGCTGCCTGGGACTCGCTCGTCAAGACACCAGCAAAACTGGATCGCATTGCCGAGATCATTTCGTTCCGTGAAGATGTGGATCGTATTCGACTGGGTTTGGAAGAGATCGGCCTCGAGCCACTGGTACTAGAAAAACTGATGCACGAGTTGCAATGCACCACATTCAACTTGTTCACAGGCGCTGGCCATATCTCGTCAAAGGCTTGCCGCAACATCATTCCCGGCCTGCAACGCGGCCTGACGTACGACAAGGCGGCGGCTGCGTGTAAATATGATCATACGGCAAGCCGCGAACGCAATGCATTCAATGTCGGGGTTCACGGCAAGGAAGCGCTCAAGAAAATATTGTCGGGTCAGGTCATTGACCGCTCACTGGTGGGCAGCCCGATTGCAAGGAAGGCGCTCATCGAGGCCGTGAAGCAAGTGAAAGCGATTGTGGAAGTCCATGGCATTCCCAACGCAATCCACATTGAGTTGGCGCGGGATGTGGGCAAGGGAATTGATGAGCGCAAGGAAATAGAACGCGGCATCGAGAAGCGGAACAAGGACAAGGAAAAGCTGCGCGAAAGATTTGCTGGCGATGTGGGCCGTGCCTGCAATTCGGCGGAAGACTTGCTGCGTTACGAGTTGTGGCTCGAACAAAAAGGCCGTTGCGTCTATTCAGATGCGCCGATTTCGGCGAACGACATTGTGGCGGAGAACAACCTTGTTCAGGTCGATCACATTCTGCCGTGGAGCCGCTTTGGTGATGACAGTTTCAATAACAAGACGTTGTGCACGGCAAAGGCCAATCAGGAAAAACGCGGACGCACCCCTTATGAGTGGTTCCAGAAAGACAAGAGCGAAGCGGATTGGGACGTCTACGTGGCGCGGATCAAGGACCTGTCTGCTTTGCGCGGGTTCAAACGCCGCAACTACACAATCAAGGACGCTGCCTCAGTCGAAGAGAAATTCCGTTCGCGAAACCTGAACGATACGCGCTGGACAGCGCGGCTGCTCGCTGAATGTTTGAAGCAGCTTTACCGCAAGGACGAAGGCATGCGCCGGGTGTTTACGAGGCCCGGTGCGCTGACCGACAGGATGCGGCGCGGCTGGGGTGTGCAATGGATGAAGAAAGACGAAAAGGGCATCCGCATTCCTGATGATCGCCACCACGCGCTTGATGCCATCATTTGCGCGGCGACAACTGAAAGCATGATGATCCACTTGACCAAGGCATTCCAAAAAGAAGAAGTGCTGGGAAGCCCCCGCGATTTCCGAGCGCTGGACCAGCCATGGCCGGGATTTCGCACCGATGCTATTGCCGCTGTCGAGAGTGTGTTTGTATCACGGGCCGAGCGGCGCAGGGCGCGGGGCGAAGCCCATGCGGCAACCATTCGATCAATTTCCGAACGTGATGGCGAAAAACTTGTCTTTGAGCGCAAGCGCGTGGGCGAACTCAAACTCACTGATCTGGACAGGGTCAAAGACGCCGAACGCAACGCAGCAATTGTCACGAGCTTGCGCCAATGGATTGAGGCAGGAAAGCCGGAGGCCACTCCTCCGCTCTCCCCAAAAGGCAGTGCGATTTCGAAAGTGACATTGCTCACCAATAAAAAGCCTGACGTCATAGTGCGCGAAGGCGCAGTTGACCGGGGTGAAATGGCTCGGGTGGATGTGTTTCGCAAGAAGAACAAGAAGGGTGAATGGCAGTATTATTTGGTGCCAATTTATCCGCACCAAATTGTGGAATTGCCTGCACCACCCAACTTGGCAATTCAGAGTTTAGTTGAGGAAGTTGATTGGATTGAACTTGACAATTCGTTCGAATTTATGTGGTCGCTCAGCGCCATGGAATATCTTGAAATTGAGAATGGGAAAAAGCAACTCATTGAAGGATATTTTAGGGGAATCAATCGGTGGACAAACAGCATACAAATGTCTGAGCACAAAAATAACAATGCATCGATAACCGGAATTGGCGCTCGCACGTTAAAACGATTCGAAAAATATCACATAGATCGACTTGGGTTTAAACGGTTGGTTCTAAATGAGGTCCGCACATGGCGTGGAAAGGTGTGCACATAAGCAAGCCTGCGCGTCTTTCGTGGAAGGACACCCAGCTTGTTGTGGCGCAGGATGAAGCCACGGTGACCATGCCGCTGGAGGATGTGGCGTGGATCATCATTGACACGCAACAGGTGACGCTGACGGCATCATTGATTTCAGCCTGCATGTCGGGCGGCGTTGCCATCATCTTCACCGATGAGCGGCACATGCCATCTGGCATGGCCCTGCCCTTTCACCAGCATCATCGCCAGGCAGCTATTTCATCCATTCAACTGGCCGCCAGTCTACCGCTGAAAAAGCGGCTGTGGCAGACCATTGTCATCAGCAAGATTGAAAATCAGGCGGCGTGTCTGGACGCCTGTGGCAAGGACGGCACGGCGTTGCGGGCCATGGCAAAGCGCGTGACATCCGGCGATCCTGACAATATCGAGGCTCAATCGGCCCGGGCCTATTGGTCGCTGTTGTTTGACAAGTTCACCCGGAGTGATGAAGGCGACCTGCGCAATGCCATGCTGAATTATGGTTATGCGGTTTTGCGGGCCAGTGTGGCGCGGGCCGTTGTCGCCTATGGCATGCTGCCCAGTGTCGGCCTGTTTCACGCCAGCGAAGCCAATGCCTTCAATCTTGCCGATGACCTGATCGAACCATTCCGGCCCTTGCTTGATGTGCGCGTGGCGAATATGGCGGAAGACCTGAAGGACGGCGAGCATGTGCTGACCGTTGATCACAGGCGGCAACTGGCCGGTATCCTTAACAGCGACTGCACGTTGCAAGGCGAAACCATCAGTGTACTGATTGCTTGTGAGCGCAGCGCCGAAAGTCTTGTGCGGGCCTTGAGTGCCGCAGATCCGAAGGAGTTGCTGTTGCCCGTTATGTGAGAGTGCGCGGTGAAGCAAGCCGAGGTTCGATACATGTGGCTGTTTGTGTTCTTTGATTTGCCGGTCGGCACCAAGCCGGACCGCCGGGCAGCAACGCGGTTCCGCAATTTCCTGAAAGACGATGGCTACCTGATGCTGCAATGGTCGGTCTATGCGCGGGTGTGCCGGGGCGACGAGGCGGTGGACAAGCACCAGGCCCGCGTCACAAAAAACTTGCCAACCAAAGGCAGTGTGCGCACATTGCAGATCACCGACAAGCAATATGGCCGCATGAGAATGCTGATAGGCGAATCAAAAAAGAGCGAAAAAACCGCCGCCCAGCAGATGGTTTTGCTCTGAATGGCGTCCTATCAGACGCACAATTCAGAGCAAATTCAACACACTATCAGCAACCGAGCCTACCACGGCGAAGTCGGTAGGGAAACCACGGCCAGAAGCTCAAACATGGTTTCTGAAAGCTCAGCCTACCACGGCGAAGTCGGTAGGGAAACCACGGCCATTCAAACGTCGTTCCAGGCTGAAGCCTGAAACGACATTTGAGCGCTGCCGCGCTGTCTTGAAACCCCTACTCCTTCACTGTCACAGTGTAATTCAGCGGCATGCGTGCGCCGTCGGCGTAGATCACCTGGCCTGAAACATAACTTGCTTCATTGCTCGCAAGGAACGCGGCGATGCTTGCGATTTCGGAAGCTTCGCCAACCCGGCCCAGCGGCGTGCGCGACAGGATGCGGTTCATCGCAGCCTTGTCATTCGCAACACCCTTGAGCATGTCAGTCATGATTGAGCCGGGGCCGATTGCGTTGACGCGAATGCCATGCGGCGCAAGCGCAAGGGCGGCGACCTTCGTCAGCTGTCGCACCCCGCCTTTGGACATGGTGTAGGGAGCAATCGTCGGAATCGCCAACGTGTCGTTGACCGACGACATGTTGACGATGGCGCCCGCTTTGCGCCCCGCCGCCGCCTGCTTCACCATTTCCCGCGCGCAAGCCTGGAGCATCAGGAACGAACCTTTGAGATTGATCCCGAGAACCTTGTCGTAGTCGTCTTCCGTAATATCGAAAAAATCTTTGACGATTGAAATGCCGGCGTTGTTGACGAGTACGTCAATCGCGCCGTGTTGCTGCAACGCCGCTGAAACACAAGCCGCGACATCAGCAGGCTTCGAAACATCGCAAAGCACGAATGTCGCGCCAATGCGTTTGGCTTCAGCACTTCCATCAAGCACATCGGCCATGACAACTTCTGCCCCTTGGCTGCGGAACTCTTCGGAAATCGCAAGTCCAATGCCGCGCGCAGCGCCTGTGACAATGGCAATCCGGCCTTTCAGTTTCATCATCAATCCTCAATACGTGTCAGCTGCCTGAACCAGGCGCGCAAAAAAAGCAATGATCAGTGCAGCAAGCACCGTCAAACCAAGCCCGATCTGCAACGTCGAAAGTTCCGCTGCAAACCCGATCAGTGGAGGACCGGCCAGAAACCCGGAGTAACCCATCGTTGTCACCGCAGCGATTCCCCTGCCCGGCGCATCAGGCTCCAGCCGCCCGCCACCGGCAAACAAGACCGGCGCAACATTGCCGATGCCAACGCCCGCAAATGCAAACGCAATCATAGCCGCAGTTGGCGAAGGCGACATTATCGCAATCAACGTTCCAGCTGCTGTGAGCAGCGCGCTGAAAAACACCAGCTTCACGGCACCAGCCTTCTGCCGCAAGTAATCACCCGTAAACCGGGCCAGCGCCATGCCGCCCTGATATGCGCCAAATCCAAACGCGGCAAACGCCCCATCGATTGCAAATTCTTCGCGCAGGAAGATAGCGCCCCAATCCAGTATGGAACCCTCGATCATCAGCGCCAGAAAACACAACGCACCCAGCCCCAGCGTGGCGGGGGTTGGCCAGGCAAAGTGCGAGCCTGATAGTCCCTTGTCGACAGCGGCAGGAAGATAGAGCCGCGCCGCGATGAGCAATGTCACAAGGCATGCTGCGCATGTAAGCAGCAACTGGTGCGACGGGCCCAACGCTGTGATCAGCGGCGCCGCAGAAAACGCGCCGATGATGGCGCCAAGGCTGAAGCCGCCATGCAGCACCGACATGATCGGCTTTCTGAGTGCCCGTTCGGCCGCAAGGCCATGCGCATTCATCGCCACATCCATCGATCCAATCGACGCGCCCAGCAACACGCCCGCAAACATGAACAACGGCAGCGTTAGAGCATGCGGCGGCCCAAGCAACGTCGCGCAAAACAGGATGCCGCCGATCAGTGTAAGCTTGGCGCTGCCATACTTGTTGATCAACGCGCCCGCGATTGGCATGGCTATGACCGCGCCAAGCGGCATCGACAGCAACGCCAGACCGAACAATCCAGGCCCCGCCCCAAGCCGTTCTTTGGCTAGCGCGATATGGGGCGCCCACGCGCCTATCAGCACCCCATGCAATGTAAATGTGGCAAACACGGCCCAGCGGGCTGCAGAAGGTGAAAGATTCATGAATGGAAATTAACCGTGAAACTGCTGGTACTAACGGACTGGCCGGTGCTTGCAAAGCGTCAATTTCGCGCCATTCCAATGACTAACATTTAACTATGGGCCTTAACCCAAACGCAGCCCTTGATCGCCTATCAAACTGGCGACCATTGGAGTGGGCAATGTCAACGGCCGTTTCCGAAACTACGTTCAGTGCAGGCGAAAAGCCGACATTGAGTTTCTTCACCCTGCTGCGCCAGGGATTCAAGGCCCATGCGATTCTGTTTGCCATTCCAATTTTCTTTGGGGTGGTGCTGCAAACTGCCCTCACATCACGCTTCGGTTCGGGCCTGAATTTCAGCTTCGACATTCTCCTCGCTATTCTCCTGGCTCAGGGCGCATTGATTTTTACAGCGCTGCTGATCCTTTGGTCTTACGCCCTCATCGTCTATGAAAAACCCGAAAGCCCTCTGCGCGGGCTTTGGCATCGGATCAAAACCGACATTCTGCCAAAGCAACGCTTGGCCGAAATCATCCCGGCCTGGGTGTTCCTGATAACTTTCACGTTCTTTTTTACCGCAGCAAAGAGCAACATTGAACGCTTCTATCCATTCTCATGGGATCAGACTTTCGATAGATGGGATCAAGTCCTGCATTTCGGTTACCGTCCCTGGGAAATCTTGCAGCCCGTTTTCGGATATCCGGTCGTCTCGTTCCTGGTCAATCTCAATTACAATGCCTGGTTCCTCGTCCTGATCGGCTTCTGGGCCTATTTCATGGTGCTGGCGCCGCGTGGCCTTGAGCGCACACGCTTCTTCCTCGCTTTTGGACTTAGCTGGATGATTGGCGGCGGACTTATGGCAACACTGTTGTCGTCGGCTGGGCCGTGCTTTTACGGTCGCATCGGCCTGTCCCCCGATCCCTATGCTGGCCTCATGACTTACCTGCACGCCGCCAATCAGCAGTACTCGCTATTTGCGATCCAGACACAGGAACTGTTGTGGCAATACCACGGCAGCGAAAACCTGACCGGTGGCATCAGCGCCATGCCGAGCATGCACAATGCCACTGTCTTGTTGTTCGTCCTCGCAACCCGCAACACATCAAAATTTGTGCGCAGCATCGTCCTGGCCCACGCCATCTTGATCTTTTTGGGTTCGATACACTTCGGCTGGCATTACGCAGTCGATGCCTATATTGGCTGGCTCATCGTCCTGGTACTTTGGCCAATCAGCCACTTGTTGGCCAAATGGTGGGAAAGTAGCACCGCAGACTACTCTGCATTGCAGGAAATCTAGGCCCCGGACTTTACACCCGTTTTTCTGGGCTTACCATCAGCTATATTCAGAAGCACCGGAATAAGCCGCTCCTGCCAACGTATAATGAGCACGATGACATTGGACTTTCGCCAACAACTTACAGCTGAACTGCCATATCTCAGGCGCTTTGCCCGGGCCCTTTGCGGCGACGCCGCGTTAGCGGACGATTTGGTGCAAGATTGCGTCGAGCGGGCCTTAAGCAAGTCCTCACTATACGATCCGTCACGTCCTTTACGGGCCTGGCTTTTCGCAATCCTGCGCAACATTTTTATCAGCGGGCTGCGCAAATCCTCGCGCCTTCAGGTCGTCAAAAATGTCGACGATCTATTCGACGGTGAGGACGCGGTCCGCCCCGAACAGGAAACCAACATATCGCTAAAGCTGATCACCCAGGCGCTGGATCAGTTGCCTGACCAGCAGCGAGAAATTCTGGTTTTGGTGAGCCTGGAAGAAATGAGTTACCGCGAGGCTGCGGAAATTGCCGGTGTGCCGATTGGAACTGTCATGTCGCGCTTGTCGCGTGCCCGCAGCCTTATGCAACAACTTCTTGAGGACCGTGGAACAACAGTTCTGCGGCGGGTGAAATAAAATGATGAATGGTTTGGAGAACTGGGCCATCAACGCTTATGCCGATGGCGAACTTGATCCCGTGGAGCGGGCAAATATTGAGCGCCTCCTGGAAACCGATGCCGATGCGCGCCGCGTTCTTGAAGGCATTGAACGCCAGAAGCGTGCCCTGAAGGCTAACTATGACAGCGTCCTGGACGAACCCATTCCGCCTGCCTTGCTCGCCGCCGTGAGCGGCCAAAAATCGCGCACATTCGCACCTTTAGCCGCGATCGCCGCAAGCCTTGTCATGTTGACGCTTGGTGCTGCTGGCGGTTGGTACACGGCACATGAAACCGGCTCGGCATTGGTTGCCGACACCGGCCGCCGCGCCATCAATGCGCATGAGGTATATGCTGTCGAGGTCAAGCACCCGGTCGAAGTTGCAGCCAATGAAAGCGAGCACATCAGCAAATGGCTCAGCAAACGCATCGGCACCGCAATCAAGATTCCTGATCTCGCTGCTTCCGGTTACACTTTCATCGGCGGCCGTCTTCTCGCCGCCGAAGACCGCCCAGCCGGGCAGTTGATGTATGAAGACATCAACAAAAAGCGCCTGACAGTTTTCGTTGCTGCTAACCCGGGAACGGGCGAAGAAACCATACACGTGCAAGAGAAAGCCGGGCTCATCTCTTGCTATTGGGCGGAGAACAAACTCGCCTTCGCCGTCACCGGTGAAATGTCGCGCGACGCAATGATGAAGCTTGCCAATGAAATCTACGACCAGATGGACAGCGTCTGATCAACTGATCTCGTAATGCGCTTCTGTAGTGATGCCATTGTTGATCGGCAGCATGTCTTGCGGGCAAGCAGAAAACGCCACGATGCAATCCATCTCCGCTTTGAATGAAGCTAAATCGCCAGGCTTGCACAGGCAATTGCCCCATTCGAGTGACCCGTCCTGAAGCCACGGAATGTTCATGAACAGGTTCAGTAAATCCGGCGTGAAACCAATCTGAAGGCCAAGTGCGGCAAGCCCCGCATGCAAATTGTCACGGCAATTCTCATGATAATGCGTGCAGCCCAGAAGCCCGTAACGCTCATTGTCACAAAGCGCGATCAGCGTGTCATGCCGTCCCGGTGAATTGTCTTCCGTCATGGTGAGAATGGCGCGGCGGTGATTGGTGATCATCTTGTCTCCAGCAACCGGAAACAACCGCGTCCAGAACGCCCGGCAATGCTCCATCCCCATATATTCGCGCGGATCAAACGCATTGAACGCCCAGAAATCAACAACCTGATTGCCATGGGTGTTGATGACTTTGACGGACCGCCCTTTGGCCAAACGATGGGCAACGCCGGAACGGGCTGGGATAAGGTGACGGGTCATGGTTTGAACATGTCAGACACAAGCACCAACTGCAAGCTCCCCACCCGTCGCTCTAGCACCACCCTCCACTCGCGGGCAATCGCCCCCATGCGCTCCCCCAACGCGTTGCCGGGCTATCGTATATGGGCGAGAAAGGGACCTCTTCAGTCGCTTCGCGACAGCCTCTCCAGAGGAGAACCGAAAATGTCTGGTGCACATCCAACTTCCCCTCTCCTTTGGAGAGGGTGCCCCAAAGGGGCGGGAGCGGTCCTTCGTGCCACATGCGATTGCCCCCAATCGTCACAAGAATTGATCCATACTTCTCCCTCCCCCTTGTGTGGAGGGCCGGGGTGGGGGTCGCTCCGACCGCCTTTGCGAAAAAGAATTCTGTGCAAAATCAAAGTTCTGAACGACCCCAACCCTAACCAGAGAGACTCCTTTGAAGCCCCAAGAGTCAGTATTTCTGACTATTGATATGAGAGGGTCCCACCCCAAAAAAAAACCCTCCACCCCTCTTGACATTGTTCCCAGTATGTTCCAAATTGAGAGCGCTCCTCCCACCGGGGTCCTGTTCGCGACGGTGAACTGGATGGGATGTGAGCGGTGGGCCTGCGAGGGGTGGAAACGTGCCATCTCCTCCCGGGTTTGCTGGAGTCTACCCCAGTCACTATGGGCTGGGCCGCTAGTGCGGACGTTGACCAGCCGGGCAAGGGGTCTATCAGACCCGCCTCGAAAGGGGCCTGGCTGCCGTGGGTCCTTAAGGCAGGGCCAGGTAGCAGAGACGTGAATTGCCAAGCTTCAGCAGATCAAACCCGTCTTGCGCGTGGGGTTTTCCCGACGCCTCTACCATAGCGACTTTAAGCCAGTCGCAACCGCGTTCGGTTCACCCCACGCGCCCCTTCTTCCCCTCCACTCAGCTATAACGCGGGTGCACATGAGCCAAGGTCATGTCTTGATGCTTCCCCCACCGAATCGAGTCTGTTACAAGCCCGCACCATGACTGAACCTGTGAAAAAAACCGACCGCTACCGCGACACCGTCTTCCTCCCGAAAACCGACTTTCCCATGAAAGCGGGCCTCCCTGTGAAGGAGCCGGAGCTTTTGGCGCGCTGGAAAAACATGGGCCTTTTCAGGCGCATGCGCGAACAAGCTGAGGGCAAGGATAAATTCATCCTGCATGATGGCCCACCTTACGCCAATGGCAACATCCACATCGGCCATGCACTGAACAAGATATTGAAAGACCTCGTCGTGCGCTCGCGCCAGATGGCAGGCTTTGACGCACATTATGTGCCCGGCTGGGATTGCCACGGGCTTCCCATCGAATGGAAGATCGAGGAACAATACCGCTCACACGGCAAGAACAAGGACGCGATCCCGATCAATGAATTCCGGAAAGAGTGCCGCGAGTTTGCGGCGGGCTGGATTAATGTGCAGCGTGAGGAGTTCAAGCGGCTGGGTGTGGAAGGCGAATGGGACAATCCCTACACGACAATGAATTTCCAGAGCGAAGCCGTGATCGCGCGCGAACTGATGAAGTTCGCGGAAACGGGACAATTGTATCGCGGATCAAAACCGGTGATGTGGAGCGTGGTCGAGAAGACCGCACTGGCTGAAGCGGAGGTTGAGTATCAGGATTATGTGAGTGATGCGATTTATGTGAAGTTTCCGGTGCGACATGCCGCGCATGTCAGGCTCGGATTTGAGTTGGGCAATTTTAGTCAGGAATCTGTTGATTTAATTCAAGCTGCCGTTGTCATCTGGACCACTACACCGTGGACTATTCCCGGAAATCGCGCAATCAGTTTTTCATCAAAAATATCTTATGGCCTCTATGACGTTACATCGGCTGCGGATGGCAATTGGTTGAAGACCGGCGATAAATTAATCCTCGCTGACAAGTTGGCAAAGCAAGTAATGGATGCTGCCAAAGTAGTGAGCTATGTGCGCAAGTTTGATGTTGACGTTTCGTCACTTTCGGCGGCCCAATGCGACCATCCTCTGAAGAAGACGGGATATGAATTTCCCGTTCCCTTGCTCAATGGCGATCACGTCACCGACGACGCTGGAACAGGATTTGTCCACACCGCGCCAAGTCATGGTGCCGACGACTACAATGTCTGGATTTCTCATCAGAAAGAATTGAAAGAACGCGGCATCGACACGCATATTCCGACGCCCGTCGATGCCGATGGTTTCTTCACCAAAGACGCGCCTGGTTTCGAAGGCAAGCGCGTTATCACCGACAAGGGTGAGAAGGGCGATGCCAACGAAGCGGTGATCAGTGCATTGAAGGATGCAGGCATGCTCGTTGCTCGGGAGCGGCTGAAGCATCAGTATCCGCATTCTTGGCGCTCGAAGAAGCCGATCATTTTCCGCAACACGCCGCAGTGGTTTATTTCCATGGGCGACGGGCAGAAGGATTCCCTGCGCGACAAGGCGCTGGCGGCCATCGAAGCCACCGAATTCTTCCCCGCCGCGGGCAAGAACCGCCTGCGCGGCATGATTCAGGACCGCCCAGATTGGGTGATCTCGCGCCAGCGCGCCTGGGGCGTTCCCATTGCCGTGTTTGTCGAGAAATCCACGGGCAAAGTTCTCAATGATTCCAAGGTGAACCATCGGATATATGATTCATTCTGCAAGGAAGGTGCTGACGCCTGGTTCGCCGATGGCGCATCCGCCCGCTTCCTGAATCCCGATTACAATCCGGATGAGTACGAACAGGTCCGCGACATTCTCGACGTCTGGTTCGACTCCGGCTGCACCCACGCCTTCACACTGGAAGACCGCCCCGACATGCGCTGGCCTGCTGATGTCTATCTCGAAGGCTCCGACCAGCATCGCGGCTGGTTCCATTCCTCGCTTCTTGAAAGCTGCGGCACGCGCGGCCGCGCGCCCTACAAGCAGGTGATCACCCATGGCTTCACCATGGCGGAGGATGGCCGCAAGATGTCGAAGTCGCTCGGCAACACCGTGGTACCACAAGAAGTGATCAAGACATCGGGCGCGGACATTTTGCGCCTGTGGGTGGCCTCAACCGACTACGCCGATGACCAGCGCGTCGGCCCCGAAATTCTCAAGAACACAGTTGAGACCTATCGCAAACTGCGCAACACCTTCCGCTATATGCTGGGCGCACTCGACGACCTGAAAGATTGGGAACGCATCGCACCCGCCAAGATGCCGGAACTCGAACGCTACATCCTGCACAAGCTCTGGGAACTCGATTCAGTCGTGCAAGCCGCGTATCAAGTCTACGACTACAAGAAAATCTTCGCCGCCTTGACGCAATTCATGAACACCGATCTCTCTGCCTTCTATTTCGACATTCGCAAAGACGCACTTTATTGCGATCCGTGGTCCAGCGACAAGCGCCGCGCAGCCCGCACCGTGATCGATCAACTCTACCATTGCCTCACCACCTGGTGGGCACCGATCCTTGTCTTCACCATGGAAGAAGTCTGGCTGCAACGCTTCGAGCACGAAGCCTCATCGGTGCATCTCATGCCTTTCGCAAAAGCGCCCGACGAATGGCAGGACGCGAAGCTGGCTGCCAAATGGGACAAGATCCGCGATGTCCGCTCGGTCGTTACCGGTGCACTGGAAATCCAGCGCGCCAACAAGACGATAGGCTCATCACTTGAATCAGCACCTGAAGTTTTCGTCACCCTGCCCGCTGACGAAGTGCAGGCACTGCGCGACAACGACTTCGCCGAAATCTGCATCACGTCAGCAATCTCTATCATCGAAGGCGAAGCACCCGCCGATGCCTTCAAGCTCGACAGCGTAAAAAACGTGGCTGTCGTCTTCCAAAAAGCCGAAGGTGCGAAATGCGCCCGCTCATGGAAAATCTCGAAAGACATCGGCAAGGACAAAGACTTCCCCGACATCACCCCAAGAGACGCCGAAGCCGTGCGCGAATGGCAAACACGATTTAAGAGGGAAGTGTGAGATTGGTTTATCATTCCTCCCCCGCATGGGGGGAGGTGGCGCGAAGCGACGGAGAGGGCCTTTCCGTCGGCGGACCCTCTCCGTCATTCGCTGCGCCCGCGACACCTCTCCCGCAAGCGGGCGAGGAGTGATTTGATGAAAACTCACCTCTGGGGGCCCCACTCCCCCACTGCCCTCGCCTGGGCCATCACCGCCTTCCTCATCGATCAGGCAACGAAGTGGTTTCTCGTAGCGTTCGTCGATCTTGATGATGCCATCACCTGGCCCATCACTTCGTTCTTCTCGCTCACCATGGCCTGGAACGAAGGTATTTCTTACTCGCTGTTTGCTGGCCATAAACAGGGCCTCCTGATCGCCATCAGCCTCGTCGTCACCGCTCTCCTTTGGAGCTGGACTGCGACAGCCGAAAACAAGTTGAAAGCAGCAGGCCTCGGCCTGATCATCGGCGGCGCACTGGGCAATGTCGTGGACCGTGCCTGGCATGGTGCCGTCGCCGATTTCCTCGATTTCCACTTATACGGGTGGAACTGGTACATATTCAACTTTGCCGATATTTTCATAACCATGGGTGTCGCCCTGCTGATTTACGAATCATTCACCATAAAGACCCAGAAGGAACCCATCCGATAGATGCCTTGGGTTCGCCCGATTTTTAGTCTATTTGTGTGCGCTGGAGATTGAATTTGAGTATTCGCGTATTTTTGGGTTTGATTGTCTTGGCAGCTGGCTTGTCGGCCTGTTCGACAGCATCAAATCTGCTGGGCGGCGGCTCTTCGGCTCCCGCACCACAAGCCATCAACGTGCCCGTCGGAAATCAGCTCGCACTCCCGCCGGACCTTTCGCTGGCAGCGCCTCGACAGACAATTGACGGCTATCAATCCAATGGCCCCGTCGCTTCGACGGCCGTCTCCGCAGCACCCGCTGAATCCGGAGAACTTTATTCCGCAAACTCAGCGCCAGCAAAACGCCGCGGCGGCACGCTCGATGATACGCTTGCCTTCTACAACATTTCCAAGACCAAGCCTGATGGCACCGCAAAATCCTCGGCCGAAATCAATGACGAACTGAAAGTCGCCATCAAAGCCGAAAAACGCCGCGCCAATCCCAACTACGGCACGATTTTCAACATCGGCGAGATTTTCTCGGACGGCTAAGCCGCCCGCGTGGCATAATGGGCCATGCGAATCCGCAGGCTTTCAGAAGGCACCATCAACCGCATTGCTGCGGGTGAAGTCGTCGAGCGTCCCGCCAGCGCCGTCAAGGAACTGGTCGAAAACGCGATTGATGCAGCCGCCACGCAAATCGATGTGGTTTTTCGCGGCGGCGGCAAGAGCCTGATCCGCGTCAGTGACAACGGCTCAGGCATGGAAGCAGATGATCTGCAACTCGCCATCGAACGGCACGCCACATCCAAACTCTCCGACGACGCGCTGATCAACATCGCCACGCTTGGTTTTCGCGGCGAAGCCCTGCCCTCTATCGCCAGTGTCGCCCGCCTCTCGCTTATCTCCCGCGCTGCCAGCGACGCTCATGAACTCACCGTCGATGCCGGACTCATCAATGGCGTGACACCTGCCGCCCGCCAGCGCGGCACCGATGTCGAAGTGCGCGACCTCTTTTACGCCACCCCCGCCCGCCTCAAATTCCTGAAGTCAGATCGCAGCGAAACTGCTGAGGCCCTTGATGTTGTGAGAAGATTGGCACTAGCCCATCCCCATGTTGGCGTCTCTTTCTCCACTGAAGACCGCCGTTGGCTCGATTGCCCCAAGGCCGAATCCAGTGAAAGCCGCATCGCCCGCATCATGGGCCAGAATTTCATCGCCAATGTCGTGCCACTCTCACACGCAGGCGAAAATATTGTGATTGAAGGCCTCGCCAGCCTGCCCACTTTCGCCAAAGGCCTGAGCACTTCGCAATACGCTTTTGTCAACGGCAGGCCGGTCCGCGACAAATTGATCGCCGGCGCAATTCGCGGCGCCTATGCCGATGTCCTCCCCTCTGGCCGTCATCCGGCCATCGTGCTTTTCATCACCTGCCCGCCAGATCGTATTGACGTCAATGTGCATCCCGCCAAAACCGAAATTCGCTTTCGCGATTCTGGTTTCGTCCGTGGACTGATTGTTTCCGCCATCAAGCGCGCCTTGGCAACGCGGCCGGTGACACCCGACACGGTAAAATCCGAATCCACCTTCAACGCCTTTCGTGCGCCGCCAAGCTATGGCCCAGGCTTCGCCGAATCCGCACAATCGGCGTTCGAAATGCAAATGCCAGTCGCTGGTCGCACTGAAGAAACTTCAGCGTCCATTGCGAACTACCCCCTTGGCATTGCCCGCGCGCAAATCCACGAGAATTATATTCTCGCGCAAACGCCAGACGGCATGATCCTCGTCGATCAACACGCCGCCCACGAACGTATTGTCTACGAACGCCTCAAAACCGAGCGCGGATCCAACGGCATTGCCATTCAGCCATTGTTGGTGCCGCAAGTGATAGACTTGGATGCATCATCCGTCGCCCGCATCGAAGCCGCGCAAGACATTCTGAAAGACGCAGGTCTCGCCATTGAAGCCTTTGGCGCAACCGCCGTCATCGTTCGCGAAATTCCGGCTGCCTTGGCCAATGCCGATGTCAGCGAACTGGTGCATGCCGTCGCCGATGACGCCATGCTCGACGCCAGCGAATCCGTCACTTCCCGCATGAACCACATCCTCGCGACATTTGCCTGTCATCATTCCGTGCGTTCAGGCCGCGTGCTTCGCCACGAGGAAATGAACGCCCTCCTCCGCCAGATGGAGCAGACCCCCAACGCCGGCGAATGCAACCACGGCCGCCCGACCTTCATAAAACTCTCGCTAACGGATATTGAACGGCTGTTCGGAAGGACCTGATGAAACTCGCTGCAGCCACCTATCTCGTGCGCGATTATGACGAAGCCATTAAATGGCTCCGCGATGCTCTGAATTTCAAATTGCTCGAAGACACCAAACTCACCGACGAAAGGCGTTGGGTGCGCATGGCGCCTTCGAACGCGTCAACCAGCCTGTTACTGGCCAAAGTCGACACCGTCGACCAACGAGCCAGTGTTGGCAAAGCCGCAGGTGGGCGGGTCGCATATTTTCTGCACACCAACGATTTCAAATCCGAACATGCGCGGATGCTGACACAAGGCGTCGGGTTTCTCGAAGAGCCACGCAATGAAACTTATGGCACAGTCGCAGTATTCCTCGATCTTTACGGCAATAAGTGGGACCTGATCGAGCCGGCGAAGCGGCACATTTAAGACAAAAGCCCGGCACTAAGCCGGGCTTTAAGTCTGGTTGGGATCAGTTCTTATTATTTTTTCAGGAAACCGAATTTCTGGTTGAACCGCGACACTCGGCCACCGCGGTCAAGGACCGTCTGCTGGCCACCGGTCCATGCAGGATGCGACTTGGGATCAATATCGAGGTTCATTGTGTCACCGGGTTTGCCATATGTCGAACGCGTCACGAACTTCGTGCCGTCGGTCATGACAATGGTGATCGGATGATAGTCTGGATGGATGCCGGATTTCATAAGTCTACTCGAATAAGGGCGCGTTCAAAGAACACAGCGTGATTGGGATTGCAGCGTCCTATATAGGATGTTCCTACCCACCGCAACCCACATGACAGAATCTTCATGACATATCATAGAGAAGCCAGAAATAGGCCAAAATCCAATGACTTACGCCCTCTGTCGCGGTTAATCCCCTATCTTTCCAAATACCGGAAGCAGGCCGCATTGGCGATCATCGCGTTGCTTGTGGCAGCGGCAACCACGCTGGTTATTCCCGTGGCAGTACGCCGCGTCCTCGATCACGGTTTTACTGCTGAAACTTCTGGCGTGATGGACAACTATTTCGGCGCCATGCTGGCAGCTGTCGCAGTTCTCGCCGTAAGTTCAGCCCTGCGTTTCTATTTCGTTATGTGGCTAGGCGAGCGAATAGTCGCTGACGTGCGTGATGCGCTGTTCAGCCACTTGACCTCGCTCACGCCGTCATTCTACGAGCGCCAGCAAACAGGCGAGGTCGTTTCGCGTCTCACCGCTGACACGACACAAATCAAGTCGGCATTTTCGTTAACCGCCTCGGTGGCATTGAGAAATACCATCACCTTTCTGGGTGCAGTTGCCATGATGGTGTACACGAGTCCTACGCTCTCCGGTCTCGCGGCGCTGGCGATTCCGGCAATTGTCCTGCCTCTCGTCACCTATGGCCGCCGCGTACGCAAACTCTCGCGCAAGGCGCAGGATGCACTCGCCGAATCCGCCGCCTTCGCTCAGGAAAGCCTGGCGGCCATCACCACGGTTCAGGCCAACACTCAGGAATCCCAGATCAACGACACGTTCTCTGCGGCAACCCGCGAAGCATTTGAAGCCGCCCGAAAGCGCGCCTTCGCCCGCGCCATTCTCACCTTTGCAGTGATCCTCGTATCAACAGGCGCTATTGTCGTGCTGCTCTGGTACGGCGCACACCGCGTTGTAGCGGGCACAATGTCAGCTGGAATGCTGAGCCAGTTCGTGCTCTATGCCGTATTCGCTGCAAGTTCTCTCGGTCAGTTGTCTGAAGTCTGGGGCGATGTGCAATTGGCAGCAGGCGCTGCCGAGCGCATTTCTGAACTGCTCGACGAAGAGCCAGCAATTGCCTCCGCCACGAATGCCATCGCCTCGCCACAGCGTTACAAGGGCGCAATCGCTTTTGATCACGTCAGCTTCGCTTATCCATTGCGGCCCGAAATGCCGGTGCTGCAAGACGTTTCCTTTGCCGTGAAACCGGGAGAAACCATAGCGCTCGTCGGGCCATCAGGGGCTGGCAAATCGACCGTATTTAGTTTGCTGGAACGCTTCTTTG
Source organism: uncultured Alphaproteobacteria bacterium (assembly GCA_963819615.1). GTDB lineage: Bacteria > Pseudomonadota > Alphaproteobacteria > Rhizobiales > Aestuariivirgaceae > Aestuariivirga. The sequence goes on from CAWFWW010000004.1 coordinate 665,369, forward strand.
ACCCGTCGCTCGGCACGATATCGGTTGATGGCGGGCCCTTGCGCGATCTCAATCTTAAATCGCTCCGCAGCAACATTGCAATGGTACCCCAGGACCCAACAATATTTTCAGGAACAATTTTTGAGAATATTCGCTTTGCAAGGCCCGCAGCAACCAAGGAAGAAGTAGTCGCCGCCGCCCGCGATGCCTGCGTCGACGAATTCGCTGAACGCATGCCCGCAAAATACGACACGCGCCTTGGCGAGCGCGGCGTGACACTTTCCGGCGGCCAGCGCCAGCGTGTTGCGATCGCCCGCACAATTCTGCGCGATGCGCCAATACTGCTGCTCGATGAGGCAACGAGCGCCCTCGACGCCGAAAGCGAAGCGCTCATTCAACAGGCTCTTGAGCGCGTGACGAAGAATCGCACAACGCTGGTGATCGCCCATCGCCTCGCCACCGTGCGCAACGCCGATCGCATCATCGTGATGGACAAGGGCAAGGTCACCGCACAAGGCACCCACGCACAGCTTCTCAAGAAGAGTCCGCTCTATGCGAGGCTAGCGAAACTGCAATTCAGCGAGTGATGTTCATTTCAACAAACGCGCTGATTGACCGCGTCCGGCGATTAACTTGACTGCCTTTTGATCGAATGACACAAACTCGTCTGCGCCGAGCCAGCGCCCCTCAAATTCAATGACACCGTCTGCGAAGTCACCACCAGCGTCAAGCAAATCCAATCCTGCTTCAACTGCCGGACAATTCACAGCGACCTTGGTGCTGTTGATGATTTTTCGGATTACATTGGCAATTTCAAGAGCTGCAAAGCCATAGCCGCGCGATAGCACCCACACAGTTTCGCACAAGGCCGCAATAGGCACAGCAACGGATTCGGCGCGCTCAAGTTCCTGTTGTGCAGCCCTGCTCTGCTTTATGTCATCGATAACGATGGCACGCACAAGGACGTTGGCGTCTGCTGCGATTTTCACCGTTTGCCAGACCAACTTTGAGCTATCACTTCACTCATGTCTTCGATGGTCAGTTTCGATCCCGGTTTCCTTTTCAACGAGTTGAATACATCTGAAATTCGACCGCCTTGAGTCTTGGCACTCAGTTTAAATTCGCCACCCGGGAGCTGATCCAATGTGATCTTGTCACCCGGGCTGACGCCGAGATGGCGCATCACGTCCTTCTTCAGCGTGACCTGTCCCTTGGATGTGATCGTCAATACAACCATTTGCAACACAGTAAGGCATTATTGCCTTACTGTCAAGTCACTACCGCTCCGTCAGCTTTAGCTCAATCCGGCGGTTTTCGGCCTTTGCTTCTTCGCTGTCGCCCGGCACCAACGGCTGGAACTCGCCAAACCCAGCAGCAACCAAATGCTGCGGCTGCACGCCTTGCGAAATCAGGTAATTCACCACGGAAATCGCACGTGCCGCCGATAAATCCCAGTTTGATTTGAAGGCAGCCGACTGAATGGGATCAGCATCAGTATGCCCGTCAATGCGCAGTACCCAAGCAATATCAGTCGGAATTTCCCGTTCCAGCTGCTTCAATGCATCAGCAAGTTTCAGCATTTCCGCCTGCCCCGCTTCGTTCAAATCCGAGCGGCCCTTGGGAAACAGAACTTCCGCCTGAAACACAAAACGGTCGCCGACAACAAGAATGTCGGATCGCTGCGACAGGATTTGCCGCAACCGCCCAAAGAATTCCGAACGGTATTTCGAAAGTTCCTGCACTTTTTGCGCCAGCGCAGAATTCAACCTTTTGCCCAAATCGGCGACTTGCGCTTCCGAAGCTTTGTTGCGCGATTCAGAATCATCCAGCAGCGAATTGAGCTGTGACAGCTGCCTCCGCATCGCCGCAATCTGTTGGTTGAGCAATTCGACCTTGGCCAAAGCTTCATTTGAGATGGTTTTTTCCTTGTCGAGCATTGTCTGCAAACCGCCCGCTGCGGTTCCGGCGCTCAGATTTTTCTGGCTCTCATTTTCAAGGCTCGTCACTAGCGAGGCGTTCTTTGCTTTTTCTGCATTGAGGTCGTCAGTGATGGACAGTATTGTTGTTTGCAACTCGGCCTTCGCGGATTTTTCCAGGGCCAGCAATTCTGTGAGTTCGGCAATCTGCGACCGCAACTGCCCAAGCGCTGAATCCTGCCCTGATATTTGCCGCGCCAGAAGAAACTGCGCAATCATGAACACCGAGAGCAGAAAGGTGATGACCAGCAACAGCTGCGCCATGGCATCGACGAAGCCCGGCCAATAAGGCGCATCCTCGTTGCGCCGCCGCCGGGAAAGCGATTGCGGCATGTCCTATTCCCGCCCGCCGCGGCCGCCACGCATGACCAGCCGTTGCAACTCATTTTGTTGCACTTGCTGCGACTGGATCCACTGCCGCACCATTTTTTGTTCGTCACGCATCTGCGTCACCAGATTGGCCACGGCATCCGCAAGTTCTTCAATTGTATCAGCTGATGCACCACCGCTCTTTGGCGCAGATGCAGCCTGCGCCCGGTTTTGCTCAACTTGCGTACCGACACGTTCAACTGATTTCTGCAAATTTTGCATCTCGATTTTCAGCATCGACGGAATCGCCGCAGATGACCCACCCTCGCCAGCGCGAATGTCAGTGATCGTCGACAGCCAGTCTTCGAGATTATGATAAAAGCGGTTCTGCGCTTGCGACGCTTTTAGATCCATGAAACCAAGGATCAGTGACCCGCCAAGTCCAAACAGCGATGACGAAAACGATATCGCCATGCCGGCGAGCGGTCCACGCAACCCATTCTTCAATTCCTCAAACACGCTTTGCGATTGCGTCGACGTGACGTCGAGATTGTTGATGGCTCCGCTGATTGACGCAACGGTGTCGAGCAGACCGTAGAACGTGCCGAGCAATCCCAGGAAAATCAGCAGTCCCACCAGATAACGCAACAGATCACGCAACTCATCCAACCGCGAGGCAAGTGAATCCAGCAAGCTCCGCATGGTCTGTGGCGAAAGAACAGTGCGCCGCGTCGCATCGCCCAATATCGTCGCCATCGGCGCCAACAGGATTGGCATGGGCTGCACGGTTGGCTCGCCAAGCCTGAAGCCATTCACCCAATTCACCTCTGGGAATAGCCGCCACACCATGCGGAAAGAATACAACGCCCCCAACAGCAGAGTCGCCAGGATAACGCCATTAAGCCCCGGATTGGCCATGAAGGCGTTTTTCAGATTGGGATATAGAATTGCCGCCAGCACGCCGACAACCAAGGTGAAAACCAGCATATGCACGATGTGCACGCCCGGTTTCTCAAGCGTTATCATATCCATCTGCTGCGCCATTCTGCCTCCAACAGGGGCTGCCTCGGCCCCAACGTTCCCCTGCCACGTTATCTAGACGATATAGAGGCACATGGGGAGAGGGTAAAGTTTGGCGCAAACTGTTTCATCAATGCTCCAAATGCGCAACACCACCACCATGATACGACTCCGCTGATACTGGACCCGGTTATTCCGGCACCCTGTTCCCACATGATCCCCGGAAGCAAAGGGAGGCGTGAGCACCGCTCAACGCGAACATGCGACTGGCTTAAAGTCGCGAAAAAGGTTGCGCTGTATGCAGCGCTCACGCCAGCAGGTTGGTCATCCCGTCTGTCTCAGTCAGCCAGCGCTCACGGGGTATAGCCTTTCGGGCGTCCGTGAATCGCAGCGGCCCACCTATAGGGAACGGGTCCGTAGTAACCCGCCGGGGACAGTCCGGGCGTCCGGGGCGAAAAGGCCACGTATTACCTTTCCACCGCAGACCTGCCCTCCCCACCATCCAGGCTCACCGTCATGAGCAGGACCCCGTCGATGGGGAGCGGACACAATTTGGAACATAGTAGGAACATTGTCAAGGGGTATTCTTGAAACACTTTCCTTTCCCGCTTGCGGGGGAGGTGCCCCGAAGGGGCCGGAGAGCGCCTTTGTTCAATTTTTTCAGGCGGAAAGAAAGTCCCTCTCAGTCAGCTTCGCTGACAGCTCTCCCGCAAGCGGGCGAGCAAAGGTGAACCACTTTCCTCCCCCGCTTGTGGAGGAGGTGGATTTCGCGTCGATAGACGCGAAAGTGACTATTTCTTTGCAGCCGCACAAGCTTCAATGAAATTGATATTCAACGAACAGACATTGTTTTTCACGACCAAACCGATGGAGCTTAGCGTTCTGGAACATCCCGGAGTCACGGCAACTGTCGGAATATATGGCGTCAACGGGTCCACATAAGACACAGCCGGGTCCCAAGCGTTGCTGGGCAAAGTCAGCAGTGCAATGAGTTTCTGTGGCTGGTTGGCAAGCAGCTGTTCAAGTGTATTGCCATTTTGATCAACCATGGTTGCCGGATCAAAGACCAGATTTCCAATATTCGCGGACGTGTTGAAGTTTATCACATTCCCCAGAATGGCACCTTGCTTGAGACTTGTGGCCACCAGCCCGGGATTGAGAGAAATCGGTTCGCTTGGTCCCCCGCAAACGGTGTCAAGCGTAATTCCTGACCCTGCCGAAGCTCCCGTCACCACATTCATCGAGCAGCTGTTGCCGTTGATGGTGACAGTAGCGGAAGTAATCTTCTGACTGGCAGCGGTAGTGCCGGTGGCCGCAACAGCTGCGGAAGGCCGTACGTTCTGTGTTGCAAAATTCACAGTACTAGCCGGGAACGCGAGCGTTGTGGAGATCGTCTGGGGTTTTGAAGCCAGCATCTGGGCCAGCGTTTGCCCGCTCGAATCCACCATATTTGCCAGCGTAAGATTGAGCGGTGTCCCCGCCCCCGATGGATCAATAGTGCCGATCTGCGCGCCCTGCTTGATGGATGTTGCACCAAGTCCGCTGTTCAGCGTCAGCAATCCTGATGCGCCACCGCACACATTCGACATCGTGACACCACCGGTGCCGCCCGTCCCGGTGTCGACTGCCTGACGGTCTTTCAACCTAACCCGGCTCACGTTCTCGCGGTTGCGGCGGATCGGCTGGAACAGGTCCTGGCCGAAGGAATCGAGTTCGGCGACGACATCGTCTTTCGCCCCATGCGTGGTGAGCTTGTTGGTTACTCCGAGCGGAATGGAGAGCCGTACCCCTGCCCCATATTGGTCGCCTGAGTGCTTGTCATAAGCATATGATGCTTCAAATGAGAGCCGCGTGTCGGGATGTTCATCAAACACATAAAGATCAAGTTCCGCCCGGGCCCGACCACCCAGCACATCGCCACCATCATCATCCAATCCGATGAAGTCATAGCCACCCGCAAAGATACGGAACTCGCCCGGCTTCACAAGACTGTCCATCGCTACGGGAATGCGAAGGCCAAGTTCGGCATCAAAGCCGCTCGGCACCTTTTCGTCATAAGTATTGATAAAGCCACCGCTGGTGACGGTCCACTCGGCGGAAGTCGAATCAAACGGCACAAAGGCATTCGCCCGTGCAATCACTGACGAACCATAATATTCAACGCCTGCAATCGCCCGCGCAAATTCATTGGATTCAGTCGTGTTGAAATAATCCACGCCGGCCCAAAGACCCAGAACGCCACCACCATCTTCCAGCAAACGGCGATAGCCAAGGTATCCGCCGACGTTATAAACCGTGTCGCCTGTGTCATTGACATTGAAGCCGGAGAACTTCGCATCCGCACCGAAGAACAGCAAATCCCTGCCTTCCGAGAACAACAGTGGCGCCAGGAAATTGATATCCCCCGATCCGCCATCATTGGAAATGCCGCCGCCGATTTCAATAGCCGGGCGGTCATAGGTGGGAGACGACGGAGCCAAATCCGTGTCGGCAGCAAAGGCAGCACCCGTTGCAAACGCGAGGCCGCTCAAAACTGCAAAACTCTTCAAGATCGAAAACGAAGTCGATTTCATGCCACATCCCAACCAAAATCAGTTGCCCGAAATTCCGCCGCCCGCATCTACAATCGCATACAATCTGCGCGATATGGGTAAGGTTTGGTACATTCGATTGGCGCGATGGTCAACGCAAAGTTAACGCCCAGCCGAAGGTTTTCAACAAACAGCTGTCAATCTGCCACACCAGGCATCACACTGTTTCTACGATCCGAATATCGCGAACCACAGCGTCACCAAGAACTTTCAAAGCCGCCTGATAGGCCGGGCTGTCATGCGCGGCGATGGCGCTCGCAACACTGTCAAATTCCAGCACGACAGTGCGCTGATTGACCCCCGCATCATAAGTCTTCGAAGGCATGCCCCGCACCAGTATGCGCCCGCCTGCAGCCTGCAGCGCGGGCCCGGAAATCTTGGCATAGGCCGCAAGCGCCTCCGGATCCTTCACCGAATGATACATCGCAATCCAAAACGCTTTAGCCATGATGGGGAACTCCGTTCCGAGGACCAAGAAAGCAAACGATACTCCAATAAGTGGGTGACGGCGATTAAACATGCCTGCAACGACCCGTTCGACACAACACGGCCCTGCCGTGAGAATTCGCCCACGGCAGGGTGAGGAAGAAAACTTGGTGTTTGTTCCCAAATTGGGATCATGTTTTGAAGTCCTCATGCGGATCATAGCCCGGCGTACGCTCCGGGATTTTGCATCGGCTAGCGTTGTTTCAGCCGAGCGCATGGTTTTCAATATCAAGGGAAATGACTACAGACTGGTCGTCGCCGCAGACTTTGAAAAAGCTATCGTGTGGATCAAGTGGATTGGAACGCACAAGGATTATGACAAAATCAATGTAAAGGACATCGACTGTCATGGATGACATCAAACCAATCCGCAATGAAAAGGACTACAACGCCGCTCTTGCCGAAGTCGCAAAACTCTGGGGCTCCCCAATCGGCACAGCCAAGGGCGACCGCCTTGATGTACTGGCGACATTGTTCGACGCGTGGGAAGCGCATGAGAAACCCGGCGCTCTCAGGGTGTCAGCGTGGAAGACAAGTTACACCACGCCTTGGGGCATGATCCTAACATCTCTTAGTGTCTGCTCTGCAAAAGTTTTGTCCTGTAAACTGCCGCGACATAAATCAGCCCCCAAGCTACTAAGAAAATAGCCTCGACTTCACTTTCCGGCATTAGATAACCAGAAAACCAGCATAAAAATTTAATGGCAGACGCAAATATTGCGCCAATCAGAAATGCCTATGCCAACTGCTTGCGATATGGAAAATTCGGTATCGGAAACATCAGAGGCAACCCCTACCCCCTACCTTGTTGATATCTTCCGTCATTTTCCTCACACGTCGAAATTGCTTCACCATTCAACTCACTCCTGCCCCGCTAGCAGTTTTCTGACGATGCGTTCGAGTTCCGGCAGGCGCTGGGTCGCAATTTCGTAAACTGTGGTGCTTTCAACAATTGCGTACCCATGCACCAGTACATTTCGGAAACCAACAATTTGCCGAATGTCGGGAATCCTGTTCGCTGATTCAGCGTCAATTTTTGAAATTCTTGCGAGTGCTTCACCAACAATCTGCAGCTTGCGTTCTACAGCCGCACGGGCCATTGGCGTATTCAAATAGGTTGTTTCGTCAAGTTCCAACAAGAAACTGTCGATTTCCTCAATCGCATACAAGACATCCCAAAGCAGTGCCTTGGACCTATTCACCAAATACAACCTCGCGCTGGCGCTCGATTTCAGCTTTGATGTAAGGATTGATCACGGCACCGGGCTCGATCAAATCTACCGGCCGATGCAATAAATCCGCCAGTTCGTCGCGCAGTCCAAAAAACTGCCGCAAGGCATCAGTCTTTCTCTGTTGGTGATAGGTAACAATAAAATCAATATCGCTCGCGAGTTCCTTGAAGTCGGTACCTCTGGCAGCAGAGCCAAAAACTTCAAGTGACCGGACACCATAACGACGGCATAGGACCGCAATTTCGGACTTCTTGTTTTCGACAATCGAGTGCATTCTATGATGCTTAGCACATGCCCTGCGCCAGTTACAACGGGCTGGGTGCACCCTACCCCATCCCCTTGTTGATCTCTTCCGTCATCTTCTTCGCATCACCGAACGGCATCAGCGCGTTGTTACGCCAGTGTGAATTATCCACGATCCAGCTCTTCCAACAGTGTTCCAACAATATCCATCAATTTCGGAAGGTCGTCTTTGATTATCGACCACACCCTGCCGTGGTCCACGCTCGCGTAGCCATGAATGAGAAGGTTGCCAAAAGCGATCATTTGCCTGAACCCAGACACTTTGGCGGCCAAATCTGGGTCGGATTTGACAAGCAGGTTCAGTGCTTCGCCTATTATTTCAAATTTTCTTTCAACGGCAGAATGGGTGATCTCAGAGGACTCATAAGTCTCAGCATCTACATCCTTAACAAACCTGGCTATAGCCGTGGCTGCCTCCAGAACATCCCACAGATAACTTCGGGAATCACGCGTTGAAGACGAGTTCCCGTTCCAGCTCAATTTGCTTCTGTACATAGGGATTGCGCACAGCCTTGGCCTCGACCAGATCTACGTCCCGACCTATCGCCGACGAAAGTGCGTCGCGCAGCCCGAAATACTGTTCAAGTGGCCCGAACTTGCCACGACCCGCGAACTCCACTAGAAAATCAGCATCACTGTGTTGAGGATCAAAGTCCGTACCACGCGCCGCCGATCCAAACACTTCGAGTTTCTGCACTTGGTATTTGGCGCAAATTTCCGCAATCTCGTTGCGGTGCTTCTGGATGAGCGGATGCATCACCCCATCCCTTTGTTGATCTCTTCCGTCATCTTCTTCGCATCGCCGAACAGCATCAGCGTATTGTCGCGCCAGAACAGCGGATTGTCGACGCCGGCGTAACCACTCGCCATGCCGCGCTTGATGAACATCACGGTTTTGGCTTTCCACACTTCGAGGACGGGCATGCCGTAGATTGGCGACTTCGGATCATCCTTGGCGGAAGGATTGGTCACGTCGTTAGCGCCGATCACAAATGCGATGTCGGCCTGCGCAAATTCGGAGTTGATGTCTTCCAGCTCGAACACTTCATCGTATGGCACGTTCGCTTCCGCCAGCAGCACATTCATGTGCCCCGGCATGCGCCCAGCAACCGGATGGATTGCGTATTTGACAGAAACGCCTGACGCCTTCAGGTGATCCGCCATTTCGCGCAACGCATGCTGCGCCTGCGCCACTGCCATGCCGTAACCTGGCACGATGATGACAGAACCTGCATTCTTCATCATGAACGCGGCGTCTTCGGCAGAGCCTTGTTTGACAGGCTTCGTCTCGCCCTTCACCGCAGGCCCCGCACTCTCGCCACCAAACCCGCCAAGGATCACGGAGATAAACGACCGGTTCATGCCCTTGCACATGATGTAAGAAAGGATCGCACCCGACGAACCAACCAGCGCACCAGTGATGATGAGCGCTGTATTTTGCAGCGTAAACCCAATGCCCGCCGCCGCCCAGCCCGAATAGGAGTTCAGCATCGAGATGACGACCGGCATGTCAGCACCGCCGATGGGGATGATCAGGAGCAGTCCGAGCGCAAAGCTGATCAGCACGATCAACCAGAAATCGATCGCACTTTGACTGTCAAAAAATCCATAGAGGAAAAACAACAGCGCCAGCGCCAATGCAATGTTGATCAAATGCCGCCCCGGCAGCATGATGGGAGCACCGGACATGCGGCCATCAAGCTTCAGGAACGCGATGATCGAGCCGGTGAAAGTGATGGCACCAATCGCCCCACCCAGCGCCATTTCGATGCGGCTCTGTGGATGGATGACGCCAGCGGTCGCAATGCCAAATGCATCCGGCGCATAAAACGCCGCCGCAGCGACAAATACCGCAGCCAAACCAACGAGCGAGTGAAACGCCGCCACCAACTGCGGCATCGCCGTCATCGGAATGCGTTTCGCAGTTATTCCGCCAATCACTGCACCAATGCCAAGCCCGGCAATGATCAACAGCCACGGCAACACGCCAATGGGTTTCGCCAGCGCCAGTGTCGTGAGCACGGCAATGCCCATGCCCACCATGCCATAGGTGTTTCCAGTACGTGACGTTGCAGGCGACGAAAGCCCGCGCAACGCCATGATGAACAGCGAACCAGCAACGAGATAAAGAACGGCAGCGAGATTGGCGCTCATCTCACTTCTCTTTCTTCTTGTACATGGCGAGCATCCGCGACGTGACCATGAAACCGCCGAAGATGTTGATCGACGCCAGGATCAGCGCCAGGAATCCGAAAATCATCGCGACCGTGGAACCCGATGCAATCGCCCCCGCCCCCACGGCAAGCAACGCGCCAACCACGATCACCGATGAAATTGCATTGGTGACTGACATCAGCGGCGTGTGCAGCGCGGGCGTGACGTTCCACACCACGTAATAGCCGACGAACACCGCCAGCACGAAAATGCCGAGCAATGAGATGAAGGGATCAATTGCCATGTGCTCCATTACGCTGCCCCATAAATCTTGTGCACCAATTTGCCCCCGCGCGCGATCATCGTGCCGGAAATGCACTCATCCGCTTCATCAATTTTCAGCGTGCCATCCTTCTGAATCATCAGATCAAGAAAGTTGGCTATGTTCTTGGCGAACAACGGCGTTGCGTTACCCGCCAGCTTGCCCGCCAGATTCACGGTGCCGACGATTTTCACACCCTTGTGCTCAACGATCTCGTCCACTTTCGACAGTGGGCAGTTGCCGCCGCGTTCGACAGCAAGATCCACGATCACCGAGCCAGGCTTCATGCTTTCGACCATTTCCTTGGTGATCAGCACTGGTGCAGGCCGCCCTGGTATAAGCGCGGTGGCAATCACAATGTCTTGCGACTTCACGTGCCCCGCCACCAACTCCGCTTGCTTGGCCTTCTCCTCAGCCGTCAATTCACGTGCATACCCCGCAGCCGTCGCAGCCTCCGCAAGATCGACATAAACAAACTTGGCGCCGAGTGATTTAACCTGTTCTTCCGTCGCCTTGCGCACGTCGGTGGCCGAAACAATGCCGCCCAAACGCCGCGCCGTCGCAATTGCCTGCAATCCGGCAACGCCAACACCCATGATGAAAATCTTCGCAGGCGGCACAGTGCCCGCCGCCGTCATCATCATCGGAATTGCACGGCCATAAATAGCTGCCGCATCAATCACCGACTTGTAACCGGCAAGATTGGACTGCGACGAAAGAACATCCATCGACTGCGCCCGCGAAATGCGTGGCATCAACTCCATGGCAAATGCGGTCACGCCGGATTTCGCAAATGTCTCAGCAGTTGTCCGGTCGCCATAAGGCTCCAGCCCGCCAACGATAATCGCATCGGACTTCATCGCCTTCACAAGTTTTTCTGAAGGCCGACGCACCGTAAGCACAAGATCGGCACCTTTGACGACGGCATCGCCCTTGATGATTTCCGCACCCGCCGCTGCGAAATCCGCATCAGAAATATTGGAGCCAGCACCCGCGCCGGACTGCACCGCGACAGCAACACCCTTTTTCAAATAGGCCTTCACCGTGTCCAGCGAAGCCGCGACCCGCGCCTCCCCCGATGCAGTTTCAGCAGGGACAGCGATTTTCATTTGTTCATACTATAGGTTGATTGCAACGAAGAGGCCGTAAAGCACCAGCAACCCGCCTGACAAATACCAGGACTTGTTGGCCTTGACATCAATCAGCACCGCGATGCTGCCAACGATGAGGCCTGCAAAACAGGTGAACACGTTGAGCCAGTCCATGAACCGCGCCGCAACCAGCGCAACAAGCACAAACCCGCATATAATGGAGAGCCCAACCGAGCCCTTGAGGAAGCCTTCATAAGCTGAGGCGTGAGAATCCATGCCTTGCGGTTGCTGGTGTGGGTTCACGTTGTTCGCCATGTTTCTCGATTCCTGAATGATGTCCGTAAGCCTTGTAGCGAAGCGCGGATTGAGGCGCAAGTTGGGCATATTGGCACGGGCTATCGTTACATCTTTTTCAGTCGTCTTTCGCATCGCAAAACCCTATATTGCTGCAATGCAACAAGAAAAAACGATACTCGTCCTGCAAGGCGGTGGCGCTCTCGGAGCCTATCAAGCGGGAGCTTTTGAAACTCTTGCTAAAGCGGATTTTACGCCGGAATGGATCGCAGGGATTTCAATTGGCGCAATCAATGCAGCCCTCATTGCCGGCAATGAACCGGAAAATCGTCTGCCACGTTTGCATGAATTCTGGAACCGCCTGTCGTCCGGCCTGCAAAGTCCTATGCTCCTCCCGCAACAGCAAGGCCGCATGGCCTTTAACGAAATCAGCAGCTGGCTTTCCATGCTCTGGGGTATTCCGGGGTTCTTCTCTCCGCGCCCGATTTCACCTCTTGTGGCGCCACCCGGCAGCGATGTGGCGATCAGTTTCTACGACACAACACCCTTGCGGGAGTCGCTTCTCGAACTCGTGGACTTTGACCGCCTGAACAATGGCGATATGCGCGTCAGCGTTGGCGCGGTGAACATCAAGTCTGGAAATTTCCGCTACTTCGATTCAGCCGATGAAAGCATCACGCCAGACCACATCATGGCGAGTGGCGCGCTTCCGCCGGGCTTTCCGCCGGTGCGAATTGGTCACGATCATTATTGGGATGGTGGTCTGGTGTCCAACACGCCACTGCAATATGTGATCGAAGCCGCCGACCGAAACCGCAATCTCTGCATTTTTCAGGTTGACCTTTTCTCGGCCCGCGGCAATGTTCCGCGCACCATCATGGAAGTCGCAGAGCGCGAAAAGGAAATTCGCTATTCAAGCCGCACCCGCATGGTGACCGACGCAGTGCAGGCCCAGCAAAACCTGCGTGCCTCAATGCGCAAGCTTCTGGAAAAATTGCCCGAAGAATTGCGCAACGGCGATGAAGCAATGCTGTTGTCAGAGGCCGCCCGCGATAACGCCATCACGCTCATGCACCTGATCAACCGCGCATCGGAATACGACACACAGGCAAAGGACTATGAATTTTCACGCCTCAGTGTTGACGAACATTGGGCGAATGGCAAACGCGACACTGCTGAATCGCTGGGAAGTAAAGATTGGCTCAATCGCAAGGTCCCAAGCCATGGCATGATTACCTTCGCCCATGGGCACCTGCTCAAGGACGAAAAAACCATCATCACTCCAGTCAAGGATCACGCACATGAAACTCGCTAGAAAAACCGCCATCGTCACTGGTGCCGCATCTGGCATCGGCAAGAAAATCGCCGAACGATTTATAGAAGAAGGTGCTAACGTCGCCATCGCCGATCTCAATTTGGATGCTGCAAACGCCACAGCCGCGGAACTCACGGAAAAAGGACCGGGCAAAGCCATCGGCGTTGCCATGGACGTAACCAGCGAACAAGCCGTCAACGATGGAGTAGCCGCTGTCGTCAAGAACTGGGGCACGGTAGATATCCTCGTATCCAATGCCGGCGTGCAAATCGTCCATCCAATCGAGGAGTTCCCGTTTGCAGAATGGAAGAAGCTGCTCGCAATTCATCTGGACGGCGCCTTCCTCACCACCAAGTCCTGCTTGCCGCATATGTACAAACAAAAATCCGGCAGCATCATTCTCATGGGCTCGGTCCATTCCAAGGAAGCCTCGCCGCTGAAGGCGGCCTATGTCACCGCGAAACATGGTTTGATGGGCCTGAACAAATCCATCGCCAAGGAAGGCGGAAAGTACGGCGTGCGCTCCAACGTTATCTGTCCGGGCTTTGTGCGAACACCACTCGTCGAAAAACAAATCCCCGAACAGGCAAAGACCTTGGGAATCTCCGAAGAAGAAGTCGTAAAGCGCGTCATGCTCGGCCAGACCGTCGACGGTGAATTCACCACATTGGAAGACGTCGCCGAAGTCGCATTGATGTTTGCGAGCTTTCCAACCAACGCGCTGACAGGTCAGTCCATCACCGTGAGCCATGGGTGGAATATGGGGTGATGCTTCAAAATCAAAAATGCTTTGGCCAGGTCTGCTTGCCATGCAACACCCGCAATACCCGAACCTTGTTTCGAAGAATTCGATAGAATACCATATGGCTTTCAAAGACAAACATTCGAACTTGCCTCCTGTACTCTGGTCGCACGCGGGCCATCCGCGGATTCTCTAAAATGAGGTCGAAAAGATCAAACAGTTCGGCTGAACATGCGCGCGCTTGCGCCTCACCGAAATGGTTAAGGCCGTAGCGAAATATTAGATCCATTTCCTTCTGCGCGAGAACTGAAATCTCAAGCTGCATTATTCTTGTTCAAACGCTCTGCTGCTGCCAATTCCTCAAACCGCTTTTCAAAGTCTTCGCGTACATACGGAACAAACCCGCTGGCTTCACCTTCGTCCAAAGCCAGCTGAATTTCCATTATGACCGCTTGACGCTCCTGTTCTTTGCGAAGCAGGTCACGGACGTAGTCGCTTACATTGCTGAAGTCCCCGGCAACAACCTGCTTTTCAACAAACAACTTGAGCTTGACCGGCAAAGAAATGTTCATCGTGGCCATGATGGAACTCCTTGGTCGCACCATATCGTGGATGGCAAAGTTTGTCAATCTTTGCCATACATTTAACTAAATGAATTAGCCGGAATAAATCCGCTCTTCATAGAATTCACCAGCAATCTCGCTCTGAATGGAACCAACGTCCCTCATCCCCAACTTTTCGTAAAACCTTCGAGCCCGCAGATTGTCGGCGATCACCATTAATCCAATAGATTTCCCGCCGCGCAAAAGCCAGTCATGCCGCGCCGCGGACAGCAAGGCAGTGCCAATTCCGCGCCGGTAATGCGATTGCAGAATATTGACCGCATAAACTTCACCATCGGCATGAGGAATCACGTTTTCTCGCGCAGCCCCAGACAAAATAAACCCGACAATCCGGCCCTCATCTTCAAACAGGCGGCAAAATACCTGTTCGTCAGTAAGCATGTTTCGCCATTGTTCAATGCGCTGGGAGGCATGCATCCCGTCAAGAAAAGCCTGGGGCAGAATGCCGACATAAGCCTCCTGCCAGCATTTCACATGGACAGCAGCAGCAGTATCGATATCAATCTCCGCAAGCGGACGTATCACTCCATCCTCTCCAGCTCATCGATCATCCCCGAAATCACGCTCAGCCCCTTCTGCCAGAATGCAGGATCCGTCGCATCGAGCCCGAACGGCTTCAGCAATTCCGAATGATGTTTCGTGCCACCGGCCTTCAGCATCTCGAAATACTTGTCCTGAAATCCGTCAGCACTCTCCTGATACCGCGCGTAAAGCGAGTTCACCAGGCAATCGCCGAACGCGTAAGCGTAGACATAAAACGGTGAGTGGATGAAATGCGGAATGTAAGTCCAGAACACTTCATAACCCGGCCCGATCTGAATCGAATCTCCAAGCAATTCCGCCTGCACCTCAAGCCAGAATTGATTCAGATTTTCGGGGGTTAGCTCACCCTCTTTGCGTGCTGCATGAACCTTGCGCTCAAATGTATAAAACGCAATCTGCCGCACCACGGTGTTGATCATGTCCTCTACTTTGGAGGCCAGCAGCGCCTTGCGTTTCTTTTTGTCCTTTTCGTTCTTCAGTAACCGCTGGAACGTCAGCATCTCGCCAAATACACTTGCAGTTTCGGCAAGCGTCAACGGTGTTGATGCCATCAGCGCGCCCTGCTTGGCCGCCAGCACTTGATGCACGCCATGTCCCAACTCATGCGCCAGTGTCATCACATCGCGCGGCTTGCCGAGATAGTTGAGCAGCACATAGGGATGCGCCGATGGCACTGTGGGATGCGCAAACGCACCCGGTGATTTGCCCGGCCGCGACGGCGCATCAATCCATTTCTTGTCAAAGAAGTCTTTGGCAATCGCTGCCATTTCAGGCGCAAACTCTCCATAGGCCTTCAAGACAGTCTCTCGCGCTTCATCCCACGGAATTTCCCGTGTATCTTCAGCGGGCAACGGCGCATTGCGATCCCAATGCTTGAGCTTCTCTTTGCCGAGCCACTTTGCCTTCATCTTGTAATAGCGGTGCGACAATTTCGGATAAGCCGCCCGCACCGCTTCAACCAGCGCATTTACGACTTCCGGCTCGACACGGTTGGCGAGATGCCGCGCATCCGCAATGTCCTTGAACCCGCGCCACGTATCAGAAATATCCTTGTCCTTGGCCAGGGTATTGGTGATCAGCGTGAACAATCGCAGATTCTCGCCAAACACTTTCGCCAACGCGTCCGAACCCGCTTTGCGCTTGGCTTCATCCGGCGATTGCATCAGGTTCAGCGTCGGCTCAAGTGTCAGTTCCTGGCCATCAACATGGAACCGCAATGACGCCATCGTCTCGTCAAACAGCCGGTTGAGCGCGCCCGCCCCTGTCTGCGATTTTTCCAGGAACAACTGCTCGATCTTGTCATCCAGCTGGAAAGGCTTTTCCTTGCGCAAATTGTCGACCCATGGCCGGTAATGCGCCAGCGCCGGAACCTTCATCGCATTCTCAAGCGATGCATCGTCAATCCGGTTCAACTCCAGTTCAAAGAACAAGAGGTCAGTCGACATGTCAGTGAGTTTTGAATTCACATCGCCATAGAACTTGGCGCGCGCCGGATCAACCGTATCGCCGACATAATGAAGCTGCGCAAACGACCCGGCCCGGCCAATCAAATCCGACAGCGCTTCATAGTCTTTCAATGCGCTCGCCAGCTCCGCGCCATCTGCAGTCCCAAGCTTCCCCCGCCATTTCGCGGCAAACGCTTTCGAATCCGCCGCCGCCTTTGCCATGTCGGCGGCAAACTCCTTCGATTGCGGTGTGGGATAAAGATCAGCCAGATTCCATTCCGGCAATCCCTGCATCGTTGCGGCTCCGTTCATTCTAATTTCCCTTCAATCTAAAATCATTTTTCGGCCATGGCGACACGCCAGGCAAAAACTTGCCATCTACTTTGTGGTACGCTGGACTACGGTAGTCCGTCTCAGGTTTTACATAGCTAATCCGCTTTGTGACTTGCGACAATATCTTGATCCCGCCAAATTGATTCAGCATCATGTATCCTGCAATTGGCCGCTCTTCCTTGTTGACGATAATGTGACTCGCGACGCTCGCCAGATTTGCCTTCATGGCCGGGCTAAGGTCATCCGGGAACAACAACGGGACATTTCGGTGGAAGTAAGTGTAACCACCCGAACTCCAGCGAAGCGAAGAAAAATCGACAACTGAGCGAACTTCTGGTCGCTCGGACAAGAACAACGCGGCCTCATAGCGCGGATCCCGGCGCAACTCACTCTTCGAAACAGTCAGGTGAGCCGACGCCAGCGCAACGGATGCCGTGACGAGATGAGCAGGCTTCAGCCAGTCACCGGTCAACAATGGAAGCCGCGCAATTTCAGTTGCTGCACATGCCAGCAAGATGAGTAGCAAAGGAATTGCCATCACCACAAACCGGTATTCTTTATGCCCGATCAAACTGTGGGGAATCAGAACAGCGCCAATGACCAGCAAAAGCGAAAAGAAGCGCCGCCATTTCCATAGTCCATAGAGTCCGGCCAGGGCAAACAGCAAAAGTGAATGTACTGCTAGCGCCGCAAAGTAATAGATGATTGTGCGCTCACCAAACGTATTTGCAATCTTGTAGACAAAATTGAACAACACGTTGTTGTAGAACGACGCAAACGGGATTCCCCAGAAAAAATAATCCAATACGCCTGCTGCAATTCCAACCATTATTGCCGAAGCGCCTGGCCGCACCAGCAATGCGCCAACCCCGGCTGTGCCACAGCAACAACAAGATCACCAGACTCACCGGCGCAAATTGCAAACGCAGGACCGCGCACAAGCCAACCAGAATCCCGATCGCAATGCCGTGACCCCGCTCGCCTGGACCAGACCACAGCGCCAGTGCACTTAGCCCGCAATACATTGCGAGTAATTCAGGAACGAGTGCAGTCGAAAATACCGTAAGCTCGCTCCAAAAGCCGACAAAAACTGCGGCTAGCAAACCAGCATTCTTTGAGGAAAGATTCTTGCCAATCACATAGGATGAGTAGACCGACGTCATCGACAGAACTGCGCCAAGTACTTGCAGGAGTGGAATGTATAGTCGTGGCTGATCAATCCCGATTTCCCTGAACCCGCTGAGGACCACCGCCAAAAAACCAGGCAGCAACCAGTTCCGCAAGCCGAAGCGGTACTCCCACGGGATGAATCCATAGCCATAAACCAGTCTGTGCGCAGGCTCCAGATATTGGAAGACCTGATCCTCGTGCAAATATGGCAACGAAGTCACCGCAACAAAAAAGCGCCATGCAAATACGGCGCTCAGAATTAAAATGATGCTTGAGATTCCCGCGACAGAAAACTGAAATCGCGCAGGAAATCTCTCAATGACGTATCCCCGCATTGGCAGCCTCAAAAAGTAAACAAATCGTTTCAATCGAAACCAGTTTGCCGCCGCGGTTCCAACCTCCATTAACCCGGCAATAATGGCGTCAATCTGTCCCCAAATAATCTAGCGAATTAATCCGGCCTTTACCCTTCCGGGGCAAGTTGTGCCAAAACAGGAAGCAGGCCTTGGGGGAGGTCCACTTGCTGAAATAGCAATCGGGATCAAAGAAAGTTGTTTGTGAGCACATGACTGCACGCGTACTGATTGTTGAAGATGAACCCGCGCAACGCCGCATTCTCGAAGAAATGGTCAAGCGATTCGGCTTCGACGCGTTGACCGCAGACACCGGATTTCGTGGTCTCGAAGTATTATCATCGCAAGCCGGCGCATCCGTTGAACTAATCATTCTTGATTTGATGATGCCTGGCATGGATGGACTCGAATTTCTCGAACGCATGCAGGCCATTCGCGGCAATCTTCCCGCCATCGTTCAGACCTCGCAAGGTTCCATCGAGACTGTCATCAAGGCAATGCGCGCTGGTGCTGACGATTTCGTTGTGAAGCCGGTCTCGCCGGAGCGTTTGCGCGTTTCAATACAGAATCTCTTGAAAGTCACGGCCCTCACCGAAGAAGTGAAGCGCCTTAACAAGAAGATCAAAGGCTCTTTGCGTTTCGACGACCTCGTTGCAGGCCCATCGATGATGAATGTCATCCGCCTCGGCCGCCGTGGCGCTGCGTCCAATATCCCGATTCTGATTGAAGGAGAATCTGGCGTTGGCAAGGAAATGATCGCCCGTGCCATTCAGGGTGAAAGTGACCGTAACGGAAAACCGTTTATAGCCGTGAACTGCGGCGCAATCCCGGCAAACCTCGTGGAATCGATCCTGTTCGGCCACGAAAAGGGTTCATTCACGGGTGCTACCAACAAGCACCTCGGAAAATTCCAGGAAGCCGATGGCGGCACATTGTTCCTCGACGAAGTTGCCGAACTCCCGCTCGAAATTCAGGTAAAACTCCTGCGCGCCATTCAGGAAGGCGAAATTGATCCCGTCGGATCGCGCAAACCCGTCAAGGTCAACATCCGCCTGGTCTCCGCCACCAACCGCAACATGATTGAAATGGTTAAAGCCGGTCAGTTCCGTGAGGACCTCTATTACCGCCTAAACGTCTTCCCCATCATGGTGCCGCCGCTTCGAGATCGCAAGGATGACATAGAGGCCCTGACCAACCATTTTATCACCAGGTTGTCAGCCGAAGAAGGCCGGCGCGTGCACAGCATTTCACGCCAAACCTTGGACATGCTCCGCGCCTATGCGTGGCCCGGAAATGTGCGCCAGCTCGAAAACACGATTTTCCGCGCCATCGTCCTCTGTGAAGGCGATCAGCTCACCGTCCAGGACTTCCCCCAGATCGCATCCATGGTTGAAGGCTACGAAGTCGAAATTCCCGCTGCCCCGCCGCCTGTTGCAACAGCAAAACCAGCTACCTCTAGTTCGCCCGGCGAGGTAAGCGACGGTTCGGCCTTAGGCATACCGATTGTGACCGAAGGCGGGCATATCAGGACCCTGGAAGAGGTCGAAGGCGAGATGATTCGCATGGCGCTTCTGCGTTATCGCGGGCAAATGTCCGAAGTTGCCCGAAAATTAGGCATTGGCAGATCAACGCTTTACCGCAAAATGCGCGACTTAGGCCTCGAAGAAGCCGCCAGTTAAGCTATCCTCAACCACATAACTCAGAATTGAGCGACGCCCCGATTGCTTAACCGCCGCCCCATAGCTACCATAAAGCTCTGGGATGTGTGGACAAATCATGGCGTCAAAATCGAAACTGTTACTTTGCTTTACTGCAATAAGCCTGCTCGCGACATCGGACATGTCACTGGCGGCCGAGCAGCGCGTCCGCAAAAAGACATTCTTTGAGCGGCTTTTCGAAACCAAGCCAAAACCCAAGGTCCAGGCCAAAGCCCGCAAACCATTCTTCTGGTTCCTCGACTCAAATGGCACCCGCCGCGACGAAAACATCGACGTCGTTTACGGCAGCGACAATGGCAGAAACCGTTTTGCTGACGGAGATCCAGAACCATATCCTATGATTGGCATGGGCAATCTGGAATATTCCCCGCCTTTGCAGGTGCCGATTTACGATGCATCCTATACCAAGCTTGCGCCGCTAAGTGGCGACGCCGAACTGATCCGCGCTTCGCTCAGCGACAAACGCACAGCCCTCCGCACCACGGTGACACACCGCAAGGCTATTCTCGAGGCCTACCGGGCACGCAATTTTGAACCCATTTGGTTCACATCCGGCAAACTCACGCCGAGGGCCGAAGGCACCATGCAGGTCCTTTCCTCAGCCAGTCAGGAAGGCTTAGAACCTCTTGCCTACCTGCCCTACGGCCTCAATGGCTGGAAAACCGCCACAACTGATGCAGCCAATCTCTCCGCAGAAGACTTGAACAAGTTTGATATCTCGCTGACCGCAACGGCTCTCAGATTTGCCCAACACCTGAACTCTGGTCAGTTCGAGCCATTGCGCCTCTCGGAATACAACGATATCGCAGTTGCAGTGATGAAGCCGGAAGATGTTTTGCGCGTCATTGCCTATTCGCCATATGTCACGGATTACCTGATAGGCCTCGCCCCAAAACACCAAGCCTATGGCCAGCTGAAAGCTGAACTTGCCTCATTGAACAGCAGCACATACCAAAACAAGCCACTACCTTTCCCTTTGGGACGCAAACTCGTCAAAGTCGGCCAAAAGGATGAGCGTATTCCCGAGCTTCGCAGCCGCATGGAAATGCTGGGCTTCCTCGAAGCTGGCGACATGCTTGTGGCGGAAGACAAGATCGAAGTCCTCGACAAGCCGTTGTCGAAAGCCATCAAGTCCTACCAGATCGCAAATGGCATGAATGCATCGGGTCAGCTGGATACAGCATTGGTCGCAAAGTTCAACGAAGATCCGACCCGCGACAAGCGCAACAAGGTCATCGCCAGCATGGAACGCGTCCGCTGGCTGCCCCACGATCTGGGAAATCGCTATGTCTTTGTAAATCAAGCCGCATACAGTGCCGACATCATCCAGGCTGGCAAGCGGATATGGTCAACCAAGGTCATCGTGGGTCGCCCCCTCACCCAGACAGCTGCCTTCCACGACGAATTTGAAACGGTCGTTTTCAACCCATCCTGGGGTGTACCGCAATCCATTATTGTCAATGAATACTTGCCTAAACTTCGCCGCGACCCTGGTTATCTTGATCGCATTGGCTACAAGGTAACAACCGAAAGCGGCAAACTAGTCTCGTCCCGCAATGTCGATTGGTGGTCATACGGCAACGAAGTTCCATTCAGCGTCCAGCAGCCACCAGGGGCAGAAAATGCCCTCGGCGAACTGAAATTCCTCTTCCCCAACCAGCATGCAATCTACATGCATGACACACCCACCCGCAAACTGTTCAAGGAGACGACCAGGGCCTTCAGCCATGGCTGTGTCCGCGTCGAAAATCCACGGCAATTTGCCAGCGTACTTTTGGGCTGGGACAAGGACCGTGTTTCGGCCGAAGTTGAGGCAGGCGAAAGTTATTCGGTCAAGATTCCGGTCAAAACCAAGGTGCACTTGACCTATTTCGCCGCCTGGCCCGACGAAACAGGAAAAATTCAATATTATTCAGATATTTACGAACGCGACAAAACACTGATGACAGCCTTCGACAACACGTCGGCGGCCCTTGGAACGCGACTGCAACAGCGCTTGGCCGACGTTGAAACCAAAATTGATGGGGCAATTCCCCAATAAAGACCCAGTAAAAATTGGCGAGCCAAAACCAGCTTTAATCGGCCATTAAGCATATTGCTCCTAAGCCAAATCCGTCAGCATGAACAAGTTGTCCTGAAAGCTTGTGAGCGGGCGATCCAGAGGCTATAGAGCAGGTACGGCCTTGGAACTGGATGAGGATCCAAATATTAGTGGGACCGGGCACATTGCCCGAGGGGTGTGTAGAGTATGGGTATGGATTCGAAAAACTGCGGACGTATCAATACTTTGAACAAGGCTATCGGCAAATTTCTAACCTCTGCAGCAGTTGTTTCTGCCCTCGTTCTTGGCAGCGGCATGTTGGCAGCTGACACTGAAGCCGGTGGCGAAACCCGCACCATTTCCCTTTACCACATCCACACCAAGGAAAATCTCACCATCACCTATATGCAGAACGGCCGCTATGTTCCGTCTGCGATGAAAAAGATCAACTACTTGATGCGCGACTGGCGCCGCGACCAGTCAGTGACCATTGATCCGAAAGCTCTTGACTTGATGTGGGAGCTCCATGCCGATCTTGGCTCAAAGCGCCCAATCCATGTTGTTTGCGGCTACCGCTCAGGCAAGACAAATGCTTTCCTTAAGCGGATTGGCCGGAAGGTGGCAAAGCACAGTCAGCACACCAATGGCAAAGCCATCGATTTTTATTTCCCGGATGTCCCGACTATCAAGATTCGCAACACAGCCCTTTATCGCAGTATCGGTGGCGTAGGCTATTACCGCAGCTCAGGCGGCCCAACCGGTTTCCTGCATGTCGATACTGGCAACAAGCGTCACTGGGGCCCATCAATCAGCAACCGCCAAATGGCGTCAGCCTTGGCTGAGGGCCGCAAAGTGGCAGGCCGCCGCCTCACGCGCGGTGATTTGGATGAACCGGTTCAAACCGCAACCCGGCCTTCAGGAAACAGTTTGCTTGATTGGTTCACCGGCAAACCAAAGGCCAAGTCGCAACCAGTGACGCTGGCCTCGGCACCAGCGCCGAAGACCGATGAAGTGCCTTCTTACACAGAGGCTAACTACGCAGGTTACGACGACGAGCTGAGCGATTTGGCTGGTGACGTCGTGGCCGAAGCCGCCAAAGCGAAAAAACCTGCGGGCATTCCAGCAGGCGATTCTTCGAACCTCAGTGAACTCGCAAGTGAAACCGCTGCCGTCGAAGAAAAAGTTGTTCTCGCCAAGGGCTATCCCGTGCCTAAGCCGCGCCTCAAGCCCATTGAAATCATGATGCTGGCTGCGGCTGATGTAAAAATCATCCCCGCTTCTGCCCCTCCTGAATCGGCGATGATCAAGCCGAACAAGGCAGACCGCGCCAAGCTCGCAAGCTTGTTCACCAGTGAAGAAGATGAAATCCTCAGCGAAGAACCGGCCAAGCCAAAGCAGGCGATTGAAGTGGCCAATCTGACGCCGGAAGAAACCGGCCAGATTGTGAACCGCGATGGCAAGACAGATTTCGCAGCTGAATTGCGCGACTTCAAAACCGACCGCGTGCCGCTGATCCGCCCCATCATGAGCGCCAGCCTCGCACCTGACTTGGGCGAGCTCTGGGACAATCTCATCATCAGCAACGAAGCAACGCTCCGCCGCAACGGTGCCCCGCCCTTGCTCGACAGGCCGGAAACCTCGGTGCTGCCAACCGCAACAGAATTGCCCGAAGCCACAGGCACCCAATCAGTCAACCGCGAAGGCAAAGGCCACATGCCGCGCATGATGTTCAAGCTGAGCAAGCTGAAGCCTTGAAGGCGTAGAGCTTCCGATCTCCTGTCCAGGCGCACTGCTGCCGGATGAAGACGCAATCCCCCTCATTGTCATACCCGCGAAACGCGGGAACCTCATCCGCATGGCGCGAAGTTTGAATTGTGCTCGTTTTCGGCACCGCCAAGGTGATGTGACGCAAGTATGGATCGCTTCAGGCGGAAATTCGGACTTCACTTTTGCAACATGCCTGATGGACAAATGGGTTCCAGCCTGTCGCGGGAATGACAATAGCATTTGAAATCGAGCCTCAGATTTTACAGAAAACGCCTAGCTCTCCAAAAAACAATTTGTTCCTACTCAACGGCGTCTAGTTAACCAGCATCACCCCTTCCCCCACCCCAAAGCAAAAAACCCGCAAAGCTCGCGCTTGCGGGTTTGGCCTGATTAAAGAGCCGGTGTCTGGTCGTAAAACTTAGTTCGGGAACTTGACGCCGAAAGCAGCAAGACCAGCTTCAAATGGCTTGTAGGCTTCCTTGGCAGTAGCGACATAAAGATCATTGAGCTTCTTCATTTCACCAACCACTGCGTCGTACTGTTCGCGGGCAAAGCCCTGCTGAACTTCAACAGCTTGGTCGAAAGACTTGACAGCCAGTGCCTTGCCGGCAACTTCGCTGCTCTTTTCGAAAGACTTGCGCGAAAAATCGGCAAATTCCTGAGCAATGGCCTGGTAGCCCTTGGTCCATGCGGTGGTTGCAGCAACAACAGCATTGTAGCCGTCTTTGTTGTAGGTCTGGTAATCTTCAATCTTGAACATGTGCGTCTCCTGTAAGTCGGTGTGAGTGTTATATGTGCACTGCAACATAGAAGTCAAGCACATTTTTTGCATTGCAATATATATCCACTTAAGTCTATGATACCACTCATTGACCGGCAGATTCTCGTGTTTCCAATGATATGTTGGGGACGGCGTTGGTAACGCTCTGTTAGGGTTCAAATGGTTTTGGTATCTTTGACACGGCTTCACGGCGATCGTGAACAGCCTCATTCGGGTGGCATATGATTTTTCGACGTCTTGTATCTGTTATTGTGCTTGCGCTTCTTGCGGCCACCTGGCCCGCTGAAGCCGCCAAGCGCAGTTCAAGATTCTCGGCCATAACTGTCGATGCCCGCACCGGCGCTGTGCTGTTTTCAGAAAGCGCCGACGCCCAGCGATATCCCGCTTCGCTCACCAAGATGATGACGCTCTATATCACTTTCCAGGAGCTAAAAGCGGGCCACATAAAACTTTCGACACCACTCACCGTTTCCGGTCGCGCCGCTGGCATGGCGCCATCAAAGCTCGGCTTGAAGCCCGGTTCTACGATTACGGTCGAACAGGCTATCAAGGCGCTCGTCATCAAATCAGCCAATGACGTCGCCGCCGTCGTCGGTGAAAACTTGGGCGGCAGCGAAAGCAATTTCGCCACCCGCATGACCCGCACCGCCCGCGACATCGGCATGAGCCACACCACATATCGCAATGCGTCAGGTCTTCCCAATCCGGGCCAGATCACTACCGCGCGCGACCAGGCCACTCTCAGCCTGCGGGTCATGCGCGACTTCCCGCAATATTATCCCTATTTCCGCCTCCAGGGTTTCAACTTCAAAGGCCGCACCATCCGCACCCATAATCGCCTCGTTGGCCGCTTCCCCGGCACCGACGGGCTGAAGACCGGCTACATCGGCGCATCTGGCTATAACCTCGCCACGTCAACCCGCCGCGGCGACAAGCGTCTCGTCGGCGTCGTCATGGGCTCCAACTCCGCCGGCCGCCGCAACTCTTACATGATGCAAATGTTGTCGCAATATTTCGGCAAGGCCAAGAACGGCAGGACTATCGCCGCCCTTGCAGGTTCTTCACAAGGTGCCATCGATCCAATCGCCATGGCCAGCGCTGCAACCGTTGCAAGCGAACCTGATGCACCAACTGCCGAACAGTCAGCCCAAGTCGCCGACCTCGCTGCCGCAGCGGCAGAAGATGAAGCAGTAGCCGTCGAAGCCGCTGCCGACGAGTCAGAAGAACAAGACACTGAAGAACTGGCAGCCCTTGCCAAGGCCAGCAATGGCGCTCCGCAAGTCGTCGAAGCGCGCCTTGACAACAAGCCCGCCAAACTCCCTTTCGCAGTGAAAATCGAAACTGACGATACAGCTGTCACCGGCGACATCGGCAGCGAATCCGAAGGCGGCGACTGGAACCTCCAGATCGGAACTTTTGCCAGCAAAAAAGCAGCTGATGGCCAGCTCGACAATTTGCGCGGCAAGCTCAAGCAACTCAGCAGCCGCGCCAGCGAAACCATTTTGGTGAAAACCAAAAAGCGTCGCTACTACCGCGCCAAGTTCACCGGCTTCGACCGCGACGAAGCCTTCGCCACTTGCAAAACCCTGGAAAAACTCGGCTCGCCCTGCCTGCCGCTAGCGCCAAGGTCTTAAGGCGATCATTCACCCGCCCATCAAAACATCTTTCGCTTCATTGATTTTTGACGCCAGGTAATCCGTGCCGCCCTTGTCCGGGTGGAAATCCTTGAGCAGCCTGCGATGCGCGGCTTTTACATCGTCAGCACTCGCTCCATTCGGCAACCCCAGCACACGCAACGCCTCGTCCCGGCTCATGCGCGGTCGCGATGGGTACGGCGGTTTTTGCTGCGGTTGCTCTTGTGATCCGGCCCCTTTGAATTTGCCCAGCACATGTTGATACCCCATCATTCCAAGAGCAACGGCCACCAGTGGCAGCGCATAGTCAAAATGGCCACGCAGCGCCACGATCGCGGCAACACCAAGAAGCGCATAGCCCGCCAGCTTGGTGCCGAGCGCCCGCGATTGCGCAGGTGAAGACTTGGCAAAGGTCCGGATCAGCCACCAGCCAATCGCGACAACCGCAACACCGATGATAAAATTCATGGCAGCAGGCCTATTGCGGACACTTCTCAACCGGCAGCATGTCGAGCTTCACCAACACGCCGCGCAATTGATAATTCCCATAGTCAAACAGCAGTTCCGTCGAAACGCCATTTTCAAACATCACAAAGCTCGATTGGTAGTCAGGCAGTTCGGCCTTGTCGTCAGGCACTTTGTAATAACCCACCGACATCGGCCACGACGCCATGTTATGCATGGCGGCCAGCGCGTCCGCTGGCGTTCCCTTGGCCCTGCCAGCCTGCATTGCGCCAATCAAACTGACCGCCTTGAAAACCGACTCGCCATCCGACCCGTCATAAACCGTCGTCGCATCGCGCCCAACCCCTATCGCGGCACTGCTCAGCAGCTTCTTTTGCTGAGCCACCGGAAACAAGGCATCAGCGGGAATCTTGAATGATTTGTCCACCGGCCGCGTCTGCTGAACAGTCCCTTCGCCGGAAGCCTGTTTCTTGGCCGACAAACTGCTGTCCTCGCTCAGTGACTGGTCAAAATACTGTTTCTGGTTCAACGTCATTTCGCTGCCGTCGCCAGATTCCCAGGCCGTAAGCTGCGTGTCCGTCACTTGAATGGCGCCTTCCGACTTCACATATCGATTGGCAATGCGATAGGTCGTCGACCAGCCCTCGCAACTGTTCCCCGCCAGCTCATAGGCAAGTTTCCCCGTCACCGCCGTGATGCCGCTTTTCTTGTCAAAATTCTCGCCCTTGAGGTCATAGAGCGCCCGGTGCGGCGCCAGCTCCGCCACAGCGGAACTGCTGAGAATTGCGGCAAGCGCAATTGGCAATAAAGTCTTTATGATGGTCATGAGGTCTTTCGCAGGTTATTGAAGAAGCGCCACAAACGCAAAGCAGTGAGACATGATGCACAATTTACGCACCCTCGGCAAACGGCGATCATATATCCGGTAAAATTACGGCAATCCAGAGGTCAGGCCAAAAGTCAGGCCAAAAGTCAGGACAGAAACCATGGCAAATGTTGAAGCAAGATTGAAATCAATCGGCCTCACGATCCCCACCCCGGCCAAACCAGTCGCCAATTATGTCGGCTGGGTGAAATCCGGCAACTTCATATTCACCGCAGGCCAGGTCGCCCTTGTTGACGGAAAACTCAACTGCGCCGGCCTCGTCGGCAATAATGTCGATCTCGAAGCCGCAAAACTCTCCGCCCGCCTGAGCGCCATCAACGTCATCGCCCAACTCAAACTCGCCTGCGACGGCGAACTTGATCGCATTGTCCGCATCGTCAAGGTGACGGGCTTCGTCGCTTGCGTGTCAGGCTTCACCGACCAGCCTAAAGTCGTGAATGGCGCGTCGGACCTTTTTGTCGAAGTCTTCGGCGACATCGGCATTCATGCGCGCTCAGCGGTTGGCGTCGCAGCCCTGCCCCTTGGCGCCAGCGTCGAAGTCGAAGCCATTGCTGAATTCCGTTAATGCGCTACGCCCGCCACCTCCGCCAGTTGGGCAATCTGTTGGAACGCCCCATCGCCCATCGTGGTCTTCATGATCTGAAAAACGGAGTAGTAGAAAACACCAAAGGTGCCTTCGCAGCGGCAATCAAGCACGGCTACGCCATCGAATGCGACATTCAGTTATCATCTGACAATGAGGCCATGGTCTTCCATGACGAAACCCTTGATCGCGTCACCACTGCGACAGGCGACGTCAGAAAATGTTCCGCAAGCGAATTGAGGAAACTCCAGTACCGCCATTCAACCGATCATATGCAAACCCTCGCGGAACTCTTGCAGCAGGTGAATGGCCAGGTGCCGCTGATTGTCGAAATCAAGTCACACTGGGATGGCGATCCGCAACTCACTTTGCGCGCCATCGAAATTGCAAAATCCTACGAAGGCCCGCTCGCCTTCATGTCCTTTGATCCGCAAATCGTGAGCCTCCTGGCACATTATGCGCCCAGTCGCATGCGTGGCATCGTCGCCGACCGCACTCACAATTCATTTTACACTAACTTCCCAGTCGCCCGCCGCATCGAATTGCGCACATTCTCCCACTTTCACGAAAAGCCGGCCGCATTTCATTTCGTTCGATTGCAATGGTTTGCCGTATGCGCCTGTGCAGCAGCTTCGTGCTGATGAAATGCCGGTCATCAGCTGGACAATTAAGTCACCTGAGCAAGCCAGCCGCGCCCGCCGCTATTCCGACCAGATTACCTTCGAGAACTTTCGCCCATAATGAGCCAGAAGATTGAGATTGCCTCCACCCTGAAAGAAGTGACTCCGGTTGAATGGGACGCGCTCACCGACGGTGGCAATCCTTTCGTGTCCCACGCTTTTCTCAGCTGCCTTGAAGACGCAGGCTGCACCACAGCTCAAACTGGCTGGCAGCCAAATCATGTTCTGTTGCGCGAAAGCAATGAACTCGCAGGCGCAATTATTTGCTATCGCAAGAACCACTCGATGGGCGAATACGTCTTCGACCACGGCTGGGCCGAAGCCTTCCAGCGCGCCGGCGGACGCTATTATCCAAAACTGCAAGTCTCGATTCCATTCACGCCCGCCACTGGCCCCCGCCTCCTCGCGCGCGATCCTGCTACGAAACTGGCGCTCGTAATAGCGCTCGAAGAATCTTGCAGCACGGCATCATCGGTCCACGCCACATTCGTCACTGAGGAGGATGCGGAAATCTTCTCAGCCCGTCATTGGTTGCTCCGCGAAGATGTGCAGTTCCATTGGGAGAACGGCAACTACAAGGCCTTCGCCGATTTCCTCGCTGCGCTCTCGTCTTCAAAACGCAAGAACATCCGCAAGGAACGCGCCGCATTTGAAGAACGCAGCATCACCTTCGAAACCTTGACCGGCGATCAACTCACGCCAAAACACTGGGACTACTTCTTCGCTTTTTATATGGACACTGGCTCCCGAAAATGGGGCCAGCCTTATCTCAACCGGAAATTCTTTGAGCTGATCCACCAGCGCATGCCGGAAAACGTGGCGCTCATCATGGCCAGGCGCAACGGCAGATACATTGCGGGCGCACTTAACTTCGTTGGCAGCGATACTCTCTATGGCCGCAATTGGGGCTGTCTCGAAACCCATCCTTTTCTGCATTTTGAAACTTGTTATTACCAGGCCATCGATTTCGCCATCGTACATGGTCTGAAGCGCGTCGAAGCAGGCGCGCAAGGCGAGCATAAATTGGCCCGTGGCTATCTCCCTGTAAAAACCCGCAGCCTGCATTATGTGAAGCATCAAGGCTTGCGCAACGCGATTGAGGACTTCCTCGGGCACGAGCGCCACGCTATTCAGCGTGAACAGCAAATTCTTTCCGAACACGCGCCATTCCGCCATGAACAGGACTGACACCATGACCTACGATCCCGGCAACATCTTCGCCAAGATCATCCGTGGCGAGATCCCCAGCCATAAAGTTTACGAGGATGATGATGTCCTCGCTTTCATGGATGTCATGCCGCAAGTCGATGGCCATTGCCTCGTCGTTCCCAAGCAAGGCAGCCGCAATCTCCTCGATGCTGATCCCGCTGTTCTTGCCAAATCAATTTCGGCCGCCCAGAAAATTGCCCGCGCTGCGATGAAGGCTTTCGACGCTGATGGCGTCCAGCTCCGCCAGTTCAACGAACCCGCCGCCGGCCAGACGGTATTTCACCTGCACTTCCATATTTTGCCTCTGCGCGATGGCGGAACCATAAATCCGCACACCGGCAAGATGGCGGATCATGCGATGCTGGCAAAACACGCTGAGATGATAAAGGCTGCACTGTAAGACTTGCGGTAAATCTCAATGTCATTCCTGCGTGTGTGAAAGAAGAACCCTCATCCCCCCTTCGGGGACCATCTCCCATCCTGCGGACGGGAGAAGGAAGAAACCAACAATCCCCTCTCCCGTCCGCAGGATGGGAGAGGTGCCCGAAGGGCGGATGAGGGCTTTTACTTCACCTTCGACTTCGGCTTTTTCTTTTTCGCAGCTGCTGCACGCGGCAATGCCTTCCGCTCCGCGGGCTTTGGCAGCGAGCGCTCTTCTTCGCGGCCCATGTACTTGAACGCCAGGTCATCGCCATCCAGCAGAATGCGCACCGTGCCGCCCTGCATCAGTTTGCCAAACAGAACTTCCTCGGCCAGCGGCTTCTTGACCTTTTCCTGGATGAGACGGCCCAATGGCCGCGCACCCATGTTCTTGTCATAGCCCTTCTCGGCGAGCCAGGCTGCGGCCTGCGCCGAGATTTCAATGTTGATCTGCCGCTCGCCGAGCTGCGCTTCAAGCTGCAGGATGAACTTCTCGACAACTTTCTTGACCACCTCGGGAGGCAGCTGCGAGAACGAAATGATTGCATCAAGCCGGTTGCGGAACTCCGGCGTGAACAATTTGTTGATCGCCTCCGAGTCATCGCCCTCGCGCGACGAGCGTGTAAATCCAAACTCGGCCTTTGCCAGTTCCGAAGCCCCAGCATTCGTCGTCATGATGATGATCACATTGCGGAAGTCCACCGACTTGCCGTTGTGGTCCGTGAGTTTGCCGTGATCCATCACCTGCAACAGGATGTTGAACACATCCGGATGCGCCTTCTCGATTTCATCGAGCAGCAGCACTGAGTAAGGATGCTGGTCAATGCCATCGGTCAGCAATCCACCCTGGTCGAACCCGACATATCCCGGCGGTGCGCCCAACAACCGCGACACCGAATGCCGCTCCATGTATTCCGACATGTCAAACCGCAAAAGCTTGACGCCCAGGACTTCCGCCAGCCGCTTCGCAACTTCGGTTTTGCCAACGCCTGTCGGACCGGAGAATATGTAATTGCCAATCGGTTTCTCAGGCTCGCGCAACCCTGCCCGCGCCAACTTGATCGCCGACGTGAGACTGTCAATCGCCTTGTCTTGCCCAAACACCAAACGCTTCAGTTCAGCTTCGAGATTCTTCAACACCGTCGCGTCATCACGCGAAACTGTTTTTGCCGGTATCCGCGCCATCGTCGCGATCGTCGCTTCAACATCAGCGACGTCGATCACCTTCTTGCGCTGGCCTTCCGGCACCAACATCAGCGATGCACCCGTTTCATCGATCACGTCAATCGCCTTGTCCGGCAACTTGCGGTCGCTCATGTACCGCGCCGACAGCTGCACCGCCGTCTCGATCGCCTCCATGGTGTAAGTGACCTTGTGATATTCTTCGTAATAGGGCTTGAGGCCCTTCAGGATTTCGATGGCATCGGGAATCGAAGGCTCATTCACGTCAATCTTCTGGAACCGCCGCACAAGTGCGCGGTCCTTTTCAAAATGCTGCCGATATTCCTTGTAAGTCGTGGAGCCAATGCACCGGATTGCGCCGCTGGCGAGAGCAGGCTTGAGCAGGTTCGACGCATCCATCGAGCCACCTGATGTGGCACCCGCCCCGATCACGGTGTGGATTTCATCGATAAAAAGAATCGAGCCCTTCTTGGCCTCGATCTCCTTCATGATCGCCTTCAGCCGTTCCTCAAAATCACCGCGATAGCGCGTTCCCGCCAGCAATGTGCCCATGTCGAGCTGATAGACCACAGCACCGCGCAAGACTTCCGGCACCTCATCATGCACAATTTTCCGCGCCAGCCCTTCGGCAATCGCTGTCTTGCCCACGCCGGGATCGCCGACAAACAACGGATTGTTTTTTGTCCGCCGGCACAGAATCTGGATGGTGCGATTGACCTCCGTCATGCGCCCGATCAGCGGATCAATCTTGCCGTCGAGAGCCTTCTTGTTGAGGTCGACGCAATAGGCTTCAATGGCGCTCTGCTCTTGCTTCTTGTTGCCCTTGCCCTGCTGTGCGGGATTGCCATCTTCGTCTTGCGGCTGTTCCGGCCCGCTAACCCCGCGCACCGACCGGCTTTCAGACAGGCCCGGCCGCTTGGCGATGCCGTGCGATATGTAATTCACCGCATCGTAGCGCGTCATGTCCTGCTCTTGCAGGAAAAACGCGGCATGGCTTTCGCGCTCGGCAAAAATCGCGACCAGCACATTCGCACCCGTCACTTCTTCACGGCCCGAAGACTGAACATGAATGACGGCGCGCTGGATGACCCTCTGGAACCCGGCCGTGGGCTTTGCATCCGACGGATTCTGGACAACAAGGTTTTCGAGCTCGCCGTCGATATAGTCGAGCAAATCATTGCGCAGAACGTCATGGTCAACGCCGCAGGCCTTCAGCACCGCCATCGCATCCGCATCGTCAAGCAACGCCAGCAGCAAATGCTCCAAAGTCGCATATTCCTGCTTGCGCTGCGCCGCACTGGCCAGCGCCTTGTGCAGGACCTTTTCAAGACTGCGTGAAAATGTCGGCAAGAACTAACTCCTCAGCTGCAATGACTTCATCATATAGGTAATTAACGCCAGTTTACCAGTACCTGCCAAACTCTACGCTTTCTCTCCAAATCTCACGCTTTTTCCAATGTGCATTGCAAGGGATGGCTATGTTTCCGGGCAAAATCCATCACCTGCGTCACTTTGGTTTCCGCCACTTCGAATGTGTAGATTCCGCAAACGCCAACCCCTTGCTGGTGCACGTGCAACATGATCGTATAGGCGTCATCCGAATTCTTGTTGAAAAACTGCCGCAGAACTTCAACGACGAATTCCATCGGCGTGTAATCGTCGTTCAGGAGCAGGACTTTGTAAAGCGAAGGCTTCTGCGTCTTGGGCTTGGTCCGCGTCAAAACCTGCGTGCCGATGCCGCCCTTGCCGTCCCCGTCTGTTTTCTTGTCACTCATCTCAAACCAACCGTGCCGCCAATATAAGGCGAAATTCCGGAACATTAAACCTTCGTGCAAACCACTATATGTCTAACCCACCTTCTTCCACAAAAGCAGCCCGCGACGAAATAAAGTTAAAGCGTTCTTCGGCCTTGTTTCCCATCAATTGCTCGACCACTTTCATCGTCGAGGCCCGCTCGGCATCGGACAGCGTCACTCGCAGCAATGTCCGCTTCGACGGGTCCATCGTCGTTTCCTTGAGCTGCGACGCCAGCATCTCGCCCAATCCCTTGAACCGCGACACCTCGATTTTCCCGTTTCCGGTCAGCACCGTCTTGCGCAATTCCTCACGGTGCCGCTCGTCGCGGGCGTAAGCAACTTTCGATCCCTGCGACAGTTTATACAAAGGCGGCACAGCCAGATAAAGATGCCCCTGATCGATCAACTCCGGCATCTGACGGTAAAAGAACGTGATCAAAAGCGAAGCGATATGCGCGCCATCAACGTCAGCGTCCGTCATGATGATGACCTTCTCGTATCGCAAGTCTTCTTCGCGATATGACGCCCCCATGCCAACGCCCAGTGCCTGCATAAGGTCGTTGAGCTGCTGGTTGGAAGCGAGCTTGTCCTTGCCCGCATTTGCAACGTTCAGGATTTTGCCGCGCAATGGCAGCACGGCTTGCATCTCGCGGTTCCGCGCCTGCTTGGCTGAACCGCCAGCCGAGTCACCTTCAACGATGAACAGCTCCGAGCCCTGCGCCTGGTTCGCCGTGCAATCTGCAAGCTTGCCGGGCAATCGCAATTTGCGCACCGCAGTCTTTCGCCCGACTTCCTTTTCCTGCCGCCGCTTGATGCGCTCATCAGCGCGCTCGATGATCCAGTTCAACAACCGGTCAGCCTGCGCCGGATGCCCCGTCAGCCAATGGTCAAAATGGTCGCGCACCGCATTGTCCACAATCCGCGCCGCTTCGGCCGTGGCGAGCTTGTCTTTCGTCTGCCCCTGGAATTCCGGCTCGCGAATGAACAGCGACAACAGCGCGCCCGATTGCACCATCACATCGTCAGCAGTGATGATCGCAGCGCGCTTGTTGCCCGAAAGCTCCGCATAATTGCGCAACGACCGCGTCAGCGCCGAACGGAACCCCTGCTCATGCGTGCCCCCATCAGGCGTCGGCACCGTATTGCAGTAAGACGAGACAAACCCGTCATCATCGCCAAACCACGCTACCGCCCATTCAACGCTGCCATGCCCGCCTTCTTTTTCGATCTTGCCGGCGAACACGTCCTCGACAACCCGCGTCTTGCCTTCCAGCCGCTCCAGCAAGAAGTCTTTGAGACCGCCGGGAAAATGGAACACCGCCTCTTCCGGCGTGTCATCCTTGATATGTGACTTGTCGCAATGCCAGCGGATTTCGACGCCGCCAAATAGATAGGATTTCGATCTCGCCATCCGGCACAATCGCGCCGCCTTGAACTCCGTATTGCCCTTCCCGAAAATCTCGGGATCCGGCAAAAATTTCACCATCGTGCCGCGCCGCCCGGAAACCTTGCCGAGATTTTTGACGGGCCCCGTGGATTTCCCGCGCCGGAATTCCTGCCGGTAAAGCTGCTGGCCGCGCGCCACTTCAACAACCAGATGTTCGGAGAGCGCGTTCACCACCGACACGCCAACGCCATGCAACCCGCCCGATGTGTCATACACCTTGGAGTCAAACTTGCCGCCCGCATGCAGCGTCGTCATGATCACTTCCAGCGCCGACTTCGCCTTGAACTTGGGATGCGGATCAACCGGAATGCCGCGGCCATTGTCGGTGACGCAGAGATAGCCATCCGCAAGGTAATCAACTTCAATCCGCGTCGCGTGGCCAGCAACGGCTTCGTCCATCGAGTTGTCCAGCACCTCGGCAAACAGATGATGCAGCGCCTTCTCGTCGGTGCCGCCAATATACATGCCGGGCCTCCGCCGCACCGGCTCCAGCCCCTCCAGCACTTCAATGTCGGCGGCAGTATAGCTCTCTTCGCCGCGTTGTTTGGCGCTTCCCCTGGCCGGAGTCCCGCCAAACAAGTCCTCGGTGCTTTTAGATTTTGCAGCTTTCGCCATTTTCCATCCAATCTATCGAATCAGTCGTCCACTATACCGCCCTTGCCCACACCCGTAACTTTTCCTCTTGCAACGCCTCATGCACTCACTAATAACGCAGCAGAATTAACCATTTTCTGGGAAGGGGAGAAAATGCCCGAATCAAAAACCTTGGCAAGCTGGGATGGCCAAATCGTGATGATCGGTTTTGGCTCAATCGGCCGCGGCACGCTTCCCCTTCTGCTGCGCCATATAAAGTGCGATCCTGGCAAAGTAACGATTTTGGATCCGTCGGAAGAATCAAGGCCGATTGCCGACACTCACCAGATCAAATTCATCAAGCAGGGCCTGACCAAGGCCAACCACAAAAAAATCCTCGCCCCGTTGCTCTCAAAAGGGCGCACCCTGATCATCAATCTCTCGGTTGATGTCGGCAGCCTCGACATCATGCGCGTCGCACGCCAGCACAAGGCGCTGTATATCGACACGGTGATCGAACCTTGGCCCGGTTTCTATTACAACGAGAAAGTGGACAACGCCGCGCGCACCAATTACGCGATGCGCGAAGAAATGGTGGCGTTGAAGCGCAAGCTTGGCGCCGGACCGACCGCTGTCTCCTGCTGCGGCGCCAATCCCGGCATGGTGTCATGGTTCGTGAAGCGGGCCTTGCTCGACATCGCCCGCGACACCAAAACCAAATTTACAAAACCGGAATCCCGTGAAGAATGGGCAGCCCTCATGCAACGCCTCGGCGTCAAGGGCGTGCATGTCGCCGAGCGCGACACGCAGCGCGGCAAGAAACCAAAGCCATATGGCACTTTCTTGAACACCTGGTCCGTGGAAGGCTTCATCTCCGAAGGCCTGCAGCCCGCCGAACTTGGCTGGGGCACGCATGAAAAGAAAATGCCGCCCGAAGGCCGCGCCCACAAAAAAGGCAGCAAGGCCGCCATCTACCTCGAGCGGCCCGGCGCCAACACCCGCGTCCGCACCTGGACTCCAAAATCCGGCTCGCAATTCGGCTTTCTCGTGACCCACAACGAAGCTATATCTATTTCTGATTACTATACGGTGCGCAAGGGCAGCCGCACGGTTTTCCGCCCGACCGCGCATTACGCCTATCACCCCTGCAACGATGCAATTCTGTCCTGGCACGAAATGCTCGGCAGCGGCGGCAAGCAGCAAGTCGTAAAACATGTCCTCACCGAACACGAAATCGCCGATGGCATGGACGAGCTCGGCGTGCTGCTCTACGGCCACAAGAAAAACGCCTACTGGTTCGGCTCGCAGCTTGATATCCAGACCGCGCGTGATCTTGCACCCTACCAAAATGCCACTGGCCTGCAGGTCACGTCTGCTGTCTTGGCAGGCATTGTCTGGGCCATCGAGAATCCCAATGCCGGCATCGTCGAGACTGATGAGATGGATTTCGAGCGTTGCCTCGAAATCCAGTCGCGTTACTTGGGCAAGCTCGTCGGCACCTACACCAGCTGGACACCCCTCGACAGCCACATCCAACTCTTCGAAGAAACCCGCGACAAGCGCGACCCATGGCAGTTCACAAATATCTTGATGCGGTAGATTTTACTTTACCCCTTTCCCTTCAGGGAACAGTGAAAGCAGAGCCCTCATCCGGCCTCCGGCCACCTTCTCCCATGTTTCGCACGGGAGAAGGAATATATCTTGATCCCCTTCTCCTGTTTGCGAAGCAAATGGAAGAAGGTGCCCGGAGGGCGGATGAGTGCTCTTCGTTCCGCGTTGTGCTCTCTTTTCTCCTCACCCTCCTCCTCGCTCCCAGCGCCAGCGCCCAGGACACCTACACCCCACAACACCCGCTCGACGCTCTCACTTCCGAAGAACTCGCCTCAGCAAAGACCTTGCTCACAACTGGCGGCAATATCAACGCATCCTCCGAATTCGCCAATCTCACCCTCGACGAGCCAGAAAAATCCGACGTGCTCAACTGGCGCGAAGGCGGGCCGATCCCACGTGCGGCATTCGCCGTCATCCGCCAGTCAAACGAAACCTACGAAGCCCATATCGACCTCGCCCACAAGAAAGTCCTCTCCTTCGAAAAG
Source organism: uncultured Alphaproteobacteria bacterium (assembly GCA_963819615.1). GTDB lineage: Bacteria > Pseudomonadota > Alphaproteobacteria > Rhizobiales > Aestuariivirgaceae > Aestuariivirga. The sequence goes on from CAWFWW010000004.1 coordinate 702,928, forward strand.
CAGATTGGCGTCGAAGCGCCCGTACTCGACAAGGAATGGCGCGCCGCCCGTGATGCGCTGATGCGCGATCCGCGCTTCATCAATGCCATGCACGAGCGCGGCTATTCTGACTTGAAAGACGTTTTCTGCACGCCCAATCCCGCCGGGTATTTCGCCGAGCCTGCATATGAGGGCCGCCGCATTTTCCGCATTCCCTGTTTTGACCGCGCCAATAAACTTCATCCGCTGATCGCCCGCCCCATCGAAGGCGTGCACGGCATTGTCGATGCCGAAACGCTTGAGGTCCTCGAAATTACCTTCAGCCCCGCTGTTGCGCTGCAAGACCCGCCGCTGCTCTATGGCGCGGCAATTGCTAAACCCGAAGCGCCGCAAAACCCGGTCATCATCGACGCGCCTCAAGGCCCGAACATCCGTGTACGGAACAATCTTGAGGTCGAATGGGCCCGCTGGCGCTTCCACATCAGGGGCGACCGCCGCGCTGGCGTCATCCTGTCGCTCATTAATTTCGTCGATGGCAAAACGCCTCGCCCCATCGCCTACCAGATGAACGTCTCCGAAATGTTCGTGCCCTACATGGATCCCGATCCGGCCTGGGCAGCGCGCACATTTCTCGATGCAGGCGAATTCGGTCTCGGCTACCTTATGTCATCGCTGGAACCCGGCATTGATTGTCCTGACATGGCGTTATTTGTCGATCTCACTCTCCCCTCTGATACCGGCGACGCCTACACCATGCCCCGCGGCATTTGCCTGTTTGAACGCCCTACAGGTGATCCCGCCTGGCGGCATTATTTCAGCGGCCAGAAGAAAGTTTCCGGAATCCCGCAAGTCGAACTCGTCGCCCGTTCCGTCGCCACCGTCGGCAACTACGATTACCTGATCGACTACATATTCACGCCGCAAGGTGCCATTACGTTGCGCGTTGGCGCCACCGGTTATGACGCCATCAAGTCATCCGCCGCCGCCAGCATGGGCGATCCGTCGGCCCAGCACGACACCCGTTACGGCTCGCTCGTGGCGCCATACACAATTGCACCCTTCCACGATCACTACATCAATTTCCGCCTCGATCTTGATGTCGATGGCGCCAGCAACACTGCGCTGCGTGATCAATACCTGCCCACGGCAGCATCGCCTCCACGCAAAAGTCTTTGGACTCTCAAGACTGAGGCACTGCCAAAGGAAACGGCAATTCGCTCACACGCCGATGTCATCCGCATCGCCAACCCCAACACGCAAAATTCCCTCAAGCAAAATCCAAGCTACCTGGTTTCATCCCACCATCAGGCAACTTCGATCCTCAGCGAAGATGACTGGGCGCAAAAACGGGCAGCTTTCTCAGCTGCCACCATGTGGATCACGAAATACAATGCGGCGGAACGCTGGGCCGCAGGCGACTATCCCAATCAATCCCGAAAAAATCTCGGCCTCCCCGATTACATCGCCAACAGCGAACCCATCACCAACGCCGATCTCGTCCTTTGGTACACCATGGGCTTCCGCCACATCACGCGGCCCGAAGATTTCCCGATCCTTCCAACGTTATGGCACGAAGTCACATTGCGTCCCGCCTTTTTCTTTGACATGGACCCGTCGATGACCTTCAATCCCGGAATTGCGGAGAGCCAACCATGAAAATTTACGGAGACGTGTTATCCCCCTTTGTGCGCATGTGCCTTGTCACTGCGCATGAAGCCGGCCTCAAGGACAAGGTGAAGCTTGAGAAAGCCAATGCCAAACCCACCGAAGTCAACCCGGTGCTTGAAAAGCTGAACCCCGTCGGCAAAATTCCTGTGCTCGAAACTGACCATCATCACGCACTCTATGACAGCCGTGTCATCATGGAATATCTCGCACATGTCGCAGGCAACAGCGCCATGATCCCGGATGACGGCGTGAAGCGCTTTCGCGTGCTCACCCTTCTCGCCCTCGCGCAAGGCATGGGCGACGCCGCCGTGGCGCTGCGTTACGAACAGGCCCAGCGTCCTGAGGGAAAGCAATGGCCCGAATGGATGACGAGAACCATTCAACGCATCAAGGCTGGCGTAGCTGACGTCGAAAGCAACTGGCAAGACCAACTGAAGGAAGTCAACGCCGGAACTATCGCTCTTGCTTGCGCGCTCTGCTACATCGATTTCCGCCATGACGCCCTTGATTGGCGCGAAGGCCACAGCAAGACTGCAAGCTGGCACAAATCATTCTCCACCCGCCCCAGCATGCAAGCTTGGCCGCTGCAGTGACAGCAACTGCGATCGTCGTCGGCGCTGGCCCGGCTGGTCTCGCTGCCGCTTGCCTACTCGCGCATGACAACATCTCAACCACAGTCATCGCAACCGAATCCACGCCAGATCACCGCACCATTGCGCTGATGGACCCGTCCATCCGCATGTTGAAGTATTTGCATGTTTGGCCGGGCAAACTCGCGGACAATTCGGCGCCTCTCAAACACCTTCATATCATCGACGATACCGGCAACACGGTTACAGCGCCAAAACTCGAATTCGCCTCAACCGAGCTTGATCTCGACGCCTTCGGTTACAACGTTCCGCTGGCAATTCTGGTCCCCACATTGAAAGCCCGCGCCACAGAACTCGGCGTCACCTTCCTGACCGCCGCAGCGCGGCACTTCGAAAACACTGGCGATCATGCCACCATCACCGTGTCAGATGGCGGCACCCACAGCGCCAAAATCATTATCGCGGCAGACGGCGCAAATTCCGTCATTCGCAGCGCCGCAAAAATCGCAACCGAAACCAGCACTTTCGATCAGGCCGCACTCGCAACCAGTTTCGCCCATTCAGCCCCGCATGATTTTGTCTCGACTGAATTTCACAAATCCGCCGGTCCCTTCACGACAGTTCCGCTCCCCGGCAACCGCTCCAGCCTTGTCTGGATGGACCGCCCTGACCGCATCGAGGTCTTGAAACAAATGCCGGACGCCGATCTCGCCACCGAAATCCAGCTCGAAACCAGGGGCATCCTTGGTCGCATCTCAGATGTCGGCCCGCGCGCCGCTTATGCCATGCGCAGCCAGCGCGCCAAAGCCTATGCTGCCAACCGTGTCATGCTCGTTGGCGAGGCCGCCCATCAGATGCCGCCCATCGGCGCGCAAGGACTTAACATGTCATTGCGCGACGCCGCCCACGCCGCTGACCTCATCATAAATGCCGAAGATCCGGGTGCCGACAAAGTTCTCGCTGAATACAACGCTCTTCGCCAGGCTGATATCAACCCACGCAGCCTCGGCGTCACCTGGATGAACCGCAGCCTGCTCTCAGGCTTGCTGCCCGCCACTCTCGCCCGCGTCGCAGCCCTGACCGCTGCCGGAGCCATTCCCCCCTTGCGCAAGCGCATCATGCAACAAGGCCTTGCCCCGGCAAGCAATCTCCCCTTCGCCATGCGCGCACGTTAACCCTCGATCTCCTCCCGCATCATCTCAAGCTCCAGCCAACGCGTTTCTGCGTCAGCCTTCTCCGCAGCAGCAGCCGCATGCCGCCGCGACGCCATCCCAAACAATTTCGCGTCCCGCGCAAACAGTCCGGGATCAGCCAGCACTACCTCCAGCCGCGCCAATTCATCCGTGAGCTGATCAATTTTCGCGGGCAGCGTTTCAAGCGCATGCTTGTCCTTGAAGGTCATCCGCCGCTTTGCGTCCGCAACGGCCAAAGGCGCGGCGGAAACTTTCGCCTTCGTTTCCTTCACCACCTTGCGCGCCGCAACCCCGGCACCCCGCTGAGCCACCATGTCGGAATATCCGCCCGCATATTCCACCCACTTCCCCCCGCCCTCATGCATCAGCACCGACGTTGCGATGCGGTCAAGAAAATCGCGGTCATGGCTCACCAGCAAAAGCGTTCCCTTGTAATCCGCCAGTAGTTCCTGCAGCAAATCCAGCGTCTCAAGATCAAGGTCATTGGTCGGCTCGTCCAGCACCAGAAAATTTGATGGCTTGGCCAGTTCCCGCGCCAGTATGAGCCGCGCCCGCTCGCCGCCTGATAAAACCGAAACCGGAGTCCGCGCCTGCTCCGGCCGGAACAGGAAGTCCTGCATGTAAGTCACCACATGCTTCGTTTCGCCGTTGATGGTGACTGATGATCCCCGCCCGCCCGTAATCACGTCCTGCAGCAAATCATCTGGCGAAAGACTGGCCCGCGATTGATCCAGCGTCACAATCTGCAAATTCGTGCCGAACCGCACCGAGCCGGAATCAGGGGCAAGCACGCCGGTGATCATCTTGATCAGCGTCGTCTTGCCCGCACCATTCGGCCCCACGATCGCCAGCCTGTCGCCCCGCAACAGAACGAGGTCAAGCCCCGCAACAATCGTCCGTTCACTGAATGATTTCGAAATCCTCTTGGCTTCAGCAACTAGCTTGCCTGAAGCCTCGCCAGTGGAAGCCTCCATCTTTACCGAACCAAGCCGCCCCACATGCTCACGGCGTTCCTTGCGCAACGATCCGAGCAATTCCACGCGCCGCATGTTGCGCTTGCGCCTTGCCGTCACGCCATAGCGCATCCAGTGTTCTTCCGTCGCAATGCGCTGCGCCAGTTTCGTCTGTGCGATTTCTTCTTCTTCGAGCACCTTGTCGCGCCAGCCTTCAAATTCAGCAAAACCGCGGTCCATGCGCCGCGATCGCCCGCGGTCCAGCCATGTAACGCAATTCGACAGTGCATCAAGAAACCGCCGGTCGTGGCTGATGATGATCATCGCCGCCCGCGATTGCTTGAGCTCCGCTTCCAGCCATTCAATCGCCGGCAGATCAAGATGGTTGGTAGGCTCGTCGAGCAGCAGCACATCGGGATCAGGTGCCAGGGTTCGCGCCAGTGCCGCCCGCCGCGCTTCACCACCCGACAAACGCGATGGATCCTCATCGCCCGTCAGTCCAAGTTCGTTCAGATAATATTGCGCACGGTAATGATCATCCGCCGGTCCCAGCCCCGCCTCCACATAGTCCCGCACCGTGCCAAAGCCGGAAAAGTCAGGTTCCTGCGGCAAGTATCGCCATGTCGTGTCCGGCTGCACAAACCGCTCGCCGCGATCCACTTCGACCATCCCCGCCACGATCTTGAGCAACGTCGATTTGCCCGAGCCGTTGCGCCCCACCAGGCACATGCGGTCATCATCATGCAGCATCAACTCAGCACCCTCGAGCACCGGCTTGCCGCCAAAAGTCAGGTGAATGTCTTTGAGATTGAAGAGGAGCCGCGCCACGATGCCAAACCGGAAAACCTGCCTCTTACAGGTCAGGTTCCAGTTTCTCCAGCATCTTCACTGCGATTGTCGCACCTACAAGATGCGGATTGACCGCCAGCGCCTCGCGATAGGCTGCAATCGCCTCGCGCGGCTTGCCAAGTTTCTGATAAATCATGCCGCGCCCGGACAGCGCCCCGAAATGGCGCGGCTCCAACTCCAGCACCTTCACGATATCCGCCAATGACTCATCGTATCGGCCCATCAGATAATACAGCGTCGCGCGCTTGTTGAGCGCCTCGGAAAAATGCGGAGTTTCCCCAATCAACTTGTTGAGTTCCTCCTCTGGCACCCTGAACCCGCCAGTACCCATGGCAGCGCTGGCTTTCATCAGCGTCTCATTTTCTGAAGGCGTGCCAGCCGCCATCCATATGGCCCAAATTTGCGCTTCAACCCGCATGGCCGCAGCACCGAGCGCGGGATCCTTCAATTTGCCAAACAGCGCATCAAGCCTGTCTTCCCTTTGAGAGTCAGATGAAGGCGTACCAATTTCTTGCGCGATCACGGGGGAACCAAGTAAGAACAGCAGCATTACTGTCATCAAGATGGGCATGCTCCAACGTTATCACATTGGCCGGACAGAGTTAAGCAGCAGAATCCAATGGCAAATGAAAGCGATCAATGGTCAAAAACCACAGTAAATTGCTGAAAACTTTACCTTAATTCGGCGGATGCTTGCCGAAAATGCGTATTCAGGGTAGCAGCGGGGCAGGAAGCAAGTAATCCAGTGAACCAGCACCTTTTACTTTTGCACTACCTTCGCGGAGTGGCCGCACTCATGGTGCTGGTTTTTCACTCTTTTGGCCGCATGTGCACGACAAGATGCGGCTACGAAGTCATTGGCAGTTTTGGCGTCGATCTGTTTTTCGTCATCAGCGGTTTCGTCATGTGGGCGAGCACTGTGGGCCGGGACATCACGATGATGGAATTCTTCACCCGCCGCTTCTTCCGCATCGCGCCTCTCTATTACATCATGACAATAATCGTTAGCGTGGCGGCATTGGCAGCGCCAACCATTCTCCGTTCTTCGACTTTTGACTTGCGTCACATCATCGACTCGCTTCTATTTGTGCCAGCCATCCATCCCAAGAGCGGACAAATCTTCCCCGTCGTCATCCCTGGTTGGACGCTAAATTATGAGATGTTCTTCTATACAATATTTGCAAGTTGCCTGGTTTTGTCCGCCAAGGCGCGGTTGCCGGGCGTCATTGGTTCCATTGTCGTTCTGGTTTTGCTTGGCCTCATGTTCAAGCCTGAGGAAATGTATACGAGCTTCTACACCAGGGAAATCATCCTCGAATTCGCTTACGGTGTCGCCATCGCAGCGCTTCTGCTCAACCATCCCAAATATTCTGCCTGGATTTGCGCAGGCATAGCGGCAATCGTCGGAGTTGCCTACTACGTCAATGGCACGATCCATTTGCCTTTGGCAAGCTGGCAAATGTCACTTGGAATATTGGCAGCGCTCATCGTCTGGACCGTATGCGAAATTGAAATGCGCTTCAAAGTCATCCGTGTCGGCTTCTTGAAATGGGTTGGCGACGCGTCATATTCGATTTACCTGCTGCAAATGGCGACGATTGGGGCATGTGCGGAAGCATGGAAATACGCAGGTCTCCCTTTCAAGCCGGAAATGGCATACCCGTTTGCAGCAGCGGTGATTGCATTGACATTTATATGCTCATTCTTCACGTACCGGTATCTGGAGTTGCCGATGCAGCGCATCGGTTCGAAATGTGCGAAGTGGGTCGGCGCCAAGGAAAGAGCCCTGAACGGCCTCTCGGAAAGTCCGAATTCCACCGCCTGAACCCCGTCAAAGCTTAACTTGCTTTCCGGCTATGCACTTGGCAAAATCCGGCAATGTCAGAGTTGCCAACCGCAAAGTTCCAGATCGGCCAGATCGTCCGCCATCGCCTCTTCCCGTTCCGTGGCGTGATCTTTGACGTTGACCCGATCTTCAACAACACCGAGGAATGGTACAACGCCATCCCCGCCGAGGTTCGCCCCAACAAGGATCAACCCTTCTATCACCTTCTCGCTGAAAATGAGGAGATGGAATATGTGGCCTATGTCTCCGAGCAGAACTTGCAGGTTGACGATACCCAGGACCCCGTACGCCACCCCAATGTCCGCGAATACTTCACCGGTTACGACGCCAAGTCAAAAGCCTATAAGATGCGGATAGAGCATCGCCACTAGGCCACGCCAACCGCCCGTCGCAATAATTCCGCATGAATGCCGATTTTGTCGGCGACCGATTTGCTGAGTTGATGCAACGGCATTTCGCACATGTCATCTGCGATAGTTGCCCAGTTGGCGGGGCTTAAGCCCACTGACGTCATGTCCGGCAGCGCCAGCTCATGTGCAGTCAAACCCCAGTGCTTAGATATGTGATCAAAATGCCCGCGCGTCATGCGTGCTATTCGGTCCAGAACCATCGAAATTTCGGTTTCAGGTGCCGTCAGGTCTTGCACCTGAAACCACAATAGCCCGGACTCGAGTAACACCCTTTCCGCCGCTGCCATTTGCTCCTCTGGATATTTCTCGAGCAGCGCATGAACCAGCTGCCGTGCTTCCAAATTTGGTGGAGGCGAGAGATGTTTCAAACTTGCAATCAGCTGCGCCAGCGTGTCAGCCAGACCAGGCTGAACACCATCGCTTTTCCCTGTGCAAGCAGCTTGCAACAGCACGGCACAAGAGAATGCCCGCACGGCATGACCGCTCGGCCCAAGTTTCCTCGCCACCGCTTCATGCCCATCTGCCTCACTCAACTGGACGAGTGTCAATACCTCGTGCTGTTGCAATTGCAGTGGCCCTTTTATCGCGGCGGCGCATAAGGCCTTCAACGCAGCCATATTCTTGGATTGGCTTATCCCGAAATCCGCAGCAGAAGTTACTTCCAGCAAGAGCCCATCAACTTGCCGCGCCAGCGCCGCCACCAAACTGCACTCTGGCCCGGATACGGCAAGGTCTTTGATGTCTGCCGATTTTCGTCGCCTATTCATGAATGTCTCCTTGGCCATGCACTCTAACCAAAGTGTCCGCGTAGTAAAACATCCGTTATACTTGCATTTGGAAATCAGATTCGCGCGTTGCTTGCAAAACCCCTTGCTGCTCCTAAGCCGCTGGCGAAAACGTGACCAGCCAGTTGATGGACCGGCTTTTCCCGGCGCAGGTTGCGGTGATCACAGATGAAGGCGCCATCTGAAGGTAGCCAGTCGACTCCCATCCCATGACTGGATTCTTTTGACCGCGATACATGTCGATTTTGCAATCGCCCTGCTCGACTGTTGCAGTCATCGTGACACCGCCCTTGAGCGTGGCTTGAAACCCGTTTTGCGTAAGTCGGGGAATGATATCGCGCGCCAGATGCAGGCTGCTCACATACTCCAGCGATTTGCCTGCAGTAAGCGCATCGCGGATTTCAATTTGCTTCCCGGGCCAATAGAGGATCGTACGGTCTTGTTTGAAGAGACCAACGCGCTCAATTGAGCCAGTGATCGCAAAATGATCTTGCTTCTTGTCAAGTGACTTGAGCTGTGAACCAATCAGCGGCAATCTGCCTGGCCTGATTTCCTTGCCGGCAACCCGGACAATATTGTGCGCCCGCTCGCTCCTGACATAATCTCTGAAGTCATCTTCATTGTAGCCGTATTTCCCGCCTTCAGAAGACACCAGTTGATCAAACTCGTAGAGAACAAATGACAGGTCGTCAGTTTACTTGCGGGCATTTGCAAAAGCCATGCCTGTGACAAACAACATGGATTGTTGATTCGTGATTGCGGGATCACTTCGCACGATTGCATAACCTGATGCGGTAAGGTCAGCGACCGCATAAGACTTTCCCCCGGAAAGTGTGGCAAGTTCCGGCGCAATCTTCATTGTGGCACTTCTGCCGCCGCTGTCGCCAATTGGCACTGTTTGTCCGTTGGGCAATGTCATCCACGGATTCAACGCAATGGCCTTGTCAAGCATAGCCCTGGTTCCCGCATCAATGAAAGACTTGGGACCAAGTTTGGATAGTATGTCAGTAGTGAAAAGGTGGTATGAAGGCGAGTTCTCTTTGTGAACTCCATCTGCTGTGAAGCTGACCTGCATGATTTTACCAAACATGCGGCTGGCGAAAGACCGGCCATTCGCGCATGACTTCCGCGTTTCCAGCACGGTGCACAATGCGTTGAGCCGAAACTTGATCGATTATGTAGGCAAGTCGCAAGGCTCTGTTTGATCAAGTTGGCATTGTCAAGATTTCAGTACAAATCGCAGTCAGCAAACAATTTGTGTCACACCTCCTGCTTTCAACTATATTCCGCACCCGGCGGCCTAAGGAGTAGCATCACGCAATGATCACGATTCGCCCCTTCACCACCCTCTTCGCTGCCGCCGCCATGGCGGCCTTCGCCACCTTCGCAATAGCCGCGCCCAAACACGGCATCGCCATGCAAGGCGAGCCTGCCTTGCCACCTGATTTCAAAAGCCTGCCCTACGCCAACCCGGATGCCCCCCAAGGCGGTTCACTCCGCCAGGCCATCACCGGCACCTTTGACAGCGTCAATCCATTCATCGTCAAAGGCACTGCCGCCTTCGGAGTCCGCACCTATGTCTTCGAAAGCATGCTTGGCCGCAACTGGGCTGAACCATTTACCCTCTATGGCTTGCTCGCTGAATCAATCGACGTCTCCGACGACCGCCAGACTTTCACTTTCAAACTCCGCCCCGAAGCGAAGTTCTCCGACGGCACGCCGGTCACATCTGCCGACGTCGCCTTCTCGATGGAAACCCTGCGCGACAAGGGCCGCCCGAATTTCAAGAACCAGTACAGCAAGGTAAAGTCCGTCGAAACTCCGGACGACAGGACCATCATCTTCAAGCAGGAAGCAGGCGACCGAGAGCTGCCTTTGCTCATTGGCTTGATGGCTATCATCTCGAAAAAATCCTGGGAAGGCCGCAACTTCGATGACACTACCCTCGACGCCATCATCGGTTCCGGCCCTTACACAATCGGCGAGGTGAAGGCAGGTGAGTCCATCGCCTACAAAAAAAATCCTGATTACTGGGGCAAAAATATTAACATCGGCAAAGGCCTGTGGAATTTCGAAACCGTCCGCTTTGATTACTACAAGGACACCAACGCCGCTTTCGAAGCCTTTAAGAAAGGCGATGTCGATGTCCGCATGGAAAGTGATCCCGTCCGCTGGACCACCGGCTACGACTTCCCCGCCGTCAAGGATGGCAAGGTCACGCTGGAATTCATCGAACAACGTTCACCCGCCTTGGCCACTGGCTTCGCCTTCAACACCCGCCGCAAGATTTTCGAAGATCCGAAAGTCCGCGAGGCCTTGACCATGGCTTTCGATTTCGAATGGGCCAACGCCAACCTGTTCTCCAATAAATTCAAGCGCACCTACGGTGTTTTCGCGCATTCTGATCTCAGTTCCCAAGGCAAGCCCGCTGACGAAACAGAAAAGAAAATCCTCGGCGATGCCGCATCCCGCGTATCAGTTGATGGGTCATACAAACTCCCTGTCAGCGATGGCTCTGGCCGCGACCGCAAGTTGTTGCGCAATGTCGTTGGCCTTTTGGGTGAAGCAGGCTGGAAAGTCACCGATGGCGGCATGAAAAACGACGCAGGCGAACCTTTGACTTTCACCATAACTGTGCAGAACAAGGATCAGGAAAAGATTGCACTGCACTATCAGCGCAGCCTTGACGCCATCGGCATCAAGGCTGATGTCAGAACCGTGGACGCCGCTCAATTTTCAGCACTTCAGAAAACCTACGACTACGACATGATCCCCATGCAATGGGTCAACTCGCTGTCGCCGGGCAATGAGCAAAAATTGTATTATGGCTCCGCCGGAAAAACTACCGAGGGAACAAGGAACTACCCAGGCGTTGCTGACCCCGCCATTGATGCAGCCATCGAAGTCCTCCTCAAGGCCACCACCCGCCAAGACCTCACAGCCGCCGCAAGAGCCATCGACCGGCTAATCGTCGCTGGCCACTATTACGTCCCCTTCTACGACACCGGCGGCCAATGGGTGGCAAGATGGAACCATATCGGAAGACCCGACCAGCAACCCTTGCCGGGCTTTGAGGCAACGACATTGTGGCGGAATCCGTGAAGCCTCTCACCATCGACGTCGTCTCCGACGTCATATGCCCTTGGTGCTTCCTCGGAAAACGCAGGCTGGACAAGGCGATAGCTTTGGTTCCTGAGGCAGAAGTTCAAGTCCGCTGGCGGCCGTTTTTCCTCGACCCAACAATTCCTGCCGATGGCATCAGCCGTCACGATTACATGACAAAGAAATTCGGTGCGGAGCGGCTGAAAACAATTCATGATCCACTGATCGCCGCAGGCCGAGAAGATGGCGTGCCATATGAGTTCGGCAAAATCACCCGTACCCCCAACACCTTGAACGCCCACCGTCTCATACGCTGGGCGGCAGACGCCGGAAAACAGACAGAAATCGTCGAAAACCTCTTCATGGCCTATTGGAACCAAGGAAAAGACATAGGCGATATCAATACCTTATCAGAGATAGCTGAGACTTCAGGTTTAAAACGCGCGCGAAAAGACTTGAGCACCGACAAGGACAAACTCGAAATCTTCACCGAAGTCCAGCAAGCCCAATCCATGGGCATCCAAGGCGTCCCAACCTTCATTTTGGCCCAGAAATACGGCGTCTCCGGTGCCCAAAACCCTGAATTACTGGCCGATGGGATCAGACGGGCGATTGCGTAAGATCAGCTCATTTCTCACCGAAACACAAAAAGCCGTAGTGACCCATTCGACGAGAACCTGACCCCAATAACATCACCCAGATCAACGCCATGGTCAGCCAAAGCCGCCCGCGTCACTGGATTGGCCCGCAATGCCCGCCGCATGCGCGAAACGCCCGTCGCATAAGCCCTGGCCAGCGCCCGGAAATCGCTCGCATCCATGTAATTCCGGTCAATCTCGAACGGCCCACTTGGAACATTGAGATTGATCACCCCAACGCTTGGAACCCGCCTGATCCCGGCAATCCGTGCCGGTGCCCTTCGTAAATCCCGGATCGCATTCTCAGCCTCAATCTCGCTGGTAATATCCATCGCAAGAACAGGAGCAACAGCAGCACCCGCAAATGCGAAAACTGCGGCAAACGCGGCGCGACGTGTGAGTTTCAACATCAGAATCTCCCTGCAATGATCAGTGCAAACAATAAGTGGGCTTTTCCGGAAGCCGCTTCAAGCCCCCGCCAGCTTCACCAGCGTCTGCATCTAGCAGTGATAAAACTTAAATCAGTCCGAGACACCTCAGCATAATGTTTAGTTCCGGTTCCACTGCTGCAGCACGCAGTACCGCCGCGAGATCAAGCTGCCGAACCAGTTTGTAACGCGGCATGGGCTTTTGATAGTCTGGCCAATACCGAAGAAGAGCTTTCCCTGCACTCGGCGTATCAGGAGGTCGATGCGAAGCGCGGCCATCAAGATGACGCAACAGCACCGCCTCAAAACACCGGCGCTGCCACACGATGATGATATTGATGTCGACCGCCAGGCGCCGCGCTTGTTCAGCACGATGCGGATCGCGTTCGGCCTGATCAAAATCGAGCAGCACAAAACGTTCTCTCGGCACGGTCCGTGCTTGCTTCAAATACTCAAGTCGCCGCGCCGCCATCTCGATCCGGGACAGCGGATCCCCAGCACCTGGAGCCATCTCCTCTATGACAAGGTGTATCGGCAAATCGGCTTCACGGAGCAAATCCTGTATAAAACCCGCATAGCTGACCTCGGATGCGCCTTCACAACCAATATAGACCGGTCGTCGCAGCGGTATATGTGCAGGGCGACGGATCATCCGAGCAGTGGAACTCCGCCATAAGCACCGCTGAGATACTTACGGTAGTGGTTTTCATCGCGGCGCACTTTGACGTCCATAAGGCTGTAAACACGAGTGCGGCCATGCCGGTCTTTCTCACAAATTACGATTTCTTCTTTGCGCAAATCATCAAGCAGCGAGGCCGAATGACATGTCAGCCAAAGTTGCGCATCGGACTTGTTTCGACCCTGCTTGTCATAGAACCATCGCACCAGCTCAGGCAGCACGACCGGGTGAATAGCTGCATCCATTTCGTCAATGGCAACAACACCTCCTCTTTCAAGCGCCTGAACGAAAAACGGAAACATCTTGATGAAGGCGCGTGTTCCATGGCTTTCAAGTTGCCATGGCATTTCAACCTGAAGCCCAGCATGTTTGAACAGAAGGAATGGCCCGTTCGGGCTATCCTCAAAGCGAAGGCTCTCCACACCTACATCAACACGGCTAAGTTCGTCGTTCAGCCGAGACAGCACATAAGGTTGGTCCCTGAGGTAGTCGATCACATTTTGATCAACAAAAGTCTGTACTGGTTCGATCTGGAAAACTGCTTTGCGCGCCGCCTCGACAAAAAGCAGCGCAGCCGGATGCTGAAACTTCGCAAAGGACGACAGCACAGTGTGATTGTCGGCCAGCGTTTTCACGAGGTGCTGAAAGCCGGAGAGGCTGAAAGTCTTGGAGTCCTTGACCCGGCCCTCGCTATCGCGATCGAAGACTCGTTGCCATTTCCCCTGGCCATTCGGCTTCTGGCGCAAGGCCTCAGCAACGATGCGCTTGGGCACGCCTTCTTTGACGTCTATTTCCAGTTCGTAACGATAGACACCTTGCTCAACTGTCTCGCCTGCGTGAAAACGCTCCATGACTTCTGGCGTCAAATTCATCACTCCGCCCAGCTCTATCGCCAGTCGGATCGGGCGTTCACGAAATTCTTCGTCGTTGAACCGCTCGCAACCGATGAGGCCTGGCATCGTGCGCTGCACACTGTCACGGATCATCGTCACGATAAACTCAAGCGCACGCAGGACAGTCGTCTTGCCGGAAGCGTTTGCTCCATACAGGGCGACAACTTTGGGCACACGCATGTCAGAGCCATGAAAGACAGGAGCAAAACGCCCTTCGGAATCAGGTACTTTGCTATCCACGGTTAGATCAAGCACTTGCTTGTCGCGGATAGAGAAGAAATTTTCAATCTCGAGCCTATAGAGCATAAGGCACCTCATATACGTCATATAATTAGGTTATTAACGCAAATTCGTCAATAAATCAATTACAGGGATGTCGTTGGTGCCATCAGAGACGATTTGAGACGAAGAATGGGTAAAGGCCGACAATGCTTCGCTTTCTGATCAACTACCTTCACGCCGCCAGCTTCACCAGCGTCTGCATCAACAGCCGCGTCCCCTTGAGCCGCGCTTGCGGTGTTTCCCAGTCGCGGATCAACACCAGCTTCATGTCAGGGCGCAGCTTCGCCCGTGTTCCCTGCTCACTGATCCAGCCCACAAGCTTCGCAGGCTGCGCGAATATGCCGTTGCGGAACACAATCGTCGCTCCCTTCGGACCTGCATCGACTGACTGCACATTGGCCACACGGCACAACAGCTTGATCGAAACGATGTCGAGCAGATGCTGCACCTCTTCTGGCGCACGGCCAAAGCGGTCATGCAACTCCGCTCCAAACGCGTCGAGCTCCATTTGCTCCTTGAAATCCGCCAACCGCCGGTAAAGCCCCAGCCGCACCTGCAAGTCTGCAACGTAATCTTCAGGGATCAATACTGATGTGCCGATATTGATCGACGGCGACCAGGTTCCTTCCTCAATCGTCATGTCGCCGGAACGCATCGCCGCAACCGCTTCTTCGAGCATGGCCTGATAAAGCTCGAAGCCAACCTCGCGAATATTGCCCGATTGCTCTTCACCCAGAAGATTGCCGCCGCCACGAATATCGAGGTCATGACTCGCCAGCGAGAAACCAGCGCCAAGCGAATCCAGCGATTGCAGCACCTTCAACCGCCGCGCCGCCGTATCCGTCAGCTTCTTCTGCACCGGCGTCGTCAGCAATGCATAAGCGCGCTGCTTCGACCGTCCAACGCGCCCGCGCAACTGATAAAGCTGCGCCAGCCCGAACATGTCCGAGCGATGAATGACAAGTGTATTCGCGGTCGGAATATCAAGCCCGGACTCTACAATCGTTGTCGACAGCAACACATCGAACGCCCGGTCATAAAAACCGTTCATGATGTCTTCGAGTTCCGTCGGCGCCATCCGGCCATGCGCCATGCGGAACTTTATTTCAGGAACATTCTCGCGCAGGAACGCGGCAATTTCTTCAAGATCAGAAATGCGCGGCACCACATAAAAACTCTGCCCGCCGCGGAAATGCTCGCGCAGCAAATGCTCGCGGATGACTACGGCATCAAACGGCGAAATGTAAGTGCGAACCGCAAGCCGATCAAGCGGCGGCGTTGTGATCAGTGACATTTCGCGCAATCCCGACAACGCGATCTGCAATGTGCGTGGAATGGGCGTCGCCGTCAGCGTCAGCACATGCACATTGTGCCTGATCTCTTTCAGCTTCTCCTTGTGCTTCACGCCAAAGTGCTGCTCTTCGTCGATGATCAGCAAACCAAGGTCGCGGAACTTGATCGTATCCGTCAACAGGGCATGTGTGCCGACAACGATATCAATTGATCCATCAGCCAGCTGCTTCTTGACCTCCTCAACCTCCTTGCGCCCTACTAGCCGCGAAGCTTGCGCAATGCGCAACGGCAATCCTTTGAAGCGTTCAGAGAATGTGCGGAAATGCTGGCGGCACAACAGAGTTGTCGGCACCACAACAGCAACCTGCTTTCCCGCATAGGCCGCAACAAACGCTGCACGCAAAGCAACTTCGGTCTTGCCAAAACCGACATCGCCGCAAACCAGCCGGTCCATCGGTCGGCCTTTTTGCAGGTCCTCGATAACCGCCTCAATCGCCGAAAGTTGGTCCTCGGTTTCTTCATAGGGAAACCGAGCGCAGAATTCGTCAAACGCCCCTTCCGGCGGCGACAACACCTCGCCAGCCTTCAATTCACGCGCCGCCGCCGTCTTGATCAGGTCATTGGCAATTTCGCGGATACGTTCCTTGAGCCGCGCCTTCTTCGCCTGCCACGCGCCACCACCCAGCTTGTCGAGTTGCACGCCTTCGGTTTCAGAGCCATAGCGCGACAACAATTCAATATTTTCAACCGGAATGAACAGCCGGTCATTGCCCGCATAGATCAGCAGCAGGCAATCATGTGGCGCACCCTGCACCTCAATCGTGCGCAATCCTTCAAATCGCCCGATGCCATGGTCAACATGCACCATGTAATCGCCCGGCGAAAGCGACGAGAGTTCAGAGAAAACATCCGACGCCTTCTTGGATTTCCTGGCCCGCCGCACCAGCCGCTCGCCAAGAATGTCCTGCTCCGCAATGAAACTCAGTTCACTGGTTTCAAATCCATTTTCTTGCGGAAACACAATTGCAGTGATGATCGAGGCGTCAAGCTTTGCAACATCCGCCCATTGATCAATCATCGCCAATGGTTGAATCTCATGATCACGCAATATTCCGACAAGCCTCTCGCGCGCACCTTCCGTCCACGCCGAAATCACCACGCGCTTTCCGCCATCGCGCTGCTTTTCAACATGCGTCTTCACCGCGTCATAAAGATTCTGGCTCTGGTCCGCACGTTCAGCAGCAAACGAACGCGACTGTCTGGCCTCAAACGTAATCGCCGATGCATCAGGCCGCTCAAATGGCGTGATCGCCAGCAATGGGCGCGCCGACATTTGTTCGTTCAACTCATCCGGTGAAACATACAACGCCGAAGACTTCAGCGGCTTGTAAGGTGCCGCGCCAAACGTATTCTTCTGCAGCGAGTCAACCCGCGCGTCATGAAATTCCATGATCTGTTCGTGCCGCGCTGCAATCGCTTCATCGACTGACGGCGCAAAACTCACCGGAACATCAGGCAACACTTCAAGCAGGTTCGGCAATGTCTCATGAAACAACGGCAGCCAATGCTCCATGCCCTGATACATGCGGCCAGAAGTCACCAATTCATAAAGCGGATCAGACGTATCAATCCCGCCAAACGACAATGCGTAAGATTTCCGGAATGCGGCAATCGATTGCTCATTCAGCGCCACTTCGCCCGCCTGAAACAATGCAAGCTCACGAATCTGTTCGGTCGTTCTCTGCGTCTCAGGATCAAATGTCCGTATCGTTTCCAGCTGGTCGCCAAAAAAATCGAGCCGGATGGGACCTTTGGAATTAGGCGGATAAAGATCAATCAACCCGCCCCGCACCGCATAGTCACCAACTTCAACAACTGTGCCGGTACGTGAATATCCATTTGACGACAAGAACGCAGTGAGCTTCTCCGTATCGACGACCTGCCCCGGCGCCAACCGCATCGTCGATTTCGCAACTGCCTCCAACGGCACAGTCCGCTGCATCAACGCGTTCACTGTCGTGAGAATGAGCAATGGTTTTTTTGGGAGCGTTGCAAATCGGGCCAGCGCCTGCATCCGCGCACCCGAAACATCAGCCGATGGCGACACGCGGTCGTAAGGCAGGCAGTCCCACGCCGGAAAACGGATCTGTTCAAGCTCCGGCGCAAAAAAAAGAATTTGATCAGACTGGAGCGCCAACTGCTGATCATCTGTGCACACATGCAGCAACGGCAAGCCGGATCGCTGGACAATTTCTGTTGTCGCAAGACTGTCCAGCCCGCCGGGCAAACCCGTCAGCCAATGGCGGCCCGGCGTCCCAAGACCGCCGATAACGCGATCAACTACCTTCATGGCGCAGCCAATGGCCTATAGGCGAGCAACTCAACCATCATCGGCGATTTGATCTCAGACGGCACGCCTTCTTGCCCCGTCAACCACGCGGCGAGGCTCGTTTCCGGTAGTTCGAGAATCGCATTGAACGCCCGGCATTCTTCGGCGGAAAAGCCCGCCACCCGCGACTTGGCAAACCCACCCACCAGCAAATCCAGCTCCCGTGTGCCCCTATAGGTCGCGCGATACAGCAGTTTCTTGCGCAAAGTCTCCAAATCCTCATGCATGCTGGCGGTCATAGCCGCAACAGCGCTTGCACCGCAATTGCGAAGGGCAGTAGCAAGGGGGATGCGCCCAATAGCCCTCCAACCCCTCTTCGCCGATATTGAAAAACTGCCCGGTGTTGGCACGAAGATGTCCGCCCTTATTGCAACTGTCATTCGCCCTAAGTCAGCCCAGCGCGACTTTGCCATAATCGCAGACCTCGTCCTAACATTGCCCCATCGCTTGGTCGACCGTCGATATGTCTGCAAAATCAATCAGCTGCCGGTCCAAGGTACAGTAACGGTTGAAGTCACGATCGATGAACACCGCCCCGCCAGGCGAAAAGGATTGCCCTACCGGGTCCTCGTCAGCGACGAAACTGGCACGATGGAGCTGTCATATTTCAAAACCTATGGCGACAGCCTGTTACGGCTTTTGCCCGTGGGCCAGAAACGGCTGATTTCTGGTGACATAGATTGGTTCAACGCCACACCACAAATGCCGCACCCTGATTATGTGGTCCCGGCTGATGCCGCCGGCCAACTGCCACTTCTCGAACCCATCTATCCACTGACTGCTGGCCTCTCATCCAAAGCCATGCGCAAGGCCATTGGTCAGGCCATGCAAAAACTTCCGCCACTCCCCGAATGGCAGGATCCCGCCTGGCTCGCCAAAATGGAATGGCCCGGATTCAACGAGGCCCTCAACCGTTTCCACACGCCAACTGACATGAACGCATTCAGCGAGAACAGCGTCGAACGCCAACGCCTCGCTTACGATGAATTTCTCGCCAACCAACTCGCCTTGCTCATGGTCCGCCGTTTCCTCAAGAGGGCAAAAGGCGTATCCGTGCGGGGCTCTGGAGAACTTCGCCAGAAAATTGCAAGCGGCTTGCCATTCACTCTCACCGGGGCTCAGCACAAGTCCATCGACCAAATCCTCGCTGACATGGCATCCCCGCTGCGCATGATCCGGCTGCTGCAAGGCGATGTGGGATCCGGCAAAACCATCGTCGCACTCATGGCGCTGGCAACAGCGGTGGAAGCCGGTTACCAGGGCGCATTGATGGCCCCGACCGAAATCCTCGCCCGCCAGCACTTCGACACGCTGAAACGCTTCGGCAATTCCGCAGGCCTGCGCATTGCACTTCTCACAGGGCGCGAAAAAGGCAACACGCGCGCTTCAATCGAAGCGCATTTGCAATCAGGAGAAGTCGATATTCTCGTCGGCACCCATGCGCTGTTTCAGGACAACGTAAATTTCCACAAGCTCGGCCTTGCCGTGATTGACGAACAACACCGCTTCGGCGTCCACCAGCGCCTCGCTTTGCAAGCCAAAGCGACGCACGCCGTGGACATCCTCGCCATGACGGCAACACCCATCCCCCGCACGCTGGCACTGACACTTTACGGCGACATGGAAATTTCCAAGCTCGATGAGAAACCAGCAGGGCGCAAACCCATCGAAACCAGCACTATCTCGATGAGCCGCATCGCCGACATCGTCGCCGGCATCGCCCGCAAGATCAAGAACGGCGACCGCGTCTATTGGGTCTGCCCGCTGATCGAGGAAAGCGAATTTCTCGACGTGACTTACGCAGAAAAGCGCTTCGAAGATTTAAATCAGGCCTTCCCCGGAAAAGTCGCAATCGTGCACGGCCGCCTGAAGAATCTTGAGAAGGACCGCGTCATCGAAAATTTCCGCAAAGGAGAGATCGACATTCTCGTCGCCACCACGGTCGTTGAAGTCGGCGTTGATGTGCCCCATGCCACCGTGATGGTGATCGAAAACGCCGAACGCTTTGGCCTGTCACAGCTCCATCAATTGCGCGGTCGCGTGGGCCGCAGCGACGTGCAGTCGCACTGCATCCTGCTCTATCAGGACCCCGTCGGTGAAATGGCCCGCGCGCGCCTTTCCATCATGCGCGAAACTGACGATGGCTTTCGAATCGCCGAAGAAGACTTGAAACTGCGTGGCGCTGGCGAAGTGCTGGGAACCCAGCAATCAGGCCTGCCAACATTCCGGCTCGCTGATCCCATCAAACATTCCAGCTTGCTCGCAGCTGCAAATGACGACGGACAACTGATCCTAAATCGCGACCCAGAACTGAAATCACCGCGCGGCGAAGCGCTACGGCATCTGCTCTATCTGTTCGAGCGCGACGAGGCCGTCAGGCTTTTGGACGCAGGTTAGAGCTGGATCAGTTCCAGTTGAATTTAGTCAATCTAGGGCAAATCCCATTTAGTTGGCACAATCCCGAAATACCGTCATGGCCCGCTCGTAACAGAGATTTGTGTTACAAGCGGGCCATGACGGATTTGGGGCAATTTGCGATTCCATAAGAATGATACCAACAGTCATAAATACTGACTCTTCGGGCTTCAAACGAGTCTCTCTGGTATTCCCTCCCCCCTAGTGGGCAGGGCTATCGCATGTGGACATTTTTCCTCTCCCGCTGGCGGGTCATTCTTCATTCCTCTCCCGCGTTGCGGGAGAGGTGTCGCTTGCGAAGCAAGTGACGGAGAGGGGCTTTGGCTCAAGCGAAAAAGGCGCCAATTTATCAGGCTGTGCGAAGCCCCTCTCCGTCTTTCGCGTCTTGCGACGCGAAATCCACCTCTCCCGATTCTCGGGCGAGGAAAGCCATATGCGATTGCCCTCCCCACAAGGGGGAGGGAGAAGAATGGGTCAATTCTTGTGGCGATTGGTATGAGATTCGCATTAAGAAGATATGGCTCTCGCCAGCGCTTTTTCATGTTTCGGCGTCAGCGGCTTGTCGGGAAACACCAGTCCCATCGAAATCACCAGTTTTAACCCATCCTCAACCGACATATCGAGAATTTTGACATCAGTCTTGTCAGCAAAGAAAACATAACCACCGGTCGGATTGGGCGTTGTCGAAACATAGATCGCATACATCTTCCGCCCCTTCTCCAGCCCGATATCTCCGCCATCGACTTCACGCGACACAAACGCCACCTGCCAAACACCATCGCGCGGCCATTCGACCAGGCATACGTAGCGGAAATTCGTGCCTTTCTCCGAAAACAGCGTCTCGAATATCTGCTTCGAACCTTTGTAGATAGAGCGAACCACCGGCGTGCGGTTAATCAGGTTGTCCCATATGCTGATCAAGGTTTTGCCAACGAGGTTGGCCGCAAGGAATCCAACCAGCGTGATGCCGACAAAGGCAAGCACCATGCCCGTGCCCGGCAGCGAAATTGGAAGATAATGATCCGGATTGTAGCTATAGGGGATGAGCGGTTTCACCCAAGCATCAAACACCGAGATGAACCACATCGTGGCCCATATCGTAATCGCCGCAGGTGCAATGATAACTACGCCTGTGAAGAAATAGCGCCTTATCCTCCCGAAGAACGATACGCGCCCTTCGCTCGGCTTGTCTGATTGTAGTTGATCAATGTCGCTCATTCGTGCAGGTCTGCCCCTTCAAATGACCATAGTATGAAACATCTCACAAAACCATTCTTTCTCGCAATTGGCTGGATCAGTGTCGGCCTCGGCATTATCGGCGTGATTATCCCGGTGCTGCCCACAACGCCGTTCCTCATTGTCGCGGTTTGGGCTTTCAGCCGCTCATCGCCGGAACTTGCCGCCAGAATCCGCAATCATCCTTCGATGGGACCGTATATTCTCGCCTGGGAGACTCATGGCGTCATCCCGCCAAAGGCCAAGATTTTTGCAGTTGCCGCCATGGCCTGCTCATTCGCCTTCACGGCACTCGTTGCTGGTCCACCTGGATGGTTGCTCGCTGGAATGGCCATTACTTTGCTGGCCATTGGCGCATATATCGTAACCCGCCCCAGCAGGCCGCCGGAATAGAGCTTACTCCCCCTTCGGTGAAGGGAACTGCTCTGCCCACACGCGCGCCCGCGCATCGGCTTCCAGCCGGACTTCTTCTGAAGCTGCGAGCATCTTTTGTTGTGTGCGCTGAATGATCAGCGAATTCTCGTTTTGTGATGCGTTCTCCTTGGCCAGCAAATACCACATCAATGACCGCGTTTCGTCAGACCTGACAATCTCGCCTTTCTCATAAATGTCGCCCAGCAAGGCTTCCGCATCAGGATTGCGCTTGCGTGCCGCTGCCATCAGCCACTTCAGGCCTTGTTGCGGATTTTTCTGCACACCCTCGCCCGCCAGATTCATTTCACCGAGCGCAAACATCGCCATCGGATGCCCGTAGTTCGAAGCAAGCCGCAAGAATGTCCGCGCCGCACGCGGTGGATCAGGCGGAATGCCGGCATTCTTGACCCCTATCCGCTGGAATTGAGCCAGCCACAACTGGCTGTCGACGGATATCCGAAGGCGGTTCTTGTCGACTTCGTCGGAATCATAGGCCTCAGCCACGCGGCTGTAATAGGTATAGGAAATGGAATAATCGACGGGCACCCCGCGCCCCAAACGGTACATATGGCCAAGATACCAGTCAGCTGTCGGGCTGCCATCTTCCGACGCGGCCCGGAAATATTTCAGCGACCGCTCATAATTGCCGCTCCGGTAGGCCTTGCGGGCAACCTTGAGATCGCTGGTCCAGAACGGAACAATATCAAGTTTGGGCAGTGACAGATCAGGAGGGGCCGGAAGATACGAGAAGAATCCAGTCTGTGGTTCTTCAGGCTCCGCTGCCATCGCTGGAATGCACATACACGCCACCGCCAGCGCCATAAGGACAAGACGCCGAACCGCCCTGCCCCCGAACTGTAAATCCTCGCCACTAAATGTCGGCGTAGCAGACACCTTCTTCAGAACCTCCCGGATGGGTCACAGCACCATTGACTGCGGAGCCAACCGTCTGGGCATATTTCCAGAGTGCGCCTGACCCGTAGCCATGATCGCGCGGCTTCCAGGCTTTTTTGCGATTTGCAAACTCGGAATCGCTCACCGCGACGTCAATCGTGCCTTTTTCCGCATCAATGGTTATCAAATCACCATCACGCAGCAGCCCGATAGGCCCACCAACCTGCGCTTCCGGGCCGACATGGCCAATGCAGAACCCTCGTGTTGCGCCTGAAAAGCGGCCATCCGTGATCAGAGCTACCTTGTCGCCCATGCCCTGGCCATAAAGGGCCGCGGTTGTAGACAGCATTTCCCGCATGCCGGGCCCGCCTTTTGGACCTTCGTAGCGGATGACCAGCACCTCGCCCTCTTTGTAGCCCTTCTTGGTCACGGCTTCGAAGCACAACTCTTCCGAATCAAAGCACCGGGCAGGACCCGTGAACGCAAGATTCTTCATGCCCGCGATCTTGACGATAGCCCCTTCCGGCGCAAGATTGCCCTTGAGCCCCACAACACCGCCAGTCGTCGAAATCGGCTTGTTGGCGGGATAGACAACATCCTGGTCAGGGTTCCATTTCACTGATGCCATGTTTTCAGCAATCGTGCGGCCCGTCACCGTCATGCAGTCGCCATGCATATAGCCATGGTCCAGCAACGTTTTCATCAGCAGCGGAATGCCCCCCACTTCAAACATGTCCTTGGCCACATATTTGCCGCCGGGCTTCAGGTCAGCGATGTAGGGCGTCTTGCGGAAAATTTCCGCAACATCGAACAGATCGAACTTGATGCCAGCCTCATGAGCAATGGCCGGTAAATGCAGCGCACCGTTGGTAGAACCACCTGAAGCAGCAATAACCGCCGCCGCGTTTTCCAGCGCTTTCAGCGTAACGATATCGCGCGGACGAATGTTGCGAGCCAAAAGCTCCATCACGATTTCGCCCGATGCAAAGCTGAACTTGTCGCGAATCTCATAAGGAGCAGGCGCGCCGCACGAATAAGGAAGCGCAAGACCAATCGCTTCCGCAACCGTCGCCATTGTATTGGCTGTAAATTGCGCACCACATGATCCCGACGATGGACAAGCCACTTCTTCCAGTTCCTGCAGATCCTCATCCGACATCGCACCAACCGAATGCTTGCCAACCGCTTCAAACACATCTTGCACAGTCACAGGCTTTCCCTTGAAAGTGCCGGGAAGAATTGAGCCGCCATAAATGAACACCGAAGGCACATTGAGTCGTACCATCGCCATCATCATGCCAGGCAGCGACTTGTCGCAGCCCGCAAGTCCAACAAGCGCATCATAGCAATGGCCGCGCATGGTGAGCTCAACTGAATCCGCGATCACTTCGCGCGACACCAGTGAGGCTTTCATGCCCTGATGCCCCATGGCGATGCCATCGGTCACGGTGATGGTGCAAAATTCGCGGGGCGTTCCGTTCGCAGCCGCAACACCCTTCTTCACCACCTGCGCCTGCCGCATCAAGGCAATATTGCAAGGGGCAGCTTCATTCCAGCAGCTCGCAACGCCCACAAGCGGCTGCGCAATCTGCTCCGCACTCAGCCCCATCGCATACAGATAAGACCGATGCGGCGCCCTAGCCGGCCCCACCGTCGTGTAACGGCTCGGCAGTTTGCTCTTGTCAAATACTCTGGCGTTCATGGTGCTGCTCGCAAATCATCAGGGGTTATCAGTTGCTTGGGTATTAAGCAGGATCACCACGGCGGCTCAAGCGCGAGTTTAATTGAAGATTGCCCTCCCTCACGCGAAGCGTGGGGGAGGTGTCCGAAGGACGGTGAGGGTAGCACCGCAAGTACCAATGCACAAACGAGAATGAGGTTAACACCCCTTCCGTCGCTTCGCGACACCTTCCCCACGCTTCGCGCGAGGAAGGGCGACCGCGCCTAAGCCCTCACTCCGCCGCTTGCAGCGCCTCGCCGCCCATGCCGAGTGCCGCAAGATAGAGATCAATCATCGCTTCTTCTTCCTGCCGGTCGTTTACATCTTTCTTGCGCAGCGAAATCACCTTGCGCAGTATCTTGATATCGAATCCATTGCCCTTGGCTTCAGCATAGACTTCCTTGATATCAGCAGCGATCGTCTTCTTTTCTTCTTCCAGCCGTTCGATCCTCTCGACGATGGAACGAATTTGCCCGTGCGCAAATGTTGTTTTTGCTGATTCAGCCATGTGATGAAACTCCGTTTTAATGATTATGAATTTGGGTGCGGTGCTTTGGTTTTGAATTCAGCCTGCTTTTCAGCAGAAGCATCAGTCTGGTGCTTCGCCTTCCAATCCGCATAGGACATGCCATAGACCTGCGCACGCCCATCATCCCGGCTGAGCTCAACCCCGCGTTCCTTAGCAGCATCAGAGAGCCAATTACCGAGACAATTTCTGCAAAAGCCCGCCAAATTCATCAAATCGATATTTTGGACTTCAGGCCGCTCACGCAAATGCGCAACCAGACGGCGAAACACCGCCGCTTCTAGTTCTGTCTGGGTCTTTTCGTCTGTCATGCCGGATTGAAGCCTCTGTTTCAGCCTTACATAGGAACTCCGGGCCACAAGCAACACGCATGGCCCGCGTTTCCACAGGCATTGGCGAAAAAACATGGCAGTCTTTGGGTCTGCTCTGCCTTGTTCTTGCCCTAGACCCCAAGTTATGGGAAACGCTTTGAGAAGAGCGATTTGGCAGACCGGGCTAAAATCGCAAAAAACTTGATGCCGGAGGAGATGGCATGCGTAAAGTGGTGATGGCTTGTGCAATCGCCGGATTGGGACTGTGCTTCAACGCCCTGCCTGCACAGGCGGATTTGAAGCTGTGCAACAATACCCAAAGCCGTGTTGGCGTAGCCATTGGTTACAAAGACAAGAAAGGTTGGGCCAGCGAAGGCTGGTGGACCATCGAGTCAAACAAATGCCTGCCCCTGCTCAAGGGAGCGTTGATCGCGCGCTATTATTATGTATTTGCCCTCGATTATGAAAAAGGCGGCTCATGGGGCGGCAAATCCAATTTCTGCACCCGTGACAAGATATTCACGATCCGCGGCTACCAGGACTGCGTCGAGCGCGGTTACCAGAAAGTGGGCTTCTTCGAGGTTGATACAAACGAGGAATCCGACTGGACAGTATCGCTCTCTGGCGAAAAGACAACCCAGTCACAACAATAGAAGGCAAATGTGCGCCGTAAACGCAAAGTCAAGATCCTGGCGACGCTGGGACCCGCATCATCCAGTGCTGAAATGATCGAAAAGCTCTTTGAAGCGGGCGTCGACGTATTCCGCATCAATATGAGCCACACCTCGCATGAACTTTTGCGGGAATTGCATGGCAAGATCCGCGCTGTTGAAGCAAAGCGCAACCGTCCCATCGGCATCCTCGCCGACCTTCAGGGACCAAAAATCCGCATCGATACCTTCGCCGAAAAGGAAGTGGTCATCAAGGCGGGCGATTCATTTGCATTCGATACCGATGAGACCCCAGGCGACGCCACCCGTGTTCACCTTCCCCATCCGGAAATTTTCGCAGCTGCAAAAGTCGGCGACAATCTTCTGCTGAATGATGGCCGCTTGCGTGTTGAAATCACCAAAGCTGCTAAAACCCGCCTCGACACCAAAGTGATTTACGGCGGCGTCCTTTCGGCCCGCAAGGGCGTCAACCTGCCGGATACTGTGATTCCAATTCCTGCATTGACCGAAAAGGACCGCGCTGATCTCGAAGCCGCAGCCAGCCTTGGCGTCGACTGGATCGCATTGTCATTCGTGCAGCGCGCCGAGGACGTGGCTGAAGCCCAAAAACTGGTGCAACGCCGCGCCGGTGTCATGGCCAAGATCGAAAAGCCCCAGGCTCTCACGGTTCTCGACGACATCCTCAGGATTTCCGACGGCATCATGGTTGCCCGCGGTGACCTTGGCGTCGAGCTTCCAATCGAAGCCGTGCCCGCCCGCCAGAAAATGATCACCCGTGCCGCCCGCCGTTTCGGCAAGCCCGTGGTCGTCGCAACCCAGATGCTCGAATCTATGGTGACTGAGCCTGTGCCGACCCGCGCCGAAGTCTCCGACGTCGCAACAGCTGTTTATGAAGGTGCTGACGCGGTCATGTTGTCGGCCGAAAGTGCCACCGGCAAATGGCCCGAAAAGGCCGTGCAGACCATGGACCGCGTCGCCCAGAATGTTGAGAGTGACGCGCACTACGGCGGCATCATCCACGCCCAGCGCACTGATCCCGAATCAACCGTCGCCGACGCAATTTCCGCCGCAGCCCGCACCGTTGCCGAAACCATCAAGGTTCCCGCCATTGTTTGTTACACCGGTTCTGGCCAAACTGGCATTCGTGTTGCCCGCGAACGTCCTAACATGCCAATCCTTGCACTGACGCCCATCCCCCAAACCGCTCGCCGACTTTCGCTCGTGTGGGGCATCCATTGCGTATTGTGCGAGGATCAGCCGAATCTTGATGACATGTTCAGCAAGGCAGGCGAGATTGCCCATCGCGAAGAATTTGCCGCGAAAGGCGAAAAAATCCTGATCACCGCAGGCGTTCCGATTGGCACGCTGGGAACCACCAACCTGCTCCGCATTGTGACAATCGGGCCGGATGGCAAGGGGATTTAGGGTAATTCCTACTTATACCAACAGTCATAAATACTGACTCTTCGGGCTTCAAACGAGTCTCTCTGGTATTCCTTCCCCCTAGTGGGCAGGGCTATCGCATATGGACATTTTTCCTCTCCCGCGTTGCGGGTCATTCTTCATTCCTCTCCCGCTGGCGGGAGAGGTGTCGCTTGCGAAGCAAGTGACGGAGAGGGGCTTTGGCTCAAGCGGAAAAAATTTGCCCATCTTGCAGGCTGTGCGAAGCCCCTCTCCGTCTTTCGCGTCTTGCGACGCGATAGCCCTCCCCACAAGCGGGAGGGAGAAGAATGGGTCAATTCTTGTGACGATTGGTATTAGCCGGTCTGCAATGGCTTCATGCGGGACATGACGAGTTTTGGGACAAAGTTGATTCAGGCATATCGAGAACCGCGCTAAGTTTTAAATGCCGCCCGCGTCAGCGCCGGCATGCGCATTCCAAATGTGATCCCGCGCACAACAAAGAATATGCACAGTGCTGCCCACAAGCCGTGATTGCCATAAGTCGGCTCCAGCAACCACCAACTTCCCAGGAATATTGCAAGTGACAGGACCATCATGTTTCGCATGTCCCTTGTCTGCATGGCCCCGGTGAAAATGCCGTCGAACTGAAAGCAGATTGTCCCGAGCAACGGCGTCATCGCAGCCCACGGCAAGAAGTCTATGGCATAGCGTCGCACGTCATCATTTGTCGTCATCAAGCCAATCAACGGCGCGCCCCACATCCAGATGACAAGCGAAAAAAGCGTGCCGAAGACAAGTGCCCACAATGTCGTCAATGAGATCGCTTTCGAAAATTTCAACCGGTCGCGCGCGCCAATTGCCTGTCCGACCAAAGCTTCAGAAGCATAGGCAAAGCCATCAATCAAGTAGGCCGCGACTTCAAACATCAACAATAATACGGAATTCGCGGCAATCACGATGTCACCCTGCTTTGCGCCGCGCGAAGCGAACCAGCCAAACGCAAATACCAGGCAGAATGTGCGGATCATGATGTCAGCATTGGCGGCGATCAACGCCAAGAATGGTTTTCTTTGAAACACCAAAGCCATTGAAGGAATGCCAGCCGACTTGCGCAGCGCCGCAGCGGCGCGAACCAGCCCTAGCGCCACCGCGGTGTATTCCGCAATGATAACCGCTAGACCGACGCCATCGGCAGTCATGCCCAGCCCGAGAACAAAAACGACGCTCATGATCATGTTCGATACGTTTAGAACCAACTGCACGATGAACGCGATCGACGCGCGTCCCTGCCCGATGAACCAGCCCATGATGGCGAAATTGCAAAGTGCTGCCGGAGCAGACCAGATTCGGTAGCTGAAATATACTTGTGCTTCGTGCATGATATCCGCTGATCCGCCGACAAGCTTCACAGCTACCGGCCCGATCCACGGACCAAGCAATAGAAGCATCATTCCAATTCCAAGAGCCAGAGCGATGCTGCGCCAAAAAACCAGTGACAACTCCGGGCCATCTCCAGCACCTGTCGCTTGCGCAGATAGCCCTCCCGTTGAAAGCCTCAAGAAGCCAAAGCCCCAGAACAGGAAAGAAAAAATCAGTGACCCCACCGTGACCGCGCCGATGTAATGCGGCTCGGGCAACCGGCCCACTACGGCGGTATTCACAACGCCAATCAAGGGCTCCGAAACATTCGACAACATGATCGGAACAGCGATGCAGAGGACTGAAGAATGCGTAATGGCCTGGGACGGTTTTTGCATTTGGTCCCCGCGCCGGAATTAAATATCCGGCTGCTCTGCCTTCATCTCTTTCACCTTTGCGGCAATCGCCTCAAGATGCGGATTGATGGCAAGTGCCTCCTCAAACGCGGACAGCGCTTCAGCCCGCTTGCCTTGCTCCTGATAGATCAGGCCACGGCCGGAAACCGCACCAAAGTGACGCGGTTCCAGTTCAAGCACCTTGTCGATGTCTTTGAGAGACTGATCAAACCGCCGCATGCGGAAATACAACGCCGCACGCTTGTAATAGGCTTCGGCATAATTGTTTGACGTGGAAACCAGATGATTGAGGATTTCTTCTGACGCATCGTATTGCTCTGCCCCCATCGCCGCTGCACTTTGCGACAGCAGGAGATCGGCAGTCGGCGAATCCGATTTCATCCACAAAGACCAAATTCGGTCTTCAGTGCGCCGCGCCGCTTCGTCGGCATCTTTGGATTGGAGCACGCCGAATAGCTGGTCAAGCTGTTCCGCGCGTTGTTCCGAAGGGCTAACTTTCTTTGGTGCCTCGGCCATTGCGGCGAATGGCGACATGACAAACAACAAGGCTGCAAGAATTTTCTTCATGCAGCGTATTTATCCAACAATCATGCAGAAATCACGGCGAAACCGCCGCGACCAAGAAGTTTAACCCTGGCGCGCCTTGAAACGCGGATTGACCTTGTTGATGATGTAAACCCGCCCCTTGCGGCGGATAAGCTTGTTGGCCCGATGACGCTTCATCAGACCCTTGAGTGAATTGCGGACTTTCATAAATGCACCTGTATGGGCTACAAGGCCCGTTCAAATTTTGCCGGAACATAGTGAGGCAGTTATAAGCTGTCAACCATCGCCCAAATCAATCAAAAATGTCCAACAATTTCGAATTTTATCTAACAATTTCAATATTTTGCGCAGCTATCTTGGGTGGCGGAGCAATGGTGCTGCAAGAGCGCCGCCCCAAATCTGACCTGACCCCGAGTCTAATTCCAACAACTCCAGTTCTCTATGTATCTGTGTTGGTAGGAGTCCTTGCCGGAATCCACTTGCTGAATCTCATAGGCATCCACACCGGACGGTGAGGGTTTTCACTCCCCATAAGGGATCCAGATATTCTTCACCTGACAGGCCCGGCGCAGATATTCATGGCCTTGCCCCTGCTCCGCGGATGCCCAATCAATCTCGCGGCCGCAGCTCCAGACATATTTCAGATTTCCCGCCGATGCCTTTTCCACCATGGCGCATCCTGCAGCATGGCCGTGATACCAGAGTGCCGCAACTTCATCATGCTCCGCCAGTGTCTTTGCCAGTTCGTCACGCGAACCTGTCACGATGTTGACGGCACCATCCGGCACATCTGACGTGTCGAGGATTTGGTAGAAGTCCGTAGCGCTGAACGGCTGCAATTGTGATGGCACCAGCACTAAGCGATTTCCCATGGCAAGTGCGGGCATGATCAGCGACACCAAGCCAAGCAATGGTGAAGTGTTGGGCGCAACAATGCCCATCACACCAAATGGCTCGTTCATCGCCAGTGTCGTTTGCCGCTTGGCATTGGTGGAATGCACGCGGCCATCATACTTGTCCGCATGCGCGGCATAGAAGAAAATTCGTTCAAGCGAGGCATCCACTTCCATTTTCGCAGCTTTCGCAGTTGCCCCAAACTGCGCCAGCCGCTTGGCAAACTCATCTGCGCGTGCCGCCATATTCTCGGCGATGAAATACAAGACCTGTGCGCGGTTATGCACCGTAGCTGACGTCCAGGCCGACGCCTTCAGCGCCGCTTCAACCGCATTGCGAATATCCTTGCGATTGCCAAGCCCGGCAAGACCGAGACCTTCGCCCCTGGCTGACACGACTTCATAGGAGTAGCCAGAGTCAGGCCGCGCCTGCTTGCCGCCAATGTAAAGCTTGGCCGTACGATCCACGAGATCATGTGCATCGTGCTTGAGTTCAGATTTAGGGGTCGCAGGCGGTGCAGCCAAAACGCTTTGCTTGGCCACAGGCAGGTCCTTCAACCACTGCGGAACCAGATACTCGTACAATCCCTCGCGGCCACCTTCGCGGCCAAATCCACTTTCCTTGTAGCCTCCGAAACCCGCAGCGGCGTCAAACACATTTGTGGAGTTGATCCACACCACGCCCGCCTTCATCCGTACCGCAGCTTCAAGTGCGACATTGATATTCTCCGACCAGATGGATGCTGCCAATCCATAACGCGTATGATTGGCCAGCATCGCCGCTTCATCCGGCGTGCGGAACGTCATCGCAGCAACAACGGGTCCAAAAATTTCCTGCTGCATGACGGTAGAAGAAGGCTCGACATTGGTGAACAGCGAAGGCGCGAAATAATTGCCTTTCTGCGGCATCAAGCAATCCGACTGCACCAATGTGCCGCCCTCAGCTTGGCCTTTTTTCACCAGCCCGGCGACGCGCTGCAACTGCACCGGATCAACCAGCGGCCCCATGTCTATTGACTTGTCGAGTGGATCGCCAACCCGCAGCTTGTTCATCCGCGCCGAAAGCTTGGCAATGAACCTGTCGTAAACACCTTCCTGCACCAGCAACCGCGTGCCAGCGCAACACACCTGCCCCTGGTTGAACCACACGGCATCGACAACCCCTTCAACCGCTCCGTCGATATCTGCATCATCGAACACAATGAACGGCGACTTGCCACCAAGCTCCAGCGAGAGTTTCTTGCCCGTCCCGGCCGTCTGTACACGGATCAATCGCCCAACTTCAGTCGAACCAGTGAACGCAATCTTGTCGACATCCTTGTGCGCCACAAGCGCGGCACCCGTATCACCATCACCGGTAACGATGTTGACAACACCGGGGGGCATTCCCGCTTCCGAACAGATTTCGGCAATGGCCAGTGCGGTAAGCGGTGTGAACTCCGCAGGTTTCAGGACAACAGTATTCCCCGCCGCGATCGCCGGCGCTATTTTCCACGCCAGCATCAACAAGGGAAAATTCCACGGGATGATTTGCCCGCAAACACCAACCGGGCCATAGCCCTTGAATTCGGTATCAATCAGCTGCGCCCAGCCGGCATGATGATAAAAATGCCGCGCTACCAGCGGAATATCTATGTCACGGCTTTCGCGAATGGACTTCCCATTGTCCATCGTCTCAAGAACCGACAAGAATCGTTCACGCTTCTGGATATGCCGCGCCAGCGCGTAAAGATGCTTCGCGCGTTGATGCCCCGAAAGCCTGGACCAGCTCTTGAAAGCCTTGCGCGCTGCCGCAACGGCAGCATCGACGTCCCCTGCAGTGCCCTGCACCACGCGGCCCATCACATCACCGGTTGCAGGATTGCTCACATCAATCCATTTCGCCGCTTTGTACTGACTATAGTGCCCGCCAATAAAATGGCCAAAGCCATCCTTGTGCGAGGCCAGCCACTCTTTCACATGCGTATTCGATTCCGGCGCAGTGCCGTAGTCCATGGTCTCGAGAATTTCAGTGACACTTGGCATGGGTCTACCTCAGGCGACAGGATGATGTGACAGCGCCGCATAGCGCCCGGTGACGAAATGCTCGAGTTGCCGTTCGATATCAGCAAGCATGGATGACGCACCAAAGCGGAACAGGTCTGGCTCCAGCCAGCGCCGTCCCAATTCCTCGCTCATCAAAATCTGCCAGGCCATCGCGTCCTTTGCAGACTTCAATCCGCCAGCCGGTTTGAACCCGATTTTGAATCCGGTGAATTGACCGTAATCCCTCAGTGCACGGACCATTGTCAGCGACACAGGCAAGGTTGCGTTCACGTCTTCCTTGCCAGTCGACGTTTTGATGAAATCCGCTCCCGCCTGCATCGCAACCATCGATGCCTTGTAGACATTGCGCAAAGTCTTGAGATCACCCGTCGCAAGAATGGCTTTCAGATGGGCTTGCCCGCATGCTTCGCGCATCGCTGCAATTTCATCATAAAGCGCCTGCCAATCCTGCGTCAGAACTTGCGCACGATGAATGACAATGTCGATCTCTTCTGCCCCCTGCTCCACCGCCCATTTGATTTCAGCCAGGCGAATGGGAAGTGGCGTCAACCCTGCCGGAAATCCTGTTGCCACTGAAGCAACCGGAATGCCCGATCCACGCAGCGCCTTCGCCGCATGCGGCACCATCGAAGGATAGACACAAACCGCGCCAACTTTCGGCATCGCAGCAAGACCAAGTGATACAGCAATGTCCTCGCGCAATGGCTTGCGCGCCTTTGCGCACAGGCGATGCACCCGCCCCGGCGTATCGTCGCCGGACAATGTCGTGAGATCAATGCATGTCAGCGCCTTCACCAGCCAAGCCGCCTGATATTCTTTCTTGACGCTGCGCCGTGTCGTGAGGGTCGCCGCCCGGCGTTCGGCTGCAGATGTATTGACCTGATGTCCGTCAAACCATTCAGGCGTCAACTTCACGCCAGCATTGCGCGTCATGTTTGTCTGATCATGAAGGTTCATCGGTTACGCAACTTTCCTTCCAGCAGATCCAGTATCGTTGCCGCAGCACCTGTCACCGGCGTGCCTGGACCAAAGACAGCAGCAACACCACGCTCCATAAGATAGTCGTAATCAGCGCGCGGAACAACGCCGCCACACACGACGATGACGTCTCCGGCACCCTTCGCCCGCAGCCCTTCAACCAGCTGCGGCAACAAGGTCTTGTGCCCCGCCGCAAGCGAAGACACGCCGACAACCTGAACCTTTTCGTTTACAGCCATCGCAGCAGCCTCATCTGGCATCTGGAACAACGGCCCAGCGATCACATCGAAACCCGCATCAAGAAGCGCCGACGCGACAACCTTCGAACCGCGGTCATGGCCATCTTGTCCCAGCTTCGCGATCAACATCCGTGGCCGGATTTTCAAGGCGGCAATGCGCCCCTTGAGCGATTTGTATTCAGGCTCATCTCGCAAGACACTGTCATAAATATTTTTGACAACCTCAGGCACCGCAGCGTGATCGCCGAACGCCTTGCGCATCGCATCCGACACTTCACCGACAGTTGCTCGCGCCCGCATGCAGTCAACCGCAGCGGCAAGCAGATTGTCGTCACCACGCGCCGCTGTTTCCAGCGCATTCAATGCAACCGCTACCTTGTCATCATCCCTGCTATTCCTGATTTGTTGCAACCGCTTGACTTGCGCCTTTCGCACCGCAGCGTTGTCAATTTCGCGAGTGGCAATCGGCGCTTCGTCCTCAAGTTGGAACTTGTTGACGCCGACAATCACCGTGTCGCCGCGCTCGACCAACGCCTGCCGCTGCGTTGCCGCTTCCTCGATCATCCGCTTGGGCCAGCCAGCAGTCACAGCTTTCGTCATGCCGCCTTTCGCTTCGACCCGCTCCATCAGGTTCCAGGCCGCTTCAACCAGTTCATGGGTCAGGCTCTCGACATAATAAGATCCCGCCAGCGGATCGATGACTTTGGTAATTCCTGTTTCATGTTCCAGCACCAGTTGCGTATTGCGCGCCAGCCGCGCCGCAAATTCCGTCGGCAATGCAATCGCTTCGTCAAAAGAATTCGTGTGCAGTGACTGCGTGCCACCAAACACCGCTGCCATCGCTTCGACCGATGTGCGAATGATATTGGTATAAGGGTCTTGCTCCTGCAGCGACACGCCGGATGTTTGGCAATGCGTGCGCAACATGCTCGATTCCTGCCTCTTCGGCTTGAACTCCAACATGACGCGCGACCACAACAGTCTGGCAGCGCGAAGCTTCGCCGCCTCCATGAAGAAGTTCATTCCAATTGCGAAAAAGAACGAAAGCCGCCCAGCAAAGTCATCGACATTCAGGCCGCGCTTGATAGCCGTCCGCACATACTCGCGCCCGTCCGCAAGAGTGAACGCCAACTCCTGCACCAGTGTCGCGCCTGCTTCATGAATGTGATAGCCGGAAATTGAAATCGAATTGAACTTCGGCATTTCGCGCGAAGCATAATCGATGATGTCAGCAACAATCCGCATCGATGGATCGGGTGGGTAAATGTAGGTGTTGCGAACCATGAATTCTTTGAGAATGTCATTTTGAATCGTGCCCGAAAGTTTCGCGCGTGCGACACCTTGCTCTTCGCCCGCAACAATGAATGCCGCCAGCACCGGTATGACAGCGCCGTTCATCGTCATGGACACCGACATGTCCTCAAGTGGAATTCCACCGAACAAAATCTTCATGTCTTCAACAGTATCAATCGCAACGCCGGCCTTGCCAACGTCACCTTCAACCCGCGGATGATCGGAATCAAACCCGCGATGCGTAGCGAGATCAAACGCAACCGATAGCCCCCGCTGCCCCGCAGCCAATCCCTTCTTGAAAAAGGCGTTGGTCTCTTCCGCAGTTGAAAAGCCAGCATACTGCCGTATCGTCCACGGCCGCCCTGCATACATCGTTGCGCGCGGCCCCCTGACATACGGAGGAAACCCAGGCAGCGAATTCACATGCGGAAGAGTTGCAACATCAACCTGCGTATAAAGCGGTTTCACCGCAATGCCTTCAACGGTCTCCCACACTAGAGTGTCAGGCGACCGCTTCAGTTCCGACTCGGCCCGTTTGAACCAGTCCGCGTAAGTTGGGTCACTCATTCGAACTCCAGGATCAATTCATCCACGGCAAGGCTCGATCCCGCCGCGGCAGCCACACGCTTTACTTTCGCAGATTTCTCGGCGCGCAGCACGTTTTCCATTTTCATGGCTTCGACAACGGCAAGCGCCTGCCCAGCTTCAACCATGTCACCGGCCACAACTGAAACCGACCGCACGACACCCGGCATCGGGCACAGCAGGAACCGCGACATATCCTTCGGCACCTTCTTCGGCATCAGTTTGGAAAGTTCAGTAACGCGTGGGCTGCGAACATTCAATGTCACATCCATCCCGCGCCTGCGCAGGCGAATGGCCGAACCAACAAGGTTGGTCTTCGCCGCAACATCATTTGCACCAATTCGGAATGTGCCCAACGTCGCACCCGGTCTCCATGCGCTTTCCACAAATTGCTGTTTCTGCCCGGCGACAGAAATGCTCATTACGTCGTTTTCACGCGTGGCTTTGATCGGCGCCGACCGGCCATTCGATGATACGACCCAATCCTCAGAAATAATCCTTTTGTGATTTTCCATAGTGCCCTTCAATTCAGCGCCACGCACCGTGCGCTTCAAATGAATGAACGCCGCAATCACGGCGAGCTGATTGAATGCGTCATCGTCAGGCACAATACCGCTAAATCCATTTGGAAACTCTTCAGCAATGAATGCCGTCGAAAGGTTGCCATTGCGAAAACGTTTCATGTCCATCACGCAGGAGACAAATGGCAGATTGTGCCCAACGCCTTCGACCTCGAAAACATCTAGCGCCGAGGCCATCGCATCAATCGCGGACTTGCGGTCTTTTCCCCACGTGCACAACTTCGCGATCATCGGATCATAGTGAATGGAAATCTCGCCGCCCTCATGAACGCCAGTGTCATTACGTACTGCGACGTCCCTGCTTTCCTCCGTAGGCGGACGATATCGTGTCAGTCTGCCGACTGAGGGCAAAAAATTGCGATATGGATCCTCGGCATAAAGCCGCAATTCTATCGCCCATCCATTCAGCTTCACATCCTTCTGTAGAAGCGGGAGCTTTTCACCAGCGGCAACGTGGATCATCAACTCGACGAGATCAAGGCCTGTCACAAGTTCAGTGACAGGATGCTCCACCTGCAAACGCGTGTTCATCTCGAGGAAGTAGAAGTTCCGCTTCTTGTCGGCAATGAACTCAACAGTGCCCGCCGAAAAATACCCAACAGCCTTGGCAAGAGCCACTGCTTGTTCACCCATGGCTTTGCGGGTCTTCTCGTCCAGGAATGGTGAAGGAGATTCTTCGATGACCTTCTGGTTCCTCCGCTGGATCGAACATTCACGTTCACCCAGATAAAGAATTTTCCCGTGCTGATCCCCAATCACCTGAATTTCGATGTGCCGCGGCTGCTCGATGAATTTCTCGATGAAAATCCGGTCATCGCCGAACGACGACCGCGCCTCGCTTTGCGCAAGCACAAAACCTTCGCGCGCCTGAGATTCGTCAAAAGCAACGCGCATGCCTTTTCCGCCGCCGCCAGCAGATGCCTTGATCATTACTGGATATCCGATGTCCTTCGAAATCCGCGCCGCGTGATCAGCATCCTGTATCAAATCATTATTGCCGGGAACCGTGTTGACCTTTGCCTTCGCCGCCAGCTTCTTGGATTCAATCTTGTCACCCATCGCTGCAATCGCAGCAACAGGCGGCCCGATGAACGCAACGCCTATCTTGGACAACGCCTCAGCAAACGCAGCGTTTTCAGACAGGAAACCATAACCTGGATGCACCGCATCAGCACCTGTTTGCTTGATCGCCGCAACCACCGCATCAATATTGAGATAAGAGTCTCTCGAAGCAGCCGGCCCAATCCGCACCGCCTCATCCGCCATGCGCACATGCAGCGCATCACGTTCCGCATCCGAATACACTGCAACCGTCGCTATGCCCATCCGCTCCGCCGTCTTCATCACGCGGCAAGCAATTTCGCCGCGATTGGCAATGAGTATTTTTTTAAACATGGCGCACGCCTTTTTTCCTCGCCCGCTTGCGGGGGAGGTGGCAATGCGAAGCAGCGACGAAAAGGGCCTGTGCGAGACTTGCCCTCTCCGCCTCGCAAAGGCTCGGCGCCTCTCCCGCAAGCGGGAGGGGAATGCCTACAGCGGCATCGTGTCGTGCTTCTTCCACGGTGTCTCCACATGTTTCTTGCGTAACGCCGCAAATGCGCGTGCAATTCGTTTCCGTGATGAATGCGGCATGATCACGTCGTCAATGAAGCCGCGCTCTGCCGCAACGAATGGATTGGCGAAACGATCGGTGTAGTCCTTCGTGCGCGCCGCAATTTTCTCCGTATCACCAAGCTCGCTGCGATACAAAATCTCCGTCGCCCCCTTGGCACCCATCACCGCAATCTCGGCTGTTGGCCAGGCATAGTTCACATCGGCGCCAATATGCTTCGACGCCATCACGTCATAGGCCCCGCCATAGGCCTTGCGGGTGATCAGCGTCACCATGGGCACCGTAGCTTGCGAATACGCAAACAATAGCTTCGCGCCATGCTTGATCACGCCACCATGTTCTTGCGCCACACCTGGCAAAAATCCCGGCACATCGACAAACGTGAGAATGGGAATACTGAACGCATCGCAAAAGCGCACGAACCGCGCGGCCTTCCGCGATGAATCAATATCCAGAACCCCTGCCAGCACCATTGGCTGATTGGCCACCACACCAACGGTCTGCCCTTCAATGCGGATGTAACTCGTGATGATGTTCCGCGCGAAGTCCGGTTGCACTTCGAAAACATCACTCTCATCCGCAACCGAAGCAATCAGCTCCTTCATGTCGTAAGGCTTGTTGGGTGAATCCGGAATGAGCGTATCAAGTACAAAATCCAGCCGCTCCGGATCATCATGAAACGGACGCGCTGGAACGCCATCATGATTGTTCAGCGGCAGAAAATCAAACAAACGCCGCACTTCTTCCAGTGTTTCAATGTCGTTGTCGAAGGCGCAATCGGCGACTGATGACTTTTTTGTATGCGTGTCGGCCCCACCCAGTTCTTCCGCCGTGACAATTTCATGCGTCACGGTCTTCAACACATCTGGCCCGGTGACAAACATGTAAGATGTATCACGCACCATGAAAATGAAGTCCGTCATCGCTGGCGAATAAACCGCACCGCCAGCACACGGCCCCATGATCACAGAAATTTGCGGCACCACGCCCGAGGCCTGCACATTGCGCTTGAACACATCCGCATAGCCCGCAAGTGAATCAACCCCCTCCTGAATGCGAGCACCACCGGAATCATTGAGGCCGATCACCGGCGCACCGGCTTTCACCGCCATATCCATGATCTTGCAAATCTTCTTGGCATGCGTCTCGGACAACGATCCGCCGAGCACGGTGAAGTCCTGCGAAAAGACATAGGCCATGCGGCCATTGATCGTGCCCCAGCCGGTAACCACGCCGTCGCCAGGGACCTTCTGCTTCTCCATGCCAAATTCCGTCGCACGATGCGTGACGAACATGTCGAATTCTTCGAACGACCCTTCATCAAGCAAAACATCGAGCCGCTCGCGCGCCGTCAGTTTGCCCTTGGCGTGTTGTGCATCGATGCGCGCCTGCCCGCCACCCAGCCGCGCCTCTTCGCGTTTGGCTTCGAGTTTATTCAGCACTTCAAGCATGGTCAGTCTCTATGCGGCGACCAGCTGTTGCACCAACGCATCGATCATGCGCGGCAGGTCATATGGAAAACGCGCCGTGATCAGATTGCCATCCACCACGCAAGGTTCATCAATCACTGTGGCCCCCGCATTTTCGAGATCAATCTGGATATTCCACACCGCCGTTGCCTTCTTGCCCTTCAGCATTTTGGCTGACACCATCACCCATGGGCCGTGGCAAATACCGCAAGTGGGTTTTCCCGCTGCATGCATGTCACGCGTAAAATTCTGCGCGTCTTTGTCGGCGCGCAGGAAATCGGGATTCCAGCAGCCACCCGGCAAGATCACGGCATCATAGTCAGCAACTTTTGCCTCATCCAGATAACAGTCAATGGGCAACCACCCGGCATTCTCCATCAAGCGGATCGCCAGCACATGTGTTTTTGTCATCGGCGGAAACCGCAATCCAAGTGATGCCGGAAATTCCCCGATCCGGGGTGCCACGATATGAACCGTTGCACCATGTTCGCGCAGCCAGTTCATTGATCCGATAATTTCAACTTCTTCCACACCATTGGTGCAGCAAATCGCGACCTTCTTGCCCTTCAACAAATTTGGATCAGATGGAGGATCAAACAAGAACCGATGCAGTTCCTGATTGAGTGGTCCATCGGCCGTTGCCAACAACTCAGTCGAGATCGACGGCACAGGCGACGCCGACATGAATTGCTGCATGCGGTGCAGGATGGCTTCACTGGCAGTGCTGGAAGAAACCGGTTTATTCATCTGAATTCCCCTTGCTCACGGTTGAATTTGCTGCATTTAATGTCCCAGTTTTGCAGCGCGTCGTCCACACAAAAACATGGCCCGGAGGATCACCCCATGAAATACGGCTTTAACCTCTTGTTGTGGACCACCCACGTGACCAAAGAACACCTGCCAATTATCAGGGCGCTCAAGAAAGCCGGGTATGATGGTGTCGAGATCCCGATTTTCGAAGGCGACCCCAGCCACTACGCTTGGCTCGGTGATGAGTTGGACAAGCTAGGCCTTTTCCGCACGTCTGTCAGTGTCTTGGGCGCGGGCCATAACACACTGTCTCCAGACAAGGCCCAGCAGAAAGCCGCTTTGGAACGCGCGAAGTGGGCAATAGACTGCAATGCTGCGTTAGGTTCGCCCATTCTCGCGGGGCCCATGCACTCCGAAATTGGCGCCTTCACCGGAAATGCAGCAACCAAACAGCAACGCGCCCGCGCCATTTCTTTCCACCGAAGGGCCGGCGACTACGCCGCGAAGAAAAACGTGCGCTTCGCAGTCGAAGCCCTCAACCGTTTCGAATGCTACCTGCTCAACACCATGGAGCAACTCGCTGACTATCTCGACGACGTCGACCATCCGGCGATCAAGGCAATGTACGACACCTTCCACGCCAATATTGAAGAGAAGGATCCTGTAGCAGCAATCAAGACCATCAAACGCCACATGATTCACGTCCATGTCTCGGAAAGTGATCGCGGTACACCGGGCCGCGGCCACGTGCCCTGGGACGCGACCTACAAGGCGCTAAAGGCCGCGAAATATGATGGCTGGATGACCATCGAAGCCTTTGGCCGCGCCCTCCCCGCACTCGCCGCCGCAACCCGCGTCTGGCGCGACTTCTTCCCCAACCGCGAACAGGTCTATCGCGAAGGCATCAAGAACATGAAGCAGGGCTGGGCAAAAGCAAGATGAAGGCAGTCTTCGTCATCGGCACGTTCGACACCAAGGCCGCCGAGCTTGACTACGCAGCAAACATGGTGCGCAGCACCGGTGCAAAGGCCTTGACGCTGGACATATCGACAACGCCAAGCGCAGCAAAAGTCGACGTAACGGCAGAAACAATTGCCAGTCATCATCCGCAGGGAGTATCCGCCGTTCTTGGCCTCAATGATCGGGGCAATGCAGTCTCCGCAATGGGAGTAGCACTCACAGCTTACTTGTTGCAGCAGAATGGCATCGGAGCAGTTCTTGGTCTCGGTGGCTCTGGCAACACATCTATCGTAACCGCTGCAATGCGTGCGCTTCCAGTCGGCATTCCCAAAATCATGGTGTCAACCTTGGCCTCAGGCAACGTGGCACCTTTCGTCGGCCCTAGCGACATCATGATGATGCATTCTGTTGCAGATGTCGCAAGTCTCAACGACATCACACGCACCGTAATCGGCAATGCCGCTCACGCTGCTGCGGGAATGGCGCTGCATCATGTGCCACAGCAACATTCAGGAAAACGCCCGGTTGGACTCACCATGTTCGGCGTCACCACCGCAGCCGTAACCCGCGTAAGGCAAGTGCTCGAAACAGAAAACGAGTGCTTCGTATTTCACGCTACTGGAACTGGCGGGCAGTGTTTTGAAAAGCTGATCGATTCAAGGTTCCTCAAAGCCGCCATCGACCTCACCACAACGGAAGTCGCGGACTATTTATTCGGCGGCA
Organism: uncultured Alphaproteobacteria bacterium; assembly: GCA_963819615.1. Taxonomy (GTDB): domain Bacteria; phylum Pseudomonadota; class Alphaproteobacteria; order Rhizobiales; family Aestuariivirgaceae; genus Aestuariivirga. Next base: position 744,946 of record CAWFWW010000004.1, read on the forward strand.
TATTGCCCTGCACCAAAGATCGATTCGGATCAATCATCCGCCAGAAAATTCCCTATGTTGGCTCAGCAGGCGCCGTTGACATGATAAACTTCGGCCCTCGCGCCACTGTGCCGTCGCAGCATGACAAGAGAAATCTCTACATCCACAATCCAGTTGTCACCTTGATGCGGACAACGCCAGAAGAAAGCCACGCCATCGGCACCTGGATCGTCGAGCGCACAAACCAGATGCAAGGTCCCGTCCGCTTCCTTCTCCCCCTCAAAGGTGTTTCTGCAATCGATGCACCGGGCCAACCATTCCATGATCCAGGTGCTGATGAAGCCCTCTTCACCGCAATCAGAAGCGGTTGGAAAAACGCCGCAAATCGCGACCTGATCGAAATCGACGCCCACATCAACGATGAACAATTCGCTTTGGCCATCGCACAACATTTCACAGCCATCACAGGATGAAGCATGCCCCGCATTGACCGCAAGACTCTCCTCGCCAAATTTCACGGCATGATTGAAAAGCGCCAGCCAATCATCGGCGGTGGCGCGGGCACTGGCCTTTCCGCGAAGTGCGAGGAAGCTGGCGGCATCGACCTGATCGTGATCTATAATTCAGGCCGTTACCGCATGGCAGGTCGCGGCTCGCTCGCTGGCTTGCTCGCTTACGGCAATGCCAACGAAATCGTCCGCGAAATGGCGCAGGAAGTTTTGCCTGTCGTCAAACAAACACCAGTTCTCGCAGGCGTCAACGGCACCGATCCTTTCATGATCCGTGATCATTTCCTGGATGAACTGAAGTCACTCGGTTTTTCCGGCATCCAGAATTTCCCGACTGTCGGACTCTTTGATGGCGTCTTCCGAAGCAATCTGGAAGAGACTGGCATGGGTTACGGCCTCGAAGTCGACCTCGTCAGAGCGGCCCACGAAAAAGACATGCTGACAACACCTTATGTGTTTTCCGCCGATGAAGCTTCCGCCATGACCAAGGCAGGTGCCGACATCATCGTCGCGCACATGGGGCTCACCACAGGCGGCGCAATCGGCGCAGAGACCGCTGTCAAACTGCAAGACTGTCCAGCCATCATCGATGCTTGGGCCGAAGCCGCGCGCAAGGTACGCAAAGACGTGATCGTTCTCTGCCACGGCGGCCCGATCTCTTCACCTGATGATGCAGAGTTTGTTTTGAAGAACGCCACGGGCATCAATGGATTCTATGGCGCAAGTTCCATGGAAAGATTGCCAACCGAAATTGCCCTCACCCAGCAAACCAGAGAATTCAAATCTATTCAGTTCTAGGAGTCCAAAATGGCCAAAGCCTATGCCAGCATCATCTTTAAAGCCCCAGTGCAGAATGTTTGGGCTTTCATCCGGGATTTCAACGGCCTGCCAAAATGGGCGCCCGCAATAGCCAAATCAAAAATCGAAGGCGGCCTGGATGCAGACGTCGTGGGTTGCGTAAGGTCTTTCCACACCCACGACGGAACCCACATTCGTGAACGCCTGCTCCGTCTTGATGATGCGCGCCGCACCATGATTTACAATTTCGAAAAACCCGCTTTTCCGGTGAAAAACTACACCGCAAGGCTGCGCCTTTTTCCGGTAACACAGACAAATGAAACATTCGCCGAATGGAGTGCCACTTTTGACGAAGCCGCGGGCGATGAAGGCAAATATGAATCGCACATTTCAAAAAGCGTGTTCACGGTAAATCTCGCCAGTATCGCAAAGCTCATCGCAGAAAAAGGGTTGCCGTCAGTGAATGCGCCACTGTGGAAAGCAGGCCAACCCAACAAGATCTGGACATCGCGTCACTTGAAAGCTCGCGCCGATGACGTGTGGGGCGTCATGCGGGATTTCGCTGATATGGGCGCTTGGCATGGCGATATCACCAAGATGCACATGCTGAAACGCGCCCGCGCCGACAAAGTCTCTGGCGTAAGGGATTTCTATTTCGGCGACGGCCACCTGAATGAAGAACTACTGCACATGTGCGACATCACGCGGTCTTTCTCATACCGCATCACCAAATGCGATATCCCCTGGATCAACTATGTCTCCGGCCCGCGCCTCTGGCCCGTCACTGCGACCAACACTTCGTTCGGAGTCTGGACTGGCGATTGGGACGCGAGCCCGCAAGATGATCTCACGCTCATCCCCCGCACCGAACAAAACGTTTACCAACGCGGCTTCACGGAACTCGAACTTCTTCTCAAAAAGAAGCGCCGATGATCAATCCGTGTGAAACACTTCCTGTGCATCTGCCCACCACTCGCCATCCTTGCGCGTGGCAAGCGGCGCTTGCATCGGATCAGTAATGTCCCACCATTCCTGCATGCGCGGCGCTGATTTGATCACTTCCATGTCGTGCGCGTAATCCGTGCCGTGATACTCCCAATATGAAATCAGCAAGTTCTCAGGCTCTTTGAGGAAAATGCTGTAATTTTTCACATTGCTCTTCGCAATCGCATCCAGAATCTCCGGCCAGACCGCAGCATGAATGCGCTTGTACTCGTCAACAATCTCCGGCTTGATCGCAATCATGCGGCACATTCTTTTCATTGCCATCTCCATTGTATTGGACGAATAATTCCTGAAAATCAGGGAGGCTGCAATGGCGGAATGGATTTCGAGATTTGGCTTGGCGGGCAAACGCGCTTTGGTTACTGGCGCCACCAAAGGCATTGGCCTCGAAACCTGCAAAGTCCTGGCCGATGCCGGAGCCGATATCGCCGCCGTCGGCCGCGATTCCAAAGGCCTCAAGGATGTCGCCTCGGCCGTCACCAAGTCGGGAAGAAAATGCGTTTCCATACAAGCAGATATGTCAAAATCCGAAGACATTACACGAACAGCGAAAGAAGCCATCACAAGCCTTGGCCAGATTGACATTCTGGTAAACAATGCCGGAATAGCCCTGATTGATCCGCTGCTCGATGCAACAGTGGAAGATTGGGGCATGACCATGGCCGTCAACTTGCGTGCGCCATTTCTGCTGGCCCGCGAACTCGTGCCCGGCATGATCAAACGCAAACAAGGCAAGATCATCAACATTTCGTCTCAGGCAGGTGTGGTAGGTCTCAAGGCTCACGGCGCTTATGCCGCGTCCAAAGGCGGCCTCAATATGCTGACCAAAGTCATGACTGTCGAATGGGCCAGGCACAATATCCAGATCAATTCCGTCTGCCCCACAGTCATCCTCACGCCAATGGGCGAGCAAGTCTGGGGCCAGCCCGAAAAAGGCGATCCGATGAAAGCCAAAATCCCCGCTGCTCGCTTCGGCAAACCAATCGAAGTGGCAGATTTGATCTTGTTCCTGGCCTCATCAGCGTCAGACCTGATCAACGGCCAGGACATACTGATAGACGGCGGCTACACTGCGGTATGAGCAAGCTTTATTACATTTCGCATCCACAAGTAAAAATTGATCCAGCTATTCCTGTTCCAGATTGGAGTCTGTCGGAACTCGGACGAAGTCGAGCAGAAACAGCTGCGAAATCACCAATACTTGCGAACGTCGGGTCAATCTACTCATCCACCGAACGCAAGGCCATCGAAACAGCCAAGATTTTCGCGGCAGAGCTGAAACTCGACGTCAACATTCGGGGCGGCCTCCACGAAAATGACCGCAGCGCCACAGGTTTCGTGCCACCTGAAGAATTCGAAAATCTCGCGGATGCTTTTTTCGCCAACCCGAACGAGAGCATTCGCGGTTGGGAACGCGCAATTGACGCTCAGACGCGGATAGTAGGGGGCATTGAAATGATCATCGCCGAAGCAACTGAGGGCGACATCATTGTGACCGGCCACGGCGGCGTCGGCACTTTGCTCTTCTGCCACGCAAGCAGCAACGTCATCTCACGATCATATGATCAACTCGCAGGCGGCGGAAATTTCTTTGCCCTGAACACAGCAACGAAAACCGCCGCGCATGGCTGGAAGTCAATAGAGGAAATCTAATTCCTCACCGGCCTTGATTGTCAGACGCCTTCGGCATGGCTGTCGACAATGACTGGAACGGATTCGCTCGAATTGGCTTCTTGGGCTTGCCCTTCGGCATCGGCAGCAGGCCTTCGCGCTGCAACTTCTTGCGATCCATTTTCTTGACGCGGCGAATGGCTTCCGCTTGTTCGCGCACACGTTTCTCGGAAGGTTTTTCGAAGAATTCAGCTTGTTTCAACTGCCGGAAAATGCCTTCACGCTGCATGCGCTTCTTGAGAACGCGCAGCGCCTGTTCGACATTGTTGTCACGGACCATAATTTTCATGAAACAGCTTTCATTACCCTGATAAAGTCAAAGCCGCGTTCTGGGTTAGTGAACGCGGCTCGCATGAGGCATTCGTGCCTGCGCAGCCGTCCCAGTACATCCGTGGGTTCCGGCCGACAGTTGAATGCCCATATGTCGCAGCGTTGCCCGAAGGCGACGCCGCGAAGTCGTTTTACATTGCCTTCAGCTGATCAGCCGAGGACTTGCCAGAACGCTTGTCCTTTGCGATCTCGAAGGACACTTTCTGTCCTTCGTTGAGACCGTTCAAACCGGCGCGCTCAACGGCGCTGATGTGAACGAATACGTCGGGGCCGCCTGCTTCAGGCTGGATGAAACCAAAACCTTTTTGCGAGTTGAACCACTTGACTGTGCCTGTTGCCATTAGATGTATGCCTTTAGATATTTAGAGTGTGTTTGGCCCCATCCTGCTTTCACAAAATGGAACCGTTAGTCGATGTTCTGGAGTATATGGAGGGGCTGAGCACCTTGTTAGGGGGCGGGGGCCGAGCCAAATGGCCGAAACTCGAATACGAGTATCTAGTAGCGCTCCTCGGGAATTGCAAGCCAATTTCCGCTTATTTTCTGATTCAACCCGGAATTCCGGGCTACAAAGTGTCAATTTCGGCAGTTTGAAGAAAATTTGCGACGATAATCGCTCGATTTTCAATAGGTAGCCCTGCCCCCGGATACGTCAAATACGGCTCCAGTTGAGAACGAACATTCATCGCTCGCAAGCCAGCAGCACAGGCTCGCAACTTCGTCAACCGTGCCCAACCGTCCTTTCGGTATTTTTGACAGCATGAAATCAACATGCGACTGCGGAATCTGGTCAAAAATAGGTGTCCGCACCGCCGCCGGTGTCACCGAATTTGCGGTGATATTGTATTTTGCCAGTTCCTTGGCGAGCGACTTGGTGAACCCGATGACCGCCGCCTTTGATGCAGAATAGGCCGACGCATTGGGGTTCCCTTCTTTGCCCGCGATTGACGCAATATTGACGATGCGCCCGTAATTCTGCGCAATCATGTGCGGCACGACCACCCTGTTGGTGAAGAATGTGCCGTCAACATTGATTGCAAAAGTCTTGTGCCACAGTTCAATCGGCAACTCCGTGACGGCCGCCGTCGGCCCCGCAATGCCAGCGCTGTTTACCAGAATGTCGATGCCACCCAGCATTTTGATGGTTTCCGCGGCCGCTCGTTCTACTGAACCGAAATCTGAAATGTCAGTTTTGATCCCGCCATTCAAATCCCAAACCGCAACTTTGCCCCCCTGCGCTTCAATGCGCTTGACGACGGCCTCGCCAATGCCCGAAAGTCCACCCGTAACAACCGCACGTCGCCCGGAAAATTTCATTGTTTTTTCGGCCTCAACCAGATCAATCCTGCAAGCGCCACAGCAACAACAGCAACGCTCAGCGTGAAAGGATGCGCCCAGAATTTCGTCGCGTTCGCCATCGCTTTTCCAGAAACGGTGTTGGGATCAGGCAGTTTCAAAAAGAAAGCGCCATACAAATGCGCCACCACAATGGCGACCAATAGAACAATGCAGAATATCATGGCAACTACCATCGCAACTGTGACGACGCTGCGCAGCTTCACACCCGGCTGCGCCAATGGCAGTAGATTATTAACCAGTCCCGCTAGCACAACCACCATACTCCCAATCGTAAACAGCGTCAGGCTGAACGGCTGGAAAATCATCAGCAGCGCCAATATCCCAAGCCCGATGATGAAATATTCCAAACGCAGCGCCGACTGTCGGCTCATCCCTTTATGCAAATCATTGCTCACGCCCGCACCGCCTTTCCATCATCTGCAAAAACATGCGTCTGCGCCGGATCAGGCACCAGGTGCAACGCCTCGCCCACTTTAACGCGCTTCTCGCGCGGCACCACGACGCGAATATCGCTGCCTGACTTGGTGCGCGCATGCACCAGCGTTTCAGCGCCCATTGGTTCGATGAGTTCTGCCATCGCATCAATCGTATCATTTGTGTCTTGCGGTGCCACGCCGAACGCGCGCGGCCGGATTCCAATCGTAACCTTTCCAGGATTGTGCTGGCCAACAGCAGCATTCACGCCAAGATCGACATTCTGCCCCGCGAATCCCATCTGCGCCTTGCCGTTTCTGAAGCCCTTGTAATCGGCCTCGATCAAATTCATCTGCGGCGTGCCGATGAAGCTTGCGACGAATACATTTGCAGGCTTGGCAAACACATCGTGCGGCGTACCCACTTGTTCGATCACGCCATCCTTCATGATGGCAATGCGATCCGCCATCGTGAGGGCTTCCAATTGATCATGTGTCACGATGACCGTAGCCTTCGAAAGATTCGACAAGACCTGCTTGATTTGCCCGCGCATCGAATGGCGCAACTCCACGTCAAGGCGCGACAAAGGTTCATCGAACAGGAAGCAATTGGGATCACGCACGATGGCTCGCGCCACCGCGATGCGCTGCTTTTCGCCTTCCGATACTTGACCCGGGAGGCGGTCGAGCACAGCATCAAGATGAAGAATGTCAGCCACTTTCTTCACCCGCGCCTTCATGTCGGCAGAGCTGATCCGTTCATGATGCAGGGGCATCGCAATGTTCGCGCCAACAGTCAGTGCTGGATAAAGCGCATAGAACTGGAACACCATCGCGATGTCGCGTTTCTGCGGCGGCAGGTCATTCATGTTCTGGCCGGCGATGATGACATCACCAGACGTGACGCGCTCCAAGCCGGCAATCATCCTGAGCGTGGTCGTCTTGCCGCAACCTGACGGGCCCAGGAGGCACACGACCTCACCTGCTTTCACTGACAAGTCTGCGTTCTTCACGGCAACAAAATCGCCGAATTTCTTGGTGATTTTTCTGACTTCAATGGTGGACATTACTTCTTTACCGTCCCGAACGTCACGCCGCGAAGCAGATGATCCTGCAGGAAAAACGTCACCAGAAACACAGGGATAAGAAACAGTGTTTCGATCGACGCAAGCAGCGTCCAGTCAGTGCCACGTCCACCCGAAGATACCGCTTGATTCATCGCGACGGGAACAGTGCGCGTGTCCTTGCCAGAGAGAAGCAACGCAAACAGAAACTCATTCCATGTGAGAATGAGGCCAAACACGAAAGTGGCGGCAAGACCCGCCTTGACCTGCGGCAGGCTGATCTTCCGGAATACTCGCGTCTCAGTGGAACCGTCAATGCGCGCCGCATCCTCAACGTCCGTCGAGAGTTCATCAAAGAAACTCTTCATCATCCATATGGTGAAGGCGAGATTGAACGCGGTATAAAGCAGGATAATGCCGATATATGAGCCAGAAAGCCCGACAACGCGGAACATCAGGATCACCGGGATGATGACGACAATGGCCGGAAGCATGCGCGTGGTCAGGATGATGAACAAATATGTGTCGTTCCCCTTCAGCGGATAACGCGAGAATCCATAAGCCGCGAGCGTGCCGATGATCAAGGCGATTAACACCGACACGGAAGAAATAAAGAATGAGTTGAAGAAGAAGCGGTCGAAGCCCGTTGCTTCCGGCTGGCCGCCAACTGTCATGACACGGTTGAACACCTGGCCAAAATTTTCAAGCGTTGGTGTGAAGACGAAACGGTCCGGAATCAACCCAAATAGCGATGTAGGCGAAAGCGTCGGCGGCACCGACAGGGCCTCGCTGGCAGGCTTGATTGCCGTGAAGATGATCATCAGCACAGGGAGGAAGTAGATGAACGATACAATTGCGACGATTAGCGTGTGGCCCCAGCCTGCTTCCCCCACGCCAGAGGCTTTGCGAATGCCAAGTCTTTCAGCAATTGTGGCCATGCTACGTCCCCTGCGCCCGGCGATTGGCCAGATACAAATAAAGATTGGTGAGCACGATCACCATGAACAGAATGACATAGGAAAGTGCCGCACCTTCGCTGGTCTTGTTCTGCTCATTGGCAATTTCGGTGATGAGATAGGCGATGGTCTTGGTGTCCTGGCCGCCGCGGATGAGGATGTAGACGAGATCATAGAGCTTGAAAGCTTCAATTGTGCGGAACAACAATGCCAGCATCAATAGACCGCGGATGTAGGGAAAAGTGATTGTCCAGAACTGCCGCCATTTCGAGACGCGGTCAATGGCCGCTGCTTCATAAAGATATTTGGGCACCGACACGAGCCCCGCCAGCACCAGCAGCATGACAAATGGCGACCACATCCAGGCATCGGCAAACACAACGCCCGCAACCGCGCCTACCTTGTTGTCCATCAGTATGAACTGCTGACCAGTCAATTCACCAAGTGCATAACTCAATATGCCAAATGTCGGATCATAATAGTAAGAGAAGAACACGCCTGAGGCGACGACAGAAAGCATCATCGGCGTCAGCACCAGGATCAGCAGATATTTTCGCATTGGAAACTGCTTCGCGAACAACATGGCCAAAAGGAACCCCGTCACCATTTGCGCAGCTACAGTGAACACCACAAACATGCCGGTGTTGATCAGCGCATCCCAATTGGCAGGCGCTGCAATGTCGTTGGTGAGAACCTTGATGTAATTGTTGAGGCCGACAAAACGGATGGACTGGTTGTTGGATTGATAGGCGAAAAACGAAAGCCCCAACGACCACAGCAGTGGAAACAGGTTCATGACAAAAAGAACGGCAATGGCAGGAGCCACAAGAAGGCCACCGTAATATTTGCGGCGATAGGCATTGATGGCGAAAGTGGCGGCGACAAGGGCTGCCAGGACAAAGGTGAGCCAGAATGACGCTTTGGCGGGCAGAGCCAGAATGGCAAGCGTCGAAACGATGAGCCCAGCGACAATCGCGAGCTTCCAGTTGTCTGGACGGAATTCAAATAATGCTAGCTTGCGAGTGGTCATGCGTTCTGATTGTTTTTAGTTATCTGACACCCACCCCCGCCCCTCCCTTGATGGAGGGGAGCGATTTTTCCTTTCCCTTGAGGGAGGGGCGGGGGTGGGTGTCAGCCACAAATACGATGCCGCGCGAGAATTTCCCGCGCGGCATGATTTCAAACTACTCGATCAATCCAACTTCCTTCAGCTTGTCCTGCTGGAACTTGGCGACGTTATCAAGTGTGGTCTTGGCGTCCTGCTTGCCAGTAATGGCAAGGTCGAACTGATCCTGTTGCTCAGTGAGCAATTCAAAGAACTGCGGCACGTGCCACACATCTTTCTGCCAGTCGAGCTGCGGTGCCCATGCCCGGTTCCATGGACGATACGTCACATATTTTGGATCTTCATACACGGCTTTCACGGCAGACTGACCGCCGCCAGCGGCGAACTTGTGCTGGATGTCATTGGACAGCCACCACTTCACGAACTCAACTGCTTCCTTGATCTGCGAATCCGTCGTCCAGGTTGTCAGCACGAACGGCTGGCCACCGATATTGGACCAGCGGATCATCTTGCCGTCAGCCCCCATGGTGCCTGGCATCTGGCCAAACACCAGCTTGTCGGACACCTTGGAGGATTTAGGATCGAGCGAGGCTTCGCCCAGACCGATCCAGTCAATGTTCATGGCCACCTTGCCTTCGCGGAACAACTGGTCCGAAACGAAAATGTCCATTGTTCCAGTCTTTGCCACCGGCGGCATGTACTGGATCAGACTCAAATACTTGTCGAGCGCTGCAATCGCCTGCGGCGAGTTCACAACGCCTTCAGCCTGGCCCTTCGGTGCCTTGGTTTCATCCCAGGTATCGCCACCCATCTGCCAGATGAAGCCGTTGATCTGCATCGACGAGAAATCATAGCCTTTGCCAGCCTGATAAGCGATGCCGTAGAAATCGTCTTCGGCTGGCTTGCCCGCCAGCATGTCACCCTTCTTGCGCTGGAAGAACTCTCCAACATTTTTGAAGTCGTCCCATGTCATTGCATCCAGCTCTTCACCGGTGCAGGCTAGTTTCTTGTTGTATTTCGCCTGGAAATTCTTTTGCTCTTCTTCGTTGCAGATGATGTCTGCACGCGCGAAGTTCACCAGAACGTCAGGGAACTGCGGGAAGCCGTAGTAGTTTTCAGACTTGTGCGGATAGGTGGAATACGCGTTCAAAGGATTCGGATGAATCGTCTTGAACGTCGCCATGAACTCCGGATCCGCTTCCAGAAGATCGTTGATCTTGCGGAAGTAGCCGCCTTCGACGAATGCACCCAGCCACTGTGAATCCGACACGATGAAGTTATACTTCTGCTCGCCTGATGTCAGCGATGCGTTGACGCGCGTATAAAAATCAGGCCACGGAATGAAGTCGACTTCGAGCTTTACTGTGTTGCCGCTCTTCGGCTTGTAAGACTCGTCGAAGAACTTCTTCATGATTCGCGTCGGCGGCCAATCAGGCACTGCCATCGTCAACACAACGTCTTCAGCGAACGCGTTGATCGCGCCGCTAACTGACAGTGTCGCAGCAAATGCAACGCCGGTCACTACGCCTTTTATTTTAGACATAAAGCTCATTTTTGGTTTCCTCCTGTGATGAACCGCATTTTGCTTCTCGCCTCCATGTTCAAGTGATCGCCTGGCCATTGGAAGCGCGGAAGATGTGGAATTTTTCTGGATCAAGATGGATGGGCAATGTCTGGCCCGGCGCAAGGTTGATGGCGCGCGACTCTGGCAGCACGATGCGCAGTGATTCATCGCCCGCCGCAACCGAGACGATGGTGACGTCGCCAAGCGGTTCCAGCAATTTCACTGTCGATGTGATCGACGCCTCGCCCTTTGCGGCAATGCGGATGTCATTCGGCCTTATGCCAAGCAACGCAGCTTCGCCAGTTTCCGCGGATTTAAGGCGGGACCTTGCGGCAATGTTGCCTAATGAAGTTTGAAACGAGTTCCTGTCCGAAGCCGTCTTCCCTTTGATCATGTTCATATGCGGCGAACCAATTTTGCCGGCAACGTATGTATCCGCCGGATAATCATAAAGCGCATCCGGCGTGCCGCGCTGCACGATATGGCCATCGCGCATCACGGCGATCTCTTCGCCCATCGACAAAGCTTCCAGTTCGTCGGGCGTTGCGTAAACAATCGTCATGCCAAATTGCCGGTGCAGCCTTTTCAATTCCGCCCGCATGTCATGCCGCAGTTTCGCATCAAGATTGGTCAACGGCTCATCCAACAGCAAAATCTTCGGCCGCCGGATCAGCGACCGCCCCAGCGCCACGCGCTGCTGTTCGCCACCCGACAATGTATTCGGCTTGCGTTCAAGCCGGTGCGACAGCTTAAGCATCGCAGCTGTTTCTTTCACGCGTTTATCAATCTCTTCGCGTGCAACATCTTCCTCTTTCAATGGATAAGCGAAATTTTCATAGACGGTCAGATGCGGATAAAGCGCAAATGACTGAAACACCATAGACACGCCACGCCCCGCAATCGGCGCATCCGTCATGTCCTTGCCGGAAATCTCGACCCGCCCGGCATCAGGCTGCACCAGTCCGGCGATCATCCGGAGCGTCGTCGTCTTGCCGACGGAACTTGGCCCGAACAGCACAAAGAACTTGCCGTCCGCAACATCGAAGGACAAGCCATCAAGCGCACGCACAGAGCCATAGGATTTGGAAATCCCGGAAAGTCGAAGCGGGTGTTTGGACTCGCTCATCTTACTCCCTGTGCAGCTTTTGCGGCCTTGTTGTTCGACACCCTAACGCATTGACGGTGAGTTGCAAGCGCAGCCCTCATTTCGCTTCTTCCCATTGGCCCGATGCCGCAGATTTAAGCACCGCATCTGTCACCCGATCAGTTGCCATAGCCTCGCGGAACGTCGGCGCTGCCAGTTTTCCTGTCTCAACCCCTTCAATGAAATCCGCTGCCTGATGCACAAAACTGTGCTCATAGCCGATCTGTGTTCCCGGTACCCACCACTTCGCCATGTAGGGATGATCGCCATCGGTAACATGGATGGACCGCCAGCCGCGTGTGCGCCCCTCATCGCGGTGGTCGAAATATTGCAGCCGGTGCAAATCATGCAGGTCCCACATGATCGACGCCTTCTCGCCGTTGATTTCGAATGTATACTGCGCCTTGTGTCCGCGCGCATACCGCGTGGCCTCGAAATTCGCCAGTGACCCATTTTCAAAACGCGCTAGAAAAAGACTCGCATCGTCAATGCCGACTTTTTCTTTCTTGCCCGTGAGCGCGTGTTGGCGTTCCTTTATGAAAGTCTCCGTAATCGCCGTCACTTTCTCGATTGCGCCATTCAGCCACATCGCCGTGTCGATGCAATGCGCCAGCAGATCACCCGTCACACCTGAGCCCGCAATATTCACATCCAGCCGCCACAACCCCTGCCCGCCTTGCGGCAGGTCGGCCGAAATCGTCCAGTCCTGCAGGAACTTCGCACGGTAATGAAAAATCTTGCCGAGTTTGCCCTCGTCAATCAGCTGCTTGGCCAGCGTCACCGCTGGAACGCGGCGATAGTTGTACCAAACCATATTGGCGACCTTGGCATTCTCAACCGCCGCCACCATCTTCGCAGACTCGCCCGCATTGCGTCCCAGTGGCTTCTCGCACATCACCATCTTGCCATTGGCCGCAGCTGCCAGCGCGATCTCCAGATGCATGTCATTGGAGGCAGCGATGTCAATGACATCAATGTCCTTGCGCTCCACCAATTTGCGCCAATCGGATTCAGTGGATTCATATCCCCACTGCTCGGCAAAATCCTTGAGCTTCGCAGCATCGCGTGCGCAGGCAGTCTTGAGCACGGCCTGGTGCTCAAGCTGAAAGAAATTGTTGGCCTGTTTGAACGCATTCGAATGCGCCCGCCCCATGAAGCCGTAACCCACCATGCCTATATTGAGCGGTTTCTTCGCCATGGTCAGGCACTCCACCCGTGTTGGTCGCGCACTTTGATCATCGTGGCGAGAATGTCGTTCCAGGTCTTCTGCTGCAGCATCACGTTATTGGGGAACATGCAGCCATCCCAACAGATATGCTTGAACGCTTTCGAAAGCGCTCCATTTTTCTCGCGCAGCCAAAATCCGGCATGTAATGGCACATCAAGCTTTCCGTTTTTATCGGAGATCATGCAATGCTTGCCAGTCTTGTCATGATAACCCATGCCCTTAACCGTGCCGTCATTCTGCGCCACATGAAAATCAATCGTCCACGGCCGCAGCTTGTCGGTCATGTCGCGCAGCGCCAGGTCAAGCACAGCACGGTCCTTCCAGTCGTATCCCGCTGGCAGCAGCGCAGCCTCAGGTGCATTATATCCCATGGTATAAAGCAGCGTATGCGCCATGTCCGCCTGGAACCCGATGATATTTGGCCGGTCAGTTTGCTCCAGCGTATCAATCATCGCCTTCCACGAATGCATCCCGCCCCAGCAAATCTCGCCTTCCGCCGCAAGCCGCTCGCCATGACCAGCCGCTACATCGCACGCCTCGCGAAATGTTTGCGCAATCAGCTTGGTATTGCCAACCGGATCTTTGGCCCAATCGCTGGGACTTGAGGCCGAATCAATGCGCACTACGCCATAACTCCGCACTCCAAGCTCACGCAGGCGCTTGCCAAGCCTGCACGATTTCTCGACATTGCCGACGAATTTCTTGCGTTCATCTGGCGAACCCATCGCCGACCCGCCGCCGACTGGTGGCCACACAGGCGCTACGATGGACCCGATGGCCAGGCCATGTGACTGAACCTTCTCAGACAGCCGCTTGACTTCATCGTCGGTGAAATCGATTTGGATATGTGGTGCTGCATGAAAAATATCGATGCCGTCAAACCGTTCGCCATTGACCTCAGCCTTGATCGTCAGTGCGATCATTGTGTCGAGATCAATCGGAGGCTCAGAATCTGCGCCCTTTCCAACAAGCCCCGGCCACATCGCATTGTGCAGTTTCGGAAAAGTGCTCCCGGCCATGGCTGTCTTCCTCCAAGTTTTTTTGCACAGACTAAGCAATATTTGTTTGTCTGTCTATATCTGTTATATTAGTATGACAGCCATGAAACGGGAACTTTCAAGAGTGCGGCTCGACCGGAGTCGGCCCATGCGCGAGCAGATTTACCAATTGGTGCGCGGGCTCATCCTCACAGGTAAAATCATCCCGGGCGAGGCGATCGACGAGAAAAATCTGGCGGCCTTGCTGAAGGTTTCACGAACGCCGGTGCGCGAAGCCGTCAAAAAACTGAGCGATGAGCACCTCGTTGATGTGGTAGCGCAGTCGGGTACCCGCGCCGCCCATCTCGACCGTCATGAACTTGAACAGGCATTTCTCATCCGGCGCGCGCTCGAAACCGAAGCAGCAGCCCAAGCTGCGGCCCGAATGTCCGACGAACACGCGGAAATGCTTTCGGATATTACTGTGCTGCATGCGCGCGCCATCGAACGAAAAAACTTTGCCGAAGCAATTGTCCATGACGACGCCTTCCATCGCCACATCGCCGAGATCAGCAATTTGCCGCGTCTATGGCGTGCCGTTGAAATATCCAAGGGCCAGCTTGATCGCTGCCGTCACATGATGTTGCCTTTGCCGGGAGAGGGTGATTTCACGCTTGAGCAACACCGCCAGATCATCCGCGCACTCAACAGCAAAGACTCTGAAAACGCCCGCGCCGCCATGGCCCGCCACCTCGAAGTCTCCTTCTATAACGCGCTCAGAGTGCTGGATGTGAAGCCGGTCGTGGGTGAAGCCACAGGTGCACTGCATACGGTCTCCGCAATGGCAGCCTCGCCACGCCCACAGCAAAACTAGTGGCCCGTTCTCACTAGAATCATCCCTTCGCCAAACCTTCCAGCAGCATCGCCACCGCTTCCGCACCCGGATCATTGATCCCCTTGAGATTGCCCGCTGAGACATATGTAGACCGCCCTGCCCGCGCCCGCGTCATGGTGGACGTCGCATCAGCACCCTTCCGCGCGGCAATGGCAGCTCGGCCCAAATGCCCTGATGATTTCAACTCATCTAATGCGGGCACCAGCGCATCAATCATGGTGCGGTCACCCGGTTTAGCGCCACCATAAGCCATCATCTTGTCGAGGCCCGCCAGCAAAGCATCCTGCCAGCCTTTGCCAGCCGCCTGCGAAGCCGCGGCAAAGAAAATAGCCAACAAAACACCAGACGATCCGCCCATCGTCCGTGTCATCGCCTCACTGAGAGAACCAAAGAACTGATCCGGTTTCGCCAACGGCATCTTCGCAAGCGCGCCCTGCACATGGCGTGCCGCTGCGGCAACCGTGGACCCCGTATCGCCATCTCCAACCTTCGCATCAAGCGCATTGAGCCTCGCCTCTGCACCGATCAGGATCGCACAAGAACGGCGCACCAAAGCCTCCAGATCGGCATTGCGGCTGGCCTTGGCCACTTTTGATTTCAGGGATGAAGGTAGCTTCACAAGCCTCGGACTCACATGGGTTTTCACCCCCGGCCACACCAATGGTGTTGCCACCGACTTCAACGCGGCTTCAAACTCAGATGTGAGCGGCAACAGGCTCAACGAGAACCCATGCATGTCAAGCGACGTCACCAGATTGGCGGGCCCGCACACCAGCTTGATCTTCTTTCCATGCTTGCCTTTCAGCACTTCATTGGTCAGCAAGTTCATCTCAAGCGGCGTCGTAGAGCCAAGATTATTGACCAGCAGCGCATAGCTCCGTGCCTTCTTTATCTTGGCAAACAGCTTGTCTGCTACCAGGGCAGCCGCCTTCGCAGCATCCTCAAATCCAACGATTTCAACTCCGGGCTCGCCATGGATGCCCAGCCCTAGCTCGGCTCTGCCCGCTGGCACGCGATCTTCGCGGCCAATGCCCGGCAACGTGCACGACGTCAGCGCAATGCCAAGCGACGCCAATCCATCCGCCGCCTTTTGTGCCACAGCCGCGACCTTGTTTAGCGGCCAGCCCTTGGCCGCATAATGCCCGGCGATCTTTTCAACAAACATCACTCCAGCGATTCCGCGCGGCTGCGGAATATCCGGCAAGGCGATATCGTCCTTGACAATAACGATCTCGACCTTCCTTCCCTGTGACCGCGCCTTTTCCGCAGCCAGGCCAAAATTCAGCCGGTCACCCGTATAGTTCTTGAAAATCAGCAAACACCCAGCTTTGCCGGTCACCGCCATGATCGCCGCAAACACCGCATCAACACTGGGGCTCGCAAACACTTCGCCACAAACGGCTGCCGTCAGCATGCCAGGCCCGACGAAGCCCGCATGCGCCGGTTCGTGACCCGATCCACCGCCAGCAACCAAGGCGACATGCTTTGGATTGTGATCCGTCCGCAGGATCACCTTGAAGTCGGGATAGCAGTCAAGCCGCGCCAGATTTGTGCCGCCCGAACTTCTGAGCAATCCATCAAGCGCATCGACGACCAGGTTTTCTTTTGCATTGATGAATTGCGCCATGTCTCCGGACTCCTTGTTCAAGGGCTCCGTGCTTAAACTGTTTCCGGAACCCGGAAAAGATGCCGGATGACCAAGGTCGGGGGGCTTGCGCACCCGTCCGGCCGCAAGTCTTGCTGGCTCTATGGCAATCGCAAGCGCCAAAAGAAATTCGCTTAACCGCCGGAAGAACAACACGAGAGTGTCAACCACCTCATGCAAACTCAATTTTTCCCGTTTCCATTGGTGAACATCAAAACAAACTTCCATCGGCAGCACGATCCTTCTAAAACCAGTTGGAACAAAGATAGAACATATTTCTGCGGACGTTAACAGAAAAATCATCAAATATGAATATGTTCATAGTGTTTTTCCTCTTTTCACGCTACCTCTAACGCTGTTGTCACGCTGGCTTCACGCCCGCAGGCGCACTTTGACTTAACCGAAGCCAGACGTGGTGCCCCCGCCACCTGGCTCCCGGACCAGAAAAGGTGGAAGCAAATGATTTCGATCCGTAGTCACAATGCCGCGAACTGGCCAATGGGTTCGGTCAAGGGTGATGTCTCTTACGCGCTGCTTGACCGGAAAACCAAAACTGAGGCACCAGAAATGCCCGCCAGCAAGCTGCTCTGCCCTGAATGGCGTGGACCTGCGATGGTGATTGATTGCGCCACTCTCCGGGTGGAATACGCTAACCGCAATTGCCTGGATCTTCTGTCCAGGGAATTTGCCTTGAAAGTTCAAAACGGGCTGCTGAGTTTTGGCCACTGTCACGAGCGTAAGTCTTTTCAGGCAAACCTCCAAGCTGCCAAAACCACTGGCCAAAGAAGCACCGCCTGGACTTTGCGGTGCGCCGCAGAAGGTTCGTGGGCATTGGCCGTTGTGCGTTTCCTTGATGACGAAGAAGCCCAGGCTGTCTGCCGGACTACAGCCAATGGTGACGGCATGGTTGAGCCAGCCGTGATCGAATTCACCGAATGTGGCTACGTGCCCGACCGCGAATGTTTCCGCGCCATATCCGAAACCCTCAGGCTGTCGCCATCCGAGAGCCGTGATCTGATCGCAATTGCGACTGGCTACACGGCCGACGAAATTGCTGTGAGCAGCAATGTCGCAATTTCGACCATAAGGCAGCGGATCAAATCGCTTCTCGCGAAAGCGGAATGCTCAAGACAGCAAGACTTGACTTGTCTCGTGCGTTCGCTCTGCCCGGCTGAACATGAAACGGCAAAAGCCTGGACGGAGACGCAATTTGGAATCACCGCCAACTGCGCAAGGCCCCATGTCATTGCTGCAGAATAACGGCAGTCCACCACAACTTAGCCCAGACTGCCTCGCTTGACGAGCGTGGGCTCAATGAGCAGGTGACTGGACGCCGAACGCCCGGCAATGCGCGATTGCAACAGCTCAACTGCAAGTGAGCCGATGCGTTTGCCGGATTGATCGATGCTCGCGAGGCTGATGGGTCCGAGGGCGGCAACGCTGGAATTGTCGTAGCCGATCACACTCACATCTTCCGGAATGCGAATGCCGCGGCGGCGGGCGTTGTTGATGAGATGAATGCCATCCAGATCAGACCAGCAGAACAGCGCGCGCGGCGGTGTTGTTGATTGCAGAAACTGTTCGACTTCGCGCTCGCGCCCCTGCGGACGGTTGTGAATGTGATGGATCCTTGCTGGCGTGGGAAGCCCTGCCTTGGCAATGGCGCGTGCAAAACCGATCTCGCGTTGGCAGCTGACATTTGTGGCTTCAGGATCGTCCATCACCAGACTCAACATCGCAATATCGCGGTGGCCAAGTGAAAGAAATGTGCGCACCACAAGTGCCGCACCCTCCTGATCGTCGCTGTTCACGGTGTCAAATGTTGTCGCCGTTGCCTCGTGATGGCCGATGACCACCATGGGAATTTGACGTGCATATTTTGCCAGCATGGCACCACTCATTTGCGGTGCAACGAGGATCAAGCCATCCATGTTGAGATCGATCATCGATTCAATCAGCGAGGCTTCAACCGGCATGGTGCTTTCGCCCATACCCATCAAGGCCTGGTAATGCGATTCGGCCAGCACGTCATTCACGCCGTCCATCACCTGACTCAAAAAAGGATTTGATATTTCACACAGCAATACGCCGATCTTGTTGGTGCGGCCACGCATGGCCCGCGCGGCGATGTTGGGACGGTAGCCCAGCCGTTCGATTGAGGCTTGAACTTTCTGGCGCAGCGCTTCGCTGACGCCATAGGCATTGCGCATCACTTTTGAAACTGCCGCCACCGAAACCCCGGCATCTTTGGCAACGGTCTTGATCGTCACGCGGGGTTTCTTGTCGGTGGGCGAAAAAGCATCCATTTTCCCCTTATAACAAACTCCTCTTGCCAAGGCACCGGTTTTGTATAATGTTCTACGTATAACGTTGCACAACAAGCAGCGAAACGCGGGAGATGCAATTTGGAACGCAAGGCGGCGGGCAAGAAAAACTCTGTGCAGTGGTCAGCACTCATGATCGCGCCCCTGGCTGACAAAGGCCAAGGCACACAATCGAGTTTTGTGTCGAAAGATTTTTTGATCGATACCGTCACGCCCGGCACCACGCTCAACATTTCCGCACAAGGCCTGTACCGCTGCTTCATCAATGGCAGTCGCGTGGGCAATGACCTGCTGACCCCGGGCTGGACCTGTTACGACGACCGTATTGCCTATCAATCCTATGACGTTTCCAAACACCTTAAACCCGGCACCAACAGCATCGTCATCTGGCTGGCCGATGGCTGGTGGCGCTCACAAATGTTGTGGGCGCTTAATCCGATTTTCAACTGCTGGGGCGACAGGATTGCTGCAATCGCGCAGATGCAGGCGGGCAGCGGCATTGTTCTGTGTACGGATGAAACGTGGAACAGCGGTACTCTACCCGTCACCAAGTCCGGCATCTACTATGGCGAAGATTACGATGCGAGGCTGGAGAGCCTGACAGAAACCGCGGGCGTTGAGGCCCTCCCCTTCAAAACCAGATTACTGGTGAAGCATGAAACCTCACCCGTGGTTGAATTGGCAGGCATTGCACCTGTTGATAGCTGGCCCGAAAAAGATGGCCGTGTCGTTCATGACTTTGCCCAGAATGCAGGTGGCTATGTGCGTTTCACGGTGGAAGGGGAACAGGGTGCCACTGTCACTGTTGATCATTCCGAAATCCTCGGGCCTGGCAAGCATTTCGACAACCGCAACTATCGAAGTGCGCGCGCGCAAATTGTCTACACCCTGAAAGGCGGCGGGCCAGAAACCTATGCGCCGGTCTTTTCCTTCATGGGCTTCCGCTATGCGCGCGTGGCTATAGCAGGCAATGCAAAGGTCACCAAAATTGAATTCGTGCCGATTTCATCCGTGCCGGAACTGGCGGGCGGATTCACCTGCGGCGTTCCTGCTGTCAACCGGCTGGTGATGAACACCGTCTGGTCGCAGCGCTCCAACTTCATTGAAGTGCCGACCGATTGTCCGCAGCGCGATGAACGCCTGGGCTGGACGGGCGATGCGCAAGTGTTTGCAGGCACGGCCTGTTGGCTGGCAGACTGCGAAACCTTCCTGAAAAAGTACCTGCGCGACGTGCGGGCCGACCAGCGCAAGGACGGTGCGGTCTCACATTTCTCGCCCGATCCAACGCGGCTTCATCCCATTGGCGGACGCGGTGACTGGGCGGGTTCGACGGGCTGGGGTGATGCCATCGTGGTCATCCCCTGGCAGCTCTATTTGCAGTATGGTGACATCGGCGTGTTGAAAGAATGCTTCCCCGCCATGCTGAATTGGCTCGACTATGTGTGGAACATTTCAAAGGGTCCCATTGTGCGCCCACCATCGACATGGGGTGCGAAGGGTTTTACTTTCGGTGACTGGATTCAACCAGTCGGCGACAACCGCAAACCCCGCCCGACGATCAGTGATGAATGCGCGGCCACCCTTTATCATGCCATCTCGACACAGCTCGCCGCGCAAATCGCTGTCGTCATTGGCAACAAGAAACAAGCTGCACAGTTGAAGGCTCGCTACACCAAGATCAAATCAGCATTCGAGCGTGAGTATTTCAGTCCCGCAGGCCGCCTGGCGCACAACGACCAGACGTCTTACGCGCTGGCCTTTCTCTACGATCTCGTGCCCACGAAATACATGACTGCTGCGAAGGAATATTTCCGGCAGGTTATTATTGATGCTGACTACAAGATCGGCACAGGTTTCATCGGCACGCCGGCACTTCTCCCTGCACTGGCCAAGCTTGGGCTGAATGATGAAGCCGAAAAAGTTTTCCTTAACCGCGAAGTGCCGGGCTGGCTTTACCAGGTCGAGCGCGGTGCCACCACCATTTGGGAACGCTGGGACGCGCTCGCGCCTGATGGCAAGATCTACGAGCCCGACATGAACAGCTACAACCACTATGCTTACGGCTCGGTGTGCCAGTGGCTGTTTGAAAGTGTTGCAGGTGTTGCACCTGACCCCGCCAAGCCTGGCTTCGATCAGGTCATCATTGCACCGCAATTCTTGGCCCAGCTGTCGCCCGTTGCCATGTGGCACAACTGCCGCCATGGCCGGATCGAAGCGAACTGGAAAATTGAAAGAGATACAGCCGCCTATCACGTCACGCTGCCCGAAGGCGTTTCGGGCATTGTCGCACATCAGCCCAACTATAATGTCTCGCACGTCAATGGGGCAAAACGTGCAGGCTCAGGCCCGATCAAGCTGGCGAGCGGTTCGTATGAAATCCTGTTCAAGATTCAAAACAAAAAACCAACCCAACCAAAAACCAAACGGAGGAAATAACATGACTACATCTATAACACGCCGCCTGCTTTTGGCGGCTGCAACGACCGCTTCGATGTCGCTTGCATTGGCCTCACTTTCACTCGCTGCCACCACCGTGACGATCTCGTCCGACGGCAATGAAGAAACCACAAAGGCACTGGACGCTTTGACCAAGGCTTTCACTGCCGCCAATCCGGACGTGACATTTGAACTGGAAACGCGGCCTGGCGGTGCCGAAGGCGACAATCTTGTGAAGACGCGCCTCTCGACTGGCGAAATGACTGACATTTTCCAGTATAATTCCGGCTCCCTGTTCCAGGCGTTGAAGCCCGAGCAGAACCTTGCTGAACTCGGCGACATTCAGGCCGATGTGCTCGACAGCTTCAAACCTGTTGTGACTTCACCTGATGGCAAAGTGCGCGGTGTGCCGTTTGGCGCGGCCATGGGCGGCGGCATTTACTACAACAAGAAAATCTATGCCGAACTTGGTCTCGCGGTTCCCAAGACCTGGGCTGAATTCATGGCCAACAATGAAAAGATCAAGGCTGCCGGCAAGGTTGCCGTTGCGCAGACTTACAAGGATACTTGGTCATCGCAGCTCTTCGTGCTGGCAGATTTCTACAATGTGCAGGCCGCTGTTCCAAACTTCGCTGCCGACTACACGGCCAACAAGGCGAAATACGCCACCACGCCGGCGGCCATGCGGGGCTTTGACTATCTTGCCGAAGTCAACAAGGCCGGAATGCTCAATGCTGACTATGGTGCCGCGACGTTCGACGATGGCGTGCGCATGGTGGCCAATGGCGAAGCGGCGCATTATCCCATGCTCACTTTCGCGCTTGGCAATATCAAGCAGAATTTCCCGGACAAGGTGAATGATGTCGGTTTCTTCGCCCAGCCCGGTGATGACGCCGCAAAAAACGGCCTTACCGTGTGGATGCCAGGTGGACTCTATGTCTCGTCAAAGAGTGCCAATGCCGACGCCGCCAAGAAGTTCCTCAAATATGTTGCCTCACCCGAAGGCTGCAAGGCAATGATTGATGTCAATGGTGCGACAGGTCCTTATCTGATCAAGAACTGCGCATTGCCCGCAGACGTGCCGCCATCGGTCGCCGACATGATGCCGTATTTCGCGGCTGGATTGACGGCACCAGCCCTGGAATTCCTGTCGCCGATCAAGGGACCAAACCTTGAGCAGCTCACCGTGGAAGTCGGTTCCGGCATCCGTCCGGCAGCAGAAGCTGCAGCACTTTACGATCAGGATGTGGAGAAGCAGGCCAAGCAGCTGGGATTGCCAAACTGGTAAGCACAATTACACCCGAACACCTGAGTTCCCTCCCCCTTGTGGGGAGAGTTAGGGTGGGGGTCGCTCCGGCAATTCAGGATTAGCATGGACATTTTCTGCCCCACCTTCCGACCCCCACCCCGGCCCTCCCCACAAGGGGGAGGGGGAAGATGAACCGCTCCTCGCCATATCCCTATTGGTTCTTCTTACCCGCAGCCATCATCTTTGGTGTGCTGTTCATTATGCCCACACTGGCGTCCTTCTGGTTCAGTCTCACGCGCTGGGATCTGACCACCGCCGAATACATCGGCCTCGACAATTTCCGTCAGTTTTTCAAGGAACCGTTTCTGGTGCAGGGCCTCGGCAACACGCTGATCTATGCGGTAGCAACGTCGGGCCTCAAGACCACTTTGGGCCTTTTGCTTGCCGTATATTTGACCAGTGGCGTCTTCGCGCAAGGATTTTTGCGCAATGTGATGTTCTTTCCCGTGCTGGTTTCAACGATTGGCGTTGGCATAACCTTCTCCGCATTCATGCATCCCACGCGGGGGCTGTTCAATGTCGCACTCGCAAGCCTTGGCATCTCCGGTCCCGGCTGGCTGACCAATGCTGATCTCGCACTTTATTCGATTGCAATTGTCGATGTGTGGAAAGGCATCGGCCTCGCAACACTGATCTACATCGCAGGACTTGCCACCATCGGCACAGAATATTACGAAGCTGCCCGCATTGAAGGTGCCACGCCCCGGCAGATTTTCTGGCGCATCACCGTGCCGCTGGTGAAACCCGCAACGATCACCGTCATCATTCTCTCGCTCATTGGCGGGCTTCGGTCTTTCGATCTGATCTGGGCCATGTCGCGCGGCGGTCCCGGCTTTTCGTCGGATGTTTTGGCAAGCGTTGTCTACAAACAATATCAGGCCGGTTTCTATGGCCTCTCCACCGCAGGCAACCTGATCCTGTTCTTGCTGATCGCACTGATCATCATTCCATTCTCGATGTACCTTAACCGCAACGAGGTCGAAAGATGAAGACGCGCCAACTTGTGCAGGGCTGGATCGGCATCGTTTTTGCGTTTTTCGTTTTTATTCTTCCCTTCATCTTCATTTTCCTGATGGCGATGAAATCAAAACCGGAAGCGGCGTTGATGCACTTCTCATTGCCTGCAAAATTTCTGTTCTGGGAAAATCTCACCGAAGTCGTCAAGGCGCGCGACTACATGCTGCTCACCGCCTACTTCAATTCGATTGTGATTACAGTCGGTGCGGTCACATTGCTGGTGCTGTTTGGCGCCATGGTGGGATACATTTTGCAGCGCAGGCCCTCACGCTTCAGCAATTTCATTTATGCGTGCGTACTTGCAGGCTTGATGATCCCACCCGCTGTTGTGCCAACAATCTGGGTGCTACAGAGTATTGGGCTGTTCAAGACCATCTCCGGCATGATTTTCATCCAGGTGGCCTATGGCCTGGCGTTCTCGGTGTTGCTCTACCGCGCCTTCATTGCCTCTATCCCACGCGCACTTGATGAAGCCGCGATCATTGATGGCGCATCGCCCTTGCAGATTTTCTTCAAGGTCATTCTGCCGCTGCTGAAACCTGTGACGCTCACTAACATCGTTGTGCAGTCGGTCGGCATCTTCAATGATTTCACCAATCCGCTTTATTATTTGCCGGGCAAGCAGAATGTCACTGTGCAGTTGACACTCTATAATTTCCAAACCCAGTTCCAGTCGCAGTTTAATTTGCTTTTCATGAACATCCTGCTCATTACCATCCCGCCACTGCTGGTCTTTGTGTTCTTCAACCGCCAGATTGTGGCAGGCATGACCGCAGGTGGTGTCAAGGGATAGTCCGAGGGCAATGTCACTCTAACGGAAGCGTTGCAATCAAAGGCAGTATCATTCGAGGTGGTCAAGATTACTCGAATCCAAAAAACGCCTCCCCCCTCCATAAAAGCAGAAGGGAAAGGCGCATTTATTGCATCAACGATCAATCATAAAGAACAGCAGCGACTTTTGGGTCGGCGATGTTCGACTTGTCATACCAGTAGAAGCCCGTGTCGATGATCTTTTCGAGCTTTTCGCCCTTCAAAGCCTTGGCGAGCGAGTTCACAACGCATTCGCCGATGCCGACCGGGTTCTGGGTGATCGAACCAAGAAGTGTACCATCGAGGATGGCGTCCTTCTGGGTTTTGCCGAAATCGTAGCCAACGCCAACGATCTTCGACTTCGTTTCCTTGATCGCAACAGCAAGACCGATGGCAGCGCCTTCATTCGAAGCGAAGATTGCCTTCAGGTTCGGGAAAGCCTGCATTGTTGCCTTGATGTCGTCAGTGGCTTTCAGCGCGTCGTTGGCATACTTGATGTCAACGATCGTGATCTTCGGCCACTTTTCCTTGATGCGGTTCACGAAGCCATCGCGGCGGCCGAGGCCGGTAGCTGATGTCTGGTCGTGGATTTCAGCGGCAACTTCGCCTTCGCCACCGATGGCTTCAGCAAGCTTGTCTGCGGCTGCACCGGCTGCGTTCACGTTGTCCGTGGTGCAGGTGGTGAGCGGCAGGTCGCCTTCAACGCCAGAGTCGAAAGCCACGATTGGAATGCCGGCGTCTGCTGCTTTTTGCAGGGCTGGAATCTGTGCCTTCGAGTCGAGTGCTGCAAAGCCGATGCCCTGTGGCTTCTTGGCGATGGCAGCGTTCAGAATGTCGGTTTGCTTGTCGATTTCCGCTTCCGTGTTCGGACCTTCAAATGTGATGGTCACGCCATTGGCAGCAGCAGCTGATTCAGCGCCGGCTTTCACAGCCTGCCAGAACTGGTGGCTGAAACCCTTGGCGATGATCGGGAAGTAAACGTCTGCGGCAAAACTTGGCGCCGAAGACATCGCGGCAGAGCCCAAAAGGGCGGCTGCAAACAGTGCTTTCTTCATGTAATACTCCGTTGGTTGGACTTTTGCCGCATCAGGCTGCGGCCACCATGTTGAACGCGATCAAATATCAAGAATCCTTGATCCTCCCAGTTCTACATTTTTTTCCGCAGCATGATGTCAACATAAACTGCGACGATGATGATGATGCCCGTCACCACGATTTTCCACTCTTCCTGCACGCTCATGATGCGCAAGCCGTTGGTGAGAACACTCATGATGAAGGCACCGATGATGGTGCCAAGAATTGTGCCGCGCCCGCCCGACAGCGATGTGCCGCCAATGACGACAGCGGCGATGGCGTCGAGTTCGTAGCCAAGACCCAACGCAGGTTGCGCGGAGTTCAGACGTGATGAAACCAGCAAACCAGCAACGCCGCAAATCAGGCCGCTCAAGGCATAGGTCACGATCTTCCAGAAATCGACATTCATGCCGGAAAGCCGGGCCGCTTCCTCATTGCTGCCGAGAGCGAAAACATAACGACCAAGAATGGTGCGGTTAAGGATGATCGAAGCGATGATGGCTACACCGAACATGATGAAAACACCGTTCGGCACTTCCAGGCCCGGAATGAGATTGCTGATCGAACTTTCTGGCGAAATGTATTTGTAGTTGGGTGTGTCGTTGAAGTAGATCGGTTTGGCGCCAGAGAACACCAACGCCAGTCCGCGCGCGATCTGCATCATCCCTAGCGTTGCAATGAAAGGCGGGATTTTCAGTTTGGCAATCGTGACACCAGAAATGGCACCCATCACGCCCCCAGACGCCAATGCACCCAGAATGCCAAAAGGCAACGGCAGACCGAGATTGGTGAGGACGAGACCGGCGCAAACCGCGGTCAGTGTCATCATCGTGCCAACGGCGAGATCAATGCCTGCGGAGATAATCACAAAGGTGCAAGCCACACCCAGCACGCCGTTGACGGCAGTGGCCTGCATGATGCTGACCATGTTGTTCCAGGCCGCAAATGTGTCGGGACGCATGATGCTGAAAAATGCCAGCAGCAAAATGAGAACCACGAAGGCCACCGCTTTTTGCAAGGTTGCCGTGGTGAAAAAACCGGACTTGGAGGTCAATGCTGGCAATGTTGCTTCGGTCATTTCAGTGTCGATCCCTTATGCAGCTTGGTTCTGGCGTTGCGTGGCCAGGGTCATGATGTCTTCCTGGGTTGCTGACGTGCCATCCAGTTCGCCGGTGATGCGGCCCTCACACATCACGATGATGCGATGCGACAGGCGCAGAACTTCGGGCAATTCTGAGGAAATCACTATGATGGCCTTGCCTTGTTCGGCGAGGCCTTGCAACAGTTTGTAGATTTCGGCCTTGGCTCCGATATCGATGCCGCGCGTCGGTTCGTCAAATATCAGGATATCACAATCGCGCAACAGCCACTTGGCGATGACGACCTTTTGCTGATTGCCGCCAGAGAGCAATCGCGTTTCCTGATCAACCGTCGGCGTCTTGACCTTCAGCTTCTCAACATAACCCTTTGCCGCCTCGCGCAAGCCACCATCTTTCATCCAGAATCGCGCTGTCGTGAAGCGGTCCCAGGATGGCAACGTGATGTTGTCGCGCACGGACATGCGGGTGACAATGCCATAGCGCTTGCGGTCTTCGCTCAAGTAAGCAAGGCCCAGGCCCACAGCATCGCTCGGTGATTTGATCTTCTGCTGCTTGCCATGAATGTAGATTTCGCCGCTGTCGATTGGATCAGCACCAAATATGGCGCGGGCAACTTCCGTGCGGCCAGCGCCCATCAATCCGGCAAAGCCAAGGATTTCTCCTTTGCGCACGGAGAAACTTACATCGCGAATGGCGCGGCCACTCTTGAGGCCAACCACGCGCAGCAGTTCATCATCTGCAGCCCGGCCTTCGGCGCGGGCGGCATCAGCCAATTCGCGCCCGACCATCATCGATATGATTTTCGAGATGGGCGTTCCGGCGGCTGGCAGCGTTTCAATATACTGGCCATCCCGCATGACCGTGACGCGGTCAGCGATGCGCTTCACTTCATCCATTTTGTGCGTGATGTAGACGATGCCGACGCCATGCGCCTTCAGGTCTTCGATGACAGAAAACAGATGTTCGACTTCAGTTGAATTGAGCGCAGACGTTGGCTCATCCATGATGAGCACTTGCGAATTGAATGA
The DNA here is from genome assembly GCA_963819615.1 of uncultured Alphaproteobacteria bacterium. GTDB lineage: Bacteria > Pseudomonadota > Alphaproteobacteria > Rhizobiales > Aestuariivirgaceae > Aestuariivirga. Next base: position 772,645 of record CAWFWW010000004.1, read on the forward strand.
CAGCGCCTTGGCAATTTCCACCAGCTGCTGACGGGCGACCGTGAGCTCGCCCACATCCACTGTCGGGCTGATGTTCACCTTCATGCGCTTGAACAATGCAGCGGCGTTGGTGTTCATGGTGTCTTCATCAACGAACATGCCGAAGCCCTTGCGCGGCTCTCGTCCGATGAAAATATTCTGTGCTGTGGTTAGGTGCTCCATCAGAAAAAGTTCCTGATGAATGATGCTGATGCCCAAATCCTGCGCCGAGCGCGGATTGGGCAGGTGGACCTGCTTGCCCTCCACGATGATTTCGCCCTCGTCCGGCTGATAAACGCCAGTGAGGATTTTCATGAGGGTGGATTTGCCGGCGCCATTTTCACCCATCAGGGCGTGGACTTCGCCAGCGCGCAAATCAAACCGCACATTGCGCAGGGCATGGACGCCGGGGAAACGCTTCTCGATATTGCGCAGTTCCGCCAGAACCACTGTTTTGGCTGCTAGGGCGGCCAATTCAGTCTCGCCTTTCGTAGACGCTCTCGCCATGCGGCTGTAGTCCTCCCCTGTCGCCTGTTGTACATTTTTTCTCAATTGCACTTGGCAAGCCATGTGCTTATCGCCTGAATATTGACGTCCGGCAAGCGGCTTTTGTGGACCTGCTTGCCCAACTTGCGCGATAATAATGCATGAAACGGCTATACTCTTTCACTGAGCGGGAAGGTCTAACCCATGGATGACCTTCAATTTGGCAAACGCACCTAGCGCGGAGACTGGGCTCCGGACGAACTCGCCGCAAACGCGCCGATCTGGTTATTCCCGCCGAAATTCATGAAAGTTTTGAAATGGCAGCCAAGCTATTTCTTTCCTTGTGATCTCATATGGGTGCTGTCCGCACTGGCCTGGTGGCATTGGGTTTTGCCGGAAACAGAAGTGATGAAACCGCTTGGCTGGGCCAGGATACACATGCCTACATTCATTATCTTCATCACAAACACTTCGAAGTGGTCTACGGCGACGGACTTGTGCATTTCGACAAATGGTTCGGCACATTTCATGATGGCTCAGCCGCGCACGTGGCCTAGATGAATGACCGATTTGAAAAGCGCAGAAAGCGGATGACCGCGGGCTGATCATTGCATTTGATCGTGTACGCAAGCTTTGGGACCGGAATCAGCCATTCCGAAAAACTTGTTTCGCCAATCAATTCAATCATGTCAAATGCTCGCGCGGCTGCGCGCCAAGTTCAGCATTTCCTTTTGCTTTTCGCGGCCGAAGTCTTCCGCGACCTGTTCCCAGCCAGCTTCGAACTTGCCCAAGGCGTCATCAACTGTAAATTCCCAGCAAGCCAATGCGCTGGATGCGCTTTTTTCCAAAACGCTTCGCCACCTGCCGACGCGAGTCCCAATTTCATCTACAGCAACGGCCCGTTTGCGAAAATAAACTGAAAGTGCATTCGCAACGTCCGCCATCCGCCACGTCTTGCAAACATCATGAACCACGTCGCCATTGACCAGGCAATCCCCCCGCTCCACATTCAGTTGGAAAATTGCTCAAAGTTGCACTTCATTAACTGAAACACACTACTTCAATCTGAACTTCAATCTGACCTTCACATCGACCAAATAATGTCATCGAGCGCCAAACCAGGCCTTGCCTTAATGTCAGCATTGCCAATTGCAAGGAAGCATCCCGTAGGAGAATATACTCTAATGCTGAAACAGTCAGCGATCAACCTGGGCATTTATCGCCAGGCGAGGTGGCTTGTCGACCACACAATTAGGCGCAATAAGCTGGCGAGCAGAAGGAAGTTGGCCAGCGTTCCGAAGGAATTCGTGCTTCCGGGAACGCTCTGTTTCGACGTTGGCGCAAATGTAGGATCGACAATGGCATGCCCTGTATCATCATGAACGCGGGTGATTTCGGCATCGGCGGGGCAGAAAGTCCCGACCAACTCGAGACCAATCCGCAACTCAAAGACCGCCTTGCATCCATCAGGCTCAAGGCCGGTGCAATGATGAATCTGGGTGGTGTCGCGAGCATTTCTGTCCCCAAGATGACTCTCGTTTCGAAAGCGCAGCATGGTGGAGTCATCAGTACACGGAGCTTCATCCCGCACCGCATCCATGCTTCAATCGGAATCCTCGCCGCGATTGGAGTGGCTACAGCCTGCCAGACCAAAGGCAGCTCGCCAGCCCCCTTGGCCTTACTGACAGGTGATGGCCAATCCGCCGTCAGGCCAGCGATGTCGTTACGAGGCAGAAAGGTTCCATCACGTCCGGTTTGATTAGTAATGCTGATTGAGAACAGTTGTGGAATGCGAGCCGTGCTGCTGGGCAACCGGCATCCGTGGATAGAGGCCCGCATGGAATGCTTGTAGGGAAACGACTGCGGCGATGAGACGTTGGTACTTTGGGCAGAACCGGTCGATGATATATTAGAGGCGATACGCCACCTTGGCCAGTCGATAAGTCAGGTCTTGCGCAACTTCACGCGCCTCGTCTTCAGCCAATCTTCCTGTTGCGACAAGTGTTGAAAGGTAGGCACAGTCCACGCGCCGCGCCACATCATGCCTCGCGGGGATGGAACAAAACGCTCGCGTATCGTCATTGAAGCCAACCGTGTTGTAAAAACCTGCCGTCTCTGTGGTCAACTCGCGATAGCGCATCATGCCCTCAGCGCTGTCATAAAACCACCATGCCGGACCCAGCTTGAGCGATGCATAGACGCCGGCCAGAGGTGCAAGCTCACGCGTGTAAGATGTCTCATCCAATGTGAACAGGATGATCGAAAGCTCGGACCGCTCACCAACCGCTTCCAGCAGTGGTTTCAACGCTCGCACATAATCCGTGCGCGTAGGAATATCGAAACCTTTATCGCGGCCAAAACATGACAGAACTTCCCCAGAGTGATTGCGATATGACCCCGGATGAATCTGCAGCACAAGATGATCATCAAGGCTCATCCGCGCCATTTCGGTCAGCATGTGACCGCGAAACGCATCGGCCTCTTCGCTTGTGCACTTTCCACACAATGCCTTGTCGAAAAGCTGCGCGGCGATGTCTTGCGAGAAATTTTCCGTGCGCGCTGTTGCATGGCCATGATCGCTTGATGTTGCACCGAAACTCTTGAAAAATGCCCGGCGCTTACGGTGTGCCGCAAGATAACCCTTCCAGCTCGTGGCGTTCTCACCAGTGAGAGCGCCTACCTGTTCAACATTCTGTGCAAAGTCCGCAAATTCCGGATCAACCACCGCATCAGGTCGATAGGCTGTGATCACGCGGCCTTTCCAGCCACTGTCGCGGATCATCTTGTGCCAGCGCAAGTCATCAAGCGGGCTTTCGGTCGTTGCGATCACCTCGATATTGAATTTTTCAAACAACGCGCGCGGACGAAACGCAGGTTGCGACAGGCAAGCCGCAATGTGATCATAAATCGCATCAGCTGTCTTCGATGAAAGCCTCTCGGTGATGCCGAACACGTGCTGAAAAGAATGATCGAGCCACAACCGCGATGGTGTGGCACGCAGCAAATGATAATTCGTCGCAAACAGCCGCCAAATCTTGCGCGGGTCTTGCTCAGTTGCACCACCATCAACGCGCGGCACGCCGAGCGCTTCCAGTGGGATGCCTTGCGAATGCAGCATGCGAAACACATAATGATCAGGCGTCACAAATAGCTTGGCGGGATCGGGAAAGGCCTCATTCTCCGCGTACCAGCGGGGATCCGTGTGACCATGCGGGCTGATGATTGGTAGGTTGCGCACCTCTTCATAAAGTGCGCGGGCAATATTGCGCACCGAAGGCTCAACCGGAAAAAGCCTGTCCTCATCAAGCAGCGTCATGACATTCCCTCAGCAGCAATCACGATGCCGCGTGATGCAGGTTGACAGGACATCACCGATGTCGCGCTTCCACCAATTTTCCTTGGAGAAAATCTCGACCTCATGAAACCCGGTAAATCCTGCTGCCTCAACCATGGTTCGGATGGAGCGGATATCGATCACGCCGTCACCCATCATGCCGCGATCCAGCAACATGTCCCTGGTCACGCGCAGCCAGTCACAAATGTGAAAGGCATGCAGCCGGGATTTTCCGGCGCTTCTGATTTGTGCTGATAGATCTGGGTCCCACCACACATGATAAACATCGCAGGCCACGCCGACTTTGCCGCCCACAGCGTCACATATATCCAGCGCTTGCGCCATGGTGTTCACCACGGCGCGATCCGCGCAATACATGGGGTGCAGAGGTTCAATCGCAATTTTAATGCCTGATGGGCGTGCACGTTCTTCAAGCCAGGCTATGCCATCATGCACCTGTTGGCGGGCACCTTTGAGATCACGTGAACCCTCCGGCATGCCACCGACAACGAGAACAAGACATGCGGCTTCAAGCTCGATTGCTTCTTCAAGCGCGCGCTCATTGTCAGCGAGATTGGCCTCGAAGGTTTTCTTGTCCGGCGCTGGAAACATGCCGCCACGGCAAACGCCGGATACTTTAAGTCCAAGTGTGCGAATATGCTGGCGCGTAGCCTTCAATCCGATCTGCGCGATCTGGTCGCGCCACGGTGCTACGGCTGGAATGCCGTGACGGGCCACCGCATCCAGCGCTTCAGTGATCGTGTTGCGCTCGCGCACCGTTGCAAGATTGATCGAGAGTTGGGAAATGTCTGGCATCACGCAATCCCACGAGTCGACATGACGTCTTTCATGCGACGTGCCGCTCGTTCCGGATCACTTAGCAGACCAGCTTTGTCTGCCAGCCGGAAAAGCTCCGCCAAATGCAAAGTGGAACGTGTCGATTCCTGTCCGCCCACCATGGTGAAATGGTCCTGATGGCCATTGAGGTAGGCCAGGAACACAACGCCGGTTTTATAAAACCGTGTCGGCGCCTTGAAGATGTGGCGCGACAACGGAACTGTTGGCGCCAGGATTTCATTGAAGCGTTTACTGTTGCCAGCCGCCAAATGTTTCAACGCTGCAGCTGCCGCTGGTGCAATCGCATCAAAAATACCGAGCAAGGCGTCGGAATATCCCCGTTCATCTCCTTCGATCAATTCAGCATAGTTGAAATCATCTCCTGTATACATGCGAATGCCCTTTGGCAGCCGCCGCCGCATGTCAATCTCGTATTCTTTGGACAAGAGCGAAATCTTGATGCCATCGATCTTCGCAATGTTCGCTTTCAGAACAGCGAGGCACGAGTCCATTGCTTTCGGCACATCACTTGATCCCCAATAACCGGCAAGTGCTGGATCAAACATGTCACCAAGCCAATGAATGACCACCGGTTCCCGCGCTTGAGAAAGCACTGCGTTGTAAACTGTCCCATAATCATCAGGCCCCTTGGCCGCAGCGGCGAGCGCCCGGCTCGCCATCATGATGACGCGGCTGCCCGCCGCTTCCACATCGGCCAGTTGCTTCAGATAGGCATCTCGAATTTGGGTGAGAGTGAGCGAAGGCGAAGGTGCCAGATGATCAGTGCCAACGCCAGAGAACACCACCGCACCTTTGAAACTGCGCGACTCGTTCACGCTGCGTTGAATGAGTTCCAGCGCCTTTGGATAATCGAGTCCCATGCCGCGTTGCGCTGTATCCATGGCTTCTGCCACGGCAAAACCATGAGCCCAGAGATGACGGCGGAAGGCCATGGTCCTGTCCCAATCCACTGTTGCATCAAGCCAGGGATTGTTATCAGTCAGCGGATCAGCCACCACATGGGCTGCTGCAAAGGCGATGCGATTCAGCGGCACGTCGGGTGCGGAAAAATCAACTGGCTTGGCAAGAGCGTAATTTTCAATGCCGCTTGTTGTTGGTAGTTTGATTTGTGTCACTCTCACATCTCCAATTCCGGAATATCAATCCAGCAGCGTTCGGCCCAGCTTTTAAGGCCCAGTTCGGCAAGCTGCACACCGCGGGCGCCCGCCATCAAATCAAAGGTCCACGGCGTGTCATCAGCCACATGACGCAGGAATTGTTCCCACTGCACCTTGAAGCCGTTGCCGAACACTTCAACATCCGGCACGTTTTCCCAATCATCAAAAAAGTTGAACGGGTTTGGCATGTCGGGATTCCACACCGGCCGTGGCGTGTTGACGCGGTGCTGTGTCTTGCAACTGGTAAGACCCGCAACGGCTGAACCATGGGTGCCATCCACGTGGAACGTCACCAGGTCATCTCGGCGCACCCGAGTGCACCAGCTGGAATTGATCTGCGCGATGATGCCCCCGTCCAGTTCGAATGTGCAATAGGCCGCGTCATCGGCATCGGCGATGTAGGCGTTGCCCGTCTCGTCGAAGCGTTCAGAAATATGTGTGGCACCGAGGCAGCTCACGGCTTTCACGGCACCGAATGTATTGTCGAGCACGTAACGCCAATGGCACAACATGTCGAGGATGATGCCACCGCCATCTTTCTTGCGGTAATTCCATGAAGGCCGTTGCGCCGCTCGCCAGTCACCTTCAAACACCCAATAGCCGAATTCACCGCGCACCGAAAGAATGCGCCCGAAATAACCGCTGTTGATCAGCGCTTTCAGCTTCATGATGCCGGGCAGAAACAATTTGTCCTGTACCACGCCATTCTTGACGCCTTTTTTCTTTGCCAGCCGCGCAACAGAGAGTGCGTCCTGCAAATTGTCAGCCGCAGGTTTCTCGCAATAGATCGACTTCCCCGCTTCAATGGCGCGCGTCAGAAATTCGCAGCGCATCTGTGTTGTGCCTGCATCAAAGAACAATGAGTCATCTGCATTCTTGAGGCACGCCTCGAGATCATCTGACCAGCGCACGATGCCTTGAGACTGTGCCAGTGCCGCAATCTTGTCCCTGTTGCGCCCAACGAGAATAGGATCAGGCATCAGCATGTCGCCATTGGCCAGCTTCACGCCACCTTGCGCCATGATCCCCTTGATCGAGCGCACCAGATGCTGGTTGAACCCCATGCGCCCGGTGACGCCATGCATGATGATACCAATTCGACGTGTTGCCATTTCTTGTTCCTCAGGCGTGACAGATGATTTGTTCGTCTTTGCCAAAAATGTGGAAGTGCCCGGCCTCAAGGCCAAGGTGCAGGCGATCTCCAGTATGGACGGCGGCCTGCCCCTTGTATTTCACCGTAACGGCACTTCCAGCAGCCGTTGTGATGTAGACACATGTCTCTCCACCGAGTTGTTCGGTAATCTGCACATCGCCCGACAACACGGCCTTTGCCGCAGCCACCGGCACAAGATGTTCCGGCCTCACGCCAAGTGTGATCTCTGCACCAATGTCGGGCATTGCCGGAAAATCAGCATGGAGCTTCTGGCCACCAGCTATCGTGATCTCGGCCTTCTTGCCTTTGGCACCTGTCACCTTGCCATGTAGAAAATTCATGCGTGGCGATCCGATAAAGCCGGCCACAAACATGTTGGCAGGCTTGTTGTAGAGATCAAGCGGCGAGCCGACCTGCTCGACAACACCTTTGCGCAAGACCACGATGCGATCAGCCAGCGTCATCGCTTCCACCTGGTCATGGGTCACGAAGATCATTGTTGACCCCAAGCGGCGGTGCAGCTTGTTGATTTCGACGCGCATCTGCATGCGCAGTTCCGCATCAAGATTGGAAAGCGGCTCATCAAACAGAAAGATTCGCGGTTCACGCACAATGGCGCGTCCAATGGCAACGCGCTGCCGTTGCCCGCCTGACAATTGCCCGGGCTTGCGCTCCAGCAATTCGTTGATCTGCAAAATATCGGACGCCTGTTTCACCTTGGCGGCGATCTCATCCTTCGGCACCTTCATGGTTTCAAGCCCGAAGGCCATGTTCTTGCGCACCGACATATGTGGATAAAGCGCATAGGACTGGAACACCATGGCTAGGCCGCGCCCTGCTGCCGACAAATCATTCACCACTTCATTGCCAATCAGGATTTCACCACCGGTGATCGGCTCAAGGCCTGCGATCATGCGCAGCAATGTGGACTTGCCGCAGCCCGATGGGCCGACGAACACGATGAACTCGCCGTTCTCGATCTTGAGATCAATGCCGTGGATGACGTGAACCGAACCAAATTTCTTGTGAACCTTGCGCAGTTCAAGATCAGCCATGTCTGGTTTCTTTCTTCATGGTCTCAAGCCAGCCATTGTAAAATGGATGGCCGGGTTTCAGCGGCAGCGTTACGGGCTCGCCTTTGAGCGATGAATAATAAATCGCGGTGAGGAGTTCAATGGAACGCCGCGCATCGGCCAGTGTCACAGGCAGCTCACCGCCTGTTGTCAGTGCTGTATGCAAGCGGTGGAATTGACCTACGAAACGTTCTGGCAATGGCGAGAAGTCAGACAGTGCAGCGGTGATGCGATCACTGGCGGCTGCATCATCATTGGGAAATGTCCACGGCTCATGCCCCGGATTGTAAGGCGACAGTCCACTCTCCGCCACAAAGTCACGGAAGCAGAAACGCAGGCGCGACATTTCCTGGCGTGACCCAAGTGTGGCCGTGGATGTGGCCATGGACCCATTCTTGAATACGATGGAAAGTACACCCAGATCTTCAGTCTCATTGCCGTTGACCAGCCGCGATGTGCGCGCATGAACTGAAGCGATTTCGCCAAACATTTCACACAGCATGTCATTGATGTGGATGGCGTGCGTGGTGAAGCAGCCGCCCGTCTCGCCATCCCATGTGCCACGCCAGGCGGCCCGGCCGTAATATTCATCACCGCGAAACCAGTGCGTCTCCGCCGTCGCCATCAACGGTTGGCCTGCAAGGCCCTTGCTTTTCAGGTGATGGAGTTTTTGAAACCCGTGGCCGAAACGATACTGGAAAATCGGGCAGATTTTCCTGCCCGTTTCCTGCGAGAGTTTTTCGAGCACATCCATCTCGGCCAGCGACCGCGCCACGGGTTTTTCCACCACCATGTCAAATCCGGCTTTGGCCACGGCACAGGCCTGTTCAAAATGCAGGCCGGATGGCGTGCAGATGTCGATGAGATCAATATCGCATTTGAACAGCGCATCGAGGCTGTTGACGAGTTTTGGAATGCCCGCAGCGTTGGCAAGTTCCCCGCCGCGCACCGCGTCAATGTCACACAATATTGCAACGTCATACATGTCGGGCAAGGCCTGATAGGCTTCAATATGCCCGGCCCCAACACCTGAACCAACAACACCAACGCGAAGCTTTCTCATGCGCAAGGTCCTCCGGGCCGCTTGCCATCAAGCCGAGTTGCCATCTGGTGCGCAGTGAGTGCGAGTTCCATCGCAAGAAAACAATGCGTCTGGTCCATGGCAGTTGCCGTGCGGTTCAACACGTCATCGCGCAAGTGCGGCCCATAGGTCAGCGGTGTTTGCGAACAATCCACGTAGCGTGTGCCCTTCGCATCGGTGAGGAACAGATGATCGCCACCATTGCGCCCCTCGATGTCCATGTATTTTCGCAATTCGATTGCCCCCTCGGTGCCGACAATGAACAACCGCCCATCGCCCCAGGCAGGTGAGCCTTTCGGTGTGAACCAGTCGACACGGATGAAGCCCGTGGCGGTACCACTGGCGACGATTGCATGGCCGTAGTCGAAGAAATCCGGATGTTGTGGGTTGTCGAAATTGGTTTCAACACTGTGCAAAATGCGCGCCGACTTTGATCCGGTGAGACTGAGGAATTGTTCAAACTGGTGCGAGGCAATGTCGTTGAGAATGGATCCATTTTGCTTTGGGTCCCAGAACCAGTCAGGCCGCGCATAATTGCCGATGCGATGGGGCCCCATTCCGGTGGTGCTGATCACCCGGCCAATGACACCTTTACGAACCAGATCGACTGCAGCAACGGTGGAGCGCTGCTGATAATGTTCGGAATAGCAGATCGACAGAATCTGCCCAGTCTCCTTCTGTACCGAACGAAGCTCACCGAGTTGTGTAAAGTTCACGCATCCCGGCTTGTCGAGCATTACATCCTTGCCGGCGCGCATGGCCGCCACGGCCATCGGCGTGCGGTCAACCGGGATGCCAGCGCCAACAACAAGACGAATGTTCTTGTCCTCAAGTATCTCGTGCTGATTGGCAACACGTTTGGCTTGTGGAAATTTCTGTGAGAACGCAGCGGCAAGATTGTCTTCGGCGGCGAAGAACTTGGTGAAGCGGCAGCCTGCGCTCAACATGGCTTCCACTTGCCCGTCGATATGGCCATGATTGATGCCGATGACGCCGAAATCGAAACTCATGACTACCTCTTGAGAGCACCGAGCGCCACACCACGGATGATGAGGCGTTGAAACGCGAGAAACACGATGAACACAGGAACCAGAGACAGCGTCGACATGGCGAAGAGCTCGCCATAAAGCGACTCGCCCCCTGAACTGTCGACAAAGGCCCGCAATGCCAGCGGCACGGTGTAGGACTTCATGTCGTTAAGATAGAGCAGTGGCCCCAGGAAATCATCATAGGTCCAGATGAAGGAGAAAATCGCCGCCGTCGCCAGCACCGGCGTGGAAAGCGGCAGCATGATCTTCCAGTAAATTCGCCACGGCCCGCAGCCATCCATGATCGCGGCCTCATCAATCTCGCGCGGGATTCCACGGAAGAATTGCACCATGAGGAATATGAAAAACGCATCAACCGCCAGATATTTTGGCACGATGAGCGGCAGAAAAGTATTCACCCAGCCAAACTTGAGAAACAGCACATACTGCGGCACCAGCGTCACATGATAAGGCAGCATCAGCGTGCCCATCATCAGCGCGAACCAGAATTTGCGGCCCCAGAATTCCAGCCGCGCAAAGGCATAGGCCGTTAGCGAGCACGCAACGAGATTGCCGATGACCGCCAGAATCGAAACGATGAAGGAATTGATATAGAATGTAGTGAACGACACACGCAGCACATTCCAGCCTTCAACATAGTTCGAAAAATCGAGAGCAGTCGGCAACGCTGTCGGATTGGAAAAAATCAGTTCATCGGGCTTGAACGACGACATGAACATCCACAGCAAGGGATAGATCATGATCAATGCAGCAAGGCCGAGAACCAGATGACGCAGCCATTCGTGTTTCACATTGCCGTTGGGCCGGTCGGGTGATTGTGAAGGATCGCCGCTCATCGCGATTCATCCTCGTAATAGACCCAGTATTTCGACGTTGCAAAAGCGATGGCAGTAAAAATTGCAACGATCACCAGCAGCAGCCACGCCAATGCCGATGCATAGCCCATGCGGAAATTCGCAAACGCTTCGATGTAGAGATAGAGTGAATAGAACAGCGTTGAATCCATCGGCAGACCCTCACCACCAGAAATGATGAAGGCTTGTGTGAAAGCCTTGAAGGCTTCGATGGTCTGGAACACCAAATTGAAAAAGATAACGGGTGCCAGCAGCGGCAAGGTGATTTTCCAGAACTGCCGCCAGCCTGAAGCGCCGTCCATCGACGCTGCTTCATACAAATCCTGCGGAATCTGCCGCAGCCCTGCGAGGAAGATGATCATCGGCGAACCAAATTGCCAAATGGCCAGTACGATCAATGTCCAGAGTGAATAGTCTGGATGTGAAACCCAGGACGTTCCTTGAAGTCCCGTGGTGATAAAAATGAGTTGATTGACCAGCCCTTCGGAGCCAAAAATCTGACGCCACAAGACCGAGATCGCAACTGATGCGCCGAGCAAAGATGGCAAATAAAATGTGGCGCGATAAAAACCCACACCACGCACCGAACGGTCCAGCACCATGGCAAGGCCAAGGGCGACAGAGAGTTTCAGAGGCACCGACCACAGGACATATTGCAGGGTCACACTCACGGCACTGCGCAGGCGCGCGTCTTGCGTGAATGCGTATTCATAATTCTTCACGCCTGCCCAGCGGGGCGGCGACAAGAGATCATAGTCGGTGAAGGAGAGATAGAGCGATGCCAATGTCGGCCCCAACGTCAGCGCAAAGAAACCAACCAGCCACGGCAGCAAAAACAAATAGCCTGGAAGGCTGCGCCGGATTTCCCGCTGCAAGCCACTGTTGGAAACGGCAGACAAGTTGGATTGCCTGCCGTCGATTGAACGTATGCCCGACAATGCGAACTCAGGCGCGTGCCAAAATCGCGATGGCGTTGTCGTAGTAAGTCTTGGCAGCCTCTTCCAAGGGAGTGCGCCCGAATGCCACCGATTCCCATGCCGGGCGCAATGCCTTGTCGATTTCGCCGGCATTCTTTGGCGGTGGTGGCGGCAAAGGGCTGATATGGGTGCCAACAAGTTTGAGGTAGCTGATGATCTTGTTTTCGGTCGGATTGAGTTTGGCCGCAATGCGTTCACGGATCGACGCATCGCCAGTCACGCCACGCTCAATCAACAGGATGTCATTGGCGCTTTCGTCGGTTGCGAAGAAATTCAGCAGCTTTGCCGCCGCTGATTTGTCAGCCGACGTTTCTGCAATCGACATGAACATCGAAGGCTTCATGTATTGTCCGGCCTTGGCTCCGCTGTTGGGGATCATGACGAGGTCAACCTCGCTGTCGACGAGCTTCTGCATGGCGACGAGCTGGTTGGAATGGAGGAAGTTGAAAGCGGCGCGCTTGGTCACCATCATTGACTCTTCCATCTTGCCCGAGTCTTGGGCTTGCACATCGGCAGGTGGCGTCAGGCCTTCGTCCTGCATCATCTTCCAGAATTCGAAAAAGGCAACGAGATCGCCCAGTTCATAACCGATCTTGCCGTCAGCCGTGTAGAGATCGCGACCAGCCGAGCGCAGCCAGGTTTGCAGACGCGGTTCGAGAAGCCCCATGTTTTCCGAGAAGAACACACCAGCTGGCAGTTTGCCCTTGAGGTCCTTGCCGAGTGCTACCCATTCGGCCGTCGTCCACTTGCTGGAATCCGGCAGCTTCACACCCAGATTGTCGAGCAACGCTTTGTTGTAGACATGGCTCATGGAGTTGGCACCGAGCGAGATGCCGTAGGTCTTGCCGTCAACTTTGCCCGACTCCATTTGGCTCGCATCGAAATCAGCCAACTGCAATTCCTTGCCGATGAACCCATCAAGTTCAGCCAGCTGTTTGCGGCGCGCATATTCAAATATGTAACGGTAATCCATCTGGATCACGTCAGGCAGGTTTTGTCCGGCGGCCTGCGTGGCAAGCTTCGGCCAGTAGTCACCCCAGGCGTAGCTTTCAGCAGCAACCTCATCGCCCGATGCTTTCTTGTAAAGATCGACGACCGCATTGGTGCGCTTGTCTCGTTCCGGGTTGCCCCACCAGATCAGGCGCACGGAGGCGGCGGCTTCGGCTGTGGTGCCCGTTGCGGCGAGTATGGCAGCGGCAGCAGAGGCGCCTGCAAAGCGGCCAAAGTCTCTACGGTTCAGTTTGAGTGTCATGGTTTCCTCCCTTGGATGGCTTTGTATTGTTTTTGACAGAATTGCTTGTTCCAGTGCACAAACTAGCCCGATGGCCATAAATTACAAGATCGTTTTTTCCTCAAACGTTGACCCGCACACCGCTTTGATGGCAAGCCATGGCGCATGGCTGATGCAACAAACAAGCGCCGGGTGGCCGTGGTCGGCACAGGGCATCGCGGCTCCGGCACTTGGGCCAGCGACGCCATTGCCACATGTGCGGACCACGTAGCGCTAGTAGGTTTGTGTGACATCAACGAAGCTCGCCTGAAAGCCGCCGCCGCCAATCTGCCAGCATCAGCTTTTCGCAGCACCAGTCTCGACGAGATGCTGGATAAGGCCAAACCCCACACGCTGGTCGTTTGCACGCGCGACGACACGCATGCCGACATCATCGTCAAGGCCCTGGAAAGCGGCATCGACGTTGTCACCGAAAAACCCATGGCGACGACCGCCGCCGATTGCCGCCGCATCATTGCTGCGGAGAAACGCACAGGAAAAAAAGTAAGCGTCGCCTTCAACTACCGCTTTGCCCCAACGTCGCGAAAACTGCGCGAACTTGTTTCCTCAGGCTGTATTGGTGAGATCACTTCTGTCGATTTTCACTGGTATCTCGACACGCACCACGGGGCCGATTATTTCCGGCGCTGGCATGCCTACAAACGCCATTCCGGCAGCCTGTTCGTGCACAAGGCAACGCATCATTTTGATTTGCTCAACTGGTTCATCGGGGCTGATCCGGTGCGCGTGTTTGCGCAAGGCGATCTGAAAAAATACGGGAAAAACGGAAAGTTTCGCGGCGCGCGCTGCAAAGGCTGTGCCCACGCCAGCACTTGCGAATTCTACTTCGACATGTCGAAGGATGCGCGGCTGAACAATCTCTATGAAGGTCCATCGCAGGAAGACGGCTATGTGCGCGACGCCTGCGTGTTCCGCGAGGACATCGACATCTACGACACGATGACCGCCGCCATTCTTTATGCCAATGGTGTGCAGGTGTCTTATTCACTTAATGCCTTCATGCCTATTGAAGGTTATCATCTCGCCTTCAATGGAACCAAGGGGCGCATTGAGGTGCGCATGTATGAGCGGCAAGCCTTTGATGCGCCCAAGGGCAAAGACGAAATCCTGGTGCTGGGCACGGACAGATCGGTTGAACGCATCATTGTTGAACACGGCCCCGGCGGACATTTCGGTGGTGATCCCTTTTTGCACGCCGCGATGTTCATGCCTGACGTGGATGATCCGCACGGCCAGAGAGCCGGTGCTCGCGCCGGTGCCTTGTCAGTGCTGACAGGTGTTGCTGCAACGATGAGTGCAGAGACAGGAAAGCCCGTCGACATTCTTCCATTGCTGGAAGATGCGCCGTGAACCGCCTGCAACGCAGTGTCGCGCCCTTGCCGAAAATCGGCATTGTGCATCTGGGTCCCGGCGCATTTTTTCGCAGCCACGTCGCCATCTACATCGCCGAAGCCATGGCAAAATCCGGCGGCGATTGGGGCATTCTCGCCGCAAGCCTGCAAAGCCCACCAACACGCGATGCCTTGCGACCTCAAGGATTTGCGTACACGGCGCTCGAGGCGGGACCTGATGGCGATAGCACCCGCGTGATCGAGTCCGTTGTCGATATGATCGTGGCTCCGGAAAATCCGCAAGGCCTGATCAATGCCATGGCAGACCCAGCCGTGAAGATCGTCACACTGACGGTGACGGAAAAAGGTTATTGCCACAGCCCGGCAACCGGTGAACTCAACTTCAGTCATCCCGACATTGTTCATGATCTGGCGAATGCACACCCGCGCAGTGCGCCGGGTTTTCTGGCGCGCGCGCTGGCGAAGCGAAAAGTATTGGGGCACGCGCCCTTCACCGTTCTCACCTGCGACAACCTTCCGCACAATGGCCGCGTTGCAAAGACTGTCGTCACATCACTCGCCCGCGCCATCGATCCGCAATTGGCTCATTGGATCGAAACGCATGGATTTTTCCCAGCCACCATGGTCGACCGCATCGTGCCGGCGACCAAGCCTGAAGACATCGAGCGTGTGTCAAACCTCACCGGCCTTCATGACGCAGCACCCGTCATCCACGAACCGTTCCGGCAATGGGTCGTCGAAGATAATTTTGTCAATGGCGCACGCCCAGACCTTGCTGACGTTGGCGTTGAACTGGTGCTCGATGTGGCGCCCTATGAGCTGATGAAACTCCGAATGCTCAACGGCACACATTCATCGCTGGCCTATCTCGGCTATCTTGCAGGCCATGAAACAATCTCCGAAGCAACCGCTGATCCAGTGTTTGCAAATTTCGTGATACATCTCTGGACCAATGAAATCGCCCCCAGCTTCACGCCACCTCCCGGTGTCGACGTTCAAGCCTACGCAAGCTCGCTCCTCGCCCGCTACCGCAATCCGGCCATCCGCCACCGCACCTGGCAGATTGCCATGGACGGCAGCCAGAAACTGCCACAACGCATCCTTGGAACAATAAGCGACAATCTCAAAGCCGGAAGAAAAAACCCAGGCCTGTGCCTCGCCATTGCGGCGTGGATGCGTTACATTGGAGGCGTGGATGAAAAAGGTGCCGAGATTGAAGTGAAGGATCCACTTTCGTCTCAGCTGCGCCAACTTTCAGTTCGCGAAATGACTGCATCAAGCAAGGTGGCCGCACTCCTGAACGTCTCTGAAATTTTTCCCACGCATCTTGTCCGGCACCTGCATGAGCCTGTTGCTGAATGCTACAGGCAGTTGGTTGCGATGGGTGCGCGCGAAACTATTGCCGGGTTTCTTGCCCCGAGCATGCGGTGAATATTGTGCGGCGCACAGGGAACGCCATTTTCTGTCTGGCGTTCAGGACGTGATCGATCCTATTTTTCTTGGCTATGAGTCGGCTATCCACGGTGAAAATGCAAAAATGGCCATTCAGAGTGGTGAGATATAATTTGTCCTGCAATGGCAATTAACCGCCAACATTTGCAAACGTGAACACCAAGGTGGAACAATCCGATCGCCCTGCTCTCTGAGCAAAGCAAGACAAAACAGGTTTTCATGATCATATTTCCTATCTTGCGCTTGCTGACATCCCTCAATGACCGGTAAGTATTATGTGCAGAAGCGGGCACTCAAAGTGCTTCGCGAAGCTAACATTATTGTCCAGGATTGGTTGTCACGGTGAATTCACGATGGATAGATTAACAACTGGCCGCAAATGGAGGACGCATGTTAAGGCATTCATACCGAGACCGCACACGTCTCACTGAGCTCGATAAGGTCGCAGCAGCCCGTCGGGCAGCCGGAAAATCATTCCGCAATTTCGGCCTCACGGACCTTGCCGACGAGGCACAGATATTCCGCGGCGTTGGCTCTCCGGAGTTTACCGAAAGCTGTTTCGCGAAGCTCATTCGGCGTATGAGCATAACACATGTATTTGGCGATGGTGAAGCTACCGATGGCAGCAACCAGAATCCAAACATCCCGGCCGGTTACACGTATCTGTTCCAGCTCGCCACTCATGACATGACGCACAATTCCGCTTTTCCCGGCGCCATCGGCGAAAACAGTTTCCGTGCGGTGAACCGGCGCGAGCGGCAACTGCTGCTTGACACAATCTATGGCGCGGGTCCTCTCGAAGATGAAATAAGCTACGAATTGCCACCAGCTGGCAAGGAACACCGGATGCGACTGCGCCTGGGCCAAATCAAGCCCGAGCCCTTGCCAGACCAGATCGCGAAGCTCACTGGTTGTCCTTACTACATGCGCGACTTGCCGCGTGGTCTGCTTTCTGAATTGAGCGACGCCCCAAAGGTCGGCCGACCTGACGTGCTGATTGCCGACACGCGTAACGATGACAGCCCCATGTTGGCCCAGGTCACCACTCTGTTTCACATGGCACATAACGGCATCGTCGACATTCTTGTGTCCAAGCTGAAGCTGAATGACGATCCGGAAAACGTTCCGGAAGAGATTCGCTATTACCAGCTCGCCAGGCATTTTCTTGCAAAATCCTACCGCGCCATATTGCGCGAGGACTTGCTGCCACGCCTTCTGGACCACCACGTACTAGGTCTATACAGCGCCAATAAATTCGGGCCACTTGCCGATCCGGTGCCCAGGTATGGCGAGGCGCAGGCTGTGTCGCTGGAGTTTTCCCACGCCGCATGCCGATTGGGACATGCGATGGTGCGGTCGAAATACGCGTTCAACGCCAATCACCAGTCGGAGGGTTTGCGCAACGCGCTTGACACAACCTCAGCCAAGAAATTCGACTCTTTCCCGCTAAAGCGCAGCTGGGTCGCGCAGTGGTCTAACTTCTTTGAAATTGGCGAAAATCCACCGCAGTTTTCGCGGCGTCTTGGACCAGGTTACAACGACATTCTGCTGGACGCGGCCATTTTCCCGGCCGAGCACGTGACCAATGATGTAGATGAGGACGCAAGCGGCCTGCTGTTTCGCGACCTAGTGCGCGGAACCATCGCGGGGCTGCTGAAATTGCAAACGGTATGCGACCTCTTGCACAATTACAAGAGCGACAATCTTGCCCACGTTTTCGATGCCAGCAAGCGGAGTGCCTTCATTCGTCAGTGGCTTTCGGATTCGGATGTCAAATTCACTGCAGAAGAACTTGACTCTCTCTCCAACGATCCGCCTTTGATCTTGTGGCTGCTGCTTGAAGCAGCACGCTTTGAGGATGGCAAACGCTTTGGCCCTATCGGTTCGATTATCCTGGGCGATGCTTTTTATGCGGCACTTGCAAACGAGCCAGCTTTCCCTGTGACCGGCCTCGATGAGCAGGAAGTCGAGGACAAGATATTTGGCAAAGGTTTGCCCAAGACCATGCCGGAGCTCGTAAAGTTCGTGAACATCGCGCTGAAGCTTGAAGGAGTTGAGCCGAGGTTCATGTAATCGCGCATTTGCCGTGCGCAGCAATCAAGAGGCAAAAAAAGGAGAAAAAACATGCCCCCACCAAAAAAGGCGAAGAAAGCCGCCAAGAAGAAAAGGCTGCTGCCCATCAAAATCCTGGAATACAAGAAAGTTGGCAGAAAGCTTCTCGAATGGACACAAGACAAGTCCAAGTGGCCAAAGACGATAGCAGACTTGAAGAGGGCTATGGGCGACTGGATCGAAGTTCCTGAGCGCTACAAGAAGCTGGTTGTGATTCAGGGCGACGATGAGACTTTCATCCTGCGCATCCCGCCAACCAACCAGGCAAAGCAGTCCATTGATGATGTCGCGGTTGAAAAGGACGACGCAGACCTCTACGGCTATCCGCCCTTCTACGACGTGATCAAGACGCCCGAGAAGTTCAAGGTCAAAGACTTCTTCCACTCGCGCATTGCGGACTACACTATGCGCAGTTGCCGATAAAGCGATTGTCGAACGGCATTTCTGGACTCTGAACATTATACCAGAGTTCATATTGATCTAGCAGGCCACCTCCGCCTGCTAGTCCTCATTGCCGCCGACAGGGCCATGCAAACTTTGTTCGACTGCGAAACCGGCGGCGTGCAGGGCGAAAACGAAGCGTGCCTTGGTCTCGGCTTGGGCAATTGGGAAGCACTGGACCAGCCATCGGGTGATCTCCCCATCCGTTGGCTGCTCCTGCCCTGTCCATTTGGCTCTGACTGCGGCCATAAACTGGCGCGTGGCAACTTGCGCTTCTTCCATCCGCCCGTTTTCCGCCAAGGCCGCCGCGAGCCAAGCCCCGGCACAATTGAGATCGGGCCGTGCCTGGTGGGCAGCCTCAATGCATTCGTCGAGCCGGCCCAAAAGATATAAGGCCGAAGCAGCATAGCTGTAGTGCAGCTCGGAGAAAGAAAGGCCTGTGCTTTTTGCCGTTTCGATAAGTTTGACAGCGTCGCGGCTGTCGCCGCAGATCGCCAGTCCGTTGGCCGACGAGGCGAGAGTCCATGGATCATCCTCGTTGAGTTCGTAGGCGAGAAGGAAGTTCATCGCTGCCTTTTGCGCTTCGCCGTTCATCGCATATGACCACGCCAGATTCAGTTGTGTGCGCGAATCCAGTGGATCAAGTGCTACTGCCGTCTTGGCGTGCTCCAGGGCTAACTTGCTTCGCGCCTCATGCCGATACTGGCCCGGGAATACCAGGTGCCTCGCATTGAGGATGCCGGCCAGGCCACCGTGGGCCGGTGCAAATCCTGGCGCTTCAGCCACAATTGACTTGAACAGATGCTCTGCAGCTTCCTCTTCTTTGGGATCCCACATGAATATCGACTGCTGGCCGCGCAGCCAGCGCTCGAAGAGTTCGAGCGACAGCATAGGCGTGCCCGCGACCTTGGCAAGCCGTTCCGAAGACATGTTGATGTCGAGCGCAATAGCGACACGCCGAATCATGGATTGCTGGGTGGCAAACCATTGATCAGCGTTGATGGTAAAGCGCTCGCTCCATATGAAGCGTCCGCTTTTGGCCTCGTGCAATGTCAGAACGAAGCGCAGCGTCTGCTCGTCGCTATAGGCATTGGCCTCGACCCTGTAGGCATTGCCGAGGTTTTGCCCGCCAACATTTTGCATGTCGAAGACGCGCCAGTCACGGAAGCGCGTCAGAGCTGCAATCAGTTCAAGCCTGAATATCTCTACCACGGCGGCATTGCCAGATTTGACAGCGCTGGTCTTGAAGGGCCCTACGAGAAGTACATGTCCGATGACCGAACCTGTATCCGTCAGACGCGCTACCTGCCTAGGCGGTTCGGCGACAAGCGACTGGGCCGGGGCAGGCAATATTGTGCCGCTCTTGATCTCAGCGACGAGTTCCTGGGTTTCTTTGCTGGGTTCGGTGTCAAAATCGTCCTCCAGCACTTTCCACAGTGAATTGTACCGGCGGAGCGCGCCTGCGGAATCGCCCAGCCGCGCAAGACCGTGCATCACCCCACGGCATGCGGGTTCGTGCGTCGGATCCAGATTGAGAAGTGCCGTACCTGCCGCAACCATTTCGCGTGGGGTTCCAGCTTGATCAAGAAGAGTTCTCGAGTTTGCGGGCCAACGCGTCATGAAGGCTCTGCCGGAAAACCCGCAGCCAGTTGGTAAAGCCTTCGTCAATGTCCTCGTAGCCGGAAAGGAATGTATCCGGCAGGCGTGTTTCACTCAGAAGCCGGTCATCAATCCGTCCTGCTTCCAGCCCACGCAACACATCCAGATGATCGACCGCGACATCGATCAGCGACATCTGCACGTCGAGCCGATCGGCTTCGATCAAAGTTGCATCGCGCTCGGGCATAGTCTCGCGGAAGCGGCTTATCGCCTGACGCAAGGACGCGCGCGCTTTCTCTTCGGTCGAATCGCCCCACAACAATCCCGCAAGCCGCTCGCGCGATTCACTCGCATCCTCTTTGGTCGATAAATACGCCAACATCGCCAGCGTCTTGCGACTGCACAAAACAGCACCGTGTGTTCCCGCACGAAGCGCCGGGTGTCCCAGAGTCCGGAGTTCAATAGAAAGCTCGGATTTCACAGAATATCATACCCCATGTCTGCAAGCGGAACAGAATCGGAGGCGTTCAATTGCCGCTGCAGCCGGTCTGACACGAATCCGCGAATGCAAGGCTGCAATCCGGTTGCCAGTGTTTTGACGCAGGGAATGCCAAAATCTCCGCGCGTCAGGTCCCTGTAATAGACGTCATTCCCCAGATTGCAGAGCCGAGCCACCAGCCAGTCGAGATCATCAGTTCCTGCCACCGGCTCTGCGTAATCATTGCTGCGCTCCTGTTCGCCACCGGGCACTTCCAAGAAGGAACAGTCCATCTCTTGATCGCGCCGCAAATGCATGGATTCGTAAGGATCGAGGCCGGAAATTCCAAGGGCATCCCGCTTGAGGTAAAGCAATGTCTGTCCAAGCTCCATCTGCAAGACTTCGCGGACGGCTGAGAAACATGCTTCCCCAAGGTTCGTACCGCATCCAAAACCAAAAACAGCGTTGCGGCGATCTTTTGTCACGGACACCGCAGCAACGCAAGGTATTGCCAAGTCTGTCGTTATATCAAGTATCAAGATTTGCCGCTGGTCTAGTCCCTGTCGCACCACGTGCAGCATCGCGCCAATGTTTAAGTGGTCGAGCTTGGCAGTAGAAATCTTGCGCGCTGGCTTCCCGCCAAACCACCACATGGCAGCAGCATCCCGCTCGATGAGTTCCAGAATTCCGGAACGAATGGCTTGGCGGAGAGTAGGACCAGCCGCGCATCCCGTGCTTAAGGCGTAACAACCAGAGTCCTCAATCACCTTGCCGTTTCTGCGCAACACCATTGAGCACGGCACATTAACGTCCTCACGTGAAACGAAATGCTTTAGCCTGACAGGTCCGGACACGTCACGTCCCTCCTGCCATTTAGCAGTGTATCGCTGCAAACTAGCGGGTGCTTTCAATGCGGTGTTATTTTTTTCATCTGCCGCCCTATCACCAGGCCGTTCAAACTGTGAAAGAAATTCAGCCGCTTCGCCAGCGCAGCAAGCAAGGGCCCGTTCAACACTCAACCCTGCCCCGGCAAAACTGGCCTGCGGCACACCAGCAAGAGTTTTTACAAGATTCGCCCCAAAAAAGAAAAAACCGGGAGCCAAAAGCGAGCGGAGTCTAAAGATTTCGAGGTGACGGGCCGCGAATGCGGCCAGACTATCCAGCCCAGCTACGCCGATTTCGGTGCTGCCCGCAGGAGCCAAACAAGCTTCAATTTCGGCTGCCCAACTTAACATGCCTTCCCACGGTTTATTCTTTTGAAATTAGCGTAAGCTGTAGTCCAAGCTCATCCGAGCAATTCGAAGTCGGCGGCAAACACTTTGACCACTCTAATTCCCCGGTTGGTAGCCGAATTGTCAATTGCTCGCAAGTGCGATCCCAACCGGACGCCAAAACTGACACTGTGATAGCGCGTCTACTCTGCAGCTTGGGCAAATCTATTGGCTTGTTGGATCATTCTTTGCACTTCAATGCGGCATGATCCGCACCCTGTTCCGGCACCTGTCATTTCACAGACGGTCTGCAGCGATGTGTGGCGGTTCTTGGCGATGCAACGGGAGATTTGATTGCGTCCCACATTCATGCATGCACAAAGGACGGCACCCTTGTCATCGCCTCCTTGCAGCGGGCGGCCCGCAAGAATTTCGAGCGGGTTGACATCTCGGCCAAGCTGTTGCTGCAACCATTCGCGTGAAACGGCCACAGGCTTGTCAGAGGCAAATAATGCGAAACTCAAGCTACCGTCCCTCGTGGCCATGCAGCGATAATGCGCCGAATGGGAACCAAGTACGGAGCATTCAACTGACAAGCCGGGGAAATTTTCTGCGATGAATTCAGGCCAGCTGGCTGGCAGTGTCTTATCGGCACATTCGAATGCCACACCCATTTCGAGCGGGCGAATGGCACAATAACCAACATTTCTGTTCACGGGATTAAGCGAAACGCCATAGCCATACCACGCAGCATGGTAGGGACGCAGCGACACCTGTGCAGATTTCAATGCAGGCTGGCCGCTGAAGGAATCGCGCGTTTGCGACATGACAACATTGGACAAAGCATTGTTGGCAAAATTTGAACTCCAATGCATAGGTTGAAAAATGTGGCCGGCTTTCACCGATGAACTCACCAGCACACGAGCCAGGCTCATCCCTGGCTCACTGTGGATTTCAACAAGCTCCGTCGCAACAACCCCAAGCCGAAGTGCATCTTCCTCCGAAATTTCGACATGCGGCTCAGCCCGGTGGCCGAAGAGCTTTGGCACCAGTCCTGTACGGGTCATGGTGTGCCACTGGTCGCGGATGCGGCCCGTGTTCAGGGTCAAACCATCGTGTTCAACTGTTTGATAGCGCGTAGCAACAAAGCGGGCCTTGCCATTGGGTGTCTGAAAACTTCCATCGGCAAAGGGCCGCGCGCCGCCCCACTGCTTCGGAGTCAAGCTACCATAGTCCGCTTGTGTCCAATCACTAAGGTCCAGCTTGCGTGTACCACCATTGCCGATTTTCGTGAGTTCGACATGCTCTGCAAAAATGTTGGCGGATGATTTGTAGTCAAAGCCAGAAAACCCCATGGCCTTCGCCACATCTGCCATGATCCGCCAATCTGCCCGAGCCTCACCCACGGGTTCAACAAATTTGCGTTGCCGTGAGATGCGCCGTTCGGAGTTGGTGACCGTGCCATCTTTCTCTCCCCAACCCTGCGCTGGCAGCAGGACATCCGCATACTGCGCGGTCTCGGTGTTCGCGGTCACATCCGAAACCACGACAAAAGGGCATTTCTTCAGGGCCTCAGAAATGAAGTTTGAATTGGGCATCGACACGGCGGGATTGGTCGCCATGATCCACAACGCCTTGATGCGGCCCTCATGCACTGCTTCAAAGAGATCTACAGCCTTGAGTCCCGTCTTGCCCGCAATATGTGGTGATTTCCAGAAGCCTTGCACGGCATCACGGTGGTCAGCATTTTCAATGTCCATGTGGGCCGCCAGCGTGTTGGCGAGACCCCCCACTTCACGCCCACCCATGGCATTGGGCTGACCGGTGATCGAAAAAGGCCCTGCCCCTGCCTTACCGATACGCCCTGTGAGCAGATGGCAATTGATGATGGCATTGACTTTGTCAGTGCCAGAGGCCGATTGATTGACACCCATAGAAAATGCCGTGACGGCTTTGGGCGTAGCAGCGTAGAGTTTGTAGAATACTTCGACCTCCTGTTCAGTCAGTGAGCAGGCTTCTGCCACTTTCGCAATTGACCAGTCTTGCGCAACGCGCAAAGCATTAGTCAGCCCTTCGGTGTGGTCACGTACAAAAGTGCGATCCGCCGCGCCCTGACTTGCGAGAAAAACCAACAAGCCATTGAACAAGGCCACATCGGACTGCGGCGCAATGGCAAGATGCAAGTCTGCCGCTTCCGCCGTCACCGTCCTGCGCGGATCAATGACCACGACTTTCGTTCCGCGTTTCTCGCGCGCGGCAAGCAGGCGCTGAGACAACACCGGGTGGCACCACGCGAAATTGGAGCCGGTGAGAACCACCAGATCGGCCTCTTCAAGGTCAGAGTAATTGCAAGGCACAATGTCAGCGCCGAATGCCCGCTTGTGTCCTGCAACGGCAGAGGCCATGCACAGGCGTGAATTTGTATCGATGTTGCCTGAGCCGATGAAGCCTTTCATCAATTTGTTGGCGACGTAGTAATCCTCAGTGAGAAACTGACCAGAGACATAAAAGGCCACCGAGTCAGGGCCGTGCTCCGCAATGGCCGCGCAGAATTTTTCAGCGACCAGTGTCGTTGCTTTGTCCCAGTCAACGCGCGCGCCACTTACCTGCGGATGTAGCAGGCGGTAGTCATCGCCAAAAGTTTCACCTAGCGCCAAGCCCTTGGAACAGAGCTTGCCAATATTTGCCGGGTGATCAGGATCACCCGCGATGGCTAAACTGCCATCTTCCCTGCGCGTTGCCAAAACTCCGCAGCCCACGCCGCAATAGGGACATGTGGTGCGCGTGGTTGTCATGCCGCTTGCGTCAAGAGTGCGTCAGATTCGATGAAAACGATATTGGCTTCGACCCTGCACTTCACCTTGCGTGCGCAGCCTTGATCGGGGCCTTTGACCTCGCCAGTTTCAAGCCCAATCACCCAATTGTGCAACGGGCATGTCACCTGCTCGCCATGCACAATGCCCTGGCTGAGCGGCCCGCCCTTATGCGGGCACTTGTCCCACAGCGCAAAAATACGGCCATCTGCGGTTTTGAAGATGGCAATGTCGCCCTGTTGCGTGGACACCACCCGGGAGCCGCGATTTGGCACGTCATCCACAATGCCGATCTCGATCCAATCCTTCATCACTCTGCCGCCATCAGTTTTGGGAACGAACGCATGGCTTCAAACTCATGGGCATCCTTGCCGTTCACACGTTCTTCCCAAGGATCAACCTGCAGGAACTGCTGCGCGAACTTGAAACGTTCAAAATAAGCGAGGCGTTTCTCCTTGTCGGTCATGATTTTCTCACGGATGGAATCCAGCCCAACACGCTTGGCCCATTTATGGATGCGTTCGAGATAATGACCTTGCTCGCGGTACAATTGCGTGAGTGCTGCAATCACTTCGATTGCTTCCTGTTCAGTAGCGACATGACCCAAAACCTCAGTGCCTTTAATGTCGAGACCTGCAGCGCCAGCGAAGTGAATGTCGTAACCGGAATCAACACAGATCACGCCGACGTCCTTGCAGGTGGCTTCAGCGCAATTGCGAGGGCAACCAGAAACGGCGAGCTTCACCTTTGCAGGCGTCCATGATCCCCACATGAATTTTTCAAGCTTGATACCAAGGCCAGTTGAGTCTTGCGTTCCAAAGCGGCACCAATCTGACCCCACACAGGTTTTAACAGTGCGCAAGCCTTTGGCATAAGCCGCACCCGAAACCATGCCCGCAGCATTGAGATCCGCCCAGACGGCGGGCAAATCTTCCTTCTTCACCCCCAGCAAATCGATGCGCTGGCCGCCCGTTACCTTCACGGCGGGGATGTGGAATTTGTCCGCCACGTCAGCAATGGCGCGCAATTCCTTGGGGTTGGTCATGCCACCCCACATGCGCGGCACCACAGAATATGTGCCATCCTTCTGGATATTGGCGTGAACCCGCTCATTGATGAAGCGCGATTGACTGTCATCAACATATTCACCGGGCCATTCAGCGATCATGTAATAGTTGAGCGCAGGCCGGCACTTTGCGCAGCCGCACGACGTCTTCCACTCCAGCTCCTGCATCAATTGCGGAATGGATTTCAGCGGCTTGGCCACAATCAGGCGGCGCACATCCGCATGGCTCAAGTGCGTGCAGCCACACATGGGTTGCACGGCATTCGGCTTGTAACCATCGCCAAGTGACAACACGAGCAGCTTTTCAACAAGGCCTGTGCAGGAGCCACACGACGCTGATGCTTTGGTGTGAGCGCGTACGTCGTCAATCGATGTAAGACCCTTATCCGAAATCGCATCCACAATTTTACCCTTGCATACGCCGTTGCACCCGCAGATTTCTGCGTCAGGGGTTAAGGCTGCAACGGCCGCCATAGGGTCCAGCGGCACTCCACCAGCGTAAGATTGCCCAAAAATCAACATCTCGCGATTGTCAGAAATGTCTTCGGCCTTTTTTATCTTGTCGAAGAACCAAGGCCCATCTTCTGTATCGCCATACATGACCACACCAATGATGCAATCGTCCTTCAGCACAAGGCGCTTGTAAATTCCGCGAGATGCGTCGCGCAGCACAATTTCCTCGCGGTCTTTGGCCTCGGCAAAATCACCCGCCGAATAGAGTTTGATGCCAGTGACTTTGAGTTTGGTGGCGGTCACAGAGCCATTGTAGGCCGCAGTTTCTGCCGCCAGTGTCTTGGCCAGGACACCTGCCATTTCATAAAGCGGAGCAACCAGGCCGTAGACCATTGAATTATGTTCAACGCATTCACCCAATGCATAAATATCGGGATCGCTGGTTTGCATTTGATCATTCACCACAATGCCGCGGTTGATGGTGAGACCGGATTCTTTGCCAAGAGTTGCATTGGGCCGGATGCCGACAGCCATCACCACCACACTGGCGGGAACGATTGTGCCATCGGCCAGTTCGACGCCTTCAACTTTTTTCTCACCCACAATGGCTTTGGTGTTGGCACCGTTAAGAACTGTGATGCCACGCGCCTCTACAGCCGATTTCAACAAGTGGCCTGCCGCCGGATCGAGCTGGCGCTCCATCAGCGTTGGCATGATGTGAATAACGGTTACTTTCATGCCCTGCTCAGCAAGGCCGGCAGCAGCTTCAAGGCCCAACAAACCACCGCCGATCACAACGGCGTTGCCGCGCGACTTTGCAGCCAGCATCATGGCCGTCACGTCATCAAGGTCGCGGTAGGACAGCACCCCAGGCAGATTGTTGCCTGGCACGGGGATGATAAAGGGCACAGAGCCGGTGGCGATCACCAGTTTATCATAAGGTACGGTGACACCATTTTCGGACGTAACAGTCTTGACGGCGCGGTCAATCGCCTTGACCTTGCAGCCCTTATACAAGGTGATGCCGTGCTTAATGTACCAGCCATCGCCATGAATGACGATTTCTTCATAGGTCTTCTCGCCAGATAGTACGGGCGAGAGCATGATGCGATCATAATTCACACGCGGTTCAGCATTGAAAACCGTGACATCATATTGATCAGGAGCCAGATCAAGCAAATGCTCCATCATGCGCCCCGGTGCCATGCCATTGCCAATGATGACGAGTTTCTTTTTCATCACGCCGCCTCCACAAACTTGTTGCGCTCATAGAGGAATTTCAGAACGGCCTCGCGGGCATGAATATAAACCGGATTGGTCACCAACTCGAGCCTGCGGCGGGGGCGTGGTAATTTTACGTCAAGTATTTCACCGATCGTCGCTGCCGGCCCGTTGGTCAGCATCACAATGCGATCAGACAATAGAACCGCTTCATCGACATCGTGGGTGATCATGATGACCGTGTTCTTCAAGTCATGCTGAATTTGCATCACCTGGTCTTGCAGATGCGCACGCGTCAAGGCGTCCAGTGCGCCAAACGGCTCATCGAGCAACAGAACTTTAGGTTCCATCGCCAATGCACGCGCAATGCCCACGCGCTGCTTCATGCCTCCTGAAATTTCAGAAGGGCGTTTGTCTTTCGCTGATGTCATGTGGACAAGATTGAGTGCAGAAAGTATCCGGTCTTTGCGTTTCGCCTTGCCTTCATCGCGCCAAACCTTGTCGACCGCCAATTGTACATTTTCATGGACAGTAAGCCACGGCAGCAGCGAATGATTTTGAAAAACCACCGCACGGTCTGGCCCGGGCTGCGTCACGTACTGTCCTTCAAGTAACACGCCGCCAGAAGATGCTGGCGTTAGTCCTGCAACGATGTTGAGCATGGTTGACTTGCCGCAACCCGAATGGCCAATCAGCGAAACATATTCGCCCTTGGTCACATCAAGGTTGATGCCACGCAATACCTCAGACGTGGCATGCCCACGTGTGAAACTCTTGTTGACGAGCGTGAGCGAGAGATAAGGTTTCTGTGTCATGGTCATTTTCAATTCGCCTGCGTGCCACGGGTTACAAAGTGGCCAGCAAGGCTCACCAATCGATCAAGCATGAAGCCGACAAGTCCCACATAAACCAGCGCCACTATGATGTCGCTGATGTGCGAGGAGTTCCACGCGTCCCAGATGAAAAATCCAATGCCCACGCCACCGATCAGCATTTCAGCAGCCACAATCGCAAGCCATGAAAGGCCAATGCCGATGCGAAGACCTGTGAAAATGTAGGGAGCGGCAGCAGGCACCATGATACGGATGAAATACTCAATGGGGTTGAGGTTGATGACCCGCGCGACATTGCGATAGTCCTGCGGAATATTGCGAATGCCCGCAGCCGTGTTGATGATGATCGGCCAGACTGAAGTGATAAAGATCACAAAAATCGCCGAAGGCTGGCTATCCTGGAAGGCGGCCAACGAAATCGGCAGCCACGCCAGTGGCGGCACGGTGCGCAATATTTGGAAAATGGGATCAAAACCGCGCTGGAAAAATTGTGATGATCCGATCAGTGTGCCCACGGCCACGCCGGCAATTGCGGCAATAAAGTAACCCACGGCCACCCGGCTGAGTGACGCGAAAATGTGCCAACCCAACCCCTTGTCGGTTCCGCCATTGTCAAAAAGCGGATGCAGGATTAGCTCCTTGCTGTCTGCATATATCTGCAAGGGTGAAGGCAGCCTCGCGCCGGGATGTCCCGTCGCCAATTGCCACGCAATGAGCAGAATCATGACGACGAACACCGGCGGCAAGACAACTGCCGCCAGCTTTTCAATGTTGGGTGCCGTGATTCGCTTCTTCACCAGGTTCCGCCTTGGAAAGGGCACGACAATGGCTTCGGCATTCAGCGCCACAGCCGTCGAAGCTGCAACCGGATTTCTCAAATGCACGTTCATTCAGACTAAGCCCCCGCCTTGATTGCGAGACCATCAAGGTAAGCCTTGGGGTTGGCCGGGTCGAATGTTTTGCCATCAAAGAACGTTTCAACGCCGCGCGAGTCGCTGGATGGAATGCCCGCAACACCTAATGCCTTGGCAGCACTGCGCCACAGGTCAGCACCGTTCACTTTGCCAACAAGACCCGCAACATCAACGTCGGGCTTCACCCGGCCCCAGCGTTGGTTTTCAGTGAGGAACCAGGTGTCATGGCTCTTGAACGGGAAGCTTGCCTCATCGCGCCAGAACTTCATCAAGTGGGGCGAGGCCAAAACAATTTTGCCGTTGCCATAGTCAATGTCGCCCTTCAAGCGACCCAGAATGTCTTCTGCCTTGATATTGAACCATGCGCGCTTGGAAACAATTTCTGCCAGTTCGTCTTTGTTGGCGTCAACATCGGCCCATTGCTGTGCTTCCATGACAGCCATCAACAAGGCCTGCGTAGCCTTTGGATTTTTGTCGGTGAAATCAGACCGTAGCGCCAATGACTTTTCAGGGTGATTGGCCCAGATTTCACCTGTAGTGAGTGCTGAATAACCTATG
Source organism: uncultured Alphaproteobacteria bacterium (assembly GCA_963819615.1). GTDB lineage: Bacteria > Pseudomonadota > Alphaproteobacteria > Rhizobiales > Aestuariivirgaceae > Aestuariivirga. The sequence goes on from CAWFWW010000004.1 coordinate 802,479, forward strand.
CCTTGCGATACAAGCTGGGCATTCCACGGCTCGCCCACACAGAAGGCGTCCATGGTGCCCACTTTCATGTTGGCGACCATTTGCGGCGGTGGCACCACAATCATTTCAACATCCTTGTCGGGATCAATGCCGCCCGCAGCCAGCCAATAGCGTATCCACAAGTCGTGCGTGCCACCTGGAAACGTAACGGCAATTTTTGCCATCGCGCCATCTGCCTTTTTCTTGGCAAAGACGGCTTTCAATGGCGAAGCATCAACACCAATTTTCAAGTCTGCAAAGGCTTGTGAGACTGAAATGCCCTGGCCATCAAGATTCAATCGCGCCAAAATTTTCATCGGCACCGGCTGCTTGTCTTGGGTGATGGCACCCGTCGTCAAGCCATAGGCCATCGGCGTGAGGAGATGCGCACCATCAATGCCATTGCCGCCGGAACCCAGAATCAGGTTGTCACGCGTAGCGCCCCAAGAGGCTTGCTTGACCACTTCAACACCCGTGAGACCATATTTGTCGAACAGGCCCTTTTCCTTGGCGATGATAAGTGGCGAAGAATTTGTGAGCGCTATGAAACCCAGTTTGACCGCATTCACTTCAGGCACCTCCGAAGCAAAGGCGGCCCCAAATGGCAGCAGCGTGTTGGCTGCGGCCAACGTCGCCGCCGTAGACTTGAGGAAGGAACGACGGGTGATGGGTTGGTTCATGTAATTCTCCTGTTGCCGAAAAGACAAAGCGCCGACAGGAAGCACACCGTGCAGGTCACATCCTGCCGACCCCATTGCCGGAAATCGAAATTCAGATATTACACTGCACGGTGCATGCCAGTTTCACGTGTTCCATAAAATGTATATTTTTCAATGGATTAAAGCTTGTGTTCATTAAGCTTCGTCAAGCACTTGCTGATAAATCAAGCAGCACAGAGATCAATATTTGTGCAGTGCAGCATCATGCAAAGCTTGCGATGTAGGTCTCGATCTCATCTGGATCGAAGGTTTTTTCATCGGAAAAACCGTCCGGTCCGAGGACCAACTTGCCACCCAGCGCGGGCAGAAGTGTTGGCACGTTTATTTATTGGCCCAAGAGGTCTCGCGCGATAAAAGAAGTTCAAGACCCTCATCCCGCGCAAATCTTTTTTTCCGTGCCGCTATCAGAATGGCAGAATCAAGCAGTGGCAAAAAACCCTCTCGGATTTTGGTCATCTCGTGCACTCTTTGATGAGTGCCGCAGTGATAATCGCGCCTGAAATATCTGCCAGCGTGCGTCCTTGCTGCATCGTCTTGCTACGCATCAACTGGAAGGCCTCCTGTTCGCTGACGCTTTTGCAACGCAGTATTTAGCGCTCGGCACCCCGTCCCTCACTGTAACAGAAGCAAAGAGTTTCTTGCTCCTCAAGAAACGCACCTTCGATAATATGCAGACGGTGGGGCAAGCTCGCGATTTCGCAAACACTACGGACGTGTCTACTACCACCTATCCGAGTTGCAAGAATGGCTATTTGATAGCAGGTCAACTTCCACAAACAGCCACTAAGGAACCTGAGGATGACGGCCTCTTGGCGGAACTACTGTGAGCAAAGCCAGCGCCCGCCTTCCACATTTGTCTCACGCACAAACCGAGAGGAAACCAGGCCAGACGCAGTCTCCCCGCCTTTTTTCGCGACTCCCAATCGCGCGATTCGTGAGCGGCTTGCTACACCGAGCTACACCACCAAATGGGACATGATCCAGTTCCCCGTCACATGAATCTGGGACCCAATACCGGGCACCGAATGAAGGCGACTATTCGAAACAAAAAAACGCGCTCACACTCGAAGAACGTTTAACCAGCGTCGAAGGAGTGGCCGTCATGGCAAACTATGAAGAAAATCTCTTGGATGAATGGGACGAAGCCGAAGGCGAAGCCGAGGTCTACGAAACCGCTGACGAGAATGACGAATTGGACGAGCTCGACGAGGGAGATGAACTCGACGAACTCGACGAAGTGGATGAAGTGGACGAGTTGGCGATGAGTGACGAGTTTGGCGAATCCAGCGACATCAACTCATGGGACGAGTATGACGAAGGCGACGAAGCCGATGACGAAGCCGGCATTGACGAGGCGCTCGCATTCGCACTGGCAGCCGAGGACTCGGATGAATTCTTGCGCAGGCTGCGTCGCATCGCAGGCCGAGTAGTCCGCACAGCCGTAAATGTCGCACGGCGGGCCGCACCCGTGGTCGGTCAAATTGCCCGTGTGGCAGCTCCTATATTAAGCGCCATTCCCCATCCAGCTGCGCAACTGGCAGCCCGCGCTGCTCAGGTCGCTGGCCGGGTGGCGAACGTTGTCAATCGTTTGCGCATGGAAGGTGCATCTGAGGAAGATGCATTGGAAGCGCTATCTGAACTTGCAGCCCGCAACCCCTCCGCAGCCCCGCTTGCAGCAGCAGCGGCAGCGCGAGTGCTTATGCGCAACGCAGGTGCCAGAGCCCCGGCAGCAGCGCGTGTCCGTGCCGTCAGACAAGTGCGTCAGGCCGCCCAAACGCTCATCAACACGCGTGGTCCTGCCGCTGTCCGTGCTCTGCCACGTGTAGTGCGCAGCGTACGCAGAACTGCGGCTGTCCGGCAAACGCCACCCCAGCTAAGGCCGCGTGTCGCCCTCAATACTGCGCGCCGCCTTGCCGCCAATCCGGCAATGTTGCGGCAAGTCGCCGGACCATTGATGCGAGGGCGCGCCATCATCGCACGCTTGCGCCGCGGCCGACGAACCGCAGGCGGATGCTCATGTGGCGGTGGAATGCGCCGTCGCCGTTACCCTGGCATGCGTCGCCCAATGGTGGCCTAATCCGCCCGATAGGTGGGGGCGGCATGCCCGCCCCCTTCAATTTCTCAACCTAGAAACCATCTCGATGGAAAGCGATCATGACCGCGTCCGTAGTACGCCAGTTTCTGGACGGCAAACGCCTAGGCCTGATTGCCCGTGTCGGCAGGTTGGCTACGTTGACGCCAAACCGCATCGGACTTCGGCCTGAAGATGCCCGATTTGCGCCCTCAGCCGAACATTTCGCCGCGGCCAACCGTAGACTTCAACAGATCAGCCAACGCGCCGGGACACGCGTCAGCCAATTGGCAAATGGCTGGAACACGGCGAAAGCTCCCAAAAATTTGATCTCCATGGCAATGGTCGAACGTGAGGTTGACCGTGCGCGCCGAACATTTGGAATGTTCTTTGAAATTTTCAGCCAGCGCGGAACCAGTTTTGCTCCAGCTTTGGCGGCACATGATGTCATCGCCGTGGATTGTTATCGCGCCATCCGCGAAGCCGCGCCCGACCTGTTGAAAAAACCATTGCTGAAACCACTGACTTATCTCGAGCACGGATATTCCCCGGCAACGATGCGCCGTGGCATTCAGTTGGCGCGGCTCCTTGGCGACCGCAATCCATTTCCGGTCATCCGCATTCCGTGGGATCGCGACAATCCCTGGCAGGCCGTGTTCTTGCATGAAGTTGCACACAATCTGCAGGCCGATCTCGGCCTATGGCACGAGAACCGCAACGCTGTCATCCGGCGTATGGCAGGAGAACGTCAGCCACAGCAGGTCGTTTCAACATATGGCCGCTGGCACAAGGAAATATTTGCCGACCTCGCTGCGTTGTTGCTTGGCGGACCGCCAGCCGCAGCCGGCATGATGGCCTTTCTTGCGCATCCAGCACCACGGGCGTTGACTTATCGGCCAGGCGGTGCCCATCCAACGGGTTTCATCCGCGCCTTCATTCTGGCAGAGATGATGGATCGAATGGGGTTTGCCCCCGACGCCGAAGCCGCCCGTCAGACTTGGCGTGTCCTTTACAATCCAGCAAAGGGCCATCGCATCCCGTCAGTCGTATTGCAGTCGATGAAAACTGTCATTCCCTTGGTCGTTGATGAAATTGCCTATCAGCCAAAGCGCGCCCTGGGGCAACGTGCGCTGGCCGACATTATCCCTTTCACACGTGATAATGCAGCAGCGATCCGCCGCGGCTCAATGCAGCTTGTTGCAGGCCAAGTCCCTGCCCTGCCGCCGCGTCATCTCGTATCAGCGGCAAGCCTTGCCATGAGCACCGGCGCCGAGCCGCAACAACTTTCGCGCCTGGTGATCACTCACCTGGCCAATCAGGCAGCGGCTGAACGCACGCAGCCACTCGTTCAAACCAAAGCAGTTGCATGAGGAAAAAAGCGATGAACACAATCACCATTGAAGGTACTCTCGCTGCACCACAGGACCGTGCCCCACCGCAAAAAACCGTCGAAGCTGTGCTTCGCCGCGCCCTCAAGATCAGCGATCCAAACAACGTCGACGAACTTTCGCGTGGACTCCTGCAGCGCTACAGCAAGGATGCGATGCTGATTGAGCGCGAGAAAAAAGGCCTGCCGTTCAGTGTTGTCACTGACTTCCAGGGAAAATCAGAACTGGCCAAGGCAAAACGTCCTGACGTGGCCGATGCAGAGCAGGACCTCGAGCGCGTCCTCGGTGAAATTGCCCGTGATCCGTCGCTTGCTGAAATCGCCGCCGAATTGCGCGGCTGGGCCCGCGCCATTCGCGCCGCTGCGGCCGACGGCCTTGCCGCAGCTCAATTCGCGCTTGACCCACACTCCTCCGACCGCGCCATGACAGCGCGCCGCACCCTTGGCGACTACGCCCGCGTCTCGCGCTATGCAGCGGCGCTCGCTTCCTGCGGCGGCAACGTCTTCTGCCGCCTCGCTCAAGCCTGTGATGCAATCGCAAGTCTTATACTCGTTGTGTTGGGCGATGCTCTTGCCGATGCAGGTGTGACGCGCTCCACACACATTCCGCGCGTTCCAATTTCAACCCTGCGCCAACGCCGCGACACGGTTATCGCTGAGTTGCAAGCGCTGCACAGTCACGGTAACAGTGCCTCGCGCGACAGCTGGCCACGTGGCCTCATTTCCCTAACGCAAATCTACGATCATCTTGCGAACAGTGATGCTGCCGATCTTCGCACATTGCTGGACGAAAATTACCTGTCGCAGCAGTTGGATGATTTGCTCGACCTTGCGTCGGACTCCACGACAGATGGCCTCAAGGCGCTTGGCGCAGCCGCAATGATGAGCGTCCGCCGGTTCCGCCGGTTCATCTCAATTGTCACGACCGATGTAAGTCCGCCTTCCGCGCCGCTTGCCAGGTTTGTGGCGGCACTCAATTTGTTTGTGCAAGGATTTGCAGTCAGCGCAGGCGGATATCGCATTGCATTCTTGGCGCGATCACCGTTGCTCGCGGGTCAAACTTCGCTGGGTGGCGGCACTGATAAATGGACTCGAACACTCATAAACGTCGCAATCGCCCGCTCGTCGGCTGCCGAATGGATTGATTGCCTGTGTTGTTCTTGTAACGAAGCCGATGCTCAACCAATAATCAATTTTGCGAAACTGATTTACGATCTTGACCGGACAATTGATTTGCTGGCGTTTGGTGTTAGCGGTGATGCTCTGGGAGATGCTGAAATTAGGACTGGCGCCTTTGGCGCGGTTGTCGAGGCAATTAGAGACTCGTTCATAAACACCGGGAATATTCAGTTTGTGCCTGCGGCCGACGAAGCCGTAAGCGCGACGGAATATTGGAAAAATTTCTTCGCTGAAAGCCCGAAGCGTCGCAGACTGATCATGCTCGATGTTCTGTGCCAACAGTTAAGAGAAGAGAAATCCTCAGCGAGGCTCGTCGCATCAATTTCTCCGATCTGTCGTCGAGACACAATTTTGACTGTGTTTAACAAAACGAAAGGTGGCGGCATTGCGCAGATATTGGAATCGGCAAAAGGGTTAATTGACATTGCGAGCAACATTTCTGACCCGCACGTATGCAAGTCCGCTAGCATGTTGATGCCTCTAGACACCGAGACTGCGCTGACATTCCGCGAAACGAAACGCTCCGATTTGAGCGTTGATCTAGACGACAACAATTGATCTGACGGAGTCCAAACCATGGCACTAGAACTCATATCAAGACAAGAAATCCGCATTGTGAAGCAGTTGAAGTCGATTGCCAAGGCGTTGAAGGCTGGGCCACCCGATTACGCGTCAAATCTGGACGGGATTGCAAAACAACTGGAAGCGATCAACGAAACACTGAAGAAGCGCACCGAAGGATCCCTGGCCGGAAAAAGTGAACGTGCATAAGTTTAGCTAAGTAATCCTGAAAACGAGGAAGAAGCCCATGACCACCGCAGCCACACATGATGTGATTCAGCGCCTCCTGCAGCGGGTGCTCCGGGACGAGCTGCCAAATCTTTCGCCCACCGAACGTGCGGCCTTTGAGCGGCAATACGAGGCCTTTCTCGATCAGACGCTCACGGCATCCGCAAGTCCGACATCAGCCAACTTTCCTGACTTCATCGGTCTGGGCCCAAAGGGAGTGCAGCCGTTCAGTGAAATTCCCTATCCGCAGCTGAAGGCCGATTTCGACGAGTCCGTCGTTCCGAGCCAGGTCCACGCCGCAGCCGAGCTCTATTTCATTTACCAGCATGATCGCATGAAAGTTTTTGATGCGGTTGATGTGTTGCGCCGCCTCTACTCCCTTGGCCGCATGAAGATCCAGCAGGGTCCTGGCGCACGCAGTCTCTATATTCTGGAAAAGTGGCGGCCCCTGCGTTACTCGCGGCGCGACCGTTCGCTCGCCTATCGCCGCGTCTTCAACTACGGCAGCATGCCGCCACCGCAAGGCGCCGCCGTCAACCGCAACTTCCATTTCCAATTCGTCGCATTCAACTCCGCACTGGCACAATACTTCCGTGATCTCGTTGTCGGCGAAGTCATTCGCGGTTCTTCGGAGATAACCGATCGCCCATTCGGCGCAATCGCCACTGTGCAGCGCCTCGGAACAGATCTCCGCTATGCGATTGACCGCTCCAGTTATGGCAACATCCTCGCAATCACGCGTGAAGTTGGCAACTATCTCCAGACTTGCCTTGAGTTATTTGACGCGCCCGACATTAAGAAATCCTTCGACGCCATGACCAAATGGGATGTCCTCGAGGCCGTTTCCAATCGTTATCTCGGAGGCATGGCTGAGCTTTCGCAGCGCGCCAAGATGGCGGAGTCGGGCCGGCGGTTGCTGCAATTTATTGGCAGCAGCGATTTTGCTTCCGGCGTCGACCCCGAATTGTTCCGCGCGGAGGCGCGGCCGCTTTCCGCCCAAGCCGAAGCCTGGATAGCCGCTTATCGCTTGACGCAGGAGGGCAGGAACTTCCCCGGTGTCGATCGCAGCTTGCGTTGGGCCCTTGGCATTCCACAGAACACTGCCCGTTCACGCGTACCAGCATGAGGAGGATGTTTCATGCAAGCGACTTGTGCACTTGCAGGCATCGCCGGAGCCAAAGGGTCCGCAGTACTGGATGCGCGCCTTGCGCTCGATGGCATTGGGCTCACTTTCGCCTCAGCGATCGTCGGCGCTGCTGATGTCTGGTTCAGCCGGGAGTTTGTCTCGCTGATCAACCCAGCGCCCGATGATTCCGCGCAGCCGCCCCTGATGGGACCCCATGACCGACGACCGAACGATCCCGAACCATTTATGGAAGGGCTCGACATGTGGCGCACAGCCTACGCCAACGGCTTGACGCTGGGACGCTTCTGCTGGATCGGCGACACCCCCAGTGAAAGCCCCGGCCAGGCGCAAGCGCGACCGGGCCTTGTCGCGAGTTTTGATACGCTCATTCACACGCTCAACCCCAGCCTCGATCTTGGCTGGTCCCCATTGGTCACATGCGGTCTCCAATCTCTGGCAATAGCCGCAAGCCTCGCACCTGATCTCCCTGTCATTTTCACGATTGCCGGCGAAGACGGAAAACCGCCAGCCCTCTGCCGCGATGCCGAGTCGGTCAACATCCAGCACGAAATGGTTACCGATCAGTCGCCGCTCAGGGAAGACGCGCACAAGCGCTATGGCCATGCCCTCGAAGTTGCAACACTTTCAGGCGCTGACGTCGCAGCGCTCTGGCTCGTGGCTCCGCGCGCAAGCCTGGTGACCAACTCGGAATTCCCTGCAGAATATGTGCCAGAGCGTTTTAGATTGACGCTAGCTGAGTGTTTGCCGTGGCACGGCGCAAGAATTTTTTGGACCAAATTCACAAAGAAGCTGAGTCATGGCCGCAAGACCCGCCATTAACGAGCGCGAACTCGTAATGATCACCGTTTCCGGTGCGATCGCAGCACCGATCGCGGGACCAACCGCCTACCGCATAGGTCAAGATGGAACCCCGCGCATATTACCGGGAACTGGTGGCATTGTTTTGTCTCACCGGGTTGGAGACGCTTGCGTAGGAATTGCTGGCGACCATATTGAGCCTGGCGTGTCCATTCGCAACGAAAGCCGTGCCGTAAAGGGTGACCGTGACGGCCCCAACCAGGCCCTTCAACTTTTATCCTGCATCGGCAACATGGCACGAGTCGTCTCGGGCGCGGCGATGGGCGCCAAGGGCCTGGTCACTGGAAAACACGGCGGCATTGATACGATACTCGTCGATTTCCCGATCGCCAAGATGCGCCGCATGGCGAATGGCGACCGAATACAAATTTATGCCTGCGGCGCAGGCACGCGGCTGCTCGAACATCCGCAAATTGCGGTTCAGAATGCTGCGCCAAGACTGATTGCACAATGGGGGCTGCGGACCGAGGACCGCAAATTATCGGTTCCCGTAACGCATCTCGTTCCATCATCGCTCATGGGATCAGGACTGGGAAAAAACGACACTGCCCGCGGCGACTATGATATCCAGATGTTCGACCGAGCCTCGATAAGAAATGCTAGTTTAGGCACCCTTCGCTTTGGTGACCTTGTTGCGATCATTGACGCGGATAACCGTTACGGACGGTCGTTCTCCAAGGGCTTCATCAGTATTGGCTGCGTTATCCACGGCGAAAGCAGCGTGGCCGGCCACGGACCCGGCATCACAACTCTGCTGACTGGCCCGGCAAACTGCTTCACATTGCGTCGCACTCCAGGTGCAAATATCGCCGAAATCCTCGCCATCCGTGCTGCTGCACCGCCGCGCGCACACCTGCCGATAGCCATGCGCGAAGCAACCTGGCGTGATCGCAGTTCAACTCAGACAAGGAGGTCCGCACATGTCCCTGAACTTGCTTGACCGCATGGCGGAAGAAGAATTTGAAAACATCTCACTTTCCAACGAAAATCTAGAGGGAAGCTTGATTGCTTCGGGGGGGGCACCACCGGAACCAAGAAGCAGTTACTTCAACAAGTGGAACGGGTGGAGCCAATCTGTTGGTTTGGCTGACCTGTTGGCACGAATGGCGCCGCCCATTTTTCTGACGCCGGGCGTAAACATTTATCGCATCACTTATCCATCAGTCAGCCGGCCATCAATCGGGATGACCGTGTCTCAATCAATTTTCAAAAGAATCCGGCAGCATGCATCGGGCAACCGCGCCGCCGACCCCAAGATATTCAATGTCATTCGCAATGACTTGGGTAGCAACAACATAAGAGTGCAGGCAGCACAGTTTCGTGGAAACAGGCCAGGCGGCAGGCTCGGGCACATGTACGAGATATGGCTGCAATGGCGTGAACGTGACCGCTTCTGGCCGCAAATTCAGCACACACGAACTTTTGAAGATTAGAAGGAGCCACGCAATGTCCAGGAACGCAGCAACCAGTTCAGTTTTGACAACCGAGCTTCAAAAATTGGTCGATGCCGAGTTCGATCATCTTGCAAAGCTGGAACAACGCCGAAACAAGACCGACATAAAGATCGTAAATTTAGAGGAGGAAAAACCAAAATCTCCCTTACAAGGCCTAAGCTGCAAAGAGTCAAAACTGCTTGAGGATTTTTCCACCTTCTTGCGCACGCGCAAAGACGCAAGCCAACTGCTTGAAGAAATCTCGGCAAAGTTATTCAACTCAACACCGGTTTTGCGAGAAAGCGATCCCCCTCCTACGGAGGCTTCCCATGCTTGACTTCGAAACCCCAAACCTCTGGCTGGACCGCACAGCCGACAATAGCGACTATGCCGTCATCGGCCCCACCGATGGCCGCACGCGCGTGCTCAATTCAAGGGCATCGCCCTATTCTGCCGTCTGCCATGTCGAACGGGACTTCGGCAATGGCCGCTTTTCAGGCTGCAGCGGTTTTCTCGTTGCGCCGAATATCGTCATCACTGCGGGTCACTGCCTGCACAGCGCAATCCGAGCAAGACTCCGTCATAGCGCCACGCCTGCACGCATTCGCGTGACACCCGGCCGTAATGGACCCAACCCGCCTTTCGGCGCATTTATCGGTACACGTTGGTACGTCCCACGCCGCTTCGTCTCCCACATGGATCGGGAATCCGATTACGGAATTCTCGTTCTTGATCGCCCCGTGCCGCCCGCCGTGCGGCCACTGGCCCTGCGGGCTCTGAGCGACATTGAACTTCAACAGGTGCGTGCCCAGCGCCTCCTTCACATCGCCGGATATCCCGGTGACAAACCGCATGGCACCATGTGGGAACACGCCGAACGCTTGGACCGCCACACACAGCGTTCTCTCTTTTACAGCATCGACACGTGTCCCGGGCATTCAGGGAGCGCAATCTGGAGTCGATTGCAGCAATCTGGTCCCGCAACAGTCATCGGCATACATGTCGCCGGACCAACGCCACATGCCAGGGGACCATGGGGATGTCGGCCCGGTGTACCCATGGCGCCTGCTGGCATGATTAATCGTGGCATTCGTGTAACGCCGCTGATTGTCAGTCAAACCGCATCTGTGAGAGCGAACCGTTCCTCAAATGACCTTCAAAGACTCATCTAAATTGAATGCAATTCTAAGGAATTTTTACTAATAGAATAAAATTTTTGATTGACGTTGCAGAGGCTTGAAGTGCACAATGACACATTCCACAGCAAGGAGGGGACATACTTTCTGGGGAGGTAGGCAATGCAACTGACGGCATTGCAGTTTCGCGAGTGCACCCTCGAACACAGCGTCGAAGAAGCAAGCTTTGGGCTCACGATTCATGGCAAGAAGTATCGCGTTGCTCCCCATCAAAACATTGATTTTGCCCATACCGTTGAAGCCAGCAAATCAGCGGTCGGCGTTCTGAACATCGGCAAGGACATTTTTGACGTCTATGAATTCGCCGAACTAGGCCCACATCAAAATCTTGACACGCTGACTGCCCGCGAACTCCAGATCACCAAACTGATCGCCCATGGCATGTGCGACAAAGCCATCGCGAGAGAGTTGGGAATTTCCGAAAATACAGTCCGCGAACACCTGCGCCGCGTGTTTCACAAACTGGCCATCACCAAGCGAACCTCACTCGTTGCCCGCTGCATCCGCAGTGGCCTGGATTGAGTTAGTTTGCTTCGCAGGCACTGCAATTCGCTTGTCGCATCGGAAGGGTGATTTTGCTTTCAAGTGGCAATTCAGTTTGGAATAAGCGCTCTCGCGCAAACCTGCCGATAATTGCGTTAAATCACGCTGCACATAATAGCATCGTCGACCATATATCTGCGAGCAAAACTTCGTGTGACGCTACTTCATACACCCGAACAATTCCGGAGAATTGCAATACGAGTAGGGAAAGTGGTCAACGCGCGAATTGGGATACTTTCGGCCGCAATCACCGACACACATTGCTGAACGCCAACACCAATGTTTCATGTGAACTGAATGCATGACTGTTGCTGAGATTTTCTGTCAGTCATTGACGCGTTTTCAGTACCGGAGTTTAACAACTGGCTTCTTGCTATCAACACTGCTGAATTGCCGGATGTTGAACAATGGTCCAGGTGCGGCACAAGCAAGTGTATCGCTTTGCGGGTTTCACGCTCGATCTGGCAAAGGGCGTGTTGCCGCGCGATGATGAGCCAGCCCCGCAAAGACCAAAAGCTCAAGCCCTGCTCACGCATCTGGCGATGAATTCAGGTCGGGTCGTGCCAAAATCAGAATTGATGGACACTGTCTGGCCCGGCATTTTTGTAACCGGGGACTCGTTCACTCAATCATTCCGCGAGGTCCGGAAAGTTCTCGGTGACGAATCCCAGAAAGTCATCCGCACCGTTTCGCGCCGGGGCTATATGCTGGCGCCTGATACGAGGCCGTATCTTTCAGAAAAAGCCCAGCCAATTCTGGCCGTCCTCAAATTCAGGAATGAGACTGGAGACGAAACGCAGTCGCCGCTCATCGACGGCTTTGCCGAAGAAATCATCAATGGCGTGGCGCGGTTTAGGATCATTACAGTTCTTGCACGCCATTCGAGCTTTTCCATTGCTGCTGCTGGACCTGATGACTGGGGCAAGGCACGCGATCTCATTGGTGAGAAAGACCGAGGTGGACAGCGGCCAGCGTGCTGGTGTGACCACGGACATGGCCGGGAAAATGAAGGCCCTGGAACGTGAGAACCGGGAGCTGCGCCAGGCCAACGAAATCCTGAAGAAGGCTTCAGCGTATTTTGCCCCCTCTCGCGGTTTGCAAGCAAATCGCTGACGGGCAAGGGGACGGAGCTCGACCGCCCATTCAAGAGATGATCAGCTTCATCGATGATCATCGTTGAGACCACGGGGTCGAGCCGATCTGCAAGGTTCTGCCGATCGCCCCTTCCACATGTCATGACCATGTGGATAAGCGGCGTGATCCATCAAGGTTGTCGGCGAGATTTGGCCTTGAAGCCTGAGATCACACGCGTCTTCGAAGAGAACCTCGAGGTCTATGGGTATCGCAAGGTCTGGTGGCAGCTCAAGCGCGAAGAGCATGACGTGGCCCGCTGCACAGTGGAGAGGCTGATGAAAGAAATGGGAATACAGGGCGTAATCCGCGGCAAGCCGATACGCACCACTTCCAGTGATAAAGCAGCAGCTTGCCCGCTGGATCACGTCAACCGCCAGTTCCATGCACCTGCGCCCAACAGGCTGTGGGTGTCGGACTTCACTTATGTCTCGACCTGGGTAGGAATGATCTATGTCGCTTTCGTCATTGACGATTATGCGCGTTACATCGTGGGCTGGCGGGTCAGCCGAAGCGCCCAAGCCGGCTTTGTGCTGGATGCGCTTGAGCAGGCTATTCAAGACCGAAAGCCAATCAGCAAAGGTGACGTCATTCATCACTCAGACCGCGGCAGCCAATACCTCTCGATCAAATACACCGAACGCTTGGCAGAAGCGGGCATTGAGCCTTCTGTCGGCAGTGTTGGTGATATTTATGACAACGCTCTCGCCGAAACCATCAACGGCCTCTACAAAGCTGAAGTGATCCACAGGCGCGGGCCTTGGCGCTCATTCGAAATTGTAGAGTTTGCAACATTAGAATGGGTTGATTGGTTCAACAACAGGGGTCTGCTGGAGCCTATCGGAAATATCCCGCCAGCCGAAGCCGAGGAAAACTACTACGCCGCCATGGACAACTTACCCATGGCAGCATAACTTAAATCAACAGGCCTCCGGCAATCCCGCAGCGGTCCACTATGGCATCATGGCCGAGTTGCAGGGCTGTAAACGTGTTCACGAAATCTTGGAGCTCGCACTGAATCACATCACAAAACCAAAAGCGACGAGTTTTTAAAAGCCTGTTAGGGCGCTGCCGCTTGTGGTGTGGGAACGAGTCCCGTTACAGGTGCCTCAGTAACAACTGGCAACGGCTCGGGATCAGGCATATCTTCGATCACGATGGCGTCGAGACCACACAGATCCATGTCGCGATAGGCAAGCACTTGCCCGTTGCCCATGGTGAAAGAAACATCAGCAAAGCATTCGCCAATGTCTGGCTCGTCGGAGACATCGACCTCCACAGCCTTCTTGGCGCGCATGCGGTTTTCCTTGTCGAGCTTTTTCTGTTCTTCAGGCAAAGCGGGAAGGTCAAGCCTCGCTTCCTTCTTGGCCTTGCCGTTGCGCTTCTGCTTCTTCTTGTCCTTGACCTCGAAGGACACGGAGGCCACACTTTGGCTTGCGTCATTCTCAACGCGAATTGATTTTGCACCGGCTTGGCCACAGACCAGCACAACCGCCGCGACAGCCCAAGCAGCTACAGAAGAAAAATTCATAAATCGCCCTCCGTTGTTCGAAAAATGCACGAAATACTCAACAATGCAACATAAATATATTCCTCCACTCAACCTCTAGTTAGTTTTAACGAATCGATAACTTTAGAAATCTGGGGTTGCGGCAGTCAATTACGGGGGACGGCGATGATTACACTTGCGCGTGGAGTAATCACATTTTTTGCAATTGCATTGGCCATTACAACATTGTCCTGGGCGCAAGAGACTGACAACGGCGCTCCGCCAGCGGCCCCTTCCACATCCAAATTGCCGAAGACATCGAATCCGGAATTCCTGCCATGGAACGGTGCCTTTGCGCGCATTTATGAAATCAAGGTCCCTGCCTTCCGTGGCCTCGAGCCTGGCATCTCGCTTAACTACAATTCCTCTGCCGGACTCAAATCGATCACTGCCCCCAACGGAAATCTCGGGCTTGGCTGGTCGATCGGCGGCGCTTCTTACATTGAGCGCGTGTCGGGTCCTTATACGGCCAGCGGCACCGACTTCGCACGCCGCCGCAACACAGGTGGACGAGGCATTCCAGCCTATTCAAATGATGACAATTTCATGTTGGACGGCGTTGAACTGTTCCCCTGTCCGGCAGCGGGCATTACCACTGGCCCATCCTGTTCTGGCACAACCTCGACCTGGGCTTATGGTGCGCGCTACGAAAATTTCAAACGCATCAGGCGTACAGCCACTGACTGGGTGGTCACGGACATGGATGGCACCAAGTCAACCTACGTGCCAGTGAATGGCGGCACCAACTTCAACGACACCTACCGCTGGGCTTTGGACTCCGTAACCGACTTGCGCGGCAACCGCATTGACTATTCTTGGTCATGCAGCACTGCGGGACACTGCAGGATATTGCGCATCGCCTATTATAACGCTGGTTCCACCTCTGTATTCGCTTCAATCATTTTTTCGGCGGAGCCGCGTCCGGCAAGAGAACAAATCACCTATGCCACCGGAAAAGGATTGGCTACCGCCTCGCAGCGCATCAACAAGATCACCGTCTATCAGGCGGGCACAAATCCTGAGAACATTCTACGCAGCTATGTCCTCTTCTATGAGGAAAGCCCTTCCACTGGTCACTCCCGTCTCAAAAACATCCAGGAATTCGGCCGTCCCGACAAGTCTCCGGCGTCAATGCCAAAGACGGAGTTTACCTATTCCGACCTCAGCACGAAAACGTATTCGACATCATCCGGTGCGCAGACAGTGCGGCCGAACTATGATCTTCAAAGTTGGCCTGCCTACGAATCATTGCCCGGTGGGCCGGTGAAAGTGTTTGGAGATTTTAACGGGGATGGATTTAGGCCAGACATCCATGCTCCGCCGTCAGAAGAGTCGTCAAAAAATGAAACTCCTACATGCGTAGTCAAATCGGCTTATGTCTTGGCTACCGGAACGATGAACATGACGACTGTAAACCCAACAACAAGTTCAAGCACTTCCTGCGGCTCAACGCCATCAATCAGGTACTTCAGCGCAGACGTCGATGGAGATGGTGACGATGAAGGCATTTCGGAAACGAGAACTGGGGGCGCTAACTCAGTGTCTTTTTTTAATCCCGGCGGGACAACGGTGATACCTTCCTTCACTCTCGGCAGTTCGAGCGACGAAATCGAACACATCGGAGACTTCAATGGCGATGGCAAAGCCGATTTTCTCACGAACCTCGACAAGATCGTCACCTTGAATGCAGCCAACACCGCCTTCGAGCAGAGGTCATGGAACGTACCGTCTTTCAAAGATCGCGAATATCTTGACGGCGATTACAATGGCGACGGCAGGGCCGATCTTTTGGAACATTATAACGACAATGGAACCTGGAAGTCACGGCTCTTTATCTCGACGGGCAACGGATTTGACATCCAGTCCGAACAGACATTAGCCAACGTCGACAATTCAGATTCGGAATTTGAGCAAGGCGACATCAATGGTGATGGCTTGACCGATCTTTTTTACGCCGTGAGAAGCGGAACAAGCTATGTTGTGCGGCCTCTCTACTCGCTGGGAACTTCCCTCGATCTTACGGCGCCCTCATTCACGCTCCCCGGCGTCGACAATTTCCCTTCCAATTTCAACGATGAGTTCATCGTTGTTAACGCCAACAACGATGGACGGGCCGACTTCTTGCTCTACGGATTCAATATTACCAATTCTTCGGACATCCACTCTGACAAGACTGGCTATGGAGTTTTTTTGAGTGATGGGAACGGTTACAAGATGACCGACATATTAACGCCCCGCACTTCGCATGCCGGCACATTCTCCAAGGGTTTTCTGTTTGACTGGACCGGTGACAGCCTGACCGACATATATGACGGCACCACCGGTCACAATTTGCAGAGGAACGAAGGCCCTATCCCCGATCTGATGACCGGCATCATTGAGCCAGCCGGCGCCGAAATCACCGTCGCCTATGTGCCCTCCACCGAAACGATCGATACCAGGCTCCCCTTCATCATGCATGTGGTGAAGAGCATTACTGTCGATAACAAGCGCACGACCGCAAGTACCACGGATTATACCTATGAAGGCGGATTGTGGGACAATGCCGAGCGTCAGTTCCTTGGCTTCCGCAAAGTCACGGCGAAACTTCCCGCCAACATCGGTGAAACGGCGCGCCCCTACGTCGCGACCTGGTTGCAACAAACTCCAGCCTGCCAGGGCCGCATCGACGAAGTTCGCCACATCGCTTCCACCGGCAGCTACATGAGCGGCACCAGTTATGGCTACAAGGCTGATACTGCTGTTCCCCTCACATGCCTCCAGACCTCTGCATTTGAACGCGAATATCGCGGCGCGGCTCCCAATGCCCAGACCAGCCTTCAGGGTATCACGCGCGATTTATATTCCTATGGCACCGTTTACCGTGAGATCGATCACGGTTACTTCACCAACACCGTCGATGGCATTCCGGTGCCCCTGGGCAACGACGAAACGACCACCAACTACACTTATGACCGCAACGAGACCGCTTTCATGCATAACTGCGTGTCCTATGCCAAAGTCTTTCAAGGTGTCGTGGAATATGGCAATCCCCCAACTCCTGCAAATCCCACAGGCTCTGCCTTTCTCTCAAGCCTCAGCAGGACATTCGAGCTAGTCAGTGGTACGACCGATCCCAAGAATTGCGATCCGCTGCGCGAGATCCGCCACACCGAGCCGGATCGCAGCGGCTACATCGAAACCACCCGCACCTATGACGGCTATGGCAACGTCAAGACTATCGAAGATCGCCTCGGTGGCAGGACGGTGATCACTTATGACGGTGAAAAGATGTTTCCTGCTTCTCTGACTGTTAGCAAATCCGGCACTGAAGCCTTCACCTCATACAAGACCTGGGACCCCGTCTGCGGCGTTCCTGCCTCGGAAACCGGCTATAACGGCGAACTTGTCATGCACTACTATGACGGCTTTTGCCGCGAAGTGCAGCAGACTCGACCGGGTGACGGCGTGACCCGCGATTCCACCATCACGGCCTACCAGGACCAGACTTTCCCAAACAGCATCACGGTCAGCCAGCTCACTCCGGGCGGCTATGCTGACAGCAAATCCTTCCTCGATGGTCTGGGGCGCAGCTATGCCACCTATTCCGAGCCACCGACCGGCGAGACTGCCAAAACGGTTGTATGGCGCACCTACAATCCGCGCGGCACGCTGCAAAAGATCAGCACACCCTATCTCGTTGGTGCCACGCCCGCAGGTTACACCAACTACGCCTATGATGATCGCGACCGCGTCACCAAGATCACTCAGCCGGACGGTGCGTTCCGGCAATATGATTATACGCAGGTAGAAGGTAATGCCAAGATCTTCACCTCAGTCGTTGAAACCGATGAAACCTTGCGTCGTGTGAAGCTAGATTATGACCGGAAAGGCCAGCTGTATCAACGTCACACCGCATGGAATGGCGCGTCGGGGAACCGGACTCGGTATTCCCGCGATGTGTTGGACCGGGTTTACTACATGGTCGATCCCCTCGGAAATGACTGGTCATTTGGCTACGACACAGCTGGGCGTCGCACCCAGGTCATTGATCCGGATCTGGGCCTGTGGAAATATGAATATGATTCAGCCTCAAGGCTGGTGAAGCAGACCGACAACCGCAAGGTCGAGACGCGGCTGAACTACGATCTCCTGGGCCGGGTGACTTCGAAACTTGTGGCCAAAACAGTTGACACACCTTCATCTGACCCGGCTTTTGGCATGCCCGATGAGAAGACCTTCTACACCTATGATGCAGGTGCAGGCCAGCTGGGGCGTCTCACATCGGCACGCCGCGTGGTGGCCCAGCAGCAGACGAGCGCGACTTTTGGCAGCGTGTCTGTGCCCGCTGTCAATGTCATGCAAGACTTCGTTTACAATCAGGCGGGCCGGGTTCTGAGCCAGACCCACAACAATCTCAACGGCACGGAGCAGCGTGTCATTGCCTTGACCTACTTCCCCTCGGGCCAGGTCAAATCGCGCAAGATCGTCAATCCGGCAGCACCTGCACTGGCACTGGCCCATGCCACTTATGGTTATGACAGTGCCGGGCGTCTTGCCACGCTGGGCAATGGCCTTGCCGCCACCGCCGCCAACCCGTCGCAATATATCACCAGCATCGACTATAACCCGCGCGGCCAGGCCACCGAGGTGACTTACGGCAATGGCGACAAGTCGGCCTATGTCTATTCCGACGCCCGCGGCACCCTCACCCAGGCTCGCAGTGTGAGCATCAGCCCCAACATGAACTTCCACTACAACCGCGATGCGGCGGGCCGCATCGTCAAGCTGAGGTCTTATAACGCTTCAAACGCCTATGACGCCTCGCGCTCCTGGGCCTATGCCTATGATGCCCAGGGCCGCCTGGTGAAGGCCAAGGTTGGCGTGGGCGTTGACTTTGATCCGGTGGTCTTCGCCAACAGCAGCAGCTATCCGCCCAACTTCGTTTATGACGCAGCCGACAACATGTTGGCCAACAGCCTGCTGTGCGCCAATGCCATGACCTATACCGGCCTGCGGCCCGCTCATGCGCCGAAGTCGATCTGCGGGGTTGCTGTCACCACCGACAACAATGGCAACATGCGGACCTATGATTCCGATGGTGCGGGAGCCGTGCCGCCGCGCAGCATCATCTACGACCTTGAAAACCGGCCGCTCGCGGTCACGGCCAATGGCAATACCACGACCTTCGCCTATGGCCCCGATGGCGGGCGCAGCTCGAAGACCAGCGCCGCCAACGGCACCACCTTCTATCTCGGCAATGATGCGGAATGGGCGCCAACAGCAACCGGCGGCGGCAAGTTCACCGCCTATCTGCATCCGGATGTGATCGTCGACAGCACCGGTGCGGGTGCCCTTGCCACGCGCTATCTGATCAAGGACCACCTCGGCTCGAACCGGCTCATCGTGCCGCATTCAGGCGGTGAGGCTTTGGCGCAGAACACCCATGCCTTCGGCAAGCCCACCGCCATCCCCATAACCTCACGTGCCTGGATCAACGAGCGCTACGACGGCGAGGCCGAGCTGCAGCTGAGTTACCTGCACGCCCGCTACTACGACCCCATGCTGTCGCGCTTCCTCACCCCCGACACCTGGGACCCCATGCTGCCGGGCGTGGATATCAACCGCTATGCCTATGCCGGAAATGATCCGGTGAATGGGAGCGATCCCAATGGGCATCGCGTGCCGTTAAGGTTTATAGAGTTGCCAGAATACATGGAATTCAATACCTTTGGAGGTCGGCTAATGGCACCTCCAACGAACGGCGGGTTTGGCGAACTGACATACATGTCAGAATCTGATTTTCCAAACGCAGCAGAAGTGGAATCTCTGACGAGTCGCTACACCGGGGAAGGCTACTGGTTTCCCGGGGTAAAAGCATTTGGTGAAGCGCTCGAAAATCGGCGATTCAGTAATATCCCACAACACGGCAACCAGCAGGACACAAAAGGTCCTGGTCTCAATGGTTCCGAACATGCTGCACGGTCGGAAAATCTTGCGCGCGACATCGTTCGAAGTGAAGGAGCACGAAATGTTGACCGCATCTATTACCACTCGAACTTGCGCACGATCGCACCCGGCGTGACATTGAGCAAGTTTCCGGACGTTGCGGTAGTGCTAAGGAATGGCGACATCATTCTCGGTGAAGTTGCTTCGCCCAGTCAAAATGAACGCGACCAACGAGCCAAGCTCAATGAAATGGCAGCGGCGGTAAGAGCGTCAGGCAGAAATGTGCGAACTGAATTGGACCGCGAAATGTCAAGAGGCAGTTCCTCAGGATCATCGAGCTCTGCGCCTGCAACTTCCTCTAGGCCGACAAATCTGCTAGACTGGTTGCAAGGGCAATAAAGCCTTTGCAATGTGATTTGGGCGAAACACAGAGCCAATTTCAGAAGTGCATTTGAATGTATGACGCCCAACTTGCTATGGATAGCAATGATCCCGACCGGCCGGCCCGGGGACTGGCGCTTTA
Source organism: uncultured Alphaproteobacteria bacterium (assembly GCA_963819615.1). GTDB lineage: Bacteria > Pseudomonadota > Alphaproteobacteria > Rhizobiales > Aestuariivirgaceae > Aestuariivirga. The sequence goes on from CAWFWW010000004.1 coordinate 822,950, forward strand.
TGATTGGAACGCCGATTTTGACATTTGCAAACATCCTGAACTACTCGTCAAACTGATCGAAAATTTTGAGATGAGGCCGACATCAATCTCATTTGGTTTGCACAACGGAAAGTCGCGGCGCTCCCGGATTTATCCAACGACCGATTTGCTCAAGGCGTGTTCCAGATTCGATGATTACAAATACAATTCAATTTGTGCGCCGATTGAGCGTGATTATTTCAACCTCCGCTTTGGACTGGGATTCTCCATGTACGCGAAGCGTCGAATTTACGACGCCCAAATGGACGCGAATTTGTGGTCAGTTCCGCAAGTTCTCGATCAAGTCCGTCTGATCTCGAGATATTTCACGCCCGTTTACGGATTCTCGCATGTCAAGCCGACCTTCTATGTCGGCACCTTTAGTGCAGGAACGGGCTCTTCTGATGTGTCTTGGGAAACCCGGAAGCGTGCCCATGCGATGGGCGAGATGCTGTCTGAATTCGGAACCCGCGCTCATCTGTCAGGCGGATTGCACGACATCTATGAGCTCAACGTTCTATCACCTGCCCACTTGCAGAAAGAGACTCTGGCGGGGCAGACCTTGGCCGGTTGGATTAAATCGGGGGCTCACGGCCAACTTATCGAGATTTCATCAAAAATCCACGTTTGGTTGGTGCCGGATGATATCCGGCCAACGATCCGGCAAAGATTTCTCAGCGCTGGGTTGTTGCAAGTGCCTGTTTGACCTCCACATCAAATGACAATTGCTTCCCAGTTCTAGACGCATCCTGATGCCTCGGTGACTCTTGACCCGCATTGCTGTCCTCCGTACACGGATGATATGAGAGGATTTGCACGACTTGCCCGCCGCTAGCGCCCTGACAAAATCCGCAGCCGGGAATCAAAGGGGACGCTTCCCTTTTTTTGACATGCCCATGCGCTCTTGACCCTTGACCTTGGTTTCCATCCTCCGTACACGGATCACATGACTGGATTGACGTCGCTTGGCCGCCTTTGACGCCTTGAATGTAAAATCGCGTGCAATATTAGCCCCGTGAGGGGTTAGCTTCGCTTCCAAATCTGACCCCTTCACTTATCGTGTAGCAGTGCCTTTTTGGCACTTGGTGGCCGGGAAGGGCACTAGGGATGATTGGCGTGGATGTGATTGGGCAGATCAGGCGGGCGTATTTTGAGCGGCATCTTCCGATCAAGGAGATTGTGCGGCTGTTGTCTGTGTCGCGCACGACGGTGCGCAAGGTGATCCGCAGCCAGGAGACAGAGTTCAAATACGAACGAAGGTCACAGCCTGCGCCGAAGCTGGGGATTTGGATCGACGTATTGACCGGGATTTTGGAGGCGGAAGCCAAACTTCCCCGTCGTGAGCGGCGCTCGACGCAGCGCCTGTTCGAGGAACTCAGAGGACAAGGATACGATGGGGCGCATGACAGCGTGCACCGCTTTGTGAAGACCTGGCGCGACGAGCGCGCCCGCGTTCCGGTCCATGCCTTTGTGCCGCTGAGCTTTGCGCCGGGCGAGGCTTATCAGTTTGATTGGAGCCATAAAATTAGGGGACGCTTCCCTTTTCTGGTCCATGCTGCTGACCCTTGACGCGCGTTTCTGTCCTCCGTACACGGTTCAAAGCGAATTGACAACGATCAAGGGCTGTCTGGACAGGGCAATCGGGTGAAGAAGTTGGTGACAAGCGGCTGAATTGCTGAATCTGTTGCAGTCCATTGATTCGGATCATGGAGAGCAACGATGTCGAAAGGTTTATCGGGTTTTGGGTCGCTTGGCGAAGCGACGGTGTTTCTGGATTATTTCAAGGACTTGCCTGACCCGCGTCAGGCCGGAAAAGTGATTTACCCCCTGAACGAGGTTCTGTTGCTGGCGCTGCTTGCGGTGCTGGCCAATGCCGAAAGCTTCACCGACATGGCCCGGTTTGGCGAGAAGAAGCTGGCGCTGCTGCGGCGGTTTCTGCCTTTTGCCGATGGCACCCCGCCGCATGACCGGCTTGGCGATATCTTCGCCACGCTGGATGCACAGGCGTTCCAGCGCTGCTTTGTCGATTGGGTGGCGGCCCTGACCAAAACCCCGGTTGAGGTGATCGCAATCGATGGCAAGACCATGCGCGGCACGGCGAGCCGCAAGGCCTCAAAGGAGGCGATCCACATGGTCTCGGCCTTTGCCGCACGCCAGCGTCTGGTATTGGCGCAGATGAAGGTCGATGAGAAGTCGAACGAGATTGCCGCCATCCCCGCACTGCTCGACATGATGGCGATCGAAGGGGCCGTCATCACCATCGATGCGATGGGCTGCCAGCGCGACATTGCTGCAAAGATCATCGCCAAGAAGGCCGATTACATTCTGGCCCTCAAGGGCAACCAGGGAGCTCTGTGCGAGGACGTGAAAGAGTTCATCAATGAGCAGAAAGCCAAGGGTTTTGCTGATACCGCCATTACCACGCATGAAACCGTGGATGCCGATCATGGCCGCATCGAAACAAGGGCCTACACCGCCATCCACGATGTCGCCTGGCTGCAGGCGCGGCACAAATGGCCCGGCCTCAAAGGCCTTCTCATGGTGACAAGCCAGCGCCAGACCGGAGCCAGAACCGAACGTGAGACCCGTCTCTACATCACCTCGCTGGGTCTCGAAGCCAGGCTCTCAGGCCCGATGATCCGCGACCATTGGGCCATCGAGAACGCACTTCACTGGGTCATGGACATGACATTCCGCGATGATGAATGCCGCATCAGAACCGAGCATGCGCCAGCCAACTTCACAACACTCCGGCACATCGCACATAATCTTTACAGAAAGGCCCCGGGAAAAAACTCAATCCGCCTCCGCCGCAAAACCGCAGCCTGGGACGACGAATTCCTCGTCAGCCTCATCGCCGCATAACCGCCTTCACCCGATTCCCCTGGCTGTCTGGACCATCGCACCATAGCCTTCTTTGCTTCTCGCTTCGGGCCGCGATGACAGGAGTCCCGTTTGAATGCTTGTTGACACCCCCGCAACCATCTCAAATTGCGATACGATATCGCGCACATCAGCCGCCCCCACCGGGCGGCTTTTTTGCGTCCGCAAGTCCTGATGGTTGCGTGCTCCCGCAACCAGTACGAAGGAAAAACCCCAGCAAAATCTCTCCTTAACATTATCAATCACTTAGCTTGGTCAGTTCAAATCAGGCTGCTCGACCCTGCAACAATTTGCGGCGCAAAATGAAGTGAGGGAAACATGTTGGCGAGTCCAGAGACCAAGGGGAATGACCAATCATGCCATCACCCCGGTAGTCGTCTCCCAATTGGTATCAATTGCGATAAAGTCTGTTCGTTACATTAGAGAGCAATGCGTTGAAATTCCCCAGCACACATCATACGCGCACGAGGACTTCAAATTTGTTGCTTTCTAGGGATTGTCTGCCACGTCCATCATGAGACGTGTGATATGCTACCGATTACGCCACCACCAACCAAATTTCAGAGCAATTTTGTAGTGATTGGTTCAACAAGAAATCGTGAATTGATTAGATAAAGATGACAATCATTGTGAACCGCCCCGGGATTGCCGGAGGCTTGTTGGTTTAAGTTATGCGGCCATGGGGACGTTGTCCATGGCTGCGGTTGCTGCGTAGTAGTTTTCTTCGGCCTCGGCAGGCGGGATATTGCCGATGGGTTCCAGCAGGCGTCTGTTGTTGAACCAATCCACCCATTCCAGTGTTGCAAACTCAACAGCTTCGAACGAGCGCCAAGGCCCTCTTCTGTGGATCACTTCGGCTTTGTAGAGGCCGTTGATGGTTTCGGCTAACGCGTTGTCATAACTGTCACCAACGCTGCCAACCGAAGGTTCGATCCCCGCTTCTGCCAATCGTTCAGTGTATTTGATGGAGAGGTATTGGCTACCGCGGTCAGAGTGATGAATGAGGCCCCCTTTGTTCATGGGCCTTCGGTCATGAATGGCCTGTTCCAGGGCATCCAGCACAAAGCCGGCATGGGCGGTTCTGCTCACCCGCCAGCCCACGATGTAGCGGGCATAAACATCGATGACGAAGGCGACATAGATCATCCCTCCCCAAGTCGAGACATAGGTGAAGTCCGACACCCACAGCCTGTTGGGGGCTGGCGCATGGAACTGACGATTGACGTGATCAAGCGGGCAAGCTGCTGCTTTATCACTGAAGGTGGTGCGTATCGGCTTGCCGCGAATAACGCCCCGTAATCCCATCTCTTTCATAAGCCTCTCGACTGTACAGCGGGCCACATCAAGGTTATCGCGCTTCAATTGTCGCCAGACTTTGCGAACCCCATAGACCGCAAAGTTGTCCTCGAAGACACGTGTGATCTCAGGCTTCAAAGCCATGTCGCGCCTTGCCCGAACCGAAAGTTTTTCCGGATCAGCACGCTTGGCCACATGATCGTGATAGGTGGAAGGGGCGATCGGCAGTACCTTGCAGATCGGCTCGACCCCATGGTCTCCACGATGATCATCAATGAAGCTGATCATCTCTTGAACGGGCGGTCGAGCTCCGCCTGGGCAAAATAAGCTGACGCTTTGCGCAGGATCTCATTGGCCTGGCGCAGTTCTCGGTTCTCGCGTTCCAAGGCCTTCATCTTCTCGGCCATGTCGCTCGGAACACCAGCGCGTTTGCCACTGTCCACCTCGGTCTTCCTCACCCATTCGTGAAGCGACTGCGGTGCACAACCGATCTTTTTGGCAACGGAATCTATCGTCGCCCAGCGCGACGGGTAATCACATTGGTGATCCAGCACCATGCGAACCGCACGTTGGCGGACCTCAGGCGCATAGTTCGGACGTTTCTTTGGGGTTGTTGTATTGTTCATGATGGCTCCTTCTTCTCAAGAATTGGAGCCTCCGGCAATCCCGGGGCGGTTCATTGCCACCGACAATCTTCAGCGGTGCACCACTGACGCTGCATGGCGAGCCAGCCTGAAGTGCGGGCAAGAGCTAACGTGGTTTCAGCTTGAATGCCAAAGATGAGATTGGAACGGACTTGTCCCTCCTCGCATCAATTTTACAGCGGTATTTTTTGCTTTTTGGGACGGCCAGAAAGTTTCGAGTCAAAGGGTCAAGATTTTTTCTACTCAAACTTAATTCAACTCGCTTCAATGCTTGTGCCGCGAATTGAACACCTTGCTCCATCCGAAACAGGGTCGCTTCACGCATGAATAATTCACGATCAAATATGCCACGCGATTTTCAAAGCCCGGCATTGTGTCATCGGGAAGTTGTGTCAGTTACAGTTGCGAAGACAATCTCGCCGAAATCATCAATAGACTCTGACTATACAGAAGTGATCGAGAAGCGAAAGCCTCAAGCAAATTCAAAGCGGTCGAGTTCACGAGATTAGAACAGGTTGATTGGTCTATTCGCAAATGATTGTTCGCATTGGCAACAACACTTCTCATTTTAAATGATTCTTATCAGACAAAATGAATCTGAAAATCTTTCAATTGACCGTGCGGCGCGCACTCCGAATGGAATTTTTGAATAGTTTATTGCAAAACTTCTCATCCAAATGAATGAGGCAGCGTAACACTTGGCCAAATTCGACTTGACAACCTAAGGGATTAGGTATTCAAACTTTTTACAAGGGGGCGCTCTGTGATGGAGTGCCGATGTGCAACAGTATAAGAAAAGTCTGTCACGTTTCGGCGCGCGATTGCGTTTTGGATTCATTCAACCCGTAGAATTTTTGGTTCGCAGTCTCGTTGCTTTGTTGCTTGTAATGTGTGCGACTGCTGTCGATGCAGCCGCTGCAACGGCGGCCGATTCACAATCTCTTTGCAACAAAGCCAACACTGTGAAGGCTGACGTTGTCGCGATTGAACAGGCCTATGTACTCAATCGGTTTTCGGCATTTGTGCCGGCTGGTATGCTTTACGCTTTGCGCGGCGATCTGGTTCCGCTTGACGATGCAAAGCCTATTGGTCCAGGCAATGCGAGATTGAGGGAAACCAAGCGTCCACGGCCACTCGTTCTCAGGGTGAATAAAGAGGATTGTCTTGAAGTCTCGTTTACAAACTGGCTCTCCCCTGAAGTTTCGGAAGAAGGTGGCATCCCACTTGAAAACGGTGGCAGGATGCCATCGCATGTTGAAGAAGCCATAGGTTCAAAATCAAAAAACCAGGTCCGCAAGATTGAGAAAGTAAGTGTTGATCGCCCGCGCACGCGCGCGTCATCGCTCCACATAACCGGTCTTAACCTCGTTCCAATTCTAAGAGATCAGTGCCCGCCTCTAGCGGCTTGCGGTGGCGATGGTTCCAATGTCGGCTTTGCCTCAAAAGGCACAGTTTTCAAGGATGAAGCAGACCGAGCGAAATTCGCGCACGGCTCGCTAGCAATGCCTGGCCAAACCGTTGTGACACGATGGTTCGCCGCAAAGGAAGGCGCTTACTTCGCCTATTCGATGGGAGCACCCGTCGGCGGTGAAGGGGATGGCGGGCAGATCGGTCTCGGGCTTTTCGCATCTGTCAACGTCGAGCCCGCTGGCTCAACCTGGTATCGTTCGCAGGTTACGTATCACGAAATGCATGACCACGCGGCAAAGCCAGTCGCGAACGGTCATCACCCCTACTCCAACATAGATTACGAGGCCAAGGACGAAAGAAATAAGCCGATTTTGCGGATTTTAGACAGCCAGAACAACATCATCCACTCTGACCTCAACGCCATTATTGTTCCAAAAGGATCGCGCAACTGTAACTTCGACGGCAGCGATCAGGCCTATGGGACAGTACTTTGCAATAATCCCTTCCGGGAATTCACTGTGATATTTCATGATGAAGTTCATGCCCAGCAGGCTTTCGCCGAACTTGAAGACGAGACCAATCCGCTTCATCTGATAAAAGACGGTATGGGCATCAACTATGGCGTAAGCAGCATGGGTTCTCTTGTCATGTCAACGCCCAAGCAGGGCAAGAACACCGGAGTTGCCAAAAACTGTCCTGAATGCCGTGGCGAAGAGTTTTTCCTCAGTTCCTGGGCCAATGGTGATCCCGCACTCGTCCTGAAATATGACAAAGATGGAAAACCATCTGGTGCCATGTATCCCGATGATCCATCAAACGTGCACCATTCTTATTTGGGTGACCATGTCCGCTTTCGCAATCTTCATGCTGGCCCCAAGGAAACCCATGTCTTCCATCTCCATGCCCATCAATGGGCCAACAATTCAAAAGATCCCAACGCCAGTTACCTTGACTCGCAGACCATCTCACCTGGCGCAACGTTCAGCTACGACATCGAATTTGGTGGGACAGGCAACCGCAACTACACACCGGGAGATTCCATTTTCCACTGCCATCTTTATCCACATTTTGCACAGGGCATGTGGGAACTGTGGCGTTCACACGATGCGTTCAACGATGGCAAAGTCGGTTATTTCGACGCTTCCAAAAAAATCAGCAAGAACAATGATCCTCAGAGCATGAATCTGCCTGACGCCGAAGTGGCGAACGGTACCGAGACACCGGCCATCGTGCCCCTGCCCAGCGCGGCTTTGGCTCCTATGCCTTCAGAAAAGTTCCGCGGTTACCCGTTCTATATACCGGGCAAGCCCGGCCATCGCCCGCCGCAGCCCGTCCTCGATTTTGACGTTTCCATGCCTTGGGAAGACAAGTCGATCGAGCCTGCAAAAGAAAGCGTTGTCGACGGAGGTTTGCCGCGTCACACGGTAATAAATGCAGGACCTCTTAAATTCATTGATCCGCGCAACCCGAACCCAGCGCAGGATAAGGCGCTGGCAGAGAAATTTCTGTCCACTGGGGGCCAAGCCGCACAGGTGATCGCCCAAAAGGTCGCAAGACAGGATTTTGGTGCACTCACGGCGCTGGCAGCTGAGTGGGACACATTGAGCATAGAGCCACTTCCGTTGTCCGGCACTGCCGGAGAGCAAACTGCCATGAAGTTTCACGAAGGCAAACTGAATGGTCCGGGCCTTGTTGCTGTGGCAGATCCGGAATCGCCCACTTCAATTTGGTGGAAGCCCGCCGCTTACAGGACGAATTGGTCAAAATCGGCAGCAGATCAGACTGCACCAACGGGCGACCCGCTTTTCTTCGTCAACGGACGTGGCCGGGCACAAGGCTCCCCGTATGCGAACCCGTGCCCAGAAAGTGCTCCGCAACGTGACTATCGAGCAGCATTCATTCAAACCGAACTGACCTACAACAAGCATGGCTGGTTTGATCCGCAAGGCCGAATTGCCATACTTGAAAATGACATCAAAGACATCATCGACCCTGACCGCCGCACGCGGCTGCCCGCGCCCCTCTTCTTCCGTGCCAATTCGGGAGAGTGCATCAATTTCAAATCATCAAACTTTGTACCATCAGCTTTGAACGTTGATGACTTCCAGATATTCACGCCTACCGACACGATCGGCCAGCACATTCACCTGGTGAAGTTTGACGTCACCTCGTCCGATGGCTCCGGCAACGGCTGGAACTACGAAGACGCTACGTTCTCGCCCCAGGAAGTACGAGAACGCGTGTTTGCTTACAATCGGCAACTGAAGCTCACTCCTGGACTTGGCGAACCCCTGAAGCTGAAAGCACATCCCTTGTTTGCGCCTGGTGGGGACATATTCGAGGCGGCAAAGTCAAATCCAGACCTCTACGGCGAGTTACTGAAGAAGGGTGAATGCCCGGATCAAGGCACCAAGGAGGAACATGCCTATGAAGAGTTACTGCTGAAAGAACACCCTTATTGCGGCGCGCAGCGCACAACGCAGCGTTGGTGGGCTGATCCCATCCTCAACACAATCAACGGCAAGGACAACACCCTGCGCACCGTATTCACTCATGATCACATGGGCCCGAGTTCACATCAGCAGCATGGGCTCTATGCCGGGCTTGTGATCGAGCCAGCCAATTCCGTCTGGACGCGTGTTGGCTCTCTTGTGAGCAAGGAAGACCTCATTCAAGCAGGCAAGGGAGAACTGAATTGTGATCTGCCGCGCACCGACCCGACAAGGAGAGAACTGTGCGATCGCCTCATTGGAGGTTCGAATTTGGCAAGCAAGACTGACATGACCTTGCTCAAAGATTGGCCCGGTAAACCACTATTGGGCGTGATTGAGCCACGTCCCTCCTTGACAATTCGCAATGATGGCGGCCCGACGAGCACCATGGCCAACATCATCGCACCCACTTGTGTTGGAGACAGCGACTCCAATCCGCTGCAGAGCGAATTCTGGCGCAACAATACTGCGCCGGATCTGGCCCAATCTTGCCCGCAGAAAGACCTGACATTGGACTCGCGCCGCGAGTTTGCACTTGCCATTGCTGACTTTGGTATCGCCTACAACACCGCACTTGAAGCTATCAATCCCGAACCTTTTGGGGACAACGGATTCCGCGACAAGTCCGCGATACGCTTTGGCCGTCGACATGTGCCGCAAACGTTGGCGCGTCCTTTGGCAATCTCCTCTGAAGATCCTGGAGGCCAGTATTTCAACTATCGCAACGAACCGATAGCACTGCGCATTGCCGATGAGACTCCCGTTGACGAAACACCTGACAAAAAAGACGATGTGCTTGGCGGATTCAGCTACAGCCAGAGCACAAAGAGAGCTCTGGGCGAACCATGCAATCAGGCCTCGCAGGATTGCCTTGGTGACACGGCCAACGCGTTCAGCACATCCGTTCACGCACACCGCGATGAAATGTTGGCGACGACCAGTATGGTAAATCATCCTTCGATCGCCTACACGCAACTTTTCACAGAACAAAGTGCGACTGAAGCGCTGGCAAAAAAACGTCTTGATGACGTTCTGTCAAAAACAGAACAGTGGCGGCGCAATTTCAATTGTGCACTTTATCCAAAGGAGTTGTTGAGAGAGTCACAAGGTTGCAACAAAGACATCATGCGCGAAGAACCTTGGCGCGTGTTCGGTGATCCTGCGACCCCTATTCTGCCAACCTTCGAAGGTGACCGCGTTCAAATCCGGCTGGTCCAGGGGGCGCAGGAAGCCCAGCATATTTTCACCATGAACGGCGTGAAGTGGCACCGTCTGCCGGGATTTGTAAATCCAAACACCGATGTGAAGGGCGGAACGCCAGGCGCGATTGTTAACAATTCAGGGTTTGTCAACGCACAGCCTGTCGGTATTTCTGAACACTTTGAGTTCGACGTCACGGCTGATCCACTCAAGCGGATGGTCACTGACCGACTTTATTTCGGTTCCTCGATGGACCAATTGTGGGACGGATTATGGGGAATCATGCGGACTTATGAATTCAGGGAAGCCTCCAATTTAGACGATCAACTTACGACCAGCAGCGATGCCAAACTGGTGATCCGTCCACAAACCTTTCTTGCGCAATTGCCAGATGCAACCCCGGTGGAACTTGCCGGCAACAACGACGCGCCGTGCACACGTGGCGGTGGCGCGGAGGAAGACGGGGTCACTCACCGATACTACGCCATAGCAGCAGTAAAAGTCTGTGATCTTTATGGCGATTGTGCCGACGGAAATGGTGCCTCCAAGAAAAATACAGGACTTACATACAGCAAGCGCTTCGACATCCACGATCAAGATGCCATGGCCTATGTCCTGGAAAGGCCCGCAGAAAATTGTTCTGAGAAAACCTGCAATGACCGTAGGAGAGAGACACAAAGACTAAGATCAAAGCAGCAAGTGCTCGAAGCTTTGAGACTTCAGTTCGGTGCTGGTCGCAAACTAGAGCCGCTTGTTTTGCGAGCCGCAGCAGGCCAATGCCTGCACGTCAACTTGCGCAACCTCTTGAAACCAAATGATTTCAAGACAGCTTCAAAAGAAAGCCTGCCGGAATCGAAGGCCTACTTCAATTTCCTGCCCATGATCACCGATGGATTCAACGTCAACCAGTTTGAATCTTCGTCTTCAGTCGGGATTTCCCCGGCAAAGATATCGCAACTCCCAGTTTACAGCGACGGTTCAAACGTTGGCCTGAATGATGCCATGCTGCAAAAAGGGCAAGACTTCTCCGCCAACCAGACTTGGTTCGAAGCGGCTTCAGATGACGGCAATTGGATCGACATCAAGCATCAGGGGTCACTTGTTCCTCCCTGCATCGAGGACGAATCTCTCGACCGTTGCCAGAGTGAATTTCAGTGGAGCGCAACAGATTTCATCAGGACTGCTCGCGGGTTCAACCAACCTGCAGAGTTTGGTGCCATTCCTTTGCGTGAATTCGCAGATCCGTTGAAACACCCTGGGCATGGGCTGATTGGGGCGTTGATTGTAGGGCCGGAGGGATCACAAGTGTGTGCCAACAACCGATTTGCTGAAGCGCTAACGGTGAACGGCAAGGCGATGGTTTACAACGAAGGCAACAGCGCCGAGATTTGCTACAAGAAGAATTATAGAGATGAACACTATGTTGACCATGTACTTCACATGCAGGACGCGATCTTTGCCTCGCGCGGCGGTATGCCTTTGCCAGACCTTGCGGGAGCAGAAGAACCCGATGACTATGGAGTGAAAGGCATCAACTACAAAACAGAACCTCTGTGGGCCCGGACCGGCAACGAAGTGACGGTAGATTTCCCTGATCGCAACGAAACCGACCAGGCAGATATGATGAGTTCCGAGTCCAAGATAGTAAACAACGAGGAAGTCTGTGCCGCAGGTATTCCCGTTAACGAAGAACTCAAAAACCACTGTGATCCGGAAACTCCGGTGCTTGAAGCTAAGGCAGGTGAAACTGTGCGGCTGCATTTTGTTCATTCGGGCGGCCATACGCGCCAGCAGGGTCTCGCAGTAAGCGGCCATTCGTGGAACCCCTATCCATGGGCAGAAAATTCGCGAGTGTTTGATAGCAGCAAAGGCTCAAGCATCAACCAGGGCATTTACAACGGCTTTGGCCCTATGATGGGCATTACGCTTGAATTCAAAGCAGGCGGACTGGGAGAAGTTCCGCTGGACTACTTGATCCGCAGTCAAGCGAGTTTCCTGTTTGACGGCGGCTTATGGGGCATCCTGCGCGTGCAAAAGTAAAGCTCAGGTGGAGGTTGAACATGGCAATCGTTCTAGTTCCGGGTCTTGTCGCTCAACAAGGTTTCAGGCTCAGATGCCAGGAAACAGAGTGGAATAGGCGCATTTGGGGAAATGGCCAAAGAGCCGTAAATCAAGGGACAGACATCAGCAATCGGACCACTTGGTACTTGGCCAATGGCGCTCCGGTCATTGCCAACATTACAAACATGGCAAATCCGCCGGTCGTGCAAATGCACTTCAACAATGCCGGAAATATAGACGTAAATTTCAGTAACAACGAGGCATGTGCGGTTGGCGCGAATCTGATGCCCAATGGTGCGCCAGATGACAGGGCGATCACGCTGACATTCACAAATCCGGTCAAGGGTGTCGGAGCGTTTGTTTCTTTCGTCAGCAACAACAAGGCGCTCTACAACAATAGACCGATCACAGCAAAAATGTTTGTCAAGGCTGACGGAAATGCAGGTTGGAATGTGGCGCCACTCGTGTCAGCGGCGAACACTGGGTTTCATGTTGGTGCGGGCATTGATCCGAGTGCGCCATTCGTGGCAGCCGAGCGGACGGGCAACGAATTGATCAAGGCAATTGCATTTGACGCTGATGTCGACAACGGCAGCTCATTTGATTCTCTTGTGATCTCGCGGCTCTACTGGATTCCGTGAAAAATGCTTACCAAGCTGCCATACATCCTTGCACTAGCAATGGGCGCCATATCTTCCGCATCCCATGCTGAGCCCTCTTTGCCGCAAATCGGTGAAGTCAACGATGGCGGCATCGTTGTGAACTGGTCATACTCTTCGGTCGCCGGGGAGGAAAACCGTGGCATTGGCAGTTTAGATGTTTATGTTCGCGACGCGTTGACATCAAAACCAATCATTTATGAAAACGGCCAGCTTGCAGGTTGGCTTCAGCGTGACCGTAATGCATTGTCGGACAAGGAGATGAACTGCCAGCAGCGCGTTAAATCGTTTATTTCCCAGGGTGTCGGCCGAAAGGCAGATGTCGATCTCAACACCTATCGCATTGTCACACTTAACAGTGACGGTAGTGTCGCTTTCATCAATCCGTTTGTTGGCTTCAACAATGCAAAGCTGGAAGCGATTGTCGATCTGAAAGGCAAGCCAATTGATTGGTTGATACTTCCTGAACGCATGGAAGCTTGGGTGCTTCTTGCTGATGCAAAAAAACTCATCACAATCGATTTGCAAACGCGCAAACTTGTCAAATCCGTCGATCTTTCATCAGGTCCAGACGCAAAACGGATTATTGCCACTCCAAGCGGAAAAATCATCATTTCAACGCCTCAATCCGGAAAACTTGGGTTGCTTGATCCTGCAACATCTTTACTTACTCAAATTGAGATCAATGGGCTGGTAGATGCCCTACCAGTCTCTGGCGATGAGCAACATTTGGTCACCGCAGTCGCTGCGATAGCGGATGGCAAGGTTCGGCTTCTTCGTGGCGACCAATTGTCACAAGACCTGCCCTTTGACGACCGTCCAACATCCGTTGCGTACAGCAATCTCGCCAAGCGCTTTGTTCTGACCGGATTCGCCGGGCAAATATCCTTTGTGGACGCTCAGACAAGTCAACCATCAATTGAATCCAAAAAGCGGCTCACGCATGAAATTGCCACAGGTCGGCTATTCGATAATGGACGCAAACTGCTTGCAGTCGGGGGCGGTCGGGCTAGCGTCATGGACGTTGCCAACGGCAATGAAACACTGTCGGTTGATGTGCCTGCTAAGGCCGATCAGATTGTAGAGACTACGCAATTTTTTTACACCGTGGACAGAATGAGCGGGCGCGCGGCTCTGCTTGCGAAAGATGACTTGAAGCATGGCCGCGGCCAACCTGTCGACGTGATGTTGTCGTCACCGGAAGCGGCACCTTCGCCCGTTTTAAGTCATGGTCGATTTGTCGCTTCCGCAGACGGTGCTGGTGTCCTTTCCGCCAGCGACACTGACGGCCTGATCTATCAGTATTCTGAAGGCATGATGGTTCCCGCCGGAAGCTACTCAAACTACCGACGGGGTGCATTGGGCATCGCAATTGTAGACTACTCGCTTCGTTCTGTTGAACCCGGCCATTATCGTGGTGTCGTTAGGCTAGAGGAAAGCGGTCGTTTCGATCTCGTTTTGGCCGCCAATGCGCCGAGGTTTTCGGCTTGCGCGTCATTGACACTTAACGGGCAGTCGGTTGCCACGGCACCTCTGCCTCATTTCACGGTTGAGCTTGTCGGAAAGCCCTCACGGCAGGGCATCCACGTACGCGTGCTTTCGCGAGATGAAGTCGGGGTAACCCAGCCAGTATCTGGCCTGCAGGACCTGACACTGCTCATTTTCGACAAGCAATCGGGCTGGCAGCGCCGCGCCCATTTTCGTGAAACTGGAAATGGAGAGTACCAGGCGACATTTGGCGTTCCGCAATCTGCACGTTATGCTTTGTTGGCGCAAAGCGTTTCAGCAAACCTGACCTATCTTGAGGGCAGCATCGGCGAGCTCATGCTTGGAGATCAACCATGATCAGACTTACGCGTCGTTCAGTAATCTCGGCACTGGCTCTTTCGGCTACAATCACGGTTTCGCATGCCGGAAATTCGGGATGGATTGAGCCCGGCCCGGACATCCCGGACGTAACCTTGACAGACCAAGATGGCAAAGAATGGCGTCTCAGCAAACTTCTTGGCCCGGGTCCAGTTCTCATTGATTTTTTCTTTACTGGTTGTAGTTCCATATGCCCAACCCAAACAGTCAGCATGGAAGGAGTCCGACAAGTTTTAGTCAACCAGTCTTCAAACGCCAGGGATTTCCCGCTCTTACTGTCAGTCTCTCTTGATCCTTTGTCGGACACGCCGGAGGCTATGAGGCAATATGCTGAACATCTTGGCGTCAACGTGGGACGCGATGCACGTTGGCTTATGCTGACTGGTCAGTTCTCGGATCTGACCCAAGTTTGGCAAGCTTTCGGCCAGTTACTTGATACGCCAGAAAAACACAACGGCTGGGTTTGGATTGGGCAGCCTCAAAATCGGCGCTGGACGAGAGTGAGCAGCAACGCACCGGCAGATAGCATTGTTTCGCTGGCGTTGGAACCGAAGTCATGAAAGGCTTTTGTGCACTCTTTGGTCTCGTAACAATCTTACTTGATGTTTGGAGTGCCCCAGCCTCGGCCGACGCAACGTCAATTGGCAGGCAGTTGTTTCAGGGTTTTGCAACGTTTGAAGCGGGTGACCAGACCACAAACAGCGGTCGCCCGGCCGACTTGATTGCCTGTGCTGCTTGCCACGGAATTCACGGCCAAGGCAAAAGTGAGGGTGGATCGGTTGTTCCTTCAATCCAGTGGCAAAGTTTGATGGCGAATGCGGCGTGGGGGCCAGGTTTCAAGAACGAAGCGGAACTGGGCCTCGCCATCAAGGCAGGAGTGGGCCGCAATGGTGCACCCCTCAGCGAAACCATGCCGCGTTACCGCCTGACGCCAGAGGAAGCGCGAGGACTGATTGATTATCTCCGTGTGTTGGGCACTGAACTGGATGTGCCGCGCGGAGTAAGTTCTGGTGAAGTCCGGCTTGGCGTGATGTTGCCTCTATCAGGATCGTCGGCGCACGTTGGTTCAAAAATTCTTGGCGGGATTCGGTCTGCTGTCGACCAGGCAAATGCAGGCGGCGGAATTCATGGGCGGTTAGTTAAACTTGTAATCGTGGATTCTTTACCCGATGCCACAATCGCTGCTGACAACCTTGTCAACGAACATGTCTATGCTGTCTTCGCAAGCATTTGGCCGCGCGACCCTACCATCGAAAAACATTTCGCGGATGAGAGAATTGCGATGATTGCCAATTTGACACCGCGAGAGACGGAGCACGAAATTGGCGCTTGGTCTCTAGATCTTTTGCCTCCACTTGACCGGCAATTTGACGCACTTAAATCAAACCTGTTGCACTGTGAAACTGCCAGCAATCGCTGGATTTTTTGGCCCCAAACCACGAGTGGCCCCCTCTCCAAGGAGTTCATGTTGTTTACCAGCCAGGAGAGTATCGATGAGGCATTTCAAGATCATAAGATTTCGGCCGGCTGTTTGGGTTTTGGATTCAACGATACCTTGCGCCTGAAGAATATAGTCACCTCTCGTTGGCAGCAACGCATTGTCTTGGCTTTTCCTTCGGAGCTTGCCCTCCAAGGGAGAACCAGCTTGTCAGAGTCTTTGGGCGTGATTGCAGCACGTGTAACGCTTGAGTTGCTGTCTGCATCGGGCGCAAGCCTGCATGAGCGCTCAATTCTTGAAAACTTTCCAGTGCTGGACGGATTCGAACCCATTCCGGGCATACCATTGCGCTTGCGACAAAAGCGTCGTTTTGCTCTGGAACCTAACGTGTTGGTCCTGGACGTTGCTCAGCAAATTGCAAATCCGGGAAGAATCGGAACACCCCAATGAGAGGACCAAGTGATGAAAAATCTTTTTGAAAAACTGTTGGCAATCCTCACTGCTGGAGGCGTCGCATTACTTGCAGTCCCTGCCGCGGCCGATCCCGGCGATGTAATGCAACCTTCATTTTCAGTCATTGGACACATTGAGTCGCTAACATTGGACACGCCCGGAAGTCTCACTTCTGGCGCGCAGATCACAGTCAGCAACATCCCTGTCAGCATCCCGGCAAACTCGCTCATCACCATGCCGGGGAAATACATTACCCCACAAGATCTGTTTCGCGGTCCAACTAGAACCAGCTTTGCTGATCCAAAACCTGTGTTAGCCAACACAGGCCTCGCATTGATGGATCCAACGCCACCAAAAATTTCGTTTGAAGCGGAGATCATAGGAAATATCGACAATGCCACAGGCAGGCTCAATGCCGTCAATGTGCACATCTCGCAAGGCGCGTTGCATACTGGCGCAGGGTTCGTACAGTCCATCAATTATGTCACCGGCGAGTTGCGCGTTGGCGCGAGAGGCGGTTCTAAGGGCGCGCGCGTTCGACTGAATGATGTCGAGGGTGTCTACGGAAAGAAGAACAGTGAACGGACAGATGTTCCTGTCGATGAGCGTTTCGAACTTGATTCCGGAAATTCACCTGTGCATGCCAAGACAGGCTATCCGGTCTGCATTCCGCGCACTGATCCAGCGATATCCGATGATCCACTTTGTCCCAAGGCAAATCGCCCAGCGCCCAGCCCTGCAAACGCAACGTTGCATATGCGCTTTACGTGCGGAACAGTGGCGGCCGCACCCGACGTGCAGGCGCACTCAGCCTGCAATCCAAATCTGCCCGCGCCATTGCAGGTTGGAGACTATGTCACCTATCTTGGTGTCCTGACAGTTGACCCAACAGTGCCTGCCGGTGGCAATCCCTATATCATGGCAACTTATGGTCTTGACGCTGAACTTGGCATCTACACGTCACCAGGTGCCGAGCCGGTCTACGTTTTAATTGAAGAGGGCCTGCAAGGCACAAAGGGTGAGCCATTCCGAACTGATCCGGTCTTTGGCGACATTCCTCAGGAAGAAACCACGCGGTTTCGCGTTGTTGGTTTCACCACGGATCCGTCACGCAATGTGGAGATTGGCATTTTCAACTCCGGTCGCCCGACTTTTGCACGCCACTCTTTCACCGGCCCAGGTGGTCTTAGGCCATCGAACTTGGCGCAGCTTGGCCGATTCCGGTTCACATGGCCTTCAAAGGATGCCGCCAGAGCCGTGCGCCGTGATGTATTTGCAAGCGTCGTTGGCAGCCCACACGATATAGTCACTCCGCAAGGCTTCTTGACTTCAGGTAGTTATGAAGCACCGGTAGCCGAATATATCTATCCCGAGGGAACCTCTTTCGGTTGGCCAGGATTTGCAACGCCAGTTCCGGTTGAGAATTTTTGCTTTCTGACAGACACGAACCCTGCCAATCAGACAGTGTTTGAAACTGAATCCGAGTCAGCTCCAAACGTGGCGATCCCCGCTACATTGGAAGCAATGGTACCCATGCCATTCTCCGGGCACGCTCTGTCTGAGCCCATTGCCGGAGGTCGCGCGTGTGATGGGCAGTAGCAAACTCAAAAGGCGTTGGCTGATGCTCGACGGTTTCTCAACTTGCAATTTTTCTCCAAGCGTGAGTTGGTGGTGTTAAATTCTGCTGAGTTCTGCAATGGGATTTTTATTGAGGTTTGGCCCGTCCGCTTTTGGGTTCCAAAGACTGTTACACCTTGCAAAGTCAGATGATCAACAACCTACGCGGTTATTGCCAATAGCAGGTTCAGGTGGTTGTCGAATCCAATCAACTTAACTTGCCAATCCAAACGCGCCAAACTCGCCGCTTCTACGCCAATGCTTCCATGCGATCGCAAGTACTGATGGTTGCGGGCTCCCGCAACCAAATAATAGCCCGCTGTCTCAATGAGATGGCGGGTTTTCCTTTTGTACCAGACGGCTCGAAGATTCGCGCTGGGTCATACCAACCTGCAGAATTGAAAACTCGCAAAAGAGGCTTGCGGCGCAGGCGATGAGTTGATTCAATGTTCCGGTTTTGCTGGAGGATTGGAAAGATGGGAAATGCCCTGCTTCTGCGCGATGATTTTGATGCCGGTGTGTTGCGCAAGCTGGCTCGCAAGTCCAAGGACACGCGGGCTGTGCGGCGGCTTCTGGCTCTGGCTGCGGTTTATGACGGGGCTAGCCGGGAAGAGGCTGCCAAGGCGGGCGGCATGGACCGGCAGAGCTTGCGGGACTGGGTGATCGCCTTCAATGCCCACGGGCCTGAAGGCTTGCATGATGCCAAGCGTTGCGGAGCGCCGCCCAAACTCAACGCGAGCTGCCAGGCGAAACTCAAGGAGATTGTCATTGCGGGGCCTGACCTTGAAGAAGACGGTGTGGTGCGCTGGCGCTGCTGCGACTTGCAGGCGGTGATTGCGCGTGACTTTGAAATCCAGTTGTCGGAAGCCACGGTGGGGCGGCTTCTGCACCGCATGGGTTTTGCCCATGTCAGCGCCAGACCACGCCATCCCGGCCAGAACGTGGAAGCCATCGCGGCTTTTAAAAAAACTTCGAAACCGAAGTCCGCAATGCGCTGAAAGACAAGGTTATCGCGCCAGACACAGCAATTGAAATCTGGTTCCAGGATGAGGCTCGTGTCGGCCAGAAAAACGGGCTGACCTATCAATGGGCGCTGCAGGGAACAAGACCGCGCCAGCCCAAGGACCAGCGTTATGACAACGCCTACATCTTCGGTGCCATCTGTCCGGCCCGTGGAGAGGCTGCTGCACTGGTCATGCCCTATGCCGATACAGACGCCATGAATGACCATCTTAAAGAGATTGCACAAAACGTCGCGCAAGGTGCCCATGCTGTGGTGTTGATTGATGGCGCAGGCTGGCACACCGCCAAGGCGATTGCCGTGCCAGCCAACATCACGCTGCTCAAACTGCCCGCTTACTGCCCGGAGCTAAACGCCCAGGAAAACATCTGGCAGTACATGCGCCAGACATGGCTCTCAAACCGCATCTTTGAAAACTACGAGGACATACGTGAAGCTTGCGCAACAGCCTGGCGCAAACTCGCCGCTGACCCTCAGCGCATCACATCAATCGGAACGCGCCCTTGGGCTACGCTCGGTCAAAACTTGTGAGGATTGGTATAACAGATGGAAAAGAAATTGCGGGATATCCACAAGAGTTCATGCTGCACTCCAATTTGCGTGGCTGGCTGGAATATTGGGCGGAGGACCACCCACTTGCCTATCGGGCAAGGCGAAAGGGCACTGATAACCACCAAGAAAATACACGCGCGTTCGCAAAGCATGTTCGCGCACAATTCAAACGGCGCACGATCAGATGGATGCTTGAGCGTAGCGGTTTGACTCTCGAGCAAACCAACGAACTTTTCCGTCAGGCCCGATTGAAAAACAGACAGCCCTTGAACGACGCTATCTCAAGAGCTGAAGGCATGGGCATTCGACGCATCACGCAATATACTTTGCGGCACTTTATGGCGACGAGAGTGCGAGGTTTGAAAGAGGTCCGCGTTGATCGTGAACAGCGCAGCGCATGGTTGGGCCATGGCAAGCGTGACGCGACGTCTTGGTATGAAGGACATGATACAGAACATCTGGCTGAGGCTTGCCAGGCGACAGACTTGATTATGTTCAAACTTGATAAGTTGACGGCGCGACCGCTGGTAGCCTTGAGCACGAAACACAAAGCGATGTCGGTTGGGCTGACGGTCGTCGAACGCTAGAAGCTTCCCCCCAAACTTCGGTGACCCACTTTCACTTCTTGTGGCGGAAGAACAGTGCGCGAATGTTCCAGGTTTACCGCCACAACACCGCCACAAAAAAACTCAAGGCAAGGCTGCCGCTCAGATGAAGCGCTGTAACATTCTGATTTTTCTAGAGAAAATGGTGGGTGGTACAGGGATCGAACCTGTGACCCCTACCATGTCAAGGTAGTGCTCTACCGCTGAGCTAACCACCCACTTTGACTGCGGTGGAGGCTCTATAATGTGGGAAAAACGCCAAAGCAAGCAGCAAGAGTTGCGATATGCAAAATCAGTCAAGTTAGATCAAGCTCCCAAGTGTGGCGCAGGTCGATGCGCACGGACTCGGGACATGATCATGCTATGACGGCGACCTCTGGCCAGAATGGTCTGAAGGTGATCGGCACAAGTTTCACGTCTTCAAAATGGCGCAGCGGCTTCTTAAACAACAAATCGCCGTTGCGTTGCCGCCGCGAAGTTCCATTTTACCGGCACGATTTGGATATCGCAGCAACTCACCACCAAAACAGTCCAAAAAGATGGATTCTACAATGTCGTCAAGGCTTGATCCAGCAGCGCATGCTTGACGATGAAATAGCTGCTTCAACCACTTTCTGAATCTCATAGGCTTCGCGGAAATCGGGATCGGACCTTTCACCCTTGCCGACGGCGCCCAGGAACTCCGCCATCTCAATCGCCTTGAGGTCATTGAAACCCAGTTGATGACCCCCTGCCACGCAGAAACCACCATAGGGTGGGTGCTGTGGGCCCGCTTCGATGCGCGTAAAACCCATGTGCCGGGGGTCGCCGCCAGCCTTGTAGTAGAGCAGTTCGTTCAGGCGTTCCTGTGAGAAGACGAGGCCGCCCTTTTCGCCGGTGAGTTCGAAACCGAGTTGCATCTTGCGGCCGGTTTGAATCCAGTTCGCTTCAATGGTGCCGCCGCATCCGCGACCGAAATTGACGAGGATGCGGGCGACGTCATCGACTTCGACCGGTTTCATTTCAGTTGAACCACGCGCCACGGGACGCAGCTTGATGACGGTGCGTACATCTGCACTCACTTCGGCAATGTCGCCCAACAAAAAACGAGCCATGCCGATAATGTGAGATCCCAGATCTGCAATCACGCCTGGACCGCCTGACGGGTCAATGCGCCATGTCCACGGGCTTTGCGGATCATGCATGTAATCTTCCGCATGAATGGCGCGAAAGCCCGTAATCTCGCCCAGCTCACCCGCCTCAACCATTTGCCGCGCCAGTTTCAGCAAGGGGTTTTTGATATAGTTGAAGCCAACTTGCGTGTTCACGCCCTTGGCCTCAGCAGCGTTTACCATTTCCAGTGAGTCTGCGAGCGTAGGCGACAAAGGTTTCTCACAATGCACGTGTTTTCCAGCCGCAATGGCAAAAAGTGCCATCTCCTTATGCATGGAATTTGGCGTGGTGATTGAAACAACTTGCACCGCCGGATTGGTGACTAGTGCTTTCCAGTCTCCCGTCGAAGATTCAAATCCATATTGATGCGCGGCTTTGGCGGCGGCATCTGCATTTACATCGGCCACAACCACAAGACGCGGGCTTGGAATGTCGGGAAATGCCGACAATGCTGTACGATATGCAATGGCATGGGCCTTGCCCATGAAGCCCGTGCCAATAAGTCCAATGCCAAGAGTCTTTGTCATCATCAATCCTGTTAAACTCCCACACGCTGCTTTGAACGGACATCCGCTTGATATTTCTGTTGTTCCTTTACAACCGGGCGATCTGACACTTGTGGCACGCCCACATCCCACAGGGCGTCTCCCGGTGTCCATGTATAAGCATCCGATACAATCGAAATTACAGTGGTGCGGTCATTGCTCTTGGCCCAGTCCATGGCTTGTTCAAGTTCTGCGAGGCTAGAGACCTTTCGGGCATGGGCACCCATCGATTCCGCGTGTTTCACGAAATCGACGCTGAAGGGCGGAATGGCGGTTTTGCAGTCTTTCAGCAGATTGTTGAAGCCGGGCGTTCCCTTGAATTGTTGCAAGCGGCTGATGACGGCATATCCGCCATTGTCGCACACAATCACGATCAGCTTGTGGCCAGTGAGGACTGATGAATAGATATCTGAGTTCATCAACATATAACTGCCGTCGCCCACCATCACGATAACATCTCGGGTTGGGTCGGCCATTTTGGCGCCCCAACCACCGGCAATTTCATAACCCATGCAGGAAAAGCCGAACTCCAGGTCATAGGAATTAGTCGATTTGCAGCGCCAGTTCTTCATGGTCTCGCCTGGAAGACCTCCAGCGGCCGTTAGCATATAATCACGGCGCCCAGCCTTCTTGTTCACAACACCAACAACCTGAGCATAGGAAGGCACAGGCGCATTGGTGGGCTTCTGGTAGCCATCAAGGGCCGTGTTCCATTCGGTCATCAGGGACTTGGCTTTCTTGGTCCAAGCGGCATCCACTTTCCAACCTTGGAGAGCTGCGGCCAATTCTTCAACGGTGGCTTTGGCGTCACCAACGACGGCAAGTGCGCGATGCTTGGTGGCATCCCAACGCGCTGCGTTGATCGAAATGAATTTGGCTTCGTGGTTGAACAAGGTCCAGGAACCGGTGGTGAAGTCCATGAGGCGCGTGCCGATGGCAACAATCACATCTGCCTCCGCTCCCAGTGCGTTGGCCGAGGTCGAACCGACAATGCCAATCGGTCCAGCATAGGCCGCATGATCATGCGTAACAGTACTTTTGCCGGCAATGGTTTCGGTGATCGGGATGCCGTGGTCGAGAGCAAACTTTGCAACGACCTCCTCCGCGCCGGAATAGCGCGTGCCGCCACCTGCGATGATCAGAGGACGCTTGGCAGATTTCAGAATGGCGATCGCCTCGGCAACACGTTTTTTATCTGGGCGAGCGCGCGGGATTTCATGTACGGTCTTTTCGAAGAACTTCACAGGGTAATCGCACGCATATTCCTGTATATCCTGCGGCAGGCCAATGAAGGCCGGACCACAATCAGCAGGGTCCAACATTGTCGCCACAGCTTGCGGCAAAGACGAAATAATTTGCTCCGGGTGAACAATGCGATCCCAATAACGCGTCACAGCCTTGAAGGCGTCATTGACGTTGATGGTCGGATTGCCGAAATGCTCGACTTGTTGCATCACCGGGTCAGGCCTCCGGTTCACAAATGTGTCGCCTGCTAAAATCAATAGGGGCAACCGGTTGGAATGGGCCACTCCCGCCGCTGTCACCATATTGGTGGCGCCGGGGCCGATGGAAGATGTGACCACCATGATCTGGCGGCGGCGCTTGGCTTTGGCAAAGGCAATTGCCGCCAAGGCCATCGACTGCTCATTTTGCCCGCGCCACGTCGAAAACGTGTCCTTCACCGCTTCGAGCGCTTCCGAAAGGCAGGTCACGTTGCCATGTCCAAAGATGCCAAAGATGCCCGGAAACAAGGTCGCCTCCTCGCCATCCACAATGGTAAACTGGTTCATCAAATAGCGAACCAGGCCTTGCGCCATCGTCAAGCGGATCGTGGACATGAGAAAGACCCTTTCAATTGAATTTGGCAATTTCTATTGCAATCTTTGACTTTGTGCAAATGGTGAAGAATCCGGATGCTCCCCAACGGAATAATTTCCAGTTTAGTTTGGGATTGGCTAGTTGGAAGCGGCCGCACAACGGCAGACTACATTGATTGAACAGTCAGCGCAAAATATCGTCCACGGCCTGCAACTCGCTCGCCGACAGTAACCGCGTGCTGCCTTCATTTGCGCAATCTTCAACCTGCGCAACCTTGCTCGCACCAATGATGCACGAGACGACCGGTTTGTGGCTGAGGTTCCAGGCGATGGCCATCTGTGCCAGGCTCTGGCCGCGGTCACGCGCCATGGCATTTAGCTTCTGCAGTTTTGCAACGGCTGTCTCGCTGATCATGCCCTTGTCAAACCACTGGCCAAACGTGGCTCGGCTGCCTTGTGGAATGCCTTCGAGATACTTGTCTGTCAGCACGCCCTGCGCCAGTGGCGAAAAACAGATGACGCCCATCCCCTCGTCTTCGCAGGCCGCAAGAACCCCCTGCTCTTTTGGTTCACGCTGAAGCATGTTGAAGCGCGGTTGGTTGATGAGGCACGGCGTGCCGCGTGAACGCAACATCTGCGCCGAAGCTCGCGTCTTGTCCGCCGGGTAAGTGGAAATGCCGGCATAAAGCGCCTTCCCCTGCCGCACGATATGCTCAAGTGCCGCCATCGTTTCTTCGAGAGGCGTATCGGGATCAAGCCTGTGATGATAGAAGATGTCGACGTAGTAGAGACCCATGCGCTTGAGACTCTGGTCCAGACTGGCAACCAGATATTTCCGGCTGCCACCATCGCCATAAGGTCCGTCCCACATGCGATAACCAGCTTTGGTCGAGATGATCATCTCATCGCGATGGCCCGCAAGATCGCTCCGCAAGATATCGCCAAAGGCAACTTCAGCTGATCCCGGTGGCGGGCCGTAATTGTTTGCGAGATCGAAATGCGTGACGCCCATCTCGAAGGCTTTCACACACATGCCACGTTTTGCGGCGGTGTCACCGTTATCGCCGAACGAGTGCCACAGTCCCAGCGAAACCGCTGGCAGCATCAGTCCACTGTTGCCGCAGCGGTTATATTTCATTTGAGAAGGGCTTGCGCTTCGGAAGGCCCGAAAGGCGCCGGCCGCTTGCACGTGGATTTAAGCGTCACCACCTTGTGCGCCTTGCCGGACTCCATCATCGCCGTCATCACTTCAACGACATGCGCCACCATGGAAATGTCGCACCGCGCGATTTTCTTTTTCATGATCGCATCGGCCATGTCGGCAAGCCCGGCGCAACGGTAATTGGCCCAGATCACATCCGTCTGGCTGTTGGCCATGCCCCAGTTGTTCTTGGCGAATGGATGATCCCACACTGGAAGTGCGACGGGTTTCTGGTCGCTGCCAGCCACCATCACATCGCCACCAAAGAAGTTGGGATCAGGCACAAACATCGCGCCAGTCTGCCCATAGAGCTCCATGTTCTGGTGCTTGTGTGCCCACACATCCCACGACAGTGAAACCGTGATGCAGGCACCATTCGCAAATTCAAGCAGTGCATGATAAGTCGTCGGCGTTTTCACCTTGAGCTTTTCGCCATTGCGCGGATTATTGGGTTGGCTGTTGATCATGCGTTCCTTGCGGCCCGTTCCCAGAAGTGCCGATACGCGCTTCACCGGTCCAACGAGGTTGATCAGGTTGGTAATGTAATACGGTCCCATGTCGAGCACCGGCCCGCCACCGGGCTGGAAGAAGAAATCCGGGTTGGGATGCCACATCTCCATGCCGGGTCCCATGAAGTGACAGGTGCCGGAAACAATCTTGCCAATCTTGCCGTCATCAATGGTCTTGCGTGCAAGCTGGTGCGACGACCCGAGGAATGTGTCGGGTGCGGAACCCACACGCAGTTTTTTCTTTGCTGCATATTTCTGCAAGGCCAATGCATCTTTGTACGATAGCGTCAGCGGCTTTTCGGAATACACATGCTTGCCGGCATCAAGGATCTGCTTCGACACCTTGTAATGCACGGCCGGCACCGTGAGGTTCACGACAATGTCGACGTCCTTGTTCTTCAACAAGTCTTTCACCGTCTGCGCCTGAACATTGAACTCCTTGGCGCGGGCATGTGCCGCATCCATGTTCATGTCGGCAACTGCCTTGACCTCAATGCCCTTGAAGAGATTTGCGAGTTTCAGATAGGCCCACGAAATGTTGCCGCACCCGATGATGCCAACACCCATTGTCTTGCTCATGACGATCCTCAAATCTTGGAAATGTGGTTGAATGAATTTTTCGCCCAGGATTTGTAGTCCTTCGGATTGTCGTGCTCCATGACGTAAGTCACGCAACGCGAGTGATCTCGCAGCGCCTTGAATATTTCCGGCCAGTTGCCGGTGCCCTTGCCGAGGTCAGTCTGTCCCATCTGGTCAAGATGCTCGCCTTTGTGGGCGTTTTCTTTCACGTGCACGGCCGTGATGCGCTCACCATATTTCTTGATCCACTTCACCGGATTCTGCTTCGCAAAAATCGTCCAGCCAATGTCCATTTCCCAATCCAGCAAAGGACCGCCTTCAAAAATGCGGTCGATCGGCATGGAACCGTCAGGCAATTTCTTGAATTCGAAATCATGGTTGTGCCAGCCAAAACCATAACCTTCTTCGCGAACTTTCTTGGCAATCTCGCCGCAACGTTTGCCGAAGCCCTTCCAATAGGCAGCGGTGTTCTTGCGCTCATCAGGCATGACGAACGGGCAGTAGAAATATTTGACCCCCATGATCTTGCCGATTTGCAACACGCGCTTCATGTCGGTTTCAAACAGCCCAAGCGGCATAAGATGAGAGGTGGGCATGCTGAGCCCATGTTTGTCGAGTAGGGCGCGGAACTTTACCGGATCATCAAACACAGTTCCCTTGGCGCCATATTCAGCACCACCAAAGCCTTCGACTTCCTTGTAGCCGCATGCAGCGATGTGCTCGACAATGGGTTCCCAAGGCTGGAAATTGCGGGCGGAATAAAGTTGGAACGATAAGCGCTTTGGCATCTTGGCCTCCTGAAGAGTTTAATATTGATTTAGAGCCTGTCGCCCGACGCATCGTCAAAGACGGAAGCAAGGCCGATGCGGAATCGCACGTCTACTTTTTGGCCAGGTTCGAAATGTTGGTTGGATTCAACGCGGGCACTGATGACGTTGTCAGCAAGCTTGAGCCATACAAGGCTGTCCGATCCCATCGGCTCAACGAGATCAACAGTGGCTTTCAACACATCAGTTGCAGCCTTGCTTGCGGCTGCATCAAGCAGAATATGCTCTGGCCGCACTCCAAGAACTGCCGCTTGCGGGCCAAGTGGCGAATCCGGCTTGTAATCCTTCAGCGGAATCTTGTCTTTGCCCATTACGAAAACAGCTTTTGCGCCATCCCCTTCAATGCGACCCTTGATGAAGTTCATCGATGGGGACCCAATGAATCCGGCAACGTAAAGGTTTTTGGGTTTGTTGTAGATCGTTTGCGGCGCATCAAGCTGCTGGATGGTGCCGCCTTTCATGACCGCAATGCGGTCAGCCAGCGTCATGGCTTCGATCTGGTCATGCGTCACATAAATCATCGTGTTGGCGAGATTCTGATGCAGGCGTTTGATCTCGACGCGCAACTCCGCGCGCAGTTTCGCGTCAAGATTTGAAAGTGGCTCGTCAAACAGGAACACATCGACGTCACGCACCAGCGCGCGCCCGATAGCAACTCGCTGGCGCTGGCCACCAGACAATGCCGTAGGCTTGCGCTGCATCAGTGGATCCAGCTGCAACATTGCAGATGCGCGTTTGACACGCTTGTCGATTTCTTCCTGCGCCATGCCGGCAACACGAAGGCCAAACGACAGGTTCCGTTCAACAGTCATTTGCGGATACAAGGCATATGACTGGAACACCATGCCAATGCCGCGGTCTTTCGGTTCTTCCCAAGTGACATTCTTGCCCTTGATGAAAACCTGACCCTCAGATGGTTCAAGCAATCCGGCGATGCAGTTCAGCAGAGTCGATTTACCACAACCCGACGGTCCGAGCAGAACGAGGAATTCGCCCTCGGCAATATCAAGATCAAGCGCGTGCAGAACTTTTACGGCGCCATAACTTTGGGCCAGCCCACGTACTGAAACACTTGGTGATGCATTCGCCTTCATTGTGATCAACCCTTAACCGCGCCAGCAGCAATGCCGCGCACGAAATATTTGCCCGAGAAGAAATAGATGGCGAGCGGAACGAGCCCGGTGAGGATCGTCGCGGCCATATCCACATTATATTCTTTCACACCCTGCCCCGTATTGACGATGTTATTGAGCTGTACCGTCATCGGATAATTGGTGGGTCCGGCATAAATCACGCCAAACAGGAAGTCGTTCCAGATGCCTGTCACCTGCAGGATCACCGCAACTGTCATGATTGGCAGCGACATCGGCAGGAATACCTGAAATAGGATGCGCCAGTAACCAGCGCCGTCAACTCGCGCCGCCTTGAACAATTCTTGCGGCAATGAAGAAAAATAATTGCGGAACAAAAGTGTGAGCAGTGGCAACCCGAAAATCGTATGCACCAGAACCACGGCTGGCAACGTTGAGAAGATACCAAGCCAGCGCGTGATGATCACAATCGGATAGATCATCACTACATAGGGGATGAAGCTGGCCAGTAGCAAAATCGTGAAAAAGACTTCTGAGTACTTGAACGGCCAGTTGGCCAGCGAATAGCCAGTAACGCAGGCAACCGTTATCGACACGATGACTGAAGGCACCGTGATCTTGAGGGAATTGATGAACCCTGGTTTGATGCCTTCACAGTAAAGCCCTGTGCAGGCCTGGCTCCACGCCTTGATCCACGGTGCAACCGTCGGATTGGCGGACATCTGGAACAAGTTGCCGTCGCGGATCGCATCAAGGTCCTTCAGCGAAGTGATGACC
Source organism: uncultured Alphaproteobacteria bacterium (assembly GCA_963819615.1). GTDB lineage: Bacteria > Pseudomonadota > Alphaproteobacteria > Rhizobiales > Aestuariivirgaceae > Aestuariivirga. Next base: position 851,663 of record CAWFWW010000004.1, read on the forward strand.
ATGATGTAGAGCGGGAACAGGAAGAACACGCAGCACAGGAGTAACACGCCATAGACAATGGCGCGCGGCAGCGTGATGAATTTTTTCGGCTTTGGGCCGGATGGGCCAGTCAAGGTGATGTCGCTCATGGTCATTGTCCCTTCTTGCCAAATTCAAGCCGGATCCAGGGGATCAGGATGACAGCCATGGACAGCAGCATGACAGTTGAAGCCGCAAGTGACTGGCCAAGATTGGCGGTGAAATTCTGATAGATGTAACGCGACGGCACGTCCGACGACACGCCGGGACCACCGTCGGTGATGGCGATCACCAGATCATAAATGCGGATGGCGCCTGATGCGACGAACACAAATGTTGTAACCAGCACCGGCTTCATCATCGGCAGCACAATCTGCAAATAGGTCCGCCAGGTTGGAATGCCGTCAATCTTTGCAGCCTTCCAGATTTCTTCGTCAATACCGCGAAGCCCCGCCAGCATCAGCGCCATCACAAATCCAGTGCCTTGCCAGATGCCGGCAATGACGATGGCATACATCACCATTTTCTGGTCAGCGATCCAGCCAAAGGAAAAGCTCTCCCAGCCCCAGGCGCGTACTGCTTTTTGCAGCCCGTATTCAGGCGAAAAAATCCACGCCCAAACGTGGCCCGTGACGATGAAAGAGAGTGCAAAAGGATAAAGATAGATAGTGCGGAAAACACCCTCGGCGCGAATTTTTTGGTCCATCAATACGGCAATGATGAAGCCCAGGACCATAACCACTGCGATGAAACATACGGCATAGGTCACCACGTTGGGAAACGAGCCGGAGCATTGCAGTTTCCACAGTGGAGTGCCGATTTTTGTAATCGCCGGGCAATCCATCCAGCGGCTGGTGTTGAACAGGCGCGCGTAATTTGAAAAGCCTGCGAATTTGTCGACCCACTCCCCCGGGGTAAACAGCGGCAAGACCCGCATGGACGTGAACGAGAACATCACGGTCCATAACGTGCCGCCCACAAACACAAACAATGCAATCAGGATCATGGCCAGTGACCCGAATTTCGAGTTCTGGTTTTCATAAGGCGCAAACCAGGCCACTAATCCAGTTGGCACCGCAACCGCCAGCAAACCAAGGACCGAAGGGAACCAGCTGATCGACGAGGCCGCAATGCCCGCAGAGTCGGCGGAATACATCACAATCAGGAACAAGGCAAAAATCACAGCCAGGAAGGCGGCCTTGTATGCAAATTTCCGGAACGGAATATCCAACAGGCTGAGTGCAATGCCAGCAAGGACAATGAAGAAAGTGGCACCGGCAACACCACTGAACCCTGTCCAGGATTTCCAACCGAAGCCCAGCAGGAACGCCGCTGCCATCGTGCCAGCGAAGGTGGCATCGCGTGTGCGCCGTGATACAGTTTCGGTTTCAAAACTGTCTTGCAACGCACGCTTTGCAAACTGCGAAATTCCATAAACCACCGCCGCAGCGGCCAAGAGTTTGACAATAAAAATACCGACATCGAGACCAAGCGCACCACCGCCCGCGTGTGCCCTGACATCAACAAACCAGCCAGCCTGCTCAAACAGCCCATAGGTCAAAAGGCCAATGATGGACGCGAGCGCTGTGGCGAAAGAGTAAACAATGACCGCAGTCAGGCGGTCTCTGGTGAAGATGTAGCGCGGATTAATGGAAACAGTAGCCATTACCTGACTTCACTCTCAATTTGAAAATTCCCGGAGCTTCGCAATGTTGGTCCAATCCCCTTCCTACCGTCATCCCGGCGAAGGCCGGGACCCCGCTGCCTTGACTGGGGCCAACCTGAGCCCGGCCTTCGCCGGGGTGGCGAGCTCGTAGATGAAACCATGAACCTCTATATCGAAGCGTTAAATCGCAGCACTTTCCCCAGAATTGCGGAAAGTGCTGCTGTTTTCGTATTTATCGAAAGCTTACTTCGGAGCGTTCTTGATGATTTCGGCGAACTTGGCTTGCGTATCAGCAGCTGTCAAAGCTGGATCAGCCATGAATGCGGTGAACAGATCGTTGATCTGGTTCAGCGAGTCACGATCAATCATCTGCACGTCGTTCGGGAACACAGCCGTTGAGCCGTCAAGAATGGCCAAGCCCTTCTTCATGCAGTCATTTGCTGCAGAAAGATCTACGTCAGCCCGCATTGGCAGCGAACCCTTCTTCAGGTTGAAGGCAACTTGCACTTCCTTGGTCACCAAGGTTGCAGCCATCTTCTTCTGTGCAGCAGTCACTGCGGCGTCCTTGTTCTTCGGGAAGTAGAACACGTCACCACCTGTGTTCAGAACTGGCGTTACACCCAGACCTGGCAGGCAGTCATAGTCCTTGCCGGCAACGAGGTTGGCAACGGCAAATTCGCCACCAGCCCAGTCACCCATCACGTTGGCGCCAGCTTTGCCCTGAATAACCAACGAAACAGCTTCGTTCCACTGGGGAACCATCTTGTCTGCTGGGACAAATCCGCGGACAGCGGCAAGCGCTTCAAAAATCTTGGCGAATTCCGGTCCGGATGCGAGTGCCACGTCGCGGTCCTTGTAAACCTTGACGAAGTTGTCAACACCAGCAAGGGCGACGAGAACGTCGTTCACGAGCAAACCAACTGGCCAGCCTTGAGCGAGTGACAAAGGCTGAATGCCCTTGGCTTGCAATGCTGGAGCAGCTGCTACCATTTCAGCCCAGTTTTGTGGAGGTGCGATGCCTGCATCTTCATAAACCTTGCGGTTGGTCCACATCCATTGGGCCGAATGCAGGTTAACAGGTACGCAATAAACCTTGCCGTCCTTGGTGCATGATTCGAGCTGTGAAGCTGGACGCAAAATCTTGGCCCAGTCGCCAGCTGTTGCAACGTCAGTGATGTCTTCAAGCAGACCAGCAGCGATAAGTTCGTCAGCATCTTTGCCGGGGTTCAATTGTGTGGCACCCATGGGGTTGCCACCCAAGATGCGCGAAATGATGATCGGGCGGGCAACATCGCCTGAACCGGCAATGGCGCCATCAACCCAATGATCACCCGAAGCATCAACGGCCTTGGCAAATTCAGCAACAGCGGCGGCTTCGCCACCAGATGTCCACCAATGCGTGACTTCGAGGTCAGCTGCCGAAGCAACGCCTGCCGAAAACATTGATGCCGTAACCGCAAGCGCTGCGGCAAACTTCTTAAGACCCATAACATTTCCTCCCTGGATTAAGTTGGGTGATTGAAAAACTATCGAAGTTTTTTACTCTTTGCAACGTTTCAATTATGCTGCAATGCGGAATCGATTTTACAGACAAAATCGCGATTTGAAACGTTTCCGGAATTGCCTTCCCTCTGTTCCCTTGTTACCGTCCACGCAATGACCTTGGAAACCGCAGATAAAAATCGCCCCACCCTGAAGTCGATTGCCTATCTGACCGGCCTCGGCATTTCAACTGTTTCCCGCGCGCTCAAGGATGACAGCGAGATAGCAACCGAAACCCGCGCACGGGTCAAGCTGATTGCCCAGCAGATTGGCTACCGCCCCAACCGTGCCGGGGTCAGGTTGCGCACCGGCAAGACCAATGTCATCGCAGTCGTTCTCAACGCTGCTGATGGCGGTTCAGGATTCTTCGCGGATTTTATTTTTGGAATTTCCGATGCCCTCAAGGACTCGAATTATCATCTTGTCGTAACTCCCTACTCGCTCTCTGATCCCATGGAGCCGATTCGCTATATTGTGGAAACACGTTCAGCGGATGGCGTCATCATTTCACGCACCCAACCCAATGACCAGCGCGTCAGATTTCTCATCGAGAACAGAATTCCATTCGCCACCCATGGCCGCACTGAAATGGGAATTGAACATCCCTACCACGACTATGACAATGAAAAATTCGCCATTAAGGCCACACGCATGTTGCACAGCCGCGGCCGCCGCAACATTGCCCTGCTGGGGCCCCCGCCAGACCTGACTTATTACAAGCACACCCATTTGGGATTTGAAGCGGGTTTGCGCGAACTTGCGCTGACGTCTGTCCCACTAAGCGCTGTAAACTCCGACTCGCCACTGTCTCAAATCCGCAATATTGCATTCGATCTAGCGAGGCAATCAATCCGGCCCGATGGCTTTATCAGCAGCGCAAGTCCACCGGCAACAGCAATCGCAGCTGGTTACGCCGATGCCGGCTTCAAGATTGGCCAGGATTTTGATATTGTCACCAAGCACGCCAGTGAACTGGAAGCCATGCTTGCCCCTACCATGTTGTCTATCCCGGAAGATTTCCGCGAAGCAGGTTTCGGCACCGCAAAGAAAGCCATTGCAGCCATTGCTGGCGAAGAAGTGTCAGGGCTCCAACACGTCGTTGAACCTGTTCTCGACTGAGATCACGCCGCCATCAAGCGGTTTACCTCGTCGACCAGATCACGCAGATGGAAGGGCTTCGACAAGACCTTTGCTTCTTTTGGAGCTTTCGAATCCGGATTAAGCGCCACAGCTGCAAATCCTGTGATGAACATGATCTTGAGCGCCGGGTCGAGTTCGGCTGCACGCCGCGCCAGCTCAATGCCATCCATTTCAGGCATAACAATATCAGTTAGCAACAGGTCAAAAGTTTCGCCCTGCATTTTTTCAAAAGCACTGGCACCCTCTCCGAACGACGTCACACTGTGTCCAGCTTTTTCCAGCGCCTTCACCAGAAACCGCCGCATGTCCGTATCATCTTCGGCTAGCAGTATCTTGACCATCAATCTCTCATTTCAAACGGTTTCGCTGTCCGTTCCATTTTTACATTACTGGCCAGCGTCTTAAGGACAATCCGTAAACAGCTTCTGAACACCGGGCAATTAGCACAAAAACTCCGATAAATATGCATTTGCAGTGGACAACCTATGCTCTTTGTCCCCATATTGCCGACATCGTGTCAAGTCCAAGTGACTCTTTATCCTCCGGCACAAGCCCGGTATTTGATATAGTGGTGCCTCCTGCGTGGAACAGGCCACTAGTCCTGAACTCACCCCATAGTGGTCGCAACATACCGCCAATCATGTTGCAGCAATCTCGCCTGTCTGTGAGCGACCTGCGGCGCTCTGAAGATTCTTACATTGACGAGTTGTTTGAAGGCTGCACGGCTTTTGGCATGCCTCTTCTGAAAGCCTTGGTTTCGCGCTCGTATGTTGACCTTAACCGCGAACCACACGAACTCGACCCGCGCATGTTCAGCGACAAGCTGCCGGGCTTCGCCAATACATCTACACCTCGTGTTCTTTCGGGTCTTGGCACCATCCCCCGGACAGTCTCTGACGGGCACGACATTTACCGGGAAAAGCTGCAGGTCTCGGAAGCCATGGCCCGCATAGAGGCGATTTACCTCCCGTACCATCGCACCTTGCTTGCGCTTCTCAACGAGGCCTATGCAAATTCAGGCTTTGTTCTTTTGTTGGATTGCCATTCTATGCCAATGTCAGCCGTGTCCGAAAACTCAACGAGGAGTGAGGCAATTGATGTCATCCTGGGCGACCGTTTTGGCACATCTGCCGATCCTGACCTCGTTGGTGCGCTGGAATGTCTTTTTTCTAAAGAGGGGCTAAAGGTAAGGCGCAATCGTCCCTATGCTGGCGGGTTTATTACTGAAACTCATGGTAACCCCAAAATCAACCGCCATGCTATCCAGATAGAGTTGAACCGGAACCTCTACATGAACGAAAAAACCCTTGAAAAAAGGTCTGAATTCTCGGGATTGGCGCTAGCCTTAAAACGGGTAATGTCTGGATTTGTCGTTGAACTCGACGCAAATGGCTGGTTCACCAACCACAAACTGGCTGCCGAATAAAAAAAGGGCCGATGCAAATGCAATCGGCCCAAGTCTAGGGAGGAAACGCCCATAAAGGGCTGTGATAAGCGCCAAAAAGCGCTCGCTCACAAAACGAATATGGCATTGCAACATTAACATTTCAACACTGCATAGCCAAAAGTCCGACGACAAATCCCATCTGTGACCCATCTGCAACAGGTATCATCAGATAAGTGTTTGTTTTATTTATTAAAAATACCACACTTCCGGTAATGCATAATTTGCATATCTAACATGATACAATTGCTGCACTGCACAAAGATAGATGAAAACACCAGATATCGAATCACTTACATCATTCGCCATTGAGCTGGCAGCTGCCTCGGCTGCCGAAACGCTTCAACGCTTCCGTTCTCCAATGGAGGTAGAGGTCAAGGCAGCAGCTGATTGGGACCCGGTTACCGAGGCTGATCGGGCTGCAGAACGGAGCATGCGGAGCCTGATCGAAGCCCGTTTCCCCGATCATGGAATTATCGGCGAAGAATATGGCGCGAAAGAACCAAACAGCGATTTCACCTGGATACTGGATCCGGTTGACGGAACGAGGGCATTTGTCATTGGCATGCCCACCTGGGCAACTTTGATCGGACTCTATTACAAAGGTGAGCCTTTCCTCGGTCTCATGAGCCAACCCTATGCTGGCGATACGTTTATCGGCAACCCTGAGGGCGCGTGGAAAATAAGGGGCGATGAGAAGACACGCTTGCGTGTAGGGAAAACCACTTCATTGCGCGATGCAAAAATCGGTACAACATCACCTCACCGCTATTTCGAAAGGGATGCGGAAAATTTCGAGCATCTCAGACATACCGCGACACTGATGCGATACGGCGGTGACGCCTATTTTTTCTGCCTGTTGGCCGAAGGGAGCATGGACGTCGCCATGGACCCGGGTCTTCAGGTTTACGACATTGCAGCTCTTATTCCGATCATTCGCGGCGCAGGAGGCATTGTGACAACATGGGACGGCCTTGATCCCGCGCAAGGCGGAAATATCATTGCAGCTGCAACAGATCAACTCATGTCAGAAGCGTTAAAAGTGATGACAGCAAAACGCTAATTCACTGCGTTCAACTACCTGGCGCAAAGAGCCAATTCAATCGTCGCGGTAAACGCGCTCACGCTTTTCATGGCGTTCTTGTGCTTCGATCGACAATGTCGCGATAGGCCGTGCGTCCAACCGCTTAAGACTGATCGGATCGCCTGTCTCTTCGCAATAGCCATAGGTCCGGTCGTCAATTCGCTTCAGGGCAGATTCGATTTTCGAAATAAGCTTTCGCTGACGGTCCCGGGTACGCAGTTCAAGCGAGCGATCCGTTTCAGAAGAAGCCCTGTCCGCAATGTCCGGCAAGACGTGGTTTTCGTCTTGCAGATGTCCGATCGTTTCCTTGCTTTCCTTGATGATGTCGTCTTTCCAGGCCAGCAACTTGAGGCGGAAATATTCCAGCTGCCGCTCATTCATGAACGGCTCGTGCTCACTGGGTTTATAAACATCGTCCAACATTGCCATCAGAAGTTTCTCCCCGGAGTTGGCGCACATATAGCCGCCGCCCAAGACTGCTGCAAGAACTGATAAGTATATGAAATATCGTCACTATCAGAATATCGTTAAATCTCGGATATGTTTCGGATCGAAATTTATGGATATTTGAAGCAAGCTTGATGCCACGGTCAGCTTGCTTTTCGCTCGTCGATTCGATCTTTGAGCTGCATCCACCAGTATGTTGCCTGTACGCCAACTCTTCCCAACTGGCCAAAAACCCGGCGCGGCGCAAACGCTTCGAACCTGCGATACCCATCATCACCCGAGGATATCGCTCGCGCAATGATATTGCCTGCCATCGCCGTAGTATTGAGGCCATGGCCGCCAAATGCTGTAGCATACCATTGCCCTGCCCCATCAGAGCCAATCAACGGCATCTTGTGCAATGCATAACCCATCAAGCCAGACCAATGAAAATCAATGCGGACCTTCCCGGTCTGCGGAAACACGGAAGCAATATCCGCCTGCATCCGAAATGCTAGATCAGCAGGTTCGCGTTGGCTCGTAGTGATATGCCCGCCCCACAGCAACCGCCCATCCGGCAACATCCTGAAATAGTTTCCGGCCCTGCGTGTGTCAGACAAGGCGGCGGAGGTTTTGATTGGTGAGGGCGCCAATGGCTCAGTTACTGCAATGTAAGTCGCAATTGGCAAAACCGCGCGGGACGTCAGCGGAAGCAGTGTTCGATTGAGCGAAGACACGCAATATACAACATCTTTGGCAACAATCGATCCAGAAGCACACTGTATCTCAAAGTCCGCGCCCGTCTTTTTCACGGCAAGCACCGGACTGGCTTCGAAGATTTTCGCGCCACAATCACGGGCGAGCCTCGCGAGCAGCAACGCATACCGCAGTGGATGAATGTGGAACGCAGTTGGCGACAACAACCCACTTTTGTATTTCGGACTATCCACCATTTCCCGCAGCGCGGAACCATCAAGATAGTTAAATGATTCGCCCGCTTTCGCATTCAGATTGTCGCCGTAACTGCGCAACGCGCCCTTGTCGTCAAACCTCTGCATGACCAGCCAGCCATCGCCGGTTTTGATCGAAGGATCATGCTCAGCGATCAGCCGTCGCACATATTCCGTGCCTTCCCGCGACATGGCGTAAAGCGCTTTGGCGGACTCCATCCCCGCCATTTTGGCAATCCCATCAAACCCCTCCGCATAGCCGTTCGAAACAAAACCGCCGTTGCGGCCCGAAGCACCACTTGCAATGCGATCAGCCTCCAGCAGAACGACAGATTTCCCCAATCTCGAAAGTTCCAGTGCGGTAGTCAAACCTGCGAGCCCGCCGCCGATCACGCAGCAATCCGCATCAAGCCGCGTTGTCAGGGCTTCAATTGGGGACCGCTCCCCAGCCGTAGCGTCATACCAGGTTAATGAAGCGTTAATAGGATGTTTCATTTTTAGCGAACTCAATCATGTTCGCTTAACAGAATATTAGAAGAAGGGATTCAATGTACAGGAGTCAATAAATTCACCTTTGGGGATGCCGGCAATGCGCGTTTCAACCGCAGTTTCACTCTTTGTTTCGGCAATGGCCCTCGCCGCCTGCGGCGGCACCGCCGAAGAAACCCTGAATGTGGCTTCCGCCAACAACAGCATCTGCGGCCTGCAATGCCCAACAGTGAAGATTCCGGTAGTTGATGATCGCAACGCACCTGCCAACACGGGAAACGATGAGTCAATTACAGCGGACCAAGGTGACACTACGATTGTGTTGGAAGGTTCAGTCATTGCCAATCTTGACGAAAGCAATCCAGCCTACTCCCAACTCACCGAAAACACCAAAGCCAAGACAGCCAAAATCGCGATTGACCCCAATACGTCGAACCAAGCGTCTTGGCCACAGCCCAAAGACATGGAACTTTATAAGCCGAAGGGAATGCTCGCAACAGGATTGGGCGGAAAATACAAGGAATACCGTGCGCTTACCCGGAATGACAAGGGAACAGCGGTGGACGAAGAGTTACAAGTCTGGCGGTGGAGCCATAGCTATGGAACCCAGTACCGAGATGTTAAGGGCGGCGGTGAAGCAACCCACCAGGCTTGGTCATTCGGCGGAACGCGCACCGCTTCCGCAAAAATACCAACAACAGGAAATGCAAGTTATGCAGGTCAGTTCGGTTCAACTGCTAAAACCTTCAATTGGGTCGAAGATACCAACAGCCCAGCCACGATTTCAAAAAATCATATTTGGCGAGTTACTGGCACAAGTCAGTCAAAAGTAGATTTCGCTAAGGGCAACGTCACATCGACGCTCACACCTGCGACATGGGAAGCATTTCAGAATAAGAACGGCATGGTTGGTTTCCTCAAGGTTCCTGTGGGCGCGTGCGGATTCAACTGCTACTCGTTTATGGACGACAGCATCACCTTGAAGGGCAAGCTCACGACCGGTGGCAAAAATGGCAATGAAATTGCCGGCCGCGCGAGGTTGGATGCAAGCAAAGGCTATGTCAGTGGCGGTAACGGCAGCCCGTTTTACGGCGCGCTGTTTGGGTCCAACGCAGAAGAAATCACTGGCATTTTTAACGTTGAAGCAACCTCGCCGGGGCCTATCGGCCCGGATCCCATCAACGACGACCGTCGTGGCTTCATCAATCACAGCGGCGTCTTCAACGGAAAGAAGCAATAGCTACTTGATGACCTGATGCGATTGCAAAGCAACATCTCATTCCAATTGGGGCGCCATCTATGCGGCGCCCTTTTTGTCTTGAGCGCAGCGCTTATCCCTCATTCGAGCATTGCAAATGCTGAAACCGTCCCTTCTGCTGCTTTGGCAGAATACCAGTCATTTCCCGAAGGTCAGCGCGTGAGGCTTCTGATCGAGCTGGCAAAGGCCGGCCAGCAAGACGCCGCTGCACAGCTCATTAAAAAATACCCGCTTCAAGGCGAACACGCGCCAAATCGCACACTTTACATCGAAGGTCTAATTTTCAAAGCTAACCGCGACTTGTCAGCAGCACGCGATAAATTTCGCGAAGCCCTTGCCAGCGATCCGTCTCTGACGCTTGTGCGATCTGACCTCGCCGAAACCCTTTACCTCCTTGAAGACGATGAAGCCGCCAAGCATCATTTGAAGCTTCTCGAATCAGAAGCGCCATCCGCGGAAATCGCCAACAGCATCCGCGCCTTCATCGACCAGATCGACACGCGCCGCCCCTACACCTTCAATGCCTACGTGGCTTTTGCTCCGACAAGCAACATCAACAATCGCACTTACCGCAAGACAGTTTACGGGTTTTTGGATCTTCCTGACAATCTCCGCCAGAAAAGCGCATATGGTATAGCCGCAGGCGTCAACGGTTCCTTCAACCATCGCCTGGGCGATGAGCTGCGCGGCATCATTTCAGGAAACATTGAAACCCGTGTCTACAATCACAGCGAATTCAATTCTGTTTCCACCAGCGAGGCAGCTGAGCTGCGCAAGACTTATGAAAATGGCTACGTCAGTCTCGGTCTCGTAAGCAGCCAGGATTTCAGCGTCAGCGGCGAAGACCTGACATTCGTCAGCTACGGCCCGCGTGTTTCGATCAATCACTCCCTGACACCCCAGGATGAAATAAGTGCAAAAGTTCTTTATGAATGGCACGACGTCATTGGCCTAACGGATACCGACGCACAGGTTCTGACTATCGGCGCGGACTATGCCCATGCCTTCAATTCAGCCTTCACCACGACCCTTTCAGCAGGCTACCTCAGTAACAATGCCAAGTCCGAAGTGAACTCATTCGACACCTGGTCTGGCGGTCTTTCGATCTACAAGGAATTCGGCCACGGTCTCACATTCAATGTCGGCGGTGATGTGCGCTATTCCGAATTCACGCCCGAAGCCATGTCGCGAAAAGACTGGAAATACATCGGCTCAATCGGCCTCACCAAACGCGACTTGAGCATTTTCGGCCTCGCCCCGTCGCTGGAATACACCTACATCTGGAATGACAGCAGCAACGAGTTCTTCGACTACGACAGCCATTCTGTCGACCTCAAATTCACCAAGGCCTTCTAACCGCCAAGTTGCGCAAGAGCCCGCCCGCCGCTAAAGCAGTCGCATGCGCTTTAAATCCGCCTCTGAATTCAAGAACCTGAAACACAAGGCCGTGACCCTGTTCGGCATGTCCGGCGTCGGCAAGACCACGATTGCCGAAATCCTGCAGGGTGCGAACTGGTTTCATTACTCGGTCGATTATCGTATCGGCACGCGCTACATGGACGAGCACATTGTCGACAATTTCAAGCGCGAAGCGATGAAAGTGCCTCTGCTCCGCACCTTGTTGCTGTCAGACTCTATTTATATTCGCTCCAACATCACCTTCGACAATCTGGCGCCCCTGTCGACCTATCTCGGCAAGCCCGGCAATCTCGATCTCGGCGGTATTCCCTTCAAGGAATACCAGCGCCGCCAGGCAGAGCACCGCGACGCTGAAATGCGCTCGCTTCAGGACGTTCCCGAGTTCATCCGGCGGGTGCATGATATCTATCAATATTCCAATTTTATCTGCGACACTGGCGGCAGCCTGTGCGAAGTGGTGAACCCGGATGATGCGCAAGACCCGGTCTTGAAACCTCTCGCCGACAACACGTTGCTTCTTTACATTGAAGGCACGCCCGAACACGCCAAAGTCCTGGTTGATCGCTTCCGCCAAGCGCCAAAGCCTATGTACTATCAGCCCGGTTTCCTTGAACAGAAGTGGCGCGAGTACAAGTCACTGAATCACCTGAGCGACGACACCAAAGTGGATCCCGACGACTTCGCGGCGTGGGGATTTGAACAGCTTTTGCATCACCGTATTCCACTCTATGAGAAGATCGCTGAAAATTTCGGGTATAAAGTCCGAATGCGCGACGTCGGAAATCTGAAATCGCAAGACGACGTCATCAACCTCATCGCCACAGCCATAGATTCTAAGTAATTCAAATGCCCATCAGAATTCCAAATGATTTGCCTGCGCGCCGCATCCTTGAGGACGAAGGCGTCATGATCATGACCGAGGCGACTGCCAGCCGGCAGGACATCCGCCCGCTGCGCATCGCGTTGCTCAACCTGATGCCCAACAAAATCCGCACCGAAACCCAGTTTGCACGGCTCGTTGGCGCAACGCCATTGCAGGTCGATTTCACGCTGGTCCGCATGACCAATCACCAGCCTAAAAATACGTCGCAAGAACACATGCTGGCCTTCTACGAACCCTTTGAAACGATCCGCGACCAGCGCTTTGATGGTCTCATCATCACCGGCGCGCCCATCGAACTTCTCGATTTCGAATCAGTGACTTATTGGGATGAGTTGACTCAGATCTTCAACTGGACCCAAACCCATGTTCAATCGACCATGGCCATCTGTTGGAGCGCCCAGGCGGCTATCCACCACTGGTACGGTGTGCCCAAACACGAACTCGATGCAAAAGCTTTCGGCGTATTTCCGCACGCCAATCTCGTCCCGTCGTCACCCTATTTGCGGGGTTTCTCCGACGACTTCGCCATGCCGGTCTCCCGCTGGACCGAAATTCGGAAATCTGATCTGCCAACAAATGCAGGCCTGGAAATTCTGATTGATTCTGAGGTTCAGGGCCTTTGCCTCATCAACGATCCTGCCCATCGCTCGCTCTACATGTTCAATCACATCGAATACGAAACCACGAGTCTCAGCGAGGAGTATTTCCGCGACATCAGTGCCGGCAAGGAAATCAAACTTCCCGGCAACTATTTCCCCGGCGACGACCCCAAAAAACCGCCGCAGAACCGCTGGCGCAGCCACGCCCACCTGTTGTTTGGCAACTGGATCAATGAAGTGTACCAATCCACGCCCTTTGACCTTGCGAACATCGGAAAATAGACCTTGAGAACCGTGCGTTCGCTTCCCACTTATGGCCGTCATGTCTGAAGGGCAAAGCGCATGAACATCTGGGATCAGACCCGCATCGCCGCAAGTGGTCTGATTGACTTTGCCACTGGCATTGTCGATCCAACCTTGCGACTTGGCGTCACCGGGCTGTCGCGCTCCGGCAAAACTGTTTTCATTACAGCTCTCGTCAATGCCCTGTTGAATGGTGCAAACCTGCCGCTCTTCGAAACCCAGGCCCGCGGCCGCATCCGCCGCGTCTATCTGGAGCCCCAGCCCGACGACAGTATTCCGCGCTTTCCATTCGAGGAAAATCTGGCCACGCTGAAAGGCGAAAACCGCAGCTGGCCACAAGGAACAACGCGCCTCAGCCAGTTGCGGCTGACGCTTGAATACGAACCCAAAACGCTCCTCAGCCGCAATCTTCACGGCGGCCTACTGCACATCGACATCGTCGATTACCCCGGCGAATGGCTGCTCGATCTACCTTTGTTGGAGCAATCCTACGCGCAATGGTCCGCAGCCACGCTTGCCGCCAGCGAAACTGAACCACGCAAGTCCCTCTCCGCCGCCTGGCGCGCGGTGACTGCAAACGTACTTGCATCTGGCGCAGCAAATGAACTGACGGCAGTGGAACTTGCCGACAAGTTCACCGCCTATCTCCTGCGCTGCCGCCAGCAGGACGTTGCACTGTCGTCATTGCCACCGGGCCGTTTTCTGATGCCTGGCGATCTTCAGGATTCTCCCCTTCTCTCGTTCGCTCCACTCGAGATCGCAAGCGACGACGACCTTCGTCCTGGCACCATGGGCAGCCTTATGGCGCGGCGTTATGATTCATACGTCGCGCATGTCGTGAAACCATTCTTCTTCAATCACTTTGCAAGGCTCCACCGGCAAATCGTGCTTGTTGATGTCCTGTCCGCCTTGAATGCGGGACAATCTGCCGTTCACGACCTCGAAAAGACCCTCGCCGAAGTCGTCTCCTGCTTCCGCCAGGGTGCAAACTCATTTCTCTGGCCGCTCATTGGCCGGCGTATCGACCGCATACTTTTTGCTGCGACCAAAGCCGACCTCCTGCATCATTCAAACCACGACCGGCTCGAGCAGATCATCCACACGTTGACCAATCGTGCATCAAGCAAGGCACTGGAGTCCGGCGCGATTATTGATGTGACAGCATTGGCCGCGATCCGCGCCACCCGCGAAGCGACGGTGAAACAGAAAAACGAAGAATTGAATTGCATCGTCGGCCTGCCCGAAAAAGGCGAAGCGATTGGCGCCACCCATTTTGATGGCGTCACAGAAGCCGCAATCTACCCCGGCGATCTCCCGCAAAATCCTGATGCAGCCCTCGATGGTTCACTCGAGGGCAAACTGAAATTCGTCCGGTTCCGTCCTCCTGAAAGTCCTGGTGCCAACTTCCCCGCCATTCGCCTTGATCGTGCGCTGGAATACCTCCTGGGAGACCGCCTTTCATGAGTGCCGATGACCGCAAACCGCAAGCTTTCATCCTCAAGGAAACGGATGATGCAGAAGCAATCACGCGCAAAGCCACGACGACGCTCGGTCGCACCGCCACAGTAACGCTTGACGCAGATGAGCCCGCGCCCACTGCAACGACCGTCCCGGTAACCGAGGCAAAGACCTCACCTCGCCGCTGGCGTTTGCTGACTTGGATGGCGTCTGGCGCCTTCGCGCTTTTCACCATGTGGTTGGGGCTCACAATCACGCAGCTCGTCGAAACTTTCTTCGCACGTTCTCCAATTCTCGGCTGGATCGCACTTGGCCTTGCAAGCTTGATCGCCATCGCCGCCCTTGGCATCATTATCCGTGAAATCTGGGGATTGTTCAGCCTGCGAAAAATTGAGCAGCTCCAGGATCACGCAGCCCGCGCCATCAACCTGAAAGACCGCCAGTCAGCAACAACGGCGCTGGCACAACTCGAAAGCCTCTATGGCGGCGACAATTCCGCCTCTGATGCGCTGGCCCAACTCGCCCGCCACCGCGCCGACATCATGAACCCTGAAGATCGCCTGAAACTTGCGGATCGCTTGCTGCTCGAACCGCGCGATGCCCAAGCCCGAACACTGGTGGCCCGTCGTGCGCGTCGGGTCACGCTGCTCACCACGGTCACGCCAGCCGCCGCATTCGACATCCTTTTTGTTGCGGTTCAGAACCTGATGATGCTTCGCGAGATTGCGTCAATCTATGGCGGCAGGCCGTCAACCCTGTCGACGCTGCGGCTCGCACGCATGGTTGCAACGCATCTTGCCGTTACCGGTGGCCTTGCCCTTTCTGACAATCTCATTCAGCACCTTGTTGGCAAAGGCTTGCTGGGCCGCCTTTCTGCCCGTTTCGGCGAGGGCGCAGTCAACGGCATCCTGACCGCCCGCATAGGTCTTGCCGCTTGCAATGTCTGCCGTCCCATCCCAAATTCAGACAATGGACGGGACCGGCTCACCGCCATGGCGCGTGAGCTCTTGGCATTCAAGAATGAAACACAATCTGAACCCTGAAGCGCAGCGCTCGCACAACACCCGCAACACGATCCACACAGTGATGCTTGTGGCAGGCGCTGCCCTGATCATGGGCGCGATGGCGTACTCCGTCTTGGGTTTCGCTGGTCTGATCGGCGCAGTCATCGTCTGCTTGGTTGGGCTCAAAGGCGTGCAAAACGTGTCGCCCCAAATGGTGCTGAAGCTCTACAAGGCCCAGCCTTTGTTGGAAGCAGAGATGCCGGAACTCCATCAGGTCGTCCGGACATTGGCAAGGCGCGCCAATTTGCCGTCAGTGCCACAGCTCTATTATGTCCCAAGCAAGATGCTGAATGCTTTCGCGGTTGGCAGTCGCGAAAACGCAGCGATAGCTGTAACCGACGGTCTTCTCCGGTCAGTCACCCTGCGCCAGCTCACTGGCATTCTCGCCCATGAAACAGCCCATGTCATCAACGGCGATCTCAAGGTCATGGGCACGGCTGATATCCTGAACCGCATCACCAATTTTTTGTCGACGCTTGGCCTGTTGGGCATTCCTGCAGTTTTTCGGTTTCGGCGTTCAACTGCCGATCAGCGGACTGTTGTTTCTGATCTTTGCGCCCACCATCGGCGGCCTCCTGCAACTCGGCCTCTCCCGCGCGCGCGAATATGACGCTGACCTCGATGGCGCTACATTGACCGGCGACCCCGAAGGGCTGGCTTCGGCGCTTTTGGTTCTGGAAGAAAAACAGAAGGGCATATGGGAAGGTCTGTTCTTGCCTGGTTCACGCGTTCCACAGCCGTCTTTGCTCAGAACGCATCCCAGGACGGAGGACCGTATCGCGAAACTCCGGGCGGTGCGCTCTACAGCCGATGAACAAACGATCGTGCAGCCAGAAATGCGCCCGCAACCGTCCTTTACGTCTCCGTTGCATGAGCCCCGCATCCAGTGGCAGCGCCTTGGCGTCTACTACTGATACAATCCATTAACCATTCATTAACGACCACCAGGACTATCGACCGCCGCCAACCGGGCAGTCAGGAATCTTGCCCGCTTCTTGCGTCGTGACAGCCAGAGGTCCAAAATGAACATCGGCAAAGCACAAACTCTTCCACTCGATCAGGTTCAGGTCCAGGCGCGCCAGCGCGTAATGGCCGACTATGCCAATCTCCCCGCAGGCTCAGTTATCTCGATTCTGCGCGGAAAATCCGCCATTGCCAACATCGCTGATGACTGGCGCGATCTGCTCGCAGCGACAGAAAACTCCGCCGCTGTATTCCAGTCATTTGGCTGGATTTCCGAGTGGATGGCCCAATGTGGCACAGCTGAAAATGGCTGCAAGCCGCTGATCATTGCCGGCTATCAGTCTGGCCGTCTTGTTTTTGTCTGGCCTTTGATGAAAACCCGGAGCAGGACCCTCACCATCATTGAATGGCTCAGTTCACCGTCCGGCCAGTACGGCGATGTCTTGCTCGCCAAAGGATTGTCGCCGGAAGTATGGCAGGATGCTGCCCTCAAGCTCCTGCAAAGAAGCGAATCCGCCGATTTGTTGCGCCTGCGCCATGTCCGCGTTGGCTCGGCCTTCCACGCCTTTGCCGAACGCCATTTGCTTAACGCCAGCAATGAAGAATGGGCGCCATTCATGGATCTCACGGTATTCAAGGCCGAACAGGATTACGAGGCCCGCTACACCTCGTCGCAGCGCAAGCGCCGCAAGAAGATCCGCAAGGAGCTCGAAGTGTTTGGCGAAGTCGTATTCACACGCGTGCCTCCAGGCCCCGAAACGGACCGCGCAATTGCAATGGCCATTGCGGAAAAGACCAAATGGCTCAGCCACCGCGGCCGCATCAATCGTATCCTGAGTTGCCCGCGTCACCTCGTATTTTTGCAAAACCTTGCGAAAGCGAACACTAGCGACGTTGAAACGGTTGTCACTGAAATCACTGCTGGCGATAAGCCCGTCTCCTGGGAAATCGGCTTTCGCTGTAACGGCACTCATTTCGGGTATATTACCTCACACAACACCGAACTGACTGATCTGTCCCCCGGCCGGCTGCACATGCACTATTCGCAGGTTCTAGCCTTGAAAAACGGAATGAAGCGTTTTGACCTGATGGTTCCCAACGATGTCCACAAGGAATCCTGGTCGAGCAACATGGTTCAAACCCATGACTATTATCTGCCCTTGTCGCGCCGCGGCCAGATCGCCGGTGAAGTATATCTTCGCATGCTTCGTCCCGTGCTCCGCAAGGTCTACTACAAACTGGCTCCGCAGGCCCTTCGCCTGATCAACCCTGTCACCCGGCTTTTCACCTGACGTCTTTTGTCAAGGCGCAAAGAACCAACCAGAACTTTTCCAGGTTAATTGGCAAGCTTCCAAATTACCGCCACGCCCGCTTGAGTTAGCGGTATGTGATATTGCTGCTCTTGTTGGCGTTTGACTCGACAGCAGCGCGCTGCGCGTGGGCCGAAGTTTCGATTTTCATTCCGAAAATCTAAGCCACACCCAATTTCTTCTGCAAATTCGTGCTCGAGGTTGTGTATTGGAACATCAGTTTCTCGCCCGGATTGATGTAACGGAACGCCTGTTGCGCCATCAGCGCCGCCTCATGGAAGCCCGACAGGATCAGCTTAAGCTTACCGGGATACGTGTTGATATCGCCGATCGCAAAAATGCCTTTCGTCGATGATTCAAATTTCTCGGTATCAACTGGCACAAGATTGTGGTCGAGTTGCAGCCCCCAATGCGCCACCGGACCCAGTTTCATCGTCAGTCCGAAAAACGGCAACATCGCATTTGTCACCACTTCAGAAATCGAGCCGTCATTGCCTTTGACAGTCGCCGACTGCAGCACCCCGTCATCACCGGATAACCCGGTAACTTGACCAATCTTGAGCGCCATCTTGCCGTCAGCAACCAACGCCCGCATTTTGTTGACGCTGTCAGGAGCCGCGCGAAATTCATCGCGCCGGTGCAGCAACGTCAACGACTTCGCTATGGGTTGCAAATTGATCGTCCAGTCTAGCGCTGAGTCGCCGCCCCCTACAATCAGGATGTCGCGCCCGCGCAGTGCTTCCATTTTCTTGATCGAATAGAACACGGACGAATTTTCGTAAGCATCGATGCCCGGGATCGGCGGCTTCTTCGGCTGGAATGAACCGCCTCCTGCAGCAATCACCACGATCTTGGAGTGGAACTCGATCCCGCCGTCCGTTTTCAAGCGAAATGTGCCGTCCTCAAGCCGTTCAAGTTCCGTCACCATTTGATTGAAATGAAACTGCGGTGAAAACGGCTTGGTCTGTTCCATCAACCGCGTTGTCAATTCCGCGCCCGAGACAATAGGCAACGCTGGAATATCATATATTGGCTTTTCGGGATAAAGCTCCGCGCACTGCCCGCCCGGCCGGTCCAGAATGTCCACGACATGGCAACGGATGTCGAGCAACCCAAGCTCAAAAATCGCAAACAACCCGCAAGGACCTGCGCCCACAATCAGTGCATCCGTGGAAATGACTTCGCTCATGCTGCCAACCTGGAATTAAAACTGTTTTTCGGGCACGCGCAGGCGCAACCCGTCAATCGCATCGCTCACTTTAATCTGGCACGAAAGCCTGCTGCTGTCCTGCACGTCAAATGCGAAATCCAGCATGTCCTCTTCCATCGGATTGCGAGCACCCGTCTTGCCTTGCCATTCTGGCTCGACGTATACGTGGCACGTCGCGCAAGCGCACGCCCCGCCGCAATCGGCGTCAATCCCCGGCACGCTATTCTTGATGGCCGTCTCCATGACAGTCATGCCCGGCACGCCATCAACAGTTTGCTCGGTTCCATTGTGCTGGATAAAGGTGATCTTGGCCATGTCAGGAGATTTCGGTCCAGATGAATGCTGGCCGCTACATAAGTGAGCCAAACGCCAAACGCAACTGGATGCCTAGGCTGCGCCCGATGCCTGAAACTGCGTTCCGTCGAAGATAGTATGAATGACGCTTTCAAATCGGCGTCTCGCATCATCAAGCGCAGCGATGGCAAGTGGCTGTCCAGCTTCCCAATCTACCGCAAATGCCGCGATTTCGCATGCCCCCACCGCAGCCGCAGTGCCACGTAGCGTATGGGCCACGAATTCCCGTTCAGCTTCAACAATTCCGTGGGATAGATGACGGATGACATCATCTAGCTGCGTTCGAAACATGCCCAACACTTCAGCCTGCAAACCCACATCGCCCATGGTGCTGGCATCTAAAATGGTACGGTCAAACACAGGAACGCCACTTATAGATGATTTATCTGAATAATCGCTACTTTTGAACGAAGTGGACACGACGACCCCCGGTTTCAACTTGGCCAACATACCATGTCCACCCCCAAAAGCCTTCAACCCAATCGTTAAAACTTGAAATTAACCAATTAATTCAAATCGATCTCAAATTTTAACCAAAACTTAAATTATTCGGCTCGCAACGCGGTTAACGGGTTCAAGCATCCCCTGCCATAGGCTATCATCATGGTGACTGACTCCACTTGGGGGTCCGTCGGTCGTGCCGTGAGAGCCTGGCATGGTCAGCGACAGGCAATTAATGTAACACGGCATAGACGTTAGTCTGCGTATGGGGTGCGGGTAGAGAGCATGGCAAATAAGT
This sequence comes from uncultured Alphaproteobacteria bacterium, assembly GCA_963819615.1. Classification (GTDB taxonomy): domain Bacteria; phylum Pseudomonadota; class Alphaproteobacteria; order Rhizobiales; family Aestuariivirgaceae; genus Aestuariivirga. The sequence continues at coordinate 871,982 of CAWFWW010000004.1, forward strand.
CAACTGATCAACGGCGGCGTGACCGGACTCCCGCCCTGCAATCCCCTGCCCTCGGTGCACCTCCATCGCCCGAGCCGGCGCCAATGCGTTCGCGCCCGGCAAACGAAAACGATCCAGCGACCGCCATGATGATGGCGCGCATCAAACGCAATCCCCCGACATTCCAGTATTGGATGACCGCAACTCTCGGCATCCTCGTCTGGGCAATCGGCTGGGGCATCGTGAATGCCGCCTTTATTGAAGCCCTGATCCGCGACCGCGCATTCAACAACCTCACCGAAGTATTGAAAGCAGTTGCCTATCTTGTGCTGCCAATCGCGACCATCGGCACGCTTGTCTACTTCCTGTATCAGACCAGGAAACTCCGCCATGTCTCTGAAATCCTGATGCAATCAGCTTATCGCTTGATCCGCCCGCAGGACATCGCGACCGAAGGCCTGTCATCCATCGCCCAGGCCGTGCGCCAGGAGGTAGATCTGCTCGTGGGCGGCGTCGAACACGCCTATCAGCGCGCAACAGCGCTCGAAGAAATTGTTCATAAGGAAATGTCGGCAGTCGAACGCGCGTTCGGTGCCAATGAAGACCGCATCCGAAATCTTGTGTCGGGCCTCGAAAATCAGCGCTCTGCATTGCAGCAAACCAGCGCTATTGTCGGCGGCGAAGCAGCCCCCCTGCTCAGTCGTCTCGAAAACAACACCCAGAATCTGGGCCAGGTAATCAATCTCGCATTGACGACTTTCTCGCGCCTCGAAAACGGGCTGAAATCTTCAACTGACGAACTTGCTCGCACGATTGACGAAGTGGCAACACGTGCCGCCGAAGCGGGCCAGGAAATCGGCAGCCATTCAAGTTCTTTTGAACGTCTGTCGACAACGCTTGTAACCGACTTCCGCGGCTTCTCCGGCCAGTTGCAGGAATACATCCAGTCGCTCAACACCGCATCAAACAGCCTCAGCAACGAAACCCGCAAATTCGGCGGCGAAGTGAAGGGCATGGAATCGAACCTTGTGCAGCTGTTGCGCGAAAGTGCTTCCCAACTCACCGCTGTAAACAACGAGGTCAACCAGTCGATTGACCGCATTTCAACGAGTTCCACCTCGCAAATCCGCCAGGTCGCGAACGAACTCACTCAGACAGTCGGCTCGATCAGCGAAAACATCAGTTTCCACTTGAAGTCAACCTCTGGCGAAATCGCCAGCCTCATCGAAAGATCCGGGGTCGACACGGCCGAACGCATTGAACAAAGCCGATCTTCCGTAACTGTGGGCATGAAAGCCGTCGCAGATGAATTCATCACGCAAGTCGGCAGTGCCCGCAATTCTATCACTGGCTACATCACAGATGCTTCGGATCACCTGTCCGGTGCCGTCACCAAGGCAGCTGAAAATCTTTCGGCTCAGGTCGGCGCAACCGGCTCCGAGCTCATCACCAACCTCGATGCATCTGGCTCGAAACTCATTTCATCCATGAACCAGTCCGGCGAGAGCGCTGCCAACATGCTGGCCGAAGCGACGGTGAAAGGTTCCAATACGATCCTGTCCCGTGCCAACGCGCTCGCCACCAACATGGGCGAAGTCGCGACGCGCATTTCGGACAACTTGACGACAATAACTACTCAATCATCTGATCTTCTCCTCGACAGGATGAACAACCTTTCGGCTGAGATTAACTCCGTCTCGAACCGCGCGGTGGACACATTGACAGGCGCCTTGGATAATTCGTCCGATCTGCTTCTGAGCCGCGTCAATGAAGCGTCTTCGGGTATGAACGACTCGGCTGAGCGTGCATCCAGTCTGATTTCCTCGGCGCTCGGCAACTCCTCCGACCAGTTGATCTCCCGCATTAACACCGTCGCATCCGACGTCAGCACTGCCGCCGCCCGCGCCAGTGAAGAACTGTCAAACATCGTCGAAAAATCATCCGAGAACGTTCTGTCGCGCTCGACTTCCATCGCCACCAACATGGATCAGGCCACGGGCCGCGTCGCCCAGACCATGCAGCAGGCCCTCTCCACCACGCTGCAGGGCTTCGAGTCATCGTTTGAGAAATTCGCCGATCACTCGGATTCGCTCAAGAACATCTTCCGCTCAGAGTCCGAAGCCCTGGCGACCCGCATGGAAGCGACCGTTGCCGCAACCCTCGGAGGCCTCGAAACCTCGAACGAACAGTTGGACAAGACAGCAACGCAGGTCGCCAACCGCATCACCACTGCTTCGTCGTCGGTTGTCGGTCAGCTGCAGTCCGCTGGCTCCAACGTCAACGAACTTCTCGTCTCGACCAGCAGCACCATCGCAGCACACCTCAAGGAAACCTCTGAAATCGTTCTGCGCCAGATGCAGGACAGCGGCATGTCAATTGCTCAGAACATTGTCACCTCAAGCGGCAGTGTCACCGACCGCCTGCTCTCGATCTCCGGCGAATTCGTGCAAAAGCTCGACTCAGCCCGCGACACCATGGCGAGCCACCTCGCCGATACTGGCATCACGCTCACCAGCAAAATCGATCAGTCCTCCGCCCAGCTGTTTGGCCGCCTCGATCAAGTTTCGCTGCGCGTCACTGATCAGCTTGAAGACATGTCGAGCCGCGTCAACGAAAACCTCAGCACCACTGCCAACTCAATCACTGACCGGGTGACCGATGCCACGACGCAACTGTCGCAACTGATGCTCGACACCGGCGATGCCGTGACCTCAAAATTTGAATTCACGGCGTCGGACTTGACCTCGCGCATCGCAGAAGCATCAGCTCACGCAACCGGCCTGATCGGCGAAACAGGGTCTGGCCTCACCGCGCGTCTCGATAAGTCATCGATTCAGACGTCGGAAATGTTGGCAAAGACAGGCACAGCCCTTGCTAACCGCCTCGACCAGGCGTCGATGCTCGCCACGGAACTCTTCACCGATACAAGCGCCACGATCTCGCAGCGCCTGGATCAAGCATCAGTGCAAACATCCGAGATTTTCATCGAAACTGGAAAGGCCGTCGCTGCCCGCCTCGACAAATCGACTCAGCAAGTGTTTGGCCGCATGGATCAGGCATCGCTTCACATCACCGACCAGCTGGAAACCGTCGCCAACCGTGTTAACGAACATATCTCGGTCACGGCAGGCGGCGTCACAGATCGCGTGGCCGATGTCACCTCGAATTTGACCGGACAGCTTGACGCCTCATCTGGCAAGCTCGGCACCCTCCTCAATGCGACGGAGCAACGCCTCGGCTCGCAACTCAGCGAAGCCGCTACCGAACTGTCGACGCTATTCGAAGCCAACACCCGGATGATGACGGACCAGCTCGAAAACGCGTCGGACACCGTCACCAACTCGTTCGCTGAGACTGCACTGCGCGCCTCGCAGGCACTCGTCGACACCGGCAAGGAAGTCGCCGACCGCATGGACGATGCCGGCAAGAGCATGTTTGTCCGCGTTGACACAACCGCCCGCGAATTGGGCGAACGCTTCGATGCCGCCACCGAGCTGCTTGAGCAGGTCACCGGCGATATTTCGGGCCGCCTGGCTGGCAGCGGTGCAAAGTTCGCCGACATGCTCGATCAGGCCTCCAGCCAGATCACGGAAAATCTCAATCGCGCTGGCGAATCCTTCCAGGAAGGCCTCGGCCAGACCACGATGAAAATCACTGGCCGCCTCGAGCAGGAATCCGGCCTCCTGGTGGATCGCATCGACCAGGCTGCCAATGCCCTTGGTTCAGTTGCGGACGAGTCAAGACTCAAGCTGGATGACGCCCACCGCAAATTCGGGCGTCACGTTGAAACTGCCAACACCTACCTCGCTGATCAACTCGCAAGCGCTGCGGGCGAACTTGATGGCAAGCTCGAAACCATTTCGATGCAGCTCACCGGCAAGCTCGAACTCACCGGCAGCCGCATGTCCGAACGCCTCGAGGATGTCTCGACTCTCGTTGAACGTTCCGTCGAAAAGTTCAATTCGGAAATGGAGAACATGCTCTCCAGCCGCAAGGACTCGCTTGACAGCCTGATCAAGGACGCCACCACGCGTTCGCAGGACATCGACGCCGTCATGACAAGTTATCTCAACATGATCGAACAATCCCTTGCTGCCGCCGAAGACCGCTCAAAGGAAATCGGCCGCATTGTGTCCGAACAAGCCTCTGCCTCGCTCGGCAAGCTCGAAGAGGAATTGAAACGCCTCGAGACAAGTTCGTCGGCGCAGGTAGTCCAGGCCGCCCGTGTGCTGCGCGAGCAGCACGAGCGTGCTTTGTCCAGCATGAACGAAATGCTGTCCTCAACCGCAACAGACTTCCAGCAAACGGCACAAGACATGCGCCTGACTGCCCAGCAGGTCGTCAAGGAAATCGATTCCTCTCGCGCCGAACTCCGCCGCGCCGTCATCGACCTGCCTGAAGAAACCCGCACCAATGCCGACCAGATGCGCCGCGTCGTCGCCGACCAGATCGCAGCCCTCAATGCTCTGGCCGAAACCGTGCGCCGCCAGTCGGGTTCAATTGATGTATCGCTCCCGACGTCCAGTTACCGAAGCGGAGGTGGGTCCAGCGCGGGCAAGCCGCCGGGAAAATCTGAGAGCGCCCCGTTGTCTGCTCCCCTCTTCGGAACGCAAGGCGCTCGCAAACCAACCCCGGAGCAGATTAGTGGACGGAATAGCGAGCGGAATGCCGAACCATCAGTGACTTCGCGTATGGCCGATATCGCGGCAGCCATTCGGTCCAACGCCGAAGTGCCTTCTGTTCTTGCCCTTTCACAGCAGCAGCAACGCGTGATCGACGACTCGATCGGGAAACTAAATGCCGCCTCGCGCGATATTGTGGACGCGGTTGACGGCGGTCTGCCGCGCGATCTGGAAAAGCGATACTCGTCGTCTCAGACTGGAGTCTATGTCGACCGCCTCGCTGATGGCGCCAAGCGCATGCAGAAAATGATCGAGAAACGCGTGCAGACCGAACGCCTGCTGAAAGCGCGGGTCAACGCCTACATCCGCATTTTCGAACGCATGCTTGATGCGCTCTCGATCGAAGGCGGCTCCGGCAATCCCGCCATCGAGGAAGTCCTCGCCTCTGACCACGGCCAGGTCTACCTCATGCTGGCCCAAGCCATCGGTCGCGTGCCGGATTGACAGTCAATTGCATTCCTCCCCCGCTTGCGGGGGAGGTGTCACAAGCGAAGCGCAGTGACGGAGAGGGCAAGTGTTTTGAAATTGCCCACTCCGACGTCGCTTCGCTCCGCCGCCTCTCCCGCAGGCGGGAGAAGAAAAGCGAGAAATATCCGAATGACCACCGCTTCCTTCTCCGAAGAATCCTTCCCCATCGCCGGCAGCTTTGTCATTTCGCGTGGTGCCAAAACTGAGGCACGCGTCATCACCGTTGCCCTGACACGTGACGGGAAAACTGGCCGCGGCGAAGGGGTGCCCTATCCACGCTACAACGAGACCGTCGCGGCTTCGCTTGCCGCACTCGAACGCAACAAATGGAAAATCGAAAACGGCATTACTCGCGCAGACGCAGCAAACCTCAATCTCCCCAGATCCGCCCAGAACGCGCTCGATTGCGCTCTGTGGGATCTTGAAGCAAAAACCGAAAACACGTCAGTCTGGAAACTGGCGGGCCTTCCTGAGCCAAAACCCGTGACAACAGCCTATACCATCAGCCTCGGCGCACCCGGCGCAATGGCCATCGCCGCCACCAAATCAGCACACTATCCGCTCCTGAAACTCAAACTCGGTGGCGAAGGCGACGCCCAACGCATCCGCGCGGTCCGCGCAGCCGTACCCAAAGCACGCCTCATCATCGACGCCAACGAATCCTGGACCGACGGCAGCATTGTCGACCTCCTCCGGGTCTGCGTTGGAGAGGGCATCGAACTCGTCGAACAACCCCTGCCCGCTTCATCCGATCACATGCTAAGAGATATCGCGCCCACCGTTCCAATTTGCGCCGATGAATCCGCTCATGATGAATCTGGTCTCGCCAACCTCATTGGCAAATACGACGCCGTCAACATCAAGCTCGACAAGACCGGCGGACTGACGTCGGCCATTGCAATGGCAAACAGAGCCAAAGCCCTGAATCTGAAAATCATGATTGGCTGTATGGTTTCCACGTCCCTGTCGATGCTGCCGGCCCTTCACCTCGCGCACCTCGCCGATTGGGTCGATCTTGACGGCCCCCTCATCCTCGCAAGCGACCGCGACAATGGCCTCCAATACGAAGCAGGCCTCATAGTACCTCCATTGCGCACCTTGTGGGGATAATCCGGGCGAAACAAAATGGAAACATTGCTTCCACTTGATTCCTCCGTCTAAACCAAAGATTTACCACTTGCCACGATTATGCCTGCGACGGTCCCCTGCGTCATTGAGGGGCCAAAGATTTCGTCAGTGAGTAGGTTTGCGTCAATGCCAGGTCAAATTTCGCCGGTTCTGTCCGAGTCCTTTGAGGACGTCCTGAACGCGGTGCAGGAAACAGCTCGCGGGCGCTGGTTCCTTGAGGAATACGCCACCCGCAAGAAATCCGAAGACACCACTGCAATACTCGCAGCCATCGTCAAACTCGAAAGTGTCATGGCGCGCGTCCCGCAAGCCGACCGCGATGCAGAACCAGCATTGCTCGACATGGCAAAGTCCGCGATCTCCAGGGCAAAAGCGCAAATCCGCAACATGGCGCCAAAAGACTCGCCCTTGAGCCGGGAAGCAATGCTGTTCGCAAAACTCGCCGACTTGTCCCGCACCGCCTTTGCCGCGTCAAATGACGGCGAAGACAAGCAAGCGCTGGGACGCAGCATGGAAGTGGCGCTCCGCCTCGTAAACGAACTCGATCAAAACATCGTCGGACCGGAAAATGCTTCTGACACAGTCGCGGAGCCGCAAGTTGGTCAAAAATTCTTCCACCAGGACTCTGACATTTTCGAACCGGCGGCAAAGGCCGAAAAGAAACCTTCCCCGGTCGTGATTGAAGTCAAACCGGTTGAGCAGCCAACACAAGGTTCCACAGAGTCACCCGCAACGTTTTCGAAAACCGACGCCGTCCAGCGCGGCGCAAAGCTTACGATCACGCGCCAGCACAGCGCACCTCTGCAGGAACCAGCGCCTGTTCCCGAAACCGCGATCAACCTGCAAAGCGACACAATGGTGATAACGAATCCAGAAATCGAAGCCATCAAGTCGGAGCCTGCTCCAGAAGTTCCTGCCAAAACCGAGCAACGCATCGTCATCGTCCGTCGCAAGCCCGATGAATCAATTGATGTCCCGCTGTTTGACGCGCAGGAAAAAGCCAGCGCCGCCTGAGCCACGTAGGTCGCGTTAACCACTCATTGACCAAGTTCGGCAAGACTCGGGGCAAGTTTCAACCACTCGTGAGTTCCAGCCGTGTTCAAATCTGTGCTGTCGCGCCGCAAGCTGCTTTTTGCCGCAGCCTCAACTCTTGTCCCGCAAGACGCTCGTGCGGAAGAACAGAAACGTGCGCCGCAAAAACTCGCCACAAAAACTGAGATCATCCGCGGGTCCGCGCAAGCGCCCATGGTCGGCATGCATTCACTCGACAGCATGGCGGGCGCCATTGCCCTTTACGAAGAAATCGCCGCCGGCGGCGGCTGGCATGAACTGGCGAAAGCGAAATACGAGCCCGGCAGGAAACATGCGCGCAACATCGCTTTGCGCGAGCGCTTGGTCCGCGAAGGATATCTTGATTTCGAAACTCTAGGCTCATCCGCTGCCGACATGCTTGATGAGGGCACGACCAGCGCCGTCATTGCATATCAGTCAGCACACGGACTATTGCAAACTGGCAACGTCGGAGAACAAACCCGGGCAGCGCTCAATATGCCGGTTGAATTCCGCCTGCAAACGCTGCGCGCCAATTTCCGCCGTATTGAACAATATCTCGTTGGACTGGCGGACAGGGCCATTCTCGTGAATATTCCTGCCTGCCAACTCGAAACCACCGAATTCGGCCAGGTCCACTCCCGCCACAACGTCATCGCAGGCAAGCCGGAACGCCCAACACCTTCGCTCATGAGCACGGTCAGCGACGTCGTCTTCAATCCATTCTGGAATGCGCCAGCATCCATCGTCGCGCGCGACATAATCCCGAAATATCTTGAAGACCCCAACTACCTCGACCAGATGCAGATTCGCGTTTACGACGGCGTCGGCGGCCCCGAAATTGATCCGTCTACGGTCGATTGGCTGGTCACACCGCCCGAGCGCTATCATTTCCAGCAGCAGCCCGGCGAACACAATGCGCTCGCTACCGTGAAAGTGAACTTTCCCAACACGCACATGGTCTATATGCACGACACCCCGCACCGCGAACTCTTCCAGCGTAATCAGCGCTTCGAAAGCTCTGGCTGCGTGCGTGTCGATGATGTGAGAAGTTTCGTGACCTGGATCATGAACGGCCAGGACGATTTCAACGACGCCTCGTTCGAAATGATCACCGCAACGGAGGAATCCGTGACCTTCCCGGTCGTCACACCGGCCGACGTGCGTTTCATGTATCTCACCGCCTGGACCAACGGCGACGGCCGCCCCCAATTCCGCCAGGATATCTACAATCTCGACACGACGGATTTTGTATTGGGCCAGCCCGAAGCGGCACCGGCGTTGTGACTACGGCAGATTATCCCGCATGAAAATGTCAATCCTGATGCGTTCTTGCCCCTCGATGAGCGGCGCGTGATCGACTTTCGACATCAGCACGCGCAATGCGCTGCGCACTTCGTGCCCCGCATCCTGATTGATGATCGCATCCATCGTCCCGCGGATCAGCGCCTTGCGCGAGCCTTCCGTCACTTCATGCGCGATAAACACAAAATCCTTGGGTCGCTGCGACAATTCAAGTCCCGCCACGATTCCCATGGTGCCGCCGCCGACATTGTAGATGCCGATAAGACTTGGATGCTCTTTGAGAAGCTGCAATGTCATCGTCTCGCTGCGGTTCACATCATCGCGCGATTCGCGCACTGGAAGAATCTCGAACTGCGAAAACTCATGCGCCATCACCTGTTCAAAGCCGAATTGCCGCTCGATATGATCACGCAACGCCAGCGATCCCGCGAACAATCCGATTTTGCCTTTCATGCCGCGCAGGAACCGTCCCATCAATCCCGCTGCCGTGCGGCCCGCCGATGAATTGTCAATGCCCGCATAATGCACCCGCTTTGATCCCGGAACATCCGAGACCAGCGTGACTACCGCAACGCCCCGCGCGGTAAGCGAATTGATCGCCTCCCGCACCGCCGGGTGGTCAAGCGCCACCACCGCCACGCCATCCACATCAGGCCCCAGATTATCGAGAGTCTGCGCCAGCAATTGCCCGTCAAACACGTCAACCCGCTTGATCAGGATGGCGACGCGCTCCGCCGTCATCCGCCGCGCCATTTCCTCGGTTTCAGCCGCCACCCGCCCCATGAATTCACCAGCCGTCGCTGGCAGGATGAACCAGAACCGGTAATCTCTGCTGCGCGCCAGCCGCGCCGCAATTCGGTCCGGCTGATAGTTGAGCTCGCGGATCGTCGCCTCAACCTTTTCGATTGTCGACGCCTTGACGCCCGCCCGCCGGTTCAGCACCCGGTCAATGGTTGCAACACTGACGCCCGATTTTTGGGCCACGTCCTGAATAGTGATCTTTACCATGACATGCTTGAAGCAATGCCCGCCCAACTTGTCAAATCATCGCTGCTCAGGCATGCACAGCCCATGGACAAGGCCATCAAACTCGCTTCAGATATCGGCGGCACTTTCACCGACATCGTTCTCGAAAATGGTGCAAAACGCTGGAGTGCCAAAGTCCTTACGACAACGGCAGCGCCTGAAAGAGGCGTGATCGATGGCGTCAATCAGGTGCTGGCCGATGCAGGCATCTCGCCCTCGGACGTCGCCACGTTCATCCACGGCACGACACTTGCCACCAACGCACTGATCGAGCGCAAGGGCGCGGCCACCGCTTTCATCACCACCGAAGGCTTCCGCGACGTCATCGAGCAGGGTTACGAAAAGCGCTTCGACCACTATGACCTGATGATCGACCGCGCTGAGCCATTGGTGCCGCGCCATCTTCGCCTTACCATTCGCGAACGCCTCGCCGTCAATGGCGACGTGCTGATCGATCTCGATGAAGCGGCTGTCCCGGCAATCGCGAAAACCATCATCGCGGAAAACATCAAGGCCGTCGCCATCGGTTTCCTGCATTCCTACGCCCATGACGGCAACGAGCGCCGCGTCGCTCAACTGCTGCGCCAGCACCTGCCGGATCACATCACAATTTGTCTGTCATCGGAAGTAGCGCCGGAGATTCGCGAATATGAGCGCTTCTCGACGACCGTCGCCAATGCCTATGTCCGCCCGCTGATGTCGGGTTACCTGCAGCGCTTGCAGGCCAGCCTCGAAGCCATGAAGATGCGCGCGCCTATTTTCCTGATGATGTCCGGCGGTGGCTTGACCACGCCAGAGATTGCGCGCCGCTTCCCCATTCGTCTCGTCGAGTCTGGCCCAGCCGGTGGCGCAATCCTCGCTGGGTTGCTGGCGCGTCAAAGCAATTTGAAAAACGTTCTGTCCTTCGACATGGGCGGCACCACGGCGAAAATCTGTTTCCTCAAGAATGGCGAGCCCGAGCGCTCGCACCGTTTCGAAGTCGCCCGCGCCTATCGCGATCTCAAAGGCTCAGGCCTGCCTGTCAGAATTCCCGTCATCGAAATGGTCGAGATTGGCGCTGGCGGTGGCTCCATCGCCCGCGTCGACGAAATGCAGCGCCTCACCGTCGGCCCCGATAGTGCTGGCTCGACCCCCGGCCCCGTCGCCTATCAACGCGGCGGCACGAAGCCGACAGTCACCGACGCCAACATCTGCCTCGGAAAAATCGATCCCGCTTTTTTTGCCGGCGGAAAAATCAAGCTCGACGTCGAAGGTTCGCGCAATGCGGTGCATACGAACATCGGCAAGCCGCTGAAGATTGCCGAAATGTGGTCAGCCGCGGGCATCGCCGAAATCGTCGAAGAAAACATGGCCGCAGCGGCGCGTGTGCACGCCATCGAACGCGGCGTTGACATCACGCAAAGCGCCATGATCGCATTCGGCGGCGGTGCACCTTTGCATGCCTGCCGCCTCGCGGAAAAAATCGGCATCCGCCGCGTCGAAGTGCCGGTCAGCGCCGGTGTTGGCTCGGCCATAGGTTTCTTGCGCGCGCCTATTTCATTCGAGGTCACGCGCAGCGCGATCCTCCCGCTTCACGGTTTCGATCCTGCAACGGTCAATGCGCTGATCTCTTCCATGCGCAAGGAAGCTGAACGGATTGTATCCTCCGCCGTCAGCCGCAGCGCCATCAATGTCAGGATCGTCGCTGATTGCCGCTACATCGGACAAGGCCATGAAATCCAGATCTCGGTTCCAGCGCGCCAACTAGCCAAAGCCGATGGTCCGAAATTGATCGCGGCTTTCGAGCAATCCTACAAAACAGTTTACGGCCTCGTCATTCCGGGCCAACCCGTGGAGGCAGTCACTTGGTCCGTCACGGCCTCATCACGCGCCGAAATTGCGAAGGCCATCCGCAAACACGGCACTGCAAAGAAACCGAAACCCATCAAGAAACGTGAATTGTTTGATGCGGTCAAAGGCAAAGCCGTCAACGTGCCCGTCTATTGGCGCGATGATTTGATGCTCGGCGCAAAACTGCAAGGACCCGCCATCATCGCGGAGCCAGAAACGTCGACCATCGTCGGATCGGGCTTCAACGCACGGATCAATTCAAGAGGCAGCATCGTGATGGAGCGCAAATCATGAGCAACTCTTCGCACGAAACCATCCGCACGCAGGTCTTGTGGAACCGCCTGATCGCTGTTGTCGAGGAGCAGGCGCAAGCCATTTTGCGCACTGCATTCGGCACCATCACCCGCGAAGCCGGCGATTTGTCCGCCGGCGTTTACGATGTGAAAGGCCGCATGATCGCGCAGGCTGTGACCGGCACGCCGGGCCATGTCAACACCATGGCAACAGCAGTTGCGCATTTCTTCAAGCACTATCCGCAATCCACCATGAAGCCGGGCGACACCTACATCACCAACGATCCCTGGCTCGGCACCGGCCATCTTTTCGACTACGTCGTGATGACGCCGGTGTTTCTTGGGCGGAAACTCGTGGCCTTCTTCGCCTCTACCTGCCATGTGATCGATGTCGGCGGCGTCGGCATGACAGCCACTGCAAACTCATCCTTTGAGGAAGGCACGCTGATTCCGCACTTGATGATCCGCAAGGCTGGCAAGATCAACGACGAATTGCTGTCCGTCATTCTCGCCAACTCGCGCAAGCCCATTGAAGTGCGTGGCGACATTCTCTCGCTCGTCAGTTCCAACGACACCGGCGCAAACCGCCTTCTCGAAATGATGCGCGAGTTCAAGCTTGCATCGCTCGAAATGCTTGCCAGCCACATCATCGCCCAATCCGAAAAAGGCGCGCGCAAGGCGATCGCGCAATTGCCGCAAGGGTCGTGGAGCTACGAGATGCCGCTCGACGGTTATGACAAGGAACTGACACTTCGTTGCAAGTTGAAAATAGCCAATGGAAAAATCCTGATCGACTATGCAGGTTCCTCGCCCGCATCGCTCTACGGCATCAATTCACCGCGCACCTATTCGCTGGCCTATTCAGTGTTCGGCCTGAAGGCCGTCATAGCGCCGCATGTGCCCAACAACATTGGATCGCTCTCCGTGTTCGACATGAATACCGAACCCGGCACCATCGTTGATCCGATCCGTCCCTCGCCTGTCACCGCGCGTCACGTGATCGGCCAGATGCTTGCCGATTGCGTCTTCGGCTGCCTGGCGCAAGCATTGCCGGGAAAGGTACAGGCCGAAAGCGCTGGCCCCATCTGGATCTTGAGCTTGAGCAGCGCCCATGGCCGCGTGCCGGCCGAAGCCGTCAAGGACACCAGCGAATTCGCAGTGATTGCCATCGGCCTTGGCGGAATCGGTGGCAGGCCCGGCAAGGATGGCCTCTCCACCATGGCCTTTCCCTCAGGCGTCGGTTCCATTCCAGTGGAAATCACCGAAGGCCAATGCCCCTTGTGGTTCCCGCAAAAACAGTTCCTGCCAGACTCCGGCGGCGATGGTGAGTTCCGTGGTGGCCTGTCGCAACGGATCGAAGTTGCAAATCGCGACGCGGTACCCTTCGCGATTTCCGCAGCTACCTTCGATCGCATCAAGAACGCAGCGCAAGGCCGCGACGGCGGCAAGCCTGGCAGCCTCGGCAGCGCGCGCCTGAAATCCGGCGCTGCGCTTCCCGACAAAGGCATCCACATCGTGCCCGCAGGCGAAACGCTGGTCATCGAGCTCCCCGGCGGCGCCGGCTTCGGCGATCCCGCCAATCGCAAGCGCGAAGCAATTGACCGTGATGTGAAGGCAGGCGTCGTGACGGCGCGCTAGATCAAGTCACAGCTTTCTTCGCTCGAAACTCTGCCCTGTCCCAATCGCGAGCCTTCAAAACATCCAGCAGCGCCTGCGCCGCGTCGAACGCTTCCGCATGCGTATTGTACAGCGCCGAAAATCCGAACCGCACGATATCGGGCGCGCGAAAATCTCCGATCACCTTGCGCGCAATCATCGCCTGCATCACCGCATAACCTTCAGAATGATGAAACGACACATGCGAGCCGCGCTCTGCCATGTTGCGTGGTCCCGCCAATTGCAAACCATGTCTGTTGCTATCTTGCTCAACCGCCGCAATAAACGTGCTGCACAGGCTCTTTGCTTTCGCATCATAGGCAACCATGTCGATCCCGGCCCAGATATCCAGCGCTTCATCCAGTGCCGCCAGTGCAAGAATGGATTGCGTGCCGCACTGTTGCCGGATGATTCCATCAGCTGGCACGTACTCGGTTGCAAACGCAAACGGTGCTGCATGCCCCCACCAGCCAACAAGTGCAGGAAGCGCTTCATTTTGCAAACGAGGATGCACATAAACGAAAGCCGGCGCACCTGGCCCGCCATTGAGATATTTGTATGTGCAGCCCACCGCAAAATCCGCCTTCGCTGCATCAATATTGACTGCGAAGGCGCCAGCACTATGCGCCAGATCCCAGATTGTGAGAGCACCTTTCGAATGCGCCTGCGCCGTGATCGCCGCCATGTCGTGCCGCCGCGACGTGCGGTAATCCACCTCCGTCGCCATCACGACAGCCACATCTTCGGTGATGGCGGATGACAATTCTTCCGCTGCAACAATGCGCAACTCATGCCCGTCGGTCAGAAATGTCGTGAGCCCTTGCGCCACATAAAGATCAGACGGAAAATTGCCGCTGTCCGAAAGGATGATTTTGCGCCCGCGACGAAGCGCAAGCGCTGCACTCAGCACTTTGAACACATCAACAGAGATCGTGTCGGCAACAATCACGCTGTCAGCAGCAGCACCAATCAATTGCGCAATCTTGTTACCTGTCACGCGCGGCAGATGAAACCAGCCATGCTTGTTCCACGACGTGATGAGGTCCTGCCCCCATTCCACTTGCGCAGTCCTCGCAATTCGCGCTGGAACGGACTTGGGCATGAGGCCCAGCGAATTGCCGTCGAGATAAATCATCCCCTCCGGTGCCAGAAATTCCTCCCTCAATCCACGCAGCGGATCGCGCGCATCAAGCGCCAGGCAGTGTTCACGTGAAATCATGGAATCCCCTCTCAGCTTTGGTATAGTCGCGCACATGGCCAAATCACAGATTGCATTTTGCATAGCACTTTTGTTCGCGGCAACCACCGCTTCTGCAGAAGATATCACGATTGCAGAAACCGCCCGGCTCATCAGGAAAGCCGAAAAAGTGCCCGACTCCCAAGGCTGGGCCGCAGACATGCACGATGTTTTGCGCCAGCACGATCTTGACCGCAGCAAGGAAAACATCTGCGCAGGCATAGCCATCATCGATCAGGAATCAGGCTTCGTCGCCAACCCTGCTGTGCCGGGTCTAGGCAAACTGTCTGAAACTGCATTGCGCGAAAAATTTGGCCGCATCCCGCTCGCAGGTTCAATTGCTTTGCGCTGGATGGAAAACAATCCCTCGAATGAAGACAGCTACATGCTGCGCATCCGTAACGCCAGAACCGAGCGCGATCTCGACGTGACCTACCGCCGCTTTGTCGAGAACATGTCATCCAGGTTCGGCATTGCCGAAGCTCTCAATTGGGGCCTGCTCAACGGTATCATCGAAGAACGCAACGACATCGACACCGCAGGCTCAATGCAGGTCTCGGTGAAATTCGCCTTGCAGACATCGCGTGAACGCCGTTGGCTGCCGATGACGCTCGCCGATACTTATGGCGTTCGCGACGATCTCTACACCCGTCACGGCGGCATGTATTACGGCATCAAGCAGTTGTTGGATTATGAAACCGGATACAAAAATAAAATCTACCGCTTCGCTGATTACAATGCTGGCCGCTACGCCAGCCGCAACGCCGCATTCCAGAAAATCATCAGTGAACTGGGTAATTCGCAACTGGCCCTCGACGGGGACCTTCTGCTCTATGACAAGGGCGAAGCCTCGCCCCGCGTCAGCGCCACAGAATTGGCAGTGCAGAAAATCGCGGAAACGCACGCTTCCAAACTCAGCAAGGCCGACATTCGCAAGGACCTGCTCCGTGGCCACGACATCGGTTTCAATGGAACTCAAACCTACCAGCAGATCCGCAACCTCTACCAACAACAAGCTGGAAAAGTGGCACCCTATGCAATCCTCCCCGACATTAACCTTTCCAGCCCGAAAATCCGCCGCCGCATGACCACGGCAGACTTTGCAACCTCCGTAAACAGGCGCTATCAGGCTTGTCTCACAAATCGCTAACGGAGAAACGCATGCGACTGGGCCTTGTCACCGCTTTGATCTTCAGCACACTGACGACATCAGCCATTGCCGCAAAATGCAGCAGCACTGGCGCTAGCTACGAAAATTGGAAAAAATCCTTCTCGGCCGAAGCCAAGGCACAAGGTGTCAGCGAAAGGGCAATCGCCGCCCTGCAGAAAACAAGATACGCAACCGCCACCATCAAGGCCGACCGCAACCAGAAAAGTTTCAAACTCGGCCTCAAGGCCTTCATGCAAAAGCGCGGCGCTGCAACCATCATCGCGCAAGGCCGTTCGCTGAAAAAATCCAACGCCGCGCTCCTGGCAAAGATCGAAAAGAAATACGGCGTGCCGCCTGGCCCGCTCCTCGCCATCTGGGGCATGGAAACCGCATTCGGCCGTTTCGGCGGCAACCAGAATACACTCTCGGCCGTCGCCACCTTGGCCTATGATTGCCGCCGCACCGAATTTTTCACCGAACAACTTTACGCCGCCCTCAACCTCGTCGAACGCGGCGTACTGAGCGCTGCATCAAAAGGTGCCATGCATGGAGAAGTAGGCCAGACCCAGTTCATGCCCAAGAACGTTTTGCTCTACGGCGCAGACGGCGATGGCGGCGGTGTGAATCTCAATTCCAAATCCGACGCGCTCATGTCCACCGCCAAATTCCTCGTCGGCCACGGCTGGCAACGCGGCGAGGACTATCAACCCGGAGACCCGAATTATGGTGCGATCCAGGGCTGGAACGCCGCCTCGGTCTACCAGCAAGCCATCGCGATCATGGGTAGTCAAATCGATGGCAATTGAAATACTATAGATTGTTCAATGATTTAAGAGATTTGAAAAAATCAGCACAAAATCCTTGACGAGCAATATAAGCGTTCCTTTGAGCAGTGATGGCCCTATTCCATCACAAAGTTTTCACGGCGCGCCTTGACACTCTCCGCAATGAACTGATGCACCGCACGTACGCGTGGGGTTTCGTGGCTGTCGGGGTGGCTCAGCAGCCAATAGGTGCGCGAGAATCGCATCTCGGGCAGGAGCCGCACCAGATCGGGATGTTCGACCGCCTCATAGTCATGCAAGATTCCAACCCCCTCGCCCGCGCGCACGGCCTCCATCTGCGCGACCACGCTGCCGCATTCGTAATGCCGCGTCATCAGCCGCCCAAGCTCCGCCGTATAGTCAAGCGCCCGGCTATACGCGATGTCCTCGACATACGTGATGAACAGCCGCCCGCCGAGATCGTCCGTAGACTGAATATTTCCGGTGCGCGCCAGATAGGATTTCGCCGCGTATACACTCAATGTGTAGTCGGTGAGTTTCTTGATGATGGCGCGGCCAGCCTTCGGCCTGTCGATGGTCACGATGAGATCAGCCTCGCGCCGCGACAGCGAAAAACTGCGCGGCAAAGGCACCAATTGCACCGTGAGCCCGGGATGTTTGTTGACGAGCTTGCCAAGCTCGCGCGCCAGGTGAAACGTGCCAAATCCATCGGGAGCGCCGATCCTGACCGTGCCGCTGATCGACGCTTCAGCACCGGAAAGCTCACTTCCAGCCTGCAGCAATTCCGATTCAATGCGTTCAGCCCTCACCATCAGCGCCTCACCCGCAGCAGTAATCGTTGTGCCATTGGTCCGCCGCTCAAACAGCTTGGTGCCCAGTTCTTCTTCCAGCCGATCCAGCCGTCGGGCAACAGTTGCATGATTGAGCCCCAGCGTTTTCCCCGCCGCCAGGATCTGCCCTGCCCGCGCCACCGAAAGAAATACTCGGAGATTGTCCCAGTCCATCTATCGAACAAGCAGCACACGTGCGCCGCAATTCACGTCTTGCCATGCACGATCCGTCGTAACAGCTATGGCGCCGCGCTCAATTGCCAGCGCAAGACAGGCGCGATCACCCAGAGATAGCCCTTTTGTCCGCGTTAAATTGCGCAACTTGCCTGCATTGATAGCCAGGCTCTGCGAGTGGAAAACCGTCTTCAACTTCAAATCGAGAATAATGTCGTCAATTACAGAATCGCCTACACCCTTGTCCTGAAGTTTCGTGACGACTTCTGTTAGGTTGACAGCATTGATCAATGCTCCCTCAAGGTATCGCGAAGCCTCTTTGCCACCTGGTTCATGGAAGAGCGTACAAAGTATGGCGGACGAGTCGAGGACATAGTGTTCCTCACTCATTTTCCGCCTCCCTCCTTCTCTCAACGATCAGTTCTTCGGAAACCAAGGGCTCACCGGGCTTGGGACGATAAGGCTTCAGGAGTTCTTGAATGCGCTTGATGTTGGCTTGGTACGAGCGGATACGCAGTTCGTCATCAACCACTTCCATGATGACGCTGTCACCATCAGCCAAACCAAGGGTCTTGCGGAAGTCGGCAGGTACCTGAATCCTGCCACCGCTGACAATTTTGCCACGTTGAGCATTCATGACATATTCTCCACTCCGTACAGATTTAGACTTTGCTACAGAAAGGCAATTTTGGCAATATACTACAATTTTTGCACAACAAAAGCGCAATATATCATCTTGCTGTGCATTTATCAAAAGCGCATAGACAGCCCATCAAACGGAGGAAACCCCATGGCCCAAGGTAACATCAAGACAATCAATCACTGGATCGGCGGCAAGGAAGTGACCGGCAAGGGAACCCGCAAGTCCCCCGTCTTCAACCCGGCAACTGGCGAACAGACGGGCGAACTCGCTCTCGCCACCGCAGCAGAAATGGATGTGGCAGTGCTGGCAGCACAGGCGGCTTTCCCCGGCTGGGCCAACACCACGCCACTCAGAAGATCACGCATTCTCAACAAGTTCCTCGGAATTCTTGAATCAAGATCGAAGGAACTGGCAGCCTGCATCACCGCCGAACACGGCAAGGTTCTGTCTGACGCTTTGGGCGAAGTTCAGCGCGGCATGGAAGTCGTCGAATTCGCCACCGCCGCCCCAACTTTGCTCAAGGGCGAATACACCGAAAACGTCGGCACCAAGGTCGACTCTTGGTCCACACGCCAGCCGTTGGGTGTCGTCGCAGGCATCACACCGTTCAACTTCCCGGCCATGGTGCCCATGTGGATGTTCCCCACGGCGCTTGCCACCGGCAACTGCTTTATCCTCAAGCCATCAGAACGTGATCCTTCCGCCTCGCTCTTGATCGCCGCCTGGCTGAAAGAAGCAGGCCTGCCCGATGGCGTGTTCCAGGTCGTGCACGGCGACAAGGAAGCAGTCGATGCGATCCTCCATCACCCCGGCATTTCCGCTGTCAGCTTTGTCGGCTCCACGCCGATTGCGAAATACATCTACTCAACTGGCACCGCCAACGGCAAGCGCGTGCAGGCCCTGGGTGGTGCCAAGAACCACATGATCATCATGCCGGACGCTGACATGGATCAGGCCGTCGACGCGTTGATGGGTGCAGCTTACGGCTCCGCTGGCGAACGCTGCATGGCCATCTCCGTTGCCGTTCCCGTTGGCGAAGGCACGGCCGAAACGCTGCTCAAGAAGCTCGAACCAAAAGTCCGTGCACTGAAGATCGGACCCGGAACCGACGCCGACGCCGACATGGGCCCGCTCGTTACCAAGACCCACTATGACAAGGTCAAGGGCTATATTGACGACGGTGTAAAGGCCGGAGCCAAGCTCGTGGTCGATGGCCGTGGCTTCAAGATGCAAGGCTATGAAGGTGGATATTTCATGGGCGGATCGATCTTCGATCACGTCACCACCGACATGAAAATCTACAAGGAAGAAATCTTTGGCCCCGTTCTCTCTTTCGTGCGCGCCAAGACCTACAACGAAGCCGCCGACATGATCAACAAACACGAATTCGGCAACGGCACCGCCATCTTCACGAGAGATGGTGACGCCGCCCGCGAATTCGCGCAATCGATCCAGGTCGGCATGGTCGGCATCAACGTGCCGATCCCGGTGCCAATGGCATTCCACTCCTTCGGCGGCTGGAAGGCCTCGCTCTTCGGCGACCACCACATGCACGGCCCCGAAGGCATCCGCTTCTACACCAAGCTCAAGACCATCACGAGCCGCTGGCCAACCGGCATCCGCTCAGGTGCAGAATTCGTGATGCCAACGATGAAGTAATACCAATCGTCACAAGAATTGACCCATTCTTTTCCCTCCCCCTTGTGGGGAGGGCAATCGCATATGGCTTTCCTCGCCCGAGAATCGGGAGAGGTGGATTTCGCGTCGCAAGACGCGAAAGACGGAGAGGGGCTTCGCACAGTCTGGAAAATGGGCAAATTTTTTCCGCTTGAGCCAAAGCCCCTCTCCGTCACTTGCTTCGCAAGCGACACCTCTCCCGCAACGCGGGAGAGGAATGAAGAATGACCCGCCAGCGGGAGAGGAATGAAGAATGACCCGCAACGCGGGAGAGGAATGAAGAATGATCCGCCAGCGGGAGAGGAAAAATGTCCATATGCGATAGCCCTGCCCACAAGGGGGGGAGGGAATACCAGAGAGACTCGTTTGAAGCCCGAAGTGTCAGTATTTATGACTGTTGGTATAAGCTTAACCCCTCACCCGCTCGTTCTTCGGATCATGCAGCGGTCCGAAGAACGGCGCGGCTTTTACCACTTCATTCGCAACCAGCAGTTCATATGAGCCGCGCATCACATAATCGCGGTCAACACCTTCGGCATTGCGCACATACCCATAGCCGATGGGTTTTCCGACCGTGTATCCATAACCTCCACTGGTGAGATATCCGGCAAACTTGCCATCGCGCAAAATGGTCTCGCGTCCGACCAGAACCACATCTTCGCGATTCGTCGTCAAGCCCGTGAGAAGTTTGCCCAGCGGCTTCCCGGCTTTTTTCAGCAATGCACCCTTGCCCCTGAAATCAAGCTCAGATTTCATCTTCACCAGAAATCCAAGACCTGCCTCAAACGGCGTGTCATTGGGCGTGATGTCAGAACCCCAGGCGCGATACCCTTTTTCCAGCCGCAGTGATTCAATGGCCCGGTAACCGCACAGGCGCAGACCATGCTCCTTGCCCGCGCCATATAGCGCATTGAAAACAGCTTTCGCCGCAGCGGCCGGCATATGCAACTCGTATCCCAGCTCACCAACATAAGTAATGCGGGCGCATTGCACCAGATGCCCGGCGATCATCACTTGCCGCACATGTCCGAACGGAAACGCCGCATTGGAAACATCAACAGTGGTGACGCGCGCAAGTATCTCGCGCGACTTCGGTCCCATCAGTGACAATGTGGAATAGTGCTCGGTCACATCCACAATATCCACGGTCCGCCTGTCGGCCAATGCATCCTTGATCCACATGAAGTCATGCAGGCGGAAACCGGTGCCGGTGACAAGATAGAATACGTTGCGCTCTAGCCGCATGACCGAGAGGTCGCACTCTATGCCGCCGCGCTTGTTCAGGAGTTGCGTGTAAGTCACGCGTCCCGCTGGTTTGGTGACGTCATTGGCGCACAGCAGATTCAAGGCCTTCTGCGCATAGGAACCGCGCACCATGAACTTGGCGAATGAAGACTGGTCGAAAAGCCCTGCCGCATTACGTACGGCTTGATGTTCTTCGCCAACGGCCGAAAACCAGTTCTGCCGCCCCATGCTGTAAACATCTCTGGCACTATCAGGCGAAAACCAGTTGGCGCGCTCCCAGCCGAGCTTAGACCCCATCACGGCCCCGCGGGATTTCAATACTTCATATAGCGGAGATACCAGCTGCCCGCGCCCAGCCTCATATTCCTCATGCGGGTAAGCAACCGTATAGTGCTTGCCATATGCTTCAAGCGTTCTCTCGCGCACAAAAGTTTTCGTGCACTGGCTGGCGCTGAACCGCCGGATATCAACCGGCCACAGGTCCATCGGCGCTTCATCTTCAGCAACCCAGCTGGCGAGTGCCCAGCCAGCACCGCCGCCAGACGCGATGCCAAACGCATTGAACCCGCAGCCAAGATAGAAGTTCTTCAGTTCCGGCGCTTTGCCCAAAATGAAGTTGCCGTCAGGCGTAAATGACTCAGGCCCATTGATCATCTTTTTAATGCCAACTTTGCCAATAGAAGGAATGCGCGCAACCCCGGCATTGACGTGCTGCTCGAAATGCTCCCAGTCATCATCGAACAACCGGAATTCAAAATCATCGGGAACCACATCAACGTCCCAGGCTAATGGATTTGGTTCGTAGCCGCCAAATGCCAAGCCGCCGACTTCTTCCTTGAAGTAAGTGCGCCGGTCCGGGTCACGGATTGTCGGTGCATCTGAGGCAAGGCCTTCAATCTTTTCCGTGATCACATACTGGTGCTTGACCGGTATGAGAGGCACGCCAACCCCCGCCATCGCCCCCAGCTGCCGCGCCCACATGCCGGCACAGTTCACAAATTTCTCCGCAAAGATTTCGCCCTGGTTGGTTTGCAGCGATACAATTTGCTGGTTGACCACATTGATTTTCTCGACCCTGACACCTTCGCAAATTCGCGCACCCTGCATGCGCGCACCCTTGGCGAACGCCTGGGATATATCGCTGGGCGAAGCCTGCCCGTCAGTCGGCAGGAAACTGGCGCCAACCAGATCATCGACCTCCATCAAGGGAAACAGGCCTTGCGCCTCTTTCGGCGTCAATAACTGCATCTCCATGCCAAAACTGCGCGCCGTCGTTGCTTGCCGTTTGAATTCGATCCATCGGTCCTGATTCCGCGCCAACCGCAGGCAGCCCGTCATTTTCCAGCCCGTCTGCAAACCAGTTTCTTTTTCCAGTGTGCGATACAACTCGACCGAACGCTTGAGCAATTGCGTGATCGAAGCGGAATTGCGCAATTGCCCGACTAATCCCGCTGCATGCCATGTCGAGCCCGAAGTCAGCTTGTTTTGCTCCAGCAAGACCACGCTCAGCTTGTGATCTCGCGCCAGATGGTAAGCTGTCGAACAGCCAACAATGCCGCCGCCAATGACCACAACATCGACATGCGTGGGGAGCACAGGATTGGCCATCAGTTATAACTTTCTAGATATTTTGAGTGCAAGTTTGCGAACCGCGCGAGGTAAGTTTTGGCGTAGTCGGCATAGTCCACGCCCGGCGCATTGAGATGAATTTCCGACACCATCCCCCACAGCGCCTCGCGCAACGCCGATGCAACCTTCATGGCTTCAAACGCCCGCCGCAGTTCATCGTCAGGCGGGTTGCCGAAGTAAGATCCAAGCATCGTGTCATCGTCACGTTCATTGAACGAATTGTTGGACGAAAGGTTGGCAAGGTCAAACATCGCCGTTCCGAATGCGGCATATTCCCAATCGATCAGCCACAAGCGCTTGCCGTCATCGATGAAATTCGCCGGCAATAGATCATGATGCCCGAACACAATGGGCAACGGCACCTGCGCGTCCTCAAGTGCGTCCACGGTTTCCATCCATTTTTTGATTTCACCAGAGCGCGGATGCGCGGCCGCAGCGAGAGTCTGTCCATAGTCGCGCAGAATTTGAAACACCCAGAAAATCGCACCCTGCCCTGTGACCTTGCGCTTCATGTCGCGATGGCACTTGCGCACCAGGTCCAGGCAGCGCTCCAAATTGGCCCTGACATCTGGCTCAGAATAAGTCCGGCCTTCAACGAACTTCAAAACCAGGATGCCGTCATAGGTCGCAACCAGTTCCGGCGACAGTCCACTGCGGAATGCGGCACGGCTGGCATGCGCCTCACGTTCGCGGTCAACCTGGTGAAATGGATAATCCTTGCCGATGCGAGCTACAAATTGCCCATTGCCGTCAATCACCTTGTAGCTGGCATTGCTCACGCCGCCAGTCAACGGGGTTACACTTTGTAATCCGTTCCACAGCGGCAGCCCCCGCACGCGCTCAACGATCAAATTCATGTCAGTCCAGTGACTTGTCCTCATCAATGAGCCGCCACCCCTTCGGCAGCGATCCGGAGTCCTTCACGGGGGCGAAAAGGAAGCACTCGGTCCGCAGCGTCGGTGGTGGCGACGTCAGCTCCAACCCGTATAGGGGCCAGCGCATGTCCAGAATTACGCAAGGCGCAAATTTCGTCAAACACAATTGTGGAATTTTGTTGAAAAAATTACTCCAATGTGGCTAAACTGATGAAAACTTGGATTTGTAACTACAGAAACACAAAAATCATCATGGTTTCCCACAAAATATCGAAACGCCACGCTTCCCTGCTCGGACTGGTCCGTCAATACGGACAGCTCGACGTCAGCAACGGTGCCCGCGAACTCGGCGTATCGGATGAAACCATTCGCCGCGACGCGCGCTTGCTTGAAGTACGTGGCGAGATCGTCAAGCTTCACGGTGCGCTCACTTTGCCGCATCAGGTTGGCGAAGAACCGCTTGATCGCCGCATGCGCGAAAACGCAGATGCCAAGCGCCTGATCGCCAAGGAAGCCGCCAATATTGTGCACGATGGCGATAGCTTGATCATCGACGCAGGTACCACGACCAGTGTTTTTGCCCAGGAACTTCGCACCAAGCGCCGCCTGACCGTCGTCACCAATTCGTCAGACATCGCCCGCACCCTCGCAACAGTAAATGGCAACACCGTTTACATGGCAGGTGGTGAATTGATGGGCGACAGCGGCGCGGCCTATGGCCCATCGGCAATAGAATTTATCTCGAAGTTCCGCGTCAAACACACCTTCATTTCTATCAGCGCCATCGATCCCGCAGTGGGTCCCATGGACGCTGTATTGGCAGAAGCGCAGTTCGCTTACCGCGCCCTCACCTGCGGTGAAAACCGCATCCTGCTCACCGATGCTTCCAAGTTTAATCGGACTTCGCTGGTTCGCGTTTGCGCTTTTGAGGATTTGACGCAACTGGTCTCCAATGCCCAGCCTGACCCGGCATTGCTAAAAGTCTTTACACGGGCAGATATCGCGGTAACCGTGGCAAATGCCTGACAGTGTTTTGAAGCGGTTCCCGGTCAGTTGGAATCACAACCCGTCATCCCCGCGAACAAGGCTTAGCCTTTCCCTCATCTGCTTGCGGGCAGGGATAAGGATTAAGCGAGTTCCTTTCTTTTCCCTCCTCCGTGTTAGCGCAAAATGAGAATGTCCCCTTTTCCCTCCTCCGCTTGCGGGGAGGGTGGCGCGTCAGCGCCGGGTGGGGTGCGGCACTTTATCTCGAACCCCACAACTTTCCATCTTGACGGGGCAAATATCCAAGCCTATGTTCCTGTTATGTTCACATCCGCCAAACAAGCCTGGGATGATGCCGTGGTGCGCAATTCGCAAGCGCTGGCGAGTATTGCGGCACAGCTTTTGGCCTTTCTGGCGGTCTATGGCGGCGTTGATGTGGCGAGGCTGCCGCGGGCTGTACATTCAAGGATCATCGGTGTGCTTCGCCCGGCTGAATCTGCACTGCGCCGGTTGATCGTGATCGCAGCGCGTGATGTTACAGTGGAACCAGCGCCACCACGTGTTCAACATGTTCGAGACCGCAATTCGCCGCGCAAACCTGCGTCTCGCATGTCGTTCAAGCTGTTTGATTCCCGCAAGCGGTTCAGCACCAAGCACGTGACCTATGCCACGAAAACGCCGAGGGCTTATTTCATCGCACCTGATGCGCCGTTTTCGCCGCTGTCACCGCAGCCTCATTCCCCGCCTGACCGCCCAATGATTCAAGTCACTTCTGATCGCGGCATCGGCGCACGCCGCTTGTGCCTTCGTCTCAAGGCACTCGCATCAGCGCTCGACAATATTCCACGCCAGGCCCAGCGCCTTGCACGATTGCGGCTAAGGAGAGAAAAGCGACAACCGCCCCGATTGTTCTCGCCACTTCGCCCCGGCAATCCGCCCGGCCACCGGATCACCCATCATCACGAAATCGACGACATCCTCGCCGAGTGCCACAAATTTGCATTGGGCGTTTTGAGCGAGCCTCAGCCGGATACGTCTTGATGCAGGCCTTATCTTTCCTCCGCTTTCGGCTATCAGTTTCACACCACTCCCAACAGCCGTCATTCCGGAAAAGGGCGTATTTTGCGTTGGCAAAACGGAAGCCCTTTATCCGGAACCCAGCTTTCAAGCATTTAGTGTGCCCACCGGAATTTGGCATGTATAAACCTATGCCGAAACCGCTGTAATATTTTCCGTCAGGATTCTGACAACATTTGCAGATTACTCTGCGCGCTAGAATCCTGTGCATGGCCTCTTGAATTCTGGGGAACAAAGCAATTGAGGGCCGCTCCCTGAAACATCAAAAAAGGTATGGCGGGAATGATGACCCATCCCCGCCACGCCCCCTCCATCAGACTTTGGGGGAATTCCAATGGACCAGCGAGTGACGGCATTAGCCTACAAGACCTTGACCAGCACCAAGTTGCAATGGTTTTTGCCGATCATGGCCTACCAGCTTTTCGCAAGCCCAACGCTAGAATTCTTCCCAAGTTCTGATCCAGACTATGCAATCCGGCAGATTTTTGGAGCGGAAACCCCAAATTCTGTCGCAATATGCCAATTGACCTGGAACCATTATAAATTCCTGCAACTACAACACTCCGGAGTCTAGGCGTCCTGTCCTTTCAAAAACCTGACAGATCTTCAAAAAAACGGACTTTTCCCACATTTTGCGATGCCCCAGGTTCAAATCAAGAATCTTCGATATCCCCAAGCATTCTGCACCAATCGGGCCAAGGTTGCCTTATCGCGCCAGATGGATCAAACTGATTGCCTCAACTCCAATAGGTGAATCATGCGGTTTGAATCCCCCGCGACGACCAAGGAAGCCGTCGCATTGCTATCCAAAGAAAAAGGTAAAGCCTTCGTCCTCGCCGGCGGAACTGACCTGCTGGTAAAAATGAAGGCGGGCATGCTTGAGCCCGATCTCGTGGTCGATATCAAGCGCATCAAGGGCATGGGCGATATCAAATCCTCATCCGGGGGCTTTGTGATCGGCGCTGCCGTTCCCTGCTCCGCTCTTTCGGACAACAAGGCACTGGCTAAAACCTGGCCTGGAATTGTCGAAGCCGCTCAGTTGATCGGCTCGAAGCAGGTGCAGGGCCGTTGCACCATGGTGGGCAATCTCTGCAACGCCTCGCCTGCCGCTGATTCGGTGCCGGCGCTCATGGCAGCAAGCGCCAAGGTCGTGATTGCAGGTCCCAGGGGCAAGCGCAAATTGGCCGTCGAGAATGTGCCTGCAGGTGTGGGCCGCACTGTTCTGAAAAAAGGTGAGATCATCGAAGCCATCGAATTGCCGAAACGCCCCGCTCGCTCGGGCGATGCCTATCTGCGCTTCATTCCCCGCACCGAAATGGACATCGCCGTCGTCAGCGCCGGAGTAAATCTGACGCTGGATGCAAATGGCGTGATCAAGGACGCACGCGTCGCACTGGGTGCCGTCGCCCCAACAGTACTTCTGGTGAAGGACGCAGCCAAGGCCATCATCGGCACCAAGCTTGATGATGCGGCAAAAATGAAACTCGCCGCTGCCTGCAGCGCCGCCTGCAAGCCCATCGACGACAAGCGTGGCACCATCGAATTCAGAACTGAAGTTGCAGGTGTGTTGGCAAGGCGTGCTGCCGAAACTGCATATGCTCGTGCAGGAGGCAAATAATATGTCAGCAATTCTCGTTACAACAACAATCAATGGGGACACTGTTGAATACGCCTGCCAGCCGGACGAGCCCCTGCTCGATGTGCTGCGCAATCGCCTTGGCTTGACGGGTGCCAAGGAAGGCTGCGGCACCGGCGACTGCGGCGCATGCTCTGTCATTCTCGATGGCCGCCTCGTCTGCTCCTGCCTCGTTCTCGGCGCGGAAATGGAGGGCAAGGAACTCGAAACCATCGAAGGCATGGCCGACGGCGACAAACTTCACCCGCTGCAAAAACAGTTCATCGATCACGCCGCCCTTCAATGTGGCATCTGCACCCCGGGCTTCTTGATCGCGGCAAAAGCTTTGCTCAAGAAGAACCCAAATCCATCCGAAGAAGAAATCCGTTATGGCCTTGCCGGCAATCTTTGCCGTTGCACCGGCTATGACAAGATCGTGCGCGCGGTTCAGGCCGCCGCAGCAGAAATGACTCAAGCAAAGAGGAGCGCATAACATGCCACTCGATACAGCATTCGTTCAAAAACAGTTCAAGGTCATCGGCACCCGCGTCAAGCGCCCGGATGGCATCGACAAGGTCACGGGCCGCGCCAGATATGGCGCTGACGCCTTCGCACCAGGGCAGCTGATCGCACTTGTCTTGCGCTCGCCGCACGCCCACGCTCGCATCAAGAAGATTGACACATCGAAAGCCGAAATGCTGGCAGGCGTAAAAGCCGTCATCACCTCTGCCGATCTGCCCGATCTCACAGGCGAAGACCGCGGCATGCGCGATGTTCTGGAAAACTGCATGGCCCGCAAGAAAGTGCTCTATGATGGCCACGCTGTTGCAGCGGTTGCTGCCATCGACGCCCACACCGCCCGCGAAGCTTTGAAACTCATCAAGGTAGACTACGAAATCCTGCCACACGTCACCGATGTCGATGAAGCGCTGAAGCCGACCTCACCCTTGCTCCACGATGACATCTTCACCGAAGGCCTGGAACCCAAGCCAACCAAGCCGTCCAACTACATCAAATATGCCGAATACGGTCACGGCGACATTGAAGCGGGCTTCCGCGAGGCCGATGTCATCATCGAAAAATCCTACAAGACCGAACAGACCCACCAAGGTTATATCGAGCCACATTCGTGTCTCGCCAATGTCTCGCCCGATGGAACGGCGGAACTCTGGGTCTGCACGCAAGGTCACTTCGTCTATCGCAATCAATGCGCCATTCTGCTCGGCATGGAAGCCAACAAGCTCCGTGTCACGGCATCGGAAATTGGCGGCGGCTTCGGCGGTAAAACCCATCTCTGGGCCGAACCGCTGGCGCTGGCGCTCTCTCGAAAAGCCAACCGCCCCGTGAAACTCACCATGACGCGTGACGAAGTCTTCCGCGCCACGGGTCCAACATCATCGTCGTCCATCGACGTAAAGATCGGCGCAAAAAAGGACGGCACAGTCACCGCTGCCTTTGCCGAATTGCGTTATCAGAACGGCGCGTTCCCCTTCACCTGGGCTGAATTCGGCGCAATGACCTCCTGGGCCTGCTACGATTTCAAGAATGTGAAGTCAGTGAGCAAGGACGTCGTGTTGAACCGTCCAAAATGCGCGGCCTATCGCGCACCGTCAGCACCTATCGCTGCCTTCGCCATTGAAAGCACGATGGACATGGTGGCGCACAAGATTGGCATGGACCCCGTCGAGTTGCGCATCAAAAACGCAGCCAAGGAAGGCACCAAGTCATCTTATGGCCCAGTCTACGGCCCCATCGGCATCGGCGCAACGCTTGCTGCCGCCAAAAATCATCCGCACATGTCAGCCCCGCTCGGCAAAAACCAGGGCCGCGGCATGGCATGCGGATTCTGGTTTAACTTCGGCGGCCAGACGTGCGTTGACCTCAACGTCACGCCAGACGGCAACGTCACCGTTGCTGTGGGAACAATCGACGTCGGCGGCTCACGCGCGTCTCTCGCTCTCGCCGTCGCCGAAGAACTCGGCGTTCCATACGACAAGGTGCGCTGCGTCGTCGCCGATACGTCTTCACTTGGCCACAACGACATGACCGACGGTTCACGCGGAACTTTCTCAAGCTCCCTGGCATGCGTTGACGCTACCCGCAAAGTTGTCGGTGAACTAAAGAACCGCGCCGCCAAGACCTGGGAAATTCCGGTTGAGGACGTCGAATGGGTCGATGGCGAAGCCCGCGCCAAGGGCGAGAAGTACGGCAATCTCGGCCCACTTTCCCTGAAAGAACTGGCGAAAGGCGCTGGCAACACCGGCGGGCCAATCGCCGGCCACTCCGAACTGGTTGCTGATGGCGCAGGCGTCTCCTTCGGCACGCACATCTGTGACGCAGAAGTCGATCCCGAAACCGGCAAAACCACGATTGTGCGCTACACCGTCATCCAGGACGCCGGCAAAGCCATGCATCCGTCTTACGTTGAAGGCCAATACCAGGGTGGTGCGGCACAAGGCATCGGTTGGGCGCTGAACGAGGAATATATCTACGGCAAGGATGGCCGCCTGCAAAATGCGGGCTTCCTCGACTACCGCATTCCGGTTTGCTCCGATCTCCCGATGATCGACACGCAGATCCTGGAAATTCCTAACCCCAACCACCCCTATGGCGTGCGTGGCGTCGGCGAAACTCCAATCGTGCCGCCACTCGCGGCTATCGGCAACGCGATATCGAACGCAACCGGCGTTCGCATGAACCATGTGCCCATGTCACCACCCCGCATCCTGAAAGCGCTGAAGGGAATAAAAAAGTAATCACACCACCCCTCTCCCTTCAGGGAGAGGGCACTTCGCACCAGCGAAGGGGTGTGGGAAGTCCTGCCGTCGAATTCAATTGTGGATGTGCTTGTGCAACTGATAAGATGTCACCATGAATGTGACATTCCAAACCGAGCAGGAAACCGATGGCCGCTGGCTGGCCGAAGTGCCAGAATTGCCAGGCGTCTTGGCTTATGGCACAACTGAAAACGCCGCGATTGCACGTGCCGAAGCGTTGGCCCTTCGCGTTTTGGCAGAGCAGATTGAAAACGGTGAAGCAAAGCCGATGTCTTTGAACATCCGCATTGCGGCTGAGTAATGCAGTTTCCGTCGGCCAAGGCTCTGCGGGTCCTGGCTGCGTTGGAAAAACTCGGGTGGCACGTAAAGCGACAGTCAGGTTCACACCGAACTTTGGCAAAACCAGACAACTCTGATTATGTTTTCGCGTTTTACGACGGTGATGAAATTGGCCCAAAGATGATGAACCGCATCGCCAAACACACAGGCCTGAAACCTGATGACCTCTAAAACAAAATCCTCGACCCGCAAAATCCATCTCTGGGGCGCACTCCGGCCGTTGGCTGGCGGCGCCTCTTCTGTTTCAGTCGAAGCCGCAACCATCCGTGAATTGTTCCGTGTACTGAGCGAACAATACCCCGGCATGGAACCCCACATCAAACGCGGTGTGGCAGTATCCATCGACGGAAAAATCTACCGCGACCAGTGGGACACCAAACTGCCCGCAGATGCCGAAATTTACCTGATGCCAAGAATTCCGGGGGGCTAGTGCAAATCAACATACGCCCCGAAACGCCGCACGATCACCAGGTCATCTATGACATGACCCGACGCGCCTTCGCACCCATGCCCTTTGCTGCTGGCGATGAGCAAGCGCTGATCAACAATCTGCGCGATGCCGGAGCCCTTGCGATTTCACTTGTTGCAGAAGTGAAGGGCCAGGTGCGCGGGCACATTGCGTTCTCGCACATGCAGGCATCGGATGGCACGCGCCCCTGGTTTGCACTCGGGCCGATTGCTGTAGAACCAGGTTTTCAACGCCGTGGCATCGGAACCGCACTCATAAATTCTGGCGTACAACTACTCAATGAGCGCAATGCCATGGGCTGTGCACTTGTGGGCGATCCGGGCTATTACCCTCGCTTTGGCTTCATGCCATTCCCCGATCTTTGCCCACCACACGAGCCGCCGGAATATTTCATGATCTTGCCGCTGCGCTCTAAAGCGCCAACAGCAACCATCACTTTTCACCCGCTATTCTACGCAAAGTGATCACCTGCCCAACTTGATTTAGTGAAGATCAGCTTCCTGGTAGCGCAATTCCTCCGCTTCAATCACCCGGTCCAATCGTCCTTCCAGCGCTGCCAAGATTGTCTCACATAGCTCAACGCGCCGCGAGAGCACCACGGCACCAGGCACTCGGAACACCGAATATCCATTCCGCAACAAATATTCATCACGCGCCCGATCCGTTGCCTTCGCCTCATCCACTTCAACCACCAGCTTTTGCGCCCGGCACGCGAAATCCGCAAAGTACGGACCGATGGGTTGCTGCCGCACGAATTTGTATCCCCCAAGCCGCTTTCCCCGCAGTGCGGACCAAAGTGCCGCCTCTGCCGGGCCAGCACTCCGCCGCAACGCGCGCGCCAGCAATGTCTTGTGGTTGGTGTTTGTTGTTGTCATGGCCGTCCTCCTTGTTTTCAAGTAGGACGGCGGAGCCGCAAAATTCCGTCGCGGAAAATTCAATGCGTCTGAGACCTTGGCTGTCGCGGTCAGATTTGGCGCACCACGGTCAAAATCGCAACCGCAAGAAACAGAGCCCCCGCGATGCGCCCTGCCCAAATTGTGAAGCTCTTGCTCTCAACCAGCAATTCCCTGCTCCGGGCCGCAGCAAGTCCAAGCCCGCCATAAATCGAAGCTTGCATGAGCGCGGTCAATATGCCCATCACCAGCCCCTGCTGCCACACTGGCCCGAATTCAGGCCGGATGAATTGCGGATAGACAGCGACAACAAACATGTAGGCTTTGGGATTCAGCACGCAGGTGATGAAGCCTTGGGCAAACGCCCTGTGCATCGATGTGACCGGTGTCGTTCCGATGTCCTCCACCGTGATGGAACTGCGAAGCAGGCTGATGCCTATCCACGCCATGTAGGCCGCTCCAGCCAGAAGCAACCCGGTCAGAAACCCAGGCGCGAGACTTGCGACCGTTCCAAGAACAAATGTCCCGAAAATCGTATGCCAGATGCCGCCAAGCATAACACCCGCCGTGGCCATCAAACCGCGCGCCCGTCCGCCAGTAAGGGCATTGGCGATCACAAAGAACATGTCCATGCCCGGCACGGCGATGATGCCAAACAAGAGAACTACGTAAATCCATAAATTCTGGGCATAGGTCATGGATGTCGACTTACCCGCGAAATGCTGTCAGTAGTTGTCAGCAACCCAACTGGCCTGCCTTGTCGCACTCAAACTGGCTGCCTCTTCCCACCTTTGCAACCCGATTCTTGGGGCTTGCCAATGCCACGGAATTTTACTATCGTTCGTAATAACAAACACAACGTAGCATTATTAAAACATGTCACTTCCCATCCCTGCAGGCCTGCATGCCGAGCGCGTTGTCCAGGTCCAGCATTACACTGACCGGCTGTTCCGCTTCCGCGTGACTCGGCCGCAATCGCTGCGTTTCCGCTCTGGTGAGTTCGTCATGATTGGCCTGCCAAGCGAGGAAAAACCTTTAATGCGGGCCTATTCCATTGCATCTCCATCCTGGGATGAAGAGCTCGAATTTTTCTCGATCAAGGTGCCCGGCGGCCCGTTCACCGAAAACCTGCAGAAGATCAAGCCGGGTGACCAGATATTGTTGCGTCCCAAGCCTACTGGCACCCTTGTGAACGACGCCCTCCTCCCCGGCAAACGTCTGTTCTGTTCATCGACCGGCACGGGTTTTGCGCCATTCGCTTCATTGATCCGCGATCCGGAAACCTACGAGAAGTTTGAACAGGTCATCGTAACGCATACCTGCCGCACGAAAGCCGAACTGCAATATGGCTTCGAAACCGTTAAAGCCGCGCTAGAAGACCCGCTCGTGGGTGAGTTCGCGTCCGGTCGCTTGCTCCACTTCGCCTCCGCGACGCGCGATGCTGCCGCTCACAACGGCCGCATCACCAGTTTGATCGAGTCAGGTGAGTTCTTCACCACACTGAACATTCCATCATTCGACGCTGCCAACGATCGCGTCATGTTGTGCGGTTCAATCGGCATGATCCGCGACATCCGTTCACACATCGAACCACTGGGTTTTGTGGAAGGTTCCAACAGCAAGCCAGGACAGTTTGTCGTGGAAAAGGCGTTCGTTGGATAGTTGGCAGATCATCCGTCTCGGGTTAGCGTGGCCGGATGACGGAGCTCAAGCGTGACAGCTGAACGGCAAAATATCCTCGCATACAGCTATCTCGCTCCAGCCCTTGTCGTGATGGCGTTGACCGGAGTCATTCCGCTACTATTCGTCTTGTTTTATTCATTGAATGACACCTTCGCAGGCAACCAGTTTGTCTGGGTCGGAACACAGTGGTTTCAGCAAGTGCTGGCATCGCGGGATTTCCAGGGTGCGCTTCTCCGCAGCTTCGGTTTTGCCGTATTGGCGCTCGCAATTCAAATCCCGCTCGGCATCTATGTCGCACTCAAACTGCCTGCGAAAGGCCTGTTCGCCAACATCAGCATTCTTGTCATATCCATTCCACTGCTCACACCAGTGATCGTCGTGGGGTACTTGTGGAAGACAATGACGCTTCCCAAGGCCGGACTTTTGTTTGAGGGACTGGCATTGTTTGGTCTTGACCTGAACATGAACAGCGTGTGGCAAACCTGGGCCGTCCTTGCACTGATGGATGCTTGGCACTGGACCAGCCTGGTCGTGCTCCTGTGCTATGCCGGGCTTCGCGCCATTCCCGATGATTACTACCGTGCCGCCAGCATCGACGGCGCATCCCGCTGGGCCGTCTTCCGCCATATTCAGCTGCCCCGCCTCAAGCTTGTGTTGCTGATCGCAGTGCTCATGCGCTTCATGGACAGCTTCATGATTTACACCGAAGCTTACGTCGTCACTCGCGGCGGCCCCCGTGTAACTACAACGTTCCTCTCGCATGAACTTTACCAAACCGCGAACATCCAGTTCGACCTCGGTGAAGGTGGTGCAATGGCCGTTATCTACTTCGCAATTGTGTTGATCGTCTCCGCCATATTTTTCGGTTTGATCGTGCCCCGCCACGGAAACAACCTGCAATGAAGCAGCGTTTTCCCATCCCGGCTTTTGTCTACGTGCTGTTCATCGTTATACCCGTCTATTGGCTTTTCATGATGAGCATCAGAAGCAACAAGACGATCATGAGCGGAATCTCGTTGCTGCCCACGCAACTTGATTTCAGCAACTTCACCCTGATGTTGACCGATCCGGCCTGGTATTGGGGTTACATCAATGCATTGACTTATGTACTCATCAACGTCGTGATTTCGGTGACCGTGGCAATCCCCGCGGCCTATGCATTTTCACGCTATCATTTCCGCGGCAGCCGCTCGCTTTTCATGGGCCTGCTCGCCTTCCGCATGATGGCGCCGGTCATTTTGCTGGCGCCGTTTGTCCAGATTTTTTCCGATCTCAATCTCATCGATACGCATATCGCCGTGGCGCTGGCGCATTGCTTCTTCAATGTGCCCATCGCCATCTGGATTCTCGAAGGCTTCATCAGCGCCGTGCCGCGCGAACTCGATGAGAGCGCGAGGATCGACGGCTACAGCACGACACGCTTTTTCGCCCGCATCCTCATTCCCCAGATCGCGCCCGGCATCGCGGTGACCGCGTTTTTCTGCTTTATGTTCTCCTGGATCGAAAACCTGCTGTCCAACGCGTTGACGGTGATCGACGCCAAACCCATTTCCGGCATCATGACGCGTGCAGGCGGCGTGCTCTCTGCCGATGTCGCAATGCTCGCCGCAGCCAGCGTCATCGGCCTCGTCCCCGGCATCATCTTTGTCATCACCATCCGCAAGCATCTGGCGCGCGGATTTTCGATGGGACGGGTAGTGTAAAACCACTTGAGTTTGAGGCTTCCCCGCCTCTATGACACCCGCCAACATGCCGCCAAAGCCAAACTTCCACATTCTATCCGGCCTGCCGCCCACCCTCCGCGCCAGCCTGTTGCTTCGCGCCGAAACCAATCTCGCGCCCTTCATTGCCAAGGTGACGCCCATCGTCGAAGCCGTGCGCAAGGAAGGCGATGAAGCCCTCGCCCGATTCACCCGCGAATTTGACAAGGCGCCTGTCGAAGCCAATGAAATCGCCGCGACTGAGGCCGATTTCGCGCGCGCCGAAAAATCCCTTGATCCAAAGGTGAGGGAAACCCTTGCCTTCGCCGCCGAGTCGATCCGCAAATTCCACACGGCGCAAATGCCCGAAAAAAGCTGGAGCATGCAAGTGCGCCCAGGTGTCACCGCGGGTGACCGCGTCACGCCCATCCCTTCCGTTGCCTGTTACGTGCCGCGCGGCAAAGGTTCCTTTCCTTCATCGGTGCTGATGACGTCAATTCCGGCAACAGTCGCTGGCGTGAAAGACGTGATCATCATCACCCCACCCGGCCCCAAAGGAAAATTCGATGACGCAACGCTCGTCGCGGCGCACATGGCAGGCGTCACCCGCGTCTACAAGGCAGGTGGCGCCCAAGGCATCGCCGCCGCAGCCTATGGCACGCAAACTGTTCCCGCCGTGAAAAAGATTGTCGGCCCCGGCTCGCCCTGGGTCGCCGCTGCCAAACACCTCGTGGCCCACCGCGTTGATGTCGGAACGCCCGCCGCATCCAGCGAAGCAATTATCATGGCCGATGACACCGTGGATGGCCGCCTCGCCGCCCTCGACGTCCTGATCGAAAGCGAACACGGGCCAGATTCCTCCGGATATATCGTGACCTGGTCCAGACGCGTGGCCGATGAAGCAGCCATTGCGATCCTCGACTACTACAAGAACATGAGTCCGCAACGCGTTGAATTTGCTTCAACAGTCCTGTCTGGCCCGATCGGCGGCATCATCCTTGCCCGCGACGAGACGGAAGCCATCGCCTTCATCAACGACTACGCACCCGAACACCTGCAGATCCTCTCCACCGATCCACATCAATATGTTGACCGCATCAAGCACGCCGGAGAAATCCTGCTCGGCATCGACACGCCGTCAACGCTCGGCAACTTCGTGATCGGCGCCAATCACGTGTTGCCGACAGGCGGCTGGGCGAAAACCGGCTCTGCCTTGTCGGTCCACGACTTCCTCAAGCGCACATCCATTGTACATGTCACGCGCGAGGGCTACCGCGCTTTGGCTCCGCACGCGAAGATTTTTGCTGAATACGAAGGCTTCGATGCACACGCCAATGCAGTCTCGGAAATTCGCGACCGAATTTTAGGAAAGAACACAGATGGCAAAACTGATTGACGGAAAAAAATTCGCCGAAGGCCTGCGCAAGCGCATCGCCGGTGCTGTAAGCGAGCTGAAGGCGCAGCACAATCTCACGCCCGGCCTCGCCGTGGTGTTGGTGGGCGAAGACCCCGCATCGAAAGTCTACGTCGCCAACAAAGCCAAACAAACAGTCGAAGTCGGCATGCATTCGGTGGAACACAAACTCCCTGTCACCACCACAGAGAAGGAACTTCTGTCACTCATTCAGCATCTCAACGGCGATCCTTCCATACACGGCATACTGGTGCAAATGCCGCTGCCAAAGCAGATCGACTCCGCCAAGGTGCTGAACACCATCAGCCCGGCGAAAGATGTCGATGGCTTCCACGTCGTCAACGTCGGCCGCCTGTCAACAGGTCAGGAAGCACTGGTCGCCTGCACGCCCACGGGCTGTATCATGCTGGCCAAGGATGCGCTGGGGAAACTGGATGGCATCAACGCCGTGGTCATCGGCCGATCAAATATCGTCGGCAAGCCCGTGGCACAATTGTTGCTCGCTGAAAACTGCACGGTCACCATTGCCCACTCGAAATCAAAAGACCTCCCCGCCATCGTGCGCCAGGCCGATCTCGTCATCGCCGCCGTGGGCCGCCCCGAAATGGTGAAGGGCGACTGGATCAAGCCCGGCGCCTGCGTCATCGACGTTGGCATCAATCGCATTGAGCGTGACGGCAAGAACAAGATCGTCGGCGACTGCGACTTCGCATCCTGCGAAAAAGTTGCAGGCAGCATCACCCCCGTCCCCGGCGGCGTCGGCCCCATGACCATCGCCTGCCTGCTCTACAACACTGTGCGCGCAGCATGTGCGATCAGGGACGTGAAGGTTCCGGAGATGTGAGGTGTACAAATTCATCCTCACAGAACGGGCAATGACCTTGGCATTTGATTGCCCTTCCACCATTAGGGAAGGATGGTCTAAACCGCCGCCTTCACCTTAGCCCTATACGCATGCAGCAGCGGCTCCGTATATCCATTGGGCTGTATCGCCCCCTTGAACACCAGATCACACGCCGCCTGAAACGCCAACGAGTTATCGAAATTCTCCGCCATCGGACAATACAAGGCATCTCCCGCATCCTGCTTGTCCACCACGGCTGCCATGCACTTAAGTGTGTCCATCACCTGATCACTCGTCACGATGCCGTGGCGCAGCCAGTTGGCAATGTGCTGCGATGAAATGCGCAACGTCGCACGGTCTTCCATCAGCCCAATATTATTGATGTCCGGCACCTTCGAACAGCCAATGCCTTGATCCACCCAGCGC
This sequence comes from uncultured Alphaproteobacteria bacterium, assembly GCA_963819615.1. Classification (GTDB taxonomy): domain Bacteria; phylum Pseudomonadota; class Alphaproteobacteria; order Rhizobiales; family Aestuariivirgaceae; genus Aestuariivirga. The sequence goes on from CAWFWW010000004.1 coordinate 909,865, forward strand.
ACCACATAACCTAGAATGCCTTGCGCATTGTTGTCGAGCTCGCGCTGAATATCTTCGGCACTCCAGTTCGGCCGCGTCACCACCGGAATGGTAAGAATATCCTCGAGCTTCGCTTTGGCGCGCGTCGCAATCTTCTTTTGCACGTCAGCGACATTCACCCGGTGATAATGCGTGGCATGCAGTGTCGCCGCTGTCGGCGAAGGAACCCAGGCCGTGTTGGCTCCAGCCCGCGGATGCGCAATTTTCTGCTCCAGCATCGCATGCATCAGATCCGGCATCGCCCACATGCCCTTGCCGATCTGCGCGTGGCCGGCCAACCCGCAGGCCAGGCCCGTATCAACATTCCAGTTCTCGTAGGCAGAAAGCCACGGCGCTGCCTTCATGTCGCCCTTGCGCATCATCGGCCCCGCTTCCATCGAGGTGTGCATTTCATCGCCAGTGCGGTCGAGGAACCCTGTGTTGATGAACACTACGCGGTCCTTTGCGCCACGAATGCACTCTTTAAGGTTCACCGTGGTGCGCCGTTCCTCATCCATGATGCCCATCTTGATCGTGTTGGCCGCAAGCCCCAACGCGCTCTCAACGAAGCCAAACACCTCATTGGCAAACGCCACCTCTTCCGGTCCGTGCATCTTCGGCTTGACGATATAGATAGAACCCTCGCGCGAATTCATGCGGCGGCCCTTGATGTCATGCAGCGCGATGAGCGACGTCATCATCGCATCCATCAGGCCTTCCGGAATCTCGGAACCAGATTCATCCAGCACCGCAGGTGTCGTCATCAAATGCCCGACATTGCGGATGAGCATCAGCGCTCGCCCCCGCAACGTAACACTGTCAAACGTCCTGTCCGGATTGAGCTTGCGTGTGATCGTCTTGCTGCCTTTCACAACCTCTTCCGTAAGGTCACCCTTCATCAGGCCCAGCCAGTTGCGATAGGCCGCAACCTTGTCCTCGGCATCAACGGCAGCAATCGAATCTTCGCAATCCATGATCACCGTAAGTGCTGATTCAATGATAACGTCCGAGATATGTGCAGGATCATTCTTGCCGATCATCTGCGTCGCATCAACCACGACTTCAATATGAAGCCCATTGTTTTTGAACAGGCATGATGTCTTGCCCTTGCCGGCTAGCTGCGTTGGATGTTTCAGAACAATCGTGTCAAGCGAAGCCACATTGACCCAAGAGCCCGACGCCAGCGGCACCACCTCGTCAAGCAAGGCCTTGGCCCAGGCAATCACCTTCGCCCCGCGCTTCGGATTATACGCATTGCTCCGCTCGCAGCCATCTGCATCGGAAATCGCATCCGTGCCATAAAGCGCATCATAAAGCGAACCCCAGCGCGCATTGGCGGCGTTCAGCGCGTAACGCGCATTCATCACGGGAACAACAAGCTGCGGGCCTGCAACACGTGCGATTTCATCATCAACATTCTGCGTCGTCACGGAGAAAGCCGGACCTTCCGGCACAAGGTAACCAATCTCCTTGAGAAACGAAACATGTTCGCCCATATCCGTTGGTGCGCCATTGCCGCGATACCAGGCATCTATTTTCGCCTGCATCTCATCGCGCTTCATCAGCAGCTGGCGGTTGCGCGGCGCGAATGTCTTGATCAATTCCGCAAAGGAATTCCAAACCTGGTCCGGCGCAAGGCCCAGTCCAGGGAGCACTTCGCTCTCAACAAACTTGTGCAGCACCGCGTCAACCTGCAATCCCGAAACAGTAACACGTGTCATGGCATCTCCAATCAGGTAAGAATATCTTTGAGCTTCGCAGGCCTGGCGCCGCCGCAAGCCCAGTTCAACAATTCAATCGTATGGACCACCGGCACATCCATCGCCCGGCCAATCTGCGTCATGCAGCCGATATTTCCCGTAGCAATGATCTGCGGCGCTGTCTTCGCAATATTGGCAACCTTTCGCGCCATCAATTTGTCAGAAATCTCCGGCTGCAGGATGTTGTAAGTTCCCGCCGACCCGCAGCACAAATGCCCCTCCGGCACCTCAACAACGTCAAACCCCGCCTTGCGCAAAAGCGCTTGAGGCTGCGTCTTCAGTTCTTGCCCGTGCTGCATCGAACACGCTGAATGATAGGCCACCCGAATGCAATTGGCGCGTCCCACGATATCCGCTTCACCCAAAAATTCAGTGATGTCCTTGGCCTTCTCGCTGATCGCCCTGGCTTTGTCAGCATACTGATCATCCAGCCGCAGCATGTGCCCATAATCCTTGATTGTCGTGCCGCAGCCCGAAGCCGTGATCACCACTGCATCAACATGCGCTGATGTCCATTGGTCCACGCTTCGCCGCGCCCGCGCGAAGGCATCCTGCTCTTTCCCCATGTGGTGCGTCAGTGACCCGCAACATGTTTCTTCGCCCGCAACAACAACCTCATATCCAATTCTTGTCAGCAGTGAAATTGTCGCTGCATTGATGCCAGGATCAATGACACTCTGCACACAGCCCATCAAGAGCGCCACGCGCCCACGTTTCTCACCCAGCGCCGGATAAACACCTGGCGCACCAATTATTTCCGGTGCAGGCAAAGGGCGTGGCGTGAGATCAAGCAATGCAGCAGTACGTTGCAAACCAAAACTCCGCAACACACCCGAAACTGGCGCAGCAATTCGCGCGCCAATCAACGCCAGTCGGAATAGCGCAGGACGCGGCAACACATATGCCAGCACCGCCCGCAAAATACGATCCGCTAGCGGACGCTCATAAGTCTGCTCAATATGTGCCCGCGCCTCATCCACGAGATGCATGTAATTCACACCCGAAGGGCACGTCGTCATGCACGAAAGACACGAAAGGCAGCGGTCCACATGTGTCACGGTTTCTGCAGTCGCAGCTCCACCCTTCTCCAGCATTTCCTTGATCAGATAAATGCGCCCCCGCGGTGAATCGAGTTCATCACCTAGCAACACATAAGTCGGGCAGGTCGCTGTGCAGAACCCGCAATGCACGCAAGAGCGCAAAACCTTGTTGGCGACCTGATTGCGTGGGGCCAGCAATTGTTCCTGGGAAAAATAGGTTTGCATCAAAAAACTTTCGACATGCGAAAGGGATTGAGCAACCCCTTGGGATCAAATGCATGCTTCACCCGCTGCGCAACAGCAGCAAGTGCCACTGGCTGCGGCTGGAACACGTCAACCACTTTGCGCACCTCGTCAGGTGCAGAAACCAGCGTGGCATGCCCGCTGCCAATTGCAGCGCGGATTTTCTCCGTCTGTAAATCATCAGTCGCCAGCCAGATTAACCCACCCGACCAATCAAGAATGAACGCGCTGCCTGTCGCAAGCGCAAACTGTTCCGCAATTCGCGGCCCTTCGCTCGGCGCAATTGAAATCCTCCACAAGCAGCGCCTGACAGGCAGCGCCTCAACATCGCGCACACCGGTCCAGAATCGCCGCGACACGTCTTCCTCCATCACTTCAGGAGAAATTTCCAACAACTTGATAAGACTCTCTTTTCTCGCCGCAACAGAAACCGGAATTCCTTCCAACCGCAAGCCCACACCTTGCGCCGGCACATAAGCAGCACACGACACATCAAAGGGAGATTGCAGTGCAGCCCGCATCACGCGCCCCGCCTCATGCACGCCACGAACCTTCACGATCAGTGTCACATCCGTTTCGGGTTTGGGAAGCGCCTTCAGCGTGACGCCTGTCAGCGCCGCCAAAGTCCCAAACGAACCGCACATCAATTTGGAAACATCATATCCCGTGACGTTTTTCACCACACGTCCGCCCGCTTTGAAAATCTCGCCTCGTCCTGAAACGCCGCGAACGCCGAGAATGTGGTCACGCGCCGCACCTGCTGTCAATCGCCGCGGGCCTGAAAGATTGCACGCAATCACACCGCCAATTGTTCCCCGCAAATTGCTCTGCAAGATCCGCCCATAATTTGGCGGCTCGAAGGCCAGCCGCTGGTTTCGCGCGTCAAGCAGTGTTTCAATTTCGTCGAGCGGCGTGGCGGCCCCCGCCTCCAGAACCAGCTCTTCCGGGTCATACAATGCGACACCAGAAAATTTTGCCATTGATAAAATCTGCGCCTGCACCGGTCGGCCAAACGCCAGCTTCGATCCAGCGCCCTCCAAGGCAAACGGTGCCCGCGCAGATTCTATGATCTCCGCCAGTTCACTTTCAGTTGCAGGTGCGAGACTCAAAATCGCGGCAACCCTTCAAATGGAAGTTTGCCACCAGACACGCGCATGAAACCCATATCGGCACAGCGATGCAGAGTTGGAAACACTTTGCCAGGATTTAACAAATGCCGGTCGTCAAAAGCGCACTTCACCCGCATCTGCGTCGCAAGGTCAATCTCGGAAAACATCTCGCCCATCAGGTCGCGTTTTTCAACGCCAACACCATGTTCTCCTGTCAGCACGCCACCAACCTTCACGCACAACCGCAAAATGTCAGCGCCAAATTTCAGCGCCTTGTCGAGTTCACCAGGAATGTTTGCGTCAAACAATATGAGTGGATGCAGGTTGCCATCGCCTGCATGAAACACATTCGCAACGCGCAATCCACATTGCTTCGAAAGTGCTTTCATGCCCGACAAAACTTCAGGCAATTTTTTGCGTGGGATAGTGCCATCCATGCAAAGATAATCGGGAGAAATCCTCCCGACTGCGGGAAACGCGGCCTTTCGCCCGGCCCAGAACAACGCGCGTTCCTCTTCTGTCGATGATGCCCGCAACATCGATGCCTTGTTGGACCTCGCGATGGCCTCGACTTCCCCGATCAAATGATCAACTTCAACCTTCGGCCCATCCAGTTCAACGATCAACACCGCTTCAACATCGAGCGGATAGCCAGCATGTACAAAATCTTCGACAGCATGAATGGCTGGCCGGTCAAGCATTTCCATGCCGCCCGGAATGATGCCTCCAGAAATAATATCTGCAACACATTGCCCGGCATTTTCATTCGTCGGAAACCCGATCAGCACCGCCCTTGCCGTTTCAGGTTTTTGCAAAATGCGCACCGTCACTTCAGTGACAACACCCAGCATGCCTTCTGAACCCGTCACCACGCCGAGCAGATCATATCCCTCGCTGTCCAGATGTTTGCCGCCCAGCCGCACCACATCGCCATTGATCAGCACCACCTCAACGCCGAGAACGTTGTTCGCTGTCAAACCATATTTCAGGCAATGCACACCGCCGGAGTTTTCCGCAACATTCCCGCCGATTGTGCAGGCAATCTGCGACGAAGGATCAGGCGCGTAATAGAACCCGCGCTCTTCCACCGCCCGCGTAATCGCCAGATTGGTCACACCTGGTTGCACCACCACGCAGCGGTTTTCATAATCAATGTCGAGCACGCGGTTGAACTTCGCCATGCCCAGCAGGATGCCATCTTCCAGCGGGAGTGCCCCTCCAGACAGCGAAGTCCCGGCACCACGCGGCACAACCTTCACTCCATGCGTATGTGCATATCGCAAGATGGCCGAAACCTGCTCGATCGTTTCTGGCAACACCACAACCAGTGGCACCTGCCGGAACGCGCTTAACGCATCAAACTCATATGGCTTCATCGCAATTGGATGATCAATCACCGAAGTCGAAGGCACAATTGCGCGCAACGCGTCAACAATCTGCGGGCGTTTGGCGAGTGTGGCCGCATCGGCTTTGGGCATGGAAAGTCCGGACATGTCATCCGTATAACATGTTGCGCGAAGAACTCAATTTGCGCATATATCCTGTAATGGCAGACAAAATCCCCCGCGACATTCCATGGATCGGCACCTCCTGGAAAATGAACAAGGTCAGGAGCGAGGCCCACCAATTCGCACTTGCTTTGCTGGCGTCCCCGGTCGCAAAGAGCGCTGATGCACAACTATTCATAATTCCCCCGCACCCCTACATTTTTGATGTCGCAGGCATCCTGAAATCGACCCGCGTCAAGATCGGCGCACAGAACATGCACTGGGCTGACAACGGCGCATGGACCGGCGAAATATCGCCATTGATGGTAAAAGACTGCGGAGCAACGCTGGTCGAAATCGGCCACAGCGAACGCCGCGCCCATTTTGGTGAAACCGACGAAACCGTGGCGCTGAAAACCCAGGCCGCTGTAAAACACGGTCTCACCGCCCTCGTCTGCATCGGTGACACAAAAGAAGAATACGACTCCGGCCGCACCGCCGCAGCGCTGGAAAAACAGGTGCGCGCACTGCTGAAATACGTCAGCGCCGAAGCGACGGGCAACGTCGCCATCGCCTATGAACCCGTCTGGTCCATTGGTGAAGGTGGAATACCGGCAACGCCAGAATTCGCCAACGAGCAACACATCAAGATCGACACTTTGGTGAAGGACATAACCGGTGCCAGCTTGCCCATACTCTACGGCGGCAGCGTCAATCCACAGAACTGCGTGCAACTTGCGTCTCAATCGCACATCGACGGATTGTTCATCGGCCGCTCGGCCTGGGATGCAGCCGGTTACATCGGGATCGTCAAATCAGTCACTGAATCTTTGGGAGCAAAAAAATGAAAATTGCATTGGGCGGCGACAGCGCCGGCAAACCGCTTGTGGATGTGATCGAGGCTCACCTCAAATCACTCGGTAAACACGACGTCAACAACATGAGCAAGTCGGGTTTCTATGCCGATCTCTCCGCCGAAGTCGCCAATGCGGTTCTCGACGGCAAGGCAGATCGCGCCATCCTCTGCTGCGGCACAGGAATTGGTGTGTGCATTTCAGCCAATAAAGTGCCAGGCATCCGCGCGGCACTCACGCATGATACCTATTCTGCCGAACGTGCGGCGAAATCAAACAACGCGCAGATCATCACCATGGGTGCGCGCGTTATCGGCCCCGAACTCGCCAAGGCCATCGTTGATACCTGGCTCGCTTCTGACTTCGATCCCAAAGGCGCATCAGCTGCCAACGTGGAAGCAGTCAACAAGCTTGATGCGAAGAAGAAATAGCGGCCAACTACTGCCGTCCCGCAGGATCGATGATCCCAGCGGGACAACCTGCTTCCGTGGGCATTGAAGCCAGCATCAGTTCGTCCAACGCAGCGCCACCCGGAATGTCGCCCCGCAAACCAATTGTAATCTCCGTGACCAGCAACCGGTTCTTGTCCCGCTCGCAAGCCACGCGCACGCGCAAACCTGCGCCCTTGCCGAAAGTCTCATCAAACGCGGCACGCAAGTCTGCCGTCTTGATCGTCTTGCCGACATTGGCCGAAATCAACGCCTGCACAGATGATGCATTCACCGTCTCAGCCAGCCGCACAGAATCCTTGAAATATTGGTCAGCAGAACCAGGATAGCACGTGCCGTGTTTGATAAATTCATGCCGCTCGAGGAAGGACTGCGTGCCCGGCATGACTTTGTCGAGCGCCGCCCTGGTTGCAGCGTTCAACTCCGGTGCGGGCAATTTCTCCCAGCGATGATTGTCATCCAGCGTCTTGTCCGCAACACTCACATTGCACAGCACATTGCTGCGCGGCTGCGGCCACAATCCATGAAGCGCAAAATTCTTTGCTTCGTAATCATCAGCCGAAGCAAACTTGCATTCCTTTTTGTCGGCATGCGCTTCACAAAATGCGGGCTGCCAGCTCAACGCGAGAATGTAGAAGGGACCTTCTTGGGCAGCAGCAATGATCGGCTTATCCTGGTTTAGCCGCCCAGCCTCGCCTTCAATCCTGCCGCACGTAACTTCCACCCAGCGCTGCAGAGGCACGGCGCCCGGTACTTCAATCAGATAATGGCTCGCATCGACTCTGTTCTTGCCTTTGAGAGCATAGTTTTGCCCGCTCGCGATTGAAACATCACCGGCATTCGTGCCCTTCTTGATCGATTGCACCGCAGGGCAATCGTTAAGTGCAACAAAACTCCCATCCAGCTTAACCTGCGCAGAGGCAGTGCCAGCACCCAGTATCAGACTTGCCAAGAGAAACAGCGCAGTTTTTTTCATGGCAGCCATTTAGCGCAGCAGCTATCATGCGGCAATACGCGATCCCGCTCCCAAGTCGAGGAGACGAAATATGCTAAAGGGAATATTGACGGCCGCTTTCCTGATGGCCATTGCCATTCCAGCCAGAGCCGATGCCATTGATGGCGATTGGTGTTCGCCTGAAGGCAAACATCTGACGATCAAGGGCCCGGAAATAACGACGCCGGACAAGATAACGCTCCGGGGCAATTACCGTCGGCACGAATTTTACTATGTCGAACCTGAAGGTGGCGCTGACGCAGGAACCCAGGTTTACTTGAATTTGCTCAATGATGAAGAAATGAACTTCCAGCGCACCAGCAAGGACGGAAAACTTGATGAGCTTGTCATCTGGCGGCGGTGTAAGGTCGTTTCATGATGGCAACTGCTCCTTTTTGAATCGGGCCAACGCCATCAGCCGCTTATCGCGAAGTGCCTGCGCTTCGGCAAGGTGCGTCGCAGGCAGTGCGACGCGCCGTTCCGCCTCGAGATCATGGGTCACTTCTTCCCGCCAGTCTGGGGATTTCTTTTGCAGTTCCCCCCCACGCCGGATTGTTTCGCCATATCGCTGCATGTAATCACCAATGCCGCCAGGTGCGTTGAGATCAATTGTCTCGAACGGCCCCATGAAGCTCCACCTCAGTGCAAGGCCATCCTTCAAAGTTTTGTCCAAATCAGCCGCTGAAACATACCCGCCATCAACCAGGCGAAGCGCCTCATTGAGCAAGGCATATTGCAGACGGTTGAGAACAAAGCCTTCAATCTCCTTCTTAACCAGCACATCAACCATGCCGCACAAACGCATGAATTGACTCGTTCTTTCGATTGCGTCGGGAGAGGTGAAAGCGCATCCAGACAGTTCGACAATGGGTGCCAGATGTGGCGGATTCAGCGGATGCGCTACGAGGCAGCGCTCACGTGATTCAAGGTCACCGAAAATAACCGATGGCATGATCGCTGACGAGGAACTCGCCAGCACCGCAATTCGCGGGGCAAGTTTTTCAATCTCGCGGAACAATATCTGTTTCGGCCCGGCACGCTCGACGATGTTCTCCTGAACGTGCTCAGCATCCGCAAGAGCTTCGGCTAAACTGGGTGCAATCCCAATTTGTTGATGAACGCTCCAAGGATCATCAATCAGGCTGTAGGACGCCATTTCTTCGAGCGTAGCCCGTGCCCACAAAAGCGCAGCCTCGCATTGCCGGGGGTCTTGGTCAAACAGTGCGACATCGGTGCCGCCGCGCGCGAATACAATGGCCCAGGCGCGGCCAATCAGCCCTGCGCCAATGACAGCAACCTTCATCTTGCGCGCACTCCATCAGCGGCGTTGAACACGAAAAGCTTGTCTTTCGGCAGGGTAACACCAACTTTTTCACCCGGCCTAGCGGTGAACGTCTTGGCGGCCTTCACAGTCAGCAGGGCAGCGCCAGTTTTCACCGTCACCAGAGTATGGTCGCCAATAAGTTCGGTTGTATAGACCTCTGCCTTTAGGTCGCCCTTCGCGATGGCAGTGACCGAACAATCCTCTGGCCTCACGCCAAGCACGGCATTTTCAATCTTGCCTTTGACGGGAGTCGCAATTTCTTCGCCCTGCACCAGGAACGCGCCGCCAGCCAATGCGCCATTCACAATATTCATCGGCGGCGAACCAATGAACTGCGCCACAAACAAGTTTGCCGGGTTGTTGTAGATTTCCGCTGGAGTTGCAAGTTGCTGCAGCGCGCCCTTCTCAAGAATGGCCACGCGGTGCGCCAGCGTCATTGCTTCGATCTGGTCATGCGTCACATAAATGGTCGTGATGCCAAGTGAATGTTGCATGTGCTTGAGTTCTGCCCGCATGTGCCCGCGCAACTTCGCATCAAGGTTTGACAGCGGTTCATCCATCAGGAACACCGACGGTCTCCGGATGATCGCCCGCGCCAGCGCCACGCGCTGCCGCTGCCCGCCGGAAAGTTCGCGCGGATAGCGGTGCAGCAGCTGGTCAAGCTGAACCTGCAATGCCGTATCACGGATTGCTGCGTCCTGTTCCGCTTGCGGCACCTTCCGCACCTTCAGCGGAAAACCGATGTTCTCGGCCACGGTCTTGTGCGGATAAAGTGCGTAGGACTGGAACACCATTGAGATGTCGCGGTACTTCGGCAGCACTGTAGTTACATCGCGCCCGCCGATCAACACGCGCCCTGACGAAGCAGTTTCAAGTCCGCATAGAATTCGCAGCGCCGTCGTCTTGCCCGAACCCGAAGCGCCTAATAAAACGAGAAACTCACCCGCCTGAATGTCGAGGTTGAACTCTTCCAGCACGCGTACCGCGCCAAATGACTTCTGGATACGGTCAAACTTGACTGGAACTTTTGGATTAGCGCTTGCCATTCCTTACCCCTTGACCGCACCCAGCAACACGCCTTTGGCGATGAAGCGCTGCAGGATCAAAGCCATGATTATCACCGGCGCTATCATGACCAAAATGACCACGCACATGTTCCACCACAATATCCCGCGATCACCAGCATTCATCGCCGCAACCAGAATGGGCATGGTCTGCGATTTCGATGTCGAGAGAAACACCGCAAGCAAATATTCGTTCCAATTCAGGATAAGCACCAACAGCGTCGTTGCAGCTAGTCCCGGTTTTGTCAGCGGCAACACGATGTCCCAAAAAATTCCGAACCTGGTCGCGCCATCAAGTTGGGCGCTTTCTTCCAGTTCGATCGGCAATCCCGCAAAAAAATCATGCATCAGCCACACCACAATTGGCAAATTCGCAACAGCATAAGCCATGATCAACCCGATTTGCGTGTCGACTAGTCCGACCGATTGAAACATCATGTAGACTGGAATGATGACGACAATGGGTGGAAGAATGCGTTGCGATATTATCCAGAACAAAATGTCGCCATTGCCCAGCCGCGCCGTAAAGTGTCTGCCAATGGCACGCACCAGCAAAAAGAAAAGCGCCAGCGCTACCGGCATCACCGTATACCAGTTGAAGACCTTGTAAGCGGCAAGGCCAGGGAAAAAATGGGGTCCTAGCGCAATCAAGACCACGGAAAGCAGAACGAGAACGACAAACATCAGGATATTGCCAAGCCTCGGCCTGTATTGGACGCGTGCCAGTGCATAAGCCGCCATGGAGCCAACCGCCATGCACAGCAGAGTCGAAGCCACGCCGATTGTGAACGAATTCGTGTAAGCAAGATACGCCTTGCAAATTCGCGATTCCATGGGCGCTGCGCTCACCAACCACGCGGCACTGTTGTAGATCAGCAAGCCAAACTGCCGGAAGACAGAGGGAAGATCGCAATTCGCCTCTAGCATAAACAGTTCTTGCCATGCATGCAGGCTGGGCTCGAAATCAACGAAGGGCAGGAAAAACGGGCCTTGATCCACATGCTGCGGCAGTTTGAACGAGGTGATGAAGACCCAATAGATCGGAAAGATCACGAATAGCGACCAGAAAGCCAGCAGCGAATACACAATCACCCGTGTCAGCGGCGCCATTTTGCCCATCGCAGGTGGCTCGAACAACCTGTTCCACGTTGTCCGGTTATCTAGATCATGCTTGAACGCCAACGTCATGTTTTCCTCAACTGTTTCAGCACGACATAATTGAAGAACGAGGAACACAAGACGACCGTGACAAACAGGAGCAGATAGGCAACCGCAGCCGATTGCCCGAAATCGTTCGCCCGCCAAGTGAAGAACGAATGCAATGTCATCGATTCTGTTGCAATCCCGGGCCCGCCTGATGTCATGATGTTCGGAAGATCAACGATTTTGAAAGCTTCGATGACCCGGATCAGCATCACCGTTGCAGCAACCGGAATGATTTGCGGCCAGATGATTTCGCGGAATGTCTGCCAGTTTGTCGCGCCGTCCACTTCAGCGGCTTCAACATGGTCACGCGGAATGCTTTCGAACGCCGCCAGCAGCACGACAAAAATGAAAGGAATCCACTGCCATGAATCACCGATGATGATTGCCAGCCGCGCCGTCCAAGCATTTGTCGCCCAGGCAAATTCCCCAAGTCCGATCCATTGCCAGAATGGCGCAAAGGGTCCCTTCGTTGTATCCGCCAACATGCGAAACGCATAACCAACGCCAAGCGGCGTGATCATCAACGGAACAAAAAACAGCACGCGAAAGAATGATCGCCCCCATATCGGTTGCGAACACAGGAACGCTAGCCCAAGCCCAACCAGAAACTGAAGCAAGCAGCCGGCAAATACATAAAACAGGGTAGTGCCGAGTGTGCCCCAGGGATTGCCGCTCAGGACTGTGCCCGAAAACATCAGCGCTAGCGCCAACAACATCGCAGATGTAATGAGGCGGCCAACCACGCCGGTAACCGAGGCTCGTTGCCTGAAGTACCTCAACCACCACCAAACCAACCAAGCCGCCGCAGCCAGGCTCAACGCCCAACCAGCCGCGCTCATCTCATTGAAGCGCCCCAGAAAATGGATTTGCTCATTGCCGTAAAATTGCTTTGTGAAATTCTGAAGTCCGTAAAAACGGATGCTATAGCCATCAGCACCGGGCTTGATCCGCGAAAATGCGATCACCAAGGATGCAATGGTCGGAAAAATCGCGAACACCAGGATCATGATGATTGCTGGTGCAATGAATATTGTACGCGAGTGGCGGTCGAACCATTCCGGCCAATTCTCACGCAAGCTTGGCCCGGCCGGAACTGCTTGTTCCGGTCGCGTTGTTGTTTCAGGTGACATCAGTCAACTTACTTGTTGGTGTTGCCCAGCGCCAGCGCAAGGAATTCCTTTTGCATGTCACGGCCAAAGTCTTCCGTAATCTGCTCCCAGCCAGCTTCGATGTTCTTCAAGGCTTCATCAACCGTGATTTCGCCAGCGAGGTAGCGCGCCAGTTCCGTGTCTAGTACGACACCTGAATACTGTTGTGCGCCAGGCAAGCTGAAATCCGACGCCATGTTCAGATTGTTCAGCGCGCCTTTTACGGCGCCGAGATAGTTCTCGGCCAGTTCCTGCGGGAAGCCGGCTTTGACCCAAAGGTCCGTGCTTTCCAGCTGCGAGTTGCGATAGGCATTGTAGCCAGTCCAGCCAATGGTCACGTCGACGTTCGATTGCGCTGCCTGATTCATGTAGGACAGGAAGGCATAAGCAGCTTCCTTGACCTTCGGATCAGATTTCGCATTGACGGCGCCAGCCCATCCCCCGAAAGCGGCAAATGGCGCATAATTGATGCCATCTATTGCATAGGGAGCATTTTCCTTGGTCACCGGTACCATTTTGCCCGTTGCACGGTCGAGCACGTTCTTCCAGCCCAGGCCGGAAACAGCAAACAGTTTGCCTTTGATTCCGGCAGCATCAGCTTCGATCTGCATCGGACCTGGGTCACCCCATTCGATCAGCAAGCCGCAACGGCCAGCCTTGAACAATCCGCGCGTATCGCCGATGTCCATATTGAGTTCTTCTGGCGGGCCAAATTTGCCGGTCTCCTTGTAAAGTTCGAAAGCAGCTTTCCAGGCTTCGTTGTTTACCAGCGGCTTCATGGTTTCCTTGTCGAAATGGAAACCCTGCGCTGTGCCCTGCGTTTGCACGGCACCTGCGACCATCGTTTGGATCGCAAAATAGGACTGGGCATTGCGCTTTTTGAAAATGCACGAGCCATAGTCAGCCACGCCATCGCCATTCATGTCTTTGCCGTGGATGGATTTGGCGGCAGCCAGATAATCTTCCCACGTCTTGGGAACTGCAACGCCATTAGCCTCAAAAACGTCCTTCCGGTAATAAACCATCTGGAAGTCACCATCGACCATCAGCAACTTGTTTTTGCCGCCGATCTTCTGGAAGTTGCGGAAATAGGGCGCGATGTCGTTTTCATCGAGCTTCGTGTCTTTGGCCACATATGACGTCAGGTCTTCGAGCAGGCCAGCGCCGTCAAGTTCGACTGCCCAGCCGGCCGCAAACACGCCGACATCGACCGAGCTTGTGCCAGTCGTCCAATCCGTCTGTATTTTTTGGAAAAGCTCGGCAAACGGCACTTCCGCAACCTTGATGGTCGCACCGGTAATTTTCTTGAACTCTTCGCCACGGTCGATGAGGCGCTGGGCAATGACCTTGCCGGGACGTGTCATGATGTTGACGGTGATCCCGTCAAATTCGCCAGCGCTGGACGTTGCAGCCAGTCCGCAAAGGGCAGCGCCCATTATTGTGGCGCACGCAACAAGTTTTCGTAAAGCCATTGCTTTCCTCCCATTTTTACTTTGGTAAGTTATCGGCCAGTCTGGAGCGAGCAGCCTGGGGCCACCCACCCCGAACAGAAAGTCATGATGACAGCGCACTCAAAAAAGCGGAACCCGCTATCGCAACAGACAATTGCCCAGCCTTGCGCATTCGGCAAGAGGAATCGCGAACCTGTCAAAATGAAACGGATTCGCAATTCCCGGCTCTGGACCTGCGCGCCAGGTGGCACGGCAGCAAAAATAAACCGTTAAGGCAAGTCTGCTCTATTCATGAGCTTCGGCGAAACGTGTCGGCGTTCAAATATGGGGATCGGAAATGGGCCAACTTGCACCGCTACTGAAACAAACCTCGATCGACATTGGTCTATATAAGCCGGCGCGCTGGCTCGTGGACCACTCTATCCGGCGCGACAAACTCGGGGCCCGCAAGACCTTGGCCTCGGTACTCAAATCATTCGTGGCACCAGGCAACCTGTGCTTCGACGTTGGCGCAAATATTGGGGAGTATACCAAGACTCTGCTCCAATTGGGCGCAAGCGTCGTTGCCGTTGATCCTCAGCCCTCGGCAATTGAAGAACTCAATGCCCGCTTCGCTAACAATCCCCGGGTCAAGATTGAACCGGTTGCGCTTGGTTCAGAACCGGGGACTGCAACTCTCTATATCCGCGAACATCATGGCATGACCGGCCTCTATGAAAATCTCGGAAGCAAGCACGTCAAGACCGCTCAAATTGAAGTTGATACTCTGGATAATTTGATGTCCAGACATGGTATACCACACTACATCAAGATCGACGTGGAAGGGCACGAGTTCGAAGTCATCAAGGGTCTGAACACGGCTATTCCGCACATGTCAGTGGAATACCACCTCAACGATGATGATTGCGAGCAGAAGTTTGCATTGATTGCTCAACTCGCGCGGACAACAACTTTGCGCTTTAACATTCTGCCACAAGGGTCAACGCATTTTCTCTGGCCGGAATTTGTGGCTCAGGAAGATTTCATGCAGGTATTTCCAATTGCGCTAACCGGCAATCACCCGCGAGACTTCGGTGATATATTCATCAACTGCACGCCAAACTAACGCCGCTCCACCGTCGCGACATGGCGTTCGCGTGCCTCGCCCCGGCGTAGCAGTTTTACTTTGACCTCAGTTCGCGTGCGCTCATGATTGAGCAGCCGCAACAAGTCATCAACGCCAAGAACCGGCTCCCCATCCAACGCTATTATGAGATCGCCTGCTTTGATTTCAGCATGTTCCGCAGGGCTGCCTTTTTGCACGTCCATCACCCGGACACCCGAAGCTTGCTCGACTCCCGAAGCGCGCGCAATGTGGCGTGGAATGTGCGTTTGCGCTCCTGCAATCCCTAGGCTCGCCCTCCGTACCCGGCCATAGCGCAGGATTTGCGTCAAAACATCGAGCGCAGTATTGGCGGCTATGGAAAAGCAGATCCCTTGCGCGCCCATGATCACCGCTGTGTTGATTCCGATCACGCGTCCCTGCGAGTCGACCAGCGGACCGCCGGAGTTTCCGGGGTTCAGAGCTGCATCAGTCTGGATGACATCATCAATCAATCGTCCCGTATTTGCTCGCAGGCTGCGCCCGGTCGCGCTCACCACACCCGCCGTAACCGACTGTTCAAAGCCCAGCGGATTTCCGAGCGCGATAGCCATCTGGCCGGTGCGCAGCTTCCTTGAGTCAAAGAAGTCGAGTCCAGGCGCACGTAAATGTTCATCTGTGCGGATCACTGCAATGTCTGTATGCGGATCATCGCCCAGAACCCGGGCTAGCCCGCGCTGCCCATCCGCCAATGCCACGAAAATCGTGTTGGCTCCACTCACCACATGACTGTTGGTTAGAATGATTCCATCCGATGCGACCACCAGACCAGAGCCGACCCCGCCTTTTTGTCGGCCATTCTTGACAGCGATATGCACAACCGCCGGCCCAGCACGGTCAACAGCTGAAATCACGGCATTGGAATATGCGTCGAGCAGCGCCGACTCGGCCAATGGGGTGGCAATATCATCAAACATGAAGGAACTCCGGCCCCCTAGATGGGAAGCCGGAGGGAAAGCATCAAGTGTATGCTAGTTCTGAGCCCGGAACTCCCACGGGCTCACTTTTCCATCCTTGTCAGTATCAGCAGCGGCAAACCGCGCCTTGGCATCGGCAAGAAATTCAACCTTCGTCAGTTTGCCATCCTTGTCGGCATCAAGCGACGCAAACTTGGCTTTCAGTCCTTCAATCATGGCCTCATTCTGGGCCCCAGAACCGAACCAGTTGCGCCAACCGTGACGGCCACCGCGCACGGTTGAGAATTCTTCAACCGAAACGTCGCCGCTGCCATCATTGTCCAGCCGGTTGAAAGCATGGTCTGCAAGTGTTGCGGCTTCATCATCGCCAATGACGCCATCGCCATTCGCATCGATCATTGGCATGTGGCGTCCACCCTTGCCATGCCCCCTGCGGTATCCTTCACCATGACCATGACCACGGTCTTCGCCCCAGCCTTGGCCATCACCGCGATCCGCAATTTGCATGGTGTCAGGCGTTCCCTGACCAGGTTTCTGAGCCGCGCTGTCTTGCGCAAAAGCCGGAATGGCTGTTGCGATGAACAATGCAAGGGCGCTGGCACTGATAAAAGTCTTCATGTTGGTCTCCTGTGTTTCAGATACACATAAGACGAAACAACCCGCCCATTCCGTCGCGGGTGAAGATTACAAATCGTTTAGCTTATTTAGGCCGCCTTCCGCCATTTCCGCCTCAGGGAACCTAGGCCAAGTAGCCCGGATCCAAACATCAGCAATGCGCCAGGCAGCGGTGTATTGGCGACGACTGTGGTCTCGATTGTTGCCAGAATAGAGCCCGAATTGTCTCCTGAATTCGAATCCCAATTGTACAACAGCAATTCCCCGGTCGAGGTAGCAGGTCCAGCAAATGTTAGGCCGATTCTGAAAAAGTCGCCTGACCCGATGCGGCCAACCAGCGTGCCAAACAACGTGCTCAAACCACCTTGTGTGTAATTTCCGAATATTGAGAATGACAGGCCATCGGCATTTCCCGTCCGCGGACCATCACCCAGCGTCCAGGTATCAAGCGGATCAGCCGACACGGAGAATACATCGCCTGCAGTTAGAATCACACCCGTTGTCTTGCCGACGCCTATGCCAGCAGACGAATTCGCTTCCGCTTCGACCAAAACCGAAACTGTTGCAGCACCGGCTGCCGCTGTAGATGCGAGCAAGAGACCAAGTGCCAGAAGTGACGCGCGATGTTTCCCGAACATGATATGCTCCAACAATGATGCCCTTGCGACTTACCTATCACGCATTGCAAAGTCGTGCAAAACATATCGATTCAGGTTTGAGTAAAACTCGAAACGACATTGCGTCAAAGACGCCCCAGCGCCTGCTCGATGTCAGCGATCAAGTCTTCGGGATGTTCAATGCCGATTGATAGCCGCACCAGATTGTCCGGCACAGGGCTTGCTGCCCCTTCAATCGTCTTGCGGTGTTCAGCCAGACTCTCTGATCCACCCAGCGACGTCGCCGGAATGATCAGATTGAGGCAAGTACAGAATCGCTTGGCATCGTCAAAACCACCCTTGATCAGCAGGGACATCATGCCGCCATAACCATCCGACATCTGCCGCGCCGCAACCGCATGTCCAGGATGCGATGCAAGCCCGGGATAAATCACGCGGTCCACCTTTGCATGGCCTTCGAAATGCTGCGCGATCTTCATCGCATTGCTGCAAGCCTGCCGGTAGCGCACAAACAGGGTGCGCATGCCGCGCATCAGCAGCCAGCATTCAAAAGGCGCAAGTGGTGCTGAATTCTTGCCACGCGCCACGCGCAACTGCTCCCACCTTGCATCAACCTTGCGCACAATCAGCGCCCCGCCAAGAATGTCGGAATGGCCATTGAGATATTTCGTGACCGAATGAAACACATAGTCAACACCAAGTGAAATCGGCAAGGTTGTCACCGTAGCACTCATTGTCGCGTCAACGCCGATCACCGCTCCAGCAGCATGCGCAATCTCTGCCGCCGCAGCAATGTCGGTCACATCCCACATCGGGTTGGATGGCGTCTCAATCCAGACAATGTCGGTCTTGCCGGGCTGCACGGCGCGCTGCAATTCTTCAAGCGAAGCCATGCCGATCAATGACAATGCAATGCGTTTCTTTTCTGCCAGTGCCTGCAGCCAAACACGCGCGCCATAATACATGTTCACTGGCGCAACCACATGCCCACCCACTGGCACGGTGTCGATCAAAGCAAAAATCGCCGCCATCCCTGAGGGATAAAGCAGGCAACTCTCCCCCTTCTCCAGCGCCGCCAAAATCGCCTCGGCCTGATAAAGCGTTGGGCTTCCAGACCGCTGATAGTCATCCTTGATCAGCGTCTCATAATTTTCATCGCGCGCAAATGTCGTCGCCAGGTGAATGGGAGGCACCACGGCCCCCGTTGCAGGGTCGGTGGACAGCAGTGCATGAGCGGCAATTGATTCAGGGCGCAGATTCCGGTTGGACATTTCTATTCACCTTTCAGACTCAATCTATGCAGAAGCAAGCTTGCAGTCTCAAGCAAAACCTCGCAATGACTGTATATGCCCTCGCCCACCCGCACACCCATCGGCCTCATATTTGTTTTGTGGCTGGCGGGCCTCTGCGCCGCCGGCCAATTCGCCAAGATCAGTCTTGTCTTTCCGGAATTGCAGGCAATCTATCCGGGCCACGGCACTGCGGCGGGCTTGTTGGTGACACTCATTTCCTTCATGGGCGTCGTCCTCGGCCTCTTCACCGGCATGATTGTCGCCCGCTTCGGATTCCGCAAACCGCTCATTGCTGCAATGCTGTTGGGCGCTGCTTTGTCTGCATTCCAAGCCACACTGCCACCTTTTCCGCTCATGCTGGCGAGCCGTTTTGTTGAAGGCCTGTCGCATCTGTTAATCGTCGTCGCCGCACCAACTCTCATTGCATGGATCAGCAGCGACAGAATTCGCCCCATGACCATGACCCTGTGGGGCACGTTTTTCGGCGTAGCCTTCGCGCTGGTTGGTTTCTTTGGCCTCCCACTGGTAAATGCTTTTGGCTTGCCTTCGCTATTCATCGCGCACGCAATCGCCATGCTCATCATCGCAACCGCACTGTTTTCGATGCTGCCGCGTTCAGAAGTCCAGACAGGCGCAATGACAGGCATTTCACTTTCCGAAGTGATCGCTCGCCACGCGGAAACCTATCGTTCACCGCACATGGCAGCCCCGGCACTCGGCTGGCTTTTCTACACCCTGGGCTTTGTGTCATTGCTCACAGTCTTGCCCGGTCTTCTGCCACCGGATCAGCGTTCCTTTGCCGCATCAACAATGCCGCTGGCAGGCATTGCAATATCCCTCACATTCGGTGTGCTGCTGCTTCGCTATGTATCAGCAATTCAGGTCGTCAAACTCGGCTTCTTGCTGTCCGCCGCTTGCATGTTGCTCATGTGGCATTTCAATGATTCAGGCTGGCCCGCAATAACATTGTTTGCCGTGCTCGGGCTGGTGCAAGGCGCAACATTCGCTGCCGTTCCACAGCTCAATCAAGACCCAAGGCGCCAAGCCTATGCAAACGGTGCCATGGCGCAAATGGGAAATCTCGGAAATCTCAGCGGCACCGTTATTCTGCTGTGGCTTCTGCAGCAATTCGGCCAAACCGGCCTCATCATTTTTGGTGCCGCCTGCTATGTTTCAGGCCTGACAATTCATCTATGGCTTCACCACAAGCGCACACTCACACATGCTGCCCGCCATTGATGTGCAGTTCAGCGCCCGTCACATAGGACGAACTTTCAGTGCACAAAAAATAAATCGCCTTCGCCACTTCTTCCGGCTGCCCCAACCGTTGCAATGGCAAATGTTCCACGATTTTCTCGGTTCCAGGCGATAGAATGGACGTTTCAATTTCGCCTGGTGAAATTGCATTCACCCGCACCCCCATGGGCCCGAAGTCGCTCGCCATTTCCCGCGTCAGGGCCGCAAGCGCTGCCTTCGATGTGGAATAAGCCGCTCCCGCAAACGGATGCACCCGTGATCCTGCAATCGACGTCACATTGACCACGGCACCCTTGGCTTTCGTCAGTTCACTGATCAATCCGCGCGCCAGCATGATCGGCCCGAAAAAATTCACCTGAAAAACCGTCATCCAGTCAACGGCATCAGTGTTGATCGTGTTGAACCGCCCGCCATCCGGCAGCTTCGGGCTGATCGCGGCATTGTTCACCAACGCATCCAGCCTGCCGCCATGCGCTTGCAGTTTCTCGCGCATCAAAGCAATCGCAGCCGTCGTGTCGGCAGAAGACGCAAGGTCAAGCACAATGTGGTCATCAGGCCCCGCATCCCATGGGCAATCGTCAGGGAAAGGATGCCGCGAACAGGTAATCACCCGCCACCCTGCCGTGGAAAATCGCTTCACGGTAGCATGCCCGATGCCCCGCGAGGCGCCGGTAAGGATCAGGGTTTTGCGAGGGGAATCAGCCATGTCAGCTCTTTGTAACAAGCCTTCCCATCGCGTATTTGTGGAGAATTGAAGAAATCAAAGTTTGGTAAGGCATGCCTTCTTCCAAAGCTTTCACCTTGATCAATTCAAGATCTCGTGACTGAATGCGCATTGTGATAGATTTTTTTCTCCGGCTATTGACGATTGCCTCCTTCCATTCCTTGATCCGCTCCGGAAGGTCTGGCGCGCTTACATACTCGCCGCGCTCAAGCGCAGCCTCAATATCCCGTTCTTCCTCGTCAAGATCATCGTCAATGACTTTATAGCGGTTAGTTTTCTTCTCCATCAAAACCTCCATACTCTGAATTCAGTTTTCGGCTGCGATACTTTGTTTTCAGAAACTTGACCTTGCCATCGGCGACGTATGGAACAGCACAGATATAATCCTCAGCGCGTATAACGAGTATCCGTTGATTGGCCCGCGTTGGATGTTGATAGTCGTCAATAACATTTCCAGCGCCGAAAGCCCTTTCGACCATTTCGAAAGAGAGATTACGATGAAGTTTGAGCCATTCGTCTTTTTCCGGATCCCACTTGATCTCGTTTTCATTCATCAATACAATATATGTTTATAAAACACCTTTTGTCAATACAAAATATGTACATAAGGAACTTGGATTTAGTTCCACCGATTTGCAATCAGACATCAACTATTCTCAAGGGATCAAAGCCGGGATTTTCCTGCCCATAGCCATGCGGGTTGCACACAACTCTGGTATCTGAGATTTCGTACGCGCTACTGTTGTGAAGGTGGCCATGGACCCAATACCGCGGCTTACTTTGATCGATGAAAGTTTCGAGACTTGATGCATAAGCAGCAGAAAGCAATGCGTCCTTGAACAACGGAGCGACTGACTTGATCGAAGGAGCGTGATGAGTGACGAACACCGTTGGAAGCCCCCTTCCATTGAGCGCTGCATCCTTCAGAAACTGTCGTGATCGCATATGTATCGAATAGGCCTCTTGCGGTCGAAATCGTTGCCAAGGCATCTTTTGGAAAGTTATCTTTTTATGGTCGTTCATTTTCGTGCCAGCTTCAACCATTGCGTGGGCACGAAATGGCTCACCCATAAGGCAATAATCTGTCCAAAGAGTGCAACCCAGAAACCGCACGCCGGCAATTTCACATTCTTCATTTTCGAGGAAGTTTATTTTAAAAGTGGCTGCAAGCTCCTGCGCAAGTCGCAGCTCGTCCTTCAAGCTTCGACGATAAAATGAATGGTTGCCTGCCACCGTTACAATTGGCACTTCCCATCCGAAGTATTTCCGCAGCCAGGCAAAGGCGTTCTCCATACCTTCGCAAACGTCGCCTGCAACAACCAATACATCTGCGTCAGAGTTCAATTTGACATCCACCCGAACTGGCTCAACGTCAAAGTGAAAATCGGAAACAATTTGAATTTTGGTCATGTTCTATGCAGGGGCAACCCTAAGGATACAACCGATCCTTCACCCATGCACCTTCCGGTTTCTGCCGCCGGAACACCACTCGGTCATGCAGGCGGAATGGCCTGTCGTGCCAGAATTCCATCGAAACCGGCGTAACCCGAAATCCGGACCAATGCGGTGGCCGTGGCACTTCGCCTATGGCATAACGCGCTGCGGTCATCGCCACCGCCGTTTCCAGTTCAAACCGTGTTTTAAGGGGCCGCGATTGCTGCGAAGCCCAGGCACCGATCTTGCTGTCACGTGGCCGTGATTTGAAATAGGCATCGGCCTCCGCCGTTGTCACCTGCTCCACCGATCCCCTTATCCGCACCTGGCGGCGCAGCGACTTCCAATGGAACAGCAATGCCGCTTTCTCCGTCCCCAAAAGTTCCTGACCCTTCTGGCTTTCTAAATTGGTGTAAAATACAAATCCGCGCTCCGACCAGTCCTTCATCAGCACCATGCGCACATTGGGCAGGCCCGACTCATCCGCCGTTGCCAATGCTGTAGCGTTGGGATCATTCGGCTCTGATTTTTCCGCATCCGCAAACCAGTCCTTGAACAACCCGAACGGATCGTCGCGCTCGGTGAACCCCATCGAAGCTGTTAGTGTTGGAAAGTCCGAAAAGTTCATGGTGCGTCCTCTCGCACCAATATAGGCGCTCTGCGCCCCATAAGACCAGACCACTTCTGATCGTTTGCGCATTGCCCGAATCCGCGCTACACATGGATTCCTTCAAAACAACGGTATGAATAATGAGCAATAACAAGGGCTTGATGGCCGGCCAACGCGGCTTGATTATGGGCGTTGCAAACAACCGGTCAATTGCCTGGGGCATTGCCAAGGCCTGCGCTGATCAGGGCGCTGAACTCGCATTCACCTTTCAGGGCGACGCACTGAAGAAGCGCGTGGAACCGCTCGCTGCCGAAGTGAACTCGAAAATCGTCGTCCCTTGCGATGTCACCGACACCGCATCCATTGACGCCACCTTCGCCGAAATTGAGAAAAAATGGGGCAAATTGGACTTTCTCGTCCATGCAATAGCATTCGCCGACAAGAACGAACTCGATGGCCGTTACGTTGACACATCCATGGCCAACTTCGACAAGTCCCTGAACATCAGTTGCTATTCATTTACCGCCGTTGCCCAGCGCGCCGAAAAACTCATGACCGATGGCGGCTCGATGATTACGCTGACCTATTATGGTGCCGAAAAATGGATGCCACATTACAACGTCATGGGCGTTGCCAAGGCAGCGCTCGAAGCATCCGTGCGCTATATGGCAGCAGACCTTGGCGTGAAGAACATCCGTGTCAATGCAATCTCCGCAGGCCCCATCAAGACACTGGCCGCGTCAGGCATCGGCGACTTCCGCTACATTCTCAAATGGAACGAATTTAATTCACCGCTGCGCCGCACCGTCACCATCGAAGAAGTCGGCGACAGCGGCATGTTCCTCTGCTCCAATCTCAGCCGCGGCATCACCGGTGAAATTCTGCATGTCGATGCAGGCTATCACATCGTCGGCATGAAAAACCCCGACGCTCCCGACATGAGCGTGGAAAAATCAGGTGAGTAACCACCCGCCGATTATTTTCATCCGCCACGGCGAAACGGATTGGAACAAGCGCGGTCTTATCCAGGGCTCAATTGACACCGACCTCAACGAAAAAGGCCACCAGCAGGCCCGCGCCATCGCCCGCGCCCTGACATCACGCAAATCACTTTTCACCGATTTCGAACTCGTCTGCTCACCGCAAAAACGCGCCCGCCAAACCATGGCCCATATCGTCGTGTCATTGGAACGTGACTCAAACCTCGTCCGCATTGATGATCGAGTGCGCGAACTGGGCTTTGGAATTTGGGAAGCCAAACCATTCTGGGAACTCAAGGCCTCGCCCATCTACCCCGCCGATCCCGAAGACCGCTATTATTGGCAGCCAGAAGGCGGCGAAAGTTATGCCGACGGCGTCATGCGCTCAAGTTCCTGGAAACTCTCGGTCAAC
The DNA here is from genome assembly GCA_963819615.1 of uncultured Alphaproteobacteria bacterium. Lineage (GTDB taxonomy): Bacteria > Pseudomonadota > Alphaproteobacteria > Rhizobiales > Aestuariivirgaceae > Aestuariivirga. The sequence goes on from CAWFWW010000004.1 coordinate 934,011, forward strand.
AAGCCAACCATCGTCGTCTCCCATGGTGCAGTAGGTCGCTGCCTCATCGGCAACGCCGTCGGTCTGTCGCGTGCCGACCTTGTGGAAATGCAAACCCCGCAAGGTTCGTGGTGCCTCATCGAAGGCGATACCGTCCAATGGTTTGACGCTACAGGCAATCAGGCCTAATCAGGGTCCATGTCCCACAACACTTTCGGTCACCTGTTCCGCGTCACCACTTTCGGTGAAAGTCATGGAAAAGCGATAGGCGCAATTGTTGATGGTTGCCCGCCCGGCCTCCTCCTTACCGAGGCCGACATTCAGCAATACCTCGACAAGCGCAAGCCCGGCCAATCGCGCTTCACCACGCAGCGCCAGGAACCAGACACGGTCAAGATCATGTCGGGCGTTTTCAGCGATGATCGCACCGGCGGCCAGAAAACCACCGGCACACCCATCATGCTGATGATCGAGAATGTCGATCAACGCTCGAAAGACTACAGCGACATAAGAGACAAATATCGCCCCGGCCACGCCGACTACACCTACGCTGCAAAATACGGCATCCGCGATTATCGCGGCGGCGGCCGGTCATCCGCCCGCGAAACGGCAGCCCGCGTCGCCGCAGGTGCTGTGGCTCGCAAGATCATTCCCGGCGTCACCATCCGTGGCGCACTGGTGCAAATGGGCCCGCACAAGATCGACCGCAAGAACTGGATGTGGGAAGACGTCAGCAACAACGATTTCTTTTGCCCGGATGCCAAGGCCGCAAAACACTGGGAACCCTATCTCGACGAAATCCGCAAAAGCGGCTCCTCCATCGGTGCCGTGATCGAGGTCACGGCATCTGGCGTTCCTGCCGGCTGGGGTGCGCCCATCTATGGCAAACTCGATGGCGAACTCGCCTCCGCCATGATGAGCATCAACGCCGTGAAAGGTGTTGAGATCGGCGCTGGCTTTGCCGCAGCCGAATTGCGCGGCGAAGACAACGCCGACGAAATCCGCATGCGCCACGGCAAGCCCGAATTCCAGTCAAACCACGCCGGCGGAATCCTCGGCGGTATCTCGAGCGGCCAGGACATCGTCGTCCGCTTCGCCGTCAAGCCAACCTCGTCAATTCTCACGCCCCGCCACACCATCACGGCCAAAGGCGACAACACCGATATATCCACCAAGGGCCGCCACGACCCCTGCGTCGGCATCAGGGCCGTCCCCGTAGGCGAAGCCATGATGGCCTGCGTCCTCGCCGACGCCTACCTCCGCCATCGCGGACAAGTGGGGTAGAATCTCTCCCCTCCGTTGAGGGAGGGGCACTCACGTCACTCTCCCCTCCCTTGAGGGAGGGGCAAGGGGTGGGTGTCAGCCTCACGCGAGTGGCCTCCTACCACCCTCCAGCCCGCCCCCAGTATCCCCAATATTATTGCCATTCTCGCGCTTGTCGCACTGTTGTCCGGTTAACTCGAACTACCCAACATTGTCATTCCCGCGAAAAGCGGGAACCCATTCATCCGCGTGACGCTGAACTTGAAACGTACCCATCTTCGCCGCCGCCAAGGCGATAAAATGCAAGCTTTGATCGTTTCAGGCAGAGATTCGAACTTCAATTCTGCAACCCGCCTCATATTGCCCCTTGACAGCTCCCAATCCCAATCATATGTTCCTGTTATGTTCACTTCGCCCGACCACTTCTGGAGCACCGCCCTCGCCCGCAACACGGAGGCGCTGAAGGCCATTCTGGCGCAGCTTGTGGCGCTGTTGAAAATCTATGGCGGCACCGAAGCGCTGAAAGTGCCGCGCTCGGTTCGCACCACAATTCTGCTGGTATTGCGACCTGCCGAGTCAGCTTTGCGCCGCTTGATCGTCATTGCCGCGCGTGATGTAAAACTGGAAGCCCCGAAGTCGAAAACACTATCAATCCCAAAACAACCCATTTCCAAGCCTCGCGCATCAAGCCTGGCTTTCCAGCTCTTCGACCCGCGCCAGCGTTTTGGGCAACAACGCGTGATCTATACCAGCCTTGCACCTCGCGTGTCCTTCATAGCACCCGACCCGCCGTTTACGCCGCTCGCCGCGCGCCCGCCTGAGCCACAGAGGTTCCTAGAGCCAGAACGCGGTAAAGATATCAGTGCCCGCCGCCTCTGCCAGCGCCTCAAGGCGTTTGCCTCAGCCCTTGAACATGTCCCGCATCAGGCCAAACGCCTCATTCGTTTGCAGGCGCGGCGCGAGAACAAAAAAAACTTCGTCGCCCCGCTCCGCCCCGGCAGGCCACCCGGTCACCGCAACAGACCCAGCCACAGCATCGACTTCATCCTCGCCGAGTGCCACAAATACGCACTGGGCGTCTTGGCCGAGCGATCGCCCAATACATCTTGAGCATATGGGGACGCTACCCTTTACACCGCCCTCTAACCGTGCAATCCTCCGCCCATGCCGCGCCTTGCCAGAACCGTTTTCGCCAAAATCCCGCATCACGTCACGCAGCGGGGCAATCGCCGCGAGGATGTTTTCTTTGACGACAAAGACCGCGCGACCTATCTGAGTTGGCTCCACGAATATGCGGAAAAGCATGATGTGGAAGTCGTGGCTTATTGCCTGATGACCAATCACATCCATTTGATCTTGATCCCGTCAACGGAAGATGGCCTGCAGAACGTGTTGAAGCCGCTGCACATGCGTTATGCCCAACGCCTCAACCGCTTGAAGTCGCAACAGGGACACATCTGGCAGGGCCGTTATTTCTCCTCCGCATTGGACGGTGATTATCTGTGCGCCGCCCTGCGCTATGTCGAGCGCAACCCGGTGCGCGCACGTTTGGTGAGGAAGGCCGAGAATTACAAATGGTCCAGCGCGCGCGGCCATTGCGGGCTGGCGATTGATCCGCTGCTTGATTCCAATGCCGCATGGCGCAAGGATTTCGCCGACATCAAGAACTGGTCGCAATGGCTGGCCGAACCCGACGGGGAGGAAGCCCTGCTGATACTGCGCCGCAACGCCATGATGGGCCTGCCCTGCGGCTCAGAAAAGTTCCTCAGAAAAATCGAAAAGCTGGCAGGCCGCCCCCTCCGCTACCGAACCCAGGGCCGCCCAGCGATAGCAGCGAAGAATGGCAAATGAGACAAGCTTCCAGCCCTCGCCATTTTTCCTCTCCCGATTCTCGGGAGAGGAAATTCAAACCCCACTCACATTCCTGCCCTAAACCTCGGATACTTTGTCCCCATGACCAACAACGTCCTCTCCATGGCGAAACTCGCGGATGCCGCCTACAACAACTCCCTCATAACCCGGGACGGTTTCATGCCACTTGATGCTTTCGGCCTCGCCGCGCATTCCGCCAGCGGCGCGAAGGTCAAATGGACATTTGACCAGGGCGTCTACAAAGCCACTGTCCCCGGCAAGATTTCCGCCCTCTTTGATGACCGCGCCGTTGCCAATGTATATCTCCGCACAGAAGCCAATGGCGACAAGACGCTGGCCATGGCGTTTCGCGGCACCGATGGTTTTTCCGTCGACAAAGTCCTGGGCTGGGGTCCGCAAATGAAGGCCGCCTATTACCCGCTCTACAAACCTTTCATCGATGCCGTGAAGAAATACGCCGTAACCCACGGCGTGGACGATGTGCTCGTCACTGGCCACAGCCTGGGCGCAGCGATGACGCAATATGCGATGCAGGACCTCGCCAATACGGCGACAACAAAATATCTGGCCGCCGCTTTCGGCAGCCCAGGTGCTGTAAACTCTGGTGACACGCCGGAAAACCGGATGCTGGAATTCGCCTACACCCAGGACGCTTTCACCAAACTGAAGGACGTACCCTTCGTCTCATTCGATCATCAGGGCCAGCGCATCGCCATGCCGCTCGACAGTACGGAGACGGAAAGTGACAACATCACAAGCCGTTACGAACACGGCATGGACCTCTACTTGCAGGCGGTGAAAAACTTCGCAGGTCTCGGCAGCGAAACTCCGAAATTCATGACAGCCAGTAGCTACGATGGCAACGGTCAGGTGCGCATCTATGCCGGAACGGCCCTCGCAGATGATCTCCGCGGCGAAAGCGGCAAGTCGGAAACGCTGTTGGGCGGCGGCGGCAATGACCGCTTGAAGGGATTGAGTGGCAACGACCGGATTCTGGGCGGCGAAGGCAATGACCGGCTCTACGGCAATATCGGCAACGACACATTGAAAGGCGGCGCCGGCGCCGACAAATTCGTTTTCGATTCAATGCTGACCCTGGCCAATGTCGATGCGATCAGTGACTTCAACGTGGCTGACGATACGATCTGGCTCGACAATGCGATCTTCACAAAGTTGCCGCCCGGCGCATTGAGCGCCAGCCGCTTCAATATCGGCAGCGCCGCCGAAGACGCGAGCGACCGCGTGATCTACAACGGCGCGACGGGCACTTTGCGCTACGACTCAGACGGCACGGGCACTGCAACGTCCAAACTCTTTGCCAAGTTGGACACCGGCCTCAGTCTCACTGCAGATGATTTCTGGGTGGTATGAATCCAAATTTTCCCGCCCGCTTGCGGGAGAGGAAAGTTAAGCCGCAGCGGCCACCGTTTCCATCGCCTGCTTCGCACCTGTGATGTATTGCACCACTTCTTCACCACTGGTGTTGTTCTTGATCAGGTTGGCGACGATGCGCCCGCGCCGGAACACGATGACCCGGTCGACGAGATCGAACACCTGCCGCATGTTGTGTGAAATCAGCACCAGCGGCTCGCCGTTGGTCTTCAGTGTACGGATGATATTCTCGACCTGCGCGGTTTCCGCAACGCCTAGGGCTGCCGTTGGTTCATCCATGATGATGAGGCGCGATGGAAACGTTGCCGTGCGCGCAATCGCCACGCACTGCCGCTGCCCGCCCGACATCCGCCGGATGGTGTTGGCGAGATTGGGGATCTTCACACCCGTGCGTTCCAGTGCTTTGCGTGTGGCATCGCGCATCGCCTTGCGGTCCAGAACGGAAAACGGCCCAAGCTTGAACAGGAATTTCTCGCGGCCCAGAAACAGGTTGGACGGCACATCAAGATCATCGGCCAGTGCCAGCGTTTGAAACACCGTTTCAATGCCGGCCTGCCGCGCATCCAGCGGGCCTTTGAAACTCATCTCCTGTCCGTGGAAAATGATCTTGCCGCGCGTCGGTTGTTCAACACCCGTGAGCTGCCGCACGAACGTGGACTTGCCCGCACCATTGTCGCCCATGATGGCCACATGCTCACCCTGGCGCAGTTCAAAGTCAGCACCTTCCAGCGCATGCACGCCGCCATAATGCTTGGTGAGGCCTTCGGTTTTGAGAATGACATCTGACATTGGTTAGGCCTTTGAACTGCTGCGGCGCTGCCGCCATTGATCGAGCACGACGGCGGCGACGATGATCACACCCTTCACCATCTCCTGATAATAGGCATCAAGCTTCATGAAGGTGAAGCCGGAAATGATGACACCGAAGATCAGCGCACCAATCACCGTGCCGATGATTGAACCACGCCCGCCGGTGAGCGACACGCCGCCAATCACCGCCATGGCGATGGCATCGAGCTCATACATCACACCCATGCCGGCCTGCGCCGTGAGGTTCTTGGAACTTAGCACCACCGCTGCGATGGAAGCCAATGCGCCAGCCAAAACGTAAACCAGCATCTTGTGGTTCTCGACCTTGATGCCCACCGTGCGCGACGCTTCCTCGTTGGAACCAATGGCATAACAATGCTTGCCGTATTTGGTGTAGGTCAGAATGAGCTGGAACAGGATAGCCAGCAGGATGAAGATAATGACCGGGTTCATGCCCTTGCCGATTTCGGCAAAGCTCTCTGTGGGAAACGAAATCGGATTGCCCTTCGACCACCACTTGGAAAGTCCGCGCGCCGAAACCATCATGCCCAATGTGGCAATGAAGGGCGGAATGCGCGTGTAGGCAATGATCGCACCATTGACCAGGCCCGCAATCACGCCACAGGTTATGCCCACGATGATGGGAATGATGACCGGCAAATCCAGCCAGCCCAATTCTGGGAAAATTGCTTTCGGATTGGGATTGCCGTTGACGATGGCCGTTTGCGCAAACGACATGGCGATCATCGCCGTCGCCCCCACCACCGAGCCGGACGAGAGATCAATGCCCCCGGATATAATGACCTGCGTCACGCCAATGGCAATGATGCCGACAATCGACACTTGCAGGATGATGACTTGCAGGCGCTGCTCATTGAAGAACGTCTTGGCACCATCAGGCGCCAGCAAAAAACTGTCGCCATGGATGAGGCGGCCGAGAATTTCGAATATGGCGACGATCAGCACCAGCGCAAAAAAGACATTGACCTCATTCGGCCAAGTCCGCTTCGTTGCATCATAAGCAACACCACCTACACCCTGGTTAGCTTGCGCCACGTGGAACCTCCCCGGCAACCGTTTTCATTTTTTGCAATCCTAGTCCAACTTTGGAATTTGTGAAGTGCTCATAAGCTAAGTGACGAGGGACAGGCCCATTCGTTCTCTTTTCCCTTCCCACAAGGGGGAGGGAGATCATGATTCCGGCTTTTTTGGAACCGTCCTTAAACAGAATACCGTCATGGCCCGTTTCAGGCGGGCCACCCATGGACATAAAATTCAATTGAAGTCGAGCAAACATCAAATAGGTGCCCGATCAGTTTTCCCACGCTTGGAGAAAGTTGTTTGCAATTCATGGGTGGCCGCCTGAAGCGGGCCATGACGGAATTATTGAATTACGCCAACTAACCGACCATTCTCCATACCCACAAAAACGGGCGGCACCGAAGTGCCGCCCATCAACCCCCGTAAGGCCGGGATTAGTTCTTCTTCGCGTAGTTGGCGATATTGGCTGGGGTCACCAGTTCAAATGGGATCCAGACCTTCTGCTCAACAGCTTCACCCTTGGCCAGCTTGATTGCTGCATCAAGAGCGCCAGCGCCCTGGCCAGCTGCATTCTGGAAAACGGTAACATCGAGGTCACCAGCCTGCATCGCTGCAAGGGCGTCCTGTGTTGCGTCAATGCCGCCGATGATCATGGTCTTCATGTCAACGCCACCAGCCTTCATGGCCTGGATGGCGCCGATGGCCATTTCGTCATTGTTGGCGATCACGGCGTCAAACGGCTTGCCGGTCGACATCCAGTTCGTCATCATGCTTGTGGCCTGGTCACGCGACCAGTTGGCAGTCTGCTCGTCGATGATGTTGAGCTTCACAGCGCAACGGCCATCGCCCATGACATCATGGATGTCCTTGGTGCGCTGCACCGCAGCCTGGTTCGACAGTTCGCCCATCATCACGTAAATCTGCGCGTCCATCTTGCCAGCTGCCTTGAGCAAGTTGCAGATTTCGATGGTTTCCAGCGTGCCCGAGTCAACTTCGTTCGAAGCAACAAATGCCTGGTTGTCTGGCAGCGTGTCGATGTTGATTGGCTGACGGTTCACATATACCAGCGGGATATTGGCAGCAGCTGCTGCATCCGACATGGCCTGTGTGGCTGATGTATCGACAGGGTTCACGATGATGGCCTGAACGCCCGAAGCGGCGAAGTTCTTGATTTGGTCAAGCTGCTTGGCAACGTCATTCTGTGCGTCTTCGATCTGCACTTCAGCGTCCATGCTCTTCGACTGGGCTTCAATGCCGTTGCGCAGAACGGTGAGGAAGTTGTCGTCAAACAGCGCCATGGACACGCCGATCTTGGTGGCAGACATGGCCGAGCTCGACATCAAAGCGACGGCAGCAGCAGCAATAAGAAATTTCTTCATTAGTTGGGCTCCTTTTGTCAGGTGTCCGGCGGCACCCGTTGTTCATCCGGAATCCCCTCTCCCGGGGGCAAGTTGGAACGCAGTACCGATTCTTTCACCAACATGAGACCCAGGGAGACGGCTCTCATCTTCGTGTGGCGGCAAACGATGGCTTTGGCTGAACGCAATCAGACCTCCTTCGTCCGCCTGTGCTTCTTATGGCACGGTGCGGTTCATTCCATGATGGAACGTTTGTTGCATCCTGGAACTTATAGCGATCAGGATATTCTGATGCCGCCGGGAGTCAACGTGCACGGTGCGGCAAAATGATAACCTATCAGAATCTATCAGAGTACTTTCATCAGATGTTTTCGCTGATATGGATGTCAGCCGGATAAAGAACTTGCGACGGAACCGTGCCCGTGATCGCCTCCGTTGCGATCATCATCAGTTGGACCGTGCTTCTCGATATCTGGGTAATTGGCGTGCCCAGCACCAAGTCAATCGTACCATCAATCAGCGCCTGCCGGGTGTTCGTAACCAGTTCATTGCAAACCGCAATCAGCTTGTGTGGGGACCTGACCTCGCGCAATGCAGTCACGAAACCCTCGCGCCCTCCGCCGGATGCATAGATCCCGACCAGATCCGGATTGCGCGCCGCCAATTCACTGACCGCTTCATAGGCCAAACGGTCATCATCAAGATTGACGATGGGTTCCAATAATTGCAACTCAGGGGCCGATTCACGCACATAACTGCGGAAGCTGGTTTCCGCCATTTCCTGGCTCAAATAGCGGTGCGAACCTACCAATATTCCGACCTTTCCGTCCCGCTGCGCCAAACGCGAAATGACCCAGCCTGCGGTTCTCCCGGCCTTGCGTGAATCAACCGCGAGATAGCTGGCCCGCCGCAGTGTGCTGACGTCGCTCAACAGCGTGAACACCGGCTTGCCTTTGTTCGCAAGCTCTTCAACCGCGTCATCAACGATCGGATGATCAACCGAAACCACGGCGACCGCATCGCATTTCGCCGCCAGGACTTTCAGCCGCTCGACGATCGTCGCTGGTACAAGCTCTTCAGAATATTCAACAATCGGCTTGCCATCAATTTCCCGGGCCGCCTTGGTGGCGACAGCAAGCTCGGCCCCAAAGGCCTGATAGAATGAGTCGTGCCGCTTCTGCAGCAAAAACCCGAAGCGCCGCACCGGTACTTCGGCCAGCCTGCGCTTCAGCAATCCCGTTGCATGATAACCAATTGTTTCAGCCGCCGCGACCACTCGCTGCGCAGTGTCCCCGCGCACCGGCAGACGCCGGTTAAGCACACGGTCGACGGTCGCAACGCTCACCCCCGCAGCGACTGCAAGATCTGCAATGGTTGGTCTCTGCACCACTCCGACGCTCCATTTTATTGCAATCTAGCTGCTGCTATTAAATGATGCAAACTGATAGATTACATCAGGCCCGACCTTTCAAGAAATGCATTTAGCACTTATAATATAGTCAGTCAGGAAAAAGGCCACAATGACCACCATCTCTTACCCCCGGGATTACAGCCTTTTGGGCGAAGATTCAAAGCGTGCAGTCGAGCGCGGCCTCGCCTCGGCGCAATGGTACCAGGCGCCAATCTCGCGCAAGCGCATGAAGGAGCTGATGCAGCGCAGTGACGGCCCGGCGATCCGCGATACCATCGTCTGGTTCGCAAGCTTCTTCATTCTCGGCGGTATTGCCGCCTACCTGTTCCCTGGCTGGTGGTCTCTCCCGTTTTTCCTGTGCTACGGAATCTTTTACGGCTCGTCCTCCGATTCACGTTGGCATGAATGCGGCCACGGCACCGCTTTCAAAACCCGCTGGATGAGCGACGTGGTCTATCAAATCGCCTGTTTCATGATCATGCGCAATCCAACCGCCTGGAAATGGAGCCACACCCGCCACCATACCGACACTGTCATCGTCGGCCGTGATCCCGAAATCGCATTGATGCGCCCGACCTACATTCTGAAAGTCATCGGAATGTTCTTCGCCATCCCGCAAACGATTGACGCATTCAAGAAGATGTTCACTTATGCGAGCGGCAGTATTCCCGCAGCGGAAGAATCTTTCATCCCGGAAATGGAGCGCACCCGCGTCATTCGTGACGGCCGCATTCAACTCTCGGTCCATCTCGCTTCATTGGCCGCCTCGCTATATTTCAGTACGTGGATTCCAGTTCTGTTGATCGGCTGCCTTCCGACCATGTACGGCGCCTGGGTGCACGTCATGACTGGTCTCACCCAGCACGGCGGTCTCAACGAAGACGTGCTTGACCATCGCCTCAATAGCCGCACGGTTTACATGAACCCGGTGCTGCGCTTCCTTTATTGGAACATGAACTATCACGTTGAGCATCATATGTTTCCGATGGTGCCTTATCATCGCCTGCCGGAGTTGCATGAGGACCTGAAGCCATACCTGCCAGCGCCGAACACCAGTGTATTTGACGCCTATCGTGAAATCTTTCCGGCGCTGATCAAGCAGATCAAGGACCCCACTTACGTATTGCCGCGCCGCCTTCCAGATGGCATGACACCGGTCACCGCACCCCTGCCCGCCGAATAAGGACTTGAGAATGGCAAACTGGATCGAAGCCTGTGGCGCCGATGATATCGATGCCGAAGACATCTCGCGTTTTGACCACGCCGGCCGCACCTTCGCGATCTACCGGTCGCCTGATGACAAATATTACGCCACCGATGGCCTGTGCACCCATGAAAAGGTCCACCTGGCCGATGGTCTGGTCATGGACAACATCATCGAGTGTCCCAAACACAACGGCCGCTTTGACTACACCACTGGTGCCGCCAAGGGTGCGCCCTGCATAATCAACCTCAAGTCATACCCAGTGAAAGTCGAAGGCGGAAAAGTCTTCATCGACATTGGCTGACCTATGACCGCTGGCATGGTCATCATCGGCGGTGGCATGGCCGGTTCGCGCGCGGTCGTTTCATTGCGCGCATCAAACTATGACGGCCCCATCACGCTGCTGACCGAAGAAGCATTGCTTCCCTATGATCGCCCTCCACTGTCAAAAGCCGCCATCACTGATGAAGCCGCACTCACGCCAGTCTGGCTGATCGACGATGGCATCATTGCGTCACTCAAAGCCGAAGTGAAAAAGAACGCCCGCGCCGCAAAAATCAACCGCGCCGAAAAAACCGTATCCCTCGCATCAGGCGAAACGCTGCCCTATTCAAAACTGTTGATCGCCACCGGCGCCAAGCCACGCAAACTGAATTGCCCCGGCGGTGAACACGCACTTCTCTTGCGCGACTTCGCAGATGCCGAAACCTTGCGCGAAAAATTTTCTCCTGGAAAAAGCATCGTCATCATCGGCGGCGGATTCATTGGCCTCGAACTCGCGTCATCCGCCATCAAGCGCGGTGCCAATGTGACGCTCATCGAAGCCCAACCCCGCATTCTGATGCGCGGCGTGCCCGAAGCCATCGCCAAAATCGTCCATGACAAACATGTCGAGGCCGGCGTGAACATGGTCATCGGAAAAGGTGTGAAATCACTCCAGAAAGATTCCGTAACACTTTCTGATGACTCAACAATTCTGAGCGACGCCATCATCGCCGGAATTGGTGCTGCACCAGAAACAAAACTCGCAAGCGACGCCGGACTCGACATCGACAATGGCATTGCCTGCAATGCGCAAATGCAAACCTCTGATCCTGATATTTACGCCGCCGGCGATTGCTGCTCTTGGGCTCACAATCACTTCAACAAGCGTATCCGCCTCGAAGCCTGGCGCTCAGCCCAGGAAACCGCGTCTACCGCTGCCGAGAACATGGCGGGCGGAACCAGGGTGCACACCAACATTCCATGGTTCTGGTCCGATCAATATGATCTCTCGCTGCAGGTTGCAGGCATGCCAGAGTTGGGACCGCAAATCGTGAGCCGCGAACCCGCACCCGGTGCCCTCATTCTTTTCCACCTTGCTGGTAACGGCAAACTCATGGGCGTCTCCGGCATCGGCCCCGGCAATTCCATCGCGCGTGACGTAAAGTTGGCGGAAATGATGATTGCAAAAGGGGCCTCCCCTGCGCCATCACAACTGGCTGAAAGCACCGTCCAACTCAAAGCACTTCTCAAGGGATGATACCAATGGCCAAGAAACGCCCAACCGTCGCCGATGTCCGCGCCAACAAGGGCAAATGCCAATACACCATGATGCGCACCGAAACCTGGGATGAAGTGGCTGCTGCTGAAGCTGCTGGCATCGATATGATTTCAGTGCCGCCGGAGCTGCTTACACAAAAACACTTCCGCCATGTGGCCCCTTCCTTGTTTGCGGTACCCGGCATGCCACTCTATGGCGCACCGGCAGTGCAGGACGAATACCTCGCATGGGCTTACAAGATGATGGAGGCCGGAGCTGACGCGGTCTATTGCGCGGCTTCCTTCGCAACAGTGAAACGCATGGCCGACGATTACATCCCCGTCATCGGTCACGTCGGCCTCGTGCCGCATTACTGCACCTGGACCGGCGGTTTCAAAGGTGTCGGCAAGACGGCAGACTCCGCCATGAAGGTCTATGAACGCTGCAAGAAGTATGAAGAAGTGGGCGCCTTCGGCGTCGAAATCGAAGTGGTGCCACCGGAAGTCACACAAGAGATTGCCAAGCTCACCAACCTCTTCCTCGTCTCCATGGGCGGCGGCACGGGTGGCGATTGCCAATATCTTTTTGCTTGCGATGTGCTCGGCTACAACACCGGCCACGTGCCTCGCCACTCCAAGAAATACGCCGACCTCGCCAAGGAATACGCCAAGATCCAGGACATCCGTGTCGACGCATTCAAGAGCTTCGTGAAGGAAGTGCAGTCAGGTGCTTACCCTTCGGCAGAATATGTCGTCAGCGCTCCTCAAAACGAAATGGACGCCTTCAAGAAATTGATGGCGAAGAAATAAAAATTTCGACTCCTTACCTGTCCCCTCCCCCTAGTGGGGAGGGCTAGGGTGGGGGTCGCTCCGTACCAACAGAATTGAAAGTATTCTTTTTCATTCTGATAACCCAACCGCCCCCCACCCCGGCCCTCCCCACAAGGGGGAGGGTGAAGATAAACAGGAGACTCCCATGATAAAATTCGGCGTCATCGGCGCAGGCCGCATCGGCAAGGTGCACTCGGCAACCATCGCGGCAAACCCCAAGGCAAAACTCGCCTACATCGCTGACGCGATGCCCAAGGCCGCTGAAGAACTCGCCGCCAAATACGGTGCCAAGGTCGCATCCGTCGACGAGATCATGAAATCAAAAGATGTTGACGCCGTCCTCATCGGCTCGCCAACAGGATTCCACGCCGAACAAATCCAGGCGGCGTCAAACAATGGCAAGCACATCATGTGCGAAAAGCCCGTGTCGCTCGCTGTCGATGCCATCCACGAAACTTTGAAGATCGTCGAAAAGAACAAGTCCACCCTGATGATCGGCTTCAACCGCCGCTTCGATCCCAATTTCGCCGAACTGGAAAAGCGCGTGCGCTCCGGTGCCGTAGGCGACATCGAAATCGTGACAGTCATTTCCCGCGATCCAAACCCGCCACCTCCATCCTACGTCAAAGGCTCGGGCGGCCTGTTCCGCGACATGATGATCCACGACTTCGACATGGCCCGCTTCCTCATGGGCGAAGAATTTGTCGTGGTGCAAGCACTGGGCTCATCGCTGGTTGACAAGGGCATTGGAGAAGCTGGCGACGTGGATACCGCAGCCGTACAGATGCAAACCAAGTCCGGCCGCATCGCCGTCATCACCAACTCCCGCCGCGCCACATATGGCTACGACCAGCGCATGGAAGTGCATGGTTCCAAAGGCATGCTCACCGCCGCCAATGTGCACAATACAACAGTGCAATTGCATAACGGCCAGGGCACGCAAGGCGACCCCGTGCAGAACTTCTTTCTGGAGCGCTATTTCCAGGCCTACACCAACGAACTCAACACCTTCATCAACGCAGTGGAATCAGGTGATCGCAATCCCAAGCCATCGGGATACGACGGCCTGCAAGCCGGCATCCTCGCCGATGCGGCCACTGTGTCGTGGCAGACCGGAAAACCAGTGAAGGTTTTCTGATCTCTTGTGCAATTGAATTCATCGCGGAAGAACTACCCGGCACTTGGCCAGCTATTTCTTCCGCGAATTGAACGCCGCAATCTTTTCGCGCAACTCAGCGCCTGCAGCAGCCATTCCGCCGCCAAGCGCTTCCATTGCCGCTTCGGGATCTTCGCCTTCCGACGCATTGATCATCAATTTCGCAAGCGCCGTCGCCAGCGCACCACGCACGATGATCTGCTCGGCCAGTTTCCGTGCTTCAGCGAGCGACTGGCCTTTCGCCACAACGCGATCAACAACCTGCATCGCCAATGCCTCGGACGCTGTCAAGACTTCGCCAGCAACAGCGAGTCTCTTGACCACCTGCGAACCAAACCGCCGCACCAGTCGCTGCGTGCCCGACCAGCCCGGAATGATCCCGATGCTCGTCTCCGGCAATCCGATTTTGGCATGATCTTCAGAAATCCGGAAATCCGCGCAGGCTGCGATTTCGAGTCCTCCGCCCAGCGCATGCCCATTCAAGGCCGCTATCAACGGCTGCCGCATCCGCGCCAGTGCATCAAATGCGCGGTGCCCCTGCCGTACCCAAGTCAGCGCGAATTCATCCGCCGTGTAAGTTGACCATTCCGCGATATCACCGCCCGCGCAGAATGATTTCTCTCCCGCACCCGTGATGATTGCCACGCGGATTGCCGGATCAGCATCGATGTCACGCGCCGCTTGCTCCAGCTCCTTGATCATCTCCATGTTCAGCGCATTGAGTTTCTCCGGCCGCGCCAGCGCGATAATGGCGATAGCACCTTCTTTCACAACCTCAATCATGGAGCTTCAATCCCATCGCAGCCGCGTCAAACAAATTCGCATCCATCGTCTTCAGGCGTGGTGAAACAATCAGCGGAAACTCGCTCTGATCCAGAATATTTGACTGCATCTCTACGCCCGGCGCAATCTCCGTCACCACAATGCCCTCCATGGTGAGCTGCATCACGCAGCGTTCAGTGACGTAAGTTACATCCTGTCCCTGCATCACGCCGCGTTTCCCTGAAAACGAAACCTGCTCGACAGCCTTCACCAGTTTCTTGATCTTGCCTTCTTTTTCGATGCGCAGCTTGCCATCAACCACGTACATCTTGGCGCCGGCGTTGTAGAACCCCGAATACACAATCTTCTTGGCCCGCGCCGTGATGTCGACAAATCCGCCAGCCCCCGCCGTCACATGCGGCCGCACGCCAAGTTTCGAAACATTAACTGAACCGTGCTGGTCAATCTGCAGAAACGACAGCAGCGAACAATCAAATCCCGCCGCCTGAAAATAAGTGAACTGATAAGCTGACGGCACAAACGCTTCGGCATTCGCCGAACATCCAAACTGAAACTCAAGCAGCGGCACGCCGCCAACCGCTCCCTGCTCGATCACCCATGTCGCTTGCCCATGCAATCCTTCTTCCAGAAAAATCCGCGGCACATTGGCCGACACTCCAAATCCGAGATTGACCGCCCAACCGCGTTTCAATTCTTGTGCAACCCGCCGCGCGATGACTTTTCCGACACCAAATTCCATCAGCGAAAAACTCGCGAGTTCACGAGTCGTCTCGCCCGAAATAGCGGGATCATAAGGCGTCTGGGTAGTTTGCCATTGCTCAGGCGCTTCGACAACATGGTCGACAAGAATGCCTGGCACGCGCACCTGATGCGGCGGCAACGCTCCATTCGCTGCAATGCGTTTCACCTGCGCAATGACGACGCCACCATTGTTGTGCGCTGCCAATGCCACTTCCATGGCACCAAGATAAGCGCCTTCCTGCTCGAATGAAATATTGCCGCGCTCATCGGCAGCACTGCCCCGGATGATCCCGGCATTGGGAGCAATTGCCGGAAAATAGAGCCAGTCGTCATCCTCAAATCTGATCTTGCTGCAAATGGGTTGCGCCCGGGCCGCCGCATTCATCGCGCATCCCTCAAGGTCGGGATCAACAAAGGTATCAAGCCCAACCTTGGTGATGACGCCTGGTCGCTTCGCAGCCGCTTCACGCAACATGTCGAAGATGATGCCAGACGGAACGTTGTAAGCAGGTATCTCATTCGCGAGCAGCAACTTCCAGACTTCAGGCGGTTCCGAAGACGAAGGCCCCGACGGATAAGACCCGCCAATGATCCGCGCCAACAGTCCCTTTTTTGCAATATGATCCACGCCCTTGACGCCAAACATGTCGCCCGCCGCGATCGGATGCAGCGTCGTCAGTCCACGCGGATGTTGCTCACGCTCGAACCGTTCGCCAATCGCCTGCAACACATGGTCGGGACAGCACAACCCAGATGACGAGTTGACCGCAATAATGTCGCCGTCATTGATCGCCTTTACGGCCTCGGCAGCCGTTCGTACCTTGCTCATGATTCACCTGTTGCCGCGAACGAGTTCGGCGGCTTTTTCTGCAATTGCGATCGTTGGCGCATTTGTGTTGGACGACACGACTTGCGGCATGATCGAACTGTCACACACGCGAAGTCCGTCAATTCCGCGCACGCGCAGTTGCGGATCAACCACTGCCATTGCATCGGTCCCCATCTTGCAGGTGCCGACAGGATGATAACTCGACCGCGCATTCTCGCGCGCAATTCGCTCAAAATCCGCCCGCGTTTTCACCGATGGCCCGGGAAAATGTTCGGACTCGACAAACTTCATCATCGACCTGGTCCGGCCCACCTCTTGCGTCACCTTGATCCCGTCAATATGCCGGTCAAGGTCGTAAGGATCGGCAAATGAATTGGGATCAATCAGCGGCGCATCCGCAGGGTTTGCAGAGCGCAATGTAACGCTGCCGCGTGAGCGCGGCCTCGTTTGATAGGAGTTGCACGTAGCACCATTGCCGCCCGGCACTGTACCAACACCTTCCTCAACGCCCGCGCCTGCCAGAAAGTGAAACTGCAAGTCCGGTGTTTTCTCAGCGCGGTCACTCCACCAGAAGGCGCCCGCTTCAACAATATTCGATGCCACCGGCCCCGTTCCAAACATGTAATATTGCATGCCCGCCCACAACGCCCAGTGCTTCTGCTTGTATTTGTCATAGGAATGCGGACCATTCAGCACCCAGGTCACATCCGTCGAAAAATGGTCGTGGAAATTCTGTCCGACTCCAGGAAGGTCATGCAGCACCTCCACGCCCACATCAGCCAAATGCCCCGCTGGCCCCACGCCAGACAACAATAGGAGCTTCGGCGACCCGATGGCGCCTGCCGTCACAATCACTTCCTGCTGCGCCTGGATGACAGCAACCCTCCCGCCATCAATGATCTCAACGCCTTTGGCCCGCCCGTTTTCAATCACGATCCGGTTGACCAGAACGTCGGTACGCACAGTCAGATTCGAACGATTTAATACCGGCTTCAAATAACCAACCGCGGCACTGCAGCGTTTTCCATTCAGCGTCGTCGTCTGATAAAGCCCCGCACCTTCCTGTTTGCCGGAATTGAAATCCGGATTAAGCGGCATGCCGAAATCCATGCAGCCCTGAACATAGGCAAGCGACACGCGATTGGGCGTCTGCAAATCCGAAACGCCAAGTGGTCCGTCAATCCCGTGATCCGCGCCGCCTAACCGGGTGTTGCCCTCCGACTTAAGGAAATATTGCTTCAGATCGTTCCAGCTCCAGCCTTTGCAATCATGCGCAGTTTCCCAAAGATCATAATCTTCTGGGCAACCGCGCGTGTAAATTTCGGCATTGATTGAACTGCCGCCGCCCAGCACCCGCGCTTGTGGATAGACCGCGACACGATTATTGGCCTGCTTCAACGGCGTGGTCTCATACCCCCAAGTCAACGGTCCGCCCGTCATCTTGAAAAATCCGACCGGCATGTGAATGTATCGGTCGGTATCGCGCGGTCCTGCCTCGATCATCAGCACCTTTGCCTCTGGCATTTCGGAAAGCCGAGCCGCCAAAACGCAGCCAGCCGATCCCCCGCCCACGATCACATAGTCATACATGAATTCCGGCCTTGCATATATCCATCCAGTTACTTATAAATAACTGATTGGTTATTTCAAGGCCTCTCTTTGCAGCAGCGTAAGTCACCGCAAATCCGCAATCCGGACGCCACCCGCAAGCGCATTCTCGCCGCGGCAAAGAGCGAGTATGCGCGCTATGGCCTGGGTGGAGCCCGCGTCGACCGCATTGCCGCCAGGGCCAAGTCGAACAAGCGCATGCTCTACCACTATTTTGGCAACAAGGACGCGCTCTACCAGCACACTCTTGAAGATGCTTATGCCTCGTTCCGCGAGGCGGAAGCCGAACTTCACATTGAAAATGACGATCCCGCCACGGCCATCCGCAGGCTGGTGGCCTTCACCTGGAACTACTACATTGAACATCCGGAATTTCTGTCGATCGTCAACACCGAAAATCTGCACAAGGCAGTGCACCTTAAAAAGTCCCGCCGGGTCGATGAATTGAGCAGGCCCTTCATCCAACGTATGCGCAATCTATTGCAACGCGGAGCATCGCAAAAACTGTTTCGCAAGAATCTTGATCCGGTTCACATCCTCATCACAATTGCAGCCCTCGGCTATCACTACCTCAACAACCGCTACACCGGATCAATCGTCTATCAGCGTGACATGATGACGGATGCCGCCCTCAAGAGCAGATTGGAATTCAACACCCAAGCCATCCTCAGCATCGTCTGTCTGCCTGAAATTCTGGTCAGTTTGGAGAACCGGAAATGAACGGAACGGCGCTCGTAACCGGCGCAAGGCGCGGCATTGGCAAGGCAATTGCGCTATCCCTGGCTGACGAGGGCTTCGACGTCGCCGTCGTTGACCTTGAGAATTCCGCTGAACTCCAGGCCGTTGCCAGCGAGGTAGAAAAACGCGGGCGAAAGTCTGTTGCGATCGCAGCGGACATCGGCAACATCGCCGGGCACGCCAAACTTCTCGACAAAGCCACAACCTCGCTGGGACCAATCACAACCCTGGTCAACAACGCCGGCGTTTCCGTACTCAATCGTGGCGACTTGCTGGATGTGTCAGTGGAAAGTTACGACCGCTGCCTGAACATCAACACGCGCGGAACCTTCTTTCTGACCCAGGAATTCGCCCGCCGCCTGCTTACAGTGCAATCTTCCGCGCATCGCAGCATCGTCACAATCACATCGGCAAATGCGCAAGCCGTTTCAATCTCGCGTGGTGAATATTGCATCTCCAAGTCAGGCGCATCGATGGTCTCGAAGCTCTTCGCCGCCAGGCTCGCGGATGAAAGGATTGGCGTCTATGAAATCCAGCCTGGCTTCATCGAAACCGATATGACAGCGCCCGCCAAAGCCAGATATGACAAACTCATCAACGAAGGCCTGACAGTCATCAGGCGCTGGGGCAAACCTGAAGAAGTGGCGCGCATCGCAGTCACCATGGCAACCGGGCTGCTGCCTTACACGTCAGGCCAGGCCGTGGCTGCCGATGGCGGCTTGATGACCGTCAGGTACTGACATGAAATTCCCGCCCTCCGCTCAAAAAAATGAGGCGCTTCAGCAACAACGCGCGTGTCCGGCCTTCATAAACATCTTCAGACTCACCAGTCTGGCCGGTCTATTTGCAAAGCCCGCACGAACTGCCAAAACAACGAAGCAACTTCTCAGTCTGAACGGTGCCTGATGCGCGACCTGGCCAGGAATCTCAAAATCTGCTCGATCAACACGGCAACGCTCGGCTTTCAGAAGCCCATTCGCGAAACGGTGGACGCAATCGCACACGCCGGATTTGGCCATTGCGCACCTTGGCGCAATGAACTCGCCAATGAAAGCGCCCGCTCTGTCGCCCAGCACATTCGTGATGCGGGACTCAAAGTCACAGGCTATTGCCGCAGCTATTCTCTGCCCGCTCCCGATGCAAAGAAGCGTAAAGCCGCCATCGAGGACAACAAGAAAATGATGGAAGTCGCTGCCGTTCTCGGCGCCGAATATTTCCCGCTCGTCGTCGGCTCCCTGCCCGAAGGTTCAAAAAGCATGGCGGACGCACGCAAGCAAGTGATGGATGCGCTTCCCCAGCTGCTCGAACACGCCAAATCTATTGGCGTCAAACTGGCCATGGAGCCTATGCATCCCATGTTTGCCGCAGATCGCGGGTGCTTCAACACGCTTGGCCATGTGCTGGATATTTGCGACGCCATCGAAGGCAACACCCGCAACCCGTTCATGGGCGCGCTTTTTGACGTTTATCACACCTGGTGGGACCCAAACCTCACCCATGAACTCGCGCGCGCCGGATCACAGAACCGCATTTTTGGATTCCACGTCAGCGATTGGTTGAACCCGACGCCGGATATGTTAAGCGGCCGCGGAATGATGGGCGACGGCATCATCGATATTCGCGGCATCAGAGGCCATGTCGAGGCCGCAGGTTTCACAGGCCCAGTTGAAGTAGAAATATTCTCGGAGAAAAATTGGTGGAAAAACCCGGTCGAAGACACGTTGAAAGTCTGCGTCGAACGGCTTGCAACTGTGGTTTAACTCTCCCAGCGCCCGGCCATCGAAGACGGATTGATGGTCCTGCCTTGAGGAGATCCCAACGCAGAAATCGACATCATGTCGTCATCCGAAAGCTCGAAAGAGAAGGCATTGAGGTTGGACCTTGCATTTTCGCGTTTTCGCGTCATTGGGATTGCAACAACGCCCTGTTGGACAATCCAGCGCAGCACAATTTCCGAAGCGGGACGGTTGAGCCGTTTCGCAATGCGTTGCACAACATCGGGTCGAAGTGCCGCTCCTCGCGCCAGCGGGCTGTAAGCGGTGACATCAATCTTCAGTTCTTGCGCAGCGCTATGCACGTTGCGCTGATCAATCAGCGGATGAAACTCAACCTGATTGCAGAAAATCTCCCCCTTGGCCCGCTTCTGGGCACGGTGCATCAAGCTCGGCGGAAAATTGCTGACCCCGATCGCGCGCGCGCATCCCTTTGCCTTTGCCGCAATCAGCCGGTCAATCACCGCATCAAGGTCTTCATCCCGCGGTGGCCAGTGGATCAGCAACAGATCAGGCACGCTTCCAAGTTCGCCCAAAGACTTCCGCACAGACTCGTCAAACCGGGAAACACCCAGATTGCCAGGATCAACCTTGGTCACCAGATAGATATCGCGCCTGGCAACACCGCTGTCAGACACACCTTTGCCCACGGCCTTTTCATTGCCATACATCTGCGCGGTGTCGATGTGCCTGTAACCATGTTCAAGCGCCATCTTGACCGTATCCTCCGCCTCCTCCCCCATCAAAGGATATGTTCCAAGCCCGAGAAGTGGAATGCCATTTCTTGAAATCATGTTTTGCCTCCTGCGCAGGCTTGTCCATTAATGGTTCAACTTTTACAATAAGACCAATGCCTCATGACATCACGCACAGAATTTGACTACATCATTGTTGGCGGCGGCACGGCAGGGTGCGTCTTGGCAAATCGCTTGTCTGCCAATCCCCAAAATCGCGTTCTGTTGATTGAAGCTGGCGGCAGGGACAACAACATGCTTTTCCATATTCCCGCTGGATTCGCGAAAATGACCAAAGGCATAGCCTCCTGGGGATGGTCCACCGTGCCCCAAAAACACATGCAGGAGCGCGTGTTTTGGTACACGCAAGCCAAAGTCATTGGCGGCGGTTCGACAATCAACGCCCAGATATACACTAGAGGCTGCGCTTTTGATTACGACAATTGGGCGCAAAGCGGTGCGACTGGCTGGAGCTATCGCGACTGCTTGCCCTATTTCAAAAGGGCAGAGGACAACGATACCTTTGAAAACGAGCATCATGGCCGCGGCGGTCCCATAGCGGTTTCAAAACCGCGCGCAGCGCTTCCAATCACTCAGGCATTTATTGAAGCCTGCATCGAACTCGGCATACCATACAATCCCGACCTGTCAGGGCCCGATCATGCCGGAGCAGGCTATTACCAGTTGACCCAGCGAAATGCCCGCCGGTCATCCGCTGCAGTGGAGTATTTGAGGCCTGCCATGCAACGCAGCAACTTGACTGTGATGATGACAGATATGGTTCAGCGGGTAATCGTTGAGCATGGCAAAGCCGTCGCAGTCGAAATCTTGCGCAACGGCGAAGCGGTGGTCATCCGGACACAGCATGAGATAATCGTTTCTTCGGGAGCAATCGGTTCCCCCAAGCTTTTGCTGCAGTCAGGCATCGGTCCCGCAGATCATTTGCGCCAAGTAGGCGTCGCTGTAACACATGATCTCCCTGGCGTCGGCGAAAACCTCCAGGATCATCTGGACATTTGCGTTCTCTGCGAGTGCACTGGTGATCACTCTTACGACAAGTACGCAAAACCGTTCTGGGGAGCGATAGCGGGATTGCAATATCTCTTCACAAAGTCAGGACCGGCAGCGTCGAGCCTCTTCGAGACTGGCGCGTTCTGGTACACGGACAAAGACGCGCCTGCCGCCGATACGCAATTCCACTTCGGCCAAGGTTCCGGCATTGAAGCGGGAATTGCAAAGCTCAACAATTCAGGCGTCACCCTCAACTCGGCCTATGTGCGTCCACGTTCGCGCGGAACGGTTCGCCTGAAGAGCAGCGACCCCAAAGACCACCCCTTGATTGATCCAAACTATTGGTCGGACCCCTATGATCGCGAACAGTCTATCAAGGGTCTGAAACTTGCCCGCGAAATTATGCGCACAAAGGCCTTGCGCAAGTACATTCTCGCCGAACGCCTTCCAGGACCCGGCTGCCGGTCCGACGAGGATTACCTCAAATATGCCTGTAAAATGGCGAAGACCGATCACCACCCTGCGAGCACTTGCGCCATGGGAGCGGGCACGCGGTCAGTGGTTAGGCCTGATCTTATGGTTAATGGCATCGCTGGTTTGCGGGTTTGCGACAGCTCCGTCATGCCAAACGTCGTATCCTCCAACACAAATGCAGCGGCCATGATGATAGCTGAAAAAGGCTCCGACCTCATTTTGGCCGGGTAATCATGCCGCTTTACCGTGTTCGATAACTCTATTTTTAAGACAACTTGCAGATTGCGCCAGCCAATCTATAACGCGCATGAAACGAAAGGCATAACATGCGCGTCTGTATGATTGGAACTGGTTACGTAGGCTTGGTGACAGGCACTTGCTTCGCAGAACTGGGGCACGAAATTATCTGCATCGACAAGGATCAGGGCAAGATCGACACCCTGATGGCCGGCCAAATCCCGATTTATGAGCCCGGCCTGTCCGATCTCGTCAAGTCAAATATCGCTGAGGACCGCTTGAGGTTTTCAATCGATATCAACGACGCCGCAAAATACGATGCGACCCTATATTTCATCGCTGTCGGCACGCCCAGTAAGGAAAGCGACGGCAGCGCCGACCTCAAATATGTCTATGGCGCGGCAGAAGATGCAGCGCGAGCAATTCAAAAAGCGGGACTCAGTCATTTTACCGTCTTTGTCACCAAGTCCACCGTGCCGGTCGGCACCAGCCGGGATGTCGCCAAGATTAT
Organism: uncultured Alphaproteobacteria bacterium; assembly: GCA_963819615.1. GTDB lineage: Bacteria > Pseudomonadota > Alphaproteobacteria > Rhizobiales > Aestuariivirgaceae > Aestuariivirga. The sequence continues at coordinate 957,287 of CAWFWW010000004.1, forward strand.
CAGCAAATTCCTGCCAGAAAGCCAATTCGCTGTGGCATCGAACCCTGAGTTCATGCGCGAAGGCAGCGCCATAGAGGACTTCATGCATCCTGACCGGGTTGTGGTCGGCAGCCGCTCCGAAAAAGCACGCGCACTGCTTGAAGAACTTTATCGCCCGCTGACGCGTCAGGGCCGTCCATTGGTCATGACTTCGACCGTCGAAACTGCGGAAATTATCAAATACGCAGCCAACACATTCCTTGCGACGAAAATCAGTTTCATCAACGAACTCGCCCGTCTCTGCGAAAAAATTGGCGCCGACGTCGAAGAGCTGGCGCTTGGCATGGGACTCGATGCCCGTATCGGCGACAAGTTCTTGAAGCCTGGACCGGGCTTCGGTGGTTCTTGTTTTCCTAAGGACACTGCTGCGTTGATTAAGACAGCCCGCGACTTCGGTTCGCCTGTTGAAATCGTCGAAGCAACGCAGCGCACCAATGACCTCCACAAGAGTGCCATGGTAAAAAAAGTCAGCGACGCTCTGGGTGGCCAGGTCAAGGACAAAAAGATCGCCGTACTGGGACTCGCCTTCAAAGCCAGAACCGATGACATGCGCGACAGCCCCTCGCTGACAATAGTGCCGGAACTTCTGAAACACGGCGCCAAGATCACGGCTTTTGACCCGATTGCCGCCGAAAACGCCAAGAAGATTCTCGGCAACAAGATCAGCTATTCATCGGATCTCTCCGAAACAGTCAAGGATGCCGACGCCGTTGTGATCGTCACTGAATGGGAGGAATTCCGCCGTGCCAACTGGCGCAGCCTCGCCAAAACCATGGCCCGGCCGCTCATGATCGATTTGCGCAATCTCTTCGACATTGAAGACGCCGCAGACATGGGGTTGAATTACGTATCCCTTGGCCGCGACTCCGTTGCAGCTGCGGCGCCAGGTAAATAAGCCATGCAAATTCTGGTAACGGGCGGCGCCGGATTCTTGGGCTCGCACTTGAGTGACCGGCTTGTCGAGCAAGGACATGACGTAACAGTTGTCGACAATCTCCAGACTGGCTCGATGAAAAATATCGCGCATTTCAGCGGCAACCGTAAGATCACATTCCATCGCCAATCGATTGTCGAGAAATTTTCTGGCGAGTTCGACCGGGTCTACAATCTCGCCTGCCCTGCTTCGCCGCCCCATTATCAGAGCGATCCTGTTGGCACGATGCGCACCAACTTTATCGGCGTCGATAACTTGTTGCAGCTTGCTGCATCGACGGGTGCCCGCTTTTTCCAGGCTTCGACGTCGGAAGTTTATGGCGATCCCGAAGTGCATCCACAGCCCGAAAGTTATCGCGGAAACGTCAATCCGATCGGTCCCCGCGCCTGCTATGACGAAGGCAAGCGAATCGCTGAAACCTTGTGCTTTGACTATGCGCGGACAAAGAATGTGTCCATCAAGGTCGCGCGCATTTTCAATACCTACGGACCAAGGATGGACCCGGAAGATGGTCGCGTCGTTTCAAACTTCATTGTTCAGGCGCTGCAGAATATCCCGATTACCATTTACGGGAACGGAAAACAGACACGATCCTTCTGTTATGTCGACGATTTGGTCGAAGGATTCATGCTTTTGATGGAAAGCGCACCCGATGTTACTGGCCCCATCAATCTCGGAAATCCCAACGAATTCACGGTGGCGGAACTCGCAAGCATCGTGATCGAGATGACGAATTCGAAATCAAGAATCGTCAACCACGATTTGCCGCAAGATGATCCACAAGTCCGCCGGCCGGATATCAGTCTGGCCAGACAACATCTGTCCTGGGAACCTGCAATTCAGCTTCGCCAGGGTCTGGAACGCACGATTAAGTATTTCGACGAAGTTTTGCGCAAACAAGCTTGATTTTGCGACGCCAGAACCAACCCGCGAAAAGTCGGATTGGCACAAGCCGTTGAGCCTCCGTTAACCACGATTAACTACAATTTTACTCAAATGCTGCAATCTAAAGTGAGTGGAAAAGCGAAATTCGCAACATTCCACGTCTGCATCTGGGTAAGCAATTGAAGTAAAAAGAAAATAATAAGCAATGTGGCATTGATGTGCCGCCCTGAAAGAGTTGGCCGCTGCTGTTGAGTTAACTCGCTGCAAACGCTATCAGGGAAAAGTTATGACGGACCGGAAATTGGTGTTAATCCTTTGTAACCGGGAAATGAATCAGGGTTGATTGCGGGTGCCAACACATCGCGCAGTCTGAGTATGAAAAGTGAGGGAAACATGAGGTTTCTGAAGAGTTTGGTGGCCGGAGCTGTGCTTTTGTCAGGTGCCCAGGCCTATGCTGACACCTATAAGCTGCGTCCGGGCGACGCCGTTGAGGTGATTGTCTGGCAAGACCAAAAGCTCAACCGCAAAGCTATAGTTGCGCCAGATGGCATTATTGCGCTGCCGCTGGCGGGCCGCATCAAGGTGTCAGGTCGGACGGCTGAAGAAGCCGAAAACATGGTGAAGGCGAGACTTCAGCCAAAATACGTTGAAGAACTCGACGTGACGGTGAGTTACCTTGAATCTCCCAAGAAAGATACAGCGCCACGCGAACCGGCAAAGCCGGAAGAATGGACTGTCTACGTCACCGGTGAAGTTGCACGCCCGGGATCGTTTGTGGTTCCCAAGCGTGCGCCCACTGTTCTCCAGGCGATCGCGTTATCTGGCGGGATCGGTCCATTTGCAGCGCCAAAGCGCATTCAAATTCACCGCAAAGTTGGTGCTTCCGAATACGTCTACGAATTTGACTACAGCCGCTACGAGAAAGGTGAGAACCTCGACGGCAACATTGCGCTTCGCAATGGCGACGTGATTGTTGTGCCTGAGAAGAAAATCTTCGAGTAACAGTCGGATGTCGGGGCTGAAACGATCTGCTGGATACCCCTTCCCGGGTATCCGGGTCGCGGTAGTCGGCGCATGTTTGGGCGCCGCTCCTGGCTTTGCGTGGTCCGCTGACTGGTCCATCGTTTACAAAAACGACTCGACATTTACCCTGACCGACAATGTGCAAGGAGCTTCAAGTGGCCAGGACAAGCTTTTTGGCCTCGAGCTGAACAGCCGCCAGGCTGTCGACATTCTCGCCAAAACCAAGACTGACTTGTTCCGCATAACGCCATCATTGAGTTCCGACTCCAGCTTTTATCGGGATAGCGAATTCAATCCGCAGTACTTCCCCAGCATCATTGCCGACTATTCACACACTGGCAAACTGACCAACTTTGGCGCAAATGCGTTCTTCAGCTACAGTGAAGCAACATCGTCCGACGTGTTTCTGAACCGCATTATCCTCGACGAAAAAGGCACCCAACACAATTACGGCGGCGGTTTCTCGATAAGCCGGCGTGTGAGCAAGCTTGATACTCTGGCTTGGTCCAACAACTACAACACCACAAAATACAAGGACATCGAAACTCTCGAACCCAGCAACTCTGTGTCGACATCGTTGACATGGTCGCGCAGCTGGACGCCACTTTACTCATCCACGCTCGCAGGCACGGTGTCATACTCGAATCCTGACCCACACCTGAGCCCGAGAAATCCCGTGACGGGCAAACCCAATCCGTTAGATCCAGCGACCGGTTTGCCGTTCCTGGTGCAGATTGTTCCACAGGACCGGCTGACCTATGAAACCACTCTGGGTCTGGATGCAAAGCTGACCAAACGCTTTTCCGTCAACGGCAAAGCCGGAATGTCACTCGTAGATCCGAAGGACGCAGCTCTTAGCGCCAAATTCATTTATTCATTGAACGCCACCTATGCGCTCAAAAATACCAGTTTCTCTGCCGGAGTAAGTCGCTCTTCTGGCATCGGGAAAAGTGGAACGAACATCCAAACCACCAACTTTGACTTGTCAGCCACCCACCGTGTGAACGATCAGACTTCTTGGGGCATTTCCGGTAATTATGTTTTCAGTCCCAGCGCAGGCGGAGAGCCGGACACGACTGGATTTTTCATTACACCCTCGTTTTCTTACAAGCCCCACAAGGACTGGGATACCAACCTGAGCTACCAGTTCAGCAAGACCGACGAAGACAACAAGAAAGTCACGGAGAATGCGGTGGTCTTCAAAGTGACTTACAACAAGACACTACTTCCCTAAAGTGGGCGCTGAGTCCGAAGTTTCAAGGCAGGTCTACGGCGCACTCGGAATTCCCGTCGACGCCATGACGATGGGCGATCTTGTCGCAACCGTGGCTGCCGCCAAGCGCACGCGGAAAAAAGTCTTCATCTCTACGCCAAACTTGAATTTTCTGATCCTGGCGCAAAGCGATGCGCGTTTCCGCCAATCTGTAGTCGAAAGCGACCTGTGTCCCGTTGACGGTATCGGCGTTATCCTCGTGTGCAAGTTGCTGGGAATTCCAGTGACAGACCGTGTCGCAGGATCGGACATTCCAAGGGCAATCGCTTCAGCATCCTCAGAAAAAACTGGCGGTCAGGTCAGTTTTGCCCTCTTCGGCGGCGAACAAGGAGTGGCCGAAGCCGCCATGTCAATGATCAACGCAGCGCGATCAAACATTTCTTGCGCCGGCGTCATTGATCCTGGCCGCATCAGCGCACAGAACATGGTCAATCCCCAACATCTGAAACAAATCAATGCGTGGAACGCGGATTTCCTTCTCGTGGCACTCGGTGCGCAGAAGGGGCAGGAATGGATTACACAGAACTTGCCCCATCTCAACGTGCCTGTAGTTTCTCATTTGGGTGCCACGATCAATTTTCTTGCCGGCAATGTAAAACGTGCGCCCGGAAAAGTGCAAAAATTGGGTCTTGAGTGGTTGTGGCGCATAAAGGAAGAACCAAGACTGGCCCGGCGGTATTGGGAAGACATTACCGCCTTGTTGCGTTTGATGCTGGTTGATGTTCTGCCACTTGCAGCCTGGATTGGTTCAGGACGGAGAAAATACAGGAGCCGTGGGTTCAACTTCACGGCAACGCCAAAACCTGGGTGTTTGACTGTTAAACTCGGTGGAGCAGCGCTGGATGACAGCTTTCACGAATTGCGTCGCTCTATTTCGTCCGCTGACGTGCCGGAATTGGTTTTGGACGCCGAGGAACTTCTTTGTTTTGATGCGCGGTTCTGTGGCGAATTGTTGTTGGCGGAAAAAAATTGCCGTGAGAGAAAAGCAACATTAAAAATTGTCAACGCCAATCCTTCTGTAGCTTGGGCATTGCGCAGGGCCAAACTCAATCACTTGATGGTGCAATGAGCGCGGCTGCCCCTAATCGTTCTTGCGCTCTGTTCGAACCCAGCCGCTGTCTCGGCGCCCATGAATGTGGAGTTTTGCGAGCACGAATGGCGCCAGTTGCTTCCAATTCCTGATCGGCAAGAGGTCACGGCCTTCGGAAAACCACGCGATGACTAGGGCAAGCATAAACAGGCACATGGCCAACACCGCAAGTCCAATCCCGCCCGCGCCCAGGAACAAAGCACATGCCAGTGTGACCAAAAAATAGCAGGACAAAGCCAGGGCATGAAGCACCAGCGGAGGGACCATCATATCAAACCCGAGTGCTGCCAAACTTGCGTTCGCCGAAAAAATTCCGCCCAGCGCGTTAGCAAGCCCATGACGCAGCAACATGGAAAAGGAGCCCCCTTCCCACCTGCGTCGCTGGCTGATTTCACCTTCTTCACTGATGGGAAACTCACTGATCACGACGGCATCGGGAAAGAACGCAGGTGCCCTGCCCTGCCTTGCTAACCTCAAGCCAAGTTCAAGATCTTCAACTATATTTCCGCTGGAAAAATTACTGGCCTGTGCAGTATCCGCTGGAAATGCCATGCCAGTTCCCATCAACTGGCACGGAAAACCAAGCATGGACAATCCAAGTGGCCGCAACTTGTTCTTGATACGCCAGGCAAACTCCGCAACTGCAAATCGCCGCTCGTGACCTTGGGGTGCCCGCATTTTATATAGCGCCTGAACCGCCCGCTGCGTTCTAAACGCCTCGCATTTGAGCGCTTGAATCGACCCAGGTGTCGCAACGCAGTCTGCGTCAATTATTACGACAACGTCTGGCATGTTTCCTTCAAGAAATGTCAGCCCATGCGCCAGGGCGTATCCCTTGCCGCGGCTGATTTTGTCATGTCTCTCGATAACTTGGACGCCAACCTTGCGAGCGATTTCCGCTGTTGAATCGCTGCAATTGTCAGCGACGACCAGAATTGAATCGGACTTCTCCAGTTGCGGCAAAATCGCCCGCAACGCATTCTCCAGCCCGGCCTCTTCGTTATGGGCGGGTATTAGCACGGTTGCTCTTGCTGAATTGGTGGCAGCCGGAGCCGTTCTTCGCCTGGAAAATGCGCCAATGGCAATTTCAGCAAACAGGACAAGCGTCGGAATCAAAAGCACAACGCCAACCGCAACCAGAATGAATGTTACCGCCGCCATCTCGGATTCCTCGCCAAAAGGCTCTTGATTGCACCCCAAAATCCGGCGGCAATTCTCATGCTGAATTCTGCCCGGGCCCTGCCATCAACTTTGACTCCCGCATGTAAAATTACTGTGGAATGAACTCAGGCAGCACGCCAAGTGCGCCAGGCAGGAACTTGGCAAGCCGTGCATCGCCGTCGGCCTCCGTTTCGCTTGGCGACAGCGGAGTGATGACGCGCAGCAATGCGCCATCGGCACGTTGCCGTGTCATGGAATCCCAGACAGTACTGAACTTGGCGCGGTATTCGCTGGCAAAACTCTTGCCACGCATTTCGAACCAGTAATACACAATTTGACGGTCTTGCCCTTTTTGGATCAGTGCTCGATTGACTTTGAGCTGGCTGCGGTCACCACTGGCAAGTTGCACATCATATTTCTCCCAACGCGAAACTTCCCAACCGCTGCCAGGAATGCAGATCTCAGGTGAATGAATGCCTGACCCATCCGTCGTTGAGTTGTAGAACGCGGAAAACAAACTGACTGTCTTGTTGTTGCCAGCATTGCTGTAAAAGACTGAAAGATAATCGTCTGCGGCCAGAGCCTGCTCTATTTCCGGGCTATGGCGGAAAGACTCACCCTTCCACTCGCCAAGTTGCATGGGGAATATGGCGAAGGGCTTGTGGTCAGGAACGACCGGATGGGGCTTTGGCAAAAGTGCCCAGGCTAGCCCGATTGTAAGCGAAAGGACGGCCGTGGCGGCCAGGATCTTCGAGCTCCTGATGGAAAACACCTGTTTCAAGGGCGCAACGATCCCGGTGGAATCGAGGTCAAGCATCGCCAACGCCGATTTCGGCTGCTTCAAAAATCGTTGCAGTAGCCACGCTTCAGCCAGCAAGATCGCCATGCTCGCAACAAATATGATCCAGCCTTCGAACCAGTGAAGGAACCCCTCGGCTTGTTCAATGCCATATGAATCGACCAAAACCCCGATGACGCCAATTCTCAGGCTATTCATGAAAACCGTGATCGGAAGACTTGATAGGAACAGCAAAGCCCGATGCCAAAATGGCCCCTGGTAGAGGACGGAAAACAGAAACCCAAAACTGGCAAGAGGAAAGAGGTAGCGCAGGCCGCTGCAAGCCTCGGCAACCTGCAGCTTGTAGATGCCGAGATCAATGATGTTGCCTTCCAGCAATACCGGAACATCCATCAGCCGGATGAATTCGACGCCGATATTGGACGATATGAATTGCAGTTTTGTCGACAATTGCCAGTACGCCGCGTTTGGCAAGGGCAGCATGAACAGCAAGTATGCCCAGGCAGCCCAGAACTTCAAACCGCGCCTGGACCCGGCAACCAGAAGAATGACGCCTCCAATGGCGATCAGAAGGCCGTAGGTGATAAAATATGGAATCTGTGTGACATTGCCCAAGAGACCAACAATCAGGCCAAGCAGGACGACAAGCAATCCAGGTACTTCGCTGCCTTTTCCTGCGGGCGAAGGATTGTCGCGCACCTCACGAAGAATGAGATAGCCAGCGACCAGAGGAATAAGCGGCCCATGACTGTATTCAGGCTTTGACCAGGCAGCCAGCAGCGACACAATTCCATCGCGGAAGTAGAGCGCCATCCCGATTGCCATGATGATGAGATACGCAAAACCGGCCTCCATGCCGGATCCGCGCACACGGTCATCAATTGATAGGGAACCTCTGCTCATAAGGAAAAGCCTGTGTATGGAGTAAATGGCAACATCAGATTATTGCGCCGGCTCTGAGAGCTTTTTTATGGCTTCTTCAATTTTTGGGCCAATGGCGTCATTCGGGCCAACAAGGCTGTTCGCCTTTTCCAGTTCCGCCTTGGCTTCTTCCTTCTTCTTCAGCGCTGCGAGGGTTACGCCAAGGTGGTATCTCACTACCGCCACTTCGGGAAGTTTGTCTTTCGCAGTTTGAAGATTGATCAATGCCGTCCTCAGATCGCCTTTTAGGTAAGCGATCCATCCCACAGTATCCTTGAACTGAGGCACATCGACTGCTTCCAGCCGCCGCGCAAGCGCTTGGGCGCGGGCCATTGATTCAGGATTGGAACTGCGTTGATCCGCCATGAGACTGGCGAGATTGTTGACGATGACAAGCACGTCTGGCGTTTGCTCCAACTGCTGTTCATAGACTTTCATTGCGTCGTCAACAGCGCCGCGAACTTCATAAAGCGACGCAAGCAACATGCTTGACCCAAGGTCAAGCGGCGCCATTTCACGCCCCTTCTTGAGGATTTCCTCGGCTTCATCCGACCGCTTTTCTGAGGCAAACAATCGCGCCAGCGAAAAATAACCAATGGCCTGTTTCGGCGCCAGCGCGATGGCCTTCCGGTACTGTTCCTCCGCATCGCTCGAGCGGCGTTGCGCCGACCGGATGTTGCCCATCAGCAGGACGGCATCCACATTTTTCGGATTCGCCGAAAGCGAGGAATTCACGAAATCTTCCGCCTCCTGGACCTTTCCTGCATGCAGGTATGCCGTGACCAAGGCGGTCATCAACCCGGACGACACCGGCTTTGCAGGATCAATCGCGTTCTTCAGCGTATCAATGCTTTGCTGATACTGCTTCTGCCCAAGTTCAACGCCAGCCTTGATGCGCTTTGCAACTTCAGAATCAGGCTCATATTTGAGCAGCGTCTTGGCAATGACATCAGCGCCGGCCCAATCGCCCTTGTTGAGCCGCAGCTCGGCAAGTGTCGTTATCAAGACAATGTTCGATGGGTTCCGGTCAAGTGCCTCAATCAGCACCTGTTCCATCGCCTCGTAATTGCCGCGCCTGCGCAGAAGGTCCACATACTGCAGCGTTACTTCTGGATTGAACGAAGAGTCTTTCAAAACCTGGCTGAATTCATCAATGGCAAGTTCGGTCGCGCCTTGGCGCTCATAGGCCCGGGCCAGCAATACACGGATTTGCACCGAATCTGGTTTCTGATCGAGCGCGTCCCGGAGATCAGTGACAGCGCCTGACAAGTCATTTTTTTCGATTCGTGCCGCCGCTCTGATGGCGAGCGCATCTGCGTTCTTCGCGTCTTGGTCGATGACTTCTTTCACCAAGGCCTCTGCATCAGCGGGCTTTCCCTGCTCACGTAGAAATTCCGCTTTCAACAATTTTGCAAGATGCACATTTCCAATTGGCTCACCTTTGTCAATGATGGCCGTGAGCAGCTTGTCTGCTTCGTCATTCTTGCGTTCGGCATAATTGAGTTTGACCAAAGCGAGTTGATAGTCAATCTTGTCAGGGTGATCTTTGGCGAGTTTTTCAAGTTCGACCCGGGCGTCTACCGGCCCTCGAACGCGCGAAACCAGGCGAACCAGATCAAGTCCGGCGCCAGTGTCTTGGGCTTCAGAAGCCACATAGCTCCTCAATTCACGCTCAACATCTGCCGTGCGTCCAACTTGCAGAAGAAACGTCATCAGACTCTGCCTGAACTCTTTCTGCTTGGGATAGTAGCCAATCAAGGTCCGGAGCGTTTCTTCAAGCTTGACGCGGTCATTGCCATCTTCGAAGAGTTTGACCTTGAACAGCAGCAAGCCAATGTTCTTTGGGTCAGTTTGCAAACCGCGCTCAATGAACCCCAGTGCCCCCTTGCTATTACCTCTCGACATGCTCTCGGCTGCGAGCACCGCCAGTGCGTCAGGATTGTCCCGGTTTAGCGAAAGCGCCCGTTCAGCTTCAGCAACAGCGCCTTCCTTGTCATTCAGACGCAGCAAAATTGCGCTGCGCAAGGCTGCAACATCTGTATCATTTGGCTTGAGTGTGTTGGCCTTGTTTGCGTTCTTGAGGGCGTTGTCGACTTGGATGGCCGCAAGTTGCAACTTCGCCAGTTTAAAGGTCGCATTAAAATTGTTTGGGTCAAGTTCAGTGACACGGTTGAGGCTTTCAGAAACGCCGGGCCAGTTGAGACGTTTCTCTTCTGCATCAGCAAGTCCTTCCCAGGCAGCTACCAGCTTCTCGTTAAGCCGGACAGCGTTTCGGAACTCCAAAGTCGCCCGAACGGTCTCGCCCTTTTCGAGGAGCGCCTTGCCACTTTCGTAATGCGCTTGCGCACGTTCCTCCGGCGTCGAACATCCTGCCAAAATCAGGACCGAGCACAGTGCCAAAAACCGGACTATCTGCGAAACCGCAGGAAACTTTGTCATCATTTGAATTGCCGCAACCAATTTTTTCAACGGTATTTTATTACCAGTTTAGTCGAGATTAGCGGATCAAGCCGCGCAATGCCACCTTACCATCACAAATTGATTAACGTTTCGATCCAATCACAAAATTGCCTAAAACATTAATGATAGGTGACTTCCTAATGCAAAAGAGCGCCGACGGTCTCCCGCGGCGCTCTCAAGCAAAAGTGATAAACTATCAGGCTTTCTTCTTGCGGCGGCTGATGGCGCCCAAGCCAGCCAAGCCGCTCAGCAGAAGTGCCGCACCAGCAGGCAAAGGCGTTTCGAGCGGATTATCTTTCAGGGAACTATCCACAGTTCCCAGAACAACGTCATTCGCACACGACATCGTCCAGGCCAGCGTCAAAGCTGTTTGATAAATCGCTGGCAGGCCATTCAAGGCAAAGAAGTCCTTGATTTCAAACGTGACAGCGCCAGCGGCAACTTTCCATTGACCGATCACACTAGTCGCAGTACCGCCGGAGCGGTCAACTGCCTGATTGGCGCGATGCGTCGTGCCCGAAGACTTGATAACATCACTACCAGTGCCATCCAGCGCCCACAATGACCCGCTGCCGCTATCGCCCAAACGGACATCGGCATTGGCAATGTCAAAGTCAAAGACATAGCTAAACCGGTCAGTATCAGCGGTAAACGTATCGGTCTGGAATTCAGGTCCAGTTCCGGCAAGGTTCAGATTTCTCGGATCGCCAATGAACAACGAACCAATCCGCGTTCCGCCTGCACCGATGTTATCAGCATAATTCGTGCTGATCGTCACATTCAGGTTCGCGCCATCTCGTTCTGAGGTCAATCCGGTTACTGAATAACGCGGTCCACCAATAACGTCGACATTGGCAATCGGCCCACCGGCTGCCGTTGGGTCACCGCCCCAATAGGTATCAGCCAAATCGACCGGCGTAGCATATGCGCTCCCTGTAACAACAAGCGTAAGCGCACTAGCTACTGCTGCTAGTGCAAATTTATTAGTCATAAAAAAACTCCCGTCCCAATCTAAGTTACCGTCCACAACCGACGGTTCATTCGCGCATCTGCCGCCAATTTACTAAGAAATTTCAGAAAATGTCAACGTTTCTGGAGACTATTCGTTAAGCATATCAAGTTGTAACAACCTGGCCACACAAATCGAATTCATATTGTAAACAATTGAAAAAACTGGATATTATTCAATGAAGAGCAACTTCAAAGTTATTAACAGATTTCGCGCTGGGAGTAGTTTTAACTAAAGGGGGCTACGAGATTTAGGTATTGTTGCTAAAATGCCCCACATAACTTGGCATTTTTAACCTAATAAATCGCCGTCCAGCCAATTTACATCGTTCTCGATGCGAATCGCCTCGAACCCTGTTTGCGTCCCAAATCGAATCCAGCGCTCTTGCGCTACCAATCCATCGTCAGGGAAGCAGCCACGATATCGATGCTTTGCTCAAAAGTCGCAGAAAGCGGCGGGAGCACCCCAGAGGCAGCGAGTTCGACGTCACCATCCTTCATGAATATGTGGGAGTAAGCGACGTTGGCCCGCATGCTTTCAGAAAGCTGGTAGCTGGCCCCAACTGATAGCCAAAAACGGTCATTGTCCGGAACCCGCGGGGTCCGCGTTGCATCCGGCACCGGTGATTTCTCAAAGGCCGCACCTGCCCGCAATGTCAGCCGGTCATTGAAATCATACTCACCGCCAACAGAATAGAACCACGAGTCTTTCCAGTCTTCAACTGTAAGTCCAATAAGCCCGCCGCTAGCCGAGCTGAGGATGGCGAGTTCTTCAAACCGGCTCCAGTTAGCCCATTCGACGCCAGCCATCAGCCTCAAGTCATCATTGATTTCTTGCCGAATGCCAAAGGTTACAACCTCAGGCGTCTTGAGCCGCGCCGTGACATCGCCTTCAAACAGGCCCGAAACAAATCCGTTGCCTTCGAGCTTGTGATTGATGCTGGAGCGGAACCCGATGCCGATATCTGTTGTTTCGGTAGGCTCAAGCAAAAGGCCTGCCGTGAACCCGATGTCGAAATCCGAACCATCTGCCGAAAAGAACTCAATGCCGGTGGGAGTGCTGGAATTGACGTCAACAGTCATATATTCAAGCTGTGCGCCAAGTCCAACCGAAACCATGTCCGACAACCGGTAAGAGACCGACGGCGAAAGGGTGTATGTCTTGGAGGATGACTTGTCTGCGTGCGGTGAACCGTACCAGTTGTCGGCGTCTGTTTTGAGGCCAAGTGGCGCGTTTAGTGAAGCTCCCACCACCAGTTTCTCGTTAACGCCGAAAAGCCAGTAAGATGATGGAGCAAATGCGGAGACCCCGATATTCCCGCTGTCGTTGAGGCTGGGAACGGGTGAACCGGGCGCAGGTCCGCCGTCATCAGCTTGGGACTGCGGGATGATCAAGGCGACATTGCCTTCGCTCATCAACCCGTTGCCGGAATGTTGCGACATTGTCGCAGGGTTCCAGAACATCGACGACAATCCATTGGAGCCGGCTGCAACGCCAGCAAAAGAAGTGCCCTGCCCCTCCGCAGACTGTTCACGGATCGAGAACCCGCCAGCAAATGCAGAAGTAGTCAGAAGTAATGAAGCCACAAATGCAACCGGCCCGATTCTGTACGCACACACCATTTTGCAATCCCAACCTTGTGTCCTGGGGATAGACTTAGCCACAAATTAGCCACAAGCACAATCAGCCATAGAAAGTCGCCAACAGGTGATGCACCAACGCAACGCGACCCTCATGGCAGGTTTTTATCTTTTTAAAACAATGAAGTAGACAAGCGCCATCAGCGTTAAATAGGGAGAGCCTAATAACTGCCCGCAAAGTTTCGGCACCGCTCAACCATAGGCACCCCCGGGACGAACATCTCGCGCACCGGGTTGCCAACCGAAACGCCTCAATCACCCCCGGCTTTCGTATTGCAGCACTAGCAACCAGTAATCGCATTTGCTAACGGAGCTGGATGCGGCTTAAGGAATGGGAAACCTTTGGTGGTTTTCCAAGTAAAAGAAACATAAATGAGTCGCCTGTCTGTTATCGTAATAGTTCGTAAACTCTCCATTTTTGCGCAAATAGTTTGCATACTGGCACTTGGAACAATCTCGGCAACTGCAGCAGAGACCCCGGATCCAACTGCAATTGGCCCATATGATGTGACCAGCAGCGAGTATCGCCTGCCAGCCGCCATCGATCCGCAAATTGACAGGACCGTAACAACGGAGTTGTGGGCACGGATATACCGGCCAAAATATCTCTACATCAGACCCTATCCCGTGATCATCTTCTTGCACGGCAATCACGGCACTTGCGGCCGTGTTGTTGCGGGCATCCCTGGCCGCTTCGACCACGATGTTCGATACACCAAAACCGGCACCTGCCCCCGCGGTTTCACAGTTGTCCGCAACCACGAAGGTTTTGCCTACGTTGCCGAGCGTCTCGCAAGCTGGGGATATTTTGTTGTTTCCATCAACGCCAATCGCGGCATTAATGGCGGCGACGGAGCCATCGACGATCCATTCCTCAACTTCCGCCGTGCCCGCTTGGTGCTCCGCCACTTGGAGCTGCTCGACCAATGGAACCGCAATGGCGGTGCGCCAAAGTCACTTGGCTTCGATATGCGCAAAACTTTGGACTTCAGCCAGATCGGCCTCATGGGCCATTCGCGTGGCGGCGAAGGCGTACTCGCGGCTTACAACTTGTTTAAGGAACTCGGCAGCCCGTGGCCGTCGCGCTTTGGCAGTCAGCCCGTGTTTCGTGGCATCTTCACGATTGCGCCAGTGGCCAACCAGACCAGCCGACCATTATACACGGACAACATGCCATGGGCAGCATTGCTTCCGCTATGCGACGGCGACGTGTACACGATGGACGCCCTGCAGGTTTACAACAAGGCGATCCGCAACCGCTACGAAATTGAACCGGGCATGAAAGCGATTTTCGGTGTCTGGGGAGCCAATCATAATTTTTACAATACTGAATGGCAGCAATCCGATTCAGCGGCATGCGTCGGCCGTGGCAACAAGGCGCTGTTCAGCGTCATGAATACTGGCTCGTCATCGCAGCGCGAAACCGGCATGTATGCCATCCTGGCGTTTTTCAGGAGCCACATGGGCCGTGATGCGAATGCCGACTTCGTCAACCTCTTCAACCCATCTTTCACAGCGCCGAAAAAACTCGCCAGCCTGACCCGCCTTGAACGCAGTTTCAGTGAAAGCGCCAGACGCCGTGACACCGTGATCATCGATGATTTTTCCAGGCCGGCGGGCTTGAGCTCGCGCAACATTCTCAATTCATGGCGCAAGGTCAAAATCGATAACAAGAAAATCGTCGGTCACGGATCGTCGCTCAAGGCCAACGCCATTCAGTGGTCGCGCAACAGATCTGTCAACCCGAGGGCATACTTCTTTCAATCCAACGGCTGGGCAAAGGGCAAGGGCCGCAAACTCGGCGCGCTGCAAAATCTCGAATTTCGGGTTTCACTCGCCTGCCAGGAATCCTCGCCTCAGATTTTCACCGTAATGCCAGATGTAACCAACTCTGAAAATGCTGCGCTCATTTGCAACCGCCCCTTTCCGGTTAACGCTGATGGCAGCATGGATTTCAGCGTCTCACTTGTAACGGCAGAAGGCCGCATTTCAAAGTCCGTTTCAGTAAGCCGCTATGCACGGCTGCACAATCCTGTCGGCGGAAAATCGGCATTCTTCAGTCTGTTCCCGCCGATAGAGGATTTCACCGTCCTCGCGATCCATCCATTGCTTCAGACAGTCCGCATGCCCTTGGCCGATTTCGGCCTGTCAGCAGCTTCTCAAGTGAGAGGCGTGCGCTTTACATTTGATAAAACTGAGCGCGGCTCCATCTATCTGGCGAATGTCAGATTCTCAAAATCACCGGACAAGGATGGCGCAACCGACCAGTCCGTGGCGCCGGTTGCCATGAAGCGGGCGGCCTCAGACGGCACATTGTCAACTTCAATCGAAGTTCACGGGGAAGCTGGTGCAATCACCAAACCCGCAGCCCGAAAGGGCGGCATCATTGCGTCAATTCAAACAGCCCGTTCGAAAGCCACCGTCGCAGGAAAACGTGCGCCGGAAGCCGCACTCGTTGAACTGAATTTGTCAGCTCTTCATCCGGTTCCGGTGCGCGACTCATTGCTCATGCTGCGCATCGGCGACAGGCAATTCATGTTAAGCCGCTTCGCAAACAACGGCGACACCACAAAAGTCACATTCTCAATGACCCAGGAAGAATACAGTGCCCTGCCCAACAGATCAGCAGTCGAATTGATCAACGGCCCTGAGCGCCTCAGCTTTGGCACATTGAACAAGAACTGACCCTGCAAGACTGGCACCATCTTTCCAATTTGCCTCGCAACCAGTGAAACGGCTAAACTGCCGCTTCACATCGAGGAGCCCACCATGAACGCACCCGTCTTCACCCCTGAACCCGCTGGTTCCAACAAGGCCTGGGTCGAACGCCGCGCCAAGGCCGTGTCGCGCGGCATCGGCATGGGCGCAGGGGTGATGGCAGCGAAAGCCGAGAACTCCGAGATCTGGGATATCGAAGGCAACCGCTACATTGATTTCGGCGGCGGCATCGCCGTCGTCAACACCGGCCACCGCCACCCCGCCGTCATGCGCCGCGTCTATGAGCAGCTCGAAAAAGTCACCCACACCTGCGCCATGGTCATGCCCTACACGCCCTTCATCGAAGTGTGCGAAAAGCTCAACGCCGTGGCGCCGATTTCCGGCGACGTGAAATCAGCCCTCGTCACCACCGGTGCCGAAGCCGTCGAAAACGCCATCAAATTCGCGCGGGCTTACACGGGCCGCTCGGATGTCATCGCCTTCCACGGCGGCTTCCATGGCCGCACCTTGCTCGGCATGGCGCTCACCGGAAAAGTGCTGCCCTATAAAGCCAAGTTCGGCCCCATGCCCGCAGGCATCTGGCACGTACCATTTCCGGTGGAGCACAAGGGCATCACGGTAGAAGACGCAATCCACGGCATCGAGCTTCTGTTCAAATGCGATGTGGAGCCACAACGCGTGGCCGCCATCATCATCGAGCCCGTGCAGGGCGAAGGCGGATTTTACATCGCGCCCAAGGAATTGATGGTGCGCTTGCGCCAGCTGTGCGATGAGCATGGCATTCTGTTGATCGCGGACGAAATCCAGTCCGGCTTCGGCCGCACCGGAAAATTCTTCGCCATGGAGCACTATGGCGTCGAGCCCGACTTGATGACCGCAGCGAAATCATTGGCCGGTGGCTTCCCGCTCGCTGCCGTCGTCGGCAAGGCGAAAATCATGGACGCCCCCGATCCCGGCGGCATCGGCGGCACCTACGCCGGCAACGCGATTGCCTGTGCGGCAGCCCTTGGCGTGTTCGAAGCGTTCGAAACTGAAGACCTGCTGGCCAAGGCCAACAAGCAGGGCGAGATCATCATGAAGAAGCTCACCGCCATCAAAGCCAAAAAGAAGGGCATGCCCATCGGCGACATCCGTGGGCTTGGCGCCATGTGCGCCTTCGAAATGGTCACCGAACACGGCGGCAACAAACCCGACGCAGGCGGCGCCAAAGCACTCGCCGCCAAATGCCTCGAACGCGGCCTCCTCATCCTAACCTGCGGCGTCTACGGCGACGTCGTCCGCATGCTGACCCCGCTGACGGCGAGCGAGATGATATTGAATGAAGGGCTGGATGTGCTGGAGAGCGCGATACTGGGGAATTGAGTGGTTTGATTCAAAACGATGCAAATCAGCTCTTTCTGAGAGCGGAAAGTTTGTTATGTCAACAAAGTTATCGAAGTTACTTGCCATATCCGTCCTAGCAATTCTTGGCGGTTTGTCGAATAGCGCTTTAGCTCTAACCGTTTCAGAGTATTCTAGCTCAAACGAGCAATTCAAAGTAGGTTATGTTTTTGGAATGATGGAAGCGCTCACGTTAATCGCAGACGGCGAAGAAAGCGTCGGCGAAGATTCGCACAGCGTCAAATTGCTGAAGTGCTTTTTAGATAACAAAATAGATTCCACCGAGGGTGTTCGTATCGTCGGAAGATACATCCTTCGTACGCCTGACGTCAGTTCTACGCCAATGGTAGCTGTCGTAATCAAGGCGTTCAATGATACTTGTGCTGCATATCTTAAATAATCATCCGAGAATTCTGCATTGTGTGAATACATCACCAAGAGAATCCGCCACGGCAATCTGCTTGCTGAAGTCCTGGTAGCCCGGATTTCCGATGACAATTCCTGGGGGCCCTATGTGTCGCTTGAGGATGTCCGAAAGCTCGAGCGGGTAAAATCCGCTTTGAAACGCGGTGACGCCGAAGCCGCGGCAATAGACGCCAAAGTATTTGAAGTGATGGCGCTGGCGGCGGTTTCGAACGTTAACCCTAACCCAAGAGGCCCACAAGTGGGAGGACGATAAAGTAGAGCTACCGCAACAGCGTGACGTGACCGGTATAGTTGTGCGCCTTTCCTGTCACAACAACCTTGATGCCGCCGCCACCTTTGCTGATGGTGAAACTTTGCGGGCGGTTTGTGCCCACGGTAACGGTGAATTCACCTGCTTCAAGGCCATCAAAAACCACTTCGCCGTTGTCATCGGAAACGCCTTTGACAATTGCTCCGCTGCCGGGATTTTTCTTGACTATGACACCAACGCCGGGAATGACGGTTTGTGCCATCGCCTCGCCCGCCAGCACAACCATGCCGCCGGCACTCAACGCCGCCAGTTGCAAACCTGTGGCACTGAAACTCGCAACCACGAGAGAAGACGCCAAGGCCAGCCCCCGAGCCGATTGAATCACAGTCATTTTTTCGTCCTCCTGTGGATTGATACCAAAGCTAGAGGAGCAAATATGAACGATCAATGAATGACGTTTTACATGGAAGCGATTGAGGCCATTCCCCCGGCAGGCTTTGCCCATGGCAATCGCCATTCGACAGATCCAATCAGCGAAAAGAAAAGAATTGTAGCAATTACGGTGATGTGGTGGACGGCGCTCGCTTGCGGCATCTGATGTGCCAAAGTGGGCGGTGTTTGAAATACAAAGGGGACGCTACCCTTTTTTGCGCTCACCGCCAACTCACAGATCTTCGATGAACGATCAACCTCCCTCCTCTTGTGGGCGGGGAACGGCAGATACTCCGTGTACTGAGTAATCAGTTTCGGCCTTGCGTAACCCAATTTCCGCAGTTTGCAGCAAGGGTAAAGTAGAATTCTGAGTTACACAAAACAACTTTAGAGAGAATATATACAGTTCGAAATCCAATTTTACCGCCGAAAAACCAACCCACCAAGATTACATCCCCAACATAGGCCTAGAACCGCCAAGGATTGCCCTAGGACACACTCTTGGGGGTAGGGGGTATCCCATGTACCAGAACATTACAGAAACATCCAGGACCTCTTTAAACCCCCGCCACGACGATTTCCATCTATGCGGGCAACAAAAATGCAGATCAATTTATCCGGGATTTCTTCTGGATTCCGTCTTTCCTGTTGCGTCATTGCGGCAATAAAGGCGAAAACTGGCCCGGATGATGACAATCAGTGTACGGATCATACTAATCCGTATACAGAGTGTATTAATCCGTATACTGATTAAATATGTTCATGCAGGTTGCGATTGCGCATTTCGGTGGCAGTTCTGGGCAGCGTGCAAATGCGCAGGCGGTCTTGGCAGGGACCCCACATCCAACGCCCCGGATAGGCATGCTGCCCAACATGAAGAAAAATCCGTTTGGCTCCGCCCCCGTCGCACGTTATGACCACGGCCCAAACTAGAGGATCCCCAGAGGACCGCATGCCCAACGCACCATTCAATCCCGCCGCCCGCGTAAAAGTCGGCAAAACCGGTCTCGCCATTCCCGCCATCTGCTTCGGCACCACGGCATTGGGCGATATGCCGGCGACTTATGGCTACGGCGTCGATGAAGCCCGTGCGCGCGCCACCATCAACGCCATCTTCGACAACCAGATAGGCTTCCTCGATACCTCGCGAAACTACGGCATGGGCCGCAGCGAAGAGCGCATCGGCGCTGCCACCCGCGAACGCGGCGGTCTGCCGAAAGGCTTTGTCATTTCATCAAAACTCGACCGCAACATGGACACCAAAAAATTTGATGGTGATCGCGCCCGTCAATCGCTGGAGGAAAGCCTGAAAGCGCTGGGCGTCGACAAGATTCCGCTCCTGCATTTGCACGACCCTGAATATGCATCCGACTTGAAGGACGTAACCAAACCTGGCGGCGCCGTCGCAGCACTCATGCGCATGAAGGATGAAGGCCTCGTGCAAGCCATCGGACTTGCGGCAGGCCGCGTCGACATCATGATGCCTCTGATCCGCGATTTTGATTTTGATGCGTTGATCAGCCACAACCGTTTTACGCTGCTTAACCGCAATGCTGCCGAAATGTTTGATCTGGCCCGGTCGAAAAACATGGCGGTGCTGAATGCGGCCCCCTATGCATCAGGCATTCTTGCCAAAGGTGCGGCGAAGGCACCGCTCTATTCGTACATGCCAGCGAGCGATGATATCAAGTCACGGGCGAATGCGATTGAGGCCTTGTGTTCGCAGCATGGTATTCCGATGGGGGCTGCGGCCTTGCAATTCTCGATGCGGGACCCGCGCGTCACGTCAACCATTTGCGGCGTGTCCTCGCCTGAGCGCGTGCAGCAAACGATTGACTGGGCGAACTGGAGCATTCCTGATGCGCTGTGGGCGGCGTTGAATGAATTGCCGTATGACGAGACAGATCCCGAAGCCGCGCGTGTCTACAATCCGGGGTAAGATGATGACAGCTGCGCTTCACAACATTCTCTCACGCTCCAAAGACCACCCTGCCCGCCGGGCGATGCTCATCGACTTTGCGTTAGATGCGGGTGCTGAAACATCATCTGGCCGCGCTGTGACGGAACTTGGCTGGACGCTGTACTGTCTCGACCAGACTTCGAGGCGTGCGGTGTTCGTGCGCACGCCGCCGGATGCAGATCTTTCAACGACGCCATTCATGCGCATGGCGCAATTTAGCCACGCTGCGCAGGTGATGCTGGTGCCGTGGGAAGAGCTCGATCAGCTTGCTGCATCCGTGCCTGTGCCAGAGAACTTGATTTTCGTTTTCAACATCGGCCGCAGCGGCACAACTTTGGTGAGCCGCGTGCTTGGCCTTGTCGATGGTGTTGTCAGTCTTTCCGAACCCAATGCACAGCTCGATATCACCGTGAACCGCAATACCAATGGCGCTGAACTGACGCGCAAACTCATTGCCACCTGCACCCGGTTGCAGAGCCAGCAGCCCGATGGAAAGGTGCCGCACACGCTTGCGTTCAAGCTCTACAGTCAATCATTGTTCAACTGCGCCGACTTTCATGCGGCGTTTCCAAATGCGAAATATGTGTTTCTGTATCGCGATGCCGTGGGCTGGGCCAATTCGACTTACAAGATGGCGCGGGGCTACGGAATGGCTGACGTGCTGGACCGGGCCGGGCGTGATTTTATCTGGAACATTGCTTCTGCCGGACATGAACTCAACATCCTTGAGCAAACGCTGCCAGATGCGGGACCAGCTTTTTATCATGAAGATATTTCTGCCGCCTGTTGGGCATTGCATTTCGATTGCTACATGAAAAATCTCAAGGCCGGCGTGCCATTCCTGGCACTGCGCTACAATGAAATGAATTCGGACCGTGAGGGTGCAACGCGCAATTTGCTCGCACATTGCGGCTTGCCAACAGAGTCGGCGGCATCCGCTTTGCACGGATTCGAAAAGGACTCACAAGATGGCAGCGGCATTGGCCAGGACAATGCGATGAAAGGCTTTACCACAGAGAACAAGGAACGGTTCCTCGCCGCACTGGCGCGGCAGAAATCGTACAAGAACCCGCAACTGATGTTGCCGGATATCTATCAAAATGCCAAATAGTGCCACTGCATTCGGGGAGCATCACATGACAACAGACCGCTACACCAAGACCGCCATCTGGCTGCACTGGATCACGGCCGCAATCATGATCTTCTTGCTGTTCTTCAGCGAAGACCTGATCCGCATGCCGCGTGGCTGAGCCATCGGGCCATTGGATTGGGGGCCGACGGCGCATGGGTCGTTTGGGACTCTGGTTCTGCTGCTCGCACTGGCGCGGCTTTTCTGGCGCATGGGGCACAAACCACCGCCTGATGTGCCCATGCCACGCTGGCAGCAGTTTGCATCTCACGCCACGCATCGCCTGTTTTATGCGCTGATGATCTTGATCCCGCTATTCGGTATGTTTGCGCTTGCTCCTTACGCGCTGGAACATGGTGGTGCAGACACAAATGTAGTGTTCTTCAATTTGTTCAGTCTGGCCTTCATGCCAAACATCGGAGAGTGGACGAAAGAAGCTCACAGTCTTCTCGGAAAACTCGCGCAGGTCCTCGTCATCATTCACGTGGTCGCCGCATTGAAACACCAGTTCTGGGACAAGGACGGTTTGCTTTCGCGCATGCTGCCGTTTTGACGCGTCAATAATGCGGCGGTTTCTGGTTTGCAGCGGGCCCATCGCCAGTCTCCAGATCAGCGAGTTCTTCGCTCAGCCGCCGCAATTGCCGCTCAAGCATTTCACTCTTTTTCCACTGCGCGGTGATCACGTCATTCAATTCGCCAATGGTTTTTTCCTGATGCGCCATGCGCATCTCAAGTTCATCAATCCGCTTTTCCAAATTGTTCATCACAACACTCCTTTGCCGCGCATATTCAGTTGACGGATGATGATGTCAATGAAATGCTGGCGCAATGCTTGTTGCACTCGCCGCCATTGTTTTCATCGCCCTCATCTTCGTTCCGCAATTCCTCATCAAATGGACGATGAACAAGCATGCCGCCGAGCGCGGCGATTTTCCCGGCACAGGGGCAGAACTGGCGCGTGAACTTCTCGACAAGGCCGGCCTCCACAAGGTGAGGGTTGAAGAAACTGAAACCGAATTGGGCGATCACTATTCCCCCGATGAAAAGACCGTGCGGCTTTCAAAGCGCAATTTTTCCGGCCGCTCCGTGACGGCAGCAGCCGTGGCGGCCCACGAATGCGCCCATGCAGTGCAAGACAAGGAAGGTTATCGTCCGCTCCACTTGCGTCAGCGCCTCGCAAAAACCTGCGTCGCAATCGAACGCACCGGCAGCATGCTGCTGATGGCAACTCCCATCGTATTTGCGCTCACACACTCCCCCGCCATACTGGTTGCCGAAGTCGTCGCAGCACTTGGCATTCTGGCGTCAACAATCGTCATTCATATTTTCACGCTGCCGACCGAACTTGACGCCAGCTTCAAACGCGCCTTGCCAGCGCTGACGCACTACCTGCCGCCAGGGGATATGGCTGGTGCATCAAGTGTGTTGCGCGCAGCTGCCTTCACCTATGTCGCTGGAGCCTTGATCAGCCTCATCAACGTAGGCCGCTGGCTGCGTATCCTGAGGTTTTAGAGCTGTCCGATGGAAATGAATCCATCACAATACCTGTTTCAGAATGCGGCCAAGCTTCGTCATGCCTTCAATGATCTTGTCATCTGCCTGTCCCGAAAAATTGAATCGCGCATGGTTGGTTTCCTGCGTGGCAGGAAAGAACGATGCGCCAGGCACGAACGCCACTTTCGCAACCGGCAAGGCATGCTGCCGCATGAAAACCTCAGCATCGAATCCGCCGGGAAAACTCAGCCACGTGAACAATCCGCCCTCTGGGTCAGTGCAGGAAACCGCCTGTGGAAATTCCCGCCGCAACGTGTCCAGCATCAGGGTCTTCTTGCGGCGGTAAACATCGCGCAACTTCGCAACATGCGCATCAATGCCGTATCGCTCAAGAAACAGCGACGTCGCCGCCATGTTAACCGTGCTGCATTGCGTGTCAGCCGCAAGCTTCAACAGCCCGAGATCGCGGATCATTTCCTTGGAAGCAACCGCCCATCCCAGCCGCAAACCTGGTGCAAGAATTTTCGAAAAGCTGCCAAGCATGATCACCCGGCCTTCAGTATCAAGACTCTTGATCGTTGGCGGCGCGTCGCCGCCAAAACGCAAATCGCGATAGGCAGTGTCCTCCAACACCGCGATGTTGAATCGGTTTGCAAGCTCAATCAATTGCCGCCGCCGTTCGCTGCTCATCGTGACACCGGTCGGATTCTGGAAGTCCGGAATGGTGTAGATCAATTTCACGCGCGGCGTTGTCTTCAGCACGTGCTCAAGATGATTGATGTCCATTCCTTGCGCATCCATCCGCACCCCGGCGTAGCGCGGCTCGCACGGATTGAAGGCAACGAGCGCTCCCAGAAAAGTGGGGCTCTCGGTGACGATGACATCACCCTCATCGATCAGCATTTTTGCCGCAAGGTCCAGCCCTTGCTGGCTGCCCTGCAGCACCAGCACATGTTCTGCCCCGCAAGCGACTCCACGCACTTGCATCCGCTTGGCAATCTGCTCGCGAAACGCCAGCGGCCCGTCAGCGACTGTGTATTGCAGCGATTGCCGCCCGCCTTGCCTGATCACTTCATGGAAGACGGCGTCAAGTTCAGCGCGCGGGAAACTTTCCGCATCAGGATAGCCACCAGCAAAAGATATCAGGCTAGGGTCGGCCCCCTGCTTCAAGAGTTCGCCGATGGCATTCGGCTTCACGAACCCCATCCGCCGTGCGCGCGGGTGCGTCATGCCTCAGCGCTTGCTCTTCTTCTTCACAGCCTTCTTTGCGACCTTTTTCGCAACTCGCTTTGGTTTCGCTTTCGCCGGAGCTTTGGACTTTGCCCCAGCACCACCAACTGGCGAAGCTTTCGCTTGCGCCTTCATCAGCGATGCAAACTTGTCGAAAAACTGCCCCGACAGTGAATGTGCCGTTGAATCGATGAGCCGTGATCCCAGCATCGCCATCTTGCCGCCAATCTGAGCATCAACGTCATATTCCATCAGTGTCTCGCTTGGCCCAACTTCCGTTAGCTTGATCGAAGCGCCGCCACTGGCAAATCCCGCAAGTCCGCCCTGTCCTTGCCCCGAAATGCGGTAGCTCACGGGCGCAATGATACCGGACAGCGTCACGGCTCCTGTAAAAGACGCCCGCACCGGGCCAATCTTGGCTACAACCTTTGCCGTGAAATTGTTCGGTCCTGTCGCGTCGATGCTTTCGCAGCCCGGAATGCACTGCTTCAAAATGGATGGGTCATTAAGCCCCGCCCAGACAACAGAGCGGGCGGCTGGAATGGTCTGGCTGCCTGATAGTTTCATTGCGGTGATTCCCTTGCATGCTGGAATATTTTGGCTGAATGGTTCATGCAACAACGCGTACCTATTATCAAGCACGACCAAAGATGGTTATGATCGGGCAAACGGCGCAGCTGCGAGGAACACATGGCACAATGCCTGATGGGAATTGATATTGGCTCCTACGAATTGAAAGGTGTGCTGACTGGCATAGATGGAAAAATCCTTGCCATGGCGGCGCTCAAGCACGAATTGCAATTTCTGAAACCAGGTTTTGTGGAGCAGGATGTCGAGAAAGTCTGGTGGGATGAATTCGTCGAACTCTCGCGAACTCTCATCGAACAGGCAAAAGTGAAATCCGCTGACGTCGCCAGCATCGGCCTGAGCGGCGTCTATTCCATGGTCCCCGTCGACAAAACCGCCAATCCCCTGCGCTCAGGCGGCATCATGTATGGCGTCGATACGCGTTCCGTCGCCGAAATTGATGAAGTCATCAGCTGGCATGGCGCCGACACCATTTTCAAACGCACCGGCAACGGCATCTCCGCGCAATCCATGGGACCAAAGATCCTCTGGGTGAAAAAGAATGAACCGGAAGTATTCAGGGCCGCGCACAGTTTCCTTCCCTGCGCAAACTTCATCGCGGCAAGACTGACTGGTGGTTTCTTCATCGATCACCTGACCGCAGGATTTTTCGGTCCCTGCTACGAACCATCAAGACTCGCCTGGGCTGCTGACCTCTGCAAAGGCATCGTCGAACCCGAACGCCTTCCACAACCGCGCTGGGCAACTGAACTCGCTGGCACTGTAACCGCCGCTGCAGCCAGGCGAACCGGCCTCGCCGAAGGAACAGCCGTCACCATCGGCACCTGCGATGTCGCCAGCGAAGCCATGAGCATCGGCGTCACCGCCCCCGGCGACATGATGCTCATGTATGGCTCAACCGCCTGGATCACGCTCCTCATGGACAAACCCCTGATGGACGAACATCTCTGGGCCACGCCATATATTTTTCCGGGTACCTATTGCCTGCATGGCGGCATGGCGACCAGCGGCTCGCTGACGCGTTGGTTCCGCGACATGATCGGCGGCGAGTTTGTCGCGGCAGAAAAATCCGGCGGCGAAGAAGCCTATGCAATTCTGACCCGCGAAGCTGCAAAAATAAGACCAGGCTCCGACGGCCTTGTGGTCCTCCCTTACTTCTCCGGCGAGCGCTCGCCGATCAACGACGCCGATGCGCGCGGCATCATCTTCGGCCTCGACATCGGCCACACCAAAGGACACATGTATCGCGCCGCATTGGAAGGCGTTGGTTACTCAATAAACCACACGCTGAAAGTCATGGCAGCAGCAGGAGCAAAGGCAAAGCTCATGACTGCAGTTGGCGGTGGCGCCAAAAACCCCACCTGGCTGCAAGCCGTTTCCGACATCACCAAAGTTCCGCAACGCGTGCCATCGATCACTATGGGCGCGTCCTTCGGAAATTGTTTCATTGCAGGCTACGCAGCAGGCATTTTCAAGGACCCCAGGGAAATTTCAAAATGGGTCGCAACCGACAGAACTGTGCAACCCGACGCAGCCAACGCACCAGTCTACGACTCTCGCATGCAAACCTACCTCGAACTTTACAAGCGCAACGCCGATCTGATGCACGCAACCAGCCGCGAGCAGCGGGGCTGAACGATAAAATCTTCAGACTTGCAAGCCTGGTTTGCAGTCTCCCCCAAATATGCCAACCTGCGGCAACCACGTTATCTCAAGGGGGAATGCAGCATGATCAGAACCGGCGAACAATATCGCGACTCAATCCGTGACGGCCGCGAGGTCTGGATCAATGGCGAACGCGTCGCCGATGTGACGAAGCATCCCAGCTTCAAGCCCGTCGTCGATATTCGCGCCCGCATCTACGACATGCAGCACGAAGCCGCGACCCGGCACGCAATGACCTACGAGGAAAACGGCGAGCATTTTGCCATCGGCAACAAACTGCCGCATGCGCAGGAAGACTGGCACGCCAAGCGCCGCGCCGTTGACACGGTGATGAATGACGTCGGCGGCATCGTCACCCGCATGGGCGACGAAACCGTGGGCGAAATGTGGTCGCTCTGGGATGGCAAGGACATTCTCAACGAAATCGACCCGCGCTTTGCTTCCAACATCGAACGCCACATCAAGCAATCAATAGACCAAGACCCGTTCCATGTCTCCGCCAACACCGATCCCAAAGGCGACCGTTCCAAGCCGCCGCAGGACCAGGATCCCGACATGCTCGTGCATGTGGTGAAGGAAACCGATGCGGGCATCGTCATACGCGGCGCCAAATACGAAACCGCAGCGGCCTATGCCAACCAGGCTTTCTTGAAGCCAACCATCGCCAACTGGGGTGACGCAAAACTGTCGGAATATGCTGTCGGCTGCATCGTGAAAATGAATGCGCCGGGCGTCAGGCACATCTGCCGTACCGGCTTCACCAACCGCGCCAATGCCGATGACTATCCCCTGTCAAACCGCTTCGACGAAGTGGATACGATAGTGATCCTCGACAATGTCCTGATCCCCTGGGAGGACGTGCTCTTCTACCAGCACACCAGGGCCGCAGCCTTCATCCGCCAAACCCTCCACCGCTATTCCGCTTTCCCTTTTGTCCAGCGCACGCTCTCCTATGCTGATCTCATCATCGGTGCGGCCTTGTGGAACGTAAAACAGACCGGCCTCGAAAAACAACAGGCCGTGCAGGAAAAACTCTCGGAACTCGCCATTTGGCGCGAAGGCATCAACGCGCATCTCACAGCATCAGTCGCAACAGCCGAGAAAAGCCCCAACGGCCTTCTCATGCCCAACCAGTCGCTGCTCATGTCCGGCCGTTGCCACGCCCTCAACAACTTGCCGAAAATGATGCACATCGCGCGCGAACTCTGCGGCGGACAGATTTGCGTGACACCTGACATCGCCACTTTCCAGCATCCGGAAACCAAACCCTGGATGGACAAGTACTATTCCATCAATGATGATTGGCTGGCCGAAGACCGCCGCAAGCTGCTGGCTCTTGCTCGCGATCTGCTGAATTCGGATTACGCCGGCCACCGTCTCACTTTCCAGCTCTTCGCCCAATCTCCGCCCTTCGCCCAAAGTGCTGCCGTCTATCGCAACTTCAATTGGAACAGCACGCTGAAATTCGCCCAGAAAGCCGGCGGCCTCTCTGACCGCATCTGGGGCGCGAGGAAAAAGGCGGCGGAGTGAAGTTGACGCATGTCAAGTGACATGTTACAACTTTTTCAATGATCGGGAAGATCAATCACAAGGCCCTTCGGCCGCTCATATTCAGGTTTGAGGATGGTAGTACGACTGACATTGATCTGCTGGACTATCACTAAAGGAGTGCAAATATGCAAATGAAAAACCCTCCGCACCCAGGCCGACTCTTGAAGGCAGATATCGAGGCACTTCAAATTTCGATAGCCGAAGCAGCTATTGGTTTGGGCGTGACTCGGCAGCAACTCTACAGGGTCACCAATTGCGAAAGTTCCATCACTGCTGAAATGGCCTTGCGCATTGAGAAGGCAATCGGCGGCAGCGCCGACATTTGGACCCGGATGCAAGCAGCATATGACGTTGCTCAGGCGCGCAAAAAGAAACTTGTTCCATCGGTCAAACGAAAGTTTACCATGAAAGTTGCCTGATCCATGACCGCCCACAGACGCATCCGCCCCTTCAACGCCAAAGACACTTACCCCGAGCAGAAACTCGACAATGACCTGTGCCAGGCTGTCGTCGCGCGTGGCACCATGGTCTTCGTTCGCGGCCAGGTGAGCCAGGACCTCGACAGCCGTGAGAGCCTGCATGTCGGCGACGCAACGGCGCAAACGCAAAAGACCATGGCCAACATCAAACTGCTGATGGAAGAATCCGGCGGCAACCTCGACCATATCTGCCGCATCGTAGTTTATCTGACTGACATTCGCCACCGCGAGGCCGTCTATCGCGAGATGGGCAAATGGCTGAAAGGCGTTTTCCCCTGCTCAACCGGCCTTGTGATTACAGCCCTTGCCAGACCTGAATGGCTGGTGGAGATTGAAGTCACCGCCGTCATTCCCGATTGAGGTGAAACATGGAACTCTCAGCGCATGCCCGCACGATACTCGATGGCTTGAAGCAGGTCGCCAATGCGACGCTCGACGAAGCCTTCACTGTCCCGCCCGCCATTTACTCCGACAATGAAATCCACGCGCTCGAACTCGACCGCATTTTCAAACAGGAATGGGTCTCTCCTGGCATGGCGGCCGATATCCCAAATGCGGGTGACTACCTTACTTGGAATGTCGCAGGCCAGCCGGTCTTCATCATTCGCAACAAGGACGGCGCAATCCGCACCTACGCCAATGTCTGCCTCCATCGCATGATGACTTTGCTTGAAGGCAAGGGCTGTACCCATCGCATCACCTGCCCTTATCATGGCTGGACCTACGACACGGAAGGCAAGGTGATCGGCGCAGGTTATATGGCAGGCCGCGATCCGGAGTTCGACAAAAAGGGTTACCGCCTGCCCGAAATCCGCACGGAAATCTGGCACGGCATCATCTACGTCACGCTGAACGCCAACGCAGCTTCAGTGAAAGATCAACTGAAAGACCTCGAACCCGAAGTCGCCCGCTTCCGTCTCGATCATTATCTGCCAATCGACATGCAAGATCATGTCTGGAACACCAACTGGAAATTGCTCACCGAAAATTTCATGGAGAGCTACCACCTGCCAGTCGCGCACCGTGAAACTGTGGGTGCCTGGTGCGCTGTCGATCAGTCAAC
The DNA here is from genome assembly GCA_963819615.1 of uncultured Alphaproteobacteria bacterium. GTDB lineage: Bacteria > Pseudomonadota > Alphaproteobacteria > Rhizobiales > Aestuariivirgaceae > Aestuariivirga. The sequence continues at coordinate 986,886 of CAWFWW010000004.1, forward strand.
ATTCCCCGAGAAAGCAAATGCTGCCTTCACCTGGCAAACATTCGAGAAGGACGAGGCCGCCAAATACGGCCGCGCCCACAAGGACAACCACCACCTCGAAGGCAAGTGGCGCTACACCTCGCTGATGCCTTCGGTCTTCCCGACGCATATGTTCGTGCTCGCCCCGGATCACATGTGGTATCTGTCGCTGATGCCAAAAGGCCCGGATCAAGTGCATGTGCGCTTCGGCGCACTTGTTGCACCCGAGGTAAAAGCTGCGCTGGGCGAAAGTTATGAGGAGTGGCGCAAAACCACCATTGCCTTTTTCGACAAGGTCAATGCCGAGGACAAGTTCGTCGTCGAAGGCATCCACCGCGGTTCTGCCTCGCCGCTTGCGCGCCCCGGTCCATTCTCCTGGCTCGAACGCGAAATCCACGACTTCACAAAATACCTCGATGCGAAACTGAACAGCGATAGTGGCGTAACCCTCCGCGTGGCCGCCGAATGACCTTTTCAATCGCGGGCCGTTGCGCCAAGTCTGGCGCGTTTGGCGTGGCCATCACGACGTCTTCCATTGCAGTCGGCGCCCGCTGCCCTCACGCACGCGCCAGCGTCGGCGCAGTTTCAACTCAAAATGTCACCGATCCAAACCTCGGCCCCCAGCTCCTCGATTACATGGAAGATGGGTTGAACGCCCGCGAAGCCATCACCGCTGTAATTCGGAACCGCAAGCATGTGGAATTCCGCCAGCTTACGGCAGTCGATCAATACGGCAACTCCGCATCATTTTCCGGTACGGAAATCCTCGGAACCCACGGCGTGAGCGAAAAGCGCGACTGCGCTGCCGCCGGCAACTTGCTCAAATCTGCAACGTTGCCAGACCAGATGACAGCATCATTTGCAGCAAACTCCGATCAGCATCTGGCCGAACGCCTGCTGCGTGCGCTCGAGGCTGGCCTTGCATCAGGCGGCGAAGAAGGCCCGGTGCATTCCGCAGCCCTCCTTGTCTGTCACCAACAACCGTTTCCGCTGGTCTCGCTCCGCGTCGATTGGGATGGTGAAAATCCAATCGCAAAGCTGCGTTCGCTTTGGGAATCCTACAAACCGCAAATGGGTGCCTACCTGCAACGCGCCATTGACCCCACGCAAGCCCCCTCTTATGGCGTCCCCGGCGATCTGTGAATTGATATTGGAGAATTCTTTATGAACCGCGACAGAATGGTGGACTTCACAAAAAATGGTGAGCGCGTCATTCCGACCTTCTCCGCCGCCGAAATGAAGCGCCGCCAGGATGCCATCCGCAAGCACATGGCGCAAAGCAATGTCGACGCCGCCCTGTTCACGTCATACCACAACATCTGTTACCTCTCCGATTTCCTCTTCTGTTATTTCGGCCGCCGCTATGGCCTCGTCATTGACCACATGGGTGCAACCTCGATCAGCGCAGGAATCGACGGTGGCCAGCCAGCGCGCCGCACCTTCGGCAACAACGTCACCTATACCGATTGGCGGAAGGACAACTATTTCCACGCCGTCCGCGGCCTCACCAAAGGCGTGAAACGCCTGGGAATTGAATTCGACCACATCAACCTCGACACCATGGCCCTGCTCAAATCCGAATTCCCCGAAATTGAATTCGTCGATATTGCCGCCCCCGCCATGCGCATGCGCATGATCAAATCACAGGAAGAAATCGAACACATCACCAAGATGGCGCGCATCGCCGACATGGGTGGCGCTGCCTGCGTTGAAGCCGCCAAAGTCGGCGTGCCAGAACATGAGGTGGCACTCCACTCAACCGCCACCATGATCCGCGAAATCGCCCGCGTCTGGCCGCATGCGGAACTGATGGACACCTGGACCTGGTTCCAGTCCGGCATCAACACCGATGGTGCTCATAACCCCGTCACCAGCCGCAAGATTGAGCGCGGCGATATCCTCAGTCTCAACTGCTTCCCGATGGTTGCAGGCTACTACGTCGCACTGGAACGCACCCTTTTCGCTGAAACCGCAACCGCTGAAAACATCCGCCTGTGGGAGATCAACTGCAAGGTCCATGACCGCGGCAAGGAACTCCTGGTGCCCGGCAACCGATGTTCCGATATTGCCAGGGAACTCAATGCGATATACGAAGTACATGATCTTTTACAGTATCGTTCCTTCGGTTACGGCCACTCCTTCGGCGTGCTCTGCCATTACTATGGCCGCGAGGCCGGATTGGAACTGCGCGAGGATTGCGACACCGTGTTGGAGCCCGGCATGGTCGTATCCATGGAGCCAATGATTACGATACCCAATCACCTCCCCGGCGCTGGCGGTTATCGCGAGCACGACATTCTTGTGGTTTCCGGCAACAGCAACAGGAATATCACTGGCTTCCCCTATGGGCCTGAGCATATGATTGTTAAAAACTAGCAGGGGGAATGGGAGATTGACTTCGGTAAGCCCGATGGTGCGTTTTGAGAACGTGCAGAAAAGTTACGACGGCGAAACACTCGTCGTCAAAAACCTGAATCTCGACATCCCCAAAGGTGAATTTCTGACAATGCTCGGGCCGTCCGGCTCCGGCAAGACGACCACCTTGATGATGCTGGCCGGTTTCGAGCCCGCAACCCACGGCGAAATCTGGCTCGCCGGAAAACCGATCAACGACGTGCCGCCGCACAAGCGCGGCATCGGTATGGTGTTCCAGAACTACGCCCTGTTCCCGCACATGACCGTGGCGGAAAATCTCGCCTTCCCTCTCGAGGTCCGCAATCTGAACAAAAGCGATATCGAGACCAAGGTGAAGCGTGCCCTCGATATGGTAAAACTGAAAGGCTACGAAGCCCGCCGCCCTTCGCAACTGTCTGGCGGCCAGCAACAGCGCGTCGCGGTGGCACGCGCACTGGTATTTGACCCCGAACTCGTGCTGATGGACGAACCGCTTGGCGCGCTCGACAAACAGCTCCGTGAACAGATGCAGTTCGAAATCAAGCACATTCACCAGCGCGTTGGCGTTACAATTGTTTACGTCACCCATGATCAGACCGAAGCGCTCACCATGTCCGACCGCATTGCGGTTTTCAACGATGGTGTGATCCAGCAGTTATCTTCAGCCGAAGACCTTTATGACAAACCAGCCAACTCTTTCGTGGCCCAATTCATTGGCGAGAACAATCGCCTGGCAGGAACCATAACCAAAGTGATCGGTGATCTCTGCACGGTCAAACTCGACAGTGGCCTGTCAGTGAAAGCGCTGAACGTGGTTAAGGGCGGCGAAGGCACCCGCACCACATTGTCCATTCGCCCCGAACGGGTGGAAGTGAACCCGGAAGCAGGTTCAATCGAAAACATTGTGTCAGGCCATGTCAAGGAACTGGTCTTCCTGGGCGATCACATGCGCATGCACATGAAGGCGGCAGGCGATGATGAATTCGTGGTCAAGCTCAGGCACTGGTCGGGAAGCCAGGCTTTGGCTGCGGGTAATGAGGCAAAGGTCGGCTGGCGGGCGGAGGATTGCCGGGCGCTTGACGCGTGAAGCACGCAAGTTTTGCGTTGCATAATTGGGTCCTACGTTCAATACTTTCACCAGCTCAAAAGAGCAAACCAAGGGAGAAGAAATAATGAGATATTTATTGGTGACAACGGCAATAGCCGGGTCCTTGTTGGCCCCGTCATTCGCCGTCGCTGGCGACGAACTGACAGTCGTATCATGGGGTGGCGCCTATTCTGAAAGCCAGCGCAAGGCCTTCTACGAGCCCTACAATGCAGCCGGCAATAAGATCACCGAAGCCGAGTACAATGGCGAAGTAGCCAAGATCAAGGCGATGGTGGAAGCCAATGCAGTCACTTGGGACGTGATCGACGTCGACACGCCAACCGGCATGCAGGCTTGCGCTGAAGGCGCACTCGAGACCATTGATTGGGGCAAGCTCGGCCTCGACAAGTCAAAATTCATCGGCGGTGATCTCCTCGATTGCGCCGTTCCCAACATCGTCTACGGCACCGTCTTTGGTTACGACACGAGCAAGATGAAAGACGGTCCAACCGTTATTGGCGATCTCTTCGATACAGCCAAATTCCCAGGTAAGCGCGGGCTTTGGAAGAATCCGACAGTCAACCTCGAATGGGCCCTGATCGCTGATGGCGTTCCAGCAGCCGATGTCTACAAGGTTCTCGGCACGCCGGAAGGCGTGGACCGCGCTTTCAAGAAACTCGACACCATCAAGGCAGACATCGTCTGGTGGGAAGCGGGCGCCCAAGCCCCGCAACTCTTGGCCGATGGTCAGGTCGCAATGACTTCAGCCTGGAACGGACGCTCTGCAGGCCGCAATCGACAAGGATGGCAAGCCATTCAAGATTGTCTGGGATCACCAGGGCCTGGATTGGGATTGGTGGGCAATCACCAAGGGCACGCCGAAGCTCGACGCCGCCTATCGCTTCGTGGCCTTCGCATCTCAGCCCGCGGCAATGGCCGAGCAGACCAAGCACATCGCCTATGGCCCGTCGAACAAGGATGCAATTCCAAACGTCGATCCAAAAACGCTGCCCAACTTGCCAACAGCGCCAGACAACTTGAAAACCGCCTTCAACGTTGACCCGCAATTCTGGGCCGACAATGGCGACCAGCTCAAGGAACGCTTCAACGCCTGGCTGGCGAAGTAAGCACGTGCAACTTTCCCTCCTCCGCTTGCGGGGAGGGTCCGCCCGAAGGGCGGGGGTGGGGTGCGCTTTGCACCCTGCGCCCCTGCCCAATTTCGGAAAGAACACATGACTCTCGCCATCCCACCTCCAGACATCATGCGCACTGCCGACGGCACGCCGCTGAAGCAGAAGCTCCAGCAAACCCTGCGCCGCGACAAACTGAAAGCACTTGCCCTAATCGCACCGCTCTTCCTTTTCATCGTCGCCACCTTCGTGGTGCCGATTGTCATGGTGCTGACCAATTCCTTCTACGATCCAGACATCCGCGACACGATGCCGGCAACAGTCGCTGCACTCGCGAATTGGGACGGCAGGGAAGTTCCCGGCGAAGATGTTTTCGCCGCCCTCGCCACCGACCTGAAGGCCGCGCAGAAAGCCAAGACAGCAGCACTCATCGGCAAGCGCCTCAACTACGAAATCCCGACGCTCAAATCCAAGGTCACCATCACCGCCCGCAAGCTTGACAAGGTCGAACAAGGCCCGTGGAAAGAAGCCGTCATCGCCATCGATCCGGTTTGGAACAACACGGAAACCTGGGCCACCATCAAGCGCGCCAGTGCAGCCTACACGCCGTTTTACCTGTTGAATGTTCTTGATCTGAAACAGAACCCGTCAGGGTCGCTCGAAAGCATCGGTGCTGACCGCGCCATTTACAAACAACTGCTCACCCGCACCTTGGGCATCAGCCTTCTCGTAACGCTGATGACACTCGTACTCGGCTATCCCGTAGCCTACATGCTGGCCACCGTGCCGCAACGCACCGCCAGCCTGTTGATGATCTTCGTATTGCTGCCCTTTTGGACATCGCTGCTCGTGCGCACCACGGCATGGTCGATCCTGCTCCAGGATGGCGGCGTCATTACGCAATTCATGTCCATCTCTGGCATCACTTGGCTCCTCAACGCGATTGGCCTGATGCATGGCGAGCCGGCACTTTACAAAACCCGCATCGCCACCATCCTCGCCATGACGCACATCCAGCTGCCCTTCACCCTGCTGCCGATCTATTCCGTGATGAAAACCATTTCGCCAACCTATATGCGCGCCGCCCGCTCGCTCGGCGCCAAACCTGCCTACGCCTTTTGGCGGGTCTATGTGCCTCAAACTTTACCAGGCATATCAGCAGGTTGCCTGCTCACCTTCATCCTCTCTCTCGGCTACTACATCACCCCCGCCCTCGTCGGCGGCCCCGCCGACAACATGATTGCCGGTTTCATTGACAGCGCCATGAATTCCGAAAACAACTGGGGCAAGGCAGCGGCCTTGGGCACAGTCTTGCTCACCGCAACGCTGATCCTCTATTACGTCTACAACAAACTCGTCGGCATCGATAAGATGAAGCTGGGATGATGATCATGTCCATCCCCGCTTACGCCACCCGCTCCGAAAAAATCGCCTATTGGGTCTTGCGCATGTTTGTGGGACTGGTCCTGCTATTTCTCATCGCCCCCATCCTCGCCATCATCCCCTTGTCATTCAATTCCGAAACCTTCTTCAGCTACCCCATGCCGGGATATTCACTGAAATGGTACATTGGACCCGACGGCTTCCTCACCAGCGAACGCTGGCAATCAGCCCTGCGCCTCAGTCTGTTGCTCGCTTTCAGCACCACCATTCTCGCAACTTTCTTGGGCACGCTCGCAGCCTTGGGCCTGTCACGCGCCAACGTACCCTATCGCGCGTCAATCATGGCCATCCTCATCTCACCCATGATCGTGCCCGTGATCATTGCGGCCCTCGGCATGTTTTTCTTTTACTCAAGGCTCGGCTTCACCGGCACGATCCCCGGCCTCATCCTGGCGCACACAGCACTGGCAACGCCTTTTGTGGTCATCACGGTAACGGCAACGCTTTCATCCTTCGACCGCACCCTGATGCGCGCTGGCGCCAGCCTCGGTGCCCAGCCATGGACGGTTTTTTTCAAAGTGGTTTTGCCGCTGATTCTCCCCGGCATGATTTCAGGCGCGCTCTTTGCGTTCGTCACATCATTCGATGAAGTGATCGCTGTCATCTTCATCGCAGGCCCTGAACAACGGACCTTGCCCCGCCAAATGTTCTCCGGCATCCGCGAACTGATTTCCCCGACCATCACCGCCGCCGCCACCGTCCTCATCGCCTTTTCAACCGCAATGTTGATCATTGTGGAACTCCTCCGCCGCCGCAGCGAAAAGCTGCGCGGTACGGCATGATCGGGCCAAAAAGGAGAGGTGGTAGCGGGAGAGGGAGTTGAACCCCCGACCCCAGGATTATGATTCCCGTGCTCTAACCAACTGAGCTACCCCGCCAGGGTGGCATGCCTATAGGTCCTTCCGGCCCCGCCCGTCAAGCGCACTGGCATAGTCACGCCGGAGCCATGGAAATGCGATAGAGAGCGCCATCGGGGCTGGCTGCGTCCGTCAGGAAATAAAGGTTTCCGTCTGGTCCCTCGCGCACATCTCTGACCCGCGCCAGGCCCTGAAATAGCTTTTCCTCGCCAACAACGTTGTTGCCATTCATCTTCAGCCGCACCAGATGCTGCCCGGCAAGTGCCCCAAGAAAGAGATTGCCTTTCCAAGCTGAAATCTTGCGGCCAGAATAAAAACATAACCCCGAAGGTGCTATTGATGGATCCCAATATTTGACCGGCTGCTCCATGCCGGGCTTGGAAGTGCCTTCGCCGATAGGTGTGCCGTCGTAGTTCTTGCCATAACTGATGATCGGCCAGCCGTAATTGCGTCCTGCGCGTGGCCGGTTCAATTCATCGCCACCTTGCGCGCCATGTTCAACCGTCCACAACTGGCCAGTCACGGGATGCAAGGCAGCGCCCTGCGGATTGCGATGACCAATCGACCACAGACGCGGTAGCCAACCAGTTTTTTTGGGATTGTTTGCCGGAATGCCGCCATTGGGCGTGATGTGGATGATCTTGCCAAGCGAATTCTTCGGGTTCTGCGCTTGGTCGCGCAGATCAGAGCGCTCGCCTGCGGTCACAAACAAATTCCCGCTGCGATCAAACACCAGACGCGAACCAAAATGCTTGTCACCGGCATAAGTCGGATATTGCCGCCAAATCACCTTGAACCCTGACAGGGTACGAAAATCAGCGCTTAATTTCGCCTGCCCGGCAGCCGTGCCGTTGCCATTGCTGCGTTGCTCGGAAAACGTCATGAACACCAACCGGTCGGTCGCAAAATTGGGACTGAGCACCAGATCAAGCAGGCCACCCTGCCCGATATGCGCAACTGCCGGAACGCCCTTGATCGCAGCCGAAACCAGCCCCGTGGATGAGACGCGCCGGATACGCCCGCGCCGCTCTGTCACCAGCGCCGTGCCATTCGGAAGTAATGCCATCGCCCAAGGATGATCCAATCCGGCGGCAACCCGCGTGAGCTTGATCTTTGCCAATTCGGTTTGATGGAGCGTGCTGGTAAGAACAGCCTGCGCAACGCGCGGCAGGGTCGCCAACCCAGCAAGTCCGGCCAAAAGCAGTTGCCTTCTGCTTACCATCAATCACCCACTAAACTCGCGCCTGATACAGCAATATCAGGCATCGATTTTGTGGCGGTGTTGGGGCGTCAATTTTAGTTCAACTGCAGCTAGGCAACTTTGCTGTCATCGCCTGCGTGATCGTCGCCATCGCCCTTATCCCCAAGCACAAAGGTGCGCCACAAAGATATCGTCGCAAAATAGAGCGATGTCAGCGAGAACAAGGCCAGCTCAATCTTGTAAACAATGTCCGCAGGCGCCTTGTCCTTGCCGCTGATCACCAGCGCCAGCGTCATCGCCGCCCACAACACCGTGATCGGTATGGTGATCTCCCGCCAATGCGTAACGCGCAGCGGATGCACGAATTTGATGGGAACGAATGTCAGCACCGCAAGCCCAATCACCGCGATCAAATTGGCGAGCCAGCCGGGATTGAGCAAATAGAAATACAAAACAACAATGTTCCAGATCGCGGGAAAGCCGACGAAATAATAGTCGAAACTCTTCATCCCCACATTGGCAAAACAATATAGCGATGTCGCCATGATGATGACAGCGCAGATCAGGCTCCAGGTTTCGCCGCTGAAAAGGTAAGGCACCGGCACCATGTTGAACCAGTAGACCATGAGCGCTGGCACAGCGACATAGGTGAAATAATCAATGACATTGTCGAGCGTCGCGCCGTCGAAGTTTGGTGTGTATTCGGTGACGCGGGCCTTTCGCGCCAGCGAACCGTCAATGCCGTCGACAAACAAAGCCACGCCAAGCCACATGAAGGCTTCCACAGGATCGTTCTTGAGCACTGCGACCAAAGCCAAAAACCCGGCGACAATCCCGCTCGCCGTAAAGGCATGCACCGACCATGCAATGCCCTTTTTGACTTCGAGGTCGAGCTTTTCTTTGAGGCTGATTTTGGTCACGCAGGGTCCCGTTTTCAGGCACTATAGGAAACCGGGAAGCCAGGCGCAATCAACCCGTCTTTTCAAACTGCAATAGCGTGAAAAGCCCGAAACGACGCACCTTTTTCCTGTGGATAAGCTCTTATGGGCTTCAGCATCCAGCGGATACCTGAAGACTTTAGTTGATTCTCAGCCGCACCTGTTCCCGCAGGGCCGGCAAAAGGTCACTTTCAAACCACGGATTCTTCTTCAGCCATCCGGTGTTGCGCCAGCTTGGGTGTGGCAGCGGAAACAGCACCGGCTGCCCGTCAACATACGAACTCCAATTCTTGACCCGATCAGCCACCGGCATTGTGTCTTGAAAATGCCAGCTCTGCGCATACTGTCCAATCACCAGGACGAGCCTGATTTGAGGCATTGCCGCCATCAAGTCGCTACGCCACGCCCGCGCGCACTCCTTGCGGGGCGGCAGATCACCCCCTTTTGCGTCAAGCCCGGGAAAGCAAAACCCCATCGGTGCGATGGCGATTTTTCCAGCATCATAAAATGCTTGGAGCCCAATCCCCATCCACTGCCTTAAGCGGTCGCCCGATGGATCGGTGAAAGGTTTTCCCGAAGCATGAACCCGCGTTCCAGGCGCCTGCCCTGCAATCAAAATGCGCGCCGCCGCACTTTCCTGAAGCACGGGCCGCGGCTCATGTGGCAACGCCTTCCCCCGAGGCGTCACCATGCAAATCCAGCACGCCCGGATGCGGGCGGCGATGTCGTGTAGCTCTGTCATCTCAAATCAGGTTGCACAAGTTCACCCCCCAATAAACCCGCCACCCAAAACCCGCGCCCCGCTGCCCTGTCCCTCATACAAAACACAAGCCTGCCCCGGCGAAACGCCATATTCACCGCCAGGAATGCTGACGATGGCCGCGCCCCGTTCGCGGCGGATGGCGGCTTCAACAGGCGGACGCGTCGAACGTATCTTGGCAAACACTGGCAGCGGTCGCTCCTGAAGCGCCTCAAAACCAAGCCAATTGAGAGCGGCAACAGCAAGATCATGCTGCTTCAGCGCCTCACGTGGCCCAACGATCACACGCCGCACGTGAGCTTCAATCCTTACCACATAGAGCGGCTCGCCATCAGCAACGCCAAGCCCGCGCCGCTGCCCAATGGTGTAGTGAATGATGCCCTCATGCTGCCCCAGCACGCGGCCATCAACGTGCACGATGTCGCCGGCCTCCGCAGCATCTGGCCGCAACCGCAAAATCACGTCAGCATATTTGCCATCCGGCACAAAACAGATGTCCTGGCTGTCCGGCTTACTCGCGACTGAAAGTCCAAGCTCGGATGCCACCAATCTTGTTTGCGCCTTGGTAAGCCTGGCCAGCGGAAAACGCAGATAATCGATCTGCTCTTGCGTCGTGGCAAACAGAAAGTAACTCTGGTCCCGCGCCATGTCGGTCGGCGTGAAAAGATCGCGATGAGCCGTGCCCGCCCGCGCCCGCGACTCGATGTAATGCCCTGTCGCCAGCGCACTTGCATCAAGCTCTTTCGCCCGCCAAAGCAGGTCGGCAAACTTCACAGTTTGATTGCAGGTCACGCAAGGAATGGGCGTGGCGCCCTTGAGATAGCTGTCAACAAACGTGTCGATCACGGCTTCGCGAAAACGCGATTCAAAATCGAGCACATAATGCGGAATATCAAGCGCCGCCGAAACTCTTCGCGCATCGTGGATATCCTGCCCCGCACAGCAAGCGCCTTTGCGGCGCACCGCTTCCCCATGGTCGTAAAGCTGCAGTGTAATGCCAACTACATCGTAGCCCGCAACTTTCAAAAGCCCCGCAACAACCGATAAATCAACTCCCCCAGACATCGCGCATACAACGCGATGCTCGCGCGGGTGACCCGGCAGATCCATTGCCGCATGCACGGCATCCAATATGGCATTATCGATCTTCATGAACCTTAATTGGCCCGATCGTTGCAACAATGCAACCAGGACGGCGCGAAGGGCGGACCAGATGTTTCGATTTGGACCACATCCCGGACCTCCGTTTGTAATTTGTTCATCACTGCTTAGGCCACTGTTAAGTGGAGCCTGCTACTGATTAATTGTTCAGATGGTGGGTCTGCGCGAACGGTTGCCCTGCGTAATAGGGTTGTGAGTTAGAGTATGAATGGTCAGTTGCGTCCAAGAGTAAATTACGTCATCGGCCCCGACGGTAGCCCGTTGACGATCGCAGATCTCCCACCTCCAGGCAGTCACCGTTGGGTGATCCGCCGCAAGGCGGAAGTCGTCGCCGCAGTTCGCGGTGGACTTCTCAGTCTGGAAGAGGCCTGCGAGCGTTACACGCTCACAGTCGAGGAATATTTGAGCTGGCAGCGGTCAATCGACCGCCATGGCCTTGCCGGTTTGCGCACCACGCGCATCCAGCAGTACCGCCAGTAGTCCAATAAATTAACACAACACCAGCAGCCGGGCAGAAATGCCCGGCTGTTTTGTTGTGCCACAATGGCGCAACGGACAAGTGGTTAACCTTCCATTGGTCATTTTCAAGAAAACGCGCCCGTCAGCCCCCCTGTTTCAATAACCATAACCTGTCCCGCGCTAAAACAGTCGAAAGAGTGTGAGACGAAATGGCTTCACGGCTGATCGATAATTTTGTCATTAAGCGGCTGGCAAAGGTCATGGATGCAAGCATCCTTGGCCTTGCGGCGTTGTTGTCGACCTTCCACTTTGCCAAACCCGAAACGGCGCAACAGCAGAATGTTGCAATCTATCTGGTCATCGTGCTGGTGCTTGGCACCCTCTTGGCAATCCGTGCGTTCGGCCTTTATGAGACACGCCGTTGGCGCGAACCGATAATTGCGTTCATTGTGTCTTTGGCAGCGGCAACGCTCATTGGCGCAGGATGCTATGCAATGGCAACCTTCACGCCATTGAAAGTGGAATTCGATTGGCTGCTGTGCTGGCTTGGTTTTTCGGGCGTCTACTTCCTCCTCAGCCGCATGTTGGCCGGCGCATGGATAAACCGGGCTTATTCACTAGGCCGGTTTCACCGCCGCATTGCAATTGTCGGCGGCGGCAAGGCAGCCGACCAGGCTGTTGCATTGCTTGAAAAAGATTCCGACGAAGTCACCGAAATTGTCGGCCTCTTTGATGACCGCTTCGACGGGCGCAGCCCCGAAAACATTGGCTGGCATCGCAAACTCGGCAATATCACCGACCTGGCGGTCTTCGCCCGCAGCAACCGGATCGATCTTATTATAGTCGCGATCCCGATGTCGGCTGAAAAACGTCTGCTCCACATCCTCAAGCTCCTCTGGGAACTGCCCATCGACATCCGCATCAGCGCCACAGCGTCCGAATTGAAACTCAGCCCCAGCGCCTACAGTTACCTCGGCCATTTGCCGTTGCTCAACGTATTCGAACGCCCCTTGAGCGGCTGGAATGCCCTCATGAAAGGCTGCCTCGACCGAACTTTGGCTATTGTCCTGCTTTTGGTGTTGGCGCCCGTTTTTGCAGCAGTCGCCATCGCCATCAAACTCGATAGCAAGGGTCCCGTGCTGTTTCGGCAGAAGCGTTTCGGCTTCAACAATCAGTTTGTCGACGTATTGAAATTCCGCTCCCTCTATGCCGATCAGGGTGATGCCAAGGCCAACACGCTGGTCACCAAGGGCGATCCCCGCGTCACCCGCGTGGGCCGTTTCATCCGCAAGTCCTCCCTTGATGAGTTGCCGCAACTGGTCAATGTTCTGCGCGGCGACCTCTCGCTTGTCGGCCCCCGCCCGCACGCGACTCAGGCCAAAGCGGCAGGCACGCTCTATGAACAGGTCGTCGAAGGCTATTTCGCCCGTCACAAGGTCAAACCGGGCATCACAGGCTGGGCCCAGATCAACGGATGGCGTGGCGAAACTGACACAATTGAGAAATTAGAGCAGCGCGTTAAGCATGATTTGGAATATATTGACGGTTGGTCTCTCGGTCTGGACCTCTACATTTTAGCTAAGACCCCGTTTTCATTGCTAAAAACAGAAAACGCCTATTAAAACGCAACAATTTAAGATTGTTGTTAGGATTTTGTTTACCTTAACTACCATGCTAGCCTTCCAGCCCGCTGGCCGGAGGGGCCAGGCGTTAACGGGAGTAAATATATATGGAAAGTTTGTTACCTCTTATTCTTCAGCTTGTCGGCGGAGCCGTAGGCGGAAATGTCGGCGGTGCCGCAATGAAGAACTCTAGCCTTGGTGGGCTGGGCAACACCATCGCCGGCGCAGTAGGCGGCCTCGGTGGCGGCAACATCCTCGGCAGCTTGATCCCTGCCTTGGCTTCAGCAGCCGGTGGCGGCAGCATGATTGGCAACCTCGCCGCATCGGGCATCGGCGGCATTGTGCTGCAAATCGTTGCCGGCCTCGTCAAGAATGCAATGAATAAGCCTGCGTAATATTTTTTACCGAGGCAAAAAGCAAAGGGCCCGCTGCAAGGGCCCTTTGTTAGTTTGTGGAACTTCTCAAACTATTCAAAGATTGTCCGAAGCAAACGTGTCGCAATCCGTCATCTTCTGCGCTTTCAGTCCCGTTTTGAACCAGCGCACCCGCTGTTCCGACGAACCATGCGTGAAAGATTCCTCAACGACATACCCCTGTGAACGCTTTTGCAACCGGTCATCGCCGATCTGCGAAGCGGCATTGAGTGCTTCTTCAATATCACCCTGCTCCAGGATCTTTGCAGATGCGTCAGCTTCAGCGGCCCAAATGCCCGCAAGGCAATCGGCCTGAAGTTCCATCCGCACTTGCAACGCGTTCCCCGTAACTTCGTCAGACTGGCTGCGGGCGCGGGTGACCTTTTCGGCAATGCCAAGAAGGTTTTGAATATGATGCCCCACTTCATGCGCCACAACGTAGGCCTGGGCAAAATCGCCAGGCGCACCCAGCTTGTTCTTCATGTCCTGATAGAACGAAAGGTCAATATAGACCTTGCCATCAATCGGGCAATAAAACGGCCCCATCGCGGATTGCGCAGCACCGCACGCAGACTGCACATAACCGGAAAACATCACCAATGGCGTCGGCTGGTAAGCTTGCCCCAGATGTTGCTTGAAAATGCTGCCCCAGACCCGTTCGGTGGAGCCAAGAACGAGTGACACGAATTCCTTGCCGGCATCGGCAGAAGCTTCAGTCTTCGGCACATTGCCCTGGGGAGTGTCAGCGGGTGCACTGCCCACATCTGTGCTCTTGTCAGGCAGTTGATACTCTGTCGGATTCTGCGGCAACGGAATGCCACCGCCGCCGCCATTGATCATGCTCAGCAAATCAATGCCAAACAGCAGTTTCAGCGCAAAATACGCGATCGCCAGCATGATGATGGTGGAAAAGCTGAACCCGCCTCCGCGTCCGCCCATCGGAATGTTGATCTGCCGGCCACCGCCGCCAGGAAATCGGAATCCGCCGCCCTCGCCGCGGCGGTCCTCAACATTTTCGCTGGGCTTTTCATTGTCGAGACGCATCCTGTCCTCCGTGTTTTGCTGTTATGCGGATTTTGCTGATTTCCAATGCCAAAAGCAAGGCTGGTTTTGCAACTGGCAAAACATTATGAGATCACGCCATGACTGACAAACTCGCTATTGCACTTGCCCAGTTGAACCCCACTGTCGGCGCCATCGACGCCAATCTCGCCAAGGCGCGCGAAGCAATTGCAAACCTCAAGGGCACCGACCTCGTCCTGTTCCCCGAGCTCTATATAGCAGGCTATCCGCCGGAAGACCTGGTTCTTCGCAACTCCTTTGTCGCTGCCTGCAAATCGGCCTGCGAAACACTCGCAACTGAATTCAAGGATGGCCCGGCAATTCTCATGGGCCTCCCGTGGCGCGAAGGAAAACTGCTGCACAACGCTGTGGCCCTTCTCAACAACGGCAGAATCGAAACCGTGCGCTTCAAGCACGATCTTCCCAACTACGGCGTCTTTGATGAAAAGCGCGTGTTTCAGGCGGGACCCGCTCCCGGCCCGATTTCATTCAAGGGCGTGCGCATCGGCGTTCCCATCTGCGAAGATATCTGGACCGAGGAAACCTGCGAAACACTGGCAGAGACCGGAGCTGAAATTCTCCTCTCGCCCAACGGCTCGCCATTCGAACGCAACAAGGACGACCTCCGCCTCAATCTCGTCCTCGCGCGCGTCACTGAAACCAATCTGCCGCTTGTCTATCTCAATCAGATCGGCGGGCAGGATGAACTTGTCTTCGATGGCGCATCCTTCATCGTCAATGCCGACCGCACTCTCGCTCTGCAAATGCCGATGTTCGAGGAAGCCGTTGCCATCACGCAGTGGAACCGCACCGACAAGGGCTGGGTTTGCAGCAAGGGAGATTTCGCAAAACTCCCCGAGCGCGAAGAAGAAACCTGGAAAGCCTGTGTGCTGGGTCTGCGCGACTACGTTTTGAAAAACCGTTTTCCCGGCATCGTGCTCGGCATGTCCGGTGGCATTGACTCAGCCGTGGTCGCGACAATGGCAGTTGATGCATTGGGCAAGGACAAGGTCCACTGCGTCATGCTGCCCTACGCCTACACATCAAGGGACTCCCTTGTTGACGCCGAAGAATGTGCCAAGGCCTTGGGCGTGCGCTACGATGTGGTACCGATCAAGGAACCGGTCGAAGGTTTTCTCTCGGCGCTCATTCCCATGTTCGAAGGCAAGAACCGCGACGTGACGGAAGAAAACGTGCAATCCAGAACCCGCGGCGTCATCCTCATGGCGATCTCCAACAAATTCGGCTCGATGGTTTTGACCACTGGCAACAAGAGCGAAATGAGCGTCGGCTACGCAACACTCTATGGTGACATGAATGGCGGCTACAATCCGATCAAGGACGTCTACAAAACCGAAGTCTATCGCCTCGCGGCCTGGCGCAATACGTTAAGTCAAGTGATCCCCGAACGCATCATCACCAAGGCCCCAACGGCAGAACTCCGCGAAAACCAGAAGGACCAGGATTCACTCCCGCCCTATGACGTGCTCGACGACATTCTCGAAAGCCTGATCGAGCGCGAACAACCCATCGCCGAAATCGCAACACGCGGCCACGACATCGCCCTGGTGAAAAAGATCCAGCACATGCTCTACATCGCCGAATACAAGCGAAGGCAGGCCGCACCGGGCGTGAAGATAACGCGCCGGAATTTCGGGAGAGACCGCAGATATCCCGTCACCAATGGATACCGGGACCAGATGAAGTGATTTTGTTTTTTTCCGTCATCCCGGCGAGCGCCGGGACCCAGACTGTCAACCAGTGAAATCGCGGAAAGCCTGGGTTCCGGCGTTCGCCGGAATGACGGGTCAATATTGAGAAACCGAACATGACCACCCAACTCTTCCTCGCACTCGTCACTTTCGCTGCAATTGCTGCTTGGACACCTGGTCCCAACAACACGTTGTTGATGGCATCGGGCGTGAACCATGGGTTCAGGCAAACAGCGCCCTTGATACTTGGCGTGGCAATCGGCTTTCCGTTCATGATCGGTGTTGTGGGATTGGGCCTCGGAAAAATCTTTGACGTCTATCCACTGCTCTACACCGCACTGAAATATGCCGGTGCAGCCTACATGCTCTGGCTCGCCTACAAGATAGCGACGAGCAAACGCCGAGAAGATGGCGACCTCCAGGCCGCACCACCGCTGACGTTCATGCAGGGCGCATTATTCCAATGGGTCAATCCAAAAGGTTGGATGATGGCAATCACAATGCTGTCCAGCTACACCTTGCCAGGTGAGTACATGACTGGCGTTGTCGTGATCGTCGTGACCGCCGTATTGATGGGCTTGACCAGCGCCTCAGGCTGGGCCCTCTTCGGCTCCAGCCTCCGCCACATCATGAACGACCCGCGCTACTTCCGCGCCATCAACATCGCTCTCGCCATCTCGCTTGTAACATCGCTCGTGCCGATGTTGAGGCATTGAATTTTTTCCCTCCTCCGCTTGCGGGGAGGGAAGGCGTTTATTTAGCCATCAACGGACTCGTCGGCTCAACAATACAATTCGCTCGCCGCCTGCTGTTGATCTGTATATCTGTTCCCATGCGCAAACCCGGCGGGCAGAAGTTCTTCGATCTTTGCCAAATCATCCGTAGACAGATGAATATCCGATGCCGCAGCATCTTCCGCCAGATGCTCAGGCGTCCGTGTTCCCGGAATTGGGATGATGTGTTCACCTTGGTGCAGCAGCCAGGCATTCGCCAGCGTTGACATCCGCCAGCCGCGTGATGTCGCAAATGCCCGCAAGCCCGCAATCATCACCATGTTCGCAGAAAAATTCGGCTCAACAAATCGCGGAATGTTTTTGCGAAAATCATTCGCCGGAAACAGCGATGGATCCGGCGGCAAATCCGTCAATACGCCACGCGCCACGGGCGAGAATGCAACAAACGCCACGCCATGCCGCTTGCACGCCTGCAGCATTCCAAGCTCCGGCAACCGCGTCCACAAAGAATACTCACTCTGCACCGCCCGCACTGCATGCACCTTCACCGCGCGTTCAAGAGAGGCCGGCGAAATCTCGGAAAATCCAATGCCGCCGATCTTTCCCTCTTTCTTGAACGCAACCAGCGTTTCCATAACGTCTTCAATCGGAATGCTCCAGTCGCGGCGATGAATGTAATAGAGATCGACGTGATCAACACCGAGCCGCTTCAGTGAACCTTCAACGCACTCTCGCAGAAATGCCGCATCATTGCGCGTGGCCCGTGGTTCCGGTTGAATGCCGCCTTTGGTTCCGATTGAAAACCTCTTTCGCGCCGCAGGATTTTTCTTGAGGTAATTGCCGATCATCGTCTCCGACGTATGCGGCCCGTATATCAGCGCCGTATCGATATGCGTGACGCCAAGCTCCAGCGCCTTGTCAAGCGTGCGATGGCTCGTCACTTCATCCGTCGCCCCCCAGTCCCCGGCAAAGCTCATCGCCCCAAGCCCGATCTCCCCAACCATCGGTCCGTCGTTCCCAAGTCTTCGCTGTTTCATGATCACCTCTCAATCCAAGCTTAGTGACATTCCGGGAAGTTTAAAAGGTGCTAACGCCGCAACCCAATTGCGCCGCATTGCGTTGGATAGTAGCCTCTCATCTCACGATGACACTACTCCTGACCCAAAACCTGATTCGCCAATACATCGGCTCCAGCGCTTACGCAAAGGGCGCCGAATACAGCGACGAGGGCCGCGTCATCGCCTGGGATCAAACCGAGGCGGGCGCAATTCACGCAAAAGTGCGCGGCAATCAACGCGAACCCTATAGCCAGAAAATCTATGTCAACGGAAAGGTCATCAGCGGATCCTGCAACTGTCCCGTAGGGTACAACTGCAAGCATGTTGCCGCCGTTCTGATCGAAATCATGCATGAATCTCAAGTTGATATAACCTCGATGACAGCCAAAAGGCCGCCGCCGCGACCAGTATTGCCCTACGAACTTTCAACCTGGCTGCAGAACATGAAGGCGGCGCAGACCAAGGCCGACGCAATTTCGCGCCAGGCGGCATCGCGTGCGGATAGCAATGCGTTTATTGTCTACCTGGTATCCCCGTTGCAGCAATACCAATTCCAGAAAACCGTGAGCATAAAGCCTTGCTTCACGCAGTTCCGCAAGGATGGAGCGATTTCGAGGACGGTCAAGAACATTGACGTTGATGCGTTGCTGCGCGAGTCTCTCCCCGCAGTCGTAACCGCTGATGACGCCGCTATTTGCAAGCTGATCAAACTCTGCAAAGCCGATGCCTACAGCCCGATGACCAACAAGGGTTACGCGCTGACAGGTCCGATGCTGAATGAAGTGTTGGATGCGATGCTCGCAACCAATCGCGTCCGCCTCGAGAAAACCGACGGCTTGCAGCTGATTGCCGGTACACAACGCGGTGCCAGCTTCACATGGCAGGAAAATGATGATGGTGACTTCAAGCTCAGTGCAAGCACTACTGGCGGCAGTGACGTCATCTGCGCCAATCCCCCGCTTTATCTCGACCGCAACACGGGCGAATTGGGCCGTTTGGATTTTGGCCTGACGCAAGCTGAAGTCACCGCATTATCTTTGGCCCCGCCAATCAAGCGCCAGGATGTCGAACCATTCCGCGAGGTGCTCAAACAATCCGGCTCCCGTCTAGCGGCAATAGCCCCGCCAGAACCAACGCCCGTTGAACGCATCACAGGCAAGCCTGTTCCGCATCTCGAACTCTTTGGGCTGACTCTGAAGAAGCCCTTAGGCTACAGTTGGTCTTATCCGCGCAAGCAAGTTCCTCCCGGCGAGCAAACCTTGGGCCTTGCCCGCATCAGCTTCGAATACCCGCAGGGCATCAGCGTCAGCGCCGGCGATTCAAGGACCACGCTTCGCAAGCGCGTCGACAGTCGCCTCATTGAAATTATTCGCGACACCACAACTGAAAAGCGCTTCCTAAAAGCGCTGAGCCAATGCGACCTGACATCGCTCGAAATGAACCGCTACAGTGCGCCAGTTGAAATTGCGGCGGATTTGGAACCTGTTGACGGCCAGGACGCATGGCCCGATTTCATGGCCCACGAGTTGCCAAAACTGCGCGCCGCAGGCTGGCAAATTTCGGTGGCGGCAACATTCCCGTCCCGCATTGTCGAAGCCGATGGCAATGTCGCTCTCACCATTCGCGAAGCCAGCGCCAGCGCATCAGGCATTGACTGGTTCACCCTTGATTGCGGCGTGGTCATCGAAGGTGTGGCCGTTGACCTCACTGAAACAATTGCCCAGCTTATCATGCGCTCGGCAGCAAATCCGCAACTGCTTCCGCAGGAAGGTTCAGAGACGTATCTCTTGCCCCTGCCCGATGGCCGCTATCTCTCCTGCCCGCCCGAACGCATCCGCGCCATGATTGCAGGCCTGGTTCGCTTGTTCGAAGGACGCATCTCAACTGACGAAGGCAAATTCCGCTTTCAAGGCTTGCGCAGTTCTGACCTTGCAGCCCTCGAGGCCGATACAAAAGACCTTGGCGTAGCCCTGTTTGGCGGTGAGCGGCTCAGGGAACTGGGCGCAAAGCTGCAAAACGCCATATCTGCCTCTGGCGCTCTTCCGCAAATTCCCGTGCCCAAAAATTTCCGTGCAGAGCTGCGCTCCTACCAGCAGACGGGCTTCAATTGGTTGAGCTTCCTGAAAGATGCGGACTTCGGCTGCATCTTGGCTGATGACATGGGCCTCGGCAAGACCATTCAGGCGCTGGCGCTCCTCACCTCCGAAAAATCTTGCGGCCGCATGAAGGTCCCGGCCTTGGTGATTGCGCCGACAAGTGTGGTTGGAAACTGGCAGCGCGAGGCTGAACACTTCGCGCCCAATCTGAATGTCCTGGTCTTGCAGGGATTGCAGCGCTCCGCCCAATTTTCTGCGATCGCTGATCACGACGTCGTCATCACGTCTTACCCGTTGCTTGCACGTGACCACGAAATCCTGGCGGCGCAGCAATGGTCGATAGTGGTGATGGACGAAGCGCAGTACTTGAAAAATCCGGATGCCGAATCCACCAAACGCGCCACTGAGTTGAAAGCCCAATGGCGCGTGGCATTGTCGGGAACTCCAGTGCAGAACAACCTGATGGAACTGTGGTCGCTGTTTAACCTCGTGAATCCCGGATTTCTCGGCGACCGCAAATCATTCCAGTCATACTATCGCAATCCAATCGAAAAAAAGAGCGACAAGGCGCGCAGCGAAATGCTGGCGCGGCGCGTCAGGCCTTTTATCCTCCGCCGCACCAAGGCCGAAGTGGCGCGCGATCTTCCTGCAAAAACCGAAATCACGGACACCCTGGAACTCGGTGCCAAGCAGCGCGACGATTACGAAATCATTCGCCTCGCCATGCAGAAAAAAGTGCGCGAAGCGCTCGCCGCCCAGGGCCTCGCCAAAAGCCACATCATCATTCTCGACGCACTTCTCAAGCTGCGCCAGGCAGCGCTTGACCCGCGCCTGCTCGCCAACACGCTTGCAACCAAGCCAAAATCAGAAGCAGGTTCAGCCAAGCTCATCCATCTCATGGAACTGCTTGCAACGCTGGGAGAGGAAAACCGCCGCGTCATCGTCTTCTCGCAGTTCACTTCGATGCTGGACCTGATTGAAGAACAGCTTGTAAAGGTGAACACCGCTTTTCTGCGGCTTGATGGCAAGACCAAGGAACGGACCAAGGTGACGCGTGCCTTCCAGGAAGAAAACGCTCCAGTCTTTCTCGTCAGCCTCAAGGCCGGCGGAGTTGGCCTCAATCTGACCGCCGCCGACACAGTTATACTCTTCGATCCGTGGTGGAATCCTGCGGTTGAGGATCAGGCCATCGACCGCGTTCACCGCATCGGCCAGGACAAGCCGGTCTTCGTGCACCGGCTCATCGCCACTAACACGATCGAAGAGAAAATGGACACGCTGAAACAGAAAAAGCGCCGCATCGCCGACTCGATTTTCGATGCTGACGGCCAGATCACCGGAACATTGACGGAAGCAGATATTGAGGCGCTCCTGGCTTGATCGGGCGGGTTCTTGACGCTTGCCTCGATCATCGCTACCGCAATCTGCATGTCCACCATCGTCCGCTTCGCTCCCTCGCCCACGGGCCGCATCCACATCGGCAATTCCCGCGTTGCCATTCTCAACTGGCTTTTTGCAAAAAAATCCAGAGGTCAGTTCATCCTGCGCTACGACGACACGGATACGGCGCGTTCCACCAAGGAGTTCGAAACCGGCATCGCTACCGACATCGCCTGGCTCGGCATCACGCCGGACCGCGTGGAATGGCAGTCCAGACGTTTCGAGCGCTATGATGAACTCGCAGCCAAACTGCGGGAAAACGGCCACCTGTACGCGTGCTATGAATCCGCCGACGAGCTCGACCGCCGCCGCAAGCGCCAGCAGGCGCGAGGTGTGCCTCCGGTTTATGATCGTGCGGGACTGAAACTCACAGCTGAAGAAAAAGCCGCCTTCGAAGCGCAAGGCAGAAAGCCCCATTGGCGTTTTAAACTTTCGCACAGCATGATCGAATGGAACGACCTCATTCGTGGTCCCGTCCACATCGACACCTCAACCCAGTCAGACCCCGTGCTCGTCCGCGAGGATGGCACCTATCTCTACACCCTGCCCTCTGTGATTGACGACATTGATTTCGGCGTCACCCACGTCATTCGTGGCGAGGACCATGTCGTGAATACCGCAACGCAAATCGAGATCACTGAAGCATTGGGCGGCAAGGCGCCAACCTACGCACATCACAGCCTGCTGGTGGGCGCTGATGGCAAGGGCATGTCGAAACGATTGGGCTCTCTTTCCATAGAGTCGTTCCGCGAGTCCGGCCTCGAATCCATGGCAGTCGTCAGTCATGCAGCACTCCTCGGGACATCAGACAGCATTCATCCGTGTACAGATTATTCCGAATTGATCGAGGGCTTCGACCTGCACAAGCTGTCACGCGCACCGGCAAGATTTGATGAAGCAGAACTGAATTCGCTGAACGCAAAACTCCTGCACATGCTTCCCTATTCTGCTGTTGGCAATCGCCTCTCTGGCATCCCGGAAGAGCTCTGGATGGCCGTCCGTGGCAACATAGAAAAACTTGATGATACATATACTTGGGCGAATATCGTGACTCAGGATGTGAACCCCGTGATTGCCACGGAAGATCGCGATTTCATCACCGCCGCCCGTGCGGCCCTGCCGCCCGAACCCTGGGATAAAACCACCTGGAAAGCCTGGACCGACACATTGAGGACCACCACAGCCCGCAAAGGCAAACAACTCTTCATGCCCCTGCGGCTGGCCTTGACAGGGCTGGGTCACGGCCCGGAACTGGCAGCATTGCTGCCATTGATTGGGCAGGAGCGGTCGCTTAAACGACTTGGATAGCTTTCAAAATGGTTTGTTGATGTGTTGCATTCTGAATCGCTGAGGAATTGACTGAGATTTGTTGGTTCAAGTTTTGCCGCCATGGGAAAGACGCTCAAGATTGAGGTTGCAGACGCTTGATGATTTGCGCAGTTTGGCGCTATGATTCTCATCGGCCAGTACGATTCGCCCTTCACCCGCCGCGTGGCCGTAACGCTCCACACATACCGCGTGCCGTTTGAGCGCCAGACTTATTCGGTCTTCAGCAACATCGGTCTTGTGCGTCTTCACAATCCCCTGGTGCGGGTGCCGGTGCTGGTCATCGAGCAGGACGGCAATAAGGAAATGCTGATCGATTCAAACGCGATCATCGATTATCTCGACGAGCAGGCCGGCCGCAAGTCACGCGCCATGATTCCTGAAGGCGGCCCAGAACGCCGCCGCGTGTTGCAGCTCACCATGCTCGCGCACGGCATTTCCGAAAAGGTGCTCCATCTGTTTATGGAGCGCTACTTCCACGATGCAAAGACCATCAGCAAGGATTGGGAAAACCGCTGCGTCTCGCAAATCGAAACCGGGCTTGAAGCGCTGGATGCGGCCTGCGTGGATGAACACTGGCTTACCGGCAACCGCATCAGCCATGCCGATGTGATGACCGGCTGCATGATCAGCCACCTGACTTTGCGTGTTCCCGACCTCTGGCCCGAAAGCAAATACAGGAAGCTAAGGAAATTCGCCTCGCGCTGCGAATTCAACAAGGCCTTCATTGCCGCGAAAATCAGCGAAAACGAGACGATACCGGCGCGCGCATAACCCATTCCTCTCCCGCATGCGGGAGAGGAATGAAAGATGTCCCGCTTGCGGCAGAGGAAGCGCTTAATGCTTCTCCAACTCCAGAATCACATCATAATCTTCAACATCTAGCACCGACAATCCAAAGATCATCAAGGCCTCACGATGGCGGCGCATTGCCGGATCAGAAAATACCTGTCGAAGTGCCGCGCGCAACTTGCCAACGTCACCAGCCCGCGTCACATAAGGAAGTCCCGGCACCTTGGGCGAACGCGCTACTTCAACAAGACCTGCAACAGACGATGGCCGATATCGCTGCGCCAGGGCATAGGTCACGCAATCAACGGCGCAAATATCTGCCTCACCTGAGCGCACCATTGCAATCGAAGCAAGATGCCCGCCGCTTAAAACCTCCGTGTAAGGATGAACCATGAGCTTCAGCGCCAGCATGCCCGACATCGAGTCACGCGCATTGACAGCCGCACGGCACCCGCGAAATGCTTCGACCGGTTCAACTTTTCGCGCCAGCAGAATGCTGCAGTACCGAGGCCCCTCGCAGCCATCCACATCATAATGCGGTGTCGCCACATAGCTGAGCGTGCCCCGAAACTCATGCGTCAATGGATAACCGCAAGTCTGGCTGAACAGTAGATCGCCGCGCCGCCACGCATCCTTGTGATTCATTGCACGTTCAAGCTCAACATCAACGCCCAATTGCATCGAAGTCGCCTCCCAAAGCGCATTGGTTGCCTCGCGCACTTCAGGAAAATCGTACATCGGCAGCGAAGCGATCATGCGATCTCCTTCAACATGCGTCTCAACACACCTGGCGCTTCATTGGGCTGCACGCGGGCATGCCGCACCAGATCATCAAAATGCTGTGTCAATGCGTGTATGTGTTCGCTCGATGTGAACACGATATACATGCTGCCGACATAGAGCGCCGCGCGCTTGTGGCCAAAAACCGTGTAGGGCGAAGCGAAGCGCTCGCGCCCGTCAAACATGAACCAGCGATACGCCGGATAGTTCCCTTCGGTGATGGCGATCATTTGCTCCAGCTGCCGCCGCCGCTCCTTCACCGGCAACATGCGCCAGTTTCCCTCGCCCCGTGCAAAACTTTCAACGGACTGCCGTGAGGTGCAAACCTCAATGTCGCTGGTCCGGCTTGCGGCATGCGCCATACGCTCATGCGACAGATCAGCCATGACTTTGGCCGCAGGACGCGCAAGCTTTGTTGTTTCGTAACTGATGATCGCCTCAGTCTTGAGCTGGTCCGGGATCGAAGAAGGCACATAGCGGATTTTTGAGCCCCTCGCTTCTTCATGCCAGGACGCCAGACGCAAATCAGCAGGATCATCTGCCGCAGGCTCGACAATCGGCTGCGAAACAATGTCAGCGCGGATTTCAGAATCTTCAGACAGGCCCAGCAACCAGTCAATCGACGCGCCATGCGCCCGCGCAATCGCCACCACCGTTTCAGAGCGCGGCAGGCGCACCGTTTCTTCCGACAAAAGCTGGGAAAGCGTTGAACGATCAAACCCTGCCTTGACTGCAAAACGCGACTGCGTGCCGCCCGTCCGCGCAATGAGCTCGTACAGCCGCGTTCTGAAAGTATTAACTGTCTCGCGCTTTGCCATAGGTGTTGTTGACTATTGTAAACAGAATTTTGAATTATGTACAAGTATCAACACAATAAAAACGGGGCCTCTGCTATCATTCGCGACAAATGGATACGGCACGCGAGAGACTTGAATGGCCGACGCTGCTGTTGATCACAGCCGTTTACGCCACGCTATTTGCACTCGTATGGTTCCACGCCGCCTTCCCCTGGTGGGTTATGCTGCCTGTCGGCGCCTATGCAGCAGCCCTGCAGTCGTCGCTGCAGCACGAAGCCCTGCATGGCCACCCCACGCGCTCGCGCAAGCTAAACGAATTGCTCGTGTTGATTTCACCAACACTCTGGCTGCCCTATGGCTGCTACCGCGACACGCATCTTGAACATCACAACGACCTGCACGTCACCGATCCGAATCTCGATCCGGAATCTTACTACGTGCTTCCTGAAAACTGGGCGGCAATGCCAGGAATGAAAC
This sequence comes from uncultured Alphaproteobacteria bacterium, assembly GCA_963819615.1. GTDB lineage: Bacteria > Pseudomonadota > Alphaproteobacteria > Rhizobiales > Aestuariivirgaceae > Aestuariivirga. The sequence continues at coordinate 1,012,643 of CAWFWW010000004.1, forward strand.
GCGTACTTTTCACTATCAACCAAACTCTTGCAGGCCGCATGATAATTGGGCCTGCCATAAGCATCGCGAGATTCTGGCCGAACGAGTGGATGAAGATTGCACGTGGCGACACCAGATCTTTGCCCTGCTGGATCGCCTTCATCTTTGCAGGCGCCATTACAATCACATTTGTGACAGTCGTTTGCGGCATGCCATTCTGGAAATATTATCTGCTGATCGCATACCCCGGCATTTCACTGGCGCTGGTGCGCTCGTATTGCGAACATCAGGCCGTTGAGAATGTGGGCGAACGCACCATCATTGTGGAAGCATCGCCCTTCTGGTCACTGCTCTTCCTCAATAATAATCTGCATGTCGCCCACCACATGCGGCCGTCCATCGCCTGGTACAAACTGCCGGAATATTACCGTGCCGAACGCGAAGTTCTGATCCGCAAGAACAACGGCTATCTGATGCATGGGTATGGCGAGATTTTTCGCCGCTATTTCCTGACGCCAAAAGAACCCATTCCACATCCGAATCTCGGTTGGCTGAAGCGCTGATTCCGTCTATTGCAGACGGCATAAGACCATCATGCCGCTCTTCACCGTCATCATCCCCACGCGCAATCGCGAACCATTCCTGCGTGAAGCTGTTGCGAGTGTGTTGGCGCAATCACTCACGGACTTCGAACTCCTTGTCGTGAATGATGGCAACGCGCCTCTGCCATCATTCCCTGACCCGCGCATAATCATTATAGACAACAAGAAAATGGGTCACGTGCCTGCGCGCAACAATGGCATCGCCAAAGCCAAAGGCGACTTCATCGCTTTCCTCGACGATGACGACACCTGGATCGACGCATTATGCTTGTCGCGTGCGGCACATCTCCTGCAATCAACAGCCGACTTAATTTTCGCCGATGGCATCATGGAGTTCCCAGATGAGGAAAGTCCGCGCCGCTTTGCCCGCAACGCTACAGCTGACTCGTTGGAACGCGACAACACCATCCTCATTTCAGCCGTCTGCTATCGCCGCGGCATTCACGAAATGCTCGGAAGCTTCGACGAGAACCTGCCCTACTACTGGGATTGGGACTGGTACTTGCGCGTTGCCCGTGCCGGATTTCACCTGCTTCACGATGAACATGATGCTGTGAATATCCGCATTCACGCAACCAATATGTCAGGCGAAAACAACACAAGTGCCCGCCGCGAGAACCTCAATCGCTTTGCCGCCAAGCACAAAATCGGGCCGTTAACTCTTAAAAACCACGCCGATTTTGCCAGGTAATCTCCGATTTTTCCACGGCCATGTCGCCTATAGGCGCTACATAATTATCTGATTTACAACAGAAAATTTGGCGCCTTAGGTATTAACAAAGCGTTAACTCCACATTCTCAAGGCTTTTACGCATCGCGAATCGAAATAGGCCCGAAAAATAAGGGTTTTCACGCCGCCCGAATCTCGGTAACCAAATGTTCATTCTTGATTCGCCACCAACCAACAGGAGACCAACATGGCTGACGAAAAAATCGTAACAATCCCTCTCTCCAAGATTTCGGCTGAACTGGCCGAGAAGCATGAGATGTCAAAGAAGGCGATGACCGATGTTCTCGGCGCATTCGTTGACCTCACCGTGAAGCACCTCAAGAAGGGCAACAAGGTCCGCGTCACCGGCCTCGGAATTTTCCAGGTCAGGAAGCGTCCTGCCCGCCTCGGCCGCAACCCAGCGACCGGAGAGCAGATCAAGATCAAGGCATCAAAGAAGCTCGCCTTCCGCGCTGCCAAGGAAGTCAAGGAAGCAATCTAAGCTTCTTTCTTTCCGAAATTCAAAAGCCCCGTGTCTGCAAGCACGGGGCTTTTGCTTTTTGAAATTGCTCGCCAAGATGGATAACATGTTCGTGCGCAGGAGCAACCAATGGAAAAGATCGATTTCAAGAGGGCAATGAAAACTCTCTACGTGGCACCAGCTGGGCAGAAAACCCCGCCGACTTCGTGGCGCGAAGGAAAAATGTTTGGCGCTGGACCATGATGATCTTTTCACCGGACTTCATAGACAAAAAGATCTATGAAGCTGCCGTCGCCAAGACACGCATTAAGATGAATGCGCCGCTCGAAACATTGCGGCTCGCAAGCCTGAACGAGGGCGAATGCCTGCAAACACTGCACATCGGAAGTTACGATGATGAAGGGCCAATTCTTGCCCAGCTTCACGATCAACTGATGCCCGATGAAAATCTCACATTCAACGGAAAACATCATGAGATCTATCTTAGTGATCCACGCCGCACTCCTGCCGCGAAGCTGAAGACCATTCTGCGCCAACCAATCCGCGCCAAATCTTGAATGAAGAATTCTTAAGGTGTGATGCACCGCTTTGCACTTCGTCGCCGCCGGGGCTAGATTGGAGTAATGAGCAGACTTCACCCCGAATCCCATTCTTCCCACCGCGTTGGCTGGCTGCGCGCGGCCGTGCTTGGCGCAAATGACGGGTTGGTTTCCACCGCCAGTCTCATCCTTGGTGTGGCCAGCGCCAATGCGTCGAATAGTGCAATCATGTTGGCTGGTGCCGCAGGTCTCGCAGCGGGTGCCATGTCGATGGCGGCGGGCGAATATGTTTCCGTCAGCTCGCAATCCGACACCGAAAATGCCGATCTGGACCGCGAGCGCAAGGAACTTGCCGAGCAACATGATTTCGAATTGCGGGAGCTCGCGAAAATTTACGAGCAGCGCGGTGTGTCATCCGCCACTGCCATGACTGTCGCCAAGGAACTCACCGCATCAGATGCCCTCAAGGCCCATGCCCGCGAGGAACTTGGCATTTCCGATCTGACCGCCGCAAACCCGCTGCAGGCGGCATTCACATCTGCGCTGACATTTGCTGTGGGTGCCGCACTTCCCTTGCTGGTGGCGCTGCTTGGTCCTGCCACTTACACAATCTGGGCAATCGTGCTGAGCACCCTGGTGTTTCTTGCCATTCTTGGCGCCATGGGGGCAAAAGCAGGCGGCGCTCCCATGATGAAAGCCACCATCCGCGTCACATTCTGGGGCGCCATCGCCATGGCCATCACGGCGGGCGTTGGGTATTTCTTCGGGGTGGCGGCGTGAAAGTGGGCGATCACTGCGTGGTAGTGACAGGGACGCATGCTGGAAAATCCGGTATGGTGCATGATACGAATATGAGCAAGACGGGACACATCACGATCACGGTAGTTCAGAAGGATGGTGTGCGGTTCAAGACGCCGGGACGAAATGTGGAAGTGACCGAAGACAAGTAGCTGCCTTACCGAGTATTGCGTTCAAAAAATTTCTCTTGCGCCGGACCTAGGGTCATACCTTATTTGGTCCGTCATGGACCAAACACCTTCCTGCGAGAACTGGTTGTCATCGGCCGAATGTGCGTCACGCACCGGCCTCACTATCCGGGCATTGCGACTTTACGAGCGGCGCGGGCTCATATGTCCTCGCCGCACGGGAAAGAACTGGCGACTGTATGGCCCGAAAGAGCTTGAACGGCTGAGCGAAATCATCACGCTCAAATCATTCGGTATCCCGCTGGCACAGATCGCAGAATTGCTTGCGGGGAAAGACGCTAATATTGGTGCAGTGCTCGATCTTCAACAAGCCTCGCTTTTGAAAATGCGCGACAGCGCTGATCGCGGCTTTGCCCTCATCGAAGCGCTCAAGACCAAAATGGCGGCAGACGGTATTCCAGATGTCACTTATCTCGTTCAACTCGCAAGGGAGATATCTATGGCACAGCTCACTGCAAAATCCGTTGCCTGGAAGCGTTACGAGCAGGCACGGCCGCGGACAGAGATCAAACAGAATGAATCTCAACTCAAAACCTATGCCGGCCACTATGAATTGAACGAACATGTCATCAATAAGATTCAGTACGTAGAAGGTGGCCTGACCACACAATTGACGGGGCAGCAGCCAATCGACATTTTTCCAGAAGGAAAGGACCAGTTCTTCCTGAGGCTAGTCCCTGCACAGTTGACATTTGTCCGCGACGCGAATGGAGATGTGACGGGCCTCGTGCACCATCAGGATGGGCTGGAAAAAACAGCCAAACGCATTTCGCCAGCAGAAGCGAAGTCGCGAGAAGACCAGCTTGCGGCCCGTATCCGCAACAAGGAAGCGTTTGCCGGGAGTGCTGACATCATCAAGAAGGTTGTGGCCGGCACGATCGCTGACACGATTGACTGGTCGTCGAAGCATGAGGAGTTTCGAGTGATTGCCGAACCCCAGGTTCCGGGAATCCGAAAAATGCTATTGGCATTGGGCGGACTGAAGGCCATCACATTCGAAGGCGTAAACTCGCAAGGTTGGGATGTCTATCGCGTTGCGTTCGAGAGTGGTTCGGTCGAATGGAGCTTTGTTGTTGGACAGGATGACAAGATTCATGGCGAATGGATTCGCGACTTGCCGTGACACTTAATGGTGAAGCCAGAACTGATCCCATTCGACTGCAATCACACCCCGAGATGAAATTTTTGCGCTCCGTGCGAGGGCCAGATGGCGTTGCAGGACGCGGCGCATACGGGTAACGTCAAGCCATCGAATTTCAGGGGAACTTCATGAAATCATCTACACGCGTTGTTGTCATCGGAGGCGGCGTGGTTGGCTGCTCGGTTCTGTATCATCTCACCAAGGCGGGGTGGAAGGATGTGGTGCTGGTGGAACGCGACATTCTCACATCTGGATCCACTTGGCATGCTGCTGGCGGGTTTCACACGCTGAATGGTGATCCCAACGTGGCGAAGCTGCAGGGTTACACAATTGGACTTTATGATGAGTTGGAAAAAATTTCCGGCCAGGCCTGTGGATTGCATCGGTCCGGCGGCTTGATCCTCGCTGATACGAAAGAGCGCATGGACTGGTTGAAGATGGCGCACGCACGGGCGCGGTATCTCAATCTGGAATGCGAGCTGCTGACGCTGTCGGATGCCAAGAAGCTCAATCCGCTGTTCGAGGAAAAATATTTCTATGGTGCCATGCTGGATGCAGCGGATGGCAATCTGGATCCGGAAGGTACAACGCATGCCTATGCGAAGTCGGCACGCATCGGAGGTGCTGAGATTTATCAGGGCACCCGCGTTCAAGAATTGAAGCAACGCAAGGATCACTCGTGGGACGTGATCACCGACACCAATGGCGAACGGGGCAACATTCACGCAGAGCATGTGGTGAATTGCGGCGGCCTGTGGGCGCGCGAAGTGGGCCGCATGGTGGGCATCGAATTGCCCGTGCTGGCCATGGAACACATGTATCTCGTCACCGAGGACATTCCCGAAGTTGCTGCCTTCAACAAAGAGAATGGCAAGGAAGTCACGCACATCATCGACTTCAAATCTGAAATCTACATGCGCCAGGAGCGCAGCGGATTGGTGCTCGGCACGTATGAACAGGATTGCAGGCCTTGGCAGCCGAAGCAAACGCCGTGGGAATTTGGCCGCGAACTTTTGCAACCCGACCTTGATCGCATTTCGCCGAACCTCGAACTTGGTTACAAACATTTCCCGGTGCTGGCCAAGGCCGGAATCAAGAAGGTGATCAATGGTCCCTTCACCTTCACGCCTGACGGCAATCCACTGGTGGGGCCAGTGCAAGGTGTGCGGAATTTCTGGTGCGCATGCGGCGTGATGGCGGGCTTCTCGCAGGGCGGTGGCGTTGGTTTGGCGTTGTCACAATGGATGGTCAATGGCGATCCCGGCTTTGATGTGTGGGGCATGGATGTGTCGCGCTTCGGAGAGTGGGCAACGCGCAGTTATACGAATGAAAAAGTCCGTGAGAACTATTCCAAGCGTTTCTCCATCCGCTTCCCCAATGAGGAATTCCCCGCAGCACGCCCCCAGCAAACAACCTCCTTGTATGATGTGATGATCGCACACGGTGCAGTGATGGGTGATTCATGGGGGCTGGAAACGCCACTATGGTTTGCGCCAAAAGGTGTTGAACCGAGGGACATCGTGTCCTTCCGGCGCTCCAATGATTTCAAACACGTGAAAGCAGAGGTGCTGGGCACGCGCAATGGAGTTGGTGTCACCGAAATCGCGAATTTCGCGAAATACGCATTCATCGGATCGGGGGCCGAAGCGTTCCTGTCACGGATGATGACCAACAAGATGCCGAAAACCGGTCGCATCATCCTGACACCCATGCTCAACCCACAGGGCAAACTGATTGGTGACTTCACCATCGCCAAAGCAAAGGATGATCTCTTCTACATGTGGGGTTCAAGCCAGGCGCAGAAATACCACATGCGCTGGTTCGAGCAGCATCTTCCAACCGACGGCAGCGTGCATATTCACCGCTTCGACATGGGACTTGTTGGTTTGTCAATTGCCGGACCGAAGTCACGTGACGTGTTGCAGGCGATGACGGATGAAGACGTGTCCAATGCCGCCTTCAAGTTCATGGATCATCGCCAAATGGACGTGGCGCATTGCACGGCCCTCATCAACCGCGTCACTTATACTGGCGATCTCGGCTATGAAATCTGGGTGAAGCCCGAATATCAGCGCCGTCTCTTTGACGAGATCATGAAAGCGGGTAAGGCGCATGACATTGTACTTTTCGGCATGCGGGCACTTCTCACCATGCGCCTCGAGAAAAACTTCCCCACCTGGTATCGCGAACTGCGCCCCATCTATGGCGGCTTTGAAGCGGGCATGGACCGCTTTATTGATCTTACGAAAAATGATTTCATCGGCCGCGAAGCTGCAGCCGCTGAAAAGGCATCCGGTGGAACATTGCGCCGCGTCTCCATGATTGTCGATGCTGATGATGCCGATGTACTGGGCGATGAACCAATCTGGCACAAGGGGAAGGTCGTTGGCTGGGTGACGAGTGGTGGCTATGCGCACTACGTCGACAAGTCACTGGCGCAAGGCTACATCCCGAAGGAATTGATTGACGCCGGAGAATTCGAAATCGAACTCATCGGAGAGATGCGAAAAGCCCGCGTGATCACCGAGCCACTGTTTGATCCGGAAGGCAAGAGGATGCGGGGGTGAGCGTCATTTGATCTGAGACGATGGTTATGCTAATTTACGCGAATGACCCGTGATCAAATCAAAATGGAGTTAGAGCAATTCGCGGACGAGTTGAAGCTAAGTGGCGTCACCGCGCTCTATATGTTTGGTTCAAGAGCTCGGGGAGACAACAAACCCGAAAGCGATCTGGATCTCTTTGTGGACTACGCTTCTGATAGCAAAGTCCCGTCGTATTTCGATTTGCTACAAGCGCGACTCAAGTTCGAGAATGAACTTGGTATCCCAGTGCACCTTGGCACGCGGCTGAGTCTTGACGAGTCCATTCGCCCACAGGTGGAAGTCGACGCAGTCCGCGTGTTTTGATGGTTAAGGACCCCACTCTGCGAATTCTGCACGTACTTGAAGAGATTGAAATTCTCAACAGGTTGCGCAAGGAAAATGACTTGGAGGCGTTTGCGAACGATCCTGTCAAAGTGCGTGCTGCAGCGTATTCCCTACAAAACATTTCCGAGGCGATTCGTAACATTCCACCCGAGTTGCTCACATCCGATCATGAAATCGAGTGGGCTAAGATCAAGGGATGAACCGCCCCGGGATTGCCGGAGGCTTGTTGGTTTAAGTTATGCGGCCATGGGGACGTTGTCCATGGCTGCGGTTGCTGCGTAGTAGTTTTCTTCGGCCTCGGCAGGCGGGATATTGCCGATGGGTTCCAGCAGGCGTCTGTTGTTGAACCAGTCGACCCATTCCAGTGTTGCAAACTCAACAGCTTCGAACGAGCGCCAAGGCCCTCTTCTGTGGATCACTTCGGCTTTGTAGAGGCCGTTGATGGTTTCGGCTAACGCGTTGTCATAACTGTCACCAACGCTGCCAACCGAAGGTTCGATCCCCGCTTCTGCCAATCGTTCAGTGTATTTGATGGAGAGGTATTGGCTACCGCGGTCAGAGTGATGAATGAGGCCCCCTTTGTTCATGGGCCTTCGGTCATGAATGGCCTGTTCCAGGGCATCCAGCACAAAGCCGGCATGGGCGGTTCTGCTCACCCGCCAGCCCACGATGTAGCGGGCATAAACATCGATGACGAAGGCGACATAGATCATCCCTCCCCAAGTCGAGACATAGGTGAAGTCCGACACCCACAGCCTGTTGGGGGCTGGCGCATGGAACTGACGATTGACGTGATCAAGCGGGCAAGCTGCTGCTTTATCACTGAAGGTGGTGCGTATCGGCTTGCCGCGAATAACGCCCCGTAATCCCATCTCTTTCATAAGCCTCTCGACTGTACAGCGGGCCACATCAAGGTTATCGCGCTTCAATTGTCGCCAGACTTTGCGAACCCCATAGACCGCAAAGTTGTCCTCGAAGACACGTGTGATCTCAGGCTTCAAAGCCATGTCGCGCCTTGCCCGAACCGAAAGTTTTTCCGGATCAGCACGCTTGGCCACATGATCGTGATAGGTGGAAGGGGCGATCGGCAGTACCTTGCAGATCGGCTCGACCCCATGGTCTCCACGATGATCATCAATGAAGCTGATCATCTCTTGAACGGGCGGTCGAGCTCCGCCTGGGCAAAATAAGCTGACGCTTTGCGCAGGATCTCATTGGCCTGGCGCAGTTCTCGGTTCTCGCGTTCCAAGGCCTTCATCTTCTCGGCCATGTCGCTCGGAACACCAGCGCGTTTGCCACTGTCCACCTCGGTCTTCCTCACCCATTCGTGAAGCGACTGCGGTGCACAACCGATCTTTTTGGCAACGGAATCTATCGTCGCCCAGCGCGACGGGTAATCACATTGGTGATCCAGCACCATGCGAACCGCACGTTGGCGGACCTCAGGCGCATAGTTCGGACGTTTCTTTGGGGTTGTTGTATTGTTCATGATGGCTCCTTCTTCTCAAGAATTGGAGCCTCCGGCAATCCCGGGGCGGTTCAGGACTTGGAAACGTAACACGGCATCAGTATTTTAGAGTTGACCCCAATATCCTCTGGGAGGCGATGACATCGGATATAGACCGGCTGAAGTCCGCAATGCTGGCTTCTCTCGATTCAATGAACGGAAACATTTGAAACCCTCCACCCACCCCGATGCCCTCCACGTCCAATCCATTCTCGGTGGTGCCTTCTGCGTCGTCGAGTTCGAGCAAAGCACCAAAACCTCCGCCGATGCCGCCGCTGCGGTTGGTTGTGAGGTGGGGCAGATTGCAAAGTCTATCGTGTTCAAAACCGTGAAGGAACAGAAGCACGTTTTGGTGATCGCATCCGGTACCAATCGTGTGGACGAAAAGAAGGTCAGCGCGGTGTTGGGCGAGAAGGTGAAGTCAGCGGACGCTGAATTTGTGATGAAGCATGCTGGTGTCGCCCCGGGTGGCGTTCCACCAGTCGGTCACACGGTACAACCCATCATCGTGCTGGATCAAGACTTGCGGAAATTCGATGTGATCTGGGCGGCGGCAGGAACGCCCAATGCAGTGTTCAAGCTGACGTGGGATGAACTTGTGTCATTGACGGGCGGAACACCCGCCGATGTGGCGAAGGTTCAGGCCGTGGTCAGTTCGTAGAAATAACAATATCCGTCATGGCCCGCTTCAGGCGGGCCACCCATGGGCGGCAATGAGTGGGTGGCCCGCCTGAAGCGGGCCATGACGATTGTTTGAGTTGTCATTGCACTCAACTTGTCCTGCCATAAAACCCCAACTGTTCCTCGCGCGTGAACATCACGCCGGGTTTGTCGTAATAGGTGAACACCGAAATGATCCGGTCGCGCGGACCCTCGACAGTATTGACCTTGTGGGCCGTGTTGCGGCCGCGGAAGACGTTGAGTGTACCAGGTGAAACATTCATGGTTTTCACATCCGGGTCCTGCCCACGCAACAGCTTCGCCACGCCATCGTAATTCGGATCATCCGCCGTGCGCAGGTCTGAGCGATAGACAAATTCGCCGCCCTTGTCCGGTGACTGCAGCAGCAATGTCGTCGTGAACTCGCTGCGGTCGAAATGCCAATTCAGCGCTTCGCCGTCGCGATAGGTCATCACATTGGCGCGCGCCAGCCAGTCGCGCATCGGATAAAGCGCAGACTTGTCCATGGTCGCGGCGAGAAACACAATCACTGGCGCCCACTCATAAATATGCATGACGATGCTCTGCGGAATCTGGTCCGCACAGACCGTGTGGTTGATCGTCTTGGTTTTCGTCAGTGCCGGATGATCTTCGGCAAGACCCGGTATTGTTTTCAAGAAATAGATATTGTGTTCGCGCGTGTGCGTAAACGACAGCGTGTTGATGACGGGCTTCACCTCATCCAGGCACCGCTTAAGCGCCTCTGAGCGCACAAGGTCATCGAGATTGAACATGCCTTCACGGGCGAGGTCAGCCTTGCAACGATCAACCAGATCCTGCCATTTCGCCGTTCCCGGCTTGTCAAGCGGATAGCGATCAAGATCAAGAATGTCCTGCATCAACCAGTACCTCCCACAGTGAAAGCGCAAAGGTGCGCAAACTGTAAACATGAAAATTGTCAGGTTCCACGCATTGAATCAAGACAGGCATGTGATGAATGCCCGTCATCACGAATTTGCCCGGGGTGAAGACCTTGGGATGGAAATCGATTGCTGCGCACTTCGCGAGAACTTCGCGCGACCGGCTTCCACTGACAAGAATGCGGGTTCGGGACGATCCCAGAAATGTCACTGCTGCAGACAACTGGCCTGTCAGGCCGTGAATTTCTAATCCGCTGTTGGTAGCTTTTGAGATGCACCAGTACTTATTTGGAGCTATCTTCAGAGTCACAACACCTTGTTTCGGCATGATGACCTTCGTTGCCGCGAGGAACGTACTCTCAAAATCCTCGGCACCGTTTCCTATCCAAACTTCATGGATCGCAAAGTCCGGTGTTTCTGCAATGGCAACGCCTTCTACATCGAATGGCGCAATACCGGCCAAAGCTGAAACACGCTCAAGCATGGAGCCGCGCTCCTTCCTTGTCGATGAAGTGGGGCGAGACGATTTTGAGTTTCACCTGCTCGCCCTTCAAGGGAAATGCGGCGATGATTTCCTCGCCTTCATGTTTCAGTCCACCATTGTAGAGTCCGAGCGCAATGAATTTCTGCAGTTCCGTGGACCACGTCACTGACGTGATGTAGCCGCGCCCATGGCCTTTGATTTCATCTGTTGCTGCAAACAGGATCGAACCGCCGCGCAACTTCTTCTCTGGCTCCATCAGTTCAAGGCCGACGAGTGACCAACGTTCTGGCTTCTGGTATTCTTCGCGGAAGCGCAGTTCCTTGCCGATGTAGGGCTTGTCCTTCGATGCCATCTTGCCAAGCCCCAGATCATCCAGCGTGTTGCGATGGTCGAGTTCCAATCCCGCCACATGACCTTTTTCAATGCGCAGCGACGCCAGCGCTTCGAGCCCATAAGGCTTGATGCCGAGTGGTCCGGCGGTGCGCATGATGTGTTCCCACAGGGACTGCGTGTAGTCAGCACTCACATGCACTTCGTAAGCCAGTTCACCCGAGAAGGACAATCGCATCAGCCGCACTGTCAAACCTTCAAACTGAACGTCTTTGACACCCATGTAAGGCAGCGCCTCATTCGACACATCCGTATCGGGAAATGCCAGTTGCAACGCCTCGCGCGATTTCGGGCCAGACACAGCCATGCCGCCCCACTCATCGGTGAGCGACGCCACATGCACTTTCAAATCCGTCCAGTGGCATTGCAACAGATGTTCCAGCCACGACATGACTTCGCCTGCCTGCGCGGTGGTTGTGGTCATGTAATAGTGGTTCTGGCCGATGCGCGACGTCGTGCCATCATCCAGCACCACGCCATCGTCATTCAGCATCACGCCATAACGCGCCTTGCCCACCGGCAACTTGGCGAATCCATTGACATAAATCCGGTTGAGAAACTCCGCTGCATCCGGGCCTTGCACATCAATCTTGCCAAGCGTCGAGACATCGGAAATTCCGACACCACGCCGCACCAATTCCATTTCCTTGATGTAGGCCGTCTCTGGCGCACCGCCCGCCCATTTGTAATACCACGCGCGATGCCACAGCCCGGCCTCAATAAATACGCCGCCATTCCGTTCATGCCACTGATGCAATGGCGAACGGCGGATTGGCCGGAAATGTTTCCCCAAGCTCCGCCCCGCAATTGCGCCAATCGTGAGCGGCGAAAAGGGGGGACGGAATGTTGTCGTGCCGACGTCATTGATCGTCATCCCGCGCAAATCCGCCATCATGGCCAAAGCATTGATGTTGGATGTCTTGCCTTGATCAGTGCCCATGCCCAGCGTGGTGTAGCGCTTCATGTGCTCCACGCTGTGGAAGCCTTCCTCATGCGCTGACTTCACGTCTTTCGCAGTCACGTCATTCTGGAAATCCACAAACGCGCCGCCTTCGTAGCCTTTTGCAGTAGACGGCCACACAGCCAATATCGAATAGGCTTTGTCCGGCGCAACGCCGGGGCGTTCAAGTTCCTTGGTCGGCGGCTGCGCACCAAGCAAACAAATCGCCGCCCGTGCAGCTTTTTCTCCATCGGCAATTGCGCCCAGCGTCCCGAAGGTTCCAACGACAGCTCCGGCCGGAAAATGCGTCTTTGGCATGATGCCGGGGACAAATGCCGAAATGTCGTCGCGATAAATTGGTTTGACTCCGCCATGCGAAGTCAGCTGCACATTGGGTGACCAACCGCCTGACATGGCGAGAACGTCGCAATCAATCACTGCTTTGTGCGGGCCCGAAAGCGTAACTTGCAAGGTCCTGCTGCGAACCACGCTGCTGATGCCACTGTTTGGAAAAATCGCAATGCCATTTTGGGCGGCGCGTGCCAACACATCTGCCGGGAGCGATTTGCGGGCGTCAGCCACTGTCACGGCGATCCCGGCCCGCGTTAAGTCAAAAGCCGACAGATAGGCACTGTCATTGTTGGTGGTGACCACGACCCCGCTGCCAGGTGCAACAGCGTAGCGATTGGCATAAGTGCGTAATGCCGAAGCAAGCATTACGCCCGGAAGGTCATTGTCCGGGAACACCAATGGGCGCTCAGTGGAGCCAGTGGCGAATATGATTGTCTTTGCACGGAGCATTTCGAGGACCATGCCCACTCTGTTCTTTTGCGCGATGACAACGTGATTGTGATCATGAATGGCCTGAACGGTGGCGCGCTTCAAAACCCGCGCTTCGTGATGTTGTTCAAGGTCTTTCAAGATGCGGTCGCGCCATTGCAGCGTTATGTCATCGCCTTGTGACAAAATCGTTCCGCCAAGTTCGAAGTCTTGTTCTGCCAGAACCACGCGCAATCCGCTCCGTGCCGCTGACATGGCTGCGCTGAGTCCTGCTGGCCCTGATCCAACCACCAACACATCGCAGAACATGTGGCGCGTTTCATAACGCGCAGTATCCGCATCATGGCCGCTCTTGCCGAGCCCCGCCGCTCTGCGAATGAACGGTTCATAAAACATCCACGACTTCTTCGAAGGCCCAATGAACGTCTTGTAGTAGAATCCAGTTCCAAAAACCGGCGCCAGGAACTGATTGATCCCCATCACGTCGTAGTTCAGCGACGGCCATGCATTCTGCGATTTTGCCTTGAGGCCCTCGTACAATTCCAAAGTTGTTCCAGCGATATTCGGTTCGCTGCGCCCCTTCTCGCCGATTGTAAACAGCGCATTGGGTTCTTCGGTCCCTGCACTCATGATGCCACGCTTCCGGTGATACTTGAAGCTCCGCCCGATGACAGTTCTGTCATTGGCAAGCAGCGCTGAAGCCAGCGTATCGCCCTCGTAACCCTGTAATTTTGCGTGGTCAAAACTGAAGTTGAGAATTTTTCTGCGGTCGACCAATCCGCCGGACGCGAGGCGCTTGAAGAGCGTCATGGCAAAAACTCATTCTTTGCCGCGTCGCGCTTCACAGCGAACCATTGCCTGCAGCCCGATACATGCTGCCAATATTCAGTGTGCGGACCTTTTGGATTGTCGAACAGGAAGTAATAGTCACGCCAGATCTTGGCATCGCCGGTCCCGTGCTTCGGCCGCGCCTTGGATGCATCCCCGCCATAACGGAATTCGCTGACATCTCTTTCACCGCAATGGGGACACGGGATGTTCATTGCTTGTAGGTCCAGTTGCCGATGCCGTAGTCGTCCATTTCGCGGCCTGTTTCAAAACGGTTGAGAGCATAGCAGCGGTTGAGTTCATGTTCTTCGTCGTTGGCAATAGTATGTGCAAATGTCCAACCGCTCGCGGGCGTCGCCTTGAAGCCTTGATAGCACCAGCCGCCATTGAGGTAGAGATTTTCAACAGGCGTCCTGCAAATGAAGGGCGAGCCATCGGGTGTCATGTCCTGAATGCCGCCCCATTGCCGCAGCAATCGCATGCGCGACATGAAGGGCATCAGGTTGACGGCGCACTCCATCACCTCTTTTTGTTTGAAGAACTGTCCGCGTTGCGTGTAGGTGTTGAAGCCGTCGATGTGGCCGCCGAAGACGAGGCCGCCTTTGTCGGATTGCGAGAGATAGAAAAGCTCGGCCCCCCAGGACACGACATGATGCACCATGGGTTTCACAGGTTCGGTGACGAAGGCTTGCAGGACATGGCTCTCAACCGGCAATTTCAAGCCAGCCATCTTCATCACCTGGGAAGAATGGCCCGCAACGGCAACACCTACTTTTCCAGCATTGACGCGGCCGCGTGATGTATCAACCCCCGTAATTTTGCCATTGTCGATCGCCATGCCGGTGACTTCGCAATTCTCGATGACGTGCACGCCGAGTTGAGACGCCGCCCGCGCATAACCCCAGGCCACGGCGTCGTGGCGTACAGTTCCGGCGCGCGGCTGGTGGAGTGCCCCCCAGATGGGCCAGCGCGCATCTGTTGAATAATCGAGATAGGGCAGAAGTTTCACCACTTCGCCCCTGTCCAGCAATTCCGCATCGATGCCATTGAGTCGCATGATGTTGCCGCGCCGTGCAAACACGTCCATCTGACCAGGCGATACTGCAAGCACAATCTGCCCACGCTGCGACACCATGCAGTTATAGTTCAACTCATGTGAAAGGCCTTCCCACAGCTTCATCGAAAATTCAAAAAACTGCGTGTTGCCGTTAATGACATAATTGGAGCGGATCAGCGTGGTGTTGCGCCCCACGTTTCCTGAGCCGATGTGGCTGCGTTCCAGCACAGCGACATTCTTGATGCCTTGATTTTTCGCCAGATAATAGGCCGTTGCCAATCCATGCCCGCCGCCCCCGATGATCACCACATCATAAGATGACTTCAGCTCGGGCTTTTCCCAGGCTTGCGGCCACGGGTCATCAGGGCGCAGCGCGTGCTTGAGAATCGTAAAGAGGGAGTAACCTTTGGCCATGCCCCAGTTATCAACTGAACCTTGTGGCGATCAAGTGGCAGACTTCGCCATGCTGCGGCGGCCCATTTCGGCCCACTCCACAAAAACCAGTGCACAAATCGAAAACAAGGCAAAAAATGCGGCAAGCGGCGTCAGTGTGCCGTCGTAATAGCGACCAGCAAAGCCCCCGAGCACAATCGCCATGAATTGCGAGATTGTGCCGGAAACTGCCGCCGCCATTCCTGCTATGTGGCCCATGGGTTCCATTGCCATGGCGTTGAAATTGCCAAAGGTGAAGCCAGCGGAGAAGAACCACACAACAAAGAACGCGGCCAGAAGCAGCAGTGGCGGCTGGCCTGCGGTCAGCAGGCAGGCAATCAGGATTGCGATCCAGACACCGACATAGGCGAACATGGCCTTTTGCGACAGATTTCGCATGCCCAGCTTGCCGACAAGCTTGCCGTTGGTGATCATGGCGAGTGCGATAAAGACTGCAAAAGAACCGAACCACAGGGCAAATGTGTCGCCTTGTTTGTACTGTTCGGCGAAAATCTGCTGGCAGACGCCGAGATAGGCCACGAAGACACCAAATACGAAACCAGTCGCAATTGTGTATCCGAGGCAGACTGGATTCCGCACAACTTCCGCAGCGCTCCAGAAGAGATTGGCAAGAGAAAAGGGCTGGCGGTTTTCTTCAGTCAGTGTTTCTGGCTGACGAATGGCCAGCCACAGGCCTGCCAGAATTGCGGCAACGACCAATCCCCCGAATATGTAACGCCAGGTGGCGACATATAGAACCAGTTGCCCCACGGAAGGTGCCAGGATCGGCACCAGCATGAAGACCGACATGACAAACGACATGATCCGCGCCATGTCCGCACCTTTTGCACCATCACGAACCATCGCCATTGATACAATGCGCGGCGACGATGCACCGATGCCCTGAATCACGCGGCCAGCGATCAGTGTCGCGAAGCTTCCCGAAACCATGCACATCAATGCACCAATGATATAGAGCACAAGTCCAATGAAAATGGCTGGTTTTCGCCCGATTGAGTCCGAAACGGGCCCGAACACCGGGATACCCAACATCTGCCCGGCAAAGAAGCCGATGATGATCAGTTGCCGGTCGTTGGGATGGTTTGCGCCAAGTTCAGAGGCCATATGCCCTATCGCTGGCAGCATGGTGTCAATCGACATCGCTACAAGTGCAGTCAAAAAGGCGACGAGCGCGATGAACTCTGCCGGGCGAGTGGTTTGCATTGGGGCGAGAATCCTGAAAAAACCGTCCTACACGCCATGAAGATCAATGCCAACACCCGTTCCGTCGACCTCGACCCGCGTTCTGCGCAATTCGTGCAGAATCCTTATCCGGCCTACGAGACCATCCGCGCACAATGCCCCGTTTTCAAATGGGAGCAATATGGACATTGGTGTTTCGTCAATCATGAGGACGTCAACGCCCTTCTCCGTGATCGCCGCTTTGGCCGACAGGTTCTTCACCTTGCGTCACGTGAGGAATTGGGTTGGCCAGCAGTTCCGGATCACATAAAGCCATTCGCAGAACACGAACAACATTCGCTGCTCGACCTCGAACCACCCATCCACACTCGTCTGCGTGGCCTTGTAAATCGCGCTTTCCTCTCGCGTCAGGTCGATTTGCTCAAACCAGGAATAGTCAGCTTGTGCAATACCTTGATTGACAATCTTGAATCTGGACGGGAATTCGATCTCCTCCCAAGCTTTGCTACACCAATTCCTGTTGTCGTCATCTGTGAATTGCTAGGTGTTCCAGTGGAAATGAAAGACCAGTTCCTCGCCTGGTCGCACGATCACGTGGCAATGTACATGGCGAGGCGGAATCGCGAGGTAGAAGACAACGCAGTTGTAGCCGTAATTGCATTTTCAGGTTACATGCGTGCCTTGATCCGCGAACGCCGTAAATGCCTTGGCGGTGATTTGCTTTCTGGATTGATCCGGGCGGAAACCGAAGCTGGCAAACTCAGCGAAGATGAGCTCATCACAACTGCCATTCTGCTCCTCAATGCAGGTCACGAAGCCACCGTTCATGCAATTGGCAACGCCGTCAAAACGCTCCTGGAAAACAATGCGTCTGGAATAACCCGCACCGCAGTTGAAGAGACACTGCGCTACGACGCGCCGCTGCACATGTTTACGCGCTATGCACTGGAAGATCTCGAATACAACGGCTTAAAACTCAAGAAAGGTGAAATCGTGGGCCTAATGTTGGGCGCCGCCAATCGCGACCCCGCCCTTTTCTCCCACGCATCGACATTTGACCCGGCTAGAAGCTTCAACCCGCATGTCAGCTTTGGTGCTGGCATCCATTTCTGCGTAGGCGCACCATTGGCGCGGGTTGAATTGGAAATTGCCCTGCAGCTGCTGTTTTCTCGCCTGCCAAGACTGCAAATAGCGGCAACGCCAACGTATCGCGATGCCTACCATTTCCACGGACTTGAAAAACTGATGCTGACTTGCCGTTAGCTTGTAGCAAATCGACTGCATTGGCGGAAATTCCGCCGACCTCAGTAAATGAAGAAGTCATCCGCTGTCAAAAACAG
Organism: uncultured Alphaproteobacteria bacterium; assembly: GCA_963819615.1. GTDB lineage: Bacteria > Pseudomonadota > Alphaproteobacteria > Rhizobiales > Aestuariivirgaceae > Aestuariivirga. The sequence goes on from CAWFWW010000004.1 coordinate 1,030,551, forward strand.
ACCCACGCCAAGTTTAGCGAACGTCACCGCTTCGATTGCGCCGCTTCCGTCTTCATCAAATGACAGGTCGCCAGTCGCTGAATTGTAGGTTATTCTCACGTGGTCATCTTGGGCAGCAGTCCCAAAACCTAACTCCGGTTCATTCAAACGGCCTTCGAGCAGGCCTGCAAACACATTGTGATTGAGATAGATCCTGTCATAAATCGTATTAAAATCAGTGATCGTATCCTTGGACCACAGGTTGCTGAAGGCGAATCGGTCATTTCCATACCCGCCCGTCAACCTGTCGTCACCGAGCCCGCCATTGAGCAAGTCATTACCCGACTGGCCGTAAAGTTTGTCGTTGCCGGCCCCGCCGGACACCCTGTCACTTCCTAAGCCACCTAAGACCGAGTCATCGCCATAGTCGCCATAGAGGCGGTCATTTCCCAGGCCGCCCAGTAACCTGTCGTCGCCACTGTGACCACGTACAATGTCCTGTCCCGCATAGGCATAAATGGCATCTCTGCCAGCAAGTCCATCAAGTACATCCAAACGTGTCGTCCCTTTGACGACATTCAGGGCAGATGGCTCAGGAACAGGTGTGGGCGTCGGTGCCGGCGTTGGGTCGGGTTGAGGATCAGGTTGCGGGGCCGGAGTAGGGTCTGGCGTTGGATCAAGTACCACAACGCTAACGCGCTCAACTGCACCTAGATCAGCAACACCTGTCCGAAATACTCCGCGCGCATCCGTCACCGGAATACCGGATCCGGACGCCGCATCAACAGCAGGATTTGATCCAGCCACCAACATGATCGTCTGCACAGGTCCGCCATTGTCGGCAAGGCTATAGTTGCCAAACACGGCTTCGACTGAAGAAGCATTGATGATCCCGTCGCCAGAATTTGTGTCAGAACCAGAACCAATTATATTAACGCCGGTTGCACTCACTGTGCCGAAGAGCTCACCATTTATCCCCCCGGGTCCATTGCCCAGGATGATGCTGTTATGAACTGCGAACAAATGTCCGCTATTGAAAACTCCGCTGCCATAGGGCCCGCTGGAATTGCCGGTGACCGTGATGTTGTTGGCAATAAAAGTAGCTTCATTGACGATGCCGCCGCCGACGGTCGCAGTGTTGCCGCTAACGGTAATGTTTGTGGCGTTAAAAGACACGCCATCACTGAGAACCCCTCCTCCAAAGCCGCTGGTGGAATTGTCATTGAACGTGCTGTTTATTGCCGTGAATGTCCCGCCGTTATGAACCCCGCCGCCGTGATCATATGCAGTATTTTGCTCAACCGTTGTATTCTTGAGGGTCAACGTACCGTAACTGTCAATCCCGCCACCGCGAGACCAGTCTCCCGGACCTGCATCTATAGTCTGATTTGACGTTATCGTGCTGTGGTCGACAGTCAATGTCGCGCCTTGTTTAAGACGAATGGCCCCGCCAGCAGTTGAAACACCATCTCTCAATACCAGCGCATCAAATGTGCTGGTGCCAGCGGTGACATCAAAAATACGGTTCGCGCTATTTCCGGAAATGGTGATGTCAGCGTGTTTGTCGCCGTTGGTGTCACCACTGATGGTGACAGAATTCGCAACGGTGAGTTGCCCCTGCTCCAATGTAATTGTTCCAGCCAATCCGGCCTGAAATACGATGACATCACCAGTAGAACTGGAATTAGCCAGCGTCAGTGCATCGCGGAGTGATAGGCCGGAATGTCCAGTGGAATCACTTAATGTCGTTACGGTCAGAGTTGTCATTTCGCCCTGTCTATTAACAGATTCTTAAACATTATCCAGAGGATAGCAACCGCAATGGTTAACACCACCCTCCCCCGCATTCCATTGCCACGTTTGCCCTAAGGAATTAGAATACTTCAGCTTCAAATTTTAGGGAAGTCTTTAACACTATTTGGTCAATACTATTGCCGCTTCTTCCTACACTATGAGGCGTTAATGTGGCAAGAGCGACCGTCAAACTTGACTTAGGCTCCAACGCCATCCACATTAACACACCATGGACTCGCATGCTTCATTGATTGACCCTTTCGGTCGCCACGTTTCATACTTGCGCGTGTCCGTGACTGATCGTTGCGACTTCCGGTGTACATATTGCATGGCTGAGGACATGACGTTCTTGCCAAAAAAGGACCTCCTCTCGCTTGAGGAACTGGATCGCGTCTGTTCCGCCTTCATCGACCAAGGTGTCAGGAAAATCCGCCTGACAGGCGGCGAACCGCTGGTGCGCAAGGGCATCATGACGCTGGTAGAATCCCTGTCACGTCACTTGAAATCCGGAGCGCTTGAGGAACTCACCTTCACCACCAATGGCAGCCAGCTTGCGAAATATGCCCCCGAATTGGCGCAACACGGGGTCAAGCGTATCAACGTATCTGTCGACACCCTTGATCCCGCCAAGTTCAAGCAAATAACCCGCTGGGGCGATCTCGCCAAAGTGAAGCAGGGCATCAAAGCCGCGCAAGCCGCAGGCCTTGCCATCAAAATCAATGCCGTGGCGCTCAAAGGCGTCAACGAGCATGAAATACCTGATATGATTCGCTGGAGCCACGGCGAAGGCATGGATTTGACTGTCATCGAAACCATGCCCATGGGCGACATTGATGAAGACCGCACCGATCAATACTTGCCGCTGTCAGTCCTGCGCGCGCAATTGATGGATCAGTTCACGCTCGAAGACATTCCTTATAAAACCGGCGGTCCGGCGCGTTATGTGCGGATCAAGGAAACCGGCGGACGCATGGGCTTCATCACGCCGCTTACACATAACTTCTGCGAAAGCTGTAACCGCGTCCGCCTCACCTGCACCGGCCAGCTGTTCATGTGCTTGGGCCAAAACGACGAAGCCGACTTGCGCAAACCCCTTCGCGCCTCCGAAGGCAACGGGCTGCTCCATGCAGCCATCACCGAAGCCATCTCCCGCAAGCCCAAAGGCCACGACTTCATCATCGACCGCCGCCACAACAAGCCTGCAGTAGCGCGCCACATGAGTGTCACGGGCGGCTAGCTGAACGCCACCAACTTGATCCCCGCAATCGTCAACACCGCCCCCAATGCCTTCAAAATTAGCTCGCGTGGCAGCTTGATTGCGCCAACATAAGAACCTGCAAAAGCACCTGCCAGAACTGCGCAAACGTAATATGGCAACTCTGCCGGCAGCGATCCAACGCTTGAAAAATTCCCGAGCAACCCCGCAATCGAATTACACAGGATAAAAACAGCTGCCACTCCGGAAACTGTCCGCGTCTCACCCCACGCCATGAACAAGATGATCGGTGACAGAAAAATCCCGCCCCCTGTTCCGGTCAAACCCGACAGCAGCCCAATCAACGCCCCGCTCAAGATTGCAGGCACGAGTGGCGGATCACGAGTCTCGCGCTGAACAGCAGTTCCCGAGGGCCACAACAGCCGCCCCGCTGCAATAAGCAATAACACCCCCACCATCGGTTTGTAAAAATGGCCAGGAAGAGTGACCCGCCCCCCAAGATAGGCGAACGGCAGTGCCCCAATCAGAAACGGCCACAAAACCCGGAACCTGAAAGCTCCGGCCAGCTTGAAGCGCAGCGAAACCAGCGTCGCCACAATGATGTTCAAAACCAGCGCCGTTGGCCGCATCACAGCTTGCGGCACACTGGCCAAGGCCATCATGGCAAGATAGGCCGAAGCCCCTGCATGCCCCACTGACGAATACAGCGCAGCGCCCAGAAACATGCCAATTATCAAAAGAATGTGATTAATATCCATGCCATCCAGCTCCTTTGGAGCAGTCTAGCACACGAACGATTTGGAGCAAATCAGCATCTAGTGCTGTATAGAAGTTCGCTGATTATGAGAGGGCAAAACATGACCATCGAACACCCGAGACTTTCGGGCCTCACCACAGCCTCGCCGCCGCACATTCTCGATACATCCAACGTAGTGGAACAGGCAGGCCGCATTTTTGCCCGCTTTGGCGACAAGTTTGAAAGCATGATGCCCGTCTTCACCAACACCGGCATCGACCGCCGCTATTCGGTTTGCCCCACGGATTGGTTCGACCAGAAAAACGGCTGGCCGGAGCGCACAAAACAATTCCTCAACGGCGCGAAAATGCTGTTCAAACAGGCCAGCAGCGAAGCGCTCGCCGAGTCAGGCATCACCGCCAACGAAATTGATGTCATAGTCACCGTTACCTCCACCGGCATCGCCACGCCATCAATCGAAGCCCACGTCATGCACGAGATGGGCTTTCGCGATGATGTGCTGCGCGTGCCCGTCTTCGGGCTCGGTTGCGCAGGTGGCGTCACCGGCCTTGCCATTGCAGCCGACCTAGCCAAGGCAAAACCTGGCCGCAAGGTTTTGATCTGCGTCATCGAACTCTGCACGCTCGCCTTCCGGCCGGATGAAATCACCAAATCGAACATCATCGCAACCGCACTCTTCGGCGATGGCGCAGCTGCCGCAGTGATATCAACCGAAGCCGAAGGTCCCATGATCGAACACGCTGGACAGCATACCTGGAGCAAGACCATAGATGTCATGGGTTGGCGCGTGGATGACGAAGGCTTCGGCGCCATCTTCTCTAAATCCATACCCGAACTCGTCAACACCGATCTGCGTTCCGCCGCCGATGCATTCCTTGCCCGCAACAAACTGTCACTGAGCGACATCGACAACTTCACCTTCCACCCCGGTGGTGCAAAAGTCATCCAGGCCTTGGAAAGCGCTTTTGAACTCGAACAAGGCGCTCTTCAAAATGAGCGCAAGGTCCTCGCAGGCTTCGGCAACATGTCAGCGCCGACCGTCATGTTCGTGTTGAAGGAAGCTCTGAAACAAAAATCCAATGGCAGAAGATTCATAGGCTCGCTGGGCCCCGGCTTCACCGGCAGTTTCATGACGATGCTTCAGTGATGAACTTGGCGGTTCATTCCTCTCCCGCTTGCGGGAGAGGTGGATTGCGCGCAATTGGCGCGCAAGACGGAGAGGGCAAGTGTCACGCGAAATTGCCCTCTCCGGCTTGGCTCAGGCTGGACACTCCTCCGCTAGCAGGTGACGTAATCTGATGCCCTTCATCATCCTCACTCTCGTCACGCTCCAGCGCCTCAGCGAACTCCTCATCGCGCGCCGCAACACCGCTGAACTCATGCAAAAAGGCGCAATCGAAACCGGCGCATCGCACTATCCCGCAATGGTGGCTCTCCACGCCAGCTGGCTCATCGGCCTCTGGTATTTTGCTTGGAACCAACCGGTGAACTGGGCACTCTTCGCAATCTATCTCGTGCTGCAAGCCTGTCGCCTCTGGATTCTCGCCACGTTGGGAAAACGCTGGACCACCAGAATTCTCACCGTCCCCGGCGAAACACTCGTGGCGCGCGGCCCCTACAAATTCATCCGCCATCCCAACTACATTGTCGTCGCCTTGGAAATGCCATTGCTCCCGCTGGTCTTCGGCCTGACCTCGTACGCCATCATTTTCGGCATTCTCAATCTCGCCATGCTCGCCTGGCGCATCTCAATCGAAGGCCGCGCACTGCGTTGTCACTCCTCGCCCGCTTCCGGGAGAGGTGGCGCGGCGCAGCCGTGACGGTGAGGGCTACTGCACCACCGCTTGCACGTCCACCACCCCGGCCTTCTCAAATGTCAGCTGCAGCTTCACGACGTCACCGGCTTTCAACGGCGCCTCCAACCCCACCAGCATCACATGCATGCCCAACTTGCGAAGATCAATCGTGTCGCCTGCCCCAACTTCCAGCCGCTCAACCATGCGCATGCGCATGACGTCATTTTCATTTTTGGATTCATGCAGCATGGCTTCTGCAGCCACACTCGATGTCAGCCCCACAAGCGCATCATCATCCGCGCCATTGTTAACGATGGAGAAATAAGCCGCCCCCGTCCGCGCCGCTGCAAACGGCGACTTCGGCACAACAATATCGGTCACCACCATTCCACCAGCAGATGCCCCCTTGGCAAACCCCGGCAAGGCGGCGATGGTAATGCACATGGCCGTCAGGATCTTGATCGCAAGCTTGTTCATAGCCGTTCTTATATCGGCCTTCACGGCGTTTCCGAAGCCGCCTATCGCCGCAGCACAGGGCAAGACGGCAGTCAACATTGAACTCCTTCTTGCACTCGATGCCTCAGCCAGCATGGACCGCAAGGAATTTGAACTCGAATTGCATGGCATCGCCTTGGCCTTCCAGGACGAAGAGATTCTTGAAGCAGTCGAAAACCTGAAGCCACTGGGTGTGGCTATCGCCGTCAGCCAATGGGGCGGACCAGGTGAAAGCCGCCTCATCATTCCCTTCACCCACATCGAAACTGCCCGCGACGCCAAGGCCCTGGGCTTCCTCATTGGCCGAAGCTACCGCTTCATCGGCGCAACCTCGACATCCATCGTCACCGCAATCGAGGATGGTGTCGCCTTGCTTGAAAACAACGCTTTTGATGGCCAGCGCAAGGTGATCGATATCTCAGGCGACGGTGAGGACAACAGCGGCCTGTCGCTCGAAAACGCTCGCGGCGAAGCCCAAGCTGCGGGCGTCACCATCAACGGGTTGGCAATCGAAGCCGATGAGGGTGGCCTGGCCGAGTATTACGAAAATAATGTCATCCGGGGAGCCGATTCTTTCGTAGAAAAAGCCAACGATTTCAAGGATTTCGCGGCGGCAATGAAACGGAAACTTCTGCGGGAGCTCAGGCCTCTGGGGTCGTGAAGCCTTCGGGCAATTCCACCTCAACATCATCACGCGACGATACTACAAACCGAACCGGGATCAGCATCCCGCTGTCGAGCTCCATCAGCTCGCCTGCGCCAAAATTCTGGAATCCGGAAATTCGTCCGTATAAGGACGATCCATCGGTCACCCGTTTGCCAACAAGATCCGACAACAGCACGTCAGCCCCCATCTTTTCACGTGATCCAAAAAGCTCCACGCCGCGCAACGATTCGGCAGCGTTCCGGTCAGTGACGCCTTTCAGCGATGCAATGAAAAAATCCTTGGCAAGCTTGATCCGCACAATCTCGATCACGCCACCATTGGCAGTCTGCAAAGAACCATAGGAAGAAATCGCTTTTGGATCTTCGGTGAAAGACCTGATCTTCACTTCACCTTTGATGCCATGCGCACCAGTGATGACGCCGAGGAGTATGCGCGTCACAATACTATTCCGCCATCCCGGCGAACGCCCGGACCCAGGCTTTCAACGAGTCAATATGCTGAAAGTCTGGGTTCCGGCGTTCGCCGGAATGACGGACATTGCGTAGTAGCGGCACTCAATCAAGCCGCTGGCGAATCCGCCGGTGCCGCAGCCGCCGCAGCTGCCGCTTCAGCAGCCTTCGCCGCTGCATCCGCCTGGGTCTTCTCGCGCTCAAGGCGTTTCTTGCCTGGCAATGCCTTGTTCGGATTGTTGCGCGCATCGCGCTTCTTGATGCCCAGCTTGTCGAGGAAACGCAACACGCGGTCCGTCGGCTGTGCTCCCTTCTTCAACCAGTCAGCAGCCTTGGCGCCATCCAGCACCACACGCTTTTCATCAGTCTTGCCGAGCATCGGATTGAACGATCCAATGACATCAACATACTTTCCATCGCGTGGGCTCGTCGCCGCGGCGACAACAATGTGGTAATAAGGACGCTTCTTGGTGCCTGCACGTGAGAGGCGGATTTTCAATGACATGTGGTTTCTCCTTTGACTGTCAATGTGTGGGTTTCGGGTGAAGGTAAATCATGTGAGCAATGCCTGCCATGTCGAAAGTGCCATCAGGAACTGCACCGAGTTTTGTGGCAACGCGGATTGAATTGGAATTACTGGGGTTGATGTAACTGACCAGGCGCTTGAAGCCGTGTTCGATGTAGCCAAATTCACGGACGCGCATTGCCGCTTCGACAGCGAACCCCGCTCCACGAAACTTCGGATGAATGCCATAACCAACTTCGACATCTTCCCAGCTTTCGGGGAACCATAGGCTGCACGCACCAACATAGGCGCCTGAAGACTTGTCTTCGAGTGCCCACGGGCCAAAGCCGCGCAATACCCAGTGTCCAAGCCCAGTCGCCATCCGCCGCCAAACATCGGCGCACGACATGGTTCCATAGACGCTGGTCGAAACGGGATCGGAATGAAATGCGAGCAGTGAATCGAAATCGCTTTGCCGGAAATCACGCAAGATCAAACGCTCTGTTTCGAGGATGGGAATATTCATCTCTCCCTTCCCTTGAGGGAGGGGCAGGGGTGGGTGTCAGCCCCAAACAAGATGTTCATCTCTCCCCTCCCTTGAGGGAGGGGCAGGGGTGGGTGTCAGCCCCAAACTCAATCGTCATGAATTGAACAGCAGAAAAACCGCAAGCACGAGTGCGCGGCTGACACCCGCCCCCAACCCCGCCTTTGAGGGCGGGGAGATATGAAAGTGAAATCATCACTTCTTCTTCCCCAATCCCGGCAATCCCTTGAAACCGCCCAAGCCCGGCAACCCACCAAGCCCCGGCAACTTCGGAATTCCGCCGCCAGACATGCCTTTCATCAATTGCGAAAGATCAGGCATCGCACCCGGCGCTGGCAAAGCGCCGCCGCTCTTCTGCCCATCCATCATGTCGCGCAATTCCGGCGGCAGCGCATTTGGATCCATCCCGGAAAGTTCTGCCTGCATCTTTTCCATCTCGGCCTCGCTCGGAATGCCCTTGCCGCCAAACATCTTGCCGAACATGCCTTTGCCCTGGCCCATCTGCTTCATCATGTCGGCCATCTGAACATGCATCTTCAGCAGTTTGTTCACATCTTCAGGCTTCGTGCCCGAACCCGCCGCCACGCGCTTCCGGCGCTTGCCATCCATGATCTTGGGGTTGGCGCGCTCGCGCTTGTTCATCGACCCGATGATCGCCAGCTGCCGCTTGAACACTGTCTTGTCGAGGTCCTGGCCTTCCAGCTGTTTCGAAATCTTGCCCATGCCCGGCAGCATTTTCATGACACCGCCCATGCCACCCATTTTTTCCAGCTGCCGCAACTGATCCGCAAGATCGTTGAGATCGAAAGCGCCCTTGCGCATCCGCTCGGCGATTTTCTTCGCCTTTTCATGATCAATATTCTGCGCCGCCTGCTCGACCAGCGAAACAACGTCGCCCATGCCAAGAATGCGTCCCGCAATGCGCGACGGATGAAAATCTTCGAGCCCATCAAGCTTTTCGCCCGTGCCCATCAGCTTGATGGGTTTGCCGGTCACAGCCCGCATCGAAAGTGCAGCACCACCGCGGCCATCGCCGTCGATACGCGTCAGCACAATGCCGGTGACCCCGATCTTGTCATCAAACGCGCGCGCCAGATTGACAGCATCCTGTCCGGTCAGTGCATCGGCAACCAGCAGCGTTTCCTTCGGCTTGACGATGTCGCGAATTTGCGCAGCTTCGGCAATCAATTCATCATCGATATGCAACCGGCCTGCCGTATCAAGCATCACGATGTCATAGGCACCCTTGCGGGCCTCGCTCATGGCACGCTTGGCAATGTCCTGCGGCGTCTGGCCCTTGATGATGGCGAGCGTGTCCACCTTGACTTGACGGCCGAGAATTTCGAGTTGCTCTTGTGCTGCTGGTCGGCGCGTATCGAGCGACGCCATCAGCACCTTGCGCTTCTCACGCTCAGTGAGGCGTTTTGCAATCTTCGCCGTCGTCGTGGTTTTGCCTGATCCTTGCAAGCCCACCATCAGGATCGCAACCGGTGGCGACGCACGCAGATTGAGTGCCGCCTGGTCCGATCCAAGTGTTTCCACCAGTTGGTCGTGAACGATCTTCACCACCATCTGACCCGGCTTGATCGACTTTACGACCTCGGCACCAACCGCCTTCTCGCGCACCTTCTCGGTGAATGTCTTGACGACTTCCAGCGCCACGTCAGCCTCAAGCAGGGCCCGGCGCACTTCGCGCATTGCCGTATCAACATCCGCTTCCGACAACGCCCCACGCCCCGTGAGCGTGTCGAAAATCCCGGACAGCCGATCGCTTAAAGTTTCAAACATCAAAGGTTCCTGTATCCCAAACGAAAACGACACCCAGGAGCAAAACTTGCTGCCGGATGCTGGCCGCAACACCTCCCGGGAATGATAACCCCATGTGTGCAATGGCCCCGTAACGTTCAAGACGTCATTGAGATGGCCGGGGCTTAGGCGAAAGCGTCGGCGAAGTCAAATCACCCAAACAAAAAGGGCCGATTCTGTGGTGAACCGGCCCCTTATTGTGCAGCTATTGGGCAATATGCTGCGACGTGCAGCCCATGCGTCGGCCAATTGCGTGAGTGGTTCAATAGGGCAATATTACCCTACCAGCCCGTAAACGATTGATTTGGCGACCGCCTCAGCAGTGCTCATTGCCCCCAGCGATTTTCGCGCTCGCTCCAAGGTGTGCTCCACAGTCTTGGGACTCAACCCCAGCTGGCTTGCAATCTGCTTGGCCGTCATTCCGCCTGCCGATAGCGAGAGCACCTCCCGCTCGCGCGCCGTCAGCTTCATGCGCGTCGCCACCATGGCGGGCCGCATGTGCCGGTCAAATTCCCGCACCAACGCCTGCAATTCGGCATCACGCGCGATAACCCTGGCATCAAAACATTTTGCATCAGCATGGCGAGCCCCCATGCACAGGCTGGCAGCACCCGTGGTCCCGCCAAAGCGAATGCCATAGGAAACCCCGACGCCAAACCCCAGCGCCTTGTCACGCTCATGCTGCTCGCGGTCATCCGCCGACATGTCCCATGCGTCAATCTTCGACCACAAAATGCAACTGCCGCCATGCAGCGACATTTTAACCACCACATCTTCATCAAGTTGCAGCCCCTTGTTCGCCACAAGGTAATCCTCCGGCACATTGTGCCGGAGGATCAGGTTTTCCGTGAGGCCCGCACGTGAAGCAAATTGTGAAGCATGGGTGAACGCAAACATCATCGCTGTCACGCCAAACTCGCGGGCAACATAGATAAACATCTCCGTCCATATCTCGTCTTCGCAAACGAAGCGGGAGAAGTTCGGCAGTGCCGAAATCTGGTCAGTCTTTTCCATCGTCCTGTGGGGCATGGTAGCGGGTCTGGGATGGGACTGCCAAGAATATCTGCGGGCCACTTGCAGTAGCATGTGCTGCGTGTTATACATGTATAACAAATTGGAATTTGGAATCATGCTGGCCGTTAGATTGCCACCCGAACTTGAAAAGCGCCTTGAAGCCCTGTCGAAAAAAACCGGCCGTCCCAAATCATATTACATGCGCGAAGCGCTGGAGCGGCAACTTGAAGATATCGAGGACTCTTATCTGGCAGAAGCCGCCTATCGCGAGTTTCTGAAGTCTGGCGAACAGACAACATCTTTGGCCAACGTGAAAAAAGAACTTGGCCTGGACCATTGAATTTTCAAGCGAAGCCAAACGCCAACTCCGCAAACTCGGCAGCGAACCAGCACGGCGCATCGTCGCATTCCTCGAAACCCGCATCGCAACTTCCGAAAACCCCCGCGCCATCGGTGCCGCGCTTCAAGGTGCGACCTATGGAGAGTTCCGGAAATATCGCGCCGGCGATTACCGGATTATTGCAAAGATTGAGGACAAGCGGTTGGTGGTTCTGGTGGTGAAGGTAGGGGACAGGAAGGATGTTTATCGGAAGTAGATGTGTACACGCTGTTCACTAAACTAAGAGCCGTCAGTTTTCGCTGAGTTATGGCGTTTACATATCATACAACTCACACCATCACCACATAACTCGTCATCTTCACAACCAGCCCGTCCCGCAGCACATAGGCATTGTGGAACCGCGCCTTGAACACGCCGCCGCCGACAAACTTGTTTTCGACATAGCCTTCGACCGTCACGCGACCACCTTCCGCCGTGAATTCGCGAAGTTCGATCACCGGCGGGCCATCAGCCGTGGGATTGGTGATGAAACTGCGAAATTCTTGCCTGCCCCGCGCGGTAAAATGCGGCGGTACCTCCCACACCACATCATCAGCGAGGCACGCAACAATGCCGTCATGGTCCCCTGCTTCAAAGCACTTGTTCAACCGCCGGATCACGTTCGTGTTTGCTTCGCTCATCTTGGTTCCCTTTCGTTCACGCAGCCTTGGCAATTCTCCGTACACTGATTTGTCTTGCATGCTTGCGGGCAAATGCAAGGTCATGAGCCGTTTGCATCCGGCACAATGTATCTGCCTGCAATCCAAACGCCTTCTCAAACCGGATGGCCATCTCGGCTGACAGTCCTACCTTGCCATTCAGAAGCTTGCTCATGGCCTGCCGCGACACCCCGAAATGCGCCGCAATGTCTGAAACACTCATGCCATGCGGCGCAACAATCTCTTCCCGCAGCCAGATGCCGGGATGAACCGCAAAAGAAGTAGCCAATGTGATAGCCATCAGTGATAGTCCTCCAGATCAAGTTCAATAATTTGCTTATTGTCATCCACTTTGAAAGTCATGCGCCAGTTCTTGGTGACTGTCATCGCAGCAGTTCCAGCACGGTTTCCAGTCAGCCAGTGAAATCCAAAATTCGGCGGAACACGTAGTTCTTCCTCACTTGTGGCAGCACTGAGAAATGCAATCACGTTGCGAATGCGTCCCGCAATCCTTGCATCAATGCCCTTTGGGTTTCCCGTCTCCAGAAAACTGCGCAAGGCCTTGTTGCGAACCGTCGCGATTTCCATGTCCCATGTAAGCACGGTGGTCGGCATCTGTCAACCGTCAGCTTACGGGTGTCATAGGCCTCAATGAAAATCCCGCGACTTCGGCAGCACCCGCACGTCACGCGGATGGTCATGCCGTGCAGGCGGAATGATCCCCGCGCCATGAATGGGATCAGCATCATCAAACAGCCGCGCCAGCTCGCGCGAACGGTCGATCACCTTTTGCGCCATCAGGTGAATGACGCCCTCCTTGCTCTTCTGGATGCGCCCCTCAACCTGCATCAGCCGCGCGCCCATCACCGCACGGCGATAGGTTTCAAGCCCGCGCGCCCACAACAACACATTGGTAACGCCGCTCTCGTCCTCAAGCGTGATGAAAACAGCATTGCCTTTGCCCGGCCGCTGCCGCACCAGCACCACGCCCGCAACCTTGGCCCAGGATGCATCACGGCGCAAAGCAAGATCAGCACAGCGCAAAATTCCCTCGCGCTGAAAAATTGGCCGCAGCACCTGCATCGGATGCGCCTTCAGCGACAGCCGCAACGTTTGATAGTCTGTCGCCACATGTTCGCCGAGCGGCATCTCCGGCAACTTCGCATCAGGCTCCTCTGCAAGCTCGCGTGCATCGGCAGCAGCAAACAGCGGCAAGGGCTGATCATCCGGCAAGCGCCTGATCTCCCACAGCGCCTGCCGCCGATCATGTCCCATCGACCGGAAACAATCCGCATCCGCCAAAACCCGCAACGCCCGCACCGGAACGCCGGACCGCGCCATCTGTTCGATGGAGGTGAAAGTCAATTCTTTTCCCCTCCCCCTTGTGGGGAGGGTTAGGGTGGGGGTCGCTCCGCTGTTTCCATTTCTGGCTCTTTGAAATTCTGAAACACCTCCCGACCCCCACCCCAGCCCTCCCCACAAGGGGGAGCGCGAAGAAGACACCACATCCCCCTCCCTCAACCCGTCCACCTGCCGGAATCCGATCCGCAAACACAGCCGCCCGCGTTCATCGCGCTCCAAAGTATTGTCCCACGCGCTGAAATTCACATCACACGCCAGCACCGGCACGCCATGTTCGCGCGCATCACGCACGATCTGCGCTGGCGCATAAAACCCCATCGGCTGCGCGTTCAGCAACGCACAGGCAAACACATCAGGATAATGGCATTTGATCCAGGACGAGATATAAACCAGCTTGGCAAAGCTCGCCGCATGGCTTTCCGGAAATCCGTAAGAACCAAAACCCTTGATCTGCTCAAAACAGCGCTGCGCAAAATCTGGCTCGTAACCCCGCGCCACCATGCGCTCCACCATCATCTCTTCGAACATGTGGATCGTGCCATTGTGCCGGAACGTCGCCATCGCCTTGCGCAATTTATTCGCCTCGACATCGGAAAATTTTGCGGCAACCATGGCGAGACTCATCGCCTGTTCCTGGAACAGCGGAACACCCATCGTTTTGCTCAGCACCTTGTGCAATTCATCCGGTTCGCCATGGTCGGGATGTGGTGAGGGAAACAAAACAGTCTCCTGCCCGCAGCGCCTGCGCAAATAGGGATGCACCATATTGCCCTGAATGGGACCGGGCCGCACAATCGCCACCTGAATGACGAGATCATAAAATTCGCGCGGCTGCAATCGCGGCAGCATGCTCATCTGCGCCCGGCTTTCCACCTGGAACACGCCGATGGAATCGCCCTTGCACAGCATGTCATAGGTCGCAACGTCGGCTTGCGGCACTGTAGCCAGATCAAGATCAACGCCTTCGTATTCGCGCAGATAGTCAAACGCCTTGCGGATGCAGCTCAGCATGCCCAGCGCCAGCACATCAACCTTCATCAGGCCCAGCGTATCGATGTCATCCTTGTCCCATTCAATGAAGGTGCGGTCCTCCATCGCCGCATTGCCGATGGGCACCAACTCATCCAGCCGTCCGCGCGATAAAATGAACCCGCCCACATGCTGCGACAGATGCCTGGGATAGCCGAGCAGCCGTTTGGCATAATGCACCACGCGCAGGATTTCCGGATTGTCAGGATCAAGCCCCGCCTGCCGCACCTGGTTGTTGGTGATCTCGCTGCCGAAACTGCCCCATTGCGTGCCCGACAGCGCCGCCGTGATATCCTCAGACAAGCCCAGCGCCTTCCCCGCCTCGCGGATCGCACTCTTGGGCCGGTAGGTGATGACCGTCGCCGCAATTCCCGCCCGCTCGCGGCCATAACGCTGGTAGATATGCTGGATAACTTCCTCGCGCCGTTCATGCTCGAAATCAACGTCGATGTCGGGAGGCTCGCGCCGCTCCTCGGAAATGAAGCGCGCGAAAAGCAGGTTGTGTTCTGCAGGGTCAACGCAAGTGATGCCCAGCACGTAACACACGGCCGAGTTCGCAGCCGATCCCCTGCCCTGGCACAGGATGCCCATGTCACGCGCCGCCCGCACGATGTCATGCACGGTAAGAAAATAGGGCGCATAGGAAAGCTTGGCGATCATTTTCAGCTCAGCCGCAATCAGCTTTTTGATTTTTTCCGGCACACCTGAAGGGTAACGCGTGTCAGCATGTCGCCATGACAACTCTTCCAGCCAGTCTTGCGCATTCCACCCCTCGGGCACCGGCTCATCCGGATATTCATAACGCAATTGATCAAGAGAAAACTCTATCCTGTTGAGAAGACTCTGGGTTTCGGCAATGGCCTCGGGGCAATCAGCAAACAGCCGTTGCATTTCTTCCGGCGCTTTCAGATGCCGCTCGGCATTTGCTTCAAGCAAGCGCCCCGCTTCATGCACTGTCGTTCCTTCGCGGATGCAGGTGAGAATATCCTGCAGGTCGCGCTGCGATTGCTCCGTGTACAGAACATCATTGGTGGCAATCAGCGGAACCCCGGCTGCCTGCGCCACCGCCTTCAACTCCGCCAGCCGCCGCCTGTCGCTGCCCTTGCGCAGCATGGAAGCGCCAAGCCACACAGGGCCAGCTTGTTTCAGCTGCGTAATGGTTTTGACAAGTCCATCAAGTTTGCCGGGTGGCATGACGATGAAGAGAAGGTCGTCCTTCCCTTCCTTTCCCCTCCCCCTTGTGGGGAGGGTTAGGGTGGGGGTCGCTCCGCTCTCGCCAGTCTTGGCTCTTTGAAATTCTGAACCACCTCCCGACCCCCACCCCGGCCCTCCCCACAAGGGGGAGGGAGATAGAGAGGAAACATCCCCCAACCGCAACTCACACTCCCCTTTCACCGTCCGCCGGTTGCCGACCGTAAGCAAACGGCAGAGCTGCCCCCAGCCCGCACGGTTGCGCGGATAAGCGATAATGTCCGGCGTGCCATCGCAGAACACCAGCCGCGCACCTGTTACCAGTTTGAATGCTTGCGCCTGCAGCGCCCCGCTCTCACGAAGATCGCGCAAAGCCGCAAAGGCCCGCACCACGCCGGCAACGGTATTGCGGTCCGCAATCCCCAAACCAGTATGTCCCAGCGCCACACTTTGCAGCACCAGCTGATCCGCTGGCGATGCCCCGCGCAAAAATGAAAAATTCGATGCCGCCACCAGTTCCGCAAAACCACTCATGCGAATAACCCGTGCACATACCAGCGCGGGCTTTGCGCCGCCTGCCCGTAAAGCCCTTCGCGGTAAACCCAGAAGCGATGCCCCGCCGCATCCTCAACGCGGTAATAATCGCGCGTCTGCATCGCCGAATCCTGCCGCCACCATTCCGGTGCAATCCGCTCCGGCCCCTCCGCCAGCACGACTTCATGCAACACCCGCCGCCAGCGAAACCGCAGCGGCGGCCCATCCGGCACTTCCGCCAAAGCCTCGATCGGCTGCGGCCGGTCAAACATGGTGAGCGGCCTGAGCGGCAGCGCATCAGCATCAGGCTCGAACAGCAACAGCGGCTGCGTATCGGAAATGACCGGCACGTGATCGCCTGCCCGCACCGGATCATGCGTGTCATGAGCGGCAAAATGCAAAACCCGGGCAGCACCAAAACGCACCGAAAACTGGTCCGCAAGATCAGCAACCTCAGCGCCATCATTCACCGCACCATCAAGCGAACGCAGCACCTGCCCCAAAGGTGCCGATGCCACAACCGCAAGCCGGATCGCGTCAAAGCCAAACCCCGGATCAATGGCATCGGTCAGCCCTTCAATGCGAAGCCGCATCAGCCGCAGGATGACGGCAGCCTCACGCACCGGCTGCGCCGTCTCGATCACGATCCGCCGGATCGCACCATCAGAGCGGAAGAACGATGCTTCAAAAACCCGCCCGCCCAAACCAAGCCCTTCAAGCTGCCCCGTGACAATCCCGGTAAGCCGCTCCAGCACCCGCATCATGTTGTCCATGTCGAGAAGCGGTGCCGCAAACTGCTGCTCCGCCATGCATTGCGGTGGTGCACGCAACGGCGTCAGGCGAATATCCTCGATGCCGAGAACGCGATTAAGCTGCGTCATCGCCGCCATGCCAAACCGCGCCGACAAAACCGTGGACGGCCGGTCAGCAAGATCAGCCAGCGTCTTGAGCCCCGCCCGCTTCAACGCCGTCACTGCCTCATCCGCAAGCCCCAAGGCCTCGACCGGCAATCGCTTCGCTATCCTCACCTCTTCGCCCGGCAGCACGATCGCATGATCAAGAAACCGCACTGCTGCTCGCGCCGCATCAGGTGTCGATGAAATCGTGGCCCGCACATCAACGCCACAAGCCGCAAAGCGCTGCATCACACCAGCATAAAGCCCCGCCTCATCGCCGAAGAGATGCGCACAGCCCGTGATGTCGAGCAGCAATCCATCCGCCCCATCAATCGCAAACAGCGGCGTGAACAAATCGCAAAGCTCGGCGAGCTTCGCCAGAAATCGTAAGTCCGCCGCAGCATCAGCCTGCTCTACGCAAAGCAGCGGCACGCGTGCCCGCGCATCCGACAGCGACAGGCCGGGCTTCAACCCCAAAGCCTGGGCCCGCGCATCACCCGCCATAAGCCGCATCGCACCCTGCACCTTGTCGGCAACGACAAGCGGCACCTCACCCCGCACGCCGCCGCGTGTCAGCCGGTCGGTCGCCAGATGCGGAAACCACAGGGCGAGATAGCGGCGCAGACTCCGGGATTGCAAAACATTGTCGGTCACGATTCCACTCCACACGCCATGGCGATAACTCAGCGCCCAAGGATCGGCTCCTGAGCAGCGTCAGTTCAAAACACGGATTCCCCGGCGCACGGCCCGGCTGCGCCAGCGATGGCAAAGCCTTCACCTGCCAGCGCGTCTCGGCTGCACTGGGCGAAGGCTGTGCCGCAACCCGCAGCATGATGACCGTGACACCCGATTGCTTCGCTGCCAGAAACAGCCGTCGGCTGGCGGTGAGATCAAGCCCGCGCGGCTCCCCCCATAGGTCCAGCAGCAACGCGCCAAGCCCGCCGCAACGCGCCGCCTCAACACCTGCCTTCAACGCACCAAGCCCGTCCTTCGCCTTCACCATCACAAACCGTGACGGCTCAAACCCGTAAGCCGCAAGCCCCGGCGCATAAGGCCTGCCCGCCTCGAGACTCGCATAATCCTGCCGCACCCAAACGATCTGCCGCTCGCCGGCAGCGCGCACCGCCAGCCCCAGCCCCACCGCCATCGCCGCCAGCGCATCAGCCGGCCGTGCGGCAAAAAACTCATGCACCCGCGCCCGCGCCAACCCGCCCGCCAGCGCCGCATCCAGCCCACGCACCCCAAACCCGATCGCTTTCTCCACTTGCTTTTTCACATAAAAGTTCCTATTTTGTTCTCATAAGACCCGGCAGCCAAAAGAGTCAAGGTCTTAGCACTAAAAGCTTAAAACATGAAAAAAGTGCTTGACAGCGTACGCTTGGTGGGCTATAAGTTTGTACATTCGACAGAAGTGGGTGAGAACGGCCCCGGTTCCAGATCTTGGCCCGACCGCGCAGTTCAAGAACTCCGTCGAACTCAAAACCAATCCGCACAAATCGTGATCCAACAACGTCTCGAAGCGTGATGAACTCAAAAAGCTGACTACCAAATGGTAGTTGTTGAAAACAGAAATCGCAATCAACAGTTACTCTCAATCGCCAGGCGAGACAGCCGCGCGCGGCGGCAAACATTCGAACGACGTGAGGGGCAACGAAAATCAAGCGGCGGCATTCTCGCTGCCAAACACACAGGAGGCAAACCATGGCACGCAAACCACCTTCACCCCAAAAATCCGGCGCCACTTCCCCCACGCCAAGGCTCGGAACCGTCCTGCGCTTTGCACCACGCGCAGGCGCAACCGGCATCAAGCAACTAGAGTCCGAAGGCTTCCGCGTCGCATCGTCCAAGGACTTCAAATCAGCCAAAGCGATCCCGAACGATTTTCATGGCGCCAATGTCCAGTATTTCGAACGCTTCGGCATCGCCATCGTCCGCAGCGAAAGCGAGCGCCTCAACCCCGCAATCAGCAAGGCGATGGATCGCAAAACGCTCATTTCCGCCAGAAACGAACGCACCTATCACGCCCTCGGCCAAGCCATCGTCCAAAACACCGGCCAAAATACCGGCCAAAATACCGGCCAAAATACCGGAATGCGGACAGCGAGACGCTCGCACCATGCAGATCACGAAGACATTGGCGCGGGTTCTCCCCTGCTCGACCGTGACTATCTCCGCGGCTACCGCGATGGCGTCAACCACCTGGTTGATACCGTGCTGCAGGAAGAAACCACCGAAGCCGTGCAAGCCTTGCGGCGCTTCGATGAAACCGAAGTGACCTGGGGCCTCGAAGCCACCAAGGTGCCGCAGAGCCCGTTCACGGGTGCTGGCATCAAGGTGGCCGTGCTCGATACCGGATTTGATCACACCCATCCGGATTTTCGCGGACGCAAGATCACCAAGAAACTTTTTGCCAGCCACAATTCCGAAAACGATGTGCATGGCCATGGCACCCATTGCATCGGTACATCCTGCGGCGCGCTTCGCCCGACGTCAGGCCCGCGCTACGGCATCGCCTACGAAGCTGAAATCTTCGCCGGAAAAGTACTGGGCGATGACGGTACTGGAACAGATCGTTCCATCATCGCAGGCATCGAGTGGGCCCTGGAACAAGGTTGCCACATCATCTCAATGTCACTCGGCGCAGCAACAGAACCTGGGGACCTGCCCAACGACGACTATGAGCAGATCGGGCAAGTATGCCTTGACGCTGGAACATTGATTGTCGCCGCAGCAGGCAACGAAAGCGAACGGCCAGGCCGCATCAATCCGGTAGGTTCACCGGCCAACGCCTCGACAATCATGGCAGTAGGGGCAATCGACAATCGCTTCAGGATTGCGCCTTTCTCTTGCGGAGCGATCAACCCCGGCCAAGCAGTGGACATTGCAGCACCAGGGGTCCAGATACTGTCATCATTGCCCGGCAACCAATTTGATCGATGGGATGGCACAAGCATGGCAACGCCGCATGTCGCAGGGATAGCAGCGCTCATTGCGCAATCCGACGCCAAATATCGCGGCTGGGCCTTGTGGACACGGCTGTTGCAGATAACACGCAGACTACGAGCCGCTTCCCGCGACGTTGGCAAAGGATTGGTACAGGCACCGCTACATTAAAGGACGAATTCCAGAAATGGCAGGCAAGAAAACGAAAACAAGCGCAGGCGAAACCAGCACGATCGTGGATGTAACAATCCGCGTCAGCCGGGACTTGTCTGCCCAACTCGATGGCATTGTCGCATCACTCAAGGCAAACGGGTTGGATCGCGTCGAGGAACACAAGCTTCTGATGATCATAAGTGGTTGCATTGAAGACAACAAAATTGAAGCACTGAAAGAAATCAAGGGTGTTGAATCGGTCCGCAAGGACCAGACCTACCGGGCGCAGGACGATTGAGAACGGAAAACAGCTCCAAAAAAGGACAGACGGCGATGCCAGCAGAAACACACACTACCCCAGGCCCAATGGGCCTCGAAGCCGTCTTCAAACTAGTCAGCCCGATACTCGCCATCCTCACCTTCGCCTGGGGCATCTACACCTATCGCACCACGACTGAATTGCAGCTTCAGAAAACCGAAGCTGAAGCCAAGCGCACGGAAGAAACCCGCCGCATCGAGGCGTCAAAACCATTCCTCGAGACGCAACTGAAACTCTTCACCGAAGCAACCGCCGCCGCCGCCAAGATCGCAACATCAACAGATGCGGCAGAAATCGCCACCGCCCGCGCCCGCTTCCTCGAACTTTATTGGGGCGAGCTTGGCATGGTGGAACGCGGTGAGGTTATTCAGGCGATGATCGCATTCAGAGCAGCCCTCGACGCCAACAAGCCGCAGCCAGAACTAAAGGGCCTGGCGCTCAGCCTCTCCCACGCCTGCCGCAAGGAACTGGGCGAGGCTTGGGGGGCGGGTGCGCCTCCCTAGTAATGCCACCTGCATTGCGCGATTTCGAGTGCGCCATCTTTGACACGATAAACCAGCCAGTGTTCGTCCGTGATCCGCCGCGACCACCAGCCTGACCAGTTGCCACGCAAGGGCTCAGGTTTGCCAATGCCAACGAATGGAGTCCGTGTGCATTCCTTGATCAGTGTGTTGAGACGGGAAAGAATTTTAGGATCACTCGCTTGCCAGTGGAGATAATCCTCCCAGGCATTGCTGGCGAAGGTTAGCTTCACTCAGCAAGCTTCCGGCGTTTGCCCTTGCCCGCATTGAGTTCCACAATCAACTCCTGCAGGCGCTTCGCGTTCTTTGGACTCCGCATCAGATGCATCGTCGCTTCGTATGATTCAAAATCCTCAAGCGACATCAGCACCGCAGCGGGCTTGCCGCGATCGCGCGTGATGATCACCGGCGCATGATCGTCATGCACCTGATCCAAAGTAGAGGATAAATTCTTTCGGAGTTCGGAATAGGAAGTTACGCGCATGACACAAATGTACGTGAATAGGTACAATAATGCAAGGGCCATCCGAACCCCTCACCCCTTCTTCTTCCAGTCCCCTTTCTTCCCCTTGAACGCGGGCTTGCCCTCGCCCGCTGTTTTTCCAAACTCGGGTTTCCCCCCGAACTTTGGCTTGCCGAATTTTGGTTTCCCGTCCTTCGGTTTGCCAAAACCGCCGCCGCCAAATTTCCCTTTGCCACCGCCCTTGCCGCCACCGAACTTCCTCGGTGTGTGCAGTGATGGCGCTTCATCATGTGAACCGGTGTAAGGCCTGATGACGACATCGTCGTCCGCGCCACCGCCGAGTGCCGCCTTGAATTTCTCCAGCGCCGCATTCGCAATTTCAAACCGCGTTTCATTTTCGGTGATGCGGATGGCGCCGATATCGGGCTTGGTTACTTTGCCGCGGCGGCAGATGAGCGGCAGCAGCCATTTCGGATCAGCATTGTTGGCGCGCCCAATATCCATGCGGAACCATGTGAAATTGCGGGGTTCGCCGGAGCGTTCCTCGCGCCGCGCACCCTTTGCGGCACGGAAATCATTGAAGCCGGCACCTGGATCAAACACTTCTTCGGCAGCCGGAAGCCGCGAACGATAGATGCGCACCAAGGCGGCTGCAACCTCTTCCGGCGAACGCGTGGCCAAAACCGATTTCGCCAGATCGAGATCTTCCTCGCTGCTTGGCTGCGTCAGGATCGGGTCCTGCAACATGCGCTGTTGATCCAGCTTGCGGATGTCTTCGGCCTGAGGCGGGCCGCTCCATGTTGGGTTGATGCGCGCTGACGAAAACAGAAATTCAGCTTTTCGCCGCCGTGACAACGGCACGAGCACAACGCTCACACCTTTCTTGCCGGCGCGCCCCGTTCGCCCGCTGCGATGCTGCAAGGTTTCGCCATCGCTGGGGAGATCGGCGTGTACGACAAGATTGAGATTGGGAAGATCGATGCCACGCGCTGCCACATCGGTCGCCACACACACGCGCGCCCGGCCATCACGCAGCGCCTGCAAGGCGTGATTGCGTTCACTCTGACTCAATTCGCCGGAAAGGTTCACCGCCGAAAATCCGCGCTCCGACAATGTTGCGTGAAGGTGCTTCACATGTTCGCGCGTGTTGCAGAATACGATCGCACTTTGTGACTCGACAAAGCGCAACACGTTGACAACAGCTAGTTCAACTTCATTGGGCGCCACGCGCATGGCGCGGTATTCAATGTCGGCATGCGCCCGCTCGGTGCCTGAGACATCTATGCGCAACGCGTTGCGCTGGTATTTTTTCGCCATCAATGCAATGGGCTTCGGCATCGTCGCCGAGAACATCAGGGTGCGGCGCTCCGCAGGAGTCGCTTCAAGAATGAATTCGAGGTCTTCGCGAAAGCCGAGATCCAGCATTTCATCGGCTTCGTCGAGCACGACGGCCTTGAGATTCTTGATATCGAGCACGCCACGCTCAAGGTGATCGCGCAACCGGCCCGGCGTTCCAACGATGATATGCGCACCATCCGCCAGCCAGCGCCGCTCGCGCTTCGGATCCATGCCGCCGACGCACGAAAGAATGCGCGCGCCCGTGTTGAGATAAAGCCAGCCAAGTTCACGCTCCACCTGCAAGGCAAGTTCACGCGTTGGCGCCACGATCAAGGCGATGGGTGAAGCATCACGCGGAAATTTTTCTGCATCTCCCAGAAGCGTTGCAGCAATCGCCAGGCCATAGGCCACGGTTTTTCCCGAACCCGTCTGCGCCGAAACGACAAGATCGCGCGCCACCGCTTTTTCTTCCAGCACGGCAAGCTGCACCGGCGTCGGGTCGGAATATTTGCGCTCTTCGAGTGCGCGTGAAATCGGGGCAGGCAGATGGGGAAAGGCCAAAGGGAATACTCATTTTGTGTGCTTGAGATGGCGGATGCGCAAATCTTGTGGCCAGCGATAGGCCAAGTCGAAAGACAAAGCCATGCACAACCCAATTCAACTCAAAATTCGCACTAACTACATGAAAATAAACCACTAATTTTATCTATTAACCTGTCATTAACTTGCACTCCGATGCCTCGAATTTAAGACAAACGCCAGTGAATGAGCGCGAGTGTGATGATGGCAGACAATATTGCGAGCGTTACCTATGTGACCTTGCCAGCAACGAACCCCGCGTCGCATTTGATCAAGGGCCTGAAATGGGGCGGCGGCCTTGGGAAAGGTGTAACCCTCACCTATAGTTTTGCGACACCTCAGGCTGGTGGATACGCAACCATCCGTACACTGACGAATACTGAGGAATCATGCGTCGAACTCGCCATCAGGAATTGGGCAGCCATCGCCAACATCAGTTTGCACGAAGTAAGCGAGACAACAACAACGGTGGGCGACCTGCGCTTTGCCAAGACCGCACTGGCATCCGGCGCCTTGAACGCCTATGCCTACACGCCATCTTCCAGCGCGCCAGGCGGAGATGTCTGGTTTGTTGACAAGGTGTGGAACAGCGATGGCTTTGCAACGGGTTCCTATGCGGCTTTCACGGTGCTCCATGAACTGGGCCACGCACTCGGCTTGCGCCACGCTTTTGAAGGCAGCAACCCCTTGCCCGCAGTGCGCGACAATCTCTTCAACACGGTCATGAGCTACACCGCCTCATCGCAATCAAAGCGCGGCGATATCTATGCATCATACTATCCGACCACGCCAATGTATTACGACCTGCTCAGCATGCAGGCTCTCTACGGTCGCAACAAAAATCATTCCACCGGCGACACAACCTACGAATTCCGCGACGACCACACGTACTTCCGCACGCTGGACGACGCTTCGGGCAATGATGCCATGCGTTATGTGGGCGATGATGATGTGCAAATTGACCTGCGCCCCGGCCACGCCAGCATGGTGAGCAAGCCGGTGCATTTCACCGGCTACTCAACCCGCGCCACGGTTTTTGTCGGGCCAGGAACGGTGATCGAACGTGCAACTGGCGGCCATGGCGACGACACGCTCATCGGCAATTCCTCGCCTAACGTTCTGACTGGCGGCATGGGCCAGGACACGATGACGGGTTATGCGGGCCGCGACACCTTTCGCTTCAACCGCCTCACGGAATCCGGCAACAGTTTCGGCACTGGAGATGTGATCGTCGATTTTTTGCAAGGATCAGACCGCATCAGCCTCCCGAAAAGCGCTGATCTAATTTGGCGCGGCAGCCTGCCATTTTCAAACAGCAGCGACACCGAACTGAGATTTATCAACATCAATCACGCTGGGACCAATGATGATTGGACGTTGGTTCTCATCGATGCCGACAGCGACACATCGAGTGAATCAATGATCAAGCTGAAAGGATTGCATTCGCTTTCAGGTGAGGACTTCATCATGTGATACCGGATCGCGCCAGCACCGGAAACAGTGCATGGTCCATCTTCGCACCCGCAGGCAGCATATCTGCCAATCCTGGAAATGGTGGAGAAGTCCGCCACGGCCGCGGCGCATGGGTAATGTCATCGCCGATAAACCGCACCGACAGCACGCGCCGCCGGTTGGAACCAGCACCACCTGCCCCATGCAGCGTCAGCATGTGAAAAAACACGGCATCCCCGGGATCAAGCGCCCAGGCCAGAATCTTGTGACGCTCGGGATCAGCTTCGATGTCTGGCATCTCCTTCAGCGATCCCTCGGGAAACCATTTAGCTACATTGCTCATGAAAGAGCGTGGCATCAACCAACCATCGCGATTCGAGCCCGCCACAAATCGCAGCGTC
Organism: uncultured Alphaproteobacteria bacterium; assembly: GCA_963819615.1. Lineage (GTDB taxonomy): Bacteria > Pseudomonadota > Alphaproteobacteria > Rhizobiales > Aestuariivirgaceae > Aestuariivirga. The sequence goes on from CAWFWW010000004.1 coordinate 1,055,792, forward strand.
GATGCCACGGCAACTGGATCAACCGGCAGCCACATCGAACAGTTCTGCAAGCCATCGATATTGTAATAGGGCTGGTCCTGATGCCAAGGTGTTTTCTGGATTGTCTTTGGTTCTTTGACCAGCAAGTGATCATGATAAAGCCTGGTCTCGCGCGACTGCATCAGCGCACCCGCCATTTTTCCGGCCGCCGAATTGAAAATGAAATCGCGGTATTCGCTGATCCGCTGCCAGTTGCAGAAATCCTCGATGAAGTAGCCGGGATCTTCCGGCCGTGACGCAACAATGGCCAGATCCGATGGTTGAGCCATGTTGCGATCAATGCCGCGCTCCAGCAGCGCCATTTCACTGGCTGAAAACAAGTTCCGCACCACCACCGCACCGTCACGGGCAAAGTCCAAGGCTAGTTCATGATCGGTGATCATTCAGTTCCCCGGCTTCTCGAATCGTGCGCTTAAACTCAATCCGCCTTCCGGCCGGTTCTGGATTGTAAACTCGCCATCCAGCGCTTCAATCCGCGCCTTCATCCCGCGCAAGCCCAACCGGCTCGAATTCATCTCCGGCCACGAAAGTCCTGGACCATTGTCAAGCACGGTCAATTTGAGTTCCACGCCCCCTCCTATGATGACCTGCTGGCCTGCGCCATGGGCATGCCGGAAAGCATTTGTGAGTGCTTCTTGCACAAATCGAAACATGCATGACTTGATCTCCGGTCGCACATCACCAGAGTGTGGCTGCACGCTGAACCCTACTTTGGTCTTGGTGTATTGCTGGTGCGCCTCAATGGCGAGACCGACTGTTTCAGCCGCATCCAAAGATGAAATCTCCGGCATGTTAAGCAAAGCCGACAAATTGCCGATCTCTCGCATGCTGTCCTCCACCAGCACGCGCACTTCTTCAACTGCCGAACTGTCGGCGCCGGCATTCACGAGGCTATAGTTGATGCTGCTCACGCGCTGCATGACGAGGTTCAGTTTCTGTGCAGGGCCATCATGCAAATCTGCGCTGATCCTGCGCAGCACATCCTCGCTGTCCTTGCCTATTGTCTGGTTGGCCCGTTTGACATTTTCGCGCAGCAACAGATTTTCGGATTGAAGACTTGCAAGCTCATCTTCCTTCTTGTGCAGCACTGGCAACTGCTTTCTGGCCGCCCGCCGCGTCAACACAAGTCCCACGCCAAAGATCAGGGTTAGCAATGCCAATACGAGGCAAAAGATTTCCTTTGCCATTGATTGCACCAAAGTCATTGCGGAAATTGCTTGATGATCGCCAGCGTCGCTTCCACGCGGTTGCGAACCTGCAATTTCTGCATGATGATGCTCATGTGATGCTTGACGGTCTTTTCGCTGATCTGAAGTTTGTCAGCTATTTCGCGGTTGGTGTGCCCATCTTTGAGTAACGTGACGACGTCAAGTTCGCGATCCGTAAATCGCGCCCGCCTCCCAGCAGGCGGCTGTTCATTTTCGTCTGGCGGTCCGCTCTTGGTCGCCAGCACTCTCGCCGCAAGTTCTGGCCAGACATAGCGCTGCCCGCCACGCACAACCCTCAGGCATTCGAGCAAGTTTGCTTCGGAGGCGCCTTTTTGCAGAAAGCCGCGCGCACCGCATTGAAATGCAGCACTCACATGCTCCGGCCTGTCCGACATGGAAAGTACGATAATTTTCACATTGGGAAATGACTTGTTGATCAACCTTGCTGCTTCGAGTCCATGTCCCGGAATATTGATATCAATGATCATCAAGGCCGGTTCTTGCGTCTGCGCAATTGCAACCGCATCATGCAGGTTGGCGCCCTTCGCAACGACATTGAATTCGCTCGAGCCTTCAAACACCGAAACCAGTCCAGCTCTATAGAGCGGGTGGTCATCGATGATTGCCAATGAAGTTTGATTCTGCGCAGTCATTATGATTTATTGAAAAAAACCACAAAAGACGGACTTGGATTTAATGAATGAAATAGCGATTTGAGGAACAAAGATATAGCAAAGACAGCCGTCCGCGCATGAATCGCGCAGTCCATTTTGATTATTCACAGCTAAAACCACTCCAGTTTTAGCCCCCTATAAATTCCTTCTACTGATTCATTAATCCCAGCACAAGTACGGATTGCGGCCAGTCCATAGCAATCCGGACGCATTCGCGAGGGATTTCCACCGCCAGGTACGGCGCCTTCCCGTTCTATTTCGCCGCTCATGCCAACAGTATCCCAGTTCTGGAGTTGGAGACTGGCGCGGCATCGGTGCTCCCAGCATCATTCCCAACACCTGCCTGAACTGAGAGCCGATCTTTTGATTGCCAGCACACGGGAAGCTTTGAAAGAATCGGGGAATTGGAGTATATTAACGGGTGACGGTGCGACCGTAGGTGATTCGGGTAACGTGTTTACTATTAATATTAACGGTCATCACAATCTAAATAGCTCAAATATTGACTAGTACTTGACAGGTCCGGTACTTGCGTATCAGTATGACTGTCCTGGAATGAAACAGGTTATTCATTCTGGGCTTTCTCGAGGGGGTAAAGTCAACCTTTACTTGTGAGATAAGGAAGCGACGGCATGGGCAAGACGGCAAAACAGCGGGCTAAGCCAAACACCGCACGGGAACGGCTGACTAAAGGCTTTCGTGGAATTTTCACGTTTGTTTTCAGCATTTCCGGGCTGATAAATTTATTGGCTCTGACCGGCTCCTTTTATATGATGCAGATCTACGACCGGGCTATCCCGTCGCAGAACGTGCCAACCCTTTTGGCGCTGTCGGCTCTGGCCATTGGCCTATATGTTTTCCAGGGCGTGTTCGAAACGATTCGCTCTCAGATCATGGTGCGGATTGGGTCGCGCCTCGACAAGAAGCTCGCTCCCCTCGCTCATAAAGTGGCAATAGACATGCCGCGCTTCGGTTTCAGCACGTCAGAAGCCTTGGAGCGCAGCCGCGACGTTGATGTCGTTCGTGGCTTCCTCGGCAGCCAAGGTCCCATGGCACTTTTCGACCTTCCCTGGATGCCGCTTTATCTCGTTTTCATCTATCTTCTGCACCCTTATCTGGGTGCCCTCGTCATCGGCGGCGCGTTCCTGTTGTCAATGATCGCGATCGCCACCGAATTGGCGATGCGCAAACTGTCCTACGCGACCCAAAAGTCCGTGCTGACCCGCAATTCAATTGCTGATTCCAACACCCGCAATGCCGAAGTGCTGCGCGCCATGGGCTTTGCCTCGCGCGCCGTGGACCGTTTCACCGAAGCCAACCAGGAACATCTGGCGCACCAGACGAAATCAAATGACCTCTCAGGCACGCTGGGTGCCGTCGCCCGCATCCTGCGCTTGATCATGCAATCTGCGACCCTCGGCCTTGGCGCATATCTCGTGATCAAGGGCCAGATGTCAGGCGGGGCAATCATTGCGGCCTCGATCACTGCCTCGCGCGCCTTGGCCCCGGTCGACATGGCGATTGCCAACTGGAAGAACATGGTCCAGGCCCGCAATGCCTGGAAACGCCTCCAGGAGACCATGATTGCGCTCGACAAGGAAGTGACCCCGATGGCGCTTCCTGAAGCCAAGCAAACGTTTAAGGTCGAAAAGCTCACAGTTGCAGCGCCCGCCAGCGGTCGCGTGCTTCTGTCCGAAGTCAGCATGGACCTGAAAGCCGGACAAGCGCTCGGCATCATCGGCCCATCTGGCGGCGGCAAAACCACCTTGGTGCGCGCGATGACGGGTATTTGGCCCGTCTTGCGCGGCAGTGTTCGCGTTGACGACGCCGAACTGACGCAGTGGCCGGAAGAAGCGCTGTGCTCCATCATTGGCTATTTGCCCCAGGATGTGGCCTTGCTCGATGGCAGCATCGGCCAAAACATCGCCCGCCTCGATCCAGAAGCAGAATCTGAAACGATCATCGCCGCTGCAAAGCTTGCAGGCATCCACGAAATGATCGTGCGCTTGCCGGAAGGCTACCAGACCGAGGTTGGCCCGCAAGGCACGGCTCTTTCCGCCGGCCAGCGCCAGCGCATTGGCCTTGCCCGCGCACTCTATGGCAATCCCTTCATCGTCGTCATGGACGAACCTAACTCCAACCTCGACAGCGATGGCGAACTGGCATTGACCCAAGCCATCAAGTCGATCCGCGCCCGCGGTGGCATTGCCATCGTCGTCGCTCACCGTCCAAGTGCCCTGGCAGCAGTTGATGTTGTCGGAGTCATTCAGCAAGGCAAACTGATCGCCTTTGGCGCAAAGGACGAAATACTTGGAACCGGACAGGCCAAGCCGGAACCAGGCAATGCGGCAAACAACCCGAATATAGTGCGTAAACCACAACTGGTAACGACCGGAGCTGCATCATGACCATCATCGATGTCAAGGCAACCAAATCCGCAGCGGATTCCCAAACAACCCGCCAGCGCTATGAAACCGAAACCGGTGTATCGGCATCATCGACGCCATTTTATGCCGGCATCATGTTGTCGGCATTGATGCTGTACTTCAAGAGCGTCTATTCCGCCTGGGCAGAACCTGCAGAGCAGGCACCTCCATCGTCTCCCGATCAGCCAGAGCCGGAGCCTAACGCTGCTGAGCTCTCGGCTGCATCTGCGGACAATGCCGGGCAGCAAGTCCAGCCGGAAGACGAAAACGTCGTGAGCGGGCGCTTTACGGCATCAAAAGCGTCCCTGCTTCGTAGCAAGGCATCAATGCCTGATGAAGCGCGCATTGACCTCGACGAATCCGTCGTTCAGCTCAAACAGCAAATTGATGGCGCACAGGCCCACAGCATGATCTCGCAAGGCACGGCCGTGTCCTTCTCGGTCATGCCATCCAATGACAACCTCTTGGGCTCAAGTGCCGCATCAACCGAAGTTGCATCCGATGAACCAGGCAATGCTCCCCAACTTCCCCAAACACCTCCAGTGGGCGGCGGCGATGCCCCCCCAGATCGTGAACCTACCGCTGGCAATCCAAACCCTGGAAGTAATGGCATTTCTCCAGGACCATCACCACAAGCCTCCAGCAATGACAACAAGGACAGGACAGGCCATGCAGGCACCGTGATCAATCGCAGGCCGGTCGTCCAGCAGCCGGTCATGCTTCAGGATCAATTTGCGACAACGGCAGTCATGATCGCACTCGCCGATTTGTTGAACGGCGTGGTCGACCCTGACGGCGACAGCCTCAACATCACAAATGTAGCTGCTTCTTCCGGCCAATTGACGTTGACCAACGGCGGTTACTCGTTTGTGACTGACCAGGCCGGCAACGTTACGATCACTTATGATGTCACTGACGGCGAAGAAACTGTCCAGCAAACCGCGACATTCAATGTCACCGACAAGCCAATAGCCAGCGCTTCCAAAATCGCACTTCCCGCTGATGGTGAGATAGCCGCAGCTGCAAGCATCGACACCACCAATGCAGTCGAAAGTGACAGCGTGGTGGTCGGCTCAATCGGTGAAAACGTGATTCTTGGCACTGATGGCGACGACCTTATCAATGGCAGCGACGGCGACGACATCATTCGCGGCGGCCTCGGCAACGACATCGTGTTTGGCAATGCCGGCGACGACCAGATCGACGGTGAGGCCGGCAATGACACGCTGCACGGCGGTGAAGGCAACGACACCGTATCAGGGGGCGAAGGCAACGACATTCTGCTCGGCGACGTAGGCAACGACATTCTCGACGGTGGCACCGGCATTGATCACATCTCCGGCGGCACCGGTGACGACATTATCATGGGCACCGTCGACGGCGCGTCCGACACCTATGACGGCGGCGATGATTTGGACGTTCTCGATTTCAGCTACTCCGGTCTTGATCTGACCTTTGACCTGGCAGCAGGCGAAGTTCGCGTCGGTTCCAGCCCCGAAGTCGATCATTTTATGAACATTGAAACGTTCAATGGTTCAACCGGAAACAACCGGTTTGAAGCTGTTGTCGGTCAGGATTCATCGCTTCCTGGCCTCATGGATACCGCCACAACAGGCAACCAGATATTCAATGGCAATATCGGCATCGATACTTTGAGTTATCGCGTGGCGCAGCGGTCAGTCGATATCGATCTGACCGCCGGACGCGCGACAGGCGAAGAAATCGGCACTGACCTATTCTCCAGTATTGACATGTTTGAAACCGGATCGGGGGATGATCGCTTTGTAGCCGCCGTTGCCCAGCCAGGCGCTGACGCTCCAAAACGCGTCGTCGAAACTGCTACCACTAGAGACGAGGCATTTGATGGCGGGGAAGGCAACGACTCCATAGATTACGGCGATGCCATGCAAGACGTCGTGATCGACGTCGCCTCAGGAAATGCAACAGGCGTCGAAATCGGCCACGACGCCTTGCGGAACATCGAAAATTACGAAACCGGTTCTGGCAACGATGAAATTCGGGCAGTTGTTCAGCAGACAGGACCAATCGTCGAAACCACAACGACTGCAGACCAGACATTTGTCGGCGGAGCTGGCATCGACACGCTGAACTACAGCGAAGCTGCCCAATCTATTGTCGTCGATGCAGATGCAGGCGTCGCATCTGGCGCCGAAATCGGCACTGACACCATTGCGGAAATCGAAACCTTCATCACTGGCGCCGGCAACGACGCATTTGTTGCTGCGGTCGATGCTTCAGCTTCTGCAGATGCGCCGGCAGCCGAAGCTGTCAGTCAAACCTACTTTGGGGGCGCAGGTACAGATACGATTGACTATAGCGAGGCCGCTCAGGCCATAACCATCAATGCAGACGCAGGCACGGCGACTGGAGCTGAAATCGGCGCCGACGTGATCGCGGAAATTGAAACCTTTGTTGCTGGTTCCGGCAACGACACAATCGTCGCGGCGGTTGACACCGCTGCTCCGGCGCAAGCGCCTGTCGATGCAGCTGTCACCGAAACCTATGTTGGCGGCGCAGGACTTGATACAATTGACTACAGCGAAGCGACGCAAACCTTGACGATCGATGCAGATGCAGGCACGGCAACCGGTGCGGAAATTGGTACCGATGCACTAGTAGCAATTGAAGCCTTCATCGCCGGTTCCGGCGACGACACATTCCGCGCGGCTATCGAGTCGCTGGCGCCGGTTGGCGGCGAAGTTGTAACCGCCGCCGACGCGGTTGGCCAAACCTATGATGGCGGCGCAGGATTTGACACGCTCGACTACAGCGAAACCGACGAAGGCATTGTGGTGAACGTCTTCGAGGCTACCGTGACCGGTTCCGAAATCGGAACTGACCATGTCGCCGGCATCGAGACCTTCGTCGGCGGCAGCGGCAGTGACCGCTTCGAAGCTGCGGGCCTCGCAACGCTCGTCGCCGCTGCAGGCAATGCTTCGCTGACGATTGTAGTTGACCCTGATCCGGCTGCTGTTGTGGGGTCATCTGATGAATCTGACACGGTTGATGAAACTGTCGCAACCGAAAGTGCCGGGGATGATGTCACGTTTGTTGTTGCCGACATGGACTCGCTCGCAAGTGCAATTTCTGAAGCCGATGCAGCCGTTGAAACTGCTGTGCAAAATCTGACCCAGGTCTTGGTCGACGCAGTGGCATCAGGGTCGTCACGTCTATCCGCCGCAGATGAAATTGCCTTGGCAATTAACCAGGTGGAAAAGCTTAGCACCGTATCAGTTATCGTGGACAACACCTTCATTGGGGGCGCCGGCGAAGACACCTTGAGTTATGCGGGAGCGACCCAGTCGATCACCATCGATCTGACGACCGGAACCGCGACAGGTGCTGAAATTGGCACAGACACCTTCTCCGGCATCGAAGAATTCGTGGGCGGCTCGGGCGATGACACGATCATCGTCGGCACCGGCGCTGTAACACTTGACGGCAACGCCGGCAACGACATGTTCGTCTTCCTGACCAATTCAACGTTGAATGAAGAGAGTCACGGAGACCTCAAGATCAAGAACTTTGAAGTCGGCGATCTCGTCCGCATGTCAAAATACGACATCTTCGAACAGGCCATCAATGAACTGGAAGACGCCTTCCAGGATACCTATGGTGATGGCGACAGCAGCCACGGCAATAATGACATGGACGATGTGGTCATACCGATCCGCATCCGCCATGATACCATCGAAGACCACATCACCACCTATATCGAAGCTGACTTTGACCATGACAGCGTCTTCGAAGTCTCGATCCAGCTCGACGGCAACCATGATCTGATCATTGTGCAAAGCAATACGCCGGGCGCATGATGCCCGGCACATTTCCTGCATGTTTCATGCAGTGAACAGTTAACTTGAGGCTTGAGAGACATGGCAAAGCGCAGGCAGCCTAGAACCGACGCAATTGAACTCGAATTCGGCAAAGACAGCACCTTGCGTAGCCGGGTCTATGCTGGAACCTTCGCCGCTTTTCTGCTCGTTGGCGCTGTTGGCGGTTGGGCCGCCAATGCCGAACTTTCCGGCGCCATAGTGGCACAGGGGCAAGTCAAGGTCGACAAGGACCTGCGGTCGATCCAGCATCTGGATGGCGGCATTGTCAAAGAAATTGCAGTGAAGAAGGGCGACACAATCACCGAAGGCCAGTTGCTGTTCAAATTGGATTCAACACAGACTAGGGCCGAGCTCCAGATCATTGAATCGCAGCTGAAGGAACTTCTCGCAAAACAGGCTCGCCTGATCGCCGAACGCGATGGCCTTGATGCTATGCTTGCCCCCCGTGACCCGCTCAATCTCAACGTTGCAGCCTCTGACGCGATGCAGGGCGAGATGCGGCTGTTTCAGGGCAATTTCACATCGCGCAAAAGCCAGAAAAAGCAGCTCCAGCTTTCAATCTCACAGCTTGACCACGAAATCGGCGGTTTGGAAGCCCAGGCTGGTGCGAACCGCAGCGAGTTGACTCTCGTTGAAGCCGAACTCAAAAAAGTACAGGAGCTTCAGAAAAAGGGCCTGATCGAATATAGCCGGGTCTATGGCTCAACCCGCGACCGCACCCGGCTTCTGGGTGAAAAGGGAAATGTGGAAGCCAATATCGCCCGCTCCGGCGAACGCCGCAACGAACTCAATGTCAACCTGCTCTCGATCGATGAAACCGCCCGCAACGAGGCGCAGAAAGTTCTATCCGAACTTGAACCGCGCATTTCCGAGCTTGAGCAGCGCCACAATGCGATTACAGATCGCCTCTCACGCACGGAAATCCGTTCGCCAATTGGCGGCACGATTAACGAAATCGCCGTCAACACCATCGGCGGCGTAATTACCCCGGCCCAGAAGCTTCTGACAATTGTGCCTGAAAACGCGCAGCTGCAAATCGAGGTAAAACTGCAACCCAGCGATATCGACCAGGTCTTCGTCGGCCAGGAAACCAAACTCCGCTTTTCGGCCTTTGCTGCAAACAACACGCCAGAACTCTTTGGCAAAGTGGCCTTCGTCTCGCCCGCTACGACCTCTGATTCGAACACCGGCCAAGTCTATTACGTGGCTCAGGTCGACGTGCAGGATAGCGAATACACCAAGCTCAATGGCAAGAAGCTTTTGCCCGGCATGCCAGTTGAAGCCTATGTGCAGACCGACAGCCGCACCGCTTTAAGCTACCTGGCAAAGCCCTTCACTGACCAGTTCACCAAGGCCTTCCGCGAACAATAGGCGCTAGGCTTTCCCCGCATATTGCGCCCGCAATTGCTGCGGCGATGTCCCATAGGCTGCCGCAAACTGCGCATAGAACTGGCTCATCGAACTGAAGCCGCATGAATTTGCTACAGTTGAAATCGCACTGTTGCTCTCCAGAAGCAGGCTCCGCGCCCGCAGCAGGCGCATGCGGATGATGAACTGTTTCAGCGGAATGAGCATAGTTTTCGAAAACAGCGCCAGCGCATAATTCACGTGCAATCCGGTCACCTGCGTCACCTCGCCATTGCTCAAGGGCTGGTCGAGGTGATCCAGCACATGCTGCACCATGCTCACTACATGCCGCACATGCGCCGAGGCGAGCCCGGCCTTTTCCGCGCCATCGCGCCAGGGCCTGCGCAAGTAATCAAATGGTTGCAACGACAACCGGCGGAAAAGCGAATTCAGTTCCATCTTCAACACATCCACGCGTTCGGGCTCATTGGATCGGTAGTCAGAAAGCCAGCGCAGCATATCTTTCTCGCTGCACAATTCTGGCGCAACAGCCAGCATGCCGCCTGTCAGCAACACAACCTGCAACTGGTGCACATAGGGCATGAACAGAAATGTATCGAGCGGCAGATAGATATTGCACAGCTCAGGCTCTTCCCCGCCTACAGCTTCTACCCGCACCAATTGATGCGGCACTCCGGCCCAGAACACCACTGCCTGCCCTGGATCAAGTGCCACCGGCGCACCATCCATCACATAATGCAACCGGCAATGCTTGGCGTAGTTGATCTCGATGTGCCCGTGAGAATGTGGCAACTCCATGCACACAGGCTTGAACTTGCGCATGCCGAATCGGCCAAATGCCCGCGTCCGCGCATAAAAGCTGCGCTCCAGAACCTGGGCGGCAGGCGCCCTCTTGACGGTTAAGCTCATCGAATGGCTCCCATGGACGCCAATCTTAAAATCCCGGAATCAATATTGCGGATTCCGCATTGCTGCAAGCACAACATTGGATGATGATGCGCGACGCGACAAAACCGGGCTGCAAGAACGGCAAAAGTTGCGCGCACATGAACAAGCTCCAAAACGGTCTTGGGAGGACCAGCAAAATGAAAAAACTCACCACCATTATGGCTGGCGCTTTCGCGCTGGGCGTATCGGCAACAGCTGTCCTGGCCGAAGGCGCAACGCCTGCTCCAGTTCCGGATGCGCCAAAATTCGATGCGCAAGGTCAGGTCACCTTTGTCGGCATCAACGACATTCTCGAATACAAGGCACTGCCTGAATATCACGAACCCGAATACATCGCAGCCCTCGCCAAGGCCGGCAAACTGCCCGCCGTGAAAGACCGCTTGCCGAAAGAGCCAATGGTCTACAAGACCGGCAACATGAAGGATGGCATTGGTGTCTATGGCGACGTCATGCGCCACGTCATCGGCGGCCGTCCGGAAGGCTGGAACTACTGGGCCGGCCAGTCACAAGGCTGGGGCGGCATCGACATCGGTTTGCAGGAATGCCTGACGCGCACCGGACCTCTCTTCCAGGTGAAAGCCGAAGAACTCGCTCCATTGCCAAACGTTGCCAAGTCTTGGGAATGGTCGGCTGATGGCATGCAACTCACGATGCACCTGATTGAAGGTGCCAAATGGTCGGATGGCGACGCCTTTGACGCCGACGACGTGATGTATCACTGGGAATACAACATCCTCGACCCTGAAGTGAACCCGCTGGGCGGCGAAACGCAGGAAACATTTGGTGCCGGTACGACACTTGAAAAAGTCGACGCCAACACCATCAAATGGACCTTCAAAACGGCCTTCCCGACGCAAGTCTTGTATTCGATGGCCTATATGAACTTCTGCCCTGGCCCATCGCATATTCTCGCACCGCAGCATCCGAAGAACTCCAAGAACACCTATGAGCAATACAAGAACGCGTTCCCGCCAAACTACATGGGCATGCCAACCCTTGGCGCATGGGTCGTCGTCGAGCACCGCCCCGACGACATCGTCGTTCTCCGCCGCAATCCATATTACTGGAAAGTGGACGAAGCCGGAAACCAGCTGCCTTACTTGAACGAAATGCACTACCGTCTCTCCACCTGGGGTGACCGCGACGTGCAGGCTGTGGCCGGTACGGGCGACTTCTCCAACCTCGAACAGGCTGAAAACTACGTCGAAGCCTTGAAAAAGGCCGCAGGTGCCGATGCACCGGCCCGCCTCGAATTCGGCCAGCGCACCATTGGCTACGTTCTCCACTTCAATCTCAGCGACAATGGCTGGGGTGAACCTGACGACCGAGCCAAGTCGATGCGCAAGTTGAATTGCAACTTGAACTTCCGCAAAGGCGTAACGTCGATGCTGGATCGTCAACGCTTGGGTGAATCACTTGTGAAGGGTCCGTTCACGGCAACTTATCCCGGCGGTATTTACAACGACTCGAGTTATTACGACAAAGCCTCGACGGTTTATTATCCGTTCGATGTGGAAGCCGCTAAAGCTGAATTTGCTTTGGCTGGATTGAAAGACACGGATGGCAACGGCATTCTGAACCACCCCGACGGTGGCAAGGATGTTGAAATCACCGTGTTGAGCAATCTGGACTATGGTTCAGACAAGTCGTTGGCCGAAGGCATTGTCGCCATGGGTGAACAAGTTGGTCTGCGCATCATTCCCAACCTGATGGCTGGCAATGACCGCGACAACGCCCGCAAGGCCGGCAAGTTTGATTGGCACGTCTGGCGCGCTGGCACCGAGTTGGTAACAGTTGTGCAAAATACAACACGCCTGGCGCCAATCGGCCCGACGACCAGCGAATTCCACCAGTCTGCTGATGGCAAGGGCGAGGTAGATCTGCTCGACTTTGAAAAGCAGTTGGTTGAAATCGTCAACAAGTTCATCGCATCGAAAGATCCGGCTGAGCGCATCGCGTTGATGAAGGACTACCAGAAAACTGCAACAGAGAACGTCTATTGGGCTGGTCTCACCCAGTATCCAGGCGCTCTCATCATGAACAAGCGTTTCGCCAATATTGCGCCGGGCGCTCCAATCTTCATGTACAACTGGGCTGAAGACAACATCATCCGTGAACGCGTGTTTGTTCCAAAGGACAAGCAGGCGTCCCACGAACTTTATCCCGACACCATCGCCGACGTTCCCGGCGGCAAGGGAGTGATGAAGTAACGAGTAACAACTGACCCTCTCCCTTTCAGGGAGAGGGTGACCTGTCTTACGTTAAGGGACCTCTTCCGGCGCTTCGCGCCACCTTCTCCAAAGGAGAAGGGAGGTGGCAGACTTTCATCCTTCCCCCAAGGCGAAGGGAAATGGTCGGCATTCTTCCTTCTCCTTTGGAGAAGGTGCCCCGAAGGGGCGGAAGAGGTCCCTTTGCCTGTCAAAGCTACCGGCCTTTCTCCATGCTCCGATACTTCATCATTCGTCTGCTCTCAGCCATTCCCGTTCTCTTTGTGATGAGCGCGGTGACTTTTGCCATCATTCAGGCGCCACCCGGCGATTATGCTGACTACATTGAAGGCATGCTGCAGTTCAACAATGTGTCCGACGAGATAGCGCGGGCCACAGCGGAAAAGTTTCGCATTGATAATGGACTGAACGATCCATTGGTGTTCCAGTATTTCCGCTGGATAAAAGGCTTCTTCGTCGGTGACTTTGGCCACAGCTATTTTTACAACAGGCCGGTTTCAGAAGTTGTCTGGCAACGCTTGCCCGCCACCATGGGCATCGCACTCACCTGCCATTTCCTGGCAACTTTGTTTGGCATCAGCCTTGGCATTCTCGCCGCCACAAGGCAGTATTCCTGGGTTGATACGATCCTCTCGATCTTCACCTTTCTCGGCATGACCATCCCGCGCTTCTTAATGGCGCTCATCATCTTGTATATTCTGGCGTTCAAAATGAATGTGCAGGAACTTGGTTCATTCTATTCCACCCGCTATGGCGGCCAGCCCATGTCCTGGGCAAAGTTCATGGACCTGATCGCGCATATCTGGCCTGTCATTCTGGTCGCAACCATCGGCGGTCTCGCCTATAACATGCGGGTCATGCGCGCCAATTTGCTCGACACCTTGAATGCGCAATATGTCGAAACCGCTCGCGCCAAGGGCATGAGTGAAGCTGGTGTGATTCTGAAACATGCGGTGCCCAATGCACTGCATCCGCTGATTGGATATCAGGCAGTTGTGTTGCCCTATATGCTGACCGGTGAAATTGAAGTCGCCATTATTTTTGCGCTGCCGACCATCGGCCCCGCAATTGTGGGTTCCATGTATCGGGGCGATGTAATGGTGACGGGCACACTCATGCTCATTCTAGGTGCAACGCTCATTCTTGGCAACATTCTCGCCGACATGTTGCTGGCGTGGATGGATCCACGCATTCGCCTTGGAAATAATGCATGAGCAACGATCTCCTTGCACCATTCGTCAAGCAGGAAGATGCAACCTATCTTGATGGAACACCGGTGTCGTCGCGTTTTGTCAAAAGCGAGAGTTATGCCACGCTGGTGTGGCGCAAATTGCGCCGCTCTGTCACCGGAATGATCGGGCTGATACTCGTGGGCCTGTTGCTCGTGGTCGCAGTGTTTGCCGATTTTGTGGCCCCCGTTGAACCCAAGACCCCATTTATCGCCTATGCCCCGCCAGACCCTTCGGGCTTTACCGGCAAGGACGGCTTCACATTGCGTCCCCAAACCTATGCCATGAAGGAAGGGACTGAGCTGGATCCTGTCACCTATCAACCCGTCATCGGACCGGACTATGAAAATCCGCGCCCCATCAGGTTTTTCGTGCGCGGCTATGAATATAAAACGCTGGGCCTCATTCCATCGAATTTGCACTTGTTCGGCACCGACGATGGCAAGCCGTTTCATCTCCTGGGCACAGACAAATTCGGTCGCGATATTTTATCGCGCGGCATTGTCGGCTCGCGCATTTCACTGGCCATTGCCCTGGTAACGGTTGCCTTCATCACCATCGTTGGAACCTTGGTGGGCATGACTTCGGGCTATCTCGGCGGCCGCTTCGATGCCTGGACGCAACGTATCGTCGAGGTCTTTCTGGCCTTTCCCGAACTGCCGCTGTTCCTCACCCTGACGACCCTGATTCCAGTGACGGCACCGACCTCTGTGTTTCTGATATTTGTCGTTTTCGTCATGGCGCTGATCCGTTGGGCCAGATTGTCTGTTGAAGTGCGCGCCAAAACCCTGTCACTGGCCCGCATTGAATATGTTCGTGCAGCGCAAGCGGTCGGCGCCAGTGACAGTCGCATCATCCTGCGTCACATTCTGCCCAACGTTATGTCTCACGTCATTGTCGCTGTCACCCTTGGCATACCCGCAATCGTCTTGTTGGAATCCTTTTTGGGCTTCCTTGGTTTCGCCGTGAAACCACCGCTCATTTCCTGGGGCCTCATGTTGCAGGACACCGGAACCTTCTCCGTTATCGGTTCTTATCCGTGGATTCTTTCACCTGTCGGCTTCGTGCTGCTCGCCGTCTTCGCCTTCAACGCGCTCGGCGATGGCCTGCGCGACGCCATTGATCCGTATTGAGGCTGATGATGAAACCCGCGCAAGATTTCATCCTCGAAGCCCGCAACGTGGCCGTCTCCTTCAAGGTCGAAGGCGGCATGGTGCATGCTGTAAGGAACATGAACTTCGCTTTGCGCAAGGGTGAAACCATCGCGATTGTCGGTAAGTCAGGGTCCGGAAAATCCGTAACCGCCCGCGCTATCATGCGCCTGCTGACAAAACGCGCGACAATCAGCAAGGGGTCAACCATAATTCTCGATGGTCAAGATGTCGTGAAACTGCCGGAAAGCGCCATGCGCAAACTCCGTGGCGACAAGGTTTCGATGATCTTCCAGGAGCCCATGAGCTCGCTCAACCCGGTTTACACTGTTGGCTCGCAGATTTGCGAAGTGCTGCATCTCCACAACAAGTTATCGCGCGCCGCCGCCAATTCCAAAGCACTTGACCTCTTGAAGGAAGTGCAAATCCCCGATCCCGAAGCGCGTCTCAAACAATATCCGCACCAGTTGTCCGGTGGCCAGCGCCAGCGTGTGATGATCGCCATAGCACTGGCCAACCGTCCCGACATTTTGATCGCGGACGAACCGACAACAGCCCTCGACGTCACCGTGCAAGCGCAGATATTGAATCTCATCAAGGACCTCAAGGACAAATACGGCATGGCCGTGATCCTCATCACCCATGACCTCACAGTGGTGCGCCAGTTCGCGGATCGCGTTTACGTGATGCAGCACGGCGAGGTGAAGGAACACAACACCACAGCAGCCCTCTTCGCCAACCCGCAACATCCATACACACAGCGCCTCCTGAAATCCGATCCCAAAGGTGTGGCGCAGCCACTGAAGCAAGACACAGGCACCATCCTTGAAGGCAAGGACGTGCGCGTCACCTACAAACTGAAGAAAGGTGGCATGTTCAACGCCACCTATCATGACCTCCATGCCGTCGATAGCCTGAGTCTCGAACTGAAACGTGGTGAAACTCTGGGCCTCGTTGGTGAATCGGGTTCCGGCAAAACCACGTTTGGTCAGGCCCTCATTCGCCTGCTCGATCCGCAGCAGGGCGAGATCACCTTTGATGGCAACCGCATCGAAAAACTGAACCGCGATGGCTTGCGCACCTTCCGATCGCGCATGCAGATTGTGTTTCAGGACCCCTTCTCATCCATGAACCCGCGCATGAATGTGCGCCAGATCATTGAGGAAGGATTGATCGTCAACAAAATCGGATCATCTGACGCAGACCGCTTGCAGCGCGTGCAGCAAGCCCTGGAAGATTCCGGCATGCTCACAAACATCCTGTCGCGCTTTCCCCACGAGTTTTCCGGTGGCCAGCGCCAGCGCCTCGCCATTGCGCGCGCCATTGCCATGGAACCGGAATTTATCATGCTCGATGAACCGACGTCTGCATTGGATCTGTCCGTGCAGGCACAAATCATTGAACTGTTGCGCAAGCTGCAACGCGAGAAAAACCTGTCTTATCTCTTTATCAGCCACGACCTCAAAGTGGTGCGGGCACTCTGCCATCGCGTCATCGTCATGCAGAATGGCAATATCGTCGAGCAAGGCCTGGTGGCCGACGTGCTCACCGATCCGAAAACCGATTACACCAAACGACTGGTCCGCGCAGCGTTCGACATCGCCGCCTAACGAAAGAGGAACAATAACATGTCCGCAAATCCCCGCATCGCTTTCATAGGCGCCGGTTCGAGCGTTTTCATGAAACACATCATCGGCGACATCTTGCAGCGCCCTGCTCTGTCCTCTGCCACCATTGCCTTGATGGACATCAACAAGCAGCGACTCGAAGAATCCGAAATCATTGCCTCCAAGATGATTTCAACTTTGGGCGTGAAAGCAAAGATCGAAACCCACATGGACCAGCGCAAGGCTCTGGCCAAAGCGGACTTCGTCGTCGTCGCCTTCCAGATCGGTGGCTACGAACCTTGCACCGTGACAGACTTCGAGGTTCCCAAAAAATACGGCCTTCGCCAAACCATTGCCGACACGCTGGGCGTCGGTGGCATCATGCGCGGCCTTCGCACTGTGCCGCATCTCTGGAAAATCTGCGAAGACATGACGCAAGTTTGCCCTGATGCGATCATGTTGCAATACGTAAATCCCATGGCCATCAACACCTGGGCCATCTCCGCGAAATATCCAAAGATCAGACAGGTGGGCCTCTGCCATTCAGTACAAGGTACAGCGGAAGAACTCGCCCGCGATCTCGAGATACCGATCAGCGAAATCCGTTATCGCGCCGCCGGCATCAACCACATGGCTTTCTATCTCAAGTTTGAACACAAGCAAAAAGACGGTAGTTACAAGAACTTGTACCCGGATCTTCTCCGTGGATATGAAGAAGGCCGCTACCCCAAACCATCCAGCTGGAACCCGCGCTGCCCCAACAAGGTGCGTTACGAAATGCTGAAACGCCTGGGCTACTTCGTCACCGAAAGCTCCGAACACTTCGCCGAATACACACCTTATTTCATCAAGGAAGGCCGCGAAGACCTGATCGAGAAATTCGGCATTCCACTCGATGAATATCCCAAGCGTTGCATTGAACAGATCGCAAGATGGAAGCGAGAGTCCAATGCCTTGAAGAACGAACCGATGGAGCTGACGCCAAGCCACGAATATGCATCCGCCATCGTCAACTCGGTTTGGACCGGTGAGCCTTCGGTGATTTATGGTAACCAGCGCAACAATGGCTGCATCACATCGCTCCCGAATGATTGCGCCGCCGAAGTGCCCTGCCTAGTCGATGATCGCGGCATCCAGCCAACCTATGTCGGCGAACTGCCGCCGCAGCTCACGGCACTCATCCGCACCAACATCAACGTCCAGGAACTGACCGTCCGTGCACTGATGACCGAAAACCGAGAACACATCTACCACGCCGCAATGATGGACCCGCACACCGCAGCCGAACTCGACCTGCAGCAGATATGGGACCTCACAGACGACCTGCTCGCCGCCCATGACAGCTGGCTCCCGGAATTCGCCCGCGTACACAAACCTTTGAAGGCAGCAGAGTGACCACAAGGTTTGTCATCGTAGGCGGTGGCACGGCGGGTTGGCTCGCCGCGCTGATGCTTCAGGACACGGTGAAACGGCAGGCCCTGAACGCGACCGTCACCGTCATCGAGTCCTCGAGAATTCCAACCATCGGCGTCGGCGAAGGCACCACCGCCGTCTTCCGCCAGATGCTGAAATACTTCGGTCTCGATGAATTTGAATTCCTCAAGGAAACCGAAGCCACGATAAAATTCGGCATTCGCCACAAGGAGTGGAGATCAAAAGGCCGCCACTATGACGGCCCCATTGATGACCCCCACCTTGTTGCATCACCGCCAAGCGAAGGCCCGCAAAGCTGGCTCGATATATATGCGGTGGCCGCAGGAAATCCCGTGCAGCAATCGCACCTCTTTGCCTACCTGCTTGACCAAAATAAGTCGCCCTTTGCCAAAACCGCCGACGGCAAATTGCTCCCCGCTGGCCCATTCCATCACGCCTATCATTTCGATCAAGCGCTCGCCGGAAAATATCTCCGCAAAAAGTCCAAAGGCGTTGAAGTCATCGACGCGCAAGTAATAGGCGCAAAACGCAACGCTGAAACTGGCGACATATCCTCGCTCATCACCGACACTGGAGAAATCGCCGGCAATTTTTTCATCGACTGCACAGGCTTCCGCAAATCCATCATTACCAAGGAACTCGGCGGCGCATGGGTCTCCTATCGCGATCAACTCCCCGTCAACCGCGCCATGCCCTTCTGGATAGACTTGAAAGATGGCGAGGAAATCCCGCCCTATACGTTGGCTTGGGCGCAAGATGCTGGCTGGCTGTGGTCGATCCCGACACAAACCCGCTACGGCTGCGGCTATGTCTACTCCGATCAGTTCCACACACCGGATTCAGCGCAAGCCGAGATCGAAGCAACACTCGGCCACAAAATAGAGCCCCGCAACGACCTCCGCTTTGATGTTGGACGGCAGGACAAAGCCTGGGTCAACAATTGCCTGGCTCTTGGCCTCTCATCAAGTTTCCTCGAACCGCTTGAAGCAACATCCATCCACGGAACAGTCGTGCAGCTCATGGTATTCACCAACTTTCATATGGCACGAACTGCTAGAGATCGCGACGCCTATAATGCTTTCGTAGCGCGGCAAGTCGATGACTTCCGTGACTTCATCAATCTGCATTATGTAACAACACGCCGCGACACACCGTTCTGGCAACACGTCGCCAACAATTGCATCGGCACGCCAACCAAAGATCGGCTCGCAAGGTGGCAAACCAAGATGCCGGGCTATGCTGACTTTGAGCCGCTGCCCGGAAAATTCGCCCACACCGAACAGCAACTGCACTATCCCGTGCTGGATGGATTGGGATTGTTGAACCAGAAAGTCGCGCGCGACTACATGGACCAGCGTCCAGAACTCCGTAAACGCGCGCGCGACACGGCTGAATCACTCGCCAAAGAATACCGTGCCGCCGCACCCAAAACACTCGGCCACCGCGAGTTCCTCATGTCACTGTGAAAGGTCACACCATGTCATTCAAAATCGCAATCATCGGCGCAGGTTCCATCGGGTTCACCAAGAAACTCGTCAGCGATATTTTATGCGTCAAGGAATTCGCAGAGATCGAAATCGCCCTCACCGATATCAACCAGAACAATCTCGACATGAGTCGCCAGATCATCGAACGGCTCATCGCTGTCAACAAACTGCCCACCAAGATTACCGCCACCACAGACCGCCGCAAGGCTCTCGAAGGCGCGCGTTATGTCATGAACTGCGTCCGTGTCGGTGGCCTCGAAGCCTTCGCCGATGATATAAGAATTCCGCTCAAATACGGCGTCGATCAATGTGTCGGCGACACAATTTGCGCTGGCGGCATCATGTATGGCCAGCGCAACATTCCAGTGATGATGGATTTCTGCAAGGACATAAGGGAAGTCGCAGAGGCCAATGCACTCCACATCAACTACGCCAACCCCATGGCCATGAACACCTGGGCTTGCCTGGACTACGGCAAGGTGAAAACCGTGGGCCTCTGCCACGGCGTGCAGAATGGCTGGCGGCAGATTGCGACCGCACTTGGTGTGAAAGATCACACAGAGATCGACATCATCTGCTCCGGCATCAATCATCAGACGTGGTATGTCGGCCTCAAACACAAGGGCCGCCCCATCAGCAAGGATGAACTGGTCGCAGCATTTGAGAAGCACCCGGTCTTTTCGGATCAAGAAAAAGTCCGCATCGATGTGCTGAAGCGGTTTGGATATTACTCGACAGAGAGCAACGGCCATCTCTCGGAATACCTGCCCTGGTATCGCAAGCGGCCCAATGAAATCACCAACTGGATTTCCACATCAGACTGGATCCACGGCGAAACCGGCGGGTATCTCCGTTATTGCACAGAAAACCGCAACTGGTTCGAAACCGACTTCCCGAAATTCCTCGAAAGCGCCGGCAAGTCACTGAAAGATTGTCAGCGTACGGACGAACACGCCTCATGGATCATCGAGGCATTGGAAACCGGCCGCACCTATCGCGGCCACTTCAACGTCAAGAACAATGGCATCATCCGCAACCTGCCGGATGACTGCATCATCGAAAGCCCGGGCTTCGTCGATCGCTTCGGCATCAACATGGTGGAAGGCATCACCCTCCCCGATCAATGTGCCGCAACCTGCATATCATCCATCAACGTGCAGCGCATGTCGATGAAAGCTGCGATCACAGGCGACGTTGACCTGCTGAAACTGGCGGTACTTCACGATCCACTCGTCGGCGCTATTTGCACGCCTGATGAAGTTTGGCAGATGGTAGACGAGATGCTGGTCGCGCAAGGCACCTGGCTGACGCAATACGCACACGCGATCCCCGCCGCCAAAGAGCGCATGAAAAATCCCAAAGTCAAAACCCGGGATTGGCAGGGTGCAGCCCGCCTCAAGGTCCGCGACGTGGAAGAACTCCGCAACGCCAAACCAAAAACTGTAGCCAACATTGGTCATAGCCTGGGAACGAAGGTGATGGGTTGATGTCGAGCGGGCCTTTCCAGGCGTTGACACCGCAAACGCTTCCGGCGCGGCTCGCAAAGACAGAAGCGATTTCCGGCAGGATTGGATTGGATACATCGCGGTGGACAGTGAAAGAAGTCGGTGACGGCAATCTGAATCTTGTCTTCATTGTCGAAGGTGACGCTGGAGCACTGGTCGTCAAACAAGCGCTGCCATACGTGCGGCTCGTCGGCGAAAGTTGGCCGCTGCCACTGAAGCGTTCATACTTCGAGTATCACGCCCTCACCCGTTTCGCCGCCCGCGATCCCGGTATGGTGCCAACTGTGCACCACTTCGACGAAGCGCAAGCCATCATCGCGATGGATTTTCTTTCGCCCCACGTCATTTTGCGCCGGGGATTGATCGAAGGGCACCAATACCTGAGCATTGCCCGGGCGCTCGGCCAGTATCTTGCCCGGACTGCTTTTCGCGGTTCTGACCTGGCTATGGTTACGGCGCAAAAAAAATCTGATGTCGCCCTTTTTGCCGGCAACGTCGAACTCTGCGGCATCACCGAAACCCTCGTATTCTCTGATCCCTACTTCGGCGCCGAAATGAATCGGCATACGCAGCAGCTCTCTCCGCTTGTAGCCGAGCTTCGCGCTGACCGCGATCTCAAGGTCTCCGCCCAAAGAATGAAGCACGCTTTCTCCGCTAGAAGCGAGACGCTTTGCCACGGAGATTTGCATTCAGGTTCGGTCATGGTGAAAGCAACGGATGCCAAAGTCATCGACCCGGAATTTGCATTTTACGGTCCGTTTGGCTTCGATGTAGGAATGTTGCTCGCGAACTACTGGATGAGCTTTTTCTCGCAGAGGGGTCACGAGGCAAAAGGCTCCCGCAACGGAATGCGTGATTATTTGCTGCGGGTCATCATCGAAACATGGATGAATTTCCGCGAGGAATTCTCCCTGCTTTGGCGCACCGAGCGAAAGGGCATTCTCTACCAGTCCACGCTGTTCGAGCAACAAAGCGACGTGCTGGGTGCAGAACAAGCGCTGCAACACGTGCTGCAAGACATCTGGGTTGATATGTTGGGATTCGCCGGAATCGAAATCCATCGTCGCATTCTGGGGCTCGCGCACAACGCTGATTTCGAAACCATCCGTGATGACGGTTTGCGCGCTTCATGCGAGGCTCCTGCTCTCAAATTTGGCCGCCACCTCGCCGTCAACCGCGGGAAGATCACCGGACTGGAGGAAGTCAACGCATTTGCAGTCTTGCTCGACCAAGTAGCAATTGCATGAAAGTAGTCGGCAAACATTACCGCACCATCTGGCTGGATGACGATGGAAAATCGATAGCGATCATCGATCAGCGCATGCTGCCGCATGAGTTCCGCATCGCAAAACTGCAGACCGTTTCCGATGTTGCAACGGCGATACGGGATATGTGGGTTCGTGGCGCTCCACTCATCGGCGCAACGGCTGCCTATGGCATGGCGATTGCAATGCGCGAAGATTCCAGCAACACCAATCTAAACCAGGCCGCGAATTTGTTGCATTCCACCCGCCCCACCGCCATCAATCTGAAATGGGCGCTGGACGACATGAGAAAAACCCTGCAACTCGTTCCACAAAAAGATCGCGCCGCCAAAGCCTATGCCCGCGCCGCCGAAATTGCCGACGAAGATGTAGAGCTCAACCGATCAATCGGACGCCACGGCCTCGCCATCATCGAACAGATCGCCGCGCAGAAGCGCGGCAAACCCGTCAACATCCTCACCCATTGCAATGCCGGCTGGCTCGCAACAGTCGACGTCGGCACCGCAACCGCTCCGATCTATGCTGCTTTTGAAAAGCAAATCCCGATCCATGTTTATGTGGATGAAACCCGCCCGCGCAATCAGGGTGCACAGCTTACCGCATGGGAACTGGCCGGCCACGGCGTGCCGCACACATTGATAGTCGACAACGCCGGTGGCCACCTCATGCAACATGGCGATGTGGATATGGTCATCGTCGGCACCGACCGCACCGCAGCCAATGGTGATGTCTGCAACAAGATAGGCACATATCTGAAAGCCCTTGCCGCCAAGGACAACAACGTGCCCTTCTACGTGGCCCTGCCCTCGCCCACAATTGATTGGAGTGTGAATGACGGCCTCAAGGAAATCCCTATCGAACAACGCCACGATCACGAGGTCTCTTACGTGCAGGGCCTGGACGACAGCGGCAACATCTCGCGCGTCCGCATATCACCTTCAACGACGCCATCAGCAAACCCCGCCTTCGACGTAACCCCCGCCCGCCTCGTCACCGGCCTGATCACCGAACGCGGATTTGCAGAGGCATCGGCAGTAGGATTGCGAAAACTGTTTCCAGACAGATAAAGTTTTCAGATTCTGGCGGAGAGGGAGGGATTCGAACCCCCGGTACGGTTACCCGTACTTCGCATTTCGAGTGCGACGCGATCGACCAGCTCTGCCACCTCTCCGGATGCGCCGCTTGATAGCTGACTACCTCCCGCCTGCCAACCCCCTTGGAGCACGCTGGTTGACACACCTGCCCAAGCTGCTAGAAACCGCCCCGAAATGATGAAAACGACCACAAAAACCATAAAAAGTTAAGCCTTCCCCTCGGCCATCCCCTGCGGTGGGTGAGGGCCGAAGATTTTTGCCGGAGCGTGGCCTGAAAGGCCTCCGGGGGCGGCGAAAAGGTCCTGAAGGAGAATTCCATGGGTTACAAGATCGCCGTCGTGGGCGCCACAGGCAATGTGGGCCGCGAAATGCTGAACATTCTGGCTGAACGCGAGTTTCCAGCTGACGAAGTCCACGCCTTGGCCTCGCGCCGTTCGATTGGAACGGAAGTCAGCTACGGCGACAAGATCCTGAAATGCAAGGACCTCGATACATTTGATTTCACCGGCATCGACTTCTGCGTGATGTCGGCAGGTTCAACCGTTTCGAAGGACTGGTCGCCCAAGATCGGCGCCAAGGGCGTGATCGTGATCGATAACTCATCATGCTGGCGCTATGACAGCGAAGTGCCGCTGATCGTGCCTGAAGTGAACGCCCACGCGCTGACCGAATACATGTCGCGCAACAACCGCAAGAACATCATCGCCAATCCCAATTGCTCCACCGCGCAAATGGTGGTGGCGCTGAAGCCGCTGCATGATGCCGCCAAGATCAAGCGCGTTGTTGTTGCGACTTATCAATCGGTGTCAGGCGCGGGAAAGGAAGGCCTCGACGAACTGTGGAACCAGACCAAGGGCATCTTCGTGACGGACAGCCCGACGCCGAAGAAGTTCACCAAGCAGATCGCCTTCAACGTCATTCCGCATATCGACGTGTTTCTGGATTCAGGCGAAACCAAGGAAGAATGGAAGATGGTGGCCGAGACCAAGAAGATCCTCGATCCTAAAATCAAGGTGACCGCCACTTGCGTGCGAGTGCCAGTCTTCGTCGGCCATTCCGAAGCGATCAACATCGAATTCGAAAACCCCATCACCGCCGACGAAGCGCGAGACCTGCTGCGCGAAGCCCCAGGCTGCATGGTGATCGATAAGCGCGAGGATGGCGGTTACATGACGCCAGTTGAATGCGTCGGCGATTATGCCACTTTCATCAGCCGCATCCGCGAGGACTCAACAATCGAAAACGGCCTGAACATCTGGGTCGTCTCCGATAACCTGCGCAAAGGTGCGGCCCTTAATGCGGTGCAAATCGCCGAAAGCCTGATCAACCGTGGGTTGCTCAAAAAAGCAGCATGATAACTGAAATAGCCTTAAAAACCTATTTAACTAAGATTTGTCGCATTTAAGTGAATTTGATCCTTGACGAGGATCGAATGTGTCACCATATTGCCTTCAAGCTGAGCTTTCCTGTTCAGGCCAACGAGAAGGAACGACCCCGCGATGCCTGCTAAAGTCCGCGATCAACTGCTAGAATTCAAAACGATGAAAATCGGGGGCGGCGGTTGGCTGACCGGCCATGTCCAGCACAAGGACGGCACACTCATCGCCCGCGCCGATACCTATGGCTGCTACCTCTGGAACGATGGCAAGAAAGTTTGGAAACAGCTGGTCACCAGCAACTCAATGCCACGAGACGACGTCAAGCCCGGGGCTGGAACTGGTGTTTACGAAGTGGCGATTGCCCCGACTGACTCGAATGTTTTTTACATGTGCCATGCTGACCATGTTTACCGCAGCGATGACCGGGGCCAGAAATGGCGGCGCCTTTCATTGCCAAAAGTGAACATGGAAGCCAATGGCGGCTCGCGATTCACCGGTCAGAAAATGGCGGTGAGTCCGAAGGACGACAAGCATGTGCTTGTCGGCACCCTTGATAACGGATTGTTCCAATCCTTTGACGGCGGAGAAAGCTGGAAGCGGGTGGAAGATGTTGCGATTCCGAAAGACATCAACGGCAATCAGGATCCCGGCGTTAACGGCATCATCTTTGATCCGGTACGCGAAGGCGTTATCTGGGCTGCGAGCCACGGGTTTGGCTATTTCCGTTCGCAAGACAATGGGAAATCCTGGGCGTTGATGGACGGCGGCCCAACCGCAGCCATGATGGACTGCGATTTTTCTCCGAGCGGGATTCTCTTTGCCGCTGAACATTATGGCGAACGCGCTTGGAAATTCGATGGCGAATGGCGCCAGCTGCAAGCTGAAGAAGTCACTGCCCAGCGGTGTTTTAGCGTGGCCTGCGATCCATTCAATTCGGAGCGTATCGTTTTCACAACAGCCGGGGGCGAGATCGTCCAAACGCTTGACGGCGGAGTGACGTTCTCGGACATCGCTTGGGGCAAGAAAAGGCGCATTGCGACTGCAATACACTGGCTCGCATGGACGCCTGAAGAATTCATGAGCGATGGTCGCATGAGTTTCCATCCAATTGAAAGAAACCGGATGATGTTCAGCCAGGGCATCGGTTTTTGGACGGGACTCATTTCAGACGCACCAGGTCCAGTGGCTGTTGACTGGTACGAAATGACAGCGGGCATTGAACAGCTCGTTGCCAATGAAGTGATCGCAACGCCGAAAGGGGCCGTTCTGGCTGCTTCATGGGACCGTGCCATTTTCCGGATTGAGAATCCGGATGTCTATCCATCAGAACACGTCGTATTTAACAACCAGCCAATCACGCACTGCACCAGCCTTGACTGGTTTGGCGCCGACCCGGACATCATCGTCAACGTCAATTTCTCGCAAGGCAGCGGTGTAAGCCGTGACGGCGGAAAAACCTTCGTGCCGTTTGAGTCACCAGGCTTTGCCAAGGATTTTGGTGAAGGAGGTGGCGGTGGCTGTATTGCAGTTGGCGGACCCGAAAATTTCGTTTGGATTGGATCAAACAGGCAAGGCGCAGTATATACCAAAGATGGCGGAAAAAGCTGGAAACGCCTTGTCATCAAGGCAATCGATGAAGATCCGGACGGCCTCTCCGGGATGAATTTCGCATTCTACCTCAAGCGCTTCAATGTGGCGGCTGATCGGGTGAAGTCAGGAACATTCTATCTGTGGAATGCAGGGCAGGGCATATTCAGATCAACAGATGGAGGTGAATCCTGGTTGCGCGTATCACCTACGCCCGTCGAGTATAGCGGTTTCAACGCGAAACTGCGCAGTGTCCCCGGCCATGAAGGTCACCTTTTTGCGACTGGCGGCCATGCTGACTATCAGGCCACAGCGCCCTTTGTCCGTTCCAGGACTGGCGGCAAGACCTGGATTGAAGTTGATGGCATAACTGAAGCAATTGACTTCGGCATAGGTGCAGTGCCGCCCGGCGGCAGGTATCCTTCAATTTGGGTCGTGGGATATGCAAATCAAAAATGGGGCATCTACCGCAGCGATGATGACTGCAAGAGTTGGGTCCGGGTCAGCGATGGCTATCCCTTGGGTTCGCTTGATTCCATTGCCTGTATTGAGGGCGACAAGAAGATCCACGACCGCTGCTATATTGGCTTCTATGGCTCGGGCTATGCCTATGCACCAGGCGGCCAAAAGGCGGAAATTCCCCTGCCCATGACAACAATTCCCGCCTACATGTTGCTGCCAGCCGCTGTTGCCTATCGCTTCGGCAAGCGCTGGAGCGCACTGAAGTCACGGCACAATGCCTTCGAGCGCGAACTCGATATCGCCTTGGAAGCAACCGCAGCAAACAACCCGACCTGGAGCGTCAAGTTGGCGAAACTGCGCAGTGATTGGAAGAAGTTTTGATGTTCAGGACGCGCCAGGTTCATATTCTGATTGCATTGCTGTTGTCGATCATTGCTCCAGTGAACGCATCGGCATTTGACCTTCAATGGCCGTTGACCTGCGAACTCGGCAAGGATTGCTGGATCCAGCAATATGCCGATCACGATACAGGTCCGGGTGCCTCCGACTTCATGTGTGGTTCGGCAACTTATGATGGCCACGACGGCACTGACATCCGTGTGCGCGATACAAGCATGACAGCGCCAGTTGTTGCCGCCGCAGATGGGGTCGTAAAGGGCATGCGCGACGGCGTGCACGACAAGCTGGTGGTAACTGACTCTGACAAGCAAGCTGTCGCCAATCGCGAATGTGGCAACGGTGTTTTGGTCGGCCATCGCAATGGTTGGGAGACCCAGTATTGCCACATGAAGTCGGGTTCAGTCGTTGTGAGAAAGGGTGAGAAAGTGGCGGCGGGGCAAAAACTGGGCGACGTAGGTTATTCAGGTGCGGCGGCTTTTCCCCACATGCATTTGTCAGTGCGATACAATGGAAAAAAGGTCGACCCATTCAGTGGTGATTTGAATGAGTTCCTGCGATGCGGATGATAAATCGCTGTGGACCGAGCCAGTCAAAGAACAACTCAAGCAGCAAGACTCGAATCTGCTGCGCCTGGGCTTCGCTCCAGGTCGCGTTGAGCTGCCCAGCCTTGAAAATGGAAAAACCAACGATGATGCGCTGCAACCCGATTGGCCAGCCATTGTTGCCTATGCCTGGCTCATCAACTTGAAGAAGGACGATACCTTGACCGTGACAGTCGAAGGTCCCGGCGGCCTTTCCAAGGCTAATTCGGTCCAGCTCGATCGCAGCAAGGCGCAATACCTGCTGTTTGCCGGCGAAAAAAAACCGGCCACTGGCTGGCCAAAAGGCGACTACATTTCAAGTGTTGAAGTGAAAGCCGCCGACGGAACGCAGACCCTGCTGGAGCGCAAGGTTGTGAGGATGGAATAAAACCATTCCTCTCCCGCTTGCGGGAGTCTTTCTGGTTAATGAAGCTCCCTAATTCTGTCATCCCAACGGCCAGCGCACAGCACCATACAGTGCTCCATCAACTCTCCATCGGCGTGGCATGACCCGCCGAACCAGACTTTCCGCCTGTTGGCAGACCCACGACTGGGTGGCCGGGTCGATGCCCGGTCATGGAGAGTCTTGTCTATTTCGGTGACAGTGCAGGGCAGCACATCTTCAGCGTATCCCATGGCTCCACCCTAGCAGGGTGTTGCACTTCAAATGTGAGTCCAGCTGTTTTGCTTCAGCAGAACGTAAGCCCCTTATCCGGAACCCAATTTTTTGGCAATTTTTGAGAGGACCGAAAGTTGGATTCCAAATCGCCCCCTCACTCATTTGCTTCGCAAATGCCAATTTTGGAAAATGGAGCGTTTGGAACGACGGGCGTTGAGATGCGTGCATATCGTAGGCCTGAAGCAGGCCATGAATGGTTGGGAGTATTTTGCGATTCCACAGATGTGAGAGCCGCTCCAATTGCTTGATCACTGGTTGGTTTGTGCCATTTGGGGATCGGCCACACGGGCTATCCGGTAATCTCCAGCTCCAGCACCCCGTACTCGCCACCTCTCCTGCATGCGGGAGAGGAATGAAATACAGCTCAAGCCCCCGGTACTACCCAGCGGCCAACCCCAAGGACAGGCCCTACTTCACCTTCTTGCAGGACGGCAATGCATGACTTGCAGCCAGGAGTAACAATCGATTTGCGGGGCATTATGATCTTTTCGGGCTTTCCCTTCCACATGCCCGCAGGCGTCAGCATCCGCACCACATTGTGATAGCTTACGGTCTTTCCGCTATTTTCGCCGCGCTCAATGGCGACATTGATCTCAGGTGCCACTGACATCAGCCACAAGGTTGCTTCGCCCCGGGCTTGTCCCTCGCCGAGCTCGATATGCAACTCATTGTCCGCCGCTGAAATCTCAATTGGAACTGACGCTGCTGGCGCATTGTCGATCACCTCCTGCACATTGCCACGGTTGCTGCCAACGGCATGTGCAGAACCATTGATCACCATTTGCGGAGTGTAAACGTCGCTATCGCCACGTGACTTGGCGTAGCTCATCTGCCGCTTGGTGAATTCGGGCCTGGCCAGCGTGTCTTTCCACCCCAGATAATCCCAGTAGTCGACGTTAAGCGAAACAACGATGACATCATCGCGCTTGCTCAATTCGCCAGCGAGCTTGTCTGCTGGCGGGCAGGAAGAACAGCCTTGCGACGTGAACAACTCGATCAGCACCGGCGATTTAGCTGCCTGGGACACGCCACTGAAAGTCGGCATGGCAATGGCGATTGCGCCAATTGCAAGGGCAGAACGGCGTGACAGAAATTTTTCCATGCTTTGGAATATGCGCAAGCCCCCAAACACATGCCAATCACGAGTGGGTGAAGGCAAAGCCAGCGTTAATTCTTCGTCAATTCTATGCTTCCCAGGTTACAATCGACTTGAACCCGCCGAAAAACATGCGCTTGGCGTCGAAAGGCGCTTTCTTCATGTCGAAGTTCGCCATGAAGGGGTCTTTCATCAACTTCTTCCAGACGGCGTTGCGGTGTGCCTTGGACTTGAAACCGATATAGGCGGTGGCCACGACCTCGTTCTTTTTCAGCTTGACGCTTTGCGGAAATGACGTGACTTTGCCGGGCTTGACGTCATCTGCAAAACATTCTGCATAGGAAACCGCGCCGTATTTCTTCCACACTTTCGCGGATTTCTTTGCAAGCGCCTTGTAGGCGGCAACCTTGCTTTTCGGCACTGGCGTTACCATGAAATCAATATAGGCCATGATCGTGTCTCCCTTTGCGAGTGATGCACCACAACTCTAGACCCGTTCTCAGGCAAACCCAAGCTCCCGCTGCAATTTTTTCGAGAGCCCCTGTGCCGCGAGTTTGTGGCTCTCGCGCAGATAAATCTTGAGATCACTGTCCCTGAGGCCCTTGTCATTGAAGCGTTGAAACCACTTCATGCCGCGAGACGCCATATAAGGTGCTGGCCTGCAGCCTTCGACCTCCTTGAGCATCTCAAAACTCATGTCCGAACATTTGAACGTGATGCCAGCAGTGCTGCTCTTGTCAAACCACGCGGCAGCGAACAGCTTTCCCTTGGACCCGCCGACTTTCCAAACATGCGCCCCGCCCCATTGCATTACGTATGCCGTGTGGGGCAAGGATTTGCAGAAGGCGTTGAATTGGGCGGGAGTCAAAGTATCGTCAGGCCGCCTTTGCGATGTTCCGCAGCACGAAATGCAGAATGCCGCCGTTCTTGTAATAGTCAATCTCATCCAGCGTATCAATTCGGCAAAGCACGTCAACGCTTGTCTTTGAGCCGTCGGCGCGTGTGATGTTCACAGTCATTGTCTCGCGCGGTTTCAATCCATCAGCCAGTCCATTGATGGTGATTGTTTCATCACCCTTCAATCCAAGCGAAGCCCAGGAGTCACCTTGGCGGAACTGCAATGGCAGAATGCCCATGCCAACGAGATTTGACCGGTGAATGCGCTCGAAGCTCTGCGCCACGACGGCCCGCACGCCAAGAAGATTTGTGCCCTTGGCCGCCCAGTCACGCGACGAACCATTGCCATATTCAACTCCGGCAAACACCACGAGCGATGTTCCTTCCGCCTGGTATTTCATGGCTGCATCATAGATCGGCATTTCGGTTCCATCAGGTTGGTGCAACGTAAGGCCACCTTCCTTCACATTGCCCGAAGCATCCTTCACCATGTGGTTTTTGATCCTGATATTGGCGAAGGTGCCGCGCATCATAACCTCGTGATTACCGCGCCGCGTGCCATACTGGTTGAAATCCAAAGGAGCCACACCGTTAGCCGTGAGGTATTTGCCCGCAGGCGAGGCCGCCTTGATCGAGCCTGCCGGAGATATATGATCAGTCGTGATCTTGTCGCCGAACAATCCTAATATCCGTGCACTGACGATATTGGTGACAGGCTTCGGAGTCATGTTGATGCCGTTGAAATAGGGCGGGTTCTGCACATAGGTGGAGGTGTTGTCCCACGCATAGGTCTCGCCCTTGCTGGTCGAAACGCCGCGCCAGTTCTTGTCGCCCTTGAACACATCCGCATAGCGCGTCTTGAACATTTTCGCCGTGATATTCTTCGCGATGAACTTCTGGATTTCCACATTCGATGGCCACACATCCTTCAGGTAAACCGGCTTGCCCTTTTTGTCATGCCCCAGCGGTTCTTTGGTGATGTCAATTTGTGTTGAGCCCGCCAGTGCGTAAGCCACCACCAGCGGCGGAGAGGCCAGATAAGCTGCCTGCACATCCGGCGAAACGCGGCCCTCGAAATTGCGGTTTCCCGACAGGACAGCCGAAGCCACGATGCCATTGTCATTGATCGCCTTGGAGACCGCTGCATCCAGCGGCCCTGAATTGCCGATGCATGTGGTGCAGCCAAAGCCGACGAGATTGAACCCAATCTTGTCGAGGTCCTTCTGCAACCCGGCCTTGCCCATGTAATCAGCAACGACCTGCGAACCCGGAGCGAATGACGTCTTCACCCACGGCTTTGACGTCAACCCCAGCGCCGCAGCTTTCCGCGCCAGCAAACCGGCACCGATCAGCACCGACGGATTGGAGGTGTTGGTGCAGCTCGTGATCGCCGCAATCACAACATCGCCATGGCCGATGTCATAATTCTTGCCGTCAACCTTTACGCGCCTCGCCTGCTCGCCAGCCTTGGCAAACCCGGCCTTGTCCTTCGGCTCATCAAGTGCCGACCGGAAACCTGCCTTGATGTCCTGCAACGGCACAAATTTTTCAGGGCGATTGGGCCCAGCCATCGCCGGAACAACGGTGGAAAGATCCAGCTCCAGCGTATCGGTGAACACCGGATCAGGCGCACCCTTGCTGTTGAACATGCCCTGCGCCTTGCAGTATTTCTCAACCAGCGTCACCCGGTCTTGCGCGCGGCCTGTGAGCTTGAGATAATCCAGCGTCACAGAATCGACCGGGAAGAACCCGCATGTGGCGCCATATTCCGGTGCCATATTGGCAATCGTCGCGCGATCGGCAAGGGTCAGATAATGCAAACCAGCGCCGAAAAATTCCACGAACTTGTTGACCACGCCCTTCTTGCGCAACATGTTGGTGACCAGCAGCACAAGATCAGTGGCTGTCACACCTTCGCGCAACTTTCCAGTCATCTTGAACCCAATGACTTCCGGCAGCAGCATGGATTGCGGCTGGCCCAGCATCGCAGCCTCGGCCTCGATGCCGCCTACACCCCAACCCAACACGCCAAGCCCGTTCACCATCGTCGTGTGCGAGTCAGTGCCGACAAGCGTATCGGGATAGGCATAAGTCGTCTTTCCCTCGGTCTTCGTCCACACCGTTTGCGACAGATATTCGAGATTGACCTGATGGCAAATCCCCGTGCCCGGCGGCACCACGCGGAAATTCTCGAACGCCCCCTGCCCCCATTTCAGGAACTTGTAGCGTTCCAGGTTCTGTTCATATTCGCGTTTCACATTCTTCGCGAAAGCTTGCGCATTGCCGAAATAGTCAACGACAACAGAATGGTCGATAACAAGGTCGACAGGAACCAAAGGATTGATCTTCTGCGCATCACCCTTCAGTGATTTCATGCCATCGCGCATCGCAGCAAGGTCAACCACCGCAGGCACCCCGGTGAAATCCTGCATCAACACCCGCGCCGGACGAAAACCAACTTCCGCGTCCGCCTTGCCGCGATTGGTAAGCCACGCCACGAAGCCCTGAATGTCTTTTGCAGTAACCGTACGCCCGTCTTCATTGCGCAAAAGATTTTCCAGCAGCACCTTCATCGAATAGGGCAAGGCCGTTACCCCTGGCAACCCGTTCTTCTCCGCCGCCTTCAGGCTGAAATAGACGTAAGACTTGGTCCCAACTTTGAAGGATTTGCGGGATTTGAACGAGTCGAGTGACATAGGCGTCCCTTACAATATAGCGATGGAATTTCGCCGTCCGCTATAGCCAATACCGCGCTTTAACACAAATATGTTCGGACGAATGCCGTCGGATTATCGTATCAATTGTCCGTTTGGTTAGGCATCACATCGACAATTTCGCCCGTGTGCATGGATATGCCGACACGGTATTTGGCACCCCGGCGTCTGGTCTCAAACCAGTACGTATCATCGGTCATTTCAATTCTGGCGATGTAGCGGTACTTGGCTCTGGCAACAGAAAGCGCCGCTGCACCCCAGGTATATTTCTTCTCGGACCGCGAATGACCGTGATGGCCGCGCGTGACACCATGTTTTCCGACGATGCGAATACCAATGGTAAAACCAGCGGACTTACTCGCCGCCTCAACAGGCAAAGTCAACGCCACCAAGGCAGAAAAAACAATCAAAAAGCGCAAGCTTTGTCTCCGTGAGGCCAACTATTAACTATTGCTTTACGATTGCAAGGGGCTTGATCGTTAAGGTTAATTTGCCTGCTATTTCAGCTCAATTTCAATGAATGCATATTCGCCATCCGTCGCGTTGATCACGTCATGTTCAACGCCTTCACTGCGGAAATAAGGTGCGCCCTTTTTCATCTCGACGATGGTTGCACCTGAAGCGCTCTCAATTTTCAGCTTTCCATCCATCAGCGGCACCACGACATAATCATGCCCATGCCGGTGCCAGCCGGTATTTTCTCCAGGTTGAAACCGGAATTCCGTTACGATGACACGGTCATTTTCAAGATGCACAACCGCCTTGGCTGAACCACTCATTTCAATCCCTCAGTTAAAATTGGACGCCGGAATAAGCCATCCACGGTAATGCACCAGTAACCCAAAGAACGGCAAATCCAACTGCACATCAAATCGAAAACGGCCTTCGCTGTCGATGAATTCATATGCCGTTGACTTGGGTAGCAGAAACTGCGGCAACGGAATGCCGAAGAGCCGTCCACTGCTCACCGGCAACATCGTCCCTCGCTCCGTCGTCCCGAGACCGAGGGTAAACGTCATCGGACCAAACGTTTCATTGAGCCTGGCATCAGCGCCAAAAGACATGCATGAACTGAAGGAATGCCCGTCAAAGGTTCGGGTCCATGTCTCACTGCCATCATCATGGCGCTCGACACAAACCTGATCCTGCAAGCCCCTGCCAGCAACTGGCAAACCAATCACCGCTCCAACAAGTCGCGAGACCAAGCTTGTGCCGCGATCAATATCCGCCTCGCCATGCCAGACGGGATGACCTTCTGCATCGTGAAAATCACGTACCTGTTGCGGAAGCTGGCTGTAATTGTCAGAGCCCAAAACACGTTCAAACAAACTCGCCTGTGCATGCACGACATCCTGTCTGGTAGAAATGGCGAGGCGGTTGAACTCGGCCTCAAGTCGCGCCAACGGAATCTCACCCTCGATCATTCGTGCGCCCACTGGAAACCCGTTGGCCAGCAACACGCGCACAGCAGCAACAATTGGCAGGATCGGCACATTCGGGCCATTGCCATTTTCCGCAACAAGCGACCAGATTGATTCGGTCCAACGATGCGCCGCGTCGATGCCGCAGGCCCGCACCACCATGCCTCCACGTTCATCACAAAACAGCTGCGTGAATTTTCGGCCCGCTACCAGCGCCGGAATCAGCCAATCAAATTTCTTGCACACACCGATGCGGCGCAACCATGCCAGCACTTCAAACCCGCGTTGTTCGAGCTGCGAGACAAGCCCTGCGCTGAACGTCATCCGTGATTTCAGCTTGTAACGTTCCGGCATGATCAGCGGATCAACAGTTTCGGCTGGCGTCACCCTGAACGTGCCAAACCGTGGCACCGTCATGCGCGCTCCCATGGTCCATCCATGAACCTGACTGAAACGTCCGTGCCTGTAGGCTGCAATCTCAACGCCAGCCTGCGTCAGCACTGCAGCAGCAAGCGCTGGCCCCACCGTGTTGCTTCCGCCCGGAACGATGGCTATGTCGATTGCATCTACCCTCTGCCAGCCACGCGTCACGTGGTCAACGACTGCCGTTGTCAGCGCCGGTGTGGTGCTTGCGCCTGCAAGTGCGACAAGTCCTTTTGATGTGGCAAGTTCATTGAGTGAACGGCCAAACCCGATGAGATAATCAGGCGCATCCGCAAGATCGATGAAATGCGCACCTGCTTTCAAAGCGGCTTTCGGCACATCGTAACCCGCAAACTGAAACGGGCCTGATGCGTCGATCACCAGCCACGGCTTGATGGCGTCAAGCGTAGCCTCAAGACCGCGTTCTACCCGCATCGCCACACATTCCAGTCGCGCCAATGCCCCCGCTGAAATGAGTCTCTTTTCAATCTCTTGTGCGCGTTCCTTCGACCGCGATGCGAGGAACACATGCAGTTCTGGCATCTGCGCAAGATGTGAGGCAAGCCTTTGCCCAAATGTACCAGTTGAGCCGATAAGAAGAACGCGCTTCATTCAATCCCCAGGAAGCACAAAACGATGGCGGGTGCGTTCATTCGGCATGATGCATGTAGTGCTGCGGCCAAACCACTTGAAACGGTTGCGCGCCAGAATGTCATACATCCAGCCGCGCAGCCGAAGTGGCAGCAGTGAACCAAACGAGAAAATCCGCGCAGTACCACCCACATGCTTGAGAACAGCAAGTGCGGCAGAAGATTTCTTCAACGCTACCCCGTGCTCCACAAACAGGAAAGTCGCCGGATCGCTTGGCTTGATGCCGTGCGCCGCCGCAAGAGCCGCACCTTCGCGTGATTGAATCGTAACAAACCGGATCAGCGGTTCACGTTCATGTTTCAGCACATACTGAACCCCGCTCGAACACAATACGCAGGTTCCATCATAAAGCAGCACCGGACTCATGTAACGTCTCCATATTCCGCAGACTGATAGAGCAACTCACCGGCAACCGGATGCCTCAACGTCATTTCGAACACGAAATGATTTGCATCTGTTTCAAGGTGCCTTACCGTCAGATCCCCAGGCGTAAGCCAGTGCGGCAATGAAAATCCACAAAAGCGGTATCCAGCACTGCGAAAGGTTAGTCCACGTGGGTTGGCACTTACCTGCAACATCATGCTCACGCCAAAACCGACGTGCTCTTCCAGTCCTGTCGGCCCGCTGAAACGTTTGGCGGAATGAATGACTTGCGGAAAGTGCGTACGGTTGGCGTAGATGCGTGTCCATATTTGCCCGCTGGTTTTCACATCTTCAGTGACCGTCACCACTGTGGGCACATCAACATGATCAAAAACCGGAAGCGGAGCACCCATGATGCGCAAGACTTGCGCAAGAATGCGCCCTGCCCGCGTGTTTCTGACCTCTTTCACAACACCAGTGTAAATCGCGGTGGCACTACCTGCCAGACGCTTGCTGAATCTTTTTTTTACGGCTTCCGGCAGTATTTCCCAATCATCGCGCGGCAGCAGTTTGCGAAAACGAAGATCGCCAAGCTCCGGCATTTGTTCTGTAGTTTCTGCGCGCAGAATTTTTTGCAACAGCTGCATGATGTCACCCGTCGCTAGTCTTTACCACCCGGCAGGAAGCTGGCGACTTTCCCGCCCAGTCTCATCAGCATTTCACGCTTGCCCTTGGAGAGGCCAAGCATTTGGCCATACCAGCGGTCAATCGAGGTCGTGAAG
Source organism: uncultured Alphaproteobacteria bacterium (assembly GCA_963819615.1). Taxonomy (GTDB): domain Bacteria; phylum Pseudomonadota; class Alphaproteobacteria; order Rhizobiales; family Aestuariivirgaceae; genus Aestuariivirga. The sequence goes on from CAWFWW010000004.1 coordinate 1,092,746, forward strand.
TCGTGCATGGCCTTGAGGCGCTTGCGCACCGTTGCGCTGACTCCGGAGTCTTTTTCTGCCAGCGCCATGCAGCCGCTGAGCGCTGCGATGGCCGGATCAATTTCCCTGGCTTTGCGGCCTGCTGCAATGCGTGCAGCAATTTCCCACACATCTGTTTCGGCTTCAAAATGATCGCGGCGGTCATTGCGCACGGGCACCCGCCTGATGAGATTCCAGTTGAGCAGTTCCTTGATCGAATTCGACACATTCGACCGCGCCAGACCAAGCACGTCGGCAATGTCTTCTGCAGTCATCGGCGCTTCCGACAGATACAGAAGAGCATGGATCTGGCTGACCGAGCGGTTGACGCTCCACTGCCCGCCAAGATCACCCCAATGCAGGATGAACTCCTCGACGGCCTTCGGTAAACTAGTTCTAGCAGTCATTTCCGTCATAACAGAAATATATGAAGCAACAGAACGAATGTCAAGAATGAGCGCACCCGGGAGTCAACAGCGTTAACGAAACCTTGCTGATCTCCCTCGGTTTTGCTTGCCGTTTGATCCGAATTCCTAACGAGGCTGCGCTATCTCAACACCGGGAAGGACGCTTTACGCAGGTCCTGGAGTGGGTCCATGTTGCATCTTCGAAACCTCAAATCAGTTGCATGCATGGTCGTTGCCGCAAGCCTGCTAACGGCCTGCAGTGGCAACAAGAGCGCTGAAAAAATTGCCAAAGAAAAGAACCTGTCGCCGATTGAGGTGCTGGCGCTTCAATCTTGCTTGTCCGTATCAAAAACCAAACGCCTTTTCGTTTTGAACGGCAAGAAGCGCATCAGTTTTGCAAAACCTCCGACTGAGTTTTGTGCCTGTCAGGCGCCTGTGATGGCAAGCGTGCTCACAGAAGAAGGGTTTGCCGAAAACGACAAGGTGCTGGCCACATTCGGGCCTGGCGCCGATGTTGAAAAGCAGGAACTTGATCCCGCTGCCATCAAGCCGGATATCCCCATCGCATCAGCATGGGCACAACTTGAAAGCAATGTGAAGCCGTGCATCATCCGGGCCAAGGCCGAGATCGTAAGAAGGCAGGAAATCGCCAAAAAACAGGCCAATGCCGCAAAGAAGAAGAAACCAAGCTAAGCGCTAGACGCTCCGCTCCACCATCATCATCTTGATTTCGGCAATCGCTTTCGCTGGCGACAATCCCTTCGGACACGCCTTGGCACAGTTCATGATCGTGTGGCAGCGATAGAGCTTGAACGGATCCTCGACCGCATCCAGCCGTTCGGTACGTGCTTCATCGCGAGAGTCGATGAGCCAGCGATAGGCTTGCAGTAACACGGCAGGGCCCAGATATTTGTCGCCATTCCACCAATAGCTCGGGCACGACGTGGAACAACATGCGCATAGAATGCACTCGTAGAGCCCATCCAGCTTGCCACGTTGTTCAACCGATTGTTTCCATTCCTTGTCCGGCGTTGGTGACTTGGTCTTGAGCCAGGGTTCGATCGATTTGTGCTGCTCGTAAAACCGCGAGAGATCCGGCACCAGGTCTTTCACTACGGGCATATGCGGCAACGGATAAATCTTCACGTCACCCGTCACATCATCACAGGACTTCAAACACGCGAGCGTATTCGTGCCATCAATATTCATCGCACATGACCCGCAAATCCCTTCGCGGCACGACCGCCGGAAGGTGAGGGTTGCGTCCTGTTCGTTCTTGATCTTGATCAACGCATCCAGCACCATCGGCCCGCACTCATCCATGTTCACACGATAGGTGTCGACCTGCGGATTCTTCCCATCATCCGGATTCCAGCGATAGATTTTAAACTGCCGGATGTTGGCACCGACAGGCATCGGGTGAACTTTGCCTATCTGGATTTTAGAATTGGTAGGAAGTGAAAATGCGACCATGATACTCTCTAGCCAGGTAGTTTTGGAAAAGTGGGTTTTGGCTCAGACCAACCGTTTAGTCTAAAGTGAGCACGTGCATCATTCAGACAGAGCCTGTTTGCGCCTCCAACGAGTTCCGGGTGTTTCTCTTGAACTGGGTCGTCTTCCCAACCGCACTCCTCGCAGATTTCATAGCCACCAGCTTCAGAAAACTCAAATCTGCTGCAGCAAGGACACTGAAACGAACCGTCTACGGCAATTCTGCCCGAAATGACAGAAGCGGCAGCCTCGAAGTATTGCTTTGCGTCGGTCACCATCAATAAACCCGCGCTTTCGGCTTGATGTAGTCAATATCCTTGCTCATCGTGTAATCATGCACGGGCCGCGACCCCAGCGTAACCTTGCGCTTGCCCTCATCCGTCCACGCCAGCGAGTGCTTCATCCAGTTCTTGTCATCGCGCTTGGGATAATCTTCCCGCGCATGGGCACCACGGCTTTCCTGGCGGGCGAGGGCCGAATCAACCGTTGCCGCCGCCTGCAGAATCAAATTCTCGAATTCCAGCGTTTCAATCAAATCCGAATTCCACACCAGCGAGCGGTCCGACACAGCGATATCGTCAACCCCGCGCCAGATGGCATTGATCTTCTTCGATCCTTCCGAGAGCGTCTCTTGCGTGCGGAACACCGCCGCATCGGCTTGCATGGTGCGCTGCATGGACTCACGCAGTTTCGCAGTTGGGGTGCCTCCAGCCGCATGACGGTAACGGTCCAGACGGCCAATGGCATAGTCGCCAGAACCCTTAGGCAATTCGGCCAGTTTGCTGCCGGGCTTCACCTTCTCCACGCACCGTAACGCCGCCGCCCGCCCGAATACCACAAGATCAATCAGCGAATTCGAACCCAGGCGATTTGCTCCGTGTACGGACACACACGCCGCCTCTCCGACGGCCATCAAACCCGGCACAATCCTCGCTGCGTCCTTCTTGTCACCAACAAGAACTTCGCCGTGATAATTCGTGGGGATGCCGCCCATGTTGTAGTGCACCGTCGGCACAATCGGGATTGGTTCTTTCGTGACATCAACGCCGGCAAAAATTCTTGCCGATTCAGAGATGCCGGGCAAACGTTCGTGCAACACCTTGGGATCAAGATGTTCAAGATGCAGGTGAATGTGATCCTTGTGTTTGCCCACACCACGGCCTTCGCGGATTTCGATGGTCTGCGACCGCGCCACCACATCACGCGAGGCGAGGTCTTTCGCTGATGGCGCATAGCGTTCCATGAAGCGCTCGCCTTCAGAATTGGTGAGGTACCCACCTTCGCCACGCGCACCTTCGGTGATCAAACATCCAGCACCATAAATCCCCGTGGGATGAAACTGCACGAACTCCATGTCTTGGCACGGCAGGCCGGCGCGCAACACCATGGCGTTGCCATCACCCGTGCAAGTGTGCGCTGATGTGGCTGTGAAATAGGCCTTGCCATAACCGCCCGTAGCCAGAATGGTCTGGTGTGAGCGAAAGCGGTGGATCGATCCATCTTCCAGCGACATCGCCATCACGCCACGGCATTCACCATTTTCCATGATGAGATCGAGCGCAAAGTACTCGATGAAAAATGTCGTGTCATGGCGTAACGACTGGCCATACAAAGTGTGCAGCATCGCATGCCCGGTGCGGTCAGCGGCGGCGCAGGTACGTTGCGCTGGCGGCCCTTCGCCCATATTTTGCATCATGCCGCCAAACGGCCGCTGGTAAATCGTGCCGTCTTCCGTGCGTGAAAACGGCATGCCGAAATGCTCAAGTTCGTAAACCGCCGTCGGCGCGTTGCGGCACAGATATTCAATCGCATCCTGGTCGCCCAGCCAGTCCGCACCCTTCACCGTGTCATACATGTGCCACTGCCACGAATCCGGACCCATGTTGGAGAGCGACGCCGCAATGCCGCCCTGTGCCGCAACCGTATGCGAACGTGTTGGAAAGACTTTCGTGATGCACGCTGTTTTCAGCCCGGCTTGCGATGCACCAAGTGTCGCGCGCAAACCCGAGCCGCCAGCGCCGACGACGACGACATCAAATGTATGATCAGTGATCGGATAGGATTTCGACATCAGGATGCAAAACTCATTTTGAAAATGGCATACAGTGACATGACACCCATGGCGGCCACGAACACGGTGTTGGCGGTCATCGCCAGGCGAAACGAACTGGAATTGATCAGATAATCTTCAATGATCACCTGCATGCCAAGCCACATGTGCCAGAGTATGGAGATCATCGTGGCGGCCAGCAGAATGGCAACAACCGGATTGCCAACACTGGCCAACACTTCAGAACGCGCCGCACCCAGATGCGAAATGATGAACCACAGTAGGAACAGCACCAGCGGCACATTGGCCATGGCTGTCCAGCGCTGATGCTTGAAATGTGTCGTGCCCTTGCCGCTCATGACATCACTCCGTAGCCCACGACCCACAGCAACAACGTGAGAACGATTGAACCAATCAAGTTGGCCCGCACCAGTGTTTCCACAGTGGCGAGTTCAAATCCCTTGCCGGCATCCCAGATGAAATGACGGATGCCGCCGAGCATGTGGTGGATCAGCGCCCAGGTGAATCCGAACAGAATGAGACTCCCGAACCAGTGCCCCCAGAATCCCTGCACCATCTCGAAGTAGCGATCCGAATGCGCCGCAGCCGAAAGCCACCACACGAAAAGGACAACACCAAAAAACAACGCCACCCCCGTGATCCGGTGCACAATCGACATCATCATCGACAGCATGGGCGTGTAAACCTGCAAATGCGGAGAGAGCGGCCTGTTGGCCGGAGCGTTTTGCGACATGTGGAACCTTTGATCTGCGTCGCCTTTTAACGCTTGCAACGCAACATGGCAATTGTATCCCAAACGATTAATTGGCTATGAGGTTGCGACTTGCCATGAAACTCAGCCGCGCCATTCCTCGCCTCTTCATACTCGTTGTTATAGCAGGCGTGGCGACACTGCTTGCATCGCGTGCCGGATTGATTGATCTCCCCCGCAAGTACGATCCGTTTGCCGTGCCGGACCTTGACGAAGCACCGCACTGGTTGACGTCGACCCAGTTGAAACTCGTGGATCTTGAAACGGAGAACTGCCGCGTCGCCCTCTCTCGCACAGGCCTGCCCGCAACCTTGCTCCCCACCAAGGGAATCGGAACTTTTTGTGAAGTGGAACGGCCAGTCCGCCTTTCCAAACTCTCGCGCGCCTCCATCAGGCCCGAAGACATCCGCTGCAACATCGCCGCAAGGCTCTACATGTGGGAGAAACATCTGCTCCAGCCTGCTGCCATGCGCTATTTCAAGGAACCGGTCACTGAAATCCTGCACTTTGGTTCTTACAGCTGCCGCACCATTGCGGGCTCGTCGCACATGAGCGAACACGCCACGGCAAATGCGCTGGACATTTCCGGTTTCAAATTGCGCAGCGGAAAAACCATTAGCGTACTGAACGATTGGCCGAAAGCCACAACCGAAATGAAATTCCTCCACACCGTCCGCGATGGCTTGTGTGACTATTTCAATCTGACGCTCAGCCCCGATTACAACGCCGCCCACAAGGACCATTTCCATGTCGACATGGGTTGGGTGGGAGGATGTCATTGAACTATAGTGACGCTGCAAACGCAACGCAGGCCGCAGCAGCTGATAGGCCGCGGACTGAATTCCACAACGACCACGTGGCAAGAAAACGCGTCCAAACTGCTGCACTTGAAGTTGCCGCAGGATCAAGCCCCGCCAATTCATTGTTGAGCGGAACATTGAAAACCATGGTCACGCCAATGACGCCAACGGCATAGAGCGCCGCGCCGAAAATGCTTCCCGAACCTGCGTCTGACCCAAGTGCAACGTATCCCACAAAGACGCAAGAAACAGCTGTGCCGAATAAGACCGCCATGAACAGCGGGTTGATGACTGTGATGTTGATGGATTGCATGGTCGAAATGCCTTGTGAAGGTGGCAAGCGGCCAAGGGCCTCCATGATGAATGATGAAAATGCGAAGAACGTGCCAGCCATCAATCCTGTGCCCAAAATGCAGGTCAGATGAATGAGGTATTGTGTGCGGTCAGACATGTTGCTCTCCATCGAATGTCCCGCCATAACACTGCCCGCGATTTGCCAAAAGTAGGCCAATTTTTATACTGTGGCCGAAAGGTAAACCGTGATGCCCGAACCTTGGTGCCCCGTTGAAGCGACCATTCAAGTGATCGCCGGCAAATGGAAGCCGATGATTTTGCTGGAGTTGAAAAATGGTCCCCGCCGTTTCAATGAATTGCGCCGGCTGCTGCCACACGTCACTCAGCGAATGATGACATTGCAACTCAAGGCCCTTGAACGCGACGGCATCATTACGCGCAAAGACTACCGCGAGAACCCGCCGCACGTTGAATATGCCTTCAGCGCGAAGGGTATGACGCTCGGCCCCATCTTGGAAGCCATGGAACACTGGGGCGGCAGAATTAGAGCAAACTGATTTCCGACAAAGGTGATTACTGACGTAAAAGAGTGTGATAAGTCCTTCATTTTCAGTTTGGAGAACTGGATGCGCATCACGGCATTCGTCATTGCTGCGGGTTTGGAGATTTCTGGTTGCTACCTGATGTGGCTTGGTCAGAAGCAAGCGAACACGTTTTTGTGGCTTTCAGGCGTTGTCGCGCTGATTGGGTTTGGTTTCATCCTTGCCCAATTCAGCGGGTCACTTCCATCTCGCGCCTATGCGGCTTACGGCGGAATCTATGTCGCCATGAGCCTGTTATGGATGCTGGCCGTGGACAAAGTCATGCCTGACCGATGGGACCTAGCAGGCACATTGCTGACCATTGCAGGTACGCTCACAATTCTGTTTGGAGCGCGAAACTAGTCATTCAGATAACAATGACTTTTGTTCCGATTGGTGTATTTGCATAAAGCTCAATCACTTCGCGGTTCAACATCCTGATGCAGCCCGAGGATGCTGCTGTGCCGATAGAGGAAGGATTGTTCGTGCCATGAATGCGGAACAGCGTGTCCCGGTTGCCTTTGTAAAGATAGATTGCGCGGGCGCCCAAAGGATTCTCTGGAATGCCACCGGGCATGCCTTCGGCCCACTCCGCAAATTCCGGCTTGCGTTCAATCATCGCAGTGGGCGGCGTCCATATTGGATTGACGCGTTTCAAGCCGAACTCGTGCCCTACCAGACCAGGAAAAACCCGCCTTCCCGACTGCGACACGGTATTTGGTCGCTCTTCCATTGCCAAGAATTTGGTAAAGTGCGCGCTCGCGAGTTTTTATGATGATGGTTCCAGGACTTTCAGGCGAAAAATAACTGACCCGCTGGCGGCCTTGATACGAAAATCGCTTCGCGGTCTTCTTGCTGTCAAGTTTAACCTTCTTTGATGTCCTCTGCTTGAGCCGCCGCAACCGTGCCCTGCGCCGCCTCTCAAGATAGTCCTCATATGCAAAGTCATCTTCAGGCTCATATTCCCAAAACAGAGGCTCATGAAACGCCGCCGCCGGGCGAACGGCAACAATGGCAGCAATCCCTGCAACTGCACTGAGGATAAATTGGCGACGCTGCATGCTTGCCTCACGGTTGATGCAAGAGAAATAGTGCGGCAGGGCCAATTCGCAAATAGAATTTCCGTGATGAAATTCCGCGAGTTAAGAACGGCGATGCTTATGCGCCCCTGAACTTCGACAGCCCAAACAGCGACGCAAGTGCGAGCGTTAATGCGAAAATGCTGGCAGAGACCGGTATGGACGAGACTTGCGCCTCCATGAATCCGCGGATTTCCCCGCCTGGATATTGTGTTGTGTGAATGTTGAAATAAGCTGAACCACCCTTGAGCCCTGCAAGCAGCGAAGCGAATGCTGCCGAAACTGTTCCCCCATTTGCGGTAATGAAGGCAGCGTTATAACTGCCCGCCGTGCTCATGTCGAACACGTGGTCATACGTTCCTGATGTCACGCCCGCAGGAAAAGCGGCGAATGTCGGCAAGCCCGAAGCAGCTGCCGCAGTTCCAGATCCGGCAACCGCCGTACAGCAATGCAAATGCGCCACAGTCGAACCTGCGACAAGCCCGGAGAAGTTTGACTGCACGCGCATCGTCAGCAAAGCATCGTCAATGATGATTTTTGCGTCACCAGTTGCAGGCGAAGCATTTTGAGGAGCTTCCGAACCTCCACTTAGAACCGCATCAAAACCAATAATTGCCGCATCAGCAAATGAACTGAACGAAGCCACGCCAAGAGCAGCGACCCCCGCACATACCAAACCCAATACATTACGACGAAACGTGTCTCTCCGAGTCATGCCACTCTCCGTTTCTGGAACAAGAAAGTGCCGCCACAAAAAAAAGTCTGACACCAATACTGACGCCACGCAAGAAAAAATCACTTGTTACATATGATTTCAATTCTCCATATTGTAAGATACTTGAATCGCTAGGCAATTTTCCGGTTCTGCCTGTTGTTCACAAGATCATCAACGACCGCTGGATCAGCCAGCGTTGATATGTCGCCAAGCGATCCAAAATCGTCTTCCGCAATCTTGCGCAAGATGCGCCGCATGATTTTTCCTGAACGCGTCTTCGGCAATCCAGGCGCAAATTGGATTTTATCAGGCGAAGCAAGCGGCCCGATCTCCTTGCGAACATGCGTGACAAGTTCCTTGCTCAGGTCATCCGACGGACTTTCACCCGCCATCAAGGTCACGTAACAGTAAATGCCCTGCCCCTTGATGTCGTGCGGATAACCTACCACAGCGGCTTCCGAAACTTGTGGATGGGAGACCAAAGCTGATTCCACCTCTGCCGTCCCAAGCCGATGACCCGACACATTGATCACGTCATCAACACGCCCCGTGATCCAGTAATATCCATCTTCATCGCGGCGGCAGCCATCACCGGTGAAATACATGCCTTTGTAAGTAGCAAAATAAGTGTCCATGAACCGCTTGTGATCGCCATAGACAGTGCGCATCTGTCCTGGCCATGAATCGGTGATGACAAGATTGCCTGACGTCGCACCGTCAAGAATATTCCCCTTCTCATCGACCAGCGCCGGCATGCAGCCGAAAAATGGCCGCGTCGCTGAGCCAGGTTTCAATTTAGTTGCACCCGGCAGCGGCGTGATCAGAATTCCGCCAGTTTCCGTCTGCCACCATGTATCGACAATCGGGCAGCGGTCATCACCAACGACGCGGTGATACCACTCCCACGCCTCCGGATTGATCGGCTCGCCAACAGAGCCAAGCAAACGCAGCGACTTCCGAGAAGTGCGTTTTACCGGCGCATCGCCCTGCTGCATCAACGCGCGGATGGCTGTCGGTGCGGTGTAGAAAATATTGACATGATGTTTGTCGATCACCTCCCAGAAGCGCGAGGCATTCGGATAATTCGGCACACCTTCGAACATCAGCGTCGTGGCGCCATTGGCGAGCGGGCCGTAAACGATGTAGCTGTGGCCCGTGACCCAACCCACATCCGCCGTGCACCAATAGATGTCACCATCATGATAATCGAAAACAAACTGGTGTGTCATCGAAGCGTAAACGAGATAGCCAGCCGTCGTGTGCAAGACACCTTTTGGTTTTCCCGTGGAGCCGGACGTGTAGAGAATGAACAGCGGATCTTCGGCATTCATTTTCTCCGGCTTGCACTCAGCAGAAACAGTCGCAGCCTCTTCATGATACCAAAGGTCGCGCGACGCATCCCAGTCGATGGCGCCACCAGTGCGGCGCACGACAAGCACCTTTTCTCCGCCGCCAGTTTTCTTCAGCGCGGCATCAGTATTCGCCTTCAGGGGAATCTTCTTGCCACCACGCATGCCTTCATCTGACGTGATGATGAAATTGGATTTGCAATCCTCAATGCGCCCCGCAAGGCTCTCCGGCGAAAAACCGCCGAACACGATGGAGTGCACCGCCCCAATCCGGGTGCACGCCAGCATCGCATAGGCCGCTTCTGGAATCATCGGCATGTAGATGGTAACGCGGTCACCCTTCTTGACGCCGTGCTTCTTCATCACATTTGCCATGCGGCAGGTGTGTTCGTAGAGATCGCGATAGGTGATTTTCTTGTCGTCGTAAGGGTTGTCGCCTTCCCAGATGATCGCCGTCTGGTTCGAACGCTTCTTCAAATGCCGGTCAATGCAATTGACCGACACGTTGGTGACCCCGTCTTCATACCATTTGATCGAAACATTGGGGATTTGATAGTTGGCGTTCTTGATCTTCTTCGGAGCCCGAAACCAGTCGATCCGCTTTGCCTGCTTGGCCCAGAACTTCTCATTGTCCTTGACTGACTCCGCATACATTTTCTTGTAAGCGGCATCGTCAACATAGGCCTTTTTCTTCCAGGCAGCCGGAACCGCATAGACTTTGCTCTCGGACATTTAAATCTCCCCTTGGACTTGATTGTTCTTGCCCTCTTATAAGCCGATTGGCGGCGAAAAGTGAACGTCCACGAAAGTCGCATCCAAAAATACCCCCTGCATTTTCCTATGCCAAATCACTCCGGATCACTTATGGGATGGCACTATGAGCTCTCCGCGCCATATCCTGTGGTTTTTCTACCTCGGTCTGAGCTGGGGCGTCGTACCGGTTCTTTATCGGTTGCTGGCGGACGCAAGGATGCCAGTCAGCCACACGGTTTTCCTGTCAGGCATCGGTGTTGGGATCATTCTCTACTCAATTGACGCAATGCGCCAAGACACCTGGCAGGTCAGTCAGTCAGTGCTGGTTTTTTCCGTTCTCTGCGCCATTCTCGCCAATGGCCCTTTTGCACTGAACCTGACGGCAGCAAAACACGTGCCGCCAGCGTTGATGGCCATGATCGTCTCGACTACACCACTGGTGAATTATGCTGTGGCGCTCGCAACTGGATGGGAACCGGCTACGCCGCGCCGGATCGCAGCAATTGCACTTGGTTTCATTTCCACCCTCATGTTGATCCTGCCCGGCAACGACCTGCGCCAGCAAGCAGAACCATTGTGGATTATCGCCGCAATGACGCTGCCAATATTCTATTGCCTCTATGGTTACTTCGCCGCCCGCAGGTGGCCACGTGGGGCCGATGCTGGCCAGGTCGCGGCAATCGAAAGCGGCCTTGGTGGCCTGTTCGCCATGCCCATCGCCTTTTCTTCGGCACCTTTCGCCGCAAGCGATGGCCCAACCCTTTCCGCCTATTGGCTGATCGCGGCAGCCGTAGCGATGTGGATATTCGAACGCATCGCCTATTTCAAGCTCATCAAGGAAAAAGGAGCGGTTTACACGGGCCAGGCCAGCTACGTCGCAACTCCCGCCGCTGTGGTCATGTCATCATTCATGTTTGGCGGTGCCACGGAAATTTGGCTGTGGTTCTCGCTCGCGCTTTTGATGGCGGCACTTTACCTCAACAACAGCGGGCGTGTTGCTGCGCTACAGGATGAAATCGCCGGCTGACAGCAATTTTAACCCCGTCAGTTCAATGGTAAAATCGGCAAGCCCGTCACCATTGACGTCACCGGAAATGATGGTCTTGTCATTGACCGATCCAGCATAATTAAATTGCGCATATTTCAGTTCACCGGCAAACTTGTGAAAAGAGGCCGTACCAATGAATTTGAAAGCATTGTTTCCCGTCGCCTTGGTCGAAGCATCAATCGTGCTGAGATCCACATCGTCTTGCAGGTGCACAAAATCAGTGATCCGGTCACGCGTTGTGGAAGTCTTGCCTGTTTCACTCATTGAGTTGAAATCAAAATCGTCAAGCCCGTCTCCGCCGCCCAATGTATCCCGGCCAAGACCACCGCAAATGACGTCATTGCCGCCATAACCTGAAAGCATGTTGGCAGCCTTGTTTCCAGTAATGGTATTTCCAAGAACATTGCCTGTTCCACCGATTGCTGCAGTGCCCGAAAGCACAAGCTTCTCGACATTGTCGACGAGCCAGTAGTCAATCGAGCTGTTTACGGTATCAGTGCCGCCCGTGCCCGGTGTTGCGTTGGTTTCGATGACAAAGTCACCAAATGAATCGACATGGTAAACGTCGGAACCATTGCCGCCAGTCATCGTGTCGTCGCCAAGACCGCCATTGAGTATGTCATTGCCGGCTTCGTCGGTAAGTGTGTCATCGCCAGCATCACCGGACATCGCGTCATTGCCAATGCCGCCTTCAAGCTTGTCGTTGCCGTCACCGCCTTTCAGCATGTCATTGCCTTCGAGCCCGTTCATTGTGTCCCAACCGCCATTCCCGGAAAGGATATTGGCGGAGGTATTGCCAGCCATCGTATCATCGGCGCTGCCGCCGATTGCATCTTCAATGGTAACACCTTCAGCGATAGCGACGTTCTTGCGCATGCCGCCAATGTCCGAAAACGCTCCGGCATGAAGGTCAATGATCTGGTTCAGGGAATAGCCGGAGGTGTCGAGTACATCATGCGTCCCGCCTGCATCCCAGATTGAAATTACAGGTCCCTTGTTGATCGTGAAGTCAAAGGATGCAAGACCCGCCGTGCTGTTGAAGCCATAGACGGTGTCGCCCGTCCGCGTCGTCATGTTGGCTCCATAAAATCGCTGTAGCGCGGCGATATCGTGCAGCAGCAGCGACGAAGCATATTGCAGGGCACCTGCAACACTCGAATAATGAAACGCACCCGTCTCGAATGCTTCGAAGTAACTCATCATGCTGTATTGCCGCGAATCTTCGGCATAACCGGCATTTGCCTGATACGTAATGGTTTCGCCTGTGCCGCCATTGTACTCACCCGGGTGGTCCAGGCCCAACGCATGGCCAAGCTCATGCAAGATCACCTGTAAATCATAACTGCCCAACGGGAGAGATGAGGCTGAAGTATAGGCAAGATTGACCCAGACATCGCCATCAAGAGGCATCGCGCCATAAGCCGCAATGTTGGTGCCAGGTTGAATGTAGCTGGCAAACAGCATTGTGGCATTGTCGGTGTTGCCAGCGGGATTGGCCGGAACGAAATTGATATTCGCCACATCACTGAACAGTGAAAGGGCCAGTTGAAAAGCTGCCTTTTGCGCGTCCGTGCAAGGTTCAAAATCTGGCCGGGCATTTGCCGCCGTTTCCCGAAAGCCATAAGTGACTTCAGCCGCCGTATTGAAGACGAATTCACCCGCCCAGCTACGGCCGCTGCGGGCGATTTGCGCAGCCGCCTCATCGGTGCTGAGATTGGTCAATGGCATGGACAGGTTCCTGATCGAATGACCAGAAATACACAGTCAAAATTACTGCTGGCTTAAGGTTGCCCCGCCAATTGGACGGTTTCGATTCATGATAACTGCCAAACCGACGTCATCTTGATTTCCATATCCTCAAGATCGCGCGACACCGGCACCGAATATTCGGCAATGCATGTGAGTTTTTCCTTCGGCAAATAACTCCGCCCCGGATCCCCGATCAGCACATCGATGCCCTTCTCATGCGCCTTCAGGAGCCACGCATAACACCTTGATGCGACTCCTTTTTCATAGAACAAATCGCCCACCAGAATGGCATCTGCCACAACGTCCCGGTCCAGCAAATCATCTGCTGTGATTGCAAGGTCCACACCGTTCTCCGCTGCGTTCATGGCAATCGCGGCAATTGAGAAAGCATCAATGTCGGCCGCCAGTACTGACTCAGCACCCGCCTTCATCGCCGCAACCCCAACGAGCCCAGATCCTGACGCAAGATCGACAATCCTCCGTCCACGGACAATTTCTGGATGGTCAAGAATGTAACGCGCCAAGGCCTGCCCACCCGCCCAGGCAAAAGCCCAGAACGGCGGCGGCAATCCGATCTCGCCAAGTTCGTCCTCTGTCTTTTGCCAGATCGGCAAGGCCTCATGCGCCAGATGTAGAAGCACCTCCGGCACCAGCGGCGGGAAAAGCAAATCAGTATTGGCGCGGATGAAAGCAGCGTGGTCCAGTTACAACCCGCCCATCATGCAAATATGCGCCCATTCGGCATCGGTCACCGGCTGCACCGACAACCGCGAATTTACCACCAGAACCATTTTTGAAAGCGCGCTTTCGAGCTTGATCACGTCAAGCGACACCGGTTTCGGTACATCCTTCACAGCGCGAATGTCAACGCACTCCCAGCGTGGATCATTTGTCGTCGAGTCCGGATGCACCAGCTTGCATACCCCGACAATGCCGACAATCTCTTTGCCGTCATTGGAATGATAGAAGAAACCCTGCTCGCCCAACTTCATGACCCGCATATTGTTGCGCGCCTGATAATTGCGCACTCCAGCCCATTCTTCCCCAGCATTGCCCTTGGCCTTCTGCTTGTCCCATGACCAGACTTCAGGCTCCGACTTGAACAGCCAATGAGCCATCACGCAGACTCAGGATTTTTGACGGCCCAGCGCCAGGCCTTGATTTCGACCGATGCAAACAACCCGCCAATGGCATAGGGATCGTTGCGCGCGATCATTGCCGCCGCATCCCTGTCGTCAGCCTCGACAATGACCAATGAGCCGGAAGCTTGCCCCGCATCATCTAGAAACGGTCCGGCGGCCTTGAGCTTCCCGTTTAATCCTTCAAGATATGCCAGATGATCGGGCCGGAGCTTCATCCTGAGATCCAGGTAGTTGGCCTTGTCGGTACAGATTAATGCAAACAGCATGGGTTTCTCCTAATTGAATTCACCGGCAATGGGCCGCGACAACAGATTGCGAATGGCATCAACAGGCGCAACCTTGCCTTCAATGATAGCATGAACCTGTTCTGTGATCGGCATGTCAATACCGTGTTGCCGTGCCAGAGTCATCGCAATGGCAGCAGTCGCCTGACCTTCGACAACACCTCTAGCAGCGCCCAAGGCGTCTGCCGCCGTTGAGCCTTTCCCGATGGCGAAGCCAAAGCCGTAATTGCGTGATTGCGGGCTGCTGCATGTCAATAACAAGTCACCAAGTCCCGAAAGCCCCATCAAAGTTTCGCGCCGGGCACCCTGTGCCTGCCCAAATCGCAAGAGCTCGGCAAATCCGCGCGTCGTCAGCGCAGCCCTCGCACTTTCGCCAAGCCCAAAGCCATCGGAAATGCCGCAGGCAATGGCGAGCACATTTTTCATGGCGCCGCCAAGTTCAACGCCGCGCACATCATCCGAGTGGTAAATGCGGAAATTCGGCAGTGTCAGCGCCCTGGCCCAATCCGCTGCCACTTCGGAAGAATCAGCCGCAAGCGTGACCGCCGTCGGCAATCCGCGCAATACATCGGCGGCAAAACTCGGACCAGACAAAACCAAGGGGCTAGCCTCTGGCACGCAGTCCGTCACCACTTCCGCCACCAGCTTGCCACTTCCTCGCTCAATGCCCTTTGCGGCAATAATTACGGCCTGTTGATTGAGTGGTAGCTTCCCCAGCACCTCACGCATATGTTGGGCCGGAACCGCAAGGATAACGCCCTCCGCCCATGTCACCGCTCCGGCATCAGGAAATTGCCGCGACCAGAAGCGCACATCATGACCCGCACTGCGCGCCACAAATGCCAGTGCGCTACCCCAGGCACCTGCGCCAATCACACAAATCCGTCTTCTCACGCCTTGGCTCCAAGCTTTCCGGAACCGTAAATTGGGGCCGATACCGCATCAAGCGGCCAGCGCGCCCGCGCCGCAAAGTCCAGATTATCCATCATGCCCAGCGACAATCGCTCGGCACCCGCCCAGGCAATCATCGCTGCATTGTCGGTGCACAGATGCAAGGGTGGAACACTGAAAGTGAAACCATGTGAAGCTGCCGTGCGCTCGAACACCGCCCGCAACGCCTTGTTCGCCGCAACGCCGCCAGCAACAACCAGCGCGGGGTTCTGCGCATCGGGACAAGCTTCGCGAAAGGCTTGAAACGCACGGCTCAGTCGGTCTGTCATCGTCTCCGCGATGGCGCGCTCGAAACTGGCGCACACATCAACAATATCCTTTTCGCTCAGCATGCCCAGATCCTGCACCACCTCGCGCACCGCCGTCTTCAATCCCGAAAAAGAAAAATTGCAGTCCGCCCTGCCCTTCAGCGGGCGTGGAAATGCGAACCGCGAGGCATCGCCCTGCCGCGCCTTGATTTCCAGCTGCGGCCCACCCGGATAACCGAGCCCCAACAACTTCGCAACCTTGTCAAACGCCTCGCCCAGCGCGTCATCAATCGTAGTCCCCAGCCGTACATAATTACCGACGCCGCGCACCAGCTGAAACTGCGTATGCCCACCAGAAATCAACAGCAGTAAATATGGAAACGGGCAGTCACCCAGCAATCGCGGCGTCAGCGCATGGGCCTCCAGATGGTTGATCGCCATGAACGGCAGCTCATTCGCCAGCGCCACACCTTTGCCCAACGTAAGCCCGACTATGAGCCCCCCAAGCAGGCCAGGACCCGCTGTTGCCGCCACGCCTGAGAGGTCAGCATAGTTAATTCCGGCATCGCGCATCGCAACCGCCACTAGTCCATCAAGATGTTCTGCATGGGCACGCGCCGCGATTTCCGGCACCACCCCGCCATATGGCGCGTGCACCTCAATTTGCGACAAAACCAGGTTGGACAGTATCTCGCCGCGCCCATCCGCCTGCCGCAGCACCACTGCCGCTGCCGTCTCGTCGCACGACGTTTCAATCCCTAAGATGATGGTTACGCCTGCGGCCATTGGTGCTTGAAATGACTCCGGAATTCTGTTGCCGCTCTAGCACCGCATAACTACAATTGGCAAATCATGAAACTACGGATTGGCACGCGCGGATCGAAGTTGGCACTGGCGCAGGCGGAAGAGGCAAAGGCGCGCCTCGTCGCCGCGCATGATCTCGATCCCGCTGACATTGAGATCATCGTGATCTCGACGACCGGTGACCGCGTGAAGGACAGACCGCTCGCCGAAATCGGCGGCAAGGGACTCTTCACCAAGGAAATCGAGAAAGCGCTGCTCGCCAATGAGATTGATCTCGCCGTTCACTCGATGAAGGACATGCCGGCCCTGATCGCAGATGATTTCACCATAGCTGCACTCCTCCCACGTGAAGATGCGCGCGATGCCTTCATCAGCAAGAAATGGCCGTCGCTCGATGACCTGCCACAAGGAGCCACACTCGGCTCCTCATCAGTGCGCCGCACCGCGCAAGCCCTGCGGCGCAGACAAGATATTATCGCGGTTCCCTTCCGTGGCAATGTCGACACGCGGCTGCGCAAACTCGAAGAAGGCGTGGCCGACGCCACCTTCCTCGCCGTAGCCGGTTTGAACCGCCTGGGTCTGAGCCACCACATCACGGCGCACATTCCAATGAACGTCATGCTCCCCGCCGTCGCCCAGGGTGCCATCGGCATCGAAACCCGAAAACGCGACGAGAAAACCAGAACCCTCGTGCAAGCCATCAACCACCAGGCAACCGCAACTGCCATCACCTGCGAACGCGCCTTCCTCACCAGCCTCGATGGCTCGTGCCGCACGCCAATTGCAGGCCATGCAGTCCTCAACAACGGCGCACTCGATTTCAGCGGTGAAACCCTGACGCCAGACGGCAAGAATGTCTTCGAAGCCACCCGCAGCGGCACAGCGCAGGACGCCGCCCATTTAGGCCGTGACGCAGCCGAAGAAATAAGAAGGCGCGGCGGAGCGTTGATCACCTGACCATGCGGCTCATCATCACGCGACCGGAAGAAGATGCAAGCCTGCTCGCCGGGAAACTCGCCGGATTGGGACACATCGGAATAGTCATGCCATTGCTGGCAATCAAGCCGCGCCCAACACCTATTCTGCCAGATCTTCCTTGGCAAGCCATCTGCGTCACCAGCGCCAATGCAGTGCGTGCAGTCAACTATCCTGATGCGTTGAAATCGACGGCACTCTATTGCGTCGGCCCGCAATCGCTCAATGAAGCACGCCACCAGGGCTTCAAGCGCGCCTCCGCCCATGGCCCTGATGCCAACAGCTTGAGCGCTCACATCGTCTCTCATCTGAAGCCCGAAGCTGGCCCGCTTCTCTATTTGTCTGGTGCGGAGATTTCGGCCGATCTTGCCGGCAAGTTGCGCGCCAAAAAATTCACCATCCACCGCGAGATCGTCTACGACGCCGTGCCCGCCGCTCCTGGCAACCTCGCATCTGAACTGCCGGAGGCAGATGGCATCCTGCTGTATTCGCCACGCAGCGCGCAGCATTGGCTTGCCGCTCTCAAGCAACAGGCACTTGCCGATGCCGCTGCGGACATCACCCACTTCTGCCTGTCGGCGAATGTGGCTGCTGCATTGCCAAAACATTTTCGCCGCACGGTGGCTGATTCCCCTGATGAATTGGGCATGCTGACAATGCTTGATCGCCGGCCCGAAGCAGAATAGGTGAGCGTGATGAGCGCCAAGAAGAAATCCACTGACGATCCGGTCAAGCCGCAGGTGATTGACCTCGGCCCCGAGGACATTACTGTGCAGCCAGACACCAGCGCAACGCCGGAGCCTGAAATTGAAAGTAATTCCGCAGCGGAAGAACCTCGCGCCACTGAATTCACAACCCCTCCTGCGAAGAGCAAACACAAAACTGGTTATGCGCTCCCGCTTGCTGCACTTGTTGCAGGTCTGCTCGGCGGTGGCTGGCTGTACCACGATCTCCTGTCGGCATATTTCCCCGCGAACGAAGTCACCGAACTCACATCGCGCCTCGTTGCGGCCGAAATAGCGGTCAAATCAGGTGCCGAAAAATCTCTTTCGCTCGAACAACAGATTGCGAACTTCCAGACGGAATTTCAAAAACTAAGTGGCACCGCAGCGAACCGTGAGGACGTCGCCAGTCTTCAAACCGGTGCGCAAGACTCAACCGCACGTCTCAACGCTGCCGAAGCGTCAATCACAAAAACCCAAAGGCAGCTTGATGACATAAGATCATCAATTGCTTCCCTTAGCGTCGTTCCCGGCACTGCTCGACCAGTCGATGACACGGCTCTCGCAAATATCCGCCAGCGCCTCGACGCGGTGGAACAGGAGCTCGCAGCACTCAAAACAGCGAAACCGGCATTGTCGCCATCTGCCGAACTGACGCAAGCCCTCTCCGCCCTGCGCCAGAAAGTCAGCGCTGGCACATCGTTCAGCGCGGAGCTTGCAACGTTGAAGTCGCTTGAACCCGATATCCAATTGTTTTCAGATCTTGAATCACAAGCATCAACCGGCCTTCCCAATGCCGCAGCCCTCGCACAAGAATTGTCGGCGTTAGCCGAAAAACTGCCTGCAGCCGGACCTCCGCCGCAAGAAGACAACAGCTACGGTAGCTGGATCGCGAAAAACCTCTCTGGCCTGATAACCATTAAAACCATTGGCGAACCAGATTGGCCGACACTTGCGAAACAATCGGCTGCCGAAGCAGCAAGTGGCAATTTGCAAGAAGCAGTAGCCTACATTGATGAGGCAGAAGGTGCCAAACCGCCAGAACTCATGGCCTGGCGTGACCGCGCCAACGCCCGCGTCAGCTTGGATGCAACATTGTCCAGACTCTCTGATGCCGTGATGCAACGCATCGCGGAAAAAGGCTGATACGCCAATGATCAATCTTCTGTGGCGTCTCGCATTGCTGATCCTTGCAGGCCTCGCCTTTGCCTGGCTCGCCGACAGGCCCGGCACCGTCGACATCCAGTGGATGAACCGGCAAATCAAGATGTCGGTGCTTTTTGCCGCAATAGCTCTAGCACTGCTCGCTGCCCTCACCTGGCTGCTCTGGACTTTCTTCAGCAAACTCTGGCGCAGTCCCCGCACAGCGCGCGAACATTGGCGCTTCCGCAAACACCGCAAGGCCTATGAAGCGCTGTCGCGCGGCCTCATCGCTGCAAGTGCTGGTGATGCGCAATCCGCAAACCGTTTCGCCTCACAAGCGCAAGGGACCATCAAGGACGAACCGCTGCTCACCCTTCTCGCCGTTCAGGCCGCCCAACTGAAGGGTGACCGCGCCGCAGTGAAGAAGAATTTTGAGGCCATGGCGAAGAATCCCGCGACCGAAGTGTTGGGCTTGCGCGGACTGTTTGCTGAAGCAAAACAATCAGGCGATCTCGCTGCGGCGATCCAGCACGCTGAGAAAGCTCTCGCGCTCAATCCACGCCTCGCATGGGCCTCAACCGCCATGCTGCAAATCCAGTCCGCTCGCAAGGATTGGACTTCAGCGGCAAGGACCATTGCGAACCAGGGCAAGTCCGGCCTCCTGCAACGTGCCGAAGCAGACCGCAAACGGGCCAGCCTTCTGGCGGCAGAAGCGCTCAATCTCGAAGAGTCAAATCGAGCCGCCGCTTTGTCGCTCGCGACAGAAGCAAGTGCGCTTGATCAATCGCTCGTGCCCGCCTCGTTGGTCGCCGCACGTTGTCATATCGCCAATGGCTCCGCGCGAAAGGCAATGCGCGCGTTGCGTGACGCATGGGCCAAATCTCCTCATCCCGATATTGCTGAAGTGACAGCATATGCGAAATTCGGCGATGGCCCCGAAGAGCGCTTCGAGCGCGTGCGCGACCTCGTTGGCAACACCGAAGACTCAATTGAAGGCGCATATGCGTTGGCCCGCGCCGCCATCCAGGCCAAGCGGTTTGAAGTCGCCCGCAAAACTCTTGAGCCGCATGTCAACGATACACCCCAGGCACGCATCTGCGAATTAATGGCGATGATTGAAGAAGCAGCTGGCGACAAGGGCCGTGCCCGCGAATGGCTGTCACGCGCAATCCATGCGCCCCGCGATCCCATGTGGGTGTCAGACGGCGTGGCGAGCCCGCGTTGGACGCCAGTCTCACCCGTCACCGGCGAAATAGTCCCCTGCGAATGGAAAGCTCCCTTCGAAATGCTGGCCCAAACAGCAATTGTTAATGACGCCGCGGGCAGCCCGTCGGTGTCTCTCGTCGCGCTTGCTGCGAAAAACCCCGAGGAACCATCAAATATTCCCCAGCCCCGGCTGCCAGACGACCCCGGCGTAGACTCCGTTTCGGATCGCGACGAAACTCGCATCACAGGTGGTTGAATCCCGCCCCAAAACCGTATAAGGCCCGCCCTGAAGCCGCTTTAGCTCAGTTGGTAGAGCACCGCATTCGTAATGCGGGGGTCAGGTGTTCGAGTCACCTAAGCGGCACCAGTTTCCCCTTTTCAGACCTTTGCCAGCATCCAGATTTTCCCAAAAACAACGACAATTCAGCGGTTGTAGACTTGTGTAAGCTTGCTAGCGTTTGTGGACTTCCCCGAAAAGTTACGGTATAATTTGCGGTATCTGATCTGCAGGAACCGCATTTACGGGAATGTACCGTAATTTGAAAAGGGGCGTCATGGCTTGGGTGACAGGAAAGTTAAGTGATGCAGCCTTGCGCGCAGCAAAGCCCACAGGTTCACTCAGGAAGCTCACAGACGGGCGCGGCCTGCAATTCTGGATAACACCCCAAGGCGGTAGGTATTGGCGCTTAGAATTCAATTTTGAGGGCAAGCGGAAGCTTTTAGCCCTTGGCGTCTATCCAGAGGTCACAGTTTCTCGCGCCCGTGATTTGGCAGGTGTCGCCCGGCAACAGATTGCGGCGGGCATAGACCCTTGTGCCGAGCGCAAAAGACTGGCCTTTATCGATCAGGCCCGCGCCGCAACTGCATTCAGCGTCATCGCGGACAAGTTAATTGCCAAGAAAAAGATGGCAGGCAAAGCCGTGGTCACGCTGCAAAAGATGAAATGGATTTTGGGAAAGGTTGACGCTGATCTAGGGGGCAAGCCAATTGACGCCATCACAACGCCGATGGTGATCCGTTGTCTGGAGCGTGAAGAATCTCTCGGAAACCATGAAACGGCCAAGCGGATGCGCAATGTGGTGGGCGAGGTTTTCCGGTTTGCGATTTAGAAGGGCATCACAGACCGCGATCCGGTAGCTGCAACACGCGGCATACTGGCAACCCCAAAGGCAAAACATCATGCGGCCATTCTTGAACCGACACGGCTTGGGCAGTTGTTGCGTGAGATTGACACTTGGGCACATCGAAACCCCGTAAGCGGTGCAGCGCTGCAATTGATGGTCCTGCTTTATCCCAGACCCGGTGAACTGAGGCAGGCCACATGGGCTGAGTTTGATCTTGAAAAAGCGACATGGATCATTCCTGCAGACCGGATGAAATTGCGTGTTGAACACGTGAAACCCCTGCCAAAGCAGGCGATAGAAGTCTTGAAACGGTTGCACATCCTGACAGGGCCGAACGGTTTTGTGTTTCCTGCCAATGGGCGGGGCGCACGGCCAATGTCTGAGAACACCATGAACATTGCATTACGCCGCATGGGCTTCGGCAACGAACATACAAGCCATGGTTTCAGGGCAACGGCTTCGACTTTGCTCAATGCAAGCAACCACTTTTCAGTCGATGCAATTGAAAGGTCATTGGCGCATCAAGACGGCGACGCGGTGCGACGGGCTTACGCGCGCGGGAATGCCCTGGCAGAACGGGAAAGCATGGCTGTTTGGTGGGCCGACTATTTAGACAAACTGAGGGACAATTCAAAGCAGGTCGACAATGTGTTGCCGTTGCGCCGGGCTATTTGATGCAATTTCTCGTCAATGTCACATTTGAGCACATAGCTCGCGCGCAGCCCTTTCTCGATAGGCTGAGGTCGAATGCTATAGTTGATGATCATTTCAGCAATTTGACAATAGTAAGTTTGATGCGTCTTTGTTTTGTCGATTTTGTTGAGGGCAATGCAGCAGCTATTTTTTTGGTCAAGAAACTTGATAGAGGCAAACTAAAAGACTTCGTGCGGGTCACCCAAAATCAGTTAGAGTGTATTGAAAGGCTGGCATTGACCAAAACTATCTCACGCATTGAAGCCGACGATGCAATTCGGAAAATTGCTGAGTTGGTTGACCATGTTGACTCAGCGTCTCAGAGTTCGCCGAATGTTGTAAGCACCAATGCTGGTGAAAAGCGCCGCCTCGTCATGGGTTTGGCGTTCCTGTTTCACGACATCACGGGGCTGATGCCAACAGCTGCTCGCGCGTCACAGGATCGGACCACAGGGCAAGACAGCGCATTCGAAGATTTTGTTCACGCAACCATTGCAGCTTTTGAGTTGGACAACATAGACAAAAAAACTTGGGAATCGCCAATTCGGAACGGTCTTTCTGATGTGAGCCCGCACCTACCGGCACAGCGATTTTGGTGGCTTCCCGGCGCTATAAAGCAAGCAATGAAGGGCACCGGACAGCAAATCACCGGAATTTGAAAATTCCTGTCCGTCTACGTCGCTCGCAACAATCTGCAAACATCTCCACACCGCAAAAAACGCGGAAAATTGGAGACTCAAAAATGCAGGAAGTCAAATCAATCACACTATCTCCCCGCCAAGCCGCCGAACTGGCAGGCTGCGGGCTCAATTCAATCTACAACGCCATCAACGCCGGGCATTTGCCAATGCGAAAATTGGGAAGGCGTTCATTGATCTTGCGGACCGAGTTTGAGGGTTGGATTGCAAACTTGCCGAGCGCGCCCGTAAAGCTGCGCGCGAACGCATGAGGTGCGATCATGCCACAGAAACAAAAACCCCGTGGCGGTAACCACGGGGCGGGATTATTGCGAAAGAAAATTCGGAGGGGCATCCGATTTAATCCGTGTACGGACATTTCACCAAAAAGTCAAACTGACTTTTGCCGACATGGGCATATTTGGAGAACCTTTACGTATTGGATCCCCACTAGGCCAGGCGTGCGAAATTGTCGGGCGTGTAATCTTTTAGCGGTGCGGCGATACCTCGCAAAGGTGGGTCGCAAATGATCGGTGATATTCAAAACACTCAAGCTTTTCTGCATTCTCGTCGACTGCTCTCTGCCATTTGGCCGGATTTTGAAGCCGCATCAAGGCCGACACCAGAGCTGCAGGCGCTGATAAGTGAGCACAGTATCAACGAAAAAATTGTTTTTGCGGACCATGTGTTGACAGTGGCCAAATGCCGATGCGCTCATTCAATAACCCCACGGTTTGAATTTTCGAATGAAGGTCAACCCTGCACCGTGATGACGGTGCCGACAGAGAACCTGGAATCGACTTGCGACCTCGTTGCGTGGCCCTTGCCCAAGCCATGGGATTTTCGCGTGGCAGTGGATGAAGCCGAGATACTTGGCGCGCAACATTTGAGAAGCGCCGCGTCATATGTTGACGGGCCGCTGCCTATTTGGCGCTCGCCAATTGAGTATCTGAAAGCTGATTGCCATGGCGTCGTTTTGCTGAAACAGCGTGGTTCCCGATGGCTGCCTTTTGCCCATGGCCCGCTTGAGGCCCGAGACACCCAACATGTCGCAGAAATTCACGCCCTTGTTGGTCTTTGGGCGGAGACGCCACGACGTCCAGCAATCCTCAGTGCACGGAGCATTGCAGCATGAAATTGAATTCAATCCTCCTAGATGAAATAGAAATGCCTTTGGGCAACGACTGGCTTGTTCGGCATTGGCTGCCGTTATCAGGCCTTGCATCGATGTATGGACCACCAGGTTGCGGCAAGAGTTTTTTCGCGCTTGACCTGGGCCTTTCCGTCGCCCGTGGCGTTGATTTTTTCGGCAACAGGACCCTGCCCGGCAGTGTTTTATATTGCGGGCTGGAAGGCGCAAACGGTCTCAAAAAACGCATTTACGCTTATCGAAAACACCACGCCACAGGACGTGGTATTCCGTTCGCGCTGGCGACAGAGGCCATTAATTTTCTTGATGATGGTGAAACGGTTGACGCCATTGTCGGTGAGGCTGCTTTGCTCGCCGATGCTACAAAACAGCCGTGCAGATTGATCATCATCGACACCTTGGCGAGATCCATGCTTGGCGACGAAAACAGTTTTCAAGACATGGGACGATTGATTGCAGCTTGTGAGATTATCCGTGAACGGACGAATTGTCTAGTTCTGTTGGTCCATCACACCGGCAAGGACTCTTCGAAGGGAGCCCGGGGACATTCATCACTTTTCGGAGCGTTGGACTCTGGCATTGAAGTTGAAAATGCAGACGGCATCAGAACCGCCACGCTCAAGAAATCCAAGGATGGCGAATCGGCTGCGCAGATCGCGTTCCGACTTGAGAGTATAGAGCTCGCCCGGCTTGATGATGAGGTGATCAACAGCTGTGTTGTGGTTCCATCCGAAGCGCCAGAACCCAAGACCAAAGCACCGCGCGCAATCGGCATTCAAGCTATCGCACTTCAATCTCTCATCATGGCGATTAACGAAGCCGGTGAGACAGGAAAGGTCAACGGGCATGCACCGGCCAACGCAAAGACCGTCCAGGTATCACTTTGGCGGAAGTATTTTGATAACATCAGAGCTGGAGAAAATCCAAATACAAATCGCATGGCTTTTCAGAGGGCGAGCGATGCGCTTGCTGGCTCACGCAAGGTAGCAGCTTGGGGGGATCATGTATGGATTTGCTCCTAGATAGGAACCACGCACAAATCGCACAAGACGCACAGATGTTCACTTTGTGCACGTGTGCACCCACTGCGCACAAATCGCACAAGACGCACAGATGTTCACTTTGTGCACGTGTGCACCCACTGCGCACAAATCGCACAAGACGCACGTCTCTAAAGAGACGTGTGCGTGTTGTGCGATTATGTGCACCGGAAAAGATGGGCTGAAGCGCCAAAGACTGGGCCTTCAAAACCCGACCCCTCCCAGACAAACCTGTCAAACCACCGGCAGTTTTAACAGCCACCCAGACTACACCAAACCCAGGAGACCAACATGAACATGATCCGCTTTCCAACCCTTCCCAAAAACGTCGCCACGCATATGCACAAAATCCTCGGCGACCTATTTGAATTTAACCGCCGCGTGTCGCCACTTCTGGATAAGATCGCCAAACTACCGACTGATCTTCGCGCGACCACGATTGACAAGGACTGACAGTGCAGATCCCCCTCAAGCACCCTGTCACAGTCGATGGCAAAACCTATTCCGCCCTCACGCTACGTCGCGCCAAGGGCAAGGACATGGTCCATCTTGAGCGACTTTCGAAGGCGGTCGAATCGGAAGTCGACATTTGGCCAGCGCAACTCGACTTGATCGCAAGCCTTTCGGATTCATCCAGAAATCTGATGAATGAAATCAACTCGTCGGACCTGGGCAACATCATGGAGGCCGTCAACGGTTTTTTATCCGGGAGCCAGCCCGACACGTCACCAGCTGGCGCATCATCGTGAGCGATGTTTCCCACATGTTGCACACTCCGATTTCAGAACTCATGGCGACAGATTGGATCGATGTTCTTGACTGGCATCGACAAGCCTTGCGACTTGCAAAGGTCTTTTCAAAATGAACGCTAACAAAGTTTCGACCCTTACTCTCAAAATGATCGATGGCGTGACCGGACCGGCCGGACGGATCAAGGCCGCGATCAAATCGATTGGCAGCACGGCTAAGGGGATTCCGAAAGACTTCAATGTTGCTAACGCACACATGCAACGCGCACTTGAAAGGCAGCGCGAGATTGTTGGCAACATGAAGCGCAACCTCGCCGGTCTCAGCGCAGCTGTTGGCGTCGGAGCTGGCTTCAAGGCGTCGATCAACAGTTTCAAAGAACTTGAAACGAAATTGGTGGACATCGCCCAAAAAACGGGAATGTCGAAAGACGCGATCACGGAACTTCGCATTCACCTGCAGAACGAAGCAAAGAAGGTCAACCAGTCAGCGCAACAAATGGCATCAGCGTTCGACTTGATGATTGGCGCTGGCTTGCCCAAAGATGTTGTAGACAAACTTGTTGGACCTACGGGCAAGACAGCCCACGCCTACGGCGCGAACCCAGATGACATCGCAAAAATGATCGTCAGTTTTTTTCGTAACATGGGCATCAAGCCTGATGACATTCCGCGCGCTTTGGATGTGCAGTCGCACGGAGGAAAAATGGGCGGCTTTGAAACGCAGGACATGTCGCGCCATATGCCTTACTTGGCTGCCGCGTACTCGCGAAAAGGTCTGCCTGGCATTCTCGGAGTTGCTGACATCAATGCTGCTGCTCAGGTTGTCAACACAGAAACGGGCGATCCTGACAAGTCGGCGACGCGGCTCGATGACCTGATTCAAAAATCAACGTCACCTGACGTACGGAAGAACTTCGAAGAATACGGAATCAACATCGCCAAGGAAATCAACGCCGGTCTTGCAAAGGGCATTTCACCATTCGAAACCATTGTGTCTGCAATGAACCGCGCCAAGGCCAAAGGTGCCGACGCAACCGATTTGTTTGGCGATAAAGAAGCGCGCGCCGCAGCTGAAGCGATATCCAACAACCTTGCAGAATATCTTCGTATCCGCAACGAGTCGATGACAAACAGCAGCGGCACTGTCGATGCTGATTGGAAATTGCGAGAAGATACCCTTGAGGCCAAACTCAGGCGCTTCATGAACCAAACAGCCGACCTCGCGAATGTTGTTGGTGAAAAGCTGGCACCGGCGATGAAACAGGTTCTTGATCACGCCACGGGCCTTGCAGCAAGTTTTACGGAGTGGGGCAAGTCACTTCCAACAATCAGAACTGACATTGCCATTGTCGGTGCCGGTCTGGTGACAATTGCTGGCGCACTGTCAACCCTGCGCATCGCACTTGCAGGTCTCGGGCTTATCGGACTGGGCGGAGCGACAGGCTCGGGGGGCAAGGTGCTTAAACTTGGCGGAGGGTTCGCAGTTCTCAACGAGGCAGGCAATGCTGCACAAGAAAACCAAGATGATATAAATAAATGGTGGTCAAGCTTGCGTCCGACTGGTGCCAGGGACATGCCAATAAAGCGCGATCCGAATAAATGGAGACTTCTGCCCTATGACGATCCCCTGCAGCGCAACGTTGAAATGGGTTTGCAGGTCTTGGGCGAGAACTTGGGCCTGATCGATCACGGCTTCCAAGAAACGAACAGCGCAAAAAAAGGCGACGTTCCTGCAGGAATTTCAATCCCTGCAATTGAAGAAACGACACAGAAGGTCGAAGACCTGAAAAGCTATTTCGGCGATCTCAACACGACAGTTGCAAAGCCTCAGATCGTGATCGACGGACTTGATGCGCTGTTACAGAAAATCATGCAAGTCAAGGCGGGACTGCAATCTTTGAGCACAACGCCGATACGCCCCATCATGAAGCCGGTCTATGCCGACGTTGGTACCGGCGAAGGCAGCGGGTGGTAATCGCGCCGCGATCCCTTGGCCGCTCGAACGCAAAAGCCCGTCACGCATCCGCTCAGCCATCTTTCCCACGTCACGAATTATGTGGCTTGCTCCACTCCCGTGATGGCTTGATCAATTTCACTGGCAAGGCCTGCAATATAACGGTCGAACAAGGCCTGATCGGGATGGCCAATGTGTTCGTCTATCGCCTCAGCAAGATTGCCATCGGCATATTTCAGCAGGGCATCGGCAATAATTTCGGCTCTGGTCTTGGTCATGCTTAACTCCTACAACACCAAGAACAATAAAGGAACAAAATAGCCACCGCGTCAAGTGGCGTTACAACAGGTTTGGCCGATATGTTCACAATACTGCTCACTTCAACCGAAGCGGAAATCATCCTGCGTGCCATGAGTTTAGCAAGCAGCACCGGACAATTTCCCAACCCTGAAATTCAAGGCGACCAAGTGCGAGTGAGAGTGCTGCAGGTGCAGATTGAGAAAGCGCGTGATGATTACATCGATGCATCATGGGGCAAGTCAAAGTCGCGACGATAGCCTATATAGTAAGCCACACCACCGCGCCGCCATCACTCAAATTCTAAAGTTCCCTCCACCTCTATCCGGAGCGCGGGCAACTGGCATCCCCCAGTCAGTGCATTCGCGGTCGGTCCCTGTGCAGCCCCGTAATGCGCGGGTACCGTCTGCAACAGCCATGGCGGCAATCGGCCTCTTTCCCTGTCGCCAAGGGTAATGAGGAGCGATGGAGTTAACTCGTAGTCTCTAAACATGTTTTTGATTGCAATAGGAAATCGAAAAAGCAATTCCCAAAGTTGGGGGAATCGAACATCAATTTTGACCCGCCTGCCACGTGATAGCAGAAGCGTCCTTTCCAGCCCGCCTTACCTTCCCTTGCCGTTCCCAACGCCGCACGATTTGCACCACCTTGTACGCCAACGCCTTGCGCAAGTGCTTGTCAGTCGCGTCCAGTCCCTTTGCTGCCATCACATGGTAAGCAAGATTGCGGGTTGAGATTGGTGCTGTAGCGGCTTCCAGGACAGGCCAGATCAGCTTGGGGATTTCGTGACGCGGAAACACCTTGGACAGGTTGAGGTATGCCTTGGGCACCACACCTTCACCGGAAAACACTTTCTCGGTTGCCAGCACCGCCGACAGGTCACGCCGCGCCTGCTCAATGTCATGTTCCAGCTTTGTGATATAGGCTTGGATTTCGGCGCGCTTGGTCGCCAAAGTGTGGATGACTTGGGGTTGTTCCATGATGCACTATGACCCGAAACGGGCTATTCAGTCTTGGTGCGCTTGATACGTGAGGGCGCATCGACGAGCATAAACTCACGCGGCCGAAACCCTATTGCTAGCCGACGCGGTAAGCGCAACTCATTTCTTCATTCCGATTTCCACCAGCCTACGAATCGCTTCTGGTCGGGATGGCAAGTCGGTCTGCTTGCGTCGCCATTTGTCGACAGCTTCAATTTCCTTCGGTTGCATGCGCACGCCGATAGTTTCGCCGCGTCCTGTAGCGGGTCGCCCACGTCTATTTTTGGCTAGCATTTTATCTTGTGTCATAATGGATTAAATGCTAGCACATAAGCAAGCTGGCAGGAAGCGCGAACTTTCTGCCAGCTTTGACCACGTCCAACCTTATATGGAGGAAGCCCATGGCTGACCGCATTTCTAATCCGATTCGCCCGAACGTTTCTCGTCGTTCTGTTGCCAAAAGTGCATTGGCCCTGCTCGCTGGCATTGCCGCAAGTCCTGCATTGGCTGCTGATAGTCCAGACGCATGGTTGATCAGTGCACCGGATCAGCTGAGACAACTGTATAAGCGCCGTGAAGTAGCAGATTGCGCTTACAATGAGGCACAAGCGACCATAGAAAAACTGCTTTCGCCGCCGCCCCAATGCACTCGCATACTGGGTGCTGACCTCTGGTTTGGCTTTAATGTACCAGTCTGGCAGTTGCATGGAAATTTCTATTGTGACCGCTCACTTGACGCTTTGGAGGCTTGGCAAGGAAAAGAAACGGTCTTTACTGCAACAGGACTTGAAACCCGCCCCTGCACTCGTGGAAATGCCCGACGCGCTGAAATCGTGGCGTCGCTCAAGGCAAGGATTGAAGAGCGTCGGGTGCTCGAAATCGCACACGGCACCGCTCGACTGGAAGCACAATCTAATGAGCTGTATGATGCTTACTGCGCAATCGTTGGCAAGGTGGCAGCAACACCAGCTACGACGCTTCCCGGCGTGGCTGCCAAAACTGAGGTGTTGCGGATTGAACATGGTAGCGATGAGGAAATTGTGCTTCGAGACGGCATCTTCGCCGACATCACCGCCCTGGCTGCTCGTTCTGGCAACGATTTGCAGGCATCATAGATAGTCCGCGACTGCCAGCCCGCTCGGCAAGCGTGTCGGGCGGGTATCGAACGCAAGCCAGGGGGCATAGGCTCATTTGCGCGTTCCCTTTTCCCGCATCACTTCCTTCACAACCTGCCTGATAATGGTCTTGAGCGCGTCCACATCCGGCCCGCTGCCTTGATTTTCAAACGACTTTTCAAGCCGCAGGACGGCTTCGCCGTTCAACGACGTTGCCTCAGCCGCCCTGGTCAGTTTTTCGTGAAGGTCTGGCGGCAAACGCAACGTGACCCTCACCCAATCGTCTTGTTTCCCCATGGAATCGCTCATAGCAGAAAAATGGTGTCACCGTCTTGACGTAACAATGGTGTCACGTTATTTGACATAACCATAGTGTCATGGAGAAGTCACATGAAGCAAGAAATGCGCATCACCCTGCGCCTGCCTGGCCAAATAGGCAGGGCAATCAAGAGAGAAGCCACCCGCAATGGCGCGTCGTTCAATGCCGAGATTGTGCGCGCATTGCGTGAAAAGGTCGAAGCCTTGAAACAAGCTAAGGGCAAAACCCAATGACCAGCCTCAATGATCCGCTGTTGCAGTTGCTGCGCCCTGCCATCGAAGCCCAGTTGCGCGCCGATGCCGAGAAGGCATTGCGTGAATTTGGGGAGGTCAAGAGCCTCTTTGATCATCTTTCCCGTCGTCACTGGCCACGCGATCACGCCATGCTGTCAATCGGTATTTGCCGTGCGCTGCAATCTGTGCGTGGCGGTGATCTTTACCGACACACAGGCGAGCTCATTGCCGCGCCAAGCTTTGCGGACTTCGCCGCCGCAATCGCACTTGATCAATCAAACGTCGTTGAATTCAGCCCACAACGGAGGGCACCATGAATGCCATCACCAACTTGGACGAAAGCGTCGCGCCGCAGATGTTCAATTTAATCGAGGTCTAGAGAAGGCAGTAAGCGACGGCATAAAGATTGCAGCAGGTCAAACCAGATACCTGGCGGGAGCTATCCCGCATTGCAGCAGGAGATCCAGCCCTGCAGGATGCGCTCGACCTTTTGCAATCAACGCCAACACAGAAAGACACGCTTCGCCGCGACGAACTGTTGCGCCGGTTCCGTGACAATGACCCCGCCCTTGCGAAGCTGTCATCCCAATCAGCAGCGCGCGTTTTGGCAACGCGTGGTCAGATTGTGGCCAGCCGGTGGCACCCATTGCGACCATCAGCCAGTGAACCCGAGGCAGCCCTGTCGACAATCATCGCTGTAAATGGTGGCCGGTTTCCTGGAGTCGCCACAATCCGCCACCTGTTTTCAAAAAAAACATGTCAAGAAGCCCGCCCGCTTAGCAGCCAGCCGCGTTAGAGCGGAGATACGACTATCAATTTGGAGAAATTCACAGTGCCACTGACGACACAAGCTCACCGTGACACGGCTATTGCTGCGCTGAAGGCGTTGCCTGGCCCCATCAATTTGCATTGAGGCTTCAAACAATGTCCGAACCCACAATCGACATCGCCCGCCTTCATAGTCTGGCAAGCGAAGCAGAGTCCGCACATGGGGCATTTCACGCCGCAAGCAAAAAAGCCAGTGTCGCCGAAAAAGAATTGATGAGCACCGAGTCGTTGATAAGACAGCAGATGCTAGAAACCCCGCCTGATCACCGATGGTGGTTCGAACCTGACGGAGAGCGACCACAAGACGTTCCCAAAGCGTTTACACGGGACCGACCAGAACGGGTCGTCAAAGAGCTCGCCAAACTCAAAACCATCCGTGACACCGCCTATCGTCTTAGAACTGAGGCCGAGAAGCTTGAAGCGAAGCTAACAACTGCAATTTCTCTCAGAAGCCGGTGCGCCCGCTACGCACGCGACCTTGGGAAATTGCCGGAACAATTTCAGGAATATTGCCGATGATCAAGAAAGCCCTGAAGGCGGTACTCGCTACGGTCAAGCAAAAGGCAGAGCAGCGCGTAACTGTCGCTGATGAATTCAGCACCGACCTTGCTCTTATCCGAGGCCGCATTTTTGAAGCGCGCCGGGAAATCAGCGCCATCGCAATTGCGCCTGTCGACCGCGCCACCGCACAAGCGCGAGTGGAAGCAATTGTCGCCGCCCTGGCTGCACCGGTTCAAGAAAAAATGACCAAGATGATGATGGACCCTGCTTTATCCACTGCCAGCGCAGTCGACGCACTCAACGTACCGCGCATGTCGGCACCAGTCGGCGGGGATTGCGCCATGTGGTATCAAATCCGTTTTTCCGCAATGGAAATACTTGCGGCGAGCGATCCAGATAAATGCCGGGCTGTCCTTTTGTCGGGCTTTACGGAAAGAGCGGACGCGCTCTCGATTGACATTAGGCCGCAAATGATCCGCGCATTGGAAGATGAGATCGACGCGCTATCCCAGACCGAGGAGTCAATCATTCGGCAAGCTGATGCAATCGGAATGTCCATTGCACGCCGTGACGACGTTGACCCGAAATGGGTGCTTGCACCAGATTCATACTTGGAGGCCTGACCATGTACACCCCTATTGAAAAAATAAGAACGATGATCGCAGCAGACTTCGCCGTGCTCAGAGGGCACAGTAGCATTGCAGACCAAACCCCGGCGCCGGGTAGCCTTGCCAACGCCATCTACGCCAAGCGCCGCGCCAATCAGCCGCGTGCACAAACCGCCGAGGCCGGAAGACCTGTAGATCCCCAGCAAATGCCTGTGCCGCACAAAATGCCGGTGAAAAGCTTCACCGTTATGGCGGCACGCATCTACGCAAACCGCCGCATAGCCATGGATGCACATAGCACGCAGCCAGCAACGGTTGACAGGCGCTACGGAAAGCTGCCCGAACCCGAGAGCTTCAATGCCAAGGCAACGCGCGTCTATGCCCGCCGCAAGGCTGCCCGTGCCACATGGCCCGAGACCGCCGAGGAATGAATTTGCACATGGTCTCCCATGGGAGACATCGTAGATGCGGGCCGTTACTCCAGTCCGCAAGGTTGCCGGGGTTTAACCAGCGGAGACTCCGGCAGCCGCCTCAATAAGGCATGCGCATTGCGCATAGAATTGTAGAGGAAATTTGCCGCAACTCTCAAATTCAAACTGCCAAGCGGATGGCGTTAAATTGGTCGAAGTTAACAATAATGTTCAATATCAATAACGTAGGGACCGTATGCCGATTATCTCGCCACCAATGGTGCGCCGCCCTGATCCTTTCCAGCGCCGCAAAATTTGCATATCGCGGTTCTGTTCTAAGTGAAGCCTGACAAAAAGGCCAAAACTAAGCCACCTGGAGCAGCACGGAGGGGGCGACTAGGAAACTGACAATTGAGGGCTTTTGATGAAAGACAATGAAGCAACCATATCCGCCGAGACCGCGGCGCAGCTGCTAATGTGCACCAGTGCATGGATCAGGAAACTCGCCAAGGATGGTTGGATCACTAGGTCCCACAATGGGAAATACACCGTCGTCAATGTCGTCCAAGGCTATCTGAATTACCTCAAGGACGATTCCCGACGAGCTACTCGTTCCAAATCGACAGAAACGTACCAGGCAGCCAAGACGCGCGAAGTGGAAGCCAGGACGGCAGAAAGGGAAGGCAAGCTCCTGCAGCAAGCCAGGCTGGCCGCGATCAGCGAGGCCAATCAGATCATTGGTAGTTTTGTTATAGCAATGAACGCCGTACCCGCCCGCGTGACCCGCGATGTAAACCTTCGCAAAGCCATGATCCTTGAGATCGAAAAGACGTTTGCCAGTGCTGCAGAAAACCTTCTGGAGCGCAAAACCGAGGTGGCCGCGCACCCGCTTGATGTTTGTTAGCGTTGGCTGCCCCCTGCAAAAGTTACGGTATAATTTGCGGTATCTACAAGAACTACAATCAGTATCACATTGATTTTAATTGTTTAATTTAAGGTGTTCGAGTCACCTAAGCGCACCAGTTTACCCTAAAGAAATCAAGTACTTTGCAAATTCCGGCCTCTTTTGCTCGGAGCCAAATTCTGCCGGGGAAGCAGGGGGAAGCAGAAGGCAGTGATAAGCAGTGAAATTGTCCCCAAATTCTCCCGCTTGCAGCAGCTCAAAATGCTCAAATTCAACCCTGCCAAAGCGGTATCAGTGCTTCAAACAAAACATGCCAAGTAGGCGGAGCTCCACCACAAAGAGATCTGGCGTTTCGCAAATTCTGTGGATATCCCGCAATTTCTTTTCCATCTGTTATACCAACCTGCAGAATTGAAAACTCGCAAAAGAGGCTTGCGGCGCAGGCGATGAGTTGATTCAATGTTCCGGTTTTGCTGGAGGATTGGAAAGATGGGAAATGCCCTGCTTCTGCGCGATGATTTTGATGCCGGTGTGTTGCGCAAGCTGGCTCGCAAGTCCAAGGACACGCGGGCTGTGCGGCGGCTTCTGGCTCTGGCTGCGGTTTATGACGGGGCTAGCCGGGAAGAGGCTGCCAAGGCGGGCGGCATGGACCGGCAGAGCTTGCGGGACTGGGTGATCGCCTTCAATGCCCACGGGCCTGAAGGCTTGCATGATGCCAAGCGTTGCGGAGCGCCGCCCAAACTCAACGCGAGCTGCCAGGCGAAACTCAAGGAGATTGTCATTGCGGGGCCTGACCTTGAAGAAGACGGTGTGGTGCGCTGGCGCTGCTGCGACTTGCAGGCGGTGATTGCGCGTGACTTTGAAATCCAGTTGTCGGAAGCCACGGTGGGGCGGCTTCTGCACCGCATGGGTTTTGCCCATGTCAGCGCCAGACCACGCCATCCCGGCCAGAACGTGGAAGCCATCGCGGCTTTTAAAAAAACTTCGAAACCGAAGTCCGCAATGCGCTGAAAGACAAGGTTATCGCGCCAGACACAGCAATTGAAATCTGGTTCCAGGATGAGGCTCGTGTCGGCCAGAAAAACGGGCTGACCTATCAATGGGCGCTGCAGGGAACAAGACCGCGCCAGCCCAAGGACCAGCGTTATGACAACGCCTACATCTTCGGT
Organism: uncultured Alphaproteobacteria bacterium; assembly: GCA_963819615.1. Lineage (GTDB taxonomy): Bacteria > Pseudomonadota > Alphaproteobacteria > Rhizobiales > Aestuariivirgaceae > Aestuariivirga. Next base: position 1,128,078 of record CAWFWW010000004.1, read on the forward strand.
GCCATCTGTCCGGCCCGTGGAGAGGCTGCTGCACTGGTCATGCCCTATGCCGATACAGACGCCATGAATGACCATCTTAAAGAGATTGCACAAAACGTCGCGCAAGGTGCCCATGCTGTGGTGTTGATTGATGGCGCAGGCTGGCACACCGCCAAGGCGATTGCCGTGCCAGCCAACATCACGCTGCTCAAACTGCCCGCTTACTGCCCGGAGCTAAACGCCCAGGAAAACATCTGGCAGTACATGCGCCAGACATGGCTCTCAAACCGCATCTTTGAAAACTACGAGGACATACGTGAAGCTTGCGCAACAGCCTGGCGCAAACTCGCCGCTGACCCTCAGCGCATCACATCAATCGGAACGCGCCCTTGGGCTACGCTCGGTCAAAACTTGTGAGGATTGGTATTACCCAGGTGTTACCCAGCGCGAATTTGTGAGCCGTCTGGTACAAAAGGAAAACCCGCCATCTCATTGAGACAGCGGGCTTTATTTTGG
>CAWFWW010000005.1:0-112430 GCA_963819615.1 uncultured Alphaproteobacteria bacterium
TGGTCATTGCGTTTGATCCCTCAAAACCGGATGTTGACGCTGTGCTGGCGCGAATGCCGCAAGACATTGCGGACTACCGGGCTGGCTATCAGGCCTATTATGACCGCTGCAAACGTCCGACTTCACCAGCGATCCGCGATGCTAATGCCGTTGTGTTCCTGATGCCAGGTGTTGGCATGTTTACGTTCGCCGCCGACAAGGCGACAGCGCGGGTATCGGCAGAATTCTACATCAATGCTATCAACGTGATGCGTGGTGCGGCTGCGGTCTCCACCTATGTTGGACTTCCAGAACAGGAGGCTTTCGACATCGAGTACTGGTTGCTTGAGGAGGCCAAGTTGCAACGCATGCCGAAACCCAAGTCGCTGGCGGGGCAGGTGGCCTTCATCACGGGAGGGGCGGGTGGCATCGGCAGGGCCACGGCGCATCGCCTATTGCGTGAAGGTGCGTGCGTCGTACTTGCGGACATCGATGAGACAGCACTTGCCACGGCGCACTCTGAAATCTCCAAACTCTTCGGGAGCGACTTCGTGCATTCAACGGTCGTCAACGTCACGGATGAAGTGCCGGTGGCTGCCGGGTTCAAGGCTGCTGCAGTTGCTTTTGGCGGCGTCGACATTTTGGTGTCCAATGCCGGGCTTGCCTCATCTGCACCGATCACGGAGACATCGGTTGAACTGTGGGATCGCAATCTTGATGTGTTGGCCAAGGGATATTTCCTGGTGTCGCGGGAAGCGTTCCGGCTGTTTCATGCCCAGAACATCGGTGGCAATGTGGTGTTTGTGGTGTCGAAAAATGGCCTTGCAGCTTCGCCCAATGCGTCGGCCTATTGCACGGCAAAAGCTGCAGAACTGCATCTGGCGCGGTGTTTGGCACTGGAAGGGGCTGAAAAACAAATCCGCGTCAATGTGGTCAATCCTGATGCCGTTTTGCGGGGCTCCAAAATCTGGACCGGTGAATGGAAGGAGCAACGGGCCGCTGCCTACAAGATGTCGACGGATGATTTAGAAGAACACTACCGTTCGCGTTCCATGTTGAAGCGCTCGGTATTTCCAGAAGACATCGCGGAAGCCATTTATTTTCTTGCGTCTGACATGTCATCGAAATCAACCGGAAACATCATCAATGTGGATGCCGGCAATGTGCAGGCATTTCCGCGCTAGGACTTGAGGACTGGAGACTAAAACATGCAGGATACCGTGATTGCCGCACATGTCGTCGAGAAGAACAATGCTTTGCAGGAAGCCGCATTGCGGCGCGACTATGACACACTTGGCGAAAGACTGTCGCGCCGGGGCATCGTGATTGATGACATCTGCAAGCAAGTTGCAGCGTTTGCTGTTGCGGTGCCGTCGTGGGGTGTAGGCACGGGTGGTACTCGATTTGCACGCTTTCCGGGCCCAGGTGAGCCGCGGGATATTTTTGACAAGATTGATGATTGTGCCGTCATTCAGCAACTGTGCCGCGCCACACCCACCGTCTCGCTCCACATTCCATGGGACAAGGCTGACCCAAAACGACTGTTGCAGGCTGCAAGTCGTCACGGACTTGGTTTTGATGCGATGAACTCGAACACGTTTTCTGATCAAAAGGATCAGTCAAAGTCTTACAAGTTCGGCTCGCTGAGCCATACCGATGCAGCTACGCGCCGACAGGCTGTCGAACATAATCTCGAATGCATTGCCATTGGCAAGGAGCTGGGGTCCAAGGCGCTGACCGTGTGGATTGGTGACGGTTCCAATTTTCCGGGTCAGGTTCACTTTGCAAAGTCCTTTGATCGCTATCTCGATGGGATGCGAGATATCTATTCCGGTCTGCCGGATAACTGGCGGCTGTTCACCGAACACAAAATGTATGAGCCTGCGTTTTATTCAACGGTTGTGCAGGACTGGGGCACCAATTACCTGATCTCGAAAGAACTAGGTGACAAAGCGTTCTGCCTCGTTGATCTCGGGCATCATGCACCTAACGTCAATATTGAGATGATCGTGTCGCGTCTGATCCAATACAAGAAATTGGGCGGCTTTCACTTCAATGATTCGAAATATGGCGATGATGATCTGGATGCTGGGTCCATCGATCCCTACCGTCTGTTCCTGGTGTTCAATGAACTGGTGGATGCGGAACAGTCCTTGGGCTCAACTTTTCATCCTGCACACATGCTTGACCAAAGCCACAATGTGACCGACCCCATCGAAAGCCTGATGGTGTCGGCCATGGAGGTGCAGCGTTCCTATGCCATGGCATTGCTGGTTGACCGACAGGCTTTGTCAAGTTTTCAAGAGAGCAATGATGCCTTGATGGCCACGCAAACGCTGAAGGATGCTTTCCGCACGGATGTTGAACCGATCCTTGCCATGGCGCGGCTGCGGTCTGGTGGTGCCATTGCGCCTGTTGCTGCCTACCGTGCCAGTGGTTACCGTGCAAAGGTGGCGGGTGAACGTCCAGCTGTCAGTGGTGGCAGTGGCGGGATTATATGAGGCAGTATCCATGAACCTGAAAAAGTTTGAGCGCTATCCGCTAACATTTGGTCCAACACCAGTCGAGCATCTGCCCCGCCTCTCCGCTGCTGCAGGTGGGGACGTTGAGATCTGGGCGAAACGGGATGACTGCAATTCCGGTCTGGCTTTTGGTGGCAACAAGTTGCGCAAGCTCGAATACATTGTGCCGGATGCGATAGCGTCGGGAGCGGATACGCTGGTGTCCATTGGTGGTGTGCAATCCAATCATACGCGCATGGTGGCGGCGACTGCTGCCAAGATTGGCATGAAGTGCCGGTTGGTGCAGGAGAGCTGGGTGCCGCATGAGGATGCAGTCTATGACCGGGTCGGAAATATCCTGCTCACACGCTTGATGGGGGCCGACAGCCGCATTGTGGATGATGGTTTTGACATCGGCATTCGCAAGAGCTGGGAAGACGCCATTGCCGATGTGAAGGCGAAAGGAGGCAAGCCCTATGCCATTCCGGCCGGTGCATCGGTTCATAAGTATGGCGGGTTGGGCTACGTCGGTTTTGCCGAAGAGGTTCGCGCGCAGGAAAATGAGCTGGGATTTGCCTTCGACTACATCATTGTGTGCGTTGTGACCGGTTCTACACAGGCCGGCATGATCGTGGGATTTGCGGCGGACGACCGGGCCCACAGGGTCATTGGCATCGACGCATCGGGCACATTGGAAAAGACACGGGCGCAGGTTCGCAGCATTGTCGAGAACACAGCCGAGCTTGTGGAATTGGGACGCAAAGTGCGCGACGACGAGATTGTCATCAACGCGGATTATGCCTATCCGGCTTATGGTGTGCCGTCACATGAAACCAATGAGGCCATGCGTCTTGCGGCGCGCACAGAGGCCATGATCACGGACCCTGTCTATGAAGGAAAGTCCATGCAGGGCATGTTGGACCTCATCAAGAAGGGCTTCTTTCCCAAAGGATCGCGCTTGCTCTACGCCCATCTCGGCGGCGCGCCTGCGATCAACGGGTATTCGTATACTTACCGCAACGGGTGAGCTTGTTTTAGAGTTCGCTCAGGTGCTGCTGGGGCAGTTGCTGTCAGGTCGTGCGCGTCGCGGGCTGACGGTGATGGTATTGTTGCGGCACGTGAAAATGACGACGCCATTTTGAGCACAGAATTTTGCGATGGTGATTGGTTTCGTCGCGACCATGATGTTGAGCGCATGATCCGGGACACCTGCGGCTGACAACATGGAAAAAGCTGTACTCAGGCAATCCTCCGAATCACCTGCAATAGACGCTGCGCGGAAGTTCCCGATCTCAACACCATTGGCACCCTTGCGCAGGATAGGAGCGATACCTTCTGGCAATTGCAGGCCTACAGGCTGGGCAACGAGGTCTGTTTCACTCGAAGCTGGCTGCTCTTCTTCCAGCTGTGAAAATTCAGTGGGTTCACCCTGCTGTTCAGTTGATGGTAAAGACATGTAGGCAACGGAACCGGCAAGACCTCCCTTGCGGGGCGGTTCTTCGTCTTCGTCAGACGACTTGGCGTGTTCCGACATCATAAAGTTCTGTTTCTGCGCTAGTGGTTCCTCTTCTACAGTGACGAGGCGAGGTGGCCTCACTTGGTTAGATCGCAGCCCCCCATATTCAAAAGAGACAAAAAAGGCAGTCACCAGTGACGCACTGAAGACGCTCGCGAATATGGTCGCTTTCAGCGTCAAAGACTGATCCGCTTCACCGATTTGTTGCTTTCGCCCAACAGCTCCAGATTGTTCGCGATGTAAGGGTTATCGGGAGCGAGTTCGTAGGCGCGCAGCAAGAACTTTCGCGCGCTTGCAAGGTTCCCGCGCATCAACTGCGAATAACCCGCATTGTTCAAGACGATTGGATTGTCACGGCCATATTTCGCAACCTGTACATAGGCTTTATCAGCGAGGTCAAACCGCCGCAATTTGTCATAGGACGCTGCAAGTCCAAGCCATGCTTCGCTGTCCTGAGGGGTCACTTCCAGCGCCTTGCGATAATTCTCCTCCGCCAGTCCATAGTCGCCATTGCGGAAATGAACTTTTCCCATGCGCACGTAATCGTCCGACGGAAAGAACTGTGGATCCTCAAGTTTCATCCCGGATTCATGCAGCAGCCGGTTCTCGGCTGAGGGTTGGCATGCGCCGAGTGCCGTTGCCACAGACAGTAGAGCGGCCACTTTGCAGGCGCGAATATGGAATGTGAATGTCCCTTTGGCATGCCTCATCTTAAACCCCCAATGCTTTGAAAATCTTAATTGAAATCGGAAATACGGTGACGCCGAGCAACACCGGAAAAATGAAGAGCCCCAATGGCAGAACCAGCTTTGCCGGCAGCGCATGTGCTTTTTCCTCAGCCCGCGACAATCGTTTGGAGCGCATCTCGTCACTATAGACGCGGAGTGACTGAACAAGGCTGGACCCAAGTTCCTCCGACTGCTGGATCAACATGGCAAACGAACGCGCTTCACCAATTCCCAGGCGATCAGCGAGGCCGTTCAGAGCCTCCCGTGTGGAACGTCCCGCACGCATCTCGAGGCTCAGGAAGCGAAGATTGGTCGACAGCGACGGGTAAGCGCGCTTGAGATCGGCACCAACTCGGTCAATGGCACTGTCCATGCCAATGCCAGCTTCTACGCAAATGACAAGAAGATCAAGCAGATCGGGAAAGCCATTGCGGTGCTCCTCCATCAACTTGTCGCGCTGCAGGCTTACTATTGAGCGCGGCAACATGAAACCAAGCAAAGCCACCAATATCGTGACAGCGACGGTCATGATGTATGGCATATCGGCGAAAACCTTGCCTGCCCAAAACGGCGTTGTCATACCAAAGGCAATTGCAGAAATGATCCGGATGACCTGGAACCAGAATGGGGTCTGCGTGCCATAGTAACCAGCCAAATTGAGAAACTTTCGCAGCTCTGACTTGCTCTTTTGGTTGCGTGAAAAAATGGAATCAAGCCTGCTATTCTCATTTGCATGGGTGAGAAGTTGTTGCTGGCCGTTGCTGACAGCGAGACCCATGCTCGATGTTGCCCTGCGGCGCACTCCAAACCACGTCGTTGTCAGAATGAAAACAGCCACGGTGAACAATATCACGCTCACAAAGACCAAAGTGAGTGAGATCAGTCTTCCATTGTCGACGAGCTGTGTGATGAACCCTTGCACGACTTTTCCTAGTATTTGAAGTTGATCATTTTATACATGATGAAGTCACCGACCAGGGACCACAGACCGAGCCCGACAAGAACCGGAACAAACATCGGTTCTTGCCAAACATCGGTGTAGTACCTTGGGTTTTGCATGTAGATGAAGAATGCGATGATCGGCGGCAGCACCGACAAGCCAATGCCTGAAAAGCGTGCTTCCGCAGAGAATGCCCGGACTTTGCGGCGCAGTTGAAAGCGTTCGCGCAAAACCCGCGACAGATTGCTCAGAACCTCGCCAAGATTGCCACCTGACTGTGATTGCAGTGTTACGGCCGTGACGAGCAAGGACAAGTCGCTCACACCCACACGGTCCGAGAGGTTGCGCAGCGCCCGAGGGAGATCGAGACCATAGGTCATTTCGTCGACTGCGAAACCAAACTCAGAGCCGCAGGGATCAGGCATCTCCCTCCCGACCATGGCGAGTGCCACAGGCACTGGATGACCACTGCGCAAGCTTCGAACAACGATGTCCAAGGCATCCGGCAGCTGGATAGAAAACGCATTCTGACGCCGCGCCCGCATGAATTTCGCAAACTGCAAGGGCAAGATAAATCCGGCAAACAACGCAACTGCAATGTTCGCAAGTGATGGCCATGTTGTCAGCATTTCCAGGAGCCCGAACAACAGGATAAACAGAAGTGCAGCATAGGTTGCGAACTTGCGCAGGGAGAGGCGCAATCCGGATTGCACCAAGAGCTTTTGAAGCCGCCCCGCAACCTCAAGATTATCGCCAAAAATACCGCGCTCGGCTTTCAGTGAGACCATGGTCTCTTCGCCAATTACGCCCGATTCGAGCGCTTTCATGCGGCGATTAACACTGCGCTTTCGCGAAATGGGCTTGAAGAACATCAGAAATACAGCTTCGACAAGAAACACAGTTGCCACCGCTGCACACACGATAAATCCGGTTTTTGACAGGGCTTCCCAGTCCATGGTTACATTTGCCTCGACGGATCAAAATGTGTTGCTGGAACGGTGATGCCCTGTGCCATGAGTTCACTGAGGAATTTAGGCCGCACGCCGGTTGCCTGATAATGCCCCTGCACTGTGCCATCTTCACCTGTATTGACACGCACGAATTTGAAGATCTCCTGCAGCTGGATGATGTCTCCTTCGATCCCCGTGAGTTCAGTGACACTCACCACGCGCCGTTTGCCGTCGCTGAGCCGTGTCAACTGCACTATCAGTCGAATTGCGGATGCGACCTGCGAGCGGATGCTCTGAATTGTCATGGGATAGCCCGCCATTCCGATCATCTGCTCGATGCGCGAGATCGAGTCACGTGGCGTGTTGGCGTGGATGGTTGTCATGGAGCCTTCATGGCCCGTATTCATCGCCTGCAGCATGTCAAAGGCTTCTTCGCCGCGACATTCTCCCACGATGATGCGGTCGGGACGCATACGCAAGGCGTTCTTAACAAGTTCGCGTTGGCGGATTTCACCGCGCCCTTCCAGATTGGGTGGACGCGTTTCCATGCGACCCACATGGGGTTGTTGCAACTGCAGTTCGGCTGCGTCTTCAATGGTGATGAGACGCTCATCATGGGAAATGAACGATGATAGCGCATTGAGCATGGTCGTCTTGCCAGAGCCCGTGCCACCGGAGACGAGAATTGTGATTCTGCCTGAAACAGCCGCGATGAGGAGGTCACCCATTTCACGCGCAATGCTGTTGCTGGCCACCAAACGCTCCATCGACAGAGGGCGTTTTGAAAATTTGCGGATTGAAACAAGCGGTCCGTCCACTGCGATTGGTTTGATCGCAACGTTGACGCGCGAACCGTCTGGCAATCGCGCGTCGCACATGGGCTGGCTCTCATCGACTCGCCGACCCACTGTCGAAACAATCTTGTTGATGATGCGCAACAGATGGGCCTCGTCCTTGAAACGTGCGCCAGATAGTTCCAGCCGACCGCGGCGCTCAATGTAGATTTGCTTGTGAGTGTTGATCAGAATGTCGTTGATTGATTCATCGCTGAGCAGCGGTTCTATCGGGCCGAGGCCTGTCATCTCGTGCAGGATGTCATCCACAAATTTGTCGAGTTCCGCAGCGTTGAGCACAACCCGTTCCGTGTTGACGTGCTGCGCCACCAGGTCGAACACCTGTGCACGCATCTCTTTCTCCGGAATCTTGTCGACAGCCGATAAATTGATTTCGTCAATCAACTTGCGGTGAATGCGCAGCTTCGCATCAAGCAATCGTTCTTGTTGTGATACCTGCTGCAGATCCACAGCCACGGCTTTCGTCTGGGTGGCTTTGCGTGCAACCTGAATTGGTGTCACAGATGCTTCAGTGGGCGCTGCAATTTTAACGGGTGGCTTACGCAATGTGAACCGGCTTAACACCATGGTCAGTCCTCCACTCTGCGTGATGCAAACGTCATGCCTTTACCCCGATGATTTTTGCCAGATCTTTCTGGATATGGTTGTTCTTCTTGATTTCAGTTGTGGGTATTCCACGGTTGATGGCTTCATTGACCAGTCTGCTGTCATCCTGGATGAAACCCGCCAAATAAGTGCCCAGCAACTCCTTGGCCTCTGTCGACGAGAGGTTGGAGCCAAACAGTGATTTCTGGTATTTGTTGACGATAACTTTGGGCTGAATGTCGTCGCCGTAGCGATCGCGTAATTCATTGACGAGCCGACGCCCGGATTTGAGACCGGGCACGGTAAACTCAGTCACCACGAAAACCTGGGTTGCGCCTTGCAGAACATTGTTGGCCCATTTTTCCGCCGACCTTGAAACATCAACCACAAGATTGGTGTATTTCTGCAATGCAAATTCAAGGGGCTGGGTTACGACATCTTCCGGAAAATCGGTGGCGAGGCCGTACTTGCGTTGTGCTGACAGGACGGCAATACCGCTCTTGTGTTGGCCGAGCATGCCACCAAACATGAGGGCATCGAGTCGGCCCGGGTCGCTCATCAATTCATCGACCTGCCAGCCAGGTTGTAGGTCGAGGTAGTCTGACGCCGCGCCCGTGTTGAAATCGAGATCAACAAGGCATGTGGACGGTGAGCCGGGAACCTGTTTGGCCAAAGCAAGGGCCGCATGAATTGCAAGTGTCGTTGTCCCCACGCCGCCACGTGCGCCCAGAAACGCCATGCATTTCACGTCTGATTTTTGTGCTTGTGCTTGGCTCAGGGCCCGACCACATGCGGACATGAGCTCGCCTGCCGACATTGGCTGGCGTAACCAGTCTGCCACGCGCAGACGCAAGAGCCAGCGCACCAACTCCTCATCCATCGACGTTGAGATAACAACAACGGGCACACTCTGCGGCCTGTCGCCCATGAAACGATCAAGTTCCAGCAGCTCGGCTTCGCTGGACGTATCTAGGTCATACACCAGCACGTTGACGTCTTTCAGGATGGATTTCGCCGTGATGCTTTTGCGGTCAAGGAACTTGAACTCGATTCCCTCCTGCTTTCCGACCACATCACTGATCTGCTTGCGGGTCGTTGCATCGGGGGAGACAAATCCGATCTTGAGACTGCGTTGACCGTGGGATGATGATTTGAAGTATTGGAACATGGATGTCATTTCACGTTGGGGCAGCAACATTGAGGTCTTCGCCGGTGACCGTTGTTGAAAAGCTGGGCAGGGTGACCGGCGCGAAATTCATCAACCCACCAATAAAAATAAACGAGAACGTCAGTCGTCCTGGATCGTTGGGGGCACTGCGCAATCCGACCGTGATCGTGGGCACAGTGCCGCCAGGGCGCCCCGCATAGCCAAGTCCTGTATTCTGATAACGCACAAAAACATTGTTCAGGGTGATCCGGCTGAAGACATTACACATGCCTGTCTGGCGGGGCGATGGTGAGGGTTCGACACAGGCTACATTGCCCCGGCCAAAAACGATATCGCGAAATGCTGCTGTACTCGGCGTTGCCGTCACATTGGCTGGTGACCCCGTGCAACTCACAGCAGCGCCACTCATCTGGCAGGTGACATCAAAGGCCGGCATGGGATCGCCGGGTATGATGCCGCCGCCCACGCCTGTCCAGGTGCGCAGACCCGGCGTAATGGGGTTCGACACCGCAGCAATCCGGGCCCCAACCTGCACGGCTTTCGAGGCCGCACTCCATTGATAATAGCTGTAGGTGAACTCAACCACCCCAAACACCACCGCGAAAAACGTCATCATCGCAATCGTGAATTCGATGATGGTGGTGCCGTCTTCATGGCGGTGAAACTGGTGAAGTTTAGCGAACACTGAAAACCCTTTCCTGATGGGTGGCAGTCAGAGTAATTGTGGGAGAGGCGATGGCACCCATGTTATGCAGAAACCCAAGCGCACCCAGTTCCGTGTAGGTCACTGAGGTCGTGGCAGTGACCGTGTAGAAATCACCTTCCGGACGATAACACTTTTCATTCCCCCCAACGCCGCAGTTGGAACTCATAGGAATTGCCGTGTAGCTGAACGTCACAGCAGCGGGATTCCACCATGCCACGCGGTTTGTCCCACCTGTTGCTGTGCCGCGCGTGGCCATGTTTTGTCCGGCTGCGACATTGGCCGTGGGGTTGGTTGGATCATACCCTAATCCTGCCACATAGCGTGTCGCATCGCGCACACCATTGATGATCAATTGGCGTTTTTGCAACAGATTGCCGAACTCAATTGTTCCCATGCCGATCAGCAGCACGAGGGGAAGGACGAGCGTCAGCTCCAGCAGAGCTGCGCCATTTGTCTCTTTCTTGAAGCGGCGGAGCAAGCTCATCATCGCCTCCTACCGGTACAACTGCACAAGGTCGCGGGCCACGCTGTTGGCCTGCCCCGGCTTGTCAATGGCCACCATCTCGGCCCAGACATCGCCATCGGCGGCGGCCGTATTGGTCTTGTTGCCACCTACCGGTTCAGTCAGAAAGAATTGCGCAAACATGACAACCGGCAAGAGATTGCCACTGCCACCGCGGATGGGCCCGTAGGTCTGACTGGAGTTGAGTGCCTGGCAGTTCAATACGGCGGCGTGGAAGATGCGGCGGTCGGGACTGTCACTTAACGTGCTGGCAGCACCACCATAACAACGCGGGCTGCCGATTTCGCCACCATTGCCTGGGAAACTGTCACGCTCGACATAACTGGCATAGTTTGCGGCACTCGAAAGTTCATATTTGTAGACATCGTAGCGCGACACGTCGGGGCCAGATATCTCACCTGGCAGTGACGTGCCGGGGGTGCCGTCATGGAGCTTATCCCAGTACAGCTGTTTGTTCCAGTTGCCATCCCCCATGCGACCGCCCATCAAGGCACAGCTGTTGGTGTAAAAACAATTGTCCCGGAACAAATATCCATAGTGCGGTGCGGCACCTGCCGCATTCGGCAAGAGTGCGCGGTCATCTTCATCGGGATTGCATGGTCCGCCCTTGCCGCCGTTTTTGTCGTTGGCAGCACCACGGCGCACGTTGCGCGCCGGACGGTAGACCGGGTTGTTGCTCACACTGTTCATGGGCCCGTCGTACTGGTCAAAGCGCGTGTTGAAGCCAAAGCGGATCGATTCAATGTTGCCTGTTCGCAATTCCACTCCATTGGCGACAAAACAAGCGGGCGGATTGTCCATGCCAACTTGTTCACGCAGAACCGCAGCACTCTGCGATCCGCCTGCCGGCACCAGCCAACCAAAATTGCCAGGGAAATACTGGGCGGTATTGCCGCCCGTCTGCTTCATGTTGATCTGCCGCTTGCGGTTCGCCGGACTGGCGAAGTGATCCAGCAACTCCACACTGCGCAGAATGTCGGTGTTGCCAGCAGCCTCATAAGGGTTACAGATAAACATGGGCGTGAACTTGCACACTGCCGCCTGGAAACCCGCAGTCGCCTCCGCTCCCACGGTGCCAGTGTTTGACGCCCCGCCCAGAAACGTCACCGGAAAAATCGTGTTGAAAGTTGCGGGCGTCACCAACACCCGCACAAATCGCGCCTGCAAATCAGATGCGGCATCAGCCTTGTTCAGGCAATTGCCAGTGTTGATCGCTGTCACGTCATTGGCTGGCAATGTGGCGAGATAGCAGGTCGTCACCGCAGTTTCATCGACGGTTACGGCTGTTGTTGCAAACTGCGCCGTGTTGGACGTGATGATATTTGCAATGGCCCGCTCCGACCGGCCAATCGCGTTTGGCAGCAAATCGAGTTCGCCCGCCCCTGCCAGCGCCAGCGCATCGGCACCATGCTGGAGCGACGATTGCAGATTGTTGACGCGGCCCATATCGATGGCCAGCAGTCCCATGCCAACAATCACCGGCAGCATCATGGTGACATAGACCATGGCAATGCCAGACTCATCTTTACGGAAGCGTCGGGTGGCGATTTTTATCATGCTGATGAGGGGGCAAAGCATGGTTGTGTGTCCTGGGTTACTGTCCGGGGGCACCGGGCAGGTTGATGTTGAGGGTCGTCGGGGCACCGGCCTCCTTTTTGCCCCGGCGATAGAACTCATCGTAGAATCCAACACCGCGCGTTCCGTAGACCGACATCGGAATATCCGTGTCGTTGATGTAGTCGGGCCACGGCGTTGGCGTTTGAATGGCGATGTTTGACTGCGGCGCATCGCCAGCATCAATCGTGATGAAGTCGCTGCGGCTCAATTCGGTGTAGTCCTGTGCGACTGCAAGGCTGGAAATCGACGACAACACTGCTGCCGTGAGAAGAATCTTACTTGCTGGGTTTGCCATTATCCACCTTTGGTAAATCGATGATGTGTCCGTAGACACCGTGGTATTTCTTATCGAGTTTCTTGCGCGAGACCTCCTGCTTGCCGAGCAGGAAAAATTCCGGTTCGTTCGAGGCCAGGCTGGTGTCGAGTGGCGTTTTCAACTGTTCGCGGTTTCCGACCGGACGCGCCAGCCGGGGTGTCACAATGATCACCAGGTCCGATTGTTTTTTCTGGAAGGACGATGAGCGGAACAGTGTGCCGAGCACGGGGACATCGCCCAGCCACGGCACCTGGTTTGTCACTTTCTGATTTACCGATTGCAGCAATCCGGCAATGGCAAAACTCTGGCCGTCGCGCAGCTCCACACTGGTCGAGGCCTTGCGCACGGAAAGAGCAGGGATCAACACGCCACCAGCTGTAAACCTGATGCTGTTGGCTGAATCGATCTCACTCACTTCTGGTGCAATTTTCAGATTGATCAGACCATCATCCAGAACAATCGGTGTGAACTTCAATTTGACGCCGAATTCCTTGAAAACAATCGTGATCCTGTTGGCATCTTCCGCCACGGGGATGGGAAACTCACCACCGGCGTGAAAGCTGGCTTCCTCACCCGACATGGTGGTCAGATTCGGTTCGGCCAGTCGGCGTGCAAGGCGCTTTTCTTCCAATGCCGTGATGAGGATGTCTGGCGACAAACCATTGCTCAGAATGTTGGCCACAAATGTTCCGAAGGGGATGGTGTTGGAAAGTGCGCCCAATCCGGGGAGTGGAATACCATTGGTCAACACGCCAGTGCCGGTACGGCCGCCAATCTTGGCATCAGCAGCAGAGCCCCAATTGATTCCAAGCTCTTTTCCGGCGATGCGGTTCACTTCCACAAAGCGCACCTCCAGGTTCACCTGCTGGTTGGCGGCAACCGTGAGCGAGTTGGACACGCGCCCCGGCAGGCCATCGGCACCGGATGCAAATTCACTGGCCAACGCCATGGCTTTTTCAGCTGCAGGCGCACTTGCCACCATGCCTTCCAGCAAAATGCGGCCGTTGATGGATTTCACCTTGATGGCGCTGTTGGGCATGGAATTGCGCAAGGCGCGGCGCAACCCATCAAGATCATGGGTCACTTCCACATCAATGACGCCAACAAGTTTTTTCTGTGCATCGAACAGTGCCACATTGGTCAGTCCGAGCTTGCGGCCCAACACATAGAGCGTCTGGTCCGTCAGCGGATTGACGTCTGCGGTTTCCGGATCGCCCACGACGATTTCAGCAAAGGGCACATCAACGCGAATTGATTCCGACTGACCATGGACGATTTGCAATCGCCCAACCCGATCCCCCGAAAGTTTAATGAGGGTTGTCTGTGCGGCCACTGCCAGCGGCAACACCACAGCCGCAAGACACACAAGAATGTAACGAAAAATTGACTTCATATTCACCTCTCTCCGACTTCGGTCAAAAACCAAAGCCATACCCCGCACTTATTCCACGTTCTCAAAGCCGTTTTCCGGAACGACTTCGACGATCTCCCTTTTCGCAATACCGCGCCGCACGCCTACGACTGTGACGGTTCTTTCTGGTTCATCGGCTGCCGCAGGTTCCACCATCACCACGGGCGTTGACGACATCTTGCGCATGGACGCCTGCAATTCTGCAATTTTCTTGCGCAATTCATCACTCATCTTGCCGTTGGAATTGGCCATGGCCTGTTGCAGAGACGCCAACTGTTCCTTGAGCTTGCCAGCATCGGCACCGGCATTGGCAATCTCACCCTTGAGCTTGTTCTCGATGTCGGCCAGTTGCGCTTTCAGGGCATCCTTGGACTTGTTGGCTTCGGTCGCCACATCGGCCAGCTGTTGCTCCAGTTTCACCTGGGCTGCATCGCGTTGTTCCAGCTTGGCCATATAGACCGATGGATTGGACACAAGTTCCTCTTCCACCACGCGCTGGGCATTGGCATTATCAGTCGAGCCTGCGGCCCGCAGCGACAACATCACGGAGCCTGTGTTCTGGGCCAGTGCCACTTTCTGGGCGTCCTGGGCCAAAACCTCAACGGTCACGACACGCGCCACAACCGGCTTTTCATTCTTCTGATCAACCACCTGGTCGATGGCCAACACGCGCACATTCTGCACCAGCACATCATTGGTGGCGCTTTCCTTTTCATTGTTGCGGTTGGCGCTGCGTGTGTAGAGCAGGTCAACCCGGTCGCCGGGCAACACAAACCCGCCGACGCCCACAACATCATCAACACGGATGGCAACGGCCCGCATGCCCTCGGTCACCGTGGTGGACAGGGATGCGCGGCCACCGGCACCGGAAATCTTCCACTTCAGAATTGCTTCGTTGGTGCTGATGGAGGCCAGCGCCACGCGGCGGCCGTCGACTGTCAGCTCGGAAATCTTGGAAAAGGCACCTTCGGGAACGGATGATTTCGCCCAGGGAATTTCCTTCAGGGTTTCGGCCTGCAAGGGATCACCGAAGATGAAGTCCTTGGCCGCAACGACGATGGTGGCCTGTTCTTCAACGGGCTGGACGATGGCCGCCATCTGGCGTGGTGCCTGATTGCTGATCCAGTTGTTCGCAAAAAACACTGCTGCTGAGCCAAATACCGTGGCCAGAATGATCATCAGGAGGGTGCTAAAACGCATGTGATTACGCCAATCCAAAGTGAAGTCTGCCCGCCTGACTCATCTCGCAATGAAATCAGGCGGGGACATTTTGTCAGACACAGGCCGCGTCTGCGCGTGGCTTAATTATAAACCGCATTAAAGGCAGTCCACTTGGCAAGGGTTTCCGTACCAATCGTGGTGATCACGGTGATCACGGCGACAGCCAGAATGCCGAGCAGAACAGTATATTCCAAAAGAGCGGCACCGCTCTCATCGTTGTGCAGTTTGTATGCAAGGTTCGCAAATTTTGTCATAATAATTATCCTCGAATTGAAATTAAACTGTGAGGGATTGTGGTGATGCCGCAATCCCGTCGCTGTTAATTAGTTGTAGACAGCGTCAAACGCGGTCCACTTGGCAAGGGTTTCAGTGCCGATCGTGGTGATTACGGTGATCACGGCGACGGCCAGAATGCCGAGCAGAACAGTGTATTCGAGAAGGGCAGCGCCGCTTTCATCGTTGTGCAGGCTGCGGGCCAATTTTACAATTTTCGACATGAGATTATGTCTCCTTGAGAGGGTTACTGAACAGAGATAGGATCGCAACCCGTAGGATTGAATTCCTCGTCCCGTCGTCCGAATGTGACATTATGACTCATTAAAAAACCACAATCTGAACGACTTCAATAACGTATCAGTAACTTATCTCCCTGTCGAGACAGCGGAAAGTTGCGGTCAAGACAACAGGACCGTCAAAAATCGTCGTTTTTTGTAGCGAAAACAGCAAATTGAATAAAATTCATCGCTAAATCGA
Organism: uncultured Alphaproteobacteria bacterium; assembly: GCA_963819615.1. Classification (GTDB taxonomy): domain Bacteria; phylum Pseudomonadota; class Alphaproteobacteria; order Rhizobiales; family Aestuariivirgaceae; genus Aestuariivirga. The sequence goes on from CAWFWW010000005.1 coordinate 15,769, forward strand.
TACACGCTGTGCTCTACGGGAAAATTATCCTTAACAAGTTATTTATGTCATGCCTCAATCTGGGATACCGAGCTGCAGGAAAATGATCCTTCTGATTGTGCCTTTAAGCCTCGTTCTGAAAAAAACCAAGATTATCACATCAAAACAACACGATTCCTTAAGTTTTCTCTGTTGCAGTGGCACCATGAAATCCCGTGCGTCAGCTCAAACCCTTGTATTTCTCACACAGAACACGCTGGCCGCCATTATCTTCGGCCTGTTGCTGATCTCCAACACCCTTGCCTATCTGCTCTACTCGTTTCCCTCTGCCGAAATTCTCTGGCGTTTGAACATCGCTGCCGACCGCGTGTCGCGCCCCGTCACGTATTTTGTCGATGGTTTGCCGGGACCCAGCCTTGTGGTGTCACTGGTGTTGCTCGCAACGACATGGGCCATTGCCTGGTTCGGCTATAGGCGCCGCAATCTTCTTGCCACCGCCGCCTGTGGCCACATTGCATTGATTGCTGGTGCCTACACAACACTGAGCTACATGAAAGTCGATACGCCAGTTGCATCTCTTTCGTTTCGCATTGATCCCGAAAGTCTCACGCTCGATGCCGTCAGCATGGCAACCATGCTCAGCGTCATGTTGATCCTGTGCGTCACCAACCACGTCCTGTTCATCCGGCGCCTCAGGCAGTCGTGACCGCGACCCTCATTCTGCAAGCGCTGTTCATTCTCGCCGTGATCTACGGCGGTCTCAGCGATCTCGCATCCTTTCGCATTCCGAACCTTGTCAGCTACGGCCTCGTGCTGCTTTTCATCCCCTATGCCATCGTGCACTGGGCCACACTGCCGCTGCTCTGGCACATTGGCCTCGGCCTTGGGTTCTTCATTCCCTGCGTCATCTTCTGGCAACTGGGCTGGCTCGGGGCAGGTGATGCAAAATTCCTCAGCGCCATCGCCTTGTGGATGGAGCGCGACCAGATCCTTGTTTTCATTCTGGCAACAACGATTGCATCCATCGGGCTGCTCTTCGCGCTGAAAAGCCTGCGCCTGTGGAATCCGTATTTTCAGGGCGGCAATTTTCCCGTCATGTTCAAGCGCCTGCTCGACAAGGCTGAACAGCGCATCATTCCCTATGGCGCACCCATTGCCTTTGGTGCCGTTCTCGCGGTTCTAAGTTAGGCCAAGATTGCGAATTATTTGATCTGGAACAGATCATCAGCTTGAAGGCTTTTCAGCGTCGATAGGACGGGCGCTTTCAGGCCTCTGCAAACAGTCGTTGAAATTGTGTTAATAATATGTTATCTGTGTGGCGGGGGTTCTTTTGGAGTAATTGCCATGGGAACGTCGTTGCTACTGGGTCTCATCCGTTTACGTAGCGTTGTGGTGTTTGCCACAGTTCTGGTTCTTGCCTTTGGAAGTTGGCGGCTTTTCGATTTAAAACTCGACCTTTACCCAGAATTTGCCGGGCCCGTCGTTGAAATTCAGACGGAAGCCCAAGGGCTTGCTGCGGCAGAAGTTGAGTCGCTGATCACTGTCCCCCTTGAAGAGATGCTGAGTGGCGTCCCGTGGGTTACTTCCATGCAATCGAATTCCGTCGCGGGTGTGTCGTCGATTGTTCTCCATCTTGAGCCGGGTGCCGATCTCATGCGGGTTCGCCAGATGGCTCAGGAACGATTGCACCACGCGAGTGCGCTGCCCAAGGTTTCAAAACCGCCAACGATGCTGCAGCCGGTTTCGGTGCTCAATCGCTCGAACGTCATTGGACTTTCCAGTGAGACGATGTCGCTCATCGACATGTCGGTGCTGGCAAGGTGGAAAATCAAGCCACGGTTGCTTGGCGTTCCTGGTGTTGCCAATGTTTCCATTTGGGGCGAGCGCAGCCGCCAGCTGCAAGTCCTCGTCGATCCCGTCAAACTCAGCGCGCTTGGCGTCGCCCTTTCTGATGTGATCAAGGCAACGGGCGACTCGCTGTGGTCGTCACCGTTGTCGTACCTCCAGGCTTCGACCCCCGGCAACGGTGGGTTTATTGATACACCAAACCAACGGTTTGATGTGCGGCACATTCTGCCAATTTCTTCGCCTGAGGATCTTGCAAAAATATCCTTTGTTTCAGCCAAAGGGGAAATACACACACTTGGTGATGTCGCCGGTGTCATTGAAGGACACCAGCCACTCTTCGGGGATGCCGTGATCAATGGCAAAACCGGTTTGATGTTCGTCGTCGAGAAATTTCCTGGTGCAGATACAAGCGCGGTCACCGACGGAGTCGAAAAAGCGATGGCAGCACTTGCTCCTGCACTCCCTGGAGTTGCCGTAGACACCAGTCTTTACCGTCCGGGCTCTTATATTGAAGAAGTCCGCCGAAACCTTGCACAGTCAGCCTTGCTTGGGCTGGGTGCCGCGCTGGCTCTCATGCTGCTTGTAACGTTCGACGGTCGGCGCACACTTGCCGTTGGCATCGGGGCAGCGACATCTGTCCTTGCCACGATTTATGTCCTCCGATTGTCGGGAATTGCAACCAACACAATGACGATTGTCGGACTTTGGATGGCAACTCTTGTGGCCATCAGCCACATGTCCACAGTGGTTTCCAATTTTCAACGAAACGCGTCGAGCGGCGATGTGAATCTGGACGCGGTTTCCAGTGTTACGTCACGGATTGACAGTTCAACGATTGCGCTGTTTGGCATTCTTATTGCTGGCTTCGCAGTCCTGATGATGTCGAGTATCGTCGTCGAACTTTGGCGGCCTGCAGTTTCCGCCTTTGTGATCGGCGTTGGTATTTCTTTTCTGGTGAGTGCGGTGGTGTTGCCGAGTTTGATTGTTTACCTGTCGCCGCGACGGATTGGTCACCTGGGTGACACCTCGCTCATTGGACGGCTTGATGCGTGGTTGCAACTTTCATTGCAAAGGGCAATCGCAAAGTCAGCCACTTGGCTTTGGGTCGCGGGTGTTGGATCTGTTTTAGCCTTGGCAGCCTTATTTTTCTTGCCGAAGGCCTATGTTCCTGACTTCAGCGAAAGAAATTTCGTCGTCCACATGAGTGCGACCCCAGGCACATCGCTTGCAAAAATGCAGACAGATGTCCAAACCATCATGACTGCCGTGAGAGAGCTGCCTGGAGTTTCCGGGGTTGCCGCGCAGATTGGACGTGCTGAACTTTCAGACCGGATCAGCGACGTCAGTGCTGCGGAAATCCTGGTCAACATCGACACAACTGTCGACAGGGAAGCCAGTCTTGCGTCACTGCGGGAGATCGTTGCCAAAAACGCCAGTATTGCCGGCGAGAATATACTCGTAGATTCATACTCAGCAATTCGAATTGCGGCACAAGTCGACCGCAGCAGATTGCCGGTTGAAGTCAGACTTCATGGGCCTGACGATGGACAACTCGCGCAGCGGGCGGAAGATCTGCGGGTTGCGCTGGCGAAAATACCGGGTGTCGTTGAGCCAAAAGTATTCTCTGCACCCATGGAGGAGAATGTCGAAATTGAAGTCAAACTCGCGAAGGCTGCCGAGTATGGTTTGAAACCGGGTGATGTACGGCGAGCCGCGAGCATTCTGATCTCAGGATTGCAAGTGGGAACGCTTTTCGAAGGCCAGAAGATCTTCGATGTTGTGGTCATCGGCAAGCCCGATGTCTACATGGACACTTCGAGTGTTGAAAAAATCCTCATTGTCACGCCGATCGGCAAAGCGATCGAACTTGGCCAGGTCGCTGAAATTAGAAAGGTCGCGACGGCCAATATTATTTCGCGTGAAGGCGCATCGAGGTATGCAGTCATATCAGCCGGAATCTCCGGATCTGCGTCAAAGGTCCGTAGTGACATCAAGACAACACTTGCTGCCTTTGCGTTTCCAGTGGGGTTCAACGCCGATCTGGTGCTTTCACAAGAGGAAGCGTCGTCGGGTGACCAAAAGCTCCGGTATGAAATCCTGGCGGTGCTTGCCGTGTTGTTTCTCGCCGCCTTGAAGTTGATCGGTGGCTGGAACCGCGCGATGCTGATGTTCCTCCTTGCTCCTTCTGCCCTGTTGGGTGGCATGGTGGCTCCGCTGTTTGAAGGTACGATCATGGCTGGACATCTTGTCGGCTTGGCAGTGCTCGCGGCGTTGACATATGCGGGTTTGCTTCAGATCGCTGAACAACCAGATGAGCCCGGATTGTCCGGTAGCAACCGTTCTCTGGCCGGACCACTATTGGCCACAGCTGCCCTGCTTGGTGTTTGCCTGGCCGCGATCATCAGGGGAGAAGCCGCCGGGCTGGAACTCTTGCATCCCATGTCGGCAGTCATCCTGCTCGGCTTGCCGACACTACTCGCTTATTTTGCCTTCACTGCACCGATCGCAGTGCTCAGCACGGCAGTCAAAGCGCAGGCAGACATACTCGGCGATCGCACAGGAGGACCAGTCCATGCTGCAACATAATGTTTTTTTCTCATCACTCGCGCTCATGTGTGTATTCTCGACAGGATCTTTGGGTGCGTCCAATGTCGGCAAGAATGCGCCATCCAAAATGGAGTTGATCGGTGATACCGGGCTGAAACGGATCACACTCACTGAACAAGCTGCACACAGAATTGGAATTGCCACCGCAAGCATTGAAGACGCGTACGTTCACCAGAGCCGAAAAATCTTTGGTGAGGTTACGGAGCTTGGCGTTGCAACTGACGGGGGAGTTGTGGCTGGCGTTGTGTCAGTCAAAGGCCTGCAGCACAGCGGGCTGGATTGCGAACGCAATGTAAGAGTCGTTCCGATGTCAGTTTACGACTGGTCGCAGGCTTTTCCTGCCCAGATGTCGGACACCGTTCTGGCAAGCAGCGAAGACGCGACTTCGACGCGCTACATGTTTGAAAGCAAAACAGACACCTTATCCGTTGGAACTCAAGTATTTGTCGAGCTGTGTGTTGCAGAAACTGCGGGACAAGCGCGCGTGATACCGCACAGTGCACTGCTGTATTTGGCGGATGGCAAAACCTGGGTTTATGCAGAAGAAAGCCCACTGACATATGTGAGGGCACCTGTGGAAGTTGACTGGATTGATGGCGCACGCGTCATTCTCAAAAGTGGTCCTCCGACCGGCAGCGCCATTGTCACCACCGGAAGTGTGGAACTGTTTGGCGAAGAGTTCGGAATCGGACACTAGTACTCAAGGAGCAGCTTGGTCATGTTACGCTGGATCATAGAAACGAGCCTGAAGTTTCGACACCTGCTGGTCTTTCTTGCCGTGATCCTCTTGGTGTCCGGCACCAGTCAAATAACAAAGATGCCAATCGACGTATTTCCTGAATTCTCACCGCCGCTGGTCGAGGTCCAAACCGAAGCGCAGGGTCTTTCGACTGAAGAAGTTGAGGGGCTGATCACTGTACCCATCGAAAATGCGCTGGCTGGAATGCAGCATCTTGATGTCCTGCGCTCGAAGTCTGTGCCCGGATTATCGTCAGTTGTAATGATTTTCAAGCGTGGCACCGATATCATGGAAGCCCGCCAGCTGGTCGGCGAGCGGCTAGCTGCCAGTCAAGGCATTTTGCCCAATGTATCGCGGCCACCAGTGATGATACAGCCATTGTCGGCAACTAGCCGAGTTATGAAGATCGGACTTTCTTCAAAGTCACTGTCACTGGTCGAAATGTCAGAAACCTACCGGTGGAAAATCAGGCCTTGGCTGATGAAGGTCCAGGGTGTTGCCAATGTGGCGGTTTGGGGACAGCGCAAACGTCAGCTCCAGGTGCAAGTTGACCCCGAACGTCTGGCAGCCAACGGATTGAGCCTGAACGAAGTCATGGAGGCCACAAGTGACGCGTTGGATGTGGGCTTGCTGGCCTACCGCGAAGGTGCGCGGACCGGTACAGGCGGGTTCATAGAAAACGAAACAAGCCGCATGAAAATCCGGCACGTCCTTCCTGTCGTCAATCCAGAGGGTCTCTCACAGGTTTCGTTCCGCTCCAAAGATGACCGAACATTCCTGCTGGGCGACGTGACTCGGATCGTTGAAGGACATCCACCCATGATTGGAGACGGGATCATCAATGATGGTCCTGGCCTTCTCCTGATCGTCGAAAAATTTCCATGGGCAAATACGTTTGAAGTTACGCATAATGTTGAACGCGCCCTTGAAGAACTCAAGCCGGCAATTGCCGGAATTGCCGTTGACCCTACAATCTTCAGGCCTGCAACGTTCATTGAGACTGCAATCGACAATCTCAAATCGGCATTGCTGATTGGCGTGATCCTGGTCATCGGCGTGTTGTTCCTGTTCCTTTATGAATGGCGCGTTGCGCTTATCAGCATGGTGGCTATTCCATTGTCGTTATTGACCGCGACACTTGTCCTCGCGGCGATGGGTGCCACGATCAACACGATGGTCCTCGCGGGCCTGGTTATCGCGATTGGGGCTGTTGTGGATGATGCAATTATCGATGTTGAAAACATTGTCCGGCGGTTGCGTGAAAGCGAAGGCAATGCGACCCGGTCCATTGGCAGGGTCATTGTCGAGGCCTCGCTGGAAGTGCGCAGTTCCATAGTCTACGCCACACTGATTATCGTGCTTGCCATTGTTCCCGTGTTTTTCCTGGAAGGCCTGTCCGGGGCGTTTTTTCAGCCACTGGCAACATCTTACTCGCTAGCACTTCTCGCCTCCATGCTGGTGGCGCTAACATTGACACCAGCGTTATGTTACCTGCTTCTGTCTGCCAGGCCAGTCAGCTCCAAGGAACCACCCTTTGTCAGTTTGCTGAAACGGGGCTATTCCGCCGTGCTGACACCAATTGTGAAAGCGCCAGCCGCTGCTGTTGTTGTCACACTGGTTTTGTCAGTTGCAGGTTTTGGCCTGCTGCCATTCCTCGGGCAGGCGCTTTTGCCATCGTTCAAGGAACGCGATTTTCTCATGCATTGGGTTACTAAACCTGGCACATCACACGATGAGATGAACCGGATTACAATTGCCGCAAGCAATGAGCTGCGGGCCGTGCCTGGCGTCCAAAATTTCGGTGCCCATGTCGGGCGGGCGGTAGCCGCCGATGAAGTGGTTGGCATCAATTTTACCGAAAACTGGATTAGCGTTCATCCGGATGCGGATTACGACGCAACGCTGGCTAAAATCCAGGAAGTCGTCGACGGTTACCCAGGCCTTTATCGCGACGTGATGACTTATCTGAAAGAGCGTATCCGCGAAGTTCTCACCGGTTCAAGCGAAGCCATCGTGATCCGCGTTTACGGGCCGGAATTGGCCGAACTCAGAAAGACCATTGTCAACATCAAGACAGCGCTTGCAGATGTGAAAGGAATGAAAGAACTGCACGGCGAACTGATTGAAGAAATTCCCCATATTGCAGTTAAAGTCGACCTCGACAAAGCCCAGAGCTACGGGTTGAAGCCCGGCGACGTGAGGCGCGCTGCTTCGGCAATTATTGGTGGTATCGAGCTATCAGACATTTACATGAGCTCGCAACTGTATGATGTCTTGTTGATTGGAAGTCCGCATCTTCGGCAAAATTTGACGACTGTGCAGAATCTGATGATCGATACGCCGAATGGCGGGCAGGTGAAATTGGTGGATGTCGCAAGCGTTGCGATGCTGCCAACACCGAACGTCGTCAAGCGCGAACGGGCGTCCCGCAGGATGGACATAGCTGCCAATTTGTCAGGCGAGCGTGATCTTGGGTCGGTGGTCCGTGATGTGGAAGCGCGTCTAAAAACAGTGGATTTCCCCACACAATATCATGCTGAACTGATTGGTGAGCACACAGAACGCAAAGCAGCGGAGCAGCGCATTTTCATTTTCAGCCTTGCCGCACTTGTTGGAATATTCGTTCTGCTGCAAGCATCTTTTGGAAGCTGGCGGCTTGCAACTGTAGCTTTTTTCACACTCCCGAGTGCCTTGGTGGGTGGTATTATTGCGGCTTGGGTCAGCGGGGGCATTATTTCGCTGGGATCCCTCGTTGGATTTATCACCGTTCTCGGTATTGCCGGCAGGAATGCCATACTCCTGATTAATCATTACCAACATTTGGAGCAACATGAGGGCATGGTGTTCGGCAGGGAGCTGGCGCTGCGTGGTGCCATGGAGCGGTTGTCTCCGATCTTGATGACTGCGCTCACCACTGGCCTTGGCATTGTGCCGCTGGTGGTTGCCGGAAACCTTCCTGGCCATGAAATTGAACACCCCATGGCAGTCGTCATCCTTGGCGGATTGGTGTCCTCATGTTTGTTAAACCTGTTCATTCTCCCGACAATCTATCTTTGGCTGTCGAAAACCGATCCGTTTCGCATCCCGCAAATCGCGCCAGTTCTCAGGGGAAATCCAGCAATTTGAATCTTCTCTTTTCAAAGAGAGTTTTGCATTTGTGACCCGCAGTTTTGCTGACCTTGAATCGGACAAAAATGAAATCTGGTCACGGAGTTAAGCGGCTCGTTCTCTCTCTGGCTACACGGACAAAGTCGTCTTCGAAAGACCAAGAAATTCCTGCTCCGGCGCATCATCTGAGCCGCTAAACTTCGGCATTATCCGGACAGGCTTATGGTGCCGCTTAGGTGACTCGAACACCTGACCCCCGCATTACGAAGGGTTCAAGTATGGTTCCAGTCAATTCTTACGGCTTCTCCGGTTTTCACTAAGTCACTGATACGGTGAAGAATTCGGCACTGACAGTGACAGTGGATTTCTGTTGTCATCTTGCGATTTCTCCCTCTTTTGCTTCCCCCCTGCTTCCCCGCATCCCAAATATGGGGTCGGTGGGGAAGCAAATTTGAAGGAAGCGACTGATATGCCTCGTTTAACAAAGAAATTCATAGATGGTTTGAAACCCAAATCGCAAGACGTATTTGTTTGGGACAATGAAATTCGAGGATTGGGCGTCCGGCTTAAGCCGTCGGGTACAAAAACTTTCTTCGTCCAGTATCGCAACAAGTCCAATCGCACACGGCGGCTGGTCATTGGCCAGTATGGAATACTCACCGTTGAACTCGCCCGCGACATGGCGCGGGAGCGGCTGGTCGACGTCATCAAAGGAGAAGACCCTTCAGCTGAACGCAAATCCGCAAGGAACGCGTATTCAGTGAAGGACTTGTGCAATTGGTACCTGCTTGAAGCGGAAACTGGCCGACTGTTGAGTCGAAAGCGTAGGCCCATCAAGGCGTCAACGCTGGAAAGAGATAGGTCGTGTATCGAAAGACACATTGTGCCACTGATTGGACATAACAATTTGGAAGGGCTTACACGAGCAGATGTTCAGAAGTTCCATGCAGACGTCGTTTTTGGTAAAACCGCAGCGAGGAGAATTGGTCGCGGAGGCAGTACCACGGGTGGGCAGGGAGCTGCGGGCAGAACCTTGACGCTCTTACATTCCATTTTTGAGCACGGGATCAGGTTGGGCGTCACGGAAGCAAATCCCGCGCGTGGTGTTCGCAAGTCGGCATCGAATGTAAAAGATCGCCGTCTATCCATTGATGAAATCAAAAGGTTTGGCATAGCGCTTGCCCAACTCAGCGAGGAGAATGAGAATCCAACAGGTCTGGCTGCAATCAAGTTCATAGCATTGACTGGCTTTCGGCGAAATGAGGCGCTGTTGCTTCAGAAGAGCTGGATTGATGATGATTTTCGATCAATCAAGTTTCCTGACACCAAGACTGGCAAGCAAACACGGATCATTGGTCAGGCGGCGGCACAAGAAATCAAATTGCAGATAAAACGCTCCCGGTCGATTTGCGTTTTCCCTGCAGATTTTGGAGATGGTCACTTCATCGGCCTTCCTCGTGTCCTTGGCCGCGTCCTTAAGCGCGCTCGAATTGAGGGTGTAAGCTTGCATACACTCCGGCATACTTTTGCAAGTCTGGCGGCGGAGATGGGGTTCACTGAGTTGACGATTGCCGGACTTCTCGGTCACGCCTCACGAGGTGTTACACAACGCTACATTCATATCGATGAAGCTCTGGTGCTGGCCGCTGACAAAGTGTCGACAAGAATGCTGCAACTATTTGACCATCACCAAGACAGAGAGTCATGATTTACAATACGAGTGTTTGGGACAGCCGCTGGTTCCCCTAAAGCACCCCTATAAGTCAGGCATTTTTCAATTTCCAAAAAGAACCCGATCTCTCTCCTTAATGTGCCCCGATACATACGACTCCTTGAACCATGTTTTCTTTCCCGCTTCAGGTGGCTTTGCGAGGTTGAGGACTTCTTTCTTCTGATCCGCCTCACGCATTGCGACCCGAAAGTGGAAATGGTCAAAGGTTCTCAGCGCTTCAACGGCGTAGGCCGTTGCGATCCGGCCATCTTCGATCATGATAACATGATCGCCGTTTTCCTTCTCGCCACCGGCGGCCATATTTGACGATCCAGTGAAAACCTTGGCTCTTGGGGTGTTGAAATCTGTCACAACAAATTTGTGATGCAGCACGTTCGACGGGCTATTGGCCTCCGCATAGCTCGACCATTCAGAAGAAAATGGCTCAGGAGCGTCCTTCGCAAGGTATGCAAAGGACACAAGCCCTCTTGATCCGTCGGGTTTGGACACAGCGAGCCCGCCTTTGCGTTGTGAAATGCCATAAGAGAACGTCGACCTATCCATAAGTTGATCAAGCGCATCTCGCACACCTCCCGAAATTTGGTTCAGAAATGCCAAGGCGTAAAAAACAGAGCTGTGGGCTTGCTCTATTGCGTCAGCAATTGGTGTCAGAGAAAGTGCTTCGTCTGCATGTGGTGAAACTGCGATTTTCGCCGCAGATCCAATGGGCAAGTTGAAGTCGTGCCACTGTAGCGAGAGTCTGTCCTTTCTGAACGTTGGCGCGGAGCGAGCTTGGTCGATAACGGAAAAATAGGAGTCAAAAATGTCGGCGAAGAACCTTGCAATACTGGCGTCGGTAAACACAAGAGTGTTGTTACTCTGCACGTAAAGGCCACGAAGCGACATATTCGTCGAACCTGCCAAGGCCTTGAAGGCTGCACCATTTCGGCGAAGAACAAGAACTTTGTTGTGCTGTTGCCTCGCAAAATGACCCCGTTTGACCTGTGCACCTGAAGCAGTCAGCCTCTGGCACGCCACCGTCTCGTTTGAATCGGGCGCACCAATGTCGTCGTGGTCATCGACGATGATTCTCAGCCTGCGACCGAGAGTGTGCAATTTGTTGACTACTTCTGGTTCACGAAATTCATACAAAATCGCATCAACGGTGATGGAGGCATCTTGTATGGCTTCGTCCAGCATCGCGTAAATTGCCTTGCGTCCCTTAAAGCCGAGCCACGAATATTCCGTTTCACAACTGGCCATGTCGTGAGACAAATCGCCAGGTGCTGCGGTGCCGTGCGGAGGAAGTATGCGCTCTTGACAGGGGAAGCGTTCTCTGTTGGCGTAGGCCTGTGATGAAGCATAGCCGCGAGTAAACCCTACATCCAGAAACCCTGGAACTGTCTCACCGCCAAGATCCATGGCAGTTTCAACTTGTGATCCTGAAACAATCGATCCGTCAGGCCGCATGTATTTCGCAGTTGCACGGTATCGGTATTCTCCGTCCATTGTTTCGTGAGGGAAATGGAGCCACCTGAATTTCTGGATAGGTGCCAATGTGCTCGGCGCACCCTTGCGCTTTTCTTCCTCACTCAGCCTATCGTATGAGAACTGCAAGCGGTTCCACACACGTTTCCATTGATCGCTGCCAGGTTCCTGGAATTCGAGCGAAAATCCCACAAATTCATTTGTCGCTTTCTCGCCCTCCAGATTAAAGCCAACCAGACACATGTGCTCCCCGCGATGCAGCTTGATGGTAATTCCGTCTTTGGCTTCCTTGCGGATATGACTGCTTGCCATAAGATTGTTCTCCTGAGTTTGCCCCAAACCTCAATCTCGCACTCTTTCAATAGCCAATGCGTTCCCATAAACTATGCGGGTGCGAGCATTGTCACGGTTCCGTTTGATCCGCGATACATGAGTGCCCCGTTTTCGACGTACAATATCCCACCCCCTTCGGGGTTTTTGACGGGTGCGGCTGTGGCGTTGCCAATGCCGATGACGCCGCTGCCATCGCCGAACTGATTCTTATGAAAACCAGTTCCGTCACTGTTTCTTGTATGAAGCCCAAAATTACCGCCCACTTCCACCCGCGTAAAAATGGCTATGGTTTCGAACCTCTGTTCTGCCGCATGACGTCCATTGATCTGAAACTGATCCGTCTGAACAGCGATTTCATACTTCCCAGCTGGAGAAGCCTGGTCGCTTTCCACAAATTCAATATCGGGATTTGGGTCATCAATCCTGATTGAAGCCGCCTTGCCGCCATCTGCTGCGTGTTTGATGTGCAGTGCGGGTTGGTTGAATGCAGGGTTCGTGGCAAATACTTCCAAGACAGCTGATGCAGAAGTCTGTTCGCCGTCATTTGATGTGATGGTTTTCTTTGGCACGGCTCTTTCTTTCAGAAAAAACTCACTCAATTCGGTGGTGCAATAGTCAACTGAACTCGCGCTTCTGCTTAACGTCGATTTTCGGCTTCAGGGAGTTCCAATCTTCCCTGCAATCAAAATGCATGATGTCCCATCCAGTCCTAAACATACCTCCCCAGGTAAGCCCGGCACCAACTAGTTCTTCAACAAGCGCTTGAGGTAACCTCATGTATCCATTCTCCCAAGGCTTTCGATTGCCGAAATTGGTCTCGCCTCTTTCGATTGATTGTCGGTCAGCTTCAATCCGAATTTTCCAGTCATTGGTCAGCTCCCCAACTTTAAATCCAAAGTAGTCTCGTAGAGCTCGCGATGCTTTGTCATGAACGCTCCAACATTGTCGGGCTGCTTCGCGTCGCTGAAGTTTGGGTCTCTGGTTCAAAACACTCCGGATTGCTTTACCAAGGTCGAAATCACTCTCACCATGCACGAACTGCATGGCGCGATTGACGATCTGGGATGCGCTTCGAATGAAAGGGTTGAACTTTGGGTCAATGTCAATTGCCAAGCCAACAGAATGATATCCGATACCTCCCTCTTGGTCGGTTGCAGGCAACGGTTGGCGCAAACCACTTACAGTCCCAACGCCAAGCATCTGGTTCATGAGTTTGAGTTCGGCGCTCTGAAGTCTTTTATAGAGTAATTTGTGAACGCCAGGACTCGAGGACTGCCGATTTCTCTTGATCCTTAATCCTAAAAAGGTTGCGTCTGGAACAATCATGTTAAACCAAGAATCAACTGTGATATTTCTCTCAGCCAGCGCATTTGAAAGTGCTAGACGCGCATCTTTTTCTTCGTCGCTTTTGATTTGCTTTATCAATGATCGCCACTTGCTGTGTGCAGTAGTCTGTTCATTGTAAAGGATTTTCCTTTCCCTGAATTCCTTCTTTGTTTCACTCTTTTTTCTCTTCTCCAACTTGGCTGGTATGGGCGGCTCAGTCGGCAAAACACCAATCGCGCGATCTTTTGCTGCTTGAATAAAAGTCTCATTTGATATTTGATCATCTTTCAGTTCATATTCGGCTATCGGTCGTCGGGGATCGTACTCTTCCCTAAGAGTGAAACCACTTTCATGCTTGGTTGAAGGGTTCTGAGTGATGCCAGAACTATAGTAGTCTTCGCCGTCATATTCAGTATCACTCTCAAGGTCAGCGGCTTCCCATTCCGCTTCATAATCCTCACTAGAAATCCAGTCTTCATCGTCCATCTCTTGAGCGCCGGTTAGATCAGCTTCTGGCAAGGCAGCCAGCAGTCGGGGCAAGTATACTGCAGGGATATCACAGTGGCCTTCGCCGACAGATTGAAGAGTCAGTCTTCCGGCCAGTGATCGAGCGCCGAATTTGTCTGTCTTGGATCCGCCTTTGTAGACCACCTTTATGTTTAGACCTGGCTTGGAAATCATCAAGTTGACGATTTCGATTGGAACGCAGCCGTATGTAGCGTCCAACATCCAGAATTCCCTCAGTCGTGCGAGAGCGCCATCGGTCATTTCACTCGATGAAAGTGAACGCATTAGCGGGTATAGAATAGCGTATGCTTTAGAGTGGCCTGCAATAACTAGCCGTGAAATTGTTGACAAAGGCGTGCCCGCTTTCCTCGATACTTCAGAAACAATTTCAGCCAGTAGGGCATTGAGTTGTGCAGGTTTTCCAAGTTGAGCGGCAATCTCGCGTTTTCTCCAGTCAATAATGGGTGCTGCAAGCACCATTGGCCGGGTTGATTTCGCAACTATCTTGCCAATTGATTGAGGGGCAATATTCTGTGGGCACCGATCAAGCAGCCCGTGCAAATAGAATAGAAGTTCATACGAACTCCGGCCTGGCAAATTTGCTGGAACAAAAACTGCGATACGAAGACCTTCAAGACCCTTTGTCTTCACTTTGTAAATGTAGGGTGGTAGCTCGGCAATTGTAGAACTAGATGATTCATCGTCGCCTCGCTGTTCCTCCTGCTCTACAGTCAAGGAATCCTCAAACAATTCGTCTTCTTCATCCTCAAAACTAACCGCCGAATAATCTTCGTCTTCCTCATCTTCGGAAAGGTAATCCAGTTTTTCGTCTTCTTCCTCACCTTCTCCATCAACCCATTCGCTTTCGTCCTTCCATTCACTTTGAGATTCGTACCCCCAGACTTCATGTTGGGTTGCGGTGTTGGGACTTGATGTTGGCACCCAATTGCCTGGGAGAAAGCACGACTTGTCAGTTTCACTGTCCACGATTGTCTGGATATCGGCAAATAACTTTGCGGCATCGGGGTTAAGTTCGATTGGCTCCTTCTTCTCTTTTTGAGTTTCAGGTTTCAATGGACCCCAGTGGGTTCGCCGAAAGCGAAGTCCCAATGCGGCCAATTCTGCTGACAGTCCAGGCCTAGTAAAACAGAAATCCTGAAACTTTGAAAATCGATCGGCACCGCGATTACGTTTGGAGATTCGCACCTTTAGGCCTTGCTTGAAAACCTCGAGCAGACCCCCGCCCGTTTGTTGTCTAAGCGAGCCATAGAATTTACCAATGATCCGGAAATCGGGGTTTTTCGAAAACACACCAAGATTCGCGCTTATTTGAAACAAACCCGCTTCCTCATTCGCAGCACCAGGTCGAAGTACCGCTCCCTCTTTGTGAACTCCCACATAGTACCGCCCAGAGCTCTCTCGCATGCCGAGAGCTATCAGAATGATGAAGGCTTTCCGAATATTCTCTTTCTTGTCTCCGATGTTCCCTAACCCCATCGCGGTGAACCGATCATGGTTGTAGGAAATCGCGTCGTTACCCATTCCAACGGAGTTTAGATCAATATCTTTGGCGATGACGTTTGCGTAATAATCGCCCGCAACAAGCTTTGCGTAAACCCGCGCAAAAGTTAGTGCCAAGCCGTTGAGATAGCCGATGGGGGCTATGCCGCGATTGGGTTTCCAATCGTATTTTGTCAGTGGCGAGGCAGTGACTAGGGCTATTACTTTTTTCTCGCAGTCTTTTAGGCCTTCAAACGCTGCGGACTGGACACCGCCTACATTTTCAAATTCAAACTGTGCTGCAGCATAGGGGCTTTCGGTGTGGAATGTGGTGGGTTGATACTGGGGCTCGGGTTCTTCGCGTGCGAAGAACTCCTCCGACAGAAACGGGGATTCCGGGTCGCCGGGGTCTGGTGGTGGTGATCTGTATGATTCCGGCACTTGAACCTCCGTGGGAGCGGGGTTGGACGAGAACTCTTGACTGCGGTACCAGATTGATCAGTTCGCGGAGACTTTGCGGGCCTTTACGTCGCGGCCGGTGATGGCTGTCCAGTTTGTGATGATCGTACCCATGGCGGCAGGTAAATCGTTTGGTATTCCACTTGGAAGCGGGATCGTTTTATCGTAGAAAACAGGCGCATTGCTGCTGGTAAAATCTGTCTGCTCTATAAAAATCAAGACTCGAGACATTGGGTCAGCTATTTCGAAAAAACTCCTTGATAGCCCATGTGCGGGCAACCCAACGCGTTCGGCAAGTTGGAAAAGTTTGTTGTCGATTCCATCAGCCTCAACGCGCATGGATGTTAAAATAGGCGCATTGGCTTCCAGTGTCAGATGGAACCATGACATCATTGAAACGAAACAAAACTCTTCGCGCGACAAGTTTCCATGCTTCCGCCTTGACTGCAGCATTTCATGAAGTTGATCGGCTAGTATTGCAATTTTTGGATCGTCTGTAGGATTAGGTGCTGATGTAGCACCTTTAAATGTGATGCCAATCCATACCTCTCGCAAAAGCTCTTCAAGAATGGAGACAAAATTTGAATTGGCGGCCTCGGCCTTGATATACGAATAAGGCTTGCCGTCGTCCATGCCGTGATTGAGATCCATGCCAAACATGCGTTGATAGGCATTTCGCCGAGAAGCTCCGAGATCAGGCCGGATGAAGCTGGAAACGTTGGTGATGGAGAAGGGCGCCTGATTGCTGTAGAAAAGTTCTTCAGTAACGCGCAGCCAGTTCTGTGCGATAGAATTGATCGGCGTCGCAAGCTTTTCCCCGTGCCTGAACGCGTGAATCACGCGCCGGAAAATTTCGTAAATGCGGGTGTTCTCGATCATATAGGCGTAGATCAGGTGGTCCCAGCGCAAGAACCCCGCCACGGACTGTAGCGGGAGAACTGTTGGCCTTGCCGGATTGAAAGACGGATTGTGACCCCACAACTCTTCACTGTGGGCAGCGCCCCCTGAGGGTCCAAGCCCTCGAATTGCGCCAAGAAATGGTGGTATAGGAGTTGGCGTACCAACAGGGAAAACCGGGAGCTCATCGCTCCGGTGGTCAGGAGTTCCTGTAGGCGATGGTGGTGATGTTTGATGGTCTCGCGCTTTTCCCCAATACGCCTCCATGTAGGCAGCAATCTCGGCAGGGTGTCTCTTGAACAGCTCAGCAGGAGCAGGCGTGGTGTCTGTGCCTGGAGTGACCGCAATGGCAGGAAAAAATGAAGGAATGCTGCCTGACGTCCCTACACCCAGATAATTCGGCAATTGTCGAAACATGTGATTTTCCTTTCGCCGTTCGATTCTCATTAGGTCATTGGAAGTTTGGAATACTCATCGTGCGTCATGAGCGCGAATCCGATTGATGCATAACTTTCTGCTGCAGTTGTCGTTGAAGCTGTCAGTGTAACTGCGGCGAGCGCCGGTCTCGACGCGGCATTTGTCTTTTCAAGCAAATAGTCGATGGCCGCTTTGGCCGATGCGAGATCGCTGACGGTAACCTGAAACGAATTTGCTTCCTGCATTGCCAGAGTCTGAATTGAAGTTTCCTTTGACACTTTTCGTTTCCTCCGTTGTTTTCTCATCACGCCGCCTGAAGCGTTCCCCCCAGGCGCAGCAATGACGTTTCCTGTAGATTCAAAATCTCGGCGACATCCTTGCTGGTGGTTCCCACTTCCAGGCCGGTCAATGCCAGCAGCCGCAAGCACTCGGTCCACAACCAATGTGCGGATGTGTAGAGTGAATTGCCCAGCCGCGATTTCAGCAACAGCAGTTCCTTCGGGCTCACGCGTTCAGGCTTGATCAGATCCGTGAGTGCCCTTCGCCTGAAAGCCTGCTGCGGATCGTTGAGGGTGATCTGGACGATTCGTGGCAGTTGCGGAATAGATTGACCAACCAGCTGCTGCATGTGCCCTGAAGCCGCAGAGACTGGGTAGATCAGTTTCCAAGCGGTTTCCAAACTGTCCCATGGACCTGCACCATAATGCGTGCGGCACATTTCCACGCCCAGAAGAACCCTGAGATAACTTACGGGATGCGGGTCACCGGGTGTGAAGCGGAACACCGATCCACCTTCTGCCGCCAGAACATCGTGCAAGGCGGCAACGCTGGCATAGCCTGTGTTGACGAAGGCGAAGGCATCGGCAGCTATTTCCGAGGACCATGAGGCCCAAATGTCGGCAACGTCGCTTGATGAATCTTGCAGCCCGGTGCGAAGTTTTTCCGAGAGTTCGGGATTCCAGTTGGTGATATGGGCTGCCTGGTGGCCGGCTTCATGGATGAGGGCCGTGGGGCGCAACAGATTGTGGCGCACAATCTTGATCGCCGCGGCCGGATTTTCCGCGCCGCCATCCCACAGGCGAAGGCCTGCTTTGAGAATGGATGCGCCAAGGCCCTTGTCCACATAGGTGAGGGCGACGGGTGTTTGGTAACCCAGCTGATCAAGCAACTGGCTCATGCTTCTTTGGGCGAGGATGTCACAGGCGCGGAGGAGCCCGGCCATACGAGGACTTGTGCGGGTGTTGATGGCATCGGCAAAGAAATCCAGTGTGGTTTCGGCGCGGACATATTTGTGACGGAAGGTGACGACACGGCGCTGAACCTCTTTGACGGCAACCGGACTCTCGGCGGCTTTCAAGAGGGCTGCCAACACATCCGTTTCGGCGCGCAATCTGGTGATGACGCCTTCGAGATGTTTGCGGATGGAGAGACTTAGGTACTGCTCCATGCGGCCCCAGGCTTCTTCCGAAGCCAGATCAGACGGATTCATTCGCGCAGCAGCCGAAGTCCAGTGCAAGACCTGGCGCTCCACCTGCGTGCGAACAGCTTGCATGTCGCTATTCATGGACCAATCCCGGCAGGACTTGCACTTGAACGGCTGGTTTTGATGCTTGCCTTAAAGCTACTGCAACGCCTTTCGATTGACCATTGGGCAACAACGCCTTGCCGAACTGCTGGAGCCCGGAAACGCCATCTGCGACAAAGGTGAACGTGATACCGTCTGCTGCATCTTCCGTCGCGGCTATGATCTTCGGTGCACTCGATTTCACGAAATCAGCAAAAGACGGAACCAGAAGCTTGTGGAGGGCTGCAACCATTGCGCCGTGCACCTCTGGCGGCAAGTTGCGCAAGGCTGCGCCAGTCGTTTCTCCGGGTGCAAGACCTGGCTGGATAATCTTGATGCGCCGCCAGCGCCTGCCACCCACGATCATCCCCAGGCGACGATCCAGATAACGGCTCAAGCCAACAGAGATCGGCCCGTTGTGCGACTGACGCCGCAACTTGACGGCGAGGCGCTGCGCCCGCAATTCACTGAGAAAAATTCTCACGCGCACCTGGCCTTTGACGCAATCCAGCGTCATGCGAAGCCCGCCACGTTTTCGTGGAACAAGTCTGCCGTTCTTATCCGGAACAGTGAGGATGCGTTTTCCCGGCACTTTCAGCCGATAGAATCGCTGACCGGCATCGACGCGCATTCTATCGCTGCCAGCCGTCGGATTCCGGCCCAGTTTCGGTTCGCCGAGCAAAAGACCTGCGGCTTTCTTGGTGAGAGGATGAAACTGCTCTTCTTCACCAAGCATCGATTGCATGGCACCTGACATCTCGTTGTCTTCCCGCGCAATGTCGCTGAGGTTTGTGCCTGGCAATGCCTCATAAAGTTGAACTTCGGCCTCAAGGTCTTCGCCTTCTTCCATTCCATATTGGTCTTGAAGATGCTCTGACAACGGTCCTTCAAACGTCTCGATCTCATCGGCAATGAATGGCGTGATGCGTATATTGAACATGCGGCCATATTTCTTGAAGCGCTTGCGACGGCGCAAAGGCAGCATGACCCAGCAGCCGTTGCCATTTCGCGATTCGAGAAGATCAGGCCGATCACGATAGAGTTCCTGCGACAAGATGGGCGGAAGATTGGCAGCGGCGGCTTGTTCAAACGCTTCCAAAGCATATCCCTCCAGCAATTCCTGGTTATCAAGGATGTGACCCGGAAGAGCGGAGATGCGACGGACAGTTTCCTCTACAGTAGCGGCAATGGACGACGCAGCGGCAGAGGATTTTTCTTGCTCGTTAAGTTCAAGCGACAGCATCTTCAAGCCGGTTTCAACAATTGCACGGGACAGCTGCGGCGCAGCAGCCGGGCCAATCATTTTTGATATGACTTTTGCCATGAAGCCGCTGAGAAAATTGACGACTCGTCCTCTGCCGATCAACCTGATACCCAGCCGGATTGCTGGAAGAATTGCCATCACGAACTCCTGTATGACAGGTGCCGAACTTTCGCCGTCTTTGAGCTGATTGATTTCGCCGATAAATTTCTCTCGGGCCTGATCGAGTTCGGCATAGACGGGAACGGTTGCTTGCCTGGCGTCGCTTCGGGCCTGCGCAATTTCCATTTCCTGCTCTTCTTCAGTCTCGGCCATGACAAGATTTGCCATGTGCTGGTCAAACTCGAATTGGATTTCGCTGACATCAGCTTCAGGTGGGGCCTGCACCGCCGGATCAGGCTCAGCGGCACCTGTTCCATCTGTTGCACCAGCCGGCTCAGCTGCGGCATCTGTTGGGTCTGCTGCCGGAGTTGGTTCTGTGACCGCCGCCGCCGCCGGTTGTTGATCGAAAAACTTGCTTGCCAGCATTTGGGCCGGACCACGAACGCTTGCAGGCAACTGCCCTAACGCCTTCTGCAGCACCTTTCGCAACATTGGCATAACCAGCGGCTTGATTCTTGAGAGGACTGGACCAAGCCCAAGTTTAACCGCAAAACTGCCAGCCTTCTTGGCAATGCTTTTGACACCTTTCGCGAGTTTCTTGGCCCACTTGCCGAGGAAGTCTTCGAATTCCGGATTCGCCGACGAAGCGAAAGTAAGATTGTCGGCAAAATCCTCAAGTTCTGTTTCGCCGAGTGAAGCGGCTTCCCGACCGCCAAACTCCGTTGCAAATCTATTGACGACGCCTTCGGCCTCACTGGTCAATTGCTTGAAATACTGATTGAACTGGCTTTCAGTGTCGACAGACCGGTAGCTTGCAAGCATGTTTTCTTCATGGATGCCGCGCACATGATCAATAAGTTCTTGCACTGCCACATCAAACTCTTCGTCGTGGAAATCCTGAACCAGCGTTGAGTAGGCTTCAGACTGCGCATCAAGGTATTCGGTTTGACCTTCGAGTTCATAGACTGAAATAAACGGTGATCGGGTACTGATCTCGTCACGCGAAGACGCTTCTTGCATTGCTTCGTCTGTTTCGCCGGCCATAAAACTATGCACTTCAAG
The DNA here is from genome assembly GCA_963819615.1 of uncultured Alphaproteobacteria bacterium. Classification (GTDB taxonomy): domain Bacteria; phylum Pseudomonadota; class Alphaproteobacteria; order Rhizobiales; family Aestuariivirgaceae; genus Aestuariivirga. Next base: position 36,677 of record CAWFWW010000005.1, read on the forward strand.
GAACGGAGTTGCTACATTTCCATGCATGACTTTCTCCAATGCTCGACGGGGCAACTAAACGCACATGCGTATTGCCTTCTTTTCGGATTGCACGACAATAAGGCGTGCGCACCGAAACCAGTTTCAAGAATTCAAAAGGCTAGCTTACCGAAAAATCGGAATTTATTTTTGTGATGGGCACCGAGACAAACGCACTGTGTGCAACTTACGAACTCGCCCCCGAATAAACACTATCAACGTATTGGCAGTTTTTCGGATAGAAAGTACGAATCAACATTTTTGAACCTGCGACGGGAAGTTGAGCTTGTCAATTGTTGTTAGTTGGTTTTCGACAGATAGTTTGGACAAGGCTCAAATGTAGATTGTTTGATTTCGGCTAAGAAATTTCAGCGAATAGCGTCTCTCGCTAAATCCGTCTTCAGGAATTCTCTTTTGCTTTTTTGGGGCGGCCCAGCCCTTCGGTCTGGTCGCGCTCTATCTCGCTGACGCTCGACCAAGCCCGCTTCGCGGTCTCGGCCCATGCGGGTGACGATCGCTGCCGAAGGCAGGGTGACGGGATCACTCTGACAATCGACAATGATCATGGATGGACGCCGCTTTGCGTCGGCATTTTTGAAGGTCCGACCTCGTTCGCAGGGTGGGCGGCGCTCCTTTCTAGGCCCGCTGCGGCGGGCCGCAACTGCGCACGTTTTCAAAGACAACAATGAATGACAAAGCCTTCAAGAGCGCAGTCCTCCACTGGCGTTACGGCCTTCGGTGCGGCCCGCCTCAATCAGCGGGCCTCTTCAGTCGCAAGGCACCGCCCACCCCGCTCCGGGGTTCGGATGCGAAGGAGGGGTCTGAGATGTCGAAGGCGATTGGAAGAGAGAATATCTATCGTGAGATCACCGACAAGATCATGACCGAACTTGAACGCGGCATTGTGCCATGGGTGCAGCCTTGGACCAGCGGGAAGCAGCTTTCCCCCTTGGGGATTCCCGTCAATGGTCTGGCCCGCCGCAGCTATTCCGGCATCAACATTCTGTTGTTGTGGTCGGCCCTTGAAGACAAGGGCTTTGCCTCACCCTATTGGCTGACCTTCAAACAATGCATCGCCATGGGTGGCAGTGTCCGCAAGGGCGAACACGGAACGCATGTCTATTTCGCCGACAAGTTTGTGCCCCAGAAGGAACAGCAGCGGGCCAAAGATGAAGGCACCGACCCGTCAGCCATTCATTTCTTGAAGCGTTACACGGTCTTTAATGCCGAACAATGCGAGGGCTTGCCCGTGGGCTTGTTTGGCACAAGTGAGCCGCGCCAATCGCGTGAGATTGTGCCGGAAGCCGAGGCTTTGATTGCTTCAACGGGTGCGGATTTCCGCATCGGCGGCGATCAAGCCTTCTATGTGCCGTCGGAGGACTTTATCCGCATTCCCAACCAGACGGCTTACACGGAGCAGATCAATTACTATCGCACGGCCTTCCATGAATTGGGTCACTGGACAGGCCACAAGACGCGGCTTGACCGCAATCTCACCACCAAATTCGGGACGGTAGATTACGCCCGCGAGGAACTGGTGGCGGAGATGGCAACGGCGTTTGTCTGCGCATCACTTGGCATTATCCCAACAGTTCGCCACGCCGACTATATCGGCAATTGGCTGGCAGTTCTGAAAGAAGACGCCCGTGCCATTGTGAAGGCGGCAAGCCTTGCCTCCAAGGCTTGTGACTTCATTTTGGCCTTCAAGGCCGAAGCACAAACATCAACTGATTTGGAGCAGGCGGCATGACTGCCGCCACTCCCATTCCCTTCGAAACGGAAGTGACCGCCATCGGACCGCAAGCGCTGGTCCCGGGTGTCCGCCCCGTTTCGATGAAGGCGCGGCTTGAGGCGTTGGCCGCGCATCCCCTTGGTTCCGACAGGCTGCAAAAGCCCTGTGACATTGGCCTCTTTGACGATGTGGCACGAAACCAGATGGACCTGTTCAGCGCCAATTCCCAACCCCAACCCACGGAGTAATCATCATGGAACTTATGCATATCCCTTTGTCAGAACTCGCCATTGCCAAGGTCAATGTCAGACACGGTGTCAAGAAGGCTGACTACAAAGACTTGATACCTTCGATCAAGGAACGCGGCATTCTGCAACCGCTTCTGGTCCGCAAGAATGGGCGCGGCTACGAAATCATCGCCGGAAGAAGGCGCTTCCTTGCTGCCTGTTCCCTCGAAAAGGAAGGGCTTGAGGTCGAGGCCGTGCCTTGTGCCATCATGGCCAAGGGTGATGACGCCGCAGCGGTTGAGGCTTCATTGATTGAGAACGTGGCCCATCTGCCCATGGACGACATGGACCAATTCGAGGCCTTCCAGCGGCTGTTGAAGGAAGGCCGCAGCATTGAAGATATCGCCCATGTCTTTGGTGTGACAGAACTGACAGTGAAGCGCCGTCTGGCCATTGCCAATTTGGCACCGAAGATCAGGCAGCTGTATCGCACAGAAGACATTGACGCCGAGACCTTGCGAGCTTTGACCATGGCTTCCAGACAGCAGCAGAAGGATTGGCTGGCCCTCTATGAAAACGAGGAACAGCAAGCCCCGTTGGGCCAAGGCTTGCGGCGCTGGTTGCTTGGCGGGCAGAACATTTCGACAAAGACTGCCCTGTTTGACCTTGCCACCTATCAAGGTGAGATCGTGTCAGACCTGTTTGGCGAGGAGAGTTACTTCGCCAATCCCGACAGTTTCTGGGCCTTGCAGGTCAAGGCTATTGCAGCAAAGCGCGATGAACTTCTGGCCCAAGGCTGGACCCGTGTGGAGGTTATGCCACGCGGCGACCGCTTCCATGAATGGGATTTTGAAAAGACGGCGAAGAAGAAGGGCGGTGCCGTACTTATCACCACATCAGACCGTGGTGAAGTCGAACTCCACGAAGGTTATCTCTCGCGGGCCGAGGCCCGCAAGCGCGACAAACAGGAGACAGGCGAAACCGAACCACCTAAAGCCACCAAGCCCGAACTGACAGCACCGATGCAGAACTATGTCGAACTGCACAGGCTTGCCGCCATCCGGCTCGAACTTTTGGACCACCCGCAGATTGCCCTTCGTCTTGTGCTGGCGCACATGATCGTCGGCTCCAATCTATGGATGGTAAAGCCCGAACCCTTGAAGGCGGCAAAGCCGGAGATTGGCGCGTCTCTTGCCGCCAACCCAGCAACACTTGACTTTGAAGTACGGCGCAGGGAACTTCTCACCTTGTGCGGGTTTGAAGAGGACCGCACTGAATTGGTCAGACCAAATAGCGATGACTACAGCTTGGCCCACCTGTTTGCCCGCCTTCTCAAACTTCCCGAAGACGATGTATTGCGGCTTCTGGCTTTGGCCATGGCAGAGACTTTGGCTTGCGGCACAGCCACAGCTGAGGCCGTTGCCATGACCACCTCCGCCACGCTCAATGACTGGCGTCCCGATGATACTTTCTTTGATCTTTTGGGTGGCAAAGACGTGGTGCAAGCCATGCTGGCAGACATCGCTTCACCCGCTGTTGCCGATGGCAACAAGAACGAAACGTCCAAAGTGCAGAAGGGCATCATCAAGGATTTCCTGAAGGGCACCAATGGCCGCGAACACAAGCTGGATTGGCTGCCACCTTACTTCCAGTTCCCGGCTAAGGCCTATACCGAGCGAGGTGGAGTGAGTGCCGTTGATAGATGGAACACAGCGGCAAGCCTGTTCACGGCGTAGAGTTGCACATCACCATCAACTCCACGAGCAGGCCTTCGGGCCTGCTTTCCTTTGCCCCGCATGACGACTCATGCAGGATCTGTGTGTGGTGGTGTCAGTCACAAAACCGAAGTTCAGAGCGTAGAGGTTTTCTAAGTCGGACGTGGCTGCGTGATCGAATTAGCATTGAGTTTTTTGGGGCCATACACAACGCGACAATGGAGTGGCTGACATATTCCTTGCCAGAGGTTTCGAACACCACAGAACAGGCCGCACCGATTTCGATGCCTTGAGTCAAAACCCTGTCGTCAGGTTGCCGTGCAAATTTTCCGCTAGAATTAGCAATCGACTATCACTTGCAGCAATGCTGACGGTTGGCAGGTCGGCCTTGTAGCAGCCATCAATTTCACTTCGCAGTCAAACCACTCACAGCCATCTGATCTCCTACAATGGGTGTTGCCCGAGAACCATCCCCGGCTGTTTGCGCATGACCTATGGCCGTCCGTCCTCGCCCGAAACCCTCGTCCCCATGTTTTTTCCCCGCCGCAAGATGCGGCTTCCTCGCGGACGCTTCGCTCCAAAAAACCTGTGTCCTCGGGTCCTCCACTGCGTTGCGGTCCATCCATCACGCCATGGCGTGATGGCACGCTGAAGCTTGGATTCAGGCTGCGGGCGACGGCCATCTCCGGTCACGCATCGCCGGGGAATGGTTCCCAAGCGAACATCCAATAGGAGACTTCAAATGACTGCAATCGGTTATGTCCGCAAAGAAAACGACGGTCGTTACAAGGGCCACCTGCGCACCGTCAGTATCCAGGCCGAGATTGACATCGTGCCAAACCAGCAGAAAACCTCTGACAGCCAACCCGACTTCCGGGTTCTGACCCAAGGCATCGAAATCGGCGCAGGCTGGCAAAAAAAGGGCGAAACCTCCGGCAAGGAATATGTCAGCCTCTCCATCGCCGCCCCTGAATTCGGCCCCAAGAAACTCTACGCCAATCTGGGCCGTGCCGCTGGGTCTGACGACGAAGACCTTTACGCCGTGATCTGGAATCCGGGTGACTGACACCTCCACGCACACGCCCCGCATGAGCCATCATGCGGGGCAATACCTGCTAAATCGGCCAGTACTTTGGAATGAGTTTGTGTTGCTCACGAACTATTTTCGACATATTTGCCGTACACGCAGAAGACGATCATTCGTCTTTATACTGCTGGTCAGTTGCGTCGTGTCGGGTTCTCAACAGTCTGTCTGTCAGTGAAACGCCCTCACGGGCGTTGAGCGGAGCTTTGTTCAATGCCCCAAGTGTCGCTTGTGGGGACGGCATGGAACGAGATACGCCAGAGGTATTCATACCTTGATCAGCTCGACCGGCCCGGGCTGCTCTGGGAGTTTTTGCGACGCAATCCGCACTACATCGAGGCCTACCACCAACACACATCTGTTCGTTCACCTGCTGAGATGCGGCAGAAAGAACGTGCCGACACAGGCCCTGAGCCCGTCGCGGCTTGGGGCCTCGTGAGATTTCGAGGACCCTTCATGGACTGCGCTGCAGCGCCCAATCCTCTGGGATGGACGGTGGGCGAGCCATGTTGTCGCAGTTCAGATTTTGCATGAACCAGACCCGCTTCGCAGGGCCACGGCTGTCGATTTCGGCCGCTTCGCTGCTGAAGTGGAGTTGCATCAGGACAGTGACGGCAACACCCATATCCATTTGCGGCGTGATGGCTCTTGGCTGCACATGTTCCATCAAGGGGCCGTTGAATTGACGGGCCAATTGCATGTTTCCTTTTTGGCCGAGAACTCCGACCGCCTGCTTCCCGTGGCTCGTGCCGTTCGAAAATTTGCTTCGCTGATTTCACCCGGAACGATGAAATTTCATCGTGCTGATATTCAATTCGATGATCATCTTCGGCATTATGTCATTGCCCTTGATGCCCATATCGCAGGCCATTCACATCGCGAGATTGCCTGCATTCTGCATGGCGAGGCCTATGTTTCATCCCGTTGGTCGAACCCAAGTGCCGATCTCAAATCGGTGGTGCGGCGGGCTGTCAGACGTGGGGAGCGGTTAAGGGACGGCGACTATGTCAGACTTCTCAAATAGGGGTGTCGAATTTCGGCTTTGCATATTCGACACTCCCACCGACACGGCAAACACGTGACACTCCCTGCATTGAATTGCAACACCGGGAGACACGTGATGATCGAGAAAACTGACACCCCATTTCTGACAGTCGACGAAGCCGCAACCTATCTTCGTCTCAAGAAGCGCACCCTCGACAACATGCGCTGGATGGGCACTGGCCCCAAGTATCGCAAGCATGGTGGACGCATTTACTACCATGCCGATGAGCTGAAGGAGTGGTCACTGAAAAGCCGCCGTACCTCTACGTCTGGCTTCTGAGATGGCAGCGCCCCATCGTTCAGCCATCATAGCAATGACATGTTTGGGGTTAGTTTCTGTGATGATCAAGCCGATGTTCGACCCCCTGCCGATCCTGATTTGGAATGCCTCCGACAGCGTGCCAATTGGCTGGTACTGGGTCAGCAAACGCCAGCCGACCATCGGTGAGATTGCTGTGATCTCACTCCCGGAATGGGTCAGACTCTATGCTGCGGAACGCGGCTATCTCCCCTCGGATGCTTGGCTCTTGAAGCCCGTTGTAGCCATCTATCCAACCACTGTTTGCCGGTTCGGAAGGCACATTTTCATCGACGGAAAGCGCGTTGCAGGGGCAAAAAATCATGACCGAATGCACCGTCCATTGCCTCTCTGGAAGGGGTGCCTGTCGTTGAATCCTGGTCAAATGTTTGTGCTCGGGAAACATCGCGATTCATTCGACAGCCGCTATTTTGGACCCATCAATTCGGTGCATTCCGGGGGAACTGCGTTTGCAATTTCCAGAATCTCCAACTGAATTTGGGTCACTTTGAAAAATGTGATTGGACTGTACTGTCTCTTCGTGAGAGAAGTTCCATGCATTCCTCAGTACACGGATCAAAAATTTAGGGAGGGCAAGATAAAAGCAGTGGGGACAAGGTCCTTGGATGGTGTTGAACGGATTGGATCGAGGTAACGTCCTCACAAGATTCGGTGGTGACAACCTTTTAACATCTCCATGAAATCGCCATATCTTGAGATCACCCACTTGAATTCAGAACGCGAAGAACGATGTGCACCCCTGACTTCCACTCAGTCGTCTTCGCGAGGTCACCATGTCAGATTCATTTACACCCAAGCTTGGCCGCATCGGCTGGAAGCACGGCACACGGCTTGACCGTTACGTCAACAAGGTTATGCGCGCCGCACAGAGTGCAGCTCACGTCGGCAAGTCTTCCAGTACATTCACAGGCGCTCGGATTGGGCGGGGCGGCGCCTTTGGAACATTGGCTGGCGCCGGGCTCTATGCCGGTGGCCAGCGGCGCGTCATCGTCAAGGCGCGGATCACAAAGCTCCGACACGGTGATCTTGGTGCGGCGCGTGCGCATCTCCGGTACATCCAGCGCGACGGCGTCACGCGGAATGGTGAACCAGGGGAACTCTATGGCCGTGACGGCGACGAGGTGGATGGCAAGTCGTTCCTCGACAATTGCGAAGGCGACCGTCATCAGTTCCGGCTGATCGTTTCGCCCGAAGACGGAATAGACTTAGCCGACCTGAAACCCTTCATCCGCGATTTCATGGCGAAAGTGGAACAGGACCTTGGCACCAAGCTGGATTGGGTTGCAGTTGATCACTTCAATACCGGCCATCCCCATTCGCATATTGTCATTCGAGGCAGAGATGATACGGGCGCTGACCTTGTGATCGCCAAAGATTACGTGTCCCATGGCTTCCGTATGCGGGCGCGGGAGCTGGTCACGTTGGAGCTTGGCCCAGAAATTGAATCTGATCTGACTTTCAAGTTGGCGCGAGAAGTTGATACCGACCGCTTCACCCGGCTTGACCGCGCCTTGCTTCGGCACACAGATCGAGGCGTTCTTGTGGTCAATGCCATGCCGCCGACTGACCATACAACACATGCGGCGCATATGGGGCGGTTACGGAAACTGGAAACCATGGGCATCGCGCAGGAATACCAAACGGGAGTTTGGGGCATTGATCCAGATGCAGAGCGCAAACTCCGCAGTCTGGGAGCGAGAACTGACATTATCCAGACAATGCACCGGGTGATGAAAGAAACCGGCATCGACCGGCCAGCTGGCACCTATGCCGTGTTCGACACCGCCAAATCCGGCAACAAGATCGTCGGGCGTGTTGCTGGCCTTGGTCTCACCGACGAAATCAGTGACCGGCACTATGCCGTGATTGATGGCACCGACGGCAAAGTTCACTACGCTGACATCGGACACATTGCGCCCGAACTTGTGCCGGAGAAGGGAATGATTGTGACGGTGGAAAACCGGGCTACCGAAGCTGACGCCCAAACGCGGACGCGGCTTCGCATACTTTCGTATTTCAAGCTCGAACAACTCGTCGAAGCCCATGGCGCAACATGGCTCGACAAGCAAGTTGTCACCCAGAACCCACAGCATATTGCTCAGCAAGGTTTTGGCAGCCAAACCTCGGCAGCCTTGCAGCGCAGACGAGAGTGGCTCGTCTCGCAAGGGTTGGGACGTACCGACAACGATGGCGCGTTCTGTGCTGCGCCGAACTTGCTGAACAAACTCAGAGCGCGGGAGCTGCAACTGGCCAGTGCGATTAATTCAAGAGAACTGGGCTTGCCTTACGCGGAAGTCATAGAAGGTGAACGCGTCAGCGGCACCTACATTCGCTCAACAAACCTTGCGAGCGGCAAGTATGCTGTCATCGGGAAAGCGCAAGAGTTTGTGCTCGTACCGTGGCGGCAAGAGATGGAAAAGCATCTCGGCAAACCAATTTCTGGAACTGTAACGGCCCAAGGCATAATTTGGGAATGGGGACCGAAGCGCCAACAGGGATTGGGTATTTCATGAAAAAAAATTGCGAAAGATTTCGGGTTGCAATCAGAATAGCCCAACGACATAGTGGAGTAACAATGTTTATCGCTCAGAGGTTGTTAAACGTCAGAGTCGTAATCTGGTGCCGAATATCGATGTGGTGAACAGTGGTATGCAGGCATGCTTGCTGCACATTCCAGGCAACATCACCTATGGTCACCGCTCTGTCAGCATTGGTCCCATGACCGAACGTGAATCGGGCATGATGGAACCGACGCGATTGACCCAATCAATAAGTCGCCACATGATCCCATTCTGTCCGCTGTAGAAGTAAGTGCAGACGCCCTGTTCCAATGACGTTGAAGGGCAGCAGCGACAACGAACATGCCAGAGGGCTCAGAGTTCGCCCGCAACTGACCTCATTGATGCGCCTATCGGTGGCTATAGCCGATTTCCACTGACTTTCTCCATGTTTCAATGAAGTCATTCGACCCATGGAACAGCGGTCCCATCTGCTCCCATTGAACTCCGACGTTGCGCATGTCCTGAAGCAGGTCGGGGTACATGCCGACATGCTTGAACCCATCCAAGTTGAAATCCCAGCCTGCGAGCCGGTTGAGCCACCGCTTGAGGGGATACATCTGGGCGCCAGGCCTGTTAGAGGTTTGCTCATTCCAACGGTGGATCACATTGTTTTCCCCAAACGTCGTGTAGTAAACGCGTTCATCAATTTTGGTGTTGGCAGAATCGTTGTATTGTCTCGCCCGCGGAATCATGTCTTCTCTTGTTTCCGACCATGCGCGCGCCACCACTTCCCGATAGTTGTGACGATCCGGCAGTAGTCCCGACGACATGGCAGACTGCTGACCCCTGCCTGGAATTTCATAATCTTCGTACCAGATGCCGCTGTGCTCGATTTTCTGCCACTCCCGCATCTGCGCTGACCAGATAGTTGGGTTGGTTTTCAACGTCTTCGCACGATCATCCTTGCCGCAACCCATGCTCGAAGTCATGCCGAAGCGGGAGTTCATGGTGGAAATCATTCCATTAAAATCAGATGTCAGAGTAAGGCCATGACCCTTCATTTCATCGGCCATGATGAGGAATTTCAGCGCGAACGACTTTGAAGATCCATCGCAGTCGTTTCGGACTTCGGCCGGCAACTTGAAGTTTCGCGTGTTCAAATCGGGTGGCCCCCCGGCTTTGCACTTATTATTTTTGCACGATTCGCCCAAGCTCTTGCCGTCCCATGATGCGCAATCGCTATCCCGCGTACACATGTTCCCAGAGGTGTTCGGCGGGATAAACGTTGAACGGGGAAACACACCTATCGTGCCCTTGTTCGCAGCGACAAACCCAATTTCATTCAGGGTGCGCGTCGTTTCGTTATTATCTCCAAAGTCGTTGATAAGGTGCGGCTTATCAGAGCCCTCCTTTTCAACCTGACGAATGGTTGAATGAACGCCCATGACAGGATAGTCGCCGCATCGCGATTTTCCGGAGCAGTTCGCTGTGTTGTCCCACGCGGACTCCACAGCCCAGCCCGCCTCAGCAGAGTAAGTACGCGCAAGCGCATAGAAGTCTTCACGCATCTTCTGTGACATGTGATCGGCATCAATGATCATACCCTTTTTCATCGCCGCCCTGAGAAACGCTTCGCCATCATCTCCACCGTTCCGGAAGATGCCCAGCCTGTTGGCATGGCCCGCAACGGCGACAAACTGAGCGTCCACCTTTGTGCCAAAACTCGTGAAGTAGTCAGGTTTCGTGGTGTTATTAAGGTCGCATCTTCCTTCGGCCTTGATGAAGAGTTGGAAGTTGTTCAGCGCTTGTGCCTTCAAGATACTTTTTTCCAAAGATTGTGAAGGAGGAAGCCATTCGCCATTGGCCCGTCCTGCCGCGTTCACACGCCATGTGATCTCAGCGTGGGAGCCCACCGGCTTCTCCGGTCCAGTGAGCGGCTGCATGAATTCGAACCAGCCTTCCGGATTCCATGGCACCTTGGCATCACCACCGACGTCCTTGATGATGCTGAAATCACCAAGCACAATATTTATCGGCACTCCCGCGAACAACCAATCCAAGACGAACTTGACAACAGGACCATCGATGAAGGTTGGCTCTCCATCAAGTGGCGAGCCGTTCAAATAGTGATTGTTGGCGACATAGGGCTCGACGAAGAGTCCCGCGCCACCAATTGGATTGTTGACAGCGTGAACGGGGCTAATTTTGCGAATACCTAGCTCCCACAAGTCGTTGACCTGTTCCTGCATCGAATCACTCGCGGCGCGCGGAGACCTGGGCCAAGCCAACCCTTGCGGCCGCATCCGACCCAATTCATCAACTTCCGTCCCTAAGACCACTGCCATTTTGCCAGAACGGATAATGGTTACGGCTTCCGCTGGCGAATAGGCGATCTGTGCAAACCGCGACACTTCTGGATGAGCAACGATCCGTTTTGCCGCATCCGTCTGATCCTTCAGTGCTCGCCAATCGGACGCAAATGGGTCGCCGTCAGAAACGAACCCAAATGCTCGGCTATTGACCACATCCCATACGCCAAGCCTGAGGCCACCGTCAAACGCACGCTTCAACATATCCTTCTGATACTGATTGTGGGTCTTTCCAAGTCCCGTGAGGCTATGCCAATTGTCTTCGGACATGTACCAGACACTTGAACCTTCTACCTTCGGAAAACCATCGGTCCCCGGGATCAAACCAGCTGCGAATTCCTTTGGGTCCGCAGCAAGAGCAAGTGCCCGCAGATAGAGCTGCCATGAGTCCTTGAGCATACCGCCGAGCTGAAAGGCCCCGTTCGAAAATTTTTTTCCGCCATGCAACGTCAACCCTGTCATTACCGGGCGTGTCAGCAGCTCTACTTCCGCTATGCCGACGCCAACCGCGCAGACGGCTGCAGCAACCGTGCCCACGAAAGGCACGACGTTCAGCGTTGCGCAACCCGCAAGTGCCGCACCGGAAATGATGAAACTCATTTGGCCGGTCACGTAGCATTTGCTTGTGACCGCGGCTTCCGAAATGGCTTTCCGGCCTCCTGGCCCAGGGATCTCCGGTAGACTTGAAGCGCAGTCGTAAACCGCGTTCAGGTTGTCAGTGACATCTCCCCAAAACACATGTCCCCCAAAACCGAGATTAGCCATGGGATGCGCGTGCGCGTCCGTCACGCCCCACACCGGTGGTTCCGAGGGCACAAACCCAACGGGACCGCAATTCTCAGGATCTGTCTCCCGGTTCTTCCTGCACGCCCTTTCGATGATCCCGAACCAGGTCATCGACATGGGCTCTTTATCCGCAAACCTGAAAGCATCTGCGTTAATGTGCTTGAAGCAGGGATTTACATATCGGGCGAGACAATCATCGCGACCGTCATCGACGACCCTGATGCGGATCTTCTCGCCCACGAATTCCTTTAGGTCGAAGACATAGATCTGCATCCATTCGGTCTCAGCGGGAGCCACCGATGTCGCAGACCTCACCGTCACCCAGTCACCGGCAACATCCGGTGGATAGAGTTGAGGCGGAAGCGTTGCAGCTTCGGAAAAAATCTGGGTCGCCGTCCCCATTCTCCCGCGTCGCGACGGGTCGCCTAGGCTTCCCGGAAAATACACGCCGTAATACAATTTGGGATCGGAATTTGCGGCTTGTACCTCGACGCGCTGCGAAGAGGACATGCCGCCGCTCATGCGGAACGTGAGGTATCTTGCTTGCAGAATACAAGGCGGTGAGGTCAACCGTCCGGTCTCATTTTCTCCGCCGGTTGCACCTGGGTTCTGGCCCCAGGAATATCGGCGATACAAAGAGCTGAGCCAGAAGCTTCCGCTGTAATTGATGTCCTGGCTATACTTCCAATAATCACCGCCCAGCGACGGCTCAATGTCTGGACGCCATCCCGGGGGGCGTATGTTGGCGATCGGAATTGCGTTTCCATAGACGGGAGCGGCCCTCAAATCGAGATCATGGTTCTGAAAGTCAGTGAAAGGCGACCCTTCGCCTTCCCAGCCGTCGAGGCTCGCGAGACCCGGCAGTGCAACAGCATCGTTGCCATTTATATCTACAAACCGCTCAAAATCCCATCCATGCCCCGTGGAGCATTCACCGTCCGGCGCGGCAATGTGACCTGTTGGCATTCCAAACATAGTCGGACGCAGTTTGGGCAGTAGTGCGTTCAGATCCGGCCAGGGAGTGACAAGACCTCCGCCGGGCAAGTCCGCTGGCTTGTCCGACGGCGGTAGCGTGGGCACGCGCTCATGCGAGCTCAAGACCTCCTTTTTCTCAACGACTTCCAGGCATGCGTTGAGGGGAACTATAAAACAGTTTTGTCCACCTGGACAATTGAATGGCGACGCATTGGCCGGCAAGCCTGCTTCAGGCGCGTAGTTCCAGACAATGCGAGGACTGCCGTTGGGGCACAGTTCACCCGATGGCACCGGGTTGACGAGTTGCGCGAGAGACGCAGACGGCAATGCAACGGCGAAGAGGCAAAGCAGAACAGCGAATGACATCAACTGCAAACCAGTCCATCGCGAGAAAAGCAATTGTGACCCGAGTACTGAAACATTCCTGTTCATGTCGACCTCATTTGCATATCGAAAATTGGACGGAAGCGGCAATTACGTGTCGAGCTGAAGACCAGCTTGCCGGAACCGCACCTCGAGCAAATCCCAGTTGTCACCGTCGAACTTATAGTCGAACTCGCCGATGCCAACGCCCGGAAGCTGAACCAACCTTCGAAGCGCGTCGTCTGACAAGCAGCGCATGATTTGCAAGATCGCCCTTTCGTCTTCATCGCCGCAAGCGCCGTCGAACATGTTCCGGACAAGCTGCGCTATTGCATCCAGCGGCAAGGAGTTCAGGTCTTCACACGAACGAACCCTGACGAACACCCGCGACGCGTCGTCATCCATTTGTGTGAAATTGACGATGCCACATCTTGCGAACACAACCATCAAGTCATCCCAGTCCGACCCGTCTACGTTGTCGAGGATGAGATCAACACCGATCTCGCGGGAAATCTTTTGTGCCCGCTCGCATGGCAACGCCCTGAAGATGTTGATTAGTGCCACCTCATCGTCATCACCGGTCGGCCCATCGAGTAGCGACCTGATTTTCGATTTGATCGCTTCGTCGTTTGATGCAACGATATTGTCCTGCACGCTTGCCCATGTGCGGGCCAAATCGTCATCAGTATCGTTGAAGACACTTTGCCAGAAGTCCCGCCTACCAGGTGGAGTTGGGCCGCCGAAAATTCCGACCGGCTGCATCGTGATTTGCTTGCGCGATTGCCCGGAGATAAATTCAGGACGCGACGCAGGGACATCGGCAACGGTGACGAACCCGGACAGCTCGAATGTGAATGTCCCGTTGTCTTCGTTGTCCCCCATAAAGAAGCCGGTATAACCGTCGGCGTCAGTCACTTGAACAAGCGGGGCGTCTAACTGTCCATCTGATCGAATGCGCTTTTTAGATGCGATCACACCGGCCAGTGGCTTGCCAGTCGCGTTTACTAGGCTGAATGCTGCAGTCCAACTTGGCATCTTTCGTTTCCCTCGAAGATGCCCCCTCAACTCTTATTTACTCGGCAGATAAGTTTAGTCAACTCAATCAATTTTATGCAAGTGCTCGCTGTTTTGGTAATCCCCCCAAAATTGAGGCTTAATTTTGGGGGGATTACCTATGTATGAATTTGAAAATCAATTCCGGGGTAAGGGGCAAACCAAAAGTGGATTGAAGTTTTCTGTACTTCTCATACTGGCCCTTCTGCGAAATGGCAGCGTCTGTCGACAATAGCACCTTTTGCCTCGCAAGCGAAATTGCTAACATTTAATGGGTTTTATAGTTGGGTGGTCTGTAAGTTCGCATCTTATAACTTGGGTTTCATCAAGGGCTATCGTATCTCGGCCTAGGCCGAAACTTTGTTAGCTGGAATCTTCGGCGACTGGCAGCACTTGCGAAGACACAGCTGCGTCTGTTTTCGGTCGAAAACGTTGCGCTGACACACTGATTGTCAGTTCTCTTCCCTCTTTTTCCCCCGTTTCCCAATTGAGCAAATCGTCCCTTTGAGACGATGCTTGGGTCATCTTTCGGAATGGTTTCGGAGGTGGAATGGGTGGACGCAAGATGTCTCCGACAAAGATTTTGGTTGGTCAGGGATGCGTGGTTGTCTCGATTGTTGCGGGCGGGCTTTGGGCCTCTACGCAATGGGCGGCCGCGATGCTCGGAAACCAGCCGCGGCTCGGTGCACCTCTCACAACAGTCCTGGGTCAACCGCTCTATCATCCCTGGCGGCTCTTCGAATGGTGGTACGCTTACGAAGCTTATGCACCAACGGTGTTCCGCAAAGCAGGCATGCTGGCGGCAGGGAGCGGCATGGCCGGAACGGTTGTTGCGATTGCGGGTTCCCTGTGGCGGGCACGGCAATCGAAACTGGTGACGACCTATGGCTCTGCTCGCTGGGCATCGCGTGATGAACTGTTCAACGCCAAGCTCTTGTCGGGGCGTGGCCTGTTCCTTGGCAAGCTGGGGAAATCGCATCTCCGCCATGACGGACCCGAACATGTGCTAGCCTTTGCACCGACGCGGTCGGGCAAAGGTGTTGGCCTCGTCATTCCGACTTTGCTGACCTGGCCGCATTCGGCTGTGATCCACGACATCAAGGGCGAAAACTGGCAGCTCACTGCAGGCTTTCGCAGCACGTTCTCGCATTGCCTATTGTTCAATCCTGCTGATCCCAAGTCATCGCATTACAATCCGCTGCTTGAGGTGCGCAAGGGCGAGTGGGAAGTGCGTGATGTGCAGAACATTGCCGACATTCTGGTCGACCCGGAAGGTGCATTGGAGCGGCGCAATCATTGGGAAAAGACCAGTCATGCGCTGCTGGTTGGCGTAATCCTGCATGTGCTTTATGCAGAGGAAGAGAAAACCTTGGCGCGGGTGGCGTCGTTCCTGTCTGACCCGTCGCGCTCCATCGAACGCACGCTTCGTGTGATGATGGCGACCAATCATCTCGGCACCGAAACAACACCCCACGTGCATCCCGTTGTGGCCTCGGTGGCACGTGAACTTCTCAACAAATCCGAAAACGAGCGCTCAGGTGTGCTTTCGACTGCGATGAGCTTTCTGGGCCTCTATCGCGATCCGGTGGTGGCCAGGAACACCAGCAGCTGCGATTGGCGTATTGCCGATCTGATGGAAGCGAAGAAGCCGCTGTCATTGTACCTCGTGATTCCGCCTGCCGATTTGTCGCGCACCAAGCCGCTGGTGCGGCTGATCCTCAACCAGATTGGGCGCAGGCTGACGGAGACGTTAGAGGGTGAAAAGGGCACATCACGGCGCAAACTTCTTTTGATGCTGGATGAGTTTCCGGCTTTGGGGCGGCTCGACTTTTTCGAAACCGCACTGGCCTTCATGGCGGGTTATGGCATTCGGGCCTATCTGATTGCGCAGTCGCTCAATCAGATCGTCAAGGCCTATGGCGAAAACAATTCGATCCTCGACAATGCTCATGTGAGGATTGCCTTTGCCGCCAATGATGAGCGCACGGCGCGGCGCATCTCGGATTCGTTGGGAACTGCGACAGAACTCCGGGCACAACGAAACTATGCGGGCCACCGGCTCGCACCTTGGCTTGCCCATGTGATGGTGAGCCGGCAGGAAACCGCGCGTCCCTTGTTGACGCCCGGCGAAGTGATGCAGCTGCCAGCCGATGAAGCCTTGGTTCTGGTCTCCGGTCTGCAGCCGATCAAGGCCAAGAAGCTCAGATATTACGAAGACCCCAATTTTGCGCAGCGCATCCTGCCGCCCCCATTTTTGATTGATGGTGCCTATGCCGATGCGCCCCCCAAATCGTCGCATGACTGGGATGACCATGTCCGGGTCGAAGATGCGCGATTGGAAAAGCCCTGGTTTGCGCAGTTGCATGGCGAGGGTGGTGACGACGGTGGCCTAACGCGCGAGCCGTGGAATGAGGCATCGGTCAAGATGCCTGAGCCTCCAAGTTCCGCCGATGATCTGGCTTTGCTCGACGATGACTTTGGCAACGCAACCGCCAACACCGATCCGATGGCCCGCTCAGCAGCGTCCCGCGCTTATGGCGTTAACACAGCGGACGGCGATGACGCCTTGCCGATTTTTTAATTGGGTTCTGAAGGAATGCATATGAAAAAGCCCCGCAAACAAATCCGTTCCAAGCCCCGGCTCACCGTCTACATCACACGGCCCGTTGCAGATATTTTGGCGATGGCATGCAAGCGGCCCGGTGCCAGTGCCTCCAATATTGTCGATGCAGCACTCGACCGGTTCCTGTCCCCGATCAAGGATGCCTCAAGCGAAGCGGCCTTGGTGCGGCGGCTTGATCAATTGAACAGTCAATTGGCAGAACTGTCGCGCAATCAGGAAATCCTGCTCGAATCCTTTGCCCTGTTCATCCGCTACTATCTCACCATCACGGTGGCGTTGCCCAAAGCCGAACAGGAACCAGCCAAACTCATTGGCAACCAACGCTTCGAGACGTTCCTCGCACAATTGGGCAAGCGCATGGTGTCGGGTGCGCGTCTCTCGCAAGACCTGATGGAACGCGTGTTGGCACCTGACGCAAAACACGAAGCGACCCACGACTCCCACAAAGTCACCGAGAATCCCGATTTGGACGGTCCAATGCCGTCCAACGGGACTTAACGGGGGCAGGCCCCGGCACCGTCGTCACGCCAACCTGCGTCCACTCTTCACCGAGAGGGGCGTGAGACGGTGCCGGGTGAGCCTGCTGCTTCAACGGCCAAGAAAAACGGAGCGCAATGATGACTCCACACGCAACAGCTCACGTGACTGCGTTCTCGGATGAAGCCCTCAACCGCAGGCGGTCCATGCTCAAGTCCGCCTTTGGCGCGGTCATTGCCGAAGCCCTGGCCGATCCCCTGGTCATTGAAGTGATGATCAATCCGGATGGAAGATTGTGGCTCGACCGTCTGGACCGGGGACGGCTGGCGACGGACACGCGGCTGCAATGGTCCGACACCGAACGCATCATCCGGTTGGTTGCCAGTCACATCCGGGTCGAAGTGCATGAACGCTCACCGATTGTCAGTGCTGAACTCCCCGAATCCGGTGAACGCTTTGAAGGCCTGATGCCGCCGGTGGCCCCAGCACCCTGCTTCTCGATCCGCAAACTAGCGCAACGGCTCTACACATTGGATGATTATGTCCGCGACGGCATCATGCAGCAGCCAGCCGCTGCTCTGCTCAAGGACCAGGTCCATGCGCGCAAGAACATCGTCGTGGTTGGCGGCACCAGTTCCGGCAAGACCACGCTGGTCAATGCTTTATTGGCAGAGGTCGCAACGACGGCAGAGCGGATTGTCATTCTGGAAGATACCCGCGAGCTCAATTGCGCCGCCGAAGATTGTGTGAGCTTGCGCACCAAGCCCGGTGTTGCTTGCCTGACTGATTTGGTGCGTTCAACACTGCGCCTGCGGCCTGACCGCATCATTGTCGGTGAAGTCAGAGGGGCTGAAGCGCTTGATATGCTCAAGGCCTGGAATACTGGTCACCCCGGCGGTCTTGCCACGGTTCATGCCAATTCGGCACGAGGTGCGCTCTACCGGCTCGAACAGCTGGTGCAGGAAGCGGTGACGATTGTTCCCCGGCGTCTGATTGCCGAGGCGGTCAATACACTGGTCTTTATCGAAGGCCGGGGTCTCACACGCCGCATCCACACAATTGATGAAGTCACAGGCCTCACCAGTGACGGCGATTACAGCGTGACGCCTTTGCTCCCCCGAACTCAGGCGTGAAACCGATGACAGCAGGATACCCAAACCCAAATCGCAGGCCCAAAAAACCACCATTCAACGAGGAGACATCCATGTATCGCAACCGCCATCTTCTACTTGCCAGTCTTGGCCTGTTGGCCTTGCAGGCCAATGATGCTTTGGCCGCAGGTTCAGGCATGCCCTGGGAAGCGCCACTCACCCAGATTCTTGAATCCATCGAAGGGCCGGTCGCGCGCATTGTCGCTGTCATCGTCATCATCATCACCGGGCTGTCACTGGCTTTTGGCGACACATCGGGCGGCTTCCGGCGCTTGATCCAGATTGTCTTCGGACTGTCGATTGCCTTTGCCGCCACATCGTTCTTCCTCGCTTTCTTCTCCTTTGGTGGCGGAGCCTTGGTCTGAGTCATGACGTATGACACCAACCAGAAGATCACGATCCCTGGCTTTGAAGTGCCGCTGTACCGCGCCCTGGTCGATCCCATTCTCATTGGCGGGGCACCCCGCACCATTGCCATCATCAATGGCACATTGGCGGCAGCCTTGGGGTTGGGATTGAGGTTGTGGATTGTCGGTCTTCTGGTCTGGATTGCAGGTCATGGCCTTGCCGTCATTCTTGCCCGCAAGGATCATCAGTTCGCCGACGTGATCTCGCGCCATGCGCGCTATCCGGGATGGTTTGCATGTTGAATCTCCGCGAATACCAACCCCGCGCCAAGCTTTTGGCCGACTATCTGCCTTGGGGCTTTCTTGTGGGATCCGGCATCGTCCTCAACAAGGATGGCAGCTTCTTGCGGATCGCGCGCTATCGTGGGCCCGATCTGGAAAGTGCCACAGCAGCTGAACTGGTTGCCGTGACGGCCCGCATCAACAATGTGCTGAAACGCTTTGGTTCGGGCTGGGCCTTGTTCTTTGCCGCCAGGCGAACACCTTCAACGCACTATCCCATGTCTGACTTTCCGGACCCCGTGTCCTTGCTGGTTGATGAAGAACGCCGGAAGGGTTTTGAGGCCTCAAGCGCGCACTTCGAAACATCATCGACGCTTTCCTTTTGCTGGCTGCCTCCTGCCGATGCACAAGCCAAGGCCGGAAACCTGTTGCTGGAGCGCGGCGATGCGCAAACTTCCAGGGATGCAACGCGCGGGCACGATTGGCTCACCTACTTCGAAACCGAAACAACGCGCGCCTTGTCTTTGCTCTCAACGATTTTGCCGGAGATCGCCTTCCTCAATGATGAGGAGACGCTGACGCATCTGCATGCCCGTATCTCGGTCAAGGACCATCCGGTGCGGGTGCCACAGGTTCCGGCCTATCTTGATGCCTTGCTCGCCGACACGCCCTTGCAGGGCGGGCTGGTGCCGAAACTTGGTAACCAGCATTTGCGCACGCTGACAGTATTGGGCCTGCCGCCCGTCACAACGCCGGGACTTCTCGATGAGCTCAATGATCTCGCAGTGTCCTATACCTGGGTCACTCGCTTTATCGCCCTGGACCGGGCCGAAGCGCAGAAGGTTCTGACCCGCAAGCGGCGGCAATGGTTTGCCAAGCGCAAATCCGTCACCGCCATCCTGCGCGAGGTGATCTTCAATCAGGAATCGGTACTGCTCGACAGCGATGCCGCCGCCAAGGCCACTGAGACCAATGCAGCGATCGAAGATTTGGGATCGGGAGATGTTGCCTTTGGCTATGTGACGACAACCGTGACTGTCACGCATGAGGATGAGGAAGCGGCGGAAGAGGCGCTGCGACAGGTGGAGCGTGTCATCAATGCGCAAGGGTTCGTCACCATCCACGAAACCTTCAATGCCGTCGAAGCCTGGCTCGGGTCACTTCCGGGACAGGTCTATGCCAATGTGCGCCAACCGCTCATTCATACGCTGAACCTCGCTCATATCATGCCGGTATCGTCTGTCTGGGCGGGACCATCCTGGAATGATCATCTCGATGCACCTGCATTGCTCACAGCAGCGACA
This sequence comes from uncultured Alphaproteobacteria bacterium, assembly GCA_963819615.1. Taxonomy (GTDB): domain Bacteria; phylum Pseudomonadota; class Alphaproteobacteria; order Rhizobiales; family Aestuariivirgaceae; genus Aestuariivirga. The sequence goes on from CAWFWW010000005.1 coordinate 57,047, forward strand.
CGGGGGTCAACACCCTTCCGGCTCAATCTGCATCAAGGCGATGTCGGGCATACAACTGTGGTGGGACCAACGGGGGCTGGCAAATCGGTGCTGTTGGCCTTGATGGCCATGCAGTTCCGCCGCTATCAACAATCGCAAGTGGTGATATTCGACAAGGGCCGGTCGACCCGCGCCGCAACGCTTGCGATGGGTGGCACCTCCTATGATCTTGGCCTCACCGCTGGCCTCGCGTTCCAGCCGCTGCGCGACATTGATGAACCCGCATCACGCGCCTTTGCCCGCGACTGGCTCTTGGGGCTTCTCGGCAATGAGGGACTGGTTCCCGATCCCAGTATCAAGGACATGTTGTGGGCGGCTCTGAACAGTCTGAGTTCTGCTCCACAAAGTGAACGCACCCTCACGGGCCTGTCGCTTCTTTTGCAATCCAACACACTACGTCAGGCCTTGCAGCCCTTCACGCTGGAAGGACCCTGGGGGCAATTGCTGGATGGGGCGTCGGAAGACTTGAGCTTTGCCGATGTCATGCATTTTGAACTCGAACAACTTATGGAAACCAAAGGCCTGGTGCTTCCCGTATTGACCTATCTGTTCCATCGGCTGGAAGCCCGCTTTGATGGTCGTCCAACCTTGTTGATCCTCGATGAAGCCTGGCTGTTCCTCGATCATCCCCTGTTTGCCGCGCGCATCCGCGACTGGCTCAAAACCTTGCGCAAGCGCAATGTCGCTGTAATCTTTGCAACGCAGTCTTTGGCTGACATTGCAGGATCGTCGATTGCGCCTGCCATCATCGAAAGCTGCCCGACCCGCATCTTCCTGGCCAATGAGCGGGCCATCGAGCCGCAGATCGGCGAGGCCTATCAGCGCTTCGGATTGAACAGCCGACAAATCGAGTTGATCGCACGGGCCACGCCGAAACGCGATTACTATGCGCAGACGGCACGGGGCAACCGGATGTTCGAGCTTGATCTCGGACCCTTGGTCTTGACGATCTGTTCGGCGTCAACACCCGCCGATCATCATTTGATTGATACGCTTTACGCCTCCCAAGGTCCCATCCATTTTGTCCAGGCATTCCTTGCCGCCAAGGGCTTTGCCCATGAGGCCAAACTAATTGGCCGCGCTCAGGCTGAAATCGACTTTGCCGCAGCTGAAGCCACAAGATCAAGACCCATGACCCCACCCGGTCTTTCCCAAATCGCAGGTGACCTTCAACCCCAGGAGACTGAATCATGACAAACCATACTTTCAAACAATCCCGCCCCTCCCGCTTAAAAACTGTACTTGCAGCAGCGAGCTGCCTGACCCTCCTTGCGCTGGCGCAACCGTCATCTGCCCTCATCGTGTTTGACCCCAAGAATTATGTCGAGAATCTGTTGTCAGCCGCCCGCGCCCTTGAGCAGATTGAGAACCAGGTGAAGCAATTGCAGAATGAAGCCCAGATGATCCTCCAGATGGATCTCAATCTGGAACAGTTGGGATCATCAGTCGTTGGCGATCTGCAATCGTCGATGAAAGACATCAAGGCGTTAATCGACAAGGCTGACGGCATTGCAATGTCGGTTACGGAAACCCAGTCCGAAACCCAACGCCTGTTCCCGTCAGACTATGCTTCAGCACTCAGCAATGACGAAAGCCTCAAAATGGCATCGGAACGCTGGACTGAAACCCTGGACGCGTTCAAGCGCAGCATGGCACTCGAAGCCAAAGTCACGGAAGCGACAGCCGCAGATTCCAATGTACTCTCTGATCTTCTTGTCATGTCATCATCGAGTATTGGCAATCTGCAAGTCCAGCAGGCGGGCAATGAGCTGTTGGGACTTTCGGTTAAACAGCAATTGCAGCTGCAAAATCTCATGGCATCAGGAGAACGCGCGCAGCATCTCGACCGCGCCCGCGCTCTGGCAGAACAGGAGGAAGCGCGGCTGCGCTTCAAGACATTCCTTGGCGACGGAACCGCTTACACGAAATAGCTCACCCTGAACATAGCAGTCAGCACTTCTGACAATCAAGATGCGTTGACACAAAGGCCGGATGCCGGTCGCGAGACCGGCACCACATCAGAAAACGAAATCAAGTTCAGCATGCGGGGTTAGCAGCCCTTGCGTGAAGGACACTTTTTGCCCTTTGCAAATCTTGAGATATGAAAATGGATGATCTGAACATTATCGATAAGTTCACCGAAACCTTCGTCACCTACATTGACTCAGGTTTTGGATTGCTCGCAGGCGAAGTGGGCTTTCTCACCACGACGCTGATCACCATCGACATCATTTTGGCGGGCCTGTTCTGGTCGCTGCTGGCGGAAGATAATGTCGTGGGGCAGCTGATCCGCAAGGTTCTCTATGTCGGCTTCTTTGCGTTGCTGCTCAATAATTTTGCCAGCCTTTCCGACATCATCTTCCAGTCCTTTGCCGGGCTCGGACTGAAAGCGTCGGATGCTTCGATCACGGCTGCGGACTTGATGCGCCCAGGCTTTGTCGCCTCAACCGGTTTTACCGCCTCGCGTCCCTTGCTGGATCAGGCCGGCAGCCTCATGGGCTTTACCTCGTTCTTCGACAATGTCGTCGCCATTGCGGTTTTGCTTCTGGCCTGGGTTGTGGTGCTGCTCGCCTTCTTCATTCTGTCGGTCCAGCTCTTCATCACCATTATTGAGTTCAAGCTCACGACACTGGCGGGCTTTATCCTCGTGCCCTTTGCGCTGTTTGGTAAAACCTCGTTCCTTGCCGAACGCGTGCTGGGCAATGTCATCAGCTCGGGCATCAAGCTGATGATCCTCGCCATCGTCGTGGGCGTTGGCTCCACTTTGTTTGGCACCATCACGGCAGCACCCACCGGCGACATCACTCTGGAACAGACGGCAAGTTACATCCTGGCAGCTATTGCGGTCTTTGGGCTCGCCATCTTTGCGCCCGGCATTGCCGCAGGCCTGATCTCGGGGGCACCACAATTGGGAGCAGGTGCTGCCGTTGGCACAGCAGCAGGATTGGCGGCAGCCGGTGTTGCAGGCGCTGCGGCGACGGGGGCAGGTGCCCGACTGGCATTGTCGGGTGCCGGTCGCGCAGTGTCATCGGCAGCATCTCTGACAGGTGCGGCGCAATCCGGGTTCCAGCGCGGTGGCATGAGTGGCTCATTCAATGCCACGATTGGCCAGCCTGCCAAAGATATGGCGGCAAAAGCAACGGCACCGCTGCGCGATGCATACCGCGAAGGTTCGGCCTACGGCGTTCGGGCCAATAGTGGCGGCAACGGTTCTTCCGCGCCAACATCAGCACCTCGCGGGGCGGGCACAGCAAACGAACCCGATTGGGCCAAACGCATTCGCAGGCGTGAGCAAATGAACCGGGCAGGGTCGGTGGCCAGCCAATCGATCCGCGAAGGGGACCGTGGCGCATCGAGTGAAGGCCCTGATCTCAATCCCGACAAATAGAAGAGGAAACACCCATGATAATTGAACAGTTCCGGCGATCCCGGCTTGATTATGGCCGAACCGAGGCCCCGACGACACCGTACCAGAAGGCAGCACAGGTCTGGGATGAGCGCATTGGCTCGGCGCGGGTGCAAGCGCGCAACTGGCGGCTGATGGCCTTCGGGTCATTGGCATTGGCCATCGGCCTTGCAACTGAACTCAGCATTCTGGCCTCGACATCGCGCGTCACGCCCTATGTGGTCGAGGTCGAACGCGACGGCGGCGTTCATGCTGTCGCACCCGCACTGGAAACTTACGAACCCTCGGATGCGCAGATCGCGGTTGAGCTCGCGCGCTTTATCGAGAATGTCCGTTCGGTCTCGACGGACCCCATTGTGGTCCGGAAAAACTGGCTCAAGGCTTATGATTATGCGACGGACCGCGCGGCGCAGAGCCTTAATGACTATGCCCGGGAAAACGATCCTTTCGCCAAAGTCGGCCGGCGCAGCATCACTGTTGAGATCGCGAGCGTGGTGCGAGCATCTCCCACCTCGTTCCAATTGCGCTGGCGCGAGAAGGCTTTCGAGAATGGCCAGACGGCAGGGACAACCAACTACACAGGCGTTCTGACCATCATCCAGAAACTGCCCCGCGATGCGGTGACCCTGCGCGCCAATCCGCTCGGCATCTATGTCAATGCGATCAACTGGTCGCGCGAGCTGGGTGGGACAGAACCGCCACTCAACGGGCCGAAGCCTCTGTCAAACAAACCCGTCGCACCGTCACAACCACTGCTGCCGCCGGCGCAACCGAATAAACCAACGGCTCCAGTTCCCGTTGCACCTGTGCCCGAACCAGTACCGGACAATAACGGTCCAAACATTGAGGTGCCGTCCATCCCATCCCCCAACAGCAACCCAGCCGGAGAAACCCCATGACCAAATTGTTCCCCAGTTTTACCCGCACCATTATCCTTTCGACTTCGCTGCTGGCGCTTGCTGCCTGCACCCCCAGAAATCTCGCCACGACCTTTGCCGACGATCCGCAAGGTGGCGTGCCGATGGTCGAGGCCAAGGTCATTGATGATCCAAAACCTCCGTCAGAAATCATCGAAACGGTCAAACCGCTACCGCTGCCTGGCCAGCTCAAGAGGCTTCCCACAAAGTCGAAGAAGCAAGCTGCCATCGTCGACGATTCCGATCCCCTGATACGCGTCACGGAAGCCAATACCGAAGCCATGCGGGAACCATCGAAGTCGGGCTATATCAATGCCATCCAGGTCTATCCCTTCAGTGAAGGTGCGCTCTACCGGCTTTATGCGGCGGTCAATCAGGTGAGTGACATTGCCTTGCAACCCGGAGAAAAACTTGTCGCCGTGTCGGCTGGTGACACGGTGCGCTGGATTGTCGGCGACACGACCAGCGGCGAGGGCTCCACCACCCGTGTTCATATTTTGGTCAAACCTATCGCTGACGCTCTCAAAACCAATCTCGTCATCACGACGGAACGGCGGAGCTATCATCTGGAACTGGAAAGTACCGATGGCACCTATATGTCGCAGCTGTCCTGGACCTATCCGGCAGATGAACTCCTTGCCATCCGGAAGCAGAACACCGAACTTGCGTCCCTGAGCGATGATATCCCGATTGAAGGTGCTGAGAGTTTTGACAATCTGAACTTCCGCTATCGGATTGAGGGTCGCGCTTCCTGGACGCCATCGCGTGTTTTCGATGATGGACACAAAGTCTATATCCAGTTCCCAGACTCACTGCCGCAGGGCGAAGCGCCACCGCTTTTTGTGCAAGGCTCAAAAGGCGTGCCCGCCCTTGTGAACTACCGGGTCAAGGGCAACACTTATATTGTGGACCGGCTCTTTGCCGTCGCTGAGTTGAGATTGGGCACAAAACCGCAAGCGATCGTGCGCATCACGCGGACCGATGCTGTTCAACCCCGGCGTTCACTGTTTTCGTCACGTCGTTTGTCGGATGGAGAACGGTGATGGTGGAAAGCAAGCCTCAAGCGCGCCCCGACGATATCGAACTTCGCGTGCACCCGCGTCCCGTCACCCGCATTAATCGCAAAGTCTTGATGGCCACTGTGGCAGGTGGCGCACTGCTTCTGTTTGGTGCAGTGCTCTTTGCACTCGATCCACCGGACTGGCGTGGAAAGCAGCAACCCTCGGAACTCTACAACACAGATCGCAAGCCCATGGCCGAAGGTCTGTCGAAACTTCCCTTGAGTTACGATGCCATACCGCAATTGGGACCACCCGCATCGGGTGACTTTGGCGATGCCATGCACAAAGCCGATACGGGCAAGGGTGCCGAACTCCCTTTGCCAGACCGGCCCTTCCAGCCTGACCCCGAAGCCGATCTTGCCCGTGCCGAGCGGATAAGGTTGGCACGGCTGGGTGCGCAGGGCCGCGAATCCAAACTGTTCTTCACCGTGAGCAGTGGCAAAGTGATGGATGATGCGATCGGAGCCAAGGCGAACAATGGAGCCGATACTTCAACTGCATCGCGTTCACCCTTCGATGCCTTGCGACTGGCAGTAGCAGGTATTGCTGACAACCCAAATGGTGTCCAACAAGCTCAAGTGGCCTTGCCTGCCTTTCAGGATCGCAAGATCGCTTTCCTCAACCAGAAACCTGAAACCGGAACGGCCAATCCACATGTTTTGCAAAAGCCGCTGTCACCCTACACCCTGATGGCTGGCACGATCATTCCGGCCAGCCTGGTGACCGGGCTCAATGCCGATCTGCCGGGCTTTGTCATTGGACAGGTGACCGAGAATGTCTACGACACGGTAACCGGCCGCTATCTGCTCATCCCGCAAGGGACACGCGTCATTGGCAAATATGACAGTGTCGTCGCCTTTGGCCAGAAACGGGCATTGGTCATCTGGCAACGCATCATTCGCCCCGATGGCTCATCCCTCGTTATCGACAATCTGCCAGCCACCGATGAGGCAGGCTATGCTGGTCTCGAAGACAGCGTGGACTTCCATACCTGGTCGATCCTGAAGGGTGTGGCGCTGGCGACAGTACTTGGCGTCAGCACCGAACTCTCAATTGGCAATAATCAGGGAGATCTCCTGCAAGCGCTGCAAGGGTCAGTCCAGGAAAATGCCAACCGTGTCGGACAGGATGTGGTGCAGCGCATGCTGGATATCCCGCCGACGCTGACAGTCAGGCCCGGTTGGCCATTGCGGATCATTGCGCACAAGGATTTGACACTGTCGCCTTACGCGCAAGGCAAATCGCCATGATTGCCCTCAAGCTGAAACAGCTACCAAACCGGCAATCGGACAAGATGGTGATCCAGGTGAGTGCTGACCTGAAGGCGGCCCTCAGCGACTATGCGAGGGTCTATGCCGATATATATGGCGCGGTCGAGGAGGCCGCCGATCTCATTCCTTACATGCTCAATGCTTTCCTCAAATCTGACTATGCGTTCCAGAAGGCGCGGCGTGAGTTGGCGGAAGAGGAGAATGAAGAACCAACCGTCTTGCCCCTCTTGTCCAAGCGCGGAAGCCGCCGTTCGCCAGATGCCGCAACTCTAACCGAGGAAGAAACCTGATGTCTGTCATTGGAACATTTACCCCAACAACGGATGGCTATGTCGGTTCGATCCGAACGATCACACTCCACGCCAAGCTCCGGATCGTTGCTGTCGATGCTAAACAGCTTGACGACCAGCCCGACTTCAAGATTTTGTTCGGACTGCAAGAGGTGGGAGCAGACTGGAAGGCCAAGACCCACGAGGTGGAACCGCGTGACTATCTCAGCGCTACCATTGATGACCCATTGTTCGCTGAACCCATCAGGGGTGCGCTGTTTGAGCAAAATGGCAATCTCAGTTTTGTCTGGCGTAGGAAGAGTTAAGTCGCAGACAAGTCCTCAATAGAATTTTGGCACATTTTCCCTTGTGTCAAACTAACTATCTCTTTCGCAAAATGACTTTTCATCTAAAACATGATTAGAATGCAGAATGAAGTTCTTTGCTCATTCTGGAAATGAAACCAACAAGTCAGACTGGCAGACACTTGCCGAACATTCGGAAGATGTGGCGCAGAGAGCGGCGCAAATGGCGTCGGTTTTCGGTTGTGAGAATGCCGCCTATGCGGCAGGGCTTATCCATGATCTGGGGAAGTATAATCCGGCATTTCAACGTAGGCTGGAAGGTGCCTATGTCCGGGTTGATCATTCTACGGCAGGGGCTGTTCTGTTGCCGTTAATCACCAAGGGTAGGAACCGCGACGTCGCCAAGCTGATTGCTTATGTCATCGCAGGACACCACGCAGGCTTGCCGGACATGACGAGTGAAAGTGGATCGCTCTCAACGCTTTCAGCGCGCGTAAATAATTTCAAAGACGAACTGGATATGGTTTGGAAGGATGAGTTGGCATTCGAATTGGGAAACCTAGTGCCTTCATCATTCAAAGTTTCTGAAACAGAAAAGCGGCGCCCATTTCAATTTTCATTTCTCACCCGCATGATTTTTTCTTGTCTGGTTGATGCTGATTACAAAGATACAGAAGATTTTTATGACAAGCTTGAGAATCGGGAACATGATCGGGAGTGGCAGCAGCTTCAGAAATTATTGCCGCAGTTCAAAGGCGCTTTTGACTCGAAGATGAATGCGATGTCGAAAACGGATACTGAAGTCAATCGCTTGCGCACTGACATTCTCAATCATGTGAGATCCCAAGCCGCGCAAAAACCGGGGCTGTTCACTCTCACTGTGCCAACAGGAGGTGGCAAGACCTTGGCCTCGCTTGGCTTTGCTTTGGACCATGCCAAGCTGCACGGCCATGACCGGATCATCTACGCCATTCCCTTCACGTCAATCATTGATCAAACGGCCAAGATTTTCAGTGATCTGCTCGGCGTTGAACATATCCTGGAACATCATTCCGCTATTGACAATGAAGCGAGTGAAAAACCCCAGCGCCGCGATTGGCGCGATAAATTGAAACTGGCCATGGAAGATTGGGCGGCCCCCATCGTGGTCACAACCAATGTGCAATTTTTTGAAAGCCTGTTTGCATCGCGCACCTCAGCGGCGCGAAAACTCCATAACATTGCCAACAGCGTGATTATTTTGGATGAAGCACAAACCATTCCGCGCCATTTGTTGTCGCCCTGTATGCGTGTACTGGATGAACTGGCCAAAAACTATAAGTGCAGCATCGTGCTGTGCACGGCAACGCAACCCGCAACCGATGCCCGAAACTTTTCAACTGGCCATCCCGCAGGTCTGCCGTTGGAGGGCCGCGAACTGGCACCCGATCCACAACATCTCGCCGATTCATTGCGCCGCGTCATCATCCAAAAACCAAGCATGATGCAAAATGATGAAGTGCTGTCAGAGCTTCAGCAAACCAGCCAAGGTCTCGTCATCGTCAACAGCCGTAAACATGCTTTGGCGCTTTATCAAGAGGCCAAAAAATCCGGCATGGAGGGTCTGGTGCATCTCACCACGCGGCAATGCGCCGTAGACCGCCGCAAGATTTTGGCTGATGTGCGGACGCGTCTTGAGAACAGGCAATTATGCCGCGTCATTGCAACGAGTTTGGTTGAAGCAGGTGTCGACGTGGATTTTCCGCGCGTATGGCGGGCCGAAGCCGGGTTGGATCAAATTGCCCAAGCCGCCGGGCGCTGCAACCGTGAGGGCAAGCGGCCAATTGCGGAAAGCATTGTCTCGGTTTTTACCGCCCCCGATTATCCGCCCCCCGCCGAGATCAAAGCATTGACAGGTGACATGTCGCGGATGTTGCATAAGCATGAAGCGGATTTGCTTTCACCAACTGCCATCGCCGATTATTTTGGTGAGGTCTATTGGCGCTTGGGTGAAAAAGGATTGGATGGCAAAAATATTCTGGCGCGTTTCAAAATGGATCGCACTGGCACTGATTTTTCTTATCGTAGCGTAGCTCAGGATTTCCGCATGATCGAAAGCGGCATGGTTCCTGTGATTATTCTTGCGGATGAAATATTCAAACTTAATGTAGAAAAAAAATTGCACTTGCCTCACATTAGTTCAGGCGCACTCGCGCGGGAATTACAAACCTATATTGTGCAGGTGCCGCCCAAGGCGCGGCAGCTTTTGTTGGCCAATGGTCGGGCGAAATTCATCGCACCTGAATTGCGAGAAGACCAGTTTGCCGTGTTGACAGACCCCAAGCTCTACACCTCAGAATTGGGCCTGCTCTGGGAGGACGCCGACTACTTATCCACGGAGGCCCTTGTCAATTAGTTCTACTTATGTTCTGATAATCCATCGTCCTTAAACAGGTGGGGTGGCATGGCTTACGGCATTCGGTTGAAAGTTTGGGGCGATTACGCTTGTTTCACACGGCCTGAAATGAAAGTGGAGCGTGTATCCTATGATGTGATGACGCCTTCGGCGGCGCGTGGCATTTTGGAAGCCATCCACTGGAAACCCGCCATCCGCTGGGTGATTGATGCCATCCATGTGCTGGAACCCATTCGTTTCCAATCCATCCGCCGCAATGAAGTGGGACACAAGGCACCTGCCGGAAAAATCAAAACGGCGATGAACCGCGAAAGTCTGGAAGGCTTGCATATTTTGGTGGATGAAGATCGTCAGCAACGCGCCTCAACCGTGCTGGCCAAAGTTGCCTATGTCATAGAAGCGCATTTCGAAATGACGGAAAAGGCAGGCGACACTGATAATGAAGGCAAACATCTCGATTGCTTCAACCGCCGCGCCGCAAAGGGTCAATGCTTTCATCAACCTTGTTTGGGAACAAGGGAGTTTGCGGCGAGTTTTGAATTGTTGGCAACTGATGCAGCCTTGCCAAAGGCAATAAATGAATCCCGTGATCTTGGTTTCATGCTGTGGGACATTGACCACCAAGCCAAAGACAGGCCCTCGTTTTTCTTTCGTGCCCAATTGGTGAATGGCATCATCAAAGTGCCATGCCCCAATTCACCGGAGGTGAAGCGATGAGCATTCTGGCATCACTGGCGAAAGCTTATGAACGGCTGCCTGAGGCCCCGCCTTTTGGATTTTCTTCAGAAAAAATTGGTTTTCTCATTTCACTGAATCTTGATGGGAGCGTCGCCAGTGTAACGGATTTGCGCACGGGTGTAGGCAACAAGAAAATTGTGCCCCTTATGCAAGTGCCACAAGCGATTAAACGTGCTTCTGGCATAGCTCCAAACTTTCTATGGGACAAAACCGCTTATGTGCTTGGCGTAACAGCGGGCGAAGGAAAGAGAATGGGTGACGAACATGCAGCCTTCGTCAAACGTCATGTGGAAGCTCTAGCCGGACAAGAGGATGAGGGTCTCAAAGCTCTGAACCTATTCCTCACGAATTGGAAGCCGGAACACTTCATTGCGCCCTTGTGGCTGGAAGACATGAAAGACCAGAATGTGGTTTTTGCGTTGGAAACAGAACGACGGAAAGATATCCGCATCCACGATCGTTCCGCCGCCAAAAACCTGTGGGCGAAATTGTCGTCCGAAGGCGACAAGAATTTCGCGGCCTGTCTGGTCAGCGGTGAAAACGCGCCCGTCAGTCGGCTTCATCCTTCCATTAAGGGTGTGTGGGGTGGGCAGTCTTCGGGTGCCTCCATCGTGTCTTTCAATCTCGATGCTTTCACATCCTATGGCCATGAACAGGGCGAAAATGCGCCCGTCTCCGAAGCAACGGTCTTTGCGTACACAACTGCGCTGAACAGGTTGCTGGAGAAAGACAGCAAAAACCGCGTCCAACTTGGCGATGCATCCACGGTGTTTTGGGCTGATGCTTCAAATGCTGAGGATGCAACTGACGCAGAGTCGATCTTTGGTTCTTTGTTCAATGATGTTGATGAAAGCATGCAGAATAAAAAAATCGAAGTCATTCTCGCCAAGATGCGCAGTGGTTTGCCGATAAAAGATTTTGCACCCGAGCTTGAAAAAGGCGTTCGCTTTTACGTTCTGGGCCTGGCCCCCAACGCCGCCCGCATTTCCATTCGCTTTTACTTTGAAGATGATTTTGGAACACTCGCTGCAAACTATCAACGCTTCATCAGTGAAATGCAGATTGAGCCTGAGCCTCGAGAAGGCTTCCCTCCATTTTGGAAATATCTTGCCGAAACGGCGGTGCTTGGCAAGCGCGAGAATGTTCCCCCGAAACTGGCGGGTGATTGGATGCGCGCCATCCTTACCCGCGGGCCGTATCCGCTCACTCTAATGTCGTCTGTTCAAATGCGCATTCGCGCCGACAAAAACATCAACGCGTTGCGCATCGCAATGCTCAAATCAGTACTCATCCGAAATTACAAAATGGAGGTTCCTGTGGCACTCGACACCGCGAATAGAAATAAGGGCTATCTGTTGGGGCGGCTGTTTGCTGCCTATGAGCAGGCCCAAAGAGCAGCCCTTGGCGACAAGGTGAATGCCACCATCAAGGATAAGTTTTACGGAACTGCATCAGCCCAACCGCGCCGGGTCTTTGCCTTGCTTGACAAGGGATCAGTCAATCATCTTTCTAAGCTCGGCAAGACCAAGCCCGGATACCGCGTGGTAATCGAACGCGAGATTACCGACATTATGGCCATCATGCAGCCCGGCGATGATCCATTTCCCGCATCCATGTCTGCCGAGGAGCAGGCCCTGTTTGGCGTTGGTTACTATCATCAGCGCAACCATTTCTTCAAACCCAAGTCAGATGAAACTTCAGCCACAAAGGATGCCAAATAATGACCGCGATTTCCAACCGTTATGACTTTGTGCTGCTGTTTGATGTTGCCAATGGCAACCCCAATGGCGATCCCGATGCCGGAAATTTACCGCGCCTTGACCCTGAAACCAACCATGGCCTCGTGTCCGATGTCAGCCTTAAACGCAAGGTGAGAAACTTCATTGAGATGGCACATGAAGGCAAAGATGGCTTTCATATCTATGTGAAAGAAGGTGCCATTCTGAATGATCAACACCGCAAAGCCTACAAGGCGTTGCGCCCCGATGACGTTAAAGTGGATAAGGACGCGAAGCTTAATCCAAAAGATGATGAAGAAGCGATTAAGCTGCGAAATTTCATGTGCAAGAATTTCTTTGATGTGCGCAGTTTCGGTGCCGTGATGTCCACCGGCGTGAATTGCGGTCAAGTTCGAGGCCCTGTTCAAGTGACATTTGCAAGTTCTGTTGAACCAATTGTGCCTGTTGAAATTTCAATCACGCGCATGGCTGCAACCAATGAAGCCGAAAAGAAGCAGCGTGCCGAAGGCAGCGAGGAAAGCAATGACCGCACAGATAATCGCACCATGGGTCGTAAACATATTGTGCCTTATGGCTTGTACCGAGCGCACGGGTTCATTTCCGCTAAGTTAGCCGAACGCACAGGGTTCGCAGAAACTGATCTCGAAACATTGTTCAGTGCTCTATCGACGATGTTCGAGCATGATCGCTCCGCTGCGCGTGGTGAAATGACAACCCGCAAGCTGATCGTGTTCAAGCATCAAAATGCCATGGGCAATGCGCCCGCTCACAGCTTGTTTGACCGTGTGAAAATCGGGCGAAACGTCGATGGGGAGTTTCGGGGCGTGGATGATGCCGGAATTGGCAACTATCCTCCAGCCCGCAAATTTTCGGATTACATCGTGACAATCGACCAATCCAACATTCCAGAAGGTGTGGAAATCATCGAACGGGTCTGAACCATGGCTGAGCCTGAGAGCGTCCATGAGTCTGAGAAAACGGAACCCATTCCGCTTTCAGCGCTGCAACATGCGGTCTATTGCTTGCGCCAGGCAGCTCTCATTCACCTCGAACGACAGTGGGAGGAAAACAGGTTCACGGCGGAGGGCAGGGTGCTTCATGCCGTAGCCGAAAAGCCCGGCACCCGCAAAGACCGTGGCGTGCAGCGCGTGATGGCATTGCCCTTGGCGTCTCGCCGGTTGGGAATTGTGGGCGTTAGTGATCTTGTTGAATTTCGCAAAAGTGAAAGCGAAAAAGAAATACCTTATCCGGTGGAGTATAAGCGCGGCAAACCGAAATCTCATCGTGCTGATGAAGTGCAGCTATGTGCGCAAGCCTTGTGCCTTGAAGAAATGACTGGCAGCACCGTTCCAGAAGGTGCTCTTTACTATGGTGAAACCAAGCGTCGTGTCATCATCCGCTTTGACGCTGAACTGCGGTCTTTCACCGAAAACATAATTGCAAAACTGGCACAGGTCTTCATCACGCAAAAGACACCGCCGCCAACCCAGCACAAAGAGCGGTGCCGTGCCTGCTCGCTGCTAGAAATATGCAAACCACATCTGGTCGCAAAGCCAGTATTGGCATGGCGCAACCGAATGTTGGATCAGCTTTTGGCTGATGGAGCAGAACCGCCATGAAGAAGCTGCTCAACACGCTGTATCTCACGACGGAGGGTTCATCACTTCGAAAAGATGGAGAAAATCTGGTTGCCGAAGTTGATGGAGTAGAAAAAGCGCGCGTGCCTTTTCACATGATATCGTCAGTCGTGTTGTTTGGTGCGATCTTCGTATCCCCACCGTTGCTTCAATCCTGTGCTGCTGCTGGAATCACTATTGTCTTGCTCGAACGCAATGGCCGTTTTCAGGCGCGAGTTGAAGGACCGGTAAGTGGCAATGTGTTGCTGCGCCGGGCGCAATATAAGGCATCCGAAATACCAGAAGGCATTGTGCGTTCAATCTTGATTGGAAAAATCGCGAACCAGCGCAGCGTGATCATGCGGCATTTGCGGGACTATGGAAGTGAGACTGAGGCACCAGTTGTCGTACGGCTGACCTTTGTTGTTGAGCGGTTAGCTCACATCGTCCGTTACGTTCAAAATGCAGACATTAAACTTGATCTTATGCGCGGTTCTGAAGGAGAGGCTGCAAATCTCTATTTTTCGATTTTCGATCATCTGGTTCGTTCGTCCGAACCATCGATGCGCTGGCAAGTAAGATCACGACGACCCCCGCTTGATCCGATGAACGCTTTGCTATCCTTTCTGTACACGTTACTCACGCATGATTGCCGCAGCGCTGCGGAATCTGTTGGCCTTGATCCAGCTGTTGGGTTTTTGCACCGGGACCGACCGGGTCGTCCCAGTCTGGCGTTGGACCTTATGGAGGAGTTGCGTCCGATTTTGGCAGACAGATTGGCGCTTTCCTTGGTCAACCGGCGTCAAGTCCAGGCATCAGATTTTGAGACGCGTGAGGGCGGAGCGGTTTTCCTACGTGATGACGCCCGCAAGACCGTGCTTACAGCATGGCAGGAACGAAAAAAAGAAGAGCGCCTCCACCCATTTTTGGATGAAAAAGCACCGATCGGCCTGTTCCCCTATCTCCAGGCTTTGCTGCTGGCTCGCCATATCCGAGGTGACCTTGATGCCTATCCGCCAATGCTCTGGAAATAGACTTGCTGGTGCTTGTCACATACGATGTTTCCTTCGCCGATGCTGGCGGCCAAAAACGACTGCGGCGTGTCTCCAAAACCTGCCGGGATTTTGGTCAGCGTGTGCAATATTCCGTGTTTGAAATCGAAGTCGATCCCGCCCAATGGACGACATTGAAAAAGCGGTTGGAAGATATCATAAACCCCGATGTTGACAGTTTGCGGTACTATTACATGGGTGCCAACTGGCAGAGACGGGTGGAGCACATTGGTGCCAAGCCCGCAACGGATTTGAACGGCACGCTGATTGTTTGATGCCTCACTTGTCAAAAGCTTTGCCTTGTTTTGCTGGTATGTGAGCGAGTGCGAACCTCAAGCATGTTGCTCCACTCCCTACAGTTCGCGATCTGGACAAGCCGATAAAAAGACGTGAGTTTTTGCCGTTGGAACTCTTTTGCTCCGTTTTCAGTCGCAGTCCCCGACCACGTTCGCGGCGAAGGACAGTTTTCACTTCTGTTAACTTGATGTTATCAAGCAGGTGTCGCCCCTCACACAGGGGCGTGGATCGAAACCCTATATCGAAGCCTTCACCGACGGCACGGTGATGTCGCCCCTCACACAGGGGCGTGGATCGAAACGACGGCGTTGCCAGAAACGAGTTCGTAGGTTGCGTCGCCCCTCACACAGGGGCGTGGATCGAAACGCGTGTGATCATGTTCCTGTCCTCTTTGTTGCCTGTCGCCCCTCACACAGGGGCGTGGATCGAAACAAAATGAAAGGTGCCGATGGCCCTGAAAAAGGTCGCCCCTCACACAGGGGCGTGGATCGAAACCTCAGAGTGGTTCAAGAATGAAAATGTTGTCAGGAGTCGCCCCTCACACAGGGGCGTGGATCGAAACCGCCTCATAGCAGTGCGCGGGTCAACGGTGCTTGGTCGCCCCTCACACAGGGGCGTGGATCGAAACTGTTGTCAACCCACTATCGCAAACCCAAGGACTGGTCGCCCCTCACACAGGGGCGTGGATCGAAACATTTCTCTGAGCTTCGGGCAGTGGTGGCGGGACAGTCGCCCCTCACACAGGGGCGTGGATCGAAACCTCCCTGTTAGACTTGCCCCCGCCTCAGAAATGAGCGTCGCCCCTCACACAGGGGCGTGGATCGAAACTCACTCATGTCCCGTCCAACACCAACTGGTCATGTCGCCCCTCACACAGGGGCGTGGATCGAAACGATTATCGTCGGCATCAATCCCAGCTTTCTGCATCGTCGCCCCTCACACAGGGGCGTGGATCGAAACACGCAATCGGGATGTGTTTATCCAAGCGCCGGTAGTCGCCCCTCACACAGGGGCGTGGATCGAAACATCATGAATCAGTTAAAATGAGGAGAAGTAAGAAAGTCGCCCCTCACACAGGGGCGTGGATCGAAACGGGTTTGTCGCCCGGTACGCAAAGAGGTTCACAGTCGCCCCTCACACAGGGGCGTGGATCGAAACGTTCTACGATGCACTGCCGAAAGATCGGCAGACCTGTCGCCCCTCACACAGGGGCGTGGATCGAAACAAATCGGCCATGGACACGGCCGCATTGGCGCGGTCGTCGCCCCTCACACAGGGGCGTGGATCGAAACCCTTCAAGGCGGCTGTAACCAACGGACTGTTCAAGTCGCCCCTCACACAGGGGCGTGGATCGAAACAGCGCATGGTTACACAATCATGTGAGCCAAACCGTCGCCCCTCACACAGGGGCGTGGATCGAAACCCTGCACAGTGAGGTGCTGGGATGATCCTTATGGTCGCCCCTCACACAGGGGCGTGGATCGAAACGTTGAGGAATCCCTTGACTACTATGAGCACAAAGTCGCCCCTCACACAGGGGCGTGGATCGAAACATGGCAACACGTCCACGTCGCGTTAATCTGGGTAGGTCGCCCCTCACACAGGGGCGTGGATCGAAACTGTTCTGCTCATCCCGCAATGGCGTGAGCGCAAAAGTCGCCCCTCACACAGGGGCGTGGATCGAAACACTCTGACATGCTCGATTTGAGCTTTGAGGCGTGTCGCCCCTCACACAGGGGCGTGGATCGAAACGCGACATTGCATGGTCGTTTGAGGCCACAACGACGGTCGCCCCTCACACAGGGGCGTGGATCGAAACAGTGGAGGTGGGGCGGATTTCATGTGGAGTTACTCGTCGCCCCTCACACAGGGGCGTGGATCGAAACATGTATGTCAGCACCATCCACCCGACGGGCTCAAGTCGCCCCTCACACAGGGGCGTGGATCGAAACAAAATCTCCACTGTGTTGAGTGAGGCGTCCGCTCGTCGCCCCTCACACAGGGGCGTGGATCGAAACGTCAAGCTTGCCACGCTCAAGCGCATCAATGGCTGTCGCCCCTCACACAGGGGCGTGGATCGAAACATATCGACCCTGTCCGGTCGGTGTGGGTGTGTAGTCGCCCCTCACACAGGGGCGTGGATCGAAACCATCTGCTGTTGTTGCTGCATTTGTTGCGCTCGAAGGTCGCCCCTCACACAGGGGCGTGGATCGAAACAAACACGCGTCATCGTTAGGGAAACGTGCTTGAAAGTCGCCCCTCACACAGGGGCGTGGATCGAAACATGGGATAATGTAAATGGCTAGAAAGTTTAGGAGGTCGCCCCTCACACAGGGGCGTGGATCGAAACGCCACCAACTGCCGCTGTTGTTCTATAGTGCGCAAGGTCGCCCCTCACACAGGGGCGTGGATCGAAACCGGCAATGGTGCTGATGGCCTGACCATTTCCCTGGTCGCCCCTCACACAGGGGCGTGGATCGAAACTGCTCGATGATGATGTGGCCGGCACCGCCCGCAGGTCGCCCCTCACACAGGGGCGTGGATCGAAACTTGTAGGACGCCTTGTAGGTTTTGCCCTTGCCGTCGTCGCCCCTCACACAGGGGCGTGGATCGAAACACAAGGACATTGACGACCGGATCAGGTCAAACCAGTCGCCCCTCACACAGGGGCGTGGATCGAAACTTGGCGATGTACCAGCACACCGCCCGGTAACGCACCGTCGCCCCTCACACAGGGGCGTGGATCGAAACAACAATCAGACCCTGAGTGCCGATTGCATCATCAGTCGCCCCTCACACAGGGGCGTGGATCGAAACTTAATCAACGGATGGCGGGTGAGGCCGCAGGAAGTCGCCCCTCACACAGGGGCGTGGATCGAAACTGGCGTTGGGTCACCATCATCACCAGGTTTGATGGGTCGCCCCTCACACAGGGGCGTGGATCGAAACAGTTGGGCGTTGGAATTTCGCCAAAAGATGACGAGTCGCCCCTCACACAGGGGCGTGGATCGAAACAACGCGCTTCAGGATTCCCTGCGATCAATCGCCAGTCGCCCCTCACACAGGGGCGTGGATCGAAACTTTGCAGGGTTGACGATGTTGACGATTGAGCAGGTCGCCCCTCACACAGGGGCGTGGATCGAAACATGCCGTCGCCGCCAAGCACCACGCAAACGCGATGTCGCCCCTCACACAGGGGCGTGGATCGAAACAATGCCAACGCCAAGCAAGCCGCAGGCGGTCAAGGTCGCCCCTCACACAGGGGCGTGGATCGAAACTATAGTGCGCAAGCCGTGGGAAATGACGTAGACCGTCGCCCCTCACACAGGGGCGTGGATCGAAACATCAACCTGTCGGTGTTGAGCAGAAAGCCGTCAAGTCGCCCCTCACACAGGGGCGTGGATCGAAACGCAGCTTGTGCGCCTTGTTGTGCAGCAGGAGCCAGTCGCCCCTCACACAGGGGCGTGGATCGAAACACTGGCGATTTGTCGGTTGGTTGCGAAAGCACATGTCGCCCCTCACACAGGGGCGTGGATCGAAACCGACATATGCCGAAAGCGAGGCCATGATAAGCCGGTCGCCCCTCACACAGGGGCGTGGATCGAAACAATATGCCGGATACGGTCATGCTGCCCAAGGGCAAGTCGCCCCTCACACAGGGGCGTGGATCGAAACTCGGTATCGGGGCTGGCAGCATGTCAGGTTATGCGTCGCCCCTCACACAGGGGCGTGGATCGAAACGACAAGATTGTTTACGAAGCTGATGTCAGGGATTGTCGCCCCTCACACAGGGGCGTGGATCGAAACTGGTGCGATTGATTGATATGTGGCCCGCCCAAGGTCGCCCCTCACACAGGGGCGTGGATCGAAACTGGACAGCCACCGATATGATTCGGTGCGCAGCGAGTCGCCCCTCACACAGGGGCGTGGATCGAAACCCTCGCTACGACGCTGCTTGATTCCCTCGCTACGGTCGCCCCTCACACAGGGGCGTGGATCGAAACGACAAGGCGGCGGCGTCGAAGTTGAAAGCGCGGCCGTCGCCCCTCACACAGGGGCGTGGATCGAAACAGCCTGACAGCGACATCATTGATAACCTTTACACCGTCGCCCCTCACACAGGGGCGTGGATCGAAACATAGCGTTCCAGTTTTTCAATCACGTCATCATGTCGCCCCTCACACAGGGGCGTGGATCGAAACATCCCAGTGGGCGTAAATATAAACGCCCGCCGCCGGTCGCCCCTCACACAGGGGCGTGGATCGAAACTCTAACCGCACGCGGCTCAATTGCATGGTAGCATTGTCGCCCCTCACACAGGGGCGTGGATCGAAACATTATGGCGGCGGCTGATCGAATTGCTGTGTCGTGGTCGCCCCTCACACAGGGGCGTGGATTTTGGTGGCGATGAAAGCAGTCGCCCCTCACACAGGGGCGTGGATCGAAACATCCTGAAACGGGCCGGGTCTATGAGTGGACCGGGTCGCCCCTCACACAGGGGCGTGGATCGAAACATCAATGACAAGCATGATTGCCTCGTCATCGTCAGTCGCCCCTCACACAGGGGCGTGGATCGAAACGTTGATGAATATCTGATCTGCAACAGCGTCGAAGGTCGCCCCTCACACAGGGGCGTGGATCGAAACAATTCAATCTCGCGCTCGCGTGTTTCGTCATGCGTCGCCCCTCACACAGGGGCGTGGATCGAAACCTTTGTGGTGCGAGGATTAGATGCCCGCGTTGCGTCGCCCCTCACACAGGGGCGTGGATCGAAACACGGTGACGCCGGTGATGAACGACGGGGGCGTGCGTCGCCCCTCACACAGGGGCGTGGATCGAAACACACTCAATGTGCGATACGGCGTTTGCCGCGCGTGTCGCCCCTCACACAGGGGCGTGGATCGAAACCCCCAAGGGTGCATCATGTTGCGTCAGGCGAGCCGTCGCCCCTCACACAGGGGCGTGGATCGAAACCTGTTCAATCGATCCTCGGCCATGATCACCATGCGTCGCCCCTCACACAGGGGCGTGGATCGAAACTGTTATGCTACGCGACCGAAATCGCCGTACACAGTCGCCCCTCACACAGGGGCGTGGATCGAAACTTTGCATAGGTGCTGAATGCTTTCCATGCCGCCGGTCGCCCCTCACACAGGGGCGTGGATCGAAACTTCTATTGCACGGATAATGTAGCGAACGCGACGAGTCGCCCCTCACACAGGGGCGTGGATCGAAACATTTGATCCCGTACAGCGTTTATGATCCTGTAGGGTCGCCCCTCACACAGGGGCGTGGATCGAAACTCCAAATCCGTAACGTCACAGCGCAAGAAGTAGGGTCGCCCCTCACACAGGGGCGTGGATCGAAACTGCGAAGGCTTGAAACGTAACATCATCATCGGCCGTCGCCCCTCACACAGGGGCGTGGATCGAAACAAGGCTCAAAATCGCAAGATGCCTGACACCCTGTCGCCCCTCACACAGGGGCGTGGATCGAAACACAATTCCATCGAAGCAAGGCGGTCAGATTCGGCGGTCGCCCCTCACACAGGGGCGTGGATCGAAACCGCAAGATCGCGCGTGAAAGCACATGACCCCTGCGTCGCCCCTCACACAGGGGCGTGGATCGAAACCTTGCCGTCGCCGGGATTGTGCGAAGCAATAGTTGTCGCCCCTCACACAGGGGCGTGGATCGAAACATCCCTCACGGCGCTTGTGGTTGCGGTGGCCACGGTCGCCCCTCACACAGGGGCGTGGATCGAAACATTTACGGCTGGGATCGTCCAGGAATTGAAGGGCGTCGCCCCTCACACAGGGGCGTGGATCGAAACTTGCCGCACACGTCGCCCGGTGCTCTGGCGTGGCGTCGCCCCTCACACAGGGGCGTGGATCGAAACCATGCCGATCACGACAACATTTCGGGGGCGGGCACGTCGCCCCTCACACAGGGGCGTGGATCGAAACACGTGAAACCGCGCGGTGTTGGTTAATCCGCCGTGTCGCCCCTCACACAGGGGCGTGGATCGAAACATGTCGTTCCCCCTTTAGGTGTCCAGTGAATGCGAGTCGCCCCTCACACAGGGGCGTGGATCGAAACATTTGATCCCGTACAGCGTTTATGATCCTGTAGGGTCGCCCCTCACACAGGGGCGTGGATCGAAACAGATATTTCATAAATGTCGTTACCCTCAATTCGGCGTCGCCCCTCACACAGGGGCGTGGATCGAAACTACCGTCATCTGATCGATGACTAAGCCCTTGAGGTCGCCCCTCACACAGGGGCGTGGATCGAAACCATTGATCCGACTTTCCCATGTCCCTCAATTTTGTCGCCCCTCACACAGGGGCGTGGATCGAAACGGCATCATCACCAGACCCCGGCCCATCCGGCACCGTCGCCCCTCACACAGGGGCGTGGATCGAAACAATTGCATCGGTGTATCCGACACGAGCAAGCCTAGTCGCCCCTCACACAGGGGCGTGGATCGAAACCATCCGACATACGGCGGTTCACCGTTAAAATCAGTGTCGCCCCTCACACAGGGGCGTGGATCGAAACGCCGTCATTGAACAAGGTGGCACGCCTGATGATGTCGCCCCTCACACAGGGGCGTGGATCGAAACTAACGAGTTATGATAGTCGAACATGGAGTAAGATGTCGCCCCTCACACAGGGGCGTGGATCGAAACTTCAAGCCTCCGTATCAACCACCACCCGATTCCTGTCGCCCCTCACACAGGGGCGTGGATCGAAACACCGCATCGATGACACTTGGTTGGTTCATCTGGAAGTCGCCCCTCACACAGGGGCGTGGATCGAAACGTCAATCAGCTTTGCCCAATACCTTGGGGGGATTGTCGCCCCTCACACAGGGGCGTGGATCGAAACATAGGTAACGATGTTTGCAAGGCACTTGGCCTTAAAGTCGCCCCTCACACAGGGGCGTGGATCGAAACATCTGGTCGTGCGCCTCCGGCGTCATGGCGTCAATGGTCGCCCCTCACACAGGGGCGTGGATCGAAACCCTCGCAACCCTGGTTGCCGCCCTGCAAACATCGCGTCGCCCCTCACACAGGGGCGTGGATCGAAACACGGCTATCGCGATCCCCGGCCTGATGACAGAGAGGTCGCCCCTCACACAGGGGCGTGGATCGAAACTGACTGTTCAAAAATATCGACACCCTCAATACG
The DNA here is from genome assembly GCA_963819615.1 of uncultured Alphaproteobacteria bacterium. GTDB lineage: Bacteria > Pseudomonadota > Alphaproteobacteria > Rhizobiales > Aestuariivirgaceae > Aestuariivirga. The sequence goes on from CAWFWW010000005.1 coordinate 79,343, forward strand.
AGAGTCGCCCCTCACACAGGGGCGTGGATCGAAACGCTGCAACACGACGGGCCCGGTGATTTTTCTGGCGTCGCCCCTCACACAGGGGCGTGGATCGAAACACTACGTACACAGTCTGGCCAGCAACACAATTGAGTCGCCCCTCACACAGGGGCGTGGATCGAAACTCCGCAATGTTGGCCTGCCCCAGCATGGCCGTGTCGCCCCTCACACAGGGGCGTGGATCGAAACGGGATATTTGCGAATGCACCAGCCCAGAGGTTCGAGCGTCGCCCCTCACACAGGGGCGTGGATCGAAACGGTGACCATGAGCCAAGTCGACGGGTTGTTCGAGTCGCCCCTCACACAGGGGCGTGGATCGAAACACCAAGATTAATTTCGATGCGGTCATCGAAATTGTCGCCCCTCACACAGGGGCGTGGATCGAAACCATGATCACCTGAAATTCGCGCTGATGGATGGAGTCGCCCCTCACACAGGGGCGTGGATCGAAACATCGCCATCACCCCGCCATCAACGTGAGCGCTTTGTCGCCCCTCACACAGGGGCGTGGATCGAAGCTATGCCGCATTTTCGAGACTGTCAACGCTCATTTGTCGCCCCTCACACAGGGGCGTGGATCGAAACATTCAGGCGTGGGGCGACCAGAATGGCGTCAAATGTCGCCCCTCACACAGGGGCGTGGATCGAAACTTTTGCAGGATTCGCAATCTGGCGTCGGCACAGGTCGCCCCTCACACAGGGGCGTGGATCGAAACACATAAGCGGGCGTTCCGGCGGCAGGCGGTGTCGTCGCCCCTCACACAGGGGCGTGGATCGAAACATGCGTTGCACTGTCAAACTCGCCAGTCGCAGCCGTCGCCCCTCACACAGGGGCGTGGATCGAAACGCGAAAATCACGCGGCGGAACACCGATGCTGTGGGGTCGCCCCTCACACAGGGGCGTGGATCGAAACAATGGCGTGACACCGCAGTCCTATGACGCGCACGAGTCGCCCCTCACACAGGGGCGTGGATCGAAACGACAAATCCGATAACCGCCATGCCCTGTGTGGCCGTCGCCCCTCACACAGGGGCGTGGATCGAAACCTTGAACAGTGGGCAGGGCAACATGCCAATCGCGTCGCCCCTCACACAGGGGCGTGGATCGAAACGCCATGATATGCGGAATCGCCCACAGGGCAGCGAGGTCGCCCCTCACACAGGGGCGTGGATCGAAACGTGCAGTGGCGCGGGAACAGAAGGCACGCGCCCGTCGCCCCTCACACAGGGGCGTGGATCGAAACACCTATTGGCACGAGACTGAGTTCCCACCAGAAGTCGCCCCTCACACAGGGGCGTGGATCGAAACCTTTTTCAGCATCTCGAACCAGTCGCGGGGCAACGTCGCCCCTCACACAGGGGCGTGGATCGAAACACTTGATCAAGTGTTGCGTTGGTGCGCATGGGCAGGTCGCCCCTCACACAGGGGCGTGGATCGAAACGATGCATGGATCGAGGCGTGGACACCGGGTGACACGTCGCCCCTCACACAGGGGCGTGGATCGAAACAACCGGATGAACTCCAGTGTGAACAACAGCTTCAGTCGCCCCTCACACAGGGGCGTGGATCGAAACGTGCATATTGGCCTCACTGATTTGCAAGCGGAGAGTCGCCCCTCACACAGGGGCGTGGATCGAAACAACAAACTCATCAAGCCAATTGAGCGTCTGGGCGCGTCGCCCCTCACACAGGGGCGTGGATCGAAACAGCACGCTACAGGTCGATTCGGACCAGTCTGGACAGTCGCCCCTCACACAGGGGCGTGGATCGAAACCCCGTATTGGAAATTGAAGAGGCAGGCCGATCATGTCGCCCCTCACACAGGGGCGTGGATCGAAACCTATAAATTTACTCCGTGCGCGGAATTGTTGTTGTCGCCCCTCACACAGGGGCGTGGATCGAAACAGCAGCAGTCTGATTTGTTCTTTGTCTGCGTCTGGTCGCCCCTCACACAGGGGCGTGGATCGAAACCCACATGCTAGCTAGACTCTGGCACTGGCTGTTGTCGCCCCTCACACAGGGGCGTGGATCGAAACACTCACGCTGACAGATCGTCCGTGGTTGCCGTCGTCGTCCCTCACACAGGGGCGAGCCGCAACATCACCATCTCGATGGATGGCCGGGGTGCATGGCGTGACAATGTCTTTGTCGAGCGCCTCTGGTGATCCGTCAAATACGAGGAGGTCTATCTCAGGGCTTATGCCTCAGTGGCCGAAGCAAGAGACAGCCTTGGCCGATACTTCACCTTCTACAACACAAGGAGACCACCAAGGCCTTGACGGCAGAACCCCCGATCAGGCCTACTTCGCACCGCTGCAGCTCCCGGCTGCGGCTTAACCAACCGCAGAAACTTCACTTATAAAACCGGGAAATCTGTTCAGATAAACGGGGCCAGCTCTGGGCTTACGCAAAGCTGTCAAGCATATTTACCTTGCCCCAACTCTCTCGAAATAGGCGCGATCCCAGACATCCTGCTTATTGAGATGGCTTAGGCATCGGTTCCCGTTTGCTGTTTGGCAGGTATGATGTATCAATTCCCACCAACAGCTTTAACGCACCATACCAACTCGGATCTGAACATTCCGTCAAAGTAAACAAGCCGGAAATTTTTTCTAGCCCAACAGGATCGCCGGTAATTGAGAAGGCTGCAGTCGGAGTGAGTTGAGTACCTTGGTCCAAGAAGTGGATAATGATTGGTTCGGGAGTCGATTCCAGTAGGGAAGTAAGGGTCAAGATAAGCTGATCTTGCTGCCCGCGAGTACTCCGAATATAAGAAAAAAAGCCTGCTTCATAGTTTAAGGTATTTAGCGTGATGGTGTTATTGTCGATGTGATAAACAACGCCATCAAACGTGCAAGAGTCTGAAGCGCCTGTGTACCAATATCCTTCGGGTGCCGTCCCAGGAGCTCGGGCCTTGTCACTTTGGGCAGAGCATGCTCCAAGTACCACGGTGGTAACTATACAGAGCAATATTTTACTCATGCGGTGTAACCTGTCCCATTGAAAGCCAAGTTTTAAAGCCTATTTCGTTAGTCTGAAACCTTCAAAAAGTTGTTAATTTCTCTTTGCTCCAGTTGTGTTTGAAACGAAATACAATATATAGTCGTGTTGCGACTTTTGCTTTTGGGGGCACGGCATGGCGACGCTATCGGACGCAATGAATGCAATTGAGAATTCTGGAGGCGGGGGAGCTGCCACAGACGCGGGGGTGTCCGCAGCACAGGCGGCAGTTTCGCAAATCCCTTTACCGCCTGGTGGCGAAGCAATTAAAAAAGCCATCAAAATTAATGATCAGATATCAAATGCACAAGAGTTCTACGACTACGCGTCGAATCTCAGGGACCAAAACTACACGCCTAGTGATGGCCGTGAAATTTTCGATGCGATGGCCGATGCGGCGGGAATGGCCAAGAGTGGACTGCGTGCAGCCGGGGATTTTGTTGGCTGGCTGCCTGGAGCAGTTGGAAAGATCGCTGAGGCGGGTCTTGACGTCGCCGCTGACGTATGGGAGCAAATGGAAGAGGCTTTGCGAGATGCCCTGAGAAATCTTCCTAACCCATTTGCACCAGACGTGCCACAACCCTCTGATGGGAATGAAGACCCCTCAGAGTTTTCTGACTTACCGTGGGTATCTCCTCTCATCATTGATCTTGATGGTGACGGCGTGGAAACCCTTTCGATTCAATCCGCGTGGGTTTATTTTGATCTTAACAACAACGGATTCGGAGAACGGACGGGATGGGTCGGTCCCGAAGATGGTCTGTTGGTTCGCGACGATAATGACGATGGGGTCATTGACCATGGATATGAACTGTTTGGCACGCCCACAAGAGATGGATTCTCCGTGCTTCGTGGTTATGACATTAATGCCGATGGCAAGATTGATGCCGCAGATAGCGTCTTTCAGCAGCTAAGGGTTTGGCGCGATGCTGACTCCGACGGCAAGCAAGATGCCGGTGAGCTGGTGAGGCTTGATCAGTTGGGCATTGCTTCAATTGAAACCCAGGTCCCTAGTTTATCTCAAGCACTTGACAGTAATGGGAACCAAGTAACTCACAAGGGCGCAGTAACGTATGAAGATGGGCATCAGACAACTGTCGCCGATGTCTGGTTCCAGACATCAAAACAAGACACAAAGGTGGTTGTTTCAGAAAGTTTTGAGTACAGCGACCTTGCGCTAAAATTGCCTCAGCTATCAGGAAAAGGCACAATCCCAGATCTCCACTACGTGATGACTTTAGATCCAGTTCTGGCGAACATGGTCAAGGATCTAGTGTTGTCTGCTTCCCAAATGACTGGTCAACAGTTCAAAGCAGCATTTGAAGCAGTCTTCACCAGATGGATAACAAGTCCAGAAGTCAACATACAATCATTCCCGAATACCCTCCCTCCAGAAGAGATAGATTGGGGTACGCTTATTGGTGGACCTGGTGGGGGCGGCGGTGGTGGCGGCGGAAGAGGCGGCGGAGTAGCGGCAAGCTTACCTGTTACGCCAGAGGAGTTCATGAATCCGCAGCACATCAAGATACTCGAAGCACTATTTGGCTTTACATTTAGGCAAGCGGCAGGAGTGAACGCCGGAACAAACACTCCTGGACCAAACGCCGCCTATGAATTTGAATGGCAGTATCAAAACATACTTGACCGCTACGTAGCGCAATTTGCTGCGCAAGTATGGCCTTCTGTCACTCAGTTCGCAGAAACCACGCCTTTTACCACTTTGGATGAAGTAAACCCGGTTCTTGATACATTCCTAAGTCCGTTTATGAGTTTAAGTTGGTTACCGAGATCAGAGCTCAGCGGCAAACTCACCTTTGTTGCTCCTGCGAGCATCAGCAAGTTTCTCGACATAGTTCTTCCGACCGACTACAAAGAAGCTATCGCATATCTGGACATTTTTTCTTCGACGCTGCGCGGAATGTTGAATGACGTGTTTGCGCAGAATGTGGAGGATTTCGAAACTTGGATTCGCGCTTCGTACATTGAAATAGACAACAATGCACTACGGGAATTTGCCGTCCAACGCGCACTATCAGGCAATTCTCCACTTGGCACAGAAGCGAGTGAAACGATTTCGGTAACGTCAGACAAAATCCCGTTCTATAGCTTTTCCATCAATCAAGAATTCAGCGAAATCAAGTTTGATCCAAGATCAGCAATCTGGTCGGCCGCTGGCGACGACACAGTATCAGCAGGAGTGGGTACCGACTCGTATCTGTTCTTGCGCGGTGATGGAAACGATACGATTGTCGACATTAGCGTTGCTGATGCGGCATCGACGATCTATCGAGGAAGAGAATACAATTTCCTTGCGGACGCGTTCAAGCTCGTCAAAGACAAAGCACTGTTCCCCGATCGTGATGCGGCGACTGCTAGCTTCACAAGAGATGGAGCTGACCTCTTACTTCATTTCAATGATCTAGGAACCGACTCTGTCAGAGTCAAAGGGTACTTCTCCGATGGATTGACAGAAGCCCTTGGTCGTATTGAAGAGCTGATCTTCCGGGACAAGACAATCACCTTTGCTGACGTTTTTGACGCCATTGCGCTTGGAGGCTCGATAACAAACGACATCATCGTTGGAACAAGTCTTGACGATACACTTTCTGGCGGCTTGGGTGACGATTTGTTCCGCGGCCTCGAAGGGAATGACACTTATATCTACACCCGTGAAGGCGGAAACGATCGGATCAGTGATCTCGAAGGGCAGGTCGACAACGTCTCGCTGGTCGGGATCAACTATGATGAGATTGTCCTCGATCAAGACAATGGTGCGACTGTCCTTACCTTTGGGCCGGGTATCTCGGGTTCCCTGAGGATTTCAGGCGTTGAACACATCACTTTTGAAAATGGCTTCGGTCTTTCAGTCATTGCTGCCGAAAGAATTGCAGGCCTGTCTGTCGATCCACAATTTGTTCTTGGGCAACAAAACTCAATCAATGGAGTAGTGACGAGTAGTTTTGGAACCTACAGCGCGTCTGCCGAGATATTCGACGCGGGCAGTGTGAGCCTCGTGCTGAACGGTAAGCTGGGGAGCGATCTCTACACCTATGGCATGGACAATGGCCCCGTCAGAATTGATGACAGCTATACAACTGGCGACTTTGAGGGAGGATTTGGCGGGACTGCAGGCTACTTCTACTTCAACAGACAACAAGGCTCCGACTTCGACGTTCTACAGCTCAGAGATTTGTCTTTCAGCGAACTGACCAGTGAAATTCAACTACGCCCTGACGGGTTAGGATCAAAGGACCTCGTCTACTTCAAAGATGGCCAAGAAGTCATTCGAATTTCAAGTCAGTTCGACGCGCTTAGACTCGACGGCATTGAGTCACTCATCGATAATGACGGAAATATTCTTAACCGCATAGAGCTTGCAAGCGCCGCGGTTACTGTCGGCTCTGACAGCGAAGACAGCTTGTCAGGTACAGTAGACTATCCAGCTGACGGTGCAGAATCTGACGGTAATGTCGGTTACGCAAACGACACCTTTGACGGAAAAAGGGGGAACGATCAGCTCTTCGGCAACAATGGGTGGGACACCTACATTTACCGTTCAGGCGACGGCTCAGACGTAATATTTGACAAGTCGACGTTCGACAATGGCTATGACCCCTCGTCTGACGTCGACACACTACTTCTGAAAGACTTGAACCGCTCTCAGGTTCGGCTTGAGTACATTTACGAACAACAATTCATCGGTACTCAAGGTGATGCAGCACTTTATGGTAATTGGCATCTTGGTGTTCGGGACCTCGCAACTAACAGCCTCATCAAGGTCATCAACCAAAACGTCCAGGGCATGGATGGGCTTGAGTGGATTGTGTTCGCGGACGGCAGTGTTTTGGGTCGGGAAGACTTTAGGAAAGAGGGTTTCACTTACGGGAGTGACGCTTCGGAAGAAATCGTTGCGTTCAAGGCAATTGGTGGCAAGGGTGATGACCTCGTGCACGGCACAAGCCTTGATACGACGGGTGATTTTCTGTTTGGCGGTATTGCGCGTGAAAACACTGATGACACGCTTTATTACTCTCATGGTGATGGCAACGACTTCATATCGCAGATTGAATTCATTGAGTTTGCAGACATCAATAGCAGCGATGTGCAGCTTGAGAAACGCGGTGACAGCCTGCTGATCCGAATCAAAGATACGGGAGAGGTCATTACAGCGCAGCACTACTTCAATGGCCTCCTGCCATCGACCGAAGTGCCTCTACTCGACGACGAGGGAAATCCAATTCTCGACGACAATGGAAATCCGGTCGTCGAAACTTTCCGCCCAGGCGTTCAGACGGACAAGGTTGAAGTTGTATTGCCCAGCATGCCGTCCGCCGTTTCTCATCTTGGACCGCAGATCTACTACTCTGCGTCGTTGCCGGACGGACAGAGTTTGCCTTACGGCTTAAACTTGTTTTTTGACACATCGTCCAGTTCCTGGAAGTTCTCTGGATCAGGTCTCGACGGCTTAAGCGAGATTGAGGTCAAAGTGGACGGGGGCTACTCATTCTCCCTCGAAGGCGGGGTCGTCCCATTCGTCGCGAGTTCGTCTCTCGTGGCTTCAAGGCTTATCACACTTCCGGTTGTCGACGGCACCGTCGACTATGATCTGCCAGCAAATATGTTCGTCAACTCGGCTGTTGACAGGTTTGTCTACGAAATCTTGCCACCGACAGACGGCTCAGCTCCGCTCTCGTTCGATCCTACAACGGGCTTGCTCACTGGAGAGCTACGCTCTGATATTCATATCAATGTAAGTTGGGGCGAGCTTTCAAGCTACGAAACAATCCTCCTGACAGAGGTGATGCCATATGACGGCACAACGCTGCAAGGCATTCGCTTTGCTGATGGCGAAATCTGGGGTCAATCCGACATTGATGTCAGGGCCGCGACTTTTGGCTCGGGCGGCGATGATCAATTGCAAGCCGATTCAATTGGTGGAAAAATTGATGGCGGCGCTGGCGACGACACGATCCTTGGTGGTGACAGTTCCGACATCATGATCGGAGGCGCTGGCCTTGATGCACTCTATGGTGGCTTTGGCAACGATGTCTTCGTCGCAGGTGAGCAGGATGCGGTCGTAGATGGCGGAAACGGGTACGATGCGCTCGCCTTTGGCCGCGTTACGAGCGCTGTCATTGTCAACCTTGCTGCAGGCACGGCAAGTGGTGGTTCCGAAATCGCTGAAATCCTCAACATTGAGTCTGTTGTGGGGACGCGATTGCATGACGTCATTACCGGTTCGGCAAACGATGAAACGCTGAATGGGTCTGCAGGGAACGATCAGGTTTCTGGCGCTGAAGGTAATGATGTCATCATTGGTGGAACAGGTGCTGATGCCTTGGACGGTGGTACCGGGCGCGACACTCTGTCTTATGAAGGGGCATTGTCTGGTGTTGTTGTGGACTTGGGACTCGGCCTCGGTCTGTCCGGCGAGGCAACAGGCGATCAGCTGTCTGGCTTTGAAGTTCTCAAAGGCTCGAATTACGCCGACACCTTGAGGGGGAGTGCTGAAGCAGATGAAGTTCGCGTTGGAAACGGGGACGACTCTGTCAATGGGGCTGGGGGCGATGACGTCGTCTATGGTGAAAGTGGCCGCGATACGCTCGAAGGAGGAGACGGCAACGACCAACTTCTTGGGGGATCTGGAGCAGACACGCTCTCGGGCGGTGCAGGCAACGACACCATTGAGGGCGGAACGGGCGCAGATCAGATTGAAGAGTCTGTAGGTGACGACACCTATGTTTGGACGTCGGGAGATGGCAGCGATAGCTTGTTGAGTGTTCCCTCAAGCGATGCAGGAACTGATTCTGACGCTGACAGTCTAGTTCTACATGGTGTTGGGCCACAAGACGTGACGCTTGTCGCGGAGCGCACCACACTCATTGTCAAGATGAAATCTGGCGAACAAATAACAATCGAGGATCAGTTCAATCGAACCGGTCTAGCAAATGGTATTGAAATAATTGTCTTCGACGACGGAACAACGTGGCCTCGCACGTACATCGCATCGACTGCGTTGCAAACAGCGAACTTAGCTCCGCTCGCTTTGACAGACCGCTTCACAGTGAATGCGGGCGCATTGTTGACAATTGCGCCGGGGAAACTCGTCGAAAATGACATTGATGTTGAAGGTGACTCGATGTCTGTGGCTTCTGTTGTTGATTCAATCGGTGGCACCGCGACGTTGCTGTTGAATGGGGCGATTGAGTTTGTGGCAGATGCAGGCTTTACAGGGGCCGCTGGTTTCAGTTATCGCATCGTCGACGCGTTGGGTGCTGAATCCTCTGGTCGCGTCGAGATTCAAGTGCAACCAAGTCTGAATCAGTCGCCGATATTGGCGCAACAATTGTGCGATCAGTCATCTGCTGAAGATGTCGCATTGCAATTCACGATACCTTCCGGCTCCTTCACCGATCCGAACGGTGATGTGTTGACCTATGCGGCTACCATGGCAGATGGGTCAGCATTGCCCGCCTGGCTGTTGTTCAACGGACAGACGCAGAACTTTGCAGGCACGCCCCCCGAGAACTTCGCCAATAGTCTTGATTTGAGAGTGACAGCGTCGGACGGCACTGCATCTGTTTCAGACACGTTCACACTTGCCGTGACGCCAGTGAACGACGCGCCTGTGGTAATCGAAGCACTTACCGACGTGACGTCCCCAGAAGATTTTGCGATCAACTTCATCGTCCCTGCGACTGCATTCAGCGACGTTGACGGTGACCAGCTGACACTTTCGGCAGCTATCGCATCTGGTAATCCATTTCCGACCTGGCTGGTATTTGACGCCGTAGCACGTTCGTTTACAGGAACACCGCCCGCAAACTTCGATGGCGCGCTTCAGGTCACAGTCACCGCAACGGATGGAACTGCGTCTGTCGCAGATGCGTTCACACTCACCGTGATGCCAGAGAACGACGCACCGGTTCTGAACATTGCGCTGCCGGATGTCACATCACCAGAAGATGCTGGTGTTGACTTCGCGCTGCCAGCTGGTGCTTTTGCAGATCTTGATGGTGATGCATTGGTCCTCACGGCGACACTTGCCTCAGGTGTGCCGCTCCCGTCATGGCTGACGTTCAATGCGGCCAACCAAACATTCTCAGGCACGCCACCGCAGGACTTCAACGGTCTCGTTGACATCATGGTCACGGCCACAGACGGAGCGCAGTCAGTCTCTGATACATTCACACTGAACGTCACACCTGTGAATGATGCTCCAGTAGCCGGAGCCGTGACTTTGGCGGATGTGTCGGAAGATTCAAGCGCGCGTCTGATCACCTCTGCCGAACTGCTGGCCGGAGCTCTTGATCCTGATGGGCAGGAAGGGCAGGCCCTGACAGTGACGTCGCTCGCGATCACAAGTGGCAACGGAAACCTGGTTGACAATGGCAATAGCTCGTGGAGCTACACGCCAGCTGCCAATGACGATACGAGTTCCACATTCACCTATACCGTGACAGATGGTGTTCTTTCAGCCTCGGGCACGGCGACCTTGGACATCACTCCCGTCAACGACGGACCAAAGCTTGCGGAAGCGCTGGCTGATGTCAGCTCGCTCGAAGACCAGGCCGTCACCTTTGTGCTTCCGGCCGGCGCATTCGCTGATGCCGACGGTGATGCCTTGGTATTGACGGCCAGCTTGTCGTCGGGCGAGTCTTTGCCGACCTGGCTGGTGTTTGACGCAGCAACCCGGAGCTTCTCCGGGACACCGCCATCGAACTTCTATGCTCCAGTATCTATCCAGGTGACCGCCTCGGATGGTCAGGCGTCGGTCTCAGATGTGTTTGTGCTCGATATTGCACCTGTTAACGACGCCCCGACTTTGGCTGCGCCTCTTGCTGACTATATGTCAGATGAAGATGCTTATGTTTCCACGCCGCCTCCCAACGCAACCTTCACCGACCCGGATGGGGACATGTTGAGCTATGTGGCAACTCTGGCTGACGGGTCCGTGTTGCCTTTGTGGCTCTCTGTCAATGCTTCAACAGGTGCACTGTACGGAACACCTCCTGCCGACTTCAACGGCTCATTCGACGTCAAGCTGACAGCTTCTGACGGAACGTACTCAGCGTCCGATGTCTTTACACTCTCCGTGACGCCGGTGAACGATGCGCCAGTAGTTGCTGTGAGCATTCCGGACACATCCTCTCCGGAGGATGGAGCTTTGAGCTTCGAGCTGCCGCAGCCGGTGTTCTTTGATGTCGATGGTAATGCATTGACGCTATCGGCCTCGCTGGGGGATGGCTCTGCGCTGCCGTCATGGCTGAACTTCAATGCCGGAACCGGTACTTTCACTGGAACACCACCCGCCAACTTTGCGGGGACAGTGAATGTGAAAGTCACGGCCTCGGACGGGACGCTGTCGACTTTTGATACTTTTGCTCTGGAGATCACACCAGTCAACGATGCGCCGGTTCTGGTGCAGACGTTGGTTGACGTGTCATCCCCAGAGGACACTGGCGTCAGCTTCACCTTGCCAGCAGGAGCCTTCAGCGATGTTGATGGTACATTGACTTACGTTGCGACGATGGCCTCCGGAGATGCTCTCCCTGCCTGGCTCAGCTTCAATGCGGCCAGTGGGACTTTCAACGGGACTCCGCCTGTGAACTTCAATGGCTTGATCGATGTGAAAGTCACGGCGTCGGATGGCGTATTGACGGCATTTGACATTTTCTCTCTGACAGTCACACTGGTCAACGATGCACCGGTCCTGAACCAGCCCTTGGGTGTTGTCTCCTCTGCTGAAGATACGGCAGTCAGCTTTACACTGCCTGCCGGTGCATTCAGCGATGTTGACAGCACCTTGAGCTATTCTGCGACATTGGCCTCGGGTGCCATTCTTCCGGCATGGCTCAGCTTCAATACAGCAAACCGGCAGTTTTCGGGAATTCCGCCCGCGAACTACTACGGAACTCTCGATGTGCGGGTCACGGCAACAGACGGCGCTCTCTCGGCGTCTGATGTGTTCACATTGACGATCACTCCGGTTAATGACGGACCACTTGCTGTGAACGATGGGCCACTGAGTGTTGCCAACAATACGGCTTTGACGATCACTGCTGCTTCGCTGCTGGCCAATGATACTGACATTGACGGCAATACGCTGTCGATCCTGTCTGCGCAGGCTGCGGTCAACGGCACGGTGGTACTCAACGCTGGAAACGTTGTGTTCACGCCAACCAATGGCTATTCCGGTACTGCCTCCTTCACGTACACCGTGAGCGACGGTAACGGCGGGACATCAACAGCAAGTGTGAGTCTGACGGTTGTGGCAGGCGGCACGACAATCACGGGCACCAGTGGTGCAAACATATTGAATGGCGGCGCTGGTGCGGAGACATTCTATGCACTCGGAGGCAACGACATCATCAACGCCAATGGCGGCAATGACATTGTCTATGCCGGTGATGGCGCTGACATTGTGAACGCGGGGGATGGCAATGACACTATCTATGGTGATGCAGGTAATGACATCATCAATGGCAATGCAGGCGATGATATCGCCTATGGCGGCGATGGGGCAGACATTATCAATGCATCTGACGGCAACGACACGCTTTATGGTGATGCAGGTACTGATATCCTGAACGGAGATGCTGGGAACGACGCGATCTATGGCGGAGCTGGTAACGACACACTCAACGCTTCGACAGGTAATGATACGGCATTCGGCGATGCAGGAATCGATATCCTGAACGGCAACGCTGGCATTGACATTCTCAACGGCGGTGATGGCGCAGACACGCTCAATGGCGATACCGAGAACGACTCGCTGACGGGTGGCGCTGGAAATGATCTCCTGAACGGCGGATCAGGCAATGACACCTTCGTCTTCGCGCCGGGCTTTGGCCAAGATCGAATCTCGGACTTCCAGGCCGGAAGCGCCCTGACTGACGCGATCCGGCTGTCGCTTGGAACCAACTTCGACACATTTGCCGAGGTCTTGGCAGCAACTGCTCAAGTCGGCAGCAATGCAGTCATCACAATCACTGCGACCGATACGATCACGCTCACCGGTGTGAACAAGTCGGCACTGGTCGCCAACGACTTCTTGTTCGTGTAGTGCGGTTGGGCAGCTGAATATGAAACGGCGTGGGTCCCGATGCCGACCGGCGCGTTAACAATTCGCTTTTGCGAGAGCGAGGGGTCGCCCCCCCGTCGGATCTGACGCACATTTGATGATCATGCGTGCGCACCGATCACTCGCGCTTCGAGAAGATCGAGTTTGCCCGTAAGCGTCCGGTGAGCTACGTCGATTGGGTTGCTTGTCAATAAGCATTGAACATTGGCTCTGACTCACTTTTGATGATGTTTGAGAGTCGAACGGTCTGGTTTTCGAAGGAGAATCAGCACCATGAGAACGACGTTGAGGCTTTCTGATTTGCTGCCTGCCGGAATTGCTGCACAAGCAGTTCATGAAGAAGGGAGTGCAATCATCATTTGCGCGCAGCCGACATCACGCGGCTGTGCTTGTCCTGCATGTGGTGTCATGTCATTTCGGGTTCATAGCCGCTATGTCAGAACTGTCACTGATCTGCCGTGCTGCGGCAAAAGATCGAACTGCGCCTGACGGTCCGCCGCTTTGTCTGTACAGCAGCGCATTGCGCGCGCAGAATCTTCGCCGAGCGGTTTGGCCTTGACGCGCTGCAGCCGCATGCGCGCCGGACTGCAAGACTCGATTGCCTGATCTATCACCTCGGACTTGCTCTCGGAGGTCGTCCAGCCCAGCGATTTGTGAAGCGGCTCGGCTTTCTGGCGAGTAATGACACGCTGTTGCGCGCGGTCCGGCGGCGTGGACGCACCGCTCATCCCCCGCCTCATGTGATCGGCATCGATGACTGGGCCTTTCGCCGCAATCATCGCTACGGCACCATCGTGTGCGATCTGGAGCGGCGAAGGACGATTGCGCTGCTGCCTGACCGCGAACCTGCAACGGCCGGAGCGTGGCTGGCGGCACAGCCGCAGATCAAGATTGTCGCGCGTGACCGCGGCGGCGGCTATGGCCAGGCGATCAGCCTGAGCTTGCCGCATGCCGATCAGGTTGCTGACCGCTGGCATCTCATGGAGAATGCCAGCCATGCCTTCCTCGATGCGGTGCGCAAGTCGATGCGCCAAGTCCGCAGGGCCATTGGCGCGGCCACCATCAACCCCAAACTGCTGACTGCTGCGGAGCGGCTGCAATACGAGGGATACTTGCGCCGCGAAGAAACCAATCGGGCGGTCCTCGGACTGGCGGCAGAGGGGACGTCCATCAAGGAGATCGTTCGCCGCACGGGCTACAGCCGGGCGCTGATCCGGAACATCCTGCGCGGGCAGCGAAACGATATCTTCCGCGTCAGGCAATCCTCGCTTGAACCGCACTTGCCATGGCTTGAAGCGCAATGGGAAGCCGGACTGCGTAATGCAACAGAGCTCTGGCGGCGATTGCGGCATGCCGGATTTGCCGGAAGCCTGAGGGTCGTCAGCGAATGGGCGACGCGCCGCAGGCGTGCCGAGAAAGCGCAATCGGGCCTTGCTCATGCGCCGGCGGCCCGCACGATCGCGCGTCTGCTCACGATCCAGCGTGACAGCCTGACGAAGGCCCAATCCGTCACCGTTGCCGCCGTCGAACAGCGCGTGCCCGATCTCCTGGAAGCTCGCGACATCGTCGCCAGATTCCATGACATGCTTCGCCGCAAGCAGGCCGGACCACTCGACGATTGGATCAGCCATGCAGCCACAAGCCTGGTCGCGTCATTCGCAAATGGCATTATCAAGGACAAGCCTGCTGTTCAACTCGCCATCACCTCGCCATGGTCGAACGGCCAGACTGAAGGCCAGATCACCAAGCTCAAGCTCGTCAAGCGTCAGATGTATGGCCGGGGCAAACTCGATCTTCTCGAAGCGCGAGTGATCGGTGCGCACGCATGATCATCAAATGTGCGTCAGAGCCCAAAATGGACCCTGTAGCGGTTAGGTCCATTGTGCCCCTTCGGCGTCGACAACGATAAATATCGGCCAAAGGTTGAGTTCCTTCGAGCAGAAAAAAGGTAGGACTCGATCAACAATGTGTTGCTCTGTTTCGCAGAGCGGATGAACAGACACGCGATTGGCTGCCGACTCGATTACTCAATTAGGATTTCATCCGTCGAACAAACATCAAAGTTAGCTTGCTCGACAATAGAGCCATCCTGGAGTTCGAACCTGACATTGACGATGCATTGATCGTCAGCGAGTTCCGTTGGGATGTCCGCCTCGTCAACTTTTCCAGTGCCAAACTTGCGGTCTTTGCCCACTTTTTTTGCCAAAAGTTTCTTTTCGACAAGTTCCCCTGACTTCTGATCCATGAATGTGTAGTAAATGAACTTCACTGGCGAGCGGGCACTCATCATGTCAAAATTCTTGGGCTTTCTTGGTGTCGCATCTGCGCTCGATATTGAAGCAATGATGACAAGTGCGAGTGTGATGAACCGCATGGCTTTAATCCCGATAATGCTTCGAGGTTCTCACCAATTGAATGTTCCGTCAAACTGCATTTTAAGTTGTGGATAAGCTGCGGGATTTGCAACCTGCCACTTGCAACGAAAAATATTTCAATCAGCATTGAATTGCATATTCTTGGGGAGGATTCCATGGCGCCTGGTTTTCGTTCAGCAATAGCGCGTGTTCTCGTTGTGCTCGCCGGGCTCATGGCGTCATGCCTCGCGAGTAAGGCGGTAGATGAAGTTGGCGTTTCGACCATTGCGCAATCGGCGGGTGACTCCAGTGTGACGCCGTCTTTCACGGCCTGGAACGGCAGCTTCCGCAAATCGATCCCGATTGAAGTTCCCTATTTCAGGGGACTAGAACCGAAACTCTCGCTTGACTATGATTCAGCAGGAACGGTTCGCGGCATTACGGCCCCCAACGGAAGCCTTGGAATCGGCTGGAGCATGGGGGGCGTATCTTACATTCAGCGGGTCTCGGGAAGTGCATCGCCAGCAACCCAGACTGGTGGGAGAGGTAACCCGGCATACGGTATAGTCGACTTTAATCCTGATCAGTTTATTCTCGACGGGCAGGAGTTGATGCCGTGCTCGGCTGTCCCAGCCGGGAGCTCTTCGCCGTCATGTCTCGCTGGTGGAAACTGGACAGCACGGTACGAAACGTACCAAAAAATATTTCAAGACACAACGTCCAACACTTGGACTGTTACCAATAAAGATGGAACACGATTCGTCTTCACGGCGCCCGGTGAAAGCTGGCGAGGAGCGGTGCTGACGTTTCGTTGGACGCTGAGTGAGGTAAAGGACTTGTGGGGCAATTCGGTCAAATACACATGGGAATGCCCGAACGCCACGATTCAACGTTATTGCTACGTCATGGAGATTAATTATAACAATAGCGGATCGGCGGCTTCAGTTGGTCAAATCAAGTTTGAGTATGGCGCAAGGCCAGATAATCCTACGTTTGCTACTGGCTACAATTCAGCTTCGAATTTCCTCGAAACCGCAAATAAACGACTGAACGCCATTCGGATCAAAGCTGGTTCGACCATCGGAATGGCTACCAATCTGCGCTCTTATGAGATCACATACGACAACGGAGTGACGACTGGCGGTCTTATGACAAGTGCGTCACGCATTACAGCTGTAACGCAAAAGGGTAGAGACGGGACAGCGCTGCCACCTTACACGATGACCTACTCGGATGCTGCACAACCCAGCTTCACCGACGAAACTTGGTTCACGACCCAGGCCAATCTCGATATTATTCAGGCAAAACCACATCTGACCGGTGACTTCAATGGCGATGGGCTCGCTCCGGATTTCTATGTGACGCCCTATTTGAGTGGCAGTTCTTGTCAGAGCCGCATGTATCTCAACACGGGATCAAGTTCATTCAATCCCAAAGATTTTATGATATTGAGCGCTTCCGAATGCACGATGAAAAGGGAGTATGCTCCGGTTGCCGACTATTACGGTACGGGGCAAGACCAGATTGTCGAGATGCGCTGGACTGAAAGTGGCTGTCCATCAGCTTGCACCTATAGCAACGGACAATTCGTTGCACGAAGCTATAACGAAATCAGCAACGCATTTGGCGGTGGTCAAATCAGGAATCTTACCAACCCCATTTCGTCTACGAACCGCCTTGCCATACTCGACGGCGGCATTCTCTTTGGCGCTGATTTTGACGGCAATGGCCGGGCTGAGTTCTTTACGCGCAACAAGAAAATGTACTCCGCAAGTTATAGTGACCTCGGGAATGGAATTGCCGCACCAGTTCTTTGGGCGACGGGCGAAGGACTTGAGTCTTTCAGTACTGCCAGCGACACGCTACGTTACGATTTAGGGGATTTCAATGGCGATGGCCGAATGGATATCACCAAACATGTTGTCAGCAGTGGCACCGACACAGTAACGATCTATGTTTCGAAAGGAACTAAATTCAACAAGCGGCTGTCATTCCCTGTATTTTTGGGGCCACCGTCCCGCAATCTGAATACGGCAGGAGCTTACTCGACTGATTTCAATGGCGACGGCATCACCGATATTGTCGCGGTGCGAGCGGATTATTCGAACACGAAGATATTCATCGAGCCCTACGTAACGGACGGCTTCGCCTTTCATTTGGGCAATGCGTACCAAATTGTTGCCCCCAGTATCAATTCCAGTAATGAAACCGGAGTGGCGAATCTCGGCACCGGTTATAACGCGGCAAGCCTGAGCAACACAGGAGCCGCTGCGGGCAAGTCGAACGTCGTGTTCGGTAATTTTGACGGCGATGGATTGAGTGACATCCTTGTCTACACAGCGCAGCAATGGCCGAATGATACGACAAAAAGGGCCTATAGGATGGTCCGCAACACGCCGGCTGGTTACAAAGATGCCGGATTGGTCCGGCCGCGCGTCACCTCAAACCCCTCTGCCAAATTCTCCCAGGAATATGTTGCGGACTTCAACGGCGACGGGCTGACCGATCTTTTTGATGGTTCCGATGGCGTCAACATGCAACGCAACAATGGAATCTTTGCTGCTGGTTCGGGATCGTCAGCACCACCCGACCTCATGACGTCATTCAAGGCACCGCTTGGCGCTGCGATGGCCAATGTAGCCTATCAAAAAGCCATTGGTACATCCGGTACGAAACTCCCGGTGCCGATGTGGCTGGTCAATAGTTACACCCAGATGGAGCAGAACACTGCTGGGCAACAGGTCACACGCACCGGTCAACCCGGCAGCAACAATCTCACCAACCAGCTCTCTGTATCGTTTTCGTACGCAAGTGGAAAATGGGACGCGATTGAACGTCAGTTTTTGGGTTTTTCCAAAATCACAGAAACACGCGGCGGCAACTTCTTGATTGGCACCGGTGCGGCGGGTGGCGTTGGACCGAACGTCAAGACCGAAACTTTCTACGCGCAGAATTTGCATTGCGCAGGGCGACCTTCGCAAATTGCCAACTATGATGACACTGACAAAGTTGTTTCCGGAGCACGCTTTGGCTTTGGCGTGGACAGCAACTTTCCGAAACGGTGCCTTAGTCAGGCTCGCACTGACTACCTCGGCGAGTACATGGACAGTTCGGGGAATTATAAACCACTTGGCACATACAAGGAAACGTTCACGTGGTTTGCCTATGACAACTATGTGTCGGGCACGAACATTACCACCTATGGCAACCTGACGGCAGAAATTCAAAGCGGCCTTGTGACGAACGGCGCGCTTGGCCCATTGACAGACCTCGACCCCAGTGACACCACATACATCAACACCGGATACACTGAAAACCTAACCAATTTTACCTTCTGTCCCAGGGTCAAAACGGTCGCATCCGTCAACAACAATTGGCCCAACAATAACCCGGAAAGTATATACTCGACGATTTTTGACCGAAAGCAGGCGTTCATTTATGGGAGTCCCTCCGGTGCCTGCGCGCCAACGACGATCAATTCCTATCAAGTCAGTGCGCCTACAACCGCCTATGCCAGTGAGGTGCGGACATACGATTCAGTTGGCAACATTCTCACCCGCAAAGATCCCGAAAACAATGTCACAACTTATGCCTATGACGCCAGTAAGCTGTTGCTGACGCAAACGACACTGCCTCAGGCCAACGCGGCTTTCACTTACATCCTGAGCCAAACCAATGATAACGTATGCCAAAAGCCGCAGACCACCACTGATCTCAATGGGCAGGAGACTACTTACGGATACGACTTATTCTGCCGTCCGACCAAAATCACCAAGCCTGGCGATGACATCACAAATATTGCCTACAATGCTCTCGGCAATCCGCTTGCTCAGAATGTCGTAACATCGGTTCGCGCGCCGACGGACGCATTCGCACAGATATCCACCACCACTTATTTTGATGGCTTTGGCCGCACCTACAAAACCCTTTCGCCTGCATCGAGCGGTGGCACAGTGGAAGTGCTGACCGACTATCATCCGCGCGGCGAACTCTATCGTGTTTCGACACCGCGTCTGTCCACGGAATCATCAATCAAATACACCGCAACCCTTTACGATGACCTAGGACGTCCTACGCAGACGAGCAATCCCGACGGTACCAAGCGCACGACCAGTTATGAGTTGGCCCTCCCCAATGCGCCTGTCAATTCCAAGCAGGAATTGCTGGTCGTCACGCAGCAAGACGAAGCGTTCTCCAATAACAACACCGGTTTTGCCTCAACATGGTGGCGCAGCGCCAACACGCGCAATCTTTCTGTCAAGTTTGCTTACGATGCCTTTGGCCAGATTGTTCGCCGCATCAAATCGAACGGTACAGACCAAGTTACGACATACTCTCCCGACCGTGTCGGCCAGATCACCAACATCACTGATCCCGCCTCCAACACCTGGGCCTACACCTTCGACCAGCTTGGTCGCCGCACGCAGGTGAAGGACCCGGACCTTGGCACCTGGAACTACACATATGACAAGAACAGCCGTCTGCTGACGCAGACAGACGCCCGTTCGATCACAACATCGCTGGCTTATGATGCGCTGGGCCGCGTCACCTCCAAGACGATACCTTCGAATGGACCACAAGGTGGGGAAGTCACGGCAAATGCCTATGACAACGCTGCCAATGGCAAAGGCAAATTGAAAAACACTGTGCGCGCAGTCGCAGGCACCGTGACCGGCGACCAAACTTTCGCCTATGATATCGCGGGCCGTGTCACGTCGCAGGTTTTTGCCGGCATCAACGGGGCATCGCGCACCCTGAACGTCGAATACTACCCCGATGGCTCGCTGAAGCGCCGCCAGATGGCAGACGGCTTGTGGACGGGCTTGCATGTGTATGACGCGGCGGGTCGTCTCAAGTCCATCGACAACGCCAATGTGACGAGTGCGACCGAGCCCAACAGCTTCATCTCCGACATTGCCTATAACAGCTGGGGCCAGCCCACACAGGTGAGCTATGATGGCGGGCGCAAGGTGCAGTATCTCTATGATTCTGATCGGGGCTTCCTGTACCAGACTGCCATCACCCAGAACAATGGCGCGACACCCGTCTCCACCACCAATCACCTGATCCGTGCTGATGGCCGCATCGTGAACGCCAACATCGCCGACGGTGCCAGCCAGCCCCGCTACTGGAGCTACACCTTCGATGGCTTTGACCGCCTGACGGGATCGTCCAGTCAGGCTGGCACGTTCCAATATGCCTATGATGCTGCCGACAACATGACGATGAACACAGGCCTCTGTGCGGGGGCGGGTCAGCTGGTCTATCCCGATTTCAATGGAGCGTTGCCAGGCCAGGGCGGCGGCGTGGGCACGCGCCCCCATGCACCCACCAGCATCTGCGGCACACCCGTGACCTATGACGCCAACGGCAACACGCTGACCTATGACCCCGATGGTGCAGGCCCCACGCCAGCGCGCTCCTTCACCTACGACGCCGAAAACCGCCCCGTGTCGATCACCTCGCAAGGGTCGACCTCAACTTTCCAGTATGGCCCCGATGGCGAGCGTTCGCGCAAGGTCACTTCGTCCGGGGGCTCTGCCACCTCCTGGTATCTGGGCGGCGACCATGAGCTCACGGTCGATCCCGCCAACCCCGCCGGCCTGTGGAGCACGAACATCCATGGCGATGTGAAGCGGGTGGGCGCGCTGACCTCGTTCCAGTCCCATGACGGGCTGGGGTCCATCCGCGTGAGCTTTGCGCCCGAGGGGCAAGCGGGGCCCAACCTCTCCCACGATTATGCACCCTTCGGCCAGCCCATCACGGCCCTTGGCCTCACCGTGCCGCAGGGCAAGGGGTACATCAACGAAAGGTTCGATCCCGAAACCGGCCTGCAATATCTCCACGCCCGCTACTACGACCCCAAGCTCGGCCGCTTCCTGTCGCCCGACACCTGGGACCCGACCATGCCGGGGGTAGATATCAACCGATATGCCTATGCGGGCAATGATCCGATCAACGGGAGCGATCCGTTGGGGCACAGCCATTGCCTCACTTGCAATGACAATCTTGGAGACGACGGTGATTTGGTCTTTGACCCAACTTCGCCTGGAAATTCCACCGTTGATCCGATCCTAGGGAACGGTGATAATAACGACGATAATACCAGCAACACAACCTGGAACGGCAATGACAGCGGCACCAAGGGTGGAGATCTCAGCGACAACACGCTTAACGCAGACACAAGTTCACTTTCGTTACCCCTTTTGCTTTCCAATGTGGCAAGGCTTCATCCGTATGTGCGTGCCGCAACGGTTGCGGCGGCTGTCGTTGCTGCTGCTTCGACCTGGTACAACCTGCCATCCGCGCCAAACGACGACGACGCAGCCAACAACGGCAGTGGCGCGACGCCGCCAACGGCCAATCCGGCGGGGGAAGTAAATCCAACCCCTAGGCCCGATGAGCCGCCCTTATCCGGAGGGAGGAGTGGTGAAAATGTAAAAAACTTAACCGGAAAGCCCAATAGCGCTATTCCAAGTACAGGTGACCGCATTTTCGTCACTAACGACAAAGGACAAGTTATACGTGATATTACCCCCGATCGCGTGAAAGAAGTTATTCCAGGCGTAGGTTTTGGTCCAAAAAGACCGCCCACAAAGAGAGAATTGGATCTTTTCGATGAAGTCATGGGGTTAAACTAAAAATGGAAATTGACTCAACTATTCAAATTAGCGGATTGATCAAAGCCTTCCAGAAGTCTCTTTGTG
Organism: uncultured Alphaproteobacteria bacterium; assembly: GCA_963819615.1. Taxonomy (GTDB): domain Bacteria; phylum Pseudomonadota; class Alphaproteobacteria; order Rhizobiales; family Aestuariivirgaceae; genus Aestuariivirga. Next base: position 101,531 of record CAWFWW010000005.1, read on the forward strand.
CACTCGCGCTAATCGCCGATGAACTCGGAATTCGCTGGCGAGAACCAAACAACTACGATGAATGGGATATTGCAGCGAATGGAATCTTCAGGGGTTTCGTAATCGAAAACATCCACGCATCTAACGACTGGCGCAATTTCCTGCCAATATTGGGTTACGACCTCAAAATTGCAGATTACTCAGACTACAGCTTTGTTGCTGTTAGACGCGGAGACACCTATTTGCCATTCTATAGGCTGGACACTAGAGTCCAAGCATTTGACACCTGTGTTGTAGCTGTACTTGACACAACATTTAAACTTGCAACAACTGAAAAAATTGATTTTGCTGAATGCGAATTCTTGCTGGTCGCAAATTTGGATGGCACGACACAAGAAATATGGTGACACTCGACAAAGAAATACGGTGGAAATACAGTGACACTGCATGTAATAGGACTATAAGCCCTCGTCGATAAAGCGGCTCCCTGCGCCGCCGCCAGATGGCCGACGGCTTGTGGACGGGCTTGCATGTGTATGACGCGGCGGGTCGTCTCAAGTCCATCGACAACGCCAATGTGACGAGTGCGACCGAGCCCAACAGCTTCATCTCCGACATTGCCTATAACAGCTGGGGCCAGCCCACACAGGTGAGCTATGATGGCGGGCGCAAGGTGCAGTATCTCTATGATTCTGATCGGGGCTTCCTGTACCAGACTGCCATCACCCAGAACAATGGCGCGACACCCGTCTCCACCACCAATCACCTGATCCGTGCTGATGGCCGCATCGTGAACGCCAACATCGCCGACGGTGCCAGCCAGCCCCGCTACTGGAGCTACACCTTCGATGGCTTTGACCGCCTGACGGGATCGTCCAGTCAGGCTGGCACGTTCCAATATGCCTATGATGCTGCCGACAACATGACTTATAACTCGGCGCTGTGTGCGGCGAACCCGAATATGAGTTATGGCACGGGGCAGATGTACAATCGTCCGCTTGGGCAGACGTGGGGCGGGCCTCATGCACCGTCGTCCATCTGCAGCGTTGCTCCGACCTATGACGCCAATGGCAATACGCTGACCTATGACCCGGATGGTGCAGGGCCGGGCCAGGTGCGCACCTTCTCTTACGATGCCGAAAACCGGCCCGTGTCGATCACCTCGCAAGGGTCGACCTCGACCTTCCAGTATGACCCCGATGGCGAGCGCTCACGGAAAACGAACGGCTCGGCCACCTCCTGGTATCTGGGCGGTGACCATGAGCTTCTGGTCGATCCCGCCAACCCCGCTGGCCTGTGGAGTGCGAACATCCATGGCGATGTGAAGCGGGTGGGTGCATTCACGTCGTTCCAGTCCCATGACGGGCTGGGGTCCATCCGTGTGAGCTTTGCGCCAGTGGGCCAGGCCGTGGCCAACCAGTCCCATGATTATGCACCCTTCGGCATGCCCATCACGGCCCTTGGCCTCACCGTGCCGCAGGGCAAGGGCTACATCGACGAGCGCTTCGATCCCGAAACCGGCCTGCAATATCTCCACGCCAGATACTACGATCCCAAGCTCGGCCGCTTCCTCTCGCCGGACACCTGGGACCCGACCCTGCCCGGCGTGGATATCAACAGATATGCCTATGCGGCGAACGATCCGATCAATGGCAGCGATCCGTTGGGGCACTGTGGCGGCGGCAGCATAACCTGCATCAACAGCGACGGTTCCAACAATCCCAACAATCCCGACGGCAGTCCGTCCACCCCGACCACACTGACAGGTGTCGCCACTGGCGGCAGTGGAGATGAAACTGGTACTGACAATGGCAATGGCTATGGCGGCAGTGATGTCGGAAGTGACGGGGGAAGTGATGGGGGTGATCTTTCGGACAATGAGCGCAAGGCAGATTCAAGCTCACTGGCGCTACCCCTCTTGCTTACGAATGCGGTCAAACTTCATCCATATGTGCGCGCTGCTGCAGTAGGTATTGTAGTCATTGCCGCTGGCATAGATTGGTACAACTTGCCATCCACACCCGGCGATGATGACGCAGCCGATAGCGGAACAACACCACCGACCGCTGATCCGGCGGACCAAGCCGTGAACGACTTAGTTAATGGTTTGCCAAACGAGACGGATTCAAGGGGTCGCGTAAAGGCAGGCCAATATGTCAGTGACAGTGGAGATGCTCAGTCGACCCTAGACGGATTGCCGGGTACGCTTACCGGAAACGGGCAAAAGTTATTATCTGACGGGAGCATCGCAGGGGTGCATATTTCAACTACAACTGGGTTGCCGACTGTGCATATTTCGCGACCTCCCGGCAAACAGAATATTAAAGTACGCTTTCCGCAGTAAGAAGGTCTTTTCAGTATGAAGCGCGTCACGGAGTACGAAATTTGGTCAGAACCTGGCAAACTTTTGTCTGATGGTTTTGGGAAAGACTTCGCGGAAAAATGCCATATTCTCGGAATTCCGAGTGATGTCGTCATTGGGCTATATTCTATTCCGGATCACGCTGGTGTTCAAAATTTGAAAATGGCAATTCAAGATGGAGAATTCTTGGTCTCGGACTTTCTTTCATTTTGCGAGATTCATAGATACCAGCCCGAAGTTTCAAATCAAGAATCTGCCAGCAAATTTCTTGAGTATAGAAATGGTAGATGTTTGGCTTGGGTGCATTTCCCAGAAGGCGGACCCGACGAACTTTTGCAGATAATCTCAACTATTGTGACAGAGCATGATCTTCGTCTGATTGGCCCAGTATGAAAAACACTGCATCGACCGACAAATAAGTAAATTCTTTAGAACTTTACGTTCGATGGCTTTGACCGGCTTACGGCCGCATCGAGGAGCATTCTCGATCTGCGGGGTGGCCAGCGACCTACGATGCCAATGGCAACACCACGAGCTATGACCCCGATGGTGCAGGCCCCACGCCAGCGCGCTCCTTCACCTACGACGCCGAAAACCGCCCCGTGTCGATCACCTCGCAAGGGTCGACCTCAACCTTCCAGTATGGCCCCGATGGCGAGCGCTCGCGCAAGGTCACTTCGTCCGGGGGCTCGGCCACCTCCTGGTATCTGGGCGGTGACCATGAGCTTCTGGTCGATCCCGCCAACCCCGCCGGCCTGTGGAGCACGAACATCCATGGCGATGTGAAGCGGGTGGGTGCATTCACGTCGTTCCAGTCCCATGACGGGCTGGGCTCCATCCGCGTGAGCTTTGCGCCAGTGGGCCAGGCCGTGGCCAACCAGTCCCATGATTATGCACCCTTCGGCATGCCCATCACGGCCCTTGGCCTCACCGTGCCGCAGGGCAAGGGCTACATCAACGAAAGGTTCGACGCCGAAACCGGCCTGCAATATCTCCACGCCAGATACTACGACCCCAAGCTCGGGCGCTTCCTGTCGCCAGACACCTGGGACCCGACCCTGCCGGGGGTGGATATCAACAGATATGCCTATGCGGGCAATGATCCGATCAACGGGAGTGATCCGGGCGGGCATGCGAGCCGGATCGTTGGTTGCACGTGCAGCAACACGATTTCCCATGAGGATGCGAGCAAGGCTTACAGCTATTCGTGGAGCACCCTTGGCACTGGAACAGAAAATCACGTTGTGACCAATGGGCTGGGTACCATTTGGCAACCAGAAAAAAGTCAATCCGCCTCAATCCTGACTGCCAGCCTGATGAACGGCGGCGGCCCTGTGATGGTGAAGGATTTTACTGGCAGCGGACAAGTTGGTGGCGGCGTTGGGTCAGCGGGAGGGGCGCAAAGTCCAAGTGGTGCAGCTGGCCAATCCAATCAAGGAATCACAACCAGACCAAAATTCCGAATTGTATTGACACCAAGTGGACCCGTGGTCGTCCCAGCGTTTTATTCGATAGATCCTGCTTGCTGCGATCTATACGGTGGACCTTTCCCTTCGCCACCGTCAGCGAACAAAACTGGTTTGGATCCCACGATTTATACAGAAGATTCCCGTGACCTAATTGTCGCTGTCATGAGCGGGGTACTTGGTGGGTTAGTCGGCGGGCCAAGCTTACCTATTTCAATTGGAATTGGGATTGGTGTAACTCGTATACTAGATCATTCATTGCCAAATCCGACTATTCCTTTGACGCTTGAAGACTTAAATTAGGCCGTTATGAAGTATTGCTCATGAGTAATCGCCAATCCCTGTTTGCACTTGTTCTAACACTTCTGATTGGAACACTTGGCATCATCTATAGTGACTATGCGATATTCAAGTATGTCGCAGGTGGATCGCTTGCGGGTATTATCAGCATCTATCTATGGACATTGACTTGAAGGATAAGTTCAGAATTTAGATTTCAACACAGACTTGCAGCTGTGAACAGGCCGTGCTACGATGTAGCTACATCAGCAGGAACCATCCGCAAATGACCACAATCAGCAAGTCAGACGTCGTCCGCGCCCGCATTGAGCCAAAGATCAAACGTGACGCGGAGAGCATTCTGAAGCGCCTTGGTGTTTCGCACAGCACATTCATCAATATGAGTTATCGGGCTGTGGTGGAAGCGGGTGGCATTCCATTGTCATTGCATGTGCCCAACAAGAAAACAGCAAGTGTTCTGCGAGATGCGCGAAAACCCCTAAAGCGCCGTGCTTACAGCCGTGCCGGTTCCCTTGAAGAGTTCAGGGCAACGCTCAATAAGCCTGCCAAGCACTAAGCCATGCGGCGCATTGAGTTTGGTGCGGCTTTTAGAAAAGACCATAAACGCATGCAGAAGCGCGGTGCTGTCATGTCCAAGCTTGATGGTGTCGTTGACCTGCTCATGACTGACCAGCCCCTTGCGGCAAGGCATCGTCCGCATCGCTTGTCCGGAGAATGGAAGGGATTCTGGGAATGCCATATCGAACCAGATTGGCTTCTCATTTATGATCTGGATGATCCACAGGTTGTTGCTTTGCACCGCACGGGCACGCATTCCGATCTGTTTGAATGATGATAGCCGAGCCAGCCCCGCTACTGGGGCTACACCTTCGATGGCTTTGACCGTCTGACGGGATCGTCCAGTGCGGCTGGCACGTTCCAATATGCCTATGACGCCGCCGACAACATGATCTACAACTCCGGGCTGGGCTGCGGGACGGCCCCGGCCAACATGGTCTATCCCGATTTCAATGGAGCGTTGCCAGGCCAGGGCGGCGGCGTGGGCACGCGCCCCCATGCACCCACCAGCATCTGCGGCACACCCGCGACCTATGACGCCAACGGCAACACGCTGAGCTATGACCCGGATGGTGCAGGGCCGGGCCAGCCCAGAAGCTTCACTTACGACGCCGAAAACCGCCCCGTGTCGATCACCTCGCAAGGGTCGACCTCAACCTTCCAGTATGGCCCCGATGGCGAGCGCTCGCGGAAAACGAACGGCTCGGCCACATCCTGGTATCTGGGCGGCGACCATGAGCTTCTGGTCGACCCCGCCAATCCCGCGGGCCTGTGGAGTGCGAACATCCATGGCGATGTGAGGCGGGTGGGTGCATTCACGTCGTTCCAGTCCCATGACGGGCTGGGGTCCATCCGTGTGAGCTTTGCGCCTGTGGGCCAGGCCGTGGCCAACCAGTCCCATGATTATGCACCCTTCGGCCTGCCCATCACGGCCCTTGGCCTCACCGTGCCGCAGGGCAAGGGCTACATCGACGAGCGCTTCGATCCCGAAACCGGCCTGCAATATCTCCATGCCCGCTACTACGACCCCAAACTTGGCCGCTTCCTGTCGCCGGACACCTGGGACCCGACCCTGCCGGGGGTGGATATCAATAGATATGCCTACGCGGGGAACGACCCGATCAACGGCAGCGATCCGTTGGGGCACTGTGGCGGCGGCAGCATAACCTGCATCAACAGCGACGGTTCCAACAATCCCAACAATCCCGACGGCAGTCCGTCCACCCCGACCACACTGACAGGTGTCGTCAGCAGCGGCACCGGCACATCCATCACGGGCAACATTACAAGCGGCACCACCTGGAACGGCAATGACAGCGGGACGAAGGGCGGAGATATTTCCGATAGTGACACAATCACCCTCGCGGACGGACTCACAATCCCCGTGCCAGGAATCATGCCCGGTGCTGCGGGAGCAATGTCAACGCTAGCTCAGTCGGCAACGGGAATTGGACTTGTAAGTCTAGCCAACACGCTATTCAATGAGGGCACATTTGATGGATCTTACAGAAACGTCAATCGTTATGCATCTTCGGGGGAAGCAGCAAGTGTAGCGATCACCAACTGCCTCAGTTGGTGCAATGGGAGTACAACATACTACACAGATGATCTTTACACTTCAGCCAGCGAAGCTCAAAGTATGCTGGCGCTGCCAACAAAGCCAGATGTGCGGATGAATTTTAACCTGACTGCTGGAACTAGAACCATTGGTCCCGCCCCTGTTGCACCAAAATTTGGAATGCCAGGTGGGGGTACGGAAATGTACACTGATGGAGACACTTATGTACTACCTGGAAGTTTGACAATCATCCCACTATTTTAGACAAAGAAAGCTCACTTCGTGATGAATAAGCAGAAGATTGTGCTCACCCTGAACGAGCCTTGGGGACTTAGAGATACCAGAAATGGCGCAACTACTTTTGACTGTCTGATTGAAAAAACTGTAAAACTCAATGGCGGTCAGTGCATTATAGTGAGCTGTGATGTTGAGTTTGAAGATGGTGCTTTTAATCTCGCAATTCTTACAAACAGATACACAACAGAGCCGAAAGTATACGACCTACTCAAAACACAGGATGTAACCGTAGCAGCAATTCTTCTCAAGCAAGATCACGAATTGCATTCAGAAGTCAAAATTGGCGATGTGAAGGCGATCAAAATTGTCGATTCTGCCAAAAGAGTTTATGATTCCGTTCAGAGATACCTGATCTGTAGGGCTAAGATGCCAAGCTGAGACTAACCAAATGCTATCCGTGCTGATGGCCGCATCGTGAACGCCAACATCGCCGACGGTGCCAGCCAGCCCCGCTACTGGAGCTACACCTTTGATGGCTTTGACCGCCTGACGGGATCGTCCAGTGCGGCTGGCACGTTCCAATACGCCTATGACGCCGCCGACAACATGACAATGAACACAGGCCTCTGTGCGGGGGCGGGTCAGCTGGTCTATCCCGATTTCAATGGAGCGTTGCCAGGCCAGGGCGGAGGCGTGGGCACGCGCCCCCATGCGCCCACCAGCATCTGCGGCACACCCGTGACCTATGACGCCAACGGCAACACGCTGACCTATGATCCCGATGGTGCAGGGCCGGGCCAGGTGCGCTCCTTCTCTTACGACGCTGAAAACCGCCCTGTCTCGATCACCTCGCAAGGGTCGAACTCGACCTTCCAGTATGGCCCCGATGGCGAGCGCTCACGGAAAACGAACGGCTCGGCCACCTCCTGGTATCTGGGCGGTGACCATGAGCTTCTGGTCGATCCCGCCAACCCATCGGGCCTGTGGAGCACGAACATCCATGGCGATGTGAAGCGGGTGGGTGCATTCACGTCGTTCCAGTCCCACGACGGGCTGGGCTCCATCCGTGTGAGCTTTGCGCCTGTGGGCCAGGCCGTGGCCAACCAGTCCCATGACTACGCACCCTTCGGCCTGCCCATCACGGCCCTTGGCCTCACCGTGCCCCAAGGCAAGGGCTACATCGACGAGCGCTACGACCCCGAGACCGGCCTGCAATATCTCCACGCCAGATACTACGATCCCAAACTCGGGCGCTTCCTCTCCCCCGACACCTGGGACCCGACCATGCCGGGGGTGGATATCAACCGCTATGCCTATGCGGGGAATGATCCGGTGAATGCATCTGACCCCAATGGAAACCATTGGATAGCAGGTGGAGGCACAACGATTCATACCGATAGCGGTGGGACTCTGCACAATCACCCCGGCAACGGCAATGGAACTCTCAACTCATACGGAGACGGGGAGGACTTCGGCAAAAATAGAAAGTCATTGACGTCAACGCAAGTGCAAGGGTTTCTCGGCCAGGGAAACATTGATTTCAGAGCTGGTGCTTATGATGTCCCAAAGAGCTTGGCGACTTGCTTTTCGAAAGACACGTGCACAGGCGATCCGGTCTCTAACAAGCGAATTGCAGGTTTAAGCCCAAAGATTCAGGACTCCGTGATACGCGCCATTAACAACTATCTCAGGGATACCTTTGTGCAATTGCGTGTGGCTGACGGCTTCCGGACAACCGCTCAGCAAAATCAAATTGCAAAGAAGGGTTCCGCGACCACGAATGCACCAGGACGCAAAAGCTATCATACCTATGGGCTTGCCGTTGACGTTTATCTTCCGCCGTACGGAAAAACTGCGCCGCCTAACGATGTCTCGGTAGCTACGTACTTCATAAATGAAGGCTTCGAGTGGGGAGGGTTCTGGACAAATCCGTATGATCCATCGCACTTCCAAAACCGCCTTGGCTATCACTGGAGTCAGTTGATGAATATAGTTCCGCCAAACACAGTACTTCCGAAGTAAAGTGATGTCGCATGGCAAATAAATTTCTTCAGGCCGCTTTCTTGACTAGTCTTTTGCTGCCGGGCGTCGCACATGCAGCTTGTGACATTCCACGCATGTTTGCCGTCTTGCGTGATTTGCCTGAGCCCACATCAAGAGTAGAAATAGATCAGTTACAACAAGAGTCTACTGATGGAGGAGTTTGGACGATTGGCCTCGATGAAGGACTCATTCCCCTTTTCGTATCACTTACGCTGAACGGTGAATCGGGCTACGCGGAGCTGAAGTATATTCGGTTCAAAGATGGCGGGCTGCTCATTTCGACCAAAGACCACATTTTCGCAACGAGTTCAGAGTTCACGGCGCATTCGGTGCACTGTGAAGATAGAGTTGTGATGACCATAATGAAAGACCCGGAAGTCGCACGGATAGCCCCAGGTTTGATGAAGACCGACACAGCTTTGAAGGCGTCTCAGGACGACAAAAATCGCCTCTTCGAATCTCCTGAAATAGCCGCGTATGTGTTGCGTATGAAAGAATGGTAGGAGTTTAGCCCGTTGAGTTTGCTCTTTCCCTTGGCAACTCGTAGCCGATCTGCGGCAGACTATTGCCGTGCGCGCGGTTGGCGTGAAGTGCATTTGCGGGAAGCTCCGTGCACTGATCATCTGGGGAAGAATAGCAAGATAAAAGCAATGGTGGCAAGGTGGGTGGAAGCTGCGCGTCACCTCCAAGACGATACCTTCGAATGGACCACAAGGTGGGGAAGTCACGGCAAATGCCTATGACAACGCTGCCAATGGCATCGGCAAATTGAAAAACACAGTGCGCGCAGTCGCAGGCACCGTGACCGGCGACCAAACCTTCTCCTATGATATCGCGGGCCGTGTCACGTCGCAGCTCTTTGCCAACATCAATGGTGCCAGCAAGACGCTCAGTTTTGAATACTATCCCAATGGCTCCCTGAAGCGGAAGCAACTGGCCAGTGGGCTGTGGACCGGGCTCCATGTGTGAATCGGCATGGAATAAGGACCCCGTAGCGGGGTTATCGGCATCCAAAAGGGACCCCTCTGCGAATGGGTCCACAGTGCTTCCAGGACATGGAGGCCGGATTGGAATGCTGGTTGTGGAAACGATTGCGAAGATCAGACGTTTGTATTTTGCACAGGGCCGACCGATCAAGGTGATCTGCCGGGAGCTTGGGCTTTCGCGGAAGGTCGTGCGGAAAGTGATCCGGTCGGGTGCGACCGAGTTCCAGTATGCGCGAGAGAAGCAGCCGCTGCCGAAGATCGGCCCGTGGCGAGAGCGGCTGGATGCGATACTGGCGGTCAATGAAGCAAAGGCCGTACGCGAACGGCTGACACTGATCCGCGTGTATGAAGATTTGCAGCGCGCCGGATTTGACGGCAGCTACGATGCGGTGCGGCGCTATGCCAGGAGCTGGCAGAAAGAGCGTGGCAGTTCATCTGCCGAGGCCTATGTACCGCTGAGTTTTGCGGCGGGCGAGGCCTACCAGTTTGACTGGAGCCACGAGATTGTTTTGTTCAATGGCATCACGGTTGCAGTGAAAGTGGCCCATGTCAGGCTGTGCCACAGCCGGATGCTGTTTGTCAGAGCTTACCCGCGTGAAGCTCAGGAGATGGTGTTTGATGCCCATGACAAGGCTTTTGCCTTCTTCAAGGGAACCTGCACGCGTGGCATCTACGACAACATGAAGACGGCGGTGAATGCTGTGTTCATGGGTAAGGCCAAGGGTCAAAATAGGCAGTTCAACCGGCGCTTTGCCCAGATGTGCGGGCATTATCTGGTGGAGCCCACGGCTTGCACCCCAGCGTCGGGTTGGGAGAAAGGGCAAGTTGAGAACCAGGTCGGTTTGGTGCGCGAGAGGTTCTTCACGCCACGGCTGCGGATGAAGAGTTATGATGATCCGTGGCACTATGTGCCGGTGCTGGCGCGCAAACCGGCACTGCGAGATCATCGAAACCGGCAATGACAGCTGGCGCTTCAAAAACCGCGCCTGAACACGAAACCTGACCTCAAAAAGAAACACCTCGCAGGCGCCCTCCGGCGATGCTGCTGCGCTACGCATTCGCTACGCGCATCGCTCTCCGGGCGCATCTTTCCAATCACAAACAGGGGTCCCTTTTGCACGCCGATAAGGGGTCCCGTTTGAATGCTTGTTGACACCAATCACCGACGGCGCTTACAAGTCGGGTCGTTTTTGGATGCCGATTCCCGTGCCTAGTGGGTCAAAATTGCAAGCCTAAACACACCTTGGCAAATCACGTATTCTGCGGAGAGCCACGCTGAACCGATCATTTACGGGTGGAATTATATCCGCACTTTTTCTCTTGCTTCCCCCCTGCTTCCCCGGCAGAATCTGAGGTCCGAGCAAAAGAGTTCGGAATTTGCGAAGTGCCTGAATTCTCTACGGAAAACTGG
>CAWFWW010000006.1:0-211694 GCA_963819615.1 uncultured Alphaproteobacteria bacterium
ATCAGTGACGTAAGTGTCATTGCCAACCCCGCCCACCATGCGGTCCGTGCCGCCGTTGCCGCTCAAGGTGTTGGCGGCGCTGTTGCCCGTCAGCGTGTTGTCCAACGCGTTGCCAGTTCCGTTGATGGCGGATGATCCCGTCAGGACAAGTATCTCCACATTGGAGGAGAGCGTGAAACTTGCAGAACTGTTGACTATGTCGGTGCCTTCACCATCCACTTCGGTCACCACATCGGCTTCGTTATCGAGCACATAGGTATCATCGCCCAGGCTACCGATCAGCGAGTCAATACCTTCGCCGCCGTCGAGAACATTGTTGCCATCATTGCCGGTGAGGGTATTGTCCAGCGCGTTGCCTGTTGCATCAACCGCAATGCCCAGCAAGGTGAGATTTTCAATGGCAAGATAAGCCGTATCTGCCAGGCTGCGCGTGACCAGCGACGTGATTGTGTCAGTGCCTTCGCCAGCAACTTCGGTTACCACATCGGCTTCATCGCCGAGGACATAGGTATCATCGCCCTTTCCGCCGATCAGCGTGTCATTGCCAGTACCGCCGTCGAGAGTGTCGCCGAATGTGGAACCATTGATCTGGTTGTCGGTGCCACTGCCAATGAGGACTTGGCCCGCGGTTGTGGAAATTCCAGCAAGGTTTTCGATGTTGGCGTAGTTCGACAAGTCAATCGTGGCCATTACCGATTTGATCGTATCGTTGCCGCCAGTGGCAGTTTCAACCACCACAACGGCAGCGCTGCTATGGACTTCAAAGATGTCGTCGCCATCGCCGCCGATCAGCTTGTCCGCGCCACTGAAGCTGCGCAACGTGTCGTTGCCCTCCCTGCCATTGAGTTCATCTGCGACACCCCCGGCGAAGTCGGTGATCACATTGTCAAGCGCGTTTCCCAGTAGTGTCTGCTTCAGACCGCCTGAGTAGAGACCTGTGAGGTTTTCAATATTGGCGCGGTTGGCCAAATCCACAACTTGAGGTGCGCCGTAAATTGTGTCTGTGCCGCCGTCCACTTCTTCGACAATTTGTCCCGACCAATCTTCGAAAACATAATTATCGTCGCCGATGCCACCTACCGCCAAGTCATTGCCGTTGCCAAATCTGAATATGTCGTTTCCCGCTCCACCATCAAGCGTGTCCTGGCCGAAGCTACCACCACCGTCAAGGTCGTCATCGCCATCGCCGCCAATCAGCGTGTCGCCATATCCATTGCCGCCGATGATTTTGTTATTGCCGCTGTTTCCAGTGAAGGTCACCGGCGCGTAGACTTGGCTGGCGAAAAGGTTCTCGAAGTTCTCTGGCAAAGCAAAACTGACAGTCGTGTTTATTGTATCTATGCCTTCGCCAGCGTTCTCAAATACCGCGTCACTCACATTGTCAATGTAGTAATCGTCGTCACCGGTGCCGCCATAAAGCGCATTGTTCCCGTAAAAAACCTCCAACCTGTCATTGCCGGCACCACCCAAAAGCGTGCTGCTGCCACTCACTGACACAATTTGGTCATCGCCGTCGCCGCCGTCCAGAGTGCTGGGGTTCGCATAGTTGTTTATGATGTCATTTCCAGCATCGCCAAATACCAGACTATTTGTGGCTGTACTTCCCTGTTCGCTGTCTCCCAGATCGAGTTGGTCGTCGCCATCTCCTCCGTGGAGCGCGTTGTTGTCGCCCGCCCGGACGATGAGGTAGTCGTGCCCGGTTCCGCCAAATATCTGGAAGCCATCGGTATATACAATTATGGAGTCGTCTCCACCAAGGGCATTGATGATGTCAGGCGGTCCAACGTCATAAAGTACATCATCATCAAATTCCGTCAGATCTGTCATGTCCGCATCTCCCCGCATTTGCCGTGGCATTGCCTCGCCTCAGCGCGCGGGAAGCTAGTGCGGGGTTGCAAGATTCGTCATTAGGCAAATGCCATATGACTTTCATCGTGCTTAAGTTAATGTTGCCCTGCACCATGACAGCCAATGAACACGACGACGACGATGAAGATGACGTTGACATGCAGATTGTCGCGGACAGTTTTCGTGTGGTCAGTGATCCAAAGGCCTGGGACAGCATGGTTCTGACCTGGGACCGCAAACTGGCGCAGGCCGGCTACGGCGACAAGCTGCTCAGCGGCGAGAAAAAACTGCGCAAGCAGTATGGTGCACTTGGCCGGCTGTTGACGATGACCGGGCTGCCAAGTGCTGAAGATCCCATTGAAAAAGCCGTGGCATCAATCAATGAGCCGGCGATGGTCGTGTCAGACAAGCTGCGTGTCCTGGCAATCAATGATGTTGGACGCAAGGCCTTTGCCGTTGAGCAGGGCCAGACAGCAGACCTCAAGTGGCTGGAGAACGAGTTTCGTGTTCCATTCATGGCGATTGTCGGCGCCCGGCTCGCAATCACCAACCAGAACTATCATGTCATGCGCACCCGCCTGAGCGACGGCGGAGGTTATGCCGAAGTCTTCCCGGTCGCCTTGCCGGGCGTTGAGGTTCCGGTGACGGCGGTGCGCGAACTCACCGTGCAATGGACGGCGCAAATGGATCAGGTGCTGGCCGAGGCCTTTGGCCTGACCTTGGCCGAAACGGAAATCGCGCGGCTGGTCTATCTCCATGCAGACGTCGGCAAGGTGGCGCAACTGCGAAACGTGCATGTACGCTCCGCACGGGTGCAGCTCAGCAAAGTGTTCGAAAAAACCGGCACACGCACGCAAGTGGAACTGGTGCGGCTGCTGTCCCTGCTGGGCATGCGGCTCGCCATCAAGCCGGGGCCGAATCGCCTGCAATGGAAAGATCCTCTGGGCCACGAAGAGATATTGAAACGGCCCGACGGGCGGCGGCTGGCTTTCAGCTGGATGGGGGCGCCGAAAGGACGGCCCGCCATCTTCCTGCACGGCATCGTCAATGGCTATCATTATCCCGAAGCATTCGAGGCCACGCTCAGGGCCAATGATGTCAAGCTTTATGTCTTGAGCAGGCCGGGTTGCGGGAACTGCGATGCCAACCGGGATGTTGATCCGTGTACGGATCATGCGGGGACGATATTGGAGTTTTGCCGCATGCTGGGACTCTCGAACCTGCCTGTGGCGGGGATTCACGGAGCGGTCATTCCCATTGCTGCGGCTGCGGCAAGTCAGCCCGCGCTGTTCTCAAGCATACTTGGGTTGGGACGGTTCCTGCCCTATTCAAAAAAGCGGCTGGAGAAAGTTGCGGCAACGCCCCGCGCCTTGCTGTGGCTCTCCATCAACGCGCCCTGGGCCGCGGAAATCGTCGGCCGTCACGGCTGGCGCGCGCTCGTCCAGAACGGCGTCGACTGGTACATCGAACGGGCCTATGGCGACATGCCCTTTGATTTCCAGTTCACCAAGCAGGCGGAAATCGCGGCCCTGATGCGCAATGCCTGCGCCTTCACGTTCCTGCAGGACCACCGGATTTTCTTCGATGACCTGGCCATGCGCAAAACTGACATCGGCGAATTTTTGAAAACGCTGCGTGTGCCGTTCCACTGGATGCTGGGTTCTGCCGATGTCTACGGCACTGCCGGCAAAGGCGGATTCTATGATCGCGAAGACATTCAGCAGTTCCTGCAACTCAGCAAATTCATCAGTATGGAAAACGTTCCGGATGCGGGCGAATTAATGCCCTATCAGCGCCCTGAGCTTGTGGCCAAACGCATTTGCGACATGGTGGCGGGAACTACAGCACAAAATCCCCCGCCGTCAAGCCTTTGAGGCCGGTGAGTTCGATTGTGAAGTCGAGTTTGCCGTCGCCATTCACGTCGCCTTCGACGATGGTCTTGTCGCTGGCGGTGCCTGCGGCGTTGGTCTGGGCGAAGTGCAGCTCACCAGCCACCTTGTGGAAGGCTTGAGCGCCGATGAACTTGAAAGCCTGGTTGCCCGCCGCCTTGGTTGATGCATCGATGGTGGCGAGGTTGATGTCGTCGAACTTCACTGCGAAATCCCTGATCACATCACGCGTCGTGGAAGTCTTGCCGCTTTCGCTCAACAGGTTGAAGTCAAACACGTCATTGCCGGAATTGCCGGACAGGAAATCACGGCCTGTGCCACCGATGATCAGGTCATTGCCGGAACCGCCACTCATCGTGTCATTGCCGGAAAGCCCAGTCAGCGCGTTCTTCGCCGCATTGCCAACAATCGTGTTGGCCAAAGTATTGCCCTTGCCGCTTATGGCTGTCGTTCCGGTGAGTGACAGTCTCTCGATATTGGAGCCAAGCGTATGGCTGTCAGTGCTCTGCACCAGATCAGTCCCACCACCTGCAGCCTCTACAATCGTATCCCCGCCATCGGTGACGTAAGTGTCATTGCCAACCCCGCCCACCATGCGGTCCGTTCCGGTCGCACCGTTCAAGGTGTTGGCGGCGCTGTTACCCGTCAGCATGTTGGCCAACGCGTTGCCAGTGCCGTAGATGGCAGAGGTTCCCGTCAGCGTAAGATTTTCAACGGCAAGATAGGCCGTATCGGCCAGGCTGCGCGCGATCAGCGAGGTGATCGTGTCAATGCCTTGGCCAGCAACTTCCGTCACTGCATCGGCTTCATCACCGAGCACGTAAGTGTCATCACCCAACCCGCCGATCAACCCATCATTGCCAATGCCGCCGTCGAGAAAATTGTCGCCGTCATTGCCGGTGATGATATTGTCCTGGGCATTGCCGGTGCCGTTGATGGCGGAAGATCCCGTCAGCTTGAGATTCTCAAGATGCGCACCCAATGTGAGCGTCAGTGCACTCTCGACTGTATCGATGCCGCCATCGGCAGCTTCAATGACCGTATCACTTCCGTCGACTATGTAGGTGTCGTCGCCATCGTGGCCGATGAATGTGTCGTTTCCACCATTGCCGTTGAAGGTGTCGGCGAAATCGCTGCCGTGGGTTGTCTGGCCCTTGGTGGAACCTTCAAAATTGATCGGCGCATCCGGGCGATGGCCGAAGATTACATAGCTGGCACCTGAGCCATTGGGACCGGTATTTATTGCCCCGATGATGAGATCGGCAAAGCCGTCGCCATTGACATCGCCAGCCGAGGCGACGGAATGACCGCTACGATCATACTCGGCTTCACCATTGATCTGGAAGCCCGTTGTCCCGTCAAGGGCTGAAAGTTCCAGATTGGCGGCAAAGCCGCCCGAAGTCGGGCCCTTGCCGAAGACCACATAGCCGGCACCTGATTCAGAGCCATTGGGGTCGGCATTTCTTGCTCCGATGATGAGATCGGCAAAGCCGTCGCCATTCACGTCTCCTGCCGAGGCGACGGAATGGCCGCTACGATCATACTCGGCTTCACCATTGATCTGGAAGCCCGTTGTCCCGTCAAGGGCCGACAAATCCAGATTGGCGGCAAAACCGCCCGAAGACGGGCCCTTGCCGAAGACCACATAGCTGGCACCTGAGTATTGGCCATTGGGTTCGGCATTGCTTGCCCCGATGATAAGATCGGAAAAGCCATCGCCATTGACATCGCCAGCCGAGGCAACAGACCAGCCGCTGCGATCAAACGCTGCTTCACCGTTGATCCGGAAGCCCGATGTGCCATCAAGGGCCGACAGTTCCAGATTCGCGGCAAAGCCGCCCGAAGACGGGCCCTTGCCGAAGACCACATAGCTGGCACCTGAGTATTGGCCATTGGGATCGGCATTTCTTGCCCCGATGATAAGATCGGAAAAGCCATCGCCATTGACATCGCCAGCCGAGGCAACGGAAAAGCCGCTGTAATCATACTCGGCTTCACCATTGATCTGGAAGCCCGATGTGCCATCAAGGGCCGACAAATCCAGACTGGCGGCAAAGCCGCCCGAAGACGGGCCCTTGCCGAAGACCACATAGCTAGCACCTGAGCCATAGCCATTGGGACCGGCCTTGTATGCTCCGATGACGAGATCGGCGAAGCCATCGCCATTGACATCGCCAGCCGAGGCGACGGAATGACCGCTACGATCATACTCGGCTTCACCATTGATCTGGAAGCCCGAAGTGCCATCAAGGGCCGACAAATCCAGATTGGCGGCAAAGCCGCCCGAAGACGGGCCCTTGCCGAAGACCACATAGCTGGCACCTGAGTATTGGCCATTGGGATCGGCATTTCTTGCCCCGATGATAAGATCGGAAAAGCCATCGCCATTGACATCACCGGCCGAGGCAACAGACCAGCCGCTGCGATCAAACGCTGCTTCACCGTTGATCCGGAAGCCCGATGTGCCATCAAGGGCCGACAAATCCAGACTGGCGGCAAAGCCGCCCGAAGACGGGCCCTTGCCGAAGACCACATAGCTGGCGCCTGAGCCAGGGCCATTGGGGTCGGCCCCGTATGCCCCGATGATCAGGTCGGCAAAGCCATCGCCATTGATGTCGCCAGCCGAGGCAACGGAAGAGCCGCTGAAATCATACGTGG
The DNA here is from genome assembly GCA_963819615.1 of uncultured Alphaproteobacteria bacterium. Lineage (GTDB taxonomy): Bacteria > Pseudomonadota > Alphaproteobacteria > Rhizobiales > Aestuariivirgaceae > Aestuariivirga. The sequence continues at coordinate 6,396 of CAWFWW010000006.1, forward strand.
CGGCACCATTGATCTGAAAACCAGTTGTAGCGTCAAGACTTGAAAGTTCAATCACGGCTGGAAATTGCGGCATGGTTTGGGTCCTTGCAATTACAGAATGAAGTCGGTGGATGTGAGGCCTTTCAGGCCGGTGAGTTCGATGGAGAAGTCGGCGAGGCCATCGCCGTTCACATCGCCGGAGATGATGGTCTTGTCGCTTGCTGTGCCGGTGGAGTCATATTTCTGGAAACGCACTTCGCCAGCCACCTTGTGGAACGTCTGTGTACTGATGAACTTGAAGGCCTGATTGCCCGCAGCCTTGGTTGATGCATCAATCGTGGCGAGGTTGATGTCGTCGAACTTCACCGCAAAATCCCTGATCACATCACGCGTCGTGGAAGTCTTGCCGCTTTCGCTCAACAGGTTGAAGTCAAACACGTCATTGCCGGCATTGCCCGACATGACATCGCGGCCTGTGCCACCGATGATCAGGTCATTGCCGGAACCGCCACTCATCGTGTCATTGCCGGAAAGCCCAGTCAGCGCGTTCTTCGCCGCATTGCCAACAATCGTGTTGGCCAAAGTATTGCCCTTGCCGCTTATGGCTGTCGTTCCGGTGAGTGACAGTCTCTCGATATTGGAGCCAAGCGTATGGCTGTCAGTGCTCTGCACCAGATCAGTCCCACCACCTGCAGCCTCTACAATCGTATCCCCACCATCTGTGACGTAAGTGTCGTTGCCACTTCCGCCAACCAACCGGTCCGTTCCGGTCGCACCGTTCAAGGTGTTGGCGGCGCTGTTACCCGTCAGCATGTTGGCCAACGCGTTGCCAGTGCCGTAGATGGCAGAGGTTCCCGTCAGCGTAAGATTTTCAACGGCAAGATAGGCCGTATCGGCCAGGCTGCGCGCGATCAGCGAGGTGATCGTGTCAATGCCTTGGCCAGCAACTTCCGTCACTGCATCGGCTTCATCACCGAGCACGTAAGTGTCATCACCCAACCCGCCGATCAACCCATCATTGCCAATACCGCCGTCGAGTACATTATTGCCGTCATTGCCGGTGATGATATTGTCCATCGCATTACCGGTACCGTTGATGGAAAAGGTTCCCGTCAGGACAAGGGTCTCCACATTGGCGGAAAGCGTGAAACTTGCGGAACTGTTGACTATGTCGGTGCCTTCACCATCCACTTCGGTCACCACATCGGCTTCGTTATCGAGCACATAGGTATCATCACCCAGGCTACCGATCAGCGAGTCAATACCTTCGCCGCCGTCGAGAACATTGTTGCCATCATTGCCGGTGAGAATATTGTCCAGCGCATTGCCGGTTGCATCTGTCGCAATGCCCAGCAAGGTGAGATTTTCGATGTCAAGATAAGCCGTATTAGCCAAGCTGCGCGTGACCAGCGACGTGATTGTGTCAATGCCTTCGCCAGCAACTTCGGTTACAACATCAGATTCATCGCCGAGGACATAGGTATCATCGCCCTTTCCGCCGATCAGCGTGTCGTTGCCGGCACCGCCATCGAGAGTGTCGCCGAATATGGAACCAGTGATCTGGTTGTCGGTGCCACTGCCAATGAGGACTTGGCCCGCGGTTGTGGAAATTCCAGCAAGGTTTTCGATGTTGGCGTAGTTCGACAAGTCAATCGTGGCTATTACCGATTTAAATGTATCGTTGCCGCCAGTGGCAGTTTCAACCACCACAACGGCAGCGCCGCTATGGGCTTCATAGATGTCGTCGCCATCGCCGCCAATCAGCTTGTCCGCGCCACTGAAGCTGCGCAACGTGTCGTTGCCCTCCCTGCCATTGAGTTCATCTGCGACACTCCCGGCGAAGTCGGTGATGACATTGTCAAGCGCGTTTCCCAGTAGTGTTTGCTTCAGACCGCCTGAGTAGAGACCAGTGAGGTTTTCAATATTGGCGCGGTTGGACAAATCCACAACTTGAGGTGCACCGTAAATTGTGTCTGTGCCGCCGTCCACTTCTTCGACAATTTGTCCCGACCAATCTTCGAAAACATAATTATCGTCGCCGATGCCACCTACCGCCAAGTCATTGCCGTTGCCAAATCTGAATATGTCGTTTCCCGCTCCACCATCAAGCGTGTCCTGGCCGAAGCTACCACCACCGTCAAGATCGTCATCGCCATCGCCGCCAATCAGTGTATCGCCATATCCATAGCCACCACGGATAATATTATTGCCGCCATTTCCAGTGAAGGTCACCGGCGCGTAGACTTGGCTGGCGAAAAGGTTCTCGAAGTTCTCTGGCAAAGCAAAACTGACAGTCGTGTTTATTGTATCTATGCCTTCGCCAGCGTTCTCAAATACCGCGTCACTCACATTGTCAATGTAGTAATCGTCGTCACCGGTGCCGCCATAAAGCGCATTGTTCCCGTAAAAAACCTCCAACCTGTCATTGCCGGCACCACCCAAAAGCGTGCTGCTGCCACTCACTGACACAATTTGGTCATCGCCGTCGCCGCCGTCCAGAGTGCTGGGGTTCGCATAGTTGTTTATGATGTCATTTCCAGCATCGCCAAATACCAGACTATTTGTGGCTGTACTTCCCTGTTCGCTGTCTCCCAGATCGAGTTGGTCGTCGCCATCTCCTCCGTGGAGCGCGTTGTTGTCGCCCGCCCGGACGATGAGGTAGTCGTGCCCGGTTCCGCCAAATATCTGGAAGCCATCGGTATATACAATTATGGAGTCGTCTCCACCAAGGGCATTGATGATGTCAGGCGGTCCAACGTCATAAAGTACATCATCATCAAATTCCGTCAGATCTGTCATGTCCGCATCTCCCCGCATTTGCCGTGGCATTGCCTCGCCTCAGCGCGCGGGAAGCTAGTGCGGGGTTGCAAGATTCGTCATTAGGCAAATGCCATATGACTTTCATCGTGCTTAAGTTAATGTTGCCCTGCACCATGACAGCCAATGAACACGACGACGACGATGAAGATGACGTTGACATGCAGATTGTCGCGGACAGTTTTCGTGTGGTCAGTGATGTCGCGGCATGGGACAGCCTCATGCATGCGTCGGAAGAGAAGCTGGCCCGCGCCGGCCTTGGCGACAATTTCCTCAGTGGCGAACAGCGCCTGAAGAATCATTACTCTGTCATACGCACCCTTCTCGACAAGGTCGGGGTTCCTGTCGTTGATGATCCGGTGGAGCGGGCGGTGGCCAGTGTTGGCGAGCCCGCGATGGTGCTGTCCGAGAACTTCCGGGTCATTGCCATCAATCCCGCAGGACGCAACGCTTTCGGCATTGAGCAGGGCCAGGTCGCGCATCTCGACTGGCTGTCTGGCGCATGGCACGGGCAATTCCGCGCGCTTGTTGCAACACCGCGGCTGCGCCAGACGGATATCAGGGTTTCGCTCGCAAAGCTCAAAATCCCGTTTCACTGGGTGCTGGGTCTGGAGAAGGTCTATGCGTCGCCGCAGAACCAGCAAGGCTTCTATGACCAATCCGACCTGGACGAAGTAGTCGCGCTGAACCCCTTGATCAGCTTCGAAGGACTTCCCGACAGCGGCGAGCTGCTGCCTTACCAGCAACCGGTGCCCGCCGCGTTGCGGATTGCCAAATCAGCCAAAGGAAATTTCAACAATGCCGCGCTCTAAATCAATGAAAAAGCGTCTTCCGCCATCGCCTGTCGAGCCACTTAAGGCCAGTGAGGCATTCGCCCTCACCACGTCGCGCGGATTTACCTCATGGCTGGCGCGTGTCGGCGGGTCGATTGCGTTCACGACCTATCAGGCGGGAAAGATATTCTTCGTTGGCCTCAAGCCTGATGGTTCGCAGAGCATACACGAGCGGACATTTGCGCGTTGCATGGGCCTTGCGGTGAGCGACGATACCCGCACCCTGCTATTGGCCACGCACTATCAACTCTATCGCTTTGACAACATCTTGCCGCCGGGCCAGGCGACGGCTGAGAAAAGTGACGCGGTCTATGTTCCGCGCCAGTCATGGATCACCGGCGATCTTGATGCGCATGATGTGGCCTTCGGTGCTGATGGCAAGCCGATATTTGTCAACACCGCCTTCAATTGCCTCGCCACGGTGGCGGAAGGTGCGAGCTTCAAACCCGTCTGGAAACCCCCGTTCATTTCAAAGATCGCACCCGAAGACCGCTGCCATCTCAACGGCATGGCAATGGAGAATGGCCGGCCGCGTTATGTCACCGCTGTTTCGCGGTCAGATGTGGTCGATGGCTGGCGTGACAAACGCGCGGACGGCGGTGTCGTCGTTGATGTCACCACCAACAAAATTGTGTGCAGCGGATTGTCCATGCCGCATTCACCGCGCCTGCACGGCGGCAAGCTGTGGTTGCTGAATTCCGGCGCTGGTGAATTCGGTTTCGTCGATCTCACGACGGAGAAATTTGTGGCCGTTGCTTTCTGCCCCGGTTATGCACGGGGACTTTCGTTCGCCGCTGGCCATGCCATCATCGGACTTTCATTGGCGCGCGAGAACCGCACCTTTCAAGGCCTGACGCTTGATGCTGCCCTTGCGGCGAAAGGCACGGAAGCCCGCTGCGGCCTCATCATAGTTGACCTTGGAACGGGAGATACATCGGCTTGGATCAGACTTGAGGGCGTGGTGCGCGAGCTTTACGACGTGGCTTTCATCCAGGGTGCGCGCCAGCCCTCGGCTATTGGCTTCAAGACCGACGAGATCACGCGATTGATAGCCATTGCGGAACATTAGAGCGCGTTCACTGCACCTGATTAATCGACATTCAGAAACATCACTACTGGAAGGAAGGTCAACAAGATGCTGCCTTCGAAGCTTGCTTACTTTCCCTTGAACCCACTCCGGCTGAGTGGGCATTGGTACTTGCCTATAATGCGAAATCACCTGCCGTCAGCGACTTCAGTCCGAAGAATACGATTGAAAAGCCGGCGAGACGATTTCCATTGACGCCACCAAAAATGATGGTCTTGTCATTTGTTGTGCCGCTAGCATCCGATTTTAGGTAACGCAGCTTCGGCCTGTAAGCACCATTTGCCAAGGTTCTCGGGGGAGAGATTGTGCGTTGAGTCAAACGTGCCATCCGTTGCCTTTGCCTATGAAGAGAAAGTTGCCAGACTGGAAATTGAAAAACTCGCCATCCGAGAAAAACTGGCCAAAGACACGCGTCCGCATGGGAGTTTTGACGCACACTTGGAATGGCACTGGAATTCCTCGGAAACCGGCAGAAACTATGGGTTTCTGAGTATTTGAATGACAAGCAAACAGTCCTCAAACTCGCTTTCGCAGGCAAGTTGGCATATGCAAGAAATGAAGGCTTTAGAACGGTGAATTTATCATTACCATTCAAATGGTTAGGGCAGAATTCAGGTGGTAAATTGGAGATGGCGCGCCCGACAGGGACGCATGCGGCCATATGTTTCAACAAATTAGGTTGTCCAACCGCGTAAATTGCCTCATTGAATTCACTGCTACATTTCGATGGCTGTCCAGCCTTTTTGATTATGTCGTGATGTCATTTACGTTTCACCGGATATCGTGATTAGCCTAACTCAAAAACTGGGACAAACCCCATAGGTAGTGTTACACCAGCCATGGGCACATGACCTAAAAACTCCGGAAGCTCTGCTTTCTGTTGATCCAAACTTCCGAGGTTCGTCAACTTATTTGGATAACCTGTCGACAATTTTTTGCCTCCCATGTCTCAATTAAACATCTGATCTAACATGCTTTTGCCCGAGTGCACCCGCTGTTGCTATACTCAGCAGAACCAGCGGCAGAGCCACGCCGTATGTCCATTGGATGCCCCAATGCTCTGCCACTGTACCCAGCAGCGGTGGACCCAAGAGAAACACTGTGAACGCGATTTGAACCAGTGAGGCGACGTTGATTGCTGATGAACGATCGGTGCGTTGGGCAGCGGCGGAAACCGCCAGCGGGAAAATCACGCTTGTACCGATCCCAATGAATGCAAACCCGGCAAGCGACAGCCATGGCGACACCGGGAAAAACACGCAGATAATTCCTGCTGCCAGAAGCGACAGCGTGAAACGTGCTACTCCGGTTGGGGAATATTTTTCGACATAATTATCAGCAAAATAGCGCGCAATGCCTTGCGACAACGCAACAATGGCGACTGCCGATCCAGCCAAGAAGGGCCCGGACGAAAAAATGTTCTGCATGTAGATCGACGACCAGTCAATCCCTGCACCTTCCATCAACATCGCCGACAGGGTCACGCCAACCAGTACGAGGATAGACCATGTTGGTCGCGCAAACTTTGGTTTGTCCGTGTCGATTTCGTTGACGCGTGTCGGGGCCGGCTTGAATTGACCTAGGCACAGGGCTACTGAGATGATGGAAAAAACCACCATCAAAGCCAACTGCAGTTGGGGCGAAACATCGAGTTGAGCCATCGAAGCGCCATATAATCCTGCGGCAAAAAACCCAAAACTCCAGAACGCATGTGCCCGATTCATGATGCGCTTATCAATCAACGCCTCGACCCGGTCGGCCTCGACGTTGATGATGATCTCTGCGCAACCGATGAGCAATCCAACCGGGATTAGCAACAGGAAGAACCCGAGGGGGTTCATTGCGTGGATTGCAATCGCATAAACAACCGTGATGAGTGGCAATATTGTCAACAGGGAGCGGCGAAAGCCAACGCGTTCCAGGATTGGCGCTGCAAACGTCAAAGCTGCCAGCGTGCCAATTGGCAGTCCGATCAGGCTTAGACCCAATGTGCTTTCTCCCACTCCCATTGCCGCCTTAACGTCGGGCATGCGTGGGAAAATACTGCCCATTCCGAATGCGTGAAGCGCAAAAGCAGCGAAAACGCGATGTTGTGATTGAAAACCGAACGTCATGGTGCGTCATTGTCTTTTTGTTGATTACATTCCCCTTGCTTCCCACATGGGGGCCTGGTTAGTCTAGCGCCTAAACTTGCAATTCACTCAAGCGGATATTGCACCTCACTTTTTGTCTTGAGATTTTTTGGATTGCCCAATTTCGGAACCACTTTCAGAGAGACTAAGACAACGATGTATGGAAGACTTTCAATTGGCATTCTAAGTAGAGACTATCGTGGGACACTGTTCGTTTGTGGTCTATGCAACAGCGAATCTGAAATGTCTGAAATTCAACTCCCTGCAGCACTAACCTTGGCGGAAGCTGCTGCAATACACGAGTGTTCAAAATGTCACGAACGCTCGAAGCTATCGTCTCTGGCAGTTTCCGATCCAAATTGACCACGGTCTACCAACGCGTGCTGTGCTGACACCTGCTTCACAACTGAAATGAAATCGGCTGCCAGTTTACTTGCGGGGTTTCGACTACCAATTGCAATCGTGCAATTTCGCATGTTTGATATGTCGCGGAAGACAACTCCCGGTCTGGCATAAAATCGCGCCGTGCTTTCCGCTGTGATACTGATGCCACGGCCCGTCGCCACGGCCTGCAGTTCTGACTCAACGGTCGAGACTTCAAGAACGACATTTGCAGGATGATTGTTCCGATGCTCGGTCGCCAGCCAATAGTCCCGCCAGATGCCAGGGATGGGTGCAGCGATGATCGGTTCGCCGAGAATATCATCGAGAATGACACTTTGTTTCGTGGCCAACCTATGCCCTGTTGGCAGACACACCACGCATTTCTCATTGGCAATTTCGGTAACTTCAATTTCGTCCATGTCAAGCGGTGGACGAAAAATCCCGCAATCGACTTCACCATTTTTCAGCCCTGCACTCGGATCGGTGAAATCATATTCCTTAAGTCGTAAAATCGCGCCTGGTCGCACACGCTCAAACTCCCGAACAATTGCCGGGATGAACTCAATCGCTGTGCCGATCATAAAGCCAACACGAAGTTCACTGTGCAACGCAATCTGAATGCGACGAATTTCCTCGTGAACCTGATCCGCCGATTTTTTCGCAGCAAGCGCCTTCGCCAAAAGGCTCTCACCCGAATGCGTCAGTTTTACGCTTCGCGTCGTCCGCTCGAAAACCGCAAAACCAATATTTTCTTCAAACTGTATGATGGTCTGCGACAGCGCAGGTTGAGAAACATGCAAGAATTCAGCGGCGCGTGCAAAACTTCGCTCATGGGCAACGGCGATAAAGGCATGGAGATGCCGCAACTGTACATTCATAATCATAGCGAATGAATTGTTCAGCTATTCGTCCTTGTTGTCAATGGCGGTGCGGGATTAGCTTTGCCTCACGAATTGAGGATCAGCATGAACATTAGCCAAACCACATTTGATATCAATGAGATGGAACGCGGCAAGCAGTCACTTATTCATGATCCGCTTGAAGGTGATAAAAACAAGATCACTTTAGTGCGTGCCAGAGGTTCTCTGGTTTGGGACGACAAGGGCCGGGAATACCTCGATTGCACGTCGCAAGCCTGGTCCAATAATTTGGGAGCCAATGATCCCCGCATTGTCGAAGCTGCGATTGCGCAGTTGCGCGACCTCACCCATGCGCGCCCGAATTTCAACACGTTGCCGCTGCTCGCCCTAACAGCGAAGATTCGGGAAATTTCGCCTGGAGACCTCAATCGCATCGGTTATTGCCTACACGGCAGTCTGGCCGTCGAGATGGCAATCAAACTTGCATTCAAAAACCAACCCGGCCGTCATAACATCATCGTGCTGCAAGACGCTTATCACGGCCGTTCGTTGACCACCATGGCTGCCAGTTGGCCCCATCCCAATAATCCGTTTCTAGCAATTCAACCGCGCTTCACGCGAGTGCCTCATCCCGATGCTTACCGTCCCCGACTCAGCATGGATATTGAGGCGGAATCAAAACTCTGTCTCGCGTTGCTTGAAGACACGATCAACAAGGGCGTTGATGGCGGTGTGGTCGCCATCATGATGGAGCCGATTCTTGGCAATGGCGGTCACATCGAATTGCCCCTGTCGTTCATGCGGGGCGTGCGTGAAATCTGTGACCGCCATGACATCGTTTTGATTTGGGACGAAATCCAGACGTGTTTTGGTCGTACCGGCAAAATGTTCGCGTCTGATCTCTACGGCATCATTCCCGACATCATGACATTTGGCAAAGGCATTGGTGGCGGCTTCCCGCTTGCCGGCATCATGGCCAGTGAAAAACTGAAAGGTTTCGATTCTGGAGAAGACGCGCTTACTTTCGGGCAATTCCCTGTGGCGATGGCTGCCGCCGTGGCAACACTGGACGCCATCATTGCAGATGATCTCTGCAACAAAGCCCGTGATCTGGGTGCCTACGCGACGCAACGGCTGCATGAGATTGCCGATCATCGCAAACTCATTGGTAATATCCGTGGTCCGGGCCTGTTCGTTTCGATTGAATTGGTCAAGGACCGCAAATCCAAAGAACCAGCTGCCCGGGCCGCATCGGAAGTCTATAGGCGTGGCGTTGCAAAAGGCGTTCTGTTTGGCGAGAGCCGCTATGCTGGCCTTGGAAACCTGATCAAGATCAAGCCTCCGTTGGATACCACGCATGAGCAAATGTCATTTGCCCTCGACGTGCTGGATGAAGTTCTGGGGTCCATCGAAGCCGACGGCATTGCGTGAGTATTTTAAACTTAAAAGTGACGACCGCGTAAAAACAAAATACCAAGGGAGATTGAAAATGCAGAACAAGAAAATCAGCCGACGCGCCGTTCTGGCATCAAGTGCCGGCCTGTTGTCGATGCCATTCGTCCGACCATCCTATGCCGCAGCGGAACCTTTGCGTGCCCTGATGTGGGAAGCCTATGTATTGCCTGACGTGATTTCAAAATTTGAGGCTGACAACAATGTAAAGTTCGTTGCCACGTTCTTCGACGGCAATTCCGAGGCCTACAACAAGTTGCGGGTTGGTGGCTCAAAGGAGTTTGATCTGGTGCAGGCCGATGGATTCTGGCCGCAACTCTACTATCGTGAAAATCTGATCCGCGATGTAGACTATTCAAAAGTCGCCGGGGCCGCCAATTATTTGCCAGAATTCCGGGCGGAAAAATTCAAGGTTCTGACTGACCCGACGTCCGGCAAGAAGATTGGGTTTCCGTTTTGCTGGGGAGCCTATGGCATCACGTATGATGCCGCTGTCGTAGCGCCAGAAAAAACGTCAACATTGAATTGCATGTTCGCACCGGAGTTTACTGGCAGGTTGACGACCAGTTCTCGATTTGAAGAAAATATTGCACTTGCGGCCTTGGTAGTGACCGATCAGATGGGATCGCGTGGCAAGCCCCGTCCTGATGGTAAGCCCTTCAACCCTTACGTCCTGACTGATGAAGAATTGGCCGCCGTTGAAAAACTCTTGATTCAACAAAAGCCATTGCTGCTAACGCGCTATCAAGACAATCCAACACTTTTCCAACTTCTGCAAAGTGGTTCCGTTGTAGCTTCAACAGAGTTCGCGCAGGTTTACAGGCAACTTCTCACCGCAAAAGACCGCAATCCAGCCCAAGACTTCCGTCATACCTTGAAGCCGAAGGAAGGCGGCCTTGGTTGGGTAGACACATGGTTGCTGACCACTGGTGTTGCGGACGGCCCGAAGCTTGATCTCTGCAACAGGTTTGTCGACGCCATGTGTTCACCAGCCACCATGAAGCGGATTGGCGAAGCAGCCGGTTGCTCGACAACTGTGGACATCAGAGCAGGCACTACTGAAGCCGAACGTGCACTGTACTTGATGGACCGCTCAAGTGAGATTGCCGACTTGTTCATGTTCGATCAACCGTCGTCGCCGGAAAAATGGGAACGCGTGTGGTCAAACGTGCAAGCCGCATAACGCGACTGAGCACTTTTGAATTGCTTTTCGGCGGGACGCATTCAACGTTCCGCCGCATTTGCATCGGTTTTGGTTCAGGACAAGAAATATGACTGCGGACATCAACAATAGTGACATCCCCTATGTTCGCATAGAAGGTGTTTCTCGGCACTATGGTCAGGTCCGTGCACTGAATGAACTGAGCATCGATATTGCCAAGCACGAGTTCATTGCCATTCTTGGACCGAGTGGTTCGGGCAAGAGCACATTGTTGCGGCTCATTGCAGGTTTAGACCGGCCGACGTCGGGCCGGATTTATTTTGAAGGCCGGGATGTGACCGATCTGCCACCGCACAAACGCGGCATCGGTATGGTGTTTCAGGAATTCCTGCTGTTTCCGCATCGAACGGTGCAGGAAAACCTGGCTTTTCCGTTGCGGATGACGAACCAGTCAAAAGAGAAAATTGCCGAACGTGTTGAGTGGGCCGAAAGCATCCTGTCGCTGGGTGGATTGATGGACCGCTATCCCAACCAACTTTCCGGTGGCCAGCAACAGCGTGTGGCCCTAGGGCGCGGATTGGTGACCCATCCGACACTGCTTTTGTTGGATGAGCCGCTGGCCAATCTTGACCGTGAACTGCGACAAGAGATGGAAGTTGAAATTCGACGTTACCAGAAGCAGCTCGGCATTCCATTTGTCTATGTCACGCACAATCAGGAAGAAGCATTGTCAATGAGCGACCGCGTGGCGGTGGTTCATCAAGGTAGGCTTGAAGCAATGGGCGAACGACAAGTCATCTATGATCATCCGCCAACGCCGTTTGTGGCGCGCTTTGTCGGCAAGTCAACACGCATGGAAGGTGTTTATGACCTGAAGGCAAAAGCCGTTGTCTTGTCAAAGTATAACCATCGGTTTCCTTATGACTCGGGTGCCGTTTTGAAAGATGGCACCAAGCTTGACGTCTTCATCAAGAACGAGCGTTTCAACCTTGCACCTTGGAAAGCGAAAGCCAACGGCATTGCCTGCACTGTTGCCGATCTGGTATTGCGTGGTCCCTTCGTCGAGTACATTCTGGAAACTGAGGTGGCAGAGCGCATTATCGCTGTTCAGACGAAGAACGATCAGGTCATGCACATCGGCACCAAGCTGTTGCTCAGTTGGGACACCAGCCAGGCTCATGTTTTTCAGGCTGGCGCTTAGAACCATGGCAGAAGACAGTTCATTCAAAAGACGAGTGTTTCTCCATACACCATCAGTGTTTCTGCTGTTGTTTTTTTTCATTCCAGTTTTGGCGCTGGTTGTTCTTAGTTTTTGGCAGACTGAAAACTACAAGATCGTGCGTGAGTGGACCACGATGAACTATGTCACACTTGCGACCGAAAAAGCCTACTTCGTTTTCTTTGTGCGTGCCCTGATCATGGCCATCTTGGTTTCTGCTTTTCTGGTCACCGTGTCTTGGCCGATTGCCTATTTCATTGTGCGCTTTGGTGGGCGCTACAAATTGATTTTGTCGCTGCTGCTCGCAGTGCCGTTTCTATCGGGCGAAGTACTGCGTCTTATTGCATTGCAAGGCATGCTTGGTCCTGTGGGGCTTATCAATGGTATGTTGATGCGGTTGGGGTCGGCACCATTGCGTTTCATCATGTATTCAAATTCTGCGACATTCATCGCCTTGTGTTATCTTTACCTGCCAATCGTTGTGACGACTGTCTATCTCTCATTGCTGAACTTTGACTTTCGGCTGGCCAGTGCTGCCAGCGCCTGCGGTGCGAGCCGTTTGCGCGTGTTTTGGGAAATCGTCTGGCCGCTCAATCTGTCAGGCACGCTAGTCGGTTTCATGCTGTGCTTCATTCCAACACTTTCAGCTTCGTTGGCTCCGCGCTTCTTGGGCGGCCCGAATGGCACACTTTACGGCATGTCGATTTCACAACAATTTGGTGAATCTGGAACATGGGCGCTGGGTGCCGCAATGGGTGTCGTGCTGTTCATCTTCTCCGGCATCGTGCTGGCCATCATCAGCCTGGGGATCGACTTGCGTCGCTCTGGCTTCACGGGATTGAGGCGCTAGAATGGACATGCATCGAACCAGGGAGCGTCTGGAAAAATGGTCACTCCTCGCCATCCTGCTTGTTGCCTATGCCTTTCTCTACATGCCAATTGTCCACATTCTTTTTGCTTCACTGTCAAGCCGACCAAATTTTCCCTATCCACCTGAGTTCAATTATCAGAATTATCTCCGGCTCTACACCAACACAATTTACCAAAGCGCTCTCGGCAACAGCTTGACTATCGCTGGTTGCACGTCAATTCTGGCGACGGTGATGGGTTTTTTGGCGACAGTTGGCGTGCTGCGCTTTGGCGGCCGCAAGGCATTGCTTTATGCAGTGTTTTTTGTCAGCCCACTTTTCGTTTCGGAGTTGCTACTCGGCATTTCATCGATGTCGCTCTACTATTTGCTGTTCGGATTTCAAGGCAACATGTTGGCGGCCATCATCGCCAATTCTGTTCACTGTTTCAGCTTCTGTTTCCTGATCATGGCCGCACTTCTCTATCGCTATGACTGGCGCATGGATGAAGCGGCCTTGGTCTGCGGAGCGTCACCGCTGCGATCATTCTTTGAGGTCATGCTGCCACTTACATGGTCCGGCATTCTCAGCAGTCTCATCGTTGCATTTGTACTAGCGCTCAATGGACTTGATATTTCATTTTATCTTTTGGGAGCCACACCAACAATGCCAGCAGTCGCCTGGGGAGCGCTGCGATATGGCGTCAAACCTGAACTCTATGCATTGTCGTCGATCATAAACATTGCGGTATTCATGGCAATATCTGTGCTTTATTTGGTTGTACGAAATAACAACAAAATAAATACAGCTTAATCGCCCTCTCGGAATATCTATTGAGAGATACGCCTCGCTTAAGAATTTCCGTAGCCAGCAACGTCAAAATTTCTGACCCATGCAATTGTCAACGAGGTTGAGACTATTCTTGTCAGCCTCCAAAGACATTGTTTTGCGGTGCGCCAAATGTGGCGCTGACTGGTAGCATCGAACAGCAAACAGGCATATTCCTTGCTGATTGTTCCATTTGTCTTGGTCCAGACCGCGTATCTTGCGGAGCGAGGTTTCAGCGCGATGTCGTCAGATTGGAGCAGATGGTTACCGTGCGAACTGACGCAAAAACACTCACGGTGCGAGATTCACCATTGTAACAGCCCATGTTTCCAATTCACCGACATTCCGCACACTGCCATCTGGTCTCCTTCCAATGGATGTTGCCTGAAAACCATCCCCTGCTTTGCTTGCGATTACCCCAATAGCAGTCCGTCTTCGCCCGAAGCTTTCCACTCCCATCGGGGCCTTTTGATTTAAGACGGCGGGCGGCCGCCATCTCCGGTCACGCATCGCCGAGGAATGGTTCCCAAGCGAACATCCAATAGGAGACTTCAAATGACTGCAATCGGTTATGTCCGCAAAGAAAACGACAGTCGTTACAAGGGCCACCTCCGCACCGTCAGCATCCAGGCCGAAATTGACATCGTGCCAAACCAGCAGAAAACCTCCGACAGTCAACCTGACTTCTGGGTCCTGACCCAAGGCATCGAAATCGGCGCAGGCTGGCAGAAAAAGGGCGAAACCTCCGGCAAGGAATATGTCAGTCTCTCCATCGCCGCCCCTGAATTTGGTCCCAAGAAACTCTACGCCAATCTGGGTCGTGCCGCTGGGTCCGACGAAGAAGACCTCTACGCCGTGATCTGGAATCCGGGTGACTGACACCTCCACGCATACGCCCGGCATGAGCCGTTATGCGGGGCGATTTCCAATGCGATCAGCACAAAGAACCCTCACTGACGCGCAAAAATACCATCGCTTCTTCGTCTATGGCGGTTAAGTTTTAGTCGGTGACGCGTAAAATTACGTGTCGATTTCTTCAAAAATTTCGCTCCAAGCAAGCCTTGCTAGGGTTGTACAGAGGGTTTGTGGTTATGATTATTGCTTGAGATTTTTCGATAGGCGACTCAAAAATCTTTAGCCCTTTCAGACGTCCAGACATGTGTTTTTACCTAGAGGGGCTTGATCACGATATGCACTTTTGCGAACAATGCATTTGCTAATGTTCCATCAGATATGAGCGATTTGTGAACTTCCGGGAATTACTCAGCACACAGATCATTGGGGGAAAGGAAAGCAGGATGAAAGCAATGTGTACAGGTTGGGACTAAGCACATGATTTTGTTTGTGCGAGGTGTCCACATTTTGCGACGGTGACTGCGAGTGTGACGTCAACATGCCAGCAACGCGTTGATATATTTCGCATCGCATGACACCACCCTTGCAAGTCAAAAAATCCTCCACACATCAGCAGTCGGGACGCGATGTTTGGAGAATGTTGTCATGTCAGATGAGTTTGATTTCGAACCGCGCCTTGGAAAGATTGGTCATCGCAAATCTGTAAAGCCCAAACCATTTGTCCGACAGGTGCTGGATGTCGCATACAAGAGCGGGTTCAAGACAAGGCGGATGTCGTCGTTTACGGGGCAAAGGATTGGACGGGGTGCAGCTTGGGGAACATTGGCCTCGGCAGGTCTCATGCGGACGGGTGGACGCCGGGCCGTCGTCAAGGTTCGGATTGCCAAGTTGCGGTCTGGTAACATGGCGGCACCTCGCGCGCATCTTCGCTACATCCAGCGCGATGGCGTTGACCGGAACGGTGAGCCGGGGAAACTCTATGGACCAGAGCTGGATGACGTTGATGGCAGTGCATTCACTGACAGATGCGAAGGCGACAGGCACCAGTTCCGCATTATCGTGTCACCAGATGATGGTGAACAGCTTGCCGAGTTGAAGCCCTTCGTCGGTGACCTGATGCAGCAGATGGAAAGCGACCTGGAGACCAAGCTCAATTGGGTCGCGGTTGATCACTACAACACCGGCCATCCCCACACCCACATTGTCATTCGTGGCAAGGCTGTAGATGGCAAGGACCTGATCATGGCCCGGGACTATGTGACCCATGGCATCAGGCAGCGGGCAGGTCAGCTCCTGACCATGGAACTGGGGCCGGAGATCGAATTCGACAAGCAGCTGAAGCTGGCGCGGGAGGTCAATGCCGAGCGCTTCACCAATCTCGACAGATTAATCCTCAAACATGTAGACCAAGGCATCCTCACCATCAGTGCCATGCCGCCGACGGAATCACATGTTCATACCTCCCACAAGAGACGGCTCAAGCATCTTTCCAACTTTGGTTTGGCAACTGAACTGCAAACAGGTGTCTGGGCGATTGATCCAGACATCGAACGCAAGCTGAGGAGTTTGGGCAAACACAACGATATCGTCGCGACAATGCACCGGGCCATGCGGGAGGCGAAGATTGATCGCCCCGGTGTCAGCTTCACCATCTTTGACGTTGAGGCATCAGCAAGGCCCGTCATTGGCCGAGTTGCTGCAATAGGCCTCACGGATGAGATCAATGATCGTCACTTCGTGGTTGTCGATGGTATCGATGGAAAGGTGCACTACGCCGACATTGGACGCATCAAGCCGGAAGCCTTACCGAGCCGGGGAATGATCGTATCGCTTGAAGGCCCGCCCCAAGACGCGGCAGCAGCAAGTACACAAGACAAACAGCGTGCCCGCATTCGGGTTCTGTCTTACCTCAATCTTGAACGACTCGAAGTGATAGAAGGCTGGACTTGGCTGGATCGGGAACTGGCCAGCAAGTCGCTTTCAATCGTGAGCGATCAAGGCTTTGGAAATGACGTAAAGTCCGCGCTGCGCAATCGTCTGCAATGGCTGACGGAACGCGGGATGGTTGAGCCAACACAGGATGGCGGCTTTCGCCCCACCACAGCTGCCATGAAAGCGCTGGCCAACCGTGAACTGGACCAGGCTGCCAAGAAATATTCCAGTGCCACAGGTCTTCACGCAGCCCAGCTGATGGACAGTGAACGCTTCGAGGGAACTTATCGCAATCCCTTCTCGCTCGCCTCAGGCAAATTTGCAGTTTTTGAGAACAGCAAAGAGTTCACGCTCGTTCCATGGCGACCAAGCTTCGAAGACATACGCGGCAAGGAAGTTATCGGAAACGTCAACGGATCAACCATTGCCTGGGAATTGGCGGGGCGCAGTCGGGGCTTGGGCATCTGAGCTAAAACATCGACATCATGAACACCGCAAGCGGAGCGAGCGGTCGCTCCCTCCTAGGCCCACTGCGGCGGGCCGCAACTGCGCGCGCTTTCAAAGTTAACAGTGCTTGATCAAGCTCACATCAGCGCAGTCCTTCGCGTTGCTACGGCCTTCGGTGCGGCCCGCCTCCATCAGCGGGCCTTTCAGTCGCTCTTGCCGCCCACCCCGCTCGCTCCGTTCAGTTGCGAAGATGAGGTGGCAAAGTTCAAATACAATAATAGCGATGGAGTTTTCCAATGACACAATTGAAGCCACACGCCTTCCCTCGTTTTCCCGCCTTTCCCAATTGGCGTTTTCACGCCCAGCGCCCAAATTCCGGTACAGCAGAAGCAGTGGCGCTTTTGAAGTTGGCACCGACGATGGCACCAAAATCCGAACTCATTCATCAACGCAAAGTCACCCGTGTTGTCAAAGGTGCAATTGCGGGCGGCTTCCATATCACCACTGTGAAGGTTGACAAGGATGGCGCAATTGTTTTGTATTCAGCACATCCAGAACGCGAAGAACGTGAAGAACCCCGTCTGCCACTCAAAACCAATGAATGGGATGAGGTACTCAAAAAATGATCGCCAGAGCGTTACCCAAATATTGTTCATGGAACACCGACCGTCACGGACGCAAACGTGTCCGTTTCCGCAAGGGTTTCTATTCCACCTATATTTCGGGCGTTCCCTATTCGGAAGACTTCATGCGGCGATACCATGAAGCATTGGAAGGCAATACACGGCAACTCGATGAATTGAAGGAAGATCGCGTCGAACCGGGCACAATCGATGCCGTCATTGTCAATTTCTATCGTTCCACCGACTTCCAGAAACTCAAGTACACCACGCAGCGCGTGCGCAAGAACGTATTGGAAAAGTTTCGGGAAGCGCATGGCAAGAAGCGTGTGGCTTTACTCACAGCGGCACATCTGAAATCCATCATCGGCGACATGGCCGACAGGCCCGGTGCCGCCAACAATTTACTGAAAGTGTTGCGCGTGTTGTTGCGGCACGCCATCGACATGGGCTTGATCCAGGATAATCCCGCCCGCAATGTACGCAAGTTCGCAGTCAGTTCCGAAGGCTTTCACTCGTGGTCTGAAAGTGACGTCGCGGCCTTCGAAGCAAAGCATAAGCCCGGCTCAAGAGCGCACCTTGCTTTGTCGCTTTTGCTCTACACGGGTCAACGCCGCAGCGACGTGGTACGTATGGGTTGGCAGCACATCAACGGCGATTTTCTCAATGTCGTGCAGGACAAGACCGGCGAGTTCTTGAAAATCCCGTTCCACCCCAAACTCGCAACCGCAATCGGCAACATGCCGCGCAACAACATGACGTTCCTGTTGACTGAACTTGGCGCACCCTTCACCGCCGCTGGCTTCGGTAACTGGTTCAGGGATCGCTGCAATGAAGCTGGCTTGCCCCATTGCTCGGCACACGGCTTACGCAAAGCCTGTGCCGCCCGTCTGGCCAATGCGGGATGCACGTCAGAGCAAATCAAGGCCATCACGGGCCACAAGACGTTGAGCGAAGTCGCCCGCTACACCAAGGCAGCCGACCAGGAACGCAACGCCAAGCAAGCGCTTGCCAATCTCTTGCGGTCAGAAAGTGAACAAAACTGTCCAACCTCAGACCCCATGTTGGACAAAACGGGAGAAAAATGATTGCAAAACAACATCATAATTTGGAGGTGGCGCGCCCGACAGGATTCGAACCTGTGGCCCCAGGTTTAGGAAACCTGTGCTCTATCCTGCTGAGCTACGGGCGCTGCGGGGGGTGGGATAGCATGACGGCGACGGCCTCGGCAATCACTCGTTCCTCCGCCGCCGGGATGACATGGACGGCGAATGTGCCCAGCCAGTTTAGTTGAACCATTGCAGCTTTGCGAATGTCAGCTGCATTTTCGCCAATGCCGCCAGTAAAAGCTATGGCGTCAATCCCTTGCAAGGCAGCGGCGGCGCGGCCGACTTCCAATACGACGCGATCTACGAACATGGTGACGGCAAGTTTGGCGTTGGGATCATCTGACGCCAGCAATTCACGCATGTCTGATGAAATGCCGGACACGCCTTTTAGTCCGCTGTCCTTGTTGAGCAAGTCGTTGACAGCAGCGGTGCTGCCCAGCCTGTCGACAAGCCACAACACGGCACCCGGATCAAGACTGCCGCTGCGGCTGCCCATCATCAGGCCGTCGAGTGGTGTAAATCCCATCGAGGTGTAGACGCTCCTGCCATTTTCAATCGCTGCAATGCTGCAGCCATTGCCCAGGTGGCATGCGACGAGGCGTGGAACCTGCACCTCTCTGGCAATGTGCAGATAGGACAGCCCGTGAAATCCATAGCGCAGCAATCCTTTGCTGGCGAAATGGCGGGGCAGGGGCATCAATTGCCGGTGCGGTGGAATGGTGCGATGAAAGCTGGTGTCGAAACACGCCACCTGCGGCACATTGGGAAAGCGCTGCTGCATGATGTCAATGCCAGCAATATTGTGCGGCTGATGGGCAGGTGCCAGCGGCGATAATCTGGCGATCTGGCCGCGCACATCTGCAGTGATCAGTGCGGGTCCTTCAAATTGCGCCCCGCCATGGACCACACGGTGACCGATGCCCAGAATGCTCTGCGTGTCCATCTTCTGCAGCGCTTCTGCAATTGCCCGAGGCCCCGGATTTTCAATCAGGACTTTTTGAACCTGCGCAAAGCTATCGCTGAAAACGGCCAGCTTGACAGTGGAGGAACCGCAATTGAGGATGAGGAACATGTATCCAATGAACAGGCTGGTGGCGCAGCATCGGCCCCCAGCAAACGCCTTGATCAATTATAATTCAAGATTCGCGATACGTGCCAGCCATTTTTATCCCGTTGGTCATTCGATGCTTCCTTGGCAAACGCCAAGCTGGCCGAGGAGCGGCACACGGTTGCAAACTGGACCTAGGCCTTAAACCGGTGGCGGGCTAGAAATTGGCAAAATCTAAATCCGGAGCATCGCCCATGAAAATGACCACTGAAGAAGCCTTTGTGAAAGTCTTGCAGATGCATGGCATTGCCCATGCGTTCGGCATCATCGGTTCAGCCTTCATGCCGATCTCGGACTTGTTTCCAAAGGCTGGCATCACCTTTTGGGACTGTGCGCATGAAGGGTCGGGCGGGATGATGGCGGATGGGTTTACGCGCGCGTCTGGAAAAATGTGCATGATGATTGCGCAGAACGGGCCGGGCATCACCAATTTCGTCACCGCCGTCAAAACCGCCTACTGGAATCACACGCCGCTTCTGCTGATCACCCCGCAGGCCGCCAACAAAACCATTGGTCAGGGCGGCTTCCAGGAAGTGGAGCAAATGGCGCTGTTCAAGGACATGGTCGCCTATCAAGAAGAAGTGCGAGATCCATCACGGGTGTGCGAGGTTCTCAACCGCGTGATCATGAATGCCAAGCGGCTTTCGGCACCTGCACAGATCAATTTCCCGCGCGATTATTTCACACAGGTCATCGATGTTGAATTGCCAGCCATTGTCGATTTCGAACGGCCAACAGGCGGAGAAGATGCGATTGGCGCTGCTGCGAAGTTGTTGTCGGAAGCGAAATTTCCGGTGATCCTCAATGGTGCCGGGGTGGTGCTGGCGGGTGGCATTGCCGCGTCGCAGGCTCTGGCGGAGCGATTGTATGCGCCGGTGTGTGTTGGCTATCAGCACAATGATGCGTTTCCCGGAACGCATCCGCTGTTTGCTGGACCGCTCGGTTACAATGGCTCCAAGGCCGCGATGGAATTGATCAAACAGGCTGATGTGGTTCTGGCGCTTGGTACCAGACTCAATCCGTTTTCGACGTTGCCGGGATACGGTCTCGACTATTGGCCGAAAGACGCAAAAATCATTCAGGTTGATATCAACCCCAACCGCATCGGCCTCACCAAGCGGGTGAGCGTTGGCATTGTCGGTGATGCGAAGAAGGTGGCGGAGGGATTGTTGAAGCATCTGTCGCCAAAGGCTGGGGATGCAGGTCGTCAGCAACGTATAGATCTGATCGCCACAACAAAATCACGCTGGGCGCAACAGTTGTCATCGATGGATCACGAAGATGATGATCCGGGCACCACGTGGAATGAACGCGCGCGGGCGGCGAAACCAAAATGGATGAGCCCGCGCATGGCGTGGCGCGCCATTCAGGCGGCATTGCCGCGTGAAGCCATCATCTCGTCCGATATCGGCAACAACTGCGCCATCGGCAATGCCTATCCGACATTTGATGAGGGGCGAAAATATCTCGCCCCCGGATTGTTCGGGCCGTGCGGCTATGGCTTGCCATCTGTTGTCGGTGCCAAAATTGCGTGTCCGGATGTGCCGGTTGTCGGCTTTTCCGGCGATGGAGCGTTCGGCATTGCCGTCACCGAACTCACGGCGATTGGCCGCAAGGAATGGCCAGCGATCACAATGGTGGTGTTCCGCAATTATCAGTGGGGCGCGGAGAAGCGGAACTCAACATTGTGGTATGACGACAATTTTGTTGGGACGGAATTGGACGAGCAAGTGAGTTACGCGGGAATTGCGAAGGCGTGCGGCTTGCAAGGTGTTGTGGCGCGGACGATGGACGAGTTGCGCGACGCACTGGCGAAGGCGGTTGACGATCAGATGAAGGGCAAGACGACGCTGATTGAGGCGATGATCAATCAGGAGCTCGGCGAACCGTTCCGCCGCGATGCGATGAAAAAGCCCGTGGTGGTGGCGGGGGTGAGTGCGGGGGATATGCGCACTTAACACCCGTCTCCCGTCGGGAGAAGGGGTTCGCCATAGCTATGGCGAAGGCGGACCGGATGAGGGACTTGCCCCATACTCCAATCCATCCGAACATGCCCGAATGGATAAATTACCGAATTCTTCACCCGTGCACGCTGAAGAGCCGCTCTATCATGAACATCTGTTTGCGCAACTTTATGATGCGCAGTGTCCATGGTCGCCCGACAGGAGCTTCTGCCTCAATCTTGCAAATGGCCGCCGGTCAGTACTCGATCTCGGCTGTGGCACGGGATCGCTGGCAGCGGCGATGGCGCGGGCCGAGTGTAAGGTCACTGCAGTTGATCCGGCGCAGGCAATGCTGGATCAGGCGGTGCATCACGAAGGCCATGAACAAGTGCAATGGGTGCGGGCGGATGCACGTCATGTCCGGCTTGGTCAGTCATTTGATCTCATTGTCATGACCGGACATGCTTTCCAGTGCCTGCTCACTGCTGAGGAACAATTGGCGTTGTTGCGCACAATTGCAGCGCATCTTGCTCCGGATGGCACGTTTATATTCGATACGCGCAATCCCATGTGCGAAGAATGGTTGCAATGGACGCCGGAAAAATCCCGGCACATCTTCCGGCATCCGACATTGGGCGATGTGGAGTCGTGGGACGACTGCGTTTTCGATCCCGTCACGCAGATAGTCACCTATGAGTGGTTCTACCGCCTGCAGACAGGCGAGGTTGCGCATGCGCCAGCGTCGCGCATTGCGTTTCCTTCGCGTACCACGCTTGCTGCGTTGATTGCGCAAGCAGGATTGCAGGTCGATCAATGGCTGGGCGATTGGGAATGTGGAGCAATATCGGATTCCTCACTCGAAATCATCCCGGTGGGATCTCTTGCGGCCTCAATCCCATAGATTCCGTCATGGCCCGCTTCAGGCGGGCCACTCGTGGCTGTGAACTGAGGCGAAGTCGCGCGGACATCACATGCGAATGTGATCAATTTTAACGGCTTGGAGAAAATTATTTACCAGTCATGGGTGGCCCGCCTGAAGCGGGCCATGACGGGATTTTGGAGTCAGGACTGTAATCGCC
Source organism: uncultured Alphaproteobacteria bacterium (assembly GCA_963819615.1). Taxonomy (GTDB): domain Bacteria; phylum Pseudomonadota; class Alphaproteobacteria; order Rhizobiales; family Aestuariivirgaceae; genus Aestuariivirga. Next base: position 29,090 of record CAWFWW010000006.1, read on the forward strand.
GGAAGCTGGACGTTAAGGACTATTGGAATTGTGTGGTGGCAGCTCACATCATTCAAAACAAACCCCCAGCCTCAGCGCCTCCCGATGTAGCCGATTGTCGCGCGTCCAGATTTCAGCTGCCTCCAGTTTCGCTGAGGCCAGCAAGTGGACATCGATCAATTCGATGCCTGTGCCATAGAGCCGTTCAGTTTCGATGAATGTCATCACCTCATCGTCACTGGCGTTTCGCGCCATGGGCAGGCTGGCAAGTGCGTCGAGTACAGTGTTGCGTGGTTTGAGATTCCCAAGCGAAATTTAACCGAGAACGAACGGATGCATCAACACCATACTGTCATTCAACAGATCGCGCAATCGCGCATCACCTTTGCTGAGGTGATCGGCCCAGACGGATGTATCAACCAGGATCAAGCTGTTGGCGGGCGGCGGCGGGGCGGGGCTTTGAACTTCGGCTGACACCCGCCCCCGGCCCCGTCCTCGAGGGCGGGGAGAAAGTAGAGAAATCTTCCCCTCCCTTGAGGGAGGGGCAGGGGTGGGTGCCTGACGCGGGCCATGACAGTTTATTGGATTTGTGTGACGCGCTTCACATCGATCAAAACAGGGCTCCGCTGCCACTATCCCACCTTCACCACCATGCCATTCTTCACCTTATGCCGCAGTGCATCTTCCCGATGCGGCAGCACCGCTATTTTGCCGCGCCGAAACAGCTCCGCAAGTTTTGATCGCGGCACACGAAGCTCTGCTGCCAGCAGGCGGTCGAGGCGGAGTGTCATGGGGAATGGGAGATTGATTTTGATTTCACAACACGAGGAAATATTGGCAGATTTGATGATCTTGTAGCCGGCGAACTCTGCAATATGGTGGGTGTGGCGGCGCAGGATACTGCGGTTGAATTCCTGCTGCCTGATCCAGGCTGGATCGTTGCTGTGCAGCGCAGCGAGTGCGACGGGGTCAATGCCGCCAACAGGTTTGCGTTCGAACAGCGGGCAGTTCCAGGTTTTGCTGCAGTCCACACATTTGTAGATCAACCAGGCATCGAGCTTTCTGCCATTGGCATTCAGTCTGGCCTTGCCGCTGGAGTAGAAAGGTTTTTGTGTGCCGCAGGTGCTGCAGGGTAAAATTGGTTCAGGGGAACGGCTGGGTGTGATGGTCCATGTTATAGAGGACGGTTGCATGACTTGGGTCTTCCAAAAGGAAGTTCACCAAGGAGACGGCAAGAGACGCCCTTTGCGGGCACGGCGTGGCTGTGGATGTGTTCAAGATTCAGGCGATAGCGCGGTGAGGCCAGACCGGTCTCGCGCCATCACCCTGTGAACAATGCGCATTCGCGAACAGCCGTGGGCTATCCGTGATGAAGGCGCGGGTGAAGCGGGATGAGACCGGTCAGAGCGATGGCAAAGTGGAGCCTCGAAAGCAGTTGAAGACGGCGCTTAGCATGGACTTTTTCCAATTGGCAAGGCGTGAGTCTGATGCGCGTCAGCCATTCGCCAATTACCTTGCGCCATCGTGCAGCCGACTCTATGTCTGCCGCTCCCCATTCATGAGGCTCCACATGTTCTCCACTCTCTTCGCCCGTATCGTTGCATTGATCGGTTCTGTATTGATCATCTGGCGCAAGATGACGGTGCCATCGGCGGCGCAGGCGGTGGGGCTTTCGCCCGCCATTCCTGATGCGCGGCCACAAGGCACACTTCCCACGCTGAAAATGCCGACAGCCAAGGGCTGGGTGGCGGGGCATGTGCCTGTTGCCGCACCGGGGCTGAAAGTCAATGCGTTTGCAACGGGGCTGAAACATCCGCGCTGGATTGAGGTATTGCCCAATGGCGACGTGGCTGTCGCAGAGGCGCTGTCGGTTGCGGGCGGGCCTACTACAGTTTTTGATTATGCCATTCAGAGCACCATGCGCCGGGCGGCGGCGTTGGGCGACAGTCCGAACCGGATCACGCTGCTCCGCGACCGCGATGGCGATGGTGTCGCTGAGCAGCGTTTCACATTTCTGGAAAACCAGAACCAGCCCTTTGGCATGGCGCTGCTGGGCAACACATTCTATGTCGGCAATACAGATGCACTGCTTGCGTTTGACTATACGCGTGATGCAACGAGGCTTTCCGGAACGGGGCGCAAGTTGCATGATTTCAAACCCGGCGGGCATTGGACGCGCAGCCTTTTGCTCAGCCCGGATCGCACAAAACTTTATTTGGGGGTCGGTTCTCAGACCAATATTGGTGACAGTGGCATGGCGGCGGAAGAGGGCCGCGCCTGCATTTATGAAGTTGATGTGAAGACGGAAAAGTCGCGCATTTACGCTTCGGGCTTGCGCAATCCGGTGGGCTTGGCCATTGAGCCATCAACGGGCGCGTTGTGGACTGTTGTCAATGAGCGCGACGGCATTGGTGATGAAACGCCGCCGGATTATCTGACGCGGGTTCAGGACGGCGGATTCTATGGCTGGCCCTATTGCTATTGGGGGCAGACGGTGGATGTCCGTGTGCCACAAGATGCAGCGATGGTGGCAAAGGCCATCCGCCCAGATTATGCATTGGGTGGCCACACTGCATCACTCGGCCTGTGCTGGATTCCTTCCGGCACACTCCCCGGTTTCGGTGAAGGCATGGCGATTGGCCAGCATGGCTCGTGGAACCGCAGCACGTTGTCCGGCTACCGCGTGGTCTTCGTGCCGTTTAAGGACGGCAAGCCATCGGGCATGCCGCGCGACATTCTTTCCGGTTTCCTCGCCCCTGATGAGCGCCATTCCTACGGCCGCCCGGTTGGTGTGGCACCCGCTCCTGGCGGCGGCATTCTCGTGGCCGATGATGTGGGCGATGTCATCTGGCGGGTGACGTGACATTTTATGCAACAATAGTCTGCCCACCCCTGTGAGGCGCTGAGCCTTGCTGGTATGGGTTTGCCGAATTTATCGAGGGACATTTCACATGCAATTTGCACTCAATCACATGGTAGCGCCCAAGCTGGGCTATCGCGAATTTTTTGACCTTGCCTTGCGGCTTGGCGTTACTGCGGTTGAGATCCGCAACGACATTCCGACGTCACAGATGGGCAACAAAAATGCCAAGGCGATTGGCAAGCTTGCGAGGGACAAGGGGCTAATCATCATCAACGTGAATGCGCTGCAGCGCTGGAACCAGTGGAACGCCAAGAAGAAGGCCGAGGCCGAGAAGCTTGCGGAATACACAGCACTCACGGGAGCGAAGAATCTCATTTTGGTGCCGACCAATGACACGAAATTCCGTCCGTCCATGGAGGAACGGCTGGATGGATTGCGGGCGGCGCTTGATGGATTGAAAGCAATTCTGAAAGATCACGGCCTCATTGGCTGTGTCGAGCCACTTGGATTTGTCGAATGTTCGTTGCGGCTGAAGCGCGAAGCCCTTGCGGTGATCGATGATGTGGGCGGAACCAAACGTTTCAAGGTGACGCATGACACGTTCCATCACTACGTTGCTGGCGAAAAAGAAGTGTTCGGCGGACGCACCGGGCTCATTCATGTGTCGGGTGTCGTCGACCGCAAACACACAGCTGCCACGATGCGCGACCCTGAGCGGGTGCTGGTTGATGCCAATGACATGATCGACAACAAGGGCCAGGTGAAGCAGCTCTTTGCTGATGGCTACAAGGGCTATGTGTCTTTCGAGCCTTTCAACTCTGGTGTGCACAAGTCCAAACAGATCGCCCGCGATCTGGCGCGGAGCATGGATTATCTGGAGGGGTAGGGCTCTCACAATTCTCAAGCTTTCCGCTTAGGTGCGTGTTAGGTGAGGCCAACGCATCCGGCAACTAGGGCAATCCTTTGGCATTTCCACCGAACTATCATCAGGAACGCAGCAATCGCAATCGCGCGAAGCAGCAGAAAGCGCTGGAGAAACAGCAGAAACGCGACGAAAAATCGGCGCAGCGCAAGCACGAAAACCAGCCTGCCGAGGCTGAGGCTGTGCAGCTTCCGAATGAGAAGGACACCTGAACCATGGGCAAGAAAAAAACCAGGGTCGAAGAAAACATCGTGTTCTTTGACGTGATGTATGCCGATGGCACGCGCAGTTCGCGCCGGAAAGTCAATGCCGCCGGTCTTTCGCGCGACGAAGAAGAAGCCTTCGCAATCACTGAAATCATGACGCAGGATCGCAGGATTTCCGAGGTGTCGGGCAAGGACCGAGGTGCCATCAAGTCGATTGCGCGATCAGCTGGGTGACTGCGGCTGCTATTTAATTGGGCGTGATGCACCCAAATTGTGGGGAAACCCCGGCAATGCCTACTCCCGCCTCTTAAGGTTGCAGGTTGGGCGGGAAACCTGCCTGTCATTGGTGACTGGAATGTTACAAGTTAATCATTAATTTCTATTACCAAGTCTTAACCATCTTAGTTACTGAAACTTTAAAACTCCCGCTTGACGTGCGTCATTAACTTGCTATTAGCAAATCACGAGCGGCAGGACAGATATTCTGAAGGGGGACCATGGTGTTTCATCATGCGTTGAAGTTGTCTGCGTGTGCTGTTGCGATCATTTTGGGTTGTACAGCAAGTTACGCAGGTTCATTGGAAACCATCAATGTTGGCAAGATTGGCCGCACTGACGGATCCGATTTCGTTGGCAAGGGCGGGGATTTTTCGTTGCTGCCCTATCAGATGGCATCACGGTCGTTGCGCCGTGGCCATTCGGCACGCGCCGATCGAGAAGTCCGGGCTTCGGATGCAACCTTCGTCAGTGATGCCGGTTCTACAGGGTTGTTTGAGAAGTTCAACGTTCTGCCCCACAGCAAATCCCTCAACATCAACGGCATTTGCTACCAGCGCGAGCTGGGTGGCCCAACTGTCCTGGACAGCGCCCAATCGGCGTCGGATCTCGATGGCGAGGGAATTGAAGCAATTGATCCATTGCAGGGCCGGGCGGTCATTACCGTGAACATGACGGATGCAAGCATTGCCTCGCTGGCAGCCATTTCAGTCGCTGAGTTGCAAGGCGAAAGCCAAAGCGCAATTGATTCCTCGGCAATCCCGGCTGGGTCTACAGCTTCTGGTGACGCTACAACTGAACAAATCATGGCTGATGATGCCGCTGCTGAAGCGGAAATCCAGGCCATGCAGGATGGAAATGCTGCCGACGCAGAGGGTATTTCTGGCGAAGTTGTTGTTGCGTCCCTTGATCCAACCGAAGCGCCTAATATTCCCGATGCCAGTGATGGTTCGATGAGTGATGGCAGCATTGATACTGGTGCAGTTGAAAATGGAAGTGGCGATAGTTCTGGCGGGCCGGTCTTAGCAGGCGAGCTGCCTGAAGATCTGGGTGCCGCACCTTCGGTCGGCGTTGAACTTGAACCTGTGTCGCTGGAAGAAGAGTCATCAGGCGGCAATGGCGAAAGTCTTTCGGATGTGCCGCTTCCTGCTGCATTCCCGCTTTTGGCTTCGGTTCTTGCAGGCATCGGCATCATGTCCGTCAGGCGGAGCCGGAAGAGTATCTGATACTCAACCCGGAGACTTCAACCTTCCAGGTTGAGCCATTTCACGTCGTCGGCCGTCAGCTTAATTGAACAGGCTGGCAGCGACGAAGCGATTTCGTCTGCGTTTCTCGGGCCGACGAGCGCAAAAGACGGGAATGTTTGCGCCATGACCCAAGCCGCGGCGACGTTGTTGGGGCTGACACCTAATTTCTCCGCAAGGATCTCGGCGCGGCGGCGGCGTTCGGCATTGGCGTCACTGCCGAAACAGGTTTCGGGGGCTGTGTCCGGCGGCAAGCGGTTGCGCAGCGCTTCGGGGAGAAAATAGCCGCGGGCCTGCGACGACCAGCTCAGATGGATTGTATTGGTCGTGCGCAGATAAGCGAGATCGTTCACATTGTTTGAACTGATGCAGCCCGTCCAGACCGGCTTTTCCATGACGGCCAGCGAAAGATTGTTGTTGAGGATGGTCATCGGCTGAAGCTTGTGTTCAATAGCGTAGGCGCGGGCTGCTTCGAAGCGTTTGGTTGACCAGTTGGATCCGCCAAATACGCCGATCTTGCCCTGCTTTCGAAGTGCATTAAGAGCGTCAACAAATTCCCCGACTGGCACATCCGGATTGTCGCGATGCATGATGTAGATTGGCGCGGAATCGAGTTGCAGCCGGTCGAGTGACTCTGCGAGTTGCTTGCCAATGGCTTCCGGCGTGCAGTGCGGCGTATGGGCACCTTTGCTTACAACAATTATATCTTTGGAAAGCCTGCGCGACTTGATCCAGTCACCCAAGGCCTTTTCATGTTTGCCGCCGCCATAGACATAGGCCGTGTCAAAGGCGTTGCCGCCAGCTGCCAGCCAGGCGTCCCAGACGGGTGCGCCTTCTTCGGCCGAATCCTTGTTATCGCAGCCGATAATCAACCGGCTTATGGGGAGCGGCAGGCCATCAAGGCTGATTCTGGGAATGGTCATTTTTGTCATGTGGTTGATTGTAGGACTGAAACGGCGAATCAGCAACGTGTCCATGGTAATTTTGCGGTGCATCAAAATGCGATGAGTTGAAGGACTGGATTAATCGGGCGCTAAGGATAAGCCACAATTTGGTCTTGCACCCTAATGCATTTGTCAATCGGATTGGCTATACACGCAACAGGAATTCGGGGGAGCGTACTTCATTTCTAACTTGCGTTAGGGGTAAGTGCCCAGGAAAGATGGTCGAACTCACGATCGCCCCCGGTTGAGTTTTCGACACGGCTTTTGCAAGGGCTTTGACCCCGCCTGCGAGCGAAGCATGCTCCAAAAACCTTGTCATGGTTCCCATGGCAGCGCGTCCGGGTTCCACTTGGGAGCCTTAGTGTTGATGTCGCCCGACAGTCAGAAATGACCGGCACGAGACTCTTTCAAATCCCGCCAGGCGCACTTCGCCCCCGATGTGTCCTGGCGGGTTTTTCATTGATTTTGGCGACGTTCCACACAACAAGCCGCCAGCAGCCCCCATTATTTTGATCGCAAAATTTAATCCGTCCGTCCAGAGTGCAATGCGGGCATTTGAGGGGATGGTCAATGAAACGTAACGATCGGTGCGGACATTTTATTGATGATTGATGGCGGATTTGAAACGATGTTTCTCTCCCGTAGTCCGGTTCAGAACCAATCCCCAAGACCTCACTCTGACCGGGCTTGACCCGCTGCTGTCCGGTTAGTTGACAGTCCCCCAAAATTGTCATCCCCGCACTTGTTGCGGGGACCTATTCATCACCTTGCGTGGAAGTCGCGTCTCGTGCCGGGCACGCGCATCTGATGTATTCGACGCAGCGTTTGCAATGATTTGAGCGAAACACGCTTCGCTCACCTTAAAATCCCGTCACGCGGACAAATGGGTCCTCGCGACAGCTGCGAGGATGACATCGATGGAAGATTGTGAGTTAACCGGACAGCAGTGCGCTTGCCGTGAGAAGGACCATGCAATCCAATGCCTAGCCCTCATGCGAGGAAGAGTAGAGATCGCGGATTACAAGTGTATCGCTTGCGGCATTCAGGTCGTCCGGGTTCTCCGGCGTAAATTGAATTTCAGTTGTTTCACCGGTCAGGATGTCGATGACATTGTCGGAAAAAGATCCGGCCACTCCTGTTTCTGCAGTCACATAAAGTGCGGGCTTTGAGGCTGTGAGGCGAATGACGAGGTGGGTACCTTCGGATTGCGCGTTCACTTTGAGCTTAGGGTTTTGCAGTGCCAGCGACTTGTAGGGTGCTGCCGAAAGATGATTGCTCCCCCGGACTGTTGCGTCAGCTTGCGCATCGCCCCGCCATGACCAATGCAATAGCGCGTCGCCTGGGAGTTCATGTTTTTCAATCCGCATGATCTCAATGCTGCGGTCAGATGGAAGCAACGTCTTGACGCGATTGAGGCGGGTCACCTTGCCCTCGAGCGTGATGGCAAATACATCGGTTTCAATTGACAGAATGCGGCCTGTGTCATTGATGCCCATCACCATGAAATCGCCGGTCTCTGCATCAGGAATGACGCAAACCAAAACGGGTGCAAAGAAGCGTTTCGCACAGTGATGCACCGCCTTCCAGCCGCCGCCGTGATCGAGGCCCGACCACGAGGCCACGGGCCAGGTGTCGTTGAGCTGCCAATAGAGCGTTCCCATGCAATGCGGCTTCAGAGAGCGCCAGTATTCGACGGCGGTGCGCATGGCGAGCGCGTGCTGAATTTGACTCAAATAAACGAAATTGCCGAAGTCCATGGGGAAACGGAAGTTGCGGAACATGGTTTCAGCGATCCGCGCATTGCCGCCGGCATTGCGCTGGTGATGTTCCATGACGGGCGATGCAATATTCAGGTCTTCATCAGAGGTCACGAATTGTTTGGCAATGCGCAGCGACGGGAAAGACTGAAATCCGAATTCCGAACAGAAGAGCGGACGCACATCGCGGTAATGCTCGAAGTTCTTGCCTTCGTGCCAGACGCTCCAGAAATGCATGTCGCCCTTGGAGTCGTCGTGCCAGGCATCGCCGAAATCGAGCGTGCCCGGTGACGGACTTGATGGCCACCACAAGCCCTGATGATCGGCGGCGCGCATGGCCTCCTCGATCGTGCGGTTGAGGCGGTCATAACTCACGAGATAGCGGTCTCGGTTTTCCTTCGATTCCTTGAACCAGGTGAGTGCGCCAATGAGTTCATTATCGCCGCACCATAGCGCCAGGCATGCATGGTGCTGGAGGCGCTTCACCTGATAAGTGGCTTCCGCTTTCACCTCGCCCAGGAATTCCTGGGTTGAAGGATAGAGGCTGCAGGAGAACATGAAATCCTGCCAGACGAGCAGGCCGAGTTCGTCGCAGATGTCGTAGAAGAAATCCTTCTCATAGTATCCGCCGCCCCAGACGCGGATCATGTTCATGTTGGCGTCCTTGGCGGCTTGCAGCAATTTGCGGGTCAGTTCAGGCGTTGCTTGCGAGGGCAGGGCGTCGGCTGGAATCCAGTTCGCGCCCTTGCAGAAAATTTCGCGGCCATTGACGCGGAAAGCGAAGCGGTTCGCGCCATTTTCTCCTGATGTGACGAGTTCGATTTTCCGCAAGCCGATGCTGCGGGTCACGGCCTGGCCTTCGCAGGTGACGGTGAGATCATAGAGCGACTGTTCGCCCTGGCCCGATGGCCACCAGAGTTTGGGGTTTTCGACCTTGAAGCGGAAACGCTGCCTTGCCTCGCCGAAGGAATGATCAATCTTGCGGGTCTTGACGTCGCCTGCGAACATCACCTGAATTTCGGTTTCACCCCGCCCCTCAAGGGTCACCTCGATATCGACATTGATGCTGTTGCCTGCGTCCTGCTGCTGGACGACGACATGCTCGATGCGAAAGTTCTCCATGCGGCAAAGCTCGATGCGGCCATGGGCGCCGAAGGGAACAATCGCGAGGTTCCAGTCCCAGCCAAAATGGCATTGGGGTTTTCTCAGCATGTTGCCGTTGGGAATGGGATTATTGCTGGTCGAATAGGGAACCGGGAAAGGCTGCTTGCCTTGTTTTTCGTTTGCAGCTTTTGTGTTGGAAAGGAACCGGATCTCAATCTCGTTTTCACCGTCCTGAAGGTGTTCCGTCACATCGGGCCGGTATCGGCGGAAGCAGTTGCCGGCTTTCAGAACCACTTCGCCGTTGAGCAGAAGCACGGCCATGGTGTCGAGATAGTCGATATCCAGGTAGTATTTGCTGCCGTCGATTTTGGTAGCGGTGAACTTGCGGCTTGCGATCCATGTCTCATCGGCGACCCAGCGCACGTCGAGTTCGTTGCGGCCATGATAGGGGTGGGGAATCGCATTTGCGGAGATCAAGGCTGAGTGAATGTCGCCGGGTATGGCATAGGCTGCTTCATGTTTTCCGTCTTCGGATGTGAGCGCCCACTCGCCAGCAAGGTCGATGACGTCTGGCAGCATGGTGAATGGTTCCTGCATGATCTATCAACTCCCAGTCGGACCTTGCCGTCCCTTTTTCAGTGCGACGTTTCCACACTTGCTGATAAACGGCAATATGGTTTTATTTGACCGCTCGGGGGAACATGAAAATGAAGGCGAAAATCACCTGGATCAACGGCCGGGCCTTTCTGGGCGAAAGCGGCTCCGGCCATGCCATTGTCATGGATGGAGCGCCTGAAAATGGCGGGCGCAATATCGGCGTGAGACCCATGGAAATGATGCTGCTGGGGCTTGGAGGATGCACGGCATTCGACGTCGTCCACATCCTGGAAAAGGCACGGGAAAAGGTCACGGGCTGCGAGATCGAATTGGTGGCCGAACGGGCCACGGAAGAGCCGAAAGTCTTCACTTCGGTCAAGCTGGTTTACACGCTGAAGGGACAGCATTTGAAGCCAGCCTCAGTCGAACGGGCGATCAAGCTGTCGTCGGAAAAATACTGTTCTGCCTCAAAAATGTTCGAAAAGACCGCGACACTCGAACATGAATGGAAGATTGTTGAGGAATGAAAAAACTCGTCGTTGCATTGTTGGCGCTGTCGGGACCAGCACTTGGCGCTGAACCGCGCTGGCTCAATGAAAAAGACCTGAGATACGTCTTTGCCGGGCGCGAAGTTGCGGGCACCTACGCCAATGGCGTGGCGTTCAGCGAAACTTACCGCGGCTCGGGAAAAATCGAGTACCAGGATGCCGAGAATAAATACGGCGGCATCTGGTCGGTCAAGGGTTCGACGTTCTGCACGCAATATGGTGAACATGGCGGGGGTTGTTTCCGGGTCGTCATGCAAAGTGAAAACTGCTTCGAGTTCTGGCTCATCAATGAAGCTGAAGTTGTCACCGAAAAAAGCTGGATCGCGCGGGGCTGGCGCGCCAAATATCCTTCAACTTGTCCGAAGTGAGTGCATGAAACGCCTCGCCCTTTGCCTCGTGGCCATCTTCATGCAGCCGGCGTCGGCGCAGGAGCGCTGGATGGATGAGCGGATGATGACGGAAAGTTTTTCCGGGCGGACCATTGATGGCCGTTACGGGTCTGGCCTTGCCTTTACTGAAACCTACCGGGCCGATGGCAGCATTTCCTACAAGGATACGCTGGCGAGCGCTTCAGGAAACTGGCGGGTGACGGGGCAGGGTTTTTGCACGTTCTATGAAGACATGAATGGCGGGTGTTTCCTGGTGCGCAAGATGGGCGCCAACTGCTTCGAATTCTATATCGCCGAGAGCCAGGATACGGGGCCGTTGCCGCCACGACAGGGCAAGCCCTATGTCGCGCAAGGCTGGTATCCCGAAAAGCCATCGACTTGCTCGGCGCTGATGACATAGGGTGAATTCCAGACATTTGTCACGCCCCCACCAACGGTCATGGCCCGCTTCAGGTGGAAAGAAAGACCCTCTCAGTCAGCTTCGCTGACAGCTCTCCCCGCAAGCGGGCGAGCAAAGTCATTGGGCATATTTTTCGACGAAATCCTGGGGCGACAGTGTCTGCATGTCGGTGACTGCTTCGGCAAGTTTGTCATGCGGCCAATCCCACCAGGCGAGGCTGATGATTTTTTCGGCGATGGCTGGATCAAAACGCCATTTTATGTGACGCGCAGGGGCTCCCGCCACAACAGAATAGGGGGCCACGTCCTTGCTGACGACAGACCCTGCGCCGATCACTGCGCCGTGGCCGATGCTCACGCCCGGCAAAATGATTGCGCCATGGCCAATCCAGACATCGTGGCCGACGGTGACGCGATTGCCTTTCCGCAATTCCCGAAAGCCCTTGTCGATTTTTGCGCCGACAAAATACTCGTTGGGGCGATAGGTGATGTTATGCTGCGACACGCGCTCCATTGGATGCACGAGGGCATTGATGCGCACGTTGGATGCGATTGACGTGAACTTGCCGACTTTCGTGTAAATGGCTTCTGCGCCACGCGAGAAATAACTGTAGTCGCCAAGTTCACACTCGGCGATAACAACTCTCACGCCAACAATCGTGAACCGGCCCAAAACGCAGTCACGCACTTCCGCCGTCGCGTGCACGCGCGGCTCGCCGTCACGCGAGGCTTTGGGGGAATGGCGCAATGGTTCCTTGGGCGGTTCCTTGGGCGGTTCCTTGGTCAGTTCCTTCATGGCTCACCCATAGCAAAAAAGCCGCCCATTGCTGAGCGGCTCTCTTGACCGAGTTCTATAATATCAGGCAGCTTTGGCAGCTTCGAGTTTTTTCGAGATGGAGCGCTTCAGCTTGCGGGCCTTTAACGACAGTTCGTCGTTGTCGGCTTTCAGCAAATAGGCATCGAGGCCGCCGCGGTGCTCAACCGATTTCAGCGCATGGGCTGAAATGCGGAATTTATAGGAATTGCCCAGCGCGTCGCTGATCAACGTCACGTCGCAGAGGTTGGGCATGAAACGGGTGCGGGTCTTGTTGTTGGCGTGGCTTACATTGTTGCCAGCGAGCCAGCCCTTGCCTGTGAATTCACAGCGGCGTGCCATGGTCGGTCTCCTTTGAAAAAATCATGCCGGACACTCATGTCCGGCGAACATTGCGGGTCCTATAAGCTGAACCAGCGGCTGCGGTCAAGACGAAGTCGGAAAGGGTTTCAAAGCCGTGATTTTGCGAAGGTCCAGGATCGGGACAGTTGGTTAACGCTAATGCCGAACCTGCCGTCAATACGCAACGATCATGTTCTTTCATTTGTGCCGCCCCAGCTTCGGCGCACAACCTATAGCGTGAACGAAAGTGGAAAACATTGCAGTCAGCGATTCGGGCGCGGTCTGTTCTGGCGTTGGAACGCATTGTTAAAACGTAGCCTGAAAACAATAGGTTGCAGTTTACTTTTTGGTAACAACTAAGGTCAAGTGTGAATGGATATGGTGACGGCACGTCTCAAAACCGGCATTTGGCGGGCACCCGTCATTGCGGAAATCGCTCAAATTCAACTGGAACGAAACCTGAATCTTGTCCCATCAGCGATTCGGGCTGGCTTCGTTCGCCATTGAATCCATTTCTTAAACTGTCGGTCCAGACTGGCACAGGTTTGGCAACATCAATGCGCCCGGCAAGATACTCGGCGAAGACGAGCTTAATCCGTCATCCTGCCCTCGTTGCACTGCTGACCGGTCAAGGTGCAATCGCCCATCCTTGTCATCCCCGCACGTGTTGCGGGGACCCATCCGTCGGCTTGCGTGAACCTAGCGTCGCGTGCCGTGCACGCGCATCTGCCGCAGCGTTTGCAGGGTTTCGAGCGAAATACGCTGCGCTCACCCGGGTAACCTTGCCGCCTGCGCGGGAATGACGTCTCAGTTGGGATAGGCTGTGAAGCCTGACGGTGCCCTCACATTCCTTGTTTGCGTTCGACCGGTGACATCCTAAATGGGGTCAATCATGTTGATGAAGACTTCGGGACAGCGGAATGTCCCCTCCCATTCGCTGGCGCACGCTCCCGTCACCGCCATTCTGGGTCCGACCAATACGGGCAAGACCCATCTGGCGGTGGAGCGGATGCTGGCCATGGGCGGCGGCATGATCGGGCTGCCGCTGCGGCTTCTGGCGCGTGAAATCTATGACCGGGTGCGCCTCAAGACCGGCGATCAAGCGGTTGCGCTGATCACGGGCGAAGAAAAGATCATCCCGGTCAGCCCGCGCTATTGGGTGTGCACGGTTGAGGCGATGCCGCCTGACATTGATGTTCCGTTTCTTGCCATTGATGAAATTCAGCTGTGTGCCGATCTTGAGCGCGGTCACATATTCACTGACCGGCTGCTGCATCGGCGGGGACGTGAAGAAACGCTGGTGATGGGTGCGGCCAGCATGCGGCCGATGCTGGAAAAGCTTTTGCCCATGGTGCATTTTGTGTCGCGGCCCAGGCTTTCGAAACTGACTTATGCCGGGCAGAAGAAACTGTCGCGGCTGCCCAGGCGCTCTGCCATTGTCGGGTTCACGGCTGAGGCTGTCTATACTGTCGCTGAAATGATCCGCCGCCAGCAGGGAGGTGCAGCGGTTGTTCTCGGTGCGCTATCCCCCCGCACCCGCAATGCGCAGATTGCACTCTATCAATCCGGCGAAGTTGATTATCTGGTTGCGACCGATGCCATTGGCATGGGCCTCAACATGGATGTCGATCACATCGCCTTCGCGCAGACCCGCAAATTCGACGGGTTTCAGTTCCGTAATCTGAACCCTGGAGAGCTTGGGCAGATTGCGGGCCGCGCCGGGCGCTACATGAATGACGGCACCTTTGGCGTCACCAGCGAGGCGGAGCCTTTTGACAATGAAACCGTGGACCGGCTCGAGAACCACAATTTCGACAGCATCAAAATGTTGCAATGGCGCAACCGCGACCTGGATTTCCGTTCGCTCGATCAATTGCGCAAGAGCCTTGGTTACCTGCCCAACCGCGACGGGCTCACGCGGGCGCAGGATGCGGCTGATGTCTTGGCGCTGGAGTCGGTTTGCCGCGATCCGGAACTCATCCACAAGGTGGCAAAGCCGTCCGATGTGATGCGCGCCTGGGACGTGTGCCAGACGCCGGATTACCGAAACATCTCGCCTGCCGAACATGCCCATCTGGTGGGCAAGGTGATCTCGTTCCTGCAGACCGGCAACGGCCACATTTCCGAAGACTGGTTCGCCAAACAACTGTCACATTGCGAAAGCTATGACGGGGCGATAGACGCCATCTCGACCCGGATTTCGCATATCCGTACCTGGACCTTCATTGCCAACCGGGCGGACTGGCTGGAGGCACCGCTGTATTGGCAGCAGCGCGCCAAGGAAATCGATGACAGGCTCTCGGATGTCTTGCATGAGCGGCTAACTCAGCGTTTCATCAACCGCAAAACCAGTGTATTGATGCGGCGCCTGGCACAGAAGGAAAAGTTAATGGCAAGCGTTGAAGACGATGGCGCAATACATGTCGAAGGAGAGTTTGTCGGCCACATCAAGGGCCTGACATTCTTCGCCGATGCGGCAGTGATGACGGAGGAGGGACGAAGCCTGAAGCAGGCAGCCCAGCAGGCCTTGCAGACGGAGCTTGCGGCGCGCGCCAACGCGCTGGCGATGACGGCTGATCCCGAGCTCAGGCTGACGCGGCACGGCATTTTCCTGTGGCAGGGCAGTGAAGTGGGGCGATTGTCGGCAGGCGATCACCGGTTCAAACCTCGCGTTGCGGTTACGGCTGATGAGATGCTGACTGACCGAAGTGCAGTTCAGGAGCGGCTGGAAAAATTTGCCAGCCGCCATATCATCAGCCTGCTGGAACCTTTGCAGAAACTGGAGGAAGGCGAGGGTTTTGAAGGCATGGCGCGCGGCATTGCGTTCCGTTTGTCGGAAGCCTTTGGCGTCATCCAGCGCAGTGACGTTCAGGACGAGGTCAAGTCGCTGTCACAAGATGACCGGGCGAAACTGCGTGCGCATGGCGTTCGTTTCGGCGCGTTCACGGTTTTCATTCCAGCACTTTTGAAACCTGCTGCGACAGAATTGCGGTTGCTGTTGTGGTGGCTGGCGCTTCATCCTGGTGAAGCAGTGCCGATGGATATGCCCGCTCCTCCGCCCAATGGACTGACATCTGCGATGGTTGATGCCAGCAGGCCGGAAGGATTTTATCCGATCTGCGGTTACCGGGTGTGCGGGTCACGGGCGGTGCGCGTTGACATGCTGGAGCGCCTGGCTGATCTCATTCGCGACAGGGTATTCTGGAAGCCGCGGATTCCAGAGGAAACGCGGCCCGTGGGTTCGGTTGATGGCGGCGGCTTTGCCGTGGTTCCCGACATGATGTCGCTGATCGGGTGCTCGGGTGAGGAATTTGCGCGAATTCTTGAAAGCCTGGACTATCGCAGCGTCAAGAAAGCCGTGCCGAAAGTTGTTGCGGCGGTTTCACCTCCCCCACCCGACCCTTCGGGTCTCCCTCTCCCTGAAGGGAGTGGGGACGTGGAAGCGGGGACTGAGGCAATTCCTGAAATACGAATCGAAACAGAGGCTTCCGAGGTTGAAGTAAAGTCTGAGGAAGCCGCACCTTCACCCCCCTCGCTTCAGGGAGAGGAAAACCGCGCAGCGGCGGATGAGGGCGGAGCGACCGTGGAGCGTGAAGAGATCACCGTGTGGTGGCCCAATGGCACAGGGCCGTTCCGGGCACGTCCAGAGAGAAAGCATTTTGCCAAGAAGCCTGACGGCAAGGCGTTTGCCAAGCTGCATGAAAAACGCGATGGCAAACATCCTGGAAAACGAGACGGCAAGCGTGGCGACCGCAACACTTTCGAGCCGCGCAAAGGGTCGCCTCCCAAGCCAGCACGCTATGAAAAGCCGCTTGACCCCAACTCGCCTTTCGCCATTCTTGCCGCGATGAAGGCGCAAATGACCGAGGGTGAAAGCTGAGCCAACGCATTGACAAGTGGCTGGTCTATGCGCGCTTCGTGAAGCACCGGAGCGATGCTCAGGGACTGGTCGATGGCGGCCTGATCCGGGTCAACCATAACCGCGTGGCCAAATGCAGCCATGCAGTGAAGTGCGAAGATGTGATCACGCTGACACTACATGACCGCATTCGCGTCGTAAAAGTAAAAGGTGAGGCGCCACGGCGTGGGCCTGCCACGGTGGCAGGGGAATCGGGTGAAGGCGGTTATGCGGCGATGAGGCTGACGAGGAATTCGTCGTCCCAGGCTGCGGTTTTGCGGCGGAGGCGGATTGAGTCTTTTCCCGGGGCCTTTCTGTAAAGATTATGTGCGATGTGCCGGAGTGTTGTGAAGTTGGCTGGCGCATGCTCGGTTCTGATGCGGCATTCATCATCGCGGAATGTCATGTCCATGACCCAGTGAAGTGCGTTCTCGATGGCCCAATGGTCGCGGATCATCGGGCCTGAGAGCCTGGCTTCGAGACCCAGCGAGGTGATGTAGAGACGGGTCTCACGTTCGGTTCTGGCTCCGGTCTGGCGCTGGCTTGTCACCATGAGAAGGCCTTTGAGGCCGGGCCATTTGTGCCGCGCCTGCAGCCAGGCGACATCGTGGATGGCGGTGTAGGCCCTTGTTTCGATGCGGCCATGATCGGCATCCACGGTTTCATGCGTGGTAATGGCGGTATCAGCAAAACCCTTGGCTTTCTGCTCATTGATGAACTCTTTCACGTCCTCGCACAGAGCTCCCTGGTTGCCCTTGAGGGCCAGAATGTAATCGGCCTTCTTGGCGATGATCTTTGCAGCAATGTCGCGCTGGCAGCCCATCGCATCGATGGTGATGACGGCCCCTTCGATCGCCATCATGTCGAGCAGTGCGGGGATGGCGGCAATCTCGTTCGACTTCTCATCGACCTTCATCTGCGCCAATACCAGACGCTGGCGTGCGGCAAAGGCCGAGACCATGTGGATCGCCTCCTTTGAGGCCTTGCGGCTCGCCGTGCCGCGCATGGTCTTGCCATCGATTGCGATCACCTCAACCGGGGTTTTGGTCAGGGCCGCCACCCAATCGACAAAGCAGCGCTGGAACGCCTGTGCATCCAGCGTGGCGAAGATATCGCCAAGCCGGTCATGCGGCGGGGTGCCATCGGCAAAAGGCAGAAACCGCCGCAGCAGCGCCAGCTTCTTCTCGCCAAACCGGGCCATGTCGGTGAAGCTTTCGGCATTGGCCAGCACCGCAAGCAGCGCCAGCAACAGAACCTCGTTCAGGGGGTAAATCACTTTTCCGGCCTGACGCGGGTCAGGCAAGTCCTTGAAATAATCCAGAAACACCGTCGCTTCGCCAAGCGACCCAAAACCCGATAAACCTTTCGACATCGTTGCTCTCCATGATCCGAATCAATGGACTGCAACAGATTCAGCAATTCAGCCGCTTGTCACCAACTTCTTCACCCGATTGCCCTGGCCACGGTGGCGAGCGCACTTTACGAGGAAATCGCCACTTGCTAGACGGTTGCCCAACTCCAATGTCCTGAAGGCTGAAATGACCTACATCGTCACCGAGAACTGCATCAAGTGCAAATACATGGATTGCGTGGAAGTGTGTCCGGTGGACTGCTTTTACGAAGGCGAGAACATGCTGGTCATTCATCCCGATGAGTGCATCGACTGCGGGGTGTGCGAGCCTGAATGCCCGGCTGAGGCGATCAAGCCCGACACCGAACCCGGCCTCGACAAGTGGCTCCAGCTCAACACCGAATATGCACCGAAATGGCCCAACATCACGGTCAAACGTGATGCGCCTTCGGATGCCAAGGAATTCGACGGAAAACCCGGCAAGCTGGAGCTGTTCTCGGCCGAACCTGGCCAAGGGGACTGAGGGCGAGGGACTGTTAACCTCGGCCTCCCATATTTGAGTAGCATAACCATCCGAATTGTACCGTACACGGACAATCTGGCCTTTAACTTTCCTTAATTTTATGCTATTGATTAGTCATGACAAAAACATGTGCTGATCATTGACCCGGGCTGTATCGCTCGGTTTTTTTCTGTGAAATCAAGAAGTTAAGGCAAGTGTGGTGGCCTGGATTTCTGGTGCGAAAGAGCCGGACGGGCAGCATTTGAACCTGTATTCCTGCCGATTTCCCAGCAAGCCAGGTCAAACTGATCAGCCAGATTTCTGTTTTGCGCTGCGACATTTTTATTGTTGCGGCGCAGCAGGCAATGATTGAAGGACGAAGGACCAAAGAGATCATGGTAGTAAAAAAGACCACCAAGAAGAAGCCCGCAACCAAGCCGGTTGCCAAAGCAAAGGCCAAGCCCGTAGTGAAAGCACAAGTGAAACATAAAGTTGCCGCGAAGTCCAAGCCCGTCGCCAAGGTGCATAAGCCAGCGGCAAAGCCGGTTGCCGCGAAGCCCCTGGTTAAACCAGTGGCCAAGCCAGTGGCCCGGGTCGCGATCAAGCCGTCGGCGCACAAGGCGGCTGTTGCCATGCAGCATTCTGCCAAGGCCGCTGTGCACAAAGTTCCCGTAGCAAGGGCTCCGGCACCCACGAAGCCCGCAGCTCCCGCACCTCTTGCTGCCAAGCCAGCAGCTCCGGCTGCGCCCAAGGTCCCTTCCTTCAAGGTAGGTGAACTTGTGGTTTATCCGGCGCATGGGGTGGGACGAGTCACCAGCATCGAAACCCAGGAAATTGCCGGCACAAGGCTTGAGCTCTACATCGTCGACTTCGAGAAGGAAAAGCTCCGCCTCAAAGTGCCGACCAACCGCGCTGAACAGAAGGGCATGCGCCATCTCGCTGACCGGGCGATGATCGAGCAGGCGATGAAAGTAATTCGTGGCCGGGCGCGCATCAAGCGCGTGATGTGGTCACGGCGCGCCCAGGAATATGATGCAAAGATCAATTCCGGCGACATGATCGCTGTCGCAGAAGTGGTGCGCGATCTCTATCGCTCCGAGCGCCAGCCCGAGCAGAGCTATTCCGAGCGCCAGCTGTTTGAGCAGGCACTCGCCCGCTTTGCCCGTGAGCTTGCTGCGGTGCGCAAGATCGATGATGATCAGTGCATCAAGGAAGTCGAAGACTTCCTGGCGCGCAACGCCAAGCGCAGTGCAGCCGAAAAATCCACGGAAGAAGATACGGCTGAGGAAGCGGCGTAAGCTTTTTCAGGCAACAAAAATTGCCATCATCCCGGCTTTGGCCGGGATGACGGTATGGGGTGGGTGAGTACTGGTTTGCCACAGCCTACTCCCCCGGTTTCTCTTCCACCTGCACTGAAATTTCCATTTCACCTGCGACTTCAAAATCCAGGATCAGCGAAAATACGCCGCCAAGGACAAGCGGTTTGTTCAGGCCAACAAGCCTGATGTGAAACGAGGTGGGGCGCATCGGGAATGGTTTTCCGGATTTCAGGTCGAATGCGGTCTCAGGCGGATCGTCATAGCGGTTGTTGCGGCGCAGTTCCGCCAAGCCTGCGATGTCGCTGCGGGCCGCCAGCAGGCGGTCAGCGGTCTTGCCGGAATTGAGCAAGGGGAAAAACACCTGGGCATCGGTTTGGCTTGAGGGCAGCGCCCAGGCGTGGCCGATAGCGATGTTTCCATTCTTGTAGGAATGGGCCAAGAGGGAATTTGGGTCTGAAACGGCGGCGAGCAAATACGCCAGAACTGCACGTCTGATCATGCGGCAATGATAGCCTGCTGACCTCCCTGTCCGCACATGCTAAGGTGACGCATGGTCATGGTTCATTTCACATCGAATTTGCGGCGGCATGTGGATAGTCCGTCGGTTGAATGCTCGGGCGCCACAGTCAAAGACGTGCTCGATCAGGTGTTCAAGGTGCATGACCGGTTGCAAACCTACGTGCTTGATGACCAGGGCGGTTTACGCAAACATATGAGCGTGCTGCTGGATGGCCAGGCGGTGAAGGACCGCGCAACATTTTCCGACAGCGTTTCGGGCATCAAGGAAATATGGGTGATGCAGGCATTATCTGGCGGATAAAAAAGGGAGGAACACATGGCACAGACTATCATGGTATCTACGCGCAAAGGCTTGTTCGAAGTCGCCAAGTTGCGCGGCGGATGGGGGATCAAGGATGCGGGCTTTGTCGGCGACAATGTCACCCTGGCATTTCACGACAACCGCGATGGCGCTGATTATGCGGCCCTCAATCACGGGCATTTCGGCATCAAGCTGCACCGGCGCGACAAGGGCAAAAAGAAGTGGACCGAAATCGCCACGCCGAAATATCCGGAAAAGCCGGAAGGACTCGATGACAAGGATGGCTGGGGCAAGCCCGTCAACTGGTCAACGCAACTGATCTGGGCAATGGAAGCAGGCGGCCCCAAAGAGAAAGGCACTCTGTGGGCGGGCACCATGCCCGGCGGGTTGTTCCGCTCCACGGATCGTGGCGATTCGTGGGAATTGATGGAGACGCTGTGGCGGCATCCTGACCGCAACAAGTGGATGGGCGGCGGCGCTGACATTCCCGGCATCCATTCGATCTGCGTTGATCCGCGCGATCACAACACGGTGCGCGTTGCCGTATCCTGTGGCGGCGTATGGGTGACTGCGGATGCCGGCAAGACATGGAAACAATCCGCCCACGGAATGAAATTTGACCAGGGACCCGCTGAACAGGCAGGCAATCCCGATGCGCAGGATCCGCACATGATGGTGCAATGCAAGTCTGATCCTGAAAAATTCTGGGTGCAGCATCATTGCGGCATCTGGAAATCGGTGAACAACGCCAAGACATGGACGGAAGTGAAGGCCAAGCCGTCATCCTTCGGCTTTGGCGTGGTGGTGCATCCGGACGATGCCAACACCGCGTGGTTTGTTCCCGGCATCAAGGATGAGAAGCGCATTCCGGTTGATGGCGCGCTCGTCGTCACGCGCACGCGCGATGGCGGCAAGACGTTCAAGGCGCTGAAAAAGGGCCTGCCGCAAAAACACGCCTATGACGTGGTGTTCCGCCACGGCCTTGCCATTGATGAAACCGGCGACAAACTTGTGATGGGTTCGACCACCGGCAATGTATGGGTGAGCGAAGACCAGGGTGATTCATGGGCGCAGGTCTCAAGCACATTGCCGCAGGTTTATGCGGTGCGGTGGGGGTGAAACAACTTCGCCTGTGTCAAAGAGCCCTCATCCGCCCTCCTGGCACCTTCTCCCATTTCGCTGTGCTCAACGGGAGAAGGGGATCATCGGCAATTCCCTTCTCCCGTCCGGAGGATGGGAGAAGGTGGCGCGGAGCGCCGGATGAGGGCTCTTCCCGAGATTTCGCGAGATTCGTGATTTTTGCCTACCAGATGTGGTGATTTGTTCGCGCCAAAAACCACAACATATGTACAATATTCCATAATATTTTGAACTCGGTTCGAGATTTTCCCGTCAAACTTCCGGCAAAGCTCCGTGACAAAGCAAATGCGTTTCTCGACTCTCGCCCGTGCTTTTCAATGCCGTGCCACGACTCGTTAGCCGTGCAAATCTGTCACTTGAAGCGCTGCCAGCCGGCCAGCATTCGGGTTAGCGTGGTCACGGTGCACATGGCGGCGTAGATCAAGGCCAGCGCCACAAACCAATCGGGGAACAGGCACATCAATACGAAGCAGGCGATGGTTTCGGTGCCTTCAGTGAGGCCGCCCAGATAATAAAATGCCTTCGACGGGTAAGCGGTTGATTTCTCTCCGCGTTTTTCGGCGATGATGGCGAAGGCGAGGAAGCTGACGCCGGTGCCGATGAAGCTTGCGAGCAGTACGGCAGCGGCCAATGCGTTACGTGGCGGATCGCAAAAGGCGAAGGCCAGGGGGATGCCGGCATAGAAGAGGAAGTCGAGCGTGATGTCGAGGAAGGCACCACGGTCAGATCCGCGATCCGTGTGGCCTTCGCGGCGCGCCACGGCGCCATCGAGACCGTCGCAAATGCGGTTTATTATCAATGGGATGACGGCGATCTCTACGAAACCCGCGGCGATCAATAAGGCTGACAACATGCCAAAGCCGAAGCCTGCAAATGAGACCTGGTTGGCGGTGATGCCGCGGGCGTAAATGGCTCCTGCCGCCTGATCAATGAACGGCTTGGTCAAGGCCAGCATCTGGCGGTCAAGCATGGCGGACCTCACCCTCTATGATCTTGAAAATGCGCGCGTTTTTTGGGGCATCATGATCGTCATGGGTCACCATGAGTGCCGGGATATTGCGGGCCGTGATGTGGTCGAAAACATAATCGCGCATGGTGGTGCGCAAGTCCTTGTCAAGCTTGGAGAATGGCTCATCGAGCAGCACACAATCGGGCTTGGCGAGCAAGGTTCGCATGAGCGACACGCGCATGCGCTGGCCGCCAGACAGAGTGTGGGGGGAGCGGTTTTCGAAGCCTTGAAGTTCGGCGCGTTTGAGTGCGGTGGCGATCATTTCTGCGCGTTTGGTTTTGGGGTTTCTGGCGCAGGCGAAGCTGAGGTTTTCGCCGACGGTCATGTGCGGAAAGAGCAGGTCGTCCTGAAACATGCGACCAATAGACCGTTGTTCTGGCGGGATATTATTGAGAGACTTGGCTTCGAGAATGATTTCACCTGTGGCTTTGAATGCGGGGTCGAGATCGCCGCCGATATAAGAGAGGAGCGCTGATTTGCCGGTGCCGCTTGGGCCCATCAATGTCACTACTTCGCCCGGCATAATTGTGAGCGAAAAGGGTTGGATCAGCGGCGTTTGCTGGATTGAGATTGCGATGGCCCGGAGTTCAAGCGACATTATTGGAACCGCGCCCTTCCCAAACGTGCGGCCAGAAAAAAGGCGAGCAAAGGCAATAACATAAGGGCGAGAGCATAAACGGCAATGAGGCTGCGGTTGCCGCCGGCACTCAAGGTTACAGCTTCCATTGGCAGGGTTGAGAAGCGTCCTGCCGCAGCGAGTTGGGCTGGCACATATTGGGCAATCGACACGGCAAATCCGATTGCTGTCGCAGACAGGATCGGGGCCTTCAACATGGGCCATTTTATCTGCGTCAAGAATTGCGTGCGAGTGGAATGAAGGCCTTGCGCTGTCGCCTGCCAGCGCTTGTCAAAACTGCGGTAAGGAGATTGAAGCATTACAAAGACATAGGCCATGACGGGCAAAATATGCGCGAGGAACAGTGCCGTTGCCGTGCCGGTCAATCCGAACTTCAGAAACAGGCGGTATTGGCCGAGGCCCAACACCATTGTCGGGATCACCAGAGCGGCGCCACATATAATGAGTATGTAACGGTCGCGGGCTTCAGGCTGGCTTTCGAGCCAGGCGATGATGCTGGCGGTCGCGGTGATTGATGTGGCGATTGCCAGGGCGAGACTGGTGGTAAAAGGCCTTGGATCGGAAAGAAGGCTTTCCCAACTTTTGAGTGAAATCTTGTGAGGAATCACGTCTGGGTAGGAATAGAGGCTAGAAATGCTCCATACGAGGAGAAAAAGCAAGGCAAGCGAATAGACACCTCTCAGAATCGCGGTTAGAAGCCCGCTGAGAGACTTTTCGAAGTTTCTGGCACCTGGGTAGCCCAAAAAAAATCGACGTCTTAAGGGGCCTCCCAGACGCGCTATGAGCCACACAACCCATAATAGAATTAAAATCATAAAACTCAACGCGATGACACCGGCTGCTCCCCTGGCATTCATCGCGGTTTCGGCATCGTTGAGATCGGTCCAGATCAAGTTGGCCAGAACCGGCGGCTGGGTGGGGCCGATGACAAGGGCCATATCAACGACAGTCGCACCGTAGGTGAAGACAGCAATCAACGGCCAGATAATGCGGGGCACAAGTTGCGGTAATAAAACGGCAATCCACACTGAAAACGTGGAATGGCCGAGACTGCGGGCGACTTTCATCTGGCCCTGAAACTGCTGTTTCAGGTCATCGCGATTGAGAAGTGAGGCCAAGGCCCAGACGAGAAACGGCGCTTCTTTCAGCACAAGGGCCGCAACAAGCGCTGCGCCGTATGGATCCTGCACCGTCACCCATTGCGGCGGTTCACTCCAGCCGAAAATTGCTCCTAAAATCCGTGCGATAAGGCCTGTCGGTGCAATCAGAAAGCCGAGGCCAACCGCCAGCGCCAGATGCGGTGTTGCGAGATAAGCCCCGGTTTCGCGCATGAAGCGGCGATGATTGGCCATCACGATGATGATGGCGAAGATCAGTGAAAGTGCCGTGCTGATTATCGCCGTTGCGAAGGTGAGTTTTGTTGCACCCCAGACCTGCGGATGGCTTAGAAACGCGCGAAATGCTGCAAAATCAGTGAAATCCGGCAGGATGAATGCGAGGCTCAACAGCAATTGGGCAGCGAAGAGCAGTAGAATTGGCGCGGCAAGCAGGTGAAAGCGCATCACCCCTTGCCATAGCGATCGAGCCAGCTTGACTCAATCAGGCTAACCCATGAGGCGTGGGGTTCTGGGATGGTGGGTGCTGGCCCGGTTACCATTCCAGGTGCTGCGTTGGCGGTGAAAAGCTTTGCCTTTTCACCCAATTTTGCAAGCGACAGGACGGTCGGATCGCCCCAGGTTTTAAGGTCGTTCTTTTTGGCCTGTGCTTCGGGCGAAAGCAGGAAATTGGCGACGATTTGAGCTGCGGCTTTGGCCTTTGCATTGGCCGGAATCGCCACGAAATGCGTATTACCAATGGTCCCGCCGCTGTTTTGCCAGGCAATGGTGGTTTTCGGCAAGGTGCCAGCGGCCACAAGATTGGCCGGTTCGTTGGGATTGAAAGTGAGGCCAATCAGCAGTTCTCCATCAGCCACCATTTGGGTGATTTGCGCCTGATCCTTGGGAAACTGCTTGCCTTCGCGCCAGAAGGATTTGTGCGCCCCATCGAGGAAGGCGAACAGCGGTTGCGCCGCTTTCATGAAGGCTGCTTTTTCCACCGGTTTCGGGAATATCGACTTGTCTGCTGTCAATTCGACCAGCGCCTGTTTCAGGAATGTGGTGCCGTAGAAATCAGGCGGGGCTGAGTATGTCACGCGCCCCGGATTGGCTTTGGCGAATGTTGTCAGCTCCACCATGCTTTTAGGCGGAGCTGCCACTTTCGCGCCATCGGCAAACAGCGTGAATTGCGCCATGCCCCAAGGACTTTCGAGGCCTTCCACGGGTTCCTGGAAATCGACGCGTGTGGTCGGTTTGCCTTCTACGTCGACAAACCGGAAATTCGGCAGGGTTTCGGCAAATGGCCCAAACAGCAGTTTGGCCCCCTTCATGGCGCGGAAGTTTTCGCCGTTGATCCAGACGAGATCAACCGAACCATCCTGTTTGCCTGCTGCCACTTCGTCGCGCACGCGTTTTACCACCTCGGCCGTGTCGGTGATTTTGACATGCTCAATCGTCACGCCATAACGCGCTTTCACCTCATCGCCGGCCCATTTGATATAGGCATTGATGGTGTCAGAGCCTGCCCAGGCGTTGAAATAGACGGTTTGGCCTTTGGCTTCCGCCTCTATTGCGGACCAATCGGCGGCATAGCCCGATTTTGTGGAAAAGCCGAAAGCTGCGCTGGACGCGAGAAATAATCGCCGGGATATGATCATTGCGAATCCTGTTGTTGCAGAGCGGTGTTTACAGCATTCGCGGCCAGTCCGGTATCACGCCTTTGGCTAGCAGCTTCAGTTTTCTGTGATCAAACAACCATTTGTTGACACAAATTTAACCAGCGCAAGGCACTGATTTCAAGGATTTCCACGAATGCCAAAGCCTTGACCGTGACCCTAGCTGCCATACCTTCCCGCAAATTTCGCC
Source organism: uncultured Alphaproteobacteria bacterium (assembly GCA_963819615.1). GTDB lineage: Bacteria > Pseudomonadota > Alphaproteobacteria > Rhizobiales > Aestuariivirgaceae > Aestuariivirga. The sequence continues at coordinate 55,110 of CAWFWW010000006.1, forward strand.
GTCTATGGGCTGCGGTTGCCGTTCTGGGCGCACTGGCTATTGCCGGTTTTGCAGTCAATCAAGCGCTGGAAAAGAAAAAGCAAAATGATCTGCGTTGGAGCAGGGCGTCCGGTGAGGTGACGGGGAGCGTATCGCAGGCCGCCACGCAATATGGGCCGTCCGGCCTGCCATTGCCGCGATTTGTGAGCCTTAAATCAGCGAAAGTGAACGTCCGGCGCGGGCCATCAAGCGATCATGAGGTCGCGTGGGTATTCCAGCGCAAGGGCATGCCGGTTGAAATCACGGCCGAGTTCGACAATTGGCGGCGCATTCGCGACAGCGATGGGCAAGAAGGATGGATCCTGCAGCAGATGCTTTCGGGCAAACGCATGGTGTTTGTTATGGCTTCGGGCACTGCACCTTTGACGCCGATGCGCGAAGAGCCTGACCAAGGCAGTGGGGTTCTCGCCAATCTGCAAGGCGGAGTTACAGGCGAAGTTGAAGAATGCAATGGCGAATGGTGCCTTGTCAGTGCCGGTGGCTATGACGGTTACGTCGCACAGGCGCGGCTTTGGGGCGTTTATCCTGGCGAAGCAGTGAATTAGGGCTTGCGCAAGCGCACAACAACGTCAACCCGATCGATGATGCGGCCAACTGGCGCTTGTGGAAGGTCGCTAATTATCAATGTGTCTGGATCAATATCGGAGAGTTCGCCAGATTCCTCATCCAGAAAATGGAAATGATTTGAGGTGTTGGTGTCGTAATAGCTGCGCTCGCCTTCGATTGCGACTTCGCGCAGGAGGCCAGCATTCTTGAACTGGTGCAATGTGTTGTAGACAGTCGCCAATGATACGCCTGCTCGCGACCGTTTTGCCTCGTCATGCAGACTTTCAGCGCTGACATGACGGTCACATCCATTAAAAAGCAGTTTGGCCAATGTCATGCGCTGGCGGGTCGGGCGCAGGCCCGCTTCACACAGCTTTGCCGCTGCAAAATCCGTTTTGTCCATATGCGTTCTATAGCTGATGCAGTGCACAACTGGCAACTGGCCCGGGTTGTGGGTGAACATGATCTGGCCTAGCTTGCGGCTTTACGTTGCGGGTATGCTTGGCTAGCTTGGCTTTGATTTCAGGGAGGAACAATATGTTAAAGTTCATTAAACGGGGGCTGGTGGCTGTGGCTCTTGCAGCGGTTTGCCAGGCGGCTCTCGTGCCAGCCTATGCGCAAGAAGGCATGCGGGCACTCGGATCAATGACATTCACGCCTGAGCCCGTGCGCGAACAGCGCGGCATTTTCGTTCTGCGGCCTGACGATCAGGTGATCCGCGCGTTGCGGCTGGAATCTGTGAGCGGGAGCGCTGATATCCTTGAACTTCGCCTGGTCTATCGCAGCGGCGAGGCAGAACGGGTGCGAATGGGAGACAGGCTGCGGCCGGGTACGCTCACCAATGCAGTGCGCCTTTATGACAGCAGGCCTCTCAAACAAATCGAAGTGACTTACCTGCCAGCAGGTGCCGTTACATTGGTGCTGCGCGCTGAAACACGGCGGCCTGAACCGCCGCCACCGCCTCCTCCCCCACCGAAGCCAGTACAGCAATGGAGCCAATTGGGATGCAAAAATGTCGGGTTCCTCATTGACCGGGACGTCATTGCCGTAAATTCTGATGCGCCATTCACTGCATTGCGGCTGAGGTCAACAGGATATGACCTTGAGATGATCGAAATGGGCGTTTTGTTCGTCAATGGGCAGCGCGATACTTACCGTCTCAATGTCGTCATTCCTTCGGGCAGCTATACAAGTCCAATTGACCTGCGGGGCGAACGCCGCCGCATTCGGCAGGTCGAGCTGGTTTATCGCACGCGGGTGATTTCGAACCAGAAGACGCAGCTTTGTGTTGACGGTCGTTTGGCGACGGAATTGCAGTGATCCCATGACACAGGAGAAGACAGCCCTGATTTTTTGGGGCGGATGGGATGGGCATACGCCTGATCGAAGCTCTGAGATCGTGCGCGGAATGCTGGCACAAAACGGTTTCGCAGTTCATGTAGAACAAGGAACCAGTGTTCTGGCAGGCGATCTCTCGCGCTTTAACCTGATCGTGCCGATGATAACCATGAGCACGATCGGCAAAGAGGAAGTCGCCAATTTATGCGATGCTGTACGCAATGGCGCGGGGCTTGGCGGCATGCATGGGCTGATGTGCGACAGTTTCAGGAACGAGACAGAATATCAGTTCATGACTGGCGGGCAATGGGTGGCGCATCCCGGAAACATCATTGACTACCGGGTGAATGTTGCAAGACCAAATGATCCGGTGATGAAAGGCATAGGTGATTTCGATTACCGGTCTGAACAATATTACATGCATGTTGATCCGGCGATCGAAGTGCTGGCGACCACTACATTTGATGGCTCCCAATGCGACTGGGTGAAGGGGGTCACAATGCCAGTGGTGTGGAAAAAGATTTATGGCAAAGGGCGGGTGTTCTATTCCGCGCTTGGCCATACAGCTGACGAATTAGCCGTTGCAGAAATGCGATTGCTGCTGGAACGCGGCTTGATCTGGGCAGCGCGTTAACGGCAAGTTGAAGAAATTCTGACACTCCATCCAAGATAGACTACGATTTCTGACTGAGTCGGGGGTAGACTTGATCGTGGGGTTTTGATGGCGAACTACACTTTATCGGATTCGTTTTTTTCCTCTGTTTCAGAGGGAATTGCCGATTTCATCATTCGGTCAGCGGATGAAGCAGGCTGGAACATGGCAGCGGATGTTCAGGCAGCTTCATCGAGTTTGGTGACAATCCATCCGGGGAATGCGCGCTGGACACTGGGGTTCACACCTGCTGTGGGCCAGTCATTTACTTTCGACGCAATACCCGGGCCTGGGTTTGTTCCCAACAATGCGTTTGGCAATCTCCTGGTTTCCACCTTTTCCGGGCAGCAAATCGCTATTGTCACTGGACTCAATCTGACTTTTGCGGATTTTGCGGTGAATGCCCGCGCAGGCACACTTGACCAACTTTTTTTTCGCGGCAATGACAAAATCATCGACAACAAGTATGGGCACAAGATCCAAGGTTTTGGCGGAAACGACAAAATTTACGGGTTCGGTGGCAATGATACTCTTGCCGGGGATGCCGGCAATGACTTGCTAGATGGTGGTGCTGGCAGCGATACGCTTCTTGGAGGAGATGGCAATGACAAGCTCTTTGGGGGAGCGGATCTTGACATTGCCGATGGCGGTGAGGGCAACGATCTTATCTCCGGAATGATGGGGCGGGACTTGCTCAAAGGCGGAGCAGGCAATGACAGGATTGTTGGCGGCGCTGACAAAGACATCATCACGGGCGGCGAGGGCCGCGACAAATTTGTCTATGCGGCAGTGATTGGTGCCACAAATGAAGATAGCGGAATCCTTGGCTCGAAACGCGACATCATCATCGACTTCAAGCGTGGACAGGATGACATCGAATTGTTGACAGGGCGGACAAAGGATTTTGCGTTCAAAGGAATTGGCGCTTTGACGGGGGCGGGCCAGGTCAACTATGCCTTCTTGGGCAATGATACGCTGGTCTCGATTTCAACCGATGCTGATGAAACTGCGGAGGTGCAAATACTGCTGCGTGGCAAACTCGAACTGTCGGCCGGTGATTTTATACTCTAATTTTGTCTTAAATTGTCGGCCCACTGGATTAACCATCCAACTAAACTGTCCTTATTCTTGTCACATTAAATTGGTTTTCCACCCCCGGGATTGGCAAATAATGAGGGGGCTTCGATGAGCGCGTTAGCATTCATGAAATTTGCGCATCTGGTGGCATTGGTCGTCGGCTTCGGCTGTGCGGCACTGGCTGACTATCTAATTCTGCGCCAGGCAATCTTGCGGCCAATCACCCGGCAGTTGACGCACTGGCTGCATTACATCTCACATTTTGCCTTTGCCGGGCTGGCGATGCTGTGGGTCACAGGATTTGGCCTGATCTTCATCAGGTATCTGGACAACCCGGCGGTGCTGACAAATCAGAAGCTTTGGGCGAAAATCGTCATCGTCATTCTGCTCAGCATTAACGGTTTGATCGTGCATAAACATGCATTGCGGATCGTGTCAGAGCGCGTTGGCCGCAAACTGTTCGACCAACAGCCGAATGCAGAACTGATGCGGCTCAGCATGGTTGCCGCCGTTTCAAGCGTGTCCTGGATAACGCCAATGTTTCTTGGCGTGGCAACGGAACTCAACAACAAAGTGTCGGTAGGACCTGTGCTTGGCGTCTATGCGATGTTCGTGCTGTGCGCCTGGGGTTTCATGGTGTTATTTGTTTCCAAAATCGCACCGCGTTTCGCTGGGGAATCGCCGTTGCTTGCGCCAAAACCGATGCAGCGACACCCGCATGATGACATTCATCAGAAATATGTCGATCTTCTGCAGCGCGTCAAATCGATGTAACTTCAGATTCTTGGCTTGCTTTGCCAAGCGCAGGGAGGACGTGTAAAGGATTCCCGTGATTCCGCCTGAGGCGGGATCGGAGGAGTTCGGGCATACGGTCCATGGCGATGCAAAAATCGAGTTTCACTTATGAAGACCTCCTGGCCTGCGGCCGGGGGGAATTGTTTGGCCCAGGCAATGCACAATTGCCACTGCCGCCGATGCTCATGTTTGACCGTATCACGTCGGTTGAACAAAAAGGCGGGGCGGCAGGCTTGGGTAAAATCGTGGCGGAGCTTGATATCAACAAGGACCTTTGGTTCTTCCCCTGCCATTTTCAGGGCGATCCTGTGATGCCGGGGTGCCTTGGGCTTGATGCTCTGTGGCAGCTAACCGGGTTCTTCCTCGGCTGGCTGCAGGAGCCGGGCAAAGGTCGGGCGCTGGGAGTCGGTGAGGTCAAGCTGCAAGGCATGGTCACGCCCGCCGTGAAACTCGTCACCTATGAAGTCGAGATCACCCGGCTCATCTTGCGCAAGCTCAAACTTGCGGTTGCCAATGGCATCATGCAAGCGGATGGCGAAACCGTGTATCAGGTCACCGACATGAAAGTCGGTCTGTTTGAACCTGCGAAAGCATAAGGAAAGCACAAATGCGTCGTGTCGTCGTAACGGGGCTTGGCATTGTATCTTCAATTGGCAACAACGCGCAGGAAGTCACAGCTTCTTTGCGCGAGGCGAAATCCGGCATCGTCAAAGCCGATGAATATGAAAAGCTCGGCTTCCGCTGCCAGGTGCATGGCGCTCCGCATTTTGATGTGGAGCAGGTTGACCGGCGGGCGCGGCGTTTTCTGGGCGAAGGCGGCATCTGGAATTATGCCGCGATGAGCCAGGCGATTGTCGATGCAGGACTTGACGACGGCGACGTCAAGAATGACCGGACGGGCATCATCATGGGTTCGGGCGGACCATCGACGCGCACCATTGTCGGCGCTGCGGACACGGCGCGCGAGAAGGGACCAAAGCGGGTTGGGCCATTTGCGGTGCCGCCTTCCATGTCGTCGGCGCATTCGGCTGGCCTTGCGGTGCCGTTTGGGATCAGGGGCGTGAACTATTCGATTTCGTCGGCTTGCGCCACGTCGGCGCATTGCATCGGCAATGCGGCGGAGATGATCCAGTGGAACAAGCAGGATTTGATGTTTGCAGGCGGCGGCGAAGAGCTCGACTGGACCTTGTCGGTGCTGTTTGACGCTATGGGGGCGATGTCCTCCAAATACAATGCAACGCCTGCCACTGCGTCGCGGGCCTATGACAAGAACCGCGATGGGTTCGTGATTGCTGGCGGTGCCGGAGTTCTGGTTCTCGAAGAACTTGAGCACGCCAAGGCGCGGGGTGCCAAAATATATGCCGAGCTTGTTGGCTATGGCGCGACGTCGGATGGCGTTGATATGGTGGCGCCATCGGGTGAGGGTGCTGCACGCTGCATGAAACTCGCACTAGCAACAGTGAAAAACAAGATCGACTATATCAACCCGCATGCGACGGCGACGCCGGTTGGCGACAAGAAAGAGATCGAAGCCATCCGCGCTGTTTTCGGCAAAGATATCCCGGCCATTTCTGCCACCAAATCACTCACCGGGCATTCGCTCGGGGCTGCCGGCGCGCAGGAAGCGATCTATTCGCTCTTGATGATGAAGAACGGCTTCATCTGCGAGAGCGCGCATATTGAAGAGCTGGATCCTGATTTTTCGGATATACCAATTGCGCGGGCGCGGATCGACAATGCGAAACTCGACACCGTGATGTCGAATTCCTTCGGCTTCGGCGGCACCAATGGAACGCTCGTGTTCCAGCGCTACAACGGATAATTCATGACGCAACCCATACTGCACGGACGCCGCGGCCTCATCATGGGTGTCGCGAATGACCACTCGATTGCCTGGGGCATTGCGCAGGAATTGCACAAGCATGGCGCGGAACTTGCGTTTACCTATCAGGGGGATGCATTTGGCAAACGGCTGGCGCCGCTTGCTGAAACCGTCGGTTCGAAAATGCTGCTGCCTTGTGATGTCGAAGACATTGCAAGTGTTGATGCAGTTTTTGACGCGCTGAAAAAAGACTGGGGCACGATTGATTTTCTGGTGCATTCAATCGCATTTGCTGACAAGAATGAACTCAAGGGCAAATATGCGGATACATCACGCGAGAACTTTGCAAAGGCGATGTTGATCTCGTGCTTTTCGTTCACTGAAATTGCAAAGCGCGCCGCGGCCTTGATGACCAATGGCGGTGCGATGTTGACGTTGACCTATGGCGGGTCCACTCGCGTCATGCCAAACTACAATGTGATGGGCGTGGCAAAAGCCGCGCTTGAAGCTTCAGTGCGCTATCTTGCTGCTGATTATGGCCCGCAAGGTGTGCGGGTGAATGCAATATCGGCAGGTCCCATGCGGACGCTTGCAGGGGCAGGCATTGGCGATGCACGGGCGATGTTCAATTACCAGCAATCGCATGCTCCATTGCGGCGGACAGTGACGCTTGACGAAGTTGGCGGCGCTGCAGTGTACCTTCTGTCTTCACTTTCGGGCGGGGTGACGGGCGAAATCCATTATGTGGATTCTGGCTACAACATCATCTCAATGCCGCGACCCGAGGATTTGGCGAAAAGTTAAACCAGGCAAACGGCTACAAAAATAAATTTTCTTTTTGGAATAAATGGCCGGTAAAAGCGTTCTTCAAGAAATCTCGCAATTGTTGGCTAATCTGACATCTGCTTGACATTTTTCGTCAACTTTCTGTCAGAGCAGCAGTTACAGTTTCCACCCGAACTAGAGTCAACTCAACAAGGTGGAGCATTAAAATGGCAAAAGGTGGAAGTGGTGGCGGTGGAACGGGTGGCGGCGGACCGGTGATTATTGATGGGGCAATCGTTCTCAATGGGATCATCGGCACCGAGTTTGCTGATACGCTCAAGGGCGATCACAATGATGGCGATTCGATTTATGGACTTGGCGGCAATGACACAATCAAGGCGCTGAACGGCAATGACTTCCTGTTTGGCGGCACCGGCAACGACAAGATTTATGGCGCTGGCGGAAATGACTTGATCTGGGGCGGCCTTGGCAATGATTTCATGGATGGCGGCATCGGCATCGATACAGCAGTCTATGCCGAAATCGCAGGTTCAGTCACCGTCGATCTTGCCATCACCACGGCGCAAAATACCGGGATTGGCGGCATCGACACGCTGATCAACATTGAAAACGTCACCGGCGGCACAGGCAACAATACGCTGCGTGGCAACGCGCTTAGCAACGTGCTTTCTGGCCAGATAGGCAATGATCATCTGGATGGCCGTGCGGGCGACGATACGCTGAATGGCAGCAATGGTGCCGACACGCTGCTTGGCGGCGCTGGTAAAGACACCTTCACGACAGATGGCGATGATGCGGCGAGCGATTTCGTAGATGGCGGCGTTGGCATTGATACCCTTGACTACATCGGTATCAATATCATGAATGTGGGCGCACTGGGAGTAACAGTCGACCTTCGACTGACGACAGCGCAGAACACTGGATCCGCCGGTATTGACACGATTGCGAACGTCGAGAATGTCATCGGCTCGGTTCGCACCGACGTGCTGAACGGCAGCGACGGAGCCAACAACCTGAATGGCGGTGCTGGCAACGATGTGGTCCATGGCAATGGCGGAGACGATGTTGTCAATGGGTTCACTGGCAGCGACATTGTTCTGGGTGGTGCTGGCAATGACGTTGTCGATGGCGGCATGACTGGCGTCATGGGAGAAATGGACATGCTCTATGGTGGCACAGGTGCGGACCGGTTCTTCTTTGAAACGCTCGGTTCCTCATGGACTGGTTCGAACGACCAGATCATGGATTTCTCCGCGCTGGAAGGTGACAAGATCGACATCCATGGCGTGTTCACCAATGGCGGATTCGACATCGGCATGGTCGCGTCATATCTCGGAAGTGGCGCTTTCACAGGCGTTGCTTTTGGTCATCAAGACGTTTACTGATTTTGGCCTGAGTGGTGTGAACCAGATGGTGCGGGTTGACTGGGATGGCAATGGCGCCGCCGATTTCTCGCTCTCTGTTACGAGCGACAAGCTTTTGACGCTCAACGATTTCATTCTTTAGTCAATTATCACAATCTTCCTGCCGGCTTCCTGCCGGCTTCCTGCCGGCTTCCTGCCGGGGAGCATTACATGCGCCCCGGCTTTTTGTTGCCGAGAGGGACTGGCATCGCTAAACCTGATATTCCAATTTACCCGAGGAAATGCATGGCCCACCATTCCGAATTGCTGGATCGTTACGCTGAGCTTGCCGTCAAGTCGGGCGTCAATATTGGCAAAGGCCAACAGCTCATTATCTCGGCGCCGCTCGAAGCTGTTGATCTGGTGCGGCGCATTACTTTTTATGCCTACAAAGCAGGCGCTGCGCTGGTGACGACGCTATATACCGATGAGAAAGCGGCGCTTATGCGGTTTGAAAACGGCCACGAGACCGGGTTTGATGTGGCGGCGGGCTGGCTGTTCAACGGCATGGCGGAGGCGTTGCGCGATGGCTCGGCGGCCAGGCTGGCGATCATCGGGGATGATCCGTCGCTGCTGTCGGAGCAGAATGCAGATCATGTAGGGCGCGCCAATACAGCGCGGTCAAAAGCGGCCAAGCCCTTCATCGAAGCGATTACCTCGTTCGCGACAAACTGGTGCGTGATTTCGTGCGCCACACCGGCCTTGGCGAAATCGGTATTTCCGAGCGTTCCAGAAAATGAGGCGCTCAACAAGCTTTGGACGGCGATTTTCAAGTGCACGCGCGCAGATCAACCTGATCCGGTTCAGGCGTGGGTAGAGCATTCGAAGAACCTGCATGCGCGCACGGCGATGCTCAATGCGAAGGGTTATGCGGCGCTGAAATACTCCAGTACCGGCACTGACCTCACAATCGGGCTGGTCGACAACCACGTCTGGGCAGGCGGGGCATCAATGGCGAAAAACGGAATCATCTGCAATCCCAACATTCCTTCAGAAGAAGTTTTCACTATGCCACACCGCGAACGCACGGATGGCGTGGTGCGTTCTACCAAGCCATTGTCGTATCAGGGCACGATGATCGAGGGGATTACTGTGCGCTTTGAAAAAGGGCGGATCGTGGAAGGTGCTGCCCAAAAGGGCAATGATGTGTTCCGCAAGATGATCGAGACTGACGAGGGCGCATCGCGGCTCGGCGAAGTGGCGCTGGTGCCGCATTCTTCGCCAATATCGGCCACAGGTCTTGTGTTCAATGAAACACTCTACGACGAAAATGCAGCGAGCCATATCGCCATCGGGCAGGCCTATTCGCAGAATATCAAGGATGCCGCTTCGCTAAGTGCTGAACAAAAACTTGATGCCGGCATGAATGCATCCATTGTGCACACCGACTGGATGATCGGCTCGGGCGAGCTTGATGTTGATGGCTTGTTCAAGGATGGAAAATCGGAACCCCTGATGCGCAAGGGAGAGTGGGCTGATTAAAGCTTGCGCAGGAACACGCTGCGGACTTTGTGATCGGAACCTTTGCGGAGGACGAGATCGGCGCGGGGCCGGGTGGGCAGGACGTTCTCGCGCAGGTTTACGAGGTTGATGGTGGACCAGATGCGTGAAGCCATTTCGCGAGCCTCCTCATCGCTGAGATTAGCGTAGCGGTGGAAATATGATTTGGGGTCCTTGAAGGCGGAATCGCGCAAGGTGAAGAAGCGCTCGATGTACCAGCTGCGCAAATCATCTTCGTCGGCATCAATGAAAATCGAGAAATCAAAAAAGTCTGATGTGTTCGGGATGCCTCGGCCATCGCGCGGGGGCCTTCCGGTTTGCAGTACATTTATGCCTTCGACTATCAGGACGTCGGGCTGATCAATCAGCAGCGTTTTGTCGGGCAGGACGTCGTAGCTCAGATGCGAATAAACTGGCGCTTCAACATCACGTTCACCGGACTTGATGTCTGACATGAAACGCAGGATGCGCGGCAGATCGTAACTTTCGGGAAAACCTTTGCGGCTCGCAAGGCCTTCGCGTTCGAGGACCGCATTGGGCATAAGGAATCCGTCAGTGGTCACGAGATCGACCTTGGGATGCGAAGGCCAGCGAGACAGCAGGCGGCGGAGGATGCGCGCAGTTGTGCTCTTGCCGCTTGATACTGATCCACCAACGCCAATCACGTAAGGCACCTTCATATCGGTGCGATGCAGGAACACATTTGACGCCTGAAACAGACGCTGGCTGGCCTGAACATATAGATTGAGCAGGCGCGACATCGGCAGATAGATGGCTTCGACTTCGCCGAGATCAACTTTGTCATTCAAGCTGCGCACTTCATCGAGGTCAGCGGCGGTCAACGTCATGGGCGTGTCTTCGCGCAGAACCGCCCATTCATCGCGCGAGAAGCGGCGGAAGGGCGAAACTTCACGGGCGAAATCCTCGCGATCAAACTGGGCGCGTTCAAGCATGCGTGCGAGATGCCTTTTCTGTGATTCCGGAAGTTCCCTCGCGGCGCTTCAACTCAGCCATGACGTCATCCAGAGAAATGGCGGCGGATTTCAGCAGCACCAGCAAATGGTAGAGCACATCGCCAGCCTCTGCCGCGGCATCTGTTGATTTTCCCTGCACGCAAGCCAGCGCCAGTTCGATGGCTTCCTCGCCGAACTTCTTGGCGCATTTCTCAACGCCCTTGGCAATGAGTTGTGCAGTATAGGATGCATCAGGCGAGGCACCGGCCTTTGCCGAGATGTCTTTCGCCAATGCTTCGAGTTGGTCAAACTGACCCATCAGAGCCTCACAGGTATTCCGGCTTGCGCCATGGCTTGTTTTGTTTGGGCGATTGTAAAGGTTCCGAAATGAAAAATCGAGGCCGCAAGGACGGCGGTGGCGTGACCGTCGCGGATGCCTTCGACCATATGGTCAAGAGCGCCGACACCACCTGAAGCTATGACGGGAATGTTCACCGCATCGGCCACGGCTTTGGTCAGCGGGATGTTGAAACCCTTGCCAGTGCCATCGCGGTCCATCGAGGTCAGCAGGATTTCACCAGCGCCAAGGCTTGCCACTTCCTTGGCAAAGCAGATGGCGTCAATGCCAGTTTCCTTGCGGCCGCCATGGGTGAAGATTTCGTAACTTCCGGGTGCGATTTCCTTGGCGTCGATGGCGACGACAATGCATTGCGAGCCGAATTTTTCGGCGGCATTCTTCACGAATAGCCGGTTGGCAACAGCGGCGGAGTTGATCGACACCTTGTCGGCACCGGCGAGCAGGAGGGCGCGAATGTCGCCGAGAGTGCGGACGCCTCCGCCGACGGTCAAAGGCATGAAGCAATTTTCAGCGGTGCGTTGCACGACATCCAGCATGATGCCGCGGCCTTCATGGGTTGCCGTGATATCAAGGAAACACAGTTCGTCCGCACCCGCTGCATCGTAAGCTTTTGCGGCTTCAACGGGATCGCCTGCATCCTTCAAGTCAACAAAGTTCACGCCTTTGACGACGCGGCCGTCGTTCACATCGAGGCAAGGAATGACGCGGGCTTTCAGCATCAGCGGCCTCCTGAAACACGGATCGTGGTTGCAGTGATGTATGACGCGGCATCACTGACAGCGAACATGATGGCGTTGGCAACTTCCTCAGCGGAACCTGCGCGCTTCATCGGGATCATCGGGGTCATACGTTTGACACGACCGGGTTCGCCCGTGGAGCGGGCATGAAGTTCAGTTTCTGTGAGGCCGGGGGCGACTGCCACCACACGGATATTTTCCTCTGCAACTTCGCGGCCCAAGCCAATGGTGAAGCTGTCGATTGCGCCTTTGCTGGCGGCGTACCAGGTGTATTCGCCGGGGCTTCCGAGGGTTGATGCGCCTGACGTGACATTAACGATCACGCCGCCTTTGCCGCCGTGGCGCGGTGACATGCGTTTGACGGCCTCGCGGCAAGCGAAGATCGTGCCATTCACGTTTATGGCGATGGTTGCGAGAATGGTTTCGTCGCTCGCTTCATCAAGCCGCGAACTCTTGCCGGTGATGCCGGCGCTGTTGACGAGGGCCGTGACAGGGCCAAAGGCGTCTTCTGCCTCATCGAACAAGCGGGTGATGTCCTCAAGTTTCGAGACATCGGTCTGGATCGCCTTGGCCTTGCCGCCCGCAGTCTTGATTTCAGCGACGAGGGTTTCGGCTGGTTTCTTGTCTGACAGGTAGTTCACGGCAACTGCGTAGCCTGCGCTGGCGGCCAGTTTGCACGTGGCTGCGCCAATGCCGCGGCCGCCACCTGTCACGATCATCACTTTGCCTGTCATGTGGCCTCCGCGATCTTCTGCAACGCCTGTTTGGGATCAAGCCTGCCGTCATAGAGCGCGCGGCCGGTGATGGCGCCTGCTAGTTTTCTGGCGTCGGGCTGCAACAGGCGTTCGATGTCCTGCATTGAGGCCAATCCACCCGAAGCAATGACTGGGATTGAAACGGCATTGGCAAGTTCAATCGTTGACGGCCAATTGATGCCAGTCAGGATGCCATCCCGGTCGATGTCGGTGTAGATGATGGCGGCAACGCCTGCGCCTTCGAACTTCTTCGCGAGTTCGATGATGCCAAGCGATGAGGCTTGGGTCCAGCCTTCAACGGCGACCTTGCCACCCTTGGCATCAATGCCGACGGCGATCTTTCCGGGAAATTTTTTGCAGGCTTGTTTCACGAGATCGGGATTGCGCACTGCGATGGTGCCGAGGATCACGCGCGCGAGACCTTTTGAAAGCCAGCTTTCGATGTGCTGGAGCGTGCGAATGCCGCCGCCGAGTTGAACGGGATTTTTCGTAGTCTTGAGAATGGCCTCAACTGCTGCGCCATTGACCGATTGGCCTTCGAAGGCACCATTGAGATCGACGACGTGCAGCCATTTGAAACCGACGCCTTCAAACGCCATGGCCTGGGCCGCAGGACTTTCATTGTAGACGGTCGCCTGCGCCATGTCGCCAAGCTTGAGGCGCACGCACTGGCCGTCCTTCAGATCGATGGCGGGAAAAAGAATCACGGTTTCCACTTCAGAAAATTGGCGATCAGTTTCAGGCCGAGCTCCTGACTTTTTTCGGGATGGAACTGGGTGCCGATGAGGTTTTCATAGCCGACGATGGCCGTCACCGGACCACCGTAGTCAGCGGTGGCGATCACGTCTTCGGGGAGCGCTGTTTGCATGTGATAGGAATGGACGAAATATGCGTGCAGCGATGGGTCAATGCCGTTAAGCACGGCATGTGATCCGTGTACGGACAATGTATTCCAGCCCATGTGAGGAATCTTGAGTGAGGGGTCAGATGGCGTGATCTTCACCACATCGCCTGCGACCCAGCCCAGTCCTTGCGTCACCTCGTGTTCGAGGCCGCGCGTGGCCATCAGCTGCATGCCGACGCAGATGCCGAGAAAGGGTTTGCCTTTTTGAATCACCTGCTGCTGCAAGGCTTCGCGCATGCCTTCGACGGCGTAAAGGCCGTCGCGGCAGTCCTTGAAGGCGCCGACACCGGGGAGCACGATGCGATCAGCGCGCGCGACATCTTCCGCGCGTGATGAGACAATCACATTGCATGAAATGTTGTTGTCACGCGCGGCGCGTTCAAAGGCCTTGTTGGCCGAGTGCAGATTGCCTGAGCCGTAGTCGATGATGACGGTCAGCATCAGCCCTTCAGCGAACCCTTGGTTGAGGGAATCGTGTCCTTCTGGCGCGGGTCAATCTCGATGGCGTCGCGTAACGCACGCGCCAATGCCTTGAAACTCGATTCTGCGATGTGATGGGCATTGACGCCATAGGCATTTTCGAGATGCAGCGTGATGCCCGCATTCATGGCGAAGGCCTGGAACCATTCGCGCAGCAGTTCAGTGTCGAAGTCTCCAATTTTGGGGCGTGGAAACTCGCAACGGAAGACAAGGAATGGACGGCCGGAGACGTCGATGGCGCAGCGCGTGAGCGAATCATCCATCGGGAGATCGCAGGAAGCAAAACGGCGGATGCCCGCGCGGTCGCCCAAGGCTTTCGCAATTGCCTGGCCCAGGGCGATGCCTGAGTCTTCCACCGTGTGATGCGCGTCGATGTGGAGATCGCCTTTGGCATTAAGCTTAATGTCAATCAGCGCGTGGCGCGCCAGCTGTTCCAGCATGTGGTCGAGGAAGCCGACACCGGTTGAAACGGCGTATTTTCCAGTGCCGTCGAGGTTCACCTCGCAGGTCACGGCGGTCTCTGTAGTTTTGCGGGAAATGCTGGCTTTGCGCATGGAATCTGCCTTTCGCCGGGGTTCCTAGCAGAAGCCGCGGGGATTGCAAAATTGCCCTGCCATGGTCCAGCAGTAAAGGCGATAGAGCATCCTATTCTGGTCAAATTTACATCAAGTTGGATTTGACCCAGCAAGGGTTCAACGCTTGACATTGCCACACAGGTTGTGCGCGGCATCGGCGCTGCCTGAGGGCAAAACGGGGGCAGCGGGAAAATGACGTCAGCGCATGTTGAATTCACGAAAGTACTTGGCACAGACATCATGTTTCAGCCGCTCAGCAGCGGCAACGGCAAAAAAAATCTGGCGACGCAAATCAAGGAGCACGGCGTGGCCCGATTGAAAACTCATATGCAAAATCTGCTGATTGCTTCGCTCCGGCCTTACATTGCAGCGGAACTGCCGGGTTGGGGCGTGCTTTACCGCGTGGCAGTTGGCGCACAGTCGCGTGATGCGCTGTGGGCGAATGCCGAGCCGCGGTTTGCGCACAACAAATTCCACCCTTTCGCCATGCGTTATCATTTGTCGATCTGGACGGATCGGGAAGCGTTTTTTCTGCGGCGCTGGCGAGATCTGGCAACGCAAGTGTTCATGCGCGACGTGATCCGGCAAGGCGATACAGTGGTCGACATCGGTGCTGCGCGCGGCATGTTCACAATGTTCGCGGCCTATCTCACCGGGGCTACGGGCAAGGTGATCGCCTATGAACCCAATCCGATCCTGCGCAGCATTCTGGAGCGTGACCTGCTGGGCAACCGCATTCACCATGTATCGGTCAGCAACAAGGCTGCGGGAGCGGCGATGGAGAGACGCACGTTAGTTGTGCCGCGCTTTGATGCGCCGTCAGCTTCCTTTGGCGCGGCGCCAGCACTTGACCCGCTGAGTTACCGGTTCGAGGCTGATATTGAGCCAGCTGATGCAAGTCTTGCCTTTGAAAAACCGGTTCTGATCAAGATCGCGACGGAGGGATTTGAGACAGAAACCTTGCGCGGGCTCTCCGACACCATTTCCCGGTGTCATCCCGTGATGGTAACGGACTTGTCGGAAAGCCGCCTGCTCGCCTGTGGCTCGTCGGCGGGCGAGTTCGTGAAGCAGATGGCGGACCTTGGTTATCTGGGGTTCAAGATCGCACTGAGCGAAAACAGCGAGACAGCCGACTGGTCGATTCGCCCGCTTTCGCCCAAAGACCGTGAGATCAAGGCCATCTGGCTTCATGCCAACTCGCCTGCCGATGCGCGGGGGCTGATTCTCGACAAGTTGATCGCGAGCTGAGAGCCGCTTTTCTTTTCCACTGCGACGTCCTACATCATGGTCTCAACAGGAGACTATGATGGGCGAACCCGTTCAATGGCATGGCACGACAATTCTTACCGTGCGCAAGGGCAGCAAAGTCATCATAGCAGGTGACGGGCAGGTGTCGCTTGGACAAACTATCATCAAAGGCAACGCGCGCAAGGTGCGGCCGCTGGGCACAGGGCAAGTGATTGCTGGTTTTGCCGGTGCCACTGCCGATGCCATGACGTTGTTTGAACGGCTGGAAGGAAAGCTCGAGAAATTTCCGGCGCAATTGACACGGGCTTGTGTTGACATGGCCAAAGACTGGCGCACCGACCGATATTTGCGGCGGCTGGAAGCGATGATGATCGTCGCGGACAAGAATGTGTCGCTTGTATTGACTGGCACCGGCGATGTGCTGGAACCGGAAAATGGTGTCACTGCGATTGGCTCCGGCGGAAATTATGCGCTTGCTGCGGCGCGGGCGCTGATAGACATGGACATGGATGCGGAAGCGATCGCGCGCAAGGCGATGAAAATCGCGGCGGAGATTTGCGTTTATACAAACGGCAATCTCACAGTCGAGATGCTGGATGCGGTCGGTTGAGTTCATACCCTTGACTGAGGATCACCGCGCCTTGCTGCTGCGCTGGCTCTCTACACCGCACGCGCAAGAATGGTGGGGAGAACCAAACGTAGAATTGCGCCTCAGCTATGCTGTCGAAGATGGCGAACACGAACCCTATATCGCCTGCATCACCGGCGAACCCATCGCCTACATCCAGGCTTGGTGGCCAACCAAACATCCGGACTATCCCTGGCAGCATCTCATGACCCCTACAACACGCGGTATCGATATTACCATCGGCGATGAAGTTAACCTCAGCAAGGGCTATGGTCCCCTCATCATCAAGCATTTCGCCGCAAAACTTTTTGCAGAAGGGGCGACCCGCCTCATCATTGATCCTGACAAGAACAACTCGCGGGCGGTCAAGGCTTACATGAAAGCCGGTTTTACCCCATATGGGGAACATGAAGGCGATCTGCTGATGGAATTGCTGCCTGACGATTTTTTGTGGTTGGGTGATGTGTGAATTTATCAACGGCCATGACGAATGATTTGAGGTAACAACTGGAAATGACAAACTTCTCCCCCCGCGAAATCGTATCCGAACTCGACCGCTACATCATTGGCCAACATGATGCGAAGCGGGCTGTGGCGATTGCGCTTCGCAACCGCTGGCGCAGGCAGCAACTCACCGGCCAGATGCGCGAGGAAGTTTCACCAAAGAATATCCTGATGATCGGGCCCACTGGTGTTGGCAAGACCGAAATTGCGCGACGCCTGGCGAAACTTGCCAATGCGCCGTTCATCAAGGTTGAAGCGACGAAATTCACCGAGGTTGGTTATGTGGGGCGCGATGTTGACCAGATGATCCGCGACCTTCTCGAAGCAGGCATTGGCATGATCAAGGCGGCGCGGCGCAAGGATGTCGAGGCGCAGGCGCATGTCAATGCCGAAGAGCGCGTGCTTGATGCTTTGGTTGGCGTGAATGCAAGCGAAACAACCCGCGATTCATTCCGCAAGAAATTGCGGGCCAATGAACTCGACAAGAAGGAAATCGAAATCCAGGTTGCAGATTCAGGTGGCATGCCGTCGTTTGATATTCCGGGCATGCCGGGAGGCTCCGCTTCCATCATCAACATTACCGACATGATGGGCAAGGCGTTTGGCAATCGCACCAAGCCGCGCAAGCTCAGTGTTGCGCAAGCACATGAGGTGCTGATGGGAGAGGAAAGCGAAAAGCTCCTGGATCAGGACAAGATTGTTGCAGATGCCATTGATGCGGTTGAAAATAATGGTATTGTGTTTCTGGATGAAGTTGACAAGATTTGTGCCCGCAGCGAGCGCGGTGGTGCAGATGTTTCCCGCGAGGGCGTGCAGCGCGATTTGCTTCCGCTCATTGAAGGTACCACTGTTTCGACGAAATACGGCCCGGTGAAAACGGATCACGTGCTGTTCATCGCATCGGGTGCATTTCATATTGCAAAGCCTTCTGACCTGTTGCCGGAATTGCAGGGGCGCTTGCCGATCCGTGTGGAACTGAAAGCGCTTAATCAAGATGATTTCCGGCGCATTCTTACTGAACCAGAGGCCAGCTTGTTGAAACAGTATAAGGCGTTGATGGCCACGGAAGGTGTTACACTAGATGTCACCGATGACGGCGTTGTAGCACTGGCGCGAATTGCCGCCGAGATCAATGCGTCAATCGAGAATATCGGCGCGCGGCGATTGCAGACCGTGATGGAGCGGGTGCTGGATGATGTGAGTTTCACGGCCACTGACCGCGGCGGCGAAACTGTTGTCATCGATGCACCTTTTGTCGAGAAGCATCTTGGTGACTTGGCGAAAGATACGGATCTGTCGAAGTTTATTTTGTGAACGATCATTCCTCTCCCGCATGCGGGAGAGGAAAGACCTCAACCATTCACCGCCAGATAAATCGAATAGAGCGAGGTACACCCGCAGATGAAGAGGCGGTTGCGTTTGGGGCTGCCGAAGCAGACGTTGCCGACGATTTCGGGAATCCTGATCTTGCCGATCATGGTTCCATCGGGGTCAAAGCAATGCACGCCATCTCCAGCGCTGGTCCAGACGCGGCCATCGGTGTCGATGCGGAAGCCGTCGAAGAGGCCTGCGGTGCAATCGGCAAAAACAGATGACTTGCCCAAAGATTTGCCATCGGGTTTCACGTCAAAGCGGCGGATGTGTTTGGGGCCATTGACCTTGTGCGAGATGCCGGTGTCGGCGATGTAAAGATGTTTTTCATCGCGCGAGAAGGCGAGGCCATTGGGTTTTTCGAAGTCATCGGCAACCAGAGTAATGTCGCTGCCGGGATCAATGCGGTAGACATTGCAGGAACCAATCTCGCTCTCGGCTATGCCGCCCTCGTAATCTATCAGGATGCCGTAGGATGGATCGGTGAACCAGATGGAGCCATCTGATTTTACTACCACGTCATTGGGTGAATTGAAACGCTTGCCCTTGTAGCGGTCAGCAAGAACTGTGACAGTGCCATCAAATTCAGTGCGGGTCACGCGGCGAGCCAAATGTTCGCAAGTGACGAGGCGGCCTTGCTGATCGGTGGTGTTGCCGTTGGAATTGTTCGATGGATGACGGAAAACCGATACAGAGCCGTCGGTTTCGTCGAAGCGCATCATGCGGTTGTTGGGAATGTCGGAGAACACGAGATAGCGGCCAGCAGCAAACCAGGCCGGGCCTTCGGACCACCGGGCACCTGTCCAGAGCCGTTCAACCCGGGCGTGACCTATCAGGCATGCGTTAAAACGGGGATCAAGACTCTCGAAACCAGTGCCTTCGGGTTCATTATAGTACATCGCACCACCTGTGTTATTAAAGCGCCATGAAATTCGATATGCAAGGAAGAGTCAATCGCAACCCGCCTGCACTTGTCATTTTTGATTGTGACGGCGTGCTGGTTGACAGCGAGATGATGTCGGCTGGCGTGCTGATGGGGATGATGGAGGAAATTGGATTGCCTATAACATCCGAAATCTTCCGCAGCGATTTTTTGGGACGTAGTTTTGGCTCAGCAGCCCTCAGGGTGGCTGAACGATTCGGGCGACCCATGCCTGATGATTTCCAGTTGAAGTACCGTGACCGCCTGTTGGCAAGAATGCGCGCCACACTCAAGCCCATGGCCGGCGTGGAAAAGGTGCTGCGACACATGAGCGTTCCCTATTGCCTCGCGACAGGTTCCAGCCCGCAACGGCTCAAAGTATCCTTGCAGGAAACGGATTTGGAACATTTCTTTCTGTCCCGGGCCTATACAGCGTCAGAAGTCAAGCACGGCAAGCCAGCCCCCGATCTATTGCTTCACGCGGCGAAGACAATGAGTGCCGATCCGGCACATTGCCTTGTTATCGAAGACAGCGTGATGGGCATCGAGGCAGCGCGCAATGCCGGCATGGAGGTTTGGCATTTCGCCGGAGGCGCTCATTTCAAGGATGGTTACTCGCTCCCTGTGGATGCCAGGCCGCAGCGGGCGCTTGACTCCATGGACGCCCTGCACGAAGCATTCGTGTCCATTGGCGTTTGTGGAGTATAGCAGCGTGGCGCGTAAACCTGAGCCAGAAGGAGAACGGCTTGATGATGCTGCCCGGGCTGGCTGGCTCTATTACATTGCTGGCAACACACAAGACGAAATTGCCCGCAAGCTTGGCGTATCCCGGCAGACGGCGCAGCGGCTGGTGTCGCTGGCAGTGACGGAGAAGCTGATCAAGGTGCGCCTTGATCATCCGCTGGCGAATTGCCTTGCCTTGTCACAGCGGTTAAAAGAAGCATTTGGATTGGAGATGGTTGAAGTTGTGCCGTCTGATCCTGACTCCAAGTCCAATACACAGGGCATTGCAGAAGCGGCAGCGGCAGAACTTGAGCGTTACCTTGAGTCCCAGCATCCAACGATTGTCGCCGTTGGCACCGGCCAGGCGCTGCGTGCCATCGCCGAACAGGTATCGCCAATGGATTGTCCGCAGCACAAGATCGTTTCGCTGGTCGGCAATATCGCACCAGATGGCTCTGCGACGATTTTTGAAGTTGCAAGCCGCATCGGCGACCGGGTGAGGGCACCCTATTACCCGATGCCACTGCCGGTGATTGCCACCACGGTGCAGGAGAAAAAAGCGCTGATCGGGCAGAAATCGGCGCGCAACGTGGTTGACCTTGCGGAACAGGCAGATGTTTCGATTGTTGGCATTGGCACGATTGCGGACGATGCGGCGTTGCTGCGGGACGGGTTTGTCAAGGCCGACGAAATCCGCTCGCTTATGCGGGCAGGTGCAGTGGGCGAAATCATTGGCTGGGCATTTGACGCGAATGGCAAGTTGATCGAAGGACTGACGAATGACCGGGTATTGTCGGTGCCTTTGCAGTCGCCCGCCAAGCGGAAAGTGATTGGGGTATCCATGGCCGTTCCGCGGTTGAAAGCGATCAAGGGCGCTCTGAATGGCAGGCTGGTCAATGGCCTCATAACAAATGAG
Organism: uncultured Alphaproteobacteria bacterium; assembly: GCA_963819615.1. Lineage (GTDB taxonomy): Bacteria > Pseudomonadota > Alphaproteobacteria > Rhizobiales > Aestuariivirgaceae > Aestuariivirga. The sequence goes on from CAWFWW010000006.1 coordinate 76,142, forward strand.
CGAATGGCAGAGTTACTGCTCAAATCCAGCTAAGTTCCGCTTGACAGCACCTGGAAATTAATTGAGTATCTGCCCTAGGTATGGGCAAAAGCTCATGCTTTTCCATTGGGAGGACTTTTAATGAAAGCCACATTCACTGGCATCTTTGGTGCCATGATGTTTGCAGCGATGTCGACGACAGCGCTTGCTGAAACCACATTGACAATCGCCACCGTGAACAACGGTGACATGATCCGTATGCAGGGTCTGACCGACGACTTCACAGCGAAGAACCCAGACATCAAGTTGAACTGGGTTACTCTCGAAGAAAACGATCTGCGTCAGAAAGTGACAACCGACATTTCGACCAAGGGCGGCCAATATGACGTGCTGACCATCGGCATGTATGAAACGCCGATCTGGGGCAAAAAGGGCTGGCTCGTTCCACTGAAGGGTCTTGATGATGCCGCAGACATTCTGCCAGCGGTTTCTGGCGGCCTGTCATATGATGGTACGCTTTATGCTGCTCCGTTCTACGGCGAATCATCATTCGTGATGTACCGCAAGGACTTGATGAAGAAGGCCGGCCTTGAAATGCCAGCCGCTCCAACCTGGGACTTCCTGATCGACGCTGCTGCCAAGATGACTGACCGCGCCAATGGCGTGAACGGCATCTGCCTTCGCGGCAAGGCCGGCTGGGGCGAAAACATGGCCTTCATTACCGCCATGTCCAACTCTTTCGGTGCACGTTGGTTTGACGAAAGCTGGAAACCTCAGTTCGATTCAGCTGAATGGAAAGACACCCTCAACACTTATCTCAAGGTGATGAAGGATTCGGGTCCTGAAGGCGCATCGGGCAATGGCTTCTCGGAAAATCTTGCTCTGTTCCAATCCGGCAAGTGCGGCATGTGGTCAGATGCAACGGCTGCTGGTTCCTTTGTGGTTGATCCGAAAGCATCGTCGGTCGCGGCTGAAGTCGGCTTCACGCTGGCTCCAGACAAGGGCCTCGGCAAGCGAGCAAATTGGCTCTGGGCCTGGGCTCTCGCCATTCCTGCCGGTTCGCAGAAAGTTGCAGAAGCCGAAAAGTTCATCAGCTGGGCAACTTCGAAGGGCTACGGCGAACTTGTCGCTTCGAAGGAAGGTTGGGCTGCTGTGCCTCCAGGCACACGCACCTCGCTCTACAACAACCCGAAGTATCTCGAAGTGCCATTCGCAAAGATGACACTTGAGTCAATGAACGCCGCTGACCCAACGCATCCGACTGTGAAGCCGGTGCCTTATATCGGTGTGCAGTTCGTGGCCATTCCTGAGTTTGCAGGCATTGCAACAAAGGTTGGTGAACTGTTCTCGGCAGCTCTGGCTGGCCAGATGAGCGCAGACGATGCACTCGCCCAGGCACAGACCTACACCACCGATGAAATGACCAAAGCTGGTTACATCAAGTAAATAAGCGGGGCGGCCGGCAGCGGCCGCCCTTTTTAATTAGCTGTCATTCTTACTCAAGGTCGTCATGGCCCGCTTCAAGCGGGCCACCCATGGCGGCTGAACAGGTAGGTGGCCCGCTTGAAGCGGGCCATGACGAATTGAGGGAGTTGCGCGAAACTTCCAAAGCTGAAAAGAACATCTCATGGCCACACGGCAATCTCAGTCCATAGCAAAATGGGCACTCGCACCTGCGATAGGGTCTCTGTCGCTTTTGGCATTTGTGCCGCTGGCGCTGGTCTTTTACTTCGCCTTCCTGCGCTATAATCTCCAAGACCCTGAGAACCTGCGCTGGTTTGGCTGGAACAATTTCTACTACTTTCTGAAAGATCCATACTTCGTCAAGAACCTCATCAACACGTTGCTGTTGGTGGGCGGCGTGATCGTCACGACTGTCATCGGCGGCATTGCGCTGGCCATTTTGTTTGACCAGCCATTCTGGGGCCGCGGCCTTGCCCGCGTGTTGATGATTTCGCCGTTCTTTATCCTGCCCACCGTGTCATCCATGGTGTGGAAAAACCTCATCATGCATCCGCAGTTCGGTCTGTTTGCCGAAATCCAGAAATGGTTTGGTGTCATTCAGCCGTTCCGATGGTTTGAGCAAGCGCCCCTGTTTTCCGTGGGCCTCATTGTGGCATGGCAATGGTTGCCGTTTGCAGCACTTATTCTACTGACGGCGTTGCAGTCCCTTGACTCAGAACAAAGTGATGCTGCGTCAATGGATGGTGCCAAGTCATGGAATTTCTTCTGGCACATCATCCTGCCGCATCTTGCGCGACCCATCACCGTGGTAGTGCTGATCCAGACCATCTTCATCATGAACACCTTTGCGGAAATCAAGGTGACATCGGTGGGCGGTTTTGCCGGCAATCTCACCTATCTTGTGTTCTCCCGTTTGCAGAACGACAATGACGTAGGCGCTGCCGCTGCAGGCGGTGTGATCGCCGTCATCCTCGCCAATCTCGTCTCCATCTTCCTGGTGCGCCTGATGGGCAAGAATCTGGAAAACTGATCATGGCCCAAAAAATCTCCCGCCGCCGCACCATCGTCCTCGGTACTCTGGCCTGGATCATCGGCTTGTTGATGTTCTTCCCCATCCTGTGGACAGCACTTGCATCGTTCAAGGCAGAGTCAGACGCCTATGCACTTCCAAAAACGTTGTTTGTTTCTGACTGGACCACAGAGAACTTCGGTGAAGTGCAACGGCGCTCCGACTACGTCAGGTATCTGAGCAATACACTCATCATTTCTGTTGGCTCGACCTTGCTGGGATTGATCTTTGCGGTTCCCGCAGCCTGGTCCATGGCCTTTGCTCCAAGGGGCGAGGCCGCAGGCAAGCTCAATGGCATCACGTGGCTCGGCATTATCCTCGGGTCCATCGCTCTTGCGTTTGCCATCCTCTATGCCAATGGCTGGGTGGTCACCAATCCGCTGCTAGGCATTGCCATGCTGTTGCTGGTTGTGATCCCGGCGACCGCCTGGGTGTGGACACGCAACACCAAGGATTCGCTGCTGTGGATTCTTTCAGTGAAGATGATGCCGCCTGCAGGTGCTCTCATTCCCATCTTCCTGATTTTTGGCCGCAGCGGCATTGTGTTCGACAATTGGGGTGAAGGCTGGGATTGGCGCGAATACAATATCTTCGACAGTTTCTGGGGCATGATTCCGCTGATGATGCTGATCAACCTGCCGATCATGATCTGGATGCTCTACACCTACTTCAAGGAAATCCCGGGTGAGATCCTGGAAGCGGCGCGCATGGATGGCGCTGGGCTGTGGGATGAATTGGTGCGCGTACTTACGCCCATGGCGGTGCCAGGAATTGCCTCCACGTGTTTGCTCAGTCTGATCCTTGCCTGGAACGAAACCTTCTGGACGCTCAATCTCACTACCAAATATGCGGCGTCCCTCGGCTTTCTCATTTCGGAATATTCAAATCCGCAAGGCCAGTTCTGGGCCAAGCTTTCTGCCGCATCCATCATGGCGATCACGCCCATCCTGATCATTGGCTGGTTCTCGCAACGGCAATTGGTGCGCGGCCTCACATTCGGAGCGGTCAAATAATGTCCCACATTTCCCTCAAACAAGTCCGCAAGGTTTTCGGCGAACACGTCATCATTCCGGGCGCTGATCTTGATATCGAGAAGCGTGAGTTCGTAGTGTTTGTCGGTCCCTCGGGCTGCGGCAAGTCCACGCTTTTGCGCATGATCGCAGGCCTTGAAGACACGACGTCAGGCCAGATCGTCATCGACGGCAAGGATGTGTCAGACGTCGGCCCATCCGAGCGCGGACTTGCCATGGTGTTCCAGTCCTACGCGCTTTATCCGCATATGAGCGTGCGGAAGAATATCGGCTTTCCGCTGTTGATGGCGAAAGTTCCGCAATCTGAAATCGATGCAAAGGTCAACCAAGCCGCCAAAACGCTGAACCTTACCGACTATCTGGATCGCAAACCCGGCCAACTCTCAGGCGGCCAACGCCAACGCGTGGCCATTGGCCGCGCCATCGTGCGCAACCCCAAGGCATTTCTTTTTGATGAGCCGTTGTCAAACCTTGATGCGGCCCTTCGCGTCAACATGCGGATTTTCATCATGCAGCTGCACAAGGATCTGGGTTCCACCAGCATTTACGTGACCCATGACCAGGTTGAAGCCATGACCATGGCGGACCGCATTGTGGTACTCAACAAGGGCCATATCGAGCAGGTCGGCTCGCCGCTGGAGCTTTACAACAAGCCGGACTCGCTGTTTGTCGCCGGATTCATCGGTTCGCCGAAAATGAATCTGATCACTGGCAGCGAAGCCGCCAAACGTGGTGCAACAACAATCGGCGTGCGGCCAGAGCATATCGACATCGTTGCAGGAAAGGGCCAGTGGCAGGGCACCATTCTGCTCACGGAACATCTGGGGGCTGATGCGTTCCTGCACATTGATGCTCCTGACATTGGCCGCCTCATCGTGCGGGCGCCGGGCGAGTTTGAAGGCAAGCCCGGTGACCAGATTTCGCTGAAACCGGAAGCGGCACGGATCCACATGTTTGATGATCAAGGAAAGGCGAAACGCTGATGCGTCTCAAAGGTAAAACCGCCATCATCACGGGTGGTGCGCGTGGCATTGGTGCTGCTGTCGCGCAAGGTTACGTGAATGAGGGCGCGCGGGTGTGCTTGGCTGATATTGAACTCGGTGTCGCGCAGGAGACTGCCAAGAGCATCGGCGGCAACAGTTTTGCGTTCCAACTTGATGTCACCAAGATGGAGTCCATCGAGGCTTGCGTAAAACATGTCGAGAAAGAAGCCGGTGGTGTCGATATTCTCGTCAACAGCGCTGCGATTTTTGACATGGGGCCGTTCGAAGAAACGTCGGAGAAGAGTTACGACAAGCAGTTTGCCGTCAATGTCAAAGGCACATTGTTCATGATGACGGCGGTGTCGCGCTCCATGATTGCACGCGGCAAAGGCGGCAAGATCATCAATTTTTCCTCACAAGCTGGCCGCCGCGGTGAAGCGTTGGTTGCGGTCTATTGCGCATCAAAAGCCGCGGTGATTTCACTCACGCAATCTGCGGGACAAGCGCTGATCAAACACAAGATCAATGTGAATGGCATTTCACCCGGCGTTGTCGATACGCCGATGTGGGATGTGGTTGATGCGCTGTTTGCGAAATATGAGAACCGCCCGCTCGGTGAAAAGAAGCGCCTGGTTGGTGAAGGTGTTCCCTATGGCCGCATGGGCAAGCCTGAGGATCACGTGGGAGCCGCGATTTTTCTGGCATCCGATGAAAGTGATTATGTGGTGGCGCAGACGCTCAATGTGGATGGCGGGCAATGGATGAGTTGAACTGATGCCTAAACTCAATCTCTCCACTGTCCGCGGGCTTGATGCGAAGATCGTCGTGCCGCGTTATGCGCAAGGCTCGCTCTCGCCTGGCATCGTGCATTTTGGCGTGGGTAATTTTCACCGGGCGCATTTACAGGTCTATCTTGATGACTTGTTCAACATGGGGCTTGACCATGACTGGGGCATCATTGGTGCTGGTGTCATGCCTTCGGATGAGAAGATGCGCAGCGTTCTTTCCGCCCAGGATTATCTCACCACGGTAGTCGAGCAAGAGGCGCATTTCAGCCATGCGCGCGTTATTTCGCCGATGGTGGATTTCATTGCACCCGATGACCGCGCCCGATTGATCACCACACTTGCTGATCCCGCCATTCGCATCGTGTCGCTCACGGTGACGGAAGGCGGATACATGATCAATCCGGCCACGGGGAAATTTGATCCGTCACATCCGGCGTTGCAGCGTGATGCCAAGAACATGAATGATCCGACATCGGTGTTCGGTCTCATTCTCGCTGGCCTGATGAAGCGCAAGGCGGCGGGCGTGGCACCTTACACGGTGATGAGTTGTGACAATGTTCCGCATAATGGCGTGGTGTGCCGCAATGCAATTTCCGGACTGGCGCGGATTTTCGACGCTTCGCTTGCGGATTGGGTTGAGAAGAATGTGGCCTTCCCGAACGCCATGGTGGATCGCATAACGCCCGCCACGTCTGATCGTGAACGCAAGCATGTTGTGGATACATATGGGCTTGTCGACAATTGGCCGGTGTTCTGCGAGCAATTTATCCAGTGGGTGGTCGAGGACAATTTTCCGCTGGGTCGGCCACAATGGGAGAAGGTCGGTGCGCAATTCGTTTCGGATGTGACGCCTTACGAATACATGAAAATCCGCATTCTCAATGGTGGGCATGCGGCAATTGCCTATGCGGGGAGCCTGCTCGACATTCATTACGTGCACGAGGCGATGGAGCATCCGTTGATCGGTGCATTCTTCACAAAGCTGGAGCAGGAAGAAATCCTGCCCACCGTTTTGCCCGTGCCCAACACCAGCATTCCGGATTATCTTAATCTCATCCGGCGCCGTTTTTCCAATCCGAAAATTGGGGACACGGAGCGGCGACTTGCCTTTGATGGTTCCAACCGCCAGCCCAAATTCATCGTGCCTGTGATTGCTGATAATCTCAAGGCCGGGCGTGACGTGCGCGGGCTAGCGCTTGCCACTGCGACATGGTGCCGATACTGCTACGGCGAAACCGACAGCGGGAAGGTCATCGAAGCCAATGATCCCGTGTGGCCGCGTTTGCAGGCCTTGGCGCGCGAGGCAAAATCAGACCCGATGCGCTGGCTTTCGATGGATGATGTCTATGGCGATGTTGCAAAGTCCGAGGTGTTCCGCGTGGCGTTTGCGGATGCGCTGGCGAACCTGTGGCGCAAGGGGACGGCGGAGACGTTGAGGGAGTATGTGGGGTAGCGCCGGATGAGGGTTCTTGCGAAAGGCGTTTTTGCCTGCTCGCGTGGAGCGGGTGGACTGAAGCGGTGAAACAGCTAGTCTGGCAGAATGGCACTGACGGCGGAAAAATTTGTTGAGAAATGGAAGGACGCGGAAGGCGGGCAAGAGCGCGCCAACTACGCCATGTTCCTCACTGAACTTTGTCAGGTCCTGGAAGTGCCGTCGCCCGATGTGGCGGGTGCCACCACCGAGAATAACGACTACGTGTTCGAGCGCGCTGTTACGTTCTCAGACCGGGAAGGGAAAACCAGTCAAGGCCGTATCGATCTCTACAAGCGGGGATGTTTCGTCCTCGAAGCCAAGCAGTCGCGCCAGAAGGGTGGCAAGAAGGAACTTGCCCAAGACGACCTTTTCGGCACCAGCACAAAAGGCAAAGTTACCAGCAAACGAGACTGGGACGTGCTCATGCTCAACGCCCGCCAGCAGGCGGAGAATTACGCCAAGCATTTGCCCAACGCCCACGAATGGCCGCCGTTCATTCTGGTGTGCGATGTCGGCAATTGCTTCGAGCTTTATGCGGACTTCACCGGCAAGGGCCGCCACTACACCCAGTTTCCGGACAGACAAGGCTTTCGTATACAACTGGCCGATCTTGCCAAGCAGGATGCGCGCGATTTACTGCGCAACATCTGGACCAAGCCAACCGAGCTTGATCCCTCCAAAAAATCCGCCAAGGCCACACGCGAAATTGCATCCGCTTTGGCCGAAGTTTCAATGCGGCTGGAAAAGCAGAACCACCCGCCCGAAGAAGTGGCACTGTTCCTCATGCGCTGCTTGTTCACGATGTTCGCGGATGATCATGAGTTGATCCCCAAAGACTCATTCACGCAATTGCTGGGGCGCTGCACCGACAACTCGAAATCCTTCGTGCCCATGATTACTGAATTGTGGAAGCAGATGAACACGGGCGGCTTTGCCGTTTCGATTGAAACCGAGGTCAAGCGTTTCAACGGCAATCTGTTCAGGGATGCCCGCGTGTTTCCCATGGCGAAGGAAGACATCGGCGTGTTGAAAGCCGCCGCTGGGCGCGACTGGAAGGAAGTTGACCCGTCGATTTTCGGCACCTTGCTGGAACAGGCCTTGAGCCCTGCTGACCGCAGCAAGTTGGGTGCGCACTATACGCCGCGTGCCTATGTGGAACGGCTGGACAATATCAAATTGGCTGCCTAACTTCATAGGCAGTACTCTAGCCTTGAGGGGAATATTCATGATCCCTTAAACTGGCTAGATGAAAATACCTTGAGCAAAGGCAAAAAGGAAAGAGAGCTGTAACCTGACACGTGTTGCAATTCGTCCCGAAATGTGGCGCTGGGCGCGTGAGCGTGCTGGAGTGTTGACGGCTGAAGATTTGCAAGGATCGTTCCCTAAGTATGCTATGTGGGAAGCAGGCGACGTTTTGCCTACGCTGAAACAGGTCGAGAAGTTTGCAAAAGCTGTTCACGTTCCGGTTGGCTATCTTTTTTTGCCAGCACCACCAGACGAGCCGCCACCAATTCCAGATTTCCGCACCCAAAATGGACATCCGCTCCGCAAGCCCAGCCCTGACTTGCTTGACATGATTTACGCCTGCCAAGAACGGCAAAGTTGGTATCGGGAATTTGCAACAGCGAGCCGCATGTCAGACTTGTCATTTGTTGGCAGCGCCACTGCAACGGAACGGCCCGAAGTTGTGGCCGCCGCTATGGCCGAAAAGCTTGGCTTCAACCTTGCTGCCCGCGCCACCTGCCGAACTTGGGAAGAGGCGCTCCGTTTCTTCATCGGGCAAGCTGAGAAAATCGGCGTTATGGTAATGGTCAGCGGGATTGTGCTGTCCAATACACATCGCAAACTTGACGCTCAGGAATTTCGCGGCTTTGCCTTAGCAGATAACAAAGCTCCCTTGGTTTTCATCAATGGTTCGGATTCGAAATCCGGCCAAATGTTTACCTTGGCTCACGAACTTGCACACCTTTGGTTGGGATCATCCGCCATTTCCGATTCGAGCGCTGCGCCATCAAACGGCTATCGTCGCGAAGAGGTTTGGTGCAATGCCGTGGCGGCTGAACTACTCGTGCCAATCGACGCCCTTCGCGCTTCAATACAGCCGAAAGAGGCGCTTGACCAAATGACTGCCAGGCTGAAAGAGCAATTTAAGGTAAGCGCGTTAGTGCTCCTGCGCCGTTTGCTTGATGCTGGCGTGCTAACGCGCGCGGCCTTTGATTTGGCTTGGGTAGCTGAAATAGTGCGGCTGCGTGGACTTGAAAAGAGAGGCGCGAGTGGTGGCGATTTCTATGCCACAACGCTTGTCCGCGTAGGTAAAAGGTTTGCAAGGGCATTGGTGGAGAGCACTCTCGAAGGGCAGACCTTGTATCGAGATGCCTTCCGCATGCTTGGCGTTACGAAAACTGAAACTTTCAACACCCTTGGCCACGAAGTAGGGGCCATGCTTTGACGAAGTACCTGCTTGATGCAAACGTCTTCATACAAGGGAAGAATTTGCATTATGGCTTCGACTTTTGTCCGGCATTTTGGGAGTGGCTTATTGATCGCAATGCGGCTGGAATCGTTGCAAGCATCGATAAAGTGGGAGACGAGCTAAAAGCTGGCGGAGATGATCTATCCGACTGGGCCGACGCGCAGGGCGCGAGCTTTTATTTGCCGCCCGACGCGGCTGTAGTGCCAACCCTTACGCAAGTGAGCACGTGGGCAAATGCTCAAACATACGAAAGGGCAGCAATAGCCACATTCTTGCAAGTTGCTGATTACTGGTTGGTTGCCCATGCACTTGCTCATGGCTTTACAGTCGTCACTCATGAAGTGCCATCTGAGTCAGTGCGCAAAATAAAAATTCCTAATGCCTGCATCGGCCTGGGACTTCCTTGCATTAGCCCATACGAAATGCTGCGGCGCGAACGCGCTCGGTTCATTCTTGGCCCTGCAGCCGTGGGCAAATGAGATTCCGCAAGATTGCGCTGAACAAGGAACGTGCCGAAGAGGAAAAGCAGGGCACGGTGCGCTGGCTGCGGCCTGACTATCAAATTCCGCGCTTTGGTTCTGCCGTCGAAAAAGCCAGGCAGATCGAAGCCGATCTGGTGTTGCCGGACGTGGTGGCAACCAAATCCAAGATCAGCTTCCCCACCGGGGCCATCGAACAAACCGCCGCCATCATGTCAGCCCTTGCCCATAGCGACAAAGCCCTCACGCCAACTGAACTTGCGCAATCCTTCAAGCAAGGTCGGCGCGCCCAACCCCGCATCGAACAAACCGTGCGCTCGCTCTTACGCACCAGGTTCATTTCATCCGTGGACGGAGGAAAGCGGTTCACCTTGCAGAAAGCAGCTTGATGCTTTGGATTCTGTGTCGTGACTGAATTCACCCGCCGTGACGTGAACAGTGCATTGCTCGCTTCCGCCCTTGCCTTGGCGGCGGGAGAATTGTTCAAGCCCGTGACACCAAGGCACCTGTTCGATTTCGCCATTGCGGGCCGCGGCTATCATGACCTCGACAAACGGCTTGCCGACATGTCGGCCGGAACGGTACTCATCCTGCTCCGCGAACGCGCCAACCCGCATGATCCTTTCGCTGTTGCGGTGCATATGGCGGATGGTGCCAAGCTGGGTTTCATTCCCCGTATTGCCAATGAACCCGTTGCGACATTGCTGGATGACGGCCAGACACTGACAGCAATCGTCACGCGGTTTCTGGTGGCCACACGGGCGCGCGACGTGCCCGATGATCTGGTCTTCACGATGGTTGCGTCCGGCGACCCCATCGTCGGGTTAGCCCACGTTCCGACCTGACCGGTTCGCACCGTTTTTTACCAAGGGCGCGCAGCTCTCCCGTCGGTGCTGGAGGCCTCCAGCGGAGCGGGATGATGTCGGTTCCATCCCGTGAACACGTATTCACGATGTCAATCAGCGGGGGCCACGCTTGCGCCGTGCCCTTCCGGGGCAAATCGGGACGGGGTGGAGACCGCCTGGAATTGACCCAGAAGGTGAATATAGGGATAACAAAGAACAAATCAAGAACTATTTTCGCGATTTTGTGAAAAAGTTCTTTTTGCTGTGGAATCAGACCTTTGCGCTGACGGATGTCTTGGGGTCGGAGCAGAGGTCGAGGATTTTCTGGAGGTCGGCGGCGCGGCGGAAGTCGGGGTCGCCGTTTTTGCCTGATGCAATCGCGTTGATGAATTTGCGGTAGTTGGTTTCGACCGGCTCGGGCTTGATCGTGGACCAGGCCATGGTGTGGATGTTCGCACCCGTGCAGCAGCGCACCTCGTTCCAGCCTTCGCGGTGCAGGACTTCGACTGCGCCCTTGGTGCCGAAGATTTTCAGGTCGAGAATGTTGTCGTAGCCGGTCATGAAGCGCGAGGCTTGCACCATGAGCTGCGCGCCGCTTTTGAATTCGCCCATCATCATCGCGGTGTCGTTGGCGTCGAGGACGTATTCGCCAACCTTGTTGTCCGGTGCCTTGTCGAAGGTTTTCAGGCGTGACTGAATGCTGACCGGCAATTGGCCGGTGACGAACGTTGCGTAATCGAGAATGTGAATGCCGACATCGCCGAGCACGCCCTTGGAGCCGTGCTTTTCGGAGAGGCGCCAGAGCCACATGTGATGATCGGCCCAATGGCCCCAGTGATCGCCAACGAGCCAGCTTTGGCGGTAGGTTGCCTCGACGTGGCGGAGCTCGCCGATCTTGCCGTCGTCAAATAATTTCTTCGCGGCATGCAAGGCTGAGTCGTTGCGATAGGTCAGGTTGACCATGTTGATGAGGCCTGACTTGTCGGCTGTGGTGGCCATCTCATCGGCAAGCTTGAAATTCTCGGCGAGCGGCTTTTCGCAGAAGACGTGTTTCTTCGCTTTCAACAGCTGCATCGTGGTTGGGTGATGGATCGCGTCAGGGGTTACGTTTGCGGCGGCATCGAACTCGCCCCACTTGATGGCGTCCTCGAGAGACGTGAAGTTTTTTTTCATGCCGTGCGCTTTGGCGAATTCTTCGGCGCGGCCCGGAACAACGTCTGATGCGGCGGCGAGCTCAACGCGCGGGTCATTCGCGAAATTTGTGGCATGGGCTTTCGCCATGCCGCCGGTGCCGAGGATGAGGAGACGGATTTTTTTGGTCATCGCTCAGCGATATCCCTCTTCGCCATCGGCATGCAAGCGCGGTCCCTTGATCTCAAGCGGCACTGGTGCCTTGTCGGCTGGCACATTGGGCGACGGGTGAATGCCGGTCCAGGGTTTTGCGGGGTTATAGGCCCAGCGCGTGGCGTTCTTGATCACTTGCAGCACTTGCGGGTTGTGATAGGCGGTATAGGCCTCGTGGCCAGGGCGGAAATAGAACACGTTGCCCGCGCCACGGCGATAAGTGACGCCGGAGCGGAAGACTTCGCCGCCCTCGAAATGCGAGATCATCACGGTTTCGAGGGGCTCGGGAATCGAGAAGGGCTCGCCGTACATTTCCTCGTTTTCAATTTCGATCATCTCGGGCAGGCCCGCAGCGATCGGGTGATTTGGATTGATGATCCAGACGCGTTCCTTTTCGCCGGCTTCGCGCCATTTCAAGGAGCATGGTGTTCCCATGAGTTTTTTGAAAATCTTGGAGTAGTGGCCGGAGTGCAAAACGATGAGCCCCATGCCCTCCCAGACACGCTTGGCCACGCGCTCGACGATTTCGTCTTTCACATCACCGTGTGCAGCATGGCCCCACCAGAGAAGGACATCAGTTTCGTCGAGGCGTTTTTGCTGGAGACCGTGTTCGGCGTCGTCATCGAGCAATGCGTGGCTTACGGAAAACTCCTTGTCGCCCTTGAACGCATTCTTCAGCGCGCCATGCATTCCATCGGGATAAAGTTTTGCGACAAGCTTGTTGGTTTTCTCGTGGCGGTGTTCGTGCCAAATCAAAGTGCGTATCGTCATCAGTTGATTCTCTTGCCTTGTTGATCGAAGCGGTGGACCAGACCTTTTTGCGGGGTCAGGCCTACTTTGTCGCCATTCTTGAAGCTGGTCTTGCCTTCCTCGCGGACGGTGACAAGGCCTTGGTCGGTCTTGACGTAGATGTAGCTGTCAACGCCGAGATTTTCGGTGAAATCGACGATGCCGGTGTATTCGCCTTTGTCCAAGGCGATGTCCAAATGTTCAGGCCTCACACCGATTGTGTGAGACTTGTACTTTTCTGCTGCAGGTCCGTTGAGGAAATTCATTCTTGGCGAGCCAATGAAGCCCGCCACGAAAATGTTTTGCGGCCGGTCATAAAGCTCCATGGGAGAGCCAACCTGTTCGACGCGGCCCTGATCAAGAACGCAGATGCGGTCGGCCAGGGTCATGGCCTCGACTTGATCATGGGTCACATAGATCATGGTGGTGCCGTGCATGTTCTCATGCAGCTTGGCGATTTCGATGCGGGTTGCAACGCGTAGTGCCGCATCGAGATTTGAAAGAGGTTCGTCAAACAGGAAAACGCGCGGATCGCGCACGATGGCGCGGCCAATGGCAACACGTTGACGCTGGCCACCGGAGAGCTGCTTGGGAAGCCGCGCGAGGTAGGGCGTCAGCTGTAAAAGTTCTGCGGCTTTTTCGATGCGCGTTTTGGTTTCTTCAGGAGACGCTTTGGCGAGCTGCATGCCAAAAGCCATGTTGTCGTAGACCGTCATGTGCGGATAAAGCGCGTAGGACTGGAACACCATGGCGATGCCGCGTTTGGAAGGTGCGAGATTGTTGACGACTTGGCCGTCAAATTCCATCGTCCCAGACGTGATGTCCTCGAGTCCCGAGATCAGGCGAAGCAGTGTGGACTTGCCGCAACCTGATGGCCCGACGAATACCATGAACTCGCCGGACTTGACCTCAAGGTCGACGCCTTTGATGACCTCGACTGAACCAAAAGATTTGCGAATGTCCTTGAGCGTAATGCTTGCCACGTTTTGCTCCTAGCCTTTGACGCCGCCGGCAGTGAGGCCGGAAATGATCTTGCGCTGGAAGATCAGCACGAGAATGATGAGGGGAAGTGTTACGGTGACCGATGCTGCCATGATTGGCCCCCATGGTACCTCATATTGCGAGGAACCAGAGAGTAGGCCAATGGCGACCGGCACTGTGCGCTGTGCATTGGATGATGTGAAAGTAAGAGCAAAGAGGAACTCGTTCCACGCCGCGATGAAAGCGAGAAGTCCGGTTGTGACCAAGGCTGGCCACATCAATGGCATGAAGACTTTGCGAATGATGATCCAGGGCGTTGCGCCATCGATGATTGCCGCTTCTTCAATTTCAATCGGCAGCTCGCGCATGAAGGTGGTGAGAATCCACACGGTGAAGGGAAGCGTGAAAATCGTGTAGGAAAAAATCAGCGCCCACAGTGTGTTGTGAAGATGCGTGGCGCGCACCAGTTCGAACAATCCGGCAAGGACTGCGATTTGCGGGAACATGGAAACACCAAGTATCGTCATCAACAACAGGCCACGGCCCCTGAACTGGAAGCGCGACAAGGCATAGGCGGCGGTGACGCCGAGCAGCAATGCAAGCACCACGACAGCAGTTGATACGATCACCGAGTTCAGGAGATTGCGCGGGAAGGAGCCGCGAAGTGCCGAATAATAGTTGGTGAGGTCAAATCCGTAGGGCAGGTAGTTCACTTCGAAAAGTGCTGTGCCAGTTTCGAGCGAGGTGAGGATTGCGTAATAAAACGGAAACACCGCGATGAAAACGATCAGGCAGACAAGCGCGTAGAACGCTGTGCTTTTCACATAATCCCAGATCATGAGCGACCTCCATCGAATTTAACCTGGCCCAGCCAGATGTAGAGCAGCGTCATGGCGGTGAGAATCAGGAAGAGCATGGTTGCCTGGGCGGAGCCCAGCGCAAACTTGTCGAAATCGATCAAGTTTTCGCGCGACAGGACCGATATGGTTTTGGTCGATGAACTGTTGGGCGTGAGAATATAGATCAAGTCGAATATGCGCATCGCATCCAACATGCGGAAGATGACGGCGACCATCAAAGCAGGCTTCACCAAGGGCAATGTCACCTTGAAGAAGGTTTTGACGGGATGGACGCCGTCAATTTTTGCCGCTTCATAAATATCCTGCGGGACCATTTGCAGGCCGGCAAGAATGAGCAACGCCATGAATGGAGTGGTTTTCCAGACGTCAACGATCAGCACGGCGATCATTGCGGTGTCAGCACTGGCGGTCCAGGCGATGCGTTCGGTGATCAGGCCGAGGTGCAACAGCGCGTCGTTGATGATGCCGAACTGGTCCTGGAACATCCAGCCCCACATGCGCGCGGAAACAATTGTCGGAATGGCCCAAGGCACCAAGATTGCGGCGCGGACGATGCCGCGGCCCTTGAAGTTTGCGTTCAATACCAGCGCTACGATCATGCCGAGAAAAGTTTCAAGTGTTACGGATACGAATGCAAAGCGAACCGTGTTCCATACCGCGTTCCACCACACGGGATCGGCGAGCAGGCCGCCGTAGAGAACCTTGCCGCTCTTCAGCGTGGTCATCTTGAAGTAGTTGTTAAACCCCACCCATTTGGCACCATAAAGGTCGGTGAGTGATGCGTTGGTGAAGGAGAAATAGATCGTGCGCATCAGCGGCCAACCGGCCACGAGCAGCAGTGCCAAGAGCATGGGCAGCAGGAACCATTTTGCCGCGCGCAATTGCTCAGCTCTCAATTCAGACATTTTTGCCCGTGCCATGTGATGCAGCCCTGGAGAAAAAGTTTCCTGTTGAATCTTTAGTTGCTTTGCCATTCCGGCGAAAGCGGAAATCTGCTTAATCAGCCGCTCATCTGCTGAAAATCGATGATGTCACTTCAAAAAAGGACAGGCGGGTCCCCCGACCCGCCTGCCTTGATATTGGGACCCGCGCTCTACGCCCCCGTATTGCGGGTCCCAATGAGGGTGACCTGGGGAGGAATTTACCAGGCGTCGCCCTTGAGTTCCGTGAGCTTGGCTTCAAGCGCTTCCAGGTTTTCCTTGGACGTGCCTTTGCCAGACAGCGTGTCGTGCACAGCAGACCAGAACAGCGAAGACACTTCGTTGTACTTCACCTTGGTCGGTGCTGATGGACGCGGCACGGCATTGAGGAACACATCCTTCCAACGCGGAATGATGGGCTGAGCTGCCTTGATGTCCGCGTCATCATAAAGCGACATGATGGTTGGCAGGTTGGAACTCTTCACGGCGCGAACTTTTTGTGCTTCGGCAGATCCGAGGAACAGTGCCAATTCGATGGCAGCGTCCGGGTTCTTCGAGTGCTTCGATACGGCAACGTTCCAGCCGCCTAGCGTTGCGGCCGACTTCGTGTCGCCGCCTGCCGATGGCAATGTTGTCACGTCAAACAAGCCCTTGACCTTGCTGTCGTCGCTATTGCCCAGACCATAAGCGTATGGCCAGTTGCGCATGAAAACGGCATTGCCGGTTTGCCACACGCCGCGTGAGTCTTCTTCGCCGTAGCCAAGAACACCAGCAGGAGCGATCGTGCCAACGAAGCCCTTGATTGTGTCAAGTGCTGCGGCAGCCTTGTCGTTGTTGATCGAGATCGTGCCATCTGGTTCAACGATCTGGCCGCCACCTGATGACTTTACCCATTCGAGCGCGTCGCAGGTCAGGCCCTCATAGGCGTTGGCCTGGAATACGAAGCCCTGGAGATCCTTGTTGCCAGCAGCGCGTTCTGCATCCACAATGGCCTTGGCGGTTTCGCCGAGTTCAACCCAGGTCTTGGGAACGGACTTGCCGTGCTTTTCCAAGAGGTCCTTGCGGTAATAAAGAGCAGGCGCATCGGTGAAGATCGGCAATGCAACGAGCTTGCCATTCACGGTTTGTGATTCAATGATTGACGGGAAGTGATCCTTGACGACGCTTGCAGCAGCGGCGGTGAGATCAAGGAACTGGTCGGCGAGTTGTGGTGCCCAGATCACGTCGGTCTGATAGACGTCGATGTCAGAGTTGCCGGCAGCGAGCCACAGGCGATATTGGCCGAACTGGTCGGTCGTTGATGCAGGCATCGGCACGACGGTGACCTTGTGGCCGGATTTTGCTTCAAATGGCTTCAGGAATTCCTGGAGCACTTCGATGTCCTTGCCGACGGCGCCGGACACCAGTGACAATTCTGCGGCAAGTGCCACGTTTGACGCCAGCATGGCGCAGGCTGCGGCGGCAGCCAATAAATACTTCTTCATTTCGTTATCCTCCCAGATCAACATTTGCCAAAGGCAGTATCACATGCGATCCCTGTCGCATTTTCCAAAGCGCTTTGGGTAATTTTGTTTAAACGTGTGTTTTGCACGAGTCAAGCTGATTGAAAAAAAACGTGGCAATTTACGCGGTTTTATTGCGCCGCACAATTTTTATCGCAAGAGCGAAGAAAAATTTCAACTGCGAATTGACAAAATTATTGAAAGCGCTTTGAGAATGTGAGAGCGTGCAAGTTCATGAATCTGCGAGAGCTTTCAAAAACTCTGGGACTTTCCCAAACGACGGTTAGCCGGGCTTTGAACGGTTTCCCGGAAGTATCCGAGGACACGCGGACGCGTGTGCGTGCGGCGGCAGACTTGCACGGCTACAGGCCTTCAGCTGCTGCCCGGCGGCTAGCCACCGGGCAATCCGGCACACTGGGAGTTGTATTTCCGCGCGACAGAAATTTGATGGTTGATCTTCGTTTCACTGAGTTTCTCGGCGGTTGCGTGCAGCAAGCTTCAGAAATGGATTATGATGTGACGCTTGCAATGACGAGCGGGTCGCAGACTGAAGAAGGCGTTTACCGCCGTGCCG
Source organism: uncultured Alphaproteobacteria bacterium (assembly GCA_963819615.1). Classification (GTDB taxonomy): domain Bacteria; phylum Pseudomonadota; class Alphaproteobacteria; order Rhizobiales; family Aestuariivirgaceae; genus Aestuariivirga. The sequence goes on from CAWFWW010000006.1 coordinate 93,697, forward strand.
TTCGATCAGCGCGGGTTGACGCGATGATCCTGTCGGGACCGCTGCTGGCTGATCCGCGGCTCGAGCTTTTGCGCAATCTCAAAATGCCCTTTATCATGCATGGGCGGACGCAGTCGAAAATTCCTTACTCACATCTTGATATCGACAATGAGGGTGCGTTCCATCAAGCCGCGACGTTGCTTTGCAATCTGGGCCATCGGCGCATTGCGCTTCTGAATGGCGATTCCCGGATGAACTTTGGGCGTGACCGCGAAAATGGCTTTCGCAATGCGCTATTGGAGCATGGTGTTGTAGTTGACGAGAGCTTTGTGCGCAGCGGAGAGATGACGGAACAGCACGGGCTCGAAGAATCGCGTGAGTTGCTGGCGCGGCCTGCGCCCTTGCGGCCAACTGCATTTCTGTGTTCGTCGATTTCCCAGGCGCTCGGCGTGGTGCGAGTGGCCAAGCCGCTGGGGTTGCGCATTGGCAAAGACATATCGTTGATTGCCCATGACGACAGGATTCATGAAATGCGGGCGGAAATGTTTGATCCGCCGCTGACCGCAACCCAATCTTCCATTGGCGATGCGGGCATGCGGGTGGTTGAACTGCTCATCAAACAATTGCGCGATCCGAATGCGCCATTGGCGCAGGAGGTTTGGCCGGTTGACCTGGTCGTGCGCGCTTCAACAGGACCTGCGCCACGGCATTAACCGGCCGGGCTCAGCAAAATTGCAATCCCTCAACAATTTAACTAAAGGCCGTACCTCATTTTGAATCAGGGCTTTTAATTCAGGGCATGACATTGAACTTTGTACCGAGAACCACTTCGCACGATCTGCAGATCGCCATTGAACGGCGCCTAGTCAACGATATTGGCAAGTCGCCCGATCGCGCCAAGCCCGAGGATTGGCTGCAGGCCGCCATTCTTTCGGTGCGCGATCAATTGGTTGTACGCTGGACGGAGTCACAGCGCGAGAGCTATGCGGCAAAGGGCAAGCGCGTTTACTACCTTTCGCTGGAATTCCTCATTGGCCGCTTGTTGCGCGACACCTTGCACAATTTGGAATTGCTGCAACCAATAACCGACGCGCTGCATGCCCTTGGCAGCGATCTTGACCTGGTTGCCGCACTTGAACCCGATGCAGCGCTTGGTAATGGCGGGCTTGGCCGATTGGCTGCGTGCTTTCTCGACAGCATGGCGAGCCTTGATATTCCGGCGCATGGGTATGGCATTCGCTATCGGCATGGGTTGTTCCGCCAGGAAATTGTGAATGGCCAGCAAGTTGAAAGCCCTGAATACTGGATCGAAGAGGGCAATCCTTGGGAAATCCGGCGCAAGCGCAGGGATTTTACCGTCGGGTTTGGCGGACGTGTTGCGGAAAACGCTGGAACGGCAAAATGGACTCCGGGCGAAATGCTTATTGCCTCTGCCTATGATGTGCCGATTGCCGGCTGGCGGGGAAAACGGATCAATTCGCTGCGGCTTTGGCATGCGGTGCCGACGGCACCGTTTGACCTCGCGCAGTTCAATGCAGGCGATCATCAAGGTGCGCAAATGGCGGCGGCGCGGGCCGAAACGATCAACCGCGTGCTTTATCCTGCCGATGCCAATCCAGCGGGGCATGAGCTGCGGCTGAAGCAACAGTATCTGTTTGTATCGGCATCATTGCAAGACATTTTGCGGCGGCATTTGAGCCAGTTTGCTTCCGTCAAGAATCTCGCTGATGTGGCGGCGATCCAACTCAATGACACGCATCCTGCCATTGCGATTGCCGAGCTTGTGCGGCTCTTGATGGATGATCACGGCCTTGCTTTTGAGGACGCCTTTGCTATTACGCGGAAGACGTGTTCCTACACCAATCACACGCTGTTGCCGGAAGCACTGGAAACGTGGCCGGTGGGGTTGATGGAATATCTGCTGCCACGGCATATGCAGATCATCTACAAGATCAATGCGCGGGTGATTGCGGACGCTCATGCAGCCAAAATGGAGGATTTCGGGTTCCTGGCGGCCATCTCGCTGATCGACGAAAACAACGGGCGGCGGGTGCGCATGGGGCAGCTGGCTTTTGCGGGATCGCACCGCGTCAATGGCGTTTCGGCGTTGCATTCGGGGTTGATGAAGACGACGGTGTTCAAGGCCCTGGAGACGCTTTATCCGGGCAAGATTGTCAACAAGACAAATGGTGTTACGCCACGGCGCTGGATGCAACTGGTCAATGAGCCGCTGACGAAACTGGTTGGAGAGGCGATTGGGCTGGACTTTCTGGATGATGCAGAAAAGATAGATGCACTTGACAAATTCGCCACTGACGCCGCGTTTCAGCAGAAATTTGCAGCGGTGAAGCGCGGCAACAAGGTGCGGCTCGCTTCCGTCATCAAGGACCGCACAGGCATTGTAGTTGATCCCAACGCAGTGTTCGATGTGCAGATCAAGCGCATCCATGAATACAAGCGGCAGCAACTGGCAATTCTCGAGACGGTGGCACTCTATAACGCGATGAAAGCCAATCCATCCGGCAGCTGGGTTCCGCGGGTCAAGATTTTCGCGGGCAAGGCGGCGGCGAGCTACTGGGAAGCGAAGGGCACCATCCGCTTGATCAATGATGTTGGCGCCGTTGTTAACTCTGATCCTGCGGTGAAAGACCTGCTCAAGGTGGTGTTCATTCCGAACTACAATGTGAGCCTGGCTGAAGTCATTGTGCCCGCGGCTGATATTTCAGAGCAAATATCGACGGCAGGCATGGAAGCTTCCGGCACTGGAAATATGAAACTCGCGATGAATGGCGCGCTGACGGTTGGCACGCTGGACGGGGCCAATATCGAGATTTCGGAGCAGGTTGGTCTCGACAATGCGTTCATTTTTGGCCTCAAGACGGCTGAAGTGGCTGCTTTGCGACTGGCGGGTTACCAGCCGGGCGATGTCATCGCCAAGTCGCCGCATCTCAAGAACGCCCTGGACAAGATCAGCAGCGGGGCGTTTTCCCGTGGTGAACCCGGCCGCCACAATGACTTCGTCAACCGCATAAGCCATACGGACTATTTCCTGGTTGCCGCCGATTTCGCGGCTTATTCCGAGGCCCTGAGCAAGGCTGACGCGCTGTGGAAGCAGCCTTCGGAGTGGACGCGGAAGTCGATCCACAATGTGGCGCGGACGGGGTGGTTCACTTCGGACCGGACCATCCGGGAATATGCGCGGGACATCTGGAATGTGCCGGTTGCCTGATTTCGCTTGCCGCCGCCCATAGGTGATTCCATAGTGTTCCCCACAGGGTGCACACATGGCCGTTCAAAAGCTCAGTCACGATGCGATCAATGCGATAGTTGACGGCAGGCATGGCAATCCGTTTTCGGTGTTGGGGCTGCATCAGGCGGGCAAGGAATTTCATGTACGCGCCTTTGTTCCAGGAGCCCAGACGCTGACGGCCGCCACACTTGATGGCACGCGGGTTGGCTCGATTGACCGCCGCAATGATGCGGGATTTTTTGAAGGGGCTGTCAATCTCAAGCATGGGACGTTGCTCAGGCTGACGGCGGCCAATGATGGCGGCACGTGGTCGTTCATTGATCCCTACTGTTTCGGGCCGGTGCTTGGTGACATTGATGACTATCTTGCGGCGGAAGGCTCGCACCTCAAGCTTTTTGAAAAGATGGGTGCGCATGCAATCATGCATGGCGGGGTGCGGGGCGTGCATTTTGCAGTGTGGGCCCCCAATGCCGACCGCGCGTCAGTGATCGGTGATTTCAATTCCTGGGACGGGCGGCGGCACCCGATGCGCAAGCGCGCAACCGGCGTGTGGGAAATTTTCATTCCCGAGCTTTCGGAAGGCGTTGGATATAAATTCGAGCTGATTGCAAATGGCAACAAATTGCCGCTGAAAAGCGATCCGTTTGCGTTTCATGCGGAGCTCAGGCCCAATACCGCGTCGAAGGTGGCGGAGATTGGTCATTTTCAGTGGACGGATCAAACCTATCTGGCAGCGCGTGCGAAACGCGATCACCGGCGCTCGCCGATGTCGATTTATGAAGTTCATGCTGGCTCATGGCGCAAGCAAGAGGGCGGCGGGTTTCTCAGTTATGGCGAAATGGCGGAACAGCTCATTCCTTATGTGAAGGATATGGGATTCACGCATATCGAGTTCCTGCCGGTGTCAGAACATCCATTTGATCCTTCGTGGGGCTATCAGCCGACGGGGTTGTTTGCGCCGACATCGCGGTTTGGGACGCCTGCCGAATTTGCTGCGTTTGTTGATGCTGCGCATGCGGCTGGAATTGGAATCATTCTCGATTGGGTGCCGGCGCATTTTCCGACGGACGAATTCGGGCTGGCCAAGTTTGATGGGACGGCGCTTTATGAGCATGCTGATCCGCGCAAGGGTTTTCATCCAGACTGGAATACGCTGATTTACAATTTCGGACGCACGGAGGTTCAGAATTTCCTGATCAACAATGCGCTGTTCTGGCTTGACCGCTATCACATAGATGGGTTGCGCGTTGATGCGGTGGCGTCGATGCTGTATCTTGACTATTCGCGCAAGGCTGGCGAATGGCTGCCCAACGAGCATGGCGGGAACGAAAATCTCGAAGCCATCGCGTTTCTAAAGCGGATGAATGAGCTGTGTTACGCGCAGCATCCCGGCATCGTCACGATTGCGGAGGAATCGACTGCGTTTCCTGGCGTGTCACAGCCTACCTCTTCGAACGGGCTGGGGTTCGGGTTCAAATGGAACATGGGGTTCATGCATGACACGCTGCAATACATGTCGCGTGATCCCGTGCACCGGCAGTTCCATCACAATGACCTGACGTTTGGACTGCTCTATGCCTTCACAGAAAATTTTGTGCTGCCGCTGAGTCATGATGAAGTGGTGCATGGCAAGGGTTCACTGCTGAAAAAGATGGGTGGCGATGACTGGCAGAAATTTGCCGGGCTTCGTGCCTACTATGCGTTCATGTGGGCTTATCCTGGCAAGAAACTGCTGTTCATGGGACAGGAGTTTGCGCCGTGGGAGGAGTGGAGCGAGGCCAAGAGCCTTGACTGGCATTTGCTGGATCATGGCCCGCATCGCGGGGTGCAGAGCCTGATCCGAGATCTCAATTCCATCTATCGCGCGTTGCCGCAGCTATCAGCGCGGGATTGTGAAGGCGAAGGCTTTGAATGGCTGATCGCTGATGACTCGGCGAATTCAGTGTTTGCATGGATGCGGAAGTCCGGCGGCAGCGATACGCCTGTCGTGGTCATCGCCAATCTCACGCCGGTGCTGCGCGAAAATTATGAAGTGCCGATGCCACGGGTGGGAACCTGGCAAGAGCGCATTAACTCGGATGCCGCTATCTATGGCGGATCGGGAGCGGGAAACATGGGGATGGTGCAGGCGCATGCTGGATCGTCAAAAGGCTTTGCGGCTTCGGCGCGGGTCACTCTGCCGCCAATGGCGACGCTGATCTTTGTGCATGCATCGTGAATTTGTGGGTGGGAGAGTATCATGGCTGAAATTCGTCGACCATCGCCACTGGCGCGTGACGCCATGGCCTATGTGCTGGCGGGCGGGCGCGGTTCGCGATTGATGGAGCTGACAGACCGGCGGGCCAAGCCTGCTGTCTATTTTGGCGGCAAGTCGCGGATCATCGATTTTGCCTTGTCGAACGCGCTTAATTCCGGCATCCGGCGTTTTGGAGTGGCAACGCAATACAAGGCGCACAGCCTGATCCGGCACTTGCAAAAAGGCTGGAACTTCCTGCGCACGGAACGCAATGAGAGTTTCGATATTCTCCCTGCAAGCCAGCGGGTATCGGAAGACCAATGGTACAACGGAACTGCCGACGCGGTGTGGCAGAACCAGGACATTGTCGAGGGGCATGGTCCGAAATACATGGTCGTGCTGGCGGGCGACCACATCTACAAAATGGATTATGAACTCATGTTGCAACAGCATGTTGATCAGGGTGCTGATGTCACGGTGGGATGCCTTGAAGTGCCGAAGCGCGAGGCGTCCGGTTTCGGCGTGATGCATGTCGACAAGGAAGACAAGATCATTGCATTCATTGAAAAGCCCAAGGATCCGCCGGGCATTCCCGGCAATCCTTCGATGGCTTTGGCATCGATGGGCATTTATGTTTTCAACACGGATTACCTGTTCAAACTCCTGGCGGAAGATGCGAGCAACAAGGATTCGAGCCACGATTTTGGCAAGGACATCATCCCCTACATCGTGAAACATGGGAAAGCGGTGGCGCACCGCTTTGCCAAATCCTGCATCCGATCGGATTTTGAGCAGGCGCCTTATTGGCGCGATGTGGGAACAGTCGATGCCTATTGGGAAGCCAATCTGGATCTGTGCGACACGGTGCCGACGCTTGATCTTTATGACACGACGTGGCCGATCTGGACGCATGCCGAAGTCGTGCCGCCGGCAAAGTTTGTGCATGACGACAATACGCGGCGCGGATTTGCTGTTTCATCACTTGTGTCAGGAGGCTGTATTGTATCGGGGTCGGCGTTGCGGCGCACATTGCTGTTCACCGGGGTTCGCGTGCATTCCTATTCCAACATTGAAGAAACTGTGATCATGCCTTACGTTGAAATCGGACAGCGGGTGCGGTTGAAAAAAGTTGTCATTGACCGCGGTGTTAAAATTCCTGGCGGTTTGATAGTTGGCGATGATCCTGAACTTGATGCAAAGCGGTTCCGCCGAACTGAAACTGGCGTGTGCCTGATCACGCAGCCAATGATCGACCGACTGGGAAAATGAAGGTTTTAGCCGTTGCGTCCGAAGTTTATCCGCTGGTGAAGACTGGCGGGTTGGCGGATGTCGTTGGTGCATTGCCTTCCGCCCTTGCGCCTCATGGCGTGACAGTCACCATATTGGTGCCTGGTTATCCTGCGGTGATCGAAGCGCTTGAGCATGTTGATGTGATTGTGCAGGCGCTGCCATTGTTTGGCGGCGAGGTGCGCGTCTTGTCGGCGCTGGCAAGGGGTCTTGAGGTTTTGGTGCTGGATGCACCGCATCTGTTCAACCGCCCTGGCAATCCATATCTTGGTGCTGACGGGAATGACTGGCCGGACAATGCGCAGCGTTACGCGGCATTGTCGCAAGTTGCAGCACGATTGGCGCGGGGCGAGTTTGGCGGCGGCGCGTTTGACATTGTGCACCTGCATGACTGGCAGGCGGGACTGACGGCAGCTTATCTCAAGTACCAAGGCGGCCCGCCATCGGTGATGACGATCCATAATCTGGCGTTTCAAGGGCACTTTGGCGTCTCGCTTTTTGCATCGCTTGATCTGCCGATCGAGGCCTATGCAATCGCGGGCGTTGAATATTATGGGGGCGTAGGCTTTCTGAAAGCCGGGATTGCGCTGTCTACCGCCATCACGACTGTGAGCCCGACCTATTCCAGAGAAATCCAGACGGTCGCCAACGGCATGGGGCTAGACGGATTGCTCCGTATGCGGAGCAATGATGTTCATGGCATCCTTAACGGCATCGATACGGATGTGTGGAATCCGGATAAAGATGGCGCGATATCCTCGCAATATTCAGTTGCGCAGATTGACAAGCGCGCGGCCAACAAGCGCTCTGTGGAGGCACGCTTCGGATTGCAGACGGGCGAGGGACTGCTCTATTGCATCGTCAGCCGGTTGACGGGCCAGAAGGGCATTGATCTCGTCGCCAATGCCACGGATGCACTGGTGGCTTCGGGGGCCAGGCTTGCGGTTCTTGGATCAGGCGATGCGGGATTGCAAATGCAATTGCAGCAAGCTGCCGCAAATCATCCGGGGCGCATTGGCGTGGTCATTGGGTATGACGAGTCACTGTCGCACCTGTTGCAGGCTGGCGCAGATGCCATTCTCATCCCTTCACGGTTTGAACCTTGCGGGCTGACGCAGCTTTATGGCTTGCGTTATGGCTGCGTGCCTGTGGTGGCGCGGGTTGGCGGTCTTGCGGATACAGTTGTAGATGCAAATGATGCGGCGATTGCAGCAGGGTCGGCGACGGGCGTGCAATTCTGGCCGACAGAGCAGGCGGCGTTTGACTTTGCCTTGCAACGGACATCAGCGCTTTATGGCAAGGCCAAGCAATGGCGGGCCATGCAGGAGACGGGCATGCGAAGCGACGTGTCCTGGGCGCGGAGCGGACAGGCTTACGCGGAATTGTTCAAATCACTTAAATAGGCTGATCATGATTGTTGATACGAAACCGTTTGAAGGACAGAAACCCGGAACTTCGGGGCTTCGGAAAAAAGTACCGGTGTTCCAGCAACAGCATTATGTGGAGAATTTCATCCAGTCGATTTTCAATTCTTTGGATGGATATCGGGGCAAGACGCTGGTTGTTGGCGGAGATGGGCGATACCTCAACCGCGAAGTGATCCAGACAGCGATCAAGATGGCGGCGGCAAATGGGTTTGGCCGCGTCATCACCGGCAAAGGCGGATTGCTTTCAACGCCAGCAGCGTCACATATAATCCGCAAGAACAAGGCGTTTGGCGGCATCGTGCTTTCTGCCAGCCACAATCCCGGCGGGCCAGATGGCGATTTCGGCATCAAGTACAATGCGTCGAATGGCGGGCCCGCTGCGGAGAAAATCACTGACGCGATCTTTGCGCAGACGAAATCCGTTTCGAGCTACAAGATTGCAGATGGGCTGACGTTCGATCTGGACCACGCTGGTGCGACACAGCAAGGCGGACTTGAACTTTCAGTGATTGATCCGGTTGCCGACTATCAGGCGCTGATGGAGACGCTGTTTGATTTCGACCTGATCCGGGATTACGTGAAATCTGGTTTTACGGTTTGCTTTGATGCGATGTCGGCGATTACCGGGCCTTATGCGAAAGCGATTCTTGAAGGCGCACTTGGAATGAAAGAGGGGACTGTCATCAATGGCATTCCATTGCCGGATTTTGGCGGGCATCATCCTGATCCCAACCTGGTGCATGCGAAGGAACTATACGATCTGATGATGTCCAATGCGGCGCCGGATTTCGGTGCGGCTTCAGATGGCGATGGCGACCGCAATCTCATCATCGGGCGTAACCAATTTGTCACACCCTCCGATTCCGTTGCGATGATCGCTGCCAATGCGCATTTGGCACCGGGTTATGCGCAGGGTCTTGCAGGCGTTGCACGATCCATGCCAACGAGTGCGGCGCTAGACCGGGTTGCGGCCAAACTTGGCATTCCATGCTTTGAAACGCCAACGGGATGGAAGTTCTTCGGCAATCTGCTTGATGCCGGGAAGATCACGATCTGCGGCGAAGAGAGTGCTGGCACTGGTTCCAATCATGTGCGGGAAAAAGACGGGTTGTGGGCAGTGTTGCTGTGGATCAACATATGCGCGCGGCGCAAACTGGGCGTTCAGCAGATTGTTGCGGAACACTGGCAGACATATGGACGCAATTATTACACCCGGCATGACTATGAAGAAGTTGATGCGGGCCGCGCCAACCAGTTGATGACTGACTTGCGAGCAAAGCTGCCGAATTTGAAGGGAGTTGCGGCAGCGGGTTCGGCAGTTTCGCTGGCGGATGATTTTTCATATCTTGATCCGGTTGATGGGTCGACTTCGGCACAGCAAGGCATCCGCATCCAGTTTGAAACGGGATCGCGCATCGTGTTCCGGCTTTCGGGTACTGGCACCGCGGGCGCAACATTGCGCGTTTATATTGAACGCTATGAGGCGAAGGACTTGGCGCTGGAAACGCAAGAGGCGTTGGCGCCGCTCATTGCCTATGCGGATCAAGTGGCGGGCATCACAGCGCTTACCGGCCGGGCGGAGCCTTCGGTCATTACGTGACGGCTGATCACATTTATCGCTCCCTTGGCGTGACGCTGAGGGAAGATGGCGCAGATATTGCTGTTTATTCAGCGCATGCGAAGCGCATCCAGCTGTGCTTGTTTGACGGTGATACCGAGGTGGAGCGGATAGCGCTGGTGCATGGGAACGATCACGTGCATCGCGCTTTTGTGAGCGGCTTAAGTGCTGGCCAACATTACGGGTTGCGCGCCGAGGGTGTATTCGAGCCGCAGCATGGGTATTGTTTTGATCATTCGAAACTGCTGATTGATCCTTATGCGCGAGCAATTGACAGGCATGTGAGTTGGCATGAGGATTATGCCAAGTTCGGGGCGGAGACGGGTGCAGTTGCGGCGAAGTCGATCGTGACGAAGCATTTTTTTCCCGCTGCGCGGCCAAATTTGCATGTGCCGAAATTCATCTATGAAGTGCCAGTGAAGGCGTTCACCAAACTACACCCGGACGTGCCGACAGAGTTGCGAGGCACGATTGCTGCGCTTGCAAGTGATGCGGCACTATCGCATTTCAAGCGCATTGGCTGCGACACAATTGAAATGATGCCAATTGCGGCGTGGACAGATGAACGGCATCTGGCGCAAGCCGGGTTGCGAAACGCTTGGGGTTACAATCCGGTTTCCTTTTTTGCGGTTGAGCCGATGCTTGCGCCGGGGGGCTTACACGAGGTGCGTGATACTCTTGCAAAGCTGCGTGCGAATGGATTTCAGGTGATCCTTGATGTGGTGTTCAACCATACTGGTGAAAGTGATTTTGGCGGGGCAACCTTGTCGCTGCGGGGACTTGATCAGGCGAGTTATTACCGAATGCATGGCGTACAATTGGTCAATGATACAGGCACGGGCAACACGATGATGCTTGACCATGCGCCTTCGATGCATCTGGTGCTTGATGCGATGCGGCATTGGGTGGCGCTGGGATTTGACGGGTTCCGCTATGATCTTGCGCCAGTGATGGGGCGGATTGCGAAGGGGTTCGTTCAAGATGCGCCCTTGTTAAGCGCGATCCAGAATGATCCTGTTTTGCGCGATGTGATCCATATTGCCGAGCCTTGGGATGTGGGGCCGGGCGGGTATCAGCTAGGGAATTTTCCCGGCGGCTGGCAGGAGTGGAATGACCGTTACCGCGATGATGTGCGCAAGTATTGGCGCGGCGATGGGGCAATGGGGACATTGATGACCCGGTTGGCAGGATCCTCGGATGTGTTTCAGAAACCGGATCGATCGCCTTGGGCAGGCGTCAATTTTGTGGCGGCGCATGACGGGTTCACTTTGCGAGACGCCGTGAGTTTTTCAGCCAAGCGCAATCATGACAATGGCGAGAATAATCGCGATGGCAGTTCGCATGAGGTGGCGTGGAGCGCGGATGATCCAGGCCTTGCGGCGCGGTGCATTCTGGCGACGCTGTTTGTTTCACGCGGTGTGCCGATGCTGACGGCAGGTGACGAGTTCGGGCGCACGCAGTTTGGCAACAACAATGCCTATGCGCAGGACAATGAGGTGACGTGGCTCGACTGGGGGAAGGCGGATCAGGAGCTGGTTGATTTTGTCCGTGAGCTGAATAGTTTTCGAGAGAAGCATTCCAGCCATTTCAATGGTGATTTTCTCACTGATGCGGATGCGAAGTGGCTTGGCCCAGACGGGCTTACTGTTGACTGGAGAACATCGCGCGATGTGGCGCTGGTGCTTGGAGTTGGGAAACGCTTGATGATTGCGATAAGCGAGAGCGGCCAGGCCGGCAAGTTCAAATTTCCTCCGGCAAACAAGGGATCGACGTGGGAGCGGGCCCGGGAGTTTGAGTCCGTTGGAAACTTTGTGCAAGTTTGGTGCGAGACATGAGCGTGCAATCGGCTATCGGAAAATCAACATCGTTCCGCAAAACGGTTTCAGAAAGCGATGTCTACCTGTTTGCGGGGATCACGGGAGACTTTTCGCCGAACCATGTGGATGAGGAATTCATGAGGGCGACACCTTATGGGCGGCGGATTGCACATGGGGCGTTGCTTGTCGGCTACATGTCGGGGAGTTCGACCGATATCGTTTCGCATTGTCCTGAACTTTCAGACTATCAGCCGGTGTCGCTGGGATATGACCGGATAAGGTTTTTGAAAGCTGTGTTGATTGGCGACACGATCGAGATGCGCTACGTCATTACGGCCTGCGATGTGGCGAAGAGGCGGACAACGGCTGATGTTACGATCACCAATCAGACCGGTGAGCTCTGTTGCGTGGCGACGCATGTGATGACATGGCTGGAAAAACGAGACTCGACGAACCCCAGCTAGTCATCATCTTCCGCAGTTTCGCCGAGGTTGCTTTCGGCGCGTCGGTGGCGCTTTCGGTAATCTTCCGGCACTTCAAAAGAGCCGGACCAAAGGCCACGTTTGGCGCGTTCTGCATCGAGCTGCGCAAAGGTATAAACGCTTACATGACGCTCATAGGCGATGGCCCAGCCTTGGCGCACCATTTCCATGTTGATGTCGAGTCCCTCTTTTGTGCAGAAGGCGAGTTTGCGGCCATAACGGTCCTTGGTGGCGGAGGCGCAATTGATTTCTTCGCGGCCAATGATGGATTGCAGCGCTGCCTTCGCATCGTGGCCGCAGTTGAATTCTTCTCTGTGACCATTCTTGCAGGTCTGGTTCAGTTCCGGCGCGTCGATGCCTTTTAGCCGGATGCGGCTGCCCTTGTATTCAAGCGAGTCGCCGTCGATGACTTTGTAGCGGCCCGTGACCTTGCCAATGAGGCCCGAGCTCTGGAGGGCAATGGCGGCGAACAGAACGATGAAAAGGATGTTGCGCAATTCATGCCAGCGGGAGCGGCTGTGAAAATTTGGGTAACGGACCAAAGGTCAGCGCTTCCAGCGGGCGGCGGCGGCATCATCCGATGCCTTGGCTTCGACCCAACGCGATCTAGTTTGATCACTCTCAAGTTTCCAGAATGGCGCTTTGGTTTTCAGCCAGTCCATCAGGAAATTGCAGGCGGCAAAGGCGTCGTCGCGATGCTCGGCGGCGGTGATGACGAGGACAATGTCATCGCCGGGCGCCAACTTGCCATAACGGTGGATGATGAGGCTATCCTGCAGGGGCCAGCGGACCCGTGCTTCCTGCTCTATATCGGTCAAGGCTTTTTCAGTCATGCCAGGATAGCGTTCGAGTTCCATCGCCGACACGGAATTGCCGTCTGTGTGATCGCGCACGGCGCCAACAAACATGGCGAAACCACCTATATCGGTGCGCTGCCGCTTGAGCGTCAAAAACTCCAAGCCGACGTCGAAAGCTTCCATTTGCACGCGGATCATTGCGACAGAATGCCCTTGTGAGGAGCGATAATCAACCGCTGCGATCAGGACCGGTGATCTGGCGCGATAGCAGGAACACCGGAATGAGGCCTGCAAGAACAATGATGATGGCGGGGGCGGCGGCCTCTTCAATGCTGGAAAGTGAGGCGTATTCGAAGAGACGCGTCGCCAGGGTTTCAAAATCAAAGGGTCGCATCAGCAATGTGGCGGGAAGCTCTTTCATGGTGTCCACGAATACCATGATTGCTGTTGCAAAGAAGGCTGGGCGCAGCAACGGCAAATGCACGGCCAGGAAAGCGCCGAACGCGGTTTTGCCCAAAGTACGAGCGGCGGCATCGAGGCTTGGGGTTATGCGGCGCGCGCCGTTTTCAAGGGTTCGAAATGACATGGTGAGGAAGCGGATGATCAGCGCAATCGCCAGGCCTGCCAGCGACCCGGAGAGGATCAGGCCGGGCTTCACGCCAAATGCATCAGATGTGAAATGGTTGAACCAACGGTCGAAGGCGCCGAAGGGCAACAGGAACCCAATCGCAAGCACAGTGCCCGGTATGGCGTATCCGAAAGTGCCGACCCAGATGACGATGCGCTGGAGCTTTGATGCTGCGTGACGCTGCGCATAAACGAGGATCAGGCCAAGTGCAATCGTGCAGGCCGATACGATGAGCGCAAGTTCAGCCGAATGCCACAGCGCCAGCCACAGTCCCGGCGTGAAGAATTGATCGGCATGGCGATAGGCATCGCCAGCAAGTTTGACCACAGGCAGCACGAAGCCAAGAAGAACCGGGAGCAAGGTGACCGAAAAAGCGGTTGCGGCACGCCAACCATTGAGTTGTGCCGTGATGTGGGATGGAGTGCGGGTTTGCAGGCGGTATTTGTGTTCGAAGCCGTGGGCGAATTGCTCGATCAAGACGAAGAGCATTGCGGCAATACAAAGGATGACGGCAAGTTGAGTTGCGGCGGCGAGATTGCCCTCTCCGAGCCACAGCGAATAGACGCCATAGGTGATTGTCCGCACGCCGAAGAACTGTGCCGCGCCGATGTCATTCAGGGCTTCAAGCAGCGCCAGCAGCATGCCGACTGCGATGGTCGGCATGGCCATGGGAAGGGCAACGCGCGCAAAGGCGCCGAATGCAGTTTGGCCCAAGGCGCGCGCGGCATGGACCTGGTTTTGCGATTGCTTGAGGAAGGCGTTGCGGGCGGCAAGATAGACGTAAGGATAAAGGACAAGTGACAACACAATGGCAGCGCCGCCAACCGACCTGATCTCGGGAAACATATAGTCGGCCGGACTTGACCAGCCCGTCATCATCCGCAAACTGGTTTGCACGGGGCCCGCAAAGTTCAAGAATTCGACATAGATGTAGGAAACGACGTAACCCGGCAACGCCAGAGGTAACAACACCAGCCACTGCAGAATTGCGCGACCAGGAAACTCATAAGCCGTCAGCAACCAGCCCAGCGTGACGCCAATGACGAAAGAGAATGCGCCAACGCCCGCCAGAAGCAGGACCGTGTCGCTGAGATAGGCAGGTAAAAGCGAATTGAACAGACGTTGCCATGATCCTCCGCCAAGCCCCAAGAGAACAAGTGAAATAAGGGGAAGTGCCGCGAAGACAGCGCAAAGTGTGGCACCAAGGGTAAGAAAGCGGCGAGGCTTTTCAGAAAGGCTGGCGAAGGCTGAGCTCATGGCTTTCGCCCTGATCTAATCGGCAAGCACCCGCGTGGTCGGGAAAGTGATCTCAACTGTGGTGCCGCGGCCTGGTTCGCTGGTGATTTCAAATGATGCCCGATTGGCCTCGGCCAAGGCTTTTGTCAATGGAAGGCCAAGGCCTGTGCCTGGGGTTTCGCGGCCCTCGGTGGGGACGCGTTTGAAAGGTTCGAGGGCCTGGGCGATTTCATCCGATGTCATGCCGATGCCGCTGTCGCGAATCCTGAGTTTGAGCTGGCCGGTCTTGCCGACATTGGCGGAGACCGTCACTTCGCCTCCGGCATCGGTGTATTTCACGGCATTTGAGACCATGTTGATGAGGATTTGGCGCATGGCGCGAAGATCGGCGACGACGCGCGGCAGCTTTTCGCTGATTGATGTGCGAATGATGACGCCGCGCTCGGCGGCTTCGCGCTCCAGCATGCGGATGGAATATTCCACCACGTCAGCGATGCTGACCGCGCCGAATGTCATGTCCATGCGGCCTGCTTCGGCTTTTGAGAGATCGAGCAAATCATTGATCAGCGACAGAAGATGGGTGGCGCTGGCGTGGATATCGTTTGAATAACCCAGGTATTTCTCGTGGCGGAGGGCTTCACCCTTGTCGCGGCGCATGAGATCGGAGAAGCCAAGAATCGCGTTGATGGGGGTGCGCAGTTCATGGCCAATCCGTGCGAGGAAATCCGTTTTTTGGGCGCTGACTTTTTCTGCGGCTTCCTTGGCGGCGCGAAGCTCTGCTTCGGTGCGCTTCCACTGGGTGATGTCGCGCACGACAACGCAGAAGACCGCGTCTGAGTTTTGCAGTTGCAGACGTCCCAGCGTCAGGAACAGGGGCATTGCACCGCTGTCACCGACCTTGGCAACCACTTCGCGGCCATCGTTGAAAATGCTGGCAAGACCCGGTTGCTGCAACGATGCGACATAATTTTCGAAGACGGGGATGCTTGCGTCATCGAGCAGGCTGGTCAAAGCCTGGCCGATGACGTCGCCGATCGAGCTTCCGAAAATTGATTCAGCACCGGCGCTGAAGGACAGGATGCGAGCATTTCGATCGAGCGTGATAATGCCATCATTGACGACATCAAGAATGGCCTGAATTTCTTCCGTGGCCGCGTTAAAGCCGTTGTTGTCTTGCTTTTCCGGCGCGGCTTCGGCAAGCATCGTGTCGCCAGTTCCGGATTGAGGCGCGAGCGACGATTTAGCTGCGGCACCCGGCGTGACAGGCCAGGCCTTGCCATTGCGCGTCGGCGCAGTTGAACCGGATTGGGATTTCGCTGCTGGCGGCAACATCTGCTGCTTTGGGCGAGGATTGCGCACTGGCTTGATGCGGAACTGGCGGGCGGGACCATGCAGCCATGGAATGGATGTCACCATTGCATCAGCAACCACGATGTTGCCTTTGGCAGAGACAAACTCGTGTTCCTCAAGGGATGGCCCCAAGACGGATAGCGTTGCTGCAAGCTCAGCTGAAGCCACAAGATCGTCGCTGGAGTCAAACTCAAAAAGCGTTGCAGCCCGTTCGGTAGCGAAGGAGAGTGAATCGCGCTGCATGATAATCACGGCCTCGCCGCTGCGCTCCATGGCATTCTTGATCGTTTCGGGTATGGTGCGCTGACGGCCGCCGCTTGGCGGTTTGGAGACAACAGGCCCTGGTTGATCCTGTGGCTCCTCCAATGCCTGCCTGTCATCAGGTGCAAAGTGTGCCGCAGCTTTTGGTAGCTCACCCGAAGACATCTCGTCGATGATTGACTGACCGACTTTCTGGAAGGCCACGTCCTGATCAACGGGTAGAATAGCATCGTCTTCCTCAATGACGTTGGCCAAGCGCGCGGCCAAGGCACGGCGGTCAGTAACGTCATCAATCGTGGCCACAGCATATGCAGTTTCGTTGTTGTCTAGACGGCGAAGCGCTATCATGACATCGCGCAAACCATGACGGCCAAAAGCCCTGCCTGATTGCGAGACCAGCGATGCAGCCTCAAGCCGCGCAAATGGAATAACGAGCTTGCGATCCGCCAGGATGGATTCCACGGATTTCGCTTCGCCCTCGGGGAAGAATGCCGAGGCGGCGTCATTTTCGTATATTACCGCGCCCTGGCGATTGAATACCACAACTGGCATCGGAAGAAGCTGCATCGCAGCTTGAAATTCTGGCGGCGCTTCGGCTGGCGTTGCTTGGGGCGGCACCTGCTGCACCATCAGCACGCCATTGCGTCCATCGGCAAGTTTGCGCAGGCTGCAGGCGCAAGCAATCGGGGTTTCGATGCCGACGGATGGAAATGTGAAATCGGCTGAGCGAGGGCTGTCGCCGCCCAAGTCGGTGACAATCGCGCGCAGTGTTGCAATGCCTGATTCCGAGGGGTCGAATGGACGATCGATCAAGTCAAAAAGCGATTGGCTGTCGAATAGCGCTATGCCAGCGGCATTGGCCCAGACGATGCGGCCACGTGCGACATCCCACAAGACTGCCGCCTGGCTACTTTCACGCAACTCCCGGAGGCTATTCTGCGACATAAAACTTACGGTTCATTCACTTCTTGAATATCTTCGAAACTACTCAATTTTAGCTCGAGTCGTCCACACCTGTTTTACGATTTGTTCATTAGTATTAACGGGTTTTAAGGGGTTGGGAAAAGTAGGTTGAAATCACGACTGTCGCGGGTTAGTGAGGCAGCGTTAAAGGCCAGCATCGATGCCGGGCCGCCATAGCTCAGTTGGTTAGAGCGCTAGATTGTGGATCTAGAGGTCCCCCGTTCGAGCCGGGGTGGCGGTACCATTTGGCGAAGCACGCAGCTTGCCCATTTCCGTTGATGTAACGTCCTGAAATGAATCATTTTTTAGCAATTGCTTAACCAAAAAGGCACGTCCGGTTTACCGGTCATTAAGCCTAACGACCCTAAGCCAAGGTTGCTTCGGGTTGTGGCCTTGCGCATCTGGCAGACAATCCAAGCATCCAGGGTTCCGGGCTTGTCGCCTGGGTGGCGGGTTTGTGAGTTTGCGTATTTTTTGTTGGTGCGGTGGCTGGGTTGTCGATTATCGTCGAGCGTCTGTTGCGGAAAGTTGGAAGCGGGGCAAACCCGGTGCTCCGGTTTTTTGCGTTTGTGCTGGCGCTGATTGCGCTCACAATGGGCGCGCGAGCTGACACGTTAGATTGGGCGAGCCGTCCTCCCACTAACCTTCTGACGGCCGCAGATTCAGTGCTCATTGGCGGTGTGACAATCACCACGCACACTGTCGCGAGCGGCACCTTTGATTCGAATTCTTCCACAATATTTCCCACGAATTCTTCCAACAGTTCAAATGTTGGCATCATCGAAGTTGCAATGAATGCCACGACTGATGTTGGCACTTCATTTCAGACGACAACGATAACATTTTCGGCGGCAGTTTATAATCTCTCTCTTACTCTGCGTGATATTGACGGTGGCCCGGCATACTCCGCATTCAATGACATTGTTGACGTCAGCTCCAACAACGGGCTGCCCACCAGCTGGGACAACGCGTCGGGTGTGGATTATGATTCTGCAACCGGGCGGGCTTCTGCCAACCAGAGCGCCGGTATCGACGATGAAACAGGAAACATCACTGTTACCTGGGCAGGGCCGGTCACCAGCATTACGATCAAGCATATCGCTGGTCCCAAGTCCGGATCGCCATCAAATCCATCTATGCAAATTGTCTATATTGACGATCTGGTATTTTCCACTTTTTCGAGCCCCTCTAGCCTGAAACTCAAGAAAACGACGGCCAATGGGACTGGAACCTACAGCTTTTCGCAAATCAATCTTAACTCGACACCGGGCAACATCACTACAGTTACAGAAGGTGTTCCAGCGCCGACAACGCCGGTTCCCCACGCAGTAACAACACTCGGCTCAGCCGTTATAATCACCGAAACGGCAACGAGCGGCAGTGTTTTAACTTCAGCAAGCTGCACAGATGCCAATGCCGGTACCACCGGGAATACCGGGAGTTTCGGAACCCTGTCTGGAAATGTCTTAACAATTCCCGCTTCAAGAGTGGTTTCAGGCGCAGCCTTCACCTGTACGTTTACCAACACTGGCGCAACGCTTTCACTGCAGAAGATTTCCCAGAACGGCACCACCACTTTTGATTTTAACCATACCAATCTGGCTTCAGCTTCGACCAGCATCTCAACTGTAACAGCGGGCGTGGCAGCGCCCGCGACTCTTACGCCGATTTCAGTGGCTACCCTTGGTTCGCCTATCACGATTACTGAAAGCGCTCCGACCGGCTATGCATTGACGGGAGCAAGTTGCACCGACGCCAATTCCGGTACAACCGGGAATACAGGCACATTTGGGACTCTGGCGGGCAACGTCCTCACGATTCCGGCCTCGAAGGTTGTTGCGAATGCGGATTTTATCTGCACCTTCACCAACTACCGTTCTACCGTTTCCGTGCAGAAACTTTCATTGGGGAACACTGGCACCTTCAGTTTTACTGACACAAATGTCGCGGGAACCTTCCCAAACATTCCCACGACGGCCGTCAACACACTTGCCCCAATTCCACCAGTGCCACGAAACGTCTCCAACTTGTCAAACCAGGTGCAGCTCAATGAGGGCCCTGCAGCCGGGTTTACATTTACCACAGTCACATGCACTGACAGTTTTGCGGCCTTCACTGGAAATGCACCTGTCACAACAACGACGTTGCCAGTTACGATACCGGCAGCGGGCATCCAGAATGGAGGCAATTGGAATTGCGTCTTCTCCAATACGAAAACACCAACCGTCAAATTCAGCAAGCTATCGGTTGGCGGAACTGCAACATTTAATTTCACCGGCTCGACGAACCTCGCTTCGACACCGGTCAGCATCAACACGGCGACCAATAATCCGGGTCCCGCCGCTCCCGCGACCATTAACATCACCACGCTCGGGACAGCAGCTACCCTTACCGAAGGAGTTGTTGCGGGCTACAAGTTGACCGGTTTCAGCTGCACGGACGCCAATAGTTCAAACACCGGCAATTCAGGCACTTTTGGATCGTTCAATGGCGGTACGGGCGTAGTCACCATTCCGGCGGCAAATGTGGTAGCAGGTGCTGATCTCACCTGCACCATCACCAACACCCGCGCAACTGTCAGCGTGCAAAAGCAAACGTCTGGCGGCGTTGGCGGGCCATTCACAATCACCCACAGCAATTTGTCCGCAGCATCAACTTCCGCCACAACGACTGCGGGGACAAATCCGACGACAGCAGTCACATTGACTGTAACCGCAATCGGGACGACGGCAGTGTCGTTCAATGAAACCGCGATTCCTTCAGGATACACCTTTGCCAGTGCACAATGCACCGACGCAAACAGCGGTGTCACTGGCAATCCGGTGATCAATTCCACAACGTTGCCATTCAGCATTCCCGCTGCCAATGTTGTGGCAGGCTCTGCTTATAACTGCATCCTGACGAATGCGAGACGGCCGACGTTGCAGTTGGCCAAGGCCTGGGGTTCCAACGTCATTTCGGGCAATGTGGCGGCAATTGGCGCGACCACGGGAGGGTCGACCAACACTACGGCGTTTTCATCCACTGCGCCCACTGCGGCAACCAGCGGCGCGGCAGTCAATGTCACCGTCGGCAACACCATTACCCTGCCTGCGGAAACGTTTACGACCGGGAGCATTGGCAACTATGACACCACGCTCGCCTGCACGGCTGATGGCGGTGCGACCGCGAATGCGCTGTCGGGCAGCAATGGACAAAATGCCAATACGCTGCTGATCGGCCTGGGTGATGCGGGCAAAGCGATAGTCTGTACTTATACAAACAAGCGTAAACCGCTTCTCTCCTTGACGAAATCTCTGGGGGGCATCAACCGCATTGACAACACCGACCAGTTCACACTTTCGGCGACGGGGCAGACCTCAATTACAACGACGGGCACAGGCGCAACCATTGCCACAAATGGCACACTGAGTTTTACTGGTGCCGCAGGCACTGCTTATGCCCTGAACGAAGCAATGGGCGCTGGCTCAGCTTCGGCGCTGACGGCCTATGCACAAACCGTGGCTTGCTCGAACAGTTTCGTCACCGGCACAAACGTGTCTGGAATCACGGCTCTTCCGATCAACATCACGCCCACTGATGGCGATGTCATTTCCTGCACCATCACCAATACCGACAATCGGCCACGGCTGACGCTGGTGAAAACGACGGTCAATGACAATGGCGGGACCAATGTCGATGCCGATTTCACGCTGACGGCAACGGGGCCGACGACTGGATTGACTGGAACCGAGGGTCAGCCGGCTATCACAACTGCGCGAGTGCTCGCGGGCACCTATACGCTCACCGAGTCGGGAGCTGCGACGGCGAATTACACGCTGGTCAGCTGGGTTTGCACGGCTGGCACATTTGCTGCGCCAAACCAGGTCACGCTGGCTGCGGGTCAAAACGCAACCTGCACGGCGACCAATAACGACAAGCCGCGCCTGACTTTGGTGAAGGCGGTGACGAACAATAATGGCGGTACCAATGTGGCCGCTGACTGGAACTTGTCTGCTGTTGGGGCAACGAATTTCAATGGTACGGCCAATACTGCTGCTGTCACCAGTATCGCTGTTGACGCTGGCGCGTACACGCTGAATGAGACCGGGCCATATGGCTATTTGGCGAGTGCATGGGTTTGCCCCAGCTTTACTGTCACCGGCGGCAATCAGATTACGCTGGCGCAGAATTCCAGCGCGACCTGCACCATTACCAATGATGATATCGCGCCAACTGTCGCAATTCAAAAGACGACGCAGGGTGGGGCAAGTACGCCCGCGACGTTCAGCTTTGCGGCTACGGGTCTTTCCGGCACGATCAATGCTGTGGCAACGGCGGTGGCGGGAACGCCTGTATCGGCCACACCGACTGCACTCGCAGGCACTGCGGGCACAGCGGCCCAGATCACTGAAGGGGTACCACCTGCCGGATATGCCTTTGCCAGTGCGACCTGCGTTGATGCCAATGGGGCTTCCACCGGCAATTCGGCTGCGCTCAATTTTACCGCCAACCCATTCACCATCCCAATCGGCAACATGAAGGTGGGGGCGGCCTATACCTGTACCGTCACCAACAACAAATTGCCGAGTTTGCAGCTGGCCAAGACCACGGTTGGTGCGGTGGCGGGAGTTGCCAGCACCTTCACTTTCGCAGCTGGCACGAACGCCAATGGCTTTGCGGGCGACTCGATTGCGGTCACGGGTTCGGCCACGGTCACTGATCCCACCATTCACACGCTGACGTCTGCCAGTGCGATCACCGATATCGCCGAGACCATGCCGGACAGTGGCTGGACCGCCACATCTGCCACCTGCACCGGCACGGCGGCGGGCAATGTCAGCTTTGCCGCCGGGACTCTCACCCTGAGTGCGGCGGCCACGGCTCCCGGCAATGTGCTGGTCTGCACCTTCACCAATACCGATGTCGCTCCGCGCCTGACGCTTGCCAAGACTGTCACCAACAACAATGGCGGCATCAATGTGGCGGCTGACTGGACGCTGTCGACCAGCGGGGGTCCGACCAATATCTCGGGCGTTCACAATGCCACCACTGTCACCAGCGCGCGCGTGCTGGCTGGAACCTATACGCTGGCTGAGTCGGCTCTTCCCTTCGGCTATGCGGCCAGTGCCTGGACGTGTCCCGGCGAGACGCTCACCGGCAGCAATGTCACACTCTCAAACAGCGAAGTCAGGACCTGCACGATCACCAATGATGACATCGCGCCGCAGGTGGCACTTCGCAAGCAGATGGCGGGGGAGACCGGAACCGTCGCCTTCAATGCCACGCAGACCGGACTGACCGGAACCTTCGCCGCGTTCAGTGCCACGGGGGCTGCCCTTGGCGCTGCCAATACAGCACTCCTGGGAACACGCAACACCGCCGCCGTCATCACCGAAACCGCCAATGCGGCGTTCCAGTTCGCTTCTGTCTCATGCACCGATGCCTATGGGGCGACCAATGGCAACGGCGTGGCGGCGATCTCTTACACGCTGACCGGCAACCAGTTCACGATACCTACGACCGACATGAAGCTGGGCGCCAACTTCACCTGCACGCTGACCAACAACAAGCGGGCAACACTGCAACTGGCCAAGACCACGGTTGGAGCGGTGGCGGGAGTTGCCAGCACCTTCACTTTCGCAGCTGGCACGAACGCCAATGGCTTTGCGGGCGACTCGATTGCGGTCACAGGCTCGGCCACGGTCACTGATCCCACCATCCATACACTGACCTCGGCCAGTGCGATCACCGACATCGTCGAGACCATGCCGGACAGTGGCTGGACCGCCACATCTGCCACCTGCACCGGAACGGCGGCGGGCAATGTCAGCTTTGCTGCCGGGACTCTCACCCTGAGTGCGGCGGCCACGGCTCCCGGCAATGTGCTTGTCTGTACGTTCACCAATACCGATGTCGCTCCGCGCCTGACGCTTGCGAAGACATTGACCAATGATAATGGTGGCAATGCCGCGCTTGCGGATTTTACGCTGACCGCGAGTGGCGGGCCAACGACCCCTGTTTCGGGAGTCAATGGTGCGACAACGGTCACCAGCCGTCGGGTGTTGGCTGGTACTTACACTTTGGGTGAAACCAGTGCGTTCTCGTTTGGCTATACTGCGAGTGCGTGGACATGTCCCGGTGAGACGCTGGCTGTCAGCAACGTCACGCTGAGCAATGGCGAAGTGCGGACCTGCACCATCACAAACAATGACATTGCGCCGACCGTGGCGCTTCGTAAGCAGATGGTGGGTGAGGCCGGGACTGTCGCTTTCAACGCCACGCAGACGGGTCTCACGGGGACTTTCGCTGCATTCAGCGCTACAGGGGCGGCCTTGGGTACTGCCAATACAGCACTGCCGGGCGCGCGCAACACCGCCGCTGTCATCACCGAAACCGCCAATGCCGCGTTTACATTCTCCAGTGCGGTCTGCACCGACAGCAATGGCGCTGCCAACGGCAATGGCGCGGGGACGTTCACCTATCCCGTCAATGTTTCGAACCAGTTCACGGTTGCAACAACCGAGATGCGATTGGCGGCGCAACTGGTCTGTATACTGACGAATACCAAGAAGGCGCAAATCACATTGGCCAAGACCTTGGTCAACAACAATGGCGGAACGGCGATTGACACGGCCTGGACTTTGCAGGCGGCGGGCACACAAACAATCAGCGGCATTGAAGGCAATGTGAATGTCACAAATGCCTATATTACGCCGGGCGCATATACGCTGACAGAATCTGGCGGACCAACGGGTTACACGCTGACCGGCTGGAACTGCCCGACATTCACGCTGACTGGCGGTTCAAGCAACATCATCACGATGACGGCAGGGCAGGTGGCGACATGCACAGCGACCAATGATGACGTTGCGGCGCGGCTAACGATCACCAAGAACGTCACGAATGACAATGGCGGCACGGCTGTGGCTTCAGCTTTCACAATGTCGGTTGCGGGACCTTCGGCATTCTCAGGTGCAGGCAACTCAGCGGCGGTCACCAATATCGCAGTCAATGCGGGGGCCTATACGCTGACTGAGACCGGGCCGACGGGATATGCGGCGGGGGCGTGGAGTTGTGGCGCGTTCGCACTCACAGGTCCGGGCAGCAATGTTGTGACCCTGGCGATTGGTGAAACGGCGTCATGCGCGATCACCAACAATGATGTTGCGCCACGGCTGCTGGTCAAGAAGATCAGCAATGGCGGGACGGGCACATTCACGTTCTCGGCCAACAACGGCTATGCAGGCGATTCAATTGATACAAGTTCATTTGCTGCGGGCACGACGGTGAGTGGCGCGAATTTGCCGCTTTCGTCTGCTGGGGTTGTGACCGACATCACCGAGGGCGTTGCGGGCGGCTTTTTCCTCAACGGCGCACCGGTTTGCACGGGCATGGGATCAGGCGGGGCCGTGAGTTTCGTCTCGGGCACGACCTACAGGCTCAATGCGGCGGCAGTGTCACTTGGCGCTGTCATCGAATGCACATTCACGAATACGCTGGCCGTGCCTTCCATCCAGGTTACAAAGACGCCTTCTGTTGGCAGTGTGTCTGCGGCTGGAAATGTGGTGACCTATACGGTGCGCGTGAGCAACAATGGCAATGTGGCGGCAACGAACATCACTGTATCTGACCCTTTAGGGACTGTGACGTGCCCAGGTGGAAACCCGATTCCGTCGATTGCAGCTGGAGCATTCGTGGACTGCTCGATGCCTTATACCGTGACGCAGGTAGTGTTTGACAACAATGGCGGCGGGGACGGGGACATTGACAATACGGCCTCGGCCAGCGGAACGACTGCGTTTGGCGCGGTGAACAACAATGGCATTGCGGTGGTAACACTCACCGGAGGACCGACTTTGGTCTTGGCCAAGAGCAGGGTGTTCGCGCCTGGTCTGGGTGACAGCAATAGCAATGGCACGGCGGATGTCGGGGAAACCATCACCTATCGCTATGACGTCACCAATACCGGCAATCGGACGATCACCGGGGTCAACATCAATACCGACAACCATAATGGTTATGGCAGCAATCCGCTGCCTAGCAACGAGGCGGTGCTGAATGACGTCGCACCCCTGGGTGATTCAACCGATGCGGCGGTAAACCAAAGCTGGGACTCGCTGGCGCCAGGCGATTCGATCCGCTTTACATGGGTCTATACGGTTGTGCAGCCAGATATTGACCTGCTGCAATAGAATTCAACCCAACTCCATGCAGGGGTGGTGCACAATCGCACCGTTAACTGTTAAAAGGTCCGGTTTTGGCTGCTTTGTGGCGCTTTGGACCATGCCATTAACCACTCGTTAACTTGCCCCACTTAAGCACGAATTAACCCTTTTTAAGCACGTGCAGTTCGGCCGAATTGCACGTTTCCGACGAGGGCCGCCAGAGTCCCCGGTGCCTGTCGCTCCTGGTTGGCTGTCAGTGAAAGCGTATTGCGCAAACTGTCAGTCGTGGGGATGAAGCTGAACAATCCAGCCTTTGATGCGCGTTGTCCGCAGATGCCGTGGGAATTCCCATGCGCTGATGTGCGGAGCTTTGCAATCGCACGGGCCGAGATCCCCCAAACAGCTTTGGTCTTCCACGAAAAAAGCCGCCGGAGAGCGGTGAACGAACAGGACCGTCAAAAAACAACAACTGTGAACATCAACTCCTGGAGTGTAAAATGTACAAGAAACAAAACCTGATAGCGCGGTTTGCGCTTCATTTGCGGAACGCGGTCGGGATACTGGCCGTAGCCGCGTTTATTGATCAAGTTGTCATCCCGGCATTCGCGACGATCGACAACACGGCGACCGTCACTGGTACGCCAGCATCGGGATCGCTGCCCACGCCTGCGCCGAGCTCTTCGCAAAGCGTTCCTGTTACATCGGCGGCGGCCAGCCTGACGACGGACAAGACGGTTTCAGTCGCACCCACAGTCGCGAATGGTGCGAATGCCGCGGTCACGGATGGCGGTGACACGATCACATATCAGTATCTGGTCACGAACAACGGTAACGTGACGATGACGGCTGTTGCACCCAGTGATCCGGCTGGGCCGACGTTCAATGGTATTGCGAGTGCGGGAGCGCTTTCCGGTTTCACGCTGGTTTCAACGACCGGCACTGGAACTCCGGGTCTTGGCAACACGGCAACACTTGCGCCTGGAAAAACTGCCACGTTCACGGCCGTCTATACGCTGGACCAGCTTGATGCGCTGCGGGCTGCAGGCATCACCAATGGTGTTTCAAACACTGCGAATGCAGTCGGCACACGGCCTGGCAACATCGCCTATTCCGGCCCGGATGACACGACACCAGCGCTCACCACCATCCCGGCAGGTCCGGAGCTTACCGTTGCGAAAACTTTTGCCTTCACCACCGGGACTTCCCCAGCGGATGCTGGCGATGTCATTACCTACACTTACACGATCGCGAACACAGGCAATGTGACGATCAACAACGTGACGGCCAGCGACACGCATGAAGGTTCTGCTGTTCCTGCGGCAAGCTTCTCTGACGGAGCTCTCCTCACGGAAGGTTCACCATTGCCGGCGGGTCAAACATCAACCGACACGGCGGCAACGCCTGGCGTTTGGGGCGTGCTTCGGCCCGGAGCAACAATCACCTTCACCTATGTCCACACGGTCACACAGACCGAAGTGGATGCCGGTTAGTTAGCGCCAAGGCGCTGCCCGCGCTTCCAGGACGCGGGCAGTGCGATTTCACATGATGCAGTGTGGCACCATGACAGCGCCTGAAAAGGCCAGAACCGGGCAGCGAAAGCTGCTTCCGGGTTTTGTGCTTTTGATGGGGTGCTGGC
The DNA here is from genome assembly GCA_963819615.1 of uncultured Alphaproteobacteria bacterium. GTDB lineage: Bacteria > Pseudomonadota > Alphaproteobacteria > Rhizobiales > Aestuariivirgaceae > Aestuariivirga. The sequence continues at coordinate 120,811 of CAWFWW010000006.1, forward strand.
TGTGGCTGCTTTCGGTTGCAGTGCAAGCTGCTATTGATAACACCGCGACAGTGACAGGAACACCCACGGCTGGTGTGCTTGCGCCAGCGGTTTCAAATACTGTCAGCGTTCCGGTGACCCCTCTGGTTCCAGCTATTTCGCTCAACAAGTCCTGGACGTTCGATGCAGGTGGCGACTTCAACAATAATGGACTGGTTGATCCGGGTGACAAAATTCTGTTCAGCTATCTGGTTACGAATACCGGGACTTCGACGCTTTCGAATGTGAGTGTCAGTGATCCGACATTCCAGGGAACGGGAACGCAAAGTGCTGTTCTGGTCCCGACAACATTTACTGATGGCGGCGCAGCAGGAGGTTCTTCGGATCCAGTTACTGGCGATGGTGACTGGGATCAATTGGGGCCGGGTGACTCTGTTGTGTTCACGCGGACCTATGTGGTGCCTGCCGGTGATTTCAATATTCCGGGCAATGCCGACAATGACATTGACACTATTGGCCGCGCTTCTGCCAATGCGGGAGCGGTCACTGCGGATGACCCGAAGGATGTGCCGCTCAACACTGCGACAGGGGCCATCACGCTTGCGAAAACCGGAACACCAAATTTCGGTGTTGTTGCACCTTCCGGGGTTGCAAATGTTGGCGATACGATCAGCTATAATTTTGCGGTCGAAAACACTGGCACAGTCGCGCTCAACAATGTGTTGGTGACTGATCCTGGACTGACGGTTGTTGGCGGCAACATCGGCACGCTGGCACCGGGCGCTACGGCATCGGCAACAGCTTCGCTTACTTTGACGCAATCCGAGATTGATGCGGGCGTGTTCAACAACACAGCATCTGTCACCGGCGATCCTGCGAATGGTGCTGCACAGGTTTCTGCAGGCGACAGCGTGAACGTGAATCTGCCTGCGATTTCGGCGGTTATACTTGTAAAAGTTGGCACGCTCAATGATGGCGGTGATGGCATTGCCAATGTGGGCGATACGGTCAGCTATACTTTCACGGTTCAGAATACTGGTGCCGTGACGCTGAATGGCGTGACGCTGACTGACCCGGGCCTGACTGTTGTTGGCGGTGCCATCGGCACATTGGGACCAGGTGCAATTGCGAATGCGACCGCGACGTTGACGCTGACGCAGCCGATGATCAATGCAGCAGTTTATAACAACACCGCGACTGTTGCAGGAACGCCTGCAAACGGAAGTGTGCTTGCGCCGGTCAATGACAGCGTGAGTGTTCCGCTGCCGGCGCCTGCGATCACACTCTCCAAGTCTGGGACGGTCAATGTTGGCGTCAACGGCCGCGCCGATGAAGGCGAAACGATCAGCTATGCTTTCGCCGTCACCAATACGGGCAATCAAACGGTGACAAATATTTCTGTCATTGATCCGCTTGTCACAGTCAATGGCGGGCCGATCACCCTGGCGCCTGGTGCTTCAAACAGTTCCAGTTTCACGGGTTCATATACGTTGACGCAAGCTGATATTGATGCAGGTTCCTATGCCAACACCGCAACGGCATCAGGCAATCCACCAACTGGCGCTGCTGTGACTTCACCTGGCTCGACGACGACGACGATCACGGGTGCGCCTTCGGTGACTCTTGTGAAGACGGGAACCCCGGATTTCACCGTCGTTGCACCGCCAGCAACACCCAATGCCAATGACACGATTTTCTACACGTTCACGGTGGAAAACACCGGCAACGTGACTCTCGACAACGTGACGGTGACGGACGCCAATCCTGCTGTCACGGTGACGGGCGGGGCCGTCGGGTCACTGAACCCTGGGGCCACGGCGACTGTGACGGGTGTCTATACAATCGTCCAGACCGATATCAATGCAGGTGTGTTCAACAATACCGCAACGGTTACAGCTGATCCGCGGAATGGATCGGCGCAGCTATCCGTCGATGATGCAGAAAGTGTTGTCCTGCCCAATGACGCGAGCATCAGCATCGACAAGCGCGATGATGTGCTCAATCTTGGCGGCGATGGCTTGCCCAATCCGGGCGACACGATCAGCTATGCATTTACAGTTGAAAATACCGGTGCGACGACACTCACCAATGTGACGGTTGTCGATCCGATGAGCACGGTGACGGGTGGGCCAGTAACGCTCAATCCGGGTGACGTTGATACGACGACGTTCACGGCAGTGCACACGCTGACGCAGCAAGACATTGATGCGGGCACATATACCAATACGGCGCAGGTTGTCGGGACAGCGCCAACGGGCAATGTGACGGCGCAGGATGTCATTACCACGACAATTCCGCAGCCATCGAGTCTCACAGTCGACAAGACGGCTGTGTCCTACTTCGATGTCGATGGAATTCCGCAAGCAGGTGAAACAATCTCCTACTCATTCCTCGTCACCAATACGGGCCGCTTGACTCTGACCAATGTCAAGATTGCTGATCCCCTGTTTGCGAGCGTGCCGCCGCCTAGCGCCAGTGCGCTTGCCTCACTCGACTCGCTGAGGTTTGGCGCAGATCCACTGGTGACTGCTTCAACCGGTGCGGAACCGGAGGTTTTTCCAGCACCATTGGTCATCAGGCAGCGTCAGAATGCGCCTGACATCTACAGCGCACTCAATATTGAGCGGCGCGTGGTCTTGCTGAGTGGCGACCCTGAGGCGCTGCTGCCGGGTGACCGCGTTGGAATCCTCCATCAGATTGTGAACACCGGCGATGGGCCACTCATCAACATCAAACTGAAACAGGTCGCGGGCGAAGTGTTCAGCGACAACATTGAGTATCTTGCGCCGGGCGAGTCCGATGACTCGTCGATCATCCTGATCCACGAATTGACGCAAGAAGAAATTGCCAGCGGCATTCTCCATATCGGATCGAATCTCACGGCGAAGTCGCGGACGACGGAAATTCGCGTTGACGCAAATGATCCGCTGCAGATCAATGGCGCCGAGACCTATGACGAACTGGCGACGGCGTCGATGACACCGGTCACGCTCGCGCCGGGGCAAAGCCATACGTTCACCACGACGTACACATTGACGCAAAACGTGCTCGACAATGTCGGCAATGTGCTGACGGCTGGCGGTGATCTGGTGAATACCGCGATGGCGCAGGGCAATGAACCGGATGGCGATACAATCGATTCACCAGGCGACTCCGCGACGACGCCTTTGCCCGCCGCGCCGGGGCTGACTATGGCGAAGACAGCGGTTTCGAATTTCTCGGTGGTCGCGCCTGCCGGCATTCCCAACATCGGAGACAAGATCACCTATACATTCGCACTCACCAATACCGGCAATGTGACGATGAACAATGTTGTGGTGAATGATCCGATGCTGGGTGGGGCGCTTTCACCTGTGGTCAACAATCTGCGGCCCGGTGTGCCGCAATCCATCAATGTCACTTACACGCTGACTGCGGCTGACCAGCCAGCGCTAGATGCCGGGACTTTGCACAATGATGCGACTGCCAATGGCGCGCCAGTCAGAGGCGTTGCGCCGCCCGATGCAATTGGCTTTGCTGATGTGCCATTGGCGGCCAGTCCGAAAATTTCCGTGGTGAAACCTGTGCCAACAGTCGTGAGCGTTGCGGCTGGACTCGATCCGGCGCGGATTGATGCTGGCGATACGGTCGACTATGTCTTCAATGTCACCAATGAAGGCAATGTCTCGGTCAATACCGTTTCAGTGAGCGATCTGTTGGCTGGCTTGCCAGCGCCTGCCTACCAGAGCGGCGACACGGATGGAGACACTGAGCTTGATGCAGGCGAGACGTGGGTGTTTGCTACGCAGTATACGCTGTTGCAGAGCGATATAGACGCGGGCAAAGTGGTCAACAAGGCGACGGCCAACGGACTTTCACCGAGCGGCGCGACGGTTACTGACAAGTCACATCCAACTGACAAGACGCGAGAAGGCGATACAATCCTGACATTGCCGCAGGCAGCGAGTCTCGCGGTGGTGAAGATCGAAAGACCGTTTGCGGATGCTGGCGGTGACGGGCTTGTGAATAAGCAGCCAAGCTTTGGCGGCGACACCATCAATTATGATATCATCGTCACCAACACCGGCACGGTTACGCTAAATCCGGTTACGCTCACCGACCCGAATGCGGTTCTTGTCTCCTCAAGTGTGGGTTCTCTTGCGCCGGGGGCATCTGCAACTGTCGCAGCGTCCCATGTTTTGACTGATACAGACATGGCGCGCCAGCCATTGCAGTATTCCAACCAAGCAACGGCGAGAGGGCGCACGCCAACTGGCCAGACTGTGTCAGATCTCTCAGATGAGTCCGACATTATTGACAATGACCCGACGATTACGCCACTGCGCGTTGTCTCGGTGGCACTGCTGAAACCGCAGCCGCAGGTGATTGACACGGTGGCCGATGGCGTGACGGGCGAAGGCGACACGCTGCGCTATACGTTTACTGTTGTGAATACGGGAACGGAACCGCTCTCCAATATCGAGGTGACTGATCCGTTGTCAGGAACGATGCACACTCTCGCATCCTTGGGTGTTGCGCCCAACAATACCGACAACAGTTTGACTTTTGACTACATCATAACGGCTGCCGACATGGGAGTGGGGACGGTCACAAACCTGGCGCATGTCACGGCGCAAGGTGGCCCCAACAATACGCGAGTGCAAGACGACTCAGATGAGTCGAACATCACCGAAAATGATCCCACTGAGACACCAGTCGGTATCCCGGCAGTGGCGATTGTCAAGACCGGTGTATTCGATGACGGTGGAGATGGTCGCGCGGATGTTGGCGATGTGATCACCTATACGTTCACTGTCAGCAATACCGGTGGCGTGCGGCTCACCAATCTGGTGGTGACAGATACAAAGATAGGACCGATCACAGGCAGTCCGATCGCGGAACTTCTCATCAACGGATCGGACAATTCGCTGACGGCGAGCTATGCAATCACCCAGGCTGATCTCAATCGCGGCTATGTCGAGAACCAGGCGAAGGTCGATGCGGATTATCAACGTGGGACGACGAGCGGGACAGTGGAAGATTTGTCGGATGATTCCGCGACGAATGAAGATGATCCGACGCGCACCAACCTGTCGCAACAGCCTGGCATTGGATTGGTCAAGACGATCACAACGGTGACCGACACCAATGCGAATGGCGTCAATGATCCAGGTGACGTGGTCAATTATGCATTTGCCGTGACCAACACGGGCAACACGACGCTGCGTGATGTGCGGGTGACGGATGCCAATGCTGTGGTGAGTGGCGGGCCGATTCCCGCGCTGGCGCCGGGTGCGACAAATTCGAAGACATTCACCGCAACACACCGCGTGACCGGTGCTGATGCGGCGGCAGGGAAAGTTGTGAATTCGGCACGAGCATCGGCGCGCGGACCCAACAACACTGTCGTCTCCGACGTGTCGGACAACAAGTCGCTCAATGGCAATAACCCGACGGTCATTACGGTGTTCACGGCACCACCCACGGTGACCAAAACTGCAGGACGCTCGGAAATACGGCGTGGCGAGCGCGTGACTTATACGATCACTGCGAATGGACTCTCGGAATTGCGCACGGCGATCCGCGATGTGATGCCGGGATCGTTCATTTTCGTCGAAGGCAGTGCCACTGCGAACGGGCAAGCGATTGTGCCGAAGCAGGAAGGACGTGTACTGACTTTCACCAGCTATCCCATCGATATTGATGGCAGCGTGGTGATCAAGCTCCGTTTGATAGCGGGTGCGACTTTAACATCAGGCAAGTTTGTCAATACGGCGCAAGTGATCAACCGCGACAATGGTGCCGTGGTGGCGACGGCAACGGCTGTTGTCGAGATCAAGCCGGAACACGTGTTTGATTGCGGGGATGTGATTGGCCGGGTGTTTGATGACCTGAATGGCAATGGCTATGCTGATGACGGCGAGCCTGGTTTGCCGGGCGTCAATGTGGTGACAGTCAATGGTTTGATCATCACCAGCGATAGCGCTGGCCGGTTCCATATCGCGTGCGCTGACTTGCCGAATGCAGGGATTGGATCAAACTTCATTCTCAAGCTTGATCTTGCTTCAGTGCCGCAGGGTTATGTGCTCACAACGGAAAACCCGCGAGACGTGCGGTTGACGCGCGGCAAGGTGACGAAGCTGAATTTTGGCGTGCGCCGCAGCTGCGATGTGCGGCTTGACTTGCGCAAGGATGCGTTCGTGACCGACAGCACGAAGCTCAAGCCTAAGTGGACTGAAGGTCTTGGCCGCTTGAGCGATGTGTTGCAGCACTGCCCGGGCAAGCTGGAAGTTGTCTACACGTGCGGCAAGCCGCATCCGATCATCGATGACCGTTTGTTGAGTATTGAGAGTGCCATTCGCACGCGCTGGGAGCAGGACGGCGCGCCTTACGACCTCAACATCACAACACGTGCCGAGTGCGGAAAATGAAAATAGTGAAGTACGCACAATGTTCGACTTTCCTCTCCCGCTTGCGGGAGAGGTCGCAAAGCGATGCGATGCCGGAGAGGCTACTTCTGACTGACTTGCCCTCTCCGTCATCCGCGCTGGCGCGGCTGACACCTCCCCCGCAAGCGGGGGAAGAAAAAACCACCGCGATTTTAGCACTTGCTGCATTGTTGGCATTCTCTGCGCCGGTGTTTGCGGATGCGTTGCCGTTCCAGATTTCGGTTGATGGGCAACACGTGGATGGGACGATCACGGGGTCGACGACGCCGGCTGCGCCGAAAATTGGATTGGAAGCGGTTGACATTCAGGTGAAGTATGACGGGTTGGGCGTTCGGCCGGTGCTGAATGTCTCCACGGTTCCGCCGCGCGTGACTTATGAAGCGGGTGAAGAGGTCGACTTCCTGATGTCGCTCAACTATGCGACGTTTGTTGAGCGGGCGGAGATACGGATTTTTGAGGGTAGTGGACGCAGCGCTTCCGATCTCTATCAGTCGATTGAGGTGAAGCCGACAGGTGCGGCCGCCTGGATCATGCCTGCCGATGCCCCGGCGGAAATGGAATATGTCGTGCGTGTCTATGATGCGGAGGGGCGTTTTGATGAGACGAAACCATTGCCGCTGGTGCGCAGCGAGCGCACCTTGGGATCGCGCGAAGCGGAGGTTGACGCCATAGCTCCGGGTGTTGGCGATGACCGAACGGACAAGCGCGGCATTGATGTGAGCGGCGGGTTCGTCACCGTCTATGGCAAGAACATTCCGCCGGATCATGAAGTGACAGTGATGGGCGAGCCGGTTCCGGTTGACGGGAAGAGCGCGTTTGTGATGCAGCGCTTGTTGCCGACGGGGCAGGGGGCAGTCGAGATTTCTGTTTTGAAAGATGGCGAGGGATTGCGCTTCTCGCGCGAGGTCGAAATCCCTGCGAGCGAATGGTTTTATGTCGGGCTTGCGGACTTCACGGCGGGTTGGCGCTTCAACAATGAGATTGAAGAGGTTCGGCCTGGCGAGTTTGATGACGTCTATACACGTGGACGGCTGGCATTTTACGCCAAGGGAAAAATCAAGGGGCGGTACATTCTTACCATGGCCGCTGACACAGATGATGTGAAACTCAAGCATATCTTCAAAGGGCTTGATGAAAAGAACCCCCGGGAATTCTTGCGGCGACTTGATCCTGACGACTATTATCCCATCTACGGCGATGACTCGACATCGTTTGAAGATGCGCCAACGCGTGGAAAATATTATGTGCGGCTGGATCGCGGACCTTCGCATGTGATGTGGGGCAATTTCAAATCGCAGATCACGGGTACGAAGTTCCTGCGCACGGAGCGTGCGCTTTATGGCGCGAGCGGGGTTTACCGCTCGGATGGCGTAGTGGAGAATGGTGAGGCAAAAACCCAGGTTGATGCCTATGCTGCGTTGCCCGGCACCGTGCCGCAGCGCGATGTTCTGAGGGGCACGGGCGGCTCGGCCTACTTCCTCAAGCACCAGGATATTTCGCAAGGCACTGAGACAGCGACAATTGAAGTGCGCAATGCGGTTACCGGATTTGTGGTGAGCCGGCAGTCGTTGAAATTTGGCACGGACTATTCGATTGATTATGTGCAAGGCGTCATCATTCTCAACCGTCCGCTGCGATCGACAAATCGTCAGGGTACGGAGAATTTCCTGACGGTGTCGTATGAATTCACTCCCGCTGCCCGTGATGTTGACGGTTACGTCGCCGGTGGGCGGGCGCAACAATGGATCGGCGATCATGTGCGCGTCGGCGTTACAGCGCAGCGCGAAAAAACCGGGGCCGCGAACCAGAAACTTTATGGAGCGGACATTCACGTCGAACATTCCGAGGGAACTTATGTTGAAGCGGAAATTGCGCGCTCCAAGGGGCCGGGTTTCGGCAACAGCTATTCGCCGGATGGCGGGTTGACGATCCAGGACAATGGCACAGCTGGGACAACGAACCGCGCCGCAAACGCCTATCGCGCCGAAGCACGTGTTGATTTTGGCGAAGCAACAGGTGGCAAGGTGCAAGGCAAAATTCAAGCACGCGTCGAGCGCTTTGAGAAAGGGTTCTCTTCGCTCGACACACAAGCTACTGAGAAGAAAACTGCGTGGGGCGTCGAAGGGGATGTTGAAATATCCAAGCGCACAAAGGTTGCGGTCAGTTACAGCCAGCAAGACACTGCTGGTGGCACGAAAGACCGGGAAGGTGCTGCAAAGGTTCGCACTGGCCTGAGCGAGCATGTGGCTGTGGAGCCTTATGCTGTTTACACCGAGCGCAAGCGGTCTGGCCTCAATGACAAGGATGCAGGGCGGCGCGCCAATGTTGGCGGACGGCTGATCTATACCTGGAATGACCGGGAAGAAGTCTATGTCTTCGGCCAGGCAACTGTATCGCGCGCTGGTGCGTTGCGAAAGGATAACCGGACAGGTGTTGGCGCGAAGATGCAGCTGACCGAGAAAGTTTCGGTTGATGGCGAGGCGTCGTATGGATCGCGCGGCTTTGGCGCAGACTTCACTTTGAACTATGAGCCGACCCCGGAGAGCCGTTACTATATCGGGTATAGACTTGACGCGGATCGCGACGGTTCGACCAGCTGGCCATTTGAACTGGTGGGCGATGATCTTGGAACTGTTGTCGCAGGTGCACGGGTGCAATGGAGCGACGACTGGAGCGCTTTTGCCGAAGACAGCTACGACATGTTCGGTGAGCGCAGATCGGTGGCCCAGACTTATGGCGTTGAATACACGCCTGATGCGCAATGGACGTTTGCGGGTGGCATGGAGATCGGAACGGTTTATGACAACACGATCAATCCGACGACGGGGTTGAAGAATTCTGACTTTGACCGCAAGGCCGCGTCACTTACCGTTGGCTACAAGGACGAAGGCGGCATTGAGGGCCGCGTGAAAGGCGAAGCGCGTTTCGACAATTCCGAAGATGATACGCGCGACCTGAATTCATATTTGTTGTCAGCGGATTTCTCGGTGAAGATTTCGCCAGACTGGCGGGCACTGGGAACGCTAGATGCGGTGTTCACTGACGCGACCGAGGCGATCAAAGATGGCGATTACATGGAAGGCTCGTTTGGCTTTGCCTATCGGCCTGAAAATTCAGACAGGCTGAATGCCCTGGTGAAGTACACTTACTTGCTGGATGAGCCAGGGCAGGACCAGGTGACGATCGATGGCACCAAGAATGGCGATGCGCAGCGCTCGCATATTTTCTCGGCGGATGTGAGTTATGATGTGGTGCCGCAGCTGACAGTTGGGGCGAAGTATGGTTTCCGCTTTGGCGAAACGCGTGAGCGCACCGTTGGAGCGGACTGGGAGAGATCAGAAGCGCATCTCGGAATCCTGCGGGCAGATTTGCATGTCGTGAAAGAGTGGGATGCGCTGCTGGAAGGGCGAATGATGTGGTCGCCGACGACGGACCAGACGGAATTTGGATTGCTGGTGGCGCTGTACAAACAGATGGGCGACAATTTCAAGGTCGGTGTCGGCTATAATTTCGGGCGATTCTCGGATGATCTGCGCGATCTGAGTTTTGACGATCAGGGCGTGTTCCTGAATGTTGTGGGCAAGATTTAGACGGTTCCTTATGTGGTAAAATAGTCCTTGGCAGCGTAGCTGGATGGGCTACGAATTGATACATTCGAGAGAGGTGGGCGTGGTGAACCTCCTTCTTTCCGGATGATCTTCCCCATCAGCGTCTGGATGAGTATAGAAAGCGGGCTCAACACTTTCACGGATACCAGATGCTCCCTTCACAAGCTCCATCGATTGAAGATTTGCGGCAGCTCTATGAGCGGCGTGTGCCGCGCATGTTCTATGATTATTGCGATACGGGATCCTATACGACTGGGACTTATGTCGACAACTCGGCGGCGTTTGCGAAGTACCGGTTGCGGCAGCGGGTGGGGCGCAACATTGACGGGCGTTCGCTGAAGACGACGATGGCGGGCGAAGAAATGGCGATGCCAATCGCATTTGCTCCGGTTGGGTCAACCGGCATGCAACATGCTGACGGTGAAATTCTGGTGTGCCGGGCAGCACACAAGGCAGGCTTGCAGTATACTTTATCGACAATGAGCGTGTGTTCGCTGGAAGAGGTGGCAAAGCACAATTCGAAGCCGTTCTGGTTCCAACTTTATGTGATGCGCGACCGGGATTTCACCACGCGTCTGGTGGAGCGGGCGAAGGCAGCAAAATGTTCAGCACTGGTGCTGACGCTTGATCTGCAAATATTGGGGCAGCGGCACAAGGACATCCGCAACGGATTGTCGACGCCGCCGAAGCTGACGGTTCCCAATATCCTGAACATGATGACGAAGCCTGCCTGGTGCATGGGCATGCTGGGGACGAAGAACCGGCAGTTTGGCAACATCATGGGGCATGCGAAAGACGTTGCATCGCTGGCTGATCTTTCGCACTGGGCCAATCACCAGTTTGACCAGACATTGGACTGGAGTTCGGTTGAATTCATCCGCAAGCAGTGGGGCGGCAAGTTGATCCTCAAAGGGATCAATGATGTGGAAGATGCGCGCGTGGCCGCGACTCTGGGGGCTGATGCGATCATCGTGTCGAACCATGGCGGGCGGCAGCTGGATGGTGCGCCGGCGACGGTTGATATGCTGGGACCGATTGTCGATGCTGTTGGCGACAAAATTGAAGTGCATTTTGATTCCGGCATCCGCACCGGCATGGATGTGATGAAGGCGCTGGCACTTGGTGCACGTGGCACTTATGTTGGCCGCGCCTATGTTTATGGCCTGGGTGCTGCGGGCGAAGCGGGTGTGACGCGGGCGATTGATATTTTGCGCAGCGAGCTTGATACGACGCTGGCGCTGTGCGGCGAGCGTGATGTGAAGGATGTGGGGCGGCATAATATCATGATGCCGACAACTCCTGGATTTGAGATTGCGGTTGGCCCCACCCCCGCCCCCGGACCAAGTCCGGTGGCGGACCCTCCCCGCAAGCGGAGGAGGGACAAAGCTTGACGCTGCAAAACCGCGTTCATCCAAGCGGTGAGTTATTTGCTGTGGCTGAGCGGGGAACGATGCTGGGCAATCGTGGCGGCAAGTTTCATCGCGATGACAAGTCACTGGGCAAGCGGCGGTGGGCTTCGCGGCACTGGATTTGCTGCGAGCTGCATTACAAGGACATGCATCACGAAGCGATGGGGCGGGGGTATACGTCGCTGTTCTTTCTCGATGAAGTGACAGCACTGGCGGCGGGGCATCGGCCGTGTTTTTTCTGCAGGCGGGCGGAGGCGAAAGGGTTCGTTGCGTTGAGCGGAAAGACGACGGGGGAGTTGGATGATGTGTTGCATGGGGAAAGAATAACAGCGTTTTCCTCCCCCTTGTTGGGAGGGACAAAGGGTGGGGGTCGCGCTGAACTGTCAGATACGCAAAGAATTCTTTCTGCTTCTGAAAATCCGTCCAACCCCCACCCCGGCCCTCCCCACAAGGGGGAGGGGGAAGTTGGTGGAATGCCTGATGGTGTCATGATTATGGTTCAGGGTGACGTTTTCGCAATCCGTGGCCCTTATCTTCTGTACTGGTCTTTTGGCGGCTACACCGCTGCCATTCCGCGCACCTCCGTCCCACATGCGAATCTTTTGACACCGCCGACGATCATCGGCATTTTGAGATGTGGCTATCAACCGCGCTGGCATCCTTCGGCGCTGAAATGGGAAACGACATGAAACTTTTGCGCTACGGACCGATTGGAAAAGAAAAGCCCGGCATACTCGACAGCGAAGGAGGCATTCGTGATTTGTCGCAAGTGGTGCCGGACATTTCGGGTGCCACGATCTCGCCTGCGGCGCTGGCGAAGTTGCGTAAAGTGAAGGTGGACAAACTGCCGCTGGTCAAGGGAAATCCACGCATCGGTGCGTGCGTCGCCAATTCGCAGAAGTTCATTGCGATTGGATTGAATTATGCGGACCATGCCGCAGAGAGCGGATTGCAGGTCCCACCTGAACCTGTGGTGTTCACAAAACATGTGAGCTGTATTTGCGGGCCGAATGACGCGATCACCTTACCACCCAAATCCAAAAAGGGTGATTGGGAAGTTGAGCTTGGCGTAATCATTGGCACACGTGCCAAGAACATCAAGAAGTCAGATGCCATGAAGCATGTGGCGGGATATTGCACGATCAACGACGTTTCGGAACGCGAGTTCCAGATCGAGCGGTCAGGGCAATGGACCAAGGGCAAATCCTATGACACGTTTGGCCCCATCGGCCCGTGGCTGGTGACGGCTGACGAAGTGAAGGATCCGCAGAAGCTGAAGATGTGGCTGGACGTGAATGGCAAGCGGGTTCAGAACGGGTCGACTTCCACGATGGTGTATGGCGTTGCTTATCTCGTCGCCTATCTCTCGCAGTTCTTCACGTTGATGCCCGGTGATATTATTACCACGGGCACGCCGCCAGGCGTTGGCCTTGGCATGAAGCCGCCAAAGTTTTTGAAACCGGGCGACAAGATGCGGGCTTATGTGGAGGGATTGGGCGAGCAGAACCAGGTGGTGGTACGGGATAAGTCATAATGGCCGTCGGGGTTCAATTCCCTTCGATCTGGTCCAGCAGTTCCTCTGTTGGCCAGCTGTCGGCGGGGAGGTTTAGTTTGATTTGCATGTCCTTCACGGCAGCACGGGTGCCTTTGCCGAGTTTGCCGTCGACCTTGCCGACGTCGTAGCCTTTGGCGGCGAGGGCTTTTTGCAATTGCATGAGTTGGCCGAAGTCGAGGGCTGTTGTTGTGCCACGTCCTTTGCCAACTGGCTTTGCTCCAGAAATCCTAGTGGCGAGGTAGGCGGCGGTTGTGGAATAAACGAGACTTTCGTTCCACTTCAGATAGGCCTTGGTGAAGTTGTGATAGGCGAGGAATGCGGGGCCGTCTTTGCCCATGGGCAAGAGCAAGGATGCCGGAAATGCGTCTGCCTTGATGGCTCTGCCATCAACTGATTTCACGCCCCACTTGGCCCATTGGGCGCGTGGATGCTGTATCGCGATGTCGGCCTGATCCCATGGCAAATCGGCAGGCACTTTGACTTCAAGCAGCCAGGGTTCGCCCGGGTGCCAGCCGTGTTTGCGCAACAGGTTTGCGGTTGATGCGATGACATCGGGAATTGAGTCACGCAGGTTGCGGCGGCCATCGCCATCATAGTCGATGGCGCTTTCGTCGTAATCGTATGCCATGAATTGCGTCTGGCCGATTTCACCGGCCCATGCGCCGCGCAGTTCATCGGTTGATAGATCGCCACGGGTGACGAGTTGCAGGGCGGCGAGAAGCTGCGGGCGGAATTTTTCTGGCCTACGGCAATCCCAGGCGAGAGTCATGAGGGCCTGAAAGGTCGGGTCGTCGCCAATATTGGCGCCGAAATCAGTTTCCAATGCCCAGAACGCCGTGATGACGGGAGCAGGTACGCCGAACTGCTTTTCGACCTGCTGGAACAGAACTTTGTGTTTCTGGATCATCGCCTGGCCGGTTTTAATGCGGCGGTCGTTGATGAGTTTTTTCTGGAAATCGAGAAAGCTGCCGGAGAATATCTGCTGGGCGCGGTCACGCTTGATGACGGACTGATCGTATCTTGCTGCTGCCAGCACATCCATGGCATCGGCAGAAACGCCTTGTGCCCTGGCCTGCTTGATGACGGCTCTCTTGAACGAATCGAAACCGGCAGAGGTTTTTCCGCAGGATTCGGAAAAGGCAGGGGCAGACAGCATTGTGAAGGCAAGTGCTGTTGCGGCCAATTTGGCCAGTTGGGACGTCATATCAAGCTCGCGCGAGTCGTTATGTTGCAAACTTGCTAGCGTGCGAGTGAGACAAAAAAAGGGCTGATCCCAGAATGAAGTGGAGGGGATTGCACGCGCGGCGCAATCCCCTCCCTTGAAACCTGGAATGGGGGGATTTTCGCCTTTGCAAACAGGTCCGGACCGGGGGCGATACCGAAACTGCTGCCGACACAAATCCTCATCCCGCTTACAGGATCAAGTCAATTCGTCGGTGCAACTCATAGTGAGAACATTTCGGTACTGCCGAAAGAATCAGGGTGCCGTCCCTGCCGCATGTCTCAAGCTTGGTAAAAATGTACAGCTTTTGGATGTAATTGCAAGAAAAAGGTTGAGAAGCCATTAAGTGTACTCAATCAAATCGCGTATAGATGGCCAAATGCTTGAACACATTAACCAATCTTCGTCATCACTAGTCCGTTATACGACTAAAATTGTCTTTATAGCGACTCCGGCGGCAAGGTTTTTTAGCTGAATTTGGCTGGAAAGCTGATTCCTGACGGCCAGGATGGCACAGGATTGGAGGATCAATCCATCATCCAGAATCTTGAGGTGGTTGGCGGCGAGGGTGCTGCCGGTGGTGGTGATATCGACGATGAGTTCTGCGGCACCGGATGCGGGAGCGCCTTCGGTTGCCCCGGCACTGTCGACGATGCGGTAGCCGGTGACGCCGTGGGCCGCAAAGAAGCGGCGGGTGAGGTTCTTGTATTTGGTGGCGACCCGGAGGCGGCGACCGTGGGCCTCGTAGAACTGCTCGGCGATTTCATCGAGGTCGGTCATGCGGGCGGCATCGAGCCAGCATTGCGGAACTGCAACAATGACATTGGCGGAGCCGAAGCCGAGCCGTGCGGCGACTGTCACAGATTCGTCCGTGGGCGGAATGGTTTCGCGGAGCAGATCTTCGCCGGTGACACCAGCGTCGATCTTGCCCTGCTTCAACTGCATTGCGATTTCTGCGGCAGAGAGGAAATGAATTTCGATATCGCTTATAGTTGCGATGCGGCCGCGATAGCCACGGTCTGATCCCGTGCGTTCAATGGTGTGACCCGCCTTGGCGAAGTGTTCGAGCGTTGCCTCCATGAGGCGGCCCTTGGAGGGAATGCCCAATGTGATTTTCTGATGGGTCATGCGAGCGCTGCCTTCACGCGTTCGGTGTGGATGGCAAAGCCCGTTGCCGGTGTGGGCTGCGTTGCGCCGAGATCGGCGAGGAGATTGTCGTAGCGGCCGCCGCCTGCGACGTTCACTGTGTGGTTGCCTGCGGATGATTCAACCTGGAACACGAAGCCTGTGTAGTATTCAAGCTCACGGCCGAAGTTTGCCGAGAAATGAAAGCGGCGCGGATTGAGACCCTGGTCTTCCAATGATGCGAGACGCGCGTTGTATGTGGTCAAGGCGCGTGTGTAGGCTGCGGTGTTGCTGATGCTTGCGAGGGGTACTTCGGTGGCGCTGCCGGCAATTGCCAGATAGGATTCGATCTGTTTCACAAGTTGTTGAGATAATTTGGTTTCCGAGCGGTCGGAGAACTTCTCTTGCAGGCGTTCGGCGACATCTTCGATGCTGCGGTCGGTGACCAGGGGGATGGTTCCATCGGTTAATTTTTTCTGAACGAAATCGAGTGCGCCGGATTTTGTCATTGCGTCGATTGATTCCGAAATGCTGGTGCGGCGGGTTTGTTCGCCGGATGAAAATTGCGTGAGCAATTCATGAAAGGCTTGCGGGCGCCAGAACTGGTGTTGCAGGCGGCGGCGCCAACGTGACGGCATCGGCATGTCTTCGAGCAATGCGTTGAAGAGGCCGAGGTCACCAATGGTGACTTTCAGTTTGGTGAGGCCTGCGGCTTCGAGGGCGGAGATCGCGAGTTTGAGAATGCGGGCCTCGTCTTCGATGGGGTTTTTGCCGCCGAACCATTCAACACCGGCCTGGGTGAATTCCTGGGGCGAGAGGTGTTCATCGGGGAAGCGGAAAGCGGGGCCGAGGTAGCAATAGCGCGCTTCTTTGGCTGGTGCGTGGGAAAGATGGAAGCGGCAGGCGGGCACGGTGAGGTCGGGGCGCAGGCAGAGTTCGTTGCCATCGGGGTCGGTGAAGACAAAGGTCCGGGCACGGATGTCTTCGCCGGAGCGCTCGAGGAAAATGTCGGCGGGCTGGATGATGTCAGGGGCGATGTGGTCAAAGCCTGCACGTTCAAACACTGCCATGATGGCAGCGTTCTGGCGGGCGAGGGCTTCGCGTTCGGTGGAGGTGCGGCCGAGCATTAAGGGACCTCTCCCGGCGCTTCGCGCCACCCTCCCCAGAGGGGAGGGGAATGTTCGCTCATACCTTCCCCTCTCCTCTGGAGAGGGTGCCCCGCAGGGGCGGGAGAGGTCCCTTCAAACGGCACTGTGATTAAACCTTCAACATCTTCTGAACGGTGGTGACCAACTCCGCTTCCGGAACCGATACCTGCGCCAGCCGTTGTGAGGCATATTCCTCGCGGGTTTCAATTGAGGTGGCGAGTTCGCTGCCCAAGCGGAGGTCCTTGATCTGGACTTCACCCTTGGCTTTTTCGTCGCCGCCCTGGATGATGACGAGGGGAGCGCCCCGCTTGTCGGCGTATTTCATCTGCTTGCCCATGTTGCCAGTGCCGAAAAACATTTCGGCGCGGATGCCTGCTTTGCGGAGGGATTGCACAAATTTCCAGTAATCACCCTGACGGTCCTTGTCCATGACGGTGACGACGACAGGCGCGAGGGTTTCCGCAGTCGTTGTTTTCTTGAGGTGTTGCAAGGCTGCATAGAGCCGTGAGACACCGATGGAGAAGCCGGTGGCCGGCACTTTCTGGCCAGTGAATCTGGCGACCAGATCATCATACCGCCCGCCGCCACCGACAGAACCGAAACGCACGGGATTGCCCTTCTCGTCCTTGGTCTCCATGAGGAGTTCGCATTCGAAGACAGGACCGGTGTAGTATTCGAGACCGCGGACGATTGAAGAATCGATACGGATGCGATCAGTTTGATAACCAGCTGATTTAAAAATTGCGTGCATTTGATCAAGTTCGGAGAAACCTGAGTTCGCAAGTTCATTCGACTTCATGGCATCGTTCAGTGCCATTTCCTTCGAACCTTCTACGAATTGTTGATTGGTCAGAACTTTGATCACAAAACTAGCTGTGCTTTCAGGCAGGTCAGCACCTGGAGTGAAATCTCCGCTGTCATCTTTGCGTCCTTTGGTGAGGAGCTGCATTATCCCCACCTCTTTGAGACGATCCAGTTTGTCGATTGCACGCATGACAGTAAGTTTGCGTTCGCTCTGTTCGCTTCCAGAAAGTCCTGCGACTTCCATCAAACCGTCAAGCACCTTTCGATTATTCACATTAATGCGATACTGTCCACGCGGAATCCCCAGCGCTTCCATCGTATCCGCCGCCATCATACAGACTTCGGCATCGGCTGCTGGTGATGCGCTGCCGACTGTGTCGGCGTCGAATTGCATGAATTGGCGGAATCTTCCCGGTCCTGGTTTTTCGTTGCGGAAGACCCAGCCCTGCCGGTAGCTGCGGAAAGGGGTGGGGAGGAATTGCTGGTTTTCAGCGACGTATCTGGCCAAGGGTGCGGTGAGATCGTAGCGCAGGCTGAGCCACTGGTCGTCGTCATCCTGGAATGAAAACACGCCGGCATTGGGGCGGTCCTGATCGGGGAGGAACTTGCCCAAGGCATCGGTGTATTCGATGAAGGGTTGCTCCACCGGTTCAAAGCCGTAGCTTTCGTAGACGCCTTGAATGGTAGCGAGCATCTCTCTTGTGCCACGGATTTCATCCGCCGTGATGTCACGGAAGCCCTTGGCGACACGGGCTTTCGGGCGGGATTTTTTTTCATCTGTCATGATGGGCGGGCTTGTAAGGGAAGGGGGGCTTGAGGGCAAGGTGCGGCCCTCACCCCACCCGGCGCGTTCCGCGCCACCCTCCCCGCAAGCGGAGGAGGGAAAGGTTTATTCGTGCCTTAGTGCTTCAATTGGATCAAGCATGGCGGCACGTCTTGCCGGGAAGAAACCGAAGACGAGGCCTATCACTCCGGAGAAGGCGAAGGCTGCGGCGACGATGCTCCAATTTATTGTGAAGGGGATGGCGAGAAGTGACGCCGCGCCTGCTGCAAGGCCGAGGCCCAATACGATTCCGATCAAGCCGCCGATGAGGCAGAGTACTATGGCTTCGACGAGAAATTGTGTGAGGACCTGTGCTGAAAGCGCACCGATGGCGAGACGGATGCCGATTTCCCTGGTGCGCTCGGCGACCGATACAAGCATGATGTTCATGATGCCGATGCCACCCACGAGAAGGCTGACGGCGGCGACTGCGCTGAGCAGCCCTGTCATGACTGTTGTGGTTGATGACATGGCTTGAACAAACTGCGTCATGTCGCGCACCGAGAAATCATCTGCTTCGGAGGGTTTCACGCGGCGGGATTCACGCAGCAGCTCGGTGGCGATAGCTTGCACTTCAACCAGGTTTTCGGGTGTGTCGACGGAGATGGCGATTTGCGAAATGCGGGTGTTGCCTGCGACACGGCGATGAAATGCCCGCAGCGGCATGATGACGGTGTTGTCCTGATCATTGCCAAAAGCGGACTGGCCCTTGGAGGCGAGGACGCCGGAAATTTCGCAAGGCACGCCGCCAATGCGGATGACGGCACCGATGGGATCGACGCCTGCCAGCAATTCCTTGCGCAATGTGTCGCCAATCACGCAGACGCTGTTGCCGCCGCGCAGATCTGTTTCAGTAAAAGGTGCGCCTGCGGTGAAGGACCAGTCCTGTACGGTGAAAAATGCAGGTTCGGTGCCGGTGATTGTGGTTTCGTAACTGGTGGCGCCGAAGACTATTGTGGCGCTCTTGTTGGCTACCGGTGCGAGTCCGCGAATGTTAGGCAGGGTGCGCAACACATCGACATCGCGATCCGTGAAAGTGCGCGCTTCGTTGCCGCCAGGCGGGCCGGGTGTTTGCGAGCCGGGACGTGCGATCAGCATGTTGGTGCCGAGGCGCGAGAGATCGGCGCGCACTTTGTCGGTGGCGCCTTGACCTATGGTGACGAGGGCTATGACCGAGGCGACGCCTATGACGATGCCAAGCAAGGTAAGGATTGAGCGCAGCACGTTGCGGCGGATGGTGCGAAGGGCGAGTTTGATTGATTCAAAGAGCATGAGTTTTGTCCATCACCCGGTGCTTCGCGCCATCTTCTCCCTGAAGGGAGAGGGGTTGGCGAGAGAGTCACTTTTGATGCGGCCATCGGCGAAGACGATCTGGCGAGAGGTGTAGGCGGCCATGTCGGGTTCGTGGGTGACCATAATGATAGTAAGGTTACGATCCTTGTTCAGTGCACTGAGCAATCGCATGATGTCGTGGCTGCGCTCGCTGTCGAGGTTGCCGGTTGGTTCGTCGGCAAGCAAAATAACAGGGTCAGTGACAATAGCACGGGCGATGGCGACGCGCTGCTGCTGGCCGCCAGAAAGTTCGGATGGTGTGTGATGCTCGCGGCCTTCAAGCCCAACCAGATGCATGGCTTCTTGCGCTTTGGCCGCACGTTCCGAACGCGCCATGCCACGATAAACCAGAGGCAGTTCGACGTTTTCAAGGGCAGTGGTGCGCGCAAGTAGATTGAATCCCTGAAAGACGAAACCAAGATAATTGCGGCGGAACAGGGCACGGCTGTCGTTGCCCAAAGCGGTTATGTCCATGCCGTTGAACAGGAACTGGCCCGATGACGGACGGTCAAGGCAGCCCACGATGTTCATGCATGTTGACTTGCCGGAGCCTGAAGCACCCATGATGGCGACGAATTCGCCACGCTTGATGCTGACGTTCACGCCAGACAATGCATGCACCTGGCTTTCGCCCTGTCCATAAGTTTTTACGGCGTTGCGCAGTTCGATGAGGGATGAGGGGGAGGCGTCAAGCATGGTGGGTGGCCCTGAGCGGATTTGTTACCCCACCCGGCGCGTTCCGCGCCACCCTCCCCGCAAGCGGAGGAGGGAAAAGGTTTTCGTGGATCACGGTCTGCCACCTGCAGTGCCGGTGCGTTGTGAAATTATGAGTTGATCTCCGTCTTTCAAGTCGCCTTCCAGAATGAGGGTTTTCTTGCCGTCGCTTTCGCCGAGCTTCACCTTCACTTCTTTCGGCTGGTTGTTTTCAAGAATGTAAATGCTACGTCTGCCGTCGGCCTCGGTGGAACGGCGCTGCTGAGTGTTGCGGGGGAAACGCGGCATGAAAATTTGCGTGATGGAAAAACCGGTTGATTGCTGCACCGCCGGCGGGGAATAACGCAGTGCTTCATTGGGCACGGTCAATGCATCGGCGAATTCTGCAACTGTGATTTTTGCAGTGGCGGTCATGCCCGGCCGGAGTGACAGGTCAGAATTTTCCGCCGATAGAATTGTTTTGTAGGTGACTACACCATCTACAGTTTCAGGAGCAAAGGTCATGCGTTCGATCTTGGCGGGGAAGTCGCGGTCGCGATATGCATCAACGGCAAAGCTCGCGCTTTGCCCGACTTTGACAACGCCGACATCGGCCTCATCAACATTGGCCTCCAACTGAATGCGGGTGAGGTCCTGTGCAATGGTGAAGAGGATTGGGGCCTGCAGCGATGCGGCCACCGTTTGACCCGGTTCAACGCTACGTTTCAGCACCATGCCGTCAATCGGAGACACGATGACAGTCTTTGTCAGATCGGCATCGACAAGTTCGAGATCTGCCTTTGCAGTTGCAATATCTGCTTCGGCGGCATTGATGTTGGCGGCGGCGCGGGCTTCCTCGGCGGTTGCTGTTTCAAATTCCTGGCTTGTTGAAAGGCCACGGTCGCGCAAGGTTTTCTGGCGCGTGAGGGATTGCTCCGACTGATTGAGCGAGGCTCTGGCGGTTTCGAGACGGGCCTCAGAGGCCTGCAACTGTGCGGCGGCTTTCATGCGCTGGGCTTGAAGCCTTCGGGTGTCGAGTCGGGCCAGAACATCGCCGGTTTTCACGATTGAGTTGTCGTCCACCAGCACGTCGCGCACCACGCCCGACAGTTCGCTTCCGACATCAACTTGTGTGAGGGGTTGAATGGTTCCGGTAGACGATACAGTGATGACGAGTCCGCCTTTGACAGCTGGCACGGCTTGGTAAGAGACGGCAGCGGCTGCTTCCTGGCGCGCAGAGTACCAATAGGTTCCGCCCGCGATGAGGGCAAGGAACGCCAACAGTCCAAAAAAGCGTTTTCCAAACTTGCGTGCACTGGCGCTCCGGCCAAGGCCGATGGCTTTTTCAATTTCGCGGGTGTCGAGTGGGGCTTGCTGGTTCATCTCTTCTGGTTCGATTCTGGGACATATACGTGGTGTAGACGTTTGTGGAGTTCAAATCCGTCGCTGAGTTCACTGCAAATAAATGAAATAAACGGGAACGGCGACATAGAAAGCCACGGCGAAGGCGAGAAGGCTGCGGGCAATCCAGCTTTGATACGCCCGGCAGAGGTAAATGGCCATGGCAATGCCGAGCAGCGTCTCGAAGGCAGAAAAGTAACCGCCGTAATGCAGCGGGTTCCAATATGACACAGGCGAGACGAATTTCCACCAGCTCAGCGGCCAGAAATGCATATGCGCGTCTTCGCGGTGGCACAGCATGTCTATTATGGAGTGGGTAATTGCAGATGCTGCAATGATGGAGATGATTGTCAGCCACCATTTCCATCTTTCGCTGCTACGGCCTTTTGTTAACCAACTGACTGCAAGAATGAGCGGCCAGAAAATCAGGGAATGGCCGAGGCCGTTGGCGATCTGCCACCAGTTCTGATAAAAGAGCACGTTGAAGATGAGGAAGTTTGGAACTCCGGTCATTTTTAGAGTAGCCACGATCACCAACATTGGGATGTCTGGCAGGAGGCCGCCAACGACGCCTGCCCATGCATATGCAGGGATCTTCCGTCCGAAGAGGGCTGCGCCCATGATCAGGTGGGTTTGTGTGTTCATAGGTTCGCGAGCATCGCATATAGCTGCGCCGTATTTAAGCCCTAAAGCAGGTGTCGTTTCCGCTTTCTCAGACAAGGGGAGGAAATGAACATGCCGACTCGCCGGGATTTTCATGCACTGGCGATTGCCGCGGCAGCGCTCGGTTCAGGGCGATTTCAGACGGCGCTGGCGGCGGCAAATGCGCCTCTAGATTCTGGACACGACTTCATACTGAACCGCCTCACATTTGGCGCCAATGCCGCTTCGCGAGATGCGTTGAAACGCGACGGTTATGAGACATGGCTTGACCGACAGCTTGCTGCGCCGCCGGAAGATGAAGAGCTGAAAGCCCGGCTTGCTGCCGCGCGGTTGATGATCGAATATGAGGCGGGCACCGATGACACAGCTTCCACTTGGAAAGCGCGCAAGGAACATATGCCCTATCGTTATCTTGATGTGCTAGGCGAAAAACTGATGCCACTTGTCAATTGGGACAAGGGTAAAGGCGTTGCGTGGGAAGAACGCATCAGGCCTGCACGCGAGGTGCAGGCGGCGGCACTGATCCGGGCGGTGCATGGATCAGGACAATTGCGGGAAGTCATGACGCAATTCTGGCATGACCATTTCAACGTCAATTCGCAGCGCGATGAGCATACTGCGGCATTCTTCGCTGTTCATGACAGGACTTTGCGCCAGCATACGCTTGGAAATTTCCGGATTCTGCTTGGAGAAGTGACAAAATCTCCGGCCATGCTTTATTATCTCAACAATGATCAATCGCGCGCGTCGCCCGCGAACGAGAATTTCGCGCGGGAATTGTTCGAACTGCACACATTCGGCGCGATGCACTATCTCAATGACAAGACAACCAACTGGAAAGATGTTCCAGGGGCAAAGGATGGTCTGGCCCAAGGGTACATCGACCAGGATGTCTATGAAGCCGCGCGGGCATTGACCGGATGGTCCGTTGGTGACGGGCGGTGGATTGCAGAAGGCGACACAGCGCCGCGCAGCGGAGAATTCCATTATATTGATCGCTGGCATGATCCCTATCAGAAGCGGATATTGGGCGTAGAGTTTGGCGCCAATGAGGGGCCGATGGTGGAAGGTGAGAGGTTGCTGGATTTGCTCGCCACACACCCAGCGACGGCGACCCATGTTTGCACAAAACTGTGCCGGAGGCTGGTTGCGGATGAACCACCGGAGTCGCTGGTGCAGTCAGCTGTTGATGCGTGGTTGAAACATGCCGATGCGCCGGACCAGATTGCGAAAGTTGTGCGTGCGGTTGCGCTGTCACCAGAGTTTTCCGCAATACGACCACGCAAACTGAAGCGGCCCTTCGAGTTCCTCGTGTCGTTCTACCGTGCGCTGGATGCAGAAGTGGCTTCGCCCGGGCTCAATTATTTGTGGATGTTGTCGCGGGCGGGGTGGAACCAGCATGAGTGCCGGCCGCCCACCGGGCATGCAGATGTGACAGAACATTGGGCAACTACGGCATTGATTTCAACTTACGCGGATCTCGCGCTCAATTCGCTGGAAGAGTGGTCGAATGCGGGGCGCGTGACGTTCAGCGACCTGGTGCCAGCAGGCGCGGTCTCGGCGGCGCAAGGCTACCAGCACATCACCCAAAGATTTACCGGAGCATCGGTTACGGATGAAGATGCAAAGTCGGTGGCTAAATTGTTGATGCAAGATGAAGCGGCGCTGCTGCCTGGCGACAAGGAGGGGCGCGAATGGTTCATCCGGGGGCTTGTCGCTGCCGCTGCGCTCAATCCACAATTCCTGTTCCGGTGAGGTGAATAATGGGCGCTGCATCCCTCGTTGTCATATTCCTCCGCGGTGGTTGTGACGGATTGTCAATTGTTTCGCCGAGCGGCGACAAGGATTATGTCGCGGCAAGACCGGGCGATTTGCGCGTGCTGCGCGATGGGGACACTCCTGGAATCGCCTTGCGGAGTGCCAATGCTGATGTTGATTTCCGGTTTCACCATCAGGCTAAGGACTTGTCGGAGTTGTTCCAAGCCAATGAGCTCGCGGTTTTTCATGCGGCCGGATTGAAAGATGCGACGCGCAGCCATTTTGATGCGGAAGACAGGATGGAGCGCGCAGCACCCAATATTGGCGCGTCCGTCGGCGGTTGGCTGGCGCGGTGGCTGAATGAGGCCAAGCCCGACGGGATACTGACGTCATTGGCTGTTGGAGCTTCGGCACCAGACAGTTTGCGCGGGGCGCTTGGCGTTGCAGTGGCTGGAGAAATCCAGAATCTGCGATTGGCGCCGGGACATGGACATTCTGCGGCGTTACGAGCGCATTTCGGGCGAATGCTGGGAGACGATCCAGTTCTTTCCGCGCCACTCAAGCGATTGCTGACACTGAGTGAAGCGATTGAGACGAAGGCTGCACTCGACAAGGACGGCAACTTGAAGCCTTATGAAGCAAGTGTGACCTATCCCAAAGATAATCCACTCGCGGAGCAATTGAAGACGGTGGCGCAAGCGATCAAGCTTGATCTGGGCCTGCGGATATCGACAGTGGATTTTGGCGGCTGGGACACGCATGTGAACCAGAGTTACGAAGTTGGAAGGCAAGTTGGCCACCTCTCGTCGGCGCTGATGGCTTTCTGGAAGGACCTGGGCAATCTCCGTGAAGATGTTTCGGTTGTGGTGATGAGCGAATTCGGGCGGCGGCTCAAGTCGAATGAGTCAGGCGGCACAGATCACGGCCATGGCAATGTGATGTTTGCGCTGGGCGCCAAGGTCAAGGGCGGGAAAATGCACGGTGAGTGGCCAGGATTGCACAATGATGCACTGGATGAGGGCGCTGACCTGGCAATCACGACTGATTATCGCAGCGTGCTGGCAGAGATGGTTTCATCGCATTTGCGGTTCAATGATGTTCAGAAAGTGTTTCCCGGGTTTGATGGAAAGTTCGCGGGGTATTTGGGCTGACGCTTTTCTGTTAGACCAAAGCCATGGCGGCACTTTGGGTTTATTTCGGGCTTTTCATTACGGCATTTCTGGCGGCGACGGTTGTTCCGGCGCAATCGGAAGCGCTGCTTGGCGGGTTGCTTGCAGCACGTGAATATCCTGCTGCATTGCTTATTGGTGTTGCGAGTGTTGGCAACACACTTGGCTCGTGCGTCAATTGGTGGATGGGAAGGTATGCCGAGCAGTTCAGGAACCGGCGATGGTTTCCGGTTTCAGCTGAGACTCTGGCGCTTTATCAAGAAAGGTATCATCGTTGGGGGAAGTGGAGCCTGTTGTTAAGCTGGGCTCCGTTTGGCGGCGATGCATTGACGGTGGTCGCCGGTGTAATGCGAGAACCGCTGTTACCGTTTGTCGTGATTGTGGGGATTGCCAAGTTGGCGCGATATCTGGTTGTTGCCGCAGTCGTTTGGGGACTGGTTTGAGGGAAACTTCAACCTGCAATACTGTTGCCGAGTATGGCGGCTGGTCTTGAAGCAGCACCCGACAACAATGGTTTCTCAAACCGCAGATGCAGCCATTGTGCGAAGGCCAGGCTTACTGCGGCACTGACGACAATGACCACATCTGGCCGGACGGAAACCTTGTGCCAGACGACAAGCAAAATCGGCATCACGAGTGAATGGGTCAAGTAGAGCATGTATGATCCGTCGCCCAGGCTGGTCCATATGCTGCGCCGCGCATTGAGCTGCATGACGCCATAGACAATCATTGCCGCCGGCACTCCATAGCTGAGGACACGAAGCAGGCCGCCGTCACCTTGGAGAAATGACAAAGTGCTTCCCGTTGGCGCGATGCCGATGAAACCTGCCACCGCAATTGCCGCTGCACCCACAGGCAAGCCCAACAAAGCGATGCGGGACCGCGGTGCGCGGGCTATGATCACGCCGAACAGAAATTCAAGGATCAAAGGATTACCGAGAAATTGAAAAATGGGCGCTGAGCTGCGCAGTGCAAGCGAGGTGGCATATACAAGCAGCAGTGCTGCAAGCCAATGCCGATTGACCAAAACAAGGGTTGCTCCAGCATAAAACAAGGCTTCGAAACACAAGGTCCAGGCGACGGGCAGCAGGGGCACGGTCAACACATCGGTTGCGGGCCAAAGAAAGATTGTGGCCAGGAACTCCCGCCAGTTGGTTCCAGCGCTTGACTGAAGCGCCAGCAGCAGCACTGGAACGCATACAGCGAAATAAACCGGCACAATTCGTCGAAAGCGCCGCCAGGCAAACTGCCGCCATGTGAGATTGGGTGCTGTTGTTGCGATGATGACGCCGGAGATGACAAAGAAAATATCGACGCCTGCCTGGCCTGCGAGTTGGAATTCGGGCGGCAATAATCCATTTGAGCCAGTCGCCTGAACAGCCACTTGCGCGGCATGGACATAGACAACCATCAACGCGGCAACAAAACGCAATGTCTGGAGAGGCCAAATCATGGGTTGCGGCATACAGCGAAATGGTTGCTGAATTGCTGTTGCTTGCGTTGCCCTTGACTCGGCGAAGGTTAACGATCGAAGCTCTTTGATTTCAGGAGGATGGTCATGGGAGAATGGACGCGGCGGTTTTCGCTGGCAGGCAAAAGAGCTTTGGTAACAGGGGCGTCGAAGGGAATTGGGTTTGAGGTTTGCCGTGTGCTGGCGGATGCGGGGGCTGACGTTGTCGCGGTGGGGAGGGATCGGCAAGGCCTCACCGATGTTGCAAAAGCGGTTGAGGCTGCGGGCAGGCGATGTGTTGCGGTCGAGGCTGATCTTGCGACGGTAGAGGGACCCCGACATGCGGCGCGCGAGGCGCTTAAGGCATTTGGCACGATTGATATCCTCGTCAACAATGCGGGAGTGACGACGATCAAGTCGATCATTGATACGCCGGTAGAAGATTGGGACTGGGTGAATGCCGTCAATCTGCGCGCGCCTTTCTTGCTGGCGCAAGCGCTGGCGCCCAAGATGATCGCGCAAGGCATGGGAAAAATCATCAATGTATCCTCGCAGTCCGGCGTTGTGGCGTTGGCTGACCACGCTGCCTATGGCGCGTCAAAAGGTGGACTCAACATGCTCACAAAAGTGATGACCGTGGAGTGGGCGAAGCACAATATCCAGATCAATGCCGTGTGCCCCACCGTGATCCTGACGCCGATGGGCGAAATGGTGTGGGGCGATTCCGCCAAAGGCGATCCGATGAAAGCCAAGATTCCGGCGGGCAGGTTCGGCAAGACAGTGGAAGTAGCTGATCTCATCTTGTTCCTTTCGAGTTCGGCTTCGGATTTGATCTGTGGGCAGGATATTTTGATTGATGGTGGGTTTACGGCGCAGTGACGACTTAGAATTTGGCCTGAACTGGCCAGAACTGGCCATATATTGTATGGTATTAAAATTCTATTGACTTCATACCGACCAGTTGGTATGTATATTGTATGAAGATGCAGACCCTTACTTCACGCGAGAAGCTGCTGACTTCCGCACTGAAGATCGTGCGGACCAAGGGATATGACGCGACGACTGTGGATGAATTGTGCAGGGATGCCGGCGTCACCAAGGGCGCGTTCTTTCATCATTTCAAAACCAAGGAAGATTTGGGAGTTGCAGCGACACGATACTGGAATGAGTTCACTGGCAAGCTGTTTGAGCAGGCGAATTATCATCTGCCCGCTGATCCCGTTGACAAGCTGCTGGCTTATATTGATTTTCGTATGGCGCTGATCAGTGGCGACGTGCCCGAATTCACTTGCCTGCTCGGAACGATGGTGCAGGAAACCTACAGCACCAGCGATGCCCTGCGCGAAGCTTGCGACATTGGCATCAGTTCTCACGCGGCAACACTGGAAGGATACATTTCGGACGCCATGCAGCAACGTGGCGTGGGCGGCTTTGCACCTCAAAGCTTGGCGCTTTACACTCAGGCGACATTGCAAGGCGCTTTCATTCTCGCCAAGGCCAAGAATGACGCCGATGTTGCCCGCGAGATGATTGGGCATCTGAAACGCCATGTGGAACTGCTTTTCGCCAAACCAGAAGGAGTACGTTGATCATGACCAAAGTTTCCATGACATTTGTCAATCTGCCGGTTTCTGACCTGAAGAAATCGATGGCATTCTATGAAGCAATCGGCTTTTCGTTTAATCCTCAGTTCACGGATGATACGGCGGCGTGCATGATCATCAACGAAACGAGCTACGCCATGCTGCTGACGCACGAGAAGTTCACGTTCTTCACGCAAGCGCCGATCCCTGATGCGAAGACGACGACAGGCGTGCTGGTGGCGCTGTCGCTTGAAGACCGCGAGGCCGTTGACGCGTTTCTGAAAACGGCGTTGAATTCTGGCGGAAGCGAGCCGCGACCCGCCAATGACTATGGTTTCATGTATCAACGCACCATGGCGGACCCAGATGGCCACCGCTGGGAACCGTTCTACATGGATATGACGAAGATGCCGCAGAAATAAGGAGGTAGACGATCATGCCAAGCATCAAGAAAATCATCGGTAGTGCTTTTAGCCTTGCAGCCCTCGGGGTAGCTGGCCTTGTCGGCTATGCCGCCACACTGCCTGATCACTTTGAAGTCAAACGCGACATGACAATCAACGCGCCGCCGGAAAAAATCTATCCGATGATCGCCAATATGAAGACGTTCAACAGCTGGAATCCATTCGCCAAACAAGATCCAAAAATGGTTCTGACTTATGAAGGTCCGGAGGCGGGCGTGGGTGCTGCCAATTCATGGACCAGCGACCAGATGGGGCCGGGCCGGCTCGTCATTACCGGAGCGGAAGAAGCCAAGAGCGTCACAATGAAGCTCGACATGACGGGAACAATGGAGGCGCACAATGACATTGTCTTTGCGCTCACGCCACAGGGCAACGCGACTGAAATATCGTGGACAATGTCGGGACCATATCCGTTGATCAACCGTGTCGTTGGCACGTTGCTCAACATGGACAAGATGATCGGCGGCACGTTTGAACAGGGATTGGCAGATCTCAAATTGAAAACCGAATCTTCGAACTAGGAGTGGAAAATGTCAAAATTCGTTTGGTACGATCTGATGACGCCGGACATGAAAGCGGCGGCGGATTTTTACAGCAAGGTTGTGGGCTGGACGGTCGCCGACAGCGGCATGCCCGGCATGGATTATACCATGATCAACGCAGGGGACGTACAAGTTGGCGGCATGATGCCGCCACCGCCAACTGCTGGCGGAATGCCGCCGATGTGGAACGGCTACATCTACGCCGCTGATGTTGACGCGAAGGCGAAGGAGGCGGAGACACTTGGCGGCTCGATTTTCCAGGCGCCGATGGATATTCCAGGCGTCGGAAGATTTGCGGTCGTTGCTGATCCTTCGGGAGCGACGTTCCTGTTGTTCAAAGGCAATGCGGAACAAACTCCAGCGCCGGCTGAACCAGGCACAGTCGGTCATGTGGGCTGGCACGAACTCCTGTCAAGCGACTGGAAAACCGCCTGGACATTCTACGAGAAAATGTTTGGCTGGCAGAAGATGGAGGCCGTGGACATGCCCGGCATGGGCACATATCAAACCTTCGGGCTCGACGGCAAATCTTTTGGCGGCATGATGGACAAGTTCAAGGACATGCCGCGCGCCTTCTGGCAATATTACTGGAATGTCGATGGCATTGATGCTGCGGCCAAGCGCGTAACTGATGCTGGTGGCAAGGTGATGATGGGCCCGCATCAGGTTCCGGGCGGATCGTGGATTGTCAACGCGATGGATCCGCAAGGGGCGGTGTTCGCCTTGGTCAGCATGAAGAAATAGGAGGATACGATGGCGGGTTTGCAAGAGACTCACATGACGACTGCCACGCGACTGATGAAATCTTCAACGGTCAAAGCCATGAACACGGCAGCCATCGCGGAAGCAACGGGCATGAGTTGGGCGATGTGGTGCAAGAAACTTGATGCTGTGGATGGCAAGTCACTGAGCCACGGTGAGATCGCCAAAGCAGCGCAGCGCATAAAACCTGTCTCGGGATGGTGGGCGCAGGGTGTGGCGGTGGCTTACGAACAGCACATTGGCCGCCGTAAGCCTGGGCAATTGAGCGATGGCAGTTACTCGGCATCGGCAACGCGCACTGTCACTGCATCGCGTGAAGAAGCGTTCGAAAAATGGAGAGCATTTGCCACCACCATTGACGGCATTGGCGGCGCGTCATTTTCAGGTGAACCAATTGCCAGTCACACGCCAAAACGTTCCTACTGGAAGTGCAGCTGTGCAAATGGCACCAAAGTAATCATATCTTTCGAGAACAAGCCAAACGGAAGGGCGCTGATTGCAGTTGAACATCAGAAACTGAAAACAGAAACCAGCCTCGCCAAGACAAAGATTGCCTGGGTGAAAACCTTGGCGGTATGCTTAGAAAAATAACCAGGAGGAAAGGCAATGTCTAAATTCATATGGCACGATCTGATGACGCCCGACATGGACGGTGCACAGAAATTCTTTAGCAAGGTGATCGGCTGGGATGTTGTTGACAGCGGCATGCCCGGTGGCAATTACCGCTTGTTAAATGTTGGCAAAGATGGCGTTGGCGGCATGATGGGGTTTCGTCCGGAGGATGACAAGTCCATTCCGCCGTTCTGGTCCGGCTATATCCACACGCCGGATGTCGGCAAAGCTGCGCAACAGGCAGTAAGACTCGGGGCCAAGATTTTCAAGGAACCGCAAATCGTTCCGGAAGTCGTCGAGTTCGCCATCCTCACCGATCCTTCGGGTGCAATGTTCAACATCATGCGGCCCATCCCGAAAGGCGAAGCACCGAAGTTTGCGCCCGGAACACCCGGCACTTTGGGCTGGAACGAGTTGCTCTCCGGCGACTGGAAGCAGGCCTGGGAATTCTACCACGCCATGTTTGGCTGGGAAAAACACCAGGCCATGGAGATGGGGCCGGTCGGCACCTATCAAACATTCGGAATTGATGGCGTGTCTTTCGGCGGCATGATGAACAAACGCGCTGAAATGCCGATGGCTTACTGGAATTATTACTGGAACGTGGCGAGCTGCGCTGCGGCTGTACAAGCGATCACCGACAATGGCGGGTCCATCATGTTTGGCCCGATGCAGGTTCCGGGCGGATCGTGGATCGTCAATGGTGTTGATCCACAAGGTGGCATGTTCGCCATTACAAGTTTGAATGCATAGGAGATCGAAATGGGAAACACAGTCAAACTGCACCGCGTGGTGAAAGCACCGCCAGCGCGGGTCTACAAGGCGTTCACCGATGCTGCCGCCATGTCCAAGTGGATTTCACCACGTGGCTTCACCTGCACCGTGCACAGCATGGATGCCAAGGTGGGTGGCGGGTTTCGCATGTCCTTCACCAATTTCGACAATGGCCAGGGCAATTCTTTCGGCGGGACGTTTCTGGACATGAAACCGAACGAGATGCTGCGCTATTCCGACAAGTTCGATGATCCCAATCTGCCGGGCGAAATGATTGTGACAGTGTTGATCAAGGAAAATCTGTGCGGCTGCGATCTCAATATCACGCAAGACAACATCCCTGAGATCATACCGCTGGAAATGTGTTACCTCGGCTGGCAGGATTCACTGAACCAGCTGTTGGATCTTGTCGAGACCGCACCTCCATCAGAATGACGCCATGGCCAGTGTTCAGAAAATCCGCACCAATCTCTGGTTTGATTCCAATGCGGAAGAGGCGGCGAAATTCTATTGCAGCCTGTTCCCCAATTCCAAGATAACATTCGTCGCGCATTACGGCGATGCGGGTCCGGGGCCGAAAGGCAGCGTGATGGTAGTAGAATTTGAACTCTCGGGCCAAAGTTTCATCGCCATCAATGGCGGGCCGATGTTCAAGTTCAGCGAAGCCATCTCGCTTGAGATCATGTGCAAGGACCAGAAGGAAGTCGACTTCTACTGGAATGCACTCACCAAGGATGGCGGTGCAGAGAGCATGTGCGGCTGGTGCAGGGACAAGTATGGATTGTCATGGCAGGTGGTGCCGGCGGGTTTTACCGCCATGATGAAAAGCGGCAATGAAGCCGGCATCAATCGCGCCTTCAGCGCGATGATGAAAATGCGAAAGCTGGATGCTGCAGCTTTGGAGAAGGCATTCGCTGGTTAATCAATCATTTGGTGCAAATCATTCGCGTTAACCGCATCCCCCAAAAGGGGGATGGCAGGTTTTGAAATGTTGTGTACCGTCCGGGCGAGCTGACTGCCAGTGAGGGGGCAGAAAGCAACACTTCACAATGAAGATTCGGACGACGCGCGAGCGGATCATACAGACTCTTGCTTATGAGGCGGGAGGCCTCGCAGTCATTACACCGCTCTATGGACTGGCGACGGGCCATACAACTGGCGACGCAATTGTTCTGCTGGCGGCAGTGTCGATCACATGCATGGCATGGGCTGCGGCTCACAACACGCTCTTTGATTTCATTGAGGCGCACTTCACCGGGCGGGTGGCCAGTGACCGGCCACACGGGATGCGCGCCATTCATGCTTTCTCACATGAGACGAGTTCGATTCTTGTCTCGACGCCGGTGATCATGATGATCGGCGAATATGGCCTGTGGGATGCGCTCTTGATCGATATCGGCCTGACAATCGCCTATACCTGTTATGCCTATTTCTTTCACATGGGTTTTGATGTTTTGAGGCCGGTGCAGGAGCATTACGCGCTGGCTTTCAGCGGAGGGCAGCCAAGCCTGTCTGGAAACCCGCGACCTGCGCCGCGTGTCGCATCTTCACCATGGAGAGCGCCGCGCGGCGTTCACTTGATGGTTGACGGCTTTGGTGCACCGCGGCGCTTCCTCGAGGATCAAGCCCTGCTGTTCAAGTTGCTGATAGATCTTCCCGGTGCATTTGGCATGACAGCCGTGGCGATGCCGAAACTGGTTTTCACGAATGCCACCGGCGCTGATATTCCGGCAGGCATCAGCGGTTATGCGATGCTCAATGGAGGCCATATTACTTTTCACGCTTTTCCGGACCTTGGGCTAGTGAGTGTCGATCTTTATTCATGCAGTTGCGACGCAAACAGGCAGGCGATTGCGGATATCCTGATTGCCGCATTTCATCTGGCAGGCGCAGATGTCCATTTGCAAGAACGCGGGTTGAGACCACCCGAGAGGAAGCCTGACCATTCGCATTACGCAAAAGTCTTCGACGCTGAACAGAATCTGCAACGCGTACAAAGCGCTTACAGCCGCGCTTGATCCTCATGTGACGGGCGGCGGGCAGGCCTGTTGAAAAAGCTCTTTGCAGGACCGATATTTAGCTACTTAATGCCGGTTCCCTGGTTTTCACATGATGGCAGGGAAACTTTAATTCGCCATGGCTAGATGCTGTGAAATCTTTCTTTCGCCTCGCTGTTGACGTTTACCTCAGCTCTGTTAACTTTTTTGGTTTCTGGTCATTCGGATGAAGCACTCCAAGTACATGGTTATACTTGCCGCCGCCATAGCTGGCGTCGCAGGCTATCTATTAGGGCAGAACCCGGAGTTCCTGAGACCTGCGAATGTTGCCTCGGGCGCTGTTTCAACGGGGTCGCCTGTGCTGCCAGACAAGACCCAAGGAGTTGGTGCTGCGCAACTACAGGCAACTACGGGTCAGAACCAGAACAACAGCAGTCAGGCTAGACAGGGAGGGCAAGGTGGCGCTCAGGGCGGAGGTCAGCGCGGTGGGCCTGCGCCGGTTGAAGTCTCAAATGTGAGGATGCTGGCCATTCAAGATAACATCACGACCATCGGCACTTTGCTCGCCAATGAAACGGCGCAGATCGCAGCTGAAACTGGCGGTCGCGTGATGCAAGTCAACAGCGAAGACGGCCAACCTGTCAGCAGCGGCGACGTGTTGTTCGTTCTTGATGGTGAACTTCTGCAAGCCGAAGTGAAAGATGCGCAAGCGCGGCTGGCGCTGGCAAAAACCGCATTTACCCGCAATGACACACTGCGCAAATCGCGCAACATTACACAAAGCGTGTTTGACCAGTCGGTTGCGGAACTCGCGCAGGCGCAAACCGCCGCGGACCTCGCGCAAGTCAAACTCGACAAGCTCACGATCCGCGCGCCATTCTCAGGTGTGCTGGGATTCCGCCAGGTTTCGGAAGGCGCATATGTAACGCCCGGCATGCCGCTGGTCACTGTGGCACAAATCGACACATTGCAGGTGAGCGGCAGTTTTCCGGAACTGGCATTCCCGCATGTCAAGATCGGCGGCATTATTGAACTCACCGCTGACGCTGCCCCTGGCCGCATGTTCAGGGCAACAATCAGCGCCATTGATCCTGAAGTCGATATCAACGGGCGTGCATTGAAAATCAGGGCCAAGCTTGACAATGCTGATCTTGCGCTGCGTCCGGGGATGCTGACACGCATTCAGGTCATCTCACCAGACCGGCAAGCCGTGACAGTTTCAGAATCCGCGATTGTACCGCTCGGGGAGAAGGTCGCTGTCTACACCGTTGAAGATGACAAGGCCAAACGGGTGAATGTCACCACGGGCGCACGACGCGATGGCTGGGTGGAAATCACCTCAGGACTTGCAGCCGGCAACAAGGTTGTCACTGCCGGCGGTGCGCGGCTGGCGGACGGTGCACCAGTGAAGATTGTCAAATCCACAATGACGGAGTGAGCACCCATGTCACTTCCTAACCTCTGCGTTCGCAGGCCGGTATTCGCCACGGTGCTCAGCCTTGTTCTTGTGCTCATTGGCATGATGGCATACAGCCGCCTAACAATCCGCGAATTTCCCAACATCGACGAACCGCAGGTTTCAGTGAGCACGGGCTATTCCGGAGCCTCCGCTGAAATCATTGAATCACAGGTGACGCAAGTTCTTGAAGGTTCGCTTGCCGGCATCGAAGGCATCGACACGATTGAGTCATCCTCGCGGGCTGAATCGAGCCGCATCACCATCCGCTTCAAGGCTGGCGTTGCAATTGATTCAGCTACCAGTGACGTGCGTGACCGCGTCAGCCGGGTGCGGCACCAGCTGCCGGATGAAATTTCCGAACCCACCATCTCCAAGGTCGAGGCCGATGCGCAACCGATCATCTTCCTCATCGTGCGCTCCTCGAAAATGGATGCACTGGCGCTGACCGATTATGTGGACCGCTTTGTCGTTGACCGTTTCAAGAATCTCAATGGCATTGCCGATGTGCAGGTGAATGGCGAGCGGCGCTATGCCATGCGGGTGTGGATTGACCGCATGCGGCTCGCGGGCCTTGGCGTCACAGTGCAGGATGTGGAGGACGCCATCCGCAACCAGAATGCTGAGATTCCGGCAGGCCGTGTAGAGGGCGCTGACCGAGAATTCACGGTGCTGTCGCGCACCTCGCTTGGCACGGCGGAACAGTTCTCCAATGTCATCTTGAAACCGGCTGGCGGGCGGCAGGTGAAGCTTGGCGATGTGGCGCGTGTCGAACTCGCAACGGCGGATATCAGGCGCGACAGCCGCTATAATGGCGCGACGTCGATTTCAATCGGCATTGTCAAGCAGGCGGTGGCCAATCCGCTGGATGTGGCGACGGAAGTGCAGGCGGTGCTGCCGCGCGTCAATCAATCACTGCCGGAAGGAACGGCGGTGGAGGTTGGTTTTGATTCCACCATCTTCATCGATCAATCCATCAAGAACGTGTTTACCACGATTGTTGAAGCCGTAATTCTGGTGACTTTGATCATCCTGCTGTTTCTGCATTCCTTCCGCGCCGCAATCATTCCCGTCGTCACCATTCCGGTGTCACTCGTGGCATCATTTGCGCTGATGTATGCGGCGGGGCTCACCATCAATACGCTGACACTGCTGGCATTTGTCCTCGCCATTGGGCTTGTGGTGGATGATGCCATCGTGATGCTGGAGAATATTTATCGCAACATCGAAAAAGGCATGAAACCATTTGAAGCGGCGCTGAAAGGTTCGCGCGAGATCGGTTTTGCCATCGTAGCGATGACGATGACGCTTGCTGCCGTCTATGCGCCGATAGCCTTCACGCCGGGCCGCACCGGGCGGCTGTTCCTGGAATTTGCGGTGACACTGGCCGGCGCCGTTGTGGTTTCAGGCTTCACCGCGCTGACGCTGACGCCGATGATGAGTTCAAAACTCTTGCGGCACAGTGATTCCAAGAATATTTTCGCGCGAGTCATCGAACGGTTTCTCACCGCGCTCGACAGCGGTTACCGGCGGTTGTTGTCATCTGTAATTTCAGTGCGCTGGATGATGATGGCCGTGGCGCTTGGTGTAGCCGTGGGCGGTGGATATCTGTTCACCAACCTTAAATCGGAACTGTCGCCGACGGAAGATCGCGGCACCATCATGGTGCAAGGTTCGGCGCCGGAAGGGGCGAGCTATGCTTACACCAGCCGTTATGCCGCAGACGTCGCTGAAATTCTGTCCGGCGTACCGGAACTCAAATCCTCGCTGATGATCGTGGGTGCCGGCGATGCCACGCGTGTTCTGGCCTTTGGCCGCATGACGGACTGGGCTGAACGTGAGGCCAGTCAGCAGGAGGTGGTGCAACGCATTCTGCCGCAGCTCCGCAACATCGCTGGCTTGCAGGCCTCGGCGTCCAATCCGCCTTCACTTGGCGGACGCGGTTTCGGCAAGCCGCTGCAATTCGTGTTGCAGTCGTCGTCAAGCTATGAAGACCTGAATGACACTGCCAACAAGCTGGTGGCGAAGCTGAAGGAAAATCCGGGTTTCGCCGATGTCGACACTGACCTTCGCCTCAACAAGCCGCAGATCGAAGTCAATATCGACCGCGACCGCGTGGCCGATGCAGGTCTCGATATTACGGTGATTGGCCGCACGCTGGAAACGCTGCTCAGCGGGCGCAATGTCAGCACGTTTGAAATCGATGGTGAACAGTATGATGTAACCGTGGCGCTGCCTTTGGCTGAACGATCATCGCCTGATGTTCTGTCCAGCATCTTCGTGCGCAGTTCCGCAGGCGAGATGGTGCAATTGTCGAGTGTCGTGAGCTACAAGGAAACTGTGGCACCGCGTGAATTGAGGCGTTTTAACCAGTTGCGCGCGGTCACCGTCGAGGCCAATCTGGCGCCGGGTTACACTTTGGGTGATGCGATCACGGCGGTGAACGCGGCGGCGATAGAAGTTCTGCCGGAAACGGTGGTCACTGATCTCACGGGGCAAGCGCGTGAATTCCGAGATTCCAGTTCCAACCTCGCTTTCATCTTCCTGCTCGCCCTTGCCTTCATCTACCTCGTGCTGGCGGCGCAGTTTGAAAGTTTCCGCGATCCTTTGATGATCATGCTCAGCGTGCCGCTGTCGATCACCGGCGCGTTGCTCGCTTTGTGGTTCACCGGTGGCACGCTCAATGTCTATTCGCAGATCGGGCTTGTAACTCTGATCGGCCTCATCACCAAACACGGCATTCTGATCGTGGAGTTCGGGAACCGCCTGCAGGAAGCGGGCCGGGAGCGGCGCGATGCCGTCACCGAAGCCGCGGTGCTGCGTCTCCGCCCGATCCTGATGACGACGCTCGCCATGGTGCTGGGTGCGGTGCCGCTCATTCTGTCGCATGGAGCAGGTGCTGAAAGCCGACAGCAGATCGGCTGGGTCATCGTCGGCGGCATGAGCTTTGGCACACTGCTCACTCTGTTCGTGGTGCCGAGTGTCTATGCAATCATCGGGCGGCGGGTTGCCCACGCGGCGGCGGAGACGCCAAAGTTTGAAGCGGTGCCGGCGGCGGCGGAAGAGCCAGCACGGAAGATCGCGGCGGAGTGAGGATTGCTGCCGCCAAGCGAAATGACAGTGTCAGCTGAGATGCAGTGGTTGAAGTAAATAGCAACTCACCTTCTTGTTCATCACGAACTTTTGAACTTTGGTCAAACCGGGGCTGATCACGGATTTGTTGATTGCAGGTGACTTCGCTCAGCTGGGAGAAGCGGGGTATTGCATTGACACAAGGAGATATCAATGGCCTTCACAACCCTCGAAAGAAAAATTCTTAAAATCAGCGGAGTGCAAGTCGGAGCGGGTGGCAAGATTGCCGCCGGAACATCCGTCACAAGTGCAAAGCTGACCACGATCGACGAAGACTCTGGCCCGCTTGGGCCACTCAATCTCAACCCCGATCCGTATACATTCAATTCCACTGAAGCGGTGTCCATCCTCATCAATGGCCAGAAAGTGGGAAGCGCCTTGCCGGCACTTTATGCGACGAGCATCACAACCAATGCCGGCACCTTCACGGTGCTGGCGTTCACGGCGGGCAACGACACCTATCTGATTCCGCTGGGTCAAGCGAACCTCAGTGCAGTCACTGCCATTTCCAGCACCGCGACTCTCAACAGCGTGCCGGCGACAAGTATCACAACAGCGGACTTCGGGTTCCTTCCCGAGAACGCCGCGACCTTCACCGGCAGCGCATTCACCACTTCTCAGGCGTTCGGCACGACTGCAGTCAGCGTGACCGCGGCGAAGATTTTTGATTCTGACCGCACGCGCGGCAATGCCGACAGTGCGGGTGAGGAATTTGGCACTGGCGCATTGAGCCGCATTGGCGAGGGCAAGGAAGTTTCCGCCGTGTTGCAATTCAAGGATGGCAGCTCATTGTCCGGCGTGGAAGCGGTGGTCTCGGTCGTCAACTTCTCCTATGGCCAGGTCAACAGCACTTTCCTGTTCAATGCGGCTGACCTTGCCGCCGCCGGGAAGACGCTCAACGATGTCGCCAGCGTCGTTTCCACCACTGCTATCAACCATGCCCTGAACTGGGAAGAATTGGGGTTCACCTTCCAGGGCGGTGGTGGCGGCACGCCAACACCGGATCCGGCGCCATCGCCACCCATCAACCAAATCTTTGGCACCAACGCCAACAACACGATCACGGGCACGGCGGCGCGCGATGCCATTCACGGGCTGGGTGGCAATGACACGATGCAGGGTGCCGCTGGCAATGACGGATTTCTGTTTGGCGCAGAAACTGTCAACGGCAAGCGCGAGACCGATGTCATCCGCAATTATGAAGCCGGGAAAGACGACATATATTTTGAGAACGCTGCGGTGGTGCGGGACGTGGTCAACATCAATGGCGGCGTGCGCATCACGTTTGCCGGTGATGGCGACAAGGTGGATGTGCTCGGCGCTGGCGTGAATATCTACACGGTCGGCATTTATGCGGATGACTTCCTGGTCTGAGAAGGCGATGTAAAATGTGAACCCCGGGAGTGATCCCGGGGTTTTGCGTAGCTTGTCCGCAGTGGGCGACAAACATATTAACGCGCGGCAATGCCACGCCACCGCATGGAACCACGCCTTCTTCGACAGCTGCGCGGGTTGCGTGGCGATAAGCGTGCCCGCAATTCAAATGAGGCACATGGCCGCGGCGGCGATGCGCTGCATCGTCAACGCGGTCCTTCTTTTCCTTCACTTCAACTTCGGTCGAGCCGCCGACCTTGATCACGGCAACACCGCCAGCGAGATTCGCGAGGCGTTCCTGCAGCTTTTCCTTGACGCGCCAAGACTTTATCGCGGGCACGGCCGAGCATGTCCAACGTCACGTTCACTCATT
This sequence comes from uncultured Alphaproteobacteria bacterium, assembly GCA_963819615.1. Lineage (GTDB taxonomy): Bacteria > Pseudomonadota > Alphaproteobacteria > Rhizobiales > Aestuariivirgaceae > Aestuariivirga. The sequence continues at coordinate 160,447 of CAWFWW010000006.1, forward strand.
CAGGAATTATGGTGTGAATGGGACGGGTGCCAAGCATGGTGCCAGTGGCAGCGTCCATGGCAACGGGTTGGATTTCTGCACCCGTTTGCGCGTCCAGGAATTGCATGAGCTTACCGCCGGCCCTGTGTTTGCTGCCCCATGCGCCGATCATGAACAGCACGGGGATGAAATCCCTTCCGGCAGTGGTGAGCCGATATTCGTCGCGCGGTGGCCGCTCAGAGTAGCGATGTTTTTCCAGCAATCCTTCGTCCGTCAATGTTGTCAGACGCCGCGTCAGCATGGTTGGCGCAATGCTCAGACTTTTTCGAAAATCTTCGAAACGGCTCAAACCCAAATTGGCATCCCGCAGGATCAGCAAATTCCAGCTATCGCCAATGAAATCGACACAGCGGGCAATGGGACAGGTGATTTCCGAAATATTTATCATGTCGCTACCATTTTGATATTGACTTAGTATCGAAATGATAGTAACTGAGATCGCAACGATATGCAAGTTAATTCAGAAGGAACATAAAATGGCCAACCAAACTCATGGCGTAGCGCTTGTGACAGGTGCCTCTTCCGGCATCGGCAAGGCAACGGCTGTGGCCCTTCGGGATGCGGGTTACCGCGTCTTTGGAACCACCCGCAAACCCAACCTCGAGGACTTCGACTGCGTTACGATGCTGACGGCGGACGTCACAAAGGACGCGTCTGTGGAGAAATTGGTCGAAGACCTGTTGCGTGCTGCGGGGCGCATAGACTTGCTCGTGAACAACGCCGGATCTGGCCTCACAGGTGCTGCTGAAGAAAGTTCGATTATGCAAGTGCAAGCCCTCTTTGAAACCAATTTTCACGGCGTCGTGCGGGTGACCAACGCGGTTCTGCCCATCATGCGCGCGCAAAAAGGTGACCGCATTCTCAATGTCGCCTCAGTGCTGGGGCTCGTTCCAATGCCATACGGTGCCTACTATTCGGCGACCAAACATGCCATCGAGGGTTATTCCGAATCGCTTGATCATGAGGTGCGTGAATTTGGCGTGCGTGTTTCCGTGATTGAACCTGCCGCAACCCGGACATCCTTTGAATCAAGCACGGTGGTTTCTGACAGGCCTGTCTCCGCCTACAATGCGACACGCGCCAAGTATCAGGCGGCATTTGATCGAGCAATGACCAAAGGCGACACCGCTGAAAGCGTGGCAGCAACAATCGTGCGGGCGGCGCAGGATAGAACTCCGCGCTTGCGCTACCCATCAGGCAGCGCCGCGAAGCAACTCGCATTCGTCCGGCGGTTTCTGCCGTCGTCCATTTTTGACAAGATTCTTCACAAGCAATTTGGACTGGCATAAGCAAATGACACACGCATCCGTCTCTCCCAGTTCCTATACTCGCTACATTGAAGCGCCAACGCTGAACGTCAATGTTGGTGGAACCAATTTCGTTTATCGTGACTTGGGTCCACGTGGAGGTGTTCCAATCGTTCTCCTGAACCATTGGGGTGCTGTTCTCGACAACTACGATCCGCGCATTGTCGATGGTCTCGCCAGCAAGCACCGCATCATCGCTACGAGTTATCGCGGCATGGGTGCGACAGGTGGGAAGGCCCCCGTGACCATTGACGAGATGGCGCGTGACGCGATTGCGCTGATTCGAGCACTGGGGTTCGGGAAAGTGGACCTGTTAGGGTTTTCGCTCGGCGGGTTTGTGGCTCAGGACGTTACTTTGAAAGCGCCGGAGCTGGTGCGGAAACTTGTGTTGGCAGGAACCGGCCCGGCAGGAGGCAAAGGCATTGACAAAGTCGGGCGCGTGTCCTGGCCCCTGATCATCAAGGGCATGCTCACGCGGCGCGATCCAAAATATTATCTGTTCTTCACCAAAACAGCCAATGGCCGCCGTTCCGCAGAGGATTTTCTCTCGCGAATTAAGGAACGGACGCAGGGCCGCGACAGTGAGCCCAAGATCGGCGCTTTCCTGCGACAGCTGAAGGCCATCCATGCGTGGGGCAAGCAAGCACCGCAAAACCTCAGCAGCGTCAAGCTTCCTGTCCTCGTTGCCAATGGTGACAACGACATCATGGTGCCCACACCCAACACCCATGACATGGCGCGTCGATTCCCGAACGCTGAATTGGTTATCTACCCGGATGCGGGACATGGCGGGATTTTTCAGAATCACACCGCCTTCGTGCCCAAAGCCTTGTCGTTTCTGGCCGCCTGACACTCTTGTAAAATTGAAATTGGAGAAACTCGATGAAAGCCTTCGTCGTTGACAAGTATAAAAAACACGGCCCATTGCGATTGGCCGACGTTGCTGAACCAATCGCAGGGGATGAAGATGTGCTGGTCCAAATTCATGCAACAGCTGTGAACCTGCTGGATTCCAAAGTGCGAGATGGTGAATTCAAACTCATGTTGCCGTACAAGCCCCCCTTCGTTCTAGGGCATGATGTTGCCGGGACCGTGGTGAAGGTTGGGCGCAAAGTGCGAAAGTTCAAAGTTGGTGACGAAGTTTATGCCCGGCCGCGTGACCACAGGCTTGGAACGTTCGCCGAATTCATTGCAATCAATGAGGCTGACGTCGCGCTGAAGCCAAAGAATCTCAGCATGGAAGAAGCGGCATCCATCCCGCTTGTGGGTTTGACCGCATGGCAGGCGCTGGTCGAAGTGGGCAAGGTGAAACCCGGCCAGAAAGTTTTCATTCAAGCTGGCTCCGGTGGTGTTGGAACATTCGCCATTCAGCTTGCCAAACATCTCGGTGCAACGGTGGCAACAACAACGAGTGCAAGCAACATCGCACTTGTGAAGCAATTGGGCGCTGACGTGGTCATTGATTACAAGACTCAGGATTTTGAGAAAGTATTGTCGGGTTATGATCTGGTGATCAACAGCCAGGACGCAAAGACACTCGAAAAGTCGCTCACGGTGCTCAAACCGGGCGGACAGCTCATTTCAATTTCAGGTCCACCAGACCCGGCATTCGCCAAGGCGTTCGGCTTGAATGTGCTTCTCAAACTCGTTTTTACAGTGCTGAGCAGATCTGTCCGGAAAAAGGCCAAGCGGCTTGGCGTGAGCTATTCATTCTTGTTCATGCGAGCTGAAGGGCGGCAACTCAGCGAAATCACATCACTCATTGAAGCGGGCCTGATTCGTCCGGTGGTGGACAAGGTGTTCCCGTTTGAGAAGACCGGCGAAGCACTGGCCTATGTCGAGACCGGGCGCGCGAAGGGCAAGGTCGTCATCAAGGTACTGTAGCAAATGCGGACATTTGATTTCGGAATCTAAAACCCCAGGCTCATCACCCGGGGTTTTGCAATTTTTGTGAGGTTGACACCCGCCCCGTCTCGCGCTTTCGCGCGATCCACCCCGCCCTCGAGGGCGGGGAGAAGGTTGCGTTGGACTTCTTAGAAATCCATTCCGCCCATTCCGCCGCCGCCCATGCCGCCGCCGCCCATGCCGCCGCCGTCCTCGGCGGACAGCGGTTCTACAATGATGGCGTTTTGCAGCGGTTTTTTGATCATGACTCCAACAATTCCCGCCGCGCTGCCGACGCCAGAAACGCCGATCTTGTCTGGCTGCGTTGTTTCGCCAAACCATCGATGGCTTCGAGCAGGCCGAGGTCCAGTGACACGTTTATGCGCGTGGTAGAGCCACGGTCGCGCACCAGAGGCACGGCGGAGACGATGGCGCCTTGCATTTCTTGCGCCATGGCTGGATCAGCAGAAATGTCTTCGAGAGTGCGCGGTGCTAGCACTGAATCACCATCGGCAGTCATCATGCGGACGTGGCCGGAGAGGGCGTCAACGGCATTGGCCAAGGCCTCGTCGAGCGTGTCGCCTGCTGAGGTGCAACCCGGCACATCCGGGAAGCTCACGCCGTAGCAGCTGTCGGGTTCCTTGTGGATGAAGGCGATGAAGCGCATGTCAGCTCCGTTGGTTGAGAAGTTCGGCTTGGCGTAGGATGGATCGCACAGTTCCAATGGGCAAAACCTTCTTCGGATGGGGCACCGTCACTTTGCCGGTTTTGGTGAGATGTTTGAAATGATGATGGGAGCCTGTTGTCCCAACCGCAATCCAGCCATCGGCCATCAAAAGTGCAATGATCCTACGACTATCCCGCTCCAAAGTTTTCTCCGTGTAAAATAGTACACATTTATGAGAGATACAACAGAACAATAGAAGAACAAAATTTGAAAATAGTCAAACAAAAAACCCCGGTGTTTCCACCGGGGTTTGCAATCTTTGTGGGGCAGGCACCCGCCCCCGCCCTCGAGGGCGGGGAGAAGGGTGGGGTTGGACGTCTTAGAAATCCATTCCGCCCATGCCGCCGCCGCCCATGCCGCCGCCGCCCATGCCGCCGCCGGGCATTCCGCCGCCTGCTGGTGCGTTCTTGGGCTTTTCGGCGATCATGGCTTCGGTGGTGATCAGCAGGCTCGCAACCGAGGCAGCATCCTGCAGCGCCACGCGCACGACCTTGGCCGGATCGATGATGCCGGCTTCAACCATGTCGCAGTATTCTTCGGTCTGGGCGTTGAAGCCGTAGTTGCCGGATTTTTCCAGCAGCTTGCCGACAACGATCGAGCCTTCCACACCGGCGTTCTCAACGATCTGGCGCAGCGGCGCTTCGAGCGCCTTGGCGACGATGTTGATGCCGGCCTGAACGTCCGGGTTCTTCGAAGTCAGCTTGGCCACGGCTTCCTTGGCGCGCAGAAGTGCCACGCCACCGCCCGGAACCACACCTTCTTCGACAGCTGCACGGGTTGCGTTCAGCGCGTCGTCAACGCGGTCCTTCTTTTCCTTCACTTCAACTTCCGTCGAGCCGCCGACCTTGATCACGGCAACACCGCCAGCCAACTTGGCCAGGCGCTCTTGCAGTTTTTCCTTGTCGTAGTCGCTGGTGGTTTCTTCGATCTGCGCCTTGAACAAGAATGCTCTGGGCGATGCGGCCCTGGATGTCATCCTTTTTGCCAAGTTGAAGATTGGGCCATCAACAATCGTGGTGTTTTCCTTCTCGATCTTGACGACGTCGCGTTCTGTAGCTACTATAATGTAGTTATAGGGTGAAGCATGCCGGACTGGGTTTGGGACAAGGCGAAGAGCCGCAGCAACCTTGGCAAGCACGGCATTGATTTTGAGACGGCACAATTGGTGTTTGATGACCCACTGGCGGCGATCCGGTATGAATTGGATTATGAAGGCGAGGCGAGGTGGAACACGGTCGGCGTGATTGGCCCCGCGCTCATCTTTGTGGTTCACACAGTGCCGGTCAGTGGTGTGCCAGGGCGGATCATCAGCGCGCGAAGGGCGACGCGCCATGAAAGGAAAGCATATGAAGAAGGCGAGTTCTAGCAAGTTTACGCCGGCGCAAGTGAAGATGCTGAAGAAGCTGGCGGCCATGAAGGATTCAGACATTGATCTCTCCGATGCGCCAGAACAACGAGACTGGAAAGGGGCCAAGCGCGGCGTGTTCTACAAGCCGGTGAAGCAACAGCTGACGCTGCGGCTGGATGCCGATGTGGTGGACTGGTTCAAGCAACAGGGCGAGGGGTATCAGACGAAAATCAACGCCGTGCTGCGGAAGCATGTGGGGCGGAAGGCGGGGTGAGACCTTTGGGACCACCTTGATTACGGCAACACCGCCAGCCAACTTGGCCAGACGTTCCTGTAGCTTTTCTTTGTCGTAGTCCGAAGTGGTCTCTTCAATCTGCGCCTTGATCTGGGCAATGCGGCCTTCGATGTCCTTCTTTTTGCCCGAGCCATCGACAATGGTGGAATTTTCCTTGTCGATCTTGACGCGCTTGGCACGGCCCAGCATGTCAAAATATTTGAAATTGCCTACTTGCTTCAGCCAAGAGCAATATCAACAGCCCGCTGCATATTATTGTAACAGCGTTTGACGTCTTCGGAGCCGGCCAACGGCCCACGCATGCGTTCGATTGCCGCTCGCACTTGTTTGCACAATGTTACAAAAACTCCGATTTCATCCGTGGTCAGCTTGTTTCGGCGATAAGATATAAATTCCACGTATTTCGCCGCTTGGCGGAAAGGAAAATGGCGATTACTATCTCTATGAATTTGATCAATTAGTATTTGATGGGCTAGGTCAAATGCCTTGAAATAGTCGTTGTATTCGTCGCTCCGAATCCTACTGTCGATCAAGAAGCGAGCGAAGTAGTTATTTACATCGCGAGTTTCAGATTCTTGGCCCTTGGCGAATTCTTTGGCATCCTCAAAGTAGGTAGCGGCAATCTCGAATTCATTGAATTCAAGCCTCGCCATTGCATAGTGCAACCAAAAGAGTGCGTTTCTTTGGCTAGTCTTGAGTTCCTTAATTGATTGATAGAACGCAATAATTATGTCTTTGTTTTTCTTTGAATCTGACCGCTTTGTGCTTCCCACTGTTGTTATGAGGAAGGGAAATCTTTGAAGCTCGGTGAAAATGTGATGTACGGCAGAGTTTCGTTTAAGTTCGCTTAGACGACGGACGAATGTTTCAATGTGATAAATCAATATTTCAGGGGAAATTGATGTTCTCAGCAGAAAATCTGAGATGATCGAAGAGCGAATGATGATTGATCCATGGCCATCACGAATAAATTCCCCGGCTTCTTTGAAAGCGGCTGTCTTGGTTAGTGCTTGCACATCTTTGTTCAGAATAGTAGTAAGGAGTTCGGTGCTTGGGGCATGTCCAATTCTGTTTATCAAGAAACTTGCGACAATTGCTGCTGCAAGATCGGACTTGTTGTTTAGTAGCGTCTTGGCTGCCACTTGAATTCGGCGTCCAATATATGATTCTTCGAAAACGCTGACGACAAGCTTGGATATGGCGCCTTCGCAATTGATTCTTACGAAATTTTCCTTGGCGTTGTCGAGGTTGCGCGCCATTTCCCCCCACAAGCCGAGGTGATTGAAGAGTTGGACGAATTTTGCCGCGTCTTCTACTGGTAGTCTGTTCAAGTCGTAGACTAGGTAACCATCTGGCATATGTTGGTTGTAGCGCCCCTCTCCCAGTTCAAATAATGTGGTCCTTGTCATGACAACAACAACAATATTTGGAAGATTGATTTTCAGGATCCCATCAATTGCCTCAAAGCGTTCAGACGACGCGTCAAAAATAACCGCAATATCCCCTTTTTCTCGAGTTAGGGCGCTCAAATCTAAGGCCTTGTGATTGTCATTATCCGTATCCCAGAAAATTCTGTAACCTTCGTGCTTCAGAACATAGGAAAGTTGCTCTTTGACAAGCGATTTGCCGTTACCAAGGTCAGCATGGCAGAGAAACCAGTGCTTTCCGCTCTTTACCGCTTCAGCAATTGACTGAACGACTGAACGGGGAACACAGTAAGTTGGCAAAGCAGATCCCATGGACCATGCCACCGCCGATGAGTTAACTGCCCCTTTGGTGATTAAGTCAAATGCTTCGACATCAGCTGGTTTCGATTGGATCTCCGGCAATTCATATTCGCTTAGCCAAGTGTAACGATGCGGTGATTTGTCTTCCGTGATGGGTACATTCTCAATCTTTGTGGCAAAACCATCGACGCCGATTTTCAACACAGTGCCAAATTCAGAAAGTGGAGAGATGGCGATTTCGTCTTCCGTTGGCGAAACAACAAAGAAAGTTCTGTTTTTGATTGAGGGTATCGACGTGAAAACTCGAGCGATGTCTAGGTCCGACATGGAATAACCAACGAAGAACACTGCTCGAGCAAAATTTGCATCTTGTCGCAATTGCTCAGACCACTTTGATTGGGCAAAAGGCTCCGCTGAGTAGCTCGAATGAGTTAACTTTACCTGACTGTCCAACGACTTGACGGTCAGATTTGAGACATGCCCATTTACATGAATGCAGCATTCCTTTTGAGAGGTAATTGAAGAGTCAAGGGTAAGTGAGGTCCAAGCTTTTCCGCGTCCACTTGCGGCAAGTGCTGAAATTTCAAAGCAGCTGTCGTAGTTGGTTGTATATACTCTCGACCAAGGCAGAGCCGCAATTTCCTTTTGGCGCTCAGTCACCTGATGGATTGTAAAATTGCTTAAGAGTTCGCGAACTAGGCCGTGCTCTCCCTCCCGCTGCTTATATGCCTGAGAAACTACTTGGAGCGGGTACTCGGCCTTTGAATTCAGTTGATCTGCTAAATCTCTCGCGAATACTCTTGCGCTGGGAACTTGGTTATTTGGAGGAAGTCGAGAGTTTGTGGCTCCAAGTGAGAAACCAGCGCCAGTGAACAGCAACGCATTTCCACGTTTGGCGTGTGCGATAGCTTCCGAAAGGTCCATTTGCTTCGCCTCCCCATGTCAGTAATTAACACAATCTATGTTTGGTCTGTCAAGGGTGGAGCGCGCTTTGCGCGCCATTCCCTCTCTTTGCAATGTTGAATTGGCCAGTCCGAATTGCCAAAGACAAAAACCCCGGGCTCATCACCCGGGGTTTCGTATTCTTGAAGGTGGCTGGACTTCTTAGAAGTCCATTCCTCCGCCCATTCCGCCCATGCCGCCGCCGGGCATTCCGCCGCCTGCTGGTGCGTTCTTGGGCTTTTCGGCGATCATGGCTTCGGTGGTGATCAGCAGGCTCGCAACCGAGGCAGCATCCTGCAGCGCCACGCGCACGACCTTGGCCGGATCGATGATGCCGGCTTCAACCATGTCGCAGTATTCTTCGGTCTGGGCGTTGAAGCCGTAGTTGCCGGATTTTTCCAGCAGCTTGCCGACAACGATCGAGCCTTCCACACCGGCGTTCTCAACGATCTGGCGCAGCGGCGCTTCGAGCGCCTTGGCGACGATGTTGATGCCGGCCTGCACGTCAGGGTTCTTCGAAGTCAGCTTGGCCACGGCTTCCTTGGCGCGCAGAAGTGCCACGCCACCGCCCGGAACCACACCTTCTTCGACAGCTGCACGCGTTGCGTTCAGCGCGTCATCAACGCGGTCCTTCTTTTCCTTCACTTCAACTTCCGTCGAGCCGCCGACCTTGATCACGGCAACACCGCCAGCCAACTTGGCCAAACGCTCTTGCAGCTTTTCCTTGTCGTAGTCTGACGTTGTTTCTTCGATCTGCGCCTTGATCTGGGCGATGCGGCCCTGGATGTCGTCCTTCTTGCCGGAGCCATCAACGATCGTGGTGTTTTCCTTCTCGATCTTGATGCGCTTGGCGCGGCCGAGCATGTCCAACGTGACATTCTCAAGCTTGATGCCGAGATCTTCCGAGATCACCTGGCCAGCGGTCAAGACAGCGATGTCCTCAAGCATGGCCTTGCGGCGGTCACCGAAGCCTGGAGCTTTCACAGCGGCAACCTTGAGGCCGCCGCGCAGCTTGTTGACGACGAGGGTCGCCAAGGCTTCGCCTTCGATGTCTTCAGCGATGATGAGCAAAGGCTTTGAGGTTTGCACCACGGCTTCGAGAACCGGGAGCATGGCTTGCAGCGAGGACAGCTTCTTCTCGTGGAGGAGAATGTAGCAATCCTCGAGTTCCGCCACCATCTTCTCTGCATTGGTGATGAAGTAGGGCGAGAGATAGCCACGGTCGAACTGCATGCCTTCGACGATGTCGAGTTCGGTTTCGGCGGTTTTGGCTTCTTCAACGGTGATGACGCCTTCGTTGCCGACTTTTTGCATGGCCTTGGCGATCATGTCGCCGATTTCCTTGTCGCCGTTCGCCGAAATGGTGCCGACCTGGCCCACTTCTTCCGAACCTTTGACCTTCTTGGCCTGTTTCTTGATGTGATCGATGGCTGCAGCCACGGCCATGTCAACGCCGCGCTTCAAATCCATCGGGTTCATGCCGGCGGCCACGTTCTTGGCGCCTTCGCGAACGATTGATTGTGCCAGAACGGTTGCGGTAGTGGTGCCGTCGCCAGCGGTGTCGTTGGTTTTCGAGGCGACTTCGCGCACCATCTGGGCGCCCATGTTCTCGAACTTGTCTTCGAGTTCGATTTCCTTGGCAACGGTGACACCGTCTTTCGTTGTGCGGGGTGCTCCGAACGACTTGTCGATGACGACGTTGCGGCCCTTTGGCCCCAGTGTTACTTTTACAGCATTGGCGAGAATGTCGACGCCGCGGAGCATGCGCTCACGGGCTTCACCGCCGAAGCGGACTTCTTTAGCAGCCATTTTATGATTCCTTCAAATTGATCTGTGTACTGATAATTCTTGCTGGGCCTTGGCCTCGCTCCCCGTGTCCGTCATCCCCGCGAAAGCGGGGACCCAGACTTGCCGTTCCATGGTTTCCCGCTTGCGCGGGAATGACGGGGCAAGGGAGTTGGTCCAGGACCAAAACGGCGTCACTTGTCCATCACGCCCATGACGTCGGATTCCTTCATGATCAGGTATTCCGTGCCGTCGATCTTGACTTCGGTGCCCGACCACTTGCCGAAGAGGATCTTGTCGCCCTTCTTCAAGTCAATCGGGATGAGCTTACCGGCTTCATCGCGGCCGCCGGGACCAACAGCTATGACTTCGCCCTGCATGGGCTTTTCCTGGGCGGTGTCAGGGATGATGATGCCACCCTTGGTCTTGGTGTCTTCCTCGACCCGCTTCACGACAACGCGGTCGTGCAAAGGACGGAATTTCATGCGTGTAACTCCTTAAAGTGTTGTTTTCATTGAATAGGCCGCAGCACGGGAGATCGCGTTGGGCTCTGCTGGCACTCGTGTTAGATGAGTGCCAGCAGCTGGGATGGGAGATAGGAGCGGGGCGGGGGAGAGTCAAGGGTTAGGCTTGCGTTACCCAAGAATAATCTGGTGAGTGACCTTGCGTCGGCCAGCTAAGGTTCCGTTCCTGATGCAAATTCAGCGATCCGGTTGCCTTCGTCAGTTGCTGCAAATCTGCGGCCCAGCAGCCAGCTGGCTTCAAAGTTGAGGTGGCGGTCATCGAAATAGAGGGGTTTGCCAGCTTCATATGCGTTGCAGGCCGTGCCGTTGCAGAGCAGGAACTGGGGATCGAGAACAGTCACGAGCGGGTTTGCCGCGGCAATGCGCTTGAGCGCGTCGATGAAAGGTGACTGGATTTGGCGGGTCAGCCCGAGTGCCGAACAATCGAGCCAAGGCCATTTCAGGCTTTTCTTTTTGCAATCACGGTCAAAAGCCGGGTTGGTGGGAATTTTGGCGAGCAGTATGACGCGCGTGCCTTTGGACGTCAGTTGTCCGACAATATGCCGGAGCGCGTCCTCCAATGATGCTCCATTGGATTTGCCGATATTGTCGAATATCTGCCAGGTCGCGCCCAAAAACACTGTTTTGTAGCCCCATATCACTGGCCGCGTCAGCTCGAGAGAGATGCGGCAGTTGTTTAGCCATTTTGGATCAACGAAAGGGGCCGGGTCAGACAGCAGCGGCGGGCAAGATGAGTGCTCGAAATTCCGGAAGGTAAAACCGGCCTTCTCAGCAAGCGCACCAACAAATCCGATGTAGTGCGCAGCATTGGAGTCGCCATAGAGCAAGACTGCCGGTTTGCCGCTGCCCTGAACGCAGTCCGGAGCGAACAGCAGTTTTTTTGAAAGCCTGGGGCGCTGACACACTGTTTTAGACCATGCAGCGGAATGCAGGTCCGACGTTGCGGCCAGACGCGCTGGATAATTTGTCATAAGCCAAGGACCCAAGCCTTTGGTTGCGACCACGCCAAAAACAACAGCTCCAAGAAACATTGCAGGCAGGGCAAATTGATGGACAAATACTTGCGCGAAGCTCTTGCGCGTTGCACGGAACCGCGTTTCGACAAACAGGTAGCTCAGGGTTGCAAGGATCAGCATCACCACGATCGCAGATGATTTCTGCGCCAAAGACAGGTCGTGATAGAAATAACGCGGGAATGCCAGAACCGGCCAATGCCAGAGATAAAGCGAATATGAAATGAGGCCGATGGCGCGCAGAAGCTTGAACGAAAGCAATTTTGAAACCGGGTTCGATGCGGCGCCAGACGCGAGCAAAAAGGCCGAACCCAGCGTCACTGGAATTGCATTGATGCCGGGAAACAGCGACCGTTCATTGAGATAGCAAGCAGAGCCGGCAATGAGCGCGATGCCGGAAAAGGAAAGAAACAACGAGCTGCGGCCAACCCAAAAATTTGCCGTCTTCGAATTTCGTAACAATACCGCCGCCAGGCCACCAGTGGCCAACTGGAACATGCGGGCTGGAAGCATGTAATAGGCAAAATCGATTTCGCCCTTCGTGAGCAGCCATTGTCCATACAGGATGCTGGCAACGATAATCACAACAAGGACCGGCAACAGGAATCCCTTGCGCGTCAGCAGGAGCGCCATGAGTGCGGGCCAGATGAGGTAGAACTGTTCCTCGACGCCAAGCGACCACATGTGGAGCAGGGGAACAGTGTCGCTGCTGGCTGCGAAATAGCTGGTGTCGGAGAAATACGTGAAATAGATGTTTGCCACAGAGAGCGCCGTCGCAAGGGCCGACCATGACAGTTTCGTCACGTCTGCGGGAAGCAGAAGTGCCGTGCCTGCGATCAAGGTTCCTGCGACTGCCACAAGCATCGCTGGAAAAATGCGGCGAATCCTGCGGCGGTAGAATTCGGCGAATGAAAACTTGCCGGAATCGCAGTCGCGCAAGATGTTGCCGGTGATCAGGAACCCTGAAATGACGAAGAACATGTCTACGCCAATGAAGCCGCCTGGAACCCACCTGTTGTCGACGTGAAACAGCACAATCAACAAGACAGCGATGGCGCGCAAACCGTCAATGTCGGTGCGATAAGCGTGCCGCGCTGGCACTTCAATACCCATTCTGAATCCAGTCTCTGTTGCCCAATACACCCCGCGCATAACATGACTGCGGCGCGAGGCCCATAGCATCGGCCACGCATATTTTGCTCGCTGGCGCCGCGGGCGTAGAACGGCTACTTCCTTGGCAATTCCTGCAATATTTTTGACAAGGCGCGGGCCAGTCTATCGTTGCTGTCCATCGTGTAGTGATTATCCGGCAGATATCCACGCGGGTCATATGGCGACAAAACGTCGGCTGAATTGAGGTAAGGGATATTCCCTTCCGCCAGCGTTGGCTTGAGCGCCTGAAACAGGAAATCTGAATAACCGAAATTGTTGGCGACAAAAATGACCGGGGTAATTCCACGGGCGCGCGCAGCCTTTGCAAAGTGCTTGACAATCAGACGCGCGGTCTGAATTTCAAGGCTGCTTTCAACAAAGCCTTTCTTGTTGAGCGAAGCGGCGGCCAATTTTTTAAACCGATTCTGCCCGTAAGCGCGGCGAAACAGCCGTGCGAGCGATGAATGATCAAATATATCCTGCTTGAAGACCCAAGGATCATAGGTGTTGTCACCTTTTGTCATTTCAGCGACGGCATCATTCCAGCGCTCCGGATCGTTTAAAACCTGGCAGTACGCCTTAAAAGTATCGAATGTGGGCTTAATTACTTTTTCAATGCCATTTTCTTCGACATAGCGGTCAGCAGTGTATGGCATTGGCCCTTCGTATGACCAGAACATTGGCGATGCCGAGGTCAAATTTGGAACTCCTATCGACATTATTCCGAGCATGGCGAAGTCAGACTTGTAAGCGTCGCGGTCAAACGCGCCAGCTGACCAGTTGGGCGTTGCGCCAGGTGCGCCAATGATGCGGACAGCATATCCCTTATTGAGCCGCGCAAAGGTTTCACCCAACTGCACTGTGTGCGACATGCCATAGAAACTGACTGTTGGCCCGGTTTCCGGAGGCAGGAGCTGCCTGATATCCAGAGGGTCATACCATCCTTCTTTTGAAATGCCGGATGCTTCATTGCCATCACAACGCGTCATCCGGCGCAGTTTTCCCTCGATAGAACGGCCGTAATCGAAATAGAGTGCAATTTTCGGAGGATTGGTATTTTTCGGGTCGTCTGGATACGGGAACATCAGTCCGATCGCAATGTCGATGAAGACCAGCCATGCTGCCGTCCAGCCCGCAATCTTCAGGCAGCCCCGCAACAATTCCGAACGGCTAGAACTGGAAGTAGATGAATTGCGCGGGTTCATTGCTTGTGCCCAAAAAGATAACTGTTAGCATCAGCGCCATCGCAAGGCCGCGGAGCGGGAATGCAAGGCGCTTGTAGTATTGCGAGTCGCGATAATAATATTGCAGGAGTTCGAAGACCGCCAAAATTGAAATGCCGAAGAGTGCGCCCAGGCGCGGCACGCCCCCGGCGAAGTCGAAGTTGCCAAAATCGGTAAACAAAATTTTGGTCATCGAAGCAATTTGTTCGAATGAGCGAGCGCGGAACAGAAGCCAGCCATAACAGGTGAATACGAAGAAAATTGGGATGAAGACCGCCTTTTGCCACAGACTTGCCGCTGCAACGGGCGCTTTTCGCGCCGCTCGCCACAGCCGATAGATGACGAGAAGTGTCCCTTGGTAAAACCCCCAAAGCACAAAGTTCCATGACGCGCCATGCCACAATCCTCCCAAGACCATTGTGATCATCAGGTTTGTGCAGACACGGGCGACGGACCCGTTGTTGCCGCCCAGAGGAATGTAGAGATAGTCCCGCAGCCAGGTCGAAAGACTGATATGCCAACGGCGCCAGAACTCCTGCGGATTTGACGAGAAATATGGCAGATTGAAATTGACCATGAGATCAATGCCAAGCAATTTGGATACGCCCCGCGCGATGTCTGAGTAACCTGAAAAATCGCAATATATCTGCACGGCGAAGAGGACGGAGCCGGCAACAACGTCAATCCAAGACAGCGTTCCCGGGTTGTTGAATATCTGGTCGACAGTGCCAGCGACACCATCGGCAATGCCGACTTTCTTGAAGATGCCCAGCAAGATGAGATGCAGTCCGCGGAGAGACTGATCCAGCGTGATGACGCGTGGCGACTCAATACGGGGCAACAGATTGTGCGCGCGCTCGATGGGGCCGGCCTGCAGCTGCGGAAAATAAGACACGAAAAGCGCGAAGTTTCCGAAATGGTCGGTCGGCTTGAGCTCCTTGCGGAATATGTCAATCATGTAGGCAAGCGACTGGAACGTATAAAATGACACGCCGACCGGCAAGATCACATTGAGCAGGATTGGCTCGGCCTCAATGCCGATGGTGTGCAAGGCAGTCTGCATGCTGTCGGCGAAGAAGTTGAAATATTTGAAGAAGCAGAGTATGCCGATCTGCACGGTCAGACTGATGAGTATGCAGGCCTTGCGGCGCGCATTATCGCTGATGCGCGTCAGTATTTCATATGCTGCGGCGGCGGCGGCCAGAAACGCAACGGCAGCAGAAAAAGTCAGGCCTGTATACTGGGTGTTGACGACCGAATCCGGGTTTCGAAAATCCAGGCTTACAAAGACCACGGATGCAAACAGCAAGAAGGCCGCCGGTACCAATTTCTGGAAGCGCGTCAGCTTGCCCCGGTCCAGGAGCAGGCCAAGCCAAAAATCGATCGACGTTGAAAATGCGATCAGGAACAGAAATCTTACGTCCCACCAGCCGTAAAAAAAATAACCGGCAGCCAGCAATATGTAGTTCTGAACCTGAAACCGGGTGCACCGATAGAGCAGATAGACAACGGGCAGGAATATAAAAAATTCAAGTGAATTGAACAGCATGCTCGTGTCTAGGATGAAAGTTTGCGCCAAATTGCGTAGAAACTTAATTCTTAGCAAAGGAGATATCTAAGGAAAGTTAACGCATAAGTAGCATTCCAAATTGGCTGACCCTAAGTGGCATTCCCGGGTTCCCGGTTCTCGCCGGTCCCCAACACGCGCCGTGCGTACCATGCCAGCAAGGCAAGTCCAAGTGCGGCGACAGCGCAGATGGTAGTGAAGCCTGTGGCAAAAGCGGTGCGGGATTCACCGAGCCAGGCGGGATTGGCGGTGGCGGCGAGTTCAACGGCGGCACCCAGCGTAGCCTTGGCAGCGGCCGGCGCATCGGTTGCCGACATGGCCTGGCGATAGACAAAGGTGCCGAGGCTGCCCAGGATCGCGATGCCCAGTGCGCCGCCGAATTCGGCCGAAGTTTCGGATATGGCGGAAGCTGAACCTGCGCGTTCCGGCGGTGCTGAACTCACGATCAAGTTCGTCGTGGTCAGGATCACCGGCACGAAGCCTATCGCCATGACCATGCTTGCGCCCAAAATGCCGAACAGGTTGTGCGTGAATGCCGCCAGAGCCATGGCCGCAGCGCCAAACGCGAAAATCGCGGTACCCCAGATCACGCTGTTCTCCGAGCCGAAGCGGTCCGTCACCTTGTGCGCGTAAAATGACATGACGCAGAAGACTGCCGATGGTCCCGCCGACCAGAGGCCAGCCTGCAATGGCGTCAGCTTCAACACCAGTTGCATGAACTGATTTTGATACATGAAGATCGCGAAGATGAAAAAGATGCCAGCGAGATTCACCAGCAGCGACACGTTGAAGCGCGAAGACCTGAACAGCGCCAAATCAACAAGCGGATGTTCGAGCGTGCGTTGCCGCGCGATGAAGCGGTTGGCAAACACCGTGCCTACCACAATCCCCATCAGTGCCGGGCTGCTCAGGCCATAGGCGGCGATTTGCTTCAGGCCGAAAATAATCGGCAGCACCGTCGCCAGCGACAGCGCCACGCTGATGAGGTCAAGCTTGCCTGCGTGATCACTTTTGAATTCGGGCAAAAGATATGGCCCCGCTGCCAGCAGGCCGAGCATGATCGGCACATTGATCAGAAACACCGAACCCCAGTGAAACCAGGTGAGCAGCAGCCCGCCAATCACCGGCCCCACCAATCCGCCCACCGCAAAGGCCGTGCCCCACACGCCGATGGCGCGGGTCTTTTCGCCTTCGTCATGAAACATGTTGAAGATCAGCGACAGTGTGGATGGCGCAATTGTGGCCCCCGCAATGCCCAGCAATGCGCGCGCGGTGATCAGCATCGTGGCGCTTGATGAGAACGCGCACATCACCGACGCCGCGCCGAAGGCCGCCGCTCCCGCCAGCAAGACCTTGCGGCGCCCCACGCGGTCGCCCAGCGTTCCCATGGTGACGAGAAAGCCCGCCACCATGAAGCCATAGATGTCGTTGATCCACAGAAGCTGCGTTGGCGATGGATCAAGTTCTGTCACGATCGATGGCATGGCGAGGAAGAGGACGGAAAGGTCCATCGAGTACAGCATGCAGGCGATGGACAAGACGCAGAGGCCGAGCCAGTCTCGTGGCGTGGCACGCGGCGTGGCGCGTGGCGGTGCGTCAGCAGTTTGGGCGGGAGTGTTCATGGTGATGAAACTTATGCAGGAAAGTGAAGGTGAGTGGAATGGAATTTGAATTTCAGATTTCCTCTCCCGCTTGCGGGAGAGGTGCCATGCGCGCATGCGCGCATGCGCCATGACGGAGAGGGCAAGTGCAAACAATCAGAACAATGTGATCTTGGCTCAAGCTGCCCAGTCTAGTCGGGCCGCTTCAACGTCCAATCTGGATCTCCATTCGTCAGCTTCGGCTTTATCTCCATGTTTCCCGTAGAGATATGGCCAGGTGCGCCCGCGCAAAGTCTCGCGGTAACCCTCATCCCACGGCGAGGTTTCGGCGGCTTGCATCTGCGCCAAAAAATCAATGAAGCGGTTGCGCACGTGCTGCGGGTTCACCTAGCAGGGTTTGGCGGGGG
This sequence comes from uncultured Alphaproteobacteria bacterium, assembly GCA_963819615.1. Taxonomy (GTDB): domain Bacteria; phylum Pseudomonadota; class Alphaproteobacteria; order Rhizobiales; family Aestuariivirgaceae; genus Aestuariivirga. Next base: position 177,988 of record CAWFWW010000006.1, read on the forward strand.
CGGGGGCGCTGCCGGAGAGGTCAGGCTGTGGCGCACCAAATAGATCGTTCTGGGCAAAAGATGACATGAATCAGGTTATGCCAAGTGTCTGAAGCAATTTCGAGGGTGAATTGCAGATTTAGACAGAAACCTGCCCCGGAAACGCCCGCTTGTAAGCCTCATCGATTTTCGCCATTTGTTGTATCGTAAGGGCGAGTGAATCAGCGACGGCGCCGATGTGGTTGAGAGCGAGAAGGTTGATCAACAACTCTTCACCGACGCGCTTCAGTCGCTTAATTTCCGAGAACTGGATTACTGCAAAGTATCAACTGAGCTTATTTTAAGGTTTAGTGCCTTGTGGGAACCTGGTGTGACATCATCAATAATATGCAAGTCACCTACTTGCGCACCACTGGCAGGTTCAATGCGGTGTGGTCCTGCAGACAGGTTCCCTGTCACACAGAACTCGCCGGGGCCTCCAGGTGTATTGTCAGGATAACCAAATCCGCTTCCCAGCACCCTGAATGAAGTTTGAAGGGATTCCGTCAGATAAAGCGGTCCTTTGGAATCAGATGATCCACACACCGTGACGATGGCGGGGAACCGATATGAAATTGTTTCTCCGGCAGCAAATTTTTCGGCCGATACCAAAGGCACGCTAAGGAAACACGTCATACCTGCAACAATCAACACTTTGCGCATTTGCAACTCCTCGACGATGTTGCTCCCTCGAGGATCAGTTTAGTCGAAAAACAATCATCACTCAATATTGGAAAATGGCGCGCGGTGTTACACTTTACTAGTGCCGTTCCGACTTTTGCCAGACCGAGTTTGTCTCAAATAATTCCAGTCTGGTTCTAACTGTTTTTCTTGATCCGTTTCGGTTTCTGCGCCGCAAGCGCCAGTGCGGGGGCGGTGATTTGTTCGTAGCGGGCGAGGAGGAATTCGACGCGTTCGCGATCGGACTTGAAAGGCACTTTGCGGTAAAGCTGGTCCACGGCCTTGTCATTGGCCTCGTGGGCTTTGCGCAAATTGGCGGGCATGGTCAGCGGATCATAGAGATCGGCGAGGGTTGATTGCGGATGAAGCTCGCGGGCATCGAGAATGGCCTGGCCGAGTTTGGTGAGTTTTTCTTTCTTCGCGGGGTCAAGGTCGGGCCATGGGAAGGGGTTGTACACAAGGCCGATGGAATAGCGATAGTCGCTCTTCAATCGCCCACCGATAAAGCGCAGCCACGACATGTGCATGCGGGAGGTTAGGAGGGAAAAGAAATCGATTGTCGCATCAGGTATTATTCGAACCAGATTGCTCGGCACTGTTGGCGGCTTTAAATATCCGATGGGCACGTAGTCACGTGTTTCAGAACTGACTTCCGGAATCAGAAGAAAATTTCTTTTTGGTATTTCATTGATCTGAAAAAGAGTTGGCGTTGCTGCAAGCTTGATTGTTCCTGCCCTTTTGCTTTTCAACCTGAATTTCTTTACTGCTTCAATCCTCTCGCAAACCTTTGGAAGTGACCTTAGCTCACTTGGACTAGCTGCTTGCGCAAGAAGCAACCAACGATCTCCACCATTGATAAACTCTTCGCCGCCAACAAAGGGTCGAAACAGTGAGCTGGACTTAGGCTCCTCTCCAATGAAATTGTTTTTCTCGGCCCTCGAAAAAATGTAGTTGCCATCGTCGATCAGCTGGCTGCCCGTAATCAGGGGCGGCTTGTGTGAAATCGAACGTTCTGATTCCCTCACAACGGTGTGTCGATCACCAAGGAAACTTCCATCAAACAAATACGGTGAAATCGCCCTTACTTTTGTCTCCGTCGGATCGCCCTTGATGTCATCATAATCAAACAAGCGCTTCTCAACTGGTTCATCCTCGCGTTTTGTCAGCCCCACAATCACCACATGCACATTGGCCTTGCCGCGCGCTTCCGATCCCCAGGCAAAGGTGCGGTGGGCGAAGGCGATTTCCAGTCCATAGCGATTGAACATCAATGGCCAAAGTTCGGCCACCTGTTCGCCCTGAGAGATGGAATTTGTCGCAACGAAAGCGATTGAAGGGAAAGGGACCTCTCCCGCCCTTCGGGCACCCTCTCCAAAGGAGAGGGGAATTTCCCCTCCCCTCTGGGGAGGGTCCGGCGAAGCCGGGGGAGAGGTCCCTTCCTTTGCCGCATTCACAAACGCACCCGCTTTCAGAAACCAGCAACAGACAAAATCCAGTGTGCCCTTCTTCTTTCCCAGATTGGCAATGCGGTGGACGTGTTTGCGCTGCTCTTCGGTTTGCAGTTTCGCACCAATGAATGGCGGATTGCCGAATACGTATGAGCAGTCTTTCGGATTCAAGACTTCGGCCCAGTCCAGTTCCAGTGCATCGCCATGCACAATCTTCGGTGATTTCTTCAGCGGAATGCGCGGCAGATATTGGCCCAGTGATTCCGACAGTTGCATGTTCATGATGTGGTCCATCATCCACATGGCGGTTTCTGCAATGCGGGCCGGGAATTCCTCGATCTCGATGCCGTAGAACTGGTTCACATCAACATTGGAATAGGTGCCCGCAAACAGATCCTTGTTGTTCACGCGGTCGAGAATGATGTCGTGCTCCAATTTTCGGATTTCGCGATAGGCGATCACCAGAAAATTGCCGCAGCCGCAGGCCGGATCGAAAAATGTGAGCTTCGACAATCTCTCCTGAAACTCGGCCAGTGCCTTGGCGCGGCTGTTGTCCTTGCGGGCCAGCAGTCTTTTCAGGTCGGCTTTCAAGTCATCCAAGAACAGCGGTCCAATCACCTTCATGATGTTCTGTTCGTTGGTGTAGTGGGCACCGACTGCGCGGCGCTTTTTCTTGTCCATCACCGACTGGAACAGCGAGCCGAAAATGGCAGGCGAGACTTTCGACCAGTTGAATTCGCACGCCTCAATCAGAATGGCCCGCATGCGGCTGTTGAAATCCGGCAGCGGCAGTCGTTCGGCAAACAGCTCGCCATTCACATAGGGAAATGCCGCGAGTTCTTCGTCCAGAGTCTTGGCGCGTTTTTCATCCGGCTGGTTCAGGACTTCAAACAGCTTGGTGAGTTTGGGGCCAAGGTCAGCGCCATCCTCCGTTGTGCGCGTGTCAATGTAATCCAGCAGAATGCCACGTGGCTGAAAAATGCCGGTATCATCAGCGAACAGGCAGAACACCAGCCGCACCAGAAAACGTTCAAGGTCGTGGCCCTCATAGCCGGACGCCTTGAGCGCATCGTAGAGATCGCCCATGAGTTCCGAGGCTTCGATATTGACCGGGTCTTCGTCCTTGAATTCCCGTTGCACACCGCCAAACATGAAGGAAAAGGCCTGGACCTTTTCCGGCAGCTCCTGCAGGCCGAATTTCCAGTCTTTGCCGGTGTTGAGGTCGAACAACTCAAAGCGTTGAAAATCGCTGAGGAGGATGAAGTTGGGCAGGTCCTTGTCGTTCTTGATGCCTGGCAGATAGTCAAAGGCCTGTTTTTTCGCGCCAGCCAAATCGAGGCCTTGGCTTTTCTGCTCGATCAGCAAGACGCCTTTCCAGTAGAGATCGATAAATCCGCGCTTGTTGTCGGCAAGGTCTTTGATCGGTTGTTCATAGATGGCAACCCGTTTGCGGGCGATGCCGAAGACTTCGAAGAACTCGTTGTAGAAAGTCTGGGTTTGGCCGCGCTCATAACCTTCGCCGTGCCACTCCTTGGCGAAGGCAGCGGCGCGACTTCTGATTTCATTCCAGCTGAGTTGCATTCAGGTTCCTCGTTCTTCGTCACCCTAGCCGCGATTCTTTGTTGCCGTCCACCTGCCGGATTATCAAACTGCTTCAACACCTGCTCCCAAACTCCCTCATTCTCCTTCTTGGTGATACTCACCTTGATCTTGCGGGGACTGGGCAGCGTCGGCATGGGAAAATAGAATCCGGAACGGTTGAGTTCAATTGCTTCCCGGAAGTGGGCGAAATTTCAATGGGGCTTCATTTGGGGTCTCCCTGGTGTTGTTGGGGCGGATGGCGGATCAGCATTCCCCGCCCCGGCCTTGCAGGAGGAGAAGATTGATCACGGCGGTGAAGGGGAGGGCTCGCGTGCCACTGGCGAACATAGAACAAAATAGGTACAAGAGCGTACGCTGTCAATGGGGAAATGATCCTGGGTTCAAAAATGTTGGGAGTGGGGTTCAAAAATTGTCAACTTATGTTGACTTTATGATATTATCAAGTTCTGGGCAATGATAAGCATTTGTATGCAAAATATGCATAACTTATCCGCAATTTAAGATTGATTTATTTAATTCTTAATCTACTAAAACTCTGGGATGGGCATGGGCTTGGCGTGCCGCAATTCGGTCAGGGTCGCCATTCATAAGCCGCGCCATGACTATTTCGGCATGTGACTCCCAAGTGAATTTTACGTGAATCTCATGTGCGAACGCCAACTCAATTGCCGTCATTTGCTTGCGCAATCATGCGCAATTCTGGCTTTGGCCGTGGCCCTGTTCTTGACTGGCCAAGCCGCCTTGGCGCAGACGCTTTCGGCCGCCAATGTGAAGATCGAATGGAAGGTCGAGAACCGCTTCCGGCTGTTCCGTGATGCGGCGGATTTCACCCTGCATGAAACGGCCTGGCGGCAATACCGGATCCATGCCGAGGCGCAGCCATTGTCCGGCGATGACCGCACCAGGCTTGTTGCGACGACGTCGGTCATCGGGGCCGAGCATGTGCTCAATGACCGGTTTATTCCGTTCACGGAGCATTTACGCAGCAAGTATGACTGGCGCGGCTGGGCGGCGCGGCAGCAGGACGCAACGTGCTGGGACCGCGAGCTGCGCGCGCATTCGGCGTGCGGAGGCGTTGCGAGCTATGTGACGCCATCGTCGCATCGCGTGGTGGCGTGGCTATCCCCCAAAATCGCCATTCCACTTTTGACGGAAATGAATTGCGAGTGGCGCGTTGGCGCGGCGGTGCCGGTGACTGCGCCATGCGATGAAGGCGTGGCACTCGACATTCCCTATCCGTCAGGCGCTTCCGTTTCGGTCAATGTCGAAGGCGAGCATCCGGTGAGCACCGACATCCGCGTGCGCGATCTTCTGATCGCCGGTCTTGGCGACAGTTTTGCATCGGGCGAGGGCAATCCCAACATGCCGGTTTCCTTCACCGATGAAAGCCGCGCCAGAAACGTCTACCCGAAGCGGGCGGTTTCAGACGCTCGTGGAAATGCTCAGTGGACGGATGAATTATGCCACCGCTCGCTCTATGGCCATCAACTCCGGGCGGCGCTGCAGATCGGAATTGAAAATCCGCAAATCGCGGTCACGTTCCTGGGTTACGCCTGTTCGGGCGCTGCGATCGAGGACGGGATCACCGGGCCGCAGAGATACGTGACATATCAGGCCATCAATTCGGACAATGGCGATAGCGGTGGCGATGTGAGCGCAGTTTCTGGCGGAAAGCGCGATGCGCAACTATATTGGCTGCTCAGCGAAATTTGCCGCGAAAAACCTGAAAAAAATGAGGGCGCGTGGGTTTGCCCCGGCAAAGCTTACCGGCGAAACGTCGATTACCTGTTTCTGTCGATTGGCGGCAATGACATTGGCTTCAGTGATCTTGTTTCGTGGGTGAGTTTGCGCGATGGCGCCTCATCGCAGCTGGCGAAATTTTTCGGCGCGGCAATTTCGGCGAAGACATTTTCCGCAAACATGCAGAATATCCTACCGGACGCCTATGCGCGATTGGCGCGGGCGCTGGAGCTTGCCGTGCCGTTGCCGTCCGGCGATCTTGGATTCGATCCGTCGCGCGTGGTGCTCACGTCTTATCCCGACATCCTCATTGACGAGCGCGGCGAGATTTGCGCAGCGGGCGATGGCGATGATGCGGATGACGCCTATGCGGCGAACCAGTCGCTCGACATTTTTTCGTCGTGGCTGCGAGTCGACGGGAACCGCATCGCGGCGGCGCATGAGCAGCTGGCGCGGTTGCATAAACGCATGTTCGAGCTTGCTGGCGATCACGGCTGGACATTCTCTGGCCGCGCCTATGAAGACCGGCCGTTCAGGGGGCACGGATTTTGCGCGCAGAATAAAAAACGCGCGAGCGATCCGGCGGAAGTCTTGATCATGCCGTGTTGGGGCACGGCGCCGCGCGACACCGCGACGTGCTCGCTTAACCTGTCGGGCAAGGAACGGAGTTGGCGGCCCTATGATCCGCAGACAGAGAACTTCCCTTACGCGCTGCGGCAACGTTGGGTCCGGACGTTCAATGACGCCTATCTCGTCACCAATGAGAAGGTGCTCGACCGGCAGGGACGGGTGCAGGAGGAGGCGTCGCGGCGGATTTTTTCGGAGACGACCGGCGCCATGCATCCATCCGCCGAGGGGCAGGCGGCGATGGCTGACGCGATCCTGCTCGACATCAGGGCGATGATTGCGAGCGATCTCGGGCAATGAAGGACCGGCGGTGAGTTGTTTCACCGCCGGCTCGTCCGGACCAAGAGCGCCCCCTTTGGCCCGGCATCACTTTCCCCTGGGATAAGTCCGCTTTCCGTGTCCGCCCGAAGTGTGGTCGGGCGGGTCGGTTATGCAGACTAAGGAGAAAGTTGCGTCAATCGCAATTGACGCGCTAGATATAGGTGATTCAATCCTGTTTTGTCAATTATGATTGCATTATAAGTTATGCGAAATTTGCATGAAACTATCTGAATTTGCATCTTCGATTGACGAAATGGGGTATTTGACATATTAACTTGACGATGACAGACGACACTACACCGTCAGTACCGGTTGACAATATACGCTCGCTCCTGCACTTCGTGACGCAATGCATTGATGACCGGATGCAGGCATATCGAAAAGGCACGCGGTATGAAGGCGTGCGGCCATCTGATGTCCGGGTCTTTGTGTCGGCGCTGCGGCAGCCGCGGCGGATCGCTGATCTGGCAAAAGCGCTCAAGATATCGCGGCAGGCGGTGCAGATGTCAGTGAAACGGCTGCAGGACCTGAAAGTAGTTGAACTTCAGCCAGTGCCCGGGAGCCAACGCGACAAACTGATCGTCATCACTGACCGGGGCATGAGCGCAAGGCAGACGGCGGAAGAACAAATCGCCCGGCTTGAACGGGAGGTTGGCGAAGTGATTGGCAGGCAAGACCTTGAGACGCTCCGCAACTTGCTGGTCAGGATTTGCGACAGTTTTGCGCATGAAGAATACATCCGCAATGTCGGGCTCGATCTTGGGTGAAGATCAGGCGACCGGCGTGAAGTCATCATCGTTGCGCTCCTGCATCAAAGCGTGAATGGCCTCGAATGCATGCCTGATCTGGAACACGCGCTTTGGATGGCCAAAACAGACGCGAATGAAGCGTGTTGATGTTTGGGCGCCCAACTGAAATGCATTGCCGGGCGTCACCTTGACGCCGCGTGCGGCCAGCACCGTCGAGAATCGGCCCGCCGTCCACCATTGCGGCAATTGCAGCCAGGCATAGGGGGCGGCCTGTTCGCAGCGGAAGGTGCTGCCCTTGAAGACCTCGAGGAAGACATTGCGCCGTGCCGCAAATTCATTGCGGATGCGGGTCATTATCGTTTGCGCCGTTTCGGTTTCAATCCAATAGCGCGCCATCTCTCCAGTGATGCCAATTGAGCGGCTGGCGGCGGAGCGGATATGGGATTTCAGGATGCGCTCCTGGCCGCGGGGTGTCGCGATGAAGCCGATGCGCAAACCCGGTGCGAGAACTTTGGACAGACCGGTAACGTGAAAGGTTCGCTCAGGCGCCAAGGCATAGAAAGTCGAGGCTTGAATGCGGCTGTCGAGAAGGCGGAAGATGTCATCCTCGATGATGGTGATATTGTATTTCCGGGCAATTGATACAATTGCCTCACGGCGATGGCGCTTCATGGTGTGAGTCGTTGGATTTTGAAGCGAGGGCACCAGATACAAGATGCGCGACTGCCCGCTTTTGGCGGCACGCTCGAAAGCATCGGGCAGGAGGCCTTCATCATCCATCGCGATGGGCAAGGCCTCAAGATAGGCATTGCGCAAGGATGCTCCGAGGAGCGCGTAATTCACTTGCTCTGCCATGACCGCTTCGCGCGGTTCCGCAATGGCACCGAGCACGGTCAGCAGGCCAACATGGGCACCAGCGGTGACGACGACTTCAGATGTTTCGACATTGATGCCGGACAGTTTCAGCCAGCGGCGGCCGAGTTCGCGGTGATGGGCGAAACCTTCTGGCGGCGCGTAATCGAGCAGATCCAGGCGGCGCGTTTCGCGCATAACGTAGGTTAATGCCGCGTCGAATTCATCTTCAGTGATGACTGGCGGCGGAATGGCGTGGCTCAGATCGGTGATGCTTTCAAACTCGGTAGATGGCTCTGGAATCGCGGCCGCGCGCTGGTTGCTTTTGACATAGCTGCCGCGGCCCACTTCGCCATTGAGCAGGCCGCGCTGTTCCACTTCCCTATATGCGCGGGTGACGGTGCCGAGGGTGACACCGATGCGCCAGGCGAGATCGCGTTGCGGCGGCAGGCGCGAACCTGCGGGGAGGGTTCCGCCTTCGACATCAGTGGTGATGGCATCAGCTATGGCGAGGTAGAGTGGTTTCGACCGGTCCAGGATGGGGGTATAAATTGTCATGGTGACAATGTTCCGATTGTTTGTCGCTTTTGAATATTGTATCGATATTGTACCGAAATGCAAGTGATTTCATTAATAAAACAATAGATACAATTCGAAAATGGAGTTCGGATCATGCGTGGCCTTGTTCAGTTCGAAGCCGCCAGGCGCGGCGCTTTCGGCCGGTTTTCCGGCCTCGCATTGTGGTGGCGCAACTGCAAGGTCCGCAAGGATTTGCAGCTTTTGGAGTTCATGGACGACTATATGCTACGTGACATCGGATTGACGCGGGGTGAGGTAAGGCGGCTGCTGTCACTTCCCAACGGGGTCGACCTGTTGTGGGAGGTGGAACGGATACGGGTGGTGAGGGGGAGAGGTTGATTAGACTTCCCTCACCTTCACGCTGTGGCGATCTTTCCTCTTCCCGAAAGGAGAGCAGGGCTATCGCATATGGAAAACGGGGCGGGATAAGGGCTCTTGACAAGGGGCTCCACCTGAACGTATGTTCTTGTTATGTTCGTTATGACCAAACAAATCTGGGATGATGCCGTGGCGCGCAACACGCAAGCGCTGGCGAGTATTGCAGCTCAGCTTCTGGCCTTGCTTGCGGTCTATGGGGGCGTGGATGTTGTCAGGCTGCCGCGGGCGGTTCACTCAAGGATCATCAGCGTGCTTCGCCCTGCTGAATCGGCGCTGCGCCGGTTGATCGTGATCGCGGCGCGCGATGTTACCGTGGATCCGGCACCGTCACGGGCTTCACCAACTCGACACAGCAGATCACCTCGCATGCCTGCATCGCGCATGGCATTCAAACTGTTCGATCCGCGCAAGCGGTTTACAGCGCGGCATGTGACTTATGCCAGTGAAAGGCCCAGAGCTTATTTCATAGCACCTGATGCGCCGTTTTCACCGCTGTCACCGCAACCGCAAACCCTGCCTGACCGCCCACTTTTTCAGGCCACGCCTGATCGCGACATCAGCGCGCGCCGCCTCACTTTACGAGTCAAAGCACTCGCAGGAGCACTCGACAATATTCCGCGCGAGGCCATTCGCCTCGCGCGATTGCGGTTGAGGAGAGCAATGCAACAGCCGCCCAAATTCATTGCACCGCTTCGACCCGGCAATCCGCCGGGCCGCCGGAACATACATCATCACGAGGTCGACGACATTCTCGCCGAGTGCCACAAATACGCGATGGGTGTTTTGAGCGAGGCGAATACGTCTTGAGGTCAACTTTTGTCATTCCTGCTTGTGCAGGAATTACAATTGTTGGAGGGGTGTATGAGGAAAAAACCAGCTTACACAAATGGTCATATGAAATGACGCTTCGATCTCAACTCGATTCTCATGGGCTTTCCCTCTCCTTGTGGGCAGGTCTATCGCGTGTGACCTTCCTCGCCCGAGAATCGGGAGAGGTGGATTTCGCGTCGCAAGACGCGAAAGACGGAGAGGGGCTTCACACGGCCTTTAAATGGGACAAATTTTTTCGCTAGAGCCAAAGCTCCTCTCCGTCACTTGCTTCGCAAGCGAAACCTCTCCCGGTTCCCGGGCGAGGAAGGCCATATGCGATAGCCTTGCTACACAACGGGAAAAGAATGGATGACGTCAGCCCTTCAAGAAATAGGTGATCGTCGTCACCACGCGGACCTTTTTCATGATTTGTTTTTCGGGGCGGTCGTTGGGGATTTCGATTGCGGGGGTGATTTCGATGATGCCCTGGTTGGCGTTCTGGATGTCGCCGACCTTGGCGCCTGAACTCAATTGCGAACTTGTCGGCGGCTTCGCGGGCTCGTTTGGTGGCTTCGGTCAACATGTCGCCCTTGAGATCGCTGACCTTGGTGAAGATGAAGCTGGGGCCGGCGTTGTAGGCATCGGCGGAAAAGACAACGCCGGACTTCAAGAGATCGCCCACCATTTTGGACGCATTGGCGAGCTTGTCGACTTCGCTTGACCTGACCAACAGGTCTTCGGTGAGGACGAAGCGGGCGTCTTCGGGGGCGCCTTGGGCGTTGTAGCCGGCGATGCGGTCTTCGACCTGGATGTTCTGGACCTGCATGTCCTGCTCAGTAAAGCTGTTGGCGGTGAGGAAAGTCTTGACGGCCTTCTCCGAGGTTTCGAGTTTGACGCGGGCGTCTTCGAGCGTTGGCCCGGTTGCGACAAAACGAATGGGCCAGAAGCCAAGATCAGCTTTGGCTTCGCGCTCCGAGAGGCCCTTAACCGTAACCACGCGGTAGCCGAGGCGGCTTTTGACCAGTGAATCGCCCGCCAGAAATCCGCCCGACGCGACGCCAAGGCCAATCAGCCCGCCCGCCAGAATGTTCGCCAATGAACCCATGATATTTCCTGAAATTTGCGCCGCCGCCAACATGAAGCGTTGGCAGCAGTAATGTTAACAGAGATTGTGGTGCGATAAAGGCGGGATGAATTGCTCCGTTAATGATTTAACGATATGCCGCCGCTGCGGTTGCAAAGATTGTCACAACACCGCTAGAGCAGGGGCATGAAAGTTATGCAGAAAGCGGCCTTTATCGGGACAGGGGCCATCGCGCGCGAACATTTATTTGCGTTGCAATTCATTGATGGCGTTGAGGCCGAGGCGGTGTGTGATCTGTCTCCGGCGCGGGCTGAGTCCAATGCGGAGCGTTTCAAAGTGCCGCGCTGGTTTACCAGCCATGCCGAAATGCTGGAGAAGACCAAACCTGATCTCGTTCACATCACCACGCCGCCGCAATCGCATTTTGCGCTGGCAAAATATTGCCTGGAAGCGGGCCACAATGTCATTGTCGAAAAACCGCTGACCAGCAGTTTCCAGGAATTCGGCGTGCTGCGGCGGCTGGCGGAAAGCCAAGGCGTGATGCTGATCGAGAACCAGAATTACCGCTGTCATTCATCGGTGAAGAGACTGCATGACATGCACATGGCCGGTGCGTATGGCGATCTCATCGAAGTGCAGATTGAAGTGCACATTGCAATCCATGGCGAAGGCAGCATTTATCGCGACAACAATGTCCCGCATTTCAGCGCCACGATGCGCGGCGGGGTGGTCGGTGATTTCATCACGCACATGACCTATATTGCGCAGATGTTCATCGGCAACACCGCGAAGACCAAGACGCTGTGGAAGAACCAGGCCGGAGACAAAGCAGCGCTCGCAGATGAATTCCGCGCTGTGCTGCAATCGGATAAAGCGCTGGCTTATTTGAGCTTCAGCGGCAATGCCCAGCCCAATGGATTTTGGCTGCGAGTAATCGGGACCAAAGGCCAAGGCGAGGCAAACCTGTTTGAGCCGCCGCGGGTTTCCTTCCGCAAGTTGCGGGGCGGGGCTGCACCGATCGCAACTTTGCGCGACGGCGTTGCCGAAGGCATGGCGATTGCGAAGACCTCGGTTGCCGGACTTTACCGGAAGTTTTCGGGTGCTGCCCGCTATGACGGGCTCGAGGATTACTTGCGCAATTGCTATCAGAGCCTGGGCGACCGCAGCTTGGCTTATGCAACTATTGATGATTTTGAGGCGACGCAGTTTCTTGTCGAAGCCATGTGCTCGCGGGAGCATGACTTATGAAAATACTTGTAACAGGGGCGAATGGATTTCTTGGTTCAAACGTGGTTGAGCAGTTGCTGGCGCGCAATCATGATGTGGTGGCGCTGATCAGGCCCGCAGCGCGTGCGCCATCATGGGCTGATCGCGTGGCGCTGCACCGGATCGATCTTCGGGTGCCGAAAGGCCTCAATGAGATGATGGCCGGCGTTGACGTGGTGCTGCATGTCGCTGCGGCGACGAGCGGTTCAGAAGACGCGCAATTTGCCGCAACCGTTGGCGGCACGGAAAGGCTGTTGGATGCTGTTGCCAAGGCGGGCATCAAGAAAGTGGTGCTGATCAGCAGTTTTGTGGTTTACGACTGGGACCGACTGAGGAGCGAGCTGAACGAAGAGTCGGCGCTTGATGACAATATCTATGACATGGGCGGATATGCAATCGCAAAACTTTGGCAGGAGCGGATCGCGGCGCGGCATGCGAAAGCACATGGGTATCAGTTGATTTCGCTGAGACCTGGATTCATCTGGGGCAAGGATCATGCTGAAATCGCAGGCATGGGGCGCAAGATTGGCAAGATCATGCTGGTCATCGGGCCGATGAATGTCCTGCCGTTGAGCTATGTCGAGAATTGCGCCAACAGCGTGGTGTTGGCAACGGAGTCCACCAACCCGGGTTCGACCGAATACAACCTGATTGACAGCGAAGGCATTTCAGCATGGCGTTATGCCGGCGATTTTCTCAAGAAATCAGGCAAGCGCGGCGTCCGCATTCCGGTTCCTTACTGGCTTGGATTGCTGGTTGCAAAGACGACTTCGTGGATGAGCCGCAAGGCGTTTGGATTGCGAGGGCAGCTGCCGAGTTTTCTCGCTGAACGGAGATTCAAGGCCCAGTTCAAACCACTTGTTTGCAAGCCATTGAAGCTTGAACGCGAACTCGGATGGAAGCAGACCGTGAGTTATGCCGAGAGCGTCAAGAAAACCTATGGCTGACACCTTGCCGATCCGCATTGCCTATGTGCTGCATCGCTTTCCCGGGCACACGGACACATTCATCCGGCGCGAGATCAAGGCGATCCGCGAGGCCGGGACTCATGTCGACGTGATTTCGGTGTGGACGCCGAAGCCATCCGAAACGACGCCGGTGCTGATGGATGAATGGCGCGGCGTAACCTCGTTCCTCATTCCAGCCGGCGCATTGAAAGCGGGATCGGTGATGGCGAAGGCAGCGCTGAGTTCACCAGGCCGGTTTTTTCGCAGCTTGTGTTTGGCGTGGACCACGGCCAAGCCCGGCGTCAAAGGCATGCTGATGCAAGCCGCCTATTTCATCGAAGCCGTGCTTGCGGCCGATGTTGCCAAGCGGAAACAGATCACGCATTTGCACAATCACATTGGCGATCAGAGCGGGACAGTCACCATGCTGGCGGCGGAGCTTCTGGGCATTGGCTACAGCATTACGTTTCATGGCTGGCCTGTGTTTTTTGATGCGGAGAATGCGAAGGTCGGCGAGAAAGTTCGGCGGGCGCGGTTCACGCGCTCCATCAGCCATTTCTGCCGCAGCCAATTGATGTTGTTCTCGAAGATGAAAGATCCGAGGCCGTTCCGCATCGCGCATTGCGGAATTGAAATCGGAAAATATGGTTACAGGCCGCCGAGGCCAGATGTGAGGCAGCTTTTATGCGTGGCGCGGATTTCGTTCGAGAAGGGGTTGTCGTTTCTGGTTGAAGCAGTTGCATTGTTGAAGTCGCGCGGCGCAGACGTTCGCCTGGTGCTTGCCGGCGATGGTCCTGACCGTGCGGCGCTTGAAACTTTGGCGCGAGATCTTGGCCTGATTGATCATGTGACATTTCTGGGCTTTCAAACTGAAGCGCAAGTGCGCGAGGTTTTGGCGGCATCCGATGTGTTTGTGCTGCCAAGCTATGTTGAAGGCGTTCCGGTTTCAGCGATGGAGGCGATGGCGGTTGGCGTGCCGGTGATTGCCACCAATGTTGGCGGCACGAGTGAGTTGATTGAAGACGGCCATTCCGGATTGCTCATGCGACCGTCGGACGCAGAGAGCATTTGCAATGCCGTGCTGAAGCTGATGGCTGATCCGAAGCTGGTGGGCAAGATCAGCCGGAATGGGCGGGCGAAGGTGGAGACTGAGTTTGACGCTGCGAAGGAATTTGCCAAGCTCAACAGGTTTTTTCAGGAGTATGGAGCGGCGTGACGCTGCAGCCTTGACTATTTGATGGGCAACATTGGCTTCAACTTTGCAATGAAATACTGTGCGCCTTCCCAACTGAGGTGGTGATCGTCACGGAAGAGCGGCTTGGGGCCATCAAAGTACTGGCACTTGCCCGAGCCGCATTGAACCACCGCCGGGTTGATAAAGTTCCTGCTCGTTCCGGCTGCGGCCAGATTGTAAGCCAGTTCCACTTTTATATTGGCTGCAACTGGGCTGCAGCGTTTGCTTATGTTGGCGTTCGACATCAACCATGCGGGAACGCTGCGGCAATCATTCAGTTTGCGGCTCGGCCGGATGAAATCGCCGAGGTAGACCACTTGGTGGCCAACGCTTTGAAGTTTTGCCGCCATCTCATCTGCGATCAATGCCTGCCGGGCGGCTTTGTCGCGTTTGGCACTGGTCAGGATTATGGTGGAGCTCTTGTACTTGGAAAGATAGGCCCACGCGGCCTCATTGCGCGCGACGCATTTTTTCCGGACGTAAGGACTAGGATTGGCCATGACATAGCCACCGAATCCGCTTTGGGGGACGCAGCTTGCTTGATACAGCACATAAATGTTGTGATCCAGGTAGGATGCGGCAAAGCCTCCAACGAGGTGCATCGCATGGCTATCGCCCCAAATGATGATGTCCCTGGCCTTGTTGCGGTTCAGTTGGCAGGTGAAAATGTTCGCTGGCTTTGAGGGGTCAATTGCCGAACAGAATTTTGAATTTTCCTCTTCGCGCAGTTCCTGATTGGTGGAATGCAATTGATCGACCGGAATGCGCCATTTCCAGCCATTGCCCAGTTGCATGGAAAGGCCAAGCACCGAGACCAGGGTGGCCAGGCCGGTGAAGGCCAATGCCGCCGGTTTTATTGATCGTGATGTTTCACCGTGATGGTATCTGAAGCGACGTTCGACCAGCAGATGCATCGCTGCGCCCAATGCAAGGGACGCCGCCAGTGCTTGCGCCATTTGAACATAACCCAAGGCGCGCAAATCAACATAGCGAAGAAAAACCATGATCGGCCAGTGAACAAGATAGAGAGAGTAGCTGATTGCGCCAATGGCGGTCGCAACTGGATTGTTGAGCAGCATTGCGGCCCAACCAGGCCTTGAGATCGAAACAATGATGCTGGCTGCGCCAAGGCAAGGCGGCAGCGCAGCCCAGTAAGGAAACTGCGCTGTTTCATCGTAGGTGAGAACCGGGGCTATAATCATGACCAATCCGGCCACGAGCAAAATCTCTGCGATTGCCTGGGTCAGGCGAAGCCGTGGAATTATCCAAACCAACGCTGCGCCCACTCCAAACTCAAATACCCTAAACGGCATCAAGAAGAACACGATCGCGTCGGTTTCCTTGATGAGCGAACTGGCCAAATCCATGAATACTGCGTTCAGAGCGAAACTCGCCAGGCCCGCCGCCCCAACGACGAGCAATGCGCGGTGTTTCCATTTCATCGCCCACACCATGAACAATGGCCAAAACAGATAGAACTGCTCCTCCACCGCCAGTGACCAGGTGTGAAGCAGAGGTTTGATTGCGGCGTCAGCGTCGAAGTAGCCACTTTCATTCCAGAAGTAGAAGTTCGACAGGCTGAAAATGGAGGCAAGCAATCGAGCCACCGAAGCGCGTCAGATCTTCGGGGGAGAAAAGCAAGATGGCTCCAACGGTTGTCAGAGCGAGTGATACGAACAATGCCGGAAACAATCTGCGGCTACGACGGATGTAGAACTGCTTGAAACCAAATTGGCCAGTGGCTTCGATTTCCGTCACGATCAACCTCGAGATCAGATAGCCGCTGATCACGAAGAATACGTCGACACCCACAAAGCCGCCTGAGAACTGGCTGAGGCCAAGATGGAACAGCAGGACTGAAATAATCGCGACGGCGCGCAGTCCGTCGATCTCCGGCTGATATTGTGCTGATTCTCGCATGCATTGATACCCGGTGCCCGACTATTGCATACTTGAGTTACTAGCAAGCAATGCTGAATCTGGCCCCCGCATGGCCGTCTACCTGGCGGATTCACAAGGGTCCAATGGTCTGCTAGAACGTGTTATCAGCTGGAGCGTTTACCATGAACAAGCCCGACAAGAAGATTACCGGTTCTCCGTGGGAGCCGTCGCCGAATAACCTTGAGCCGTTGTGGATGGGATTCACGCCCAACAAGTCGTTCAAGAAGCGGCCCAGGATGATCGCGCGGGCAAAGGACATGCATTATTTTGACATGACTGGGCGGCCCATACTGGATGGCGCTGCTGGCCTTTGGTGTTCCAATGCAGGGCATTGCCGGAAGCCCATCGTGGATGCGATTGCGCAGGCGGCGGCTGATCTTGATTTTGCGCCGACGTTCCAGTTTGGGCATCCGAAAGTGTTTGAGCTGGCCTCGCGTTTAACAACGATGGCGCCTGGAGACTTGAATTATGCGTTTTTCTGCAATTCGGGTTCGGAAGCGGCTGACTCGGCGTTGAAGATGGCGCTGGCCTATCACCGGGCGCGCGGGGAAGGCACGCGCACGCGGTTGATCGGGCGCGAACGTGGCTATCATGGCGTGAATTTCGGCGGCATTTCAGTTGGCGGCATGGTGGGGAACCGGAAATGGTTTGGCGCAATGCTGGCGGGGGTTGATCACATTTCACATACCTATAACCGCAAGGAGCAGGCTTTCACGCGGGGCGAGCCCGAATGGGGTGGTCACCTGGCTGATGATCTGGAAAAGCTGGTGGCGCTGCATGACGCCTCGACGATTGCCGCAGTGATCGTGGAGCCGATGGCGGGATCGACGGGCGTGTTGCCGCCGCCGAAAGGCTATCTCAAGCGCCTGCGCGAGATTTGCGACAAGCATGGCATATTACTGATATTCGATGAAGTGATCACAGGCTTTGGCCGGTTGGGCCATGCTTTTGCGGCGGAGCGTTTTGGCGTGGTGCCTGACCTTCTGACATTTGCAAAGGGGGTGACGTCTGGTGCGGCACCCATGGGCGGTGTGTTGGCGCGGCAGGGGATTTACGACATGTTCATGAAAGCGTCGGGTGATGCAGAACATGTGATCGAGCTGTTCCATGGCTATACCTATACTGGTCATCCGTTAGCGGCGGCGGCTGGCGTTGCGACGATGAATATCTATCGCGACGAGAAGTTGTTCGAAAATGCGCTGAAGCTCGAGAATGTGTGGGCAGATGCTGCGTTTTCGCTGAAGGGTAATCCCCTGGTGGAGGATATCCGCACAATCGGGCTGGTCGCGGCGATTGACATCAAGCCGGTTGAAGGCAAGCCGGGGCTTCGCGCCTACAAGGCGATGGAGACGGCATTCCACGATGTTGGAATACTGATCCGCGTTACCGCAGACTCGATTGCATTGTCGCCGCCATTGATCATTGACGAGAAGCAGATCGAGGAGATTTTCATGGACAAGCTGCCAAAGGTGCTTGCGGCGGTGGCGTGAGGGGCGGTTCTAAATCGTATTAAAGGTCTTGAATGCCTGCCAAGCTTACTTTGCCGCAAATTTGCGCAACAATGGCATTGTGAGAAGATCCGGTGATGTGGTGAACCCTGAATTTTAATCTGCACACTGATCATTGTCAGGCACGCAAGGAACCTCTCCCCATACCGGATCAAGGCCGGGACGTGCCGCCCCCAATGGAGGGGAAAAGTCGCTTGCAGTTTCCTACTTTGTTGAAGTGTACCCCATCGGCTTGATCTGGGAGCGGGAGAATCCATATCTGGCCAGCCATTTACCTCAACTCTGCGAGAAACCGCACCAATTCGGCGCGAGTTTTTGCGTCCTTGATCCCGGGATACATCATGGAGGTGCCAGGCACTGTGCTTTGCGGATCGGCGAGGAATTGGTCGAGACTTTCTGCCGTCCACTGGCCGCCTGTGTTTTTCAGTGCGCTGGAATAGCCCGGAAACAGTGTTGATGCTTTTTCCGAACCGACGATGCCCCAGAGTCCGACCAGACCGACCGGGGTTTTTCCGGGGTCAAAGCTGTGGCAGGTTCGGCATTCTGATGCCACCGTGCGGACCGCATCGGGGAATTTTGCGATGATCTCCTCGGACGGTGTTGGCTGAATGCGTTTCGACAAGAAGATAAGGCGGCCGCTATCCGTCCATAGGGCAATTTTGTGGTTGGCCAGCTGGATCATGTCGCGGATGCGATCACCGATCACGACGGGTTCATCAAACTGCACTCGGCCATCCTGAATGCGAAGGCGGTGCAGCGTTTCGGCTTTCATGCTTGCGACCAGCAGGTCGCCATCCCATGACGGAGCGAAAGAGTTGACTTGAATGAGCTGGCTGGGACCGATGGAAGGAACCCAGGCATAGACCGGTTGCTCAAATCCCGCCTGTCTGCCGTTTTGCTGCCAGTCGCATTCGATGCAATCGCGGCCAAGCGTTGCGCGCGGCCAGCCATAGTCCGCGCCTTGGCGAATGACATTCAATTCATCGCCGCCGACCGGACCGTGTTCAGTTGACCAGATGTTTCCCTTGTCGTCACGCAGGAGCCCCTGGGGATTGCGATGACCTCTGGAAAAGACTTCGACGTTGCCGGTGGCGAGATCGACAAGTAATGTCTTGCTATATTGAACACCGGGTTCGTCTATGATGGCAACGCGGTTGCTGCCGTCCTGCTTGAAGTCACCTGTCGTCAGCAGGATTTTGCCGGGCGCAAATTCAATCATGCGACCGCCTGCCTGATGGCCTGCAAAGGGCTTTCCCTTTTTGTCGCTCAAGCCAATGCAGGGACTGGTTTTGGCGACTTCATCCCATTGGTCGTTGTTGAGGCGCATGACCCTGACAACCGCGCATTTCTTGTCAGTTTGCCAGTAGGTTTGCGATGCCAGCAGGGTGCCGTCCTGCAACAGCAGCAGATCGTGGTTTCGCATGCCGAGGCCGGCATAACCGACATTGCTGCCGGGTGCCGGCGAATAGCCTTGTGAGCGCGCGTAATTTTCGTAAGCGTCGTTGTTGTTGTCGAGAACAGCCCGCAGTGTTGTTACCTGGTCATTCCTGAATGAATACAAGTGACCGGTGCGCGACATGATGAGGAGTTCATCACCGCGTTCGGCAATTGCGCCGCCGCCGCTGGCAAAGGATTTTTCGAGCGCGGAGACGGAGAACGTTTCCACATCCAGCGTCAGCTGGTTGGTCTCCAGGACCGTTGTTTCATTGATCCGGTTGTAGTTCGCCAGCAGAGGATTGTAGTGCAGGACGCGGCGAATATAATCGAGGTTGATATCGCCTCGATAAACGCCAAAAACACCGGCGGCAAAGGAGAAAACTGCCACAAGAGCAGTCGCCAGGGATTTGCGAAGCATTAAGATTTCATTCTAATATTTCTTTCTCGTGAAGTTATAGCAAACTATTTTTGAAATGCGACTTCAGAAACCATTTTTCAGAATCTGACAGACGGTCGGCACTTGCCCGTGCGATCGGAGACAATTGACAGAGTGGAAAAGCGGTTGAATATATTCGGAACAGTGAATTAGGGTAAATTGCACTTTGCATGGAAATGCGGGGCGGTGGCGTGGTAACGCTTCCTGACTTTAATCATTACCGAATCATTCAAGAGATGGACTCATTGACGGATGGCGCGCGATTGCCGCCTTGTCCGTGGTGTTGCTGCATAGCCTGTTTTATCACCTTGAACTCAAGACTGGATCGTTTTCCGAAGCAATCCTGGTCAGAAATCCGGCGGATTTCCTGTGGGCGATCCTGTCCCGCGTCGTTTACAAGTTCGGCTCGATTGGAGTTCCCATCTTCTTCATCATCAGCGGGTTCATCATCACGACCCTGCTTGAAAAAGAAGAGCAACGGAACGGGGCGGTCAATCTTGCCGCTTTTTATGTTCGCCGGTCATGCCGGATTCTGCCTGCAATGCTTTTACTTGTTGCAGTCGTCGCGGTGATTTCCCAATTCGGGCTAATCAAGGTTGGGGGTGCGAGCATTTTCGCTGCGTCAACGTTTACCTGCAATATTGTACAGTGTGACTGGTGGCTGGCGCACTATTGGAGCCTGGCTTTTGAGGAGCAGTTTTATCTTGTATGGCCGGCCGCGTTTGCGGTGCTGGGATTTGCGCGGCGGTTGGGCGCATCACTGGCGATCGCCGCGGCGCTGATACTGGTTTCATTCGTCATACCCTATCTATCTGCCATTGCGTATCTTGCCATCGGCGTGTGTTTTGCCCTGTTGCAGAGGCGGAAACCGATACGGCTGCCGAAATGGGTGGCGCCGACAGCTCTGTGCGGGATCATCATACAAAGCGTCTTGCCGGTACCCGCTGAATTTGGGGTGATCAGCCATCTCGCGGATCTGGTTTTTCTGCCGTCGATGTTTTTTGGCTCCATGTACAACAATGGATTCAAATGGGTTATAAACCGTGGCTGGCTTGCGGCAATTGGCCGGGCGTCCTACGGACTTTATCTTTGGCAGCAGATTTTTCTTGCGCCGAAGGCACAATATCTCGTCGATTATCCCAGCATGTCGGCGCTGCTTCTGCCGCTGGTCGTCTGGGTATCTTATCGCTTCTTTGAATTGCCGATCATGACGGCTGGGAGGCGACTTTCGGACCGGTTGCAGAGGCGTAGTTTCGACATCCGTTCGCGCCGGCCAGGGACTTCCTGAGCGGGCGAATTATTGCATGGTCAAAAGTGTGTGGCTTGCGGCAGTGACTGGATCGGATTGGTGGGCCACATCTTGGTCGGCAAGTCCATTGAATTCACACGTATTTTCCAAAATGTGCAATTCTTGCGGGCAAAAATGCGGGTTTGGTGTTCCATTGCGTCCCGGCCTCAACTAGTTTACCGATGTGATTCGAAGCGGCGAAGGGAAATTTTGAATGAGTTCGCGCGGCTGGTTGTTGGTCGCTGTGATGGTTGTGTGTGCGTGTGTCGCATTCGGCTGTTCAATCTATGTGTTGAGCGGCGGCACTGGCGCAAGATTCTGTCATTGCGGGGCTTGGTCTTTCGACCGGCGTTTCAATAGTTTGCTTTGCCTTGCTGCAGGGATTGCAGCAGAGCGAACTCAAGAGCGTGCGCCATCATGTGCGCAGCGATATTGCGAGCTTTGACCGGCGCTTACGCGATGACCGCAGCCGAGGTGAAAACCTTTCCCACGAAATGGCTGAATTACGTGAAATGTCAAATCGCAACGCTTCGACAATTTCGCAAGGATTTGCGGAACTCAAAGAGAGTTACGCCATGCTCAATGAGCAGCTGCGGACGACGGTGCAGACGGTCACCAATTTCCAGTCGGCGCGGAGTTTTGTGGCGCAACGGACATATCCCGGAAACAGTTTTGTGCGGTCACAAGCAAAGGAGCCGGTTGCTGCCGGTGAGGCCTATCAGGATTATCCACAGGCACTTGAGGAAGAGACGGTTGTTGACTTGCCAGCCAGGACGGCGGCGAATGTCACCGGGTTTGAGAATTCGATGAACTATGGACAGTTCCAGAGCGAGCCCGTGGCGGCCGCTGTTGAGCGGTCACCGGTGGACCAATTGGTGATTTCGCTGGAACCCGTGATTGATCTCTTCACGTCGAAGACAGCGCATTACCGTTTGCATCTCGCCATGGCAAAGCCAGAAGGCGGAGAAGTGACGCAGGACGTGTTGCTGCATCATGCGGACCGCACCGGACTGCGATCTGATTTTGACGTTTATGCAGCGCGGGAAGCGCTGCAATTGTTAAGGCGGTTGCGGCAGCGCGACCAGGCCTTGAACATTTTCATGGCGATCGGGCCTTCGACCTTGCAATCCGACAGTGCGCTCAATCGTATCCTTACGAACATGCATGAGCACAGCGACATTGCTGGCGGCCTGGTGTTTGAACTGCCGCATGCGATGTTGGCAGGGTTGTCTGATGCAGGGCTTGAAGGCCTGGCGAAGCTGGCGCGGGCAGGCGTGCATCTGTCGCTTTCGAACGTGGCGATTGCGGGCATTGATCTGGCTCCGTTGGCGACACTTAATGTGCGTTATCTGACGTTGGGTGCCGTGGCGGCGGGAGGTCAGGACGGGCCTTCCCCAGCGCTGGTTTCATTCGCTCAAAGTGCAAGGGCTGTGCGCATTCAGACTGTGATTACTGGCGTCGTTGACCGGCGCATTGTGCAGAAGCTGACAAAGATCACGCGATTCGCCTCAGGACCCGTGTTTGCCGAGCCGCGTCGGGTGAAAACCGATGTTCAGCCTGAGCCGGAGCAAGGGATGGGCGCTGCGGCGTGAAAACGCTTTCTTCCAGATTTCCAGTTTGGTTCTGTGATGTGTGGGGCGTTATCCACGATGGCTACGCGCCTTTTGCCCCCGCGATTGAGGCCTTGCAGAATCATCGCAAGGCGGGCGGCCAGGTTGTGCTCTTGACCAATTCACCGCGTAGCCATGTGGGAGTTGAACATCAGCTGGACGAGATTGGCGTGGCGCGGGATGCCTGGGATGTGATCGTCACGTCGGGCGATGTGACGCGGACACTGATGGCGCAGCATGCCAAGCTATATCATATCGGGCCGTCGCGGGATTTGTCGCTGTTTGTAGGATTGAACGTCAAGCGGGTTGATCTTGACGAGGCGAGCGCCATCATTTGCACCGGGCTGGTGCATGAGTTTGACGAAAAGCCCGAGGATTACCGCTGGCTGGCGGCGACAGCCAAGGACAAGCATCTGCCGCTAATCTGCGCCAATCCGGACAAGGTGGTGCGCAAGGGTGCGCGGTTGCTCTATTGCGCTGGTGCGATCGCTGAACTTTACGAAGATCTCGGTGGCGAGGTTTTGATGGCTGGCAAGCCCTATGCGCCGATTTATGAGTTGGCTTTGCGCAAGGCGTCGGAGGTTCGTAGAGCAGCTGTTGCGTCTGGTGATGTGTTGGCGATTGGCGACGGGATTGACACCGATATTCGAGGGGCTGCCGATTATGGGCTAGCTTCTGTGCTGATTACCTCGGGAATCAATGAGGCCGGTGGCGATCCGGTGGCGGCCGTGCAAAGCCGGGTGCCGGGAGCGCGGGTGGTCGCGACTATGGCGGAACTGGCGTGGACGACCTGATTGGGCGATAAATTCTCTGAAATTGAAATTAGTCCTTGAAAGCGTACGCTCCATAGGGCATATTTGGATATGTTCGAGAGAGGTGGGTGCGGTTTAAACCACAAATCTTGACTTCCCCGGCTGCTGACGCCAACTGCTGCGAGATATGAGCGGGCTCACCGAATATTCGTCTGTCGATTTGATTGATTTGCGGCACAGGAACAGTGTCGTAGCGATTGGCAATTTTGATGGGCTGCACCGGGGGCACCAGGAACTGCTCGCAGTGGCGCGGGATGAGGCGCGCCGTACTGGCAAGGCCTGGGGGCTTTTGACGTTTGAGCCGCATCCGCGATCATATTTCAAGCCGCATGAGCCAGTGTTCCGCTTAACGCCCAAGGCGCTGAAGTCGCGGTTGGCCAAGGCATTGGGTGCTGACTTTGTTCTGTGCCTGGATTTTGATGCGGCCATGGCCTCGAGCTTGCCCGAGGATTTCATCGCGGAGCATCTGGCCAAGCAGCTTGGCGTTTCGCATGTGGTGACGGGTTATGATTTCCACTTCGGCAAAGCGCGGAAGGGCACGCCTGAGACGTTGAGATTGATGGGTGGCCGCCATGGATTTGGCGTGAGCGTGGTGGATCAGGTGACCGATGACGGCGATGGGCGTGCGCCATTTGGATCTTCTTCGATCCGGAGTGCTTTGCGGCGCGGGCACATGCGCGAGGCGGCGCGGGAACTTGGGTATCACTGGATCGTCATGGGCGAAGTGGTGCATGGCGACAAGCGCGGGCGGACGATCGGCTTTCCGACGGCCAATATCATTGTCGATCCGGGGGCCGAGCCATTCCGCGGTATTTATGCGGTTGAGGTGCGGGATGCTGCGGCTGCGGCTGGCAGTGTTTCATGGGTTGGGGCTGCGTACTTTGGCGACCGGCCGACGTTCAACACCAACCGAACGTTTCTTGAGGTCTACCTGCTGGACCAAGATATAGATTTATATGGGCGGACACTGATGGTTTCGTTTGTTGACCTGATCAGGGGCGACAAGACGTTCCGGTCGGTTGAAAATCTAGTGGCGCAGATGGTTGATGACTGTACTGCCGCGCGGCGAATGGTGAGCGATCTGCGGAAAATTGATCCGTGTACGGAGTTTGTGATCGGGAAGTTGCAGCGGGAGGGAAGAGTTTGAGGGCGAATTCACCGCATGTGAAACTGCGTCTGCGGATTTTTCCGAGCGAAACACGCTTCGCTCACCTGAGCATCTCACCAAGCGGATCGATGGTTCCTCGCGGCGAGCGCGAGGATGACAATTTTCTTTGAAGTTCGAGCTGAAAATGAGCAACTAATAGATATTCGACTTGAAATCCAACACTTCCAATCCACAGGCTCTTCCTAACCGGACAGCAGTGCGACAAGCGCTGCGATGACAATCTTTTTTTGGAAGCGCTGCCTTCGCGGGAATCAGAAGATTATAGAAAGGTTCGCAACTTCACTCACCGTCATCCGCAGGATCGAGCAAGCGGTGCAGGTGGACGATGAAGTAACGCATCTGGGCGTTGTCGATGGTCTCGCGGGCTTTGGAGAGCCAGGCGACGTGGGCGGTGGCGTAGTTGGGGTAGAAGCCGACGACGTCGAGTTTGCCCAGGTCCCTGAATTCGATGTCGGTGACATCGTTGAGTTCGCCGCCAAGTACCATGTGCAGCAGCTGTTCCTGAGGTTCGGGTTTTTTGGCTTTCATGCTGGCTCCAGACAATTGAGGACCGACTTATGCCGCGACGAGGCTGCGGCGACAAGGCCCGGTTGCTGCCGGGATTGTTGATTGTACAGCATCGGATTGCCGTGGAGTTCGGTGACGGTGCCGCCGGCTTCGGTCACCAGCAATTCGCCGGGGGCGAGGTCCCAGTCATTTTTTGGGCCGATGGAGACTGCGGCGTCGAGTTCGCCTGAGGCAAGCATCGCGAAACGCGCGAGGAGTGGTGTGTCGCCCGGCGGGATGATGATTGCGCCCTGGCGCTCCAGTTTGGTGACGAAGGATTTGGTGCCCATGACGCGGAGCTGCTTCAGGCCAGGATCTTGCGGCGTGAGCGTGAGCTTTTGATCATTGAGGTAAGCGCCTTTGCCACGTTCGGCCGAATAGAAACGGCCGAGCTGCGGGTGGAATACGCAGGCGAGCAATGGCCTGCCGTTTTCGACCAGTGCTGCACCGATGCACCAACTGGTGCCATTGCGCGCGAAAGACCGCGTGCCATCGATGGGGTCGACGATCCAGGCGCGCTGTTTGCCGAGGCGCGTCTGATCATCCGGGGATTCTTCGGAGAGCCAGCCGTAGCCGGGGCGGACTTTGGTGAGAGTGGATTTGAGGAATTCATCGATGACGAGATCGCCATTGGTGAGGACGGAGCCATCGGGCTTGTTCCATACGGTGACTCCTTGCTTGAGCAAAGCTAGGGCCATGGCGCCGGCTTCGCGGATGGCGGATTGGAGGAGGGGGAGATCGGGTTCATTCATGGAATGTTGTCTGAACTAAAAATGTCATCCCGGCGAAAACCGGGAACCAGACTGCCAACCAGTCGGGTGTCGGAAAGCCTGGGTTCCGGCTTTCGCCGGGATGACGGATTTCAATTTTGGAATTGTGAAACTTACTTCCCTGCAATGGTCATGCCTTCGATGAGGATTGATGGAGAGGAGAAGGAGCTGCGGATTTTCAGGTCGTTCAACGGGATTGCAGCTTTGAACATTTGTTTGAGGTTGCCGCCGATGGTCACTTCGCTGACGGGGTAGGCAATTTCGCCGTTTTCGATCCAGTAGCCAGATGCACCACGGCTGTAGTCGCCGGTGACGGGGTTGATGGTGGAGCCGATGAATTCGGTGACGAGAAAACCCTTTTTGAGCGACTTGATTAGGCTTTCGGGGGATTGGGACCCGGCTTCCAGATAGATGTTGGATGTGCCGGGGCCGCCGCGCGAGCCTTGGCCGGTGGGCTTGAGGCCGAGCTTGCGGGCGGAGCGGAGGTCAAGCGTCCACATGGGGAGCATGCCGTTGTCGATGATCTTGCGTTTGATCGTGGGCAGGCCCTCGCCATCGAAAGGTCTTGAGGATTGGCCGCGACTGCGATGTGGATCTTCGATGATGTTGATGTGTTTGCTGAAGAGCTGCTTGCCGAGATCGTCCTTGAGGAAGCTGGTGCCGCGGGCGATGGCGGCGCCGTTGATGGCGCCGAGGAGGTGGCTGGTGAGGCTGGTGGCGACGCGCCAGTCATAGATGATAGTCACGGCTTGCGAGTTGATCTTGCGCGGGTTGAGGCGTTTGACGGCGCGGGTGCCTGCGGTGCGGCCGATTTTCTCCGGCGTTTCGAGGTCTTCGAGATAGACAGCGCCGTGGCCGTCATAGTCCCGCTCCATCGCGGTGCCTTCGCCAGCGACTACGGAAATGCTCAAGCCAACGCTGTTGCGGGCATAGCCTTTGGCGAAACCGTTGGAGGTGGCGAGGCCGAAACCGCCTTGGCCTGTGTATGCGTCTGCGCCTGAGCTTTTGGTGACGCCTGGAATGGCGAGCGCGGTTTGCTCAACTTCTTCCGCCATGCGCTGGAGTTGTTCGGCGCTGATCTCGTCTTTCGATTTGAGATCGAAGTCTTGCGTCTTGGTGGCGAGCAGCTCTTTTTCCGCGATGCCAGCGAAGGGATCGGAGGGAGCGAGTTTGGCCATGGCGATGACGCGCTCGACCAGGGTGCTTAGCGCTTCATTGGTGAAGACGCTGCCGGAAATGGTGGCGGCGCTTTCGCCGACAAATACGCGCAAACTGATATCGCGGGATTCAGAGCGCTCGAGTTTTTCGACCTTGCCATGGATGATTGACACGTCAGTGGAGCCGCCTTCGACAGCAAGCGCATCGGCTGCGGTCGCACCCTTCTTCATGGCGCGGGAAACGACGTCGGAGGCGACGGTGAGGAGTTCGTCGATCATGTGATGAAAATATCCAAAAGGAGTCCGGTGAGGATGATAAGGCCAAATGTGCGGTTTGACTTGAACAATTTCAAGCAGAGTTTTGGATCATCGCCGTCGAAGCGGGTTACCTGCCAGGCGGCGTGGAGAGCGGCTGCGGCGAGGGCGATGTAAGCGGGCCATGTGGCTTCTGCCATGATGAAGCTAGCGAGGAGGAGGGCAATAGCAATTGCGAAAAAGACGATGAGGAATTTTGGAGTTCGGTCGCCAAATTTCAGAGCGGTTGATTTGACGCCGATGAGGATGTCGTCTTCCTTGTCCTGATGCGCGTAGATGGTGTCGTAAGCGAGGGTCCAGAAGATTCCCGATGCGTAAAGAAGCAATGGGATGATGTTCAGTGAACCATGGATCGCGGCCCAGCCGAGAAGTGCACCCCAATTAAATGCAAGTCCCAGAATCACTTGCGGGTAATAGGTGAAGCGTTTTGTGAAGGGGTAAATGGCGACAATGGCGAGAGAAGCGATTGCGAGGATGATGGTGAAGGAATTGAACTGCAGCAGGATTGCGAGGCCTGCGAGGAGTTGGATTGCAAGGAAGATCTGGGCTTGGGTGACTGATATGCGGCCTGATGGGATGGGACGGTTTCTGGTGCGTTCGACTAGTGCATCGAAATTTCTGTCGGCGATATCGTTGATTGTGCAGCCGGCGCCGCGCATGATGATGGCGCCTGCGAGGAAGAGTGCGGCGTACCAGAAATTCGGTGACTTGCCTTGTTCGATATGCGCCAGGGATAGACCCCACCAGCAGGGGATGAGCAACAGCCACCAGCCAATAGGCCGATCAAGGCGCATGAGCTGCGCATATGGATGTGCGCCTTCCGGCAGAAAGCGGGTGACCCAGTTTTGGGGTGATGCATCGGCGATGCTGGCATTCATCATGGTGCGCGTGATACACGAGCGGGATGGTCAAGACTACACCCCGGCTGATGGTGGATGCAGTACTTTCGGCAACGGAGGATGTGGCGCTGACGCGCGAGCAAGGGCATTACCTGACGGGTGTTTTGCGGCTGGTGGCGGGCGATGCCGTGCAGGTGTTCAACGGGCGGGATGGGGAGTGGCTGGCGTATCTTGCGACGGTGTCAAAGAAGCTGGTGACTTTGCGGTGTGAACGGTTGTTGAGCGCTGTAATGCCGCCGCCGGATGTGGATTTCCTGTTCGCGCCGCTGAAACATGCGCGGCTTGACTATATGGTTCAAAAGGCAACCGAACTGGGTGCGCGGCGGTTGCGGCCAGTGATGACGGCGCGGACGGTGGCGGAACGCGTTAATATTGTGCGCATGCGGGCCAATGCGGTGGAGGCGGCGGAGCAATGCAATCTGGTTTATGTGCCAGAGGTTTTGGATCCTGCGAAGCTGGTTACGGTCTTGCGGGAATGGGACGCTGGACGCGCACTGGTTTATTGCGATGAGACTGCGGCGATTGGAGATCCGCTGGTTGTTTTGCGCGGATTGGGTACGCCTGCTGCGGTTTTGATCGGGCCGGAGGGCGGGTTTACTGAGGAGGAGCGTGGGTTGTTGAAGTCGCTTCCTTTTGTCACGGCGATTGGGCTGGGGCCACGGATCATGCGGGCGGATACGGCGGCTGTAGTTGCGCTCACCCTGGTGCAGGCGGTGATGGGGGACTGGTCATAAAATGTAATGACCGTCATCACATTTTGTTGCTTGCCGGTTTGCAGCGACATGGTTAGATGAACATTCGTTCCTCTCCCGCGTTCGGGAGAGGTGTCATGAGCGCAGCGAGTGACGGAGAGGGCGCGTCCATTGCATTTGCCCTCTCCGTCACCCCCGGCTCATGGCCGGGGTCGCCACCTCCCCCGCAAGCGGGGGAGGAAAGTTGAAGGATCATTGCTTGAGCGGACCTACACCTGAGACGGCGGACTCCAAGGCCATCATTGAAAACAAGACGCAACTGATTGGCTATTTCGAGGCTGGAATGAAGCCGCGCGCGGATTGGCGGATCGGGACGGAGCACGAGAAGTTTGCATTTCTCACAGATACGCTACGTCCGGTGCCTTATGATGGCGCGCGTTCGATCAAGGCGCTGCTCGAAGGTTTGCGTGACCGGTTTGGGTGGCAGGGGGTTTATGAAGGTGAGAACATCATTGCGCTGGCCGATCCCAAGGGCTTGGCCAATATTTCGCTGGAACCGGGCGGGCAGTTTGAACTTTCGGGAGCGCCTTTGAATTGCGTGCATGACACTTGCGAAGAGGTGCATGACCATTTGAAACAAGTGCGCGAAGTGGGCGACGGGCTGGGCGTCGGATTTCTCGGGCTTGGCGCGTCACCGACATGGACGCGGGCGGAAACACCGGTCATGCCGAAAGGCCGTTATGGAATCATGGCGCCTTACATGGACAAGGTTGGAACGATGGGGCGGGACATGATGTTCCGGACCTGTACGGTGCAGGTCAATCTTGATTTCGGCGATGAGGCCGACATGGTGAAGAAGCTGCGCGTTTCACTGGCGTTGCAACCGATTGCTACGGCACTGTTTGCAAATTCACCGTTTCTGGAAGGCAAGCCCAATGGCTTTCTGTCGTTCCGTTCGCATGTGTGGACCGACACTGACAAGGCGCGGTCAGGCATGCTGCCGTTTGCGTTTGAGAGCGGCATGGGTTTTGAGCGCTATGTGGATCATGCTCTCGATGTGCCGATGTATTTCGTGATGCGGGGTGGTAAATACATCAATTGCGCGGGCGAAAGTTTTCGTGCATTCCTTGATGGCAAGCTGCCGCAGTTGCCGGGTGAGAAGCCGAACATGAAAGACTGGGCGGATCATCTGACGACGATTTTTCCGGAGGTGCGCTTGAAGCGGTATATGGAAATGCGCGGTGCGGATTCCGGGCCGTGGCGGCGATTGTGTGCGCTGCCGGCGTTCTGGGTTGGGCTGCTGTATCATCAGGACGCGCTTGATGCGGCGTGGGATCTGGTGAAGCCGTGGACAGCGGAGGAACGACAGGCATTGCGCGATGACGTGCCGGCGCGGGGGCTTAGCGCAATAATCCGTGGACGGACGGTTCGCGAGGTGGCGCGGGACGTGCTGGCGATTTCGCGCAAAGGATTGTCGGAGCGAGAAATGAAAGGCTGCAAGGGCAATACGGAAGCTTCGTTCCTCGATACGCTGGATGAAACAGTGGCGACGGGCAAGACATCGGCCGATGCGCTGCTGGAGCTTTATCACGGCCCGTGGAAAGGCGATGTGAGCCGGGTGTTCCGCGACTTTGCGTATTGATCAAATGCTGACGTAGTCGATCTCCATGAATTCCGCGACATTCGGAATCCACTGATCGCGGACATAAGCGACGTGGACCGGGTGATTGTTATAGGTGGCATAGGCGGCTTGATCATCGAATTCCATGGAGAAGCCGAAGTTGAAACTGTTCTTGGCGCTGACCTGTTTCAGGCGTTCGAATTTTTTCACTGTGGAAATGGAGGCGAGTACCGTGGCGTCTTCAAGAAATTTCCGCTCACCGGGCGAGCCTTTTGGATGCTTGAGGCGGAAGACGACGGTGTGACGGATCATGCGGGACTCCTGGCGTGAAACAGATTGAAGCGGATGGCTTCAAGTTGCGATTAACTTTAAACGGTTTTGCAGGCAAATCGAGGCTTTGCCTTAAGCCCGGCTTTACAACATGTGACTGATAGTTACCAAATCATGAGGTTGGGGAGAGCTTTTCATGGCACGGTCTTTGGACATTCTTATCGCTGATGACGACACTGACAATGCACTGTCATTGGCGGAGCTGTTCGTGATGGAGGGACACCGGGCGCTGGCGGTGCATTCTGGCGAGGCGGCGATTGATGCTTATGTGCGGCAGAATTTCGACATCGCATTCATGGACGTCATGATGCCGGGCAAAAACGGCGTGGAAAGCTTCATCGAAATTCGCCGCATGAAGCCTGAGGCACATGTGATCATGATGACAGGTTACAGCGTTGAGCAGCTGTTGAACCAGGCGATTGAAAATGGCGCGTTGGGGGTGCTTTCAAAGCCCACAGAACCCAGCCGTATCCTCAGTTTGCTGGACGAAGTCGGGCCGCATGGCGTGGTCGTGGCACCGGGCAACAGGACGGAACGCGGCAAAGGATTGCAGAATTATTTGGCAGGCGCCGGCCGACAGTGCCACATTCTTCGTGAACCCGCGACGGTACTTTCCGAAGCGCTAAAGAACTCAGACAGCATTGTAATTCTGGATTTCAAGCGTCCCCTGATCGATGGCAT
Source organism: uncultured Alphaproteobacteria bacterium (assembly GCA_963819615.1). Lineage (GTDB taxonomy): Bacteria > Pseudomonadota > Alphaproteobacteria > Rhizobiales > Aestuariivirgaceae > Aestuariivirga. Next base: position 209,535 of record CAWFWW010000006.1, read on the forward strand.
GGGCGTTTGCGCGGACTTGCGCAAAGCGGGATGCCATTCCCAGACGATCATACTCGCTGAAGATAGCGAGCAAGTCGACGGGTCTGCGGACTTTCTGCGTGACGTGCGGGTGACGGGAATCCTGAACAAGCCCTTTGACATCGAGATGCTGATCAACAATCTCCATCGTCTGGCTGCGTAGTGCGGCGAGGCTATGAGTTTTGACTTGGGGCCTGCCAGACTGCTGCACGATCTCCCGTTTGATGAAGTCCGCTATATTACGCCTTTGCGCAATATGAAGCAGCCATATGGACCTGGATCTGACGTCCTGACAATGGCGAACGAGTTTTTGGCTGCGGCGTAAAAATCAAAGCGGTCATAGGCGCCCATGTTTACTGGGCGCTGTTCGCTCTCATCCAGCACCTCCTGCATTTTTCCGAAAATTGGCACAATTGCATCGGGGTCGCCGACGACGCGCATGCGCATCACTGGCTGCTCGACAAAGGTATCCAGCGGCATCAGTTTGAGGATGGCCCTTGTCGCTTCCGGAATGGTGCAGCCCGCGAGATCAAGCAACTTTCCGTATGTCGTTTCCTTGGCGATGGTCACCGCCGGGTGATTGACATCGCAGATAACAATATCGTCGCCGTGGCCCATCAACATCAGCACATAAAGGAGGTCGGCGGATATGACGGGATCAACAAATCTCAACATGCTCAAATTACTCCATCAATTTCTGGATACAAAAGCGGCAGCCTGCGTATTGGCCATCCGGCATGCTTCAACAAGCGGGTTGCCTGCGGCCAGCGACGATGCGAGCACGCCCACAAAGCAATCACCGGCACCATGGGTTGATGTCACGGCGACGGGCAAGGCTTCAATTTCGGCCAAGTCGCCATTCGGCGAACCGACAACAAGGCCTGCTCCACCAAGCGTCACGATAACAGATTTATTGGCATCGCGAAGTGCTGGCATGGCTTCTATTGCGGATTTGCGATCTTGGACCTGCAATCCACACATCGCTTCTGCTTCAACGCGGTTGACGACAAGCACATCAACGAGTTTGCGCAAAGCTTGCGACAGTGTGCGGGCGGGCGCTGCATTCAAGACGACCATTGCGCCTTGGGTATGGGCAATCGTTGCTGCCGCGATATTTGAAGCTTCGGGAATTTCGTTTTGCAGAACGAGGATTTTTGCGCCGCCCAATGCAGTCCACTGGCCGGCAAGACCCGAAGGTTCAATGGCAAGATTGGAGCCAGATACGATGACCGCACCATAGTCGCCATTGGCCTGAAGAATGGCGACACTCATTCCTGACCCAGAATTCAGGTCTGTTGAAATTTGGCTTGCGTCAACGCCTGCTCGAACGAGATTTTGCTTCAACCTTGCGCCAAAACCGTCTGCACCGATGCGGCCGATCATCGCTGTTTTTGCGCCTGCCAGCGCGGCCTGCACTGCCTGATTTCCGCCCTTGCCACCACACACCTGCTTCCAGGCGCTGCCAACCGCTGTTTCATCAATCTTGGGCAGTGCCGGTGCGGTCACGACGATATCGAGGTGCAAGCTGCCACAAACAATGACGTCGAATTTGCGGGTGGCGTTGGGGCTGATTGGTTGGGTCATGGCGTTTTCGTATCGGCATTCGGGCGGCATGGTTTGGCACCAAAACGAACGGGGAGCCACTCTCGATCGAGAAGCTCCCCGAGCAAACTGGCATCCGGGTACGCAGTACCTGATCCCGGACGACCTGGACACTTTCCCTTTTGGAGAAACGCGTGCCTTGGAATGGACAGTAAGGCGGCAACTGTTTCGAAAGCGTTTCCAAAACTGGCTTTTTGGTTAATGGCGTATTACAGCGGTGTATTTGTTCGGGGCAGATCTAGGATTTTACATATGGTTTCAATCTGGGCGGGCATGTCTGGCGGGAAGATGAGGTAACTGCGGATTTGTGAACATGAAAAATTGACAAAACTGCTCCCGAAAATATTTTAACGAATGGGGTTCCCAAGCGCGATGCATGTTGCTACACCCCAGCCACTCAAGCACAGTTTCCTGCATTTCTTGGCTCAGCCGGAAGGCGCGTGAAACAGGGTCTTGCAGATATTGCCGCGGGATGGAGCAGCCCGGTAGCTCGTCAGGCTCATAACCTGAAGGTCGTCAGTTCAAATCTGGCTCCCGCAA